>NZ_JAMFMA010000002.1 GCF_023502425.1 Flagellimonas spongiicola
TCCAAAACCCTTTCCCGACACTTAAAAAACGCCCAGCCTTATCAGCTAAGCGGGTGCAAATATAAGCAGGTTATTTTTATCCAACAAACAGTTTTTCGGATATTTTTTTCAAAAAAAACAGACTAATTTGTAACATGCTGTTTTTCAACAGGAAATTAATTTAGAGTTAGGACAACTTTAAGAAAAGAAATTCCAAACAAGCCCAAACCGAATCACAAAATCCCGATATGGATAGTTTGGCGCTGAATAATATTTTGGCTCTGTAGAAAACAAAGTATTGAAATGTTCTGCCTTTAAATAAATTCTTGTTTGCCTCACTTTGGCATTAATAAAAAAGTCCAATAAAGGGTATGCCCCGAACTCTTCATTATTCTGAATATAGAATTCACCCAACAAAGGATTGTAGGCATTCATATTATAGGAAGTAAAATATTTAAAGGTCACCCCTGTTTGTATGAACATTGCCTTTTTGAAAATATCATTGGAATAATAAAGAGTATTTCTTGTCAATAACTGAGGCACGTTCATCACCTGATTGTCCTGTGTTACCTCCTGATAAAGTACGGTATTTGCCAAGGCCCATTTTCTCCAATTGAGCTCCTTGAAATATTTTACCCTCAAATGATTAATTGTACCGGCTTCTTGAAACGGTTTTACAAAAGCGGTTTCCTGTCCAGCATCAATTTGATCCTGGCTGGCCGTGGATTGAAAATAGGTATAGTTGTCAATAGCACTATATTCTGCTTCCAGTTTACCAAGCAGTTTGGAATCCAAACCGAAACGGATATTTTGAATCTGCTGATTCTCGAATGCCCCTGTATTTAACCAATTGTAATTTCTGTAATCACTTTGGTATAGCAGGAAATTAAAATCTGGCATTCTAGACGAGGCATGGATAGCCCCGGTAATCCTGATCTTATCGTTCAATTGATAATCTACCTGCGCATTAAACGTATTTCCGGTTAAATCACCTGTAATGGTGTAATTAACGTCCCCTTGCAAACTCAATCTTCCCAAATCCTTAAAGTAGGTGCCTCCTATACTAAGCTCCTCACCTTCCAATTTATTTGGAATTATACCCTCATCAGTCTGCAATAAACTGTTGAAGAAATAATTATAGTTATAAAGACTCGCCGTTCCTGTCAATCGCCCCAAAATTCGATTGGAAAACTCCGCTGATACTTTATTGAACATTGTCTTAAGTCTAGCTCGGTCCTCTATTGGAGTTACAAAAGGGTCATCTCCAAAAGCACTATTTTGTGCCGTTTGGGTAAAATCGTAAAACTTGGTTTCGTAAGTAAATTCATGCCCTAGCGACAATGAGGTAGGGAGACCTTTGGTGGAATCCTTTTTTACATTGAACAGTTTTAATTGATGATCAAAATAATAACGTTTGCCAAGAATACGATTATTGGCATCTGTAAATTGCACATCAATCCTGGAGCGATCACTAAATTCATCTTCGCCTCCTTCAAATTGCTCTCTTACCAATAGTCCGCCATTTTCTTCAGCTTCCAAATCTTGTGCTGCAATATGTCCGCGTATTGCATAATTTCCTTTTTCATTGGAATATGCAAAAGTGGTTCGGAAATTACCTGCTTGCGTTTGATCAAACCTATATTTCCCCAAGGACCTAAAACCCTTGTACGCTATTGATGCACTAAATCGTTTGGAAAAATTAAAAGCCAACAAGGCATCAAGCAATTGCCCTTGCTCCAACGTAGTTTTGAACATTAACTCCGTCATTGGTGTGGCTACGTTATAATAATTGATATCCTCCACTTCGAAATAATTGGAATGTATGGCACTGGCGCCCAGTCTAGGATAATAGGAGTCCCTGCCAAAGGTTCTTCCCAGCGTATTATAAGGCCTACCAATGTTTTCAAAAGGCATCAATTCAAAGTCGTCGGTGCGCAGGTAGTTGTACTTATATTCTTTATGGATTGTCAAGGATGTATCCAATATAATGGTATCCCTTGCATATGAGATAATCTTGTAATCTTTTATGGAAATAGTGTCTACTTGTTGTACTACGGTTTTGGGCCGTCTAAGCTTTGGTTTTCTTACCTTAATGGAATCCCGACTTCTTAAGGAATCCAATTCCATTTTTGGACGTATGGAATCGTTTTCAACAACAATAGAGTCTGTTTCTTTTGGAGGTGGAATGGAATCCTGTTGTGCAAACAAGGAAAAACTCAACAAAAAGAATAGGGCAAAAAATAATATTCTCATTCCAGTCTATTGGTCAGGCAAAGGTATATGTTTTGTTTCTAAAGAAATGTGAAAGTTTATTTCACAAAATCACAAGGTTTTCCAATTGCATATTTCTTCTTAGTTTTCGGTCCCGCTACGGTTAATTGTTCAATCCTATGCTCAAAAGTCATTTTAAATTTTCAAATGAAGCAGGCACCGATGAAGCTGGACGTGGTTGTCTTGCCGGACCGGTAACTGCCGGTGCCATAATTCTACCTGAGGGATTTAAGAACAGCATACTTAATGACTCCAAGCAACTATCGGAGTTAAAACGCGAGAACTTGCGACCTATCCTAGAGAAGGATGCAATAAGTTTTTCAGTTTGCCATGTTTTTGAAGATGAAATTGATAAAATCAATATTTTGAACGCCTCCATATTGGCCATGCATAGAGCACTTGATGGGTTAACTTCCATACCGAGCATGATTCTAGTAGACGGTAATCGATTTAAACCCTACCAAGATATTTTATATGAATGTGTGATCAAGGGTGATGGAAAGTTCATGAGTATTGCGGCCGCATCTGTCTTGGCCAAAACGCACCGAGATGCTTATATGCTAAAGATTCATGAAGAATACCCTATGTATAATTGGAAAAAGAACAAAGGGTACCCAACGAAAGAACATCGCGAGGCCATCAAAAAATATGGAATTACGAAATACCATCGAAAAAGTTTCCGACAACTTCCAGAACAGTTGACACTGGGTTTGTAAAATCCTAAATTTGTGTCAAACTTCAAAAATGAAATCTAAGGCGCTTCTACCCTTATTAACCCTATTCTTTCTTTGTTGTAAACCCGAAGTGCCACGCACAGACGATCTATTGGGGCATGTTTTACCAAATTCCACGTTGCTTATTAAAATCAATAATTTGTCCAATTTTAAAAGCGAGTTGAAAAATAGTTCTTTTTTGGACATCACACAGGAAAACGGGCTTTTTAAGGCACTCACTGACAAATTGGACGGCCTACAGTACCTGAATACTGATGATAATGCGCTGGTTGCATTTTATGAGGTTGGAAAGAACAACCACGAATACATCCTGACCTTAAAGCGCAACCAAACTAAATTTGACATTGATAGTTTGGAAAACAAAACTGTTGAAACCCTGACATATGAGAATAATTCCATCACCAAATACACCTTGGATGGAAATGAATTCTATAGTGTTGCACAAGGAGATGCACTTCAAATAGCTTCCAATCAAATCTTGATTGAGAATATTATCCGCTCTCCTTATCCAAAGGGAACCAATCGTAGTATGGAGCGTTTATACAATAGTTCAAGTACTAGTAAATCTGCAACCTTTTTCATGAATATGGATGAACCTAGCGCTATGGCATCCACCCACATGAAAGACGATCAGCAGACATTGGATGCTTTTGCTGATTGGATAAGTTTGGATTTTACAGCCAACTCCGACCAAATAAATTTTAGTGGGGTTACCTTGGCTTCAGATTCCACTCAAAATTTCATCAATTTATTCAAGGGCACTTCTCCTTTGCAGAACAAAACACCGCTCTATGCTCCTCAAAACACAAAGAGGTTGATCTCTTATACGTTTGACGATTACTCCGAATTTGCTAAGAACCAGAATGACTATTTGGATCGTGTCAAACCAATCGACACCTTGTTCAACACGGTTGAAGAACTTGGGGTTATAGAGGTAAATGCTGAAAAACTAGTACTTCTAAATGCTTACGGCACTGAAAATATATTGGATTTTGTGAACGCCGATAGCAATGGCACGTCCAACTACCAAGGCAGTGAAATTATCGAATTAAAATCCCAAGATTTCCTGAACAAAGGATTTGAGCCATTGCTCAAGGATTTTAAGTCCAATTACTGCACTATACTAGAAAACACCTTCATATTTTCAGAAAATAAGGAGGGTTTGCAAACCTTACTCAGCAACTACAAAAGCAATTCTGTCTTTTCGAATACTGCTACTTACTCATCTGCAACTGGCCAATTGGCCAATGAAGCATCTATACTTTATATCGCCAATGCGAATGGAATTGAACAAATGACAACATCGTATTTGACCGAGAGTCTATCTTCAATGTTTGATGCAAAAAAATTCGAGGAACATTGCTTTGCAGCCCAAGTAGTTGCAGATAACGGTTTTTCTCATGCGAATATGCTGATCACAAAAATCGCCAAAAGCACTGTATCCAAATCCGTCACTCCCTTGTTTACCCTAGAGTTAGATACTGATTTGATCGTGGATCCCCAATTTGTTAAAAACCATCGCACCAACAAACAAGAAATTGTAGTGCAAGATCAAAATAACATTTTGTATCTCATTTCCACGGACGGAAAAGTCCTTTGGAAAAAACAATTGGAGGGTAAAATCCAAGGTCGAATAGCGCAAGTGGACATCTATAAAAATGGGAGACTACAATTGGCATTTTGCACCAACAACCAATTTTTGATTCTTGATCGAAATGGAGATGAAGTGGCACCGTTCAGCATAAGCTTTGATGGAGGCAACCTAAACCCCCTTTCCGTATTTGATTATGAAGGTCGAAAAGATTATAGATTTTTAGTTACCCAAGGCGAACGCGTGTTCATGTACAACAATCGTGGGAAAATAGTAGATGGATTCAAGTATACCCGTGCTCAAAGTCCGATATTGAATTCCCCGAAACATTTTAGAATTTCAAATAAAGACTATCTGGTGTTTCAACTGGAAGACAAAAGCCTAAAAATACTCCATCGCGCAGGAGGCGAACGATTGAAAGTTGCTGAAAAAATAGATTTTTCAGACAACGAAGTGTTTTTGTATAAAGATAAATTTACCGTTACCAATAAAAAGGGTGTGCTGCATCAAGTGGATTCCCGTGGAAAATTAACAAGTTCTAACTTCAATCTGAGCCCTGACCATGGTATGTACACCACAAGTAAAACCCTTGTTTTTATGGATGACAATATTTTGAGCATAAAAGGCAAAAAGGTGGAACTTGATTTGGGTGTCTACACCAAACCCAAGATTTTTTACATCTACGACAAAATCTATGTCAGCGTTACTGACATTCAAAACCAGAAAATCCATTTGTATGACAGTCAAGCCAAGAGCATTCCCAACTTTCCTGTGTTTGGCAACTCAATTATAGACCTAGTGGATATGGACAATGACCGCAAACTTGAATTAGTTGCCAAGGATCAAGAAAATTCCATCATTGTTTACCGCATGAATTAAAACCGCTTTACTGCCACTTATACATTAGTTCAAACAAATCATACATCTTGGCTAAGGACCGGGTGATTTCTTTTGTAGTTTACCTAGAATCTTTTTGTTTAAAGAACACACAATCAAAACACTATAAAAATGAAAACCTCATCCCCTGGCAAAATCCTTTTGGGTTTTGTTTTTGTCTTTGGCTTTTGTCTTAATGGCAATGCCCAATTTTTTAAAAAACTGGCAAAAAAGGCCGAGAAAGCAGCGGAACGAACCGTTGAAAGACGCGTAGAAAAGGAAACTTCCGAAAAAACAGATCAAGCACTTGACAGTATACTTGAGCCAGGCTCTGGAGGAAACAAGCAAGGGCCTAATCAACCGCAACCAACAGGAGGTGACCCTAATGCACAAGGTGGGCAGTCTGGTAATGGGCAAACCACAGCACCCTTAGGTTCCAGTGGCCCAAAAACCATTCAAGTATATAGTAAGTTCGATTATGTCCCAGGAGACAAACAGTTGTTCTTCGATGATTTCAGCAACGATTTTATCGGTGACTTCCCTTCTAAATGGAATACTAATGCCGGTGGCGAAGTAGTCACTCTTGGTGAATCTCCGCAAAAATGGCTTGGGTTAAAATCTGGATACAATATTTATTACATTCCCAATGCCCCTCAACTCCCTGAGGAGTACACTATAGAATTTGATATTGCAGCTGTTGGATTGGACCGAAATACCTCTTCAACCGCACAACTTCAAATCATGCTCAGCAATGATGAAAAATTTGCAGAAGGTTCCAACTACGCTTATGCCGAAATACCTTTTTGCCAATACGCTGCAATTGGGGTAACCGTACAAAATAGAATCAATAACAGACGGGAAATCCGTAGCACGGTGAAAGCGGACTTCCGTGATGAGATTTTAGATAACCCACATATATCCATAGCGGTGAACAAACTTCGATTCCGACTTTGGGTCAATGAAGTCAAATACATTGATGTACCTCAATTGGTTCCAAGTGGCTCTGTTCTAAATACCTTAAAATTCCACATCAACAACTTTAAAGATGGCAAAGAGGGCGTTTTCATTTCCAACCTTAAAATTGCGGAGGGTGGCGTTGACTTAAGGCGCAAATTGATAGCAGAAGGAAAAATTTCCACTAATGGTATATTATTCGATACTGGGTCCGCCAATATCAAACCGGAGTCCATGGGTATCATTCGACAGATCTTCCAAGTACTCCAACAAGATGCCACCATCAATTTGAAGATTGTTGGACACACGGATAGTGACGGAAGTGATACGAACAATATGGATTTATCAAAGAAACGCGCCGAGTCGGTCAAAAATGCACTGGTTTCCGTTTATGGTGTCAACGGCAATCGATTGACCGTTGATGGAAAAGGTGAAAGTGAACCCCTAGCGGATAACAGCACTCCAGATGGCAAGGCACAAAACAGACGAGTAGAATTTATCAAACAGTAATCATGAAAAATGTGTTAATCAGCTTATTGGCATTTGTAATCGGAATTTCCGGTGCATGTGCGCAAACGGACTGCAGTAAATACTATCCTATTTCCGATGGGGCCAAATTTGAAATTTCCCTGTACAATGGCAAAATGAAGAAAGAAGGAAAAGTAGCGTATTCTGTAATCAATGATGGCGGAGACAAAATTTTGTATACCATGGAAATGTATGATAAGAAAGATGCTCTTTTGGGAGATTCCACTTATGGTATGCAATGTGAAAATGATGGGGTTTCTATTGATTTTAAATCGATGATGAATTCTGGGATGACCAGCCAGTTTCAAAATATGGAAGTGGATATTAATGGCAACAATATTTATTTGCCCAACAATCTGTCTGTATATGATGTGTTACCTGATGCCGAAATGGAAATTACCGTTACCGGTGCTCCTATTGCGATGACATCAACTATAAAAATGGTGGACAGGACTGTAATTGGTGAAGAAGCAGTTACTACTCCTGCAGGAACATTTCAGTGCAAAATATTAACCTATACCACTGAAATGAAAATGGGCATCAAAAGTTCAGGGTATACCAAACAATGGCTTGCAGAAGATGTTGGAATGGTTAAAACCGAAGATTACAATAAAAAAGGAGGGAAATTAAGAAGCATCAGTTTGCTTACTTCTTACCAACAATAGTTCGTTAACCAACCAAAAAATGAAAGCCGGGGTCTATACCTCGGCTTTTTTTGTGATTAGTTCTGCTTCAAAGAGGTCATTGAAATGGTAGAGCAATTTTTGTTTTATCTCTTCCATGTCCACTTCCTTTTTTCCTAATTCCACATTTAATGAGGTAACAGATTTATCCTTAATCCCACAAGGTATCATCAAATCAAAATACCCAAGGTCTGCATTAATATTAAATGCAAATCCATGCATGGTTACCCAACGACTTGCCCTAACACCCATGGCACATATTTTTCTGGCAAACGGTGTTCCAACATCCAACCATACTCCCGTTTCGCCTTCAGAACGTTCAGCTTTCAGGTCATATTCTGCCAATGTTCGTATTACTATTTCCTCCAAAAGTCGAAGGTATTTATGGATATCCGTGAAAAAATTATCCAAATCCAATATGGGGTAACCTACAATTTGTCCTGGACCATGGTAGGTAATATCCCCTCCTCGATTGATTTTGTAAAAAGTTGCCTCCTTCTCCTTTAGTTGGGCTTCATTGACCAAAAGATTATTGATATCACCACTTTTACCCAGTGTATAAACATGCGGATGTTCAACAAAAAGAAAATGGTTGGGAGTTTCAGTTGTAGTACCTGATCTTCTATTCTGGATTTTTAAGTCTACAATCTTTTGGAAAAGCAATTCTTGATAATCCCATGTATCCTTATAGTCCTTAAGCCCCAAATCCTGCAGTGCAACTTTTTTATTCATCCTGCAAAGATACGAAGCACCTCTATAGAAGCCTAGTCTTCCAGCTCTACCTCCAAATCCAAGGCAGAGGGGTTTTTCATGAGTTCCATAAATCCAACTTCGAGGAATAGTGTCTTGCCATCTGCACTAAAAGTGGCTCCTTCCACATTTGCGGATTTCACCCTTCTTGGGAAGTGGTATTTCAGCGTATACGTTGAGCCAGAAAGAAACATCTCAGCGCCTTGTAAACTGTCCAACCCTTGTTGAAACAAAACTTCGTCCAGGATTTTGGCCTTTCTACTAAAAGTTTTCTTGTCGAAAGTATAGTTCACCTCAGTGGTTGGTTCCTCGGAGCCCAATCCACCCGGTTTATCGCCTCCATTATCTGGCCCAAAAGTACTTGCGCCTTGAAAAGCGTTGAAGGCATCATTAACCTCTTCAACTTTGGTGAATTCACTGAACAAATCAAATTTCATCACCTTTTCTTCAGGATTCATGACCATATGCATGTTAAAGGGTTCCAAGCGCTTCAATTTTGCTTGTTCTTCTGGAGATAATTGGGCAATACTATCCTTTTTTTCTTCCAGTAAATCTTTAAAGGAAATGAGGGAATCAACGGCCTTTTCATCACTTTTCATCATTTCTTCCCCGGCCATTTCCATCAACTCGGACCCGTCAAAATTTATAGAGAGTTTACCAGTACCATCCTCATTGAGGTACATCTCCTCCGTAAAATTGCAGGCGCCAAGTAAAACTGTAAAAACAAGAAAAAGAATTTTATGGATAGTCTTCATAATGGTCAATATTTTTTGTGTTGGATTATTTCAACACCTAAAATAACCATTCACGCACAAAGAGCCACATTTAATCGTTGGGATCATATGGTTTTTGTCGAAAACACAGAATTTAGCGTCCGCAACTATTTTCGTATCTTTTAATGGCTATGAAAATAATTGTATTTCACTCTATTATCTGCCTTTTTTTTCTGCTATTGGGTAGTTCCTGCACAAAAAACCAAGCTGAAACCACAATACAGACCAATGCAAATGAGAACGTTGCCCTGAATAAGAATAAAATCGAGAGCAACGAAGATGATACCGCTCAAAAAATGCTGTATTATGCTGCATTAGGTGATAGCTATACGCTTGGTACTGGCATTTCTGAAGAAGAAAGTTTTCCCAATCAACTTCAAACTTCGCTAGCGGTACAATTAAACACACGCATCAACTTAGAAATATTGGCCGTAAATGGTTGGCGTACGGACAATCTATTAAGCAATTTTCAAGAACTAGACAGGGATTCCTATGATTTGATAACGCTCTTGATTGGTGTAAACAATCAGTTTCAAGGTCTTGATTACGAAAAATTCACGATGGAATTCAGTGAACTCGTCGAACACTCAATTAATCTAGCCAATAATAAGCCAGAACGTGTCATACTCATTTCAATTCCGGATTACACCTATAGTTCCTTGGGAAGCGTCTATGCTTCTGATGAGGATTCTTCCGAGATAGACAAGTGCAACGGGTTTATAGCCACTATTGCTGAGCAAACAGGTTGCCAGTTCGCCGATTTTACGGATATCAGCAGAAAAGGTCTAGAAAAACCTGAGTACATAGCTCCGGATGGATTGCATTTATCTGCCTTGGCATACGAAGAATTTGTGAGCAGGATACAACCTATGGCTTACTCCGAGCTTGCAGATTGAAATCCAAGTTCTAATTTGTGTTATTGAGTATGACAAGTGCACCTATTACACCTGGCACCCAACCACAAAAAGTTAGTAGCAAAACGATAAAGAAAGAACCACAACCTTTTCCTATAACCGCCAAGGGCGGGAAGATTATGGCCAATAAAACACGTAAGAAACTCATTGATTTGATAATTGATTGATGACATATATAGGTCGCACAAACCCGTAATTTGTTACACAAAACCCTTACTTTTAAATCCAGAGTTAACCGTATGCGTTTTAGGATTACAATAATTGCATTGCTCATAGGATTATTGGGCCACAGTCAATATAAATTCCATGGTCAAGTAGATTCCACATTTGTTGGCAATCCGGTTTATTTGTCCTTAGTGGAGGATTACAGAAAGTCCTCCCGCATTTACTTGGAACAGATCATAAGTAGATCCTACGTGGATTCTGTAGGCAATTTTGCCTTTGTCGGTGACAATCTTTCCACCACAAACCGTATTTATCGAATCCATTTGGACGAGTGCGAAAAACAAGATGATACCCATCATTTTATGGGACAGTGCAACAGTAGTCAAAGTGTACTGTTTATCGCCAATAATAACGACACGGTGCATTTCCCTATTTCATTTACTGACCAAGACCTTTGTACAATTCATTCTTCAAATAGCAAATCAGGGCAATTACTGCAGGTTGCACAACTTAAGGAAGAAATGATTTTTGACTTCATGGATTTTAGAAGTGAGGCCAATCAAAAGTTGAATTCCAAAAAATGGTTTGCCCGTTTACAGGAATTTGGCCTAAACGCAAAAGAACCGCTCACAGAATTATACATTTTTGATTTTTTATCCGATCGTAAAAACGAGACCTATCCCTATTACTTGCAGGATGTATCCAACAATCCATATTATATTGGATTGCATGAGCGGTTAAACAACAATTATGTAGGTGCTGATTTTACCCGACAATTTGAAGCAGAAATCAATGCGGATAAACAATTAGCATCATTCAGTGGTGAAAAACCCGTGAATTGGCAATGGATTTTAGGGTTGTTGTTGGCAGTATCCGTCAGCTTCAACTTGTATTTGCTCAATCGGTATAAAAAGAGACAAAAAAATAACCGTTCTGCTCAACTGCAAATGTTAACCCCGCAAGAACAAAAAATTGTCCAACTCATCATGGAAGACAAGACCAATAAAGAGATTGCTGCCGACTTATTCATTAGTCATAGCACGATTAAAACGCATATCAACAATCTTTACAAAAAATTGAATGTCAGCTCAAGGCAAGAGGTTGTTGCGCTTTTCAAAAATTAAAATCCACCGGGGGTCTAGACCCAAAATCCAACCTAGGAAAATCTTAATCACCTAAGAAATCACGCATTTTCGGAGAAACTTTAATCCGAAAAACATGAAACATTTTTTAATTGCAATTTTTATGTTGGGGGTAACAACAGGCTGCGCCCAAAGCTTTAACCAAGAAGTAAAACTGGAAGATGGCAAAACCTTTCTATTAGGAAAAATCACGCTGGAAGGTCTTCAGAATGCTCCTTATAGCGATTGGTTCAATTCCAACTATCAGGCTTATGCGGTGGATAAATCCCTTATTGATGTGTTCAAAACCAATCTACAAGAATACCATGTAAAGCTATTTTTGGGTACCTGGTGCGGCGATAGTAAACGGGAAACCCCTCGTATCCTTAAAATTCTAGAGGCATCCAATTTCCCAATGGACAACTTGGATATTGTCGCATTGGACCGACGAGAAGGTAAAGTCAAAACCAGTCCAACAGGTGAGGAACGAGGATTGAACATTCTAAGAGTGCCCACCATATTGTTCTACAAAAATGGGAAAGAAGTCAACCGAATTGTAGAAAGTCCGATTGAAACGCTGGAAGAGGACATGGCACAAATCCTATCCGGAAAATCCTATACACCCAATTACGCCACTTTAAGCAAGGCAAAATGAGGAATTAAAGCGCAAAAGTGTAATTTTGCGCTTTAATTTTTTATAGACTATGCAACTATCGGAACAGGAAATCGTTCGAAGGGAAAAATTGGCAAAGCTTAGGGAAATGGGTATAAACCCTTACCCAGCCGCATTATATCCAGTGGATGTTACTTCAAATAGCATCAAAAACGATTTTGCAGAAGGTAAACAGGTGGTTGTTTCCGGTAGATTGATGTCTCGTCGAATCCAAGGAAAGGCTTCCTTCGCCGAACTGCAGGATAGTGAAGGTAGAATCCAGGTTTATTTCAATAGGGATGAAATTTGCCCTGGAGACGATAAAACCCAATACAATGAGGTCTATAAAAAGTTGCTCGACATAGGTGACATT
The DNA here is from genome assembly GCF_023502425.1 of Flagellimonas spongiicola. Taxonomy (GTDB): domain Bacteria; phylum Bacteroidota; class Bacteroidia; order Flavobacteriales; family Flavobacteriaceae; genus Flagellimonas; species Flagellimonas spongiicola. The sequence goes on from NZ_JAMFMA010000002.1 coordinate 12,365, forward strand.
ATTGGCATAGAAGGTGAGTTGTTTACGACCCAAGTTGGAGAGAAAACGGTAATGGTCAAGAACTTCAGTCTGCTGAGCAAGGCATTACGTCCACTACCATTGCCCAAAGTTGATGCTGACGGGAACGTTTATGATGAATTCAATGATCCTGAATTAAGATACCGTCAGCGTTATGTGGATTTGGTAGTAAATCCGTCGGTAAAGGAAACATTCATTAAAAGGACCAAAATCACCAATAGCATAAGGGAATTTTACAATGAAAGAGGCTATTTGGAGGTGGAAACCCCAATTTTACAGCCTATTCCCGGTGGTGCTGCGGCTCGACCATTTTTAACACACCATAATGCGTTGAACATTCCTTTATACCTAAGAATTGCCAACGAATTATACCTAAAACGATTAATTGTTGGTGGGTTTGATGGGGTTTATGAATTTTCCAAGGATTTTAGAAATGAAGGAATGGACCGCACCCACAATCCGGAATTCACCGTAATGGAACTTTACGTTGCTTATAAGGATTACAATTGGATGATGGACACCACCGAACAGCTTTTGGAAAAAATTGCCATAGATGCCAATGGTAGTACCAAGATCCAGGTTGGTGCAAACGAAATCGAATTTAAAGCACCGTACGCCAGAGTACCTATTTTGGAGGCTATCAAGGTTCACACAGGTCATGATGTTGCAGGTATGGACGAAACGCAATTGCGTGAAGTAGCCCAAAAGTTAGACATAGAGGTGGATGAAACCATGGGCGTTGGAAAACTTATAGATGAGATTTTTGGCGAAAAATGTGAGCATCACTACATACAGCCTACATTTATAACCGACTATCCAAAGGAAATGAGTCCTTTGACCAAGGAACATCGAAGTAATCCAGCTTTGACGGAGCGCTTTGAGTTGATGGTCAATGGTAAAGAATTGGCCAATGCTTATTCTGAGCTTAATGACCCTATTGATCAACGTGAACGGTTTGAAGAGCAACTACGATTATCTGAAAAAGGCGATGATGAGGCTATGTTCATTGACCAGGATTTTCTTCGTGCTTTGGAATATGGTATGCCACCTACCTCTGGAATTGGAATTGGAATTGACCGTTTGGTAATGCTCATGACCAACAACTCCTCCATCCAAGAGGTACTGTTCTTCCCACAAATGCGACCTGAGAAAAAACAAGTGGAGTTAACTGACGAGGAAAAGGTCATCATGGAGATTTTAAAACCTCAAGGTGAAATGCTATTAGCGGAACTTAAAAGCCAAGCAGGATTAAGCGGTAAAAAGTGGGATAAAAGCACTAAAAACTTGGCAAAGTTGGGCTTATTTCAAGTTGAGAAAAACGATGATGGTTTGTTTGCTAAACTAAAGCAATAAATCTATAGTTTTTGCGATTTATAATGATTCATTTCATTCATAAAAACATCTAAGTCCATTGAAGATTTTATTGTATTACCTCACACTTCTGTGCACCATGACGGTAAGCGCACAGATTAATTTTAGCAAAGCGGAAATTGTCAAAACAAATGGCGAAAAACTTAAATGCTTTGTAGCTCATATTTCCAAAACCAAAGAGGTAACGCAGGTTTTTTATAAAAAGGATAGGAAAGCAGAGATTTTAAGTTTAAATGCCTCAGAAGTTATTGAAATCGTTGTCCGGAATAAAAAAAGAATCCGTATTGCCAAGGTGGAAATTGATAATAGGTCAAATGAAATGTCCAAATTACTTTTTTTGGATCGAGATGGATCCTTTGACCTTAAAACAAGGGTATTACCATTGGAGTTATTGGTAGATGGAGCAGTTCCACTTTATAAGTCCAGTTTTGATGGTATAGAGAAGTTCTTCATTAAAGACCATAATAATGATATCGTTCAGTTACTATACAAACGATATTTTATAATGCGTGAACCAACACAGATAGGAAATGAATTCCTTAAGGAAAACAATCATTATTTCGGTCAACTATTAAATGAAGCACCTTGCCTAACTAATAAATCAAAATTTAAACCTCCTGCATTTGATGAGTTAAAGCTAATTGGCTATTTCGAAAGATTCAATAGTGGACAATGTGGTGATTGGCGAAGTAAATAATTACCTCTAAGATGTCAAAATTCATATCAGAACATTAACACTGAGGCATTTTCGCGGATGATTCTAAGTGCCTTGGACATTTGATTTTCCACGGTTTTTATGGAAATTCCCATATCTTCCGCTATTTCGCGGTATTTGCGTCGTTCTAACTTATTCATGATAAATATTTCCTTGCATTTTGGAGGAAGTTTTTCAATCAACTCCTCTAATTTGTCGAACACGGATTTCATAGTGGAATCCTCTTCTTTTTGCTCAAAATAGCTATCATAAATAGTTTCCCAGCGTACCTTATCCAATAGATCAGCCCTATTTTTCTCCTTTCTTATGTGCATAAGGAATTGATTATGGCAAGCCTTAAACAAGTAAGACTTTAATGAACCCTTGATGTTCAAGTTTTTACGCTTTTCCCATAGTTTTAAAATAACCTCCTGCACAATGTCCTTGGATAGGCTGCGATTACCACTTAATTGAAAGATGTAATTACAAAGCCAATCATAGTACTCGTCAAACAAATACTCATAGGCGGAAACATCGCCGGACCTAAGTTTCGATAAGAGTAATTGTTCATCCATTTTCAAGAAAATATGGACTAAAGTAAAAAATTTATAAAAAACGTAGGGGTTTTTTGTCAATTCAGCATCTTTAAGATGAAAGACTGCCATTATATGCAAGAATTAATCGAAAAGTACCTGAATAGGACGATTAGCAAAAAAGAGCGAAAACAGCTCAAAAAATGGGTTTTGGCAAATAACAACAACCTCAGAACCTTTAGAACAGAAATCAAGAATAGGTCCAAAAACAACCTTTACCATCAATTTGACGGTAAAGATGCGTATGTCACATTCCTGAAATCAATCGAAAAAAGAAAGAAACGTAATCCTTTTGTTCAGCATCAATGGAAATATGCAGCAATCTTTATTGGATTGATATCTCTGGGTTTAATAGTGGCCAAGCCTTGGAATTCTGAACAAAGTTCGCAAATCACTTCCACTGAACACCAAGAAATAAATCAATTAAACCAGGTGGTGATTACCTTGGCCGACGGAACAAAACAACTATTGTCCAAAGATGACACGGGTACCATCAGCAACAAGAATGGCAAAGTCATCGCAGTTAAAAATGGTAAAGAACTTGATTTTAGCGGCACTTCTTCAACCCAAGAGGACCAACTTGTATTCAATGAAATTTACGTGCCTTATGGGCAAACCTTTTCGCTTACATTATCTGATGGGACCAAAGTTTGGCTAAATGCAGGCACTAGTCTAAAGTTTCCACAACATTTGAATACAGCAACAAAAAACAGAATCGTCTATTTAAGTGGTGAAGCTTTTTTTGATGTAACCAAAGATAAAAATCGTCCATTCATTGTAAACGCAGAAAATCTGGACATCGAAGTTTTAGGCACCCAGTTCAACGTATCAGCCTATAAATCGGATGGGGCTATTGCAACAACACTTGTAGAGGGATCAGTACGCGTATATGAAAATTCCAATCCGGACACTAAAATGAAGTTGACACCAAACTACCAAGCGGCTTTTGCAAAAGAGCACGGTACGTTCTCGAAACATTTTGTGGATACAAGAATCTATACAGGATGGATGCAAAACCTGCTGATCATAGACAATTTAAAGTTTGACCATATCCTTAAGAAATTAGAGCGCTCACACAATGTAACCTTTATCAATAAAAACTTGGATTTGAACAATGAGGCATTTATGGGTGAGTTTGAAAATGAATCGATAACACATATTCTAAACACCATTGCCTCTAGTACACCATTTAACTATACAATAGAAAACAATGTCATAACAATATCAAAATAAAAAGGAAGGTGTTGCAGCACCTTCCCAATATTAGATCGCTAACTCAGATTATTAACAATCAAACATTCAAAATTATGAAAAAAAGCATGGTTATCAAGTCATCCAGAATTTGGATGGTTAACCAAAAAATGACGCTAAAGATGAAATTAAGTGTAATACTCAGTTTCTTCATGATTTGCCAACTCACTGCGAATGACATCTATTCGCAGAAGAAAATGCGTTTTCAATTTGAAAACACTCCGTTAAAAGAAATCCTCAAGGAAATAAAAAGCCAATCCGGATATCGGTTTTTTTACAACGTAAACGAAATCAACGACGATAAAAAGACTTCACTTATTGCAGACAATGAAAATGTTTTTCCTGTTTTAAATCGATTGAGCTCAAACGAAGGATTGACCTATACCATCAATGGTAATCAAATCGTCCTTAAAAAAGTACAGCTAGGAACGATTGATGATCTAAAGGTTGACCAATATGAACTCACAGGTACAGTTAAGGACAGTCAAGGTGGTCCGCTCCCAGGTGCCAATATTCTAGTAAAAGGAACCACAAATGGAACCCAAGCTGATTTTGATGGAAATTTTACACTGGAATTAGAAGACAACAATGCTATTTTGGTGGTCTCCTATCTTGGCTTCAAGACCAAGGAAATTGCATTAAACGGACAATCAAATATTGATATTGTCTTAGATGAAGATGCCGCCCAACTCGAGGATGTGGTTGTGGTAGGTTCAAGAAATCCAAATAGAACCGCAACCGAAACCACCGTACCCGTTGATGTAATTGATGTTGCTACAATTGCAAATCAAGGACCTCAAGTAAGTGTCAATCAAATCTTAAATTATGTAGCGCCATCATTTACCTCGCAAAGCCAAACCGTTTCGGATGGAACAGATCACATTGATCCCGCTTCTTTGCGTGGTTTGGGCCCGGATCAAGTGTTGGTATTGATTAACGGAAAACGTAGACACACTACTGCTTTGATCAATGTGAATGGTACCGTAGGTGCAGGTAGCGTGGGTACGGATATGAACGCTATACCAGCAGCCGCAATTCAGCGCATTGAAGTACTGAGAGATGGTGCCGCTGCACAATATGGTTCAGATGCCATTGCCGGTGTAATCAACATTGTACTGAAAAAGTCAACTGGTAAGTTGGATTTATCCTTGACCACTGGTGCAAATTTCAGTGAGAACAGCAACCAATTTGAAGGCGGAAGTGACGGAGAAAAGTTCCAATTAGACGCAAATTATGGATTACCAATTGGCGATGGCGGATACATCAATTTTACGGGTTCATTGTCTACACGGGAACCTGCATTACGCAACAAGGACTATGCAGGGGATATTTTCCAAGGATTTCATGGAGCTGAAAGAGTCTTTGCCAATGGCGGAGGCACAGTAGCTGATATGACCTTGCAGGATTATGCCAATGCCGCACAAGGCATAGGTTATCTTGACCAAAGTGTCAAAGATCAAATTGCTGGTCTAGACCTATCCAATGACGATGATATAGGAACCTTTCGTGATTTATTGGGATTTGATGCAGATGAAGACGAATTGGCCGCTCGCGGTTTAACTAGAAAAGATTTTAGATTTAAAGTAGGTACATCACGATTAAGAGAAGGAAAGTTCTTCGCCAATATGTCAATTCCTGTTTCCGACAATACCGAAATTTATGGTTTTGGTGGTATCAGTTACCGACAAGGTCTGGCATCCGGGTTCTACAGAAGACCCGCTCAAGGTGATGGACGGGCCAATACCCCTGCATTTCCCAATGGATTTTTACCTAATATAGGCACGGACATCCTTGATCAATCCCTTGCAATCGGTATTCGAGGTAAGGTTAACGAATGGGATGTGGATTTCTCCAATACCTATGGAAAAAATTCATTTGATATCACAGTAGGAAACTCAAGTAATGGAACCTTGGGTGTAGCCACCCCGCGAACTTTCGATGCTGGAGGATTAGGATTCAGTCAAAATACCACCAACTTGGACTTTAATCGGTTTTACGATGATGTATTTGAAGGTTTCAACGCTGCGTTTGGAGCAGAATACAAAGTGGAAAAGTATGAAATTATCGCTGGAGAGGAATCTTCCTATACCAGTTATGACATCAATGGTAATCCTGTGAATAGTGTAACCCCTAATGATCAATTGGTACGAAACAACTTCACAGGTGCAGCTTTAGGTGGTGGCGCACAAGTTTTCAGGGGATATGACCCAGGAAATGCCACAGAAAAGTTTAGGAACAATATATCCCTTTATGCCGATTTTGAAGCAGACTTTACAGCGAATTGGCTGTTAAGCCTTGCCGGTAGATACGAGAATTACTCCGACTTTGGAAGTACATTCAATTACAAGCTGGCAACCCGCATCAAACTTTCAGATAACCTCGCATTAAGAGGAGCAAGTAGTTCTGGTTTTAGGGCACCTTCTTTACACCAACAGTTTTTTAGTAGAACCAGCACTGTATTTGTAGATAATGTTCCTTTTGAACAAGGTACTTTTACTAACGACAGTAGAGCCGCCGCCTTGATTGGTATCGATAAACTAAAAGAAGAAACCTCAAATAGTTTTAGCGCTGGTTTTACGGGAACATTTGGTGATTTCACGATCACGGTAGATGGCTACTTGATCAACATTGATGATCGAATTGTATACTCCGGTAGTTTTGGTGATGGGGATGACCCAGAGTTAGAGGCTATTTTTGAAGCTGCAGGAGCCACAAGTGCGCGTTTCTTTGTTAATGCCATCGATACCAAATCCTCCGGGGTTGATATCGTACTGTCACATAAAACCAATTTAGGTGATGCCATACTTAAAAACGATTTCGCAGCCACCTTCAATAAAACCGAGGTTGAAGACATTTTCGTACCCGAATTGATTGAGAATGCGGGGTTGAGCGGTGCATTTTTTGACGGTCAGGAAGAAGCATTCCTAACCTTGGCACAGCCCCGGACAAAATTGAACCTTACCAATTTGGTGTCTTATAATTCATGGGATTTCTTGTTGAGAAATGTATTCTTTGGAGAAGTTACTGACCCCGATGATTTTAATGGAGACGCAAGAGTTGAAGGAACAACCATAAGTGATGACGCTATATATGGAGGTAAGCTGGTTACCGATTTAACCGTTACCAAGACATTTTCGGAAAATCTGGCATTAACCGTTGGTGCGAACAATCTATTTGACGTTTACCCTGATGAAAACAGAGCTGGCGGTACTTCCGGAGATCAATTTGTGTATTCCAGAAGAACCTCTCAATTTGGTTACAGTGGTAGATACCTATTTGCCCGACTACGATTTAGCTTATAGTTCTGCTCTCCAATGCTTTGAATTAGGCGAGTTTAGTTAAGTGTGAAACCTTCCCAATACGGGAAGGTTTTTTCATATGGATCACACCCGTTATCTTTAAGCCATCGAACCTATATCCTACTATGGAAAAATCCAAAATCATAGGCCTTATTCTTGGCCCAATTGTATTCCTTTTATTGACCTATCTTCCCATGGAATTAATTTCTGAAAAAGGTGACCCCGTAATAGCCGTTGCTGTTTGGATGTTGATTTGGTGGATCACGGAAGCCGTATCCATTTCCGTAACCGCCTTGCTCCCATTATTGCTTTTTCCAATTCTAAAGGTATTGCCCATTGGAGAGGTTGGTGCGAACTATGGCAGTCCAATTGTCTTTTTGTTTTTTGGAGGTTTTGTTATGGCGTTGGCCTTGGAAAAAGTCAACCTACATAAACGGATTGCATTGAATATTATTAAGTTGACTGGAACCACACCCAACAAAGTGGTTTTGGGGTTCATGATTGCTACTGGATCATTGAGTATGTGGATTAGCAATACGGCAAGTACTGTGGTCATGTTACCCATTGCGTTATCAGTAATCAACCTATTGATCAATGATGAAGATGGTTTTACAAAGAATGATCGAAATTTTGCCTTGAGCGTAATGTTGGGTATTGCTTTTTCCGCCAACGCGGGAGGGATTGCTACCGTAATTGGAACGCCACCTAATTCCGTTTTAATTGGACTTTTGGAAAATGAGTACAATACGGAAATCTCCTTTTTGAAATGGATGACATTAGGATTGCCATTTTCGATTGTTATGGTCGGGATTTGTTATTTGGTATTGGTTAAATGGATGTACCCCAACCGAGATCTACAGTTCAATGCATCCAAAGAAGTAATTCATAAAGAACTTGAAAAATTGGGTCCGACATCGGGCAAGGAAAAATTGGTGTTGGCCATTTTCGCCGTAACGGTTTTCCTATGGATTTTCCGAACACTAATCAACAGTATCTTTCCATCGCTTGGATTGTCGGATACCATGATCAGTATTTTTGCTGCTATAGCATTGTTTTCAGTTCCTTATAACTTAAAAAAAGGGGATTTTATCATCCAATGGAAAGATACCTCAAAACTTGCGTGGGGTATCTTGATTCTGTTTGGTGGTGGTTTGGCCTTGGCCAAAGGAATGTCATCTAGCGGTATTGTCGATATTGTTGCCAATGCCATAGCCAGCAGTGATATTAGCATCTTGCTCACAGCATCCTTATTGATTGCCCTAATGCTGTTTATGACAGAATTAATGAGTAATGTGGCTTTGGTAGCCGTATTGGCTCCTGTAGTGGCGGGTATTGCCATAGGTCTGGATATCCCAATCCTGTATTTATTGATACCTGTGACCATTGCCAGTAGCTGTGCATTTATGTTACCGATGGCTACACCTCCAAATGCAATTGTTTTTGCCAGTGGCTATGTCAAAGTGCCACAAATGGCACGGGTAGGGGTCATATTAAACCTTATCGCAGTTGGATTGTTGATTTTGGTCTTTCAGTTTGTGATTCCATTATTATTCTAGTAAAAAAAGCCCCTCTTTTAGAGGGGCTCCTAACAAACTAACTAACTCAAAAAAATAGTAAGAAACTAACTTTATTGTATATACGGATCAAAACCAATTGGTAGATATCCGGATGTATCAAAATCTAACTCCAAGTCATCATTTTCATCAATATAATTGATGGCATCCAAGAAAAATTCACCATTATAAGGGTCAAAATTCTCAGGAAGATATGGAGCGGTATCAAAACCTAGTCCGTGTTCATCTTCTTCAATGAATACTAAAGTATCCACATCAAAATAATGAATTGGGGCATTGTTTTTTTTAGGGCTGTTCGCCGCAGCAAAAATGGTTGTTACGGCAATAAGTATTACAATCAGATTTCTAATTTTCATAACCGTCGTTTTTCAATTTTAAGACAAAGATATAACCACATATTGTGAAGATTATTACAATTAGATTTTCGTTAACGTTAGGGTAAAATCGACCGAAAAATGGAGTTGGTAACGCTTCGAATCCGCCATTGAAAACCTGTTGATCAAAGCATCTATATTTTGTCAGATTGATAGTGTTAAAGTGTTTATTTTAACAAAAACACTTCATCGAATTCTATGTTATTTTTTTGTTAACTAGCAGGAAATGAGTTGTATTAGCTCCATAAATCGAAAAACCCCCTAAAAGGGGGTCTTTCTTGACTAACTAACTCAAAAATTTGTAAAATGAAAATTACATCCTACCTAATCAACCCTGGTATAGGGGTTAAAGTTTTTTGGAAGGTAGATTGAGGTATCAAAACCCAAATCCAAATCTTCTTCTTCCATATAATTGATGGAAGCTACTTCCAATACTTCGGTGTATGGATCGAAACCTTCAGGTAAAGTATACTCAAAATCGTCACCCAATTCCCACTCAGTTTCAGTCTCTATATATGATATGGAGTTTAAATCCATATATGCTTCGTAAGCCGAAAAATCAGCTGGAAGGTAATCTTCCGTGTTGAAACCAAGATCTAAATCCTCTTCTTCCAAATAATTGATGGCATGAACATCAACTACATCTGAATAGGCATCAAAGCCTTCAGGTAAATAGCGATTGGTGTCAAAATCCAATTGCAGTTCATTTTCTTCAATATATATAAGGGAATTCAAATCAAAATAGGTCTCGTAAGGATTAAAATCGGATGGAAGGTAATCCGAGGTATTAAAACCTAGGTCCATATCCATGTCCTCTTCCAAGAACTCTATATCACTTAAATTTAACTCATAGGACCCTTCATTCCATAAATTATAAAATCTAAAGGTCTCATCTTCAAAACCATTACTTACGTGTAATAGCTTAACACTGTTCTCAAACGTGCCTACCTGTTCGGTATGATTTTCTACAACAGCTGCAGCGGCACTTTGTTGCTCTTTTGCTACGGCGGTACTACTTAAGAGGACGCATCCGTAAATCATTAATAATTTGTTCATTTTTGATTGAATTTTTTGATTGATGATGTATGCTTATAAGACTATCATATTCCAAGAATGTTACAGCATTTTGATTTTTTTAGGGAAATTTCAAACGTGGCTCAGCCCAGCTATAGGTAGGGTTTCAAGCCAAACCATCAGTAAAATGCAGGACTCCCAAAGATTAGCACCTCTCCCACAAAAAAATAGAGTTAGTAATTTTTTAACAGTCTATTATCGTGTTTTTTAGGTTCTTTGGGCGCATTGAGATTACCAAATTGATTATAAATGTTTCAAAAAGTACTTCCCAAAATCCTATTGGTATTCCTATTAATAGGTTCAATTCATCATTCAGACGCGCAACTTTTCAAAAAGAAAAAGGCAGACACGGCCAAAAAGGAAAGCGAAAAACCTAAAAAGGACGCCATAAAACCTTATGACAAGGTTATTACCAAAGATGCAGAAACCGACCCTGGTCTTTTTGCCGTACATAAGGTTGATGACAAACAGTATTACGAAATTCCAGATTCCTTGTTCAATAGGGAAATGCTCATGGTGAGCAGAATATCCAAAACTGCGACCGGAATTGGTTTTGGTGGCGGAAAAATCAACACCCAAGTGCTTCGATGGGAGAAAAAACCTAAAAAAGTATTGCTTAGGGTTGTTTCCTATGGCAATGTTGCGGCAGATTCACTGCCGATTCATGAGGCGGTGGTCAATTCCAACTTTGAGCCAGTTCTTTATGCTTTCGATATCAAAGCTTTCAACAAAAAAGACTCGCTGAATCCCGCAACTGTTATTGAGGTGGATGGGTTGTTCACAAAAGATGTGAAGGCATTAGGAATGCCAGAACGTTACCGTACACAGTATAGGATAAGTAGATTGGCAGCCGATCGCAGTTATATCGAATCCTTAAAAAGTTACCCCCTAAATGTAGAGGCAAGACACGTAAAAACCTATATCGCAAGTGCTGCGCCAAGTAACCAAAGTTTAGGTTCCATCTCGGTAGAAATCAGCAATTCCATGATACTATTACCTGAAGAACCTATGAAACGACGCTATTTTGATGAACGTGTTGGATGGTTTGCCCGTGGGCAGGTAGATTACGGATTAGATGCTCAAGAAAGTAGGACTGTACGCTATTTGGACAGATGGCGTTTGGAAGTAAAAGATGAGGACATTGAAAAGTTTAAGGCCGGTGAGTTGGTGGAGCCTAAGAAACAAATTATTTATTACATTGACCGTGCTACACCAAAAACATGGGTGCCTTTTATAAAACAAGGTATAGAAGATTGGCAAGTTGCCTTTGAAGCCGCAGGTTTTAAAAATGCGATTATTGCCAAAGACCCACCTACAGTGGAAGAAGATCCTGAATGGTCTCCAGAGGATGTCAGATATTCAGTAGTGCGGTATTTGGCTTCGCCTATCCCCAACGCCAACGGACCACATGTTAGTGATCCTCGAAGTGGTGAAATCCTAGAATCCGATATTAATTGGTACCACAATGTTATGACCCTGCTTCGAAACTGGTATTTTGTACAAACTGCAGCAATCAACCCGGATGCTCAGAACGTGGAATTCAAAAAAGAAATCATGGGACGGTTGATTCGTTTTGTTTCTGCACACGAGGTAGGACATACGCTTGGACTACCGCATAATATGGGAAGTAGTCATGCCTATCCTGTGGATTCCTTGCGATCTGCGGCATTTACAAATAAATATGGTACTGCACCTTCAATAATGGACTACGCCCGATTTAATTATGTGGCCCAACCTGGGGATGAAGGCGTTGCAATGATGCCTAACATTGGTGTTTATGACAAATATTCCATCAAATGGGGGTATCAACCAATTTTAGATACTTCGGCTGAGGATGAAAAACCTATTTTGAATAGCTGGATAAGGGAACATGAAAATGATCCTATGTATCGATTTGGTCACCAACAAATTGGCGATATACATGATCCAAGTTCACAAACTGAGGATTTGGGTGACGACGCAATCAAAGCGAGTCTCTATGGTATTGCCAACTTAAAGCGGATTGTTCCAAATCTAACCAGTTGGACAACTGAAGAAGGTGGTAATTATGACAACCTCGAAACTTTGTATGGTCAAGTTGTGGCGCAATATAGGCGTTACATGGGCCATGTTTCCAACAATATTGGTGGGGTCTATGAATTCCACAAAACCGCTGACCAGGAAGGTGCCGTTTACACACATGTGGACAAAGCACATCAAAAGAATTGCATGGAATTTATTCAAGAACAATTATTTGCCACGCCAGAATGGTTGATTGATCAAGATATTTTCAACAAGATCCAGTATTCAGGTAGTGTGGAAAATATCCGCTCAACGCAGGTAAGGTACCTGAACACCATACTTCATTTGGGGAAACTGGCCCGTATTATAGAAAATGAAACTATTAACGGAAAGGATGCGTATGGTCTTTTGGAAATGATGCAAGACCTACGACAGGGTATTTGGTCCGAGACACGCAGTGGAAAAGCAATCGACACCTACCGTAGAAATCTGCAAAAAGCACATATAGACCGACTGAGCTATTTGATGACAGCCGAAAACTTGGGTAGACTTTCAGATTTTGGAGGTTATCGTAAATCAACCGCTATTAATACAGTGCAATCAGATGTACGTTCCGTAGCACGTGCAGAATTGAATAATCTAAAAAGGGACATACGTAACGGTCTTAGCCAGATTTCTGATCGTATGAGCCGCTACCACTTGCAGGACGCCTTGGAACGAATCGATCAAATCCTAGATCCAAGCTAGGCGCATTTTGTAGGAATATATCACAACTAAGAAGTAAAAAGGGGCAAACCATGCATTTTATCGATTATACCATGCATTTTGTCCCTTTCACATCTTAAATCGCTAGTTTCACAACATATCGTGAATATTGGCAATAGGTTTGCCTATTTTAGTAATCCCAAATCCTAAAATCATGACCTACAAAATCAAGAGTCTTATCTATTTTTTGTTTTTTATGGGTTCTTCCACTATGTATTATGTGATGGAAGAACACCAAGAGTTCCAACAACACCTTCAAGCAAAGGAACTAGCAGAAACTGATTTTGAAGAATCGTTGGACGAAGAGAACAACACAGAGGAGTTGGAACTGGCCCAAGAGTAGATTCCGGGCAACCCAAATTTCATAAAAGCTTATTAAAATTTGATTTGGTTTTAAACCATTTGGTACTTGGTATGTCCAATTTCCAAAATCATTAAAATTTAAGCATATGAAAAAATTGGTAATGGCCTTGTTCCTCTTGGTAGCTATTGGAGCAACTGCCCAAAAACATGGAAAGCGATTTGGTAAAGAAATGAAGGCTGATATGACAGCCGAACAGTTGGCTACGCTGCACACCAAAAAGATGACTTTGACGCTAGACTTGACCGAAGGGCAACAACGTCAGATAATGGAAATCAATTTGGCCAAAGCAGTGGAAATGAAGACCAAAAGAGCCGAGATTAAAGCCAAAAAAGAAAGCGGGGATTGGCAAAAACCAACCGCTGATGAACGATTTGAAATTGAAAATGCCCGTTTAGATCGCCAAATAGCGCATCATCAACAAATGAAGGAGGTTTTGACAGAAGATCAGTATAAAACCTGGAAAAAAATTACGCTAGGAAAAAGAATGAAAGGCAAAAAGAAAATGCAGGAGAAGGGAAGAAGAGGATAGTGTTTTTTGTTGATTTTAGAAGCCCCGCCTTGCCATGGACGGGGCTTCTTTTGTTTACAAGGATTCTTGCCATATAAACCATTTTAACAATTTGCGCCGTATATAAAATAACACCCGTTTGGGCTGTCTTAATTTAAAACACAGCAAATATGAATACCAAAGTTTTATTTACGGCCCTAACCTTCCTAATTACTAGTTCTTTTACCATTGCCCAAAACAAATACCATTGCTTGGATGAATCCTGTGCTTTTAAGCCTGGCCAACAAGTTTATGTGTTTGGCAATGATGTTAAACTCCGATCAAAACCAAGTGCGGAATCCGAGGTATTGGATCTGTTGAAAATTGGGGAATCCGTTGTAATTGTGGGAAAAACAGCTTTTTCATGGCCCTACAATGGATTCGATTCCTTTTTCTATGAAGTGCGATACAATAATGAATCCACGGGATACATTCTTGGTGGTCTACTTGCATTGGAACGGATAAAACTCAACGGTATCAACTATTATTTCGCGTATTCCAAAAGGCACAAAAAAACCTTTTTGAATATTCGCCATGTAGAAAATGGTGATTATGTTGAAGTCAAAACTCCTTTGTCCAACACAACCTTCAGCATTACAACATATGACGATAAAGGCGTACCTGGATTAGATGGTATGTTTTATATCGATTATCTGTCCGAAGCATGTGGTGTTGATGGCGGGGGAATCTACGTATTTGCCCACAATGGGTTATTGACCCCTACAGCTTCTTTGACCAAGGTTTCAGATGCTGGAGTTTATTTTCACCATGAGCGTTTCATTTTTCCCGCAGATTCCGGAGGGCTTGAGGATAAAATCTTGTTCAAGAAAGAAGCTGGTGAAATGCTGGATGAAGCTACAAATTGGACAAAAACCTCCGTTGAAATTCGCGAGTTAAGTTGGATTGATGGCCAATTGGTCCCCGAATTTGAGGAAATAAGCGCCCATTAGCACCCTATTATCTGTTTTTTAGCAGATATTTCTTGTATATCTGCTATTTTACAGATATTTTTGATTATCTGCTTATTAACAGATATATTTCGATTATCTGTCGATCAACAGATATTATTAATCAATATTACCATGATTGCAGTACTTACTGGGGATATTAAAAACTCAACTGGGGTAGATGCTTCTGAATGGATGCCTGCCCTTAAATCAGCCTTGGATACTTACGGAACGGAGCCCAAGGCATGGGAAATATACAGAGGTGACAGCTTCCAATTGGAAACCTTGCCCAATAATGCCTTAGATGCCGCAATTAGCATCAAGGCCAGCATCAAACAATTCAAAAACCTTGATGTCCGTATTGCAATTGGCTTAGGCGAGAAGCAGTACCAAGCGGAAAAGATAACTGAGTCCAATGGTGAAGCATTTGTAAATTCCGGAAAGTGTTTTGAAGGATTAAAAAAGCAAAACTTAGGCATCAAATCTTCCAATAAAACTTTTGATGAACATATCAACCTATTGCTAGAACTCGCTCTGTTGACCATGGACAATTGGCCACCTGCAACAGCTTCAACAGTGAGGTATGCCCTATTGAATCCTAATAAAAACCAGAAGCAATTGGCACAGTTGCTCAAAAAATCGCAAGGAAATATCAGTGAAGAATTGACAAAAGCTGGTTTTGATGCCTTACAGAAAATGATTCGCTTCTATAAATCACATTACCCAAAACCATGATTGTACTAGCCTTAAAACTTTTGCTTGCCCACTTTATCGGTGACTTTATGCTCCAACCCAACCGTTGGGTCGAAGATAAATTAGAGAAAAAATGGAAATCCAAATATCTCTATTGGCATATGGCGATCCACCTTGCCCTTTTAGTATTACTATTACAATTTCAATTACTGGGTATTATCGCTCTTATCGTCATCAGTCACTTTAGTATTGACTTACTGAAATTGCATTTTTCCAACCCAAAAAATTACCGCTGGGTATTTGCATTGGACCAATTGGCACATTTAACGGTAATCGCAGTTGCGGTCCATTGGGTGCATCCTTTTCAAATGGAATGGAGCTATTTGTTTTCCGACAAATTATTATTACTAGCTACATTTTTGGTTTTTGTGACCTTTGTTTCGGGTATATTGATGCGGATGTTGTTAGCGCCTTACATCAAGGAAGTGATTACAGAAGATAATTCCGCCGAAGGAGGATCCTTAAAAAACGCCGGTACCTACATTGGAATGTTGGAAAGACTCTTCGTATTTGGCTTTATTCTTATGGGGCAATGGGCCGCTATTGGATTATTGATAGCTGCTAAATCCGTATTCCGATTTGGAGATCTGAACAAAGGCAAGAATCGTAAATTAACCGAATATGTTTTAATAGGCACTTTGCTGAGTTTTGGATTGGCCATACTTTCTGGAATGCTCTATAAAAATTTAGACTCCTTGCTTTAAAAGGCAGGCCAATGGCCCGCCTTATCCAACATTTGAGTAGTCTCAACTACTGCTCTACTCCATCCCAAACTCCTGTTACTACTGTTGATTTAACAAAATCTGAAAAATCGATAGGTTTTCTGCCCAATACCTTTTCAACATCATGGGTAATTAATTGGTTGTTCGGATTGGTGAGTACATGGCTAAACAGATAATCAATCAGCCACACATAATCTGCTGGTACATCGTGTTGTTTTAAGGCTTGGATATAAGCTTCCAACGAGATTGCTTCAAATGCGATTTCTCTATTGGTCGCTTCAGCGATTTCATGAATCACTTCCCTGAAGGTTAGAAGTCGTGGACCTGTCAATTCATAAATCTCACCATCATGTTCGCTATTCAACAAGGCTTCCACCACTACAGCTGCTATATCTTCAGCATCAATATATGGAACCTCCACATCTGCATGAGGTAAAGCCACAAACCCACCTTTAATTGGGTCCAAGAAAAAACTCTCACTAAAGTTTTGACTGAACCAACTGGCTCTAACAATGGTATGCGGTATTCCAGATTCAATTACTAACTGTTCACATCGTTCGGCCTCGGTTTCTCCTTTACCGGATAGCAAAACAACCTTTTTAATATTTTGTTGTTTGGCCGCCTCAAGCAGACTTTTTATCGCTTCAAAAGCTCCAGGAACCGCTAAATCAGGTTGAAACGTAATATAAATCTTATCCATACCTTCCATGGCAATTGGCCAGGTTTCCGGTTGGTCCCAATCAAATACCGGGGTTTCGCTTCGTGAACCAATTCGTACATGATGGCCTAACTTGCTTAATTGCTCTGCTACTCTTCGGCCAGTTTTGCCTTTTCCTCCTAAAACTAAAATTTGCTCTTTCATGATAATTGTATTTTGATGTTATGTTTATTACTTAATTAGTGCTGCAAGGGTCAATAGACCAAATGAGATTGTCGAGGATACCGTGCGAATGGTGTGGAATCGGTTCCACGGTTGTTCAAATTGATTTCTCAATTGCGCCAGATCCTCAACACTGCTGGACAACAAATCGGTTTTGTCCAACATTTCATTTAAGGGAACATTTCCAAAAATGGTGACCAATGCTAATCCCACCAGGTAAATCAACCCGGCGGAAAAGCAAAGCCAAAAAATGGAAATTGAATCTGTTCGATTGATGAATGAACTCCAAAATGTAAGCAGTACCGGACCAAAAAAGACCAAAAAGAATAATGGGTTTTGGATGGTACGGTTCATAGCTTGAAATGCTTGTAAATATCCTTGGTCATTTAAATTGGCAATTCCAGTAGCCACTGCATTTCCCCAAGTGAAACAAAGTCCCGCCGATAGGCCTGTTAATATGATTGCGATAAAAAGAGTGGTATTTCCCATGATTGTATTTATTGGTTAATGATTGTATTTTAATTTGTATTGACTGTTCTAATTTTTAGCAACCAATACAGGAAAACTACGCCGATAAACTCCGCAGCAATCAACCAAAAGTCCAGCGACCCAAAGAAGCTCGCGTAACTTCCACCAAAAGGAATTATCAACATAGGAACTGTTATTAATGCGTCAAGAGCAGCACTGGCAGTTAGCATAATTAAACCCGTCACAATACCATGGGTCAATGCTCCTTTTCGATAGTACATTTTAGCTCCATTCCATACTAAAAAAGGCACCACGATTACCAATCCAATATTTGCTTGTGGATAGCTGTCCTCTAGAAAAGGAATCTCAAAGAAGACCGTAAATGCTGTCACCCCAATAATCCAAATGAGGATTCCGATAAAAAGTGCTCTTATAATATTCATAACTATTCGATTTTAATTACAGGACAAAGCTATTATGCGTACTCCCAGCCAATTTGTTCAAAACGGAGGAAGATTTGTTCGAAAAGGATAACTTTGAAGAACATGGGACTTTCACGAATCAATAAACGGAGGTGGAGAATCTTAAGATTCTATATTGTGGGTTGGACCTTGGCTTGTCTTTTTCTAAGTATTGTACGCGGTGTTGGTACCGAGGAATTAGGCAGTTTAAAGTTTGAGTTTGACCAAAGTATCTTGATTTCTTTTACCTTAGGTCCTATTATGGGTCTCGTTTCTGGTCTTGCCCAAATCCTTACAGAAGAGCGCATATACAAGTTCATTTCCATTCAACGCTTTTTGCTGATTCGGTTTTTATACACTATCGGCTTTTTAATAGTCGTTGTAATGGCAGCCTACAGTGTTTATCAGGTACTTTTTGGAACCGAATTAGGAATTATTCAATTTGCCTTTGATGAAGGTAGTTGGGCCATCTATTTTTATGTCCTAGTGGTGGATTTTATGCTTTCCGTATTGCGTCAGGTTAATTTGATGTTGGGTGAAGGAAATCTTCGAAAGCTGCTTATGGGTCACTTTTATACGCCACGGGAAGAGGAACGTATCTTCATGTTTTTGGATTTAAAGTCCTCTACCCCAATGGCCGAAAAATTAGGACATGTGCAGTATAGTAAATTAGTGCAGGACTGTTTCAACGATTTGGGGATTGTTGCTTCAAGTGATGCTGAAATTTACCAATATGTGGGGGATGAAGCCGTACTAACCTGGGAAATGGAATCTGGAATTGAAAACTTAAGCTGCCTAAATACGTTCTACAGGTTTAAACAGCGATTAGAGGACAAACGTCAATATTACGAACTCAAATACGGTTGCCATCCCTTTTTTAAGGCCGGGATGCATGTTGGCGTGGTCACCGTTACCGAAGTTGGGAAGTATAAAAAAGAGATTGCCTATCACGGTGATACGGTAAATACCGCTGCGAGAATTCAGGGACAATGCAACAATCTTAAAAGTGAATTATTGGTTTCCGAAGCACTAAAATCCAAATTAGATACGGACACATTTCATTTTAAACCCATGGGAAGTGTGCCACTTAAAGGAAAGCAAGGTAAAGTGGCCATTTGCTCCGTATACCGGGAACCTGTCAACTTCTAATTTCACTTGGGCGAAAGCCGTATTTTTTGGCGAAAGCATTAGAGAACGAACTCAAACTATCATAACCTACCTGCCAAGCTGCCTCCTGAACCGAAGCCTCTTGATGCCTTAAAAGGTCATGGGCTTTGGAAAGTCGCTCGTTTTGAAGGTACTTAAAAACAGGCACCCCAAAATAGGCTTTAAAGTTCTTTTTCAATTTAAAGCTGTTCACACCAATTTGCTTGGAAAGTTCTGAGAGTGACGGTGGGGAATCCAAATTTTGGGAAAGTATCTCTTTTGCTTGGACCAGTTTTTCTTTTTCTGAGCTTTTGATTCCATCTGAATCCTGTAGTGCCAATTGTCCAAAAAAGTGGGAAAGTAAAGCAGTTACCTGACTTCGAAAAAACATCATTTTGGTCTTGCCCTCATAAGGCGAATGGAACATTTGATTTACTATGGATTGCATCTCCGGGGTCATATAAAATTTTGGACCCTGCACATAATGATCAGAAGGATTTACCAATTGATTCAGCATTTGAGCAAATAACTCGCCTTCACCATGTGGTAACTTTGATAGATTCCTTGGAGATGTTGCGATTAAAATACACTCCAAAGGTTTGTTGGCCGATACCGTGTGGACAAATTCCACCTTTTCATCCGCGTAAAAAGATAAGGCAAGGCCTTTACTATGCTTATATGCCTTTTCCTTACCATCGTATTTTATGTTTAAGGTTACATTTCCCATCCCATAAAACGCAACAGCTATCAATTGCTCATCAAAAGTGCAGGAATCTATAGTGACAATGTCTGAATTCCCTTCTTCCACTAGAATCACAAAATCATTAATATGTAAAAAATCCCGGGTCATATGCGCAAACAACTATTTAAAGTTACGCATTTGGCATAAATTCCTATTGGTAAGATGGAGCATGATTCGAAACCAAAGTTTGCAGAAAATTTGTGAAGTAAAAAAAATAGATTAATTTTGTAGACGACTGGTCTAATATACAATGGAAACCGCCAAAGAACATACGTTACAAAGAATCCTTAAGATAGGAGGTGAATTGATTATCCAAAAAGGATTCAACAATGTAGGACTCAATGAAATCCTAAGTACTGTCAATATTCCAAAAGGATCATTCTACTACTATTTTAAGAGTAAAGAAGATTTTGGCCTTCAAGTCATTAAAAACTATGGTGAAGAATCCTTAAAGCTTCTTCGCTCCTATTTAGAGGATGAAAGCAAAACCCCAAAAGAACGGTTTATGACCTTCTTTAGGGATATCAGACTGGTATACATCCAAAAGGACTTTACCGAAGGATGCTTGCTTGGTAACTGTAGCTTGGAATTGAGTGATCTTAAATCCAGTTATGCCCATGGTGTAGCAACAGAATTGGATAAATGGGAAGCTCTTTTTGAAGCTTGCATTAAGGAAGGGCAGGAAGATGGCAGTATTTGCAACAACAATGATGCTCAAAAACTAGCAGCATACTTACTAAACAACTGGGAAGGCGCTATTCTTAGAATGAAATCACAAAAGAACGAAAAACCCTTGTCACTGTTTATTGAATTTACTGAAGAATTGTTAACCTAAATTTTTTTATCAAATTAGTAGACGACTAGTCTACTATAAACAAATCATTATGAAAAAGAATGTATTGATTACAGGAAGTAGTAGCGGTTTTGGATATCTAACAGCGATATCCGCCGCCAAAGCCGGCCAAAAAGTTTGGGCCACTATGAGAAACGTTGAAGGCAAGAACAGGAAAAAGAAGGAAGAATTGGAGCAAATTGCCCTCGAAGGTAAGCTGCAAATACGGGTTCTTGAGCTGGACGTAACCAATTCCGAATCTATAGACCAAGCTGTGCAAACCATTATAGCCGAAGATGGAAACATCGACGTCTTGGTGAACAATGCAGGGGTTATGTTCGTCGGTATTACAGAAGCCTACAGTTTGGAGCAAATCCAAAAACAATTCGATGTGAATTTCTTTGGAATTGCGAGAATGGTAAAAGCAGTAACGCCACATATGCGGAATTCTGGTGATGGATTGATCATCAACACCACCAGTTTGGCTGGCAGATTGGCTTTCCCATATTTCGGAGTGTATTGTGCCAGCAAGCATGCGGTTGAAGCCTATTCACAATCACTGCGTTACGAATTGGCGCCTTTTGGTGTGGAAGTTTGTATTGTAGAACCAGGTCCCTTTGGCACCAAC
This sequence comes from Flagellimonas spongiicola, assembly GCF_023502425.1. GTDB lineage: Bacteria > Bacteroidota > Bacteroidia > Flavobacteriales > Flavobacteriaceae > Flagellimonas > Flagellimonas spongiicola. Next base: position 33,869 of record NZ_JAMFMA010000002.1, read on the forward strand.
CTATTGTTTACTGGACCCAAAGAAGCAGACCAAAACACATTTGAAGCTTATGGAGAATTTAAGGACGTACCCCAAGCAATGCTTAAAAATTTCGAAGGCTTTTTTGACAGTGAAGATGCCATCAACCCACAGTTGGTAGCCGATGACACTTTGAAACTTATTGAGATGGAGAAAGGTACACGACCTACTCGCACGGTTTCCGGCATTGACTATGGCACTGTGGAATACAATGCAAAGACCCAACCCATTCAAGATGCATTGGTAAAAGAAGCCCTGCAAATGGAACACTTGCTTACGGTCTCTAGAAACTGAATGCATGAAAGCAATAAATCAAGAACCAAAAAATGGTATTGGAAAATGCATTCTATATGATGGGTTGAATGTTTCTTGATTTCAAGGGCGGGGTCTAGTCCCGCCCTATCATCATACTTGGATTTTAATTTACCACCAATGATTGTTACCTATAAACGCATTGACCTATTTGGACGGTTGTTGTTTGAAACAGCAAGGATTATCCCACCATTTAAAACACCTAATCCAATGGTAAATGAAGCGTGTTTTCTTCATATTAGGGAAGGAGCCTATAATTCAATGTCGGAGGAAGAAATTCTCCATGTAAAAAGTCAGCAATCGGTGCTAATGAAATGTGGAAATTATGTCGGACAAATGTTAGCCGACAAAAAAACCGGACAATATCGAGCTGTAGCTGTACACTTTCATCCAGAAGTTCTGCGTACTATATACAAAAACGATCTTCCCCAGTTTCTTATAAAAAAGAAAAAACATCCTTCCAGAAACAACATGGCCCTAATACCTGCCTCCAAAGCAGTTGATAAGTATATAGATGATGTATTGTTCTATTTTGACAATCCACATTTGGCCAATGAGGAAATGTTGGTCTTAAAAACGAAGGAAATCATTTTGCTTTTAATGCATACAGAAAATGCAACAGGCATACAAACAATCCTGGAAAACCTTTTTACCCCGCGTGCGGTTGATTTCAAAACTACAATTGAGTCCCATTTGTTTCATGAAATATCCATACTGGAACTTGCTCAGCTTACAAATATGAGTCTGTCTTCATTTAAAAGAAGATTTAAGGCACTTTATGGCATAGCACCACTGCAATACATTTTAGGAAAACGATTGGAAAAAGCCAAAGAGCTATTGCTCATTTCCGACCTTTCCATAGGCGATGTTGCCTACTCGTCAGGATTTAGTTCCCTTCACCACTTTTCTAAAAAATTCAAGGAAACCTATGGTGCAGCACCTTCACATTTCAGAATGAGCTTTGTAGATAAATAGTTGAGCTTTTTATCAAAAAAACAAATCCAAAGCTTCCGCAATTTTGTGTCATTGAATTGGTTAATCAAAAAAAATGACACATGAAAAAAGTAATTGCCTTAAGTCTGTCCCTAGCGGCAGTAGGCGTTTTAAGCGGATTTATAATCAGTGAAAATTTGAAAAAGGAAGCTATGGAAACAACAGTGAGTAAGGAAGAACAAATCATCAACACCGCATTCTTTTATCTGAAGGAAGGAAAAGAAAAGGATTTTGAAATTTTAAGAAGTAGAGGCAACGTACTTCTAGAAAAATACGGCGCAAAAATCGAACGCGTGATCAAACCAAAGATGATTGCAATGGGAGATATGGAACTACCTGACGAAATCCATTTTGCAGTTTACCCAAATATGAAAGCCAAAGAAGCTTTAGATAATGATCCTGAATTCATCAAACTAAAGCAGGAATACATAGCAACCTCAGTTGAAAAAATGTTTGGATTTGCTACCAAGAAAGACCCCGATTTTAAGTTTTTTCGGGAGATTGGTGACGTAACAAAAACTTATGGTATAGCCTTGATCTATTACAAGGACGGTAAACAATATGCTGAACAATTCACCGAATACCACAACGAAGCCTGTGAGATCATCCCAGAATTCGGGACACATTTTGAACGCTTTCTGATTCCTTTTGCAGCCGCAAATGATTTAGTGGAACAGCCAAACGAAATCCACCGGTTTTATTTCGATAGTCCGGAAGGCATGCAGCATATGGTTGAAGACAAACGCATGCAAGCCCTGTTTCCTAAACGTGATGACAGTTTGAAAAACTTGGTTTTCGTAATTGGTGAAGCACTTCAATAAAATAAAAAGCGGGGCAAAGCCCCGCTTTTTCAGTAGGTTAGATGGCCCCTTTTGTATGAAGGGCTTCCATCTTGTTCAAAACTTCTTTTACAGCTTTTGTCATGGACTTGGCGGAAATTGTTGCTCCGGAAATAGCATCTATTTCACCACCATACTCCAGTGAATCTCTTGACCCTTTGCCTATAAACTGTTTTAGCCAGCGCTGACTGCCAATTTGCCTTCCATGGTTTTCACGATATATCAACACCTTTGCCTTTTTTATTTCCAGCTCAGGGGTCAGTAGCACCACATAGTCGAACATTTCTTTCATACTCGCGGCTCGACCTAAATAAGCAAACCCCAATTGCCCTTCCGCTGAACTTATGGTAAAGAGATGATCTTCAACCAAAGTTGCTTCCAGTGGTGTAAGTTCAAACTCCTCAATTTCATACGAAGTTGCGACCGCGTTATGCAATTTTTGCTGCAACCGAGGTGAAATTTTATCATTCATAAAAGACATGCAGAGCAGTACAACTGTACCAAAAACGATTCGCTTCATGCTGTTATTTACCTTCTGCATTTTGAATTGGCTCACAGTCTACAACAAAACTGTTGATTAATTGTGCTATTTCAGCCGCGGAAGCTTCCTTTTTCTCTAACGGATAGAAATGCATGAACATGGGTTGACCATCCAACTTTTTACGTAAGGTCAAATCTCCCTTTCTATTGTAAACTTCATCCCAGGAATCGCGAACATTTGCCCAAAAAGATTTGTGCTTGCTCCACCAGTTTACAGCTGCTTGACATTTGTTATCTTCTACTTTTTTGTAAGTATTCATACCCTTTTCTTGAGCGAGCAAAATATCTGCTTCATTATCTTCCCTAATAATTTTGTCGTTATCCTGCTCATGTACCCACCCATAAGCGGTAATCTCATGACGATTGCCACGCTTCATGACGTTGTAATCGCTTCTATTGGAATACTCTCGCCGCGGTAAAGGAGAATCGGTTTTGTTTTCCCAATAATGCTTTCCATCAAAATGCACCCAGGTGGCAGAACCAGAATACCGGGGACTGTCATCCACTTGAAACACTTTTTGGGTCCATTGCCCCTTAACTTGCTCCTTGGGCAGCGTTCCAAAAACCCAATTGTTATCCTTATCGTAATAAAAAACTTCTTGATTTTCGTACTCCCAATCTTGGCGCCAGTGTTTAATGATCATAGTATCATTGATTACCAACAGATGTTGTATGGAAATCTTGTTCTTTTCATCAACAATGGGCAATGCCAATTCCAAGGCACCAGAAGTGTAATCCATTTTCTTTTCGTAATCAATTTCAGGGGAAAAGGTCTCGGTGTATTTAAAAGTTACTTCGTAACAGCCGCACATATCTAGAATAGCTTCTCGGTCTAAATCCTTCTTCTTCTGTGCAGACATCGTGAAGATGACTCCTACTAGCATTCCCAATACCAGGGTTGATTTTTTCATAGTGGTAGTATTAAACATGATTATTATTTCTGGGAGCAAAAATATTAATTTTATTTAGATTGAATAAAAATAACATATATATTTGCCAACAATTAATCCAGAATGAATCTAAATAAGCAACTATTCCTATTCACCTTTTGCTCCACTATTAGCATTGGTCTGTATGCACAACAACGAGATACCATTGCCCGGGAGTCCATGGAAATGAAGCAATTGGAAGAGGTCATTGTTACTGGGGAAAGTAAAGTAATGTCCCTTAGTAAAAAGTTATTTGCTGTCGGTGTGGTAGAACAAAAAGACATTGCCAAAGTAGCCGGGAACAACTTAGCAGATATTCTAAACTATAATTTGAACATCACCATCACTCCAGACGCTTCCACAGGCAGGTCCACTGTGAACATGTTCGGATTGGATGGACAGTACGTGAAAATACTATTGGACGGGATTCCCATTGCCAGTGATAACGGTGTGGGCAACAATATAGACATCACGCAAATCAACTTGGAGGACGTGGAACGGATAGAAATCGTTGAGGGGTCCATGGGTGTTCTATATGGAGATAATGCCGTGGCAGGAGTCATTAACATAGTTACCAAAAGAGGACTTGAAGGTGATTACGCTTGGCAAGTGCAAGTCTCTGTACAAGAAGAAACCATCGGCAACGAATTCTCATTGTTTGATGAAGGTCGTCATATCCAAAACTTTAAAATTAGTAACCAAGTCAGTGACAAATTGAGCTATTCCCTAGGGGCATCACGTAATGACTATGCTGGTTTCTATAACGGATTCCTAGGAAAGGACTATGTAAACATTGAAGATAATGCTGTAGTCAATGATGGCCTTAGAGGAACCGAATGGAACCCAAAAGAGCAATTGACTTTCTTCGGAAATATAAACGCCAACATTGGTAAACACAATATCTTCTATAAACTGCAATATTTTGATGAGGCTGTTACTGTCTACGACAGAAACGTCACAGGTAGATTGGACACAAGTACCGGGTTGGTAAAACCTACTGCCTTAGATGAAATTTTTGAGACGGATAGATGGGTCAATAACCTTAACGTTTCTGGCCCATTAAAAGGTCAAACCAATTATAATTTGTTTTTCTCTTTCCAAGATCAGAAGAGGTACTACCAACAATATGTCTATAATATTTTACAGCAAGGAATTGAATCCTTCATAGCTGATGATCTAAGCCAATCAAGCGAAATTTGGTATTCCAAGGGATTTGTGTCCAACATTGTTCCTAAATCCGCATTCTTCAATGCTCAATTGGGTTATGAATTCACGCGTCAAAGTGGTTTTGATGCCATAGCAACCGGAGACTATTCCAACGACGTGGTAGAAAATACCTTGGAGAATTATGATTTCTTTGGTGTATTTGACTTGAATGTCACGGACAAACTGTCCTTCTACCCTGGAGCACGGTTTACCAACAATTCACAATTTGGGAATCAGTTTATCTGGTCCATTTCATCTACTTACGATTTTACTGAAACTTTTAAACTCAAAGCTGTATTGGGTTCTGCATTCAGGGCTCCAAATTTTGAGGAACTGTTCTTCTACTTTGTAGACGCTAACCATAATGTTCAAGGAAATCCAGACTTACAACCTGAAGATGGTATCTCTGTCTTTTTAAACTTGGAAAACAAGTACCAAATTGGTGAAAGTGGAATCTTTAAATCAGCCTTCAAATCCTATTATTTTGATATTCAAGATAAGATTGCAAGTGTTGTCACTGCTGATGAAAATGACAGAAGTCTTTTCACTTTCGCCAATGTGGACTATTCCAAAATCCTCGGGTTTTCATGGGAAAACAGCATCAAACTAGATAGATGGCAACTTGGACTAGGAGCTACCTACATGGGTGAAGCTACCGCTGTAAACGAATCCGCTGATAGCAATAGTGATTACTTATGGAGCTTTAATCTCCAGTCAAATTTAGGGTATTCAATTCCTAGGTTGAACACCATTCTTTCCGCACAATTAAAGTATACAGGGCGTACCCAGGTTCTTGTTCCCGGAGCTAACGGTCCAGTAGTGGGTCAAACCAACGATTTTACATGGATGGATGCCTCCATCAAGACGGATATCACCAAGGATTTGGGAGTAACCCTTGGTGCACGAAATATCTTCGATATAGTTACCGTAAATGCATCTGATGTGCCTACTGGAGCTCACGGTTCTTCCACAGGTTCAGCGCGTTTATTCGGTAATGGAAGATCCTATTTTCTAAAACTATCATACAATTTAAACTTTAATTAAAAACCATGAAAAAGCTTACATTTTTATATGTGACATTGTTCTTAGCCATCCTTAGTTCGTGCAGTAACGATGACTCGGATGACCTTATTGACTTTTCGGTGACCTTCAATACGGCTACCATAAGTACTACCGAAACAGAGACAACCACGGAAATCACCTTAAACTTTTCCAGGGCTGCCACGGAAGCAGGTACCATCACTGTATCTTATTCTGGGGAAAACGCCACCTATGGTACGGATTTCTCCACGGCACCTGCAGGTAACGCGGGAAGCATTAGTATTCCTGTGTCCGTTGGCGATTTGAATACCAGCATCACGTTGACAAAGATTTTGGACCCTGTTGAAGGAACAACCAAGTCCGTAACTTTCGCTTTGGATGGATTTGACAATACCGATTGGATGAATGGTTCTTTGACCTCTTCCACTGTTAGTTTTTCACCAATTGCAGCTTTAAATGGCATTATCGACTTGGAAAATGGTGGTTCCAACATGCCCAACCAAGTTTACTTTGACTTCAGCAGTGGCGTACAGACTGCGGTGAAGCGTGATACTTGGGAACTTGCATTTTACAATGGGACCGAAAACAGGGTGTATCTAAATTCTTCCTTATTGGTATCTGCCGCAGAATTGGAAGGAATCACCGATTTATTATCGGTAACAGAAACCACGGATTTAAGTTCACCTTTGGAATTGAACACCTTGGATCCCATGACTTTTCAACCTACCACGGTTACCGTAAATACCGTTTCTGACTTATTGCAGGGACTACCAGTTGGGTATTTCCAATATGGTGATATCCAGGAGAACATTGTCTTTACCGATAGTGGCGCAGGAGAATTGGAAGGTACTGCATTTGCTGAAGTATCCACAACAGCTTCAGAGAACAACGTTTACATCATTGGTTTGGGAAATGCCATTCCTACAGAAGCTGCTGAGCCGGGAAGTATCAATACTACAGGCGATCATAGAGGATTTATGAAAGTTCGCATTTTATCTGATGGGAACAGCTACACTATTCAGTACGCTGATTTAGAAGAGACCACCAACTTCTCCGAAGTCACTGTTTCAAAGAACGATAGCTACATTCTTTCCGCATTTAGTTTAACCGAAGGACAGCCTGTTAGTGTGGAACCAGCCAAGGATTCATGGGACATTAATTTCAGTGGAGTCTTTTCCTACTATGGGAGTCAAGGACCTTTATTTGCTGGTTTGACCTATTCTGATTACGCTGTGCATAACACCTTAGGAGGTGTTGGCTTGTATCAAGTTACAACCTACGAAAGGGATTCAGAGGGTGTTGTCACTGAGTTTGATGTGCCATCCTATGCGAATTTTGCGAGAGGAGATGTAGACGAATCCTCTTTTATTTATGACGACAGAACCGTAATTGGTAGTGGATGGAGAGATGCTTTTGGCGGAACCTTGCGCGATGACAGATATTATGTACTCAAGGATGCAGCTAACAACTATTATAAATTGATGTTCACAGCCTATGTAAGTAACGAAGGCGTGCGTGGTAATGCACAATTCACTTATGAACGTCTTTAAGTCTTGATTATGGGAATCAAAAGTATCATTTTCATTATCCTTCGATTGATTTTGGGAGGTATGATGGTTTATGGAGGTATCCAAAAATTCCAAAAGCCTATCCCCTCTCCAGTTGAAGTCGTGGAAAAAGCGGAAAAATTCACCGCACCGGAGAAAGAAAGTACGCTTCAAAAAATATTGTACATCAGTGGAGCCAAACAGACTGGGTACTTTTGGCAGGTCCTTGGGATTTGCGAACTGATATTTGGTCTGTTGGTACTGCTCCAAGGCACAAGCTTTGTAGGAGCAATATTCTTACTTCCTATCACATTGCACATTTTTTTGTTCCATGTGTTCCTGGAAGCTGATGAACTTGGCGAATTGCTTCAAACAGGAGGTTTGTTTGCTATCAACGTTTTGCTCATCATTAAAGAAAGAAGTAAGTGGGAACATTTACTTTGGATCAGACCTCTTGAGTAGGTTAGGTCACAGTTAGTTAGATTTTTGTTTGTATCGGGGCCTTAAAAGGCCCCGTTTTTTTATCCCATGTGTACTTTGAAAATTTCCTCGTTGTTGGTTGGTAAGAAACTATTGTTGGAAACAATAAACTAATCCTCTCGTTTAAGAAAGGAAGCAATAGCAACGCATTTGGAATTAGAAGGGTTACAATCGTCTATCCCCTTCTTCAATTGGTACATCATTAATGCTTGCAAAACGTTTCCTCATTAGTCCATTGGTGTCAAACTCCCAGTTTTCATTGCCATAGGCTCTATACCATTCGCCTTGCTTATTTTGATATTCATATTCAAAACGTACTGCAATACGGTCATCACCATGTGCCCAATACTCCTTTTTAAGTTTGTACTGTTTTTCATTTTCCCATTTTTGCTTCAGAAATGCCTGGATTTCCTCCCGCCCTTGGATGAATTCTGAACGGTTTCGCCATTCACTATCCACCGTATACGCCTTGGAAACTTTTATAGGATCCTGGCTATTCCATGCATCTTCAGCCAGTTGTATCTTTTGTTTTGCCGATTCCAAAGTAAACGGGGGAACCGGCATTTTTACTTCATGTTCCATTGTTTGTTGTTTAGGTTTCATTAAGTCGGATAAAAACTAAAAACACTACCCGCAACCTCATGAAAAAGATGAGCTACGGGCAGTGCACCGAGTTACTGGAATTATGGGTTATTTGATTTTGTTCTTTGTCAGGAATTTGCTGATGTAATTCGCAATTTCATCCCCTTTTTCCTCTAAGGCAAAGTGACCCGTGTTCAATAAATGGAATTCCACATTGTTCAAGTCGCGTTTATAAGGATATGCTCCGGATGGTGGGAAAATGTAATCGTTCTTTCCCCATACGATCAAGGTAGGTACCTGATATTCCCTAAAGAGCTTTTGCCACCCTGGGTAACGATCCACATTTGTGCGGTAATCGTAAAACATCGCCAATTGGATTTCGTTGTTCTCTGGGCGCGTCAAGTGCTGCAGGTCATGATGCCAGTTATCTGGACTCACTTTGGTACTGTCTTGCACCCCATGTAAATACTGCCATTGCAATCCGGCCATGGCGTGGAAACCTTCCAATGGTTTTTTGTTCGCTTCGGAGTTGTCGGCCCATAGCTTTCGTAACGGGTCCCAAAAATCAGCCAAACCTTCGGTATAAGCATTACCATTTTGCACGATAAAGGCCTCTACTCGTTCTGGGTGTTTTTCAAAAATGCGATACCCCACAGGTGCCCCATAGTCCATCAAATACAAACTATAGCTGTTGATTTGAAGTTGCACCAATAACGTATCAACGATCTCAGCAAAATTGTCAAAACTATACTCAAACTCAGCCATTGGTGGCTGGGAGCTGCGTCCATAACCGGGGTAATCCGGAGCGATCAAATGATAGTCTTGGGAAAGGTCTTGCATTAAATTTCGGAACATGTGCGAAGAGGTAGGATAACCGTGCAATAAAACTAAAGTTGGAGCTTCTTGGGGACCCGCTTCGCGGTAAAAAATATCCAATCCTGCAATCTTGGCGGTATGGAAAGTGGTTGGATAACTGTCTACACCGGACTTTTTTCGTTGTCCGTTAAGGTTCGTGGCCACAAAAAGTGCCATTACAAATACTACTAGAATTGATTTACTTGTTTTCATGATTTTACGTATTAATTGTTGTGCTTATTTTTATTTACCGAACGTTCGGTTATTTTAATGAATAAATTTTTTTAGGTTTGATACCTGTTTTCAATATTTTTTAGGGCCTCTGCAAACGGAGCAGTATTGTCCATGGCCTTACTTAAGACCAAACTACCCTGCACTTCTACAAAATTCTGTTGTGCTACCTTAAACGCTTTTTCTTTATCTAGACCCATTTCCTTGCCCAATACAGTAAAAGCTTCCAACCATTGGTTGATGCCGCGTTCTATTTTGGCTCCAAAAAGGGACATTCCCGTATCCATACTCAATGAACGGTACAAACATACTTCGGTACCGTTACCATACACTTCTCCAATATTGTACAGTGCATCTTTTAGCCGGATTTGGGGAGCCACCTCCGCATTGGACATGACCTTAAAAATCTTTTCGTTTACCCAATTTTCCATAAAGTCAAGGACGGCATCCGTCATTTCCTTTTTTCCTCCAGGAAAACGGTGATAGAGACTGGCTTTTTTAAGGCCCGTAGCTTCAGCCAATTCATTAAGGCTGGCCCCGTCGTAACCTTTGGAGCGGAACACGGACATAAGCCCGATTAAAATTTCCTGATCTGATACTTTTGCCATTCTCATGGGACAAATGTACAACCAATTTCAATTTTACCAAACGTTCGGTAATATTTTAACAAATATTTATATTTATTCGTTTTTAAATTAAACAAATCAGATACTTTTACTTTAGTATGAAGTAACCTTTAATTACGACAGATTTCCAGTTACTATATGAACCCACCCAAGTATATACTGCCTACCATTGTCATTGCACAGTTTTTTTGCACCTCGCTGTGGTTTGCAGGTAATGGGGTATTGGTACAACTTATAGCCGAATACAACTTAGGTGTAAACAGTTTAGGGAACATTACCTCAGCGGTTCAATTTGGATTTATTACAGGCACTTTGCTTTTTGCCGTTTTGACTTTGACCGATCGTTTTTCGCCTTCCAAAGTTTTCTTGGTTAGCGCCGTTTTAGGTGCACTAAGTAATTTGGGAATTGTACTAGACGGTTCAGGCTAGACCATGATTTTAACCTCCCGATTTCTCACTGGCTTTTTCCTAGCAGGTATATATCCAGTGGGAATGAAAATCGCCGCCGATTATTACGATAAAGGTCTCGGTAAATCTTTGGGGTACTTAGTTGGTGCTTTGGTGGTGGGTACTGCCCTTCCCCATTTCTTGAAATGGTGGGCTGCTGTGTTTCCTTGGCAGTATGTTATCTATTCCATATCCGTTTTAGCCATTATTGGTGGTTTGTTGATGTTTTTATTAGTGCCTGATGGACCTTTTAGAAAACCAAGTCAACGGTTGGACCTAACAGCATGTTTCACGGTTTTTAAAAAACGGGGTTTTAGAGCTGCTGCATTTGGCTACTTTGGGCATATGTGGGAATTATACACTTTTTGGGCCTTTGTGCCTTTTCTTCTGGGATTGCATATGGAACTGAAATCCATCAATAGCTTACCAGTTTCGTTTTGGTCCTTTTGGATTATAGCCATTGGTGGCCTGGCTTGTGTATTAGGCGGCTATATTTCGCTACGAAAAGGTGCCAAGATCACAGCTGCAATAGCTTTAGGTCTTTCTGGTTTATGCTGTCTGTTATCCCCAGTGTTTTTAAGCTATGCTTCTACACCAGTATTTATACTATTCCTTTTGTTTTGGGGAATGGTGGTAATTGCGGATTCACCCTTATTCTCCACTTTAGTCGCGAAAAATGCCCCCGTTGAAATAAAAGGAACCGCTCTGACCATTGTAAACTGTATTGGCTTTGCGATTACAATTTTGAGTTTACAACTTTTGAATCACCTTCAAGCTATAGTTACTCCAAACTATCTGTTTGTGATTTTGGTCCTAGGGCCCGCAATTGGGTTGTGGAATTTATTTAAAAAACAGTCTTGACAGCTTCAATCGTTTTGTCCAAATCCGCATAACTCAAGGCATCATTCAAAAAATAACTTTCAAACGCAGATGGTGGTAGATATACCCCTTGATCTAACATACCATGAAAATACCTTTTAAACGTATCGTTATTTCCTTTAGCGGAACTTGCAAAATCAACTACTGGTTCATCACAGAAGTGAACAGAGATCATACTTCCAAAACGGTTGATTTGATGCACTACTCCCTTTTCAGTTAATACTTCCGCAATGCCCTTATGCAAATATTCAGTTTTTTCGGCTAGACTGGTAAACACTTCAGGTTTGGCATTGAGTTCGCTAAGCATAGCCAGTCCAGCACTCATGGCCAATGGATTTCCACTTAAAGTCCCTGCTTGGTAAACCGGTCCTTCAGGTGCCAAGTGGGACATGATTTCGGCACGGGCTGCAAAAGCACCCACAGGTAAACCGCCGCCAATCACCTTCCCGAACATGACAATATCCGCATCAATTCCCAATGCTTCCTGCGCGCCACCTTTACCCAATCGGAAACCGGTCATCACCTCATCAAAAAGTAATAATATACCTTCTTGGGTGCAAAGCTCACGGAGCCCATGGATAAAATCTTCTTTAGGAATGATACAACCCATGTTTCCGGCAATAGGTTCAAGTATAATTGCAGCTATTTCACCACTGTTCGCATCAACAAGTGACTTTACACCATCCAAATCATTGTAATCGGCCAATAAAGTGTCTTTTGCCGTTCCTTGGGTAACCCCAGGACTATTAGGACTTCCAAAAGTAACCGCGCCACTTCCAGCTTGTATCAAAAAGGAATCGGAATGTCCGTGATAACAGCCCGCAAATTTGATGATCTTATCCTTGCCAGTATAGCCTCTAGCCAAGCGTACCGCGCTCATGCAAGCTTCTGTACCGCTGTTCACAAAACGGATTTTATCAATATTGGGCACCATGGATACCGCTAATTGCGCCAATTCCGTTTCAATTTCAGTTGGCATCCCAAAGGAGGTTCCTTTTTTGGCTTTTTCAATTACGGCATTGATTACGGGTTCATGGGCATGACCTAAAATTAGGGGTCCCCACGAGGCGATATAATCGATGAGCTGATTGCCATCTTCATCATAGAGGTATGCTCCTTTTGCTTCTTTTACAAAAATAGGATCTCCGCCTACGGCCTTGAATGCCCGAACAGGTGAGTTAACTCCACCTGGAATAAATTTTTTGGCTTCAGCAAAAAGTGCGCTGCTTCGTTGGTATAGCATTAGTGTTCTTGGTTTTCTTGAATCCCGTTGTATTGAAATTTCAAACGATTCAATACAATTAGTGGGATTATTTGGTTTTTTCTTTCCTGATATTGAGTACCTGCCCTACAGATATGGTATTGTTTCTTAAGTTATTGAGGCGCTTCAATTCATCCACGGAAATGGTATACTTTTTCGAAATACCATAAAGTGTGTCCCCTCGTTCCACCACATGGGTAAATACATCATATTTTTTAGGGGCACGAACCGTATCGAAACCACCATCCACAACTTCAGCATCATACGAATCCAAATCAAATTGCTCAATTAGGGCGATCAATTTTTGCGGATATTTTCGATCAGTGGCGTAACCTGCCTGTCGCAAACCGTAAGCCCATTTCTTGTAGTCGTCTCTTCTGTAGTTGAAAAGAAAACTATAACGGGAACGAGAGCTTAGGAATATGCTATGATCACGGAATGAATACATTGGATGATTATATTTACGGAAGCATTCCCCCTTGGCGTCGTCATCGTGAAAATCAAATTCGCCGTCCCAGCCGGTATGGCATTTAATTCCAAAATGGTTATTGGTTTTACGTGTGAGCTCACCTCTACCGGACCCGCTTTCCAAAATGCCTTGGGCCAAAGTGATACTGGCTGGAATACCAAATGCACGCATTTCGTATTGTGCCATTTCCGCAAACGTTTCAATATACTCCCTTGTGTTGGCAATTGGGAATTTCACAAAGCGGCCAGGGTTTGGAGGTAAGGGAAACAATTCGTATTCCTTAGGCCCATCCTTTGGTAAATCCCGATTTGGATTTCTAGGGGTTTTGGTCTCAACCACAGGCTTAGGTTGGGGTTGACGTGTTACCGTCCTTTTCTTGGATTTGCAGCTTGCCATAAGGAGCACAAGCACAACAACATAGGTTATTCTTCTGATCATAAATCCAATAACGGTAAATTTTTCCTTTTCAGTACCTCGTTCATTCCTTTTATACCTTGGAGTCCTCCAGTATGGATGGCCAAAATTTGGGTTCCCGGATTAAAATATCCTTTCTTAATCAGGTCAAAAATACCAAAAACCATTTTTCCGGTATATATGGGATCTAATGGAATTCCTGTTGTTGCCTTAAAATCGTTTATGAATTGTACCAATTCCGAATTGATCTTGGCATAACCTCCAAAATGATAGCCCATAACCAAATCCCAATTTTCGGCTTGGGCAAATTTACGGATATCCGATTTTAGAAAATCGCCTTTCAAGGCTGGAAACCCCAATATTTTCTGATGTTTTTTAGCTGAGTTGATCAATCCCGAAATTGTCCCACCGGTTCCCACGGCACAACAAATCTGAGTAAAAGTATCGTCTTCCTTCGTCAAAATCTCTTCACAACCTTTTATGGCCAGTTCATTGCTCCCACCTTCAGGAATTAAATAGAAATCCCCATGCTTTTTCCGCAATACCCCTAAAAACGACTCGTTTTTTTTATTGCGATAATCCTCACGTGATACAAATTGAAAATCCATACCATGTTTAGCTGCCAATTTCAAGGTAGGGTTGCCTTCCCAGTTTGATTCCAGTTCGTCACCACGAATAATCCCGATGGTTTTCAAACCAGACTCTTGACCTGCAAATGCAGTGGCGGCAATATGGTTGGAAAATGCTCCTCCAAAAGTCAATAAGGTTTTGAATCCATCCTGTTGTGCCCTAAATAGATTGTATTTGAGTTTACGGTACTTATTCCCCGAAACAAAATGATGAATGGTATCCTCCCTTTTGAGGGCTAGTCGCACATCATGCTTTTCTAAAAGTGGCAATTGTACAAACTGGTTGGGAATATTCAATGGGTACAGCTTAACGCATCAGGTAGTTTAGGAAACTGTATGCTTTTCTGCGTGAAAGATAATCCATATCACGTTCATTGGCATAAGCCTCCCGTTCAAAACTAATGTTTTGATAGGCCCTGTAGCTGTTCAAATACAATAGCGTACGTAGCAGCCATTCCAGAAGATAAATGAAATAAAAAGGTATGATCAGCAATTCCCTCTGTTGTTTCAGATGGATGCGTTCATGATTGATAAGCACCTCATCGGATTTCAATGCGCCCTCCTTCAAAATAATGAAAGGCCAAAGGGATAAGCCAACATAGTTGCGATAAAAGAAGTGTTTGAAAACTAAAATCACGCTAAACTATCATAGGATTCTTACAAATATAACTTTTGCAGTTACACGATATTGGTTATGTCGGATAATATCATCAACAATTTCGGTGAATTACCTAATGAACGGAAATTCCTTCCATTCATCGGAATATTTTAATTTTAGGGTACAATTTCAATCTTTTATGAAAGAACACATTCCCTTGGAAGAGGGAGATTATTACCTTTCAGAGGAAGGGTATAAGGTTTTTACGGAACAATTCCACTTAAAAAGAGGTTATTGTTGCGAGAGTGGATGCAGGCATTGTCCTTATGGTTATGATAAAAAAACGAATACCCAAGGGTAGGCCCTGTTCGGCATAGTATTTGTGGTTAAAAACAAGACCATTAACAGCAACTCAAAACAAAATTTGATATGAAAAATGTAAAATTAGTTACCCTATTCGCCTTAGCAGGATTCTTTATGGTTTCCTGTTCTTCCGTCAAGGTTGTTTCCGATTATGATACCAAAACTGATTTTGGCACATACCAGACGTATGCCTTCTATAAAACTGGTATTGACAAGGCACAAATCTCTGATTTGGACAAAAAACGAATTCTAAGAGCTATTGAAGCTGAAATGACCACTCGTGGCTTTGCTAAATCCCAGAAACCAGATGTGCTGATCAGCATTTTCACCAAAGAGCGAGAACGTGTGGATGTTTACAACAACAACTTTGGTTGGGGTGGAGCTTGGGGCGGTTTTTACAATCCTTGGGTCTGGGGTCCTGGCTGGGGCTGGGGCGGCTACGGCAACAACGTGAGTACCCGAACTGAAGGTTCATTATATATAGATGTAATCGATGCCAATAAGAAAGAACTGGTATGGCAAGGTCGTGGAATCGGTACCTTGAACAACACCAGCAAGATTGAAAAGAAAGAAGCACGTATCAAGGAATTTGTATCGCATATTCTAAAAGAATATCCGCCAATACCTGCTGTAGCTTCCAACTAAAATATAACCGTCCGAAAGGGCGGTTTTTTTTGTTGCATACTCAACAAAAATCGGAAATGAGGACTTGAATTTGTACCTTTAAGGCAAGTAATACAAGAACATGAGTTACGAATCCAATCCTATTCTGGACAAGCTTCCAGAACATCTTAAGCAATTCATAAAACCTCAGAATTATGAAGAATATACCGCCATTGATCAGGCCGTATGGCGATATGTGATGCGAAAAAATGTGGATTACCTAAGTCAAGTTGCCCATAAGTCCTATGTAGATGGATTAAATAAAACTGGTATATCCATTGATGACATTCCCAATATGTATGGGATGAATCGAATTTTAAAAGAAATTGGTTGGGCTGCTGTTGCGGTAGATGGGTTTATACCGCCAGCCGCATTCATGGAATTCCAAGCATATAATGTTCTAGTAATTGCTTCCGACATCCGACAGTTGGAAAACATCGAATATACCCCTGCACCGGATATAATTCATGAAGGTGCCGGACACGCACCCATAATTGCCAATCCCGAGTATGCCGAGTACTTAAGAAGATTTGGCGAAATTGGATGTAAGGCCATTTCAAGTGCCAAGGATTATGAGTTGTACGAAGCTGTTCGACATCTTTCAATAATAAAAGAAGCTGCAGGAACTCCTCAGGAAGAGATTAAAAAGGCCGAAGAGCATATTGAATTTCTTCAAGATAATATGGGAGAACCCAGTGAAATGGCACTGATTCGTAACCTACATTGGTGGACTGTTGAATACGGACTTATTGGTGAGGTATCACAACCTAAAATATATGGCGCAGGTCTGCTATCTTCAATTGGAGAAAGCAAATGGTGCATGACAGATGATGTGGTAAAACTTCCCTACACCATTGAAGCAACACACAAGGCATTTGACATTACCAAACCACAACCGCAATTGTTCGTAACACCCAATTTTGCGCACTTGAGCCAGGTATTGGAAGATTTTGCAAATACCATGGCCCTACGCACTGGAGGGCTTTCTGGGGTTCAAAAATTAATCAATTCCAATGCTTTGGGTACTTTGGAACTCAGTACAGGTCTTCAGATATCTGGAACTTTCAATGAAGTAATTGAACACAATGGCAAGCCCATCTATATCAAAACCAACGGGCCCACCGCATTGGCGTTTAGGGAAAAAGAACTTGTTGGACATAGTACTTTGGATCATGCGGAAGGTTTTGGCTCACCCATAGGTAAGCTCAAAGGCATCAATCTAGCTATTGAAGATATGGGGCCACGTGATTTGAAAGCTTATAAGATTTTCGAAGAGGAAGAAGTTACATTGGAATTTGAGGGCGGTATCAAAGTTGAGGGAACAATCGTCACCGGAACCAGAAACCTTCAGGGTAAAATCCTGTTAATCACATTTAAAGATTGTAAGGTTACCCATAATGATCAGGTTCTTTTTCTTCCAGAATGGGGATTATATCATATGGCTGTTGGGCAAAACGTGGATTCGGCATTCAATGGCCCTGCTGACTTGCATAGCTTTGATTTGATTTCCCATGAATTGACGGAAACCACAATCAAGAAAACTTCAAATGCACGTAGGTTAAAGCTTGAAGGCTATTACCAACGTGTTCGCGATTATAGAGACGGAATCAATACCTACATCTCCAGAAGCAAATTATTCGAAGAAATCAAAGAAGAATTCCCAGAAGATTGGTTACTGCCTGTAGAATTATATGAACTGGCCAAAAATGGACAACGCGATGCCTTGGCGCAAGAAATCAAAAATCATTTGCAGGAAGTCAAAAAATCAAGGCCCGAAGTGGGACACTTGATTGATGATGGATTAGCATTGGTTGACGAGGCTTTGGTTCGTTAAAACCCAAGCTTTGTCAAGTTTTCATCGGTATTTTGAATTTGCGGTACCGGACCTTTTTTTACTGGTAAAAAACTGAAGTTCTGAGTACTTCCATTCCTTTCGATACCAATTTCCGCGTTTCGCTCAATATCACCATACCAAATGTTACTGGATATAACTTTGTCTCCATTGCGAATACCTGCCATGTACGCCGTACTGCCCTCAATTACATTGGAAATTACCTTATGCTCTTCATTAAAGGTAAACCCAAGCTCGAACACATCGCTTTGAGGACTAAAGTCAACTGCCAGTTTATTGAACAAATCTCCCAATGGCAATGGCTCGCCATTTTCAATGTGTTTATTGAAAAACTCCTGGAACTGTTCGCCAAGAATTGGTTTCATGACAGACAAAAAATAGTCATGATTTAGCTTTTGATCCTTTTCCCTGGCATCTTCAAGGATTTGATGCATTACAACATCAAGGCTTTTTTCACCATCAGTCAGGCGACGTATTTCAAGATCTAGATAAAATGCA
Organism: Flagellimonas spongiicola; assembly: GCF_023502425.1. Taxonomy (GTDB): domain Bacteria; phylum Bacteroidota; class Bacteroidia; order Flavobacteriales; family Flavobacteriaceae; genus Flagellimonas; species Flagellimonas spongiicola. Next base: position 52,141 of record NZ_JAMFMA010000002.1, read on the forward strand.
AAAACAGCCCCTCGGTAATAGGGTAAGTTTGCATAATCCCTACTCGCCCAAAAATTTTCATAGTTGATCTCCGAGTTTGGAGCTAAGAACACCGGTGAGTTATAAAGTTTACGTATAATCGAATTCATTTCATTAATGAAATGCGTAGAACCAGCTTCATTAATATTGTTCTTAGCAATATTCTTGAAGGCGTAATACTCGGTGAAACCTTCACTAAACCAATATTGCTCCTCTTCGTTTTCATTTTTTATGATACTCCCTATCCAATTGTGCATTAATTCATGATTGAACAAATGCACCATCTGTTCCACTTCCATAAACTCATTGTTTGAGAAGGAGGTAGCAAAGGAATTGGTTATTCCCGTACCTTGATAACTACTGCCGTTTGGCGTATAAATGGGCTGCATGGTCACTGTAAAATATTCCTGTGTATGATCATTCCAAAAATCCCGCTGCGCGATGATCGTTTCTTTGAGAATGGCTTTCATATCACCTACCGTAAAGGGCACCCATTCTCCTCGGGTTGCGAGATATACCGTATTATCCTTTATAGGGATTGCATTAACTTCAAAGTCCCCACCTACAAAAATTGCTTCTAAAAATTCCTGCTTGGGAAGTGTTTTTAGATGTTGTGTTTTTTGTTGTGAACCAAAACTGTTTTGAATTACGTCCTTAGGCCCCAAACCATTCCAATTAATCACCAGATCTAAGGATTCACCGGCTGATTTGGGTACCATAAATAAATTATGGGAAAATAAATGGAAATAGGTAGGTTGAATAATTGGTCGGTAGGTCTTTCTAGATGTGATGGGCTTTTCAAAATCCTGTTGTAAAACATAACGAAAATGAAGCTCCTTTAGATTTTCGGGATGGTTCAAAACAATCCAACCGCTATCCTTGTTCACTTCAATTGTTCCGGAAACTTTTTCCAACGCCATTTCCTTGATGGCATTATGTAGTTCTTCTTGTCCCCATGCACTGTTAGGATATTCCAATATGGTGATGCCATCTTGTGAAGGCATAAATTTCATTTCAACCTTCAGTTGATCAATGGAATCTTTATGTGTCACGGTGATGTTGTAATCAATTTGGTTGGGATTGGGATTGGAACATGAAACAAGAACTAGTAATACAACAAGAAGAGCACCAATTGATCTATACATGATTCGAATTTATTTTAAGACTGATAAATCCCGTCAATGTTACAAAAACAAATCAATCCAAAAAATTTGAAGTATCTGAGATGACTTCACCATGGTATTCCAAAGTCCAACCCATAGAATTTGTAATCAGGTAAATTCGAGATAATTCGCTGATCAATCTATTTTCCGCATTGGACTTAAGGTTTGAAGCCTCTATTTTCATCCGCAAAGCATCCATTACGTTATCCTTTATGGTATTATAATCTGAGGCGTCAAAAGGATTAAAGTAATCGGCCGTTACATCATAATATTGAAAGTCAGGATTGATTTTGATTTCCGGTTCTGGAATTGACTCTATTGTGATTGTTTTCCGAGCCTCATCCAATGTATAGTCCAGTTGGGATAAATCGTATCCAATGGTCACGTCTGCATTAACAACAACCAAGGCTCTTTTATCCGCTGTTAGCAATTGTCCAAACAATTCCTTGGTGTCGGCATAATTCAACACCTCGACAAAATGACCTTCAGTTACAATTAATTTGGAAACATGCTGCAATTCCGTTTGAATTAACATTGAATTTTCCTTCAATAGCGCTTTCCTATCTGTGTACTCCGAACAAGATTTATAAATAAATATAGACGTCAGCGCAATTAAGGCACCTAGCAGTATCTTTCTCATTTATCTGAATTTCATAAACGGATATCGTTGTAGTAGATACGTGATTTTGGCCTCCAAGGATTGCAGGAATATTTGGTGATCCGAAGATTCTGGGTTGAATGGTCTATGGTTTAAGCCTTTTTGTACTTCCTCTACCTTGTGCATTACTTCGTAATCCCCTTGGGAAATCCATACACTTTTAAATCGCGCCCAGATGTAGTCAACTGCTACACTATTGGGGTGTACCATATCCTTGTCGTAAAACCGATAGTCCCTAAGTTCATCCATCATGACTTCGTAACTTTCAAAATAGGACACCATAGCAGTGGCTTCATTCTGACTGAGACATTGATGTATTGCCGTTAGTAGATGCGACTTACTCCGTTGATTTTCAACAAATCCGTCCTTTATATGCCGAACCGGACTAAGTGTAAAAATAAGCTGGGCCTTTGGATTCACAGCCGCAACTTGCGCTACAATACCGTTTAAACAAGTTGAAATTTGCTCCAGGTTCAGCAATTCCTTATCAAATTCCCTCTGAGGTACTTTATGGCAATTTGCCACAGCCTTAGTGGTTGCCTTATTCCGATAAACCCAAGCCGTCCCCAGCGTAATGATTAGATGGGTGGCCGATTCCAATTCCTCTTTTGTACTTCTAAGCGCATTGTTCAAATCATCCACTAAACGCTCTTGTGAAGTGGCAGCTAAATCAGAATGTGCATCAAAACAGAGCCAGCGGCCATTTTGCATAAAAACTTCATCTTTAGTATACCATTGACTTGCTAGCGCCCTATGGATTAAATTTTGTATTGCGAAGGGGTGGAATAATATTCCGAAAGGATTACGCCTTGTTGCAAATTGATAAAAATCCAGCTTTTTGCCAATGTTTTCGACAAAACAAGAACCTAGTAGCAGTATTCTACTAGCATAACCAACAGGGTTTTTCGATGGTTGCCACGGAATCGTTGTTTGAAGTTGCATGTTATTTGCAATTATCAATATTCTCTATCATATCGCGATATTGCCCTTCCAATTGTACCTCCAATTGGTTTATAATTTTGAGCACCTTAACTAAATCGTCAATACTTCGATTGCTCAGCGCATCTGTAGCCTTCTTCATCTCATCACGAACTAAATCCTGGGTATAGTACATGCCTTGAAGATCGTATAAACAATCATAACCAAATTCATGGAAAATACCGGTAGATTTTGAAATTTCCCAAGCAATGCTGCTCAAATCCGTTATTTCCAAATACAAACTGGTATCACTGATATAATTATAGATGCCATCGCCTATAAAAACAGAATCAATGGCTACAATAAAATTTGGGTATTTGGCCCTAAAATTTTCCCAATCAGTAGGTGATAACAGCAATTGATCTTGTTCATTCAGCGCACCGTCCAATTCATGAACAAAAGGCGGGATTTTTTGATTTTCAGTGCGATTTTCAACAAGTTGCACCAAATTGGCTTCTATTTCACCCTTAATCTTGGTGAGGGCAATTTCCTTGTCTTTTTGAATGGATTTAGCTGAATTCCAATCGTTGAACCATATGGCCAAGTTAATGCCCACAAATAACAATAGGATTTCCCCAACAATATATTTCCAGTTAATATGCTTTAGTCTAAAGGACACTTTTTAAGTTGTGGCATTTATTATTTCCATAGCCTTGCTCAAGGCTTCAGGAATCCCCGCTGGATTTTTACCTCCTGCGGTAGCAAAAAACGGTTGTCCACCTCCACCTCCCTGGATAAATTTACCCAGTTCCCGAACAATGGCACCGGCATTTAATCCCTTGTTGGACGCCAAATCCTTTGAAATGTAACAACTTAATATGGCTTTTCCGTCCTTTTCGGACCCCAAGAGCAGAAACAATTCGCTTACTTGACCTCCAATTTCAAAGGACAAGTCCTTTATTCCCGAAGCATCCAAGTCTACTTGTTTGGCCAAAAATTGGATACCATTGATGTCTTCCAATTCTGAGATCAATTCACTTTTAAGACCTTTTACCTTATCCTTCAAAAGCTGCTCTACCTGCTTTTTAAGGGAATTGTTTTCTTCTTGCAGACTTGCAACTGCTTTTACTGGTTCTTTGGTATTGTTCAGAAGATCCTTGATTTCAAAAAGCATTCTGTTGTTCTTGAAATAAAATTCCTTGACCGCATCCGATGTAATAGCCTCAATACGTCTAATGCCGGCTGCAACCGCACCCTCGGAAACAATCTTGAAGTGCCAGATATCCGCCGTGTTCTTTACATGTGTGCCACCACACAACTCAATGGATTGCCCAAAGCGCACCGTTCTTACCGTGTCTCCATATTTCTCACCAAACAAAGCCATTGCGCCTTGATCCATCGCTTCTTGCAGCGGAATGTTTCGGTTTTCTTCAAAAGGTAATTGGCCTTCTATCCGAGCATTCACAAAATTCTCCACGTTCCGAAGTTCTTCCGTAGACATCTTGGAAAAATGGGAGAAATCGAATCGTAGGTATTTGGAATGGACTGCAGACCCCTTTTGTTCTACATGGGTTCCTAGGACTTCTCGTAAGGCTTGATGCAGTAAATGAGTCGCTGTATGATTACTTGCGGTTCTCCAACGTTGTTTTTTGTCAACCGCCGCTTTAAATGTCCCGGAGGTATCTTTTGGGAGATTCTCAGCAAAATGAACAATCTCGTTGTTTTCCCTTTTGGTATCCAGAATATAGATCACATCGCCGTTTGAGGCTTCCAGATATCCTTTATCACCAACTTGACCACCACCTTCAGCATAAAATGGGGTAAGGTTGAAGACCAATTGATATTGGTCACCGCCTTTTTTGGAAGTTACCTTACGATACTTCACTAGTTTCACATCGGCTTCCAATCGATCGTATCCAATAAATTCCTGTTCAGCATCCGTTAAGAGTATTGTCCAGTCTTCTTTGGATATTTCTGATGCTGCCCTAGAACGGTCTTTTTGGGCTTTGAGTGCTTTTTCAAAGCTATCTACATCCAAAGTATAGCCTTTTTCTTCCAAGATGAGGGTGGTCAAATCAATTGGAAACCCGAAAGTGTCATACAATTCAAAAGCCTTTTCCCCATCAATGGTCTTTGTAGGCGCGGATTTGATTACGGAATCCAACAACACAAGTCCTTGTTCCAAGGTGCTCAAGAAGGAACTTTCCTCTTCCTTGACCACATTCTCAATGAGTTGGTATTGCTCACGAAGTTCTGGAAAGGCCTTCCCCATGGACTCCCCCAATACTTTTACCAACCTGTAAATAAAGGGCTTGTTAGTTCCTAAAAATGTAAACCCATAGCGTATTGCGCGCCTTAAAATTCTTCTGATGACATAGCCTGCACCATTGTTGCTAGGCAACTGACCATCAGCAATGGAGAAAGCTACTGCCCTAATGTGATCAGCTACAACACGAATTGCGATATCCGTATCTTCCGCTTTCCCGTATTTTTTACCAGTAATAATCTCTATTTCCCGAATGAGCGGGGTAAAAACATCGGTGTCATAATTGGATTGAACACCTTGCAATACCATGCATAATCGTTCAAAACCCATCCCAGTATCCACATGCTTTTCAGGCAGACTTTCTAGGGAACCGTTGGCTTTACGATTGTACTGCATAAAGACCAAATTCCATATTTCCACGACCTCTGGGTGGTCCTGATTTACCAGTGAAGCACCGGGAATTTTTGCTTTTTCTTCTTTGTTTCTTATATCCACATGGATTTCTGAACAAGGACCACAAGGGCCTTGATCACCCATCTCCCAAAAATTATCCTTTTTGTTGCCCATGATGATGCGGTCTTCTGGCACAATAGCCTTCCATAAATCAAAGGCTTCTTTGTCCATTTCTAAATTATCCGCATCTTCACTTCCTTCAAAAACAGACACATACAGGCTTTCTTTATCTATTTTATAGACCTCAGTGAGCAATTCCCAGGCCCAATGGATAGCTTCTTTCTTAAAATAATCCCCGAAACTCCAATTGCCCAACATCTCGAACATGGTATGGTGGTAGGTATCTTTTCCCACCTCATCCAAATCGTTGTGCTTGCCGCTAACACGAAGACATTTTTGCGTATCCGCGATCCTTTTGGATTTGGATATTGAATTTCCTAGAAAAAACTCCTTGAACTGGTTCATCCCTGCGTTGGTGAACATCAATGTTGGGTCATCTTTCATGACCATTGGTGCAGAAGGAACAATCTTATGTTTTTTGCCTTCAAAAAAACTTAAAAACTGTGCTCTTACTTCTTGGGATGTCATCGGAAATGCTAGGGTTTTATTAAAATTAACAGTTTAAGTAAAACAATTTTTATATTTGTTTGTTCTCCTTAAAATAGAATGCGCAAAAATAGGATAAAATCCCTTCATGTCTAAAGTTAAGTACTATTACGATCCGGATACCCTCTCATATCGAAAGATTGAGCCCAAAAAATCCAAACGGTACCGGAATCTCTTCTTTTTTCTCTTGGGGTCTGCACTTTTTGGCTTTCTAGGATTAATCATCTTATTGAATACAAGTTGGGTCAATACGCCAAAGGAATTGTCCTTAGATCGTGAGGTCCGAAATTATGAGCTTCAGTTTGAGATATTGTCCAAGAAAATGGAGCAGATGGAGCAGGTATTGGCCAATATTGAGGAACGTGACAATAATATTTATCGACTCTATTTTGAGGCCAATCCGATTCCTGAAGAACAGCGAAGGGCTGGATTTGGGGGTGTTAATCGCTATAAATCCTTGGAAGGTTTCAATAATTCGGAAATCATCATAAATGCCACCCAGCAATTGGACATCATCCAAAAGCAAATGGTCATTCAATCCAAATCCTTGGACGAAATTGCGAAGCTGGCTGAGGAAAAAGAAAAATTACTAGCAGCCATCCCTGCAATTCAACCGGTACGAAATGAGGATTTAACTCGAATGGCCTCTGGATATGGATGGCGTTCCGATCCTTTTACCAAAGCGCGAAAAATGCATCGTGGTATGGATTTTACTGCACCAAGAGGCACGCCTATTTACGCTACAGGAGATGGTGTGGTGGTACGGGCAGATAATCGCTCTTCTGGATATGGGAAACACATACGAATAGATCATGGCTACGGCTATATGTCATTATATGCTCATTTGAGCAAATACAATGTTACCAAAAAACAAAAAGTTAAACGTGGTGATTTAATCGGTTTTATTGGCAACACAGGACGCTCACAGGCACCACATTTGCACTACGAGGTCTTTAAAGACAAAGAGCGCATCAACCCTATTAACTTCTACTATGGAAGTTTAACAGCGGAAGAGTTTGAGAATATGCTCAAGTTTGCTACACAGGAGAACCAATCCTTGGATTAATGCACATAGACCTTCCTGAAAAACGATATTACGGTATTGGCGAAGTTGCCAAAGCATTTGGCGTGAATACCTCTCTGATACGTTTTTGGGAAAAGGAATTTGATGTATTGCAACCTAAAAAGAATGCCAAGGGTAACCGAAAATTTACACCCCAGGATATCCACAACCTTCAATTGATCTACCATTTGGTCAAGGAACGTGGATTTACCCTCGAAGGAGCAAAAATCCATTTGAAGGAAGAAAAACAAAAAACCCTCTCCACTTTTGAGGTAATTCAAAAACTACAAAAGGTAAAGGCGGAATTATTAAAGATTAAGGAGCAATTGTAAGTTCGAAGTTTCTAACTGGACTTTTCATTTAACATTTTAATTGCTAATGGAGTTTGGTCTCTATCATACTTTAAAAGGTCAATACTATAATCATAATCTTCAGTCTTCAACTCAAATTTACCTTTTCCCCTTTTCCAATGACCTACCCCATGTCCTGTAATCAAATCGATTATCGTTGTTAACATTCCCGTAAACCAAGGAATTTTCCCTTTAACAAAATTCACTCTTCTAACTTTAGAATAATTAGTAGGATTAATTAGTATGGAACCTGACTTCAATATCTCAAAGTCATCCTCACGGAAAACGACTTCAACTCTCGGTGAATTCTGAATAATTATTATTTCATTTTGCATTCCTTAAATAATTCGTTTACTAAAATTTAGTAACCCGCCAGATGGTTTTTTTTAATGATTCCCTCTAGGAAGCAAATGAGTCAAAGATACTGCCACAGAATCTATTTTTGGTCGGGAATAATAGAGCGGGAAATACGCATCCTTTGCCCACGATTCGAACAAATTACCATAAAACGGACTATCCGGGTCACCTGATTGCCCTGGACTGTTGGTGCCAATTGCAGCATCCCAATCCCCCGTATTCACAATAACGCGAAAGGTAGCCCCACTACTCTGACGTAAATTACTTCCTGTAGAACCTGGAGTATAGGCATTTCCACCTCTTGGTAAGGGGCCTAAATCCAATTTGGTTCTTAGGCTATCGTTAACTGCTTTACTTAATGCATGCTCCAGATACGTATGCTTGTTCTTTCTTTGCCCGTATTGCCAAGAATCCATATTTGAACCCAATGAAACTTCTAAATCATGAACAGCTGCGGAAAACGCATGGGTCAAAAATTCATTTCGTCCTAAAACTGGTGTTGGACCAAACCGATCATCGGGGTTTTTCAACCATTCCATAATCCGAGCCGGCTGAATTCCAGGCACAATCCCTTTACCTTCATCTGGAATGAATTGTTCACCTGCCATCTTCTTAATTTGATTTTCCCATGCTACATAAATAGCTGCTGCTATCGAATTCGCTTCAAGCTTATAATCCCAATCTGCCAACCGTTCTTTTGCATTCGCTGCGCTTTCCTCAAAAACAAGTTTTTCCAACATAGGAACAAGAATTCTTGCGGGGATAGAGACATAGTCCGTTTGTAACGCCTTCATATCTTCCATGGTCAACTTTTTGTCGGTAGTCAAAACCTCATCCACACGATCCCCACGATAGGGGTCCGACCATGAAAACCCGATAGCATCCCAATGGGCATAATCTTCAGGAGTAACGTTTTGGTTGGCCGTGGCTATATAACCTTTTTCTGGATTATGGGCATTGGGTTTTTCGATAATTGGTAGATATCCGTCCCACTCGTATCTACCATCACCGGGTATAGGCACAAGACCACTGAAATTTCTGCGGACAGGAGCTATTCCAACAGCCTGCCAGCCAATATTTCCTTCTTTATCCGCCCAAATCATATTTTCTCCAGGAATATGACTGTAATCACACGCATTTCTGAATTCATCCCACGATTTAGACTGGTCCATCCGCAAAGACGCCAAATATGGGGAACCACCGGGTTCCAACCAAGCACAACGTACGGCATAGGCAACATGGTTTTCAGTATCAATATAGGTCACTGGACCATGAACGGTGTAAAAGAGCTTCGCCTCATGGTCTTCCTGCCCTTTTACTTTAATGGTTTCAGTAAGCTGTGTCATATCCACCCACTCTCCCTTGTACTTATACTGGCTTGGGTTATTTGGATTCAATTCATAAACGTAAAGATCTTCTCCATCGGTTCTAAAGACCGTTAATCCCCAAGCACCATATTCATTATGACCTATGGAAATACCAGGAATCTCGGGTTCTCCACCACCGATCACATTCCACCCAGGTGCAATAAGGTGGTTCATATACCGCAAGGATGGGGTAGCCAATGTTCTATGGGGATCATTGGCCATATACGTATTGCCATCTACCATTCGATTTCCCTCTATCACCCAATTATTACTGCCAATAGCCAAAGAATCTCCTTGCAAATGATCCTGAAACGTTAAAATTTCTTCCGCTGTTGTATTCCTATATTCCGGGATTACATGATCGCTCGTAAACGCAACCGGCTTTCGATAGGCATTGTACAAGGCTAAAATGTCATCTGATAACAAATCAGAATCAATGCTGGGATCCAGATTCAAGTCTGGCTCTTTTGGATGAAACCAATACAAGTCCTTTACCGTTTCTTCGCCAAGTTTAGCAACCGCTCTTCCTATTTGCAGTTCTTGGGTGATATTGCCCAGCAATCCTTGATGTCGGGAAATCACTACTTCAGGTGTCCATTTTTCGGGTTGTATCCCTAGTAACTTAAACTCAATAGGCAGATTATTTGGGGTTTTCAATATCTCATCGATGTAAGCATTCACGCCGTCCGTATAGGCTGTTATGATTTCAACACCGTCATCGTGATAATGATTCATTTCGGTGGTCATATCGCCCCGATACATAAACAAACGTGTCCCAATATCCCGATTCAACTCTGTTGGACCAAGTATTTCCGCAACGGTTCCTGTTGCTTGTCTTCGCCAAATTTCAAACTGAAAAAGTCTGTCGGACGCGGCGGAATAACCTTGGGCAAAAAATAGATCACGCTGATTTTTTGCATAAATATGATTTACCCCCCATTTATCCCGTACAATTTCGACAGATTCCTGTAAACCATCAGCAGTGAATTCAAGCGTTGGTATCGATTCCTTTTTTTTACAGGAAAAGCAGAGAACGATTACAGATAATAGAAAAACTTGTCTCATGGAATGGAGTTTTGAGTTGCGAGTTGTATGGTAAGAACTTCCAATTTCTGTTATTTATGAAATTTATAGAAAGAAGTTTGCGTAATAAAACTGACGCATAAGATAATTACTTATGAATTATTAATTCCTTGGAACCTCCAAACAAGTCCGATTTAATCAGAAATGGTATCTCTAACGGACTCTCTATTGGCATTTAATTCATCTTCCAAAAAATACAATCCGTCCAATGCTGGTGTATACTTAGTAATAGCAACTCCATCATTGTTATTGGACAATTTTCCTTTTTTATTATATCGTCTTACTTCAGAGTAAATTCCAGAAGGTTCTAATTGGTATTCATAAATTGCAGTTCCGTTGACGTCTTCCAACAAACTCAAATCTGTATCATAAATCGTTGATTTGGAAGTCTCACCCATTTCGCCCCATTCATATTGGATTTTATGATAGCCGTTGGGGCCAATTACAGGTTTTCTATTTTTATCCAGATACTTATAACTCATTGTATGACCCAATTCATTTAACACGTAAGACTCCACGGCAATTCCATCCACATTATTGGCTAATCTATTATTACGCCCCAAATATTCATAACTGTCTACATAGTGACGGCCATTGTATCTAATCTTAATAGCACTCACGGCATCTGAATTTTCAATTCGATTATTCCTGGCATCATAAAATTGAGTAAGCACTTTATTTCCGTAACGATTATAATAATATCTAGTAATGGCTACACCATTTTTTAAGTTGCCATCAATTCCATATTCAAGTTTTACCGAATCCAAGCCAAAACGATTATATAGGAATTTGGTTTGGTATACTCCATCATGGGTAACAGGGCTCCCAGTAATATCGAGATTACTTCTTCTTATAATTTGATTTTTCTTATTATAAGCATAGACATTATAGGTTGCACCTTGATTGGCCATTGCCAGCTCATTATCCTTATTAAAATAGGTGGTCTTCAACTTATTACCCCGTTTATCGTATTCCCACCTTATAATCGCCACATCTGCTTCAAACGCTATTAAATCCCCAAGGGAATCATGGGTACTATTCTCAATTTTATTTCCGTTGCTGTCATATTCGTATTTATGTTCCACAACACCATCATCTGTCTTGGCATATCCCCCGTCAGAATCATAATACACTTCTGATTTCAGATTTCCATTCCCATCTAATTTTTTTCGGATCATAGCAACACCAGAGTTGTTTTCCAATGCATCACCATAGACATCTAAATTATGTTCTCTTACAATACTGTCACCAATATATTCGTATTTCCTTGCACCCCATTTGTTATCACTATATTTTAATACGTACCCAGGGTAATAATATGCTTCGAACTGAATTCTCCCCAAAGAGTCATAATCTTTGACCTGCGAATGGTAATCATCATTGGCAACAATTGCTTTACCATTTTTATTAAAGCGTTTTACACTTGTTTGACGGTCATTTAAATCATAAGTGAAGGTGTAAATAGAAGCTCCATTGCTATCGTAGGTATTTTGACCATCTTCATTAAGTGAACTTACTTTAACGGTATTGCCACGCTCATCATATTCGTATTTCAAGTAATAATCGTTTAAATGGTATGCAGGTTTGTTGTTACTGTCATAGATTCTATAACTGGTTTTCTTGTGATTTTCATTTAGCTCATACACATATTTTGCTCCAAAATCGCCGTCTATGGTAAGCCTTCCCTTCGAATCAAGGTTTTCATAGACTCGAGTTCTACCTAGAGAGTCAAGGGTTCTTCTAACGGAGAATATGCCCTCATCATTTTTAATTGTTTTTCCTTTTGAATCATAATAATTAGAGAGAAAAGAATTATCGCCACTGTTGTAATGCCATCTTGTTTCAAAAACACTGCCATTTTCGACTCTTTTACCTTCTGAATCGTAGTAATGAAGTATTACATTTTGATCCTCGTCTGAAGTACGTTTTAAAAGGGAAAACTTCAAATTTGTGTTGTAAAGTTCTTTGGAGTTTAAATAATGTATTTCAAAAACACCATTATCCTTTTCTATTAACCGGGTTACTGCCGTTTTAAAATATCCTCCATTTTGAAGTATTCCGTTCTTATAGTACTTTATGATTTTCTCACCGTGATAAGGATAAATGACTTCATAAACCGCACCGAATTTGGCATTTGCTTCCATTACCGGATAAGAGGTCAAAATTTTGTTGGTTTTGGTAAAGTAGATATGCTTAAAGAAATTGGTTCTCCCTTTTTGAAAGTTTTGATATTGATGAATATCTTCATTTTCGTAATATGCTGTTTGTCTTAACCAATCATCTATTTTGAGCTCCCAGTAACGCTGTTCTTTGTAATTTCCATTGTGATCCGATATACTATCATAAACGTTTTGTAGGCTATCCAGCTTTTTGTCATATTTTGTTTTAAGATCATTGATTATATCAAAGTTTAAACCACCCAGACCTAGTTCTACTAAATCTTTTCTTAGTAATCGTGCAACATATTCTGTGATGTTGAAATGGTATTGCTCATGTACCAATACATTATAGGAATCAAACTCACCTTTTAGTCTATGAGAATAATTAGGATCCATATAAGCGTAAACAGTTGAATTACCATCAGTTATCAATTCAGGGCATTCAATGTTGGAATAAATATCAGCAACATAGTCTTCATCCATTGTGTTTACCAAAACAAAATCTTCCCACGTCAAGATTTTATCGGACCATTTAATTATAGCTTTAGAACTTGTAGTGGTACCCTGTATGAAGCCAAGCATCAAAATCATACCGAATACTAGGACAGAAACAAACTTTGGTACGATAATACTTCCTTTGTTTTTTCTATTTCTGAAAATCAAAAAATAGAGGATGAAGGTGACTAAGCAAATGAAAAAGAAGACGGCTAACAATATCAACTCGAAATACCATTCTTCCAGTTTTGGGGTTGAATCAAATACAACAACGGTATAAATCCTAAGAAAGAAGTAATATAGAAACGTGTATGTCAAAATCAATGATAACAGCGTTTTTGACTGGGTATATAAGTCCTTTCCTCCTCCCATACCTAATAACATCAGGAATACACAAATGAACATAGGAACGAAAATCATAATGCCAACCAAAAGAGGGTTATCTTGGAACATTTGCATAATGACAGCAATAATGAAAACATTTATTAAGATTGCAGGAAGCGCAATTTTCATCAACTGTCTTAGGGAATATTCTTTTGAATTGAAACTTTCATCCTTAGTTTTGGGAATAGACATTTTAGGATTGGGTCCGAACTTGTTTTCATCTGCATTACCTTCCACAAACAGCATGACTATGCCGTAAAAGGGAATTAATTGATAAAAACCACTATTCCCAAGGTCATGGCAACGCTTGGCACCTTGCGCTAAGAGAAACGCCATTAAAATCGGTATGGGTAGTAACCACCAAAAATCGTCCAAAAGGAATTGTTCATGTATAATGGCAAAAAATCCTAGGACTAGGTAATAAACTATAATACTCAGGCCATATTCCAATCTGCGGATACGGCCTTTAAAAGAGAATGGGGTTTTAAACATCTAGAGGTAGACTAGTAGGTTGATATTTGAACCTCTAACTTAATGGATTTTAAAATAAGATGAAATTTCTTTCTTTTTTATGTAGTTTTTTTCGGTTAAACTTCATGCCAAACCTAATATTCTGTACAAGATTGGGGTCACTTTCATCCTTTTAATTGTACCAAACCGCATACCGCTGTCTACGCAATTCCAGAGCCAACTTCTCTTCCAATTTAAGTGCCTCCATCCTAGTGGATACTGGGGCGATATGATTGTACAGACTTGGTCTGAGATACATGCCATATTTCTGCACAATGTTTGAGGACAACTTATGGCCTTTTTTATTGCGGTAGCCGGTCTTATGTTGTTGAAAGCGTTCTTTAGGGGTCTTACTAGTCATCCCAACGTACAAACATTGTAAAACTCCGTTGAATTGGGGATTTGCATTTCGAAATCTTGCGTTTTCCGTAAACACCTTTTTAGACAACTCAATCACATAAACTTGATATTGGGTTTTGGGCATGATAGCACTTTCGTTAAGGATTTAAACAACTATTCAAGTTACAACTGATTCGAATCCCTACTTAGATTTATTTAACTTTTTTCAACCAAAATGCTAAATCATCTGTCAAGTAAAATCCTTATTCCACAATAGGTGAACTATGCGTAGCTATCGCTTTTACCTTTCCATCTTTCTTTTGGTAAACGTCGGTAAACCGAAGTCGTAATATGGTAGTATCTTGCTTAGTACTGTCCAAAATCACCATGCGCTCACTACCCCTTACCACAGCAATATCACCATACAGGCGAACATCGAGATTTTGATATTTTATCTCATCAAAAGAGTAATCGGCACTACTGAATTCATCTATGGTCGCCACTTTATTGGATGTTGTCCCATCACCTGACCCTGAATAGACCCAAGAATCGTCCAATACTTCAATCAATGGGGCGGCTTCTCCACTCAAATAAGCATTGGTCCATGTGTGAAGCAAATCCAAGGCTTCATCTTTGGTTATGGTTTCCGATATTACTTCTTGCTGTTGCGGCTTTTCCATCTGGTTACACGCAGACAATGCAAGAATTCCCGTAAGTAACACTACAGTTTTTTTCATTTTGAATAAAGTTTAGGGATTAAGGATCAATCCATCCTCTTGTAAAAAATTTTATTTACGATTTTCCATTCACCATCGATTTTGAGCAAGTTCATGAAGTCCACAAAAGTGAAATCGGCGTACTCCAACTCTAATCTTGCATTGGCTGCATGTCCTGATATCGTAATCTCCGCAATTCGGTTTTTGCGGTCCACACGATCACCTGGTTTCATCCCACTGAAAAACTCAAGAGCATTTACTTCTTTATACCCTTCATCGGTGATATATTTCATTGTAGCTGTGTCATGAAATGCCTTCTTTAAGGTACTAAAATCCCGGTTGGATCCTCCTTCCATATAATAATTTAGGGTCTGTTCCACCAGTTCATAATCAGATTGTGCGTTTGCTGTCGTGAAGAATCCTACAGCACACAATAAAAGCAAAAAATTGCGCATGATGTTCGTTTTTAGGTTGTTATAGACTGTTAAGATATTGTATTTAAAAGGCACTCGTTCCGTACAAAATCATAAATATTTCATAAGGTTCCATCGAAATCCTCAAACCATCCGTAAATCTTTACACGTTCTTCATAAGATCGTGCCCGTTCTCTTTTTGAATTTAAGTTATCTTGTCTTTGGCAAATCAATTGTTGAATTAATTCCCTTTTCCAAATGGCACGTTACCTTCGATTTTTAACAGCTTTCCTACTTATTATCAACTTTTCATGTAAAAAACAGGTTGACCCAGAAAACTTGGACAATCTTTTCAAATTCAAGGACTACATCAGCTACCATACGCATGGAAGACAGAGTATTGTATCTCCAATTCGAATTGCCTTGGCACAACCATTGGAGCAATATGAAATAACCCAGGAATTACCTTCTGAATACTTGAAAATAGCACCAAAAGTAAATGGCAAACTCGTTATTGAAAATGGTCATGAACTAGTCTTTCAACCTACCGAACAGCTAAAACCGAACACAGAATACACGGTAACTTTGGCATTACATGAACTATTTGAAGGCATTGATAAAGAATACCGGACTTATAGTTTTGGATTCAAAACCTTGGAGCCTAATTTCAAGATTTCGTTAGGCAATTTGCAGTCCTATGATAAAAACTGGCAGTATCTTACAGGAAGTCTTGAAGCTTCCGATTTATTGGCCGCAATAGAGGTCTTCAAAGTGATTACCGCCACCCAAGCTGCTAGAAAACTATCCGTTAATTGGGAAAAAGGGCAGGAACAAGCATCCTACTTCAATTTTAAAATAGATAGTATAAAAAGACAGGTTGATGATAGTAGTCTTCGCATTACCTGGAATGGAGCTGATTTAGGTATTGAAAACAAAGGTGAGGAGGAATTGACAATTCCAGGTTTGAACAAATTCGTTGTCGTGGATGCCAAAACCTCAACTGGTGCCAATTCTTCATTGACCTTGAATTTTTCAGAACCTTTAGCAGAAAATCAGAATCTAAATGGTCTCGTAACCGTTGAAGGGGCAACTACTTTACGATATGAAACAGATGGTAATGTCTTACGCGTATACCCTTCAAATAAAATCGTTGGAGAAGCCAAGGTCAATGTCTACGAAGGCATAAAAAGCGCTTTTGGTTTTGATTTAAAAAAGCCATTCTCAGAATACCTCTCATTTGAACAGCTTAAGCCTAATGTGCGCTTGGTATCCAAAGGCACCATATTACCTAATGCCACAGCAACACCCATTTACTTCGAAACTGTGAATCTAGCCGCTATAGAAGTAAGGGTTATCCAAGTCTATCAAAACAATATGCTGCAATACCTTCAAAACAATAACCTTACCCCTGAATACTATCCAAACTTAAAACGAGTGGGGCGCAAGGTTGCACATAAGGTACTGCAACTAACAGCGAGTGGCGAGGTCAACAATAGCTACTGGAAAGCCCATGCATTGAATTTATCCGAGCTCATACAAGTCAATCCCGGTTCGCTTTACCGTGTGGAATTCAGTTTTAATAAAGAACACACCACTTACGATTGCGGTAATAAATCGGATGATCGCTTAACAACCCAAATTGAGACTGCAAGCAGGGAAACCGATTCCGACGAAGAACGCTATTGGGACAATGAAATTTATTCATGGCGAAACATTGATTACAATTGGGAAGAACAAGACAACCCCTGCCATCCAGCTTACTATAACTATGATCGAATTGCCTCCACCAATTTACTGGGTAGCGATTTGGGTCTTATAGTTAAAAAAGGCAATAACAACACCTACCATTTTACTACAACAAATATATTATCCGCGAAACCTGAAGGAAATACGAACATAAAACTATACAACTATCAACAGCAATTATTGGGGGAAGTACAAACTGATTCCGAAGGCTTCACCATCTATGACGGAGCGAAAACTTTGGCATTTGCTGTGGCTGAAAAAAACAACAATTATGCCTACGCCAAATTGGTAGATGGAAATGCGCTCTCACTTAGCAAATTTGATGTGAGCGGCCAAGAATTACAAAGTGGAATACAAGGTTTCATCTATACGGAGCGTGGGGTTTATCGTCCTGGGGTTACAGCACACCTTACCTATGTTTTGGACGATAGAGGGAATCCACTTCCAGAAGGTCATCCAGTAGTGCTTGAAGTAACAGATTCCAAAGGAAAATTGGTACAGCGTACGGTTTTGAAAAATAATCCCGTTCAAGTGCAGGAAGGTCTTTATGCAAACAAAAGGGATCAGTTCCATTATTTCCCCATTCCCACAAAAACAAGCTCTCCTACAGGTAATTGGACAGCTAAAATCATTGTGGGCAGTGCGGAATTCACGAAAAACCTAAAAATTGCAACGATTAAACCTAATCGACTAAAAGTTGATTTTGCATTCAACGACGAGGTTTTAAAAGCCAATGCCAATACTAAAGGGGATATAAGTGTAAAATGGCTCCACGGTGCACCGGCTAGAAACTTAAAAATAGATGTCAAGACCAAAATTGAACCCACAACCAGTGCATTCAAAGGTTATGATAATTATGTGTTCAGCGACCCTGTTCGGAATTTCGATGCCCTGGAATCGCAATTCTTAAACTCAAAGTTAGATGCCAATGGCTCGATTGAAATTAACCAAAAGATTCCTATAAATGGTAACGCTCCAGGAATGCTGCAAACCGTTTTCACCACTAAGGTTTTTGAAGGTGGCGGGGATTTTTCAATTGATGTCTTCACCAAAAAATTGGCCCCTTTCAACCATTTTGTGGGTCTACGTTCACCAAAAGCAAAGCGTTATGGTTCTTTTCTCACGGATGATACCAACACGTTTGAGGTTGTAAGTGTTGATGCAGAAGGAAAGGCCACTGGGAACCGAAAATTGAATGTAAAGATCTATAAAATTGAATGGCGTTGGTGGTGGAATCGTGGAAGAGACAATCTCTCTCGATATGAAAATGCTACTGTCCACAGACCGTTCAAAGAGCTTGAGTTAACAACTAATGCACAGGGCAAGGGAAGTTTCGATATTACTATTCCGGATGTTGATGGTGGTCGGTATCTAATTCGGGTAATAGATGAAGTTTCTGGTCACGCCACAGGAAGGACCGCTTACTTTTACAGGAATTGGTGGCGACGACCTGCAAGTGGTGATAGCGAGAGTTCCAAAATATTGGTTTTTGCTGCAAATAAGGAAAAGTACACCATAGGTGAAGAAGCGATTATCACTTTTCCTTCCGATTTAGGCAGTCGAGCCCTGGTAAGTATTGAAAACGGTTCCGAGGTACTCTCCCAACAGTGGATTGAAACAAATGCACGTGAAACACAGGCAAGAATCCCCATAACACCGGAAATGGCGCCAAATGTTTACGTTAATATCTCGCTATTACAACCGCATGGCCAAGTCGCCAATGACTTACCGATCCGATTGTATGGCGTGGTACCAATTGAAGTTGAAAACCCAGCGACTTTCCTGGAGCCAAAATTGCAAATGCCCCAAGTATTGGAACCCGAAAAGGATTTTACTGTCACGGTTTCCGAATCGAAGGCAAAACCGATGACCTATACTTTGGCGGTTGTTGATGAAGGACTGCTGGACCTTACACGATTTAAAACCCCAGAAATTCATAAGGCTTTTTATGCTAGGCAAGCCTTGGGCGTTAAAACCTTCGACATTTTTGATGATGTAATGGGCGCCTATTCCGTTAGCGTCGACAATATCTACGCCATTGGTGGCGGTGGAATTGGGGAAGGAGCCAAAAACCGCAAAGCACAGCGATTCAAACCAGTTGTCACCTATTTGGGTCCGTTCAATTTGAATGCCAATGAAACGGCAAAGCACACCATAGCAATGCCAAACTATATTGGCTCGGTACGAACAATGGTTATAGCTGGCAACAAAAAGGGTGCTTACGGTAAATCTGATGAGACCACACCGGTGAGGAAACCATTGATGGTACTAACTTCCATTCCACGAAAACTATCTCCAGGAGAGACAGTTACCATTCCGGTTACCGTATTTGCAATGGAGAAAAAAGTAAAAAATGTCACGGTCAGCATTGAAACGGATAACGCACTGGAAGCACTTGGTACTACAACCAAAAACATTTCATTCGATTCAGTTGGGGAACAAATCGTGAATTTCGAATTCAAAGTAAATCCTGCAAGCTCGTATCAAAATATCAAAGTTACGGCCTCCGGAGCTGGTGAGCGTGCTACAAGTGAAACCGAAATTGATGTGGAAAACCCGAATCCGATCACTACAAAGAGCACCTTGTTTACTATAGACCCAAACCAATCCATCAGTATACCAATGGAAACGTTTGGCACTTCTGGCACCAATACGGCTAGTATGGAATTTTCCACCTTGCCACCTATGGATTTTTCCCGCCGCCTCGATTACTTAATCCGGTACCCTCATGGCTGTGTTGAGCAAACTACCTCAGCGGCATTTCCGCAATTATTTTTAAATGATGTCCTTGACATCACCTTTGAAAGAAAACAAGATGCGGAGCGAAACATAAAAACAGCCATAAAACGCCTAAATGATTTTCAAACACCAAATGGAGGTTTAAGTTATTGGGCGGGATATGGCTCCACGAACGATTGGGGAACCTCATATGCAGGTCATTTTATGTTGGAAGCCAAGCAAAAAGGTTATCAGTTACCGTTGACCTTTTTGAGCAATTGGTTACGTTATCAAAAGAACACAGCCCGTCAATGGAGTAACAGGCAAACGCGTTATAACGATGACATTGCGCAAGCTTATCGTTTATATACTTTGGCATTGGCGCAACAACCTGAATTGGCCGCGATGAACCGGTTGCGGGAATCAGGTAACCTGAGCAACGAAGCCAAATGGCGACTTGCTGCCGCTTACGCACTAACGGGAAAAAAAGAAGTGGCCATAGCATTAGCCAAAACTGCGAACATCGATTTCAAACCACGTAATTACGATTATAGAACCTATGGTTCGGTCTTCAGAAACAGGGCCATGGCACTGGAAGCTATGGTATTGTTAGAACGAAACGACCAAAGGAACCTTGCTGAATCCTTGGCCAGAAATCTCTCGTCACAAAGCTGGTATAGCACACAAGAAACGGCATATGCCTTATTGGCCCTTGCAAAAATGGTGGGTAAAAATGGCGGTAAATCCATAGCCGTAAACTATAGGCTCAACAACAAAGAAAATCAAGTAAAAACGGATAGAGCCATTGCGGAACGAGATATCCCAGTTACAGCTAACAAAATAGATATTCCTGTTCAAAACAATCAAGCCAATACGGTTTATGTGACTTTGTCCCAAAGCGGGAAACTTCCCGTAGGACAGGAACTGGAATCACGCAAGAATCTTTCCATTACGATTAACTATCTGGATGCTGAAGGTAAAAAAATGGATATTTCGCAATTGCGTCAGGGTACAGAATTAACTGCTAAAATAAACGTCTATAACAATTCCGCAGATTGGATTTCGGATCTTGCATTGACGCAGATTGTGCCAAGCGGATGGGAAATTGTAGATACGTCCTATGCTACAGGATCAAATCCAAATGCTGCGCATGTAGATTTTATGGATACACGTGATGACCGAACACATTTTTACTTTGACTTAGGGGCGAAAAAAAGCAAAACCTTCACCGTAAAGCTGAATGCCTCATATTTAGGGGATTATTATTTACCAGGTTCCCAAGTAGAAGGTATGTACGATGGAAATTACTATGCCAGGAACAAGGGACAATGGGTTAAAGTAATTCAATAAACCAAGCGTTTGGTCAAAGTAATAGACATAGTAAAAAAATGGGCGTTGAAGTACAAATATTTGGTTGTACTTACCTCACCTGTTTTCCTTTATTGGTTGTTCTGTCTTCCATCTACCCTTTTCAAAGACCCTGTATCAACTGTTGTGAGTAGTTCTGACAACATTTTGATTGGAGCTAGGGTAGCAACTGATGGCCAGTATCGATTCCCAATCTTGGATTCAGTCCCACAGCGTTTCAAAACTTGTATTTTACATTTTGAAGATGAATATTTCTATAAGCATCCTGGGTTTAACCCAATATCCATTGCAAAAGCCCTTAAGCATAATCTAACCCGTGATTCCCGCAGAGGAGGCAGTACCATCACACAGCAGCTGATTAGATTATCACGAAAGAACAAACAACGAACCTATTGGGAAAAGGGTATTGAATTATTAATGGCCACAAGGTTGGAATTCAGATATTCCAAAGAGGAAATCTTAAAGTTTTATGCAAGTTATACGCCATACGGAGGAAATGTGGTGGGTCTGGAAACAGCATCCTGGCGATATTTTGGGTTACCCTCGCACGAGTTAAGTTGGGGGCAATCGGCGGCGTTAGCGGTTTTACCTAATGCCCCAGCATTGATATTTCCCGGGAGGAATGAAGCACAACTAAGAGCAAAACGAGATCGATTGTTACAAAAACTCCATTCAAAGGGTATTATTGACCAAACCACTTTTGAGTTGTCCATTGCGGAACCCTTACCGCAGAAACCTTTACCGTTGCCAAATATTGCAGCGCATTTAACGGAGCGCATCAAAAAAGAACATCCAGGAAAACACATCACAACCACAGTGGATAGGCATCTGCAATTGCAATTGAACCGTATTGCACAGCAACACTATTCCAATTTAAAAAGCAATCAAATTCACAATCTATCCATCCTAGTTTTAGATGTGGAGAATAGAAAGGTCTTGGCTTATATTGGCAATTCTCCAACCGACCATGAACATCATAATTATGTGGATATAATTACCAAAAAAAGAAGTACCGGAAGCACCTTAAAACCTTTTTTATTTGCTGCACTAATGGACGAAGGACTGGTACTACCCAACAGTTTGGTCACCGATGTCCCAACCGTAATCAATGGTTATCATCCAGAAAACTTTGATCACAGTTACAGTGGGGCCATTGCGGCATCAAGAGCTTTGTCAAGATCGCTCAATGTACCTGCAGTACGACAACTTCAACATTATGGATTACAAAAATTCCATAATGATTTGAAACGAATTGGGTTGAAATCACTAGACCGCACCGCTGAGCATTACGGTCTTCCGTTAATCCTAGGTGGTGCCGAAAGCTCCCTTTGGGAAGTGACAAATGCTTATGCCGCGGTAGCTTCCAGTTTGAATCATTATGTGGGTTCATCAAGCACCTACAGATCAGGAGAGTTTGCTGAAGCCAGTTATCTACAAGAAGCTGCCATTGATT
Source organism: Flagellimonas spongiicola (assembly GCF_023502425.1). Classification (GTDB taxonomy): domain Bacteria; phylum Bacteroidota; class Bacteroidia; order Flavobacteriales; family Flavobacteriaceae; genus Flagellimonas; species Flagellimonas spongiicola. The sequence continues at coordinate 74,744 of NZ_JAMFMA010000002.1, forward strand.
TTGGGAAAGCGCAATTCCAAGCACCTGTCTACAACAGTGGGGCTTTGTACCATACGTTCAACGCATTGCGGGAGGTAAATCGTCCTGAAGGTGATGAAAACTGGGAATTTTTTGATTCCTCGCAACCCTTGGCATGGAAAACAGGAACCAGTTTTGGGTTCAAGGATGCTTGGGCTATAGGTACCACCCCAAAATATGCAATAGGTGTGTGGGTAGGAAACGCCGATGGTGAAGGACGTCCTGGCCTAACCGGTATTACCGCTGCGGCACCTATTTTGTTCGATGTAGTGGGACAATTACCGCATAGTGGATGGTTTCTAGAACCTTATGACGACCTTGTTGAATTGAAAACTTGTAAGCACAGTGGGTTTAGAGCTTCGATTTATTGTGATGAAACCCAAACGTCCTTGCTCCCTGAAAGCGGTATTAAAAGTCCAATCTGCCCCTACCATCATCAAATAACCATGGATGCCACTGTTTCTTACCAGGTAAACTCAGGTTGTTATCCGTTGGCTGATATGGTCCATAAAAATTGGTTTGTCTTACCTCCCAGTATCGCATATTATTATTCGAACACCAATCCAAATTACAAACCATTACCACCCCATGCAGCGAATTGTTCCAATGAAAACCAAAATCTTATGGAATTCATCTATCCTAGGGCTAATGAGGAAATCATTGTTCCCAAGGATTTTGGAGCTGCATCCCATGAAGTGATTTTTAAGGTAGCCCACCCATTAAAGGAAAGCACGGTACACTGGTATCTTGATGAATCTTATGTAAGTTCAACCAAAGAGTTCCATGAATTGATTTTACCAGTTAAAACGGGATCACATACATTAACCGCCATGGACGAGTTAGGAAATCGTATTGTTAAATCAATTTATGTAAGAAGGTCCCATGATGGGGATTAAACTATTTTTTCCGCATAAAAATAGTAATCGGCACTCCGCTGAAATCGAAATTATCTCGCAGTTTATTTTCCAAAAACCGTTTGTAAGGGTCTCGTACATATTGCGGAAGATTACAGAAAAATGCAAACTGCGGGTAAGGGGTTGGCAATTGCGTACAAAACTTGATTTTCACAAATTTACCTTTGTAGGCCGGTGGTGGGGTATGCTCAATAATAGGAAGCATAATATCGTTCAATTTGCGCGTGGCAATTTTTTTGGAACGGTTTTTATATACATCCACAGCGGTTTCAATGGCTTTAAAAATGCGCTGCTTGTTCAAAACCGATATGAAAATGATAGGAACATCATCAAAAGGTGCAATGGCTTCCTTGATTTTTGCGGTGTAATCCCGAACGGAATTTGTCTCTTTTTCAACAAGGTCCCACTTATTCACCAAGATCACGATACCCTTGTTGTTGCGTTGCGCCAACCAAAATATATTTTGGACTTGTCCATCAAATCCTCTTGAAGCATCCAAAAGCAGGATGCAGACATCCGCATGTTCAATCGCCCTAACGGATCGCATTACGGAATAAAATTCCAAATCTTCCTTTACCTTGGACTTCCTTCGGATTCCTGCAGTATCCACCAGATTGAATTCAAAACCAAAGCGATTGTATTTGGTGTCGATACTATCACGCGTTGTACCGGCAATATCGGTTACGATGTAGCGGTCCTCGCCAATTAATGCATTTATAAAGGATGATTTACCAGCGTTAGGTCGACCAACTACTGCAAACCTTGGCAATTCGCTTTCCACCTCTTCTAGCTCCGGCAATTCCTTTACAACCGCATCCAACAATTCCCCTGTACCACTACCGTTAATACTTGACAGGGCATAATAATCGCCAAGTCCCAAGGCATAAAATTCCACAGCATCTGCATGTCGTTGCGCGTTGTCAACCTTATTTACGGCCAAAAAAACCGGTTTATTGACCCTTCGTAACAATTTGGCCACGTCTTCATCCATTCCTGTAACCCCGGACTCCACATCCACCATAAAAATTATGGCGTCCGCTTCATCAATGGCCAGTTCTACCTGCTTATCGATTTCCTGTTCAAAAATGTCATCACTACCAACAACATATCCACCCGTATCTATTAAGGAGAATTCCTTTCCATTCCAGTCACTTTTCCCATAATGTCTGTCACGGGTTACCCCACTGACAGAGTCCACAATGGCTTCTCTTCTTTGGATCAATCGATTAAAGAATGTGGACTTCCCCACATTTGGCCTACCTACAATGGCGACAATAGCACCCATCCGCTTCAAATTTTGGCAAAAATACCATTATTTATGAAGAAAAAATGATACCTTTTTTTGTCAATTTCAGTGACATATGAGTGACTTCACCAATGAAATCGTATTAAGGCCCCGTTTTGAAATCCCTTTAAAAGCGGATTTGGAACATTTAAAACGGGCTTTTGACCAAAGCGCACCGCATCCTTTTCAATTGAAACGGTTGGACGAGCATGTCTATATTCGGTTCAAGAAATCTGAAACAAATTTTTGGACGCCACAGGTGCATATGGAGCTAACTTCCTTTGAAGATGGTATTAGCAAAATCCACGGTGTATTTGGTCCAAATCCCACTTTATGGACCTTCTTTATGTTTCTTCACTTTGGTGTTGGCACGCTATTCATCATACTAGGTGTGTTCGCCTACTCCAACTATTCATTGGGTCATGACATTACGTTTTGGTTAGTGGGAATGTCTTTTCTTGTATTGATTTGGTTTAGCCTATATGCTTTTGGCAGATTGGGAAAATCCAAAGGTGGTCCTCAAATGGAACAGCTCAAAACCTATATTCGGCAGTTGATTGCTGAATTGAAACGATAACGCATATCACCCATTGTAACCAAAACGCCTTAACTGTTGAGCGCTGCTACGCCAGTTCTTGTTCACCTTTACATAAAGCTCAATGTGGACTTGTTTGTCAAAAAACTTTTCAAGATCGGCTCTGGCCTGCACCCCAACTTTTTTAAGCGCACTACCTTTATGTCCAATTAGGATTCCTTTTTGGGTGTCGCGTTCTACCATAATCACCGAACGGATTCGGATAATGTCGGTATCCTCCAAAAATTCCTCGGTTTCCACCTCCACGGCATACGGAATTTCCTTTTTGTAGTTCAGTAGTATTTTTTCCCGTATGGTTTCATTCACAAAAAAGCGTTCCGGTTTATCCGTTAATTGATCTTTGGGATAATAAGGCGGGGCTTCAGGCAACAACTCTAAAATTCGTTCGAAAACTTCAGATACATTGAAATTTTCTAAAGCGGAAATCGGATGAATCTCTGCTTTGGGCAACAAACTTTGCCAATGCTGGATTTGTTGTTCCAAGATTTCCTGTTCTGAGGTATCAATTTTATTCACCAGTAACAATACTGGGATTTTACTGTTTTCAATTTTTTTGAAAAATGCTTCATCCTTCAGTCCCTTTTCGCCAATCTCGACCATATAAAGCAAGACATCAGCATCTTCGAAGGCGGATTTTACAAAATCCATCATGCTTGTTTGCAGTTCATAGGCCGGTTTGATTATTCCCGGAGTATCGGATAATATCACTTGAAAATCATTCCCATTGACAATTCCCAATATCCGATGTCTGGTGGTCTGGGCTTTTGAGGTGATAATGGACAATTTCTCACCGACAAAAGCATTCATCAAAGTGGATTTACCCACATTGGGATTTCCAATAATATTTACGAATCCTGCTTTATGCTTTTTCATGTTTCAATTTTGAAAAGTATTTCTTGGAAGCTGCATTTACTTTTGGTGCCAAAATCAATATGGCAATCATATTCGGAATCACCATTAAGGCATAAGAAAGGTCAATCAAGTTTTTGACCAAATCCAATGAGGCTATTGCTGCAAATACGATCATTATCACAAAATAGTGGTTGTAAAACCGGCCTATTTTTGCGTTGGTCAAGAAAGACAGACATTTGACACCATAATAGGAATAGGTAAATAGGGTTGATAATGCAAAAGCGGTAACTATCACCATAAGCAAATCATCCCCAAACCCAAAAAGCGTAGTCCTGAAAGCCTTTAACGTCATAACTATTCCACTTCCATCTTCTAGGTACGCCCCACTTAAAATTATAACAACGGCCGTAAAGGTGCATACCAAAATGGTATCTATAAATGGACCTAACATGGCTACTAGTCCTTCACGAATAGGTTCATCGTTTCTGGATTGTCCGTGATACATTGGAGCGCTACCTAAACCTGCTTCGTTAGAAAACATGGCGCGTTTAACCCCAATAATCACCAAGCCCCAAAATCCCCCTGTCACTATGGTGTTGAAATTCCATGCTTCTGAAACAATGAGTTTTAATGCTGGAATAACCTGGGAAGCATTCAAGACCATTACCACGATTACAGCTACCAAATAAACCATCACCATAAAGGGTACAATGGCTGTTGCCACTTTTGCGATTTTGCTCAACCCACCAAAAATGACAAATGAAGTTATGATGGCTAGGATAATCCCAATGGTCAATTTCCAATTGTAATCGCTCATTTCAATCAGCGTTTCCGAAGGTTGCACAACACTCATAAAAGTTTCCGTAAACTGATTGGCTGTAAAAACTCCTAAAAATCCAAATATTCCTGAAAGGCAGAAGAAAATTGCCAAGGGTTTGTATTTTTTTCCCAACCCCTGGGTAATATAGAACATTGGTCCACCTTGCATTTTACCTTCAGAATCAGTGCCGCGGAACATTATGGACAGGCTACACGAATAGAATTTTATACACATTCCAATAAGAGCCGTCATCCAAATCCAGAAGACCACACCTGGGCCTCCATCATGGATTGCAATAGCCACTCCAGAAATATTTCCGAGCCCAACAGTGGCCGCAACAGCAGCGGATAGCGCTTGCAATGAACTCACATCACCTTTGGCATTTTTATCATCGTATTTCCCGCGAATTATGGCAATTGCATGTCCAAAAAAACGATAAGGGGTTAATCCGGAATAAAAAATGAGAAAGAGACCACCACCGATCAATAAAATAAACATGGGCCAATTGACCCACGAATTGGCATCCACCAGAAAGCTGTTGAGTTGTTCCATGGATTCGAAGGTAGCCAATTCAGAGAAAACGAATTGGTTGTAGGCATAAAACTATAGTTTTTGAATTCTTGTTCTAGCAAATTTGGATATAAAGGAAAAACGGTCGTATATTTGCCGTCCACATCGCGGGATAGAGCAGTAGGTAGCTCGTCGGGCTCATAACCCGAAGGTCACAGGTTCGAGTCCTGTTCCCGCTACAAAGAAAAAGGATCACTTTAAGTGATCCTTTTTTTATGCCTTCAATTTCACTTCCTAATGACCTAACTTCTCCTGAATGTTATCCTGATTTATTTTCTTTAACACTACCACGCCAACGATAAACAAAGGCAAGAATATGATTATTGGCAAAAGTCCTCCCAAAATTTGCTCCGTTAAACTAGGAAGGGTTTGGGATTCTAAAGCAATGTCTTTAGTATTTTGCAATCCTGGTAATGTACCAATCAAAAAGAAAAAATTGATGAGGCCATGGGTGATGGCCAGGGGTATCAATTTATTCGTTTTCAATAGCAATACACCAAAGAAAAATCCAATTAATACGGCATAAATCGCCTGACCTATCACTTGTGGAATATTGTCATTCACCATTAAATTAATCAGATGTGAAGCCCCGAAAAACATTGCAGAATAAAGAACACTTTTAAAGAGTCCTTTCCGCTTTGACAAATACTTTTGAATGAAAAAGGGCTGAAGAAATCCTCGAAACATAAATTCTTCGGCAAACCCTACAGATAGACAAGCAAATAGCAACAACAGGAGGTTTAATATGTTTATCCCTGACATATCCTTGCCCATGAAACCTAAAATACCGATAATAAAAAGGTAGACCGGTATCAGATTCAGAAGTTTGGACGTCCATCCGTACTCTGAGGACAATCCGGAAAGAGCTATTAACTTCAATCGATATACTCCCACCGTTGCAACCATAAAAATCAATAACATTTTAATTGCAAGCGATACATATTCCAATTGGAATTCAGACAACAAAGTATTGGAAAGCATGACATCAATTGGAATGATCATGATTAGGAAAATAATGCCAATTATAGCAATACCGATATAAAATGGAGATGTATTTTTCATGTCAAATAAGGTTCTATTCGTAAACGAATGGGTAAAGCTATTGTTACAATTCAGCCATCATTGAGTCAACAGTGGCTTCATAATCAGCAGGAATTTTGCATGTGCTACAAAACGATAAAAGGGTAGGGCTTTCACCCTACCCTTACACACTAAACACAATTGCACTTGCTTACCTAAAGAGTGATTGAAACTCCTCAGTAGTGTATACATGACTCGCCACAAATCTGTAATTGATTTCAGCTGCCAAATTCCCATCATAACCCGGGGCGACAGCTGAAGCGGTTGCATCTTTGACTACCGCCACTTCAAAACCATCTTCCAATAATTCCCTTAAATGCGATTCAACACATAGGTTTCCTGACATTCCTGCTAATACTACTTTATCGATTTTTTGCTTTCTTAACTGAAGTGACAAATCATTTTGCTCAGGACCATAGACTTTATGGGGGCCAACAACGGTCACAAAATCTTTTTCAATATATTTCTTATATCTAGGCAACCAATCGGCTCCTGACCCCTCAAAACCTTCTTTGTTCAATTGGTCTCCGCGGTCGAACATCCCTATATCATGCATTAATTTTTCAAGCGCACCTTCAAATTGCCATTTATGGTCGTGTTCATAATAATAATGTGGCGAGATAAATACTTTTATACCATTCGCTTCTGCTATTTTGAACAAGGTCTCCAGGTTTTCGACGGTATTGTTCTTTATTACACTTTCTCCAATAACACCCCATGTAACTCCCTGCGGACTTAAAAAGTCATTCTGAGGATCCGTAATAACAATTGCGGTTGTTTCATCCACTTGGAAACCTGGATCAGGTATCTGTGCATTTAGTCTAATACTTGATACTACCATGATGGTCAATATCAGTAATGTTTTGGTAATCCTGTTTTTCATTTTACTTGATTTTACGTTAAACGTTCAATTAATTTTTGATAGGTTTTATGGTGATCTTTTGTTCACCTTTGGTAATTGCGATGGTTTATTACCATATCATTTACAGTCCCAAAAGTAGCTTGTGAATACACCCAATAATGTGCTATCCTGACCGGAATGTTGTGTGATTGCTTTATTCCTATCGATATGAAAATTTAACCCCATAGAACAAAAAATCACCTAAGGAATAATCCAAAGGTGATTTTATTGGGTAAAGAAGAAAGTACCCTAAAAGCCAGAGTGTGAAGTTTCGTTTATGCTCTATGATCAATTTATCCTATACAAACCATCCATTTTCGTCGCAGTAGTATTCTGATTGGATACCAGGGTCACAATAGTTGTCATTTTGTTTACTAATATTTGGTGCCGATTTAGTCCGAAATCGAAGTAAATACAGCAATTCATTTGTAGTTTCTCTAATTGTTTTCATTTTAAAACATGACTTTAGATTATGTAGTTCAGACAAATTCAGATTATGGTCTTTTACTTATTTCCAGATTGTTTCCCTCCGGATCTTTGAACCAAGCAGATAAACTTCCATCCATATCGAAGATTTTTTGCCCTTCAAACTGATAGAACACCACACCCTTTTCCTCAAGTTCGTGTACTGTACTTTCAATATCCTGAACTGAAAAACTTAGTGCTGTATGTTCTGCCAGATTTGGATCATTTCTTTTATAAAGTAGAAATTTAGCTCCAGCTCCCTTGGTCCAATACATGTTCATTTTTTCGCTTAGGGTTTCCAATTCAAAATTTAATATCTCTGTGTAGAATGTTTTTGCCCGGTCTACGTCATTAATTGGTATTGCAGCAATAATTTCTTTGATTTTCATGACTCTTTTTTCGTTAATAATTTGTTGCTATTCCGATTGATTCTAATTCAAGCAGATGACCCAATCGAATTTAGCTTCTTCAATATCTCTTTTGATTCGTTTAAAAAGAGGTCTTAGATCATCCTCGGCACTGATCATTTTAAATCTGCTCTTACTTAACTCGTTGTGGTTTCCTCGATATTTCATATCCCATTTATTTGAATTGATGAATCTGTTTAAGAAGCAGCCAAGGTCATTTGTCTGTGTGCTTTTCTAAATTTTAAGGGAGTTATGCCATAGCTACTTTTGAAAAGCTGAGTGAAATGACTTGCATTGTCACAACCTATACCCATACCGACTTGGATTATATTATCCTCTGAATACAATAAGAGTTCCTTAGCGCGTTGCATTTTAAGACGCTTGGTAAATTGCTGCGGTGTCTCACCAGTTGTGCGTTTGAACATTCTAATGAAATGATGTACACTTAATTTTACCAGAGCTGCCAATTCTGTGGTACTGATTTGATGATCAATATGCTCCAGAACATGGTGTTTGATTTTTTGCATTTGAAATGGGGTTATTCCCATCCTATGCTCTTCTGTATTGGATAAGTTTCGGGACGTCTGTTTAACTAAATAATCAGTCATCGTTACCACCATATTTTCCAAATACCATTTATCCTCTTTGGGCTTGTAAAGCAGCTCTTGTGTTAAATAAATTGCCAACTGATTACTTAAGGCGTCATCCAAATAAGACAATTTCTTAAAGCTTCCCACTTCAAGACTTAAATCCATTTTCCCGAAAACCCCATTATACATTCCCAATACCAAAGGCCCTTCAATAACAGAAGGGTCCAGTAATTCCAATTGAAAAAGGAACTGATAGTTTTTCTTGGCATTATTTAACGCTGCTCCATTTTCCCTATCATTAATTAGGAAAAGAAAAACCGTTTTCTTGTGCGCCAATGTTCTTACCCTATTCTTGTCCCCAATAATCTCTTTAAGTTTATTCACATATTCCATAGTAGTTGTTTTTGATGATTGTCTTGATTTCTGAATTGTTGACTCAAAACTAGTTTGCCAAATATGTAATCACCAGTCAAAGTATATAAGCGTTGGTGCTTTTCTAATAATCGTAACTGAGTGCCTAAAACTTTGAAATCTCCTCAATTTTAGGTGAAATCTGAAGGAAGAAAGATCTTCTTAACGTAGCCGTTTAACTTCTTAACGTACCGCTATTTTAGGATAAATTCACTACTTTGAAGTCTAATTAATGTGCCATGCCAGCCACAAAAATTTTACATGTGGATCTTAGGAAAGATGAACAAATCAACAGGTATTTTGTTGATGAACGATTAAATGAGGAATTGGACCACGCGGCTCTAAAAACATTAAAACAACTTGGTTTTTTTGAATTTAGTTCTATTGCTGACATCACCCTTGGCGAAGACAACAATATCACTTATAGTATTCCTCCTTTCCAAACAGAATTGATTACTATACCTGAAAACAAGAATGAATTTGTTCGTTTTTTGGATTTAGCAATAGTGATATCTAAATCAATGGCTGCTGTTCATAGGGCTGGGTACCTCTTCGGCCTATTAAACGAAGAACGTTTTTTAATAGATGAAAAGGAGCGATTAATAATCGTTGGTCTAGCTGCAATTCGGAAAAAATACAATACACTAAATGCAGGAGCGTATGGAAAATCAGCATACAGATATATGGCTCCTGAATTCAGTTCCAGATCTAATCAAAATCCAGATTACAGGGCAGACTTTTATGCCTTTGGGGTTCTTTTGAACTATTGGTTGACCGGGAGCTATTTTGTTGATGCAGAAGACGAACAAGCTATTATGCACCAACACCTCACAAAAAGTTATAAAGCTTCTGAGAATTGTTTATGGCATTACACTGGTATTTACCGGATCATTTCGGGATTACTGCAAAAGAATCCCAAAGAGCGATATCAATCTACGGAAGGAATCATAAAAGACCTTGTTTCTTTAAGAGCGCTTTTGGATTCAGAGGACTTTTCCAAAATGCCGGAATTAAGTATTTACCACAATCCAGGAGTATTAAATTCCGAAGCAGTGCTTTTTGAACGTGAAAATGAAATGAGACTGTTGACTGAATGCTATGAAGAAACAAAGAAGGGTGGTGTATCCATCGCATTTGTTGAATCTGATGAAGGATTAGGAAAAACATCATTTAGCAATCAATTGAAGAATGTTGTAACGGATACTGAAGCTTGTTTTTTCAATGCTTGCTCAGATCAATTCCAATCGTCGGATTATCTGGCCTTTCACCTTGCTTTCCAGGATATTGTCCGAAGATTATTAATGAAAACTGGCAAAAGCCATGCTCAATTAAGTGCTATTTTCAAAACTGGTGTAGGCAAGGATTTATCCCTTCTTTTTGACGTCATCCCAGATTTAAAGGAATTAACAGGATTCACTGATTCCCCAGAACAGTTAAATCCGATTGAAACTCAGAATCGATTTCTCAATGTCTTTGTAAGGTATTGTGGAACATTAGGGCAACTGGGGCTGAAACGAGTATTATTTTTTGATGATGTTCAATGGTTTGATGAATCGTCGTTGAATTTGATAAGATATCTTACGAAATCCCAAATATCTGGGGTAATGTTCATACTGGCCTACAACAAGAAATTCGTAAATGAAAACCATCCGCTTCAGAAACTTAAGAAGGACCTTGACAAAAGTGATTATTTGATAAATCATATACATCTCAACGAACTTTCGAAATCCGCCACGGCTAGTATGGTATCCAAAATCTTAATGGAGCAAAGTAAACCCATTAATGAGCTATCCAAAACTATATATGCTAAAACACATGGAAATCCACAGCAAATAAATAATCTGGTTCAGTCACTATACAAGAATAATGTTCTTTATTACAATGAAGAAGAAAACAAATGGAATTACAACTTAAATGAGGTAAAACTTCAAGAAGTAAGGGAAAATGTAGTGGAGCATATTGAAGAGCAGATCAAACTGCAATCCTACCAGGCACAGGTATTACTGAAAATAGCTGCCTACAATAATGGTATTTTTGACATACCACTTTTAGCTACCATTGGAGATACCGCTCCACAAATTATAACCCTATTATTGGACATTCTTTCGGAAGCAGGACTACTGACTAAATTGGATCCTATTCACGGCACTTATATTTTCAATCACAAGAGAATCCAAAAAGTGGCACTTGAACTCACGATACCTGGATTTAGTTTCAATAATGAACAGCTACACCATAAAATTGCATTATACAAGCTTCGAGTTAACAATATCAAACACTTTGTTGAGTTAAATCAGTTTGTCAGGCATTTGATTTCTTCTAGAGAATTACTTTCCAAAAACACGGTAAACAAAGCCCTGAAGTATATTGTAAAAGCGGGCGATTTGGCTACCGCCTCCAATTCTTCAGCTTCTGCCAAACAGTATTATAAATTTGGGCTTGATTTGGCAGTAAAATTCAATATTGTGGAATTTTCGTTTCCTATGCTTTATGGACTTGCCAAAGCACACTTTTTAATGAAGAACATTGAAAAAGGGAATGAATATGCCGATAAAGCGAGTATTGCATCCAAGAATAAGAATGAAAAAATCCAGTTACTGCGATTAAAGCAGGACTTTTATGAAGCATTCACCCTTTATGACGAAAGCGTAGATGCCGGAATTTCCATTCTCAATCTGCTTAATGAAACGCTTTCAAGAAATGCAATTGACAAGGGAAATGCAATGGCCAAAAGAGTTGATGCCGAGTACAACAACCTAATGAATATACTCCAAAACAGTTATTCCTTAGAGTCATATTTCGAGAAAGAAATGAATGATGGTCATGAGCGGGACCAAATGAATGTATTTGCGAATATGGTCATATCTGCAGCTCATGTAAAAAAAGAACTGTACTTATGGACAGTTCTTAAAATGTCCATTCATACATTTAAAAATGGATTAGCAGATTCATCTTCTTTTGCTTTTGTGCATTTAGGTTCCGTCCTCATCAATGAGTTTAACCAGTTACAATTAGGCATAAAAATTATCAATTTAGGAATGAAGTTGCTGGATCGGTCAAATTCAGAAAAATACATATCCCGAGCTATATTATGTCATTACGATTTGGTAAATCATTTTAAGGAATCATACGCGTCAATTCAACATGATCTTGAAAAAAGAGTGGCTGAGCATATGAAGACCAGCGATTATAATTCGATTAACGCCTTATGCAGAGTAAGTGTAAGAAACCAACTTCTTACCGGCAAAACTTTAACCGAGACTTTAAATACCTGCGAAAAGGCCATCGAGATTATGCCTTGGGAGTACAGTGAATGTTTTGGTGCGCAACTAGTTCTGACTAAAAATAGTCTTGCGAATTTGCTGTCTCAAAAGGAATTGAAAAGTTTAACCTCCGATGCTGGTGCAATAGAGACGCTACTCAAAAAGAAATGCTACTTCATTCTCTCCGAACAATACGTTTTCAAAAGTCTCACCAATTGCTTACTCGGTGATTATAAAAAGGCCCTGTTTTATTTGAATGAGAATAAGAAATTTATTGGTTTGGCCACCTCCCAACCACAAGTAATACGCCAAGGTATGCTAAGGGTAATCTGCGAATTTAGTTTGGGCACTTCTCCCAAAAATAAAATTGTGGTTAATCTAGAAAAGATGCGCAAAAAGATTGAACCGTGGTCAATTGAATGCCCTAAGAATTTTAGGGCCGATTATGAATTAATTGAGTTTCTGATTTCCATATGCAACCATGATTTTAGCAAAGCGTTATTTAGACTTGAAGAAGGTATTAAATGGTCAGAAAGAGAAGGTTTGATCAATACCAAAGCACTCCTATGTGATCTAGGCAGTAAACTTTTACCTGAAGAAAACTTTGGTTTTTCAATCAAGCATCTAAAACGAGAAAAACAGCAAGTTATTGAGGAATGGAAGGCTTCACTATACCCTCAGAAATTTGATGGCCACTCAATATCGGCCCCAGAACAACAACCAAACCATTCTAGTTTTGACACACAAAGTCTGTTAAAGGCCACACAGGCAATCTCGGCGGAAGTAAATCTAGGTAGCCTAGTGCAGCAACTGTTGAATATTGTTATGGAAAATGCTGGTGCCGATAAAGGCGCACTTATTCTGATGAAAAACGGGACCCCTTATCTAGAGTCGATTGTCAACACTAACAGCGAGAATAATTCCAGTTTCTCTGAAATTGAACTACGGAATTGCGCACAGTTACCGGTTAATATTATAGAGCATGTTATTTCTACAAGGAAAGAGCTGAGTATAGATGATGTCATAAACACCAATTATCCTAAGGAAAGTTATTTCCGTAATAATACTATTTCCTCATTAATAATTTTACCGCTTCTCAAACAGAAAGATCTAGTGGGTGTGCTCTACTTGGAAAACAAACAAGTAAAAGGTCTTTTTACGGAAGGTGATTTGGAAATTCTTCGAATTATTGCCTCCCAAGCGGCAATCTCCATTACCAATACATTACTGTATGAGAAATCCAATACCTTAAATCAGGAATTATCTTCATCCAAAGAAGAATTGGCCAAAATAAACGAAGTTCTTGAAGATCGCATCAAAAAAAGGACCGAGCACCTTCAGCAAGAGATTGAAATGCGTAAAAAAGCTGAAAAGAACTTAATCTATGCAAAAAATGATGCGGACAATGCTAATAGTGCAAAAACGCAATTTCTTGCCAACATGAGTCACGAAATCAGAACACCTCTCAATGCAATCGTAGGCTTCTCGCAAATTTTACTAAACCAAGGTAAAAATCTAGACTTAACCCAAAAATTCGAAAGGTATCTGAATAATATCAACCAAAGTGCAGAATCACTTTCTGAGGTTATTAACGATATTCTCGATTTATCCAAAATTGAGGCCGGCAAATTTACAATTACTAAAGAGGACGTCAACTTAAACCAAATCGTTACCTCCGTCTGTCGCATCAACAAAGGACTAGGGAAGACAAAGGAAGTCAAACTTAATAGTAACTTCAATGATAAACTTCCGAAATATGTTTACACCGATGGCAGTAAACTGAAACAGATTTTAATGAACATAATCGGAAATGCCATAAAATTTACGCCAGAAGGGAAAAATGTATATGTGAATGTACAACGCGAAAATTCCTGGATTGTGTGCGAAGTTGCGGATGAAGGTATCGGCATACCTGAGAACCAGCTACAACATATTTTCAACCCATTCATACAAGCCGATGCAGGAATAGACCGCAAATTTGGAGGTACCGGACTTGGATTGACAATAACTAAAAAGCTTATTGAATTGTTGGAAGGAAAAATTGAAGTTAGGAGTCAATTAGGCCAAGGTACTTCATTTAAAATCTATCTTCCTTTTGAAAAAGCCAAGAACTCTTGGATAGAAGAAAAGGAAACATCTTTAGCAGATTTTAAAATCCCGCCCAACAAAAAAATACTGGTAGTTGAAGATAATGCAATGAATCAGGAAATGATCAGAGCTCTATTTTCAGAACTTGGATCGGAAATCATGTTGGCAAAGGATGGTGAATCCGGGATTAACATCGCCAAAACATATCATCCAGAAATTATATTCATGGATGTACATATGCCAACCATGGACGGATTTGAAACTGTCAAAAGAATACGGAAAATGAACAATAAGATTCCAATAATTGGTCTTTCCGCAGATGCTTTTACAGAACATCGTGAGATAGCGTTAAATTCTGGATTTTGTGATTATCTCACAAAACCAATTCAAATAACAGAATTAGTCCGTGTACTAAAAAAATACCTTTATGTTAAGATAGAAAACAGCATCCCGGCAGTCAAAATTTTAAGCGAAGAAGAAAAACAGGTATTGGACTACGCTTTCAATTCACTTAATCAACTCCCTATTTTTGAAACTGAAAAGTTGGTGGTTGCAGCAGAGCCGTTGAATTCAATCCTACACCCAGATGAATTCAATAAACTGGAAGAAGCTATTTACTCGGGAGACGATGAAGCATTGAGAACCCTTTTATCAAATACCATCAATGCCCAATAAAATTGCAAAAATATTGGTGGTGGATGACAACCGCCAAGTACTGGAACAAGTCAATCATATTTTGGCCGAAGAGGGGTTTGAAATCTCATTTATACCAAAAGGTGAATTTCTGTTTCAACGATTGGACAGACAAGAGTTTGATTTGGTGTTGCTGGATGTCAATTTACCTGGAATAAGTGGCTATGATTTACTTCAGGAAATTAGAAAACATCCTAAATACCATAATCTACCTGTAATCATTATAACCGGCGAAGATGAAGACACAACCCTTACCAAGTGTTTTGCCTTAGGAGCGCAAGATTATATTAGGAAACCCATCAATCATTTGGTACTTAAAGTTCGTGTTTCATCTGTCATTTCCGCTTCGCGATTTCATCTAAATCAAATAAAAAATGAACGTGAAGAAGCGCTTCAGGCAAGAATGAAAATGTTGTCATCACAAATGAACCCCCATTTTATATTCAATGCGCTTTCTTCCATCCAAGAGTTCATTTTATCCAATGAAACGGACAAAGCCATAGATTATGTTTCTGAATTTGCCGGTTTGATGCGTCAAAATCTTGAAAATTCATTGGTTCCTTACATTACTTTGGCAGATGAACTGCAATTTTTGGAAACCTATCTAAGTTTGGAACGAACTAGGTTCAATAATTCCTTTGAATTTGAAATTGTATTGGAAATTGATGAATTCCAAGATATTATGGTTCCACCCATGATTATTCAACCTTATTTGGAAAATGCCATTATACACGGACTTCGCAAAGTTGACCGCATAGGTAAACTGACATTGTTGGTCAAAGAACAAAACAATCGAATTCAATGTATCATCACGGATAACGGAATTGGTAGAAAACAAGCTGAATTAGACAATCCAAGAAAACATAGATCCATTGCAATGTCGAATATTGAAGCACGATTGGAATTACTTAATCTTGACGCAAAAATGAAAGAGTTCAAGGTAGTAATCGAAGATATTGTAGAAAATGATTCTCCTGCGGGGACCATAGTATCCCTGTGCTTCCCAAATGACCTTCACTAACCTTTGACCCTTTGCCTTTTCTTTATTGACCTGATTAATTTGATGACTTAGTTCAAAGTATTGCATTGCTTAGAACTTTAATCTTAGCTAAACGCGCCAACAATATCCTTTCCGCCTTTTAAATATTCTACCCCAAGCTCGAAATCTACGTAGCATCAATTTTCCAACATAATGGCTAAATACAAAAAATTAAACCGATTGTATTCCTCGAAGTTTGCTCTAAATCCAAATGGATATCAACATAGTTAATAATCTAAAAAATTAATCTTATGAATTCTACAGAAAGAGCCATGCAAGGAAAGCGCGAGGCACAATTACCCGAAACTGGTTTCGAAATTGATGAAACAACCGCAATTTTAATCATTGATCCCCAAAATGATTTTTTGAGCACAGAAGGGGTAGCATGGCCAGTAGTTGGTGAGAGCGTTACGGAAAATGGTACCATTGAGAACTTGGAGACCCTTTTCAAACTGGGTGCAGATAATGGCATCCATGTATTTGTTTCTCCCCATTATTATTACGAGCATGACCATAAATGGTACTTTGAAGGTGCTCTGGAAAAATTGATGCATAACATTAAGATGTTCGACCGTGGAGACCAATTGAATATTGAGGGTTTTGAAGGTTCTGGTGCAGATTGGCTACCACAGTACAAAAAGTACATAAACAATAAAGACAACGTTACGGTTACTAGTCCACATAAGGTTTTTGGACCTGAGAACAACGATGTCGTATTGCAACTAAGAAAACGAAAAGTCGACAAAGTTATCTTGGCAGGTATGTCTGGAAACTTATGTGTAGAATCGCATTTACGAGAATTGTTAGAATGTGGTTTTGAAGTCGCTGTTGTTGGGGATGCAACGGGTTCCGCAAAATTACCAAACTTGGACGGTGACCTTGCCGCTCAAACTAATTACGCAATGTTGGCTAGCCACGTATTCACCACTAAAGAATTGGTAGGTGTTGTAGAGTCCTAAATCTCCACCACCGATAGAATCAACATCAATTAATCAGGATATTTTAGGTTGAATGGCTTCCATAATCTACTGATCTTGGGAGCCTTTGACCAAATCCAAAAACCTTTTTTAGTTCAATCATCACTAAACTCATCATTATGGAAATGGCAACAGAATTATGGTATTTATTTCCCGTAGCGACAGCAATAGCTACGATAGCAATGGCTTCCGGTGTTGGCGGCGCAATTTTCTTTTCCCCTTTGTTCATTTTAGTCCTCGGGCTTGATGCTCAGGTTGCAATAGGAACCGCGTTACTAACTGAGTTGTTTGGATTTTCCTCCGGATTGGTTGCATATTTCCGCAGTAAACTGATTGACTTTAAACTGGGGAAAGACATCCTGAAATTCTCTATTCCCGCGGCAATTATTGGAACATTGGTTTCATCTTATATTCCCTCAGACTTTTTAAAGGCTCTTTTTGGAATTGGAATTCTTTATATAGGCATCCAAATCTATAGATCCTATAGTAAAGAAGTCAACGAACACAAGTCTGGAAAAAACCAATTTGAAAAGGAAAATTACGAGACTACCCTTATTGATAGTAGAAATCAAGTTTACCATTACACCTATTGCAATAAACCACGAGCAAGATTATTTGGATTTATTGGAGGCGCTTTTGTAGGGTTGATTTCGGTAGGTTTGGGTGAACTTTTGGACTATCACCTTGTATCAAAATGTAAGGTTCCAACGCCAGTAGCTGTGGGAACTGCCATATTTTGTGTTGTAATTACTGTTTTAGTCGCTTCCTCTGGCCATTTTTACGAGTTCTTTTTCAATTCTGAAGAAGGCGTGATGGATCAGGTTGTAAACGTAGTAACCTTCACAATACCAGGCGTATTGATTGGAGGCCAGCTTGGGCCACGATTGCAAAAAATTCTACCTGAAAAGTATTTGAAAGTAGGTTTTTCTGTGTTATTCGCATTCATCGGAATATTGATGTTGACCATTCTTTTTATTTGATTATTAATGCGAAGAAAACATGTTGTGGAATCTTCAAAAAAGGAAGGCCAGTGAGAAGTTAAACCAACCTTTTTAAGAATTTTTCCTTTTTCCGAACCGAAACATCAACATTGGAACCATCTTTCATTATTACATAACCTCCTTTACCTTTCACATACTTAACTATATGATCCAGATTGACCATATGCGATTTATGCACTCTAAAAAAGTTACAGGATTCCAACATACTTTCAAATTCCCCTAATGGCTTGGACACCAATATTTTCTTACCATTTTGAAGGTAGAAATTGGAATACACTTGATTGGCTTCCACCCGAATAACATCCTTGGCTTCCACAAAATCTATCCCATCAGAAGAGCGCAATGCAATTTTGGTCAAACTTCTATCTTCCAGTTGAATATTGGATTTAAGTGCTTGTATCTTTTCAATATTCTCCTTACTCTGTTTTTCCAATACTTTTTCAGCTCTGGCCACTGCATTTTTCAGTTCCTGAATGTTGATTGGTTTCAACAAATAATCCAAAGCTGCATATTTGATGGCGTTTATGGCATAGAGGTCAAATGCAGTCGTAAATATGACCTGGAATGGCGGTTCCTCAAAATGATCAAAAATTGTAAAACCATTACCTCCTGGCATCTCAATATCCAAGAATACCAAATGTGGTTGTTTTTCTTCAATAATGGGGACGGCCTCACGAATTGAAAATGCATTTCCTTCTACTAGTATTCCTGGACAAAAGTTCTTTAACATCTTATCCAATACGCTATGATGTCGTTCCTCGTCATCTACTATAACCGCACGTATTTCCACCAATTCAGAATATTTGAAATATTTGTTTTAAATATAATTTAAATAAAACTAATATGTTAATTTAGGGCTTATTATCAGAAGTTTATCATGGCATTAGGGCTTGAAAGCAATGCGCCTAACTTTAAGGCAATAACTACCAGTGGACCTATTGATTTTCATAATTGGTTGGGAGACGCCTGGGGCTTATTATTTTCCCACCCTGAAGATTATACCCCTGTTTGTACAACGGAGCTTGGTGCCGTGGCACAATTGGAAAAGGAATTCAGTGATAGAAATGTCAAGGCAATTGCACTGAGTGTTGACAGTTTGGAGTCACATCATGGATGGAAGGTTGAAATTGAGAAATCAATGAATGTGAAAATTGGATTTCCGATCATTGCTGATGAAGATGCAAAAATTGCTCAATTATATGGTATGATTCACGAGAATAGCTCCTCTACCCATACTATTAGATCGGTGTTCGTCATTGGCGCTGACAAGAAAATTAAATTGCATTTGACTTATCCCATGTCCGTTGGTAGAAACTTTGATGAAATTTTACGTGTTATAGATGCACTACAGTTAAGTTGTAAACACCAAGTTGTTACTCCTGCCAACTGGAACCAAGGTGACGATGTCATTGTGGACGTTTCCCTAAGTGATGAAGAAGCCAAAGAACTTTACCCTTACGAATCCTCTGAAGAAGCATCCTATCTAAGATTCACGCCAAATCCGTCCTCGGATTAATTCTATTCGGATAAAATCCGTGTTCCAAGGCCTTCCCTCTCACAATTCATAGCCAATTAATTCAAGTGATTTCTATCAAAAATATTTGGTCCACCCCTGGTGAACGCAAAATCTGAATATAGAGGCAATTTCTAAATGTATTACAATCGAATCTTCGGCGAATTTTGTCCTATACTTTAAGCTTAAGAAGATGCGTGCACAAAGTTTAGTTTTTTCATAGTTTGAGTTAGTGGTTTGAACGGTCGTCCGGATGACCTTTTTTTAGTAACAACAATAGCATATTTAAAATGGTAAAAAATCCTATACCTCCATTCACAAGGCAAAGCGCGGAGGAAAAAATACAATTAGCAGAAGATGCGTGGAACAGTCAAGATCCTATAAAGGTGTCTAAAGCTTACACAATTGATAGCGAATGGCGAAATCGGTCGCAGTTCATCTATGGACGAGAGGAAATCCAAAAATTTCTGACCAACAAATGGGAAAACGAATTAGATTATAAATTGAAAAAGGAATACTGGGCACATTCAGAGAACAGGATTGCTGTCCGATTTGAATATGAATACCGTAACCCATCTGGTGAGTGGTTCCGAGCATACGGAAATGAAAACTGGGAATTTGACGATGAGGGCTATATGCGAAAAAGATATGCCAGCATCAATGACGTTCCAATTCAAGAATCAGAGCGAAAACTTTGATGAACATAATAAACCATAAATAATAAAAGCAGGACTAGATTGTCCTGCTTTTTTTGTTGCTCCATTCCAAAAATTCAAAGCAATAATAGCAAGTATTCGATAGGACGGTTAATACACTAAATTTCCAGCTTCACCATCAATATACTTTTACCAATAAATCATATTCATTATTAAAATTATATCAAATGAAAACTATTGGTAATCTTAATTTAATTAAAGCAGTTAGTGGGCTAGCTGTTATTTTATTTATGGGTTTGGGTACACTATCAGCTCAATCCCATAGCTACAGCATTGATGACAGTAAAATTGCTCTGGAAGGCTATAGTCCTGTTTCCTACGTTGATCTTGGAAAAGCAGAATTAGGCAACAAGAAATACAAATCCACATACGATGGTGTTGCCTACTATTTCACAAACAAGAAACAACAGGAGGCTTTTGACGCCAATCCATTGAAATACAAACCACAGTATGGAGGTTGGTGTGCTTTTGCCGTATCTCTTGGCGGTAAATTCCAACCAGATCCATTCAGGTTCCGGGTTGTGAACGGGAAACTATATATGTTCACTCGCAACGTTGAAGGGGATTTCGTAAAAGTTTGGGAAAAAGAAGGTCGTGGAAAACACATCTCGCAGGCTGACAAAAACTGGGAGACAATGGAGAAATTCAAAAGTTAATTTACCGTATTGTAATTCAATAATCTTGAATTTTAAATACGGAAATTAAGTTTCTTTTAGAAGTACCATGGAAGAAGGGGTAGATCGGGGATCTACTCCTTTTTTGATTTAGGCTATTCATCATAAAATCATCAATCCTGATTACGACTATGCTTCATATTCATAAGATCAATTTGAGAACAAAACAGCAGAATCTGCCATAAATACATCTTGAATATTTGGGAGCTTTAGCATAAGAAAATAAAAGGATCATGTACGAGAACGCTATTATCCCATTAATCTTCAGAAGCGATGAAAATCAATTGTTCTATGAATTCATTCTAAATGGTCAGTCCGCTTCAATTGAATATCGGTTTATAGATAAAAATCAGCTAATGCTCATGAACATCAATAAATCAAAATATTTGGCTGAAGACGTTACACTAGCATTGATTGAGAGAATTATGGTTCATGCTCGAAGAATGGAGTATGAGGTTTTCACACAGTGTCCTGCCATTATTGAACACCTAAAAACGAACAAACAACTACAAAACTATGTGAGAGTAGGTCAATACTCAAGCTAATAAATGTAGTTGTCCATTAAAATTTTAATTAACAATCAATAAGAACAATCATGCATTCCACGGAACCTCTACGACAATTGGAACCCCAGAATTGGGTAAACAAACACAAAGGGTATTTATTCCATTTCGCCTACAAAAAACTGCCACAAGACCTTGTAGAAGACATTGTGCAGGATACATTTCTAGCTGCTTTGAATTCTGCGCACAGATTTAAGGGTACTTCCAGTGAAAGGGTTTGGCTTACTGCTATTTTAAAATACAAAATTGCAGACCATTACAGAGGCAACAACGGCAAGCAATACCACATAAGGGAAAATATCGAATCCAGATTGAGTTCTGAAAGAAAAATAGAATCCAATCACCGGTTTACCTACGACCCTATTCCTGAAAGCCTTGATGAGGATGACTTAAAACTAGTACTCAATACTGGCATGAGTACATTATCCAAAAGTGAAAACCAAATATTGGAATTGAAGCAAAACGGTTTCAGTACTGAGGCAATTTGTGAAGAGTTGCAAATCAGTCGCACGCATTGCTGGGTACTCTTGCATAGGGCTCGGAAGAAACTTCAACAATATCTAAGTGAAAATTGGTATAATGTGGCCTAATAACGAAGTCCTTTGGAAAACATGGACCAACCTACAACTGTATTTGTACTTTGTAGGAATCAAATTAATTGAATTCTTCAGAGCGATTAGAATAAGATTAAAATAATTCAATTGGGTTGTACAAATTGCACACTCAATCCAATTGTAGCATAACACACCACTACGAACAAAACAGATTCATACCATGGAAAATTTCGATGCAATAATTATAGGAGCTGGACAAGCCGGCCCTTCACTAGCAGCCAAGTTTGCTGCACAAGGCCACAAAACAGCGCTGGTTGAACGAAAATGGTTGGGCGGTACTTGTGTCAACAATGGCTGTACTCCTACTAAAACACTGATAGCAAGTGCAAAAGCCATTCACACCGCAAAAAGAGGAGCTGAATTTGGCTTTAACGTGCTGGGGGAAATTAAAACGGACATGAAACTTGTAAAAAAGCGAAAGGACGAAATAGTGCAAAGGTCCACAAATGGTCTTCAAAATTGGTTGTCAAATGTAACTAACCTTGAAATCATTGAAGGCCATGCAAAATTTATGGCTAATACGATAATCCAAATTGGTGAAAGAAAAATTTCAGCACCTAAGATTTTTATTAATGTAGGAACGAGAGCGCGTGTCCCCCAGGATGTTCAGCATGTGCCCCATTTTACAAATAGCACGATCATGGATGTTGATTTTGTACCTAAACATCTTATTATTTTAGGAGGAAGTTACATCGGATTGGAATTTGCACAAATGTATCGAAGGTTTGGTAGTAAAATAACCGTAATCGAAACAAACACGGAACTTGTACCCCGAGAAGACGGTGATGTTTCTAAGGAGCTAAAAAATATTTTGGAAGGAGAAGGGATTGAATTTAAATTGGGAGCAACCAACCTTAATGCCTCACAACATTCCAAAGGAATTAAAATAAGTCTTGAATCCAACAATGGAGCAATTAATTTAATCGGATCACATCTTCTTGTGGCAACGGGAAGGCTCCCCAATACTCATGATTTAGGCCTGGAAAATACAGATCTAATTCTTAATAAAAATGGATATATAGCTGTAGATGAATATCTAAAAACTAATGTTGAGGGTATTTGGGCTTTGGGTGATGTGAATGCCAAAGGTGCTTTTACACATACCGCATACAATGATTTTGAAATTGTAGCGGATCATATTTTTCAAGACTCCAAAAGAAGTATAAACGATAGAATTCCTTGTTATGCTTTATTCACAGATCCACCCCTAGCGAGAATCGGTATTACCGAAAAAGAGGCCCTTAAATCAAACAATAAACTTCTAATTGGGCATCGCCCTTTTTTCAAGATTTCAAGAGCCAAGGAAAATGGCGAGGAAAATGGATTCATGAAAGTAATCATCGATGCAGACACAGAACAAATTCTAGGTGCAACTATTCTTGGCCTTAATGGTGATGAAATTATTCATGGTATGCTGGACATTATGTACGCAAAAGCGTCGTATAGGACCATATTGAACGCCGTGCATATACACCCAACAGTTACGGAACTTATTCCTACCATGTTGGGCGAACTTAAACCCTTAAATTTCTAAAAGTAGTTAAGAGAAATAAGCTATAAAATCAAAAAACATTACATCTTCAAAAAGCCCAGGCAATTGCTTGGGTTTTTCCATTTAAAGGAAGGAGCAATAATTGAACAAGTAGCTCATTTCCTTAAAAAACATCTTCGTCCATGATTCTAGTTTTGAATCATGAAAAACAACTATCTCTTCACCGCCGTACTACTGCTGATACAAACTTCCACTGTTTTTACTCAGCAGTTTAACAAGACAACATCAGATTCAAATTGGGAAAAGTTCACCTATGATTTGAACAGCATTTTAGGAGGGGTTGGTCATGCTTATACACGTCCTCTTTCATGGGAAAACAATCAAGTAGGGCTTTTTGCAGGTACAATTTTAGGAACAATTGGCTTGTATTCCATTGATGATGATGCTGACAGGTGGTTCAGAAATCAAGAACCGCATATCCCCAAACTCCTAAAAGATTATGGCTGGTACTACGGGAATCCTCAAAACAATTATGCGTTCAACGGTATTGTATACCTCACAGGCTTGTTCAGCAAAAATGACAAAATACGTCGCACAGGTGTGCTTATGATTTCATCTGCTACCGCTACAGGTGTATTGCAACAAATTTCCAAGTCCTTGGTGGGTAGGGCAAGACCAAGGTCAGGTCTGAATAAAAATGACTTTAGGCCTTTTCAACGAGACTCTGATTTTCATTCTTTTCCCTCCGGTCATACTGCACTTGCAATTAGTAATGCGCATGCCTTGGCCAAACAATTCAAAAATCCATGGATCAAAAGCGGTATATATGTGTTGGGTAGCATTCCTCCTTTGACCCGTCTTTGGAATGGAGCTCATTGGCTAACGGATATAGCACTTAGTGTTGTGCTAAGTGTAGCTACTGTTGAGGCAATTGACAAGTATTTGGATGGGCGATATCAAAATCAATCTAAGGAGAACGTACGCAAAAGGAAAAAAAGGGTGGCCTGGAGAATGATTATAAAAGGAAACGGACTTGGAGTGGCCATGAATTTTTAATCGACTTATTATGAAAAAAGGAACGCAGCACAAAGCTTTTTGCACATATATAAATCGATTGATGTTTGAATATAACCGATGTGTCCAGCTTATTATACTCTTATTGTTCTGGAGTAATCTGTTGTATGGTCAGCATATTCAACATATTGATGCTACCGAAAAAACTGAAGAACGCCCAATTCTGACCGGGTTAAAGGGGATTAAACTAGGTGAATACACCACACTATCCATTGGGGGTGACTACCGTTTCCAAGCAGAATCATTCATTAATGAGGAATTTGGCTCCCATGATGGACAAGATAATGCTTGGCTACTTAATCGCATTATGCTAAATGCAGACTGGAATTTTGGTGAAAACCTAAATGCCTTTGTTGAGCTTTCCTCAAGCACAGTGATTGGAAAAGAAGATTTAACCGCAGTGGATAAAGACGTACTTGCCTTCAACCAAATCTTTGCCCAATACAAATTCATGCCCGAACTCCAAATGATGGTTGGCAGGAAGAACTTGAGTTATGGCTCTGGAAGATTAGTGGACATCCGCAACCTCCCAAATGTGAGGAGATCATTTGACCTTCTACAACTAAAATTCATAAAAAATACACTTGAAGCAGATATTTTCATAGCCTCCATAGTTCGAAATGAAGTAGGTGTTCTAGACAATGACTTTTTCGAATTCAAGGAGTCTTTTTATGGTTTTCATTTTTCCGATTACATCTCTGGTTTAATCAATTTAGATGTGTACTATTTCTTCCAGAAGCAGAATGATGTAGTTTATAACAACATTACGGGAAATGAACGGAGAAGCGCTGTGGGCATTCACCATTACGGAACTTTGAAAGGTTGGAGTTACAACAATGAAATAATCCACCAATTTGGAAGCTTTGAGGATTCCAGAATTTCAGCATTGGCCTATTATTTTCAAGTCGAGTATGCATTTCAAAATACGCCAAACAACCTAAAAACAGGATTGAAATTTGAAGTCATTGATGGGGATGACGACCCGGAAGACAATAAGGTTGGAAATTTTGATGCCTTCTACCCTAAGGGAGCTTATTTTGGACGTGTAGCACGTTTTGGACCATCAAATCTTATCGACATCCATCCTTATATCAATTTTAAAAGGGGCCGTTTCTTTTATGAATTTGACATCGACTTTTTTTGGCGTGAATCTACAAAGGATGGGGTTTACAATCCCGCCCTGCAACTAGAGTATCCCTCTTTAAACAACCAGCCCTATATAGGTACACAACTCGGTACTTTCACAAGTTATGAGTTGAATGAATATGTGAGTTTGGAACTGGAAACCAATTTTATATTTCCAGGTTCCTTTCTGAAGCAAAGTGGTTTAACAAACAGTCTGTTTCACTTTGTTTTTACCACTGAGTTTAAGTTTTGAAGAGAATTTAATAATCAATCATCAAAAAACACAATCCAATGATTAAGAATATACTCTCAAATAAATGCCCCAACTGCCGCACAGGTAAAATCTACAAACAGAAAAATTTTTTGGAGAACTGGCATAAACCGCAAATGCATAAAAGTTGTACCCATTGCGGTTATGTATTTGAAAAAGAGCCAGGCTTCTTTTTTGGCGCCATGTATGTCAGTTATGCAATAGGAATCATAGAAGCTATTATGGTTGTTTTTGCCGGTACCTTTTATTATGAAAACATCTTCAATTACCAAATTTTCATTTGGATTGCGGTTGTTTTAATATCGCTCTCCTCTTTCAATATGCGCATTTCAAGGATCATATGGATCTATCTATTGAAAGACATCTAGTCTTAACGGAAAACATTAATTATTTATAAACAAAGTCAATTTAATATCAGTAAAATGGAAACATTGCAAAATGTAGAATTCAAAATCAGAACTATCGAAGATGCCCCAGAGGCATCAAAATCCATACTAACAGCTGCTAAATCAGCCTATGGATTTGACGCAAATTTGTTGGGTTTGATGGCAAATCACCCAGCATTACTTTACGCCTACTGGGAAGGTGATAAATTTTTAACCAAAAACAGCGTGCTTACGGCAAAAGAAAGGCAGATTGCATTTTTGGCATCGAGCTATGAAAACAATTGCCGATATTGCATGGCTGCCCATTCCAGTATTGCACAAATGCATAGGGTTTCTCAAGAAAACATAGATGCTTTGCGTGAAGGACGGGAATTGCCAGATAAAAAACTGAATGCTCTGAGTGAATATGTCAAAGCGACAACGACCAAAAGAGGTCAAGTAAGCAATGAAGACATCAATAAGTTTTTAAACGCTGGCTATCCAAAAGAGGCAATGCTAGAAGTAATTACCATTGTAGGCTTCAAAGTAATGACCAATTATATGGACCATTTAGCCCAAACTCCAGTGGACGTACCTTTTCAGGCCAATTTATGGGAAGTTAAATAAAAGTATCAAGCTAAATCAAATGATTATATTTGTCATGAAAATCGTACACGATACCGTACACGTTTTTGTACAAAATTGAGCCGGGAAATCTTGAATAGTGTGTACTTTTTGGAACTCATAACCCGAAGGTCACAGGTTCGAGTCCTGTTCCCGCTACAAAGAAAAAGGATCACTTAAAGTGATCCTTTTTTGTTTCCAAAACTTCCTGTTAAAAATACTGGAATAAAGCAGTAGCGCCGTTGAATGAAATCACAACTGAAAAAAACAATGCTGCTATCAATCCAATATTTATTATCAGCTTAGTTCTATATACTTTCTTAAATTTTTTTTGATTTACCAAAATGAGTATCCCCAATATGACTAACGGCAATACAAAGACATTGAAAACTTGGGAAACAATCTGCATTTCAATAGGGTTGGCTCCAAAAACCGGGACGATCAAGGCAAATAGACAAGCAAAAGCAGTTATTAACTTAAACTGTTTAGAATTGGTATCCAAGTTACCTGATTGAAAATCAGATATTAATATTGGTGCTATCAATAGACAAGGGAATATGGAGGACAAACCTGCACTCAAAGTTCCAAAAAAGAACAAGGTCAATGCAAATTTTCCTGCAACAGGCTCAAGTGTTCCTACCATATCAAGAACTTTGGATACTGGCTGTCCCTGATGAAATAGCGCTCCGCTAGCCACTGCCATAACTGCTCCACTGATTAAGAAAACAAGACAGGCAGCTATTATTGCATCTTTTTTTTGCTGCTTCAAATTTTTGTCGGTCCATCCTTTACCTTTAACAAACAAAGGCCTAGACAAAAACGTAGCTGCTGCCATTGTTGTACCCACAAATGCCGCTACCATCATTTTACCCCCTTTAACTTCTGGTACTGAAGGTACTAAGCCCTGAAGTACTTCCGTTGGCTGCGGGTAGACAAACAACAAGGAAATTAGAAATGAAAAACCCATTACAGCAACGAAAACAACAAGTATCTTTTCAAAAAAACTATACTTGCCTACGAGGAGCAAGGCATACATCAATACAATGATAAGAATTGCAATTATCAAAACTGATTCATATTGATAATCCGTGAGACCAGGAACATAAATTCGAATGATTTCAAAGATGATGTTTGCAGAAATCCCCAAAATACCCATTAAGGAGTTCCATTGTCCAAATGAAACACCAATAATTATCAGAATTGCAATCCATTTGCCCCATTTAAGATGCTTTTTAAAAGCGAAAAGGGCAGTCTCATTAGTGAGTAAAGCATAATTTCCATAAACGAACATTAGAAGTCCAGAAAAAATGCAGCTTAGTAACAAAACCCAAAGCAGTTGCATGCCATAGGTACTCCCGGCAACAATCATCGAAGTAACACTCCCTGTTCCGATAGTATATCCAATTGCAAATATTCCAGGTCCAAACGCTAAAAGGATTGCAATAAGCTTTTTTATGAACGGTAATCCGTGAATCCTAGACTCCAACTAATTAAATCTTAACTTTTTTGATTGTTTCTATAGCATTCTTAACCCTTAACTCCAAGCCTTGAAAATCCTTACTATCCAAAATCTCCTTACTAATTAGTTTAGATCCCATTCCCACACATGTTACCCCAGCGTCAAACCAAGCTTTGAGATTTGCTTCATCCGTACTGACACCACCTGTTGGCATAATGGAACTCCAAGGTTGTGGACCTCTTATGGCCTTGACAAAACCAGGACCATAAGTGGCTCCAGGAAATAACTTTATGATTTCACAGCCCAGTTCTTCTGCTTTGTTTATTTCGGACAGGGATCCACAACCAGGTGACCATAAAACCTTTCTACGGTTACAAACCTTCGCAATGTCTTCTCGCAAAGAAGGGGTCACCACAAAATTAGCTCCCATTTGCATATATAATGAAGCCGCCGCTGCATCCGTAATTGACCCTACACCTAAAATCAGTTCTGGTAATTCTGCTTGGGCGTATTTACCGAGTTCCTGAAAAACCTCATGAGCGAAATCTCCTCTAGCCGTAAACTCCAGCAAACGTGCTCCACCTTTGTAACAAGCAGTCAAAACGTTTTTTCCCAATTCGATGTCTTGATGGTAAAAAAGAGGCACTAAACCTGTCCTTTTCATGGTCTCTGCCACCTCTATCCTTGAAAACTGTGCCATAATAAAATTATCTTGCTACCCTTCCGGAAGCATCCCCACTCATTAACTTTTCCACTTCTTGAACTGTTGCTAAATTAGCATCACCTTTAATGGTATGTTTAAGACAGGATGCCGCAACTGCAAAATTCAAAGCATTTTGGTCATCATCAGGATACTTTAGCAGTCCATAAATAAGGCCACCCATAAAAGAATCTCCTCCTCCAACTCGATCTACGATATGGGTGATTTGATATTCAGGGGATTTATACATTTTGTTTCCATCATAAAGTACGCCTGCCCAGGTGTTATGGGAAGCAGATAAGGACCCTCGCAATGTCGTAATTACTTTTTTGGCGCGTGGAAACCGTTTCATCATTTGCTCGCAGACAGATAAAAACGCCTCTGCTTTGACATGCTCTCCTTGAGTTGTAATATCCAACCCTTCTGGTTTAATCCCGAAATGTTTTTCAGCATCTTCCTCATTGCCTAATACAATGTCGCAGTAGGAAGTTAATTCGGACATGATATTTTCTCTTTCTGCATCATCACAATACTTCCAAAGTTTAGCGCGATAGTTCAAATCTGTCGATATCGTAACATCCATATCACTTGCTACACGCACTGCTTCCAAACAAGCATCTGCTGCGCCTCTTGATATTGCAGGAGTTATTCCTGTCCAATGGAACCATTCCACATTCTTAAATACAGATTTCCAATCGATCATTCCTTGCTCGATCTCTGCCATGGCAGAATGTGCGCGATCATAGACCACTTTACTGCCTCTACTGACTGCACCCGTCTCCAAGAAATAAATCCCTAAACGATCACCACCAAAAATAATCTGGCCAGTACCAACTCCTCGTTTACGCATCTCCATCAACGCGCATTGACCAATATCGTTATTTGGAAGTCTCGTCACAAAGTCAACGGGAACACCATAGTTGGCTAAAGAAACGGCTACATTGGATTCACCACCTCCATAAATAATATCAAAATTATTGGCCTGTGAGAACCTCAAAAACTCTTGAGGCGCCAAACGAAGCATTATTTCTCCAAACGTAACTACCTTTTTCATTTTAAATCCTTTATTTGGTTGATTATTGTGCTCAGCTGAACGCTAAACCTCCATTAATATCAATGTTATTACCAGTAACAAAAGAAGATTCATCAGATGCCAAATATGCTACTAGATCTGCAACTTCCTTTGCGGATCCTTCTCTTCTTAATGGCGTACTTGACGCTACTCTTTCCCTAACATCGTCTTTTGTGAAATCATCGTGAAACTTAGTCGCGATCATACCTGGACAAACCGCGTTTATTCGTATTCCTTCTGGACCAAATTCCTTGGCCCAGTTTCTGGTCAAAGTCATTACTGCCCCCTTGGAAGATGCATAAAGTGCAGAGCCTGGCCCACCGCCATCTCGTCCTGCTTGAGACGCAAAGTTCACAATTGATGCTCCTTTGGACATCAAAGGTTTGAAAGCCTGTGTTACGAAGACGGTTCCTTTGAAATTGACATCCATTACCAACTTATAGAAATCCTCATCTAATTCTGATATTGTTTTTCTAGCAAAAAGACCTCCAGCGACATTTACCAAAATATCCACTTTTTCGCCAAAAGCTTCTTTTGTTTTATCTACCAAATTATCAATATCATGTTGATTGGTAACATCGCCATAAACGGCAATTGCAGTACCTCCCACTTCTTCGATTGTAGCCAATGTAGCTTGACTGTCAGCTTCGGAATCAAAAAAATTCACCACAACATTAGCTCCTTCTTTAGCAAGTTTTATACAAACTTCCCTTCCAATATCCCTGGCACCGCCTGTAACAACAGCAACTTTACCTTTTAAATTCATTTGAACTGTTTTATGATTCGATTTAATTCGTATTTTATTTTTAAATACCTAAAGCTTGACCTCCTCCAATTTGAATGGTTTCAGCAGTTATGAATGATGCGCCATCCCCTGCCAAAAAAGAGACCACCGAAGCCACTTCTTCAGGTTGTCCAAGTCTTCCCAATAAGATGTTGTTTTTCCAAGACGCAAATACTTCAGGTTTGGTCGATTTAATTTGTGCGTGAAAAGGGGTGTCAATAGTTCCAGGTGAAACCGCATTTACCCTAATCCCATATTCTGCAAGATCTTTTGCCAAAGCTCTTGTTATGGCATGTACGCCAGCTTTTGACGTACCATAGACGCCAGCTCCTGGTCCACCGGCGTTCCATCCCGCATTGGATGCGTAATTAATTATCGTTGCATTTTCTCCTTTTTTCAAATAGGGAATGGCTGCTCTGGAAGCAAAGAAAACGGAGTCCAGGTTCAATGCCATCACGAACCGGTAAAAATCCGTAGTCATATCCTCAAATCTAGATCTGCCACCCAAACCACCTGCATTGTTTACTAATACATCGATTCTACCGTATTTTTCTCCTATTTTAGTAATTGCTGAGGTCACTGCATTTTCATCAGTAACATCAAAGCCATAATATTCAGCAGTTATTCCTTCTTTTTCCAACTCTTTAACCCGTTGACCACCTGCAGCATCCTCTATTCCATTTAAAATAACCACGTATCCATCTTTGCCAAGTCTTTTTGCAACCGCAAAGCCAATACCGCCTGTTGCACCAGTAATGATCGCTACTTTTTTATCTGTACTCATTTGATTTTTTTGATTTTATTAGGCCGTTTCAATTTCGACCGGTTTTATTTTTTTTATTAAGACATAAATCGATAATACTGCTAAGGGCGCCAACACAGCAATTACAATAAATGCTGGGGTATAGGAAACCGTAGTGATTTTTGGAATCAACCAGTTCATGATGATCACGGATATGGCCGCAATCGTACCAGCTAACCCAGCCAAGGTGCCTACGGAAGGACCTTTTAACAAATCACTGGATAGTGTCTGTATATTTCCAATTGCAAATTGAAATCCAAACAATACTATAGCAACGATGTAAATAAAAGTCATTGGGTTATTCCCTTTTACCAAGAAAATTATCCCCAATAAACCCAAGAATATTAACGTCCCACCAATTAAAATGGATAGCTTTCTCGAGTAATCGACAGAGTATTTTTCCATTAACTTTCCGCAGAACCATCCGCCTAGAATGCTACCTGCCATACCACCTAAATAAGAAATCCATATCGTGGATCCAATTTCTTCAATACTGAAACCAAACTTGGAATTTAGATAAAGTGGCATCCACCCTACAAAGAGCCACCAAATAGGTTCTATGAAGAATCTAGATACCAAAACCCCCCAAGACTCCTTAAAACTCAATATTTCCAATAGTGTCAAGCCTTTATCCTTTTTATCCTCGGCAACCGGTACAATCCGATCCGAAAGAATCAATTCTCTTTCATTTTCGGTAAGCCAAGGGTGATTTTCAGGCTTGGCCTTGTTGACAAACAGCCATGGAAAAATCCATACAAAACCCAACAATCCTAATATGATAAAGGTAGTGCGCCAACCAAATTGTGCATACAGAAATGCTATTAAGGCTGGTGCAATTACACTGCCCAAAGATGCCCCGGCATTGAAAATGCCTTGCGCAATAGCTCGTTCCTTAATAGGGAACCATTCACCATTACTTTTAACTGCACCGGGCCAATTTCCAGCCTCACCTAGTCCCAACATCGCCCTCACAAGCGATAATGACAGTAATCCCTTAGCAAATGCGTGGAAGATTGCCGCAGTGGACCACAATACAATTGAAAAAACAAACCCCAATCTTGTACCAATTTTATCATATAGTTTGCCGGACAAGAACTTGCCAAGGGCGTAGGTAATCATGAAAACATTAAGCATTACGGCATAGTCAGATTCGTCCATGCCGAGATCTTTTCCCATTTCTGGCCACATGACACCAAATGCTGTTCTGTCAATATAGTTGATTACCGTTGCTACGCAGATCAAGGCAATAACCCACCATCGTAAACCTTTTAATTTCATGCTTTTGTTTTTATAGGTTAGACATATGTTTCCTTTTTGGATATTGATTGATTCCCATCAAACCCATCTAAAAACATCCGTTAAAACTTAACCTTGGTCTAAGGTCTCTGTAGAATTATAAGACCCGATCCCGTGTTTTATTTTATAGTCTTCCCCCCAATTATTATTGATCTTATCAGAATAAAAGCGTGCATTCTTATTCTAATCTTTTGAACATTGTCTATGCGTTATAACAGTATTGATATAGTATTTTAAAATGGACCTTCATCTTCGCCTTGGCCTCTTGTGGATCCTGATTCTTTATTGCCGTGTAAATATCTTCGTGTTCTTGAATACCTAAAAAAGACTGATTGTTATCACAAACATGGTACTTTTCAAAATTGGTTATGATTTCAGGAGTAATAATTAGCATGAACGTATTCATTGTACTATTCTTACTTGCTTTGGCTATTGCCAAATGAAACAATAAGTCTTCTTCAACAGCTTCTTTGCCAGCAAGCACTTTCGAATTATATGCGTCAAGCGCTTCCCTAATTTTCTTTAAATCATCCTCCGTTCTTCTTAGTGCGGCTAGTCGGACGGTTTTTAATTCCAAAAGTATCCTTGTTTCCACCAGAGATTTAAAATCTGGATCTTCCAATCTTAGAATGTCATCAATCATACCACTCATTGCGATTTGCCCAATATCCGCAATGAAAGTTCCGCTCTGTGGTCTGGATTTCAATATCCCGAAAAATTCCAATTTCTGAATGGCTTCTCTAAGGTTACTTCTACTTACGCCAAATTTCTCTGAAAGCATACGCTCAGAAGGTAACTTATCCCCAGGCTCAAGATTTTTATAATTAATCAGTTCCCTTAATTTGGAAATAATCTCCTTTTGGATGCCTCTGTTTTCGCTTTTTGTAAGTATTTCAACCTTCATGTAAACTATTTCTTCAAAATTGGTTAACCAGATTGGTCTGTTAAATTTAGTCAATTTGCCGAAATCAGGAAAGTACTATTAACACTGATTCCAACACCTAATTGATTTTCAATTTTTGTAATAACTATTGGCCAAGAATCTTGGCCAATAGTCACCAAACTTAACTAACTCAATGTTCAACCTATAATTATTCTAATCGCATGCTCTTATTGGTTAAAGAGCAAGTTTCAATTTTATTTAATATCCGGGGTTTTGTGTTATTACTCCCCCACTGGCCAATACTTCTGAAACTGGAATCGGAAATAGGTAATAATTGCTATTGACCGCTTCTCCCATTTCGGCATCTACAGTACCGGTTCTCACCAAATCGAACCACCTTTGCCCTTCAAAGGCCAATTCCAATCTTCTTTCATCCTGTATAGCTTGCCTTACCAATGCTGTGGTGTTTATCACTGTATGATCAAGTGCTGGCACACCAGCTCTTGCCCTTAAGGGATCCAAAATATCCAATACATTTTCTGCTGAGCCACCATTTTCATTCAATGCTTCGGCATACAACAAAATAACATCTGCCAATCTTAACTCAATCCAATCATGATCAGGTCCCCCGGTCTGTGGAAATTTCGGGGATGCCATCAAAACTTCATCAATTGTCACAGCCCTTCTTAAATCTCCTGGACTGGCATCAAATGCCGCAATCAAATCCGAATCCAAAGGCATTAAAGACTTTGTATCCAATCCTCCTGACCAAGACCAGAATTCAGAGAACCCATATTCATCTACCACAGAGCTTGAAACTTGTGTTGCAAATATGATTTCGGGATTCAAATCAAAGTCAACCCCAAAGATTTCTGAAAAATTAGCCTGCAAACTAATCCCTGCTGCCGCAGCTCCATTTACAACTGCCGCTAATTGTGATTCTGCACTTGCAAAATCTCCCGTATATACATACACTTTGCCTAATATACCTTGGGCTGCAAGTCTAGATGCGCGACCATTATTTATCTGCGTATCCAAGGCCGCAATGGCGTCCGTTAGATCTGGTATAATGATATTGTCATAGATTTCTGAAACTGGTTGTCTGGCCAAAATGGATGTATCATCTGTGGCTGGTGCTGAAGAAAGGTTCACCGGTACATCACCAAAAACCATAACCAATTTAAAATAAGATAAAGCCCTTAAAAACTTCGCCTCACCTACATGAGTGGCATTGCTCGAATTCTCAATTACATTATTTGCACTTAAAATCGATTTATACAATGCCGTATAAAATGGACCAAAAAATTGATCCTCCATAGTTGTCAATTCATTGGTGAACCTATCGAAGGTTGGATAAGGTTCTTCCTCCATCAAAGCGTTATCAGCGCGGAAGTCACCCATAACCGCTAGTGGTGTCACGGAACCATGCTGATAGAAATATGCTGCATTTAAAACCCCTGTAAAATCCTCCAATGAGTCCGCACTGGCAATGTTTGGTGGAACTTGGTCCAAATCATTATCACATGCTGTCAGTAACAGCAATAATCCTAATGTTAATCTATATATGGTTTTCATTTTTTTGCTTATTAAAAATTAAGGTTTAACCCTATTGTGAAACTTCTCACGATTGGACTTGCTCCCACTTGCACACCATAGGTTGTTGGGCCTAGGTATCCAGTATTTGTAGTCTCAACACCTTCAGGATTGAAAGAGGTATAATCGTCACCCCATAAGTACAATAGGTTAGTAGCTGCAACATAGATTCTTGCGGAATTCACTCCTACTTTACTTACTAAATCTGAATCTATGGTATATCCCAAAGTAAGGTTGCGCAATGCAACGTAAGATGCATCCTGAATCATAGAATCTGTTTGATCCCTATTTCTAACATATGGTTGACCATTATTATCTGCCAAACCATTGTCATCAGAATCAAATGCATCAAGTAAAGACCTACCCCATTGGGAGCCGTAATACAAGGGATCTATGTTATACACATCCCCTCCTTGGGCACCTTGAAATTGAAACGCCATATCAAATGCCTTATACCTCATATTACTATTGAGTCCCCAATAAAAATCTGGAGTGTTCTGACCAATTTTCACTAGGTCGCCACCTTCCTCAACAGTTCGTGTTCTGTCAATAACTCCATCATTGTTTTGATCTACAGCATAGCTCCAACCACTTTCTTGATCAGGGAATTCTATAGGATTTGCGAGGTATTCCATTTCCACTTCTCCAGTGGTTTCAATTCCCCACATCTCACCAATTTCACCACCTACATAATTTCTAAAAACAGGACCTCTGCCGCTTTGGCCATAAATGGTCTGTGGTAATTCATCGAGCCCCCCTAAATCAGTGATTTCGGTATCTACGGTTGATAAATTGGCATTTACATCCCAAGAAAAATCTCCTTTTTGGAACAGGGATGCTGATAGTTCAAATTCTAAACCTGAACTTCTTACGTCACCAGAGTTAAGTCTGATGGATGTGGTACCTAAAACTTCTGATACACTTTGATTGATCAAAATATCTTCGATATCAGAAGTATAGTAATCCATACTCAGTCTCAAACGGTTATTCAGGAATCCTAAATCTACACCGTAGTTGGTCTCCGTATTTGTCTGCCATGTAAGGTTATCATTGGCAACATCCGAAGGAATCAGGAACCCATTGCCAAGTACCGTTGCCTGAGGATTCAATAGACTCAACGAATTATAGGCACCTAAATCTGAAGTAGTCCCTAAAGAACCGGTACTAAATCTTAGCTTCAATAAGCTCCAAGTCTCAGATTTCCAAAATGATTCGTTGTGAACGTTCCATCCCAAAGAAAGTGCTGGAAAAGTTTCATACTTGTTGTTTGCACCGAATCTGGAATCACCATCTCTTCTCACTGAAGCAGAGAATAAAAAGCGATTATCATAAGCGTAGTTTATCCTTCCAAATACACTTCGTCTTGCAATGGTTTCGTCCCGTTCAGTTACCGCGATATCCGCAGGGTCCAAAAGATTATAGTTAATAATATCCCCAAATGGAACATTAGTTCCCTGCAATGAAGTTCCTTTGGTATAGAAATTTTGAAATTCTAGACCAGCAACGGCCGAGATATCATGTTTCCCAATTACGTTGGAATAATTCAATGTAGTTTCGCTTAAAATCGATGAGCGTTTTACATCTGTTTGATCTAATGCCGTTTGATTACTTCTTGCTCTGGAATCGAACTCCAATCCTCTCCAGAAATAATCTTGCGTATCGCGCATATCTGCACCTAGTACAGTTTTTATATTAAGACCATCAATAATGGCGTACTGAAGATAGGTGGCAATATTTCCAAAATATGTTTTTTGATATCTATCAGTATTATCCAACTTCGTTGCTGGTCCCGCATCACCAGAACCTCCAATTCCGTTACCACTTCTACCGTAATGCCAATCCTGAGCAGTCATTCCTGGTTCCAAAGTGTAAATACTATTATTGAAAGGAGCGTCCGCCCCACCTCTATATCCTGAGTCAAATGAAGCAAGACCAAGCGTCTGAGCCTGCTGATCTAATTGTTGCACAAAAGCAATGGATGCCTCGGTATGATATATTGGGTGTACACTGTAGGCTCTTAACAAATCTCTCATATCATGACCTACAATTTCACGGTCTGAAATAAATCCATTGAAACTAACACCAGTTTTGAATTTTTCGCCCAATTTGGCATCAATATTCAATCTTGCATTCGCTCTTTCGAAACCTTGGTCGATAGCAATACCGTCAGTATTCAAATATCCAACAGAGGCAAAGTAGTTTACATTTTCACTGCCACCACTCATACTAAAATCATGACTGGTACTTGATCCATTTCTAAAAAACCAATCTTCTACTCCAACAACATCTGGGGAATCCCTAAATGCGTTAAGTCTATAATCAACAATTGCCGGGTCCAAATCAGATACGTTGAAAGTGCCGTCAGCAATATTTCTTTCCGCGATTGCGGCATAATCACCCGCAGTGGTTTTAATATTGTCTCTAAGATATCTACTGGATGTACTCGTGTAGGTATTGTAACTGAAGCTTGCCTTTCCAGACCTCCCCTTTTTTGTAGTTACCAGAATCACACCATTTGCCCCCCTGGAACCATAGATTGCCGCAGATGCAGCGTCTTTTAATACTTCTAAACTGGAAATATCATTTGGATTAACAGTCGCCAAACTACCAGAAATAGGATATCCATCAACTACAATCAATGGGTTTGAATTTCCATTTATTGAAGAGGCTGCCCTTATCTGAATTTTGGGATCTGCTCCTGGAGCCCCATCTTGATTCTGAATCAAAACACCTGAGAGTTTACCTCCCAATGCTTCGTCCACCCGTTGTGCTTGAATAGCGGCAATATCTCCACCTTCAACCTTGGCAACTGCGCCAGTTAACGATGATTTTTTCCTGGTTCCGTAACCAATTACCACCACCTCATCCAATTGGCTTGTATCTTCTAATAAAACCACATTGATGGTAGTCTGATTTGTAATTACGATACTTTGGGTTTCAAATCCTATATAGGAAAACTGCAAGGTCTCCCCAGATGCAACCGATATGGAATAATTACCATCAAAATCGGATTGTACCCCTCTTGTTGTTCCTAAAACAACAATGTTAGCTCCAATTACAGGAACATCACTTGCATCAGCGACCTTACCGGTCACTGTCAAATCTTGTGCGAATGATTGCAGCCCTATTAATAAGGACATTATCATTACTAATTTTAATTTAAAATTCATCTGTTTAGTTAGTTTCAATAATTCGTCTTACTTAGTTAATTCCATTCACTTGTAAAAAGTGATCAAAGTCCTGGTCATTTGCCAACACGAACCAGTACTAAAATCAAATGAATTTTGTTTAGTTTTGTGTTGACAAGTAACAGTAATGTGTATTTGTTTTAATGTTACTTCCCTCCTAAGAAGTAATGTTCATAAAAGGATAGGCGTGCACCTATCCTTTTTTTTATGCGTTAGGTTTTTTTCATATCATGTTGTTTTATTGGTATTCCAAACTGGTCAACCAATTTGGTTTACCAAATATATGTTATTGATAGGTTAAAAAAAAATACCTAAACCAATTAGTATGTTAAATTTTTAACTATTTGAAGATTTATGCGTCAATGAACTTGCTTTCTGGCAAAAATCACTTAGACTTTTTATTGATCTTGCATAAAGTCTTCTCGGATGGGACTAAAAACATCTATTAACACTCCGGCTTCTGTGCAAATTGCCCCGTGCATGGCATGTGGTGGTATGTAGAATGAGTCTCCCCCTTTTAAGGTTTTCGTTTGGCCATTGATAGTAACGTCAAAACTGCCACTCTCCACATAGGTGACTTGAGAGTGATAGTGTTCATGCATTTGCCCAACAGCACCAATTTCAAAATGGACCTTAACCAACATTATTTTGTCATCAAACCCCATGATTTTTCTTTTCAACCCATCACCCACCACTTCCCAATCCAGGTCTTCTCCATTAATAAATTCCTTACTTGTTCCAAATGTTTTCATATTGATTAGATTCTGTACTATTATCAGTTTTATTTTGTCATTTGCTATTATTCATCGGTTCCTTGTTGTGGTTTACCCGGGCCTACAGTAGCATCCCTAAACCAAACTTCTGTATAACAACCATTCTCGTATTGTCTGGCAATATCTCCTCCGTAGGTTTCCGCACCTGCAAACCAAACTAGGTTATCATCAGGACTTTTCCCATTGGTTTGATTGTATGCACCTTGCTTAAAGTACCCTAACTCGCCTTTATAGGCAGAAGATCTTTCTGTACCGTCTTGACCTATTGGTACAAATAATTTCTCGACTTGAGCTGGTAAATCCGCGTGAGTCACATATTCCGATTGGATTAAGTTTTTTGCAAACTTTTTGGTTTCGTGTCCTTCACTGGTAAACGTTAAATACATAATCCCTTCATAAACATTTACCTCATAACTAAATTCTTCCCCTAATTCGATACCATATTTGGGTTCGGCAGGATAGCCATCTTTAGTCTTTCCAATCACTGACATATCATATCCCCACACTGGTGTTGAATAATCCCATCGCTTAGAATTATCACCTTCAGTATTGATTTCATAATTCCAGAAAACGGAGCCTTTATCGTGTCCAGGAAACTTCTTGTAGAATATTTTAAGTGGTTCATTTTCATGCCCCTCACCACTATGAATCTGACCAACTACAGTTGCATATGACGCAGCGACCCTAGCATCACCTGATGTGGATACTTGCATAACCTTGCAAGTACCTGTTAAATTACCACCTTCTTCTGGTGTCCATTCCCTTTTTTCATGCAATTCGGTTCTTGTATTGCTTGAGTTTTTTGAGGTTACACCAGAATTAGGTGTTTTATAGACCACCCATCGTCTTGTACCATCAATAACGGTATAGAAGAAATCTTTGTGTTTAAAATCTATTAGTTCTTCAACATGGGTACCATCACCCATCAATATTTTGAACTTGTCCATGAAAGGAATCACTTCGCTAGGGTAAACCGTTTTTGAACTAAGGCCATCATTAGCTTCAAAATAGCCCGCATTGGAAACTGCATCTTTACTTATTTGGATGGCTGCAGATTTAAACCACACCTCTGCGTAATTCCCATCAAAATATTGCTTTTGAATATCTCCTTGATGGGTCTCCGCTCCTGAACACCATACTTTATTAACCTTTGGATCTTTCCCATTTGTTTGATTGTAGCAACCAAGTTTAAAAAACAGTCCCTCACCTTCATAGGCATTCTCACGTTCCACGCCATCTTGCCCAATTGGCACAAACAATTCCTGTACTTGTCTGGGTATTGCCGCCCGATCTTTGTATTCTGAGTTTACAAGATTTTTTGTGAAGGTCTTGGTTTCATGCCCTTCACTTTTAAAAGTTAGGTACATAACACCGTTCCGGACTATTACTTCATAACTGAACGCCTCACCAAGTTCTATTCCATCTGAAGGTTCTGGTGGATAGGTATTTGACGAGGATCCAACTACCGAAAAATCATAGCCCCATATTGGATATGAGTAATCCCAGCGTTTAGAATTATCATTCCCGTCAGTGTTAATTTCATAGTTCCAAAAAACGGAGCCTTTGGTATGACCGGGGAATTTCTTGTAAAATATTTTTAAAGGTTCATTTTCATGTCCATCTGCACTATGAATTTGACCCACCACTACTGAATATGTAGCAGCAACACTTGCGTCTCCAGTTTTAGACACATTCATTACCTTCAAGGTTGCGTTCATCTGCGCATCCTCCGTATTTGGCATCCATTTTTTCAATTGTGCCAACTCAGTTCTAGTATTATTGGATGTACCATGGGTATTTCCAGCATTTGGTGACTTAAATACCACCCAATCTTCACTATTATCATTTGCAGTGTAAAAGAAATCTTCATTTTTATAGGTGCTTGCTTGACCTACATTTGAACCATCTCCAAGTATGAGGTTCCAATGCTCGAAAAAAGGAATCACGTCATTTGCTGAAACTCCGGTCGCAACATTTTTAGTATCTCCATACTGCTCTTGCTTTTTTTGATTTAAGCAAGAATTAAACACCAGCAGGATTCCAAGTATCATTATGCTATTCTTGATATTCAAGTTGTGGATATAATATTTCATAAAGTTTAACTATTAGAACCTGTTAGTTATGGTATGGACTTTTTAAACTATTCACTCTATTCGTTTTAAGAGTGGTGCACCAACCCAGTATTCCTCTTTCGACGTATTTTGTAGTCATCATTTAAAATTGGTTTACCAGTTTGGTTAACCAAATATATGTATATTTGTGAAACATCCAAAATTTTAACAAAAAAACCATCCAATCAGCCACTTAAAACTTCCTAGAATGAAAGAATCAACAGAAATAGAGGTCTTATTGAAGAATACAAACACGGCCTCAATTGCAACTTGTTTGTTTAAACTTGGACTGAAGCATCAATTTATTCAAAATGTTCGCCCAATAAACTACAAAGGCACACCAATGGTTGGTCGTGCTTATACACTTAGGTACATTCCAGCACGCGAAGATTTAAATCCAATAGAAGTTTTTAAAGACCCCAAACACCTGCAACGATTGGCAATAGAACAATGTCCCAAAGGCCATGTACTGGTAATAGATAGTAGAAGGGATGCCAGGGCAGCTTCAGCTGGCTCAATTCTTGTTACTCGTTTACTACAAAGAGGTGTCGAAGGTATAGTTACAGATGGGGGGTTTCGAGATACACAAGAAATAGGCAACTTGGATATTCACGCATTTCATACTAGACCATCCGCACCAACTAATTTAACATTGCATCACGCCATCGCTTTGAACGAACCCATAGCATGTGGAGAGGTTGCCGTTTTTCCAGGTGATTATATTGTTGGGGATTTAGATGGTGTCATGGTTATCCCATCAAATTTGGCTAATCGCGTAGCCCAAGAATGCAAACAAATGGCTATTTACGAAGAATTTGTAGTAAAAGAATTAAAAAAGGGGAGCAAAGTACAAGGACTTTATCCTCTGACCGATAATGAATTAATCCAAACTTTTGAGAAATGGAAAAGCGAATTACCTAAATAGGAATTATCCAGTGTAGTTCAACTACCTACTCAAGCATCGTATTTAAAACAGACCATACATTCTCTCTTACAATTTGATGACCCTTGGAAGTAGGGTGAATACCATCTTCTAAGTTCAGTTCTGGAATTCCAGCAACTCCCTCCAATAAAAAAGGAATCAACGCAATTTGGTTTTCCTCTGCTAATTCCGGAAAAATTTTGCGAAACTCGGTGGTATATTCCGGCCCCATATTGGGTGGTATTTGCATCCCGGCCAATACAATTTTCGTAGCACTGTTCTTATCCTTGACCACATCAATAATAGCTTGTAGATTTTTACGGGTTTCCACTAAAGGAATTCCTCGAAGTCCATCGTTGGCGCCCAATTCCAGTACAAACACATCTACTTTTTGACTCAATACCCAACTCAAACGGTTACGCCCTCCAGCTGTGGTCTCCCCACTGAGCCCAGAATTGATTACGGTATAATCAAGTCCCAGTGAGTCCAACCTATTTTGAATAAGTGCTGGAAAAGCTTCTTCAAGCTCTAAACCATACCCCGCCGTCAAACTATCGCCAAAAAACAAAATAACCTTTTCGGCAACTTCTTCGGTATCCACTATTTCCTCGGTTACAGTTGCCTCTGATGCCGGCATAGTCGATTTTGGAGTATCCCGACAGGAAATCAGGAAGCAAAAAATAAAAAAATAACGAAACTTTAAGAGGTATTGCATATGATAAAGGTCTTGAAATAAAATCATTTACCTAATTTCCCAACTTAAGTATAAAGGAAGTGTTAGTACTATGTCAAAGATATTAAACGTAGCGCATCTTGGGAAGACGTACACGAGTGGTTCAAAACAATTAACAGTCTTGGATGATGTCAGTTTTAGCATTGATTCGGGTGAGACCTTTGCAATAATTGGACCTTCGGGTAGTGGAAAAACCACCTTATTGGGTCTTTGTGCCGGTTTAGACCATCCTGATGCAGGAACAGTGGAGTTGTCAGGGGTAAATATGGGAAGTTTGAATGAAGATGAACGTGCCCGATTGCGCAACGAAAAAGTGGGCTTTATTTTTCAAAATTTTCAGTTGCTCCCTACCCTTACAGCCCTTGAAAATGTAGTAGTACCATTAGAGCTTCAAGGAGCGAAAAATCCGACCAAAATTGGCAAGGAACTATTAGGTAAAGTTGGATTGACTGACCGAATGCATCATTATCCTTCACAGCTATCTGGTGGTGAACAACAACGTGTCGCCCTGGCACGAGCATTTTCCAACAACCCTGCTATATTGTTTGCCGATGAACCAACTGGAAATCTTGACCAAGACACTGGTGACCGAATCGTTCAGTTGTTATTTGAACTCAACCAAGAGGCCGGAACAACTTTGGTAATAGTGTCCCATGATCTGGAATTGGCACAAAAATGCAACTATCAATTGCGTTTACGCGGAGGAAAAGTAATATCGAACGAAATTTTGATTGAGAATTGAAGCATTCTGTTGACAAACAATCCGGTGCAGGTTGGAAATGGTTGGCTAAAATGGCTTGGCGGGATAGTAAAGCCAGTGGAGGACGTCTACTGTTATTCACGGCCTCCATCATTTTAGGCATTGCTGCGGTAGTATCCATCCAATCTTTCAGTGAAAATCTGGAAGAAAACATTGCCTTGCAATCCAAAACCTTGATGGGAGCCGATTTCGTTATTGACAGTAACCAACCCCCCAATGAAAAGGTCAAGGCAATTATTGATTCTTTAGGGGGTGCTGATGGGCGTTCAGTTGGATTTCCTTCTATGGCTGTTTTCCCAAAAAATGGAGATG
The DNA here is from genome assembly GCF_023502425.1 of Flagellimonas spongiicola. Classification (GTDB taxonomy): domain Bacteria; phylum Bacteroidota; class Bacteroidia; order Flavobacteriales; family Flavobacteriaceae; genus Flagellimonas; species Flagellimonas spongiicola. The sequence goes on from NZ_JAMFMA010000002.1 coordinate 119,132, forward strand.
CCAAATTAGTGGGCGTAAGGGGCATTGAAGGGGAATACCCATTTTATGGCGAACTGGAAACCAAGCCTACTGATGCTGCTCAGAATTATCAAAAATCCGGCAGCGCATTGGTGGACGCCACGCTTATGCTACAATACGGTTTGAGCGTTGGTGACTCAATAAAGCTTGGAAATTCCATGTTTCCCATTCAAGGTACATTGATTTCAGCCCCAGGAACTTCTGGAATAGGAGCATCCATAGCACCACCAGTTATTATCCCATATGAAGCTGTAGAAGGCACCGGATTGATTCAAATGGGTAGTCGAGTAGGTTACGATTTCTACTTTGTGGCAGAACCAGAACAAGATTTACAGGAGCTTGAGGATATTGTAGACCCCCAATTAGATGTTGAAAATGCGGATTTGGATACACATATGAGTACTGCTGCCCAACTCGGTCGAAGCTATGATAATTTCGGTAAGTTTTTAAATCTAATGGCATTTATTGCCCTCTTGTTAGGTTGCGTAGGTGTGGCCAGTTCGGTACACATCCATATTAGGGAAAAACTGCGTTCAGTGGCGGTATTGAAATGCATTGGTGCAACACGCAAACAAACCTTCTTGATTTATCTGCTACAAGTCGCTGGAATGGGCTTGGTTGGCGGTGTACTTGGGATATTTGGAGGTTTAATCCTTCAGCAATCCTTTCCTTTATTGCTACAGGGCTTTTTGCCTTTTGAAGTCGAAATATCACTAGTTCCCCAAGCCTTGTTTTCCGGCTTAATTTTAGGTATAATGTTGGCCGTATTATTTGCATTGATGCCGCTTTTGAATACCTGGTTTGTTTCACCATTACAGGTACTTAGGGTTGACAATACCAAAAACCCCAAATCGCGAAAATTACAGTTGTGGGTAGTCCTTGCAATCATCGTATTTGTATTTGCCTTCTCGTTTTGGTTGTTGGGGAATGTTAAGTATGCATTGTATTTTGTCCTTGGCATCATTGTCGTCTTTGCGCTTCTAGGAGGGGTTGCCACGCTTTTTATGCGGGCAATTAAGAGATTTTTCCCCACTTCCTGGGGATTTACATCAAGACAGAGCCTATTGAATCTATATCGTCCAAACAATCAAACTTCGGTGTTGATTTTGGCTATTGGTGTAGGTACTTTTCTTATTAGCACCCTATATTTCACTAAAGACATTCTTTTATCCCAGGTTTCACTGGATACTTCAGAAAACACCCCAAACCTTGTTTTGATGGACGTACAGTCCGAAGAAAAACTTGAGGCTGCCACAAGTATAGAAGCATCAGGCCTGAAAGTATTGAACAACATTCCTATAATCACGATGCGGATGCATCAAATAAAGGACCGTCCGGTACGTGAGCTAATTTTGGATACAACAGCATTACAAAATCGATGGGTATTATTTCATGAGTTTCGTGTGACGTATAGAGATACGTTGATTGCATCCGAACAGACAGTGGAAGGAACTTGGCCACTTGAACGAAAAGACAATGGGCTTATCCCGATTTCGTTGTCTGAAAATGTTGCCGCCGATGCAAAAGTCAAATTGGGTGACACTCTAGTTTTTAATGTTCAGGGTGTATTGATGGAAACTCAAGTCGCACATCTTCGTTCGTTGGATTGGGCCCGAATGCAAATCAATTTCAACATCCTTTTCCCCTCTGGGATTTTAGAGGAGGCGCCGCAATTTCACGTATTGACTACGAATGCGCCGGATGCGAACAAATCTGCTTCTTTACAACGGGAGCTTGTCCGCAAATTCCCATCCGTCTCCATAATTGATTTACGCCAATTGTTTACCGTAATAGAAGGAATCCTAAGCAAGATTGCATGGGTCATCAACTTTATGGCATTTTTTAGTATCCTCACGGGAGTCATTGTCCTAATTGGATCTGTACGGAATAGCAAGTATCAAAGAATAAAAGAAAATGTGTTGTTGCGAACTTTAGGTGCCAAAAGCAAGCAAATTTTGCGAATAACAGCCTTGGAGTATTTCTATTTGGGCCTTTTAGGTGGCGGAATCGGGATTGTACTTTCACTTTTGGGCAGTCTTTTATTGGCACAATTTGTCTTTGAAACCAGTTTTTCACCTTCAATCATTCCGTTTGTAGTAGTCCTTCCTAGCATCATACTCTTAGTACTGCTAATCGGCATGTTAAATAGTAAAAGTGTCCTTCAAAGTCCGCCATTGGAAGTACTGCGCAAGGAAGCAGGTTGATATGGGTTATTGGCGACGGGTCAATAGCGTTATCAACGATATGCTTTACGTTTCCCAAAAGGATAAACCGAATTAATAAGACCGGACTCTATAGTCTTGAACATATAATTGCCAAATCCTTTATAAGGAACACGTTGATATTCCATTTGGGCAATCTTAAGCTTCCCATGTTTCGGGTTTTCCTTGCGCACTGCGGTATTGGCCAACCAAGAAAACGTTTTGTTTTTACGTTGGTCCTTATGTCGTAAAACTGTGGTGGTCAAATTATCATAGACCATAACAAATTCCCCTGAAGTTTCATCGGCATTGCCGGTTCCATTAAAATTGATTCGTTGTACCCTTCCCGACTCAAATTTAATATTGGAAGTGGGCACCATAATGGGGTTGAAGGTTTCAAAATTGAAGGAATCGGTGGAACCCGTAAATTGAAACCTATCACTTTCCATAGGATCTGGAAAGTTAATTTTCATATTAACCAAAAAGTCATCGAACATTCTTCCTGTAATATCCACCTTCATAGCATTCTCCTTTTTACTATCATTATTCCATCCCAGATTATCAACTACAAGTTCAATTTGATCTATAGGAAGATGCATTTCTTTTGCATTATGGTATTCTTTGTAGCCCAGAACGGCGTCATGCATCAAAAGCTTTTCCAGACGTACTTTTGGTCTTGTATTTCGCAGTAGATGATGGGGCAGTGCAATGGTTTTATTCGTGTTCCATGGTTTGGCTGTATTCTTTACAATGGTAAAAACAGCCTCATCAATTACCAAACTATCTGCAAGGATGTTCTTGGATTCCAATAAGCTTTTCGTTTGAATCCCATAGAAATTCATCTCAGGAATTTGAACTGAATTAACAGGTGTATTGAATTGCTGCCGCTCTGTCTTTTTTCTTAACAAATCAGGGTTTCCAATTTGCAGCCCCTCTAAACTAGCACTCCCTTGTTCACAATTGAAATGGAATTTCGGGAGTTTCACTTCGGTGCCGCCAAGTGTTCCAAAAAGCTTGGTCGCGCTCAATCCTAGTTGAGAGGGATTCAATCGGAGCCGTTTTTTGTCAATCGGTTTTTCAAAATTTACATCGGTAATGGTAAGCGTCTCCCCTTTTAATGTTGAGAGCGAATCTTTGAGATTATCACTCAATTTTGTGATGTGGTAATCCGTAATCGAAATGCTCGCAATTTCCACTTTACTTAGTTGATTCTCTTTTTTACTTTTTCGAAGTACAGAACTATTGGGTTTAGGTTTTTTCATCTGACCTTTATGGTACGTCAATTCCAAGCCATTAATATCAATCTGTCCTATATTTAGTTGTTTACGAAAGAGTAAGGGAAATAAATCAAAATCAATCGCTTTAACGGAAGCTATTGCAATATGGGATTGAGAGATTTGTTTATCCTGAGGTAAAGAATCTGGCAAAATAAGTACATCCTTTAACTCAAAGGACTGTTTCACAATGGAAATATCCAATCCTCCATGCGTGACTTTGAAGGCTGACGAATCACTTATCATCACGACCTTATCTTCAAAAGTTTCCCGCAGTAGGCGTTCGGTCTGGCGAAGGATAAAATAACCAACTAAGACAACACTGGCACAACACAGAAGGAGGACTATGGATTTACTTTTTAGATGCTTCATATTCAAAGCCATAAGTGATGAGTTCTAATTCGTTGTCTTATTTCCATTGAATTAGTTTCTCCTAAATTAACGAATAATCAGCATCGTTGTCCAATTCAAGTACTAGTACCAAATTCAGACCTAGATTCTTTACGATCTTGCTGTTTTTACTGTTTATTTACCCTTAAAGTGAGAGCATATGAAACTTAAGCTATTATTCGTTACCATTTTTTTTACCAACTTTTTGGCAACCACAGTTACCGCACAGCAAATTGATTTTATCACCGAGTACTTAGATCGTTTTGAAAACTCCAGAGAATACCTTTTGAAAGTAGCCCGGTTAATGCCTGAAGATAAATATGATTATAAGGCCTCAAACGAATCTTTGACTTTCGCCGAAAACCTCATGCATATTGGCTATGCCATGGATTGGCACACACAATCACTGTTGGGAGAACGGGCATCCAGGGATTGGAACACGGACAAACGCTATAAGGTTGCGAATAAATCCAAGGAAGAAATAATTCGGACAATTAACAAGACGTTTCAAGAATCCATAGCCTTCATCAAACAATTCAACACGGATACGTTTAAAGTGGAGCTTGATTATTTTGGACTTACTCGAACCAAACGGCAGATATTCCTATTACTTGCCGACCATATCACACATCACAGAGGTCAACTACTGGTGTATCTTCGGTTAAATGATATTACACCACCCAGGTATGTACTTTATCAGTAATTTTTTGAATACGATTCCAAACTAGGGATTCCTACGTTTTGATTTTGCGACTACCTTAATGGTTTTGCTAAATCCCAATTAGCATTGAATCTTGGCTAGAACGAGAAATTTTAACAATTGACTATCTTTAAACAAAGCTAATAGTCAAGAAAATGAAAAAATACCTTACCCTCATGTTTGTTTTAGGTTTGATTGTATTTGCGTCTTGTAAATCCAAATCCGAGCAAACCCCAAAATCAAATGAAGTTTCAGAAGAACTTCCAGTTGAAATTAAAGGAGAAGAAGTGATTTACGCTTCTGATTCAACAAACCTTAAAGGTTACATTGCTTTTGATAGCAACGCCACAGAAAAACGCCCAGGTGTATTAATTGTACATGAATGGTGGGGCCACAACAACTATGTGCGCCAACGTGCCGATATGTTGGCAGAATTGGGATATACGGCATTGGCGGTTGACATGTATGGAGATGGTAAATTAGCAGAGCATCCTGAAGACGCCGGCAAATTTGCGATGAGCGTAATGTCCAACCTACCTGAAGCTACGGCCCGGTTTAATGCTGCAATGGCTTTATTAAAATCGCATGCATCCGTAGACGTAGAGAAAACAGCGGCGATCGGATACTGTTTTGGAGGCAGCGTAGTATTGACCATGGCCAATTCTGGCGCGGATTTGGATGCAGTAGCAGCTTTTCACAGCGGTGTGCAGTTACCAATAATGCCTAGCACCGACCTAAAAGCAAAGATTTTGGTCTGCAATGGAGCCGACGACCCTTTTATAAGTGCTGAATCCATAACGGCGTTTAAACATGCATTGGATTCTGTAAACGCAGACTACAAATACATTGCGTACCCAGGTGTATTGCACAGTTTCACCAGCAAGGAAGCAGATGCCAACGGTAAAAAGTTCGATTTACCGTTAGCTTATGATGCAGATGCAGATGCTAAGTCTTGGGCTAGTCTACAAGAACTATTTGAAGAAGCATTTTAAACATGCCTTGAATACATGAAATATATCGAGAACCTAAAGTTTGTAAAGGCAATTCATCGAACTTTAGGTTTTTAGTTATCCTTTTTTTCGTTCGTAATAAAACCGACCTCAACTGAATGATTTTTCCCATTGTCATAGGTTTGACGATATTGTCCATTTTCTTGATGTTCACCATCAACAAAAAGAACAAGGTCCTAAGCGATAAATACCTAATTGCTATTATCTTGTTTTTTATGGGCATTCTTGCATCCCAGATTTTAATGGAGAACTGGCCTTCTGTTGGAATTTATTTGATTGTCCTCTTTTTAAACACTTATTATTTTCCTGTTCTGGTCATTTATGGGCTCATTCTGTTAGACGGAAAAAACAAGCTTCAACGAAATTGGCTCTGGGTTTTCGCATATCCCGTGATTTACAATGTGTTCTTGGTTCTCGATCTTTTTGTCTTCAATGATTACAACACCATGATCAAGCCAGAAGCCTTATTTAAAAAACCATCAGATTATCAATTATTCTTTTACATAACCCAGTATATCTATGTCATCGTGCTGTTGATTTGGCTAGCCCGAAAACTGAATCTCTATACCCTAGCGATCAAGAATGTTCATTCCAGCATAGAACACATCAATTTAAACTGGTTCCGGAATTTTACGGTAGCACTGCTGGGATTGAGTTGCACCGGTTTTGTAGTTTTCCTTTGTTTTAGCCTTGGATTTATTGAGAATATAGAAATCCCATTTGGTATTGAATACGTAATCTTCGTTCTGTTATTGTTTTATCTCTGTTATAATGGAATTAGACAATATTCAATTGCAGATTTGAACTTTGAAAATCCCAATGCAATTCACAAGCCCACCAATATTGAAAAATACCAATCCTCCAACCTTGATGACTTAAGCATAGACAAACATTTTCAACAAATAGTTCAGCTTTTTGATGAAGAAAACGTTTTTTTGGAGCCACAACTTAAAATAGATGATGTCGCCAAAACCTTGGATATTTCAGTCCATAAGGTCTCCCAAGTAATCAACTCCAAATCCAATAACAATTTTTACGATTTTGTAAACCGTTACCGTGTTGAATACTTCAAGAAATTGCTCTCAGATCCGAAACACCGAAAATTCACCATCCTTTCCTTGGGCATCGAGAGTGGTTTCAATTCAAAAGCGTCCATGAATCGGGTATTTAAAAACTACGAGGGCAAATCGCCCAAGGATTTCCAAAAAAGTATTCAGGATACTTGATAGCTTAGTTCCAAAAACCATTTTAAATAGGACTCAAATTACCGAATGAGGCATTTGTCGTGCGGCATGAATAGATATTTGCGCCAAATAAAAAACGATACAATGTGCTTAAAAATGAAAACTGAATTTCTAAGATTCAAAACCCACCTCTCTGTAATTCTAATGCTATCCGCTACGATTATCCTACAAAGTTGCAGTAGTGATGATACCGAAAATGAAGGAATAAATGAAACTCCCCAAAACCTTACGTCCATAATAGACGATATACTATCTGTGGGACAACCTGCCAATCAACCTGGTCTTGCCGTATTGATTAAAAAAGATGGGCAATTGGCGTATCAACAAACCAAGGGATTAGCCAGAATAAGTGATAACCTTCCAATAAATCCAAATACAGGATTTCGTATTGGATCTATTACCAAAACCTTCACTGCATTGGCCATAATGCAACTGGTGGAACAAGATTTGATTTCCTTAGAGGATAAAATCGTGGATATCCTTCCAGAATTACCAAATGTTTACACTGCTATGACCGTAAAACAATTACTTGATCACAGCACTGGTTTATTGGATTATATCGATGACAACACAGATATTACAGCCCTGGACAATTTAACCACATCGCAGGTGATTGACCTAATACCAATTTCTGGATTGGAAAACCTTTTGTTTGAACCCGGTTCTGCCGCCGAATATTCCAACACAGGCTATGTTTTTCTCGCCTTGATTATTGAGAAAATTAGTGGGGAAACCTACCCCGAATACATGGCAAACCACATTTTTACACCTTTGGGCATGAGCAATACTTTTGTAATCAGTGAAAACGAACATTTAGGGGATAGAAACGATAACTACGCACTTAATTTTGGCAATTTCATCAAGGTTAAAGGTTTTAACTCCCTAATTTATGGGGCTAGTGGCATTGTTAGTTCCATCAATGACCTTAACCTTTTTGTTGAAGCGGTTTTAAGACATGAAATTGTAATGGAGACCACGCTAAATTCTATGATTCTTCCTTCATCTTCAATTTCATGGTTGGGTGATTATGGTTTAGGATGGATTACTGGAACTGGGTCCAATTACTGGCATCAAGAAATCAATTTAACCGATTCCAACGATTACTGGCATATTGGAGGTTTTGATGGTTACCGAAGCATCCTATCCATTAACCCGGATTTAAATCTAGAAATCATAATTCTAACCAATAATGGTGATGCTAGTCAAGAATTGTCCTATTCAATTGTTAGAAATACAAGAGAATATTACAAGGGTAATTAGCAATCTATCAGGTCAGAAGATCACGGGGAATTTTATAGACAACCCCCGCGAATTTTCTGACTGTTCCTTAACTTCGAAAACATGATATTGGTAATTACAAGTATACACCTCCGCTCCCCTTTATTGTTCTTTCGTCTTTCAATGAATTCGTTTAGAGTACTAAATCAATTGAAAGGAACTCCTTGTATCAATTACAAATCCACTGGTTTTTGGACAAAGCACTACACCATGACCTTATGGAGAAATAAGGAAGACCTAAAAAGCTTTGCCCATAGCGGGAATCATTTGCTCGCTATTTCCAAAAGCAAGTCATTAGCTAAGGAAATTAGGGTAGCAACGTTGAAGGCAGGTGAATTTCCTAATTGGAAAGTTGCTAAATCCGTACTGCAAACTGATGCCAAAGTTTACAAGTATGCATGATTTGAAGTACTTCCTGAATCTTACATCCATAAGCTTAAAAGTTATCTTCCGTAGGTTTCGCAAGCTCAAAAAATATCCGAATTGGTCCTTAAAAACCGAAATCATCTGGGCCACTAGCCGATATACCCTGCTTTCTTCAAATGAACATGGGTTACCATGGCTCAAAAAGCTATCGCAAAAACTCACACCAAAGCTTAAAGGTGGTAAAAAAAGTACTATTGAATCCACAAATATCAACGGAGTACATTGCTTGAAAATCAGTCCAAAAGAAAACAAAAACTTAGATACGGCCATTGTGTATTTTCATGGTGGAGGATACGTATTGGGATCTCCAGAAGCTACTCTAGAATTTACATCAACCTTAAGCCTTACAGCCAATACGACCATTTTTATCCCCGATTACCCAAAAGCTCCTGAGCAAACATATCCGGAGGCGCATATAAGTGCTGAACAAATCACAAATCATCTCGTTAACACATACAAAAACCTCGTCCTAATGGGAGATTCGGCGGGAGCGGCCTTGGTTTTATCAACTTATGGAAACTTGGGTCCTTCCGCTAAAGGACGTATTAAAGCTATCGTTTTGGTATCACCGTGGATTGAACCTTTAGCGACAAGTGGCTCTATAAATTACAACGCTGGAAATGATGTTGGAGACCGAACATTTGTGACCAATTGCTACCGGCTCTATTTAGCGGGCAAGATTGAAAACCCGAGGTATCCCATGACAATTGAACACTCAACCCTTTCTGATTTACCCCCTACGTTCATTAGTATTGGCAGCGCTGAAATCTTGTTCAGTCAAACAGAGGAATTGAAGCGGAGGCTATTGAATACCTCTACAAAATTGGAGTTTAAATTATACCAGAACATGTTTCATACGTTTTGGAACCACCCTAAGTCAATACCAGAGGCATCCACGTTAATCGCTGATATATCCTGTTGGTTGTCAAATAAGGTCTCTAGTCAAACAAAAGTGAGTATATCCAAATCACCAAAGCCATAATCAGTCCTATCAACAATCGCTTTTCAATAGATGAGGCATCTTTGGCAATCAATTTTTTCCTTCGAAGCAATAGATAAATCAATCCAGTAATACCAAAAACTGTCCACAACCAGATATCAAAACTATCGATGGTATCCATCCTTGCTACTTCAACTATGATTAATGCCCCACAAAGTAACCGTAGATCTGATATGCGAATAACCCAATGCCTGCAAGTACCAGATACCAATTCACCGCCTTATAAAAAGCAGGGAACTGCGGGTACTTACGGCAAGTGGTTATCACAAAAACAATTGGAATCAAAGCCAATATCTGACCTATTTCCACACCAAGATTAAAGCCTAATATCTTGGCCATTAATTGCTCTTCCCCCATATCAAATGATTGCAAGCGTGTGGAAAGCCCGAAACCATGTATCAAACCAAATAAACCAACCATCATGAGCAAATTAGGAGATTGGATTTTAAGTTTTTCAAAGCCTCCCAAGTTCTCAAAGCCTTTGTATAAGACGCTTAAGGCAATTACAGCATCCACCAAATGCTCATTTGCCGTAATCCCTGCATACGTTGCCCCTATCAACGTTATACAATGACCTATGGTAAAAACAGTGATGAACTTTAAGATGTCCTTAAAACTATTTAAAAAGAACAGCACACCGGTGAGGAAAAGTAGGTGGTCATATCCGGTAAGCATATGTGTTGCCCCTACACGGACATAGGCCCACAATCCGCCATTATGGAGTATTTCCTGGTCTGCACTTGTAACATCGTGCGCCAAACCTAAAAATGGAAACAACAATACGAACAGTAACAATGCTTGCTTAAAATTGATCCGCATTGTTAGCTCTTTTTCTTAAAAACCAGGAACAACAACCCAATAAGCACAAAACTTCCAACAACAAATAGCCAAGTTGGAATACCTTCATCATTATGATCATGGGTATGGGTATGTTCCCCATGCTCATGACTTACTTCAAATGACAAGGTGGCCCATTTTGATCGGTGTGTTAACTCCTCGCTATCCGGAATAGTTGTCATATAAATGGTTCGCATATAATAAATGCCTTCAGCTGGGAGCTCAACAGTAAAAATGCCTTGATCATTGGTTCGCAATTTTTGACCACTTGTGTGGGTATGGGATTCAGTGTCCGAACCATGGGAATGCTCGTGCCCGCCATCACCATGTGTGTGATGGTCCTTACCTACATAATCGGCATATACAAGTTGATTGGACAGCGGTTTGCCTTCGAGCAACAACTGAACCTCAAGATTGCCTCCACTATATTTTTCATAAGGATTCGTAATCGGAACAAACTCGATGGGATAATTCAATGGCATACTCCAATCGTTGGTCTTAACATCCCCTACCTGATAAATAGCCTTTACATGTTTTTCATAACTCTCAACTGCATCTTGATCTAAAACACTGTCTTTAGTTCTTTGTTCCAGCATATCCAATACACCATCATGCTCCAAGTAAGAATTGAAATCCTCAGCGCTAAGCTCTATGTTTCGTGGCATTGTGGATACTCCAGCTACATACGTTCCGGGTTTACCGGCTTTTATCGGTAGTTGCGTAATGGTACTATCCTGATCATTCCATCGTTCAGGGCTAATTGTTGTCCTTTTCCCGTGTGCAACTAAGGAGGCATCCAACATGCGATCCCGGGTAATGATATTTTCACTCTTTTCAAAGGTCCCATTGTATAAACTCAAAGTCGCTTCTTGATTTGGCTTCAAGAAATAAGAGTCCATTTTCATATACAGGTCATGACTGCATAACACTAAGACGAAGCATAAATAAAAAAGTTTGCGCATGGGCATGTAGTTATATGCTCAAATATAAATTCTAATGGTTAGAGCAAAAATTATTAAATCATAAACTTAGCTTAATCCAGGAATTTTGAGTTCTGAATATAAAATGCTTTAAAAAAGTCCCTACTCCTACTTTAATCAGAAGCGATTAGAATCCCGATATTACCAAAACTTGTTTTCCAACATTGAAATCAAAGCCATACCTGCTGCCGCCCCAGAAATGAAAACATTCCAATCGCGGTGCTTGGCTTTGATAATATCCAGAAAAAGAAAGGAGATACCTACAATGACCGCCACTACGAGTAATTGCCCCAGTTCTATGCCTATGTTGAATCCTAAAAGAGGAATCAATACATCCGAGGGGTCCATAAGCAAGGCCTTGAAATAGTTGGAAAAATCCATGCCATGAATGAAGCCAAAGAACAAAGCCATTGCATAGTTGCGTTTCATACTGACTGATAAATTCCCCACATTGGAACCTATTACATTGTGCAAAGCTGTTATAAAAATTGTAGTGGGAATCAAAAACTTAATGATGTTGGAAGGAATGGAAATAATCTCCAAAGAGACCAAAGCCAAAGTCACGCTATGTCCGATGGTAAACGCCGTAACCAATATCAAAATATTTCTCCATTGTTGTGCCCGGTAAACCGCACATAAAACCACTAAAAATAGAATATGATCATATCCGGCAAGATTGGATATGTGCTCGAATCCTAATTTTAAATAAAAATCGAATGGGTGCATTTTAATATTTCAACTGGTGAACGGCTGTTTTCTTATTTAGCATTAAGCTCTTGGATTCGCCATTGACATGTACGTATACAATATTGTTTTGATCAAAGAAAAGATCAGTGAAAACCGCATTTTTTATCTCCATGGTAGACAAAGGTGCATCTTGGCGGTATTCAAAATACACCCACAATGCCGTATTATCCCCCTCCCCGCTCAACTTCTTGCGTTTCACCTTCAAATCAACCAATTTACCATTGATCTTTACATGAAAAAACCGATTCAAGTATTCTAAAAGTAATTGATCGGCATTGGCAGATTCATTTGGTTGACAAAAAGCCAGCTCTTTGCTATAAGGATCAAAAACAATAGCCTCGTTTACATCCGTCAAGAAAAGTTTTAAGTTTATCGAAAGCAGTTTTTTATTTGAATGGTACTCAATTTCGCAAAGGGACAACCTAAGCGGATGGGCAATTACCGGTTTGGCAATGCCCAGTGCAATCAGGACAAAAAACAATCGTATCACTCCCCTTCAGCTTTCCTTTTAAGATTGGTCGGATTGGAGATCCGAAGCCACTTTTTGTACTTCTTTGAATACACGAATTAAATTGCCTCCCCAAATTTTGGCAACTTCTTCTTCCGTATAACCTCTTTTCACCAATTCAATAGTAATGTTCATGACTTCACTAGCGTCAAACACGCCTTCTATTCCGCCACCACCATCAAAATCACATCCGATTCCCACATGGTCAATACCGGCAATTTTCACAATATGATCAATATGATCGGCAACATGGGTTACTGTTGCAGGAGGAGCAGGGTACTTTTCGTTTAGCTCTTGAAATGTTTTTCTAAGCTCAGTACGTTCTTCCTTTGTCATTTCACTGATAGGCTTCATACCAGCTCTCAATGCAGCCATAGCAGAATCGCGTTCAGCATTTGGCGGTGCTTCCCTTAGGTAATCGGCCAACATAGTCAGCTGGACTACGCCACCGTTATCAGCCATTAGTTTCAACATTTCATCGGTCATATTCCTATCATGCTTGGTAACACTTCTAGCATTAGAGTGACTTGCAATGATAGGTGCTTTGGACATTTTGATGGCATCATAAAACACACTATCATTTCCATGTGAAACATCTACCATTATCCCTAAACGATTCATTTCGTCAACTACTTTATTGCCAAATTCGCTAATACCTCCATGTTCGGGTCCATTGGGATCTGTGGCAGAATCTGCCAAATCATTATTGGATGAATGAACAAGCGTGATGTAACGTACACCTTTGTCATAGTAAAGGGACACATTGGACACATCCTTACCAATTGGATAACCATTTTCAATACCAATATATATAGCTCTTTTGCCTTCCTTTTCCAATTCATACGCATCATCAGGATCCAATGCCAAGCCAACAATATCCGAATTACGCTCAGTAGAAGCTACAACGGAATCGATCATTTGAAGGCATAATGCCTTAGCTCTGGTGTTACCATCATCATCCCGTATGTCTTGTGCAACAAAAGCAGCAAAAAAGATGGCATCAAGATCACCTTCTTTCATCCTAGGATAATCAACCTTAGAACCTGTTTCATTTGGATCATGGCGCTCCGCCATATCAAATCCAGGTTCGATCATGCGCAAAGGTGTATCTGCGTGGGTATCCAAAGTAAGTATTCGTTTATGGATTTCCAATGCTTTTTCGACCAGCAGTTCCTCTTCGGTTTTTGCTTCAACAGGTGCAGTCTTTTCCTTGCAAGCTGCCAGCATAATGAAAAGGATCAAAACGATGGATTGGCCGTAACGTAACTTGTTCATAAATTCCAGTTTTTATTGTTTTTTGGTTGTTCTTAAAAGTACAACAATATCTAATGATTAGAGAATTTGTTTTTGTAGTGAATGGCTATAGTGAAAGGTTGTCTTCATCCCATTGAGAATTCAAGGAAACTTCGGTAATCTACACAAAAAATGGACTGATTAATTTGGAATCCAAGTTCCTTATGTAACTCCACCTAACCTGTAAAATAGGTTAAAACAATAACCACAATTACGAGTAATAAGACAGATAGGATAATATCCAAAGTAGTAGCACTTTCCTTATTCTGAGCGCTATCACTATCAGTCAAAGTACCAAAAGACAATCCTGTAATTGCTGTATAATTTGGGGGATTGGTCAGTAAACTAACACTAATGCATATCATTACTGATGCGATGAACATGAAGATGGCCATATGAGCAAAATTAACGGTAGCAAACGACAACATAAAGCCCGTGAGCTCAGACTGATATATTTCCGCCAATATTCGCAAGGCAGCAAATCCAAGGCCTGAAATCAAAGTCACGATGGCCGCAATTGAGTTGACTCTTTTCCAAAGTATTCCCAATAAGAAAACTGCCGTAATTGGAGGTGCTATGTAAGATTGTACGCTCTGTAGGTATTGATAAAGTACGCCACCCCCTATTTTGTCCATTATTGGAATCCAGATTATTCCAAGAACAACTACTATGGATGTTGCAATCTTTCCAATTCTCAATAGTTTTTTCTCGTTGGTATTGGGTCTCAATTTTTTATAAATATCAATTGTAAATATGGTGGAACAAGAATTGAAAACTGAAGCTAATGAACTCATTAATGCTGCCATAAGTCCACCAGCCACTAGACCTTTTAATCCCACTGGTAATAAGGTTTTTATTAAGACAGGAAACACCTCATCACTCTTATCGTAACTTAACACACCCTGTTGGGCCAATGCAAATGCGATAATTCCTGGAATTAAAAAAATGAAGATTGGAAGCAATTTCAGATAAGCACCAAAAATAGCTCCCCGGCGCCCAATTTTTATATTATTTGCAGCAAGGGTTCGTTGTACTATATATTGGTCTGTACACCAGTACCAAACTCCAACTATTGTTCCTCCAATCAGCATCCCGGTCCAGGGAAAATCCGGGTCGGATATAGGGCGCCACATATTGAAATGCTGACTTCCGGCAATACTCCTTAACTCTTCCCATCCGCCAACTGCTTGAAGACCTAAATAGGTGATTATAACCGAACCAGCAATCAGAATTACAGTTTGCAAGGTTTCTGTGTATATTACAGCTTTCATGCCCCCAATGATGGTATATGCACCTGTAAAAATTACAATGCCAATAGCACCGTACCAAAATGGTATTCCTAAAAGTTCGGAAACCACAATACCACCAGCATAAATCGTTACAGATACCTTAGTAATCACATAACCTACCAACGAAAAAACCGAAAGAAACCAGCGTGACCTAGCATCAAACCTTTTCTCTAAGAATTCTGGCATAGTAAAAGCGCCACTTCTAAAATAAAAGGGCAAAAACAACCAGCCTAAAAGCAGTACAATCCATGCATGTAGCTCGTAATGCGCCATAGGCATTCCAGACTCTGCACCTGTTCCGGCTAAACCTACAACATGCTCTGAACCAATATTTGATGCAAAAATTGAAGCTCCTATCAAGAACCAGCCAACGTTTCTTCCTGCAAGAAAATAGTCTTCTGTGTTTTTGTTTTTTTGCAAAACCACCCAAATGGCCACTGCTATCAACGCCAGCAAGTAAGCACCAAGTACCCACCAGTCTACCGTCTCTAAAATTGATTCCATACTACGCTTTTGAAGAATTGTTCGGACTAATAAAAAGAATGTTCTACCAGCTCCTAGCTGAACAATAGCTTACAAAATAAAAAATGAGCGGAAAAAAGACTATTCGCGGGATAATATTTGAATTGGTTTCGGCTAAACCATTTGGACACCAAGATCAACAATCAGTGTTATACTTCTGATTATTAATGTTTTATGATTTATTTCAGTTCGCAAAAAAGTTTCGAAAAGGGTTTCGTAATTTCTTGGCCTTGCGTTGGCAAATCCTAAAAAATCATTTGAATTAATGATCGATTCAGCTCTCGGAATTTAGACGGGGTCACCCCTGTCTTGGATTTGAAGAGCTTGTTGAAACTTTGCGGATAGTCAAAACCAGCCTAATTGTCAGGGACTCGACAATCAAATTATAAAATGCTGAACTCTTATTCCTTCTGCTGTATTTTTTATAATTCAATATCTAGTTAATTCTAAGCACAAAAAAACCTCCCTGATTACGGGAGGTTTTTCAATACAATTACTTACATCCTATTTTTTAATTATAGGTATCGTTTTCTTACCATTCAAAGTTTGCAGCACGACATAATAAATACCTGGAGCTGTGCCTGATGGTAAATCAATGTCTAGATTTCCTTTGGCATTGTTGATTTCACTTTGCAGAATTGTGCCCTTGGAGATTTCAACTCCTGACGAATTATTAACAGTATATGCCACAGGACTTGATACACTTTCTGCTACTTTGACCGTAACGGTAGAGTTTACCACCGGATTTGGAAATGCAATAGCCTTTTGAATTGAGGAAGCAGCATTAGAAACTGAAAATTGCACTGTAGTTTCCGACGAAGCCCCATCATTATCCCTAACAAATGCCCTAACGGTATAATTACCTGCACTTACATTATTAATATAATGCGGCGTGAAATTGGCACCATCCGTATCCACCAATGTTCCATTAACAAAAATCTGGTGAAATACCACAGTTCCATCCGCATCGTTAGCATTTAGGGCAACTGTAACAGTACTACCAGGACTAAAACTCTGACCATTTGACGGACTGGTTATGCTAACCGTTGGTGGTTCATTATCCCCATTACTTGGCGGAGGTGGTGGTGGATTACTTCCCCCAACAGAAAACTGAGTTGTAGTTTCGGCGGAGTTCCCATCATTATCTCTTACAAATGCCCTTATCGTATAATTTCCAGCTGCGACATTATTTATATAATGTGGGGTGAAATTGGCACCATCGGTATCAACTAAAATACCATTAACAAAAATTTGATGGAAAACAACGCTTCCGTCTGAATCACTTGTATTCAAAGCAACAGGTACAATACTGCCGGGATTGAAATTTTGGCCATTGGTTGGGCTTGTAATGGTTACTGTTGGTATTCCGTTTCCGCCATTGTCAGGAGGAGTAGGATTATCTGGTGGGGTAGGATCATCCGGGGGTGGCGGGTTATTACTTCCTACAGAGAATTGAATAGTTGTTTCGGAACTTGCACCATCATTATCTCTTACCAGCGCTCTAACCGTATAATTTCCGGCCGTTGCATTTACGATTCGGTGTGGTGTAAAATTAGAACCGTCAGTATCGACCAAGTTACCATTCACAAAAATTTGATGAAACACAACACTACCATCAGAGTCGCCCGTACTCAAGTTTACAGTTACAGTACTACCTGGATTGAAATTTTGACCATTATTAGGACTGGTAATACTTACGGTAGGAGGATTGTTTCCGCCATTGTCAGGTGGGGTGGGATCATCTGGAGGGGTAGGGTCATCCGGCGGCGGCGGGTTATTACTGCCTACGGAGAATTGCACTGTGTTTTCTGAAGTAGCCCCATCATTATCCCTTACCACTGCCCTAACGGTATAATTCCCAGCACTTGCACTTGATATTATATGTGGCGTATAACCTCCGCCATCAGTATCGGCAAGAGTGCCGTTTACATAAATTTGATGACTTACAATAGAACCATCAGAATCATTTGCATTTAAACCTATAGATATGTTGCTCCCTACGTTGAAGTTTTGACCGTTTGTTGGGTTTGTGATATTCACGGTAGGAGCGGTATTTTCGCCGTCATCATCAGATGGTGGCGGGGGTGGCGGTGGCGGTGGCGTACCACCATTGCAATTTGTTTGCGCTCTCGATATGTCAGCTGCTTGTTGAAGTGAATACTGACTCTCATTATAAATAACCATTCTGTCTATGAAGTGCGCGTCTGATCTCGCCGATATTTGAATGGTGTAAACTCCTGCAGAATTAAATTGAGCATAAATTGGATGACCGTCATTGTCACTTGTGGTTGCTTGCCAACTCCAATTGGAAGAACTCACATAAACTTTGAACCATCCTCCAGAACTTGATCCGTTTGGATTTGGGGTTTTCCCAGAACCTACCGGATAGATGGTACTACTGCCCCGTCTACCAAAGAAATCATTGGCATCAGGAAACTTCAACCATGTGTCATTATGCTCTGTAAAATTGGTTCCTTTACCCGATCTACTCCGCCATATAAATCGATAAGTACCGGGATTATTGATTCGAATTCGATAGGATATTGTTCCGTTACCTGGTGAATTGAAATAACTAGGTCCGCGCCAAGTAATAAAACCGCTACCGGTATAACCAGAAGTACTGGTCTCAACATTCCAACTGCTTGGAGTTGCGCCTGATTCCATTTCGTAGACGGCAATCCCGTTTACTTCTTCGAAATCAGCACCGTTACATTGTGCAAAACCCTGTTGAGTTAGGGCAATAGCAAAAAATGCAACAAAAAGAGTAATTTTTGTTTTCATTCGTGGGGTGTTACGTTAATAAATAATGTTCTTCGGGGGAAAGAATCTCCTAATTTTCGGATTTTCAAATATATAGAATTCCAAAAATAAAGAAACATAATCTTAATATTTAATTCGTCTATTTATAAAAAGGTAACCCTTTCTTAATCCCACTTAAAAAAAGCTTTCGACTTTTATAGGCATTTTCCTAACCAAAAACTTCGATGACTACATCCTGATGGATTATAAAGCCCAGTGGTTTTTAAGTTCTCATTTAATCATATATTTGTATGATGTATTACATCACATAAATAATATACGATGTTTGAACCTATCGCAAAACGAAAATCATTAAGTGGTTTAGTTGAAGCCGAATTAACTAAAGCCATTCAAAAAGGAAAATATAGACCTCTAGAGAAAATCCCCACAGAAAATGAATTGTGCTCTATTTTCAATGTAAGCAGAACTGTGGTAAGAGAAGCTGTAAAAGGGTTAAACGCAAAGGGCATTGTTGATGTAAGAAAGGGCAGCGGAGTATATGTTTCGGAAATGAGTATTCAAAACGCTGCAGAAACACTGAATCTGTTTTTTGGACTTTCATCCAATCAAGATATCATTATACATACAATAGATTCTAGGGCAATGATCGAGCCGATTATCGCAGCTCAATCTGCCAATATCAGAAACGACAAGCATATTGCAGAGTTAAAGAAAAATATGGAGCAAATGCATTTATGCGCACTTGATAACAAAGTAAAGGAAGCGGAACTTGACAATCAATTTCATAGAATTCTTCTTAATTGTGTGGACAATCTTGTAATAAGTTTGTTGATTGATCCTATATTCAATCTTACCCCAAAGTACAAACACAACGTTTTTGCCAAAACCATATCAGGTGATCTTAAAGAGGCCAAGGAAAAAATGCTCTACTACCATCAAAAGATTACGGATGCTGTTATCGCTAAACAGCCACATAATGCGGAGACCTATATGCGTGAACATATAATGGTAACCCGGGAAAACTATTTAAACACTACCAAGTCATGAAGGGCTTCATCACTTTTGGAGAAATCATGTTGCGGCTAACACCTTCGTATAAAAACGAAAGAATATTGTCTTCCAATCAATTTTCTGTGGGCTATGCTGGTGCAGAATCCAATATCGCCGTTTCCTTAGCTTGCCTGGGCAATGAAGTTGAATTTGTCACCAAACTCCCCAACAATCCATTGGGTGAAGCTGCATTGGCCAGTTTAAGACAATATGGTGTAACAACAAAAAACTCATTACGCGGCGGAAATCGAATAGGCACTTATTTCATAGAAATAGGTTCGTCAATTAGACCCTCAAGAGTGGTATACGACAGAGCAGGTTCTGCCTTAAGTGCCATCGCTTCAGGCGAATTTGATTGGACAAAAATCCTATCAAACAAAAAATGGCTTCATTTATCAGGCATCACACCGGCACTGTCAAAACAATGTGCCGAAGAAACAATCTTGGCGGCAAAAACAGCTCAAGACATGGGGGTAAAAGTCAGTTTTGACCTAAACTTCAGGAGAAGTCTTTGGCCCAATAGAAAATCAGCCAGGGCCATATTTGACAACATAATTTCTTCTACAGATATCCTGTTCGCCAATACAGGTGCGCTTAAGGATGTTTACGACTATTCTTTTCCTGGAAAAAACAAAGAAGATCAAACCATGTTGGCGATGGAAAAAGCGAGTACTGTTTTCGGAATTGCCGAAATGGCGTTCACCATTAGGGAGCACCAATCCGCTTCTCAAAATAAACTTTGTGGTATCGGGTATCGAAATGGCAATATTATTCGGTCCAACACATACCAAGTGGAAGTTGTTGATCGCTTCGGTACTGGTGATGCATTTGCAGCCGGATACCTTCATGCCCTGGGCAGGGAGTGGCCACTGAAGAAATCAATAGATTTTGCAACCGCTGCGTTTGCATACAAACACACGCTTATTGGTGATGTCAACACCAGTTCTGAGCAAGAAATAGAGGTTATTATGGAAGGTGATTTATCGGGACACGTAATTCGATAAAAGCACTTAATAAAACAAACCCCGATATCAAAGACATATGGATGCATTGATAATTGAAAATATAGAACTGTTTAAAGTACCCCCTCGATGGTTGTTCCTGAAGATTGTAACTAAAGGCGGTATCATAGGATGGGGCGAACCTGTTGTGGAAGGTAGGGCTGACACTGTAGCCGCTTGCGTACAAGAACTATCGCAACATCTTATTGGTCGCAAAGCGGATTCCATAGAAGACATTTGGCAAACATTGTATCGCGGCGGATTCTATCGTGGCGGATCTATATTAATGAGTGCTTTAGCCGGAATTGACCAAGCCCTTTGGGATATTAAAGGAAAATCTTTAGGCGTTCCCGTTCATGAGTTATTGGGTGGGGCAGTTAGGGAAAAAATGAAAATGTATTGCTGGATAGGCGGGGATAGCCCAGATGTAGTCATTGAGCAGGCACAGGCCAAAGTCAATGAAGGGTACAAAGCAGTAAAAATGAATGCTACTGGAGCACTAGAATGGATTGATTCCATTAAGAAAATCAAAAGCGTTGCAAAAAACATCCAATTATTGAGAGAAGAATTTGGCGATAACATTGATATAGGTCTGGATTTCCATGGTAGGGTTCATAAGGGAATGGTAAAACCTCTTATTGATGAACTTGCCCCTTATCGACCCATGTTTATTGAAGAACCTATTCTCTCAGAAAATGATGAGGCCTTGGACCATATTTACTCCTATAGCCCAATACCAATTGCTATGGGAGAACGGATGTTTTCTAGATGGGATTTTAAAAACATCTTACACAAAGGTGTGGTTGATATCATACAGCCCGATTTGAGTCATGCTGGAGGTATTTCGGAAGTACGAAGAATTGCCTCTATGGCTGAAGCCTATGATATAGCACTGGCTCCACACTGTCCATTAGGCCCTATTTCATTGGCATCCGCCTTGCATGTAGACTTTACATGCATCAATGCCTTTATTCAAGAAAGTAGTTTGGGCATCCACTACAACCAGGGTTATGATTTATTGGATTATTTGGAAAATCCTGAAATTTTTGATTTGAAAGATGGGTATGTTTCCTTACTGAATGCTCCTGGTTTAGGGGTTGAAATTAATGAAGATGAACTTAAAATCGCCCAAAAAATCGGACATCAATGGCGCAACCCAATTTGGCGAAATGCAGATGGAAGTTTTGCTGAATGGTAATTATTCCAATTGAAATCTTATCCATTTAAAATAGTAATCCCGACTTTGTTTTATGCTCTATATTGTATCTCTTATTCTCGCCTTGATCTTTCTTGTTATAGGCATCGTACGAATCAACATTCATCCATTTTTTGTTCTATTATTGGCCGCCATTGGTTATGGATTTATGACCGGTATGGATGTCAATCTCATCATTTCATCCATCAATGACGGTTTTGGAGGCATAATGGGAAAAATAGGGTTAATCATATTTTTTGGGGTTGTAATAGGGACTATTCTGGAAAAATCGGGAGGAGCTTTAGTAATCGCCAATTCCATTTTAAAAAAGATAGGCGACAAACCAATACATCTGGCAATGATGCTTACCGGTTACATACTTTCCGTTCCTGTATTTGCAGACAGTGCTTTTTTAATGATGAATTCATTGAATAAAGCATTGTCCCATAAAGCCAAAGTACCTTATGCCGGAACAACGGCAGCATTAGCATTGGGGTTGACCGCAACCCATGTGATGGTACCGCCAACTCCAGGACCAATTGCAGCCGCCGGCATATTGGACGCACAATTAGGCAATGTTGTTCTATGGGGCGTAATAATAAGCTTGTTATCCTTAACCACCTGTTACGTTTTTGCCACAAAAATCGCCGCTAAAATCAATGTCCCCTATCGACTGGAAACCATTGAAAATCCAGCTCATTTGCCAAAACTCTGGAATTCTTTATTATCAATTATCGTCCCAATTGTTCTGATTATTCTGAAATCAATTTTTGATTACCCAGAATTTAATCTTCAGCAAAATGTGTTGTATCCGTTCATAGCCTTTTTAGGAACTCCAATGATAGCATTATTCATCGGAGTACTATTAACCTTGTTCCTTCCGGAAAAATTAGATGAAAAAATATACTCAGCATCAGGATGGCTTGGTGACGCCCTAAGAATTGCAGCACCAATTCTGTTGATTACTGGTGCAGGCGGAATATTTGGAAAAATGCTCCAAAATTCCGGCATGGCCACAGTAATTACGGAAAATATTAACGGAATCAATATTGGACTTTTCTTTCCGTTTTTACTTGCTGCCTGCCTTAAGACCACACAAGGTTCATCTACAGTTGCGCTGATTACAACAGCCTCCATAGTTGCTCCCATATTACCTGCCTTAGGTCTGGATGATTCATTTATGAAAACACTTACCGTATTGGCAATTGGTGCAGGATCCGCGGTTGTATCTCACGCCAATGACAGTTTCTTTTGGGTGTTCACGCAATTAACCGGCATGAACATTCGTCAAGGAAATCAAATTCAAACCGTGGGAACATTAATTTTTGGTTTAACTGCAATGGGGCTGATTTATTTGACATCCTTAATTTTAAATTGATACTTTTCCAAAATCATGAGATCTTTAATATCCATTTGCATCGTATTGTCATTAATATCATCCTGTATGAAAAATGAAAGTAGTAGCTCTAAACCGGGCGCATCAATTGATATTTATGATGACAACATCAAGGAGGTCATCAATCCAAATGCTAAAATTGAAATTCTAAGTAAAGGACATAACTGGACTGAAGGTCCATTATGGATTAATAAAGGCCAGTACTTGTTGTTTTCAGATATCCCAAATAATATCATAAATAAATTGAGACTAGATGGCTCCATTGAAGAGTACCTAAATCCTTCCGGGTATACCGGCAGCAAGCCAAGAGGTGGAGAACTTGGCTCAAATGCCTTGCTTTTGGATAAGGAGGAAAAATTGGTCCTTATGCAACATGGTGACCGGCGAGTTGCCAGAATGAACTCAAACATAGATCAGCCTTCCTCAAATTTCACAACAATTGTGGGCGATTACCAAGGCAAAAAACTAAACAGTCCCAATGATGGCACTTTCGACTCGCTTGGAAATCTGTATTTCACTGACCCACCATATGGCCTGGAAAGAATGGAAAAAGACACTTCAAAGGAGTTAAGTTTCCAAGGTGTCTATTTTGTGGAGCATGGAATAAACATAAAGCTTCTTGACAGTACAATTTCGAAACCTAACGGGATTGGCCTTTCAAAAGATGAAAAAACGCTTTATGTCGCAGTATCTGACCCGAAACACGCCGTATGGTACCAATTTGATATTGAAAAGCCTGGCAGCATAGCCAATAAGCGTATTTTCTATGATGCTAGCAGCCTAGTAGGCATGAAAGGTGAACAAGGGCTTCCTGATGGATTTAAAATACATAGCTCCGGTAACTTATTTGCGACAGGCCCTGGTGGAGTATGGATATTTAACCCTAAAGGTAAACCAATGGCAAAAATCAGGACAGGAGAAGCCACTTCAAATTGCGCATTTTCAACCGATGAAAGTATGCTTTTCATCACAGCAGATAGCTACATTTTAAAAGTTAAATTGAAGTAAGTGCGCTTGTAAGCAAAGTACATTCCATGTTTTACGGTCTATTCATCTTTGCCGAATCTATCCAAAATTTCACGTACATTTTTATATTTTGCTAGCAATTCTTCGGCCTTTTGCTCATCTACTCCCAACTCATCCATAAGCATTTTAACACCTCTTTTGGTCAATTTTTCGTTGGAAAGTTGCATGTCCACCATTTTATTTCCTTTAACCCTTCCCAACTTGATCATAATCGAAGTTGATATCATATTTAAGGCCAACTTTTGAGCTGTACCCGCCTTCATACGCGTACTTCCTGTCACAAATTCTGGCCCAACCACGAGTTCTATTGGGAAATCGGATACTTTGGACATTGGCGAATCTTCGTTACAAACTACACAGCCCGTAACAATTTCATTCTCTCGAGCCTTTTTTAAGCCCCCTACAACATAGGGTGTTGTTCCTGAAGCTGCAATCCCAAGAAGGGTATCTTGCTTGTTTATTTTATAGGTCCGTAAATCCATCCATGCTTGATCCAAATCATCTTCAGCATTTTCCACAGCTTTCCGTAACGCGACGTCCCCTCCTGCAATCAAACCAATCACCCAATTTTCCGATACTCCATAGGTTGGAGGACATTCTGAGGCATCCAAGACTCCCAGGCGCCCACTAGTGCCTGCACCGATATAAAACAGTCGTCCACCATTTTTCATTCTGTCAACTGCACTTTCCACAAATTGTTGAATTGCAGGAATAGCCTTATTCAGAACATGTGGTACGGTTTTATCTTCTTGATTAATCGCTGAAAGAAGCTCCTCAGTGCTCATTTTTTCCAAATCGTCATAATTTGACGATCGTTCTGTCGTGGGATTATCCATGTTCATTTTTTTTAAGAATTAGCAAACCAATTACAGTCAACAAGGCGTTTACCGCGATACTGAAAAACCCAAAATCAAAATCTAGTGTCCTATTCAAAAAAGTGCCAACACCGAAAGTACACAAAGGGGCAAGTACACAAACCAATGGAACCCATTTATCCTTAATCGAAATCTTACTGAACATTCCAAATAAATAAAGTCCCAACAAGGGTCCGTAAGTGTATCCGGCAACATTGAAAATCAAGGAAATAACATCCCCGCGACTTCCTGAAAATATCATAATGATCACAAACAGCACTAAGGAAAAACCAAACAACACTCGATTTTTCAATTTGCGTTTCTCCTCGCTGCTTTTTTCGGAAATGTCTAGAAAATCATAAGTGAAAGATGTAGTTAATGCTGTTAATGCCGAATCAACACTAGAAAAGGAAGCTGCAATAATTCCCAAAAGAAAACTTATCCCTGCCCAAATACCCAAATGGTTCAATGCCAGGTTTGGAAAAAGTGTATCCGTATCCAAGAATTGACCCTCCGCGCCGATAGAGAGTTTTACTCCTTTTTCTTCAGCATAGAGATAGAGTAAAATCCCCAATCCCAAAAACAAAAACTGCGTCAAAGCCAGTATCAGGCTATAGGTCAGCGTATTCTTTTGTGCATCCCACTGATTTTTACAGGTCAAGGTCTTTTGCATCATGTTTTGATCCAAACCCATCATGGCAATCGCTATCAAAATTCCCGCGATAAATTGTTTATAGAAATTATTACTTGATTTTCCATCCCAATTGAACACTTCAAAATACTTGTGATGTGTTACTTCATGATAAGCCTCCGTAATAGTGAAATCAAATGATTGCATTATGGCCACAATAGTCAATACAGCCCCAAGAATCAAAAATGTGGTTTGCATGGTATCCGTCCACACTATGGTCTTAATTCCAGATTTATAGGTATACAACCAAACCAATATCAAAATAATGATGACCGTCGCAAAAAATGGAATGCCCATGGTATCGAAAAAGGCAAATTGCAAAATCTTAGCTGCTAAAAGCAACCGAAGCGCTGCGCCAAATGACTGTGAAACTAAAAAAAACAGAGAACCTGTGCGATACGAACTCGTACCAAATCTGGATTTTAGATATCCATAAATGGAGACAAGCTGTAATCGATAATAGAGGGGTATCAATACAAAAGTGATGAAAAGATAACCCACCACATTTCCCAAGATAAACTGATAAAAATACAGATAGTTGTTACCCACCATTCCTGGCACGGAAACGAATGTAACTCCAGAAAGTCCTGCTCCAATCATCCCAAAGGCCACCAAATACCAAGGAGATTGGCGATCACCCGTAAAAAAGGAATCGTCACTCCTATTTCGGGAAGTGAAATAGGAAATAACCATCAATAGCACAAAATAGAATGCTATTACCGAAAACACCAAAATTGGACTCACTTTACCAGCTTAGATATATCAATATAGTTTTATGGAATGCAGCATTTCTTGATATGACCCTAATTGCTCCATCTCAATAAGTGCATCGAGTTCACCATTATTCTCTACCCATTTCCGTAGTGAATCCGAGCCGTTGATGATATCAATTGGCATGTTGTCATAATCATATTCATAGGGTGGCTCCTTCCACAGAAACTCTTCACCCAAATGATGGTATAGTTCTCGCATCAGCAATTGACCAACTTTCCAAGGTGTAAATGTGCTTTTGTCAGTTACATGGATTTGAAATCCGCCACAAGGTTTATCGGCTTGTTTTTGGAAGGTAGGAAGAAATGTAATTGGTCGTATAGCAAAACCTTTAAGTCCAGAATTATGCATCACCTGCGAAAGATGTTCGTCAAAATATCCATAGGGTTCAATACTTGGATGACCCACTATTTCCAAGGATTGCGTTGTACCTCTGCCTTCACTTAACTGAGTTCCTTCAAACATTACAGTTGCGGGAAAGGTAAACGCACTTTCCGCCCGAGGTAAATTGGGTGATGGTAACAACCATGGTAAACCTGTATCTTCATAATACATATCCCGCTCCCAACCCTTCATCTGTACAACCCTGAAATTGGCCGAAGCTTTAGCCCAATATTTTTGATGCATGACCGCCACTTCGCCTATGGTCAATGCATGCCTCACAGGTATGGGATGCAGTCCAATGAATGAAGCGAATTCCATATCCAAAATATTCCCCTCCAAATCAACGCCATTTAACGGATTTGGACGGTCTAGAATTATAACTTCAATGTTTTGCGTGGCACATTTTTCCAATAGAAGTGTCAATGTATAGATATAGGTATACATACGACAACCAACATCCTGCATATCTACAAATAAATGATCGATACCTTCAAGCATTTCATCCGTTGGTATGCGTGTTTCCGAATAGAGTGAGTATACGGGAACCTTAAAATAAGGGTGTATCGAGTGGTCCGTTTCAATCATGTTGTCCTGAACATCAGTGGAAAATCCATGTTGTGGACCGAACAGTTTTATAAATCTAGCCCCAAACATTTCCTTGAAACGATAGGTTGCATGCACTAAATCTCCATCTACGGAAGCATTATGACACAATAAGGCTACATTTCCTTTAAAATCCTCTTGCAATTTGCTGTCTTTAACCAAGACATCCAAACCTAACTTAACTTTTTTTGACATACGACGAGTTGAAGAAAATATGCCCAAGCCCGGTAAACAGGTCTTGGGCATAGAAACAAACTAACTTAAAACTAACTTATCATGAAGCATAAATGCTTTGTTTATGATGAAGGATTGGCCGGTGTATTGCTATTATTGTCCCGTTCTGCATTTGGATAAGGGTAATAATTACGATTTCGCTCAGGATTGGCATCTGAAGGACCTGGTCTATTGAACCTTCTGCTATCTTCCAAACCAAGACCTGTCAAATACAATTCAATTCTTCGGTTGCGATAGATTTCATCCAAAATGGATTGCTGATCAACAGCTCCGGCGTAGGCTGGTAGATTTGCACCAACTCCATAGGTATCACCCGCTGCCGTTTTCGTTAATACATCATTCAATTCATTAACCGCATTGGTCAAATCATTGGAACGTGCATAAGCCTCTGCTTTAATCAACATTAGCTCTCCTGGTAAATAAACCGGAATCTCCTTTAAATTATCATCAAAGAATCCTAGTATTTGATAATCCGGACTAGGCGCGTTAAAATCATCCGCAGTGACATAAAATGGAACTCTTTCATCTGCTGCGTCAGGAGCTAAGCTTGCAGGCAAGGTGAAACTTACGTCTCTTGCCTGGGTTACATTTTGAGATCCAAACCAAAATGACAAAGGATTTGGTATGGCTGCATCGTATTCCCAAGTTGATTGTACAGCGGTATCCACATTGTTTGCCGCTGATATTGCTTCACCATAGTTTCCTGTCATTAAATTGAAGCGTGCCAACAATGCATTAACGGAATTACCCAGGTCAACCGAACTAAAAACCCCAGAGGTAATCTGAGCAGCCAATCCTGATTGGATGTACCCTTGTGCTTCCGTGAGGTCAGCAATCGCATTTTGCAATACGGCATCGCGACTTACAAAAGGTGCATCTTCAATTATCTCCAATGGTATACTCTCAAAATATTGGATTAAAGTTCCGTGTACCAAAGCTCTATAAAACAAACCATATGCTTTAAGTGAGTTGGCAACAGAACTATCTTCACTAGCATTATCAGCTGCCGTTATTACCGTTGTCGCCTCCTTTCGGCATAGCATTGCGTTGGTCCAAATGTTATTAAGGATTTCATTTCCTCCATTAATATCATCGCCACCCAACAATACTTCGTTTTCCCCTAGGTTTCCGGGGTTTAAAAGCCTTAACTCGCCAGTATTCAAACCGGTAAGGTGTACACTGGTGTAGATAATTCCTGCTCTATCAGTACTCCAGCGTTGCTGGACACCATTGATCAAGGCCACCAAATTATCAGTACTATTTACAACGTCTGGTTCCAGTGTGGAATTCGGATCCAAGTAAACTTTGTCACAAGAATTTGCGAAGACCACTAATATGCCCAATAGAATTAGATTCTTAATATTTTTCATGGCTTTTCTTTTAAAAATTAGTGCTTACAGATAAGGCAACTGTCGCTGGAATAGGGACGTTACCAAAGTTCACTGCCCGTAACAGGTTGGATTGTCCACCTGCATTGGTCTCTGGATCATAGCTGAAGAAATCATCAAAAGAAATGAGATTTCTACCTATTAAGGAAACTCGCGTGTTCTTCAACTTGTCGTTGAACAAGGAAGGAAATTCGTAAGAAAGCGCCACCTCTCTTAGTTTTACAAATGAACCATCTTCCATCCTGAATTCTTCTATTGGGTAGATTCCTGCAATGTAACCTCTAGGCAATTGGCCAGTGAGCTCTTGCTCAGCCAATCTTCCCAGACCTACACCTTGTCTTGTACGTTTGTCCGCATCAAAAATGTCAAACCCTTGCACGGATTCCCACAACATTGAGAACGAGAAATTCTTGTAGGTCAAATCGGTACCTAGACCCAAAATGTAATCTGGGTTGGGATCTCCGATCACTCTTCTAAGAACATCTCCTGTTGGTTGCCCATTGGCATCCCTTTGAGATTGTCCGGTAGCCAAATCACCACGTTCAACTTGTGGTACTCCAACTGGCACACCATTGGTAGATGGCCCAGTCAGGATAAGTTCCCCGTTATTGTCTGTAGCAAAGTAGGTCCCATAGAATACCCCTAAAGGCTGCCCTTCCTGAACCACTGGTGGAGCCCCTGCAACATTAGCAATGGTAATATCACCTCCAATGGTTTCCAAAACTTTGTTTCGGTTTCTACTGTAATTTGCCGTAATGTTCCAGGTTAAATCCTGCGTCTTTACAGGCGTTACCCTGGCATAAATTTCAACACCCTTATTTTCCATAGTACCGACATTTTCGGTCCTTGAAGCACCACCGATGGAAGGTGCCAATACCCTACTAACAATCAAATCTTCAATTTGTTGGCTATAATAGGAAAACAATAATCCCGCCCGATTATCAAAGAAACTTAGATCAGCACCTATTTCGAATTCCTTGGTACGTTCTGGCACCAAATCTTCATTTCCTAATCGATTGTTTTGTTGTAAGGTCGTATCGTTTAAGAAATCATTGGAAGTATAACTCCCAAATCTTTCAAATGGTGAAATTGCAGTAAGGTTACCCGCCTCTCCATAAGAAGCTCTAAGCCTAGCAGAATTAATAAAACTGTCTTCTGACCAAAAAGGTTCGTTGGAAATTAAATAAGAACCAGAAATCTTTGGATAGAAATTGGAACGTTGGTCTTCATCGAAATTAGTTGCGCCGTCAACTCTTCCTGCTAAGGTCAAGAATAACTTATCATCAAAAGACAATGTTTCTTGCAAGAAAAACCCGAAAATATCCAATTGGGAATCGATTGGCTGAGTCTGCAATGGTACTGTTGGATTTCCTGAAGCGTCCAAGTCCCTTCCTTGGGTACCATCAAACTCCAACTCACTAGCTTGGAAGCTGTATCCTGCAGTTGTTCTCGAATTCAGTTTTTCGGAAATATCAATATCATAGGTAAGGTTGATATCGTAATTCCAATTGAACACCTTGGCTTCTGCTTCCCCGCGATACCCCAAGTTGAAGTAAGCTGGGTTAACATTTTCGTACGGATAGATCGGCACAAAGATGTTTCCTTTTTGATTGTACGTATCAACACCTATAATCTGGTCGACAGTCAAATTCTCAATTGGATTAAGCTTTACGTGCAAACTTGGAATGAAGTGATTTACTTTTTGTGTAATATCGAAGGTTTCGATAATAGACAGTGGGTTTACCCGCGTATTCTCAACAGCAAGTAAGTTGCCATTCGCATCACGTTGTGAAAGATCAAATACGTTATTGGTAATGTTTACGGAGTTTATTGGACTCCAGAACACATTTCCATCTGGTTTTTCATCTGAGTTGCTATTGGCAAAATACAATCCAAGATCATAGGACAACCAATCCGTGACGTTATGGCTAAAATTCAATCGAGCTGAAAGGCGGTTATACTTAGTATTCTTGATAATACCTTCATTGCTCAAATAGCCAATGGAGGCGTTATAATTCATGGTCTCGTTACCGTCCCGCATAGAAATGTAATTATCCGTACCCAATCCTGTCTGGAATATGGCATCCTGGTAATCATATCTGGTGGTATTGAATTTATTGGCAGATAGAAAACGGAAAGGTGTAAGATTTCCCGTGTCTGGGTCGAAGCCAAAAATTGGCCATAACCTTCCGGATAGCGGACTGTTCGCAATTGTTTCGAATTCCTCGCCGCGCAGATTTAAATCCAGTTTTTTACGAACAGCATTTACATTTAGCGTACTCTTAAAAAACAGCTCAGGACCATCCTCAGTATAGGTTCCCTTTTTTGTGGTGATGACCACAACACCATTTGAAGCTCGGGAGCCATAAATTGCAGCAGCGGCTGCACCGTTAAGAATGTTAATATTATCAATGTCGTTTGGATTGATATCCACCATTCTATTTTGTCCTGGACTTGCGTCACCAGCCGAAACATTTAAGTTGGTTACATTGGTGGTTAAATTACTTACAACAACCCCGTCCACTACATAAAGTGGTTCAGAAGATCCCTGTATGGTACTAGGTCCCCTTAACCGAATGGAGAAACCACCTGCAGGATCACCTGAATTCTGTGTAATCTGTGCTCCTGGTACTTTTCCTTGTAAAGACGTTGTTACATTAAGCGGTGCGGCTTTTACAAGTTCTACAGATTTTACTGTGGTAATTGCATTGCCTAATTTTTTACGTTCTTGAGTGATTGAGGAACCAACTACGATTACTTCATCCAAATTATTGGAATCCTCAAGAAGTACTACTTTAATTTGCTGGTCGGAACCGGTAAGTGAAATTTCCTGTTGCTTGAATCCAACATAGCTGACAACCAACAATTTTCCAGCGGTATCACTTGCTGTAAAACTGAAGTTTCCATCAAAATCAGTGACTCCTCCCGAAGAAGTCCCCTGAATGAAGACACTAGCCCCTGGTAATGGCTGACCTCCATTGTCGTTGACCGTTCCTGAAATTGTAATGTTCTGTGCAAAAGTAGTTTGAACAAAAAAAATCAACATCAAGAACAATAAATGATCAAATTTTTTTTTCATAATTGTGTTCTTTTAGTGAGAGTTGTAAACAAACCTATGACAATAAATTTGTATTTGCAATGTTTTCTTGCAAGTAATCATTGCATAAATGCAAATATTATGTTAATTTGACGTTTTATCTTGCAATATTGCCGTTTTATATTGCAGTAATTAGAAAGTATGAATAAAGAAAAGAGACATCACATCATTTTACACGAGATTCAAATTCGAAACCGAGTTCTTCTTACCGATTTAGCAAGCATGCTAAATGTTTCCATGGATACGGTCAGAAGAGACGTTAAAGAGTTGGACGAGTTGAAAAAACTAAAGAAGGTTCATGGTGGAGCAGTTTCCAATGGTTTCAATGTATATTCCAATCGCCTTGGAGAAGTCTATGAGTTGGGCAGTAAATCCATTATCGCACAAAAAGGAATTTCGTTATTAAATGATGGAGATATTGTGCTGATCAGTGGTGGTTCCACAAATTTGGAATTGGTAAAGTTGTTCCCAAAACATATGGATTTAACGCTTTTTACCCCGAGTTTACCCATGGCGGTGGAACTTATGGCAAATGCACCCGAGCATTATGAGGTCTATCTTGTGGGCGGTAAGCTGTCGCGGAAATCCCAACTAGCAATTGGAGGTAGTTCCATCAACATTTTATCAGAAATAACAGCCGATATTTGTTTTTTAGGTACAGGTTATATCGATGTTAGTAAAGGTATTAGTGAGCTGGATTGGGAAATCACACAAATGAAGAAAGCAATGATTAGGGCATCTAAAAAAACCGTTTCACTTACGATTTCAGAAAAATTGAACACCTCAAATCGCTATAAAGTATGTGAGATTTCTACGCTGGACACGATTATCACAGAGTTAGATCCAAACTCACCAATCCTGGATAGTTATAGAAATGCAGGTGTAAATATTCTTTAAGTAGTTTAAATCAACTATTCCCCTACTCGATACGGCTTTGAAAGTTGATCCTTGCCATCGGTCAACCATTCAAGAGAGAATTGGGTAAATACATTTTGGGTGTATTCATCTTTTTCAAAAAGCAAACCAATGTTTCCATTTTCCAATACGGTAAGTGAAGGATATGCAGAAGCTCCTGTAAAAATCGTCTTCCCCTCAGACCATGTCCGACCTTCGTCATAACTTATCCTAACTACCATATTAATACGTTCATCTTTTGACTTGGCGTTTGCAAACAACAAGCGATTTTTCGCGAATCCTTTTCGTTTTGATGTAAAGCGAATTAGGCTTGCATTACAACTTGGGTCAATCAATGTGGAATCAGGTTTTGAAGACCAGCTCCGTCCTTCATCATCCGATAAATGGACATAACGCAAGCCGCTATTGTTAACTCTTGAATTCACCATCCAATCGCCATTTTCCAAACTTATGATTTTAGATTCATCAGCAGGTGAGATTGGTGTATTGATGAGATGCCAACTATCACCATGATCATCACTACCAAAAACATGCATTCCTTTTTCAAGATTCACTAAACAGTGTAATAATGTGCCATTAGTGTTTTGAAATCCTCTTCCTGAGGTAATAAACATAAAATCCTTTTTCCAGTCTGGTGTAGTTATCTGGGATGTTATATCGATTGGACTACTCCAGGTTCGTCCATTATCAGTGCTTTTCACCATGTTCATATAGTAAACATTAGGCTCTAGTTGGAGATCCATGAAATTGTAGAACATGAATATCTCATTTGTCATTTCGTCCACGATCATGGAAGGGTCAGAGGCCGATTGCCCTTCTGGGTAGTCGATTATTCGTTGAATATCACCCCAAGTCTTGCCATTATCAGAACTACGTCTAAGGACTATATTAATGTTCTCACTCCATTTTAAATCACCACATGAAGGTACTCGCTCATCTATAGCAGCAATTAAATCGCCATTGGGCGCAGTAATCAATGAGGGAATACGATAACAAGCAACAGATGAGTCCTTGGTGGCGTTAAATAAATCTACAAACGCTAAAGCCCCATATTCAATATTTTCGTTCGGATTGATGTCTTTTTCCTCCTTTTTACCGCCACAAGACGCTAATAGAAGGACAAGAATCAACAAACTGCCAAAAACACCAAAATTGGATTTACACATAACTATCAATACTAGATTTCTCAATGAATAAGGTCACCATTTTAGCATTTTAACCTCCTAATCTGGCTGCAGTTCCATTTGTTTTTGTTTGAATTGATTTGGCGTGCATTTCTCATGCTTCTTAAACACCGAGGAAAAATACTGACTCGTGGTGAATCCGCACTGATATGCTATCTCGGAAATCGTTAGCTCCCTATAATCCAATAACAGTTTCTTGGACAATTCCACACGTCGCAATGTAAGGTAGCGCATAGGGGTCAAATTCGTGATTTGTTTACAATGATGAGTAAATCTGGTTATCCCTACTCCAGCTGATTGCGACATGGTTTCAATAGTCCAATCTTCCGCCAAACTATTTTCCAGTTCCTTTAAAAAGAAGATCACGCTTCTTGAACTTTCCGTTAAGGCTTCGTTCAACACTATATCATCGGTATCCAACAAATCTAACAACAGGACCAATAGATAATTGATATACAATCGAATCTTGGATGCATTGCTACCCTGCTTGTCATTTTCTATTACCTTTCCGAGTTCGATAAAACAGGTCCTTACCTCCTTATTTACCTTTAGAATAGATTGTTCATTTTGTCTTAGTATCAAGGTGAGCTTTTGAAGATCTTTTGGAGTCATGGTGATCCAATCCGGCCACCTCCATTGCTGATGGGGTCTCCGTACACCCAAATCCAGGATAAGCCAATAAAACTTACCCATACCCACGAAGGGGTTTCCCACTTTATGCACCTCCCATGGCCGCGTGATGGTCAGATAATCGGGTTTCAATAGTACTTCTCTGTGCTCTTGAGCATAAGGCATGGTACCCGATTCTAAAAAATGAAATTCCAATCCCTCATTTCTATGCCAATCCAGTCCCCAATCCTGTGGTTCATGGGCATCCCAATACCCGATACTATTCAAGCCTAATGTATTTTCGTCTAATCTGTCTCCGGGATAGGTATGACGAGACAACATCACAGACTTGATTTTGTTCCGATGGGTCGCGTCAACCAAGGGCAGACATTTATCCGCTTGGTATACGATGCCTTCAGCTCTATATGGCTGGATTTCCTGTACACTTCCTTTCATTCACCTTCCTTATAAATCAATTTGAAAAGTAACCAAAAAATCACACTCCACAATTGAATTTAGACAGATGGCGTGCACAAGCCTCCAAGCAACAAATAGTTGACATCATTAACACCTACAAACAAAGGATTTACCATTTTGAAGTTGATTTCCCATCTAAAAAAATAAAAACCAATACTCCTCTTTGGAGCACACCTAAAGCTGTGATACCCTTCATCGTGTTTGTATAATTTTTTTCACTGATCTAAATCGCACAGTAAGTAGCATATAATTGCTTAATTTTCTTCTCTTAATGAAATTTTGATTATTCAGCAATGAATCTTTATAAATCGGTATTAGCACTTCTAACGGTGACCTTTCTATTTTCATGCAGTTCTAATGAAAGGGAAATATTAGTTTTCAGTAAAACTTCAGGTTTTCGCCATACATCCATAGAAGCGGGACTAACCGCATTACATCAAATGGCAAAGGATCATAATTTCAAGATTACCACCACCGAAGATGCGTCATATTTTGAGGAGGATTCTTTAAAAACCTTCAATGCTGTTGTTTTTTTAAATACCACTGGAGATGTTCTAGACGCTGTTCAACAAGCTGACTTTGAACGCTATATTCAAGCTGGTGGTGGATTTTTAGGTATACATGCAGCTACAGACACAGAATACGACTGGCCTTGGTTCACAGAACTGGTTGGAGCGCAATTTAAAGGACATCCCGAAGTTCAGACCGCACATATAAATGTGATAGACAATAAACACAGTAGTACCCAATTTCTGGATAGCGTTTGGATTCATACTGACGAATGGTACAATTTCAAAAATTTCAATTCCGATGTGAATGTATTATTGGAAGTGGATGAAACCTCTTATGAAGGTGGTGATCACGGCCCACATCATCCGACAGCTTGGTATCACGAATTTGATGGAGGCAGGGCATTTTATACGGCCATGGGTCACACTGATGCGTCTTTTTCGGACCCTACTTTCTTGAAACATCTGTTTGGCGGCATCGATTATGTAGCAAGTAACGGCCCACTGGATTACTCAAAAGCCAAAACAGAGCGAATTCCTCCAGAAAACCGATTTGTGAAAGAAGTGTTGGATTTTAATTTGGACGAACCTATGGAATTGGCAGAACTTCCTGGCGAAGGTATCTTATTTATTGAGCGAAGGGGGCATCTCAAATTTTTCAATTTTGACACTTCCAGTACCACCGAAATCGCAACCATGGATCTATTCTATGGAAACGAAGATGGACTACTTGGGTTAGCAGTAGATCCAAAGTATAAAGAAAACAACTGGATCTATTTGTTTTACAGCGCTGCAGATGGAAGCAAACAACAGCGGGTTTCGAGGTTTGATTTAAACAATGGTCAGCTAGATTTTAAATCTGAAAAAATACTACTGAACATCCCTGTTTTACGCGAATGCTGTCATAGCGGCGGTGGTTTGGAATTTGGACCAAACGGCAATCTTTTTATTGGAATTGGAGACAATACAAACCCGTTCGAGTCCCAAGGGTTTGCACCCATTGACGAACGAGCCAATAGAGCTTTGTGGGATGCGCAAAGGTCCGCTGCCAACACCAACGACCTTAGAGGTAAAATCCTGCGCATAAAACCGGAAGCTGATGGCACCTATTCAATTCCCGAAGGCAATCTTTTTCCCGTTGGAACGCCTAATACACGTCCTGAAATTTACGTCATGGGATGTCGTAATCCATTTCGATTTTCTATTGATTCCAAGACCGGATTTGTGTATTGGGGTGATGTAGGTCCGGATTCCGGGCAAGATGACCCCGTAAGAGGCCCTAAAGGAATGGGAGAGTTTGACCAGGCTCGAAAAGCTGGATTTTGGGGTTGGCCATATGTAAGAGGAAACAACCAACAATACAACGATTACGATTTCACCAAATTGGAATCAGGACCAAAATTTGATCCCCAAAACTTGGTAAATGATTCACCAAACAATACAGGTATTCAAAACCTTCCTCCAGCCCAAGAATCTTTGATTTGGTACTCCTATGATCATTCTGAAGAATTTCCTTGGTTGGGCGAAGGTGGCGTAAATCCCATGGCTGGTGTCGTCTATCATTCGGCAGATTACCCTGATGCAAATGAGAATTCCTTTCCTTCTTATTTTGAGAACAAATTGTTTGTTTACGAATGGATGCGCGATTGGATCTATGTGGTTACGCTGGATGAGTCCCAGAATTATGTGAAAGCGGATCCCTTTATGCCAAATACCGAGTTTTCACATCCAATGGACATGCTTTTTGGAACCGATGGCAATATGTACCTTCTTGAATACGGGCAGAAATGGAATGCAAAAAACCTGGATGCGCGTCTAAGTAGAATTTCCTATATCCCCGGAAACAGAAAACCGGTTGCCCATTTACAAATGGACAAAGAAATTGGAGCTGCCCCACTGACTATCCAGTTTTCGGCAGATGCCTCCAAAGATTACGATGGGGATAAACTCGAATATGAATGGTCCTTCGAAAACAGATCCATTGTTGATTCGAAAGCGTCAAATCCAACATATACTTTTGAAAAAGCAGGTGTGTATCAGGTAAATCTAAAAGTTTCCGACCCGGCAGGTAACTCATCGGAAACAAGCGCAAAGATATTAGTGGGGAATACTTCTCCAGAACTAAACATTAAAATTGAACCATCTGATTCTCTTTACTACAATAATAAAAAAGTCACCTATCAAGTGAATGTCATCGACAAGGAAGATGGAAATTCCAATGACAAAAACTTTCCTCAGGAACGAATCAAAGTGACCTTCAGCTATATTCCAGAAGGGGAAGATTTGATTAAGGCAACCCTAGGACATCAACAAAACGTAGTGCCCGAAGGAAAGCTACTTATGGAAGAAACAGATTGCAGAGCATGCCATGACATCAATGAAAAAGTAAATGGCCCTAGCTATATGGAGATTGCTGATAAATATGGTAAGACAGACCGTAATTACTTGATAGATCGAATCAAAAAAGGTGGTTCAGGAGTTTGGGGAGAATCCTTGATGTCGGCCCACCCACAATTATCGGTTGAAGAAATTGGCAAAATGGTTGATTATATCCTATCCCTTGACCCCAACCAACAATTGGATGGAGAGCCTCTTCCTTTATCCGGCACCTTGGAATTCAATGAACATATAGGCGACAATAACAGCGGGAAATATGTCTTGATGGCTTCCTATCTAGATACTGGAAATGAAAATGTTCCCAACTCTTCTCTATCCACAAGTGCACAAATGATTTTCAAAGCGCCTAAGCTTGAAGCTGAAAAGGCCTCTATTCTTAGTGATGACCTGTCCACGTGGGCCGCAGGAGGGGCGGAGCTCGTAGGTTCCATACGAAACAATAGTCACATCGGCTTTGAAAATCTTGATCTAAAACAATTAAAAAGCGTTAGTTTTTCTGCGTTTTATGTTGCCAATTACGATTATAAAGGCCGCTTGGAAATACGCGAAGGTTCACCAACGGGGAAAATAATAGGGTCAACAAAATTGGCCTATTTCGATGAGAACAATGAAGCTTTGAAAAGCTATTCCATTCCAATAAATGCTACATTGAATAATGGAACACTTTATTTGGTCTTCAACAATACGGAGGACCCGGAACGCTTTGTAGCAAACGCCAATTGGATTGTATTGAATTATTGAATTAGGGGATGTTTTTTGTAGATTCCCTAGTGATTAGCGTGGTTTTAACGGTTTTGGTCGTAAATGGCATTAAGCCATCATGCTCAATTCTATCAATAAGTATGTCCGCTGCCAATTCCCCAATATATTTACCGTGTTGACTGACCATGGTGAGCGATGGCGAAACGTACTTGGATAATCTGCCATTGGTGAAGCCCACAACAGCTATCTCATCAGGAACTTGAACGCCTTTAAGTTTAAGGATGTTCAATGTATCAACAGCTGTAATTTCATCAAGTGCAATAATACCGTCCACGTCATT
This sequence comes from Flagellimonas spongiicola, assembly GCF_023502425.1. Lineage (GTDB taxonomy): Bacteria > Bacteroidota > Bacteroidia > Flavobacteriales > Flavobacteriaceae > Flagellimonas > Flagellimonas spongiicola. Next base: position 158,432 of record NZ_JAMFMA010000002.1, read on the forward strand.
ATTTGCGATTAAAAGGGCTATCAACACCTGCAAATCGTCCTTTTTACCAACTTTGACCAGTAATCGATCTTCAAAAGTTATATTAGCTTCTTTAAGCGCTTTCTGGTACCCAGCAACACGAAGTTTTCCAACACTTGAATTGGATATGCTAGAAATGACAGCTATTTTCTTACAGCCTGTTTCTACCAAATATTTGGTGGTTTTATAGCCTGCCTCAAAATCATCTACTACAATTTTGTCACAATCCAACTGATCAGTTACTCGATCGAACATCACCATGGGAATTTGGTTTTCAATCAAATCCTGTAAGTGGGTCAAGTCTTTTTTGGCTTGGGTTTCTTCAGACAAAGACATGATTATGCCATCTACCGTTCCTGAACTTAGCAAATCCACAGTCTGGCGCTCTTTCTGCAACGATTCATCAGAAATACAACTAATGATTCCGTAGCCTCGGGAATTGGCTTTCTGCTCTATCCCATAAAACACCTGGGTAAAGAAGTAATTTAAAATATTGGGTACGATCACACCAATGGTTTTGGTGCTTTTTTTGAGTAAGCTTAAGGCAATATGATTTGGTCGGTAATGAACTTCTTGGGCAAAGTCCTGAATCTTCAATTTTAGTTCGCTACTTATTTCATGGCTGTCATTAATAGCTTTGGACACCGTTGAAATTGAAACGCCAAAATGTGTTGCGATATCTTTCAGGGTTGTCTTTTTCATGCTACCAATTCACTACCAGACCAATCATAGCCCGTAATTATTTAACTATACTGATTCAATATATTCTCATAAAGTTCTTGTTTACCACTGATTTGCTCAGGTTCGCCTTGTTCTTGAGCATAGTCGTACAAATCCGTCAAGGAAAGTTTCCCTGCTGTATACGAAGCTCCTTTTCCAGAATCAAAGGAAGAATAGCGTTTGGACAACAATGATTCGTAGGGTGAAGATCTTAATACCTCATCCGCAATCAACAACCCTCTTGCAAAGGTATCAGCGCCTCCAATATGTGCCAGGAATATGTCCTCTAAATCCGTTGAGTTTCTTCGCGTTTTGGCATCAAAATTTATTCCGCCACCTTGAAGTCCACCAGCTTTCAAAAATACCAGCATAGCTTCCGTGGTTTCCAATACATTATTCGGGAATTGATCGGTATCCCATCCGTTTTGATAATCTCCTCTATTGGCATCAATGCTTCCTAACATGCCAGCATTAGCGGCAACTTGAAGTTCGTGTTGAAATGTATGCTGTGCTAGCGTCGCATGATTTACTTCTATATTAAGTTTAAAATCATTCTCCAAACCGTATTCCTTTATGGTGTTTATGGAAGTGGCGCAGTCAAAATCGTATTGATGTTTGGTAGGCTCCATAGGTTTTGGCTCAATAAAGAATGTGCCCTTAAAACCTTGACTACGGGCATAGTCTTTCGCCATATTTAGAAACCTACCGATATTGTCTTGCTCCAATTTCATATTGGTGTTCAAAAGCGACATATATCCTTCTCTACCTCCCCAAAACACATAGTTCTCCCCATTTAGGGCAATGGTGGCGTCCAAGGCAATTTTTACCTGAGCGCCGGCTCGAGCCACAACATCAAAATTAGGGTTGGTCGCGGCCCCGTTCATGTATCTAGGATGCGAAAAACAGTTGGAAGTTCCCCACAACAATCGGACACCAGACGCTTCTTGTTTTTGCTGTAAATAGGCCACGATTTCCTGAATTCGTTTTTCAGACTCACTTAATGTCTTGGCCTCATCTACCAAATCATAATCGTGGAAACAGTAATAATCAAAGCCCATTTTTGTTACAAACTCAAAAGCCGCGTCGGCCTTTTGTTTTGCAGCCTCTACTGGATCAGTAGCGGTTGCCCATGGAAACTCTTTGGTGCCAGGCCCAAAAGGATCTCCACCAGTTCCGCATAGTGTATGCCAATAGGCCATAGCAAACTTAAAATGTTCACGCATGGTTTTCCCTGCCACTACTTGCTCTGGGTTATAAAATTTAAAGGACATGGGGTTGTCCGATTCCTTTCCTTCATACATGATTTCACCAATCCCTTTAAAATATTCCGTATCTCCAATTAGTGCCATTTTACGATTTGTTTATGATTAAGTCTAATTCTTTTTTCCAATTATTATATGCCAACTCATATGCCTTTTTATCCTTAAAGGGCATATAGGTCATCACATGGTCGTTTTCCATATATTTTGAAAAACTTTGGTATCCATTTGTTGTAATTTCACAAGCCCTAGCAGCTCCTATTGCCCCAGTGGTATTGTAAATTTCTATCTCCTGTTGTATCAATGTTGCGATGGTATTTGAAAAAATTTCCGAACGAAAAAGATTGTCATTACCCGCCCGTATTACGTTAGCAGCGATTTCATCCGATTTCAGAATTTCCATGCCATAAACGAATGAAAACGCAATTCCTTCAAGTGTTGCCCTACATAAATGCGCTTTGGTATGCCGATTTAAATCCAAATTCAAGATTCTTGTACCTACATCTTGATTTAACAGCATGCGTTCTGCGCCGTTACCAAAAGGAATAACACAAACACCGTCGGACCCAATAGCTATAGCCCCGGCCAAGCTGTTCATTTCTTCATAGGATGATACCGATAAATTATTCAGCAACCATCTGTACTGAATACCAGCTCCATTAATACATAGCAATTTGCCAATATTGCGTTGGGTGTTTTTGAGATAATTCACATGGGCAAAATTGTTCACCCTTGCGCTTTCCTTCACTGAAAGATTATCGGTAACTGCATAAACAACACCGGAAGTTCCACCTGTGGCCGCAACTTCACCAGGATTGAACACATTTAAAGAAAGGGCATTATTAGGCTGATCACCAGCCCTATATAAAATGGGTGTCCCCTTCAACAGGCCGCTCTCCTTGGCACCTTTCTCGGACACACTGCTTTGTACAGCGAATGTATCCACTACTTCTGGTACCAACGTTTTTGAAATCCCAAATGCATCTAAAATATCTTCTGAGACATCTTCATCTTGAAAATTCCAAAAAATTCCTTCAGACAGCCCAGAAATTGTAGTTTGATAATCATCAGTGAATTTGAATGCCAAGTAATCCCCCGGAAGCATGAACTTATGCACCTTTTTATAGGTTTCCGATTCATTTTCCTTGACCCAACCCAATTTGGCCGCAGTGAAGTTTGCTGGAGAATTCAATAACTCGCTATCACATTTAGCAGCGCCAATTTTATGGTATGCCCGATTTCCAATTTCCACAGCTCTACTATCACACCAAATAATGGAATTTCTCAGCGGTTTCCCTTCCGTATCCACTACTACTAAACCATGCATTTGATAAGCTATTCCGATTCCGAGAATATCTTTTGGTTTGATTGAAGCCGATTGGAGGATTTTTGAAATACCTTGACACACCAAATTCCACCAAGTTTCGGGATCTTGCTCTGCCCAGCCCTTTTCAGGGGCATGCATGGACATTTCCTGCTCGGGTTCTTGAACGACCATAACACTCTTACCAGTACTTTGTGCTACCAAGGCAATTTTTATCGAAGAGCTTCCGAGATCGATTCCTAAATAATACATTGATTACGAATTTGTTGAGTCCTATCAAATGTAAAGAATGCGATATCGAAAAACACTTTTGACAGCAAACAAAACCTGAATTTGGCTTTCCTTGGTATAGCTGTAAGGTGGTTATGACAATTGTATACTTCTGATTTACAGCTTCTTAAAAATCAATCCATTTTACGAAAAGTTTTCGAAAAGGTTTTCGTAATTATTTCGTAACGCCGATATATTAGAAAGGTATCTACTAATTATTTATGGCATATTTGATGATTTCGAGCCGTCTTTGATCCAGTTTCTTTGCATCCACCAGGCTTTGCGCTGTCTGAAAATCTTTTTGATACATTGCCAATACGTTTTGAGCATTGGTGTTAGTTGAAGTAGCCGCTTCAATTTTATCCAAAAGTGCTTCCTTTTTCGCCGTAGCGCCCAACTTATCCAAAGACAATAAGGTAAATATGGTATTCAAATTGATCGTGCCGGCAGCATCATAATCCACAACCTTCTTGAAATAGTTTTGCGCCTCCTGGTTGTTTCCCAGTTTTTGGTTATTGATTCCAAGCAAATAATCAGGCATCCTGGTATCAGGGTTGTATGGTGCCCCTACTCCTAAATTCTCCGTCCATGCTTTTGAAGTTTCTAAAAGTGTATTTGCCTTGCTAAATTGGTTTTTACCCATTAACTCTTTGGCTAAAAACACATGAGCTTGATCATAAATTCTCTTGCTTTCAGATGCATGTTCAAAAGGAAGAATGTTCAATTCGGCCAATACATTTATCGCTTTTGAATAGGATCTATTCCCAACTAAAGCTTTTGCATAACTCAATCCCAAATTGTAGTTGTCCGGAAATTTTCGGGTCGCTTTTTTACCTAAAACCACAGCTTCCGCCATTTTATAATGGGATAAGTAAAAGCGCATTAAATCGTCCCAGTTTTTCCAATATCCGGTATTTAGGGACACTGCTTTTTGATAATCCTCCAACTTAGCATCATAACTGGCCATGGTAGTCGATTCTGCCCTAAACTTGTAAAAAGCATCATTGTCTGACTCCATTCCGCATGCTACAAGCAATTTTAGGGCCTTGTCTTTCAGTCCCACCGCCATATAGTTTTGCGCTAGAAAGTACTTGAACCTCCAATTAGTATTGCTATTGACTGCCCACTCCATTGCAGGAACCATTTCACGACGATACGGAAAGACAAAATCAGGTGAAGCCGCTGCCACTTCCTGTAACAATACTTCACTTTTTGAAGAATTGGTGTTAGCCATTATATAAGCTAACAGTAGTTTAGATTTACTATCGTCAGTGTTTAAAGCTAAAAGCTCTTCTGCCATTTGCTCTTGTCCCAAATTCAGGTATGTTATGGCCAACTCCAAAATGGTCTCATTTCCAAATTCATTCTGAACATTTTGAAGGATTTGGGAGGTTGACTTACCTTCTAATTTTAGGGCTTCCAAGTTAGCAAAATGGTTTATCGGACTTATTTCAGCAATACGTCTAAGCTGATTTCGGATTTCATCTACGTTTTGCGAAATTCTACTTGCTACCAGCAACACTTGTCTTGCGTTAAGATTGTAGGTGTTGAATGCCAATGATTTCTCAGCGTATTCCACGGCCTTTTCCAGATTTTTCCCATGCATGTAAATTTCCGCCATGACGGCGTATGCTGCTGATCTAAATTGAATGGATCTTGCTGCCCAACCAAGTGCTTCCAGCGCATTTACAGCGTCATTTTGAGCCCAATAGGCAAGTCCTGATAGATAATTGGCCTTGGGATCATAAATATCCAATTGCAGTGCCTTAGCTGTATGCCCCAATGCATTTGAATATCTGGTTTTTCTATATTCAGCTTCCGCCATAAGTGTATGGGCTCTAGCATGAAAAGCATCTAATTTGAATAACTCTTGAAGTTTTTCTTCTGCCAAGGCATATTCTCGGTATTTCATTGCTTCAGACGCCTCGTGATACAATTTCTCAATCTTTGAAGCAGCTACCTTTGGATTGTATTTGAAATCTTTTTTAAGAATGGTCTTCTTTTCTGAAGTATAGACTAATTTGTCCGCCCCTAAATAAATAGCCAATGTGTCATCATCCTTGCAATCAACGGATTGCTCAAACACTTGCATTGGATTCATTTGTAAATTTTCTTGGAAAAATACTTGTTCTCCATTGACAAAAATTTGTAATGGCTGGTCAAAAGCCTGAAGCGCATTGATACCCAGTGTGGCGCTAGCTCCATTTCGTTCAACGTTAAGCACCCCATATTCAGATACGGCTTCCATACCTCCAATTTCCTTTATTGGAAACCATATTTCGTTCCAAGAATCCATCATGTATGGGTCAAAATTTGCTTGGGAAACTGGGTTTTCCGCCCCTGGAAAATACTGATTGAGCAAACGGCCTGCTTGAAATTCTATGTACTGCCCGTCTGTGTCTGTCAATAGGTCTTCCCATATACCCCCTGCTCTTGACAACGCCCATAACCACAATTTTTGTCCAGGCATTTCTTCATATGAAGAAAGGTGTCCAAATCCAACTTTTCGATCATGGTAGTATCCTCCAAAATAATTTTGATAATCCCCAACAATATGATAGGATTTAGCAGGCCCAAAATTGTTATTGCGGTACATCGCCAAATTCCTGCCTTTGTCATCAATAGGCCATTTACGCCATGTTCCATCATGTTCCAAAAAGCCATTCCCAGGAATAAAGAACTCCAAATCATCAGCAGTTGGTGCCGCACCAGTCATCCAATTGTAGTACGACTGATTTAAAGGTGTTCCGTTATACCAAGAGGCATTGGTTTCAAAATAGGCCTTGTCCCCTTCCAACTTGATTTCTACCTGCCAATATGTTCTTGAAGGCAAATCAAGGTTTCCTACTACACAGCTTACACTTCCATCATCATTCTTCCTAGTACTGTAATCAACGGGTGTAGCGGTTGATGGGTGATGTCCAATAATCCCAAAATTGAATTCGATTCCTCCAGAGGTCCAAGGGCCTCGCATGGCAATATTTCTAAATTTCACTACCTCATTGCGATACAAAAACTCATTTCCTGTACTTTTCTCTATTGCTCCCCAGACCTTTCCTCCAACTTCTGGCAAGACATATACTTCTATGAATTCATTTTCAAGTTTTACAACCTTCCATCCTTTTTTTTGTGCAGTATGGGAATAGCCCTCATATTTGAAGTATGGAAATATCTTAGGGTTCTCATTTAGTATTGGAACAGGGTTCGGCGAATCAAATCCATAGGTATCCAATTGACGTATTTCCTCAGTAATTGTTGCTGATTGGGAAAGTAACCAACACGGTATCAAAAACAATAGCATCAGCGTTCCATACAATCTAGTGCTAGACTTATCAGTTGGTTTTCTGAATAGTGTTCTCATATCCTATTGGTTTTAGTTGGTTGTGTCTATAGATTAGTTTGCCCAAAGCAGGGTTTCAAGCGGTGCGTTGTTTTTTACAAACACTAACAGCTTGGAATCATTGGCCAATTCCAATAGTGCTATATCCCGAACCTCGCCTTCAACATTCAGTCCGTATTCAACTGGATTCGCATTTTCGAAATTACCTTTGCCATCCCCCAATAATAAGGTTCCTTTGTTCGCATCGTATCTTCCATACTTCACACGAGTACCAAAGAAATTGCCCCCTAACAATAGGTCCAGGTTTCCGTCATTATTAAAGTCTTCGATTAAAATTCCATATACCGGAGCCAATTGAGCTTCTTTTGGCAATGCTGTAAATTGAAATTGGTCACTGCCCAAATTTTCCAAATAACTACTCTGAAAATTTTTGACCTGCATCACCGAACTGGACTCCAAATCCTGAGGTGAGAATATATCTGTGATCTTTTCATTGGCATAATCCTCATAGTTGACGTATTTGGATTTCAAACCATTTAATTGTTCTACCAAGTCATCCTTTGAAAAAACAGGAAACTCTTCGCCCATGATGTAGGAGCACAGAATGGGATCTATAGATCCATTGTCATCAAAATCCTTAACATAAAGCGTGGCAGGTTCTTCAGGTGATGCTTTAAGTTGGGAGTTCAACCCAAAATTTCCGAGTACATAATCCATATCGCCATCACCATCTAAGTCATCTTCTGCAATTGTATTCCAAAACCCTTCACTATTGGTTACACCAGTACTATTGGTCACTTCTTCTAATTTGTTTCCATTCCCTGAAAAGAACCGTATTGGCATCCATTCACCAACGAGAATCAAATCCAGTTGTTCATCTGCGTTGTAGTCTGTCCACAAGGCATCAGTCACCATTCCTGGGTATTCCAAATCTGGGTGGATTTCTTTAGTACGGTCTTCAAATTTTCCATTACCGTCGTTGAGCAATACATAACTACGTGGTGCAGTAGGATAAGCGCCAGGAGATAATCGCCCACCTACAAATAAATCCATATCGCCGTCATTATCAATATCGCCAGATTTGACACATGACCCACTAGTAAGCATTTGGGGTAAGCTACTTGTACTTTTCCTAAATTGACCACGTCCATTATTAAGATAAAGTCTGTCTTGCAGTGCTGGGTCGTCTGGTTCAAAAGCATTACCCCCACTCACCACATACAAGTCCAAGTCCCTATCACCATCGGCATCAAAAAAGCGGGCCCCTATGTCTTCTGAATCTATATCTTGGTTAAGAAACCCGTTGTTCTGCGCTACAAAATTTCCAGTCTTGTCTTGCACCAACAACTCACCGGAACTTCCCTTCGCCCCTCCAATAAATGCATCGTCAAGACCATCTCCGTTAACGTCCCCGTATGCAATTCTAGGACCTTGGGTTGATAATTGATGCGGCAACAAACGCTCTCGTTTAAAATCGTTGTATTCATTTTCCTTATGCTCAAAAGCCATTTTACCTGGTTCCGTGGCGGAAAACAAACCTTTTGCTTCTTCGCTGATGGTACTTTCAAGGATGGTAACCGCTTCGACTTGATAGAACTCTAGTGTTGTATTGGCCTTACTATTTTTCAGCTCCTGAATCTTACCATCTGGCCAATTCACGATAACACGCTCAACAATAGAATCTGTGCCTAAACCAAAAATCAAATTGTAAGGCATGGAAGATTGGTATCCACGACTAGGTATCATTTCCTGTACCATGGATTTTCCATTTTGTTCCAAAACCACCTTGGCACCTACACCAAACTTATTCCATTTATTGCCAATCAATTTGACTTTGAGATGATTGTTATTGAGGTGAAGCTCGCTATTGTTTCTGTAGATAAAGGCTTTTTCATCGATATTGTTTACCACAAGATCCAAATCGCCATCATTATCCAAATCGCCATAGGCGGCACCATTTGACAATGACTTTTGATTCAACCCCCAATCCAAGTTTTTCTTAGTGAAAGTTAGATCGCCATTATTGTGGAACATGTAATTCTCCACAACTGCCGAAGGCATATTGGTAAGTAACTCAGTGATAGCTGTTTTTTGTCCTGTTCTATTTTCATTCAATTTTTCCTGTACAGCATAATTGATGAAATCCATATTGGTATAATCACGTTTGTAACCGTTGGTGACATACACATCTTTATGGCCGTCATTGTCATAATCAGCAATAAGAGACGCCCAACTCCAATCCGTATTTGATATTCCTGAATATTGCCCTATTTCCGAAAAGGAATTTCCGTGGTTATTTAAGTGCATCATATTGCGCATGGTCTGATTATAAAATCCCGACTTTTCCAGCAGACTATGCTTTTCAAAATTATCTGGGCCTGAAACCATTTTTTGGCGGTAATTATCCTCTGGGAGCATGTCCAAGGTCATAATGTCCGTAAACCCATCATTATTGATATCGGCAATATCGCTGCCCATTGAGAACAAGGATGTATGACCTACATAATCCTCCAAACTTTCGGAGAATGTTCCATCTTGATTGTTGAGATAGAGGTAATCTTGTTCATTATAGTCATTGGAAACATAAATATCCAACCAACCATCGTTGTTTACATCAGAAACTGATACACCTAAGCCAAAGCCGAGAACGTTGGATACCAAACCTGCTTCGCCACTGGCATCATAAAACCAACCATTCTCATTTTTGTAAAGTTTATCCGAATATGCCTCGTTTTTTCGATTTTTGAGCTTGTATGTTATTCGATCAAAGCCTGCATATTCCTGGGTTGAATGATTAAGAAGATATAAATCCAAATCTCCATCGTTATCATAATCAAAAAAGGACGCTTGCGTCGTATACCCTGTATCATCCAAACCGAATGCTTCGGCACTCTCTGTAAATGTAAGGTCGCCATTATTTATAAATAGCAGATTGTGACGTTTATGGGGACTTTTCGCTGCTGATCGACATACGTAAATATCCAATAAGCCATCTGCATTGACATCAGCCATTGTGGTTCCTGTATTCCAAAATCCATCTGCGAACACACCTGCTTCTTTTGCAATTTCCTCAAATACGAAATCCCCCTTATTAAGGTATAGATGGCTACCAACCATATTTCCAGTAAAATAGATGTCCAAAAGACCATCATTATTTAAATCTCCAATTGCGACGCCTCCTCCATTGTACATGTAGCTATATTCGAGGACATTAAATTCTTCTGTTTCCAACAGCTTGTTCACAAATTTGACTCCTGTCTTATTTGCTGGCATTAGTGTAAACATGGTATCGTTTCCAGGGTTAGAACAAGAAAGCACGGAAAGCAAGAATAGGCCCGACAAAAAAAACTTTAAGCGAAAAAAATGCATATCTAAAGATTAGGTTATATTAAGACACCCCAGGTGAATGTGACCCTAGGAACAAACAATGATAGAAAAAAATACCAATGCTATAAACAGCATTGGTATTTTCGGAACTTAAACCTAACTCAAAACTAATTTTTAGCGTCCCACCATAGTCTAGTGGTACCAAGATCGGGGCCGCCTAACAAAGAAGATACCGCTTCATTAACAGCATCTGTATTGTCGGCATATTCCGTGGCAGTATAGGTCATCCTTCTTGGAATCTCATCTACTGCAATATCCGGGTTAAGCGAATTTAATCTATTAAAGAGTGTTGGATAGCCAGTTCTTCTACGCTCAGCATAGGCTTCAGCACTATCTGGCCATAAGGCAATCCATTTTTGTGTGATAATTTGTTCCAATTGTTCCTCAGAGGTGCCGGCAGCATTATAGGCTACAGGAACGGACGAAACAGCAGGATTAGCTCCATCAACAGCTGCAGGAATCAATGCACTCGTTACATAATCATTTCCGGAAAGATTGGTACCATCATAACCATGTTGCAAATGTGATTGAGTGATTCCTTGATTGTAAAGATCTTCAGATGTACCTCCTGCAGCCCATCCTTCAAGTGCGGCTTCAGCCCTAAGGAAGTATGCCTCTGATGCAGCCATAACAATTACAGTTGGTCCTGGATCCCCCCCAGCAGTGTATGGACCTGCCATGTTTGACGCTAAATCATTGAAAGGCGTTGTTGCCTTTGCTGATGCAGTCTGGCCATTTCGCATTCCCTCGTATGGAAATTCTACCCCTACAGGGTCATCTGCTGCATCTGGAGAAGCAGCGGGAGCATAATAAGTTGCAACCCTAGGATCTTCGTATCCTTTAAGGATGCTTTCCATATCAGCACTCATACGGAATTCGCCCCATTGCGTAATTGTGGTATAACTATTTGTGAAATTTAAATCTGTTTGGATTAATGCATTGTCATCATTGGACATCATCACACCACCAGCAATTGCGGCTTCCGCATTGGATTGCGCCAAGCCTGGAGCTACATACTTAACTCGCATGGCCAAACGAAGACGTAACGTATTTGCAAATGTTAGCCACTTGCTCGCATCACCACCAAAAAGGACATCATTTGCTCCTAAAAAGGAAGTTGTTCCTGCATTGGCCTGCAAAACAGTTGTCGCTTCGGCCAGTGTGGTAAAAAAGTCATTATAAATGGCTTCTTGAGAGTCATATGAAACCGTATTTTCCAAATTTCCAAAATTGGAATAAGGAATCGGCCCCCAATAATCTGTAACTCTATGGTATGCATATACTCTCCATACCTTCATCATCGCATTCTCCAACTCAAAGCCCAACTCTTCAGCAGTATCCTCAACGTATTTTATCTGAGGTGCAGATCTACTGTAAAAATAGCGATATGCGCCATTGAGCCAACCACCAACTAATATGAATTGATCACTATCAAAGTTAGGTGCTGTTGTTGCAAAATAATTGGCATATACATCTGAAAACAAGGATTGCCATAATTGGAAAGGTCCCCTTGCCGCATCAAAAGGCATAAAATTTGGTGTATATAAGGCCCTTTTTACAAATAGCGGATAATCTGCAGGGGTCACACCATCAGTTGTCAGAACTTTTGGATCAGTATTTGTTTCTGTAAAGTCATCTGTGCATCCCAGCAGAAATCCTGCCAGCATCATGCCCATAAATAATTTTTTGATAATTCTTCTCATGTTTTTTCTTTTAAATTACAGTTTTTTTAGAATCCAAAGTTAATTGATAAACCAAGTTGTCTTGTCGTTGGTAAAGGAAAAGCAGACGTACCTTCTGCATTGTTTGCTGTACTAGCAAGCAAATCTGGGTCAAAACTTTCCGCTTTATTTGAGATAAAGAAAAGATTTCTTCCCACGAACGAAACATTTGCTGTCTTTATAAAAGTCTTGGACAACACACTCTGGGGTACAGAGTAGCCAATCACCAATTCTCTTAGTCTAACGTTGGACAGGTCAGTAACAAAAGCCTCACCTACAGGTGTATTTCTACCTCCAACACGGTTCCAGTAGTCTTCAGCGGTAACTGAGATATTGTTTGCTGCTCCACTTGATTGAACAATCGCTGTCTCACCTGCCAAAAAGTTCTCACCAATTATCAACCCACCTTCTCTTCCTTGAAGGGTTGATTCCAATACCCCATCACGAGCTAAAATAGCATCAGTGAAATTGGTCGCAGTACCTCCTTGACGAATATCTATCAATGCGCTGAAGTTGAAATTTTTGTAACGGAAAGAATTTCGAACACCACCCAACCAATCAGGGTTGAAATTTGCGACTAACACGTCGCTTCTTCCTGGTGTGATCAAGGGCAAGCCCAAGTCGTCAATAAGTACCCTGCCTTGATCATCTCTTTGAAAACCACGGGAGTAGATATCTCCAAATTCTCCGCCAACTTGTAAAACATAGTCTCTAATAAAGTCGCTATTGGTCGTCAAGCGGTCAAAACCTTCGGCAATCGCCAAAACCTCGCTTTCGTTGGTTCCAAAATTCACATCCAAGTCCCATGTAAAATCTGGATTGTCGATAATCGTTGCACCCAATATAATCTCAACACCTTTATTCTGAATATCTGCTCCGTTCTGGAAACGACTGGCGATTCCAGATGCGACAGGTGTTGGTGTTGCAAATATCTGATCAAAAGTATTGGTCTTGAACCAAGTAAAGTCAAATCGTAAACGATTTTCCATCCAACGAGAATCAAATCCAAGTTCTAAAGACCGCGTTGTTTCAGGACGTAGATTTGGATTCGGCAATACTTCATCTAATTCACCCGTTCCAGCAATAATATTTGCTTGTCGGAATAATGAAAAGGCATCAGTATCGTTACCCACTTCTGCCCAGTTACTTCTCAATTTCAAGAAGCTCATTGGACCAAAATCAGCATCAAACAAATCAGTTACCACTGCAGTTAAACCAACAGATGGATAGAAATATGAACGATTATCTTCTGGAAGTGTGGAGCTCCAATCATTCCTTGCCGTTATATTCAGATACACTGCATTTTTATAGGAGAATTCCCCAAATGCATAAACTGATTGTGTCTCAAATGTTTCAAATTCTTCACGTGCCGTGGGGTCTTGTGTATTCCCAAGTGCAAAGAGGTTTTCAATAGAAAAATTAGATCCCTCTCCCCATAGTCTATCTCTTCGGAAGTTTCTAAGGTTGGCACCTGCATTCAAATCTATACTAAAATCCTCGGAAAGATTCTTGTTGAAGTTTATAAGCACGTCGGTATTCCAATCTGATATCACCTGTTGTTCGTTGCGATAACTACCAAATTGTGCCACCGTATAGGTATCATTTGACCGTAGAATCTCTGATCTATAGCTATCTCTATCCAATGCGGAACGCCCTAATATATATAGGTCGTCCGTTATTTGATATTTTAGGGATAACAAACCAAGTACACGTTCCTGTATTCTTGGACGCAAGACATTGTTAATTGTCCAATACGGGTTACCACCACCATTAAACTGGGGCAAAAAATAGTGTTGACGAACTTTTCCCTCCGCATTTACAAAACTGAAGTTTTCAAAATCCTCGGTACGGATGTTACGTGGCGTTTTATACAAATAACGTACCGGGTTATCAAAACCTTCACCTGTGGCCAATTGGTTGGAAAAATCATCACGGATATAATTCAATTTTACATCTGTCGTTAATTTATCCGTTACTCTAGAATTGATACGTGTGGAAATACTGTGTCGTTGCAAATCATTTCCTGGTACAATTCCTCCTGCATCAGTATAGGTATACCCTAAAAACACATTGGATTTTTCACTATTGATATTAACACCAATATTGGTAGCTAAATTATGTCCAACTTGGAAAAAATCATCAACATTGTCAGGCTGAGCTTCATACGTATAGGTCTGCCCAAATAGAGGATATTCAGGATTATTGGACCAATGTGCTACCTGGCTGCCATCGAATCTTGGTCCCCAAGAAGTGGTAGCTTGTTCGCCATATACACCTCCAGCTCCTTGACCATATTCATTTTGCAATTCCAAAAGGTTAATGGCACTAGCAAAGTTTGCGGTAAAACTTACAGAAGTAGAAACACCTTCCGGAGCACCTTTTCCTGATTTAGTTGTAATCACAATTGCGCCGTTGGCCGCTCTACTTCCATAAAGTGCTGCTGCATTTGCACCTCTTAGGACCGATATTTCTTGAATGTCATCAGGACTAATATTATTGATGTCACCATTTAACAAAATCCCATCTACCACATAAAGAGGTTGACTACTTCCATTAATGGAACGGTTACCACGAAGCAATACTTTGGTCGGGGCACCTACACCAGCGGCCGATTGTGTAACGGACAAACCTGCGACTTTCCCGCTCAAACCTTCCAAAACATTAACTGGTCGAGCTTGAGTCAATTCTTCTGTGCTAACCTGCTGGTTGGCGTAAGAAAGTGATTTTTCTGAACGCTCTAAACCTAAGGCCGTAACAACCACCTCATCCAGTTGGCTAGCGTCTTCCTGCATTACTACATCGATTGCGTTGGAAGAGCCAACAGAAATGTTCTGCGATAACATACCCAGGTATGAGAATACCAAAACCGCCCCATCGGACACTTCGATGGAGTAATTCCCATCAAAATCAGTTTGGGTACCATTGGTTGTCCCTTGTTCCAAAATGCTAACTCCAGGTAGCGGACCACCATTAGCATCTGAGACATTTCCCGTTACTGTTCGCTGTACTATGTCCTTTTCAATGACAACAGGTGCTTCTTTTTTAGGTCTCGGAGTAACGGCGATAGTTGTGTTTATCCTTCTAAAATTCAAAGAGGCTTCTGTACTTATTTGCTCCAATAGATCATAAACAGAATGTGGTCCTTGAGCAATCAGGAATCTTGTTTTTCCTTTCACGTCTTTCTCATCGTAATTGAATTTGAAAGCCGATTGGTTCTCGATTTCATCGAAGACATCCAATACCTTGACTTCACTCGTTGAGTTCCATTCAAGATAAATGTCCTTCATACTTTGCGTATAACCCTCGTTTGCCATCGCGAAATAGCAGAATATTAGTTGTAAAATAAATATCCTAGAGAGCATAGCGATTGTTTTAGATAATTTAAATTTCATGTTGTTAACATCGGTTTAGTTGACTTACTTTAATTGAGTTATTGAAGATAAATTCACCTCCACTGAAAGCACTACTTTCTTTGGGGCCCAATTATCTTATGGATAGTTTTTTATTCTCATAGGTTCTGGTGTTAGTAGTTCTCATTTAAATCTTACAGTAATTGCACGTTCATTGTCCTCATCGATTTCAAAGGAAAATTGTTCCACAAATGCAATTCGTTCCAACACGCTTTCCAAGCTCTCACTCGGAAACTCTCCCGTGTAGGTAATGCGTCTATTTAGATTGTGGACTTTTATTTCCACATCATACCAGTTTTCAAGTGTTTCCACAATTTCATCAAAACTTGCGGCCTTAAACACCAAAACACGTTTAGTCCATTTATAGAAATCCATGTCATCGTAAGCTGAAATCTCAATTTCTCCCTTGGTGGCATCGTAAGTTGCCTTACCACCAGTATCATCTATTATCTCAGCTTGTTTTTCACCAAAACTTGGCCCTACGGATATTTTACCCTCTACAAGGCCAACTTCTACCTTTTTCCCTTTTTCGGCTTTTACATTGAATGCAGTCCCCAAGGCACGTGTGACTAAACCAGACGAGTTAACCAAAAAAGGCCTTGTAGAATCTTTGGCTACCTCAAAGAATGCCTCACCTTCCAAATATATTTCGCGTTTATTCTTAAATTTCGAAGCATATGAAATTCGACTATTATAGTTAAGATATACCGTAGAACCATCAGGTAATTTAATCCTTGACTTTTGCCCCTTAAGGTTTTCCTTTACCAATTGTTTTACTGGTACGGAAGTATACTTTAAGTTCGTTGAGGTACCATAGTGATTCCCAACAGCAAAACTCAACAACAGCAAAATGCTCGCCGCAGCATTTAACCAAGCTGATCGTCTATTAGCTTTTCTTCTCTTTAAATTGATGGATTGATCTCCTAAAACGGATTGCAATAGCTCTTCACGATATATTAGCTCAATATCATCCTGAGCGTGAAACTCAAGAGAAAGGATAATTTCCTTTGCAGTTAAGACCATATTCTTTTTTGAAGGATTGGCTGCCAACCATTTTTTCCAAAAGAAATGTGAAGTGGTGTCTGGTTTTAACACCCAATCCCGAAACTCGGGATCAGCTAAAAAATCTTCTAATTCATATTCTTGATATTCCATAGATATAGCCTGTGCTATATTTATGACATCAGAACTTTACATATGACATCAAAAAAATTTAGTTTTTTTTAAGAAAAGTAAATGAATCTATATTTTTTAAAACCTATTCATGTAGATAAATTGCAATAGGAGCATTTTACATAGGAAATTATCAAACCTAGAAAAAGCGTTTATTTTAAGAATTGGTATTTAGATCTTGAAAGTTTTTCTTTAGTTGCGACAATGACCTGTAAATCAAATTACGTGCGGCCCTAACACTTGAAAAGCCCATAACTTCCTTGATTTGGGCATAAGACAGACCATTGTAATAGAAATAATACAATGCTTCCCTCTGTCTTCTTGTAAGCTTATTCAACGATTTCTTTATCTGTTGAATTTGCCCTTGCCGGAATTGTGTATTTATCAGTACACTTTCATGAGAGGGTGCAAAATAAAAATCAAACGCACCAGAATTTGATTTATATCTGGACTTTCGTTTTTGCTTTTTCTGTTCAGTGATTATTTTATTCCGATAGCACTTGATCAAATACGCTTTTACGAATTTCACCTTGTGCAGTTTACTTCGCTTTTTTCGAATATTGACAAAAACATCCTGAAGCGCATCTTTTAATAATTCTGCATCACCAGAATATTGTCTGCCCAGGTTATACAGCAAATCAAAATAATGATTGTATAATTTGATGAATGCAGATTCACTTCCATCACAAAACAACCTCCATTCCACATTGGAATCGAATTGCTCTTGAGCAACTGTTGTTCTAGCAACGATAAGCTCTTTTGCGAAATCTTTAGAAAGATTGGCGGATTGTTCCAAAATCGCAATACTAAGGTTGAATTAGCCGAAAGATACATAAAATATACTACTATTCTTTAAACTTTATTCATTTGGGATTTATTATCAAATAGCTGATGACGTCAAAAATCTTCAGTTATATTAACGGCTTAAAGAGATTCTAACTATCTGATATCGGTTAAAAATTTATGTAACTTAGATTAATGCAAAATCCCTTCGTTAGCATACAGCAATGCTATTAAACGCAAATTACAGCACAATCGAAAGCTTATTAATCTTAGGCATTATACAAGGATTCATTTTAGGATTTGGGTTACTACTTCAAGGATTAATAAAAAAGGATGGTTTTCCTTGGTTTTCAATACTTATTCTGTCTTCAACCCTTTGGATAATAGGTCAGTATTTATCTGAATCAGAATACTATAAATCCATTCCGTCATTTTTTATTTTCACTACTAGTTCCCCTTTAATTGTAGGTCCCATCTTACTATTGCACATTAAATCTACTGGACACAATAAGAAAAAAACATTCAGCAATAAAACCCTATTACATTTTGTACCTGCGCTACTTTATATTTTAGTGATTTTGATCTACTTCCATAGTTATTTGGAAAGTGTACCTAACCGACTTGTAGCTGATTATGAAAATACAGGTCCTAGAGATTATTGGAAATCACCCATTGGATTGTTCAAAGGAATTCACTTATTATGTTACACCTTAGTTTCATTTCTAATGATAAGGAAACAGCCTATTAGCTTAAAAAACCCTTTACCTATTATCATAAGCGCATTGGTTTTAATCCAAATCATCTTTTGGGCTTCTTTATTGACCGGCTATTTCATGACGGAATCAGTTTATGCGCTATTATTGACGGTAACTGTTTTGATACTTGGGTACCTAGGTTTCTTTTTCCCAAAACATCTGTCAAAACCAACAGTAATAAAGTATAGTTCCAATAATCTCTCTAAGTCTAAAGCAATCGCAGTTTTCGAAATGCTGGAACGAGAAATGGAGCGTAAAATGATTTATTTAGATCCTGATCTATCCTTAAAAAGTTTAGCAATTTATCTTGATGTGAATAAAAAAGAACTTTCCCAAGTCATTAATCAGTTAGGGAGAAAAAACTATTCCGAATACATAAATGGATATCGTATTGCATATGCCAAGACAATTTTAAAGTCTGAGAAGCTCAGAAATATGAAAATCATTGGTGTAGCTTTCGAATCTGGGTTTAACAACAAAGATTCCTTTTACTTCTGGTTTAAGAAAATTACGGGAAAAACACCAATGCAATACAAGAAAGATTTTAAGGGTTGATTCCAAAAAAATATATCTGGAATCATGATTTCAGATAACTACCACGGGATTTCTTATAAGATTTGCCCAAAACAATCGATGAGATTATCATTTCTTATAATTCTAGTAGGCATTAACACATATTCCCAAACCGTCTCCTTAGAAGGTGTAAACATAATTGATGTACTATCTGGTACTATCAATGAAAACCAAAACATCCTTTTAAATGGTGAGTACATAGAGAGTATTGGTTCTAAACCTTTTGTTAATGCCCGAAAAAGAATAAATCTAAGAGGTAAATATATGATTCCAGGGCTTTGGGATATGCATGTACATCTCACTAATCTTGGAAGCTCTTCATTTCCTTTGTTCGTAATCAATGGAGTCACGGGTGTTCGCGATATGGGTGGTGATTGGAATAAACTCAAAACATGGCAGACGCAAAACAGCTCCAATTGGCCAGTAATATATTCGCCAGGCCCTATTTTGGAATCCAAAGCTTTTTATCAACTTGTCCAGACCTTAATGGGGCCTGAATTTGTGAAATCTAGAATTCCCATTGATTCTGAAGTAGATATAAACAAGGCCATTGATTCTCTATACATAGAGGGGATTCGCTTTATAAAAGTCAGAACTGTTAAAGATAAAGCAACCTTATCTGCCATAACAAAGGCGTGTAAAGTAAAGGGAATGAGGCTGGTAGGCCATATTGAACCAAACTTAGATATTGTACACGCTTTAGAATCAGGCTTGTTTTCAGTTGAGCATGCATTATTCTTTCAGGTTCTCAAGGCAAGTCCATCCAAAAGAGATTCAATAATTCAGGCATTCAAAAGAAACTCACCATTTTTTACACCTACTCTTATTGCAACTAAAGCTACTCGCCTAGTAGACTTTAGAATCAAAGATTCATTACCGGCAGCAGCATCGGAATTTGTGAGTCCTGAATTGGATGAAAACTGGAGAGTATTTGATGCTATCAAGGCTTTGGAATCCCCTATGCAATGGGATAGTTTGTATACTGTATTCAACAACTTCTCAAAAAAAATATTGAACCCCTCTACTCTCTTAGCTGGAACTGATTTAGGAGTTCCAGGTCTGCTCCCCGGAAGTAGTCTACATATGGAATTGGAATTAATGGTAAATGAATTAGGAATATCCAACCTCAATGCTATACGGGCAGCAACTATAAATCCTTGTAAAGCCTTGGGCATCACATCCAAATATGGGAGTATTTCCGAAGGAAAAATAGCTAGTATTCTGATACTTAACAAAAACCCATTGCTGGACATCTCCCATCTAAAAAATATTCATATTGTTATCAATAGGGGAGAAACCATCGATAAAAAAATGACTTTACAACTTGAAAAAGGAATTAAGAAAGAAATTAAAGTACATAAAAAAGAATATCAAAATAATATCTTAATCCATTTAAAGGATGCACTAAAAAGAATGGGGGTAAACTAATCTATCTGTAGACTAAAAAATCGAAAGCGTTAAACTGATTTAATTTAGTTCAATCTATATAATTTGTTTTATCAAACCGAACAATGTAGGTATTAAAAAAGCTGCTATTTCCGGGACTGTTCCTACTGCTGGTAAACAGCAAAAATCGACCATCATCCGTCACATATGGGCTACCATCATATCCTGCTGAATTGATATTGCTTCCCAAGGATTTAGGGTCTGTCCATTGATTTTCACCTATTCTAAAAGTGATGTACAAATCTGAGTATCCTTGACTATCTGACCTATCAAAACCCACAAATATCAAAAAGTTCTTATCTGGCGAAATATAAGCATCGCCTTCAAATCTATTTTTGGAATTGATATTATCAGGTAGTGCACGAGGAGCGCCATATTTTTTATTGCTGTAAGACGCATAATAAATATTGGATTTGCCACTACCATCCAACGGCATCATGGAAAAAAACAAAGTGCCGTCATTAGCCCTCCAAGGGTAACCTACACTTCCCGCAGTTGGGAAAACAATTTCCGGCTTACTCCACTTTTTATTCACCTGATGCGATTGCCAAAGTTGAAAATTGGATGTGACACTATCTTGACTTATCCGATATGGGATATTGGCCATAAATATCATATGATCGCCTTTTGAATTAAGGTAGGGATCAGAATAATTATAAATGGTATCGAACGGAATAGTCTCAGGCGGATCAAAACTTCTACCATTGAATTCTTGATACACCAATCGTGCACGGGTGGGTAGTTGTTGACAATAGAATATGATTTCATTTTTCTGACTCAAAGCATTGTTCCATTGTATTCCGTTTATCGAAATAGCCCCAGGGTAAAACAGCACAGGTGTTTCCGCGTTTTCATAGCTATCCAACACATTTACCTTGGTCTGGGCAGTTACTTCTTGGTAACTGTATAAAACAACGAAAGCAAAAAGCAGCTGCACAATATTCTTCTTATTAATCATGAATTCTTTTATTAGTTTTAATGATTCTGACCCTACAATTTTCTAGTTTTCATTTTCAGTAAATTGAATCGTCATAAATTCCGACTCATCCGGTGGTCCCGATACAATTTGAAGTGTTGGCGGTTCTGACAAAGTCATTACCACGGATGCAAACGTAAAGCCTTGACCATTTTTAACATTGGTTTTACAAACAGGGTTGTTTTTGTGATCCCTAGATCGCAACGCAGCAATTAGCGAATGATCGGTAATTTCCTTCTTAACCTTCATCCTTTTTTCAAGAGCTCTAAATCGGTAATGACTGTCGGTATTTAGAGACTTTACACCCTGTGGAAGTTCTGGACTATACGCTTCAAACCAAGCTTTTAAATCGTTGTTTACCAAAGGATGATTGGTGTGGTATACAGCTCCATTGCTATTTTCAGGAATAAAGCGTTCGACTTTGTTTGCAGATGCCTCAAAATCAAAAACTTCATCTTTTATCCCTACAATATAGTTTTGTCCCGAAGCATGGTTCACCTTTTTAATAAAATCCAACGCTTCTATCTTGGTTTTGGAGTTGATGATTCTACGTATGACAAAGGCAACAGGTAGTCCGGTAGCATTGGACTTTAGTTGAATCAAAGTATTCACGCACACCCCAATTCCTTTTTCATTTAACCCATTAAGTGCAATAAGCCCTGGTTGTGTTAGAATAAGTTGTTCTGGTCTCTTTTTGGAACGTTCCAAACGCATCAACAATTGAAAACCATCCGTATAATTCTCCAAGTCCATGTTTTGGGAAAGGTATCCCGGATTTCCATCAATAGCTGGCACCCCCATTCCACTGCAGTGATGGTTGTGAATATTATTCACATATACCCAGAATTCATCCAACAAATTGAGAACGAATACATCTCGAAAATTTTGGTCGGCACCATCAGCTATCCCAATGATTTCCTCGTATAGTTCTGGCGTCCATTGTTTAATGCTGTTCGTGAAATTTGCATAATCAAAGAATTCTGCCACTACTTGATCTGCGTCTTTGCCCAATTGATCGCTGGTATTTTTTTTCCAGGCTATGACCAGCGCCCCAATTTCTTCTTTTAATTGCGTACCATGCTGCAAACCCAATTTATAACCAGTACCCGATAAATTGATTTGCTTAAGTACCCTGTTTGATTCTTGTGCAAAACAACCCGCTGAAAAGAACATACCCATTAAAATTAATTTCCTGCATTTTCTAAAACCTAATTGTGCTAATTTTCGGAGATAGACCAAACTCATTCTTTTTTCCCTTTTTTTATTGTCAGTGGGATCAGAAGTGATAAAAGACTGCCAATAACTGTTCCTGAAATCATTCCGAAAAGCAGATAAAAGGCTGGAGTAATTGCAGTTTTAAGTGCTTCAACAGTTTGCTCATAAGTTGCGCTATTGCTATCTAAATTTCCGATTTCATTAGCTATGGCAGTGCGTATCATTAAATCGTCTACAAATTTTAGATAGATGAACATAAAAATGGAACTAAGTATTGCGCCAATGGCACTAACCAGCACACCGAACAAAAACTTTTCCCGATAGCTCTCCAAGGTTTCTCTAGATTGCGAAAGCCCATAAAAAATCACGAAAGCGTAAAAAATATACGTTAACCAACCAATGGCACTATTGCCAGAAACACCTATCAGATTGGTGGTCAAGAAGTAACCTATAAGAACAATTGTTAGTATTCCTCCGTATTTGGTAATTTCTTTTAAATCCATAATTCGAATAGTAATTATAAATCAGTCCCACATATATTTCCATGATCCATCATCTTGTTTTTTCCAAATGGTCAGATAGATTCCTCGGTAACTTTGTAATTCACCATTTTGATCAGGTATTTGCCAATGATATTTTCCGTGACTATACGCTAAGTCATTAGAATCGCTTACCACGATCTGTTCCGGCTCCCAATCTACTTTTGCTTGCTTATAGACCTGGTTATCATAGAATGAAAAAATATTTGATTTTCCTTTTACCAGGTTGTTATTGCGATTAATCGTAGCATCTTCAGCCGCATAATGCGAAAAAGCTTGCGCGATTCCGTCAACTGCAGTCATTTTTTGAAATGATTTTTCAGTATTGTAAATCACCTGTTGAACCGCATTCAGCTCACCTGTAATTTTAACAGATTCAGCCTCATTCTGTCCCATCAACAGACCAGTGAAAAACAAAAAATAATAAAGAGATATTGGGTTAAGCTTCATTTTGTAGCTTTTGAATTTTGAATTTGAATTTGTTCAGTTCATAAATCAATAGTGATAGAAAAAGAAATGTGCATAGCAGACTTCCTTCTAATCCGAAAGCTCCTCCTGAAATCAAATCGCTTGAGTTCAATATTGTCTTAAAAATCCAAACTTCGGGCGGTTTTCCACTATTGGGCAGTCCAATCAATATATTCTGGGAAATATTCCATAAGGCGTGAAAACCTATGGCGAATGCCAAATTTCTTGTTCTTGCAAAATTGACGGTGGTAATGGCTCCGAATAGCACCAAATTGATAATCCCCAAATAAGTCGCATTTGCATTGGATGAATGTATTAGTCCAAAAACAATTGCAGAAATCACTATGGCAATCCAATCCTTATTCTTATGGAACTTCATTTTTTTTGGTATACCATAAATCACAAGAACAAACAAAAAAGCAGTGGCTAACACTTCTTCAAATATTGCCCCGGACAGGTAACGCAAAACTTGA
Source organism: Flagellimonas spongiicola (assembly GCF_023502425.1). Taxonomy (GTDB): domain Bacteria; phylum Bacteroidota; class Bacteroidia; order Flavobacteriales; family Flavobacteriaceae; genus Flagellimonas; species Flagellimonas spongiicola. The sequence continues at coordinate 182,282 of NZ_JAMFMA010000002.1, forward strand.
CCTAAAAATGCAGATAGCAGCCCATAACTCTCATAGATGCTACCGGGATTATATACAATAACCGCTTGTGAAAACTGCATCATTATCAGTAACACTGCAACCCCAGAAGCTAGCATGGCTCCACGAACGATCAAAAGCAATGTCTGCGTTCCAGGGTATAAGCCATATCGAGCCATGGAACTCCTATCCAAATATTTCGAGAAAATGTAAAGAGCGACCAAAACAGCTATGCATGACAGTACGTTTACCATAAATGAGAGGTAAAATGCATTGTCCTTAAACAATGGGACGATCAATCTTATCAATAAGATTCCAATAAGTTGGAAGAGCAATAGAAAAGATAAAAGCTTGAATATCGTCCTTAAACGACCTGAATGATTGTATAAAAGTTTTGAAAATTCCAATTGACCCTAAGATTTTGGTAGGTATTTTTCAGGTATTGTAAATTCTTCTGATTCCTGCATCCAAAAAATATTGATAATACGCCAACGATCTCCGGTATTCAACAATTGGATTCCATTTATCCCACGCATAAATGGTTCTGTATCTGATTTACTTTTAAAACTTTGATAGGTACTGAATACCTGGGCAATGTTCCCAAAAACCTCGGTCACACGATGCAGTTCATCTTCAATAAACCCATTTTCCACAAGCCATTTACCGGACCTTTCCACATAAGTCTGCGGGGTAACGTACCGTGCTCCAACTTGTCCCTGGCTGTTTTTGCCAGTAGCTACCAACATGGCGTTTGGGTGATAAATGTAGCGCATGAGATCCCAATCCCTAGCTTCCCCCTTTTCACCAGAGATGACAGCATAAAGGGCATCAATGGTGCTGTCTATTGTTTTGGTATACTGCCCATATTTTTCATGGTCTTCTTGAGCTTGAAGATTTTGGAATACCATTAGAACAATTGCACACAAACAGACAATATTTAGATTTTTACGGATAATTGCTTTCAAGGATTCAATCATTTTTGAGTTCACTATTAGTAGTTTTTTAAAGTTTTAACATTTTATTATATAACTAGTTGATTTTACATCAACTAATTTTCCGAAAGTAGGTAGACAACGTAATTGTTATCTCCTGTTTTCCTAATTCAAGAGATGTTTTGATATGAACTCATTAATTATGTTGTCGTTTTTCTCAGGCGCATCCATCCCTGGGAGTATATTGGTGGCCGCCTATTTCTATTACATCCGTAAGGAACATCGACTAAAATTGAATTTACTTACGGCCTTGTTCATTGCGTTATCATTGCGTTGTTCTAAATCATTTCTTTGCTATACATTAGGAATGCCAGAGGTAGGCATGTCCTTAGGCTATTTAGGTCTTGCCACTATAGGTCCTTTACTATGGCTTTACTTGAAATATTTTGATAAAACAGGCATCCAAAACCTGTTATACAATGACTACCTACATTTTCTGCCAGCAATTTTGGGTTCATCTGCTATACTTGTATTCGGTAGGGATTTTGCCATAGACCTGTATTTCTACACGAACTACATACTTTTAGCTTATGTGGTGATAGTATGGTCAAAAATCTACTTGTTGAATAACGAAAACAAAAACGCCTTGGGGAAATGGAACATGCTACTGCTGGGTTCCATAACTGCCTTATGCGGTATTTTCCTGTTTCAATACCACACAGACCATCTATATTATTATACCATAGGCGCGGCATTGGCATCCATCACCTTCTACCTCCTTCTGTTTTTTGCCATAAAAACCCCCATATTATTCCCAGTTATTCGAAAAAAAGTAAACATTAATCCCAAAGTCGTTGAAAAAGTATGCCATGCCATAGACGCCGATAAAATATATAGAAGGCCTTCGTTGACCTTAGATCAATTTTCTAGGGAATTGGACTGCCCATCCTACCAAGTCTCAAATGCTATAAAAGAAAAGTATCAAAAGTCATTTTCGGAACTTATCAATTATATGCGCATTAAGGATGTTGTACAGGAGTTATCCAATGAAAACAAGGGGTACAATAAGATAGAAGGACTTGCCTATTCCGCTGGTTTCAATACCCCTTCAACATTTTATGCAGCCTTTAAAAAGGTAACCGGTATGAATCCAACAGAATACCAGAAAAAGCATTTCGTAAAATAAAACACCGTAACCTTTACAATCTAGACACCAAAGCGGTAGGTTGCCTTTAGAATTATCAATCTATTGGTAAGATCAAATGCATTGGTGTCATTGTTTTGATTGTAAATCAGAAATACATCTGATAGTGGTGCATAACGGTATTGCAATCGAGTAAAAACACTGAAATTATCACTCAAGGTATTGTACTGTACGGTATTACTTAAGAATAGCTTGTTCGTAAAGCTTAAAAGGTTATTGAATTTGATAAGATGGATGTCTATGTTGCCATAATTATCGGGTAATTCGATAGAGTTGAAATCATAGGAAAGACTAAAATTCCCCCAATGTCCAAACCTAAAATTCGAGGATGCGAACAGGGTGGTAATGTTTCCATTGTAAAATGATCCAACGGTACCACCAGCACTATACGTCCATTGGTTTCTTATGTCTGAATTGTATTCTAGCGTACCACTCCAAAAATTATAGTTTTGGACAGGTAAATTGTCAAACTCGCCGCCTAAAAAATTGGTTGGGAATTGCAAATCTATTTCCCGATTGGTTCCTGAAACTACTAAAGAGGCCGTATTCCTAAAAAAGATATCATACGCCAAATTATTCTGTCGCTCAAAGAAGCCGCCTTTATTAAAATAAAAGTAATGCCAAGTACGTGCTCCATGACGCATTATGGCGGAATCCTCTTTTTGTGGAAAGAACGTGTAGCGTACCCAAGGATTTGCCAAAGTATATCCCTGCCGGATTACTTCACCAGTGTCCGCATTGAAATTGAACAGTCTTGGGGTAAATCCCAAATCAGCACGATAATGATCATTCAAGGTGTTAAAAACCCATCCTGTACCGAATTTTCTTGTAGCATAACTCCCTTCGACCCCAAAAAAATGTCCATCTGAAAAGTCTTTGGCCTTACTCCCATGATAGCTCACCCAATTATTGAAATTTCCTTTTTCTGAAAGGTAATTGAATTCCAATCCATAATTCTGACTATGATCATCTACAGGATTATCTCCGGTTGTACTTCTATTGATAAACATCCCCTTGATTACTGAGCGCTTTAGCACCCTATAGTTCATTGCCATGATTGTATTGTTCTCGGCAAGTTTTTGGTCGGTCTTCTTTGTTTGCACATTCATGACCCCCATTCTCAAGTTTGGTCCTAAATTCCCCGTTACTTTTGCACCAAAGGTTATTGGAACGCTCTCACCATTTTCCAAGCCAATGCGCCTTGAGAAAAAGGGTCTGAAATTTTCAAACCCGAAATTGGTGAAGATGTCATTGTTTTCTAGAAAAAACTCACGGCGTTCAGGTAACGAAATATCAAATCGACTAATATTGACTACTTCTTGATCCACATCCGCATTGGAAAAATCCGGATTAAGGGTTAAATCAGCATAGAGCGATTTTGTAATGGGAATTTTCACATCCAAACCAGCATCAAATTCTTCATTAGTAGCAAAACCATCATCAAGTTTGGTTTTTTGGCTACTTGCTGTTATGTATGGTTTCACAAATAGCGAGTTGGTTTTAGAAGTCGGCAGTTTTTCCCAGATCAAGGTCCCCATATAGTTTACATCTATGCCATTAAAATTGACCGGAAACTGGGTCCAGGTATAATAGAAATTTTCAATCTTATCACCTCGGATAAAATTGATACCCCATTCCAAGTTACTTTCCGAGAACCTAAGACTGCTAAAAGGAATTGCAAATTCAGCCACCCAGTAGGAATCATAATTCCGTACTGCCGAAAACCAGCGTTCATCCCAAGTTTCCGAATAAAAGGTAAATGAGGACTCAATACTTAGATTACCATCCAGTTCTGCCCCACCTGCATTCACCCCAAAAAGCACCCCACTCTGTTTGCTGTTAATTGGGTCCATAACAATGGTAAAAGAATCGCTGTTCCAATGCGCATTGTCTGAATCCCTATCCAGTGATTGTACTATTCGTTTGCCTTCATCATACATTTTAGCATAAACGAAAAGCATTTGTTCATTATAGGTAATTCGAACTTCTGTTTTGTTCTTGGCAAAACCTTGGTCGCTGGGATTATGGTTGTAAAACTGTTCTATGATTTCATGTCCCTCCCATTCTCCTTCGTCAATAATCCCATCAACTTTTATGGTGTTTTCAGTGGACTTGATTCTATATTGGAAGTTCTCACGTGTAGACTCCGAATCTTGGCCAAAAAATAAATTTGAGGCACAAAAAAATAAACAACAAACAAACGATCTTTTCAAAACAAAGACATTTTTGGTTACACAGATTGATGCCCAAGTTGCCCAATTGAAAAGGTATTTTTATTTGGATTTTCTAATTCTGGATACGATTAAGACCTCCTCTAATTATGGTTGAATTGATAGAATTAATATCCCAGTCCTTTAACAACAAGGTTAAACATTAAAACCAATACGTGAGTTTCAATACAAAACCTCTATTATTTGGTTGAAGGCCATTTATCGTATTATAATTATCTGTGTAAATCAAAAACAAATCAGACATAGGAAGGTACCTCCATTGAAAGCGTGAGAAAACTGAGAAGTTATCTGATTGTGTATTATACTGTGCAACGCCAGTTAAAAACATGTTCGTGGAAAAACTAATATTACTATTGAAACGCAATAAATGTATTTCTCGTTCCCCAAAATCGGCCGGTAATTTAACATTGTTATAATTATAACTAAGACCAAAATTTCCCCAAGGTTGTATTCTTATATTACCATTTAGCAACAAGTTAAATCTATGCCCATTAAAAAATTCTCCGTAACTAGTTCGAATATCGCCTCTTATTTGTTTTCTATTGTCTGTGCTATATTCTAATCCAAATTGCGTGAAAGTATAATTGGATACAGGTAAAGGCGTGAAATCTCCCAAAAAGCTAGTGGGCAACGGCAGGTTTATTTGTCTGTAACGGACATCTGCAGTTAACGATGCTGTGTTCTTAAAACTGAAATCATACGCCAAATTGTTTTCTGTTTCATTTAAACTCCCATCATGATTGAAATGTACAACATGCCAGGTTCTAGAGCCATGCCAGTTTAATACGGATTCCTCTTTTTTAGGGTAAAAAAGATACCTAAAATAGGGGTTGAATTTTATAAACCCTATTCGAACTAATTCATCCGTTTCTGCATTGTAGTTTTCTAATCTCGGGTTAATTCCCACCTCGGTGATGTAATTTTCACCAACAACATCAAACGTCCAACCCGATCTAATTCTTCGCGTGTTATAATTTCCATTGAACCCATAATAAAAATTGTCATCCAATTGTTCATCTGTATGTGAACTATGCAATCTAAAAGTATTGTTGAACTTTCCATTCTTGCCTACATAGGCAAACTCCAACCCCAAATTTCGCGAATATGAGTTAGCCCCGTTACCAGCTTCTTGTTTATCAATAACTAAAGCCTTTACTACGGATTTATCCAAAACCTGTTGTTGCACTGCGCCAACAGTAAAGTTTTGCGCTTCCAGACTTTCATAGCCCTCTGTTCTAATATGAAGTGCCCCAATTCTGGTTTTTTTAGCAAGGTTACCCGTTATTCGCATTCCATAGTCAATCGGTACTATCTGACCGTTGTTCAAACCTATTCTTCTGGAAAAGAAAGGTTCTATGCCCCATCCACCAAAATTTGAAAAGATATCATTGTTTTCAAGAAAAAAATTACGTCTTTCAGGCAGGAAAATATTGAATCGCGTTAGGTTAGTAACTTGTTGATCCACATCTGCATTCGAAAAATCAGGATTGATCGTAACATCCAAATTCAAAGAACTTGTAATATTTAATTTAGCGTCTAACCCAACCTTGAAATCCTTATTTGCAGATGTCTGTTCACTATCATTGAATTCGCGAACTGATGAAACCGTTGAATAAGGTATTACGCTAAAAGGTCTTCCATTATTGGGTACATCTTCCTTCCAATGCAGTGTACCCATATAATTCATGTCGTCCGCACCAAAATTTCTTGGAAACTCCGTCCAAGTTGTCAATTTATTGTTCTGAATATCCGGTCTTACAAATCCAACACCCCAATTTCTATTCTTGGAATTATACCTCAATGTTCTAAAAGGTATTGCATATTCTACCACCCAATAGTCATCGTATTCTTTAACTTTTGAATACCATTTATTATCCCAGACAATTGCATTTTCCACGCTGGTTCCATCCAAAGACAAACTCCCTTCAAACTGGGCTCCTCCAGCATTAACACCAAACATGAATCCATTTTGTTTATTCCCTATTGGGTCAATTGCAAACGTCAAATGATCGCTTCTGTAGTATCCCGTATTGTCTCTCTGTAAGGTTTGCACTACCCTTTTGCCTTTATCGTGGCAAATTCCAAGAACAAATATGAATTTATCATCATATGTTATTTTTACTTCTGTTTTTAATTCGGAAAATCCCATATCGGTGGGTGTGTGATTATAGAAAGGGGATGCCGTATCGAATTTCTCCCAGAGATTGTCTATTACACCATCAACTTTTATTGGTTGGATCGTTCTTTGGATTGTATAATTAAATCTATTTCTGGTATCCAAACTGTCTTGCCCAGAAGAAACAAATGGCACTAACATAGCAATACTTAGTACAACGATTAAGCGGGTAACACCCATTTTTACATTCATAATTGTTATTGATATTTTCTTAGATAAAGATTAAATGTTCCTTCCCATACGTCTCCCCTCTTTGTAATGCGAAGTATCCTTTCAACATTTGCTTGTTTTGATAAGTAGTCAAAATTTGCTTCATCATGTTTAAAGTATAATTGGGTAATTAGAGGGTAATAGCCGTCAAGCTGAACTTTAAAGTGTATGTGTCTAGGCCTATTTCCATAATGCCCTGGCATAAGGGTCTTAAACCCATATTCTCCGCTGTTGTTTGTTACTATTTTTGTTCGAAAAGCAAACTTTGATGAAGAATTATCATAATCGCCATTTTGGTCCGCATGCCAGACATCAATGGTGGCTTTTGCCAAGGCTTTATCGCACAATTCACCATCAAAAACAATCCCAGATATTCTTAATTTGGATGTATTGGTGTCGTTGACCATTGGATTGTTAAGAGGCACATTCTCTCTATAAAAAGGGCCTAAATCATCTGTTTGAGTCCAACAATTTGATTTATCCTTCTTGCTGGAAAACCCAAAAACAGACAAGGAAGTCAAACTACTAATCCCTTGGACTAGGAATGTTTTTCTGTTCATAATCTGGCACTTAAATTTTCTCTCAAATTATTTGACTATGAACAGGAAAACGGTAGCAAATCCTTGAACTGCATTTCTGACACCTTAAACCGCAGAGTTAGCAGGTTTATAAAAATTCAAAGACCGTATGTTCTTTATTTGCCCAAAAAAAGGCTTAACTCTCATGTTAAAGGACTCAATAAGGTTGTTGAAGGATATAATTTAGCGAGCCAATTGCTTTTTCCTAAATTGTACGCGTGATTGCCCTAGACAAAAAAAATAGCACTGATTTTTTCAGGAGTGATATTGTAATCATAGTGGTTTTATGGATTACGATCATTCTGATGACAACATTTGACAAGGACAATTACCATATCCATTTTCATGAATTTATTATTACCGTGAACAAATTACTGATGTTCATTGTTGTCAATTACGTGATTTTCCCAAATTTCTATTTAAGACAAAAGTTGTGGTTCTTTATTCTTATAGTTATTGGATGTATCTTCTTCTTTGGATATGTTGAAGAAATATTGATTGAACCCTATTTGGACTTCGACCCAAATACCCATGGAATTGCACCACCTGTTTCCGTATTTGTTGGATATGCCACTCCACTGGCCATTTTTCTTGGTATAAAATTTCTGTTTTATTTCAATAAAAGGGAGCACCTTATCAATAAACTTGAAAAAGAAAAATCAGAAAGTCAGCTTAGTTTTTTAAAGTCCCAGATTAATCCTCATGTACTTTTCAATAATTTGAACAATATTTATTCATTGGCTTTACGAAATGATTCCAGAGCCAAAGATGCCATATTAACACTATCTAAATTTTTGCGTTATGTCATCTATGATAGCACCGAAAAAGTTGTTCTACTTTCACGAGAAATTGAAAATCTAGAATCTTACCTTGAATTGCAAGAAATACAATTGGAAGGTAGAGGTAAAATAACATATATAAACAAATCTGAACCCAGCGGGTATACAATTGCACCTTTACTGTTATTGCCGTTTGTTGAAAATTGTTTTAAACACAGTACAAATACTTTATTATCTGACATCGACATTGTCATAAAGATTGACATCATTGACGGTGTTTTGAATTTTTACTGTTCTAACCCTCATGAAAAATTTGATACTCCGAATCAAGAATCAAATGGAATTGGTCTTGTAAATACAAGGCAACGACTAGAGCTAATGTACCAAGGCGATTATAAGTTAGACATCTCGTCCAATCAACAACTATTTGAAGTATGGCTAAAACTCAATCTACTTTAAATGACACTCAACTGTATAATTATTGAAGACCAACTTCAAGCACAACTAGTGATAAAAAATCACATAGAAAAAATCCCTCACTTAAAGCTTCTAGGTACGTACACCAATGCTTTAGAAGCGACCCCTATGTTGAAATCAAACAACATTGATCTAGTCTTTTTGGATATTAACCTGCCTAGAATCAATGGAATCGATTTTTTAAAAAGTGTTGACAATCCTCCGTCCATAATAATAACAACAGCCTATAGTGAATACGCGGTTGAAGGATTTAACTTAGCCGTAACTGATTATCTGGTAAAACCAATTTCCTTCGAAAGGTTTTTAACCGCGATTTCCCGGGTTAATAAGAATAGCGATGTAACTGATGAATCTGGCATGTCCTTATCCAAGGAATTCATCTTTGCAAAAGATGGTCATTCTATAATCAAAATTTACTTAAAGGATATAAAAATTATAAAATCGGATACGGATTTCACTATTGTTATTCTTGAAAATCGACAACTTTTGTTAGCCTATAGCCTGAAATTTTGGGAAGGAGTTCTCCCTAAAACCAAATTCTTCCGGTGCCATAAGTCTTATATTATCAACATTGAGAAAATATCCAAAATAATGGGTAATACAATTTACATTCAAAAAAACATGATTCCAATTGGGAGATCCAACAAGGATGCACTGCTAAAGAAGATCAATCTTATCTAAATAAATTTTATTGCACTTGGTTTTCAATGGATCTTGGTTCTAAAGTTATCTGATAATCATAATTCTTTGGCGCAATAGTATAGGCCTCCCTAACCGGTCTCCCCCAGGACGTATCACCACCCACACCCATTTGCAAGGCATCAAGATTCCACTGAATCGTATTGCCAAGTTTAATATCCGCACCGTGCTTCTTAGTTACCGGCACCAAACCAGAAGCAGAGGCCTCACCATCTTCTTCAGCGTTAAAATCGAGTTCTTGCATGGAAAAAGGCCAAATACTAGCATTCAATAATTGATTGCTCCAGGCCTTAATGGCAATTTTTCCGTTGGACACTTCCATCCATCGTACATCCGTTTTATTTCCAGTTTCCTGGGGTCGGGAATACATGTGAAATTGCTTTTCTACTTTGCCTGTATATATTCCAGCCTTCACCCCAGTTTTTCTGTCCCAATAACTCTCTTCTGGTCCATTCCCAAACCATGAAATGTCACCAAAACTCTTATCCAAGGTTAAATACAAGCCAAGCCTGGGTAATTTTGGAAGCCCGTTTTCCAATGGCCTAAACGCATAATCCATGGTAAGCTGGCCAGCTGTTGATAATGAATAAGCTATAGAAACTTCGGCTTGCTTGGTTGGTAATTCATATTCAATCGCAAACTGCACTTGTCCCTCTTTGGTAACCATGGGCTCTTTTATAAGTTTAGATTGGTACAAGTAAGAAGCGTTTTGCCATAAGCTGGCCCATTTTACCATTTCATTTCCAAGGTCATTGTCCGTTGGGGGTCTCCAGAAATTTGGCCTGATGGCATTACCAGTGATTTCAGAAGCTTTGTATTTCCATTGAAGTATCTCCCCGGAATCAGCTTGCAATTTTAAAGTAGTACTGCTGTTGGCTATCTCAAATACATTTCCACTACGTTCAATTTTCAAAGCTTCTTTTATCTCGTTTTTTGGTGATTCCATAACACCATTTTGCAAGACAAACTGATCCCAAGCTACTTCATGTCCTTTTGAGGCATATCGAGTCTCATCCTTTTGATAAAGCCCAACCTCCAAAATGTATTCCTTACCCTTCTGAAACATATCTGGAATGAGATTCAGTGCAATCACCGTTGACATTTGCGGTAACGCTTCAAATGGAATATTATCTTGAACCTTAACTTCTTGGCCATCCACCAATAGTCTAGCAGAAAGTTTTAAGTTGGATAAGTCCTTAAAAAAGTTCTTGTTTTGGAGCTTTATTTGATTACTTCCCAACCAATAAAACTGCACTGGTTCATAGACCTTTTTCACTTCCGTTAAATGGGGATGTGGATTTCGATATGGATCTACCAAACCATTGTTTAAAAAATTACCATCTGTTGGCAGATCCGGATGATAATCATGACCATAAGCCAAATACGGTTTTCCATCTTCATCTTTGTATTCCAAACTCTGATCGACCCAGTCCCATATAAAACCACCTTGCAAATTTGGATAGGTTTCAATGGTATCCCAGTAATCTTGTAAGTTCCCAACAGAATTACCCATGGCATGGGCATATTCTATCATTATAGATGGCTTATCGGAATTTGATTTACCATGCTCTAGAAGATATTCGGCTTTAGGGTACATCGGACAGTATAAATCCGTGTAATCTTCTTTACCTGCAGGTTCATATTGCACAATCCTGTTGTTATCCTGTTCTTTTAGCCAAGCATAGGTTGTTTTAAAAATATTACCTTCACCTGCTTCATTCCCAAGTGACCATGAATATATAGATGGATGGTTTCTGTCCCGATAATACATGCGTTGGGTACGAGCCATATGGGCCGAAAGCCATTCCATTTCGTTACCGATCTGCGTTTTTGCATCAATGGCCAATGGATGGCTTTCAATATTTGCCTCGTCCACAACATACAGACCATATTTATCACATAAATCCAACCAGTATGGATCATTTGGATAATGTGAACTCCGTACTGCATTGATGTTGTTTTGTTTCATTAGCTTGATATCCTTTTCCATGGAAGATCTGCTAACCACATGCCCGGTATATGGATCAGTTTCATGCCGATTTACACCTCTGATGTAAATAGGTTTCCCATTTACCAACACTTGACTATCAACTATTTCAACTCTTTTGAAACCAACATGACCGCTTATATATTGATTATTCTTAACATTTGCTGAATCTATTAGTTCAATTCTTACACCATATAGATTTGGTACCTCAGCGGACCATCTTTTGACCTGTTCAATTATGGTTTCAAAAGAATATTCATCCCTACTATTGGCTTCCAATTCGATTTCCTCTAACGCATCATAAAGCACCTGACCATCATCTACTAGTTCTACCTTCAACGTGCGTTTTGCAGATGAATCCGTTTCATTAAAAATTGAAATTCTTGGATTGAAAACTCCATTCTTGTAACTGTCATCTAGATTAGTATACGAGTAATAATCAGCCACAAAAACCTTGGGCCTAGTATAGAGATAGACCCCACGTTCTATCCCACTCATACGCAACATATCCTGACTTTCAAGATAACTGGCATCACTCCATCGAAACATTTGTAACGCAAGAAGATTCCGCCCTGGATTCAGGTAAGATGTGATATCAAATTCAGCAGGAGTTTTGCTTCCCTCCGAATAGCCAACGTAAGAACCGTTCACATAGACATACATTGCAGATTTTGCACCTTCAAAATGAAGAACAACCAGTTCCTCTAAAAAACTTGCAGGAATTTCCATTTCCTTGCGATAGGTGCCAACTGGATTGTATTCTTGCGGAATATTTGGCCATTTTGTATCGAAAGGGTATCGTTCATCCAAATAAATTGGGCGATCATAACCATGCACTTCCCAATTGGCTGGCACCGGGATGGTATCCCATTCACTATCATCAAATTCTTGATTTTGAAATGTTTTGGGTCTATCCTTGGGATTTTTTACAAAATGAAACTTCCAGGGACCATTCAAATCCATAAACCTTGTTGACAATTCCTTGCTTTCTATTTCCGATGATTCCAAACCGAAAAAAGTTGCATGCGATGGCAGTTTGTGCTCTTCAAACACCTTATGGTCAAAATGATACGTTTGTTCCCCAATTTTGGGCAATTCTTGATTTGTGCATGACACAAAGCAAACTGCCGCGATAATACAGTAATGCTTAATTTTCATCGAACCGAATTCTGATTAGTTGATTTGCATAAAATCTTCACTCAATATCTTGGATAGCAAAAACAGTAGTTCCTCTGCGTTTTCCATCGTGAAAACCATAGGAGGTTTAATTTTGAGGACATTGTTATCCGGTCCATCTGTACTCATCAGTACGCCATGATCCTTCATTCTATTGGCTAAATAATCTGCCTGATCTGCCAAAGGATTCAACTGGTGATCAACCAATTCAAAACCCAAAAACAGACCTTGTCCTCTGACATCCCCAATAATTGGATAATCCAATGACAGTTCATTGAGTTGTTGCTTCAGATGGATTCCGACTGTTAACGCATTTTCTTGAAGTTCTTGCTGTCGTATAGTCCTTAAAACCTGGGATCCAATGGCACAAGAAACAGGGTTGCCACCAAACGTATTGAAGTATTCCATCCCATTGGCGAATTTATTTGCCACCTTTTCCGTGCACGCCACAACGGCGAGCGGATGGCCATTGCCAATCGGTTTCCCAATGGTTACAATATCTGGGACAACGCCATGTAATTCAAATCCCCAAAAAGATTTACCCACTCTTCCACATCCCACCTGAACCTCATCTGCAATACAAATGCCTCCGGAACTTCGTACATAATTATAGGCCTTTGACAAAAACCCACGCGGAAGTTCTATTTGTCCACCACAACTTATAATGGATTCCACGATCAACGCACATACTCCACGACCTTTTGCCTCAATAATCTCTATTTGTTTTTTTACTTCCTCGGCGTATTGTGCTCCAGAATTTTCTCCTCGGTATTTGCCGCGAAAAGCATCCGGGAGTGGAAAAATATGTGTATGTTCCGGTGCTCCGCTGCCGCCTTTACCATCAAATTTATACGAACTGATATCCACACACATATTAGAGTTGCCATGATACCCTACTTCCGAAGCAATAATATCTCTTTGACCCGTAACTGCTTTTGCCATACGAATCGCTAGTTCATTGGCCTCGCTCCCAGAATTCACAAAATGAAGTACCGACAGTTCATCGGGCAAGGTTGCCAATAGTTCTTCCGCAAACGCATTGATGTTCTCATGCAAATACCTCGAATTCGTATTCAACAATGCCATTTGCTCTTGACCTGCACGAACAACCGCATGATTTTCGTGTCCAACATGGGCCACGTTATTCACCATATCCAAATACTTCCTTCCCAACTGATCCATGAGATATTGTCCAGCCCCGCGCACCATTTTAATTGGCACTTTGTATTGCAAGCTTAAACTTTTCCCTAAATGTTCTTTTCTAAAGGCAATCAGTTCTGAATTGGTCAACTTTTGCGTTTGTTCTAATGCAGATTTCTTAAATATGAGATTGGGATTAGGGCACAAACCTTTCCAAACTTCAATTTGATTCGGATATGCGACACCTGGAAAATCATCTTTAAAACCCAAGAGGGAATGCATCAATTGAAAGTGTAGGTGCGGTGCCCAATTTCCATTCTCCGGATAATTCCCCAACTCACCTATTGCATCACCTGCTTTGATAAGTTCCCCAACCTTATGAGCTGTAGCACTTGAAACAGTCAGGTGACCATATAAACTAAAAAAATGGAAGTCTTTTTTTTGATGTTTTAATATCACCAAACCACCATATTCTTTGTTTCCAGCATCATTAATTGCCGTAACTACTTCGCCATCCCACATTGCATGTACCGGAGTGTGGGTCGGCAGCCAGAAATCAACTCCTAAGTGAACAGTTCTACTTTCATTTCCCTGATTCCCCATTTTTCCATAGGAAGATGTACCGTATAATGCACGAGCCTCCAAATAGCCACCTGCAATTACTTTTTCCGGATGCTCTTTTTGTAGCTGTTCAATACGGAATTGCAAAAAATCCAAATCATTGAATTCCTCCTGGTGCCCTACCCAAGTACTGGAAACACTAAGATCTATAGGAAAAACATCCTTATAACTTATAGTAGGGAATAGGTCCTTTAACTCCGGGGTACTTTCTTGGGTCCACGTTATAAATTTATCATGGTCCGGATGAGGAGTGAAGCCACATACGCTTCGGAAAGAATAATGTGCAAAGTCCTTTTGCACTTTGTACCATTTGTTCAGTACTTCCCAAGCCGGTTTTTCACTGATCAACAAATAGGTGTTTTCTGGCTCTTCAATTTTGTTGATGGCGGATTTGGTGACCGAAATAATCAGTCTCATTGCGATAGCCACAAAAAGATGTTCCAGTTCTTCCTCCATTAACGGATAAGAATGATGGTATCCTGCTACAATTGGCAAAGCGGCATCCAAAGGATCGTTATGACCCATTATGGCATAGGCGCATGCAATAGCCAAATCGTTGATGAGTTGGGTATAAATTGCATCACCATAATCTATAAATGCTTCAACAGAAGGACCAATAAGCGTTTTTGTTACTATGATATTATTGTCATTGGCATCATTATGGACAACTTGTTTTCTTAATACGGAGTAACCAGCTGCGCTATCCTCAAAAATCCCAATGAAATGAGAGAGTATGATTCGCTGTTCATCATCAAACAAATGAAGATGTTCCTTTGTCCATAATCCTTGCGCAACGTCCCAAACAAATTCCCGATGGGCCATTGGGTGGTCAAAATCAGCAAGGGCCTTGCTAAGTAAACCACATTGGATACCAAGACTGTTTCTCAAATCATCCAGTTGCGGATTTACTTGACTCCAAACACGACCGGTTATCCAAGTGAGCAGTCTAACTCTTCTTGTATTGCCTTGGTCATCCTCAAAGCTAGAAACATCGCGGCCGTTAACATCCTTTATTACCTGTGGGGATTGGACTTTCGGATTCTTCGCAACATGTTGTAACATTTCTTGTTGATATTCCAAGTACGAAAGTTCCTCCTCTAATCGCGATACTTTTAAAATGTATCCATCTGCGCCTGATACTTCAATTTTAAAATTAAAATCAATTTCACCAGGCAAAGCTGTTGCTTTACCCTTAATACCAAACAGGCTTTCAGTTAAGTTTTCAGCCTTAGTTGTGCTTAATTTCATTGTGGTGTATTCCATGGACTATTCGTCGTTTGTCAAAAGCATTATTAAATGAGCGGCGCTCCAGCTAAAGTTTTTGGCATACAGGCCTTTTCCGGTCAAAGGATGATAATTCTCATGAATGGGTTTTCCCTTTTCCAATAAACCCTCGGCTCCAATAAGCAGTTTGAGGGTTATCTCATTTGCCTCTTTTTCATAGCCGTAGTTCCGAATCCCTTTGATTCCAAAATAGGCTTGATCCAACCAATTTGGCCCTCGCCAATAGCCGTTCATGGGGTCAAATTTTGGGTGATCTGCAGCCATTGTCTGAAAAGGAACTTTTACGTTGAACTTTTTGGGATCCATCATTTTATTTTTTACTATTTCAGCTTGTTGCTCATTGGCAACTTTGGCCCAAAGCGGAATCCAACCTTCACTTCCAGCTCCCTTTATAAAGGTATCACCATCCAGATTGGTATCATAGAACCATCCTGCTTCTTCATCAAAAAATTGCGTTTGAATACGTGTTTTCAATTCTGACGCTTCTTGTTTCCATTTACTGGATTCTTCATTTAAACCCAAAATGGTTGCGATTTCAGCGAGATAGCCTTTTTCCGCGTATAAAAAAGCGTTTAAATCAACATTTTCTTGGTCCATGGAAAACGCATCCTTGGAATTTTGAAGCATTTTGGTAGAATCAAATCGAATAGCATTATCCATTCCACTTTCCCACTTGGCCGCAATAACGGTGCCGTCCGTGGATCCATACTCACATAACCCATCTTGATCGTGATCGCGATCTGTATACCACCAAAGGTGGTACTTTTTTAATTTGGGATACATTTCGCTGGCAAAAAGGGGATCTGGGTTCTTTCGAAGTACTTTTGCAACGGCCCATGCTGCCAATGGAGGTTTGGTATCGCGATAATTATGGGCCTCTATGGTGGTATCGCGATAGACACAATCAACAATAAAACCATTCTCTTTTTGAAAATCGAACATGGCCCTAATTTGATCTTTCGCCAATTTGGGTGCATAAGCCGACAACCCCACTGAATGCTTCCACGAATCCCACGACCAAAAACCATGAAACCATTCATAGTGATAGCTAGGAAACAAGCCCTGATGTTTTAACTCACCAGCTGGGATACGCCAATTGTTTTGTAGGGTAAGTAATGATTTCTCCAAAACGAATGAATACAGGGAATCCTTGAATTGTTCGGGTTGATTAGTCAACAAGGCATTTAATTGCTGTTCTTTCTCAATGCTGCGTTGTTCCAAAAGTGCCCCAAATTCGACATCCTCAATCCTTCGTTGTTCTTCATCCCATGAATATTCTGGAAAAATGAAGGTCTGTGATGCCAAAAATGATTTGGATTCACCAGGTTCCAAAACAACCAATTCAGAATTTGCCCGATAGGAATCCACAGAACCGGAAGAAATAGATAGGGAATCCCCCAAAAACTTTAGATACCCTTTGGCATTGCTATATTCTGAATCAATTTGCACAAGATTTTCCTTAGTTTGAAATTTCAAGCCCGTTGTAAACAATTCCCCTGAATATTCCAGAATAAAATCAACCGAATTGCCGGAAACATTTTGGACTATCGTGCGCACCAAAGCCGTGTGTCCAGATAGATAAGTCAATTGTTGTTCTACTTGAAACTCGGCATCTTCGTACTTTACATACAATCTACTAGGAGTTCCATCCCATTCTATTAATGCATTTTCCCAATTTAGCTTTGGATTACCTTGTTGAGATACAAGATTGACCTGCATACTATTCTTGCTAGCCCAAACACCATTTTGCTGAGTCATCAAAAATGGGCCGGTAAATCCACCATATTTTTGCTTATTATCCGGTAAGCTAAAGCCAAACCAGGCCCCTTGATCAGAAAACACCAAAATATTACGGTCCCGAGGTGCATCTGGCACACCCACATAATCAATTATGTTTTTGGTAAATTCCCTATTCGTAATATCTTCATTAGTCTTAGCTTGTTGCGGCTTCTGCTCACAACTGATCAAAAAAGATTGCAAAGCAATCAATGAAAGGAAGATTGGTCTCAATAGTTTCGTATCCATCATTTATGGCTCAGTTAAAAGATTACTTTGATCTTTCAAACAATACGAACGAAGTGTAAATTTCAACGTAAGGAAAAAACGTCGATCAATTGGACGCTTGCAATGTACAAAAATTTCATTGTAAAGATGAATGATCAAAATCTTTAGCTTTCCATTTTTTTAATAATAGCTATTTTTGATTGTTACCTAGGTTTAATTTAATCCCCCATTACGCCCTATTTTCTTAGGAAAATTCGGGGTAATTGGAATTGGAGATGCGAAAGACCTGGTGCACTAGCTAATCTAACTTGGACTCTAATTCAGTAATACAGGAAATTCGGAACCAAAACCAATTTGTCTACAAGAAGTTTTTTGAAGACACTTATCCGGAATTGGTCCACTATGCGAATAGTTACCTCTTTGACCAAAACTGGAGTGAGGATATTGTTCAAGAGGTCTTTATCCATTTATGGGAAAAAGCAAATGAATTGGAAATCAAATCATCCCTTAAGGGATATTTGTATTCAATGGTCCGGAATCGCTGCCTCAATTTTTTAAAATCACTTAAAATAACTGATGATGCGAAAGTATTGGATATGCAATCCATGCTTAGTTCAGATTATGACTTGGAATTCTTTTCAAGTGATGACCTAAAAGTAATCCACCACCAATTGCTTAAAGTTGTAGAAGGGCTTCCCAGTAAAATGCAGCAAATCGTCAAAATGCGCTTTATTGAAAACTACAAATATGTCGAAATTGCCGAAGAACTTGGTGTTTCGGTCAATACGGTAAAAACACAATTAAAAAGGGCCAAACTAAAAATAGGCGAGCAAATGGCCATGCTAATTGCACTGTTAATGACGCAATAAATGGCATTGTTTTTTACTGATTTCATTTTTTCAATTGCTTTTTTTTAAACTTTTTTCATTTTTTTGTCACCCATTTTACTTTTCTGATTGTCTAGTCTAAAAGCATGCAACTGATATAATGGAATTTAAACTGATTCTTAAGAAGTTAAACAACACGCTCACTAAAGCGGAAGGAGAGCAATTTGAAGCTTGGATCTCTGAATCAGAAACCCACAGATCTTATTTTGAAAAAGTTCAAAACAGCTACCAAGATACTTCCAGCGTTGTAGATATAAGGAAAGGTTGGGAACGAATAAACTCAAAAATAAAATCGCCAAAGGGGGTTAGCACCTATTGGAAATATGCTGCCGCTGCAGTTATCATCTTGCTATTGACCCTTCCTTTTGTAATTCCTACAGAAACACCCGTAGATACAACAGCGCCTCAAGTTGTTGAAGAGTCCATTACTATTGGAACCGATAAAGCCACGCTGACTTTGGAGGATGGAACGAAAGTAGCCCTTGAAAAAGGAAAAGCCTACACTACGCAAGCACTTACAAGTAATGGTCAGCAATTGGTTTATGCAGCGAACAAAGATGCAAATGGTCAAATAAAGCAAAACACCCTTACCATTCCCCGTGGTGGACAGTTTTATTTGGTATTGGCTGACGGTACAAAAGTATGGTTGAACTCAGATACCGAATTGAAGTACCCCGTTGATTTTGGACCAGATTCACCACGTAAAGTAGAACTTGTCTATGGTGAAGCGTATTTTGAAGTATCGCCAAGCATCCAAAATAATGGCACACATTTTCTTGTAGCAACACAAGGTCAAGAAGTGGATGTACTCGGAACGGAATTCAACATTAAGGCATTCCGTGAGGATACTTTTATAGAAACAACCTTGGTAAATGGAAAAGTGGCCATTAAGGACGGAAATTCCATTAACAACTTATCTCCTGGACTTCAATCGAAAATAAATAAGACAACAAGGGAAATACGAATAGCGGCTACAGATGTATCCAACGTAATCTCTTGGAAAGATGGTTTGTTCAGCTTTAAGAACATGCCACTTGAAGAAATCATGAAAGTACTTTCCAGATGGTATGATGTAGATGTTAAAATAATGGATGGTGCAAAAGGAAAAATCACCTTTAACGGGGTATTCAACCGAAATCAAGAACTCAAAAATATTCTTTCAATAATTGAAAACACGAACGAAGCCAAATTCAAAACACAAGGAAAAACAATTATGGTAGAATAAAAAAAGGGATGGAGCTTAGACCTGGACAATTTAAACTTCCATCCCATGTCGATCAATTAATTAAATATTAACTAACTAACAACTTCAAATTTATGAAAACAAAATTTGTTGGGCTACCTATGTTATATAGGAAAAAGCTCCTGTTTGTCATTATGAGGACCTTTATCTTTTTATTTTGCATAGCGTCTTTTGGTTTTAGTACCAAAATAGGATTCTCGCAGGACAAAAAAATTGTAATCGATGCGAACCAAGAACTAACCGTTGAGGAAGTCTTCGATTTGATTCGGGAACAAACGGACTATTCGTTCATTTACCGTTCCGACCTTTTTGCCAATGCCCCTAAAGTGGCCGTGAAAAAAGGTAAGACCAAAATCAATCAATTGTTACAGCGCACGCTGTCTTTTGCAAATTTTGAATATCAACTTTCCAACGAAGGATCTATACTATTAATAAAACAATCGAACACGCCAACTCCTGTTCTTAAAAAAATCCAGCAGGTTGTATCAGGCACGGTCACCGATAAAGATGGTGTTCCGCTCCCAGGCGCTACGGTGAACTTGAAGGAAGATAGTACTGTTGGTACCCAAGCGGATTTTGATGGTAATTATTCCATTGAGGTGCCAAATGGTGAATCTACTTTAGTATTCAGATACCTTGGATTCATTACCAAGGAAGTTGTAGTAGGCAGCCAAACTTCAATCAATGTTGTGCTAGAAGAGGATGCGCAAGGTTTGGAAGAAGTCATCCTAGTTGGTTTCGGTACGCAAAGAAAGGCTGAATTGACAGCGGCGATTTCTTCTGTAAATGTAGAGGAAATCCAAAAGATACCGACCGCTAATGTAGCCACTTCATTACAAGGACAAGTTGCAGGTTTGAACGTTGCCATTGCGACTGGAGCCCCAGGTAGTAATCCAATTATCCGGATCAGGGGATTGGGTACTATAGGAAACAACAATCCTTTGGTAGTAATTGACGGTATTCCAGGTGACCTCTCTTACATTAATCCTTCAGATATTGAAGACATAAGTATTCTACGAGATGCTTCTGCAGCAACAATTTATGGATCCCGAGCTTCTAATGGTGTTGTGATCGTAACCACCAAAAGAGGAAAAACCGGAGATCCACGTGTTACAATTGGTTCATATGCAAGTACCCAATGGGTAAGCGATAATGTTGATGTAGCTAATAGAGATCAGCACAATCAAATAAAATTAGAGGCTTTTGCCAATGCAGGGGACACTCCAGCACCTTATCTGACCAACGGAACCCAATATGCGGATTCTGATTGGGTAGGAGCTTATATAGACAATGCATTTGAACAAAAGCACGATATCGGAATTTCCGGGGGTACTGAAAACATGAAGTACAATTTCTCCGCAGGGTATTTTGAAAATACAGGTACGGTCGTAAATACAGACTTCAACCGATCGAGCACCCGTTTCAACTTGGATTTTGACCTGTTGGACGGACGTCTGAATATCGCCCCTGGGGTGAGTTACACCAGAGAAAACACTAAAGGAATTTTTGAGCCAATTGGGGGAGGAAATGCAAGTTTCTCTCCATTCCTCCAGATTTATCAGCAACTACCGCACAAGGAAATTTTTGATAACAATTCGTTAAGCGGTTTTGCTACACCACCACCGGAATTAGGTTCTGGTAACCCTGTAGGTGAGTCGGAATTAAACGACAGAGCAGATCAAGATGATTATTTGCAATTCAACGTTTCTGCCACCTTAAAACTATTTGATGGTTTAAGCTATAAATTCCAATACGGTGCTAACGTTGAGAATACGCATTTTTCCAACTTCTTACCTACATATAATTTCGGACCACAGGCCATTAATGAAAATCCATTTTTGAGCGAAAACAGAACGCGAACCAATGAGTGGACATTGAACAACACTTTGAACTATCGCAAGTCTTTTGGCCCTCACGATATAGAAGCATTATTGGGTGTATCCCGAGAGAAGAGCGAATTCAGGTCTGTTGGCGGTTCCAATAACGAATTGGCATCCGATCAATTAAGAGCGTTAAGTTCAGGAATTGGCGATGAGTCCTCCTTTGGTTTCAACTCCACAAGTACATTGCAATCCTACTTTGGCCGTCTTAGTTACGATTTTGATGATAAGTACTATGTTCAAGGTAGTATTAGACGTGATGGTTCTTCACGATTTGCATCTACTAACAAGTATGGTACTTTTTATTCGGTATCACTTGGTTGGGCCATTCATAACGAAGACTTCTTCAATTCAGAGGTCATCAGTCAGTTCAAGCCAAGATTTAGCTACGGTACTTTAGGAAACCAATTAATTGGAGATCATTTGTTCTTGGCAAGAATCGGTTCAGGTGGGCAACAATTAAACTATCCCTTTGGAGAAGGTGCAAGTCAACCAGTTGTTGTGGGAGCCATCAGTACTTCGCTTCCTACGCCAGATATACAGTGGGAAGAAACTGCGACTACAAATATTGGTGTTGATTTAGGGTTCCTTCAAAACCAAGTAAAGTTTTCTTTTGATTACTTTACCTCCAAGACTACTGACATGTTGGTAAATGTCCCAATTCCTGCTACTTCTGGTATTACGGCTTTCCCACTTACCAATGGCGGTAACTTGGAAAACAATGGTTGGGAATTCTCTGCATCCTATAACAATGGATCAGGTAATGATTTTACATATAGCATCAGTGCCAACATCAGCGGAACATCCAACGAAGTAACCCAATTGGGTGTAGCAGATGAATCGTTCACAGATGGATTTATCGAGTTCAACAACTTCCCAACAACTAGAACGGAAGTGGGTGGTGAAATTGGTAGGTTCTATTTGTATGAAGCCGATGGTATTTTCCAAACCCAAGCAGAAGTTGATGCACATGGTGTACAACCTAATGCAGCTCCTGGTGACTTAAGGTTTGTTGACACCAATGGCGATGGAACCCTAGATGACGATGACAAACAATTCATGGGCAGTGGACTACCAGATTTTGAATATGGTATCAATTTTAACGCTTCTTACAAGAATTTTGATTTAAGTCTTTTCTTCCAAGGCACGCATGGAAATAACATCTACAATGGTGTTAGAATGTGGCTTTACAGAACCGATAGATCTAATATGTCAGCTGACCTTGTTAACGCATGGACACCTCAGAACACGAATACCAATGTACCAAGGAATGTTTTTGGTGACCCTAACAACAACATTAGACCATCCAGTTATTTCTTGGAAGACGGTTCTTATTTTAGATTGAGAAATGCACAGATTGGCTATACTTTCCCTGATAACATTATGGAGAAAATGCCAATTGATAACCTTCGTCTGTATTTAACAGCTACCAATTTGTTCACCATCACCGACTATTCCGGTTTTGATCCTGCGCTAGGAAATGGTGGAACATTTACAAGAGGTGTAGATAGAGGATTCTATCCATTGTCCAAGTCTTTGATTTTTGGATTGACCTTATCGTTATAATTAAAAAATTGAACAACATAATTATGAAGATCATGAGAAGGAATAAGTATATCATAATCGTGATTTTAGCCATACTTGGTCTAAATTCATGCTCAGATGACTTTATCGAGGTCGAAAACAAGGAAGTCTTGACAGATTCAAGTTTTTGGCAAACCGAAGACCATGCTTTACAAGCATTGACCTCAACCTATGCAGCTTTGCACAGTTCCAGTGGAAGTAAATGGGCATTTTTTGAGGAAATTTATACTGCCATGGCCTACAAGGCAGATGATATGATAAATAACACCGCAGAGACCTACAGCAGGGCCTTGGCGAGTTTTACAAATACTACAGAAGAAAGTGGA
Organism: Flagellimonas spongiicola; assembly: GCF_023502425.1. GTDB lineage: Bacteria > Bacteroidota > Bacteroidia > Flavobacteriales > Flavobacteriaceae > Flagellimonas > Flagellimonas spongiicola. Next base: position 205,697 of record NZ_JAMFMA010000002.1, read on the forward strand.
CCTTTCAATATTTGGCGAAGTGCTTATGCCGGTATAGGCAGAGCCAATCAAATTTTGGAAAGAGTTCCGGAAATGGAAGCTTTATCTCAGGAAACCAAAGATGTAATTGTAGCGGAAGCTAAATTCCTAAGAGCCTACTATTACTTCTGGTTAGTGACCGGTTTTGAGAACGTGCCTTTGGTGACCACCTACGAAACCTCTCCAGAAAGTTTGTTTCCTAGTCAAGCTAGCACTGCAGAGGTTTGGGCACAAATTGAAACTGATTTAATGGAAGCCGAGGCAAATCTTGTTACGGAGCATGCAGCCGAATGGCGTGGTCGTGCCACGGTAGGTTCTGCAAGTGCATTATTGGGTAAGGCCTATTTGTTCCAAGAAAAATGGACCGAAGCCGAAGCTAAGTTCGCACAAGTAGTAGCCATGGATTACGATTTATTGGAGAACTATGAAGACAATTTCAATGGTCGTGGGGAAAACGGTGCTGAAAGTGTTTTTGAAATCCAGTTCACGGGCGACCGTTCCAACGGAAATGATGAACGTCAAGTATTCAATTTCGAGGTTTCGCCATACGCTTTTGGTGGTTGGGAATTGTTTTACCCATCACAGTGGTTGGTAGACGAGATGCGAACCGATTTAAACACTGATGGCGACCCAAGTGATCGAGTATATGCAAGTATCTTTTTTGATGATCCAGGCTCGGAAATGTACAGCAGGGACATTGATGATAACGTAGCCTATACTGATGCTGCTGGGGATTTAAACCATCCAAAGTACTTTAAAAAGTACTCCTTCAATGAGGATACTAATTTTTACAACGGTACCAACATTGCTGTAATCCGCTTTGCCGACGTATTGTTGATGTATGCCGAAGCCTTGAATGAAAACGGTAAAACCACGGAAGCAATTGCTGAAGTCAATAAGGTAAGGGAACGTGGAGGAGCAGTCCCTTTAGCAGCTATGTCTCAAAGCGATTTGCGTACGCAAATCCGTCATCATGAAAGACCAGTGGAATTATCCATGGAATTCGGTATCCGTTGGTTTGATTTATACAGATGGCAACGTGGCAGTACTGCAACAGAATCCATTGGAACAACCTTGGAAAACCATGGCAAACCATTTGCTGAGAACTTCCAAGATAAACATATACTCTACCCAATTCCTTTGCAAGAGATTAACATCAATGAGAATCTCGACCAAAATCCGGGGTGGTAAAATTTTAATCTGGTAGTTAGTTTTAAGTTTAGTTTAGACAACAACACCTAAGGGTAGGCGTACCTTTAGGTGTTTGTTGTATCCATAAGAATCATGAAGACGTACTTTTTCCGCATTAGTATAATAGTTGGACTTCTTTTGGCTTCTTGCCATCAGGAACCCAAACCTCTATCCAATACTGTGGAAAAAGTGTCCCAAATCCTTTTTAAACCTGTTCCAAGTGACCAAAGTGGCGTCATGTTTACAAACAGCCTCCCAGAAAGCGCTGCAATGAACAGTATGGTCTATGAGTATTTCTACAATGGTGGCGGTGTGGCAATTGGTGACATCAATAATGACGGTCTGGAAGATCTTTACTTCACAGCAAATCTAACCGGCAACAAACTCTATTTAAACAAAGGAAATCTGAAATTTGAGGATGTCACGGAAAAAGCAGGTGTAAAAGGTAGTTTTGGATGGACCACTGGTGTTAGCATGGCAGATGTTAATGCGGATGGGTGGCTTGACATCTATGTATGTAAATCCGGGAAAGGAAAAGTCCAGGATCGTGAGAACCTGTTGTTCATCAACAATCAAGATGGAACCTTTACAGAACAAGCCGCAATTTTTGGGTTGAATTTTGCCGGATACAGCACACAGTCCTCCTTTTTTGATTACGATCGGGACGGGGATCTTGATCTGTTCTTGCTCAATCACAATGTAAACCCAATCAATACCAATAACCCCGGGGAATTCAAAAATGAGTACAACGAATTTGTCGGGGATCGATTGTACAGAAATGACAACGGAATTTTCACAGATGTATCCCAAACTGCTGGTATTCTTCAAAACATTATGGGTTTTGGTCTTGGAGTTTCCATGGGTGATGTCAACAATGACAATTGGCCTGACATTTATGTAGGCAATGACTATATAGAGCAAGACTACCTATATATCAACAAGGGAGATGGCACATTTAGGGAACAGTTAAAAAGTGCAATGGGCCATACCTCAAATTTTTCTATGGGCACAGACATGGCAGACATCAACAATGATGGCTTTACAGATATTATGTCACTGGATATGGTAGCCCAAGACAATTACGGAATTAAAACCAGTATGAGTGGGATGAACCCCGAAGCATTCAATCTTGCAGTTGACCAGGGTTTTCATTACCAATACATGTACAACGCCCTTCAATTGAATAATGGCAACAATCATTTCAGTGATATCGCGCAATTGGCCAATGTTTCAAGCACAGATTGGAGTTGGGCTCCTTTACTCGCCGATTTGGATAACGATGGTCTTAAGGACCTGTTCGTAACTAATGGCCTAAAAAGGGATTTTCGTAATAACGATTTTAAAAAGTACAAGCTTGAGCGACTTAAAAAGGCGCAGCATGCGAAGGAAAATATGGCCACCGTAATGGAAGAACTTGTCAGGAGAACCCCAGAACGGAAAACCATTAACTACATATTCAAAAACAATGGCGATTTAACCTTTGTAGACCAAACCACGCAATGGGGCATCACCATACCAACTTTTTCAAATGGAGCGGCTTACGCTGATTTGGACAACGATGGAGATTTGGAACTCGTAATTAATAATGTTGACGAACCCGCAACCGTTTTGGAAAATCTAAGCACTCAAAATCATCTACAGATAACGCTTAAGGGCTCAGGTAAAAATCGGTTCGGTGTTGGTGCCAAAGTTTCGTTGAAAATAAAAGATAGAGCTCAAACCCTAGAAAATTATCCCACCAGAGGATATCAATCAAGTATGTCCAATGTGCTTCATTTTGGTGTCGGAGATGCTGAAAACATAGAAATCCTAACCATTTTATGGCCAGATGGCAAGCAACAGTCAATTCACGATATTCCTGCAAATCAAAGATTGACTTTAAACTATGCAGACGCCCAAACTTCAACTCCTGAATTCACAACTGAGTCTAACATCCAATTTACCACAATTACAAATCAAATCAACCCCTTGCCGGTGCATCAGGAGTCTGCTTATAATGATTTTAAAATGGAGTCCTTGTTACCTCATAAAATGTCTGAAGAAGGACCTGCTTTGGCCATTGGTGATATCAATCAAGATGGGTTGGATGACTTTTTTATTGGTGGTTCCAAAGCACAAATGGGCAAGTTATATACTCAGAATGCCGATGGTAACTTCGATCATCAAAAGCAGCTGGTATTTGAGCAAGATAAATTCCATGAAGATGTTGATGCGGTGTTTTTTGATGCAGACAAGGATGGGGATTTAGATTTGTATGTAGTCAGTGGCAGTAATGAAGAAATCCCAAATTCCGAGTTCTATAAAGATCGTATTTACCTTAATGTTAACGGCAATTTTCAAAAATCCAATGGTATTTTCAACGAGGTGATTCATGCCTCTGGTTCAGTGGTTGTGCCACATGATTTTGATCACGACGGCGATATGGATTTATTTGTTGGCGGACGTCAGACCCCTGGAAAATACCCCTTTTCTGGCAAAAGTTTTCTATGGCGAAACGATACCTCCAATGGACAACTAAAATTCACCAATACCAATGAAATACTTTTAGAGGATTTAGGAATGGTTACCGATGCCACATGGACAGATGTAGATGGGGATGGATGGAATGATTTAGTGATTGTAGGAGAATGGCTGGCGCCTAAGATTTTAAAGAATATCGAAGGTTCATTATCCGATGCTTCCGTGGCCATGGGTATACATAATCAGTCTGGCTGGTGGTTTAGTGTTAAAGCAGCAGATTTTGACAATGACGGCGACATGGATTTAATCGCAGGAAACCTTGGTCTTAATAGCAAATATAAAGCGGCAATAGACGCTCCTTTTGAAATCTACTCCAAAGATTTTGACCAAACTGGCTCTTTGGATATTGTATTAGGATATCATCAAGAGGGAAAAGAATATCCGCTACGTGGTCGTGAATGTAGTTCTAATCAAATGCCATTTATCAAAAAGAAGTTTCCTACCTACCATGATTTTGCCTCTGCAAGCTTAGAAGATGTATACGGAAAGGAAAACCTTGCGTCTGCACTACACTACAAAGCCAATAGTTTTGCAACTACCTATTTTGAAAATAATGGAAACGGCCAATTTATGCCACTTAAACTTCCAAATCTGGCGCAACAGACCACAATTACTGAAATTATTGCTGAGGATGTGAATGACGATGGAAATCTGGATGTCCTGCTATTTGGCAACCTTTTTGGCTTTGAAGTGGAAACACCACGACAAGATTCCGGTTACGGCATTTTATTATTAGGTGATGGCGAAGGTAATTTTCAGCCACAAATGCCTTATGAAAATGGGTTGTATGTAAAAGGGGACGTCGTTCATGCCTCAGCTATTGAATTAACGAACCATGAAAAAGCCCTATTAATCACAAAAAACCAGGATAGTTTACAACTGGTGAAGCTAAATTGACTTATTGGCCTAATTCTGCTGCTTCAAATTGAAGAAGTTCACCATTATCAAAACGCAAATCTATCTGAATTGGATTACAACACACTTCGCAATCCTCCACATAAGATTGTTTGGAGACTGAATTATCTAGAAGAAATGAAATCTCTTCCCAACAATAAGGACATTGAAAAAAGTGTTCCAGCATGATTCCTGAATCTCAAAATATCCACTAAAAATCTACATTCAGCAGCTGTCCGCTAACTTGTAACATTTGAAGTTCCGCCAATTTAGCACTGTATTTAGCTTGACTTTGTGCCAATTCCGCATTCAAAAGGTTCAATTGTGCCTGCCTAAACTCAATGGAAGTTATTTGACCAAGTTTATAGCGTTCATCCGTCCTATTGAAATTGTCTAGATTGGTTTGTAGGTTCTTTTCTTGCACTTCCAATACATACAAGGCATTGGTATAACTGTCCCATGCATTCCTAATATCCCGTTCAACCTCCAAATCGATTTGCTTTTGAAGCAGTTCCTGGGTTTCATAATTGATTTTGGAGTTTTTGATATTGGTTATACTTCTACCTCCATCAAAGAGATTCCAAGTCAAATTAACTCCCCCAGTTACACCTGTAGCAGTGTTTTGAACCACAAATGCCAATGGGCTATTGTTATTGGACTCATTCCAACCATAAGTCCCTGTCAATCCTATTGTTGGCAAATACGCACTTTTGGCAGATTTAAAATTGTAATTATTAATGCTCAGTTGTTTTTCCGCAATTCGTAATCGGATATTGTTGAGTTTGGCCTCGTTGTGCATGTTTTCCATCTCTAGGCCTGGCACAAAATTTACTGTGGTATCCGCGATGAATGTCACGGATAACTCCCTGTTCAGGATAAGATTCAAATCACGCATGGTATTGCGAAGCTGCTGTCTGGAATTCAATAGATTTATACTATCCGTATTAATGTCCACTTCCGCATTCAACACGTCTAAACCCGTATTTTGACCGTACTCAAATTGATATTCCGCACGTTTTAACCTTTCCTTGGAAATTTCCAATGCTTGCGACAGGTTTTCCGTATTTTCTGTTAGGCGAGCTACCTCATAGTAGACCGTAAACAACTGCAGAATGGTAGTTTCAATGGATTGCTGTACTTCCAATTCGGATTGTTGGGAACGCTCTTTAAAGCTTTTGTAGTTGTAATGCCTTCCCAATCCATCAAACAAAGTATAGTTAACATTTACTGAAGCATTATAGCGCCTAGTTTCAACGCCATCAGCCGTTCTCGTGTTACCATCACCCAAGGTACCTTCAGTATTCTGTTTGTCAATGGTCCCTCCAGCAATGGCGGTCACACTTGGCAGGTATCCAGAATTGAGAATATTGGCATTATTGGCATCAATCCGCTGTGTATTTCTTGCAACTTGAATACCAAGGTTATTTTCCAAGGTTAAATCAATGGCTTCTTCTTTCGTGAGCAATTGCTCTTGAGCCGAAACAAATAAAACCGTGAATAGAAAGGGTATAGTAGTTAAATAGTATTTCATTCCAGTGTGCCTTCTAGTACTTTTGAAGTATCTTCTTTCTTTTGGTGGGTGCTGGTTCCGTTTTGACTGTATAAGCCATCTTCCATCATATGCTGTTCTTCATTACGTTCCCGTATTGACCGTTCCACTTCTTCCCTTGTAGCCTTTTCGCCAGTCCACATTTGCTTAAAGAATACCTTCACATTGTTACCAAATGCAAGAAAAATAGGTAGCATTAATAGCGTCAGCACCGTGGCAAATCCAATTCCATAGGCAATGGATAGTGCCATGGGTTTTAAAAATTGTGCCTGTCTACTTTTTTCCAACAACAACGGTGCTAAACCGGCAATTGTGGTAATGGAAGTCAAGAAAATAGCTCTAAAACGCGAGCGTCCAGCCTCATAGATGGCCTCATCAAATTTAAGTCCTTCTTTAAGGTTGTTGTTGAATTTACCGATGAGTACCAATCCATCGTTCACCATGATTCCAATTAACGCGATAATACCCAATAACGATAATATGTTTATGGGGAAATTATGTATCCAGTGCCCCCAAGCCACAGCGGTTAAACTGAATGGGACCAACAACAAGAGTAATAAGGGTTGACTAAAACTCCGGAAGGTAAATGCAATCGTAATGAAGATTAGGATCAACACCGTTAAGCCTGCAAAATTGAGGGAATTCTGAAACTTGTTCCGTTCTCTATTTTGACCTTCATACGATGGTGTTATCGATGGGTTTTTGGATAATATATCCGGCATAACCTCATTTCTTATCCACATCATGATATCAATGGCGCTCGTTGTTTCCGGATTGGCCAAATCAGATGTCAATTGAATCTCCCGTTGCCCATCCAAATGGTTTACTGCTACATCACCACGTTCAATGGAGTATGAAGCAATTTCTTTTAGCGGCACACGTTCTCCAGATGGTGTAAGAATTCGCATTTCATCCAAATCTGTAATTGATGAACGATTGGTTCGGTCGTAACGCACCCAAACCCTTATTTCATCCTGTCCGCGTTGAAAACGCTGCGCCTGTCTTCCAAAAAATCCTGCTCGAACCTGATTCATAACAGTTCTTAAATCCAGTCCTAGCAAATAGGCATTCTCTTTTAATTCCAGCCTGATTTCCTTAATGCCGGCAGGGTCATTGTCCGCAACATCCTTAAGTAAGGCGTTGTTCAACATAGCAGCTTTCAATTCGTCTTTTGCTGCCTTTAATTCTTCAATATTATTTCCTAATAAAGAAATTGATACTGGGTCACCACCAAAGTTCCCACCTGAACCATAAATCAAACTTTCCACTCCGATTACCGGACCAACCATTTCCCGTAGTCTTCCAGTAACCATGCTGGCTACAATCTCATCCGGACGTTCCTCACCAGGCAATAAGTTGATGATCAAAGTAGCTGATGAAGATCCTGGGCCTAGGGTTTTCAGCATGTTTTCATACAACACTTTGTCCGTACCTGGAAGATATTCCGCTGACAATTCCTCATTGACAATCTGCGCTTTTTCTTGGATCATGGTTATAATGGAATCCGTGACTTTCTCATTTGTTCCATTTGGCATTTGAAGCTCAACAGCTATTCTATCACTTGCAATCCTTGGAAAAAAGGCGGTACGTATAATGCCACCACCTATAGACCCAAACGTTAACACCAATGCCATAAAAAACAATGAAAACGTCAAAAATTTATAGTTTAAGGCAAATTTCAAGGTTGGGCTATACCAGTTGTCCCGCATGTAAGCCATGGCTTGGTCACCCAATTTGTTGATGCCCCTTAGTTTGGCAAAAACCTTTCCTAATCCAGTACTTGGATCATGGGTCTTTGGTCTCAAAGCTTTGGAGTGTGCTAAGTGCGCCGGAAGAATTATTAAGGCCTCCACCAAAGAAACCACCAACGTTAAAATAACAATTACAGAAACTTCACTAAAGAAATCTCCGATTCGTCCATCTAGGAATAGAAATAGGGAAAACGCTAAAATTGTGGTAATAATAGCCGAAAGTATTGGAGGGATTACCTCCATCGTACCGTCTATTGCCGCCCTAATTGGAGTTTTACCTTTTTCATAATGTTGATAAATGTTCTCTGCAATAACAATTCCGTCATCTACCAATATCCCTATTACAATGATCATCCCAAACAAGGACAATACATTGATGGTAACATTCAACATAGGAGCAAAGACAAACATTCCTAAAAAAGCGATGGGTAATCCAAATGCCACCCAAAATGCCAATCTAGTGTTCAAAAACAGTGATAAAAACAACAATACCAACAGCATCCCAATAATGGCATTCTCGGTAAGTAAATCGGTCCTTTGCGTCAATGTTTCGGATTGATCGCTGATTACTTCCAGTTTGGCGTTGGTGTATTTTTTATTGAAATCAGCCACGTATTCCTTTACGTTTTCGGCGGATCCAATCAAGTCTTCGGTATTTGTACTTGTTATGGTAACATTTACGGATAGCTCACCATTGAGATAGGATGCATTGGGTGTTTCAGAAAAGCGGTCACGGATTTCAGCTACGTCCTTTAATCGGACCGTTCTTCCAGATGCATCTGCACGGACCACTACATTGGACAATTCATCGCCATAATACGAGCGATTATTGGCCCGAATCAGATACTCCTCGGAATCCGTTTTGATATTTCCACCTGTAACCAAAATGTTGGCATTGGTTACTGCTTGGGCCACTTCATTAAAGGTGAGATTGTAGGCCAACAAACTATTTTCGTTGACCGCAATTTCAATTTCCTCTTCCGGGTATCCAGAAATCTGGATTTGGGAAATTCCCTCAATAGCCCTTAAATCATTTTCTATTTGACGCCCAATTTGTTTTAAGGTAGCGAGGGGAATATTTTCACCACTGACAGCAAAACTAATGGTAGGCCTGACCGCTTCCAATTTTGAAACAATCAAGGGCTCCATGCCCGTTGGGAAAGTAGGCACACGGTCTACAGCATTTTTCACTTCCAATAGCATAAAATCAATGTCACGACCTTTTTCAATCTCAACATTGATACTTCCACTATTTTCCCTTGAGGTGGATGTAACCCGTTCTACGCCCTGTAATCCTTTGAGATTGTCTTCAATTTTCAAGACAATACCTTCTTCAACTTCCTGAGGGGAAGCTCCTGGGTAGGTGATGTTTATCAAGATATTTTGCGAATCTACCAGAGGGAAAAAGGAGGATTTCAGGGAAAGTGCCCCAACGATACCAAATATGAAGAAAGCCAATATTATTACATTGACCGCAACATGGTATTTTATGAAATATGATATGACCTTTCTCACGACTTGGTTCTTTTGGCACCTTCAAACACCCTTACTTCCATCCCTGCGTACCCACCAGATACCGCCTTGGATACAATTATCTCATCATCTGGCACATCCTTGAGAACTACAGTCTTATCCGTAAAGTACACTGGCTTTACATCAATGACATCCAAAATGGTATCTCGCACTACAAAAATCTGATCATTTTCCAATAATAGAGAACGATCTACCTCTATGGCATTAGATTCCTCTTTGGCTTCCAAACTAGCCTCCAGATACTGACCTTCTTTAAGATTAGCACCACTAACTTCAATATAAACGGTTATGGTTTGGGAATTTTGATCTACGCGTCCATTGACACGGATGACTTTTCCGTTAAAAGTCTGTGTCTTCTCTAGATTGGACAGTTCCACTTGTTTTCCTACCGTTAAATGATCCCCATAGGTTTTGCTTACCGATACCTCCAGTTCATACAGCCCAGTATTAATGAATTCACCTAACTTTTGTCCTACTCGAATCAATGTACCTTCAGTAACCAACGCCTCTGTCAATACACCTTTAAAAGGCGCGGAAATGGTATATTTTGATAGCCGTTGCTCCAGATTTTTCACATTGTAATAACTGGATATTATACCACGACCAGAAATAAAGAATTTTTCTTTTTCAGTATCCATTTCTGGAAGGGTCGGTGTGGTTTTATCCAAATCAAACCCATTCAGGTAACTCTGCCATTTCGAATAGATCTCAGGATAATCCAGACGCAAATCTGGCATTATGGAAGTTAACAGATTATACAGATTACTTTTTGCAGCTTGCACCGTGGCATAGTACTCATTGGCGTCTATGCGAATCAAGGTCTGCCCTGAATTGTATTCTTGACCTGTACGGAAGAGTTTACTGCCCGTTCTGAAAACCCCTTGTACTTCAGAAAAAAGTTCAACCCGTTTTTTGGCTCTAAGATTACCATTTGCCGGAACTACGATAGGAATGGCTTCGTTCCTAACCGTATCCACAAATACTGTTTTTACTACTTTTTGTGAAGGGGGTCTTCGGGTTTTCTTGCTTCCCGCAATCATCCTAGCAAGAAAAATAGATAGAAATATAACCAAGCCGCCCGTTACGGCCGATAAAATAAGCTTACGCATTGTGTTGGTACAAGATTAGTCTTTGCAAAGCTATTCGCTACAAAAGGTTTGCTAGGTTAAATATTTCATAAATGTTAAGGTGAATTCGCTAAAGATGAAACAAAAAAAAGGGGATACACGCCTGTATCCCCAAACCAAACAAACTAAAGTATAACTAACTACTCATTATCGTCAACATCTTCAAATTTTGTATCAGCCATGCGTGTACGCTGTAGCTGTATTTCGTTAAATCTTGGATTCAATGATTTCTCATCGGTGTCGAATACCAAAAATTGATTGGTATCCATATTTTGTAATCCTTCATAGGATTTAAACCTATTGTTTTGCAGTTGTAATATTTTAAGGCTTGCCAATTGACCAAATTCGCTGGGTATATCCCCTCCCAAATGGTTGTTGGCCAGAACCAACTCCTTGAGCTCAGAAAGCCTTCCCATTTCCACTGGTATACTTCCTTCCAATCCATTTTCGAACAATCCCAAGGCTTCCAGTTTAGTAAGGTTGCCGATGGATCTTGGAATTATACCTTTCAAATTGTTACTGGACAGATTGAGTTCCCTTAAATTTTTCAACTCACCGAATGTTGGGGGAATGGAACCACTTAAAAAGTTATTGAACATTGAAAAAACCCTTAATTCTTGCATTTGTCCAACACCTGTTGGCAAAGAGCCCTTAATCCGGTTCATTTCCAATCGCAACACCTTAAGGCTTTTGAGTTTCACTATATCCTTAGGTAATTCCCCTGTTATGCTGTTAAAAGCCAGATTTAAGTGGGTGAGATACTTGAGTTTCCCAATGCTTTCCGGAAGCGTTCCCTCCAGATTGTTCATGAACAGGTTTAAACCGACAACATGATTGTCCTTTATTGTCACACCTTTCCAATTCTGAACGGGAGAATTCAAATCCCATGCTACCTTCCAACTATCGCCATTGGTACTTTGGAATAATTCCACCAAAGCCATCTTTTCCTTTGCGGATACTCCTTCAAAAGAAAAAAGCTGCTGTGAAACTATCACTAAAAGACACAATGTTATAAGGCGCGTCATAAAGTTGATGCTATTAATTTATAAGAATATACCTACAAATAAAGAATAGTAAGAAAAAACCCACAAATTAAATAGGCGTAGCACCCCAAAACTGTTGTAAAAGTATCTAAAGCTGTTGTGTACCGCTGGGTAAGTTTGCTCAATCCAGGTTTTCAAGCTCTTCAGAGAGCTTCTCCCAATCTTCCATTAGTGCCTCCAAATCCTTCTTTTTTCCTTGGTAGGTATCAAAAAAACCAGGTTTGGCGATTGTAGCATCGTAATCCATGAGCATTTGATGATCGATCTCCGCAATTTCCTTTTCCAATTGGGAAATCTTCTTTTCCACCCCACTCAGTTTGTTTTTAAGCGATTTTTGTTTCTTCTGGGTCTGGTAATCGTTTGCCTTGGGTTTCTCTTTGAGCTGTTCTTGTTTCTTCTCGCCCTTTTCAATCTTTCTAAAGTCTTCGGCCTTTCGTTGTTCCAAATAAAAATCGATATCCCCCAAATACTCCTTTATGCTGCCATCTTTGAACTCGTAGACCCTATCTGTTAAACCTTGAAGAAAATCGCGGTCGTGCGAAACCAGAACCAGAGTTCCCTCAAAATTTTGAAGAGCTTGTTTCAATACATTCTTTGATTTGATGTCCAAATGGTTTGTAGGTTCGTCCATCACAAGAACATTGAAGGGCTGTAATAGCATTTTTGCCAATGCCAATCGATTTCGCTCTCCTCCGGACAGTACCTTCACATACTTTTCCACCTCATCGCCTCGAAACAAAAATGACCCTAGGATATCGCGTACTCTACTTCGATTGCTCTCATTAGCCGAATCAATCATCGTATCCAAGATGGTCTTACTGCCATCTAAATATTCTGCTTGGTTCTGGGCAAAATATCCGATTTGGACATTGTGTCCTATTTTAAGGTGACCTCCATGCTCCAATTCGCCTACCATTATTTTGGCCAAAGTTGTTTTTCCCTGACCATTTTGACCCACAAAAGCGGTTTTACTGCCTCGCTCAACCAGTAATTCTATGCTTTTCAAAACTTCCTTGTCCCCATAACTCTTGGATAAATCCTCCAATTCCGCCACAACTTTACCCGGGGTTATGGACACTGGAAAACGCACATTCATCACACTGTTGTCCTCTTCATCCACTTCTATGCGGTCTATTTTATCCAGTTTTTTAATCAAGGATTGCGCCATGGACGCCTTTGATGCCTTAGCCCTGAATTTTTCAATAAGACGTTCAGTTTGCTGAATCTGTTTTTCTTGATTCTTTTGGGCGTTTAACTGCTGTTCTTTTATCTCTGCGCGTTGCACCAAATATTTGGAATAGGGTTTATTGTAATCATAAATACGACCCAACGATATTTCAATCGTCCTATTGGTCACATTGTCCAGGAACATTTTATCGTGGGATACAATTACAACAGCGCCGCTATAGTTTTTCAGGAATTGTTCCAACCAGATTATGGATTCAATATCCAAATGGTTGGTAGGTTCATCCAATAGTAAAACATCATTGTTCTGTAACAGGAGCTTGGCCAATTCAATTCGCATTCGCCATCCACCGGAAAAGGTATCAGTGAGTTTATCAAAATCCGGTCTTTTAAAACCTAGACCCGTCAATACCTTTTCGGTATCTCCTTGATAGTTGTAACCTCCAAGGATTTCATATCGATGCGTACTATCGGTCAAATCAATCATCAATTGATTATAACCTTCACTTTCATAATCTGTCCGTTCGGCCAATTCTTGATTGATGCTTTCCAACCGAAGTTCCAAGGCCTTGATTTCACTGAATGCCTGATAGGATTCTTCCAATACTGTCCGACCCTGTTCAAAATCGATATCTTGTTTCAAAAATCCAATTTTGATATCTTTTTCCATAGCAATGGTACCCGTATCTGGGGCCATTTCCTTGGATAATAGCTTTAGCAAGGTAGACTTCCCAGCGCCGTTTTTTCCTATGAGTCCAACGCGGTCACCACCGTTCAATCGAAAGGCTATTTCTTCAAAAAGGTATTCACCGCCAAAGGCAACGGAAAGATTATGGATATTGAGCATTTTATGTGACCTGAATTACATAACAAAAGAGGGTTAATCCGTACTTTTGCATAAAAATCGCTGCAAATGTTAAAAAAAGGAAACAAACTCTACAGTATTTTAACAGGAACTTGCCCAAAATGCCATGAGGAAAGCATGTATGAGAATACAAATCCGTATGCGCTTTCGCAGTTGTTCAATATGCACGAACGCTGTTCGCATTGTAATACGAAATACAAGATTGAGCCTTCATTCTTTTATGGTTCCATGTACGTTAGTTATGCTGTGGGAATCGCATTTGCCACTGCGGCCTTTGTTATTGCTTACTTGATATTGAATGCATCTTTGGTTAACACATTCATAGCAATTGTGCTTACTTTGATCGTATCCCTGCCAATCATTATTCGCTTGTCACGGAACATTTGGATCAACTTCTTTTTTAAATATGAACCCAATCAGGTAAAGGGTCAATTGGAGTAGTACTTTTTTGTAAAACGACTGATATCAAGTTCGGTTTCCAAAGGAGTTCCCATTTCGATGAAATTGAACAGTTGTGCTGCGGCATAAGGCGCTATCATCACCCCACGTGAACCGAATCCATTCAACACGTATAAATTGCCATGTGCCGGATGCGCTCCAACTAATGGCCTTCTGTCCACCACAGTAGGTCGAATGCCGGCAACATGACCCACTACTTCATAAGGACATTTCAAAAAGGTTTCCAATTTTTCAATCAATTCCTTTTTTGCCGCATCTGTTGGGGCATTGGTTTTATCCTGCCATTTATACGTAGCACCTACGCGATACACAGCTTCACCTAAAGGAATCGTAAAAACAGAGGATTTTATAACATTCTCCTCTCGATAATCCTTTGCTTTAATCGTCAACAACTCACCTTTGGTACCATTTAACGGCAAATACCCGAAAAATGGATTGGTTTTAAGGCCGTAGCCTTCGCAAAACACTATTTGTTTTGCTTTCATCATTTCGTAGGAAACATGATCAGGAAACACCTTAAAATGGCTAAAATTGAAGGGGTGAAAGGATAAATTTCCTTTTTCTTGTACATGTTGTCTGTAAGATGCAATCAACTTAGCTGTATCGATACGCCCTGTATGCTTCACTTCCCCGAAGCCGAATTGTGCATTCAGGGCAGGATTATTGTTTTCCAGGATATCCGTGGAAAGAAATTCATCCAGACCTGGTTTATCCATAGCTTCAAACCATAGGTTCTGCTCTTCAATAGAGGCAAACTTTCGCAAAACGCGAATCTTATAGTCCAGTTGAACACCCAATTTTTCCTCTAGTGCCGAATAAAAAGGTATAGCCTGCTTTAATTGCCCAGACGCATTCCAAGCCAGTGTAAATCGTTTTAAGATAACGGGATTATAAAGACCCCCAGCCACCAAGGACGACTGCTGGGAATCATCAGTTATCACATGATAGGTTTTCCCGGTTTTCTCCAATTGTTCACAAAAAGAGACCCCTGCCAATCCAAGGCCAACAATAAGGTAATCCAACATAAGGCGAAGATATTAATCCTGTTTTAAAATGGAGGTATGCTGACAATAAGATACTTCACTTAGTTCAGCATGACTCCATGGGCAAATTTAACTCTGGCACTTACTATTTAAAAAAGCACCATCAATTCAAAAGGGGGATTCATCAAGTCAGACTCTACATCCATGAATTAAGGCCGTGATTCCCAGAGACAATTGTATTTCTTATAGTTTCTAAAAATGCTATATCATGAACAAATCTATTTTAATGTATGCCTCTTGCATACTAGCCGTGCTACTTTTTGTGTTTTGCGGCAAAGACGACCCAAAAGATCAGGAAACGCCTGGTACAAATCCCCCAACTATCAAAAGCTTTAGCCCACCAGAAGGACCCGTGGGCACCGAAGTAACCATCAACGGAACCAATTTTAGTGCCACTGCTGGTGAAAACAAAGTGAGGTTTAACGGTACAAATGCCACAGTAACCACGAACACGACTAGTCTCTTAAAAGCAATTGTCCCCACTGGTGCAAGCACAGGTACATTAAGCGTAGAAGTAAATGGTGAAACGGCAAACAGTCCGGAATCATTTACCGTGACTACTATATCCAATTCACAACTTGCCATTTCAGATTTTGAACCTCAAAAGGGATCCATCGGTACGCAAATAGAAATCAACGGATCAAATTTTGGAGAATCCTTTGAGGATATTACAGTATACTTTAACGGAACAGCCACTGATATTGATCAATTATCAAATTCAAGACTATTGGTTAAAGTTCCAGAGGGAGCAACCACTGGGCCCATTGAGGTTACAGTTGGAAATGAAACGGTAACAAGTACTGCCTCCTTTACGGTTGGCCCAACCATTTCTGGATTTACTCCAGACCAAGAAAACGAAGGCGTTATTGTTGAAATCAACGGTTCCAATTTTAGCACTGTTCCCGAAAATAATGTCGTGAAATTCAATAACGTTGCAGCTCAAGTAACAGATGCAACATCTACTATGCTTACTGTAATTCTGCCAAATGGAGCTACAACGGGCAACATTTCTGTTGAAGTAGCAGGGCAAACCACAGAAAGTGCAGACGAATTTACGGTTGGGCCATGGAAGAAACTTTCAAGTCCTTCCGACATTGAATATCCGATACAGGGCGGCAACATGGCAGTTTTGGAAAACGAAAATGGAGACGCTGAAATCTATTTTGGTTTTGGGCGATACAACAATGGTTCCCTTGTTTATTCAAATGACATTTATGTTTATGATATTGTAAACGATTCATGGGTAAAAAGACAACCCTCAATGGCAACTCCAAGATTTGAAGCTACATCCTTTGTATTAAACAACAAATGGCACATAATAACCGGTAAAAACGGCAATGGTGATATTGATGATAGTTGGTCATTTGACCCTGCATCAGCTACATGGGAAAACCTAGGCACAACAGACTGGGGCAGTGGACTTTCATCCTTTTGTTCAGATCTAGCCTGTTTTGTATACGGCGCTGAGGAAGATACTGAAAAAGGTAAACTAAAATTCTATAATGGGTCATGGACGGATAGAGAAAGTTTTACTGTTTCCAATGAAGGAATCGTAAATGCAGTAGGTTTTACAATCAGCGGTCTTGGATTCATAGTAACTGGAACTGTTGGCGAAAATTATGCAAGTTCACTTTATAGGTATCGATTGAATATCAATGAATGGGATCAATTAGCTCCTGTTCCTTTTACTTTAAGAAAAGACGCCATTGGTATAGGATTGGGTAATAAGGCATATGTTGGCCTAGGAATCGATCATACTCTATCGAAATACCTAGAAGACATTTGGGAATATGATGGAGGCACCAACCAATGGACACAGAAATCAAATTTCCCAGGTGGTGGTAGACAAGGTGCAACATCTGTGGCTACAGGTGGGCATATATATATTTATGGTGGTGAGGGTTCAGGAATAGACCCTGAACTGGAAAGCTTCTGGAGATACACACCTTTGCTGGATTTAGAAGAAATGTAATTGTTAAAGTGTATAGCAATTCTCTAAATAGTTAAAACAGAAAACGCCGCACAAATGTGCGGCGTTTAACTTATAGAATTGGAAAATTATTTTAGCAGGTCTAGTAGGCCCACATATCTTGTTCCCTGTCTCGGATGACCTCCTTTATACGTTTGGCCTCCAATAATTGGAACAAGGCGTTATCAAATACGTAATCGTCTATTTCGCGATCCCCATGGACATTGTCCTCCTTATAGATCACACCATTGAATCGTCTTGCGTTCAAGAGCATGTCATAAGAGATAGGTCTTGCGGAATTGCGTTGGTTATAGACCTTGGCATCATGAAGTACTTGACGGGCGGCAGGATACCATACCCAGAAAAGTTCTACCTTATTTTCGCCTGGATCTACTGATTCATCGTCAATAAAGTTTACGTCTGGAGCTACAGGGGCAATACCCAATAGTCTATACTTCAACTCTCCTTGACGTTTGTCAAAATACCACATTCCCTTGATACGATATTCTTCAATATCAGCTGCACTCAAATCTCTTTGGTTAATGAATTCCGCAGAAATCTGTTCACCAGCATTCAATTGCTCGTAACCAAGATCGGTAGTATCTACCTTGCTTAACGTAGCGGACAAGTCTCCTAAAGTTCGTTTTTCAGTGAAATACGAATCGGTGTACACCTCAGTCAGTTTCCCATTTCTGATGTTTTTCATCAACACATGGTAAAGTGACCTTCTGTCCGCTCCAATACCTATAGTATCGGTTGGATAGTACAATGGAAAGTTAACACGCTCGTCCAGGTCAATGGTTTCCCATACGGTCTTGGACCAAAGGATATCCCTGTCGTCTACATAACCGTAGGCAAGCGGGGCGTCATTGTCCTGTTCTTTCTGGGCTTCGGTCTTTATTCCAATATCCTGTGGCAACTTGGCATTCAAAATGTTTGCCTGTCCCAGCATGGATACTGGCGCAAAAGCCAACGCTCCAATGATTAATGCATTTTTCCAATTCATGATTATACTTCTATACTTAATTAATTAGTAAGCTCTACTACAACAGGAGATACTTTCTTCAACTTGTATGTTCTGTTGTTAGTGATATAAGCTTTGATATCGAATATCTGAACGGCATCACCACGCTTAGCTCTCTTAAGGGCAGACTTGGCTCTTCCATCCAATTTGTTACCGTTTACGTTAATGGTTGGCTGACCTGGCACCTTGAACTTAAATCCGCTAACGGCAAGGTTCAAGTCAAAATCAAAGTCTTCCAACATAGCGCCAACTGTAGAAATCTCAAGGTTTCTTCTTGGCATTTTAACGCTACCAGCTTCACCACGTACTGTACCACCTGGTCTTGGGATATCCTTGATTCTAAATTCAGATCTAGTGGAAATCGCTTGACCATCAGGTAATGTACCTGAAGCAGTAATGGTAACTGTTCTACCTGTACCTGGATTCATGATATAGTTGCTACCGCTTCTTCTGGTCAAACCAGTTGCTCTAGCATTAACTTTATTATCTGGAATACCAGGAATGGAGATGGTCATAGGGTTGGCCACACCACGGTAAACAACATTCATTTTATCTGCAGAAATAACCGCAGCATTAGGCTTGGTAATCGTAGCAAACGTATTGTTCACTTCTACTGGAATCTCCTCACCATCCTGCATAAAGAACATAGTTCCAGAAACAGTATGGTCACCTGCAGTACCAGCACTGATCAACAGCTTGATACCACCTTCTTCCAATACATAATCCTTATCAGCAGTAAGGTTTCTACCGTCCAACTTCAACTCAGCTCTAACCGGTTTGGAAGAGTTATCGGTCTTACTGATGATAATCTTACCATCATACTTCTCACCTGTATAAAAAGCAGTCTTGGAAGCGGACAAGGAGGTAGCGAAATTCTTCAAGGAAACGGCTTCTGTCAAGTTACCTTCCAAAAGTCCTTTCAATACTTCTTGCTCTGTAGACATGATATCTGCCTGCAACTGAGTCACTTTAGTCAAAGAAGCCACTAATGGGTATCCTTCAAAGTGATAGTTGATCCAATCTACTTTTACTTTATCACGAAGTCTGGTCACCTTTCCATCTTTGTCTCCAGTCTCGAAGCGTGTTTGAACAGCCCCTTTGATTTCGGACATATTCTCTGGAAGTGCAGCCAATATCTTTTCACGATAATTGGTTATGTTGTTCAAAAACTCTTGCCCTTCTGGCTTAAGGTTGTCACCTTGGAAGAAAAGATTGTCCAAGAAATCGGACTTATCCATAACAACGTAATTGTTAGGGTCTTCCTGATCGGCCAACATACCTTTTTTCAATTCCTCCAAGTACGCGTAGTACTCATTGGAAAGTTGTTGAACAGTTTGCGCCTTTTCATACAATGGACCATATTTGATCGCATCTTCTGATGCTTTGGTCCCTAGACCTTCAAAGTAGGCCAAATTGTTAGCTTCGGCTTTTTCGTTGGAAGTCTCCAGTTTAGCATTCATCAAACCGAATGCAGCGAGAACCTCCTTACTCATATTTAATGCCAACATCGCGATGAAGATCAAGTACATAAGGTTGATCATCTTCTGACGTGGTGTCTGTTTTCCTGATGCCATGTTTTTTATCTAATTAGAATTAATAATTAATTTGACTTGGGGTTTGGTATATCAATTACCTCCTAATTAGTTTTTTGCCATTGCAGACAACATACCACCGTATACTCCATTCAAGGAAGAAAGATTCGTTGCTAAAGATTCCATCTGCTCTTTAAGAGCTCCGGCATTCTGTACAACTTCTTCGTTGATGGATGCTTGACGGCTAGCGCTTTCCAACTGTACTTTGTACAAGCTGTTCAAAGACTCCATTTGAGCGGCTGCATGAGACAACTCTTCTGAGTACTTCTTAGTGTGCTGGATAGCATCTGTTGTAGGAGCAATACCTTTGGCAGCGCCTTCAAAGTTTTTGATGCTGTCACCTAAGCTAGTGAACAACTCAGAATCGATATTGGCTTCTTTTAACAGATCATCCAATTTTCTGGAAAGAAGACCTTCAGCTTCTTGAGCTTGCTTAACGTCATTCTTGTTTCCTTTGGTTTGACCGTTAGCCAATTCTGGGTATACCAAAGACCAATCGTACTCATCGTCTACTGGTTCAAATGCAGAGATAGCGAAGATCAATGCTTCGGTAATAAGTCCAACCGCAAGAAGTAGTCCCCCTGTAAGTGGTCCAAACTCCCAGTGTAGGATCTTGAAAAGTGCACCAATAATTACTACCGATGCTCCAAGGCCATAGGCCATGTTAAACAGCTTTTTTGTTGATTTTGACTGTGCCATAATTCTAGTTTTAATTAAGTTATATAAATAAGTATTTGGTTACTGGTTTATATAATGTTCTCTCTTTTAATTATCGTGCAGAAGGCAACCCGTTTCTTTTACCGCTTGTGGAATCTTCCTCGCCCATGTAATCCTGAACGGTTCTAAATCCGATATAGCTACGAGCAGAATCTTGGTATTCGTAATCACGTGTACTCACCTGCAAGAAATAAGCAACGTCTTTCCAAGACCCTCCACGGATCACTTTTCTTTGGTTTTGTCCAGAACCGATATTTGGGTTCATAGTGGACAAATATTCGTAGGCCCCTTGGTCAAAGCTAGAGCTAGTCCACTCCGCTACATTACCGGCCATATTGTATAAGTTGTAATCGTTGGGCTCATAGGATTTAGCCTCTACGGTATATAGTGCTGCATCCGCTGCATAATCCCCACGTTGTGGTTTGAAGTTAGCCATGAAACATCCGGTATCACTGATAACGTATGGTCCACCCCATGGGTAAGTACCTCCTTCGATACCACCTCTAGCGGCATACTCCCACTCTGCTTCAGTTGGCAATCTAAATTGGTTCACAAATTGCTTGCCTCTCGATTTTTGATCATCATTCTTGAACTTGGTTCTCCAGTTACAGAATGCTTTGGCCTGCATCCAGTTCACCCCTACTACAGGATAATCACTGTACGCATCATGCCAAAAATAATCATTGTGCATAGGTTCATTATAGGAGTACTCAAAATCCTTGATCCACACGGTGGTATCCGGATAAATTCGAAGTTCTTCTTGTTTGATAAAGTCTTTTCTTCTTCCTGTTTTAGCTCGGGCTGCGGCTTCAATGTCCATCCAATTGTATTTGTATTTTAATTGGGTAACATCTAGTGTACGCAAACCATTATAGCTTTCCTCTTCAGGTAAATAAATGGAATCCATAACCTCAGCATAGTACTCATCCGGATATTCGGATGTGTCCCAAACCAGGTCAACATCTGTATTTAAGGCTCTTCCTTCATAACCGGTCTCACCGAGTCCGGCATAATTGTCGAGCATATATTTTTCGTAAACGGAAATTCTGGAAGTATCGGTATCCTTAAAGGCATATTCACCAATTCCTTCATCTTCTGGGCCTATACCCAGTTCATCGGCAAGGATAGCCAATTTTGTTCTTGTGATGGAATCTTTTACCCATTCCACGAATTGACGGTACTCACTATTGGTGATTTCCGTATCATCCATATAAAAGGAACGTACGGTCACTGTTCTTGTGGGAGCGTTTAAGACTTTAGCTTGATCTTCTTCAGCCTTACCCATTACGTAGGAGCCTCTTGGAATCAATTCCATTCCGTAGGGTTTCTCTGGATACCATTTTTTTCCTTTGGCTCCAACTAGTTCACCTTTTGATTTTGAATTTGAACCGCAACTTGCTAGTAAAAAAACAAATGCTAGAGATGAAAAGAATAGCTTTCTCATACTTTAGGTTAAATTTTCGATTTAAGATTTTTAAACTGTGCTACACAAAATTCTTATTCTCAAAACTGATTTTTGAATAAATTATTGTGTAAAAACAGTTAATGCTCAAAATTTAATTTGTTCAGTTAAAGCCCTTTCTGTAAGCTTTGAACCACCTTTCGGGGATGATCTGGTTGCAAGCATCCAAATAGTCCTCTTCGGTGCATGGTAATAACGCCACCGAATTTGTTTTAGTATGTTCGGGCAAAATAGATGGAACCTCAACCCACCAACGTTCTGTTATATGACTCTTGTAGAATACCAATTCTTCTGTATCCGTAGGTACGGTGAACTTGGTAAAGTCCTCACTCTTAGAACTCGGAAATTCCGTAACCCTAAAACTGATGCCTTCAATGAAGTACCAAATAATTTGGGCAATCATTTGAAAGGCCTGTAGTGAATTCTCGCCTTCATAGATTCCAAAAAGGGAAACCTTATCGCTTATTCCAGCATATCTGGCTATTGCGCAAATCTCACGTCCGGTAAATCCGTTGGGGGAAAAGTTTTTGTACAATCCCATTTCAGCAGCACGGATAGCACGTAAATCCAAACTCACAATATGGGAACTGCGCAAGATAGGTTCCGCCAAAGAAATGTTATTGGCAATATCTCCCAAACGGTAAGCATCAAAGAACAGGCGTTCCATTAAATCAATTTCCTCCTGGGCATTGAAATAACTCTGGTAACCAATATTGGAAAAATTGAAAAGGTTGTTGGGCTTGTCCGTTATGATCCTGCTCATATAAGAATGCGAGGAAATCAATTCGTCTTCTTCACCAAAATCGAACCTGCTGTCAATGGACACCAGATTGACCATATCCTTGATCTTATCAAAAGCTCTATAGGTTGGGAAAGTAATATCTTGGGTTGCACCTATAATAATAGGTATAATATTTTCCTCTAAAAGGCCTGCTACAACTTCCTTAACCACAAAGTAGGTATCCTCAACCGTTTCACCTTCCTCAATATCGCCAATATCTATAATCGTGGAATTCCAGTTCCCCATCATGAGGCGATAAAGTTGGATACGGATTTCATCCACATCCAAGCGCTCCATTTTTTTCTCAAACGCGTTCCTCGATTCGTTAACGGCAAAAATGGCGACCGTGGCATTCGCGAAAACCGGCAGTCCCTTTTTCTCAGTGTGTTTATGAATGTTATTTCCTAGAGCCTGGGGTGGGAGTAGTTCTGAATAGGCAAGTACCTTATCACTAACCGGAACTAAAAAATCAAATGCCATTTATTTCTTTGCTTTCGCCTTGGTTTTCTTTTTTGGTGTCTTTTTTTCAATGAGAGCCTGCGCCTCTTCCAATGAGATCTTGGTTGCATCCACATCTTTGGAAAGTTCTACTTTGACTCTTCCTTTGATAATATTATGTCTACCCCAACGGGCTTTCTCAATCCTGATTTTTTCCTCTGGCCATTCTTGAACCAATTTTTCGGCTTCCTTGATTTTCTTAGCTTCTATCAATTCGCCTATGTCGGATTGGGATAGATTGTCAAAATCATATTTTTTGTTCACATTGATGAACATCCCATCCCATTTAATGAACGGTCCAAACCTACCTACACCCTTAGTTACGTCTTTACCTTCATAAGCGGCGATGGGTGCATCAGCTTTTTGTTTGGCAATTATGAGTTCTATGGCACGATCCATATCAACATCAAAAGCACTTTCTCCTTTGTCCAGTGAGATGAACTTTTTTCCAAAACGGACGTACGGACCAAACCTACCAACATTTGCCTCAACTTCCTCACCTTCGTAACTTCCCAATTTTCTTGGTAATTGGAAAAGCTCCATGGCCTCATCAAAAGTAATCGTGGAAATGGATTGCTCTGGCAATAAACTGGCAAATAGCGGTTTCTCTTCTTCATCTACCGTACCAATTTGAACCATTGGTCCAAATCGTCCCAACCTTGCAGCGACCTGACGACCAGATTTTGGGTCTGTTCCCAATACGCGTTCGCCACTGGCTCTTTCCGCATTCTCTTCCACATGCAAAACTTGTGGATGGAAGTCCTTGTAGAATTCCTGCATCATCTGCTGCCAATCTTCTTCGCCGTCAGCTATTTCATCAAAGTTTTCTTCAACCTTAGCTGTAAAATTGTAATCCAAGATCGTCGTGAAATTGCTTACAAGGAAATCATTGACGATCATTCCAATATCGGTTGGCACTAGCTTTCCTTTGTCGGAACCTATCATTTCAGACAGGGTTTTTTCCGATAAATCACCAGCTTCTAAAACCATTTGGGTGTATTTACGCTCTGTGCCTTCAACAGTTCCTTTTTTCACATAACCTCTATTCTGTATTGTGGAGATTGTTGGCGCATAAGTTGATGGTCGTCCTATGCCTAATTCCTCTAATTTCTTCACAAGGGAAGCTTCTGTATATCGGTATGGCGGTCGCGTAAAACGTTGCGTTGCTGTAATAAAATTATTCTCCAAGGATTCCCCAACGTTCATCGCTGGAAGCATTCCTTCTTGTTCCTCTACTTTATCTTCTTCATCTATCCCTTCCAAATAGACTTTCAAGAAGCCATCAAACTTCACTACTTCTCCGTTTGCAGAGAATTCTTCCGAATGGGTATTGGTCTTGATCTTTACATTGGTACGTTCCAATTGTGCATCACTCATTTGTGAAGCAAGCGTACGTTTCCAAATCAATTCGTAAAGTTTAGCTTGATCTCGTTCCAAAGAAGGAGATTGACGGTTCATGTCCGTAGGTCTTATTGCCTCGTGAGCTTCTTGTGCTCCTTTGGACTTCCCGGTGTAATTGCGAACCTCGCTGTAGGCCTCACCGTAATTCTGGACAATGGCCTCTTTCGCAGCATTCAATGCCTCATTGGAAAGATTGACGCTATCGGTTCTCATATAGGTAATCAGACCTGCTTCATATAATCGTTGTGCTACTTGCATGGTTCTACTCACAGAGAAATACAACTTTCGTGAAGCTTCTTGTTGTAATGTTGATGTGGTAAAAGGCGGAGCCGGTGATTTTTTAGCAGGTTTTTTATCCAAACTTGCCACTGAAAAATCAGCCCCGATATTTTGTTGTAAAAAAGCTTCAGCAGCTTCCTTTGTTGGAAAGGTTTTATTGAGTTTGGCCCCAAAAACATTCCCGTTTGATGTTTTAAATTCTGCACGAATGCGGTACGAGGCCTCAGGGGTGAAACCTTCAATTTCACGTTCGCGCTCAACAATCAACCGAACCGCAACCGATTGCACACGACCCGCGGATAATCCTGGCTTTATTTTTTTCCAAAGTACCGGTGAAAGTTCATAACCCACCAAACGATCCAATACCCTTCTAGCTTGTTGGGCATTCACCAAATTGTAATTGATTTCCCGTGGGTTCTCAATGGCTTTTTGGATAGCGGATTTTGTAATGGAATTGAAAACGATTCTTTTGGTTCTGGCTTTGTCCAATTTCAACGCTTCTGCCAAGTGCCAAGATATGGCTTCCCCTTCCCGGTCCTCATCACTTGCCAACCAAATGGTTTCTGCTTTTTGGGCTAAATCCTTGAGTTTCTTAACCAAGGCTTTCTTTTCCTTGTCAACAGTGTATTTAGGTTTGAATCCGTTGTCCACATCCACACCGAGTTCTTTTGAAGGCAGGTCAGCAATATGGCCAAAACTAGATTCCACTTGATAATCCTTACCCAAAAAACGCTCTATGGTTTTTGCTTTAGCAGGTGACTCAACAATAACTAAATTCTTAGGCATGCAAAGGGGTTTTGAGGTAACAAAAGTATATCAATTTTTCGATTTTGGATTTTCGATAAAATTTAAAGCAAAAAAATATCCCGCTAAAAACGGGATATTCAATTGGGTTATTGTGTATGATTACTTCAGATCTATCTGACTCATAAGCTTGATATCATCATCCAAATATTCATATTGATATAGGATTTCATCACCCACCATTATTAAATGACTTTCCAATGGAATGACATCGAACGTAACTATATCTTTAAAATGATTTAACTGTTCCAATTCCATTACATCGGTTTTGTCGTAAACTTTTAAACCAGATTCCCCATCACAAACAAAGAGTTTTTCATCTCGGATTCCCAAACCATAGGGTTCGTCCATAGCGTACTCAATAGCCAACTCTGGATTTGCAATATCGGAGATGTCAACAATGAATAAACCACTTTCCAAGGCACCACAGCCATTACCCCCGCGAAGTGTTACATAGGCATAATCGCCATCTACCACTACAGGGTCACATGCTGTACCGTGTTCAAATTCGGAAACGTATGTTGGTGTAGCAGGAGAAGAAATATCGTAGATATACATTCCTCTCATACTTCCTAAAAACAAATGGTCCCCACGATTAAAAATGGTTTCAATGTCAAACCCAGCATAGACATCTTCCAAATCAACAGGATTATCCAAATCCGAGATATTGAATACGTTGATATTGTGACTATCGACAGCATATAGAAAATCTTCTACAATTTTAAAACGCGCCAATGAACCACCTTGACCAGTATCGCTTGCATTTGCAGTTTCAGCAAAGGCCATATCATCAATAAAAATACCTCCGCCTCGTTCTTCCACTTCTGAAATCAATCTTCGCTCCGTGGTAGTTTCCCATCCAATCAAAACTTCCGTTTCATAATCAAAACCTTCATCTTCTATAATATCAGCATCAAACGGCCATATAATATTATTGTAAAGCACATTTTCCAATCGATTGACTTGTTGTATGTTTTCAATATCAGAAATATCCAACACTACCAAATCGGTCAAACTATCCGCATAGAGAAAATCATCTTTTACCGAAATGTCTACATTCCCTGGAATTTTGATAAAAGCGATTTTACGTGGACGTTGAGGAAACGTATTATCAATCACATGTACCCCTTGATACTTATCGTTCACAAAAATATAATCTTGGTAGGTGTATACTTTCCCGGACTCATCTACCGGCCTTGGTGCTATAATATCAATTGTTGCCAATTCAGATTGATTGATCACCAAAGGTCGCGCAACAACATAGTCTGCATATTCACCGTCTTTATCGTCACAGGACACAAAGGGCAGCGTTAAGAGTGATAGGATTACTACAATTTTCTTTTTCATTTTGTTTATGTTTTTTGGATTAGATAGCACTATTTAGATTGAATCTATTAAACAAAGTTGCGTCAACATATCACAAAAAAGTTTGAACATGTACTGGATATTGTTCTATTTTTAATGACAATTCTTCAATTTGAGAACACTTTTTTTAGCAACCGCACTAGTTGTAGGTTTGACTGTTTATGGTCAAAAACCGTTTGAATCCTATCACCAAAAGATTTCAGGAACTGAATTACAAATTACCATGATTCCCATTCCTGGTGGATCATTTCAGATGGGTAGTCTAGAATCTGAAAAAGGGAGATCTGCAGATGAAGGACCTCGTCATTCTGTAAAAATCGACCCTTTTTGGATGGCCGAGGTCGAAATTACTTGGGACCTCTATAATTTGTTTGTTAATCGAACAATAGACCAAATAAAAACGTCAGAAGGATTAGGTGATGAAGTAGCGCTTTCCGTGGACGCAGTTACCGGTGCCACTATCCCTTATGTGGATATGGATTTTGGGATGGGTGTGGAAGGTTTTCCGGCCATCAATGTAACCCAGTTTGCCGCGAGCAAATTTTGTGAATGGTTGTCTGCAATGACTGGGAACTTTTACAGATTACCCACTGAAGCAGAATGGGAATACGCTTGTAGGGCGGGAACGGAAACCGCATTTGCTTTTGGTAATGATCTCGCATTGCTGGAAGAATATGGTTGGTCCATGGAAAACAGTGAAGGCACAACACACAAGGTTAGCCTCAAAAAACCAAATGCTTGGGGTCTGTACGATATGCATGGCAATGTTGCCGAGTGGACTTTGGACAAATACATAGCAAACTGCTACGCTTCAAGAAGCAAAACCTTAACTGAAAACCCCTTTGAAAAACCAGACAAAACCTACCCCAGAACGTTACGCGGTGGGTCTTGGATGGATGATACCTCAGAATTACGGAGTGCATCCCGAAAAGCATCGGATAAAAAATGGAAAATGCGCGACCCTCAGATTCCTAAAAGCAAATGGTGGCATACAGATGCTCCTTTTATCGGATTCCGCATTGTAAGGCCTTACCATACCCCAAACGCGGAAACACAACAAATGTACT
Source organism: Flagellimonas spongiicola (assembly GCF_023502425.1). Taxonomy (GTDB): domain Bacteria; phylum Bacteroidota; class Bacteroidia; order Flavobacteriales; family Flavobacteriaceae; genus Flagellimonas; species Flagellimonas spongiicola. Next base: position 233,834 of record NZ_JAMFMA010000002.1, read on the forward strand.
GGAAAGAAAAACACACAAAATAAAGTCATGTTAGATAACCAAAAAACCAAAGAAACAGAAAAGCTAAATCGCCGTTCGTTTGTAAAAACCACAGGCCTTGCAACTGGTGCGCTCTTGAGCACCTCATTACCATTGAATGCAATGGGGTACGTGACCCCAAAGAACAAACTTAAACTCGCTGTTGTTGGTTGCGGCGGAAGAGGAACAGGAGCGGTGGTTCAGGCGCTAACTGCAGATCCAGATGTTGAATTAGTAGCTATGGCCGATGCCTTTCAAGATCAGATCACAAAAAGTCTGGCTGGAATCTCAGAACATTTTGAAGGCGAACGAAAAATCAAGGTTAAGGAAAAACACCAATTTTCTGGTTTTGAAGCGTATAAAAATGCCATCGATATGGCCGATGTAGTGATCTTGACCACACCTCCTGGATTTCGTCCTTTGCATTTTGAGTATGCAATAGCACAAGGCAAACATGTCTTCATGGAAAAACCTGTTGCTACCGATCCCGTGGGAATTCGAAAGGTATTGGCAAGTGCCAAAATTGCAAAGGAGAAGAACCTGAATGTAGTTGTTGGGCTCCAACGGCGTTATGAGAAAAAATATTTAAACCTTTTTGACCAAATCCAAAAAGGAAGTATCGGTAAAATTGTATCAGGGCAGGTTTACTGGAATAGTCCAGGGGTCTGGGTAAGAGCCAGACAACCTGAACAAACTGAAATGGAATACCAAATGCGTAATTGGTATTATTTCAATTGGTTATGCGGAGACCATATTTTGGAACAACATATCCACAATATAGATGTAGCAAACTGGTTCATTGGGGAATATCCAGTTTCGGCCCAAGGTATGGGTGGGCGACAAACCCGAAATGGTTTGGATCACGGTGAAATATACGACCATCATTTTGTGGAGTTTACCTATCCTAGTGGAGCCGTGATAGCCAGTCAATGTAGGCATCAAAAAGGATGTTACACCAGAGTTGACGAAGTGTTCCAAGGTACCAAAGGTTCAATTATAGCCCGAAAAGGTTTGGTGACAGATTTAGATGGATCCACAATTCTTGACGCAAGCAAGCAAGATGACCCAAATCCGTATCAGGTGGAACACGACAAACTGTTTGCCGCAATACGGAACGGTGAAGTTATTGCTGATGCTGAACATGGAGCAAAGTCCACTTTAACAGCGATAATGGGCAGAATGGCAACCTACTCCGGACAAACTATAACATGGGAACAGGTCTTAAATTCGGATTTGAGCCTAATACCTGAAAGTCCTTCATGGGACAGTAATCCTCCAACCATGCCAGATGAAAATGGAAGATACCCAATCCCAATGCCCGGTATCACCAAATTCGCCTAACAAAAACTTACAAAACAATGAAACGAAGATCATTTATCAACCGAAGTGTTCTGGCTGGAACAGCTCTAGGAATCTCACCTTCTATGTTTGGAAAATCAACAATGGGTACGGCCTACAAATTCAATTTAAAGTACGCCCCTCATTTGGGCATGTTTAAACACTTGGCAGGCGAAGACCCCATAGATCAACTAAATTTTATGGCCGATCAAGGTTTTACTGCATTTGAAGATAACGGCATGAAATCCCGTCCATTGGAACTTCAAGAAAAAATGGCCTCCACTATGGCCAAACGAGGTATAGAAATGGGTGTTTTTGTAGCACATGAAATTTATTGGAAAGAACCAAATCTTGCGAGCGGAGACAAAGAAAAGCGCTCAGAATTTCTTTCACAAATTGCCTCATCCGTAGAGGTTGCCAAAAGAGTCAATGCAAAATGGATGACAGTGGTTCCTGGCCACGTGGATCTAAGACAAAACATGGGTTATCAAACCGCTCACGTAATAGAATCCCTCAATAGGGCGTCCGAGATATTGGAACCACATGGTTTGGTTATGGTGTTGGAACCATTGAATTTTAGAAACCACCCTGGACTTTTCTTATCTGAGAGTCCACAGGCTTTTGAAATTTGCAAGGCGGTTGATTCCCCATCCTGTAAAATCCTATTCGATATTTACCACCAACAGATTCAAGAAGGCAATCTAATTCCAAATATTGAAGCCTGTTGGGACGAAATAGCATATTTCCAAATCGGGGATAATCCGGGTAGAAATGAACCCACATCTGGTGAAATAAACTATAAGAATGTCTTCAAATTCATTCACAACAAGGGATTTGATGGAATTTTGGGCATGGAACACGGCAATTCTAAAGAAGGTGCGAGCGGGGAACAAGCGGTTATTCAGGCGTACAAAGCTTCCGACGATTTTCTTTAAAAATGCTAAATCCATATTAAACAACTGCCAAATTGTCACTAATCTGGATAATGCATTATCTTTGCATCCCATTATTTTGAAATGATAAGGAACGAAGAAATCGAAAAGATAATAGACGAAGATCAGCAAGGAAGTGCTTTGGCGTTGGAAAAGAATGACTCCAACAGCAGAAAGCTCTATATAGAAAGTTATGGCTGTCAAATGAACTTCTCTGATAGCGAAATAGTTGCATCCATTTTAGCCAAAGAAGGTTTCAATACCACACAAGACTTGGCAGAAGCCGATTTGGTGTTGGTAAATACTTGCTCCATTAGGGAAAAAGCTGAACAGACCGTCCGCAAACGCTTGGAAAAGTTCAATGCTGTAAAAAGGACAAATCCTGGTATGAAAGTGGGCGTACTAGGGTGTATGGCGGAGCGTCTCAAAAGTAAATTCCTTGAAGAGGAAAAGATTGTAGACATGGTGGTTGGCCCGGATGCCTACAAAGACCTACCAAATCTAATCCAGGAAATTGACGAAGGTCGAAATGCGGTCAATGTTATTCTTTCCAAAGATGAAACTTATGGCGATGTTGCCCCAGTGCGATTAAATTCCAACGGTGTAACAGCCTTTGTCTCAATTACCAGAGGATGTGACAACATGTGTACCTTTTGCGTGGTGCCTTTTACCAGAGGCCGCGAACGAAGTAGGGATCCACAATCCATTTTAGAGGAAGTAAATGATCTATGGGAGCGTGGATTCAAGGAAATTACCCTCCTAGGTCAAAATGTGGACAGTTATTTATGGTACGGTGGTGGTTTGAAAAAGGATTATGAAAAAGCGTCCGAAATGCAGAAAGCCACCTCGGTCAATTTTGCCAAATTATTGGAAATGGTGGCGTTGGCACAACCAAAGCTGCGAATTCGGTTCTCAACTTCCAATCCTCAGGATATGACCTTGGATGTTATTGAAGCAATGGCCAAATACAAGAACATTTGCAAATACATACATCTACCTGTGCAAAGTGGAAGTGATCGAGTACTAAAAGCTATGAACAGATTACATACTCGCGCCGAGTACTTTGAACTTATAGATAACATCAAAGGGATTATTCCTGATTGTGCCATAAGTCAAGATATGATTGCTGGTTTCCCAACAGAAACAGAAGAAGACCACCAAGACACTTTAAGTCTCATGGAATATGTCAAGTATGATTTTGGATTTATGTTTGCCTATTCTGAGCGACCAGGCACCTTAGCTGCAAGAAAATTAGAGGACGACATACCAGAGGCGACCAAAAAGAGAAGACTTCAGGAAATTATCGCAATACAGCAAAAGCACAGTCTATACAGAACCGAGCAACACGTGGGAAAAGTAGAAGAGGTTTTGATTGAAGGTGCTTCCAAAAAATCAGATGCCCACTGGATGGGACGGAACTCGCAAAATACCGTGGTAGTGTTTCCAAAGGAAAATTATAAGGTAGGTGAGTTTGTCAATGTGAAAATCAACGATTGTACCTCTGCAACACTATTAGGTGAAGCGGTTGGTATGAGTGAAAACAATTAAAAAGGAAATAGGATATTAAGAGTTTAGAAACACTAGAGTCTTGTGACTTAAAGCTTGTGACCAGTATCCTAAATAAATAATGGAAAGCATACAATCCACAAAGCAAAGATTTGAGCTTATCGGAAACGATATTAAGCTCAATAGAGCATTGGAAAAAGCTATACAAGTAGCCCCAACGGATATTTCAGTGTTAGTCACCGGAGAAAGTGGGGTCGGTAAAGAAGCCATACCAAAAATCATTCACTCCCTCTCACATCGTAAGCATGCCAAGTACATTGCGGTAAACTGCGGAGCCATCCCTGAAGGTACTATCGATAGTGAATTGTTTGGGCATGAAAAAGGGGCTTTTACTGGAGCTACACAAACGCGAAGTGGTTATTTTGAAGTTGCAGATGGCGGTACTATTTTTTTGGATGAAGTAGGTGAACTTCCCTTGACTACCCAAGTGCGTTTACTTCGTGTTTTGGAAAACGGGGAATTTTTAAAAGTCGGTTCCTCACAGGTCCAAAAAACTGATGTTCGTATCGTTGCGGCAACCAACATCAATATGTTCGAAGCCATTAAAAAGGAGAAATTCAGAGAAGACCTTTATTACAGGTTAAGTACCGTCGAAATCAATATTCCACCATTAAGAGAGCGACAAGAAGATATCCATTTATTGTTTCGGAAGTTTGCCTCGGATTTTGGTCAGAAATACAAAATGCCAACCATCCGTTTAGACGAACAGGCAGTTCAGTTGCTATTGAAGTATCGTTGGCCGGGAAATATTCGACAATTACGGAATATTGCCGAGCAAGTATCTGTTTTGGAAGAAAACCGAAACATTACTGCTTCAACCCTACATAGTTACTTGCCCAATTCGAGCAATACCAATCTGCCAGCTGTAGTGGAACCCGGCAAAAAAGAAAGTGATTTCAGTAACGAAAGAGAAATCCTTTACAAGGTTTTGTTTGATATGAAAGGTGACCTCAACGACCTTAAAAAGTTGACCTTGGAATTGTTGAAGAACAATGATACCGAAAAAGTCCAGGAGGAAAATGAAAACCTTATTCGCAAGATTTACGGCAAAAAAGACGAAGAAGCCCCTCAACATGAAACCAATGTAACCGAGGTATTGCATTTACCTGAACCGCCTGTAATTGAAGCAACCACTCCCATAGTTCCAACACCGGAAGATCGCTATCATTTTGCAGAAGAAATCCAAGAAGAAGAAACCCTATCTTTACAAGAAAAGGAAATTGAATTGATTAAAAAATCCTTGGAACGAAACAAGGGAAAACGAAAAGCGGCCGCAACGGAATTAGGTATTTCGGAACGAACCCTATACCGTAAAATAAAACAATACGATCTCTAAATACGCGGTTGGAAAAATATATGAAAGCATTGAAAAAGACTGGATATAAAGTAGCACTTCTAGCACTGACTTTAGTATTTTATGGTTGCGGAGCCTACAATTTCTCGGGAGCCGACATTGGCACAGCTGAAAGTTTTCAAGTGAACTTCTTTCAAAATTATGCGGACCAAAATCCCGGTTCAACCATAGAACCTGGTTTAGATCGGGAATTCACCAATGCCTTACAGGAATTGATAAACAATCTAACCAGTTTATCATTGACCGGAAGTAATGGTGATTTGTTGTACGAAGGTGAAATCGTGGAATACAAGGTCACACCGATGACGGCAACTTCAGATCAATTGACTGCCCAGAACAGGTTAACCATGACCGTAAATGTTAGATTCTTCAACAGAACCAAGGAAGATGCGGATTTTGAACGTCGTTTCTCCTTCTTCTTTGATTTTGATGCAGCAGCCTCACTGCCATCGGTACAAGCAGCGGCCCACGAAGAAATTTTTGATCGTATAACGCAGGACATTTTCAATGCGTCGTTAGGTAATTGGTAAGTAAATGAATGTTTCGGATTTTATAGAGATTCTTCAAAAATCGGATACCATCCTATCCCCAAAACAAACGAGGGAATTGGAAGGCATCATCGAAGAATATCCTTATTTCCAAGCGGCACGAGCCTTACACTTAAAAGGATTGAAAAATCTAGACAGCTACAAATACAACAATGCATTAAAAGTGACTGCAGCCCATACTGCCGATCGAGATGTGTTGTTTGACTTTATCACATCTGAAGATTTTGTCCAAAACAATATTGCCGACACCTTGGCTGGGCGCGCACCAAAACTAGAAGAAAAGAAAGCCGTTACCGAGGAAATAGAACCCAACACTGAAACGGGGAGCTTGTTGGGAGAGTCCGAAGAAGCCTTACCTCAGAACATTTCGGATGCAGAACAAATATTGAATCCTGGTCTTTTCAAATCCAAAAATGAAAAGGAGGAAGTTCAAGAAGATTCCGAAGTCGTTCCTGAAGCGGAAATGGATTTGGAGTTGGGCAAACCAATTCCATTTACCAAAAAAGAGCGGCATTCATTTGCAGAGTGGCTTCAACTCACGTCCAAACATCCAGAGGAATCAGACACAAAAGAAAAGGATACTCCTGCAATGGACAAAAAACAAAAGTTTGAACTTTTGGACAAATTCATTGAAAGCAGGCCCAAGATCGTTCCAAGTGAGGAATCCAGACCTAAAGTCAATATCAAGGAGTCTGTGAAGATGGATAAAAATGAGCTGATGACACAGACACTTGCCAAGGTTTATCTGGAGCAGAAAAAGTATAAAAAAGCCATTCAAGCCTATAAAATATTGAGTTTGAAATATCCAGAAAAAAGTGGTTTCTTTGCAGATCAAATTCGCGCAGTGAAGAAGCTGCAGAAAGAAAAAGAATAAGATTTTACCATGAGTACATTTACTATATTCCTGATTTTGATCATTGCTGTGTGCCTATTATTGGTATTGGTGATTATGGTACAAAACCCCAAAGGCGGAGGATTATCTTCATCTTTTGGTGGCAGTGGAAACCAAGTAGTTGGCGGTGTAAAAAAGACTGGGGATTTTCTGGATAAGAGTACTTGGACGTTAGCTGGTCTGCTAATCGTTTTGATATTGTTGTCCAATGTTTCCCTAAAAGGAAATTACTCTCAGGCAGGTTCTAAATTGTTGCAAGGTGACGACATAGAAAACACAGTTCCGGAAACACTTCCAGAAACGGTACCTGAGCAATTACCTACAACTGACAATACTAATCCAGCAGACACGATAAACTAACAATCGTGACAGATAAAAATACATAATGCCAGCTTGTAAATGACAAGCTGGCATTTTTGTTTTCTATAATGTCAGTTTTCACGATAATGGCATAATTTCTGTCCAATTATTCGAGAATTTTTAAAACAAATACCTAAAGATTAATAATATGGCTAAAGTAAACATCCAACCATTAGCGGATAGGGTTCTTATCGAACCTGTTGAAGCTGAGACTACAACAGCTTCTGGAATTATAATCCCTGATACCGCCAAGGAAAAACCACAAAAAGGAAATGTAGTTGCCGTTGGTCCTGGTTCCAAAGACGAATCCATGACTGTAAAAGTGGGTGACACCGTACTTTACGGAAAATATGCAGGTACTGAATTGAAATTGGACGGTACCGATTACCTAATGATGCGCGAGAGTGATATTCTAGCAATCGTTTAATTGCAATAGACAATCAATAGTTAAATCTAAAGTTCCCCTGAAAGCGGGAAAAAATCAAAATAAAAAATGGCAAAAGATATTAAGTTCGATATAGAAGCTCGCGACGGCCTCAAAAAAGGTGTGGATGCCTTGGCCAATGCAGTTAAAGTTACCTTGGGACCAAAAGGTAGAAATGTAATCATCAATAAGTCTTTCGGTGCTCCTCAAGTGACCAAAGATGGTGTTACTGTAGCTAAGGAGATTGAATTGGAAGACGCCCTAGAAAACATGGGTGCCCAAATGGTAAAGGAAGTTGCTTCCAAAACCAATGATTTGGCCGGTGATGGTACAACTACTGCAACCGTTCTTGCACAAGCAATTGTAAAGGAAGGTCTTAAAAATGTTGCAGCAGGTGCCAACCCAATGGATTTGAAAAGAGGTATTGACAAAGCAGTTGAAGCTATCGTTGAAAACCTTTCCAAACAATCCAAAAAAGTGGGTGATTCCTCAGAAAAAATTAAGCAAGTTGCAGCTATCTCCGCAAACAATGACGGAGCAATAGGTGATTTGATTGCCCAAGCTTTCGGAAAAGTAGGAAAAGAAGGTGTTATCACCGTTGAAGAAGCCAAAGGAACTGACACCTATGTAGACGTTGTAGAAGGAATGCAGTTCGATCGTGGATACCTTTCACCATACTTCGTTACCGATTCTGAAAAAATGATCGCCGATCTAGAGAACCCATATATCTTATTGTTCGACAAAAAGATTTCTTCCATGAAGGATTTGCTTCCTGTATTGGAACCAGTTGCACAATCCGGCAAGCCGCTACTGATTATTGCCGAAGATGTGGATGGTGAAGCATTAGCCACATTGGTTGTGAATAAACTAAGAGGATCGTTGAAAATAGCAGCAGTAAAAGCTCCAGGTTTTGGCGACAGAAGAAAGGCAATGTTGGAAGATATCGCTATCCTAACCAATGGTACTGTGATTTCAGAAGAAAGAGGTTTCTCTTTGGAGAATGCTTCCGTTGACATGCTAGGATCATGTGAGCGTATCACGATCGACAAGGACAACACAACGATTGTAAACGGTTCTGGTGATACGGACAACATCAAAACACGTGTAAACCAGATCAAAAGTCAAATCGAGACTACTACATCTGATTACGATAAGGAAAAACTACAGGAGCGATTGGCTAAATTGGCTGGTGGTGTTGCCGTACTTTATGTGGGTGCGGCATCTGAAGTTGAAATGAAGGAGAAAAAAGACCGTGTTGATGATGCTTTGCATGCTACAAGAGCAGCAGTTGAAGAAGGAATCGTTGCTGGTGGTGGTGTTGCTTTGGTAAGAGCTAAAGCTGTACTTTCCAAAGTAGAGTCTGTAAACGCTGATGAGGAAACTGGTCTTCAAATTGTAGCCCGAGCTATTGAGGCCCCATTAAGAACAATTGTTGAAAATGCTGGTGGAGAAGGTTCCGTAGTGGTTGCTAAAGTGATGGACGGCAAGGCTGACTTTGGATACGATGCCAAATCCGATCAATACGTTGAGATGATGAAAGCTGGTATCATTGACCCGAAAAAAGTGACCCGTATTGCACTTGAAAATGCGGCTTCGGTTTCAGGTATGATCTTGACTACAGAGTGTTCATTGACCGATATAAAAGAAGATGCACCTGCAATGCCTCCAATGGGAGGTGGCGGAGGAATGCCAGGGATGATGTAAATCACATCTGATCATAAAGTTAAGCCCGTATCCGTGTTGGTACGGGCTTTTTTTTGAGCAAAATTGCCGTTGGTACTTTCAACCTCGTTACCTGTCTAAATCTTTCCGAAATCTGCTCCACTTTGGCTAAATTTTAAACACAAAATTTAACCAATCATGAAATCATTACATTTCAACACCAATTACCTTTTACTCCTCCTGTTGGCAATTGTATCTGCCTGCAAAACAGAAAAAAAAGCACCTGAGACAACCAGCACAAAAGAGCCCATTGCTGTAATGGCCTATTACGTACCAGAAGAAAATTATGCGCCAGAATCCTTACCGCTGGAACAACTAACGCACATCATTTTTTCATTTACCCATGTAGTGGATGGCGAAATGAAATTTGAGAACGCAGAAAGCGGACCAAAATTAGAATCTTTGGTAGCACAACGTCAAAATCATCCCAACCTAAAAATCATGATTGCTTGCGGTGGCTGGGGCGCTGATGGATTTTCAGACATGTCCTACACTGCGGAGAATAGAAAAAAATTCGTTGAAAGTGTCGTAGCATTCAATAAGAAATACGATTTGGATGGCTTGGACATTGATTGGGAATATCCTGCGATTCCTGCAGCAGGTACCGGAGCACGCCCAGAAGACAAGCAAAACTTTACGTTTTTGATGAAAGAACTAAGGGAAGCCTTAGATACTTTGGACCGCGAACAGACTTTGACTTTTGCCTCCGCAGGATGGAAACCTTACTATAAAAACGTCGAACTGAATGAGGTAATGAAGTATGCTGACTATATGAACATCATGACATATGACCAAGTCGGATCCAGTTCCCCCTTCACCGGGCATCACACACCATTGGGTTTAATTAAAGAGGAAGATGTTACAGATACTTTTGCTTGGGACTACATGAATGAGCGTCGGGAACAGCTCAAGGAAAGAGGAATTACTTTAGATCCGCGTTCCGCGGAAAGAATCGTGGAGTTCTGCATCGCCGAGGGTGTCAAGCCAGAACAATTGGTCATTGGTTCTGCATTCTATGGTCGTGCATGGAAAGGAGTTCCTACTAAAAATAATGGTTTGTACCAGTCAAATTCTGGAGCGCATATAGGATGGAGTACTTATAGACAGATCCGTTCAGAATTTGAGCCAGACAAGAATTATGTTCGATTTTGGGATTCCATTGCAAAAGCACCATATCTGTACAATGCAAAGGATAGTATTTTTATAAGTTATGACGACACAGTATCGGTCAGAATGAAAACGGAGTATGCCATCAACAAAAAATTAGGAGGTATCATGTTCTGGCAATTGGGAAATGATACCAAGGATTCAAATAGCTTGTTGAAAGCCATGTACGAAGCATCCATCAAATAATTAGAGCCATGCAAAAAATTACATTCGCACTAATCGGGGCACTACTACTGTTAACAAGTTGCAGTCAAAATAAATTGAAATTGGTTAAAAACGGTGAGTCTGACTATGTCATCACCTATACCAAGGAAGACCATGAATCCGCTAAAGTTCTCCAAAATTATCTGGAGAAAATTAGCGGGGTCGAGTTGGAATTGACAGAAGGGAATTTAGATTCAGCCACTCCAAAAATTGTTCTAGGTTTACTCGAAGATTCGTCCCCTTCCGAGAATATACAAATCAAAACCCAGGATGGTAATTTACACATCCTTGGCGGTTCCCATCAAGCCGTGCAAAATGCCGTTTATGAATTCCTTGAACGGTATTTTAATTGCAAATGGTATGCCCCAGGAGTAGAAGCCATACCATTGAAAAAATCCATTACGCTCAACGAAATGGATTATTCGTATATTCCAGAAATTAGTACCAGAACGGTCCATTCTAGATTGTTCTATCAAAATCATGATTTTGCTGACCAACAGAAGGTTACCTATGAAGCGTTTCCAACGTATGTACCTTCTGCCAGAGTCCACACCTTCCATAAATTTATGCCGGAGGAGGTTTTTTATGAAGATCACCCCGAATATTATGCTTTGAGAGGTGATAAGCGATTACCTACCCAACTGTGTTTGACCAATCCTGATGTTCTTGAAATTGTAAAGGATTCTGTAGCCGCTCTTTTTGAAAGACATCCAGAGGCTGCTGTCCTATCGGTAAGTCAAGATGACAACCAACAATATTGTCAATGCCCCTTGTGCAGTCGTATTGATGAGGAGGAAGGTAGTCCTGCAGGGACAATGGTTCGTTTTGTGAACAACGTCGCCAAAGCTTTTCCGGATAAAACCATATCGACCTTGGCCTATCAACACACTAGAAAACCTCCAAAAACTGCTCCAGATCCTAATGTTTTGATCACCTTATGTTCTATTGAATGTGATCGAAGCGCTCCGATAGCCGATAAATGCGAAGATTTCGCCCAAGATCTTATTGGATGGGGCAAACTCACCGACAACATCAGGATTTGGGATTATACAACCCAATTCACAAATTTTTTGGCACCATTTCCGAACATTCACACCATACAACCCAATATCCATTTATTTAGAGACAACAATGCCAAATGGGTATTTGAACAACACAGTAATAACCCAAGTGAGCTTTTTGAACTGCGTTCTTACGTTACGGCAAAATTGTTATGGAACCCAGATCTTGATTTCAACGACCTTCTCTTAGAGTTTACCAATGGCTATTATCAAGAGGCTGGGCCTTTTATAAAAAACTATGTTGACCAAATTCATCAAGAATTGGCTAATGATCAGGACTTTTTCCTCTTTCTGTATGGAGATCCCTCCGAAGCATTCGATTCTTATTTGAAACCAGATCTTTTAGCACAATATGCCAATTTATTTGATGCTGCGGAAGAAGCGGTAGCCGAAAAACCAGCAATTCTCAATCGTGTAAAGATGGCCCGTTTGGGCATTGATTATGCAATGCTGGAGGCTAGCAGAAAAAACATAACGGATCAACTCAGTCTTACGATAGCGGATGCTGACGGGATAGAGTCTATAAATCCAGATGTTGCAATGCTATTGGACAATTTCAGTAACACCGCAAAGAACAATGACATTACCCTCATGAACGAAATGGGCTTTACAGTAAACGAATATGGTGCCAACTTCTTATCTGCATTGGAGATGGCCAAAAGACCGAATAAAGCCCGAGATTCTGAAGTCACCACTCTAACGAAGCCCAAAAAATATGCGAACGAAGACCCTATGGTTTTGACTGATGGAGCCTTGGGCGGTAGTAGCTTCTATGCCAATTGGTTGGGTTATGAAGGCAATGATATGGAAGTTGTTGTAGACCTAGGAAAAACGGAATCCATAAACACCATTTCGATGGCATTTTTACAGGTGACGAATCATGTGGTTTTCTTCCCTAGCGAAGTCACTTATTTTGGGTCAGTTGATAATAAGACTTTTACAGAAATTGGAACCATAAACTCTCCCAAGCCGTTAACCAAATCCAGTAAGGTGAATGATATCCAATATTTTGACCTGGAATTTGACCCAGCAAGTTATCGGTATGTAAAAGTAGTGGCACGGAACACTGAAACACCATATTGGCATCACGCCGCAGGACTTCCTTCTTGGGTATTTGCGGACGAAATTATCATTGACTAACAATTAAAAAGAAAGCCCCAAGGCACAAACCGAGGGGCTCTCTTAACGCACTAAACAAATAACATCCAAAATGCCATAATCAGCATAATGGCGTTTTCTATAAATGTGGCTTCAGTCATGGGTAATTTAAGTGCCGTACCCAAACAAGCACAACGGATGCTTTTTTTATCCAACAATGTTCTGGTCACCCCAATTGTAGTGACTCCCAATACTATGATGGTTAAAATCAATGCTGTTTGTACCTCAAATCGCATCAAAAACATTAGGCCCAATACCAATTCCAAGAATGGATAAATCCAACCATAAAAAGGTAAGGCCTTAGCCAATGGGTCATACATTGCAAAACTTTCTGGAAAGCCCTTTAAATCCAAAAATTTAAAAAAGCTGAAAACGATATAAAACAGCCCCATGAAATCCAACATGGCCTCATTAGAATCCCAATCCTTCCAATGCAATAAAAAAGCCGTACCGAATAAATAGGCAAAAATCAAAAACAATGGTCGCAATTGCACCCATTTGGACTGGACTTCAGCTTCCACGCTTGTCGAGGGAATATACTCCTCATTGGAAATGGTGTATTTGCTGGGTAAAGTCGCTTTCAGTTCAGCCAAGTCAACATGTCGATTCATAGTGATTTCAGCAGAAGATGTCTCCAGATTCACATCCACAGTTTCCACCCCGCTGACCTGCATAAGGTTATCCGCAACTGAAGCTACACAACCATTACAGGTCATTCCTGATATGCTATACTTATGCTTCATTAATGACTGCCATCATGGTGTTGATTGCTGTCATCCGAGTTGTCCTCCCGGTATTTACAGCATGCATGCAGACCTTTATAGGCTTCTTCCGTCGCCTTGAGTTCCTTTGTATCGTGACCAGCTTCAACCAATGCCGTTTTTATCTTCATAGCATCTGTTTTTCGCTCATCCATAACCAAGGTCAATTGATGGGAAGGAATGTCCCAGCTTGCAAATTTAACACCGGGAACACCTAAGGCAGCTTTTTCAATACGCATCTTGCACATTTCACACTTGCCATTGACATCCATGATCATTTTTTTGTTTTTGTCCTGTGCCAGACCAATGGTTGATACCAAGAACATCGTTAAAATTAGAATCCTGTTTTTCATTCGTATTTTGAGTTCATATTATGATTTAAATCTAAAACCTGCATAGATCATACGCCCAAAAACAGGGGCATACACTATGGTTGTATCAAAGTTGGTTCCAAACGGGTCATCTGCACCCAAAACCGCATTATCTTGTCTAATATTCATAAGGTTTTCTCCTCCTACGTACACTTCAAACCTATTAGAGAATACCTTGGTCACTTGGGCATTCATCAAACTATAGCCTTCAGCAAATTCATCAAAAACCAAATCTCCTGGACTTGCTGCCGTAAAAGGTAGGCGTTGTTCGCCCAAAGCATTGAAAGTGTAATCAAAACGCCATTGAGAACCGTTTTCCTTTAGTTCTGTATTGTACCCAATATTGGTGAAAAACCGGTGTCTTGCCTGCAAGGGTTTTTGTAGTCTACCAGTTTGATAGTCGGTCTTTACATCATAAAATTTATATGCAGTTCTCAATTCCAAACGTGGTAAGACCTCATAATCAATTTCTACCTGCAAACTATTAGCATAACTCTTACCTTCTAAATTACTAAAGGTAACTTGCTGTGGATTTTCCCAGTCCACCACAATTTGATTGTCAAAATTTGTGCGATAAAAGTCCACAGAAAAATTACCGGGACGATCGAACAAATCGAATCCTTGTAAAAAGCTAACTCCAAAATTGGTAGCCTTTTCAGGATCGAATCCATAAATGGAACCTCCATTTCCCTGTAACTGTATCGTTCTTGAAGATGCGAACATTCGCTGATTTTCAGCAAATATGTTTGCAGCTCGCCTTCCAATTCCAAAAGAACCGCGCAAACTTGATCTTTCCCAAGGGGTATATCTCAAATGAAAACGAGGGGTAAAGAAATTGCCTAATCGATTGTGCGTATCAAAACGCAGACCCGCAGTAAAGCTTACCTTTTCAAGATTGGTATAGGCATATTCAAAAAATGCCCCGGCAGAACGATCTACACGTTCAAAATCTTGAGTATTTACCAACTCTTTATAACCATCATAAGCAAAAGTCAAACCCGTAGTGAACTTGCTTTTGGTATTTCCAATAATGGAATTGAAGAGTAGATTGGAGTAGATACTCGTATGATCTATATCATAAATATTGAAACCATAGTACGAATCCTGCTGATGATTGCTATAGGATGCCTGGAATCCCACACTTTGAAAAGGTAACTCTGGAAACACATACCCCAGTTTAACAGAACCATCAAAACGATTAGTATCTATCTCACTGCCCCAAGCATTTGTCGTAAATCTATCCGTATCTGGATTAAAGTCCACTTGTCCAACTTGCTTCTCATCATTCAGGTAACGAACATTAAGAAAACTGACCCAGCCAGTCTCCGGATTTTGATACTGCCAACGGTTCATAATATTGATTTGATTGGCCAATGGGTTATCCAAAAAACCATCATCATTGTTATCTACATCGGCATCCCTTCTATTGGCATGGATGTACAAACCTGTACTCCATTTGTCTGATAGTTTTGTATTCAAATGGGTATTGAATTCCAATCTACCATTCACATTGGCATAGCCATTCACAAAAATTGGATTATCCAATAAAGGTTTTTGCAGCTCTGTATTGATTTGACCCGATATACTTTCGTAGCCATTCACTACACTACCCGCTCCTTTGGTAATTTGGATACTTTCAACCCATGTGCCAGGCGTATATGTCAATCCAAAGGCTTGGGAGGCACCACGCACCATAGGAATATTCTCTTGGGTAATCAACAAATAGGGGCTCGTTAAACCCAACATCTGAATTTGCTTGGTACCGGTCAAGGCATCATTGAAATTTACGTCAATCGCTGGATTGGTCTCAAAACTCTCCGAAAGGTTGCAGCAGGCCGCCTTTAACAATTCCGCACTATTAACTGTTATCACATTTTGAGGTGCGAAATACGCTTTCTGAACTGCATCTCTTTCCTTTTGAACCACCACCTCATCCAATTGATTGGTAGGGACCAACCAATGATGAACCATTTTAGGTGCATCAATAGTCAAAGTATCGGATTTAAAACCGACAAAACTAATGATCAATTTGCTGTATTCTTTCGAGTAAGGGATACTAAAAGTCCCATCCTCTTTAGTAATGGTTCCCAATTGGGAATCCATCCAATACACATTGGCACCAGCCAGGCCAATATGTTTGTTCTCTGTATTTGCCTCCATGATCATACCCTCCACTTTATCTTGGGCACATATCATAATCGGAAGTAAAAACGTTGCTATTAAAATGTATTTCATTTGATTTTTTAACATTATGAACAATCTATTTAGCCCGAATCAAAGTATTGACACGGGTAACCATTGGATGTTCTAAAAATCAAATCAAGAATACCTGATCCAGAATATGGATATCGTGGGTTATCAAGGGAGGTGGATACCCCTCCGAAGGTATTGGCAGTTCCTCAAGAGGAACATATAAATCAATAAAGGATTTGGCAAAAGCCACCAAGAAAATTTGGTGCTCTAAATCTAAATCGTACGTGGACAGTTTAAGATCGTCCTGACCGTTTACTGTAAATGTTTCATCGGCACAACAATGACCATCCATTTGGTCATCATCCATAAAAACGATCATTGCTTCCTCCATTCCACAACCACTAGAACCGGAAAACAAAGCAATGTCCATTACTCGTCCCATACATAGATGTTTTTCTACCGTCCATGAGACCGTAGAGAGTAACACCATTACAGCGAGAAAAACGGAGGCGATATTACGGAATACTCCTTTCACAAGCCCAAAATTACCAATTATTTGCTATTTGATGCCTTTAAGTTCAATACCTTAACGAAATTTTAGGTTGCCAATTGCGTAATTTCCGTCGTAGAGTTCGACTTAGAACTCCATTTAAAATAACTTTGCAAAAAATTTTTATTAGATGCTTACAAGTTTAAAACCCAAAGTGGAAGCCATTCTTGAAAACAATAATGAAAGTGTGGATAATCGGCTGTTGGAAGTATGCAATTTATTGCAGGAAACCATTTCATATTATGATTGGGTCGGTTTTTACTTTAAAAATGGAGATAAAGAAGAACTGAAGTTGGGTCCATATGCTGGAGAACCAACAGATCATACGATTATTCCATTTGGTAAAGGCATTTGCGGGCAAGTAGCTGTTAGCAATGAAAATTTTGTGGTACCTGATGTAGCTGCGCAGGATAATTACATCGCTTGCAGTATTACCGTAAAAGCTGAAATCGTGGTACCATTGTTCCTCAACGGAGAAAATATTGGTCAGATTGACATTGATTCGAACACTCCCGATCCATTTACGGAGGCTGACGAACGGTTTTTGGAATTCGTCAACCAAAAAGTATCACAAATTCTTTAAAACTAGTGCAGGATTGTTGATAAGAAGCCCGCATTTTTAGTGGCAAATAAAGTACTTTTGTGTGCTTAAGAAATTGATTTTTTAAGACACCGATGACTACCACCAAAAAAGCTTCTGCAGCACTGATTTCCGTTTTTCATAAAGACGGATTGGAACCTATTGTCAAAAAACTTAACGAACTAGGAGTTAGCCTGTATTCAACGGGTGGGACGGAAAAGTTCATAAGAGATTTAGGTATTGATGTAATACCTGTTGAAGATGTTACCGATTACCCATCCATTCTTGGTGGTCGCGTTAAAACTTTACACCCCAAAATCTTTGGAGGTATTTTAAATCGACAAGACCATGACGGCGACGTTGCACAAATGTCAAAATTTGAAATCCCCCAATTGGATATCGTAATTGTTGATTTGTACCCATTTGAAAAAACTGTGGCAAGTGGAGCTTCAGAACAGGATATCATTGAAAAAATTGATATTGGAGGCATTTCCTTGATTCGCGCAGCTGCCAAAAACTATAAAGATGTGCTTTGTGTTTCTTCGATGGAAGATTATGGCGATTTCCTGAATGTTATTTCCGAAGGAAACGGGAATACCACTTTGGACGACCGCAAACAATTTGCAACTAAAGCCTTCAATGTTTCTTCTCATTACGATTCAGCTATTTTCAATTATTTCAACACCAATGGTTCTGAAACCGCTTTGAAAATCAGTGAACAATCGGGAAAAGTTCTTCGTTATGGTGAAAATCCACACCAACAAGGCATCTTCTTTGGGGATTTTGATGCCATGTTCTCCAAATTACATGGAAAAGAACACTCGTATAACAATCTTTTGGATGTAGATGCTGCCGTGAATTTGATGGGAGAATTCGTAAATGATGATCCTACATTTGCCATCTTAAAGCACAATAATGCCTGTGGTTTAGCAACTAGGAGCACCATTAAGCAAGCTTATGTGGATGCATTGGCCGGTGATCCAGTATCCGCTTTCGGAGGAATTTTGATTTCCAATGTGGAAATCGATGCAGAAACCGCAGAAGAAATCCACAAGCTGTTTTGTGAGGTTGTTATAGCGCCAAGTTATACGGATGACGCGCTAGAAATTCTCAAAGGAAAGAAAAACAGGATCATACTTATTCAAAATGAAGTTGTGTTGCCAGAAAAGTTGGTGCGTACCTGTTTAAATGGGGTATTGGTCCAAGACAAGGATTTTAAAACCGATTCCAAGGAAGAATTGACTTCGGTCACGGAACTTAAGCCATCTTCAGATGAGATTGAAGACCTCATATTTGCTTCCAAACTTTGCAAGCATACCAAGAGTAACACCATTGTTTTGGCAAAGAACAAACAACTTTGCGCCAGCGGAACCGGTCAAACCTCACGCGTAGATGCATTAAACCAAGCCATCCACAAAGCCCAATCCTTCAATTTTGAACTGGACGGTGCCGTAATGGCAAGTGATGCATTCTTCCCATTCCCAGATTGCGTGGAAATTGCACATAAAGCAGGAATCAAAAGTGTTATTCAGCCAGGTGGATCTATAAAAGACCAATTAAGCATTGATTATTGCAACGAAAATGGACTGGCTATGGTAATGACAGGCACACGGCATTTTAAGCATTAATTTTAGTACATTAGCCGATAAAATTTACCGTTAATCTAAAAAACCAACGCTTTCTATGGGATTTTTTGATTTCATGACCGAGGAAATCGCCATTGACCTCGGTACTGCAAACACCCTTATCATACATTTGGACAAAGTTGTTGTGGACAGCCCTTCTATTGTTGCACGAGACCGGATTTCTGGTAAAATCATAGCAGTAGGTCGGGAAGCCAACATGATGCAAGGGAAAACCCATGAAAACATAAAAACGATTAGACCATTGAAAGATGGTGTAATCGCAGACTTTGATGCCTCTGAAAAGATGATCAATATGTTCATCAAAAACATTCCAGCATTAAAGAAAAAATGGTTCCCTCCTGCCCTTAGAATGGTGATCTGTATTCCTTCAGGTATTACCGAGGTGGAGATGCGTGCGGTTCGTGAATCCGCAGAACGTGTTAACGGCAAAGAAGTCTATTTGATACATGAGCCTATGGCGGCGGCAATTGGTATAGGATTGGACATAATGCAGCCCAAAGGAAACATGATTGTTGATATTGGAGGTGGTACCACGGAAATTGCGGTAATCGCTTTGGGGGGTATCGTGTGCGACAAATCAGTAAAGATTGCAGGTGACGTATTTACTAACGATATCATCTATTACATGCGAACCCAACATAACCTTTATGTGGGTGAGAGTACAGCGGAGGCCATCAAGATTGAGATTGGTTCTGCTACAGAAGATTTGAAATCACCCCCAGATGATAAATCTATACAAGGTCGAGACCTTTTGACTGGTAAGCCCAAACAAGTTCAGGTTTCTTACCGAGAAATTGCCAAGGCTTTGGACAAAAGTATCCTACGTGTGGAAGATGCTGTTATGGAAACCTTGTCTCAGACACCGCCTGAATTGGCTGCCGACATCTATAACACAGGAATTTATCTTGCCGGTGGAGGTTCAATGCTTCGCGGATTGGACAGAAGACTTTCTCAAAAAACCGACCTACCGGTTTATATAGCCGAAGATCCTTTAAGAGCTGTAGTAAGAGGTACTGGAATTGCCTTAAAGAATCTTGAACGCTACAAAAGCATTTTAATCAAGTAATCGGAGTCCCAACCGATGACTTTATTTAAAATTTAAAGAACTTTCGTAACGATAGTATTGCATGCAGCGCATTATCAATTTTATTTTAAGTTACCGAAATGCGTTTCTTTATTGCTTTCTTATGGTTATTGCTTTAGTTATGACCATAAGGTCACACTCCTATCATCAATCCAAATTCTTTAATTCCTCCAAATGGATCAGCGGTAATGTATATGGCACAGCCGCCAACATATCATCCTACTTTGGACTGAGGGAAGAAAATGCAAGGTTGGTCGCGGAAAATGAAGAATTGAGAAAATTGTTGTTCAATCAGAATGAACAGATAAGCGCCAACCCCCTTGATTCTACAGTCCTGGATTTTGAAGTAATAAGTGCGGATATAATCAAAAATAGTATCGCCTCGCCCAGAAATTACCTTACCATCAACAAAGGAGCGCAAGATGGTATTGCTACGGATATGGGTGTAATAACAACGAAAGGAATCTTAGGGATTGTGGAAAATACTTCTTCCAAATTTGCTACAGTACAAAGTGTTTTGAACACCAAATCGAACATCAACGCGAAAATCAAGAATTCAGATTACTTTGGATCACTGACTTGGGATGTTAACGATTACAATGTAGTCCAATTAGTAGACATTCCCAGATTGGTTCCATTGGTAGTAGGCGATACCATTGTAACAGGAGCAATGTCCAGTATTTTCCCTGAAAATATTCCTATTGGCGTCATCAAAAAATACGACTTGGATACCTCAAGGAGTTTTTATCATATTGATGTGGAGTTGTTCAACGATATGTCCAACATCAAAAATGTTTACCTGATCATCAACAAAAACAAAGAGGAAATACAAGAATTAGAGGCAATTACAGAAGATGAATAGCGCTTTGATACTTAACGGACTTCGATTTGTACTTCTTGTACTTACACAAGTATTGATTTTCAATACCTTGAATTTTTTAGGGTTTGTAAACCCCTTGGTTTATGTGATCTTCTTTTATTGGTATCCATTGAAAAGCAATAGAGCCGTATTTATGCTTACTGCTTTTTTCCTTGGGTTTATGATTGATATCTTTTCGGATACACTTGCCCTGCATACAATAGCATCGCTAACGGTGGCCTACATCCGTCCCGTAATCATGAGGTTTTGTTTTGGTGTGAATTATGAGTTCCAGAACTTCAGCTTCAAGAACACTACACAAATCCAAAGATTGACCTTTTTAGGGTTACTGGTTTTGATTCATCAATTAGTGTATTTCTCGTTTGAAGTATTGAGCGTATCCCATTTCCTTCTAATTTTGAAAAAGGTTTTTGCTACAGGTATTGTAACTTTGATCATATGCGCGTTATTTAGCTCACTTTTTAGCCCGCAAAGTGAATAAAAGTGGTAAAGTACCGTTGAATTAATAGGCCCAATTGTCTACCCTTGATTAAATGAAAAAGCTACTCTTATCTTCCATTATCGTTATCATAGGATTTACCTTCATCGGAAGACTTTCCTATTTACAGCTTTTTCGATTTTCTCCAGATCAGATTTTAGATGATCCAGCCATAAAGAAAATTTACGATTACCCCGAGCGCGGATATATTTATGACAGGAATGGCGAACTCATGGTAGGAAACCAACCTGCCTATGATGTGATGGTGATCCCAAGGGAAGCAAAACCATTGGACACCTTGGAGTTTTGTGCTTTGTTGGGTATTGACAAGCCTGAATTTATCAACAAGATGAAAAAGGCCAGAACGTATTCCCCTAGACTGCCCTCCGTATTAGTCCCACAACTTTCCAAGGAAGACTATGCCCGATTACAGGAAAAAATGCGGCATTTTGAAGGCTATTACATTCAGAAAAGGTCTTTGCGTTACTATACTACCACAGGTGCTGCCAACGTATTGGGTTACATTAGTGAGGTCAATGAATGGGACTTGGACAATAACCCTTACTACGTAGCTGGAGAGCTAAAAGGTAGAACAGGTGTTGAAAAACAGTATGAGGAGATCCTAAGAGGTAGAAAAGGTGTAAAACATATTCAGAAAGATCGGTTTAACAGGGACATTGGCCCTTATAAAAGCGGTAGGCTAGATACCTTACCGGAGCAAGGTAAAGAGTTACGGATCACACTTGATAAAACCCTTCAGGAATATGGGGAACGCTTAATGTACGGTAAACGCGGTGGAATTGTTGCCATTGAACCAAAATCAGGCGAAATACTTGCCATGATATCAGGTCCAACCTATGATCCTTCGCTTTTAGTTGGCAGGGAACGATCAAGAAACTATAGTAAATTACACTACGATTCAATCTCCAAACCTTTGTTTGACCGATCCATCTCCTTTGAGAAGGAACCGGGTTCACCGTTTAAAACATTGAATGCCTTAGTTGGATTGCAAGAAGGTGTATTAGACCCCAATACTAAATTCAGATGCTACAACGGATTCTACGTGGGTAATCAGAAAAAAGGGTGCCATTGTGGAGGCGGTGTCCGGGATATGAATTCTGGAATCTATCAGTCTTGTAATGCCTATTTTGCAGGTGCCTTTCGAAAGATCTATGACAAGTACCCTACCACCGATGAAGGAATGGATGTCTGGGAAAAGCATATCAAGAGTTTTGGATTAGGAAATTATTTGGGAACTGATATGCCTACTGGTAGACCAGGAAGAATCCCCGGAAAAGAGTTCTATGACCGATGGTATGGAGATGGTAGATGGGCATCATCCACCATTATTTCCAATAGTATAGGTCAAGGCGAAGTGGCTGCCACTCCCCTCCAATTGGCAAATATGACTGCAGCAATTGCCAATAGAGGTTATTACTACACTCCACATATTTTAAAGAGCGTTGGTAATTCGGGTGCTATAGACCTTAAATATACCGAACCACATTACACCACAATCGACAGGAAACACTTTGAACCTGTGATTGAAGGTATGGCCAACGTTTATAAATATGGTACTGCAAGATGGGTGCAAGTCCCAGGTATTGATATTGCAGGTAAAACAGGAACAGTAGAAAACTTTACTAGAATAGACGGACAGAAAGTACAACTTACGGATAATTCTGTCTTTGTTGCTTTTGCACCAGTGGAAAATCCAAAAATTGCCATCGCCGTTTATATTGAAAACGGATATTATGGTGCAAGGTACGCTGGTCATATTGCTTCATTATTAATAGAGCAATATCTTAAAGGTGAAATCACGCGTACTGATTTGGAAAAGCGAATGCTGGAAAAAACCTTGGAGCATGAGTATGCAAAACCTTTGAGTGGGGAACCTTTTAAGATCAACGAATATGTTTGGTAGCAGAGGACTGTTTGGCCGAATAGATTGGCTTACCATTCTTCTTTATGTATTATTGGTCTTAGTTGGCTGGGTCAATATTTATTCCACGACCTTGAGCGACCCAGACCTCTCAATTTTTGATTTCAGCACACTTTACGGCAAACAACTCTTTTTTATAGGTTTAGCAGGATTGGGCATACTGTTCGTGCTTTTCATAGAAACTAATTTCTTTGAACGCTTTGCTTCAATATTCTATATCATCTCTTTGATCTTATTGCTTGGCCTATTCGTTTTCGGAAAAACAATTGCTGGAGCAACCTCTTGGTATGACCTTGGATTTTTCAATCTACAGCCCTCAGAATTGGCAAAAATGACAACGGCACTAGCCCTTGCAAAGTATTTAAGCGATATCCAAACAGATATTAGATCCAGAAAGCACCAAATATATGCACTGGCCATAATTTTACTCCCAGCACTCTTAATATTACCTCAACCAGACCCTGGTAGTTCCCTAATCTATTTTTCGCTGTTTTTTGTGCTTTTTAGGGAAGGATTCCCCCTTTATTATTTGGGTATATTGGTTGTTATGGTCGCCTTATTTGCCACCACATTGATGTTTGGAACAGTTTGGGTTTCTATTGGACTTTTAATGTTGACCATTCTTATTTTCGGTTTTAAAAAGAAGTCGACAAAGATTCCATTACTTCCTTTTATTGCCATCATGGGAGCAGCCGTCCTGTTTTCATTTTCTGTGCGCTTTGTTTTTGACAATGTTTTTGAACAACGCCACCGTGACCGTTTTGCATTGTGGCTGAGTTTAGAAAAAGATGAAAAGAAATTAGAAGAAATACGCAAGACCATAGGTTATAATACCTATCAATCCGAAAAAGCAATCGAATCCGGTGGATTTTTCGGTAAAGGATTCTTGGAGGGAACTCGTACTAAAGGAGATTTTGTGCCGGAACAACACACAGACTATATTTTCAGCTCTGTAGGCGAAGAATGGGGGTTTTTGGGCACAGCAACGGTTATTCTACTCTTTTCCATTTTCTTTCTGCGTCTCATTTTTATAGCTGAACGCCAAAAAAGTGATTTCAGCAGAATGTATGGGTATGGCGTAATTTCAATTTTATTGATACATTATTTCATAAACATTGGTATGGTCATAGGGCTTTTGCCAACTATTGGTGTACCACTACCCTTCTTTAGTTACGGAGGTTCAGGTCTTATCTTTTTTACAATGCTACTCTTTGTATTCCTGAAGTTGGATTCCAATAGGTTAAAAGACGGTATCTAAAATTTCCACCCCAATTTTTCAACGGACGTTTCCAATTTGACTTGCCAATCCTGTGGTTGTTTTTCAAAAAAATCAATTCCGGTGCGGTGTTCCAATGTATCTACCGAAATCAAAAAATCTGACAAGGGTCTATTGCTTTCTTTATTTGCAAAGAGAAAGGCCAATAGCTTTGCATCTTTTCCATCCCCTTTTACAACAATCTTAAAAAATGCATCAGGCACATCCACATCCTCCTCACCAATTTCCTCTAATCCAGGTTCCAAAACCCCTCCTGTAATGACGACCAAATCGCCATACATTTTGCACCATTTACGTATTTGCTGTTCCAAACGATTCCATATTCCTGCATTGAATTCTCGATTTTGTGGACTGATATTACTTGTATAAAAGGTCTCGTTATAGGCATATTCAGAAAAACGCCTATCTCCAGCGGGGCATAAATGCCCTCGATCATATCCCGAACCCTTATAATTTCTCCAGTCAGCAGATTTGGTCTTTACCTTTGGGTCTTCTATAAAATAAGGTCGGTCACGGTCATCATAGGTAAGATGCTCTTTCTTTAATGGATATGCCACCCACTCGGCCTGTTCATATGGTTCATTGTAGGATAACACAAAATAGTCATGCTCAACAATGTTTCCAGTAGTACTTTGGGGCAAGTAATCTAATATTGATGCGATGCCCGCCCTGTCGCCCTCAGGATTGGTATATGAATCTGGCGTATAGAAGTTATCAAAAACCCAAAAACCTATTATACAAAGTATAATAAGTAGGGTATAAAGCTTCTTGTTGTTCATGGAATGAAGATAGGTTAGGATTACAAACAAAAAAAGCCGACTCCTAAAGAAGTCGGCTTGTATTTTAACAAGAAAGTTATTAGCCCTTCACGCTTGCCAACTTTCTTTCACTGCTTTTGATATTATTCAATTGAAGATCTCTTAACACATTAATCGCCTCTTCCACATAAATATCCCGAGCTAAACTTTTATGCCAGCGGTTTCTTTTTTCGCGAAGCACCGGATCTTGAGTAAATAACTCTGTTTCATATTTCAAGGATTCAAAAGTTAGTTTAGAATCATATTCTCTTAAACTTTTGAAATGATCGGAACGTTTTTGAACTTCTTGGTCCCTAATTTTATAATCATCATAACTCAAGGAAACCATTACCTCGTCTTGCTGCTCCTTCAACCATTTTGCATTTTCTTCAATCAATTTGATTTGAGGGTTGTCCTCCATTCTCTTTTTACTATTGGAAACCGCAGTTTCAAAATCGATGTAGCCATCCCATATTTCGTAATCCGCAGGTGAAATCTTATCCCAACCAAGTGGATTGGATTGATCCCTTTCTCCTAAGTCGATATAGCTGTAACGATCCGGAACAACAATATCACTCTTTACACCTTCTAATTGGGTAGAACCACCATTGATTCTGTAGAATTTTTGGGTGGTTAATTTAATCGCCCCCAAATCTCCATGCTCATTACTTCGAACAATATTATCAAGTGGAATAACATTCTGAACCGTACCCTTTCCAAACGTTTGTTTACTTCCGATTACCACGGCACGTTTATAATCCTGCATGGCTGCTGCTAAAATCTCAGAGGCGGACGCGGATAATTCATTTACCATGATTACCAACGGACCATCCCATTGGATGCGCTCGTCCTTATCCTCATGAACTTCCTTGCGCTGACCAGAAGACCTAACTTGTACAATCGGGCCATCTTTTATAAATAGTCCTGCCATTTCCACAACAGTCTTCAATGAACCACCACCATTGTCTCTTAAATCCAGGACAATTCCTTCAACTCCTGCTTCTTTTAAGCGGTCTACTTCCTTAGCCACATCTGTAGCTGCGTTTCTTTCGGTATAATCTTCAAAATCCACATAGAACTTGGGAAGGTTGATCAAGCCATATTTATGCGTTTCTTTTTCAACGGTAGCGGATTTGGCAAACGATTCTTCCATTACCACTACATCACGCGTAATCGAGATTACTTCTATGGTACCATCAACTCTTCTTATAGTCAAATCTACTGTAGTTCCCTTAGGGCCTTTGATCATCTTAATAGCATCTTCCAAGCGCATACCAACTATATCGGTTGGTTCTCCGCCATCTTGACCCACCTTTAGGATTTCATCCCCAACTTCCAGACTCTGCTCTCTCCAAACAGGTCCACCTGAAATAATCTCTATAATCCGAGCACCTTCTGGACGTTTTTGCAATCGCGCACCAATACCTTCAAATTTTCCAGACATACCAATATCAAAACGCTCTTTTTCTTCTGGAGCAAAATAAAGGGTATGCGGATCAAATTCATCTACAATTGTATTGATGTATTGTACAAACCAGTCCTTGCGCTCCAGGTCGTCCACAAAATCGAAAAATTCATCCAAAGTGGACTGCGTATTTTCACGCGCTTCTTCTTCCAACTGTGTTTTGTTCACAAGAGAAGGTAGCGAAGCATAAGTCAAATCAGCTACATTAGTTTTGGTATCGCCAGAATCAGTGATACTGTTTTCTATTTTTCCATCAAAAACAGAAAGTGTGTTGTATTTAAGTTGTTTCCTCCATCGATCTTTTAATTGTTTTCGATTGGAAGCATAATCTTGCTCCGAATAATCGATATTGATGGTTTCTTGCACGGAATAATCGAAAGGCTGCGCCAATACTTCCTTGTAGATATCCTTGGCCTCATCCATACGTTTCATCAAACGTTGGTAAACTATATTGAAGAAGGTAATATCCGTATTCTTGATTTCATCATCAATTTGAAAACGATACTTTTCAAATTCCCTAATGTCGCTGGCCAAAAAATAGCGTTTGGTAGGATCTAAAATATCGATGAAATCGTCAAAGACATTTGATGAGAAATTATCATTCAAGTTTTTAGGTTCATAATGACCTCTCTCAAGAACGTAGGTGATCAAGTCTAATAGCAGCTTATCCTTATCATCATTCTCAAACGATTTGTTGGTAAAACTACAGGATGCTACCGCAACCAGAATTACCATAAGTGCCAAGGTAAATTTCCTTTTCATAAATAAGGTTGTTTAATTGGGAACGAAACTCGTTGGTCATCCAACCAAATAATCATCACTTCATCCACAGTTTCTACTAGTATGAATTCCCTAAGATACAGAAAAAACCGTGCCACAATGGAGGCCTCCTTTTAATTTTTTGTTAAACACCTAGAGTTTCATATCCTAATGAAAAACGTATTTTTACTCTATTAATTATACAAAATGAAAAAACCGCTCATTTTGGTTACCAATGATGATGGAATCACCGCACCTGGATTACGCTCCTTGATCAAGGTGATGAAAGAAATAGGCGAAGTTGTGGTTGTAGCACCTGACAGTCCTCAATCCGGCATGGGTCATGCGATTACAATAGATAGCACCTTGTACTCCAAGCAAGTGGTCATTGACCAAAATGAAGGTGCACCATTAGAGTATAGTTGTAGTGGCACACCAGCAGATTGTGTAAAATTGGCGCTGCAAGAATTACTTGACAGAAAGCCCGATATCTGTGTCAGCGGAATCAATCACGGTTCCAATTCTTCTATAAATGTCATTTATTCCGGTACTATGAGCGCAGCCATAGAAGCAGGTATTGAAGGCATTCCGGCCATTGGGTTTTCGTTATGTGATTATTCTTGGGAGGCTGATTTTCAATACACTACCAAGGCGGTAAGAAAAATTGTTAAGGAAGCCTTGGAACACGGAATCCCAAGAGGGACGGTACTCAATGTCAATTTTCCCAAAACCGATTCCGAACCAAAAGGAATAAAAGTTTGCCGTCAGGCACGCGCCAATTGGAAGGAGCAATTTGACAAACGTACCAGTCCTACAGGTAAAGATTATTATTGGTTATCTGGCGTATTTGAACTGCTGGACAAAGGTGAAGACACGGATGAATGGGCACTTGCGAATGGTTATGTTTCCGTTGTTCCCACAGAATTTGATTTAACCGCACACCATGCCATTGGGCAAATCAATAATTGGAATTTGAATGAATAATAGAAAAGAAGTCTTAATTGGTTTTGCTGTTGGCGTGATTGCCAATTCGTTGGGAACCCTAGGTTATATCTTACTTTTTTCGGATTTAGGAATTGTAGACACCTTCAATGCTGCTGTAACGCAAGGTCATGTTGGTAGTTTGCTGGCTTTGGGCGCCATCCTTAATCTGGTTGCTTTTTTTGGCTTTTTGCGCTTAAAACGCGACCACAGGGCACGTGGGGTTATGGTCGCCACCTTGCTTACTGCCTTGGTGATCATGTACTATAAATTTTTCAATTAATATGATGGACCATCAATTCCTATCTATCCCATGAAATATTACATCATTGCGGGTGAAGCTTCTGGAGACCTCCATGGTTCCAATCTAATCAAGGCTATAAAAAAAGAAGATAGTTCAGCCCAAATTAGATGTTGGGGAGGGGATTTGATGGAAAAAGCTGGCGGGGAGTTGGCCAAACATTATAAGGACATGGCCTTTATGGGCTTCTTGGAAGTCATAAAGAACATCCCCACCATTTTCAAGAATATCGCCTTCTGCAAAGCTGATATTGAAAAGTTTGAACCCCATGTAATCGTATTCATTGATTTTTCTGGATTTAATTTGCGTATCGCCAAATGGGCCAAACAAAATGGCTACAAAACCAATTACTACATTTCACCACAGATTTGGGCCTCTCGCGAAGGAAGAATAAAGAAAATCAAAAGAGATATTGACCAAATGCACGTAATCCTACCTTTTGAAAAGGAGTTTTATGAAGAAAAACATGGGTATCCCGTGCATTTTGTTGGTCACCCTTTAATTGATGCCATTGAGAATACTCCTATCCAAGATGGAGACAACTTTAGATCCAAAAACGGGTTGGATACATCCAAACCCATTATAGCCTTACTACCCGGGAGCAGAAAACAGGAAGTGCAAAAAATGCTATCCATCATGTTGTCCATTTGCAGGGACTATCCAGAATATCAATTTGTGATTGCAGGCGCACCAAGCTTACCAGATGATTTCTACAAATCCTATCTAGAACAAGGACAAGTGGGCTATGTTTCCAATCAAACCTATGCTTTATTGAACTACGCACACGCTGCCTTGGTCACTAGTGGTACTGCTACTTTGGAAACCGCACTTTTTAATGTCCCTCAAGTGGTTTGCTATAAAGGAAATTGGATATCGTATCAAATAGCAAAACGAATAATCACCTTGGATTTTATCTCCTTGGTGAATTTGATTATGGACAAAGAAGTAGTCAAAGAGCTCATTCAGAATGACTTGAATACTAACAACTTAAAAATCGAACTAAGTAAAATCATTGAAGGCACTTCAAGAAATCAGATTTTGGAGGACTATGAAACGCTTCGAAAAAAACTAGGCGGAACAGGCGCAAGTCAATTGGCAGCTAAATTAATTGTTGAAAATGCTTAATTTATGACCTCAAGTCTTAAACCTACTTAAATGTTAACAAGAGCATTAGGCATAATGGTCCTTTTTCTTCTTATTGGTTGCGGAGCCAAAAAGAAAAGAACCTATAGTAAAACACGGACCGTGACAGTGGAAGCTTCTCCTGAAGAATCACCACCTCCAAAAAAATCCAAAAAAGAAGATCGCAAGAACGCGAAAGCTGAACGAATTATTTCTACAGCCATGACATTTGCCGGGACCCGATATAAATTTGGTGGTACCACTCGAAAAGGCATGGATTGTTCCGGACTGGTATTTGTTTCCTTACAGGAAAATGATATCGTTTTCCCAAGAGTTTCCTATCAAATGGCGGAACGTGGCAAACGCATAAAAGTTGGCCAAGTGGAAAAAGGCGATCTGTTGTTCTTCAATACAGGCAAAAGCAGAAAGCGCATTAACCACGTTGGACTTGTGGTCGATGTAACTAAAAACGAAATTAAATTCATTCACGCTACAACCTCACGTGGTGTCATAGTTTCCTCGCTTAGGGAAGGCTATTGGAACCATGCCTTTGTGAAGGCCATGAGGATATTGTAATGCAACAATTCAATTTCGTGTCAATTCAATTGACCATATGCCTTATAACAGGTATAGTGGGTGGTTTCTATTTAAACATTCCTCCAAATCCCGCATTGATCTTTATACTATCCCTTCTCCCCTTTTTCTATCTGGCTTCCAAAAGACGTACTAAACAAGGACCTCCATATTTTGAGCTATTGGCCATATTGATTGTTACGGCAGTAGGCGTGTTTGTGACTGGGCTTTCCACAACCAACACAATTAAAGTCACAAATATGGATACAACCCAGTTTTGGGATCTCAAGGTTATCGAGGCATTAAAACCAACGCCATATTCCAAACGTTTTATAGCCAATATTCAATTTCAAAACGGAAAACCAACAAAAGGCAAGGTTGTCTTAAACCTTACCGGGAATCATTCAGGGTCGACGGTTATTGTAGATGATGAAATTGTATTCATTGGTAGACTGGAAGAAATTCCACCCCCTCGAAATCCGCACACTTTTGATTACAAAGGCTTCTTGGCCAAAAATGGTATTGAATATCAGTTCAGGGCCAAAAATGAAGGCCAACTTCGGATTAAAGACCGACCAACCCGTACCTTGTATGGCTTTGCCATTGAGCTTCGAGATCATATCATTTCAAAACTCGAAAAGCAAAAATTTGGAAGCGATGAATTCAGTGTGATTCAAGCCTTGATATTAGGTAAAAGGGATGCAATATCCACCAATACGTTTGACGATTACAAAGATGCAGGAGCCATTCATATCTTGGCCGTTTCTGGACTGCATGTAGGTATTCTGTTATTGCTTTTGGAATTCCTATTATCTCCCTTGGAATATATTCCAAAAGGAAAATCCATTAAATTAATACTGCTCATTCTTCTATTATGGAGCTATGCATTTGTTGCCGGCCTTTCTCCAAGTATAGTGCGTGCTGTTACCATGTTTTCTTTCTTCGCATATGCTATGTATTTAAACCGACCAGCAAACTCGTTCAACATTTTAGGACTATCCATGTTCTTTATTTTGTTGATTCATCCCCTGTTTTTATTTCAAGTTGGATTCCAAATGAGTTACGCTGCTGTTTTTGCCATTATATGGATTTACCCCAAACTACAGCGATTCTGGTATCCCGAAAATTGGTTTATTCGTAAAAGTTGGCAGTTACTCTCCGTTAGTATTTCAGCACAGCTTGGTGTTTTACCACTTAGCTTATTTTACTTTCATCAATTTCCGGCACTGTTTTTTGTTTCCAATCTCCTTATTGTTCCTTTTTTAGGCATTTTATTGGGAATGGGGATACTGACCATTGTACTGTCCCTACTGGAACTAGTTCCACAACATCTGGTCATTGCTTATGATTTTCTTATCCGTCAAATGAACTCCCTAGTTTCATGGATCGCCCAACAAGAAGGTTTTATTTTTAGAAATATCTCTTTTGACGCATTTCAAATGGTCTTGGGATATATTCTTGTTATAGCACTGGTCAATGCGCTATCCAATGGGAATTTTAAAAGATGGGGGTTGGTGGCAATTGCCATTATTGGATTTCACATCCATGGTATTAGCTTTTTATTACTAGTGCAAAATGAAGAGCAACTCATTGTAGGACATCAAACTAAAAACTCCATTGTACTTCATCAAAAAGGCAGCAATCTTAACATCTATGCCGGCCAGCCAAAAAATGAAATCACTTGGATCAAAGATTTTGCGATAGCCGAACACCTTGATACTATTTTATACCATCCCATTGGTAATACCTATTTATTCAATAATCGTTCACTTTATGTAATGGATAGTTTGGCAATCTATCCTGAACAAGCAGATTACCTAATGCTTACGTATTCGCCCAAAATCCATTTGGATAGATTGTTGGAGCAGCTACATCCCAAATTGGTTATAGCTGATGGAAGTAATTACAAAAGTTCAATAAGGCGATGGAAAGAAAGCTGTCAAAAAAAAAGAATCCCTTTCCACAATACGAGTGAAAAGGGATATTTATCTTTTGTATCAATGAAAGGTCAATGAACCTTGCCCATTAATCGCTTCATCAATGGTCCGAATAACAATACAACAACACCAGCAACTAATGCGTATTTAGCAATTAGGCTAAATCCATCTAAATAGATGTTCAAGGTATCTAACCCCCCTACATTACTGTCATCACTTTCAATTGCTAGTTGCTTGGAAATAAATCCTACGATTTGGAATGCATAGGCCGATGAAAGGAACCAAACACCCATCATAAAGGCAACAATCCGCTTGGGTGATAAGTCAGTGATTTTTGAAAGACCCACAGGTGACATAAACAATTCACCTATAGAAATCAAGAAATACAACATTAACAAATAAGAAAAAGGAACCATCCCATTTTCATCTGCACTTCCTCCACTTAGGGAAACTACGTAAAAGGCCAAACCTGCAAGAAGCAATCCCATTCCAAACTTGTATGGAGTTCTAGGGTTGATTTTCTTTTTCGCCATGTACGTCCACATTATCGAAATTGGTATCGATAGAATTACAATGAACATCGAATTTAGCGCATTGGTCTGACTAGCATTAATCAATGATAGGTTTACATTCCTAGCCGCAAAAAGCGTAATAACGCTGCCATGCAACTCATGGAAGCCCCAGAAAATGGTCATGAAGAAGGTAATCAATAAGGCCATAAAGAGCTTCTTACGTTCATCCATAGTTGATTTGACCATAATTGTCCCCATATATATCAGCACTGCAATACCCACCAAATAAAACAACAAGTTTACGATATTTGTGTCTGCGAAAGCAGTTCCAGCTTCTCCCAAAGATTTATAGGAGTAAAGAAGAAAAGCTATCAAGGGTGCAGAGAAGAATGCCAAGATTGGAATCAAGTGTTTTTGGGGAATTCCAAGCACCTTTCTTTCGTAAACTTCTACGCTTGGTGGTTTCCCACCATCCCCGAAAACGTTCTTTTTAATCCCGCTCCAGAAAAACAACAGTCCAGTTAACATTCCAATACCTGCGAGTCCAAATCCATAATGCCAACCATAGGCTTGACCTAACCATCCACAGAGTAATGGTGAAATAAATCCACCTATATTGATCCCCATGTAAAAAATGGTAAATCCTGAATCCTTACGAGGGTCACCATCTTTGTAAAGCGTTCCCACAAAAGTGGAAATATTGGGTTTGAAGAATCCGTTACCGACAATGATGAAGGCCAATGCCAAAAAGAAGGCAATGTTGTTCTCAATGGCGAGGACAAAATGCCCCAAAGCCATTAATATTCCTCCCAGGAAAATAGAGGAACGCATTCCCAAGATGGAATCTGATATTTTACCGCCGATTACAGTGGATGCATAAACCAATGATCCATAAGAGGCATATACAGCGGCAGCAGCATAATCTCTTGAGGATAAAGCTTCAAAAACCACATTGACCATGTAAAGCGTAAGCAAGGCACGCATCCCATAAAAACTGAAACGCTCCCATAGCTCCGCAAAGAACAGGTAGAATAAGCCTTGCGGATGCCCTAAAATCTGCTTCTCACTGGCCGGTTTAACAATATCTGACATATATTAGATTAATTTGGTTACAAGTTTTCCTTCACGAACTTGGTCATCTTACTAAACAGATGCAACCTCGTGTTCCCCCCATAAATACCATGGTTTTTATCAGGGTAAATGGCCCAATCAAAATCCTTATTGGCTTGCACCAAGGCTTCAATCATGCGCATGGAATTTTGTACATGAACGTTATCATCCCCAGAACCATGTACCATTAAATATTTACCTTTTAACAATTCCGGGTAATTAAATGGGGAATTGTCATCGTACCCAGAAGGGTTCTCTGCAGGAGTACGCATAAAGCGCTCGGTATAAATCGTATCATAAAAACGCCATGAGGTTACCGGAGCAACTGCAATGGCCATTTCAAAAGTATCATTGCCTTTCAGCAAACAATTGGTACTCATATGACCTCCATAACTCCATCCCCAAATTCCTGTCCGAGTTTCATCTACAAAGGGTAATTCCGATAATTTTTTAGCCGCCGCTATTTGGTCTTCGGTCTCATATTTAACCAAATTCATATAGGTGACCTTTTTGAAATCACGCCCTTTGTAGCCAGTCCCACGACCATCAACACAAGCTATGATATAACCTTCAGAGGCCAATAGTTGATGCCAATAATCATTGCCGTTCAACCATCTGTCACTAACCCGTTGAGAACCAGGACCGCTATATTGGAACATTAACAGCGGATATTTCTTATTTGGGTCAAAATTGGAAGGTTTGATTATATACATATTCAAATCATTTCCATTGATTTCAATTGTTGAGAATTCCTTTGGATTCATGTCATACCCCGCAAGTTTTTGCAGCAAGGCACTGTTGTTTACTATTTCCTTCAATAACTTACCATCAGCTGCTTGATGCAAGCTAAATTCATAAGGAGTTGTTGCACTTGAGTACGTATTAATGAAGTATGAAAAATCGGCACTAAAGGCTGCTGAATTGGTGCCCTCTTTGGTAGAAAGTCTTTTTTTCTTCTTCCCATTTGTACTGATGCTGTACACATCCCTTTTAATAGAACCATTCTCTACGGATTGGTAATAGATTTTTTTTCGCTTACTATCATAACCATAATAACGGGTTACATCCCAAGGCCCCTTCGTAACCTGGTTTTTCAATTGGCCATCTTTCGCATACCAGTAAATATGGTTATATCCATCTCTTTCACTTGTCCAGATGAAACTATCGTCGTCCAGAAAAGTCAAATCATCCGTAATGTCCACGTAAGCTGCATCCGTATCTTCCAACAACAAGGAAACCGCATTATTTGTAGCATCCACGGTATACATCTTCAAATGGTTTTGATGCCTATTAATGGTCTGTACACTTAACTCATTCGGATTATGCTTCCATTTGATTCTTGGAATATAGTATGTATCACCCAAATCAACATCTGAGGTGTTCCCAGAAGCAACATCGTACATATGTAGACTCACACTGGCATTTTCCTCTCCTGCCTTTGGGTATTTAAATTCATATTGAAAAGGGTAAAGGTTTTCCCCAAAGACATCCATTGAAAAATGCGGCACATTGGTTTCATCAAATCTTAAAAAAGCGATTTTGCTTCCATCGCTGTTCCATGCAAATGCCCTAACAAACGCAAACTCTTCCTCATATACCCAATCCGTTATGCCATTGATTATGGTTCCCTTGTTACCATCAGAAGTAATTTGTTTAGTGGTTTTGGAAGCAATATCCAAAGTATAAATATTGTTATCGTACACATAGGCCACCTTGGCTCCGTCAGGCGAAAGTGATGGCTCTTGAATCTTAACATCCGAAATCTTGGTAATATTCTTGGTTGCCACATCGTACACATAATAAATTCCTAATCTTGAATGCCTAAATATGGGTTCAATTTCAGTTGCAAGGATTATTTGTGATTCATCCCCGCTGAATTCATAGGAACT
This sequence comes from Flagellimonas spongiicola, assembly GCF_023502425.1. Lineage (GTDB taxonomy): Bacteria > Bacteroidota > Bacteroidia > Flavobacteriales > Flavobacteriaceae > Flagellimonas > Flagellimonas spongiicola. Next base: position 269,785 of record NZ_JAMFMA010000002.1, read on the forward strand.
AAAATAAGGTACCGAACCACCGGATGCCACAATGGTTTCCAACTTTTCGGAAGTTTGGTAATTGTATTTATCAAGACTACTGGTTCCTGAAGATCGGTCATAATTTAGAATGGTATAATCTTCCCCATTCTTCATGGAGCGTAGGGCATCCATGTATTCGGTTCTAAATGAACCTCTCCAAATTTCTTCTAATGTAATTTTCTTTTTCTGGGCTTGGGATAGGGTTAAAAATCCGAGTGCGAATAGGTAAATTAGGAACTTGTTTCCCATGTATGTTAGAAATTGATTAAAAACCATCAAGTTTACTAATATTTTATCAATTTATGAACATTGCTGTTATACTTCTAACAGCTATTTGATTTGATTTCCTTCAAAAAACGACCCAAAATGACATAATACGTATATTTGAGGCCTTTAACCACGCACCATGAATACTCCTGTTGAAGGATTTTCCAAGCTTTCCAAGACTGAAAAAATCAATTGGTTGGCAACACACTGCACTAAAAACCCTGAAGCCTCAAAAAAGGTATTGGAACGGTATTGGAACGAGGACCCACAAGTACAAAAAATTCACGACGAATTCATAGAGAATACCCTAAGCAACTACTATCTTCCTTTTGCAGTAGCTCCAAATTTCCTTATCAACGGAAAATTCCGTGTAATTCCCATGGTAATTGAGGAAAGTTCCGTGGTTGCAGCGGCAAGTAAAGCTGCAAAATTCTGGTTGGATCACGGCGGATTCAAAACGGAAATCCTGGGCACGGAGAAAGTGGGGCAAGTACATTTTATGTTTTATGGGGAAGAACAGAAGCTAAAGGATTTCTTTACCCAAGTTAAGACCAAGCTCCTTTCCAGCGTCGCTTCCATTACCAAAAACATGGAAAAACGTGGGGGCGGTATCAATGACATCGAACTTCGCAGTCTTGACGATAAGCTTAAAGGTTACTACCAACTGCATTGCACTTTTGAGACCCTGGATGCCATGGGTGCCAATTTCATCAATTCATGTCTGGAACAGTTTGCGAAGACCCTGAAATCAGAGGCGAAAACGTATTCAAGATTTAATGCGGAAGAAGCGGAAATTGAGGTGGTAATGAGTATTCTTTCCAATTACGTTCCCAATTGTTTGGTAAGGGCTGAGGTAAGTTGCCCGGTTTCAGCAATTCAGGAACGAGGCATAAGTGGAAAGGAATTCGCCGAAAAAATCGTAAGAGCAATTGAAATTGCCAAAGTGGAACCCCACCGCGCAGTAACGCACAACAAAGGCGTAATGAATGGTATTGATGCGGTTATCTTGGCTACGGGAAATGATTTTAGAGCTATTGAAGCAGGCGTTCACGCCTATGCCACTAAGGATGGCCATTATTCTAGTTTGACCCATGCGAAAATAGAAAATGATGTCTTTTACTTTTGGACAGAAATTCCATTGGCCTTGGGGACAGTTGGAGGTCTTACATCACTTCATCCAATGGTAAAATTGGCTTTGGAAATCTTGGATAATCCTACCGCAAAGGAATTAATGCAGATAGTTGCAGTCGCTGGTTTAGCGCAAAATTTTGCCGCATTACGCTCATTGGTAACTACCGGAATCCAGAAAGGGCATATGAAAATGCACTTGCTGAATATGCTGAATCAGATGGGTGCCAATGAGGATGAGAAGAAACAACTCATTACGTATTTTAAGGACCATACAGTAACCAATGCCTCCGTAAAAGAAGCATTGGACAAAATCCAGTCTCAATAATGCAACACGAGTTTTACAGTAATGGCAAGCTATTGATCTCTGGCGAATATGCCATTCTGGACGGAGCGAAAGGACTGGCACTGCCTACGAAGTATGGCCAATCATTACAACTTAAAGCCACTGATACTGGCCTGCTGCACTGGAAGAGTTTTAACGCCAACGGGAAGCAATGGTTCGAATCACAATTTGATTTGCCAAGTCTTGAAGTTGTCCTAAATCAAGCTGACCAAACCACCGAGATGCTCCAGCAAATTCTGAGATCATGTAAAGTTTTAAACCCGGATTTCTTGACCTCGGAAAAAGGATTATCTATAGAAACGCATCTGACTTTCCCAAAAGATTGGGGATTGGGAACCTCATCTACCTTAATCAATAGTATTGCAAACTGGGCCAAAGTGGATGCTTACAAGTTGCTAGGGCTAACATTTGGCGGCAGTGGCTATGACATAGCATGTGCTCAACATAATCAGCCATTGAATTACAAACTTGGACCTGATGGTCCAGAAGTGGAACTGGTGGATTTCAACCCTGTCTTTAAAGACCAGTTTTTCTTTGTTTATTTAAACCAGAAAAGAAACAGTAGGGAGGCAATTGTAAAGTATCGAAACACCAAAACAAACAAATCGCATCTCGTAGAAACAATTGCATCAATCACCTCACAAATGATTACATGTTCCCAGCTTTCAGAATTTGAAGAATTGATGACGGTACACGAAGAACTACTTTCTAAAGTACTGGCTGAGCCAACTGTTAAGTCTCAATTGTTCGGTGATTATCCAGGTGAAATAAAAAGTCTCGGTGCATGGGGCGGGGATTTTGTATTAGTTACCGGTCCTGAAACTTACCACGACTACTTTAGAAATAAAGGCTACTCGACAATTTTGCGATATTCAGAAATGATTTTAGGGCAATAGTAGCTAACGACGACCTATTGATCTCAAAATTAGCCATGGATTCTTGAATTTTCATCATTCGTAAATCCAAAAAGGGCATTCATCAATTTAAAGCTACATTTCCTTCTAAGTTTTAACAATTTGGCACTGTCCAAATCTGTTAAACGAGATTTTTATGCTGTCTTGGGAATATTTACTGCTGTTTTTTTGTTTTCAATTTGTTTTAATCGCCATGGTATTGGGCAGAAATAAGGCAAACAGCCAGAATAGGCTAAAACTGATTTTTCTGTTTACCATGTTACTTTCCTATAATTCGTTTTTCACCTTTCTCTTATGGATCAATAAATCGAGTTCTATTTTTCTCAAACTAAATACACTGCTCACTTTTGCAATTTTTCTATGTATAGTTTTTTTCATTTGGACCACTCGTTATCCAGATTCCGGTAAAAAGGGAACAAGCCGTAAGCTCAACACCAAAAACCAACCCAGCAAGTATGGGAAAACTGGGCTTTCTAAAGCTTTTTCAGAAGAGTTAAAGCACAAATTGGATATGCTTATGCAGACAAGAAAACCATACTTAAGTCAAGAATTAAGACTAGATGATATTGCGGAACTTTTGAACATATCAAGACACCATGCCTCTCAAGTAATCAATGAAAATTACGGCTTGAATTTTTTTGATTATGTGAATGCTTATCGAGTAGAGGAAGCAAAACGTTTACTAGAAGGAAATCAAGAAAACGATGTTCAATCAATTTCGGAAGTTGCATATCAATCGGGTTTCAACAATCGGGTTTCGTTCTACAATGCCTTCAAAAAAGTAACAAATACAACTCCTACGGAATATCTACAAGCCAAAATTCCATCTATAAATCCAATTTTCACCGCAAAGAAAACTTAGCCCTTCCCGCCAGTAAATCCATATCGGGAATTGTGTAAAGGTTTTTAAGCATTAACAAAGACGGGGCTTTCTTTCATTTCATTTGCTGCGCGATCCTCACGACAGGAGTGAAATTTTCTCATTTGAAGGATTTGTCTGGAGGATTGTTGAATTAGCCTACGAATTTATGTTTTCCTCCTGCTCGTGTGATTGCACTTACTAACTCAAACATTTAAATATGAAATTTAAAAATCTATGGTTGATGTTTGTGTTCGCGTGCATGTGCATGTACACACAAGCTCAAGAAAAAACAGTGTCGGGTACCGTAACCGACCAAAATGGTCTGCCCTTACCTGGGGTTTCAGTTGTGGTAATGGGCACTACTACCGGAACGCAGACCGATTTCGATGGAAACTACTCCATTATAGCTAATGTCGGACAAGTGTTACGTTATAGTTACATCGGTCAAAAACCTATTCAAAGAACCGTGGGATCAGCTTCGGTAATAAACGTGGGTTTAGAGGAAGATACCCAAGCATTGGATGAAGTTATTTTAACTGGTGTTGCCCAAGGGACATCACAACGGAAATTAGCATTTAAAGTGGAAACCGTGAATCCATCAGGTGTCCAAACCGTGCCAACTCCAGATGCAGCATCTGCACTGATTGGAAAAGTTGCAGGAGCCCAGATTGTGAGAGGAGGCGGAAATCCATTAAGACAATCAGCTGTTATCCTGAGAGGAGCTAGTTCAATTGAAGGTAATTCCAATCCACTAATTATTGTTGATGGTATCATTACCCAAGGAAATTTAAATCAAATCAGCACTCAGGACATTGCTTCTATCGAAGTAGTAAAAGGTGCCGCAGCCTCTTCCCTATATGGTTCTTTAGCAGGAAACGGAGTAATCCAAATAATTACAAAAAGAGGTAAAACAGACAAACCACAAGTTAAATTGAGGTTTGAAAATGGATTCTCGGAAACCCAAAATGATTATCCATTGGCAAGGAACCATGATCGTCTTTTGGATGCACAAGGGAATTTTGACGAAACGAGTGGCAGTATTGTTGCTGATCCAGATGGAATCTTTGACAACCCATGGCCTGGAACCTTAATCAACAATGTAGAAGAATTCATCTCTTCGCAACCTTACAGTCAAATTGGTGTAAGTGTATCCCAGAACATGGAAAAAGTCAATTATTTCATTTCAGCGGAACAAACAGAAGTACAAGGCATTTTAAGAGGATTAGACCCATTTAAAAGGCAAAATGCAAGGTTAAATCTAGATTTGAACTTGACAAATAAATTCAAATTGGAATTAACCAACTACTTAGTACGCCAAACAGGTACAGAGGTTACCCAGCAAGGACAAGGGGACAATGTATTTTTCAATTTACTTACGGCAAATCCTACTGTACGTTTAGATCAAAAAGATGAAGACGGAAATTTTATTCCCTTTTATGATGGTAATGGTTTTATCAACGAATATCAAAATCCTTTATACGTAGTTTCAAATCAAAGGTTTGACAATGTAAACACACGTATGATATCCTCTGTAACAGGAAAATATAGTATAACAGATGATTTGGTTCTAGAAACCCAAGTATCTACAGATAGAGGGCGCAATCGTTTTATTAACTTCTTTCCAAAAGGATATGTTTCGGGATCTCAATTCAATGCCAATACCGACAACGGATTTATTTTTGATATAGACGGTGATTATGTTCGCAACAACTCTTATGCCCAGCTGAACTACAACACTTCTATTGGGGAAGATTTTAATTTTAAAAGCTCGTTAAGATATTTATTCGAAGACATAAAATCCTCCTTTAAAAGAGCACAAAGCTCAAATTTTCTTACTGAGGGGGTGACTAATCTTCAACAAGGAACAGAAAACATTTTAATTGGCTCTGGTTCTTTTCGTGAAAAAACACAAAACGTATTCTTAACTGCCGATTTTGACTGGAAAGAAAAATTGATCTTAGGAGGTTTTGTACGACAAGATCGTAGTTCACTTTTTGGAGAAGACAATAGAGATCAGATTTTTTGGAGAGGCTCATTTGCTTATCGTCTAGGCGAAGATTTAAAATTGGAATGGCTGGATGAATTTAAATTTAGAGGTTCCTATGGTACTGCCGGACTTCGACCATCTTTTGGTGATATTTTTGAAACTTTCAATGTAAGTCAGACAGGTATAACTCCACTACAAATTGGAAATCCTGACTTACAATCACCTACAATAAGCGAGTTAGAAGTAGGAACGGATATTGGACTTTTCAATAAGTTATTACTCAGTTTTACTTATGCTGATTCCAAAACAGAAGATGCCTTATTAACCGTTCCACTTTCAGGTGCTGTTCCAGGTGCCGTTCAGGTACAAAATGTGGCAGAAACGGCATATGAAGCAATTGAAGTTTCTCTAAGTGGCACACCAATACAATCAGAGAATTTTACATGGGACACGGGTGTGACTTTTGCTACGGTAGAAAACACAGTCGTTAGCTTAGGCGATGTAGCACCGTTTAATAGAGTAATCCAAGGATTTGCTGCAGGTGGAAGTGATGTGCAATTGGATGCTGATCCAGCTGTTAATGTATTTAGAGTTGAACCAGGTCAACCTTATGGCGCAATGTACGGGAATCAACTTGTGAAATCTCTGGATGAATTAACAGTAGAAAATGGGCTCGTTATCAATGAAGGTCTGAATCTACCTTTAACTGATTTTTCTGTTAACGAATTCGGGCACGTGATCGTAACGGCAAACGAAGATCAACCAGGATTAGTAAATGCAGGTGGTGAACAAGCTATTCGAAAATGGGATGCAGATACCAATCAACTCGCAGTTGATTTTATTGGTGATACCAACCCAGATTTCATTATGGGTATTCGCAACACTTTTACCTATAAAAATCTAAGATTATACACCTTAATCGATATTCAATCAGGTGGCGATGTGTATAATTATACTCGACAGTTTTTGTATTTCAATGATCGACATGCTGATTTGGATGACTTTGGTGCAGCTGGTCAACAATCATCTTATGCCAACGCTAGCTCTACCATATATAATGGTGCAGCTCCAATCGATTATTTCGTGGAAGATGCAAGTTTTACCAAATTACGTGAAGTTTCATTGACCTATACCTTGGATAAAAACGTCTTTGGGCCTAAAATCCCAATAGATAATGTTCAATTTACCCTATCTGGAAGAAATCTATACACATGGACAGATTACTCCGGATATGATCCTGAAGTGGCGTTAAGTGGCAGTCCAATCTTTAGAATGGACGAGTTCTCTTTTCCAAATTTTAGAACCTACGCCGCTTCTATTCAGATAACTTTTTAAAAATATATCATGCGAAAAATAGTTTGTTTTTTAATTACAATGACCATCTTGTCATGTTCGCAAGAGGAATTCAATATTCCAAACAACAATCAAGCAGATGCTGAACGTGTTTTGGCTAATGCAACCGATTTCCAAAATTTTAATATCTCAAATCATTCAGCTTTATTTGACAACCAAATTGAGTTTCAAGGTATTTATTTTAGAGCCTTGGCAGATCAGTTTTCTACAACCAATGCATTCAGGGGATTTTGGGATTTTTGTGACCAACCTAGAAGACAAGTCATAAATTCAACTGCAAATGACGACCTTGGTCTTCAAGCTGGTGGACCATGGAATGGTTTTAACTCTGTCATCAACAATGCCAACATCGTCATTGACAACATTGAAAATAATGACGGCCAAGTAATCGTAGATGAAGTAGACTTAACCGATCAAGAATTGGCAGCCGCTTATTTTGATAAAGGTGTTGCCCAAGGTTACTTAGCATTAATTTACGATAAGGCATATATTGTTAATCCAGATACCGACCCTGGTGCTTTGGAATTTTCCACATACCAGGAAGTATTTGAGGCTGGCGTTGACAATATCGAAAAAGGTCTGCAATTGGCTCAATCAGTTGCAGAATTTACATACCAAGTGTATCCTGGAGGTCAAATCTTAGATGAAATGATGTTCGAGCAATTAGCGAATAGCTATTTAGCAAGGCTTTCCATTGGTCTACCAAGAACGAACACGGAAGCATCAAGTTTAGACTATAATGCCATTATAAATTATGCTAGTAATGGTATTAGTGAAGATTTTAGTCCAGAAGCTACAGAATCTGTTTTTTTCAACAATTTGCAAGATTGGTCCTTGTTCTTGTTAAGTGATGGGGCTGGGTATATGCCTTCCGATCAAAAAATTCCTCATTTAGTAGACCCTACTTATGATACTGATTACCCCACTGATGAAACAATTATTTTAGATCCTGCCATAGACAATGGGGATCCAAGATTTGAGGAATATTACGAATATGTAGGCGAGTTGTTTGGTTTTTTACGAGCATCCCGTGGACGATATTTGTTCTCGAGTTATAGAACTAAAAAGTTTTATAACGGTAACGACCAAAATCAAACGGGACTGCCTACCAATATAATGGCTGCTGCTGAAATGCAGTACATCATCGCAGAATGCCATTATAGATTGGGAAATTACGATGCAGCGGTTGCAGTACTCGATTCCTCACCCAGAGGGACCGTAGGAAACCAATCAACTACTGCCGCAGGCCCCAATGTGCTTAATGCGTTGTTATATGAAGTTTCAATTGAACTGGATTTAGCTTCAGGAATTTGTGTTGAATGGTGGTTTATGAGAAGACATGATATGTTGCAAGCTGGATCACCCACAATGTACCCTGTTCCAGCATCAGAATTGGAAATATCTCAGGATGAGATATATACTTTTGGTGGTCCTGCCGCGGCAGGCGAAACAGGAACAGCATCAGGCGATAATGACTGGCGAAATATTGACCTTGTTTATTGACCTATGCAATTAATCAAAAAAGGAAAGCCGCTTTTAAAGCGGCTTTCTATCATTAAGAAAGTCTCTTGGTTTATCATTATTCCAATAGCAATTACCAGTTGTATACGAGGAACTTCAAAAAAAAGCAGCTGTATTGAAGGTCCTGAGGTGGTTATTTTATTTACTAGGCCTTTCATCTATAGCAAGAAAGATTTTTTATCAATTGATGGTATTGATTTCACTCATGTTGGCCATTTGGACAGTTTAAATCTAGGCGACTACTTGCCTAACAATAATCCAATAATTTTAGAATTGAATGGTAAGCAAGCCAGAGAAGATTCCAATGAAATTACCATTGGCAGAGCTTTAGCCAGAAATTTAAAAAGAACAGGGGATTATAGAATTCTAAATGGACCTGAATTACTTACGTCGGGAAAACTCAAGTTTGCCAGGAAAGATAACAAGCCGATATCCATTTGCTCCTCATTGAACTACAATGCTCATATAGGAACCAATTAGTCCGTCAATTTTCAAAACCAAAAAAAGCCACCTAAAAGGTGGCTTTTCATTTTATCGTATAACTACTACTAGTAAAAAGTAGCGCGCTTATCCTCTATTTCAGCACCTTCTTTTAAGGCATTGAAAACTTCACCGTTAACGCGGTTAGCGGCGTTGGTTCGCAAGGTATTTGCATACGTACTGAAGTTATCTACATTAGGAGCAACTTCCCTTTTGGTCACCTTGATTTTGAATACTCCCGTTTCACCTTTAATCAAATCTGAAGTGCCATCTTGACCTAACGCAAATGCGTTTCCTACTACCAATGGCTCTCTACCTGCACCTGGTAAGGTAGGTGACTTCATAGTCAGGGCAGAAGCATTGGACTGAGCAACACTATTATCGGAAGCAATCGCTTCCATGCTTTTGTTCTGGTTGGCCGCGATGATTTGCTCAGCTTTTAGTTCCTTTCTGATTCTTGGCAACGCTGCGGTGGATGCATCCTCTGGGGACATCAATCCTTCCTTGTATTTCTTTACCAATTGCACAACAGCATACCCGTTGTTCACATTGAATCGCTTGATATCACCTACTTCAGTGTCATCATTGAACGCCCATTGTACTATACCACGCTGAGAGGACAGTCCAGGAAGGTTCTCGTCCATCTCTTTAATTCTGTTTACCGGTCTTGTAGTGTAGCTACTTTCTGCTGCTATAGTTCCAAAGTTCTCAGGTTCTGCATCAATACTTGCCATTTCAAACTTAGTGGCATCTGTAAACAAGGTGTTGATGGTTTCTTCTGAAGGTGCTACTTCACGAGACAAGGTAGCTACCTGAACCAAATCTTGTTTGTCATCAATTTTAATGATGTGGAATCCAAATGGTGTTTCTACCATACCGATTTCTTCCAAATCATGTTCAAACAAGAAGTTTCTATAATTTTCTGCCAAACCTATGTCGGCTTGGGTGTAATATCCTATATCCCCTGATCGTTGTACGGCAGTTGGATCATCAGAATTTTCTCGTGCCAATGTTGCAAAATTAGCATCTGCTTTTCGTGCCTCCGCTAACATGTCATTTGCAGCAGCCTCAGCTTCCTCTTTGGTTCTTGTAACATTTGCACCAGCACGTTGCGCACCTTCGTATGCAAAAAGAATATGACTGGATTTAACGGACCCTTCTGGTTTCTTGTCCATCACCTTACTTACCCTAAAGAAGTCACCGTCTCTATAAGGACCATAGATTTCTCCAATAGCTAACGCCATCAAAGTATCAGCAGCTATTGCTGGCAACGCCGTTTTAGGTTGATAAATGGTATCGAATTTGGTATCTGAATTACGGTCTAGGAAGGCTGCCATATCCTGAGTACTTCTAAAGCCAGGAATAGTATCGGTGGAGTTGGATTCTTGAACATACTCCACAGTGTCACTCAAAAGTGCAGTTATGGCGTCTTCTACGGCCTTCTCATCTTCTGCAGAAGCCTTTTCCTCGAAATACACAAAACGGATATCTCTGGCTTTTTCCTGCTTAAAGTCTTCTTGATGATTGCTTACAAAGGCTTGAATATCACTTTTGGAAACCTGAATGGTACTATCCGCAATAGAGTTGTAAGGCACTCTTACATATTGAATATCCACTTTTTCATTGGCCATTTGATAATCGAACTCACCCTCTGTCAAAGTAGCACCAACACCGCCTTTGATTAGATTGAAATACAAACGCTCTTTGGCCAATTGGATGATACGTTGCTCATCTTGTAACCAAGCATCGTAACGCAATGGATCATTTACACTCCAATCTGCAATAGTACTGCGGAAGACCTCTGCATTGAAAATTCCATTTTCATCTTGGAATTCCGGTATTTGCGCATAGCCTGAAGTTCTCACGAAATCAATGATCTGATCACTTTCCACTTCAATTCCCAAATCTTCGAATTGTTGATCCAAAATGGTTTTTCTGATCTGCTGATCATACACTTGATTTACCAACTGGGTAGAAGAAAAAGAAGGACCAAATCGTCTTGAAGCAGTTTCTACTTCCTTTCTAAAATCATCGATGGAAATACTCTCCCCATTTACCTCAGCTACTGCGGAACCCATCTTAGCACCTCCTGCAAAATCATTACTGGTGAAGACTCCGGATATTACAAAGGCGAACAAAGCCATACCGATAATCAAAATCAGCACTGTTGTTCGTTTCCTAATATTCTCTAATATTGCCATTTTACTGCTTGTTTTCTATATTTTCAGTGGGCGAAAATACCATTTTCTTTTCAAATAGGAAAGCCCAAAAAAGGATGGAAATTGTTAATCTTCAGGCAGAACGTGGACACTTACCAAATCGATTTTGGTATTGGACACTTCCAAAATCTTGAACTCGAATTTGTCAATTTTGACCTCTGCGTCCTGTTCTGGTATTTCACCGGTGCCGTTCATGATCAAACCACCCAATGTTTCATACTCCTCACTTTCGGGTAATTCCAGCTTATAATTCTCATTGATGTAGTCCACTTCCAAACGGGCTGAAAACTTGTACACATTCTCACTAAGCTGTTCTTCGTGCAAATCTGTACTGTCATGTTCATCTTCAATTTCCCCGAAGAGTTCTTCGATTATATCTTCAACAGTCATGATTCCAGAAGTACCTCCATATTCATCAAGAACCACCGCCATGCTTTTACGCTTTTTGGTCAATACATTCAAAATATCCTGAATCAGCATGGTTTCCGGGACAAATTCAACAGGAAGCAGAATACTCTTAATGGTTTTGGGCTTTTTAAACAATTCATAGGAATGAACATAACCTATGATCTCGTCAATATTTTCTTTGTAGACCAGAATTTTTGAATACCCAGTTTCTGTAAAAAGTTTGGTGAGGTTTTTTGGCGTCTCCTCCAATTCCACTGCTGTAATCTCTGTTCTTGGCACCATAACCTCACGTGCTTTGACTGCTGAGAACTCCAAGGCATTCTGAAATATCTGTATCTCAGAATCCACCTCGTCTTCTTCCTCTACGGTTTCCATCTGCTCAGTGATATAATCACCCAACTCCAATTTGGTGAAGGCCAATTGCACCTCATCTCCTTCTGTTTTGAAAAACACTCTTAAAACGAAATCCGATACCTTGATAACAAACCAGGAAATCCATGAGAACAGCACATAGAAAAAATATGCTGGGAAAGCAAAAACCTTAAGCAAGGTATTCGAATAAATCTGAAATAACACCTTGGGAAGAAATTCTGCGGTAATCAGAATAATAAAAGTGGATATCACCGTCTTGGACAACAAACTGAAATCCGTGAGTAAGGCATTAACGAAATTGCTCTCTGATGGCAGAACGGTTTGAAACCACTCCATGAGCAAATCCCCCATTAAAATACCATAAATCACCAAAGCAATATTGTTTCCAATAAGCATTGTAGCAATGAACTTGGACGGCTTTTCCGTGAGCCAAGTCAAAACTTTTGCAAAAAACCCTTCTTGCTTTTTTTCTATTTCAATATGGATTCGGTTGGCGGAGACAAAAGCAATCTCCATTCCGGAAAAAAATGCGGAAAACAGTAAGGACAGTACAATTATTAAAAGCGAGTAGTCCAAACAAATTTAGTGTTGGTTATTTTTTTTTCGTTGCTCAAAACGCTTACGATAACGTCTTCTGAACAGGAACATGGCAATGGAAACAACCGCAAAAAAGATGAAAATATAGGTTTCTTTTGGGTTAACGGACCATAGTGTGGCTATTTTATAAATGGCCAGTATAGCCACTACCAAGTATAGATATTCGGTGTATTTTAAAATCTTAATCATTGAGTTCTTTTTCTTTAATGGTCATAAGACCAAAGGTCTTGTGTGCTTTTAGATAGCTGAAATCTTTGTTGAAATCCATCCCTTCGCCGTCCATAACAGAGCCATCCTCAGGATTTGTATAAGTAAACGCCTGTTCCGTAAAAATCCAATTGTTCTTCCGATCAAAAAACAACTGTGGTGTTTCCAACTTCTTGCCGTCATGGGTTAATATCACCACATTGCCTTGCAAATCGATAAGATTGGTTTGTGAGTATACAATCCCATAATCTGCTGTGATGACACTTTTCTGATCTTGATCATCGTAAACATCAACCTTTAGCCCTTTAGGAAAGGTACGGAATTTAAAAGATTGATTATCGTAGTCCTCAGTGATAGGACTGGTTAGAATGGCAATTACCTTTGAATCTGCCTCATCCTCTGTACCCATTTCTTCTTGGGTCTCTGTATATGTAAGGGTAAAGTTCTGGGCAATTCCTTGAGGAAATACAGGTTTTACAGCTTCCTCCCCAACCCTTTGATAGTCATCCTTACAGGACATAAAAAGGATTGCCACGGTAAAAACCGTGGCAAAACACTTTAAAATATGTTTGGATGTTCTCTTCACCTTATAGGTTAGGCACCTTTACGCTTCCGCCAACCCAGCAACTGAAGGTAACAGTTTTACCTGCCATTCCAGAGCTGAATATCATCTCTTTTGAAGGTGCTCTTTCTGTATAACTAGCGGCAGACTTACTTGCTCTTCCACTTAACGATGGATCAACACGTCCTGCTTTTCTAGCCATGTTGGCAGCCTTCCAATAGATTGCTCTTTTTTCAAAAGGTGTACTACCACAGGCATTTGCACTTCCTGCATACAAGTTGGCAATCAACAAATACGCTTTACCGTTAGATGGATTGGCATCAATGGCCTTAAGGGCATAACTCCTAGCTTGGGACTTGCTACTTCTTCTAACCGTGGTCGCAATTTTATAAAGGATGTTGGATTTTTTAAAGGCATCAGTTTCCAATTCCACAGCTTTGTTAAAATCAGCAATGGCACCTTTGTTGTCTCCAGCTTTTTGCTTTAACACACCGCCATACATGTATGCGTCTGCGGATGGGTCAAGCGCCAATTGTGCTTCAAAAAGCTTCCGGAACATTGGATCATCAGTACATTCTTTGGAGAACATTCTTCCCACAGCACGTTTCACCCAATTTACATCACCTTTTTTGGCCTCATAACTTTTTTCATATAAAGGTATCAAGTTGCCGCAATCTGCAAGTGCCCCTAATTTTGAATCGATACTGGTAGCAATCTTACCGTACGATTTAGAATTGGTTTCATACACCCTCTTTCTTCTGGACTCTTTGGAAGTCAAAGCAGTTCCAGCATCTTCTTTTTCCAATAATTTACTTAAGGACTCCGTAAGTTTTTTGTTTTCTTCTTCTACCTTTCCAGTAACATCATCATATACATCAAAAACTTCTTGAAGGTCATTTTTACCTGCCCCATGTAGGTCTACCAATGTAGAAAAGTACAGGTAAAGTGCTTTTGGGTTTTTAAAGTGTGCTCTGTCTTCTGTAAATGCTTTACCCAACATAGCGTACAATTGCTCGTCTGATGCCATTTTGTTATCATAAGACAATAGTGCTTTGTCTATAGCAACATCTGCAACTGCAAATTTGTTTGGAAAATACTTAAGACTGTTGTCATATAACGACATCAAATCCTGGATGTAACCATCCTTATCCGCACCAGAAGAATTCTTGATTTTGTGGGACAGGATTTTCTCCCCGTAAGAGAAATTGGCCTTGTTGATGTCAGGACAACTCTCATACACCATTTTCCATGGCTCGTAAGCGGCATCGTAATTTTTAACTTTTGCGTGTTCTGCGTAAATGGAAAGATTGGTCATGCACTCAGGATTTTGCGCCTGTGCCATACTTAATCCCATCGACATAAGTACCGCTATCATCGTTAAGTAGTGTTTCTTCGTCATCTTACTAATTTTAAAGTGGTTAATGTACAAATTTTTACAAAAAAAATATCTTAAAGGAGCGGATATCAATGGTTAATTGAAAATATCAGAATAAAACCCCCATCAATTTATTTTTCTTTTAACAAACCATCTATCATTCAAGGATAGTCCAAAATTGAATTTAAAGTAACTCTCCTCGATTAGATTTGCGTCTGTTGTGCCGCGTTTTCCATATTCGAAACCTATGTTCACATTGGAAAAACTAGCACCCAACGGTAACCCAAATCCAAAATTTATGCCAAAATCGTTGATTGCTTCACCATTGACCTCCAAACCGGTAACATCGTATCTAAATCCTGCGCGGTAGGTAATTCGCTTATGGTAGCCTGATAATGATCTATAATCCGGTATATAGTAACCCCCAACTGCAATTGTGCTGGCATCTTTGTATTCCACATTTTGTATCCCTAGGAAATCGTTGGTAAAATCACTGAATTGTTGGAAGCTATACTCTCCTCCCAAAAACCATTTTTTGTTTTCTCCAAATCCAAGTCCTAAAGTAGTCCTTGTTGGAATCTTCAATTCTGTATTTCTGAGGTTGGTGGCATCCAAGTCCACGTCCAATACCTCAATCTCAGCTCCATTGGCCGTTGAAAAAGAACCTAATCTTGCGGAATTCTCAGAAGCGAGGTTGCCCTGGGTATTCACCATTATAGAGGTATATAAGGTATACTTGTCCTTAATTGTTGGCGTATAATTAAGGGAATAATTGAAGTCCAAACCGTTGATTCTGGACTCACGACGATCCAACGTACCAAATTGCACGCCTTCCACACTTTGGATTCGTTGGTATTCCAAGGTTCCAAAATTAAAGTTTCCGGTAACCCCAATACTTACATTCTTTATCGGTTCAAAACCAAGTGAGAGAAATATTCGGTTCAATCCTCCTTCACCAGTGTATGCATTGGAAATTGTTCCATCCGCACTATCATCCCGAAGCTCGTAACCTACGGAAGATAATGGCATCAAACCAAATCCAACACCTAATTTTTTGGCAATAGGAAATCCAATGGCCAAGTAATCCAAATTGGTGACTTTGGCACTTTGACTTTCAGTTGCATCCTTTAGATTGAATCGCGTATGGGAAATACCCCCAGTATACGTAGTCAAACGAAGTTTGGAATAGGCTGCCGGATTCCTGAGGTTCATGTGGATACTATCCGTATATAGACTTAATCCACCCATCATTTGGTTCTCAACAGTACCACCCGTTCTAAGGTCTCCGATACCAAAATAAGAATAAGGTGATATGGTTGCATTTTGCGCGAAGATGCCATGAGCGGCCACGCAAAAAAAAGCGATCAAAAATTTCTTAATCATCTAGCGTTTGTTGTATTCCAGCAAGTAGTTTAGCCCCTCCAAGAGAAATTTAGAATTCGCAAATATGGTATTTTTTAGCTTGTTAGCAAAAAAATGGAAGTCACCTCCTGTTAAAATAACTGTTAAATGTTCAAAGCGAGACCGATACTGATCAATTACGCCATCAATTTCTTGCAAAACACCATTAATCACACCACTGTGCATACTTGATTCCGTAGTGTTGCCAATAAAATCCATAAGTTCCTCTGGTTCCAAAGAAGGCAACGCTGCCGTTTGGTTGTTCATTGCTTTATAGCGCATACGGATTCCAGGGGAAATGGCACCTCCAACATATTCACCTGCATCATTTATCATATCATAGGTAATACAGGTACCAGCATCTATGACCAAAGTGTTCCTCCTCGGATTTTTGTAAAATGCTGCTGTTGCCAAGGCTACTCTATCCATACCAAGGGTATTGGGCGTAGCATAGCTATTCTTAAATGGCACCTTGGATTCGTGCGTCAACACATGGACTTTACAGAATAAGGAAACAATGTCCTTTTCCTTGTGCTCCAATTTACCCACCGAAGCTATGAGCGCCCGATTGATTTTAGGATACTGTTCAAACAATTGTTTCACTTTTGAAACGAACATTCCAGCATCCGAACTTTCATCAAAAACCAATGTACTGTTTTCAAATACAGCGTATTTGATTCTTGTATTGCCAATATCAATGACCAGGTTCATACCACAAAGATCGAGAAATGGAAAAAAACCAATGCCTTTTTTCTTGTTTTTGTTTGTATATCCTAATTTTGAAATTATATTTGCACCCGCCTTTGTAAAGGCATGGGAGGTACCTTAGCTCAGTTGGTAGAGCAACGGACTGAAAATCCGTGTGTCCCTGGTTCGATTCCTGGAGGTACCACATAAAGCCCCTGTAAAACATTGCTTTTGCAGGGGTTTTTCTTTTTATTGAGTTAAAACCGAAGGAACGATTTAATACACACCAGGATACTGGCCAAGATAAATCAAAACAAGTGCGAGTGTGTTAGATACACCATGCGCAACAATTGGCACAGGCAACCGCTTGTTGGAAGAAATAAAAACGACTCCCAAGAGTATCGCATTGATTCCTTCTTGAACCCATCCGGAAACACCTTGCTCCGTATGGCCCCAACCAAACAAGATACTGGATAGTACAACAGCCAGAAACCATGCTAGTTTTGTGTTTTGGAATAATCCAGCGATTCGATTCATCAAAAATCCCCTAAAACAAATTTCCTCACCGAAAGCACCTAACAGCCATGATAAAGCCAAATAGATGACCAACAACACAAGATTTCCTTTAATTTCAGAAAGCTCAGTCAAATCTGGTGAGGTTCCAAAATAACCATTGATCATCGGTGACAAGACAAAAATTGCGAAGAGTTCCATGAGTACTCCTATTAAAACCCCAAGAGCAATCTGCTTATAGACATTAGCTCCACCAAAACCCCACCCAATGGATGCAAAAGTTTCTTTTCGTACGCGAAGTATTAGGAAAATAAGGGGTACCAAATAAATGGTTTGGGAGATTGGCAACACATTTATCGCATCCAGATATACCACTAAAACAAATATGGCGATATCAACTATCAGCTTCCATTTTTCTGTAAATCGTTTTTCCATTTTTTAATTGATTTGATTGATGACAGGGCAGTACCCTATTGATGAAGGTCAATTATATCAATTAGAAGCAGCAAACTAAATTGAACCTTGTTCGGAATTGCAATTCCGAACAAACCGAATCAAAGTGAATTGGCAGGCATTAAAAAGCTACTCATCACCATTTCATAGCTTTCATCACATAATTAAAGGTGCCCAAATCAATTTGATCGAAATTGAAGCTGCATTGCCTTAGATTTAATTGAATTATCTAAACAGACCCTACCATGATCTACTATAAAATGATTATTCTGTGTGTTTTAACGGCATGGCTCAGCAATTTTGGGTTAGCACAAGAATCCTATCAACAAGACTTTGGCCCACGTCTTTCACCAAATGGCAAATCGGTCGTTTACTATTCCTATCGCAATGAACAGCTTCCTGATATTTATCTAATGGATTTGGATTCTAGAACCGAATTGCAAATCACGGCTAGTACTTCTTCCTGGGATTTAAATCCCACCTGGTCATCGGATGGCTCCTATATCTATTTTTCATCGAACAGGGATGGGGAAATGAGCATTTTCCGAATAAAACCAGATGGTTCTTCCTTAGAAAAAGTTACTAAACCAAAAAAGGGTTTTCGACATTCCGAAATCAGTTTTTCTGCTGATGGAAAATTTATGCTTTATGCAGAGTTTAGACCGGACAAAAAAACGGCATTGATACTGAGAAATACCGCAAGTAATGAAGTTCAAGTAGTTTTAGAATCCAAGAAAAGTGGGGATGAGTTCTACAAGCCCGCCTTGCATCCCAATGGCAATGAAATCGTTTTTCTCAAAAACATGGCGAAAGATTCCACCTATATTTTTGACCTGTTTTCCTTGGATGTTTCCACCAAAAAAATCACCAACCTCACCAATAGCCCCAATAGCAGTGAACGAATGCCAAATTGGTCTCAGGATGGTGCATACTTACTATACAGCAATAATGCTGGCGGCCACACTTTTGACCTCCATAAAAGAAACCATAAAACGGGCAAGACCAAACAGGTCTCCTTTTTTGCAGACCGCCAAGAACTCAATGCCAGCCTCGGCCATTCCAAATTGGTTTATGATGCGGGTAATTATGGAATGGAAACGGATGGCAACACCTTTATCTTTATGGCGGATGAGCATGGCAAAAACATTGAACAGCTCACCCATTAAAACTAGCCTGCTGCTTTTTTTCAGATTAATTTGATTTTATGTTCCAATTGATTGAATATTGGTGAGAATCGAGTTAATTCACCCTTATTGCTTCAAATCACCATTTCTTTTTTAATTTGAAACTTCAATAGCAGTCTTGGAAACTAATCACAACTACAAAAACTGGAAATCTCGTTTTGAAGCATCTCGGAAAGCGGAGAAAAAAAAGAATATCATAATCTTCTGTTTCACGATTTTAATTTTTACCGCCACTTATTTGTGGTGGATTGATGAGTTAAAGTTTGTAGGGCGGAGAACTGCTTTAATCCCTGCAGTTGTAAAGGAAGAACACATGGTGCACTTTGTTCGAAGCTACTATTACCAAGAAGCAACATTTGAATACGAGTATCAAGGCGATACATTTAATGCCTCGTTCGATATTTGGAAAAATAGATTTTTTGTTCAGGTAGGGGATACTCTTCTTTTAAAAATTGCCGTAGGTAATCCCAGTATTTCAGAATTGTATTGATCCTTCAGAAGTCCTATTGACCAATAGCACTCCCATTGCAATTGCAAAACCTATCGGATTTTGGTACATTGTCTATTCAACCTCAACTACATGTGCTACGATGTCAATGCCCAGTTGGATGCACAACTCAAACGGGCAAAACGTGATGGCGATGAACACGCCATCCAGGAAATCAAAAAGAAACTGGCGCGGGAAACTGACCTGCCGCTTTTCCATGTTTCTGGATTTGAGCACCCAAAAATGTTGATCTACACCAATGAAAGTCCCAGTTATCCCATAGTATCACAATGGGGTTTGGTGCCGGGTTGGGCCCACGATAAAAAGGATATCTGGAACAAAACGCTGAATGCACGCGGGGAGACCCTTTTTTTGAAAAATTCCTTTAAAAGTTCGGCCAAAAGAAAGCGATGCATTATTCAGGTAAACGGTTTTTACGAACACCACCATTTTGGCAAGGAACGTATCCCTTTTTATGTTTCCAAAAAGGATGGTGAACCTTTATCTTTGGCCGGTCTCTGGAATGAGTGGACAGACCCTGAAACAGGGGAAATCCTCAATACATTTACCATCGTGACCACCGAGGGCAATCCCATGATGGCAGAAATACATAACAATCCAAAATTGCAAGGCCCACGTATGCCATTGATCTTGCCCGAAGAATTGGAAGACCAGTGGTTGGAAAATTACGAAGAGGAATTGGCTCAAGCTGCCATAGAAAATTTGATAAAGAGTTATCCCGAAACCGAAATGCAGGCGCATAGCGTGGGTAAATTACGTGGAAAAAATGCTTTGGGCAATGTGGAAGAGGCTTCAGAATTATTTGAATATGAAGGCGTAACTTCAGAATATTAATCCCCGTCAAATCTAGAAAACCGTAATGACCAAATCCTTAATTATGGGAACCCCTTGTTTTAAAAAGGCCCTTTTATTTTTTGTCTTCATGGGAATGGCAAGCTTTGCTCACGCCCAGGAAAAACCCACTTTTGAAAGTGAAAGTGGCAAAGATTCACTGCGAGCGCGGCATTACAAAGAGTATGTAAAACCCAAGAAAGGAATTGTAGTCCCAGATGCGCTAACTGAGGAATTTGTAGTTCCTGTTTTTAATAAGTGCAAAAAGGCCACCAACAGGGATGAACGCATTAAATGTTTTGACAGGGTGTTTCATGATAACGTGCGGAACAAACTGTATTTACCTTCGGATGGGGTGGCAGGAACCCAGGTAACATTGGAGGTGAAATTTATTTTCCAAAAAGATGGTGAAATAGGTCAAATTGAGTTTCTGTATTCTGATGATCCCACGGGCAGTTTAGAAAAAGCCGTGATCAAAATGCTACATAGACTCCCAAAGTTTATTCCGGGAACCAAAGCGGGCAAACCCTGCGATTATCCGTTTAGCTTTCCGATTAAGGTAACGTATTAAGCAAAGGTTGACATATTAATTTTCATCCAGAACAATAGATTCCAAGGGTGTAGTAAACAAATCGGGAAGCAGCGTTTCTATAGTACATTGAAATGCGACCGCTTTTATATTTTCACCCATTTGCCCATCAATAATTTGTACCCCGTGATGTCCTTTCGTGTAATGCAATGTTAACACTGCCGTGTCTTCATGGAATGACCAGGTGCCTTCAAATTTTGCATTTCCAAAACCAGGGCAAATTGGACTGGAGGTTTCTTGGAAAAACGACAGTTTCCCATCATGCTTTAAATCAAACGTCAAGAGGGTAACTTTTACCTTGCTATCATAAAGGTCTGTGCACTTTTGAAAACTCAAATAATCCGAACTGGGCTCCTCTTCCAATATCATTGTCCAACAACCAACAAGTGTTTCTCTCTTTAAAGTTGTCTTTTGGGCAGACGCCAAAGTAACTACAAGGAATGCTAACAGGAATTGGATTTTCAAAAAATCAAGATTTAAAATTGAACAACTCTGGAATTTCTATTTCTAAAGCACTTGACAGCAAAACCAAATTTGAAATTGTAGTATTGACTTCGCCATTTTCAATTCTCCAAACTTGATTTTTGGATAACCCTGAAATGGCTTCAAGCTTAGTCTGGGATAAATTTCTTTCTTCGCGCAGCGCTTTGAGATTCATACCAAAATCTCTGATAAATAGCTTTTCTTCTCGGCTAAGTTTGTTTCTCATGCCTTAAAATGTAATACATATAGAAATAAATCTTCCCTGTAAATTGTAGCAATAAAAACATTTTGTTTTCATTGGTTCCCAATTACTCCTGGCTTAGCTAATTATTTAAACAAATCAACAACATTAACATCCAAGGCAATTGCAATTTTCTTAAGCTGAAGGATATTGGCAGCTCTCTCTCCTCTTTCAATTCTTCCAACTAAATTACCATGAACTCCGGCTTCATAAACAAGATCCGCTTGAGTCCAACCTTTAGCTTCCCTCAAAATTCGAATATGTTTACCAAATTCAGTTAGATACAACTTTTCTTCTTCGGATATTTTTTTGGGCATAAGGCAAATTGCCTATTCCTATCAATTCAAAAAAACACCGTATGGTGTTATGTCGTAAATATTCGATATATTGCAAACCCGTTGTTTGCATAACCCCCAAATCAATCCAAGATGTTATGCAATCCGTTCATTTACTTCAAACCATCCAACAGTTTTTGGGGAATGGCCCTTTTACAGCCATGGAAATCACCTTTGGTGCACATCAAGTAAACTGTGCAAAAATGGGCAGCACTTTACCTGCCAAAACCTTTAACAAAAGCAGAATATTGATCACCAATATTGTGGGAAGCAATCTGGCTCAAATGCTGGTCATGGACACCCAAATGTTCTATTTTCCCTTTCAATTTGCCAAACCATCCAATACCGAGCACTATTCTGGCAAAATGCATTACCTACCTGTGCCCTTGACCGGCGGCACAATGGAACTAAATGCTAATGAACTGGTATTGCGTTTTGGCATCAACGCCACCACCAAGACAATGCAGTTGCAGCTAACACATAGTTTTAGTAACCCACTTGCTTTTGAAAAAATACCATCGCTCAACAGGTTGGAAACCCCAATTCGGTATCTTTAACCCTACCAATTGAAGGACATTTCATGGACCTTATTTCAATTTTTGGGCTTGGTTTCACAGCAATAGGCTTGTTCTTTTCCCTGTTCTTGCTCATCGCTAATATTCGCGGGGATGACAGCTATATTTGGCTGTATGTACTGTTACTCCTCTTGTCCTTGGAACTGGGTTTTAAGACCCTGGTGCATAGCAGACTGTTTCTGGACTATCCTTTTTGGTATTCGCCAGGTCGCTTTTATAATCTGCTACTGTATCCCGTGTTCTTTGTCTTTATCCGGGCCGCCATTAAAAAACCTTTAGCTAGTAAATGGACGATGCTACTGGTGCTTCCTTTTATCTTTTATGCGCTATATAAACTAGCATTGGTGCTTGCCCTAGACATGGAAACCAAGCGGCAAATGCTCCAAAATTTTTATGCGGACAAACGGCCGGGACCTTTTAACTACTGGAATAATTTGGGAACCCTTGTCAAAAGTCTGTTGCTGCCCATGGCTTTCCTAATTCCTGGGGTTTATAGCTTCTTGGGTTTCCTTAAGTCACCCAATAAAAGAACAGATAGATTGTTGGCCTCTCTGCTGGCCATTAGTATTGTGGTCTACTTTCTATTTACAGCCACCTCCAATCGGATTTACGGCGCATTATTTAATACCACATCCATTTCGTTTATTGAATGGCCGGTGGACATTGTTTTCTTGATTGCCTTGTTAGGTCTTTTTACGATTATGGGGCTCTTGGTAAATTCTGGAAGCAGCTTACTGCCACCAAAAAAATATGCAGCCAGTAGTCTGCAAGAAAACGAATACGCCATCATTTTAGAACGACTCAAGACACTGATGGATGCGGAACAGTCTTATTTGGACCCGGATTTGGCCGTTTCTAATGTTGCTGAAATACTACAAACCAATTCCAAATACATTTCCCAGGCCATTAATCATGGCATGGGTATTGGTTTTACGGATTTCGTAAATGGCTATCGGGTTTTGGAGGCGAAAAGACAATTAAAAAACCCCGACAATAAGCAACTTACCCTAGAAGCCATTGGGAATATTTCAGGATTTCAATCCAAATCCACCTTTTTTCGCGTGTTCAAGAAACTAGCCGGAAAAACGCCTTCGGAGTATCTACAGCCTTAGAATTTGGCGGCAGCACTTTTACCATTTTTTGACATTAGTGTAATTTTTTTAACAAAATCTCGACTAAAAAGCTTACTATTATTGCGTATTCCGTTTTTTTTGGCTCTTAATGATATCATAAATACAAAAATCGAATACCACTATAAGTAGAAAATATCAAACTAACACTTATATTTATCCGATACTAGACTAATTTTAAATAAAAATGACCGAAGATTTATTAGCAAAGGCAAAAGAGTTTGAAAACAGAACTTTGAGTCATATGTCAACAAGTGACCGGGTTGCAGCTTCAAGAGAGGCCAAGGCACTTATACTTTCTATTAACGAAATCTACAAAGAGACCAAAGACTCCAATTTAATGGATGTCATGAAGGCCTTGACCGAAAAGAAACGCAAGATTGAAAAGCGTCTTAAAGGTACTCCCCTAGTATAAACTGTATTGATTTCGATAGGGTGTTGACTTTTGGCCCTATTTCTTTTTAAATAAAGTTCCTCCCACAATCAGTGCCGCGGAAATGATCATTACATTTTTAATGATGTATTGACCTTCTAGTGTAGGGAGCAAATAATTGCCCTGTTGAAAAGTAATATCCGGTAAAAACACCAATGGCATAAATGTACCTACCATTTGAAGAAGCAACAGTCCAATGGCAATTTTGGTTGTTTTCTTGAATAAAAAGGTAATTCCAATAACTACTTCCCACCAGCCAATTACCACAAGCCAACCTTCAGGACTGCCAAATGGAAGCCAAGCCACTGTGGCTTTTAATAGATCTGTGGCGGCAGATAGGCCGAAGGGTTTCAGAATTCCAAACCAGAAGAAGATTAAGGCAAAGGAAATACGTACTGCTGGAATGCCCCATTTACGCATTCTACCCGATATCGCTTGATCTAATGTCGCTTGGTCCATTGTTGGATTTTAGTATAAAATTAGGGCCAACAGCTTCAATTTCAAAGTAATCCCAAGGATTCCTACAAAATTCCACCCTATTGAAATTCTTCCTACAAGCACAATTTAAAGCCATATACCATTCACAAAAAAAAAGCTACCATTTATGTGGATTTTGACCCCATAAATAAAATTATGAAACCATGGAATGGCAATCTCCTTAATTTCGAAGAGCTATTAAAATCAACCACATTAAACAAACGGGAACATGGACACTGTAGATGAAAAAATTGGATATTTCTTCTGGTATTTTGTATTGGTATGTTCAGTATGTTCACTGATTACCAGTTTATACCATTATATCAACTAAAAAAAGGGACCGAAATTCGGTCCCTTTTTCTTTTCCTATTGTTTTTTCTATCCTTTGATTTCCAAAATTTGACGTACCATTTGATTGGTGAAGCCCCATTCATTATCATACCAAGTCATCACCTTCAATAAATCGCCATCCACAACTCGAGTCATAGATAAATCCACAGTCGATGCATACGGACTTTTTATGATATCGGAAGATACAATTGGTTCATCCGTGGTATCCAACACATTTGCATAACGGGCAGTTTCTGCTTCTTCCATTAAAATTTGGTTTACTTCCTCTGGAGTAACATTGCGCTCCATTACAAAGGTCATATCTGAAATAGAACCTACAGGTATTGGAACCCGGATGGCAACACCATCAAATTTACCCGCAAAAGCAGGCAATGCTTTTGTAGTTGCAATCGCTGCGCCTGTTGTAGTTGGAATCAAGTTCTGGGCACCTGCCCTTCCCATTCTAAAATTTTTACCTGATGGGGCATCCACTATACCTTGAGATGCTGTATATGCATGAACAGTGGTCATAATCGCTTTTTTAATCCCAATTCGGCGACCTAACACCTCAACCACAGGACTAATATTGTTCGTAGTACAGCTAGCACATGAGAACACGCTGGTTTGACCATCATCTGAGTTTACACCGTGTACTACCGTCGGCGTATCCTCACTTTTTGTAGGCGCCGAGATGATTACTGTTTTAGCCCCTGCTTTGATGTGACGTTCGGCATCTTCACCTTTGGTGAATACGCCTGTGCTTTCAATTACCAAGTCAACACCAAATTCCTCCCACGGAAGTTCTTCAGGATTTCTGATGGATGAATAATGGATTTTTTGTCCATCCACTACAAGCTTATCTCCCTCTGGGGATACTTCTTTTTCATAGATTCCATAGACCGTGTCATACTTTAACAAGTAAGCGGTATTCTCAATGGAAACAATATCGTTTACGGCTACAACTTCCAGACCAGGAGTCTCGTTGATCACTTTTAAAGCGGCACGACCAATACGGCCCATACCGTTAATTCCTATTTTCATTGTAATGTTCTTAAGGTTCTTAAATTGTTACCTTCCCTTAGTCCGATTTACAACGAAAAAATTACAGTTTTGATTGGGTTTACAACCACTCTATTTTAGGCCACATACCTTCCTTTTTGTCGTGAAGGCTCTCCATGTTACCGAGGATCTCATCCAGCAGTTTTATGGCCTCGTTGATATAGGGCCCTTTATTGAGCATAACACATTCTGCCCGTATTGATGAAGTAATGTCGGTGATCTCTGATCTTGAAGGCAAACCATTCTTAGCCAAGCCCTCCAATACCTGTGTTGCCCAAACAACCGGTACATGCGCAGCACTACAAATGGAAAGAATCTCTTCTTGCACCTTGCCCATATTTTTCCAGCCCACTTCTAGGGCTAAGTCTCCTCTAGCAATCATAACACCCACCTGTTGGGTTTGCATAGCAGCTAGTAGTATTTTAAACAGGTTTCTATAAGCAAATCGTGTCTCGATTTTTAAAATCAAGCCCAGCTTGTCCTTTACATGAAGTCGCTCTAATGCTTCAAGTAATTCTTGTACATCATCAGCGGTATTAACAAAGGAGTAGTTGACAATATCTGCGTATTGTGCCACAAATTCCAAATCTTGGCGGTCCTTTTCTGTAAGACCGGACAATCCCAAATCCATGGTAGGAAAGTTGATTCCTTTTTCCGCACGCAGTTTAGACCCATTGACACTTGCTTTTACGATACGAACTTCAAAATAATCAGAATGCACCTTTTCTATGACACCTTCTATTTTACCGTCATCAAACAAAATCGCCTCCCCTTCCTTGGCCTTGGAAACAATTGATGCAGGAATACAGGGTATCTTGCCCGGTTCAACGAGCTTTCCTTCCGTATCAAATACGGGTAATGATCCATGCTCTGGGTTTTTCGTGACCAATAACGTATTTCCAACATAGAGTGGTATAAACGAAACCACTTTTGGCAATTCGCCAACAATTATAGTATTCTTTTTGGAACCTTTAATTCGCAATTCGGTTCCTGTTGTCACGTAAAGAGTCTTGTAGCTATTTAATGTGACTTTGTTCTTTTCAAGCGCAACTGCGCTTAATTTGCGTTTTTTTCCACGGCTATCTGTTAATGTCAGTACATCTCCAAGTTGTAGTTGTTGCAATTGCTCTTCCGTTACCGGTAGGGTGTTCGCTAAAAAATTAGCTTCTGAATCACTCACCAAGTTCACCTCCGCCGGACTCAGAACATGTCCCAAATCTGAACGCATGGGTCTAAATTTTCTAACCATGGGACCTGGTGTTAATTGACCAGTCCTAATTTTTGGTCCAGCAAGATCCATTGCAATCTTAACCTCCCTGCTACAGGCTTTAGCAGCTTTTCTTACATTATCAATTATGGCTTTCCAGACCTTTGGATTATCATGTGCGCAGTTAACTCTTGCACAATCCATCCCATCCTTCACCATTTCCAAAACCATATCATAATCAGTGGCGGAAAGTGTTGGTTGTGTCACCATAATTCTAACCCTTCGATTTTCTCGATTTCCACCAAATAGAAGTTCTGTATTCCTGTTTAGGATAGTACGGCCTTCGCCAATGTTCAAAAAATTTGTAGTAGCAACAGGTGATGGTTGCTGTCCTAATTGGAACAAATTATGCTGGGCACTTATTAGACTACCAAGAATATTGCCCTCAGCATTCGCCAATCGACTTAATCCCAATAGCTTCAATTGTTGTTGTAGTGTTCGAATATCATGCCCTCTAAATGCTCCATAATGCACCAGATTTCTTCCACTTCCACTATACCTTTCACTAACTGAGCTTAAGGCTTGAATATGCTCCTGTTCTTGCTCCTCTAAGCTCTTGATGATCTCTGATATCCTATTGGTTAATTGGTGAATTTGGTCTTGAGGAAGATTCATAAACATGGATTAAGCAGCAAAGTAAACAAGTGTTTTGCAATTCGATTCTGATTTAAATCACCACAACTCTAATTTAATGATTGTTTAACCTACAAAACAGATTTGTGATATCCGTAATGCTATGTTGTGAATCATGGTTTTCAATACGTAATTGGTTGTAGGGGTCTGATAGGGTCCTTTCATCCGACCATGACCAGCAGCAAAAATGAGAGGGGAATAATTCGTAACATAGTCAAGGATTTAAAACCTTGCATTAAGATAGTCATATTTATCCTTTGACAACTGGAAGGATTATATTTGAGTACAAATTTGATCTATGTCAATTCGAGCAATCTTAAGTTCAATTTTCTTATTTTCTTATGCGGTAAGAGGGCAATTGACCATACCTTCTGTGCTGAAATCTTTGAATGAGGAATCCATACCGTACATAAGTGTCGAAGAATTCGCAAAACTTGAGAACACGGTTGTATTGGATGCGAGGTCGAAAGAAGAATATGATGTAAGCCGCATTGAAAAAGCTATTTGGATAGGCGACAAGAACATTGACCTGACATCGATTGGTGCCAGCATACCTAATAAAGATTCGTCAATTGTTGTGTATTGCTCCATCGGTGTTCGTTCCGAAGATGCAGCGGAAATACTAAAGACGGAAGGTTATTCCAATATTCAAAATTTGTATGGAGGTATTTTTGAATGGAAGAACAAAGGTTTCCCTGTATATGACGCCAATAACCAACCTACAGAAAACGTGCATCCATTTAGTAAGTATTGGGGTAAGCTATTGACCAATGCTAGAAAAGTTTACAGCACAAAAGAATAATACATTGGATACCAGCAAGAATTTATTGCTCATATTTACCCGTAATCCTGAATTGGGGAAATGCAAAACACGATTGGCCGCAAAAACGGGTGATGTTGCGGCCTTGGAAATCTATAAGTTTTTACTCAACCGCACCGTTGCATTCACTAAGGATCTGGCAACTTCAAAAAAAGTATACTACTCAGAGGAAATCTGGGATGAAGATATATGGCCCAATACCATTTATCAGAAAGAACTGCAAAAGGGCGAAAATTTGGGCATTCGCATGAGAAACGCTTTCCAAAATGGTTTTGATTCTGGTTATGAAAAAATTATTATCATTGGTAGTGATATGTACGATCTTTCCCTATCTGAACTGGAAGATGCTTTTAAACAATTGGAATTAAACGATTATGTAATTGGACCGGCAGAAGATGGCGGATACTACCTTTTAGGGATGACCCAACTGAATGAGGCCCTTTTCGTAAATAAAGAGTGGGGCACATCAAGTGTCCTTGCATCTACATTGAAGAATATTGAAGATGAAAAAATAGCGTTGTTACCGGTAAAAAACGACGTGGATCACTATGAAGACATTAAAGACATTGAGGCGTTTCAGCCTTTTATAAAACATATAAAAGAATGACCAAAAAACAACTTGAAGAATCTGTAGAGTACCTAAATAAAAAAGGTTTTGATTCCCCAGAAATTGGAATCGTGTTAGGTACTGGCTTGGGGCAATTGGTTTCGGAAATCGAAAATCCAATTGAAGCCCATTACAATCACATCCCCTACTTTCCATTGGCAACAGTGGAATTCCATTCAGGAAAACTGATTTATGGTACAATAGCCGGAAAAAAGGCAGTGGTGATGCAAGGGCGTTTCCACCTCTATGAAGGTTATGACTTTTTAGACATTACCTACCCTATTCGAGTTATGCACTTGTTGGGTATTAAAAAATTGTTTGTTTCCAATGCAGCTGGCGCCATCAATTTGAATTTCAAAAAAGGCGATATGATGCTTATAGAAGATCATATTAATCTGCAAGGTGGATCTCCTTTGGCATTTAAAAATGTCGCCGAATTTGGCGATCGTTTTGTGGACATGGCAGACCCTTACGATTTGGAAATGCGCACCAAAGTTGAAGCTATTGCAAAGGAAAATGGAATTTCGCTACAAAAAGGTGTCTATGCGTCAGTGGTAGGTCCGCAATTGGAAACCAAAGCGGAATACCGCATGCTCAAAATATTGGGTGCCGATGCAGTGGGAATGAGTACCGTACCCGAAGTAATTGTTGCCAATCATTTACGACTACCCATTGTAGCCGTTTCCGTTTTAACGGATGAATGCGACCCTGACAACTTGCAACCGGTTAACATTCAGGAAATTATAGAAATCGCCGGCAATACTGAACCAAAAATGATTAAACTCTTCAAAGAACTAATTAAAGCAATATGAGTTATTTAGATGCAACACAAGATTTATACAAAGAAGCGGCATTATCCCCTGACGTCGGTCTTTGTTGTACAACCAATCCCATTTGGCAGTTTCCAGGCCTTTCCATCCCTAAAATCATGCAGGAAATGAATTACGGGTGTGGAAGTACGGTATCTGCGCAGGATTTGGTAAACGATCCTAAAGTGCTATATGTTGGAGTAGGTGGTGGAATGGAACTATTGCAATTCTCCTATTTTTCGCGTCAAAAAAGTGGTGTGATCGGCGTGGATTCCGTGGACGAAATGTTAGAAGCTTCCCGAAAAAATTTCAAAATCGCCGAGGAAGAAAACGATTGGTTTAAAAGCGAATATGTGGATTTGGTCAAAGGTGATGCCTTAAACCTGCCTGTTCCTGATGAGAGTATTGATGTTGCCGCGCAAAACTGTCTGTTCAACATCTTTAAAATGGACGATTTAAAAAAAGCAGTAGCCGAAATGTACCGCGTTTTAAAACCACACGGAAGATTGGTCATGAGTGATCCAACCTGCGAACAACCCATGAATGATGAATTAAGAAATGATGACCGCCTAAGAGCGCTATGCTTAAGCGGAAGCATCCCAATTAAGGATTATGTCAAGGTGCTTACCGATGCAGGTTTCGGTACGATTGAAATACGAGGCAGAAGAGCCTATCGTGTTTTGACTCCCAACCACTATCCAACGGATGAACTGGTGTATATAGAATCCATTGAAATAGCCGCCATAAAAGACCCGATGCCTGAAGATGGACCTTGCATGTTTACTGGAAAAACGGCCATTTACTATGGTGAGGAGGAGTACTTTGATGACGGATTGGGACATGTTCTTTTACAAAATCAACCTTTAGCGGTATGCGATAAGACCGCTGCTGCTTTGGCCAAAGCTTCAGACGAGATATTTGTAAGCGAAAGTACATGGCATTATAATGGTGGTGGGTGCTGCTAAATTTTGGCACATCAATCGCAAAAAAAGTGAATAAAAAATTGCATGAAATTCTTACTTCGTAATCCATTAGTGTTGCTATTGGTGATGGCTTTAGGCACACCAATTTCAAATGCACAACCTGCTGAAAGCGAAAGCTCGATGGTCAAACATGACCAATGGGGTGTTTTGCTGAAAAAACATGTGGATTTGGATGGTAATGTGGATTACGAAGGATTTGAATTGGATGTTGCCCAGCTAGAATCCTATTTAGCATTACTTGCTGCAAATCCTCCGGAAGCAAATTGGAGCAAGCAACAAAAACTCGCATTTTACATCAATCTATACAATGCGGCTACAGTTAAATTGATTGTGGACCATTACCCAGTTAATAGCATAAAGGACATCCCAAGTAGATGGAAGAAAAAATGGATACCTATTGGAGATGACCGTGTTTCATTAAATTATATTGAGCATCAGGTTTTACGAAAAATGGGAGAACCCCGAATTCATTTTGCAATTAACTGCGCATCGTATTCTTGCCCAAAATTGATGAACATGCCTTTTACAGCTCAAAGCATGGAACGATTACTTTCCAAAGCAGCAGTTGATTTTGTAAATGACGACAAACGAAATCGATTTGGCAGTGGAAAGGCCGAGTTATCCAGAATCTTTAAATGGTTCAGCGAAGATTTCACCACGAATTCCACCTTATTGGAATATGTGAACGTATATCTTGACAGTCCTATATCAAAAGGAGCAAAAGTGGAATACCTAGAATATGATTGGAAATTGAATGAGTCCAAATAATTCCATAAGCATAATCATTCCTGTCCTTAATGAAGAACGGTTGATTGGGAAAGTGATTGACCATCTTCATAAAACCAGTACCACGCTTGCCATCAAGGAAATCTTATGTGTGGATGGAGGGAGTAGTGATAATACATGTGAAATTGTAAAGACTCGAGGGGCCACAGTGATTGAATCTGGTAAAGGACGAGCTAAACAGATGAACAAGGGCGCGCGAAATGCTACAGGTAAAATACTCTATTTCTTGCACGCCGATACGTTCACTCCGCAAAAGTTCGATGAACAAATTCTTGAAGCCATTGGACAAGGGTACGATTCCGGCTGTTTCCGTATGAAATTTGATACTAGAAATCCTATTTTAAGGTTTTTTGCTTATTTATCTCGAATTAATCATCGGCTGTGCAGAGGTGGGGATCAATCGTTGTTTGTAAAACGAGACTTATTCAATAAAACTGAGGGTTTTAACGAAGCATATCTTATTTACGAAGACACGGAATTCATCACTAGACTTTATAAAAAGTCCAAATTCAAGATAATTCCAGATGCCGTAATAACCTCAGCAAGGAAATACAGGGAGAAAGGTTGGCTTCGTGTTCAATATCACTTTGGAATGATACATCTAAAAAATTACATGGGAGCTGAACCCGAAGAATTATACAGTTATTACAAAAAAAATATTCTGGCCTAAGTTACTGAGCGCATCAATTTTCTATCTGTAAATCAGCATAATCCTTAAGAATTCCATCTGTAATCCAATTTGCGAACTTGCGTTTATCCGAACGTACTGAAATAACCTCATCACCAGTTTTTTCTTGTTTGGATAGGGTAATTAAACTTACTGCTGGGAGCGCATTTTTTGCAAGGAACAACATGTTTTTATCTTCAAACGTTTGACTTGAAGCCTCTTCGCGTTTCACTATGCTGTTCTTTTTGAACACTTGTTGCAGATTTTCGGCCATGCGTTGTCCTTGTTCACTTTTATCGTGATGAAAGACCATGACATCAAGATTTCCCGATTGTATGGTACCATTGGACTTGATAACTAATAATCGTTGATATTTTCCTTGGTTTTGTAGAAATCGCTTATTTATCGAAGCTACATAATTACCTAGTCTTTCTTGTGGTGTTAAGGCAATCTTAGCCTCTTCTTCTCCGCCCATCACAAAAACAGAAGCTCCTTGTTCCAATAACTTAGCTGCTAAATTTTTGGAAACGTCGTCCATAAAGGAACTCGCTGCAGCACTACTATCTTCCAATATAATGTAGTAAACCGCATTTTTTAGTGCACTGCCACTGTGACTCATCTGTCCCAATTCCTTATCAAAAATTGGTTTTTCAGTGGAATTGTCTGCCATTAGAATCATGCCCTTTTTCTTATAAGAATCGTCAGTGACTGGTATCTTATATTCTCTTCCAACATGAAGCAGACTACCATCTTTGATATCCTTTTCATTTAGCAGGACGAAACTCTCATAATGTTTTACTGGGTCCAACCCTTGTTTGCGAAGAATGGAGTAAATCCCATCGCCTTTTTGGGCAGTAACGGTATAATAATCTTCTTGGGCAAAAAGCACGGAATTTACGCCCACCCACAACAATAGTGCTGGTATTAATTTCATTAAATTAAAGTGTTGCTGGGGTGCAAAACAAAGTTGGCAAAAAGAGTTTGATTGGGAAAGAAATATTGAACTAATTTTCCTAGAAATCTAGAAGTATTGACCAATACCAAATACAACTCCTCTGGTTCCCTGATCTGTAATGCCATGACCGTAATCAATCCTGAAAATGGCATTGAAAATCCGTTTATGTATGAATCTAATGCCAAAACCAGGGTATATTCTTAGGTTTTGGGCATCCCCAAAATCGCTGAAATCCCCCCCAGGATTACGCCATGTACCACCATCAATAAATACATTGCTTTGTAAAACAAACCAATTCTTATCAATCAGAGTATGCCTGTATTCAGTATTCAGCACAATAGCTCCTGTTCCTCTATCAATCGTATTTCCAACACCTCTAATGTTAAGGTTGTTATCCACTGCAAATGGTGCAAACGGGCTATCAATATTACTGGAAAGTCCTAAGCGAAGTCTATTGGCCCAATTT
This sequence comes from Flagellimonas spongiicola, assembly GCF_023502425.1. Classification (GTDB taxonomy): domain Bacteria; phylum Bacteroidota; class Bacteroidia; order Flavobacteriales; family Flavobacteriaceae; genus Flagellimonas; species Flagellimonas spongiicola. Next base: position 303,626 of record NZ_JAMFMA010000002.1, read on the forward strand.
CCCCTTTGACCCACCCGAAGGAAATACGTAAAATCGTTAAACCCTATTACAAATTCAGGCAACATCCGATCCGTACTGTGTACATATTGAAGATTCAACGCACTTCTAAAACCGGATAAATATTGATAATAATATTCAATGGCATCGTAATTATAAATCAACTTAAGTAAGTACTTGTCCACCTCTAACTCCTGTGGCACGCTCGGGTCTGTTTCGCCAAACAGATAGTCGTAGTTCTCAGTAAAGAAATTGATTCCAAATTCAAATCGATTTTTGAAGTTCAGCTCAAAAAGTCCAAGGACTTCCACCGACTTGTTATTGTAGCGATAGTCAGCGGTTCCTGATTCCAAAAACACAGGTTCCTGGGTCCGCAAATCTTGATAACTTACGGCTAATCCCCATTGTTTATTGAATAAGTAAGGTGCTCGTATGTGCGCGCCGTATGAATTGAAGATATCCCTTTGATAGAATCCTCCTAATGTTATGTTTTGCCCAAATAAATTAAACTCCTGTAACCCAATTCTAAATGCAAATTCGTCATTATTTGAGGTATAAACATTAGCAAACGGAATCAACGTAAAGTTCTCTTCAACACCATAAAAGACATTGTAAGTCCCTTCCTCCAATGCTGGAAACACTTGGAAATAGGCATGGGAAATAGAGGGTAAACGTTTTAATCTTTGCACATCTTCCCTTAGCAGGGTTGAATCCAATTCCATTCCAGAATTCAGCCGTATCACCTTTTTTATAAATCCAGTTTTGGTCCGTTCATTTCCCTGTATCTTGACATCGGCAACAAAATTCTGGGCATAGGTTTGATACCCACTGAGGTAGACAAGAATCAATACGATTAAAAAATGGGGATTTCTCACGGCTTAATGGTTAGATCCGTTGTAAGCCTTGAAATATTCCTGCAATACTTTTTCCGCAGGTTTGTTCTGAGGGGTAAAACGATTATCCTCAGTTCCTCCAGAATCGCCATGTTGAATGAACCATTTCCAGATAAAACCTCCTGCAAACCATTCTTCTTCCCAAAACTCTTGGAATACAGCTTCAGTGGCTTTGGCTTGTGCGGTTAAATTCACATTCATTTGATTGCGATCCACCAACCATGGTTTTTTTGCAGTGTAATCCATACTTCGATAACCAAACTCAGTAAATAGAATGGGCTTGTTTTCTTGCTTTGATAAGTCATACAATTTGGATTTCCAACGCTGCCAGCCAGTTCGCAAATCATCCATAGAGGGGTCTTTTTCTATAGATAATGGGAAATAGGCATCTACGCCTATAAAATCCAATTGATTCCAAAATGGAACTCTAGGGTACTCATCCCAATTAGCAGCATAGGTGAGTTTCCCTGAATAAATTTGTTTGATTTTTTCGATGAGTTCCTGCCAAAATAGAGGTCGGTGTTTAACAAATTCTTCCAACTCGGTGCCAATACAATACACTTCGGCTTTTGTTTCCTGTGCCAGTTTTGCAAAGGTCAAAGCAAAATTGGAATAGGTTTCTTCCAATGTCTTCCAATCTTCTTCAGATTGCATCATCATGTCTCCTGTAAATTCCCCCCTCCAAATCCAGATTTGTGGCTTTAACATGATTTTGATATTGTTTTTCCTTAGTTGGTCAATATATTGCTTGGCACCTTTCCTAGTCTCCCCATACCACTGTCTTTCCGTATCAAAAATGATGTTTGGGGAGTTGAGATTTCTGGCAAACCCAAATGGCATTACCGCTGCGTAATTCGCATTGAGCTTTACAACCGGATCTATGTGTTCTTGATTGGCCTTTATCCGTGAACCAACAAAACTGATTCCATTGATTTTCTCAGGATTTTGTCCGCTACAGGAGAATTGCAGTAAACAAAGCAATAGGAGCCCTAATCTTTTCATAGCCAAAAGTTAAGACTCCTAAAATAACCTTTTAGATCATAGGTTTAAAAAATTGCTCGCAAACCAATGTTAAATGTTTCACCAAGACCCGTGTTGTTTCCTCGTACAAAGTTGGTATACAAGCCTTCAATATTCAATTCGTCCGTCAATTGGTATTTTAAACCGCCACCCAAGGCCGTGAAGTTTTGGGTAAAATCGTTACCCAAATCTAGCCGTTGAGAATGTTGCGCCAAGGCCAATACTGTAAATTTAGAACTTGGGAAATAGCTTAAAAACATCCCCGGGGTCAAATTCAAACTATTATTGGCAAAGCTCTCATCTTTATCACCAAAACTTAATTCAGAATTAAGTTCGGTAAAAAGTTGCCATTTGCCTCCAGCAAAAGTGTGGTCATAAAAGAACCGGTTTTGCCAGATATAGCCGTTTTGGTCCAAAAACACCCCTTCTTCAGTTTCATTATCCACTAGTGGAATAAAAAAGGAACTTTGAATGGAAAAATTGCTTACCGAAGCTATCGGCACAAATTTCACAGAAGGAGCAAATGAGGTGAATCCAGATCTGGCTGTTCCTGTTTCACCATCAAATTGAAACACTTCCAAAGCGCCCCGATCTGCAATTACATTGGAACGAAACTCAAAAATGGCACCTACATTCCAACGTTTATTGTTTCCTACACCCGTATATACTTCAAGCGTTGATGTAAAAAATGTTTGTCTTGGTTCATCACCATCCGTAAATGTGCTTTCCGTTTGTGTATAGAGGTTGTTGAACCATTTTAAATCCCATTGACCTTGGCCAATCAGCTTGGACGGGGTATACTGTTGAATGTTACTTTGGGCCGGGGCATTGGAATCATCCTGACCAAAGGCAAAAATTGAACACATTATCATCCCTGCAAGAAGGATTAACTTACTTTTCTTTTTCATGATTGTAAAGTTGTTATATTGAATTAATCGGTTTCGTTGAGACTCCAGTTGTAAGGGTAATAACCCACTTTCGATTTGGCGTCTAGTTTTTCCTTACGGTAACCATTCACAAAGTCTATTAGACTTTTACCGCCTTGAACAAAATCGCCTTTGTACCACTCAAATATTTGGGACAGTAGTACTTTTTTACCTTTCAATTGGATAAACCCCGGATCATTCAACGATAATTCTGTCTGTGTCTGAAGCTGTTTTTCCAAAGTGTTGGGAAAATAGGCATTGGCAATAATGGGAGGACAACCCAATCCCGCACATACTAGAACAAAATGAAAACGGGCTTCTTTCGGGAAATTTGCCCTTAGCATTTTATTCTCAATATCATTTAGTGTGATTTTTTTACCACCAATTTCATAGGTTATCTTATCAAAGAAGCCAGCTTTATCCAATGGGGATTTAATGGGATAATCATCCACAATACCTTTGATTACGAAAAGATTATAACCATTTATCCAGAATGCTTGGAAGTAACTTGCATCTGTTTTAGGTATTGAAATACCTTGAGCCGTTTCCAAAAGTAAATGCAATTCGGCTGGGTTCTCCTTGATTTCCTGATAATCTATTCTACCATTTCTCACGTGCTTTGCAAAGAAAGCATCAGCTTGATTGAAGAAGCTATCCAAGTCTTGTCCAAAACTTGTTTGCATGGTTGCAAAAAGCAGGGTTAATGTAATTGTGTTTAGTATTTTCATTTCTGTGTGATAGTTGATTGAACTGCCGAATCTGTCGAACGGAATTTTTCGGCCATACAGAAAATTAAAGATTTTATGATTTTTTTAAGATTTTAATATTCAGCGAATTAGACGTTCGAAATCCAACCAAAAACCTTACCGATTGCATTAAAATTTAAATTGTTTCTAAATTAATTCAGGAGATTAAGTTCCTATATTTAAGTACGACACAATAGCAACACCAACACAGTTTCATGGAAAACATTGTTATCATTGGTAATGGTATTGCTGGTATTTCGGCGGCAAGACACATTCGAAAACTATCAGACAAAAGAATCATCGTAATTTCTGGGGAGACGGATTACTTCTTTTCCCGAACTGCACTTATGTACGTTTACATGGGGCACATGAAATTCGACCACATACAACCTTATGAAAATTGGTTTTGGGAGAAAAACCGAATCGAATTGGTTCGGGGATACGTAACCAAAGTCAACCCTGAGATCAAGCAACTCGTAATTGATGAATCTCGGGCGCTTCATTATGACAAACTCATAATAGCCACAGGCTCAAAACCAAACAAATTTGGTTGGCCTGGTCAAGATTTACATGGAGTACAAGGTCTTTATTCCAAACAAGACCTGGATCTGTTGGAGGTAAATGCTCCCAACAAGGATGTTTGCAAAAGAGCAGTAATTGTTGGTGGAGGTTTAATTGGGATTGAACTGGCGGAAATGCTAAGGAGTCGCGATATTCCCGTGACCTTCTTGGTTCGCGAGAATAGTTTTTGGAATGGTGTTCTTCCCAATGGAGAATCTCAAATGATCAACGAACATATTTTGGAACATCATATTGATCTTCGTTTGGCTACCAATTTAAAGGAAATAGTTGCGGATGAGAATGGCAAAGTAAAATCCGTTATCGTAGCAGAAACGGGAGAAGAAATTCAGTGTGATATTGTTGGTCTTACTGCAGGAGTCACTCCGAATATCGACTTTCTAAAAGGTTCTGGTATAGATTTGGGCAGAGGCGTGAAGGTAAACCGCTTTTTGGAGACCAATGTTAAAGATGTATATGCCATAGGCGATTGTGCAGAACAACATGAACCCATAGGAAACCGCAGACCTATTGAAGCGGTTTGGTACACCGGAAGAATGATGGGTGAAACGGTTGCACAGACCATTTGTGGGAATCGCCTCGAATACAAACCGGGACATTGGTTCAATTCTGCCAAATTCCTTGATATTGAGTACCAAACATATGGATGGGTATTCTCGGAAAGAGGAATGAAGGATTACGAGGCACATTTTCATTGGAGACATCCTAGCGAAAAAATCTGCATTACTATCGCTTTCAATAAGGAAACCAATGAATTTCTTGGGATAAACACTTTTGGAATACGAATGCGACATCAAGTATTTGATAAATGGTTATCCAAAAACCAGACCGTGGATCATGTCATCGAACATTTAGCAGATGCCAATTTCGACCCAGAATTCTACAAAGCCCATGAAGTGGCAATAGTATCCAAATTCAATACTGACTTTGGAAAATCGATAAAATCAAGAAAGAAAAGTCTAAAAAGAATATTTGCAATGGGCTAATGCATGTCCATCATCATTAACCCTAAATAGCTGGAACAATGAGCACATACGATAGAAGTATGGCCCTTACAGGTCAACCACCAAAAATTCTAAGCAGAAACCAAAAAATTGCCACTCTCATTGGCATGTCTGGTTTGGCCATCCTATTATTGGCCGCCTTCAATGTTAGCTTTCCCAATAAGGGAATGTGGCTAACGATTTCCTTAATGGCCATTTCTGCCGGGACAGTCTGGTTTTCTTGGGATGCGTATTCCCAAAAACTACCTGGCATTAAAAATGATGGCGTTTGGTTCAAATCTATTTCCAGTAAAGGATTTTGGGGTTGGATAGCGGGAATTGCCCTAACATCATTCTATATTATACTCTATTTCTATCCGGAATATTTGGGTCTGGTTAAAGACGGTAGCAATAAAGGGGTAATTGGTTTGTTTGACCCATTAAGCAGGTTATTAAGTGGCAATCCAGCCAGTCAATGGTTCGTTTACGGTACCCTATACACCGTGGCGATTTTTGCATTTGGGATAAAGTTTTTATGGAAATACAGACATAACCGCTACGAGCGAATTCGCACCATGAGCGTTATGTTTTTCCAAACCGCCTTTGCGTTTATCATCCCTGAGTTAATGGCACGACTTAATGGCGATAAGATATTAAATGGCGGAAGCCTGCCTTATTATGATTTAAAAAATGTTTGGCCTTTGAACTATTATAACTTTGAAGGCTATAGAATCAAAGCGTTTCTCAGTTCGGGTGACATCGGTTTTGCCTTATTGATTTTTGGAATCTTATCCGTGTTTGTCATTACACCTATTTTGACCTACAAATTCGGGAAACGTTGGTATTGTTCATGGGTATGTGGATGCGGTGGTCTAGCGGAAACTGCCGGTGATGCATTCAGACAATTGAGTGATAAATCTGTAAGCGCATGGAAAGTTGAACGTTGGGTCGTACATAGCGTTGTAGTTTTTGTCACCTTGATGACCACAGCTGTAATATATTCCTACTTGGGAACGGACACCAGCAAATATTGGTTGACCAAAAGCACGTTCCTAATAAGTGTTGCCGTGCTACTTACCGTGGTTTTTGCTTGGGTAATGATTTTCAAAAGAGAACAGTTCCAGAAGGATGCCATCTACGGAGCCATAGGATATTTCGTGATAATTATGGCACTTATCGGTTTTCATTTTTTTAGCGGTGACGGAAACGTGTTTTTGTTCAAATCTGAAACGCTTCGTAAATCCTACAGCTTTTTAATAGGTAGTATTTTCTCCGGGGTAATTGGAACAGGTTTTTACCCCATATTCGGTAATAGGGTATGGTGTAGGTTCGGTTGTCCTATGGCCGCAATGATGGGCTTTCAACAACGATTGTTCTCAAGGTTCAGAATTACCACAAATGGAGGTCAATGTATCTCTTGCGGAAACTGTTCCACCTATTGCGAAATGGGTATTGATGTGCGTGCATATGCCCAAAAAGGAGAGAATATCGTTCGCTCTAGCTGTGTTGGTTGTGGTATTTGTTCCGCAGTTTGCCCACGCGGAGTATTAAAATTGGAAAACGGCCCATTGGAAGGGAGAATTGACAGCAATCAAGTATTGCTTGGCAATGATGTTGATCTTATGACCCTAGTGAACAAAAAATAAAATGCTTCGGACTGTTTTATTCGTGTTGGTTCTGTCTTCTTTCACCCATGGAAAAATGTACCATCGTAATTATTATGAAAATGGACAATTGAAAGAAGAAGGTTGGAAAGAAAATCAACTTAAAGAAGACTATTGGAAACATTATTTCCCCAACGGCAACCTTCAAGCCAATGGTCACTATAAAATGGGATTAATGGATGGCTATTGGTATTTCATGGATGAACACGGGCATCTGGAAATGGAAGGTCATTTTAAAAATGGCCAAAAGGTGAAATGGTGGCTATTTTATGATGAAAATGGAAAAATCAACCATAAATGCCAGTTGAAAAACGGTGTGAAAAATGGCTACTGCCTTAAATACACAGATGAAGCGCTCAAATCCGCAGAAAAGTATAAAAACGGAAAAAAGATAAAGGAATGGTTTAGCTTTGGGAGCTTTAAAAAAGAAAACAAGCTTTCCGATCTAAAGTCATGACAAATATCAAAGTCATTATACCCGCAGTCAATGAAGGGGATTCCATTGCAAAGGTAGTTTCTGAACTTCCTGATTCAGTATCTGAAATCATTGTAGTGAACAATGGTTCTGTTGATGATACCGTTGAAAATGCCCAAAAAGCAGGGGCCACGGTATTGACTGAAGAGCAGCGTGGATATGGTTTCGCATGTCTTAAAGGCTTGGATTATGTTTCCAAACAATCCAAACAACCGGACATTATCGTATTTATTGACGGAGATTATTCCGATTATCCGGAGGAATTGGATAAAGTGGTTGCCCCAATTTTGGAACAAAACATTGATTTTGTTGTGGGAGCCCGAAAAAAATCCCTTCGGGAACCAGGATCTATGACACCGCAGCAAGTATTTGGCAATCAGTTGGCCACATTCTTAATGCGATTGTTTTTCGGAGCAAAATTTACGGATTTAGGACCTTTTAGGGCCATTAAATACGAAAAGCTCAAAACATTGGAGATGCAGGACAAAACGTATGGGTGGACCGTGGAAATGCAGCTTAAAGTTTTGCGAAAAAAAATGTCATATATCGAAGTACCAGTACGTTATAAAAGAAGAATTGGTATTTCAAAAGTGTCCGGTACAGTAAAAGGTACTATATTTGCGGGCATAAAAATCCTGGGTTGGATTTTTAAATACAGCTTGAAATAATAATATGGGACTAACTATCGCTTTTATCATTATCGCTATTTATAGTACTGCATTAATCTTGATTTTTTGCTACAGTTTGGCTCAATTGAATCTCCTCGTCAATTACCTAGGCTACAAAAAGCGAAACGAAGAAGCTCCCAAATTCAATTTATTAGATCCCAAGGAAATCCCTTTTGTTACTATTCAACTGCCCATCTACAACGAAGAATATGTGATGGAGCGATTGTTGGACAACATCTCAAAAATAGAATACCCAAAAAGCAAATTGGAAATCCAGGTATTGGATGATTCCACGGACGATACCGTAATAGAAACCGCAAGAAGGATTGAAGAGTTGCAGAAAAGCGGTTTGGATATCCAGCACATCCGAAGGGAAAACCGTCAAGGTTTCAAAGCTGGAGCCCTTAAAGAAGGGCTTGAGATTGCCAAAGGTGAATTCGTTGCTATTTTCGATGCTGATTTCCTTCCTGAAAGCGATTGGCTTAAAAAGACGGTTCCTTATTTCAAGGATCAAGAAATTGGTGTGGTTCAAACACGTTGGGGACATATCAACCGTGACTACTCAACATTGACCCGTATCCAGGCATTTGCATTGGATGCGCATTTTACATTGGAGCAGGTTGGAAGAAATTCCAAAGGACATTTCATAAACTTCAACGGTACTGCCGGAATTTGGAGAAAGGAATGTATCCTGGATGCTGGAAACTGGGAAGGTGATACCTTGACTGAAGATTTGGATTTAAGCTATAGAGCCCAATTAAAAAATTGGAAATTCAAATATTTGGAGGATGTTGAAACCCCAGCCGAATTGCCAGTGGTAATCAGCGCAGCAAGATCACAGCAATTCCGTTGGAATAAAGGTGGCGCTGAGAATTTCAGAAAGACGGTCTGGAGCGTTATTACAGCAAAGAACATTCCTTTTAAAACAAAGTTCCACGGTGTAATGCACCTTTTGAACAGCTCCATGTTCCTTTGTGTATTCATTGTAGCGATTTTAAGCATACCAATGCTGTACATCAAAAATTCTTACGGCCATTTAGGATGGGTTTTTGAGGTGACCAGTTTCTTTATTATTAGCACCATAATCCTGTTCATCTGCTATTGGTTTACTTATAAGAGTATACAGGGCAGCAGTTTTGACAATTTTGTGGACTATATAAAACTGTTTTTCACCTTTTTCTCCGTTGCCCTTGGTTTTTCCCTGCACAACACGGTTGCTGTTTTGGAGGGCCATTTGGGAAAACGAAGTGAATTCGTGAGAACTCCTAAATTCAACATCAATAGTTTAAAAGACAGTTGGAAAGGCAATAAATACATCACGAAGAAGCTGTCACCGAACATGATTTTGGAATTTGCCCTAATGGTGTATTTCCTATTTGGAATGTACAGTGCAATTCCATTGAATGACTACGGATTGTTTCCATTCCATTTAATGTTGTTCATGGGATTCTCTTTCGTGTTTTTCAAATCCTTGACTTCAAAGGCTTAATCAATTTCTAGAAGTTTTTGAATTTCTTTAAGTCTGGTTGAGATATGTTCCGATGGCATGACATTGTCAATAGAACCGTAATTTTCACGAGCTTTTTTGTATTCCTTCAACTCAAAATATATGTCTCCCAAAGCCATATATGGTATTGGAATATTAGGATATTCTGCTTTGAAATACTCATAGATTAGAATTGCGTCTGAATAATTTTTGGATTCACGGGCTAAATACCCACGATTCAATAGAATTCTTTGCGGTACCCGTTCATCGTATTTATATTCCTTACCTATTTCTTTATAGTATTTGATTGTATGGGAAAATTCCATTCCTGAATATTCTTTAGGGATTTTAAAGGGTTCAAAAACATGTTTTAAACCATCAAAATAAGCTTTCCAAGGAACCATTACGTGAGAGTCATTAGGGTAAACTTCAAATCGGTAATCTACGAGTTTCAAAGAATCCATTTTAACCTTTAAACGAAAAACACCTTCCTTTTCCAATCCATCTTCATTACCAATACCCAACACATATTTTGGGCTTTTGTCTTTCAATGCTTTCAAATAATCCACTGTTAACAAATCCATTATTCTAAAATCATCCCACCGTATTGTTGGGGTTACTGAAACATAAGCATCAAACAAGTTTAGCCGCTGTATCATGGAATAGGTAGCAAACAAGCCCCCCGCAGAATGTCCCAGAAGTACCCGATAGTTAGACACCTTATATTTACTTTCCAAGGCTCCAATTAATTCCTTTTCTATAAACTCCAAAAATGTAGCAGATTTGCCACTATTTGGTATTTCGTCAGTATTGGAAATTGTTAAATCTCTTCCTCTGTCAGTATTTACTATTCCGGCGACAATCATTTTTGGCAGACCATCTTGGTATAACAATTTGGACATTTCTTGAACCATATTAAAATGCCATTCACCATCAGTCAAAAGAACCAAAGGGTAATTACAATCACTCCCATCCAGTCCATACGAGGCAGGAAGACTAACCAATATCTCTCTTTCTTCTCCTAAAATTTCAGATTGAATTTTAAAACTGTTCGTTTGCGCTGTTATTTTTAGATTAATCAGAAGACAAAGAATTAATATGAGTTTCCTATTTTGCATTTGAATAAAATTTTGATGAATGTCGCAATGTTATAATTTATGATGTCTAGACCAGACAATTACTCCTGAATTAGTTCTGAAATTAAACCTCTTTCAAATTTTTATGGAAGGCGCCAAATTAAAGCATGTCGCAAACGAAACAATTATACAAGATCAAAGATTGGATTTTTGACCCGCAAGTTTCCGAACTATCTCGTGGAACTGATCAAATCATTATTCCAAACAAAGTTGCTCAAGTATTATTGGCTTTGTTGGAGGCTCCCAACGGAATGATGACTAAACAAGAACTGATGGAATCCGTATGGAAAAACACAATAGTGACGGGTAATTCTTTGGACAAATCAATTTCGGGACTTCGGAAGTTTTTAGGAGATTCAAGTGTCAATCCTCAATACATTGAAACTTTACCTCGAAAAGGATACCGTCTTATTGCTGATTATGAAAAACTAGATGGAAATCCTTTCCTAAGAAGTAGGAGATTGCGAAATCCTTTTATGGTTATAGCTGCAGTTATGACCATTTGCATAATTGCAATAAAACTTTTAAGTAATAACTCACATAAAGGTGTTCTAGCACCCAACGGAAACCTTATAGCTTCTTTTGAACGAGATCAAGGAAAAGACATGCTTAAAATTGAGAATCTTAGACTTCAATCAAATAATAAAATTGACAGTTTTCCAGAACCAGAAACTTATGTGATCGGTTGGTCTAAAGACAGTAGTAAACTAATTTACAATACCACTGAAAAGGGAAAAGACTTCTATTCACTCCGAATTTACAATTTGATTTCGAACTCACTTGAATTCATCAAATTCTCCAGGGAAGATGATTTTGATTTATCCGAAATTCTTAATGTAAACAAACCCAAAAGTAATTTAGAACATTATAAGGTAATACTTGAGAATAACACTGTACATTATATTGTGTATGCCCAAAAAGATACCATCAAGGTTCTTTTAAATCAAGGGGTAATTGAGGATTTTCAATGGTAATCCTAATCAAAAATATTGACTAAAGAGTTTTTTGAATTGATGAGTAATAATTACACTTCCTTTCTAAAATTGCATAAGACTTCAATTCTACTGGGAATTGGAAGCCTGCTCTTCTATTTTGCATTTGCATACGATTTGGTTCGGGATGATTTCCCAAAGCTCTTAACCTTATTCGTTGCGCTCTTCTTTCTCCATTACAAACTGGTTCAATTCCAATCATGGAACCTCAAGTTTTTATTGGTAATTGGTATACTTTTTCGTTTCGTCTTTATTTTTGCCGAACCAAATTTATCCCAAGATTTTTATCGTTTTATATGGGATGGTGAATTGATCTGGGCTGGATACAATCCCTATATACATATACCAAATGATCTAATGCAACAGCCCGATTTTGCCATTCCCAACCAGGCTGAGTTGTATAATGGTATGGGGTCCTTGAGTGCAAAACACTTTAGCAATTACCCTCCCATCAATCAAATTTTGTTTTCTATTGCTGTCTTTTTTGGGGGAGGAAGTATCCTGGGCTCCATCGTGGCCATGAGAACATTGATTCTTTGTACCGATATTGGAATATTGTTTTTTGGGCAAAAACTACTACAACAATTCAATCTTCCAAAACATGCGGCTTTTTGGTATTTCCTTAACCCTTTGGTGATCATTGAACTTACAGGAAACCTTCATTTTGAAGGTGTGATGCTGTTCTTTTTTATATGGTCCATGTATTTGATTTCAAAAGGAAAATGGATTTTGGCCAGTCCAATTTATGCGGCATCCATAATGGTGAAGTTGGTTCCCATTCTATTTTTACCCCTGTTCCTTCGGTATTTCGGCATTAAAAGAAGCGCGCTTTTTTACACCTTTGTTGGTTTGGTCTGCATTCTGCTATTTCTACCATTCCACGATGTAGCTTTTGTAAATAACTATGCTGAAACAATTGGGCTTTGGTTTTCCAATTTCGAGTTCAATGCTGGCATCTACAATGGTTTAAAACAAATTGCCGTAGGATTATTTGATGCAAAACCTTGGGAACTGATAAAGGTATATGGTAGCTGGGTTGTTCGCATTACAATTCTGGGCACTTTACTTATCGCATTACTACGTAAAAATGAAACCTTAGACCAGGTAATGCTTTCAATGTTGATGGTCTTGACAGGCTATTACCTTCTTTCAACTACGGTTCATCCTTGGTATCTTGTATTCCTTATTGCACTAGCCTGCTTTACAAAATATCGCTTTGCGATACTATGGTCATTGCTGGTAATCCTAAGTTATTATGCCTATTCCAAGGCGGACTATTCTGAAAATCTATGGCTACTGGCTATTGAATATCTGATGGTATTCGCCTACCTGATTTATGAAATTGTGGGTAAAGACCGAAAAAAGTTAGATTTCTTCAAAAAATATATGCCTTTTTAGGTCAATTGGATATAATTTGTACTTTTAACCCGAAATGAAAGGACAAACACACATAGTATCTATCTCTGGCATCTCTTCGCCAGTACGTCCATTCGCTCCCCGCCGTCGTCGCCCGTAAGGGTGCACACTAGTTATGGAAATAGGTGAGTCCATTTCCGCAAATTACCATCAGTTTTCAAATTTTTATTAGTACAAAATAGCCTAGCAATGGAAATTGTAATTGCTAACGAATCACATTTTAAATACGCTCAGATAATCAGCGATACCATAACGGAATCTGCCAAAGTACGTGGTACGGGGATAGCAAGACGTACTCCCGAATATATTTTGCAACGATTGGAAAACGGGAATGCGGTTATCGCGCTAGAAGGAGAAAAATTTGCAGGTTTCTGTTATATCGAAGTTTGGGGAAACAAGAATTTTGTGGCCAATTCCGGATTGATCGTACATCCAGATTTCAGAAAACAAGGTTTGGCCAAGAAAATTAAGAAAGCCATTTTCGAACTATCCAGACAAAAATTTCCAGAAGCGAAGATTTTCGGAATCACAACAGGTCTAGCAGTCATGAAAATGAATTATGAATTGGGTTATAAACCAGTCACATTTTCAGAGCTGACAGACGACCCTGATTTTTGGAAAGGTTGTCAAACCTGTAAAAACTTTGATATTCTTACACGAACCGATAAAAATATGTGCTTGTGTACCGGTATGTTGTACGATCCAATATCCAATAAGACCCAATCAAAAAAATTAAATGGAAAGGCCTTTCAAAGACTCAAAAAAATGAAAGAGAGCCTTTTCTTAAAAAAGAAAAACAAATGAAAAAGCTTGTATTGGCATATAGTGGAGGTTTGGACACCTCATATTGCGCCAAATACCTATCACAGGAAAAAGGTTTTGAAGTGCACGCAGTTAGCGTTAACACCGGAGGTTTTAGCCCAGAAGAAATCAAGGAAATCGAACAAAAAGCCCTGGCGCTTGGTGCTACCAGTTATACTTCAATAGATGCAGTTTCCAATTTTTATGACAAAGTGGTGAAATACCTCATCTACGGTAATGTTTTGCGAAATAACACCTATCCACTTTCGGTAAGTGCAGAACGTATCGTGCAGGCCATGGAAATTGTGGATCATGCCAAAAAGATAGGTGCGGAATACATTGCCCACGGAAGTACTGGAGCTGGAAATGACCAAGTTCGGTTTGACATGATATTCCAAATAGCTGCACCAGACATTAATATTATTACTCCAATCAGGGATAACAAACTATCTAGGGAAGCGGAAATAGAATACCTTCAAAAAAATGGAATTGATTACTCTTGGGAAAAAGCCAAGTATTCTATTAATAGAGGTCTTTGGGGAACTTCCGTTGGTGGTGATGAAACCCTGACCTCACATCTTTCCCTCCCAGAAAGTGCTTATCCTAGCCAATTGGAAAAAGAACTTTCCAAAGAGTTGAAATTGACATTCATTAAAGGTGAATTAACTGCAATTGACGGTGTAAGCGGAACGCCCGTGGCCAACATTGAAAAGCTGGAAAGTATTGCCTCCAAATATGCCATTGGACGTGACATCCATGTAGGTGACACCATAATTGGAATCAAGGGAAGAGTAGGATTCGAGGCGGCCGCTCCAACCATTATTATCAAGGCGCATCACTTGTTGGAGAAACACACCTTAAGCAAATGGCAGCAATATCAAAAAGAACAACTGGGGAATTTCTATGGTATGCTTCTTCATGAAGGTAATTATTTGGACGAGGTAATGCGAAATATAGAAGCTTTCCTAGCCGATACCCAAAAGAATGTTTCAGGTGACGTATTTGTGACTCTGCACCCTTACCGGTTTGAATTGAATGGGATTTCCTCTTCAAATGACCTAATGAATGCTTCATTTGGCAGCTATGGTGAAATGAATAAAGGCTGGACTGCCGACGACGCGAAAGGGTTTATCAAAATACTTTCCAATCCAGGAAAAATTGCTAACCATGTAAATCAGGAAAATGATTAAAGTTGGAATTATAGGAGGTTCGGGATATACTGGCGGAGAACTTATTCGTCTTTTGCTAAACCATCCGAAAACCGAAATTGATTTTGTTTTCAGCACCACTCGCGCAGGAAAAGCTGTAACCGCTGCGCATGCCGATTTATTAGGCCAGACAGACCTATTGTTCACAGGCACTGTGAATCCGGATGTGGATGCTGTTTTTCTTTGTCTGGGACATGGGAATTCAACAAAATTCTTAGAGGAACATTCATTTTCAGAACAGACCAAAATTATAGACCTAAGTAATGATTTCCGTTTACAAAATGATGCTGAATGGAACAATCTAAAATTTGTTTATGGTCTTCCAGAACTCAACCGTTCCAAAATCATAGAGGCAACAGCAATTGCAAATCCAGGTTGTTTTGCAACTGCAATCCAATTGGCTTTGCTTCCATTGTCTAAAAATGGTTTCCTTGAAAATGATGTGCATATTAATGCGGTAACAGGGAGTACTGGTGCGGGTGTAGGTCTTTCCGCCACCTCTCACTTCAGCTGGAGAAATAACAATGTGTCTTGGTACAAGCCCTTTACCCATCAACATTTGGGGGAGATTGGTGAAAGTCTTGCTTCTTATGGCAACGTAATAGGAAAGCTACATTTTCTTCCCAACAGGGGAAACTTCACAAGAGGAATATTGGCAACTGCCTATACCAATTTTGATGGAACACTCGAAGAAGCACAGGAACTATTTAAAGACTACTATACCGACGCTGCTTTCACTCACGTTTCGGATGAACCCCTACATCTAAAACAGGTAGTTAATACCAACCAATGTCACATCCATTTACATAAACATGAAGAACTGTTATTGGTCACTTCGGCAATTGACAATTTATTGAAGGGTGCCTCAGGCCAGGCCGTACAAAATTTAAATCTAATGTTCAATCTAAAGGAACAAACGGGATTACAACTTAAAGCAGGGGTATTTTAAAAAGAACGATATGAAAATAGCAATCATAGGAGCAGGAAATTTGGGGTTGTCCATTGCCAAAGGAGTTTTACACAGCAATGGGGCCACCACCATGTACCTCACCAAAAGAAACACTAGCGCCATCAAAGCTTTTGAAAAATATGGCAACGTGGTCGTTACATCAGACAATCAAGAAGCTGTAAAACAATCCGATATCTTGATTTTTGCCGTGCAGCCCGGACATTTCTCAAAAATCCTAAATGAGGTTAAGGGCATATTGACCGAGAATCATGTATTGATAAGTACTATTACCGGGTTCAGTATTTCCAAAATGGAGGAAATTGTTGGTTCAGACAAATACGTAATACGAAGCATGCCTAATACGGCTATTTCCGTTGGGAATTCCATGACCTGTATTTGTAGCAACGAACTAGGTAAAAAGCGAATAGATCTCGCCAAGGCTATTTTTAATCGAATGGGGCATACCTTGGAAATCCCAGAAGAACAAATGCAAGCTGCCACGGTAATTTGTGCAAGTGGTATTGCTTTTTGGATGCGATTGATTCGAGCAACCACGCAAGGTGCGATCCAACTGGGATTTGATGCCAAAGAAGCACAAGAGTTGGCCATGCACACCTGTAATGGTGCAGCCAGTCTTCTAATAGATTCCGGGAGTCATCCCGAAGAGGAAATAGATCGGGTAACAACACCCAAAGGATGCACCATTGAAGGACTTAACGAAATGGAACATCAAGGTTTAAGCTCTTCCTTGATTCGAGGGATAGTAACGAGTTTCGAAAAAATCAATGAAATAAAAAAGGGTTAATCCCAAACATTAATTCTCATGAAATTATTTGATGTATACCCTCTTTATGATGTTACACCGGTAGCTGCACAAGGGATAGAAGTCACAGACGACAACGGACAAAAATACCTTGATTTTTACGGAGGACATGCCGTAATCTCCATAGGTCATACACATCCTCACTATGTATCTAGCCTTAAGGAACAATTGGATAAAATAGGTTTCTACAGTAATTCCATCCAAAATCCGTTGCAGCGCAAAATGGCAAACAAGCTCGGTGAACTTTCCGGATGTAACGATTATAGTCTTTTCTTGTGCAATTCTGGGGCAGAAGCTAATGAAAATGCACTCAAAATGGCTTCTTTCCATACGGGTAAATCCAAAGTAATTGCCTTCAAAAATGGATTTCACGGCCGAACTTCCGCAGCGGTGGCGGCAACAGATAATCCTAGTATAAATGCACCTTTAAACCAACAACAGGAAGTTAGCTTTGTAGCGCTTAACGATTTTGAAGCGTTCCAGAACACCATTGAAGGTGATTCCTTTTGTGCGGTAATTTTAGAGCCGATACAAGGTGTCGGTGGATTGGATGAACCCACAACAGAGTTCTTTCAATTTGTAGCTGAAAAATGTAAGGAACACCAAGTTGTCCTCATTGCAGATGAAGTTCAAAGTGGTTTTGGACGAAGCGGTAAATTTTTCGCTTATCAACATCACAATATACAGCCGGATATCATCACGATTGCCAAAGGTATGGGCAATGGGTTTCCAGTTGGTGGTGTTCTTATCCATGATTCCTTCAAAGCAAGTTATGGCCTTTTAGGAACCACTTTTGGTGGCAATCACCTAGCTTGTGCTGCTGTCTTGGCTGTCCTGGATGTCATGGAGCAAGAAGCGTTGGTTCAAAATGCCGATGCACTTGGACATTATGTCAAAAGTAAAACAAGCGAACTACCAGAAATCAAAAACGTAAAAGGAAGAGGGCTAATGATCGGGCTGGAATTTGATTTTGAAGTAGCAGCACTTCGAAAAGCACTGATCCATAATCAGCATATGTTTACCGGTGGGGCCAAAAATAAGAACCTACTGCGCATATTGCCAGCCTTGAACATCACTAAAGACCATATTGACCTACTGTTTGAAGGTCTTAAAAAAGAACTATCATGAAACACTATTTATCCGTAAATGATATTGATTCTCTTCCCATGTGGGTGAGCGAAGCAATAACCCTCAAACAAAACCCAACTGCATATAAGGATTTGGGCGAGCAAAAAACCATCTGTTTGTTGTTTTTCAGTAACAGTTTACGCACACGTTTAAGTACACAAAAGGCAGCCATGAATTTGGGAATGGATGTAATGGTCATGAATTTTGGTAGCGAAGGCTGGCAATTGGAATTTGAAGATGGTGTAACCATGGACCAAGGAAAAGCGGAACATATAAAAGAAGCAGCGCAAGTAGTATCTCAATATTGTGATGTTGTCGCCATTAGAGCGTTTGCTGGTTTAAAAGACAAAGAAAAAGATGAGGCAGAAGTAGTATTAAATGGGTTTAAACAACATGCGAGTATCCCTGTGGTCAACATGGAAAGTTCTGTTGGACATCCTTTACAGGCTCTCGCAGACGCCATTACCGTAAAGGAAAACGCTATTACAGCAAAACCCAAAATAGTACTGTCCTGGGCACCCCATCCTAGAGCACTGCCACATGCAGTACCGAACTCATTTATAGAAATGATGAAGTTACAAGATGCCGAATTTGTAATCACCCATCCTGAAGGCTACGAATTGAACCCTAAGATCACGGCGGGTTGTACCATCGAATACGATCAGGCCAAAGCCATGGAAAATGTAGATTTTGTTTATGCCAAAAATTGGAGTAGCTATTCAAATTATGGTGCAATTCTAGACACGGAAAATAACTGGATGATCACTCAAGAAAAATTAGGTAGTGCCAAGTTTATGCATTGTTTGCCAGTTCGAAGAAATGTTGTTGTGGAAGATGCGGTATTGGATGGCTCTCAATCCTTGGTTTTAGAACAAGCCAACAATCGAACTTTTGCTGCGCAAATCGTATTACAAAAAATCTTGGAAAGCCTCTAATATGGAACAAAAACTAAAAAATAAAGTATGTATCGTTACCGGAGCAACCAGTGGCATGGGTAAAGCAATTGCAACCCATTTTCATGATCATGGTGCAAAATTGATTTTATCCGGTCGTAATGAGGAACGTGGAAAGCAACTCGCCAAGCAACTGACAAACAGCATTTTCATACCAGGAGACGTAAGTGATATCCACTACAACGAAAGCTTGGTGAAGTCCGCAATTGAAAATTTCGGCCAGTTGAACATTGTATCCTTAAATGCAGGTGTTTTAGGTTTAGGTAATGTTATCGATTTAACGAAAGAAGCATGGCATCAAACCTTGGACACTAATTTGAGTGCTATATTCTACATGTCCAAATACGCCATACCCGAATTACAGAAAAATGGTGGCAACTTCCTTATCAATGCCTCAATTGCTGCGTATAAAAGTTTTCCAAATCACCCAGCTTACTGTGCTTCAAAAGCAGCTTCTCTGGGACTCATGAAACAATTGGCTGTGGAATACGCACCTAAAGTACGGGTTAATGCTATATGTCCTGGCCCTGTGGACACACCTTTGATATGGGATTCCGCAAAAGCCTTTGCTAATCCTGAAGCTGCTGTAGATAATGCAAAAAATGCTACTTTATTAAACCGACTAGGTACTCCAGAGGATATCGCCAAATTGGCGTTGTTCTTGGCTTCGGAAGATGCTTCGTGGATAACAGGTACTGCTATGACTATTGATGGCGGCATACTAAACGCATAAACATGAAAGAGAAATTATCCATAGTAAAAATTGGAGGAAATGTGATTGGCGACCCAACACAACTTACGGACCTTCTGCAATTATTTTCCCAAATCCAAGGGCACAAGATTTTAGTTCATGGTGGAGGTAAAAAAGCTACGGAACTGAATAAAAAACTGGGAATAGAAACCAAAATGACCAACGGCCGTCGTATCACGGATTCTGATAGTTTGGATGTTGCGATCATGGTATATGGAGGTTTGGTGAATAAAAAAATGGTAGCACAGCTACAAGGGTTTGGGGTTAATGCTATTGGAATGAGCGGTGCCGACGGAGATGCCATAAAGGCACATAAGAGACCGGTTAAAGAGGTAGATTTTGGTTGGGTAGGTGATGTTGAAGGCGTCAATTCTGAGAATGTGCTCAAACTATTGAAATCTGGTTTTACGCCCATATTTTGTGCTTTGACCCACGATGGAAAAGGCCAGTTGTTTAACACCAATGCCGATACCATTGCAGCTGAAATCGCCATAGGTATGTCCGATGATTTTGATACTACCCTATTCTACTGCTTTGAAAAGAAAGGTGTGCTTCAAGATATTACCAATGCGGATTCTGTTATCCAACATATTGATTCAAAAAATTACCAAACACTCTTAAATGAAGGCATAATTGCAGATGGTATGCTCCCAAAAATGCATAATTGCTTTCATGCGCTTCAAAATCATGTCAAACAGGTCTGTATTGGGGATCAAACGATGCTCCAAGAAGGAAGTACAAACTTCACCACACTAACGCTATGAAAGTAGATCAAGAAAAAATAACCCAAAGTGCAATAGAACTGTTACAGCAGTTAATTGCAATTCCTTCGTTTTCAAGTGAGGAGGATAAAACTGCAGATGCCATTGCGGAATGGTTACACACCTATGGAGTGAAAACGAAGCGACAATTCAACAATATTTATGCCTTCAACCAACATTTTGATGAACGCAAGCCTACGTTACTACTGAATTCGCATCATGATACCGTAAAACCCAACGCTGCTTACACCAAGGATCCATTTCATCCTCATATTGAAAATGGTAAACTGTTTGGGCTTGGAAGCAATGATGCCGGTGGTTGCTTGGTTTCTTTGTTGGCCACATTTGTTCATTTTTATACGTTGGAAAATCTATCCCATAATATCATAATAGCGGCAACTGCAGAAGAAGAGAGCGCCGGGGATAAAAGTCTCAGAGGGCTGTTGCCCATCCTCCCAAATATCGATGTGGCAATCGTAGGGGAACCCACCTTGTTAGATTTGGCCATTGCAGAGAAAGGACTGATTGTTTTTGACGCAGTGGTTTCAGGTACACCATCGCACGCCGCCCATCCAAATAAGGACAATTCCATTTACAATACCATTGAAGTGTTGAATTGGTTCAAAGACTGTTCCTTCGATATGGTTTCTGAGGTATTGGGTGAGGTAAAACTAACAGTAACACAAATCAATGCCGGAAAGCAACACAATGTTGTGCCTGCACAAGTGGAGATGGTTGTGGATGTACGCGTGAACGATTGTTACACCAACCAAGAGATTGCAACGCTTTTAGAGCAACAAGCACCCTGTAAAATGACACCAAGATCATTGCGATTGAATTCATCTGCGATTGACGCGAATCATAAGCTGGTTCAAAGCGGTCTAGCATTGGGGCGCAGCACTTATGGTTCACCCACACTGTCAGATCAAGCTGCATTAACCTGTCAATCGGTTAAATTGGGTCCTGGAGACAGTACGAGGTCCCATTCCGCAGATGAATTTATTTATGTCCATGAGATTAAGGATGGAATCGACTTATACATTAAACTTCTAACAGGTTTTTTACAATAATCAAACCCAAACCATAAAAAAAGAATTCGTATGAAACTATGGGACAAAGGCTTTAGTACAGACAAAAAAATAGACCGTTTCACAGTTGGAAATGACAGGGAATTGGATCTTTTGTTGGCCAAATATGATGTAATTGCGTCATCCGCACACGCAAAGATGCTAGGGAAGGTAGGTTTGATCTCTGAGGAGGAGGTAAAAGTCCTGGTCAAAGAATTGAAACGTATTTCCAAGGACATTGAGAAAGGAAATTTCACCATAGAAGAATCATTTGAAGACATGCATTCTAAAATCGAATTCATGCTTACGGAGAAACTAGGGGATACAGGTAAAAAAATCCATACCGCGAGATCTAGAAACGACCAGGTTTTGGTGGCCATGCAATTGTATCTAAAAAATGAATTAACTGAAATCCAATCTGGGGTAAAGGAACTTTTTGATTTACTTGTCAATCTTGCAGCGCAACATAAATCGGTCTTATTACCAGGTTATACCCATTTGCAGATTGCTATGCCTTCTTCTTTTGGACTTTGGTTTTCGGCCTACGCAGAAAGTTTGATAGACGACTTGCAATTTATACAAGCTGCCTTTAAAATTGCCGATCAAAACCCATTAGGCAGTGCTGCAGGATATGGAAGTTCTTTCCAAATAGATCGCTCCTTTACGACAACGGAAATGGGATTTGAAACACTAAAATACAATGTGGTCGCTGCTCAAATGGGCAGGGGTAAAGTGGAAAAAGCGACCGCATTCGGAATTTCCAGTGTCGCAGCTACCCTTTCTAAATTGGCAATGGACATCTGCCTGTACATGAGTCAAAATTTTGATTTTATCACCTTCCCAAATGAGTTGACCACAGGTAGTAGCATCATGCCACATAAAAAAAACCCAGATGTGTTCGAATTGATTCGGGCTAAGTGCAATAAAATCCAGGCTGTTCCTAACCAATTGACGTTGATCACAAATAATTTACCTAGTGGGTACCACAGAGATCTGCAATTGGTCAAAGAGGTGATAGTGCCTGCAATACAAGAAATTAAAGCGTGTCTGGAAATGATGACGTTCAGTCTCAAGGAAATTGAAATCAATCAGGCCATTTTAGAGGACCCAAAGTACGACTATCTTTTTAGTGTGGATACACTTAACGAACTGGTTAAAAGTGGTATGCCATTTAGGGATGCTTATAAAAGTATGGGTAAAGCCATTGAGAATGGAACTTTTAAACCTAAACGAAACATTGTCCATACCCATGAAGGCAGTTTAGGAAATTTATGTTTGGATGGAATTCGAGAAAAGATGGAAAATGTTATTTCAAAATAGAATCTGATTTCCAAAAAAGCGACTATCCGTCAACTCAAATCTGACATACATCAATTCGTTTCTTAAAAAACGAAAAGAAAGAAGGAATTTACAGCAATTCAAAAACTTCCTTCTATGGTCTTTAAATCATTTGTTAGTCTCTTAAGTTGTATGTTCTGTTTAAAGTATTTGACAGCTCAGCAAGAATTAAACTATTCCATAACAACAGTTGACGGTGTTCAACAATTTACCTCTGGAACAGTTACATCTATTGCCATTTCAAACAACTCTTGTGTTGAACAAATAGAAGGTCATGACATTACTGTTGGGGAAAGATTTGTTTTGGTCCAAATCTTTGATGAAATGGAAAACAATAGGGGTATGCTCATTTTTGACAAATCGGGAACTCAAATCAATTATGCTATGGTTCAAGAAGAGCGTAAAAAGTACTATCCTTTCTTCAATTGTTGCATAAATGTTGTTGAGTTAGC
This sequence comes from Flagellimonas spongiicola, assembly GCF_023502425.1. Taxonomy (GTDB): domain Bacteria; phylum Bacteroidota; class Bacteroidia; order Flavobacteriales; family Flavobacteriaceae; genus Flagellimonas; species Flagellimonas spongiicola. Next base: position 326,838 of record NZ_JAMFMA010000002.1, read on the forward strand.
TAACAAACTCTATTTCTGGGATTGGGTTGAAAATGATAAAACAAAAACGCCTTACGATTGTTACTACGATTCGCAATCAGAAACGTCAACTTTGGTAATTCCCCGTTACTACATCTTTGATTGTGACACCAATACAGTTGAAACTATTATCCTTGAAAAGCCGTGCGATGAACTGGTTCGAGACGGTAAATTACTGTGTCCTTAAATTGATATGTTTATTTAATCATCTTTAGGTTAACCACCTCCTGTTCGGTAAGATGCCGCCAATGGCCGCGGGGTAAATCTTTCTTGGTCAATCCAGCAAAAATCACCCGATCCAGTTTTGTGACATTGTACCCTAAATGCTCAAAAATCCTTCGAACTATGCGGTTTCTACCGCTATGGATTTGCACCCCAACCTCTCGTTTTGGAGCACCTTGGATATAACTTACATCGTCCACCTGAACACTCCCATCTTCCAAATCCAGGCCTGCTTCAATTTTTCTTAAATCAGTCAAAGCAAGACTCTTATCCAGATGTACATGATAGATTTTACGAACACCATGTGTAGGATGCGTCAGTTTTTTGGTCAAATCCCCATCATTGGTGAACAACAATAAACCTGTGGTATTTCGGTCCAATCGCCCTACTGGAAGCAATCTATTTTTGGAGGCACTGGAGACCAATTCCATAACCGTACGTCTCCCTTTCTCGTCATTAGTTGTAGTAATAAAATTCTTAGGCTTGTTCAGAAGTATATATTCCTTTTTCTCCGGATTCAGTTTGCGACCATCAAAACGCACTTCGTCTGATGGTTTTACCTTATACCCCATCTCTGTAATTACTTTACCATTAACAGAAACATTGCCTGCCGCAATATAGGTGTCCGCTTCTCTTCGAGAACAAATACCAGCATTGGCTATATACCTATTCAATCGAATCTCATTCGGATTGGATTTTTTAGATGCTGCAGTTTTTCGAGTTTGATTCCCTTGCGGTTTACGGAAGGATTTTTTGGGGTTTCGCCCAGATTGTTGTGAAGATCTCCTATTTCTCGGATTGTCTGATTTCGCCATCAGTCATTAATTTTTTGCAAAAGTACTGCTTTATGTCGCTTTGGACATTATAGTTCTCTATTTTTCAAACGCCACCGTGGATTGTCGCTCACGGTTAACAATAAGTTTTGTGACATCCGGACGCGAATAATGTCCAACTGGGTCAAAATTCTGTCTTTCCTCATAAACCCGATTGAAATCCAAGGTTTGATATATGATCCCTTCTTGATTTACCACTGGTTCCAGAACCCATTCACCATTTGGCCCTGCTATGCAGCTTCCACCATCTGCCAATATTTTGGGCGCTTTTTCCAAAATTTTATCAAGATGTGGAGTTTCAGCAGGAAAATCAGAAGTACGCATCAAAGAAGAAACCGAAATCACAAAACTTCTGGATTCTCTAGCGATGAATCGGGTAATATCTTTTGTGTTATGCAATCCTCCTGGCCAAACTGCCACGTGTAAATTTTCTCCTTGACCGTATAGCGCAGTTCTAGGTAAAGGCATCCAATTTTCCCAACAATTAAGCCCGCCAACCGTAAACTGCTTCAGGGAATGCACTTGTAATCCATTGCCATCTCCAGGTGCCCAGGTCAAACGCTCATCATAGGTAGGTTGCAGTTTGCGATGTACCGATTTTATGGTTCCCGTTTGATCAATATAGACCAAAGAACAATACAGGCTATGACCTCCACGATCTTTGGCGCGTTCCATCATACCTAAATAGATGGCCATCTTATTTGTTTTTGCCAATTCACAAATGGAATTCAACTCGCCAGTCTCAATCTGGATTGAGTTTCGAGCGTAATGAGCATGCAACTCCTTATTCACTTTCAAATCCCAAGCTGCTCCCTCTGTATGGGCCAGCCAAAATGGATAGCCCGGTAAAAACGCCTCACCGAACACCAGCAACTCAACATTTTCCATGGCAGCCTGTTGTATACTGGTTTCAATTCTTTTGATTGTTGCCAATTTATCCAACCAGACAGGGGCAATTTGGGCCATCCCCACTTTAAGTAAATTCTCCATTATAAAAACCGATTTATGACCAAATCAACATCTATCAATAAAATACTGACTACGCCTCCCACAATAATAAACTTGAGAATATTATGTAACCAAACATAGTGTTTTTTACCTGCTGCTTTCCATAATAAAATGATAAAAATGCCTAGCAGGATTATACAGGCAATAAAGTACAAGTACATATATCCTACATCAAAATAATTGATAAGCAGTAAGGATGGTATTAGGGTCATAGCAATGAGCAAAGCAATAATCGTTTTAGAAAACCGCTGCCCATAAAGTATAGGAATGGTTTTATAGTTTTGTGCCATATCCCCTGCCATATTTTCCAAATCCTTGATCATTTCCCGTGCCAAAATCAGAAGAAAAAGAAACAAGGCATGAACAAAAATGACCTGCTCAAAATTTCCATAATAAACAAAAACCACAAAAAAAGGTGCTATGGCCAAGGACGCGGAGATCAAATTGCCAACAAAGGGAATTCTTTTAAGTTTATGTGAATAGAACCAGATTCCAAAAATATAACTTGAAAAAAACAGCACTGCCCTAAACGAAATGTAGCTAGCGGCCAACACAGCCAAAAAGTTAAGGATAAAATATGTGGTAAGTTTAAATCTTTGGCTTACCAATCTATCCAACATGCTCTTTCGTGGTTTGTTGATCAAGTCCTTTTCGGCATCATAAAAGTTATTGATGATATAACCACTGGCAATTACCAAGGCAGAAGCTGTAACAATCAAAAAGAGATTGAGGTCTAATACTACTTCCCGTAGGCTAGATTGTGAAGAAAGAATAAAAATTGACGCAAGGTATTGCGCCAAGGTTATGACCAATATATTATACCCACGAACCACCGAAAATAAACTCATTAGCTTAAAAAGCAGGAGTTTATTTTTTCTACTAAGCATGATGATGACTAGAAGTTGTAAACCACTTCCAAATTGTAGTCTTTAAGCGCTTTTTTGGCCTTATCCAAGTCTTGGGTGAATCCTAAAATATAGCCTCCACCACCGGAACCACAAAGTTTTAGATAGTAGTCGTTGCTTTCAATACCTTGTTGCCACAATTTGTGGAATTTAGCAGGGATCATCGGTTTAAAATGATCCAAAACCACATGCGACAACTCTTTGAGGTTTCCAAATAGGGATTTGACATTACCACTTAAAAAATCGTCGACACAAGCATCCGTGTGCTTTATGAATTGATTTTTCAGCATATTCCTAAACCCTTCCTGCTTCATTTTTTCTAAGAAAATCTGCACCATTGGGGCAGTTTCTCCCGTCATTCCACTATCCAATAAGAAAACCGCGCCCTTTCCCTCCTTGTTTTGAGAAGGAATGCTTGTAGATTCAATATTGTCCTTGGAATTTATCAGGATAGGTATACTCAGATAACTGTTCAAAGGATCCAAACCAGAAGACTTACCATGGAAAAATGACTCCATCTTTCCAAAAATTTCCTTGAGCTTCAATAATTTCTCACGAGTAAGGTTTTCAAGGACCGTTATCTTGTTTGTGGCATATTTATCATAAACAGCTGCTACTAAAGCGCCACTACTTCCAATACCATATCCTTGCGGGATGGAACTGTCAAAATACATTCCATTGTCCACATCCTTTTCCAATGATTTCAAATCAAACGAAACAAGTCCATTGGATTCATTTTCTAAAGTTCTAAGATATTCCACATACCTTTTGAGGGCATTGTTGGAATTCTTTGCTGTCTCGGATGGTTGATCATCCGTTTTCAACGCACCTTTAAAAAAATTATAGGGAATGGAAAGTCCCTTGGAATCTTTGATGATTCCGTACTCACCAAAAAGAAGAATCTTGGAATAAAATAGAGGTCCTTTCATTTCTTGAAATCGAAGGTAAAATTAGTGTTTTTTCTTTAATCCTTGCCTAACCCAACTGATTAACAACCATTTTGACAGCTATAATGTACAATCTTGCTTTCAAAACGTGGAAAACAATAATCAATTATACGGTTGATGATACTATTTTTTTCGCTCCATTTCCTGCCCTATCACAGATATAATGCCCTTGTTCGCAATGCATGACTAATCTTTCTTGAATAAATGTGATCGCCTGGTCTTTAATGTGTTCAGGATACAATACATGAACATTGGCCCCTGCATCAAGGGTAAAACAAATAGGTAATTTGGTTTCCTTTCTAAAATCCCAAATCTTGTGGATGATTTCCAAGGTATCCGGTTTCATTAAGATAAAATAGGGCAAACTGGTCATCATCATGGCATGAAGTGTTAATGCCTCACTTTCCACAATTGCAATAAATCCTTCCAGATCACCTTTTGCCAAAATGGATTGTAGTTTATCCAGATTTTCATGTGCTTGGGTAAATCTGGTTTGTGCATAGGGATGACCATGCATTAGATTGTGGCCTACAGTACTACTCACCTGTTTTTGACCCTTGTGCACCAATAAAATGGTATCATGGAAATTTTTGAAATTTGAATGTACTTGATAGGGATAAGGCACTCCATATAGATCAGAACTGTTCTGAATATTATTATGACTCCCCCATTGAATCAAATCTCCTTCAATACTTCTGCATGCACTCCCAGAGCCCAAACGTGCCAAAAATGACACCTTCCTTTTAAAAAAATCATCATCCATCTTAACAGAGATTTGCCGCTCTATTTCCATCAAGCAAAGGGCAAGAGCAGCCATTCCACTAGCAGATGAAGCTATCCCACTACTATGGGGAAATGAGTTGGATGTATTTATGGTAAAGTGATATTGCTTTAGAAACGGAAGGTAATCCTCGACGCGTGTAAAAAAGTGCTCAATCTTTGGTTTAAAATCAGGTTTTGGTTTCCCGTCCAAATGTAATTCAAAAGCAAAACCATCGGAATTTTCCTTTTTTTGATAGGTTAAAGCAGTAGTAGTTGCACAGGCATCCAAGGTAAAACTTATGGATGGATTTGCTGGAATTTGATTTTCCTTCTTACCCCAATATTTTACCAACGCTATATTACTGGGTGCTTTCCAAGTTACCGTACCCGACTCGGGCAAGTTGTTATTGTATGATGGCAAAAACTCCTTTTCGGTCATTTAATAGATTTTGGGCAAAGATAAGGCAGGACAAGGCGTAGTTGGGATTGGGATTAAATAAATTCTTATTTTAGACGTGAACACAATTGCCATGAAGAAAAGGTTGACCTATATCACCATTGCTGTACTCATCTGTTTGTTGATAGGGTTTCTCTCTAGTTTTGCCACCCAAAGTTCAGTAAATGATTGGTATGTAGGACTAATAAAACCAAGCTTTAATCCCCCTAATTGGGTATTCGCACCCGTTTGGACGACTTTATACATCATGATGGGCATTGCTGCAGGAATCGTTTGGTCCAAAGGCTTCCATCATATTTGGGTGAAGACCGCCCTTTATCATTTCGGATTCCAATTGCTTTTCAATGCACTGTGGAGTATTGTTTTCTTTGGACTTAAGAATCCGTTTTGGGCTTTTTTGGTTATTCTGGTGCTATTAACGCTCATTATGCTCACTATAAAATGGTTTCGAGTGGTGAGCAAAGCTGCCTCCTATTTGCTAATTCCTTATTTGCTTTGGGTCTGTTTTGCAACCTTGCTGAACTACAAGATTTGGGAGTTGAATTAAGCCTCACAGAGTTCCAATAGTTTCCTTACCGTTTTAAGATTTCGCGCTGTGGCACTTACTTGTAACTTTCGTTCAACAAGGTTATTACTCAGTTTTGCTTTCCCATATCCCGCTTTACAACAGAGATAAACACAGTCCGTAGTAATATGAAAATCCTCATGATCAAAGCTCAATTTATTGAAATCCTCTATCCGCTCCGCATTAGGTGTCTGTTTTAGAAACACGAAGTATTGACTCTTTTCTTCTTCTGATAGATAGGGACTGTGCTTTAAAATCCCTTCCAATTCCTCTTTCAATAGAACCAATGTGGGAACATCAAATCCAAAGTCCTTCAAAATAGCTTCGTGAACCAATTTCTCAATTGCCTTGCTATCTATTTCCTTAGTCTTGCAAACTATATTTCCACTTTGGATATAGGTCTCCAATTGCTCAAGGCCCCTTTGCTTCAAACTGTTCCTCAACTCTGCCATTTTGATTTTCTTCTGACCGCTCACATTGATTCCTCGAAGTAGGACGATATATGTTTTCATTTTTCTTAATATGGATTGTGAATCTACGCAGATTAATTTTATTAAATTCAGGGATATTAAAAAATCAAATGGACCAGTATATACTTGCCCTTGATCAGGGAACCACAAGCTCAAGAGCTGTTGTAGTAGATAAAAAAGGTACTATAGTGGCGGTGGCTCAAAAAGAATTCACTCAAATATTCCCACAACCAGGTTGGGTGGAACATGATCCAAAAGAAATATGGGCTACCCAGGCAGGAATGGCAGCAGAGGCAGTTACTCAAAAAGGCCTCAAGGCAGAACAAATAGCTGCAATCGGAATTACCAACCAGCGGGAAACCGTAGTCGTTTGGAATAAGATCACGGGCGAACCGGTTTACAATGCAATTGTATGGCAAGATAAGCGTACGGCTGATTATTGTGATGAACTAAAGGACCAGGGTAAATCTGCTATGATTCGGGAAAAAACTGGTTTGGTTATCGATTCTTATTTTTCAGGAACCAAGGTGAAATGGATTTTGGACAATGTTGCTGGGGCCAGAACTGAGGCTGAAGCTGGAAATCTATTAATGGGGACCATAGATACTTGGCTCATTTGGAAGATGACCGAAGGTCAATTGCACATAACTGACGTGACCAATGCCTCCCGAACATTGTTGTTTAACATCAACAATCTTGAATGGGACCAAGAACTTTTGGACTTAATGGGAATTCCTGCAAGCATGCTTCCTGAGGTCAAACAATCAAGTGAGGTTTACGGCTATACAAGTCCTAATTTCTTCGCCTCAAAAATTCCAATAGCAGGCATTGCAGGAGATCAACAGGCTGCTCTTTTTGGTCAAATGTGCACGCAAAAAGGCATGGTCAAAAATACCTATGGCACCGGTTGTTTTATGTTGATGAACATTGGAGATCAACCTATTGTCTCCAAGAACAATCTGTTAACCACCATAGCCTGGAAAATCAACGGAAAATCCACCTATGCCTTTGAAGGTAGTGTATTCATTGCCGGAGCAGTGGTTCAATGGTTAAGAGACAGCTTAAAAATCATAAAAACATCTGCTGAGGTCGAAGCACTGGCCTCATCCGTCAAAAGTACAGAAGGTGTTTATCTTGTACCCGCATTTGCTGGACTTGGTGCTCCGTATTGGAACCAACATGCCCAAGGGACTATTTTCGGACTTACCAGAGGTAGCACCGATGCACATATTGCTCGGGCCGCTTTAGAATCCATAGCCTACCAAACCATGGATATTTTGAGAGCCATGGAAGCGGATTCAGGGATTTCCATCAATGAATTAAGGGTAGACGGAGGGGCAACAGTCAACAACCTGTTAATGCAATTTCAAGCAGATGTATTAGGAACCGAAACCGTGCGACCCAAAGTTGTTGAAACCACGGTGATGGGCGCAGCATATTTAGCAGGTTTAGCTGTGGAATATTGGAAAAATGCAGAAGAAATTCATGATATTTGGCAAACCGACGTTCATTTCAATCCAACCCAGGAACGTAAACCTATCGAAAATGGCATCAAAGGATGGCATAGAGCGGTTGAAGCCTTGGAACACTGGGCAAAACAACATTGATAATCAAACCTAACTTTTAACCAACACGTATAAAATGACTCCGTTTATTTCTGAAATCATTGGAACTTTTTTATTGATTTTATTGGGGTGTGGCGTTAATGCCAATGTATCACTTAACAAAACCTACGGTAGCGGATCCGGATGGATTGTAATAACCACAGGCTGGGCATTTGCCGTTTTCACGGGAGTAGTGGTTGCTGGCCCGCATAGTGGTGCCCATTTGAATCCAGCAGTCACAATTGGATTGGCACTGGCCGGAGAGTTTTCAATTTATGATGTACCGAGTTATGTTATTGCCCAATTTATTGGCGCAATGCTTGGTGCATTTATAGTTTGGTTAATGAACAAGGATCATTTTGACGCCACAGCGGATGGCAATACTAAAAGAGGGGTGTTCTGCAATGCACCTGCCATACCAAATACTTTCCAGAATATGCTAACTGAAATCATGGGCACTTTTGTATTGGTCTTTGCCGTACTCTATTTCACCGATGCTGTAAATACAGACGACAATACCATAATTGGATTGGGATCCCTCGGGGCATTACCAGTGGCATTGATCGTTTGGGGAATCGGTCTTTCTTTGGGAGGTACCACGGGTTACGCCATCAATCCTGCCAGGGATCTGGGCCCGAGGATCATTCACGCTTTGGTTCCGATAAAAGATAAGGGTTCCAACGGTTGGGGTTACAGCTGGATTCCTGTGATAGGACCAGTTCTTGGAGCCGCACTAGCTGCTGGCGTAGATTTTTTACTTCAACACTAAGCTTATTTTACCCTTTTTGAAATTGCTTGTGCTACCATATAGCCTCCAGTCCAAGCATTTTGAAAATTGAAACCACCTGTAATAGCGTCAACATTGATGACTTCACCTGCAAAGAATAGATTTTGGTGAATCTTGCTTTCGAATGTTTTGAAGTTTATTTCTTTGAGATCAATCCCCCCAGCGGTCACAAATTCTTCCTTGAAGGTGCTTTTACCTTCCACTTTAAAGGAACTTGCCGTTAACTGCATGGCCAAATTTTGAAGTTGGATTTTTGTCAAATCCGCCCAACGTGTTTCGTTTTCTATACCGGCGGCATAGACCAGTTTAATCCATAAACGTTTGGCAATGTTCATGGCTTTGGTGCGCAACACGGTCTTTTTGGGTTCCGAAGCTTTTATTTCCCAAAGAAAGTTTTCCATGGCACCAGTAGTATAGTCGGGCATCCAATTAACGGTAATCCTAAAATTATACTGGTATTCGTTAAGGATGTTGGCGCCCCAAGCGGATAGTTTTAGAATGGCCGGACCGCTTAGACCCCAGTGTGTAACCAAAAGTGGACCTTCGGATTGTAACACAGGTTCATCAATTACGGCACTTTTCAAAGTGACTGAAACTTTCGAACTAAAAATCTTTTTTGCTGGTATTTCAACAGAAACATTCTTACTAACGCCCTGTATTCCCTTTAACCGTTCATCTTTAATATTAAACGTAAAAAGTGACGGAACCGGGCTGACTATTTGATGCCCTAACCCTGCCATAAAATTCCAAACTTTTGGGCTGCTACCTGTGGTAATAACAAGATGCTTGGTAGAATAATGCTTATTCATGGTAGTAATCTGCCATGAATCATTTTCCAATTTTGAAATTTGCTTGACTGCGCTATTTTTTAGAACCCGAACATCTAGCCGGTTTGCTTCGCCTAACAAGCAATCTATAATGGATTGGGAATTATCACTCACTGGAAAAACACGACCGTCCTCCTCAATTTTCAATGATACTCCCCGGTCCTCGAAAAACGCCATTACATCTCCTGGAGCATGTGTATGAAAAGGACCTAACAGTTCTTTTTGACCTCTCGGGTAATTCAATACCAGATTCTGCGGAATAAATTCAGCATGCGTTACATTGCATCGACCTCCACCTGAAACACGCACTTTGGAGAGTACGGTTTTCCCTTTTTCGAATATGGCTATTTTTAGCGCAGGTGATTTTTCAGCAATATGAATTGCCGTATAAAACCCTGCTGCACCCCCACCAACAATGATTACGTCGAACATTAATGTGCCCGCTCCGGATAGTTGGTGATGATTCCATCAACACCGAAAGATTTCATTTTTTGGATATCCTCTGCCTCATTTACAGTCCAAGTGTAGACTTTATAACCAGCATCTTGCATTTTTGCAGTGTTTTCGGCAGTTAGCATCTGGTAATTTGGATGTATTGCAATGGCATTTAGTTCTTTTGCCACCTCCATAGCAGCCAAAGGATCATCTTCAGTCAAAACTGCAATTTGAGCCTCTGGGTTCAATTCACGATAAGCTCTCAACTCATCCCAGTTGAAACTTGATATAAGGATGTTCTCGCGTAACCAGCCTCTTTCCTTGATATAATAATTGGTAATAAAATTTACGCGATCAGACGTATTGGCGCCCTTTAATTCAATATTCAAGGCTACTTGATTATCAATTAACTTGAGCACATCCTGAAGCATTGGAATCCTGTGGTTGCCATCTAAAATCAATTGGTTCAGATCCACAATATTATAATCTTCCAATTTACCCCCTCCGTTGGACAAACGTTCAACTCTTTCATCATGGAATACCACTATTTCCCCGCTTTCAATCTTGAACACATCAATCTCTATCATATCCACTCCAAGATCAAGGGCTTTCTGCACTGAGGCCAAAGTATTTTCAGTTTCATGACCCATTGCACCTCTATGTCCAATGACCAAAGGTTTTGATTCCATCATCCCACACCCATTTAACATTAAAATTACCAGAAATAAGCCAAGTAGTTTTTTCTTCATTCCATTGTTTATTTGGCATTAAAAATACAATTTGAAAATGATATTCACCAGTCTAATTGCAATACCCTTTGACACATCCTTTTTTAGACTGAAATTGACACATTCACAATATTTTATTCAATTAATTACGATACCGTTAATTTTATTTTGATATTTTTATAAGACTAATAATCAATAAATTAACCAACATGTTTTCAAAATCTAATTTACTGGCTACCCTTGCAGGTGCCGTTGTAATGTTCTTTTTGGGATATCTCATATGGGGGTATGCCATGGCTGATTATTTCGATCAACATTCAATTATCAACGTAATGAAAGACCCTCCTGACATGGGCATGATCGCTTTAGGAAATCTACTCGGCGCCTTTATTGTAAGTACGCTTTATAGCAAATGGGCCAGAGGACATCATTCGTTAGGTCAAGGATTTCAGTTTGGCGCTTGGATAGGCGCATTACTAGGTATAGCTGTCGGTTTGATATGGTACGCAACTGCTAATTTCATGGACCTCACAGGTCATCTTGTTTCTGGAATAATGGATATTATTTATTACGGAATAGTAGGTGCTGTAATTGCACTTGTATATCAAAAAACAGCAGCGAAGGAATAACGGTAATTAACCAACCACCAAACTTTGGCGGATCATTATATGATCCGCCTTTTATTTTTTGATACTTAAAATATAGGATTGAAGGGGTGCTAACTGCAGCGCAACACTACCCGTACCATTGATTATTTGAAGCGTGGAACCAAGTTCCCCATAAAGTTCATCCTTAACCTTATAGGTACCATCTGTAATCTCCCATTTTTGAAGTAAATCCTCCGGTAACTTCAAATCAAAAGCATACGATTTTTGGGCATCAAAGTTTGATACCACCACCAGCTTTTCGTTAGTTGACCATCGCGCATAAGACAATACTCTATGGTCATAACCTTCCGTATTTTCTTTGTTGTAAAAATGAATTTCTTGGTATTCACCCATCAATGCATCACTGCCAATTGTAAAATTAAGAAGTCGCTTGTAAAAATCCCTATGCTCTTTTTCCGCTTCGGAAAGCTGACCACCATCAAAGTTTTTATCGTTAGACCATCTTTGATGATGTGGCACACCGATGTAATCGAAAATAGATGTACGTGTAGGTTTTCCAAAACCAGCATCTTCCGCTCCAGGTTCGCCAACTTCCTGTCCAAAATATATCATGGTAGGTGAAGTACTCAATGTTGCGGAAACCACCATTGCAGGTTTACCTAGTTCGGCAGAGCCAGCAAAGTCGGGACTTGCTATTCGTTGTTCGTCATGATTTTCCAAGAAATGAAGCATATGATGTTCAATGTCCGCCATTCCTTTTTGAACTACCGGAATATGATCTGTCCATCCATAACCCTTCATGATGTGCTTGATACTATCATAAAGCTCTACCTTGTCATAGAGGTAATCCATCTTGCCTTTATGGATGTAATCACGATACAGATTTGGATTATATACCTCTGCCAATAAAAATGCATCTGGATTCTTTATTTTGATATTGGAATTCAAGTAACTCCAGAATTCAACCGGAACCATTTCAGCCATATCATATCTAAATCCATCAACCCCCAAATCCAGCCAATAAGCCGTAATATCCTTGAACTTTACCCACGAATCAGGAACATTCTTTCCTTTCCAGAAACTATAGTGTGCTTTATAATCTTCTTGCTCAATCCCTGAAGGAAGTTCATCAAAATCCTTGCTCCCATCCGGGCGAACACCGTAATTTACTTTAACCGTTTCATACCAATCATTGAAATGTGGTTGCGCCAATCGAGAACCATTTCCCGTCCATTTCGCAGGTTTTTCCTCAAATTTTCCATCTGCCATATCCTGTGGCTCCCCTCCTAATGGCAAATAGTTATTTTCCCAATTTGGGGTTTTAAAATCTTCTCCGGGAATGTAATAGAAGTTATTATCACGGGCATATGCCACTGATGTATCGTCATTTTCCCCAAAATCCTTTACACCTTCTGGGTTGGTTAAACCTTGGTAATTTCGTGCAACATGATTTGGAACGATATCGATAATAACTTCCAGACCGGCGTCATGAGATCTGTTTATCAATGCTTTGAACTCTTCCAACCTATTGGATGGATCTATGGCCAAATCCGGATTAACATTGTAATAATCCTTGACCGCATAAGGCGACCCCGCCCTACCTTTTACCACATCTGGGTCATCATTGGAAATGCCATGGGAAGTATAATCATTGATTACGGCATGATGCGGAACACCTGTATACCAGATATGTGTAACACCCAAATCCTTTATTTCGGTAAGTGCTTTTTCTGTGAAATCGGCAAACTTACCAACACCATTTTCTTCAATTGTGCCCCAAGGCTTGTTGGTCGTATTAGTGTTTCCGAACAATCTTGTAAATACTTGGTAGACGACCGCCTTTTTTTCTATTGACATTTCTTTTTCTTTTTTAATAGGCTTCTTCTGTTCACAACTTGCAAGTAAACAGATTATGAAGAATAGCAGAGTAATTGACTTTTTTTTCATTTTGAAGCAATTTTAGATAAAACCAATATGCCTCTAGAATCTAAATCCAATTCACCATTTAACTCCAAAGAATAGTTTTCCAGAACATCGAAAAATCGTTTCCCTTCAATTTCCATTTCCTTAAACCTATCCAATGAAATTGTTACCGGCGATTCATTCTTATTGAGTATAAGGATTACCATTTCATCACCTATTGTTCGAAACAGCGTATATACCCCGTTAGCTGGCGCAAAATGTTTGGTAGTTCCTCTATGAATCGCATTTGAGCCTTTGCGAAACTGAAGCATTGTCCGCAAAAATTCCTGCATTTTAACTTGATTTTCCGTTAAACCTTTTCCCGTAAAGGCATTTTGTGTATCTCCATTCCATCCGCCAGGAAAATCCGTTCTAATCAGGCCGTGATCACCTGGTTTAGCTGAATTTTGCATTAAGATTTCGGTACCGTAGTATACCTGTGGAATTCTAGGTGATGTTAGAATAAATGCTAATGCCATTTTGGTCAAGTTCACGTCTTCGCCCAACTGTGTATAGATCCTATCCATATCGTGGTTATCACCAAATAACAGTATTGAATTTGGATCTGTGTAATGAAAATCATTTGCAAGCCCCTCATATAACTTGATCAAACCTTTATCCCAACTTTCTTCTTCTGTCAAAGCCTCTACCAATGCCTTCTGAAGGGGGAAATCCATTGTGGATTTTAAATGTGACTCATACCCATCTTTATTGGACGAACCAGATTGCCAATACCCAACCAACAGCGGGTTATAGCTCCATTCTTCGCCTACAATATTGAAGTTAGGATACTCGGTCATAATTGTATTTGCCCATTTGGCCATAAATTCCTTGTTCGGATAAGGGTAGGTATCCTGTCGGATGCCGCCTAGGGCCAAAGTCTCTATCCACCAAATGCTATTTTGAATTAAGTAATTGGCCAAATACGGATTGTTCTGATTCAAATCCGGCATAGCGGATACAAACCACCCTTTTTCCATCAATTGTTTGTCGTATGCCGAAGCATATGGATCTTGATTTGTAGTACGTCTATGATTCGTTACGGTAAGTCTTTCCCCGTTTTCAAATTCCGATTGGTAATTGACCCAATCTTCAAATGGTAAATCCTGCATCCACCAATGTTCACTACCACAATGATTGGCCACTTGGTCCATAATCAACTTGATGCCATTAGTCGACGATTTATTGGACAGCTCTTTATAGTCCTCCAAAGTTCCAAATCTAGGGTCAACCTTGTAAAAATCTGTCATAGCGTAACCATGATAGGACTGTTCGGGCATGTTGTTTTCCAAGACTGGGCTTGACCAAATTGCAGTGAATCCCATATCGGCCAGATAATCTATATGTTGGGTAATCCCACCAATATCACCTCCATGCCGCTTGTAATCATGGGATCTATCCAAATCCATCTCCAACATACCTTCAACACTATCGTTCTCAGGGTCTGCGTTGGCAAATCGGTCCGGGGTAATTAAATAAACTACATCTGAACTATCAAAACCTTGTATAGTTAACATCTTTGGGTCTCGATCTTTCAATTCGTATTCCATTACAATGGAATCGCCGGATTTGGGATGACTTAATGTGAAAGAAAGGGTTCCAGCCTTTGCGTCCGTTGCGAACTGCAAATCCAAAAACAGATAATTCTTGCTCTTCGCCGGATTCGTCTTCTTTAACTCAACACCATTTCCTTGATCATCCAAGGTCACCGAGTAAGCTCCCAAACCTTGTCCGTAAAGCATGAGCTGTAATTCTGAGTTTTTCATTCCTACCCACCAGTTGAGCGGTTCTATTCGTTCTATCTGACCAATCAACGTGGTATGGCATATTAGAATCAGGGTAAAAATGAAAAGTCGCATCATACTGCCACAGATTGTCCCGGTTGAAGTTTCACTAAATCATTATTGACTTTTATTGAAATGGTTTGGTCGCCGGAAAGCTGATAGGTTGAACCTTGCTTATTTACGGTCACGGTTAGAATCTGATCTCTAAAATTGATTTTAAAGGAGTATGCATCCCACTGGTTCGGAATTTGTGGTGTGAATTGTAACAGGTCTTCGGCAATACGCATACCCCCAAATCCTTCCACAATACTCATCCATGTTCCTGCCATTGAGGTTATATGCAGCCCTTCCTCTACTTCTTTATTATAATCATCCAGGTCTAGTCGGGAAGTTCTTAAATAAAAGGTGTAAGCCTGTTCCATTCTACCTAATTTGGCAGCCTGAATGCTATGGACACATGGTGAAAGCGAGGATTCATGTACGGTAAAGGGTTCATAAAAATTGAAATGTCTTTCCAAATCCTTATTCGTGAAATGATCTTCAAAAAAGTAAAACCCTTGCAAAACATCAGCTTGTTTAATGTAAGGTGAGCGTAAGATCCTATCCCAACTCCACTTTTGGTTAACAGGTCTTTCCGACTTATCCAAATCTTGAACCTTTACCAGCTCCTTATCTAGGAAACCATCTTGTTGCAAGTAAACTTCATACTTTTCCGAGTATGGGAAGAACATGTTGTCTGCAACTTTTTTCCAATCTGCTGTTTCTTCTGAAGACAATTTCGTTTTGGTGTAAATACGATCAAAGTCACTGGCATATTCCGTTTTGACTTTCTCCAACTGCTCCAATGTGTAATCAATACACCACTTGGCCAAATAGTTCGTATACCAATTGTTGTTAACGTTGTTCTCATATTCGTTGGGGCCGGTAACTCCCAACAATACGTATTTCTGTTTATCCTCGGAGAAATTTACCCGCAGATGCCAAAATCTTGCGATTCCTATCAAAACTTCCAATCCCATTTTAGGAACATAACTGTAATCACCAGTGAATCTATGGTAGTTGTAAATGGCAAATGCTATGGCACCATTGCGATGGATCTCCTCAAAAGTGATTTCCCATTCATTATGACATTCCTCGCCATTCATAGTTACCATAGGATACAAGGCAGCTCCATTTGCAAAACCTAGTTTTTCGGCATTTTCGATGGCCTTGTCCAAATGGTGGTAGCGGTATTCCAATAAACTCCAAGCCACTTCTTGATTTTTAGTGGCCATATAAAAAGGAAGGCAATAGGCTTCGGTGTCCCAGTAGGTACTTCCGCCATATTTTTCCCCTGTAAATCCTTTTGGACCAATATTCAACCTTGAATCTTTCCCTAAGTAAGTCTGGTTCAACTGGAAAATATTGAATCGGATTCCTTGTTGTGCTTTGGCGTCACCTTCAATGGTGATGTCACTCATTTCCCAGATTTTCCCCCAACTGGCCTTCTGCTGACCCATCAAGGCTTCAAATCCTAGTTCTGAGGCTTTATCCAATACTTCATCGGCTGCACTTTTTAACGCATCGGTTTTGTGGTTACGGTCCACGGTATATCCAGCAAACTTCACAACAGTCAACTTTTGTCCCTTTGCAACCGTTTGTGTATATGTGTTTTTAACGGATAGCTCGTCCGTAGTACAGGAAGGTTCCTCGCTAAGTTCTTTTCCTTCCAAATAAACTTTGCTCTGCATATAAGTACATACCCCAAAGTTGGTTTTCATGGTATGTGATTCAATGTACGCTCGATTTTTATTGGACGAAATAGCTGTTGTATTCCAAAATTTGTCATCCCAGTTGCTATCCTCATTGGTGATTCCACTATCCAAATAGGGCTGAACCGAAACTTGGGTTTCTTGGTTCAAGACTTGTATCTCATAACGAATGGCTCCAAGTTCATCCAAATCCAAACTTAAAAATCGCGTGGATCTTATGGCTAACGCAACACCATTCTGCAATTCTACCTCAAAACTACGTTGATACCATCCTTCTTGCATATTGAGTTCGCGTCTAAAGTTGGAGACAGACTTGCAAGAATTCAAATCCAATTGTTCGCCATTGACAACCACGTCAATTCCAATCCAGTTGGGTGCATTCAGTACTTTTGCAAAATACTCGGGATATCCATTTTTCCACCATCCCACACGTGTTTTATCTGGATAATAGACCCCAGCAATATAACTGCCCTGAAAAGTGGCCCCTGAATAATGTTCTTCAAAATTGGCACGTTGACCCATGGCCCCATTTCCGATACTGAACAAACTTTCAGAAGATTTAACTCGATCCTTTTCAAAACCTTCTTCAACGATGGACCACTCGTCCGCCTTAATATAATCTTGATTCATAACTTAAGCTGCTATGTATATAAGTAATAGTTAGTTTTTGGCACAAGTGTGCCTAAAGTGCGCGCAAAATTAATTAATTGTGGAATCCCTAACCACTAAAGTAGGTTCCAAAATTTTGGTTTGATAGGTTTCAACTTCCGCCTCGCTTTCAACTTTTTCTATGAGCATTTGTGCAGCTACCTCGCCCATACGTATCCCATGTTGTGCAACTACTGTAAGACTCGGGTAGGCATATTGCGATAAAAAACCATCTGTAAATCCAATGAAAGACATGTCCTCTGGAATCCGCATACCTTTCTTTTGTGCAAGTCTCATACTGTAAACTGCGAAAATCTCATTGACAGTGAGTAATGCATCAATATCTGAGTTTTCAAAAAAATCTTGTATCAATTCTTCATCCATCTCCATACTGGATAACTTCAGGATTCTGGATTCATCAACTTCCAGCCCATGTTCGGTCAGTGCTTTTTGATAGCCATCCGTCCTTGCCTTACTCACACTTAGATAATCAGCAGTCGTAATTAGGCCAATCTTTTTCCTTCCTTGATCAATCATCTTCTTGGTCGCCGTGTATGCTCCCAACAGATCATCGATGATTACCTTATCACATTCCACTTCATTGGTAATTCTATCAAACAAAACCACCGGAATACCCTGATCGGTCACTTCCTTTAAATGATTGTAATCGTTTTTAAGTTGTGTTTCAGAGGATAAGGACATTATAAAACCGTCGATGCTCCCGTTGGCTAACATTTCCATGTTGATGACTTCCCTATCAAAGGATTCATCGGAAGAGCACACAATAACATTGTAACCCCTTGCATTTGCATACTTTTCAATACCCCGAATAACCGTAGTGAAGAAATGGTGTACTATATCAGGTATAACCACACCAATATTCTTGGTACGTTTATTCTTTAAGCTTATCGCAATATTGTTAGGTCGATAATTATAAAGTTTGGCAAAAGCTTGGATTTTTTCTTTGGTATCCCTACTTATTTCCTCGCTGTTTTTGAGCGCTTTTGAAACCGTCGAAATGGAGACTTCCAACTCCCTTGCAATGTCCTTTAATGTGATTTTAGATTTCACTTTTGCTCGTGTTAATTTTAGGGTAACTTTTAGAGGTAAGCCAATATACACCACATAGCCCCCTTAGACAAAAAAATACAGCAGAAAAAACCTTCCTTAACAGCAGGTTGATTATTAACCTAATTTTAATTAAAAGTTACTAAAAAATAAAAATAGTATATTAGCTTAAAATTGCAGATATCTCCAAATCTTGGATGAATTTTTATGAAATGATTGATTTACGCTTTGTAGGATTATCAAACTCTCAAAATCCCAAAGTTATTAACACGAAACCGTTTTCGTTACATTTCATTCTCAGCTTAACTACCGATTAACTTTTTTTTTATATATGTTTAACAATTGAATTGAAATTAACTAAACTTAAAATTAATTATTTATGAAGATTACGCTACTAAAAAGCATTTTGCTTTCTGGAGCATTTTTATGCTTTGGTTTGGCAAAGGCTCAGACGGTATCTGGTACTGTTACGGATGTGAACGGACCGTTACCGGGGGCAAGTGTTCTTGTTAAGGGCACTACCAATGGTACGCAAACTGATTTTGATGGTAATTATACCTTGGACGGTGTAGAAAGTTCATCAGTTTTGGTTTTTAGTTACATTGGTTACACTACCGTGGAAATGCCGGCTAACGGGCAGACCACGATTAATGTTACACTTCAGGAAGATGCTCAAGCCTTGGATGAAGTAGTAATCATCGGGTACGGTACAACTACCGTTAAAGATGCCACCGGTTCGGTATCAGCAGTTACTGCGGAAGATTTCAATGGAGGTGTTATTGCCTCTCCGGAACAATTGATCCAAGGTAAAACTGCTGGTGTGAACATTTCCGCTTCCAGTGGAGAACCTGGTGCAGCAATCTCAGTAAACATTAGGGGTTCGAATTCTGTACGATCCAACAACAATCCACTATTCGTAGTAGATGGTATTCCTTTGGCAGGTGGTGACACTTCTCCAGCAGGTAATACTGGTTTTGGTAATACAGCTGTAAGAAACCCACTTAACTTCCTGAACCCAAATGACATTGAAAGCATCAGTATCTTGAAAGACGCTTCTGCAACTGCGATCTATGGGTCTAGAGGTGCAAATGGTGTTGTAATTATCACAACTAAAAGTGGTAAGACTGGTCAAGGAGGTACAATTGAGTATACTACTAACCTTGGTTTCTCCAAACCAATCCGTGAGTACGATCTTCTAAATAGAGATCAATTCCTTGCTGCCGTTACGCAATTTGGAGGAAATGCTTCTGATGTTGATTTTGGAGCGAATACGGATTGGCAAGACTTCATTACTAGAAATGCTACTTCCAACAATCACAACCTTTCTTACTCCCGCAATTACGGGCAAGGAAATGTGAGAGCTACATTTAGCTATGGTAAACAGTATGGTATTGTTAAGAAAACAGACTTAGAAAGAATTACGGGTAGAATCAACGCAGTTCACCGTTTATTGGATGACAAGTTGACCTTAGGGTTAAACGCCACTATTTCCAGAACCAACGATGAAACTGCACCTTTTAGTGCAACTGCTGGTTTCCGTGGGGATGTATTGGGTGCTGTTTATTCAGCAAATCCAACATGGCCAACAGATCCTGACTTTACGGATGGAGGTACACAGATTCTTCCTGCCAACTTGTTGGAGTACACACAACTTCAAACGTTTACGGACAGAGTATTGATCAATGGTTCTATTGATTACAAATTCACTCCTGAATTAACCGGTAAAATCAACCTAGGTTATGACAAGTCTGAAAGTGAGGCGATTTCCGCAATTTCTTCTAACGTTCAAAACTTAACAGGAATTGAAGAAACAGGTGCCGCTTTCTATAATGTATTGAATAAAGAAAATAGATTGATTGAAGCCACATTAAACTACCAAAAAGATTTTGGTAACTCCAACTTGGATATTTTAGTTGGTTATTCTTATCAAGATTTCCAAGATTTCGGTATCAATGCTGCAGGTAGAGGTTTCTCCACTACCAACTTGGATCAAATGGGCCAAGATTTAATCTCAACAGTAGAGAGCACAAATGATGCGATTCAAGGCAGCTACCAACAATTCTATTTAAACGATGCCACTAATGGTGTTGTTGTAAACAGATTGTTCCCAGACGTTGTTGCTGGTGAAGTAGTTGGATTTGGTGACCAAAGAAATGTAACAGCAGTTACTGGTGATGTATTTGATTTCACCGACGAACTTCAATCGTTCTTCGGTCGTGTCAACTACAGCTTAAATGACAAGTATTTGTTCACTGCTACAGTAAGAGCGGATGGTTCTTCTCGTTTTGGTCCTGATAACCAATACGGGGTATTCCCTTCCGGTGCATTTGCCTGGAAGCTTTCCGAAGAAGATTTTGTAGGTGAAAATGTTTCCACTTTAAAACTTAGATTGAGTGCTGGAGTTACTGGTAACCAAGATGGTTTAGGATATGGTAATTTCGTTGCACGTCAAAGATTTGGTGGTCTAGGTATTCAAAATGATTTGACCATCAACCCTAACGGTTTAGCAATTGTTGCAACAGATGTTCCTGATTTGAAATGGGAGCCTACTTTAAACTTGAACGTTGGTTTGGATTTTGGATTCAACAATGACCGATTAAGTGGTAGTATCGATGTTTATAAGAACGAAACTACAGATGTATTGTTACAAACTCCTCCAGCTGCTCCTGCAGTTGACCCGTTCCAGTTTGGTAACCAAGATGCTACTATCATCAACCAGGGTATTGAATTTGCAATCAACTATGATTGGGTTCAATCAGAGGATGTAACGTTCTCTACGGCTTTCAACATTGCATATAACGAAAATGAAGTTCAGGATTTTGCTAGCTCTGCAAACACTGGTGCAATTAATGGACAGGGACTTTCCGGTGCATTTGCGCAGCGTTTTGAAGCAGGTCAATCCTTGTTCTCCTACTATATGGCCATCTTTGAAGGGTTTGATTCTGATGGATTCCCAATTTACCAAGATATAGATGGTAATGGAACTGGTGATCCTATTGGTGACCAAACATTCGTTGGAGAAGACGCTTTACCAGATATCACTACTGGTCTTTCTTTAAACCTTAGAGTAAAAAGATGGGATGCTTCTGCATATTTTGCAGGTCAATTTGGATTCCATGTATACAATAACTCAGCCAATGGTTTCTTTACTGCCGGTTCAATCAACAACGCCCGAAACGTAACGCAAGATGTGATTACAAGTGGTGAGGCTGGTGGAGCTTCTGCAGATGTTTCGACGCGCTTCTTGGAAAGTGGTGATTTTGTAAGGTTACAGAACGCAACCTTAGGCTATAACTGGCCTGTAAGTGGTGATGGGCTGTTCAAGACTCTACGTTTTTCTTTGACTGGGCAAAACTTGTTCCTGATTACCGATTATAGTGGTATTGATCCTGAAGTTACCGTACAAACTGGTGACCTTGGTTCTGGTATCCCAACAAGAGGTATTGACTGGGCTGCTTTCCCAGCTGCTAGAACATTCACACTTGGAATTAGCGCATCATTTTAATTAAAAAAAATTGTTTATCATGAAGAGAAATCAAATAAGATTTTATTTGTTGACCTTATTATCAGTAGGGACTATTGCATCCTGTACTGATTTGGAAATTGAAGAAACTGATTCTATTATCAGTGCTGGTTTCCAGGGTCTAGATGACCCCGCCTCAGGGGTTACAGGACTGTACAGTTCTATTGCTGGGCAGTACGCTGATCAGGCAAACAAGTTTGCCTTGGACGAAGTTACTACCGATGCCTTTCTAGTACCAACAAGAGGTACTGACTGGGGGGATAACGGTAGATGGAGAAATTTGCATACCCATGAATGGAATGCAGAAGCTGTAGATATTGTTACACCATTCCAACAATGGAACGGTAACCAATTGGTAGCTTCCCAAATTCTGGATTCAAGAAGTAACCCTTCTGGACAAGATGTTGCGGATGCAAGCTTCTTAAGAGCCTATTCCATGTACATTATTTTGGATTTATTCGGCCAAGTTCCAGTTAGAGATACCCAACTTCCTTCTTCTTCAATTCCAGAAGTATTGACAGGGGCGGATGCGGTAAATTTCATCTTAGCTGATTTGGATGCCGCCATTTCTGGTCTTCCAACAGTTGCTGCCGGAAGCGGAGATGCCAACCAAACGGGTAGTAAAGCTGCAGCTAGATATCTTAGAGCAAAAGTGCTTTTGAACAGACACATCTTTGAAAATCAATTGACTGGCGGCGGGGGTACTCCTAACGCTGGAGATATGGCAGAGGTAATTTCCTTGATTGATGCCATTGAAGCTGACGGATATGCTTTGGAAGCTGGTTATTTTGATTTATTTAGAGATTCCCCAGATAATGAAACCATCTGGTGGTTGGCTGCTGGTACTGGTAACAGAATCTATAATGGTCTTCACTACAACTCCACTTCCAACGGTGGTGGTGGATGGAATGGTTTCAGTACTTTGGCTGAATACTATGACATGTTTGAAGGTGATGCCAACAACAACAGATTGGATGCTTCTGGAGCTGCTATTGATGGTCAAGAAGAGCGTAGAGGTGGTGTTCCTCCCATGGGAACCGTTTTCTCTGGTGCTGACCAAACTGAAGAAAGTGATGATGGTTTCGAACTAGGATCTAACGTAGGTTTTGGATTCTTGGTTGGGCAACAATATGATTTAGATGGTACGCCATTGAATGATCGTCCTGGAAACCCATTGGAATTTTCAAGGGATTTTGTTGACAATAGCGGTGCAAACAGCTTGATCAATAACAGTGAAAGAACAGGTATCCGTGTTCAAAAATACGGTGCTCGTTATAACGGTGGATTTACAAACCATGAAATCATTTTCCGTTTTTCAGATGCCCACTTAATGAGAGCTGAGGCTATGATGAGATCTGGTGGTGATCCAACTTCTGAAGTTAACGAACTTCGCGTACTTAGAGGAGCTACACCATTGGCTTCTGTTGGTGAAGCAGAGTTATTGGCAGAAAGAGGTCGTGAGCTTTACGCAGAGACTTGGAGAAGGAATGATATGATCCGTTTTGGACAGTACACAAGACAATGGGAGTTTAAAGCTGCCAATTCTGTTGGAAACGATAAGTATAAATTGTTCCCTATTCCGAACCCACAGCTTTTAGCTAACCCAAACTTGGTTCAAAACCCTGATTACTAAGAGTATATAACAAACATAAAAAGGTTGTCAAATTTTTTGGCGACCTTTTTTGTTTAAATTAGCAACAAAGGGTATCGCCCTAACAACAATCAACCTATACCAGTTATGACATCTTCTTTCAGTTCTTGGGATTACCTAGTTTTTGCGTTGTATGCCGTTTTAATCCTTGGGGTTGGCCTTTGGGTCTCCCGAGATAAAAAAGGACACCAAAAAAATGCAGAAGATTACTTTTTGGCAAGTAAATCACTCCCTTGGTGGGCCATTGGAGCATCATTGATTGCTGCCAATATCTCAGCGGAACAATTTATTGGGATGTCGGGTTCCGGATTTGCGGTAGGTTTGGCAATTGCTTCCTATGAATGGATGGCGGCTTTGACCCTCCTTATCGTTGGAAAATACTTCCTCCCCATTTTTATTGAAAAAGGGCTATATACTATTCCAGAATTTGTCGAGAAACGTTTTTCCACAACGTTAAAGACCATTTTAGCCTTGTTTTGGATTGCGCTTTACGTATTCGTAAATCTGGCATCAGTCCTTTACTTGGGTTCATTGGCCATGGAAACCATCATGGGTATCCCAATGATTTATAGTATTATAGGACTAGCATTATTTGCAGCTGCGTATTCCCTATATGGTGGTCTATCCGCAGTAGCTTGGACAGATGTAATACAAGTGGTATTCTTGATTTTGGGCGGATTGGTCACTACGTATTTGGCACTAAATACTGTATCCGGAGGCGAAGGTGTAATGGCAGGGATGCAAACCGTTTTCGAAAATGTACCTGAAAAATTTGCGATGATTTTGGACAAGTCCAATCCAGAGTACAAGAATCTTCCTGGTTTAGGGGTATTGGTTGGTGGTCTTTGGGTCGCGAATCTTTATTATTGGGGTTTTAACCAATACATTATTCAAAGGACCCTTGCTGCCAAATCACTTCGGGAATCACAAAAAGGTATTTTATTAGCGGCATGTCTCAAATTGATCATTCCTTTGATTGTAGTAATCCCCGGTATCGCAGCCTATGTAATGGTAAATGATCCTGAAATTTTAGCTGGCCTTGGTGATGCTGCCGTAACCAATTTACCAAGTTTGGAACAAGCGGATAAAGCTTACCCTTGGTTACTGCAATTTCTACCTGTTGGTCTAAAAGGACTTGCTTTTGCGGCTTTGGCTGCAGCTATAGTATCTTCTTTGGCCTCCATGCTCAACTCAACATCAACAATATTCACCATGGATATTTACCGTCAATACATCAATAAAGATGCATCAGATAAAAAAACGGTTAATGTTGGTAGACTTTCTGCTGCTGTTGCTTTGATCATTGCTTCTATTATGGCACCATTATTAGGTGGAATAGACCAAGCATTCCAATTCATTCAAGAATATACAGGAATTGTAAGTCCAGGAATCCTCGCTGTTTTCTTGTTAGGACTGTTCTGGAAGAAAACTACAAACAAAGCTGCAATTACTGGTGCTTTGGTATCAATACCAATTGCCATGTACTTTAAAGTTGCACCTAAAGGTTGGTCTTCAAGTTCATTGTTTGTGGATGTTCCGTTCTTGGACCAAATGGGTTATACCCTACTTTTGACCATGTTGATTATTGTTTTAGCCAGTCTTAGTCAAAATAAAGGTCAGGATGATGCCAAAGGCATTCCATTATCAAAAAGTCTCTTTAAAACCAGTCCAACTTTCAACATTGGCTCTTTTGCGGTTCTTTTGGTATTGGCAGTGCTTTATGCCATGTTCTGGAAATAAGCACTACAAGTAAGAAATTAACACTTCGTCTATTTCGAGATAGCTTTTAGTCACCTATATTATACCCTGTTTTAAGGCCCATAACCATTTGGGGCAAATCCTTAATATACAAGCATTTAGCATATCAAGCTGATTAATGACGAAATCTTGGTTATACATACTATTACTATGCATTAGCGCCACATCCTGCGACAATGGGAAAACCACCTTGTTCAAAAAAATCCCATCCTCAAAAACAAATATCCAATTTGCAAATACACTGAACGTTAAACCGGAGTTGAATATTTTGAATTACCTCTACTACTATAATGGTGGAGGAGTTGCATCAGCGGATTTTAACAATGATGGTCTTATCGATCTTTACTTTACAGGAAATCAAGTTGCTGATGAACTTTATCTAAACAAAGGAGATTTCCAATTTGAAAATATAACCGCAGTTGCTGGGATTGACAACCCTGACGGATGGACAACGGGCGTTACCAGCATTGATATCAACAACGATGGTCTATTGGATATTTATGTATGCAAAGTCGGGCAATATCAAAACCTTTCAGGGCATAATTTATTATATGTAAACCAAGGTGTTAATACCGATGGCATGCCCTCATTCAAGGAAGAAGCAGCAAAATACAATTTGGACTTTTCAGGATTCTCAACCCACGCTGCCTTTTTTGATTATGATTTAGATGGGGATTTAGATCTATATCTCATGAATCACTCTGTATATCCAAATAGGGCATATGGCCGGGGTTCGCAAAGAAAGAATGTTGACCCTTATTCTGGTGATCGCATTTATGAAAATAACGGCGCTACATTTGATGATGTAAGTGAATCTACAGGAATTTTTCAAGGAAAGAGTGGCTATGGTCTAGGCCTATCCATAAGCGACCTAAACAACGACGGATTTCCTGACATTTACGTTGGTAATGATTTCTTCGAAAATGACTACCTCTACATCAACCAAAAAGATGGAACGTTTAAGGAAATTATCTCCAACGATAACAATAGATTAGGACATACCACCCATTTTTCAATGGGTAATGATGTAGCCGACATAAACAATGACGGCCTTACTGACATTATTTCCTTGGATATGCTCCCTGAAAATCTACAAACTTATAAGACCTCCGGACTTGAATATAGCTATCCTATTTATCAGCAATATTTAAAAAACGGCTACGCTCCACAATATATGCAGAACACCTTGCACCTTAATTTGAACAATGGAAACTTTGCTGAAATTGGTAGTCTTAGCGGTATTGCTGCAACCGAGTGGTCGTGGGGTACATTATTGGCAGACTTTGATAATGATGGTCTAAAGGATGTTTTCATCTCCAATGGCATCAAAGGGGCCACCAATGACATGGACTTCATCAATTTTATCTCCAATGAAGGTATCCAAAAACGATTAAGTCAAGGAATGTTGGAATCTGACATGCCTTTGATCGATGAAATTCCAGTTAAAAAAATTCCAAACTACATTTATAAAAATACCGACGGAACCAGTTTTGTAGACAAAACAGCATCTTGGATTGGTAATGTAAGTTCCTTTAGCAATGGCAGCATTTATGCAGATTTGGACAATGATGGGGATTTAGATATTGTGGTAAACAATGTTGACGAACAAGCTTTTATCATGGAGAATACCAGCACGTCTGGCAATCATCTGTCTTTAACAATCAACGCAGGCCCCAAAAATAAGTTTGGTATTGGAACAAAAGTGACAGCCTACACGCCAACCAAAACCATTACACAAGAAAACTATATTTCCAAAGGCTACTTGTCCGCGGTTGACCCATCAATTCATCTAGGTCTGGGAACAGATTCTATTATAGATTCCCTTCAGATTATTTGGCCAGATGGTAAATATCAAATGCTGTACGATCTAAAAGCATCTGCATCTTTAGCATTAAAAAAGGATGCTACAAAACTGAAAAAATACCACTATACCACACAAGAAAAAGAGCATGTCTTTGTTCGTTTGGATTCCCTGGTGGATTTTCAACATAGTGAAACAGCTTCATTAGATTTTGACCGTGAACCCCTGATACCTTTCGCCAATTCCAATCAAGGACCGGATATTACTGTTTTTGATGTGAATAAAGATGGCCTTGAGGACTTTTTTATCAGCGGGGCGAAAAGACAAAGTTCTGTTCTTTACATTCAGGAGACCGATGGAAGCTTTACTACTCGTCAACCCGAGCTATTTGATCAAGATAAGGTCAATGAAGATGTCACCCATACGGTCTTCAATGCCAATGATGATGCCTATCCTGATTTGTTGGTTGGTAGTGGAGGAAATGAGTTTCTCTCTGGCAAACCAATTCAACCAAGAATCTACCTCAATAGAAATGGGCAAATGGAAATTGACACCCTATTACTGCCCAAATTAGAAGTCAATGCATCCAAAGTTATGGCGGTAGATTTTGATAATGACAATGTGCAGGAAATTCTCCTATTGTCTGATCAAGTTCCATCACAATATGGAAAAACACCTAGGCAGTATCTCCTAAAAAGAAACAGTCAAGGCAAATTCATTGATGCTACCGAACAAACGATACCTGAATTAGTAGAATTGGGAAATATAAAGGATGCCCTTTCTGTGGATATCGACAATAACGGTTTTATGGATTTAATTGTGGCCGGTCATTGGATGCCCATAGCCGTTTTTTTAAATGACGGACAAACCTTAACACTACAAAAGAACAATGGGCTTGAAAATACCCATGGCTGGTGGAATACTATACAAATGGATGATTTGGATGGCGATGGTGATTTAGACCTGATAGCTGGGAATTGGGGTCTTAATAGCAAACTAAAAGCAACCGCAAACCACCCAATAAATCTGTATCTAAATGATTTTGATGACAATGGGTCCATGGAACCCGTCGTGACCCATTTTCACAAGAATACCGAAACCCCATTTGCATCCAAGGACGAACTGGTTAAGCAAATGCCATTTCTAAACAAGAAATATCTCTCCTACGCTACATTCGCCAAAGCATCCATTACCGAGTTATTTGGAAGTGAAAAGCTGAATTCCGCCACAACGAAACACGTTTATGAATTGGCTAGTTGCTATTTTATAAACGAAGGCAACGATACATTTACCAAGTATCTACTGCCTAATTTAGTCCAGTCCTCAGCCGTGTTTGAAATTGACCTCGAAGACTTGGACAATGACAACGTTAAAGAACTGATTTTCTTGGGCAATAACTATGAAATTAGCACCCAATTAGGAAGGTTGGATGCCTTTCATGGACTAATTTTGCACCGCACCGCAAATGGAGTTTACGAGGTGATGAAAAATACTGGATTTGATGTTTCCGGTGCCACAAGATCTATGAAAAAAATTACCATAGACGATAAAGAGGTTTTTATCGTGGGTAGAAACAATGCCGCACCAAAATTTTTGGTTAAAAGACAACAATGATGAAGATGAACACAAACATATTGAAGCTAACCTTACTGACTATTCTATTTGTGTCATGCAATGGTCAAAATGAAAGTGATTCCAATGTAAATAAGGAAACCCTATTTACGCTATTACCCTCAGAAGAAACAGGGGTGACCTTCGTTAATAAGGTCGAAAACCAAAAAAACTTCAACATTTTCAAATACCGTAATTTTTACAATGGTGGTGGCGTAGCTATTGGTGACATCAACAATGATGGCCTTCCGGACATCTACCTAACGGGGAATATGGTGCCAAATAAATTGTACTTGAATAAAGGAGATTTAAAATTTGAGGACATCTCGGAATCGGCAGGTATTACAGGTAACAAACCATGGTCCACAGGTGTCGTTATGGTAGATATCAATCAGGATGGATTATTGGATATTTACGTAAGCAACGCGGGTAACATGGAAGGAAACAACCATGACAATGATCTCTACATCAACAATGGGGATTTGACTTTTTCCGAAAAAGCCGCCGAATTTAATCTGGCGGAAACAGGTTTTACGACCCATGCTTCCTTTTTTGATTATGACAAAGATGGCGATTTGGACGCTTACATCCTCAATAACAGCAATATACCAGTAAGTAGTCTAGGTTATGCAGAGCAACGGGAAGTAAGAGCACAAGACTGGGAAGGAGTTCCTCATATTTTTAGAGGTGTGGGTGATATGTTGCTGCGAAATGATAATGGCCGTTTTGTGGATGTCAGCGAAGAGTCTGGTATTTATGGCAGTCTAATTGGTTTTGGTTTGGGCGTAATGGTGACCGACCTTAATAATGATCTTTATCCAGACATCTACGTTTCCAATGATTTTTATGAAAGAGATTATCTCTACATCAACCAAAAAGATGGCACGTTTGACGAGCAAATAAAGGATTGGACATCGCACCTGAGTCTTTCCGCCATGGGGATAGACATTGCAGACGTCAATAACGATGGCCATAACGATATTTTCATCACTGACATGCTTCCCGAACACGAACAACGTGTTAAATCCGTAATGGAATTTGAAGGATACAATGTCTTTGAATTAAAGCAGAGCAAGGATTTCTTCCAGCAGTATATTCAAAACACCTTGCAATTGAACAATGGCAATGGTACTTTCTCTGAAGTAGCCTATTACAGCGGAATAGATGCAACGGATTGGAGTTGGGCTGGTTTGATATTTGATATGGACAATGACGGACTCAAGGATATCTTCATTACCAATGGAATCAATCATGATCTGACAGATTTGGATTTCGTGGATTTCTTCGCCAATGAGATTATTCAAAAGATGGCATTGACAGGTCGGAAAGAATCCATTGATTCCATCATCAACAAAATGCCAATTAAGCCACAACCCAATTACGCCTATAAAAACAACGGAGACATCACCTTTAAAAATGCGAACAAGGAATGGGGATTTGAACTTCCAACGCGTTCCAACGGAGCTGCATATGGGGATTTGGACAATGATGGGGATTTGGACATGGTCATCAATAATGTAAATACCGAATCGTTCATTTATCGAAACAACACGAACACCCAGCTGGACAATAACTATATCCAATTAAAATTCAACGGTTCTGAAGCGAACAAATTTGGAGTTGGAACATTGGTAAAATTCTATTTTGACGGAAATATTGTAAACCAAGAGTTGATTCCTTCCCGTGGATTTCAATCTTCAATGGATTATGGAATGACCTTAGGCTTGGGTAAAACAAGCGAATTGGATTCCATCAGAATTGTATGGCCAGATGACAAAACGCAAGTACTGAACAAGGTGCCCTCCAATCAAGTCATCACTGTTGATTACAAAAACAATACGGGCAATTATACGCCACCTAATCCTGATGGTCAATCCACTATGATTACCGAGTTGACTTCGAACACCTTACAAAGTCATCAAGAGAACCATTACAACGATTTTGATTTTGAGGGTCTTATCTATAGCAAATTATCACAAGAAGGTCCATCATTGGCCACTGGAGATGTAAATGGTGACGGTAATGAGGATTTCTTCATTGGAGGCGCACAAGGTCAAGCAGGCGCCCTTTATTTACACCAAGGCAATGGGAACATCCAACAAAAATCGAATCCAGTTTTTGAGCTTGACAAAAATTTTGAGGATGTGGCTGCGGCAATGTTCGATGCGGATGGGGATTCCGACCTAGATCTTATGGTGGGTACTGGCGGAAATAATGTCAACCAGCAAACAACATATCGTGCACGACTGTATCTTAATGATGGGAAAGGCAATTTTACAAAATCAGAACAGGAACTTCCCTCCACTTTCAAAAACATTTCTACACTAGCTCCGCATGATTTTGATCAAGATGGTGATATTGATGTTTTTGTTGGTTCTCGAAGTGTTGTTGGTGTTTATGGCCTATCACCAGATCATTTGTTTTTGGAAAACAAAGGTGATGGAACCTTTGCTGATGCAACGGAAAAATTGGCATACGGATTAAAGGATGCTGGGATGATTACGGATGCCGAGTGGGCTGATGTTAATTCGGATGGTAAATTGGATTTGATCGTAAGTTCAGAATGGGGTACCCCAAAAATTTATAGAAATTCTGGAAGACGTTTGTCCACAATGCCTTCTAGTTTGGATAGCTTACATGGATGGTGGAATACCGTGGAAGCAGCCGACCTTGATAATGATGGCGACCAAGACTTGATTCTAGGTAATCAAGGACTGAATATCCATTATCGCCCCTTGGAATATCAACCCATGAAAATCTGGATCAACGATTTTGATGATAATGGAACCATAGAACAAATTGTGACCCAAAATTATGATGGAGGTGACTATCCAATCCATCAAAAAAGGGAGTTAACCGAGCAAATGGTATCTCTTAAAAAAGAGAACCTAAAGGCTTCAGACTACTCCAAAAGGACCATTCATCAATTGATCCCAAAAGAAGTATTGGATAAATCCATTGTGAAGCAGGTAAACACCTCAGCATCTGTAATCGCCATAAACGAAGGAGGAGGAAAATTTACCATCAAACAACTACCTCCTCGAGCCCAATTGTCATGCATCTGCGATATCACATGCACGGATGTAAACAACGATGGCAATTTAGATTTGATCATGGCGGGAAACAACTTTGAGTTCAAACCGCAATTTTCACGCTTGGATGCCAGCTATGGAAATTTACTATTGGGTGATGGGAACCTTGGTTATGAATGGCTTAACTATGATAAAAGCGGCTTTGCCATCAAAGAGGAGGTAAAACAGCTCCAAAAAATTACGGACAGTGCTGGTAAAGAATACCTGATAGCAGCCATCAATAATGAAAAACCCAAGATTTTTGCCATAAATGAATAGGATTCTTAGCATATTTTTTGGTTCGTTGTTAGTGGCAAGTTGTGCCAAGCAAGGGGATTTGTTCAAAAATCCAAGCCCTAGTGAAACCGGAATTCAATTTGAAAATTTGTTGAGCGAATCCGAAAACCTCAGCATTTTGGACTACCTCTATTTTTATAATGGCGGAGGGGTTGCCATTGGTGACATCAATAATGATGGACTTCCAGATATTTATTTTACCGGAAATCAAGTAAAAAACAAACTTTATCTCAACAAAGGAAATCTAAAATTCGAAGACATTACGGAATCTGCTGGAGTTGAGGGCCAGAGCAGCTGGAACACGGGTACGGTAATGGCAGATGTCAATGGTGATGGGTTTTTGGATATTTATGCCTGCGCAGTAGTAGGAATAAACGGCTTTGATGGTTATAATGAGCTTTTCATCAATAATGGTGACAATACCTTCACGGAAAGTGCTGCAGCGTATGGACTGGACTTCGATTCTTACAGTTCCAATGCTGCTTTTTTCGATTACGACCTAGATGGTGACCTAGATATGTATCTTCTCAACCATGCGGTGCATACCCAAAATTCGTACGGTAAGTACGATTTGAGATTTGAACGCAATTACGAGACTGGGGACAAACTATTGCGCAATGATTCTGGCAAATTCGTGGATGTAAGCGAAGAAGCAGGGATTTTTGGCGGTATCAACGCCTATGGGTTGGGCTTGGCCATATCCGATTTCAATCTAGATGGTTACCCAGATGTTTATGTTGGCAACGACTTCCATGAAGATGATTACTACTATTTGAACAACGGGGATGGAACATTTACCGAAAGTTTAAGGGCGTATTTTGGTCATACAAGTCGCTTCTCTATGGGAAGTGATGTTGCGGATATTAATGGTGATGGACGGCCAGATTTAATTTCTTTGGATATGTTACCAGAGGATGAAGTAGCCTTAAAATCCTCCGAAGGGGATGACAACATACAAACACAGCGCCTCCGCATCAATGAATTTGGATACCATTACCAGTTTACGAGAAATATGCTGTTCATTAACCAACCTGATGGCAACTATTTGGAAACTGCGTTAATGAGTGGTGTATCCGCAACAGATTGGAGTTGGAGCGCATTATTCGGGGATTATGATCAAGATGGAAAACAGGATCTATTCGTTTCCAATGGAATTCCTAAACGACCGAATGATTTGGATTTCATCAATTTTCTTTCTAGCGATCAAATCAAAAGTAAGATTGACAACACTAAACTTGTAGATCAGGAAGCGTTGGGTTTAATGCCGTCGGGAACAGCTTCCAACTACATTTTCAAAGGCACTGAAGGACTTGGATTTGAGGATATGTCCACCTCTTGGATTACCAACGACACCTTGATTTCTGGAGCCACTGCCATGGGTGATCTAGATGGGGACGGTGATTTGGACTTGGTGACCAACAACTTATTCGCACCGGCTCGACTTTACATTAACAAAACTGATGCGCAAAGGAATTATCTGAATTTGAAGCTGAACTTTTCGGAAAAAAACCAGTTTGGAGTTGGATCAAAAGTGTATGCCTACACAAATGGGAAACTCCAATTCAAGGAATTGTTTCCATCCCGTGGTTTTCAAGCTTCTTCAGAACCAATTGTTCATTTTGGATTTGGGAATAGCACACAGGTGGATTCCATGAAAATTGTGTGGCCCAATAAACAGTTTCAAGTTTTAAAGGATGTTTCGGTCAATCAAACCATAATTGTGAGCCCAGAGGGCACAAAACCTTTTTCCTATGGCCAGCTTACTCCTGCCGCAAACCCATTGTTCACAAAAATCCCGGACAGTTTAGGTCTGGACTATGTTCATGAAGAAGACATCTATACTGATTTCAACCGGGAAAAACTGATTCCATATCAAATTTCCGATCAAGGTCCAGCGGTAGCTTTAGGCGATTTGAATGGTGACGGATATACGGACATCTATTTTGGGGCTTCTAAATACAAGTCAGCAAAAGTTTATATTCAGACAGATTCAGGTTTTGAAGCATCATATTACCCTGAATTAGTGCGGGATTCAATTAAGGAAAATGTGGATGCTGTCATTTCCGATTTCAACAATGATCAAACCATGGATATCCTGATAAGCTCAGGGGGTGGCGATTTCTTTGGGGAATCAGAAGAATTATTGGATCAGCTTTACCTTCAAAATGATAAAGGTTTCGAAAAACAGGAATTGCCAAAACTATTCCAAAATTCATCGGTTATCAGACCCTATGATATTGACGATGATGGAGATCTTGATGTTTTTATCGGCGGGCATACTTTGACCTCCAATTTTGGTGTACCAATCCCTTCCCAGTTATTGATCAATGAAAATGGTCAATTTTCGGAACAAAAAGGTTTTGCCAACAACGGTTTCCGAGGTATGGTTACTGATGCTTTATGGGATGATTGGAACAAAGATGGACAAACGGACCTCATCGTGATAGGTGAATGGATGTCCCCTACTTTTTTTGAAAACAGAAATGGACAATTCATACAAGTCCAAGGGATAGAACTAAATGGGTTATGGCAAACCATCGAAGCCTTTGATATTGACTCAGATGGCGATAAAGATTACCTACTGGGCAATTGGGGGACCAATTCCAAATTCAAAGCATCCACAGCTTTCCCTATGAAGCTGTACCGTCATGATTTTGACAATAATGGTCAGATAGAAACCATAACGGCCATGGAAAAAAATGGCACCTACTATCCATTGGAATCATTGGATGGCTTGTCTTCCCAGATGGTCGTATTGAAAAAACGTTTCACGAACTATAAGTCGTTTGCCGGTACTACAATGGATGGATTGTTCCCGGAAGAAGTATTGAGTCAAGCTACAATATTGGAAGTCAATACGCTACACTCGGGCTATCTTAAAAACAACAATGGTACATTTGAGTTTGTTCCATTTGGGCCGGAATTACAACTTTCACCTATCAAGGACTTTGTTTCAGACGATTTTGACGGAGATGGGAATGCTGAAGTTTTGATTGGCGGAAACTACTTTGGTGTTAAACCTTATCATGGTAGATTTGATTCATTTCCAGGTGCATTGCTGGAAAATGAAGAAAAAGTAACTTTGGGAAATCAATTGGGCTTGGATTTCACCAAAAAATCAATTAGACACTTGAAAATAATTGAATTTAAAGGCGAAAAACACTTGTTGGTGGTCTTTAACAATGATCGCGCCCAGTTATACAAATACAACAACTAAACCTGATACAATGAAAGAGAGAATTGGAACCATTGCACTACTTGTTTTGCTATTGGCATCGTGTGCTCCAAAGGAAGAGGCAATAATCATTAGCCCAGAAGACTACCACAGTTCGGTGGATAAAGTCACCGAGGTGATGATTCATGATATTTTCTCACCACCAGTCGCAAGTCGGATTTTTGCCTATCCAAACGTTGCTGCCTATCAAATTCTAGCACAAAAACATGACGATTATAAGTCGTTGGCAGGACAAGCAAGGGATTTGACTGAAATACCTGCGCCAGCCAATCCAGAGGTGATCAATTATGAGTTAGCCGCTTTGATTGCGCATATCGATATGAGCAAAAAGTTGATTTTCTCAGAAGACCGTATTGAAACTTACCGCGATAGTCTTTACGCCATTTGGTCCGATAAAAATGAAACTGTGTTCAATGCCTCGAAGGCTTATGCACTGGAAGTTTCTGATCATATAGGGGCTTGGATGGATGGGGACAATTACAAACAGACCCGTACCATGCCGAAGTTTACGGTGAATTCCGAAAATCCGTCAAGATGGCAACCCACGCCTCCGGCGTACATGAGTGGTATTGAACCGCATTGGAGTAAAATCAGACCCTTTGTCATCGATTCTGCAGCTCAATTCAAACCATTACCTCCTCCTCTCTTTTCTATGGAAGAAGGCACGGATTTTTTCAAAGAAGTGAAGGAAGTTTACGATATCAGTCAGGAAATTACCGCCAAAGGCGACGATTCTGAGGAAGTGGCCATTGCACAATTCTGGGATTGTAATCCCTATGTTTCGGTCACTCGTGGGCATTTAATGTTTGCCACAAAAAAAATAACCCCTGGAGCGCACTGGATTGGTATTGTTAAAATTGCTACGCGCAAAACAAATTCCGATTTTGCAAAAACCGTATATGCCTATACCAAAACTTCCATGGCTATCGCTGATGCCTTCATTAGTTGTTGGGATGAAAAGTACCGCAGTAATCTAATTCGGCCAGAAACATTGATCAATGAACATATAGATGATAGTTGGGAACCAGTGTTGCAGACACCTCCATTCCCAGAATACACAAGTGGTCATAGTGTGGTTTCTGGTGCTGCTGGCATCACATTGACAAGCATCTTTGGAGACAATTTTGCTTTTGACGATGACACTGAAATCCCATATGGACTTCCTGTCAGATCATTTAAATCGTTCAATGCTGCGGCAGACGAAGCAGCAATAAGTCGTATGTATGGTGGAATCCATTATAGAGCGGCCGTAAATGTTGGTGTAAAACAGGGCCGAGATCTTGGGCAATTTGTGGTGGATAATCTAGACATGAATTAATTTATCATATTAGAACGACAAAAAGGAATGAAGAAATTTCTGTGGATATTCTCAGCACTGCTTTTAATTCTATTAGCCTGGTATCTATTTGTAAAACCATCGGATTACACTATTCGATTTGAAGCAAAAACATTTCCAGGAGCGATTAACCAGACCATAAAACTTTGGAATTTAAGTTTGGATTCCGATGCACCGGTACAGTTTGATAGAGATATACTGCACTTACACCAAAGGCTTAAGTTCAATGATTCCACACACATTTATGACTGGGAAATTATTCCACTGGGCGACTCCCTTTCCAAGGTTGTTGTGAATATTCGAGATGAGAATTTCAGCTTGTCAAACAAGATAAAAGTTCCTTTCTCCGATACCGATTTTGAGAAGCGATCTCGAAAAACAGTACTCAACTTTATGGAAAACATCAATGATCATATTGATAAGTTTAAGGTAACGATTGAAGGGATTGAAGAAATTCCGGAAAAATACATTGCTTACGTTCCAGTAAAGTGTACCCAATTTCAAAAGGCTGGCGGCATGATGGAAAATCTAGCCTATATCAGCCAGATGTTGTTGGAACACCAAGTGGAATTGAATGGCCCACCAATGGTGCAAGTCACAAAATGGGATATGGAAAAAGATAGTATTGAATACAATTTTGGGCATCCTATAATCCGCTCCGAAAAACTTCCAATAGGAACTGATATTCAATACAAGCGAATTTTCCCTCAAAGAGCCCTCAAAGCGGTTTACAATGGCAATTACATTACTTCTGATAGAGCATGGTATGCGTTGTTGGATTATGCGAAAAAGAACAATATTGCCGTTGAAAACAAACCTGTGGAAGTATTTTACAATAACCCAAATATGGGTGGTGACGAATTGAATTGGAAAGCGGAAATCTACTTGCCAATAAAGGAAAGCAATGATTAGAACGGGCCTGTTATTGCTCTTGAGTATGATGAGTGCTTGCGCTCAAAAACCTTGGTATGGTGATTTTAATTATTTAGGAAAACTGCCGGCCAAACTTAATGAAGTCTCAGGCATAGCTACCAATAATGGTAAAATAATCTGGGCCATAGAGGATAATGGCAATAAAGACCATATCTACGGGCTTAATTTGCAAGGGACTTTAGTCAAGGAATTTGAAATAGAAAATGGAAAAAACCATGACTGGGAAGATTTGGCGAATGACAATTCTGGGAATTTATACATAGGGGATTTTGGAAATAATGCCAACGACAGAAAAAACCTAAGCATTCTTAAAATCCCTAATCCTGACAAGGCGAAGGGTAAAAAAATCAAAGCTGAAAAAATTAGTTTCCACTATCCCGAACAGACCAAATTCCCGCCCAAAAAATCAAAATTGCATTTTGATTGCGAGGCCTTTTTTCATCATGAAGACCATCTTTTTTTGATTACAAAAGACAGGTCAAGGCCATACCAAGGGAAGGCGTTCATTTATAAAATTCCAGCAAAAGAAGGGAACTACGAGGCTGAGTTAATTGGCACGTTTAAATCCTGTGAAGACACACAATTCTGTTCCATTACTGGTGCCGCTATTTCTCCGGATGGAAAAAAAGTAGTCTTACTAGGTTCTGGTTTTATCTGGTTGTTCAGTGATTTTGGTTCTGAAAATTTCACCAAAGGCAACTTACGAACGATAGATGTATTGCATCGTACACAACAGGAATCCATCTGTTTTAAGGATAATAAAACCATCTTGATTGCTGATGAGCAATCCAAAACTAAAGGAAGAAACCTGTATTCGTATACCTTGGACTAAAAACCAAATCCGATTCCAAAGGCAAAACGCATACCATCTGCGCTCCCGAACAATCCCATATTGGCTGATAAGATTCCCGCGCCATCCACAAAGAATCCACCACCGTAAGAATTATGCCATTTATCAGAATCATCACCTGGGAACCAAACTCTACCATAATCAAATGCGCCATATATACCAGGTGTTACGGGTAAAAATCCTGCTTTTCCTTTCCTTAGGCTCAAACGTAGGTCGGTATTTTGATAAAACGAGGATTTTCCAGTGAATCTTTGAAACCTAAAACCGCGAAGTCCATCATTAGCTCCAATAGTTGCTCCTTGGTAAAATTCAAATCCATCCCCAAAGTTAATATGACCTTTTACTTTTGTGGCCAATACTAAATTTCCGTCTCCCGTTAGTTTATGATCAACAGATAAGCTAGGTATCAAATAAGAGTAACTATTACCGGTTTCCGTAAGATTGGTTTTGAACCCCCCAGCAACTGAAATGCTCATGCCCAGGGTTGGAAATGCTTCACTATCTGTATTTGAATAACTATACCCTGCTTCCACACCAAAAAAGCTCTGCTCATTTTCTTCGCCATTGTCCACAAAGAATTCATTGATGAATCGATCTTCGGTTTCTTCCACTTCATAATCTTCATAGGAAACCCCAACTTTAACCTTAGAGCCCAATCGACCACGCCATACCAAGGCTGGTGCAAATTTGATTGTACTTAGCTTTACCCTATTGTAATCAAGGCCTAATGGATGATCATCATCAATGTTCTCAGTTTCATTTCCAAAACCAAAGAAGTTAATGGAAAAATTGGGGCTGGTAAACCGTGCATCCAGCTCTAAGTTCACCCCTTCTATGACATTGGCGAATTCACCATTGTATCCAAAATCAAAACCATTGGTGGCAAAGTAAAATGCTCCGTTAAATGTATGTTGTTGGGTAAACGGATTTTGCCTAAACCCATTATGCGTATACATATTTACAAATCCCAATCTAAAGCCGTCATCAGGATTGAAACCTACCGCAGGCAAAAAAGTATTGCTACTGGCTTTTATTTTTAGAAAATCATAGGTATTGGTATCATAGTCGTTGATTCTATGGATGTTGCCCCCGAAAGCTTCATCATAGGTATTGTTCTTGCTTCTAGAATCGTAGGCATGCACCTTTTTTGATCGTTCCGCGATTTTATAAACATCGTTGTTTTGCCCTCCCACCAATCGCAATACAATTTTGGATGAATTGGTATTTATGTCAAATACATCGTCATCATCCAGACCATAGATCCATACTTCTTTGGTATGCTCTGGTTTATAGGTTTTCTGGAAAAACAAATCTTCGCGCTCGCCACCTTTTATGCGATATGCACGAACTTCCAAATTCCCTTTGCCATCGGAGGTAATATGAAAATAATCGTCCTTGTCCGTACCCGTAACCACACTATATTTGTTGATGACACCAAAATATTCCCTTGCCGTTTCCACCAAATTATGCTTTCTTCTTAACAGCTTTCTTTTGATTTCATCCATTGTTTCATCCCGAACCTCTTCAGGAAACAACAGCAGTGCTTCATCAATTGTACGCTCAGTAATATGCTGTTGAATGTATTTGGCTTGTTCTAACCATTGCTCAAGGGTTGTTTCAGACAAAACCGCCATATCCAAGGCAAAGGTTTTGGGAGAAGATGTAAATCCCTTCACACTTCGGATTTCATCACCAAAGCCCTCAAATATTTTTAGGCTAGGAACAGTTTTGGAAGCAATTCCCATGAAAAATCCATCACCCCAAATTGAATAAGCTTGGTCGCGATCTCTTGGGATGGGTCGATAGATTACTTTATCTCCTTCTTCAAACTCCGCCCATCTCCATTGATCCACATGCCTATCCCAATCACCTAGCATCATATCAAAAAGTCTGGCCCTAGCATACAGCACCTGGTCCATTGCATATTTTTCATCTTTTCGGAGCTTCTTGATTAGGTCGTATGTACTCTCAATATCCTTGGTACGCCCAAAACTTTCAATATCATGTCCTTTAGACACATGTTCTTCTATCATGACCAGTTCATCCCCAAATTCACTATTAAAGTCCCCTAGTGCATTCTGCCTAGGTAAATAATACAATTTTGGATTGGTATGATACACACCTATTGCATCTGACAAAGGACCTAATGTAAATGGTGCATAAGGATGTGCTCCTGTATACAAATCCAGTAGCAACCGCTCTGGATATGAATCTTCAAACTTTCCAATTACATACGACTCTTGGAACAACATGGCTTGCAGATAGCGTTCCGCACTTTTTCGTAGTGCACGTAATACAAACTGTCGACCATCAGCGTGCTGTAGTCGTAACGAATTGGATTGGTTTCCACCTCCCTTGCGAATGACTTTCAGCCCACCCATAATCGTATCCAAAAGTACAGTGGGAGCTTTTACCTTAGTCCCGTAATATTTTCTATACCGCTCTCCCCAAAACCATTTATGGAACCCATTCGCCTGAATTTCCTCTTCGGTGTATACCGATGATGTTCCATAAGCTGGAAAATCATTGCCATAATCATTGGTTTGCCCCGTTTCATCTGGTGGAAGTACTTGGGTTTGGTATAATACATCTTCATTTTCTTCAGCTCCCCGGAAATCTACATCTGAAGAACCGTCTTTATATACCGTTAACACCGCATAGCCCATTTTTCCTGTAGAGAACTTACTACCATTCAAGAGTTTAGTGGCTCCCTTTTTTGCACCAGAACCACTAACAATCTGTGGAATGCCCTCTTCAACAATATATTGTAAGGTATGTTCATGTCCAGAAGTGAAAATCACCTTATCAGAAAACTGTGACAAGGTTACTATCCGATTTCGAAGGCGATCGTACATTTTGTTGGAAACATCTTCAATGGTTGCGCCGGAAGTTCTACGTAAAAAGTTAATGAATGAACCCATAATAGGCAAGGGTACATTTCCACTAGGAGAAATATGTTGTTTGAATGAAAAGTAACCTCCATGCGATCCATAAGTAAACATGGGATGGTGCATTGCAACAATAATGGTTTTATCCAGATTCTTTTTGATCAAACTTTCGAATTCCTCAAAAAAACGTGTTCGGCTTTTGATTTCACATTCGTCGTTCATCGTGGGGTGTTTGTCCCAATCCACCAGATACCATTCGGTGTCGATGGCAATGACCATCACCTTATCACTAATCTCAATTTTCTCAATAGGACATCCGTTATCCGGCAAGAACACCTCTTTGCTATCCAATGCTTTTTGAATGTATTTCTCCTCTCTTTCCAATCCCTTGAGACCATTGGCATACCAATCGTGGTTTCCAGGAATAAAAACTGTCCGACCTTTAAACTCTTTCAAGGTCTCTAGCTGGGCGTCCAAATGGTTTTTTGCCAATTCATGACCTTCAGGATCTTCGTTTTTACTAGAGAAACCTGCAGGATAGATATTGTCACCCAAAAAAATCGCAGTACTGTTTTTGGATGCATCGGTCAATTCCCGCTTTATCTTCTTTAAAGCAGGGTTCAAATCACCAACCGGAGATTTTCCAGCATCACCGATCAAATAAAATGTATGTTCTACTTCTTTTTCCGAACTTATACTACTAGGAACGAATGGCTCGGCATATTTGGCCTCATAAGTGGCACATCCAGCCGAAAGGAATATCAAGAGTATTAAGAGGTAATGTTGTTTCATATCGATGAGGTTGAGTCCAAAATTTTGTATTTTGGATTGTTCAAAGTACTAATATGTCGGAAATTGTAGAAAAAGCTGAATCTTTTGTTACGGAAATTTTGGAAAAAAATTTAGATCCCAAATTTCTTTACCACAATCTTAAACATACCCAACGTGTAGTTAAAAGTACTAAAGAATTGCTCAATTTCTACAATCTGGGAGATGCTGCAGATGAAAAGCTATTGCTTACCG
Source organism: Flagellimonas spongiicola (assembly GCF_023502425.1). Taxonomy (GTDB): domain Bacteria; phylum Bacteroidota; class Bacteroidia; order Flavobacteriales; family Flavobacteriaceae; genus Flagellimonas; species Flagellimonas spongiicola. Next base: position 369,204 of record NZ_JAMFMA010000002.1, read on the forward strand.
CTTGGTTTCATGATACAGGATACACCAAAGGTGTGAAGGACCATGAGGCAGCAAGTTGTGTAATCGCCACAGACTTTTTGAAGAAAGAAAAGTATGATGCAAATGCTATTGAAGAGATTTGTGCTTCCATAATGGCCACCAAAAGGTACCATGAACCAACAAACCTTACTGAAGAAATCATTAGGGATGCGGATGCGTCTCATTTTGCGCAGGGTAGTTATTGGGAAACCACGGATTACTTAAGGGACGAACTCAAAGAATTGGGACTGGCGGATTACTCCAACAAAGATTGGCGAGACATTAATATCAAGATGTTCCGTAACGAACATCAATTTTATACAGATTATGCCAAGGAAAATTGGTCTGATGGTAAGGAGAAGAACCTAAAACAACTGGTAAAAGAGAAAAAGACCGAAAAGGAAATTGCCAAAAAAGAAGCCCTTAAGGCCAAATACAAGAATGAAAGCCCAGACCGCGGAATCCAAACCTTGTTCCGGGTCACCCTTAAAAACCATTTGACCTTAAGTGATATTGCCGATACCAAAGCGAATATCCTACTCTCGGTAAATGCAATCATTATTTCGGTGGCCCTGTCCAATCTTATACCTAAACTGGACAACCCCACCAATGCTTATTTGATATTGCCCACTGCTGTATTCATAACCTTTAGCGTAGTATCCATGATTCTGGCTGTTTTGGCAACAAGACCTAATGTTACCAGCGGGCAGTTCACAAAATCAGATGTGGAACAAAAGAAGGTCAACCTATTGTTCTTTGGGAATTTCCATAAAATGAGCCTTGCTGATTATGAATGGGCAATTCAAGAATTGGTAAAGGACAAGGATTATATTTATTCCTCCTTAACCAAAGACCTTTACTTTCTGGGGTTAGTCCTAAACAGGAAATACAAAATCCTTCGATTGACCTATACCATTTTCATGCTTGGTATTATCATATCCGTAATTACATTCGCGCTATCCTTTAATTTCTTGGGCGGATTGGAACGGATGTAGTTTACATTAGGATTTCAATTCTTCCATAAGGTCCTCATAGGTGTACGTCCTTTCGGATTTGGTGTCCTTATCACCCGTATAGAGAATTTCAGCACGAATAGCCTTTAAGCCTGTTACACCTTGCAAACCTTCCAACTCCACAATTTCTATGTTGTTCGTAAAGTACCCCTTGGCTTTCAGGAATTTGATGTACCTCATATACTCTTTCTCATCCTTACGTTGGCTATAAACAATGGCCAGTTTGCCTTTTTGGGTAAGGCGCTCATTGGTGCCTTTGATGTATGATTTATCAATACGTTTCTTGATGATCTCATAGCGCGCATTGTAAGTGCCATCCACATCAAAGCGTTTCTCGTCCATCCTAAAACGAATGGCCAACGAAGTACTGTATACCAAAATCAAGGAAGCCACATCCAGTTTTACCGGAAGTTTCGGTTTTAGTGCATAGTACTTGTTTTCCATATCGCACATTACCTGAAGCTGCCACAATCTTAAATTGCTTAAGTACAGTTCATCAAATTTCCTGTCATTGGCTATAGAACTACCGATGTACATATTGTGTTCGACGCCATCAGTCTTGTAACGCTCAAAATAATGAGGGAACATTTCTTGGGCTTCCAACTGTTTCTTATCCAGAAGTGCGGCAAGTTCCATATTGGCTTCCATCACACTATCGTCATAATTTCTACGATGGTCATAGTAAGACTCCGTCTCTGGATCTATATCAGCTTCATATTGCGTGATAAACGGAGCAACTTTGGCATCCGTTTCCTTTAAATGTTTGAAGACGGGATTGACCTCTTCCTTGACAAAATCGAATATGGCTTGTTCCGTATGTGTATACAAAGCTTCCTTAACTTCATCCAAATACGTATTTACACGAAACATCAATTCTTCATAAATCGGAAGCTTGTGGGCTTTGAAAGCCACATCCAAGACCGTGTTGATTTCAGAAAGTTGAATCATCAAGTCTTTTTGGATAGAAAGATTTCGCTCTTTGGAAGATTCTTTAATATCCACTTGGCCATAAAGCGGATATACATCTTTAAATACGATTTCCTTGAACACTGCTTGGTTGCCGACCAGTTCATCTGCCATGAATCGTTTGGCCTCCTCTTGGAATTTCCAATATACGGAGGAATGCACTGTGGTACATTCGTGCTGTATTATCGCATCCACTAAATTCTCTTCCTCCTCAATAGATCGTATAACCGCAGAAACAATGAATGGCATTACATCATCCAACTTGTTGGCATTTACACTATTAAGCTCATTGACCGTGTTTGAAACCAACTCCAGCACACCCAACAACACACCATCATCTGTAATTGGTGCTAAAATGGCACTTTTGATGCCTTGCCTGTGCAGGTTTTCATAAGGCTGACCTCCTTCAGAAATCTTAAAGATCTTTTCAACATTAGGAATAGCGAAATATGTACTCATCTCACCAAGTAATTTGCCCTTGGAATATTCGCACAAGAGACTATCACAAGATTCCATATCCTTTCCTTTAAGGATATAACTTTCTATTCCCTTACCGTAAATCTTAAGAAATCTATTGGTTTTGGAGTCGTATCCTGTGAAACCAACATTGATGGTTTTTAAATTGAACAGTGACCTGAATGTATCCTGGAAATTGTCCATGAAATCTTCATTGCCCCGCTTATTGTTCCCAATCAATGTGGATTTAATATTAGAAATGGACTGTTCGGCGGTAACATCGAACATATTGGCAATAACAAACCCTTTGGATATGAAACTGTGTGGCGGAATCTTTTCCTTCCACAATTCAATATCATCAAAATTGGCGAGTAGTTCATCTACATCCGATTGGGTAAGTTCCTTGGCATTTTCCGTAGGACTTATTTCCATAAAATCGGCATTGTAAAGGATTCTATAATGGCGCATAACCCCGTTTGCATCTGGAATATCGAAGAACAGAGGTCTTCTAAAATCCATTTTAAAGCCATAGTAAAACCCTAGGACCACGGTACATTTCATTATATAGTTGAGGTCCTTTGGCAGATTACGTATTTCCAATTCAAAACCATCGCCGGCCTCACTCAATATTTTCTTGAACCTATCCGAGGAATTGAAAATATTATTTTCAAAAGGAGTAGTAGCTGCTTTTATTTCGTTATTGGTAAGCATTGGTGCAAAGGTGTCTGTAAGAATCAACTCTATCAGTTCCTTGTGCTTTTCCAATAGTGCCACATCATTGAAACCTTCCCTTAATTCTGGGTAAGGGGCCTGCGCCTCCAATATGTATTTAGCCCTATCAGCCAAAAACTTGTTCTTGCTTTTCAGCTGCTCGTCATAATGCTCCAATAGCTTATTAAAGCTAACCAATTGAAGCATTGGGCCATCATCGTTGTAGTTCTGCTTCATATGCCTATTTAGTCGAGTTTTAGCAGGTAAAGTTACAAAAAGAAAAAATGCCCCTTTGTTAAGGGAATCTTTATGCTATTGTTCACATTTTTAGGATATTTAGGAAAATTTGATCCATGTCCTCAAGAAGAAGGCTAGATAGAGCATATAAAAGTGCCAAGACAATCCCGTTCGATGATACCTCCAAGTTCATCTTTTTTAGTGATTGTCATAGAGGGGACAACAGTTTTGCGGATGATTTCGCCAATAATCGGAACATCTATTTTCATGCATTGAACCATTATTATCGCAATGGATTTCAGTATTGCGAATTAGGTGATGGGGACGAGCTTTGGGAAAATCTCCATTTTGAATCCATTTTTGAAGCCCATAAAAATGTGTATCAGTTGCTGCGTCAGTTCCACATGGAAAACCGCTTGCATATGGTTTGGGGCAATCACGATATGGTCTATCGCAATAAATGGTATGTAGATAAACATTTATCCAGCTATTTTGAACCCATTGACGATTCCGACAAGGAGTTATTTGAAGGAATCACCTATCATGAAGCCTTATTGTTACAACATCGTGAAACGCAACAGGAATTATTCTGTACTCATGGCCATCAAGCAGATTGGTGGAACTACAATTTCTGGCGAATAGGTCGTTTTTTGGTACGTATACTCTGGAAACCCTTGCAGGTTGTTGGAATTGCCGACCCAACAAGTCCGGCTAAAAATTACAAGGAACTGATCCGAATTGAAAAAAGGATTAAGAAATGGATTTTGGAGAATGATCTCAGAATCACCATTGCCGGACACACGCACAGACCTAGATTTCCGGAACCAGGTCAAATTCCGTTTTTCAACGATGGAAGTTGTGTACACCCACGAAGCATTACAGGCATTGAACTTGAGAATGGGGAATTGTCACTAATCAAATGGCAGATTGCCACAAAACCTGATGGCACACTACAAATCGTAAGAGTCCTGCTGGAAGGACCTGAAAAATTGGTGGATTATATTGATTAAACCATCCACTTGATTTACGCTCTTTGCGCTAGGGTTTTCATAGCTTCCACAAATACATCCAAGTCTTTAGTGGTTGTATAAATGTTCGGTGTAATTCTGCATCCATGTACGTTGGCACCGTCAATGGCCACAGTCCAAACTTTGAATTCATCCAACAAGGTTTTGGCCAAGTCTGCAGGTTTCATATTTTCCAGGCCAACATTTGCGATACCACACGAACGATGTGCTTGCTCAGGCGTGTTCACCACTATTTTGGGATACCCTCGTAGCTTATCACTCCAATATCTTTGGAGGTAGTGCAAACGCTCCTCCTTTCTTTGGATGCCTATTTGTTCTAGATAATCAAGGGCTGCATCAATGGCAAGGTAAATATGCACTGGATTGGTACCTGTATGCCCTAAACGAAGAATATCATCAGGCTTACGATTGTATTCGGAGAGTAACGGCCAGATTTTACCCACATGCTTCGGCGCGACATACAACAAGCCCACTCCTAGTGGTGCATTTAGCCATTTGTGTAAGCTGGAGCCATAATAATCACAGTCCAAATCCGAAATATCAACATCGATATGACCAACGGCATGAGCACCATCTACCAAGACCTCAACGCCATGCTTGTGTGCCATGGCACAAATCTTTTTTATGGGTAGAATCTGTCCAGTGATATTGATCATATGGCAGACCATTAGTAATTTGGTCTTAGCCGTAATTTGAGATTCATAAAGTTCTACAAGTTCATCATCCGTTTTGGGATTATTCGGTACTGAAACCTCCTTGCAAACTATACCGTAGCGATCGCGAACCATATAAAAATGGTCTCGCATTGCCCCATAATCCTGTAATGCAAAAACTGCTTCATCACCCTTTTTCCAAGGAAAACCACCAATGATCATATCCAACGATTCAGTAGTATTTCTGGTAATCAACAAGGATTTTGGGTCGCAACTCACAAAATTGGCCAATCTGCTTGTCACTTTTTCCTTGTTATCCCATTGTACGGTTCGCATATAATACGAACCTTCATAGTTTACCATGTTAGTGAGCTCATGGAGTTTACTAAGCGTTGGTCTTGGAATTATACAGTAATACCCATTTTCCAGATTGATGTAATCAGGTTTCAGGTCAAAATCTTGACGGATACGATTCCAAAAATCTTCACCGTATCCCTTTGGATATTCTAAAGCATTCGAATCAAAATCCTTATTTCCGGCATATAGCGGAGCAACAGATGTGGCCATTGCCGCCATTCCTATATGCTTTAAAAATTGCCTTTTCTTCATGGTTTGGTTATTAAACAACTGACTAACAAATGCCAATCGATTCAATTTACGACTTTTAGGAGTTAAAGTAAAAGGCAACTATTCATCGAATAATTTGTTATTTAACGTCTCTTTATCAGGTTGATGGCAAGGTATTTGTTAACTTTAATTAACGCTATCGACCAAGTTGCTATGAAAAAACTGGTTTTAATTTTCTTGTTTACCGCTTTTGGGTTTGGCCATATTTTGGCTCAAGGTGATATTCCCACAACCAAGCCGTTGAAAATCGGCGAGCGTAATAATTTGGATATTTTACCCAGTAACCAAGGTACTTCCCTACGCATTCCATCCGTTTTAGATGAATCTTTGACCTCCAAAAATGACAAACCTGGTGTGAAGATGCTTCCTGACCGCGAATTACTGCAAGCTGGATACAATCTCAAGATCGATCCTAAAGTAGGTGAAAAGGAAAAGAAAGGTTCCAAGGAACATTTTGGCGACCAGTACTTGGGTGATGTAAAAACCAAAGCAAAGTTTATCGGTATCGTTTGTAGGGATCATGAATATGTAGATGGTGATAGAGTCCGAATCTACTTGAACGGGGAGGTTATTGAACCCAATATTCTACTGGCCGGAAACTTTAAAGGTGTAAATATTGATTTAATAGAAGGCTTCAATCGTTTGGACTTTGAAGCACTCAACCAAGGATCTTCTGGACCTAATACCGCCCAAGTAGTCGTTGCCGACGAAAAAGGTGAAGTAATTCACAATAACAAGTGGAACCTTTCAACAGGTTCTAAAGCCAGTCTAATTGTGATTAAAGAAGCGGAGTAGTCGCTTCCACCATCCCTTATCTTTTTCCTGGTTGGTAGGTTTCAACTGCACGCTTTAACACATCTTCCTTATAGTAAGCCGCATCTTTGAACATCTGGTCTGCGTAGCGCTGTGTTTGATCATCAAAATGTGGGGATTCCGGGTCACCACTTTGCCCTCCAGCTAACATGGTTTTCGCCTTTACCTTTTCGCCAAACTCAACTAGGGCTACAAAGCTATTTCCTCTTGTGCCATAGATTTTCTTGGTGTTATTGTTGTAACGAGCACCGTAGGCAGCCAAAGCACCCCATCTCCCGCTAGCAAAACCAATTGGAATACTAGGTTTGGCATCATCAAAAGGTTGTGTTATGTCTCCATTTAATCGTTGGTATCGATTTACTTCGCCCCATGGTGTGTCCCAAGTTCCAAAATCACGATTTAAGTTCGCAATGGTCTCTTCAAACAATGCTAATTTCTCATCATCTGAAGAATCGCTTCCCCAATATTCTACCAGTTGCATGGCGTACATTCCCTCGGGTCTTTGCGCTTTTTTATAGCATAAGGTGCCGTAATAATGTGCCAAGGTCATCGCAACTGATTCCTTTGACGTTTTGAAATCCCACCCCTTCAAAGATTGGATTGGTCCTTTTAAATCCGGTTTTGGGTTAGCTTCATATGCTTTTACCAGACCTGGAATCAAGGCTTTAAAGGCTGGTAAATATGGGTCATGGGCCAATGTTATCAAATTATCCAATGTATAGTTTTCTCTTCCAGTCAACAATTCAATCGCATGTACGCCTCTAAAATTTTCTTGGTCCCTGGACATATAACGTGGATAATCTTCCCGCTGTGGACTGTTTTCCAGAGCTGCGGTGTACGGTGTGGAATTACAATTCTGAATCCAACCGTTGGATGGATTCAATACCAATATATTTTCATCAACAGTATGCAATCCCTTCCAATCCGTATTTGGGTCACTTCCATCTACAGGCTTTGTGAAATCATAAATCGTATCTCGTTTTGGAATATAATTCCCATGGAAATAAGCTATGTTTCCTTCCGCATCCGCATATACCGTATTGTTACTGGAATTGGTTCGTATATCCATCATATTTCGAAAGCCTTCATATCGGTTTTGTTTGGTTCGGATATACGATTGTTCCAAGGCTTTAACAGGTTCCCACATCATTGCAGATGCAGTCCACTGACCATTTACCGCATGCGTAATAGGACCATGATGTGTACGGTACATTGGAAATGTTTTTTCCCTTAATTCCTCTCCATCCTTAAATTTTAAACTTACCTCCATTTTATCCACCGGACGCAATTCCTCGCCATATTGGTAGAATAAGTTTCCGTCATTTTGAACTATGGTTTCCACAAATTCATCCATCACATCAGTGTAGGTCGATGTATGCATCCACCCAGTTTTTTCATTGAATCCCTGATAGACAAAAAACTGTCCCCAAGTAACGGCGCCGTAGGCATTCAATCCTTCTTCGCTTACTACATGCACTTCACCCCTAAAATAAAATGAAGTATGGGGATTGATTAACAGCATTGCATTGCCGGATTCGGTCAATTCTCCAGAAATGGCAATTCCATTGGAACCTTGTGGTTCGGCCATTTCAGCATTTTTTTCGAGTTGTTTCAATTGCATTTCAGGAAGTTCCAATCCACCATCATAAAAAGCCTTTATCTTTTCAATTGAGATTCGTTCGATATCACCACCAATAGAGCCCTCACTAAAATACATAGGCATCCAGGGTTCAAAATGGGTTATTAATCTCGGCTTTACCTCAGGATGTGTATGTAAATAGTAGTTGATTCCGTCAGCAAAGGCATTGCATAGTTCTTTTAACCAATCAGGACTTTTTTCATAGTTTGCTATGGCTTCTTCCTTTGTCATAAAAAGCTGCGCCCTTAAGTCACTATAAATAGCTTCTTCACCTTCCACTTCTGCCAACCGCCCAGTTGCCCAAATGTAATTTTGTTCTACACGGTTAAAGTCGTCTTCGCATTGCGCATAAAGCAACCCAAAAACGGCATCGGCGTCAGATTTACCATAAATATGAGGTACCCCAAAATCATCACGAATTATAGTTACATTCTCAGCCTGAGACTCCCAAGCCAAAATCTCGTCGGACTTTTTTTCAGTGCATGCTAGTACCAAAGCAAGGCTTAAAGCAATAGGTAGTTTATTGAAGATAGCTTTCATTTATCCAGATGTTGATGTAGCATTCTTTTAATCAAATTGCTACGCATTGAAACATCTAAATATACCATTTGTTGGACGGGAATTGAAAGTTCCTTCGGCACTTTTTCAAAAGCCAATGAACCTTTTGGTTTTTGGAGTAACTTGCATCTTCCTTTTACATTGAATATGCCCGATAAAAAAGTAAGTATACTCACCGCATTCAAAACCATTATTTGGCCTAAACGAAATTTGGTTTTTATTGGATTGCTATTGATAGCATTAAGTAAAGCCGCAAGTTTTGTCGCGCCAATTGCCTCCAAATACCTAATTGATGATGTAATCGTGAACAAGGACCTTACCATGTTGAAATATCTGGTTGCCAGTGTAATGCTGGCCATTTTGGTTCAGGCGGTTACTTCTTTTTTATTGACTCGGATTTTGAGTGTCCAAGCACAATATTTGATAAGTGAATTGCGCGCACAGGTTCAAAAAAAGGTATTGGCCTTACCCATTAGGTTTTTTGACAACACCAAATCAGGAGCGTTGGTGTCCAGAATAATGACTGACGTGGAAGGCGTTCGCAATCTGGTGGGAACAGGTTTGGTGCAACTCGTGGGTGGTGTTATTACTGCTGTGGTTTCTTTGATACTATTATTGGACATCGATGTTTACATGACGCTCTTCACCTTCATCCCGTTGATCATTTTCGCAATTATCGCATTAAAGGCATTCAAAATCATACGTCCAATATTCAGGGATCGTGGGAAGCTAAATGCAGAAGTAAAAGGAAGGCTTACCGAAACCTTGGGTGGTATCCGTGTCATTAAAGGATTTAATGCGGAAACACAGGAACAACAGGTATTTGAAGCTGGGGTAGACAAATTGTATCAAAACGTCAAAAAGAGTTTAACCACCACCGCTTTTATGACCAGTTCATCAACATTCCTATTAGGTGTTGCAACAACTAGTGTTATGGGATTTGGTGGCTATAAAATCATACAAGCTGAATTAACCGTTGGCGAGTTTGTGGAATTCACGGTATTACTTGGTTTAATGATAGCACCAATTGTACAAATGAGCAATATTGGCAGCCAATTGACAGAGGCTTTGGCAGGGTTGGACCGTACAGAGGAATTGATGAATATGGAAGAAGAATCCCGAATTGGGGAACGCAATATCGTATTGTCCAACATAATTGGAAAAATGCACTTCAGAAACGTGTCCTTCGCTTACGAAGAGGACAAGGAGGTATTACACAATATTTCGTTTGATGTAAAACCGGGACAAGTAATTGCCTTGGTAGGAAGCTCAGGTTCAGGTAAATCCACTATTGCCGGTTTGGCAGCCAGTTTTTTAACCCCGGATAGTGGTAAAATCACCATTGACAATCAAGATCTTTCAAAAGTTGATTTAACCAGTTTTAGAAAGAATCTGGGCGTAGTTCTTCAAGACGATTTTCTTTTTGAAGGCACTATCCGAGAGAATATCCTATTCCCAAGACCAGAGGCATCAGAGGCCCATTTGCAAAAAGCCATAAAGGCCGCTTATGTAGATGAATTCACCGATAGGTTTGATGAAGGATTGGATACCCTGATTGGAGAGCGGGGCGTGAAACTTTCCGGAGGACAACGTCAGCGTATTGCTATTGCGCGTGCTGTTCTTGCCGATCCAAAAATCCTGATATTGGATGAAGCTACTTCTAGCTTGGACACTGAATCTGAAGCTTTGATTCAAAAAAGTCTTGCAGAACTTACCAAGGGAAGAACCACTTTTGTAATTGCCCACAGATTGAGTACCATTAGAAAAGCAGATCAGATATTGGTCATAGAAAATGGCCATATCAAAGAGCAAGGTACCCACGATGAATTAATAGCGGCCGAAGGAAGGTATTATAACCTCTTTACCTATCAAGCTCGAATTTAAAAAAATGATGTACGTTGGATACGACTGCTCCAACGAATCCGATTATCCCTCTTCTGGAGCCAATTCCACTTCCAATCCTTCCAATTCTGGAGTGATATGGAGCTGGCAACCCAAGCGACTATTGTCTTCCACAAAAAATGCTTCGGCCAACATGGCTTCTTCATCATCTGACTTTTCTGGAAGATCATGATCTGACTTTACATAACATTGACAAGAAGCACACATGGCCATCCCGCCGCAAATACCAATGGTTCCTTCAGGTGCCAGTTCGTAAGAACGAACCACCTCCATAAGGTTCATGTTCATATCAGTAGGTGCGTCCACTTCATGTAGTACGCCATCCCTATCGGTTATTTTTATCTTGATGTCAGACATTACTATTCAATACTTTTTACTACAGCTTTGGGTGCCTCTTTTTTACTTCCATCAAATCCTGTAACACCACCAACGGTAGTATATTTCATGACATATTTTTTATCCGGATAGATCCTCTGGTAGGCACTCTGGCACATTAAGGTTGCCTCATGGAAACCACAAAGAATCAACTTCAATTTGCCTGGATAGGTATTAACATCGCCAATGGCATACACGCCAGGAATATTTGTTTGATAATCTAACGTATTATCAACTTTGATGGCATTTTTTTCAATTTCCAAGCCCCAGTCCGCAATTGGGCCCAATTTAGGGGAAAGCCCAAAAAGAGGTATGAAATTATCCACTTCCAGTTCAATTTCTTCGGAATTGTCGGTTTTTCTAACAATTACTTTCTCTAAACGATCTGTACCAACCAGCTGTTTTACTTCAGCAGGGGTAATCAAATTGATTTTGCCCTCATTTTTCAATTGTTGTACTTTTTCAACAGAATCCAAGGCGCCCCGGAATTCATTTCTACGGTGCACCAATGTCACTTCAGATGCCACATCAGACAAGAAAATGGACCAATCCAGCGCAGAATCACCACCACCTGCAATCACTACTTTTTTATCCCGATAAACTTCTGGCTCCTTAATGATGTATGCAACTCCCTTATCTTCAAATTGTGCGAGGTTTTCCAATTGAGGTTTCCGCGGCTCAAAACTTCCCAAACCACCAGCAATGGCTACAATAGGTGCATGGTGCTTTGTTCCTTTATTTGTTGTCACTATAAAGGTACCATCCTCCAATTTTTCAATGGTATCAGCACGTTCTCCCAAAGTAAAACCGGGTTGGAACGGCGCTATCTGTTCCATAAGGTTATCCACCAATTTCCCTGCCAGCACTTCTGGAAAGCCTGGGATATCATAAATGGGTTTTTTAGGGTAGATTTCCGCACATTGCCCACCTGGTTGGGGCAAAGCATCGATTAAATGGCATTTTAATTGCAACAATCCGGCTTCAAAAACGGCAAAAAGCCCTGTAGGTCCGGAACCAATAATCAGAATATCGGTTTTAATCATTTAATAGAGGTATTTTGGATTTTTGGGCAACTTAAGATTTGTGATCCTTTGGAAAAATGACTTCTATCAGATTAAGCTACATTTACGACCTCTTCTATCTGTGGTGCATACTTTTTGATCGTCATTTCCACACCACTTTTCAAGGTCATTTGGTTCACACTACAGCCAACGCAATTGCCTTCCAATTTCACTTTTACCGAACTATCATTGTCTATTGAAATCAATGAAATATCTCCTCCATCGCTTTGTAGAAACGGTCTAATCTCTTCCAATGCCTTCTCTACGTTGCTTCTAATTTCTTCTGATGTCATGCCTATTTCTTTTTAACGGCAGCACAACCTGCCATGGTGGTAATTTTAATCGCCTCAGTAGGAGGTAAATCCGTGTTTCTGCGAACCAGTTCCTGAACCACATTTTTGGTCAATTCCTCAAAAGCTGTTTCTGTTGGAGTTGCGGTCTGCATTGCTGCTGGTCTTCCCACATCACCTGCTTCCCGTATGCTTTGTACTAAAGGAATCTCTCCAAGGAATGGTACCTCCAAATCCTCTGCCAGGTTTTTGGCCCCATCCTTACCAAAGATATGGTATTTGTTGTTAGGTAACTCTTCTGGAGTAAAGTAGGCCATATTTTCAACAATGCCCAGTACAGGAACATTTATGGCTTCTTGATTGAACATGGCAACTCCTTTTCTGGCATCGGCCAAGGCAATTTCCTGAGGCGTACTTACAACCACTGCTCCGGTTACCGGCAACGATTGCATAATGCTCAAATGTATATCCCCAGTTCCAGGTGGCAGATCCAACAACAAAAAGTCCAATTCACCCCAATGTGCATCAAAAATCATTTGGTTCAAAGCTTTAGAAGCCATTGGCCCTCTCCAGATCACTGCCTGATTGGGTTGTGTGAAAAATCCGATTGAGAGAATTTTAACCCCATAATTTTCGATGGGCTTCATTTTATTCTTCCCGTCAATATTCACGGACAATGGTTTTTCCAAGGCTACATCAAACATAATGGGCATGGATGGCCCATAAATGTCCGTATCCAATAAACCTACTTTAAAACCCATTTTTGCCAAAGTAACGGCTAGATTGGCAGTAACCGTGGACTTGCCAACTCCGCCTTTACCGGAAGCTACGGCAATAATGTTCTGAATTCCTGGAATCGGATTCCCTTTTATTTGATTCACCTTTGGTTTTGCAGGAGCATCAACCTTAAGATTGATTTTAATCTTCGCCTTTTCATAAACCTCACTATGGATAATTTTCAAGATTTCCACCTCGGTTTTTTTTCGGGCCTGAAGACTTGGGTTTTTGATGGTCACATCCACTTCTACCTCATCTCCAAATACCTGCACATTGGTCACTGCTCCGCTCTCCACCAAATTTTGTCCTTCTCCTGGTGCGGAAATCAATTCCAATGCTTTTATGATGTCTGCTTTTTTCAGCTTCATTTATCTTATTTTGCTAGCAGTCGCTTAAACTGATTCTAAATTACAAAGATAGTCCATGCTGCTTAGAATAAGAAGTTTGGGCATTGAAAATGAACATGGTTAAATAGCCTATTACTATTGCTTAAAAGCCCTACAATTAAACTTGTTTAAGCTAATCCAGCTCCTTGACTGGGTCCCAAAAGTGTTTCTGAAAATCCACTATTTGGTTGTCTTGGACTTTGACACCTTCATTTTCGAGTAATTGCTGCATGAGATTGGTTCCGTCAAAGTGTTGTTTTCCTGTTAGCACTCCAACTCTATTTACCACTCGATGAGCTGGCACATCCTTAATTCCGGAATTATTCAAAGCCCAACCGACCATTCTAGCGCTACGGGCCGCACCAAGGTATTTTGCAATAGCACCATACGAGGTTACCCTGCCATAAGGAATTTGGCGAGCGACCTCATAAACTTTATCAAAAAAATTGGCTTCCTGCATTTACTGATAAAAAATTCGAAATAAAGTTATAACCAATAACACTAGCATCAAGGCACTCAAGATATAATTGGAATTTCTTGAAAACCGGTTCGTCTTACGCTCTAGTTTATTGAAATAGAAGGTGTAAAGATAGAGTACGGAGAATGTGCCTGTTCCGGCTGCAAGGATGAATGTAACAATATCCGCGGCTTCAAATTTAATCCAACCGGCTTCGTTCCACATGGCATTTAAACCACTGTAGTAGGGTATGGTCAACAGATTCAAAGCGGCCAATAACACCCCTTTAAAAAAGCTATTTTTCTTACTAAGATTCACATCCGTAATCGGCTTTTCCTTATTTCGTTTGGCAATCACAAAGAAGTAAACGGCAAAAAACGCAAATACCAGAATCGCTGCTTTTAGCAGCATATCAATCACATCTGGATTGCGATACAGAAATTTGGATATCAATACTGCAATGTAGGCTTGGAGCATGATCATGGAGGACACGCCCAAACTAAAAATAACTCCGTTGAGCTTTCCTTTTTCCACGCTGGTCTTAGCTGCGTTCATATTCAATAAACCTGGCGGAACCGTGGCCATAAATGCAGCCGAGAAGGTGGCAAAAAAAAGTATTAGGATATGCGTCATTGGTTAGTTGATCCTGAACTGGATGTAGGTTATTGGTTTTCCTTTTTCAAGATACTGATTTTCGTAGAAAGTCTGGATTTCCAAAACTTCCTCAGGACTACCAGCGTTTTTGTAAACATCGTGGTTTGAATAAACAATTTCATGCCCTAAACCTTGAAGCAAGCCAAGGGTGTATCCGTGCATAAATTCACTGTCCGTCTTTAGATTCATAAGTCCTCCCGGTTTTAATATCTTGTTGTACTTGGATAGAAAATCCGGGTTGGTCATTCGGTGTTTTGTTCGCTTATATTTAATTTGAGGGTCGGGAAATGTGATCCATATCTCGTCCACTTCGTTGGCATCGAACAATTGATCTACCAATTCTATTTGGGTGCGCAAAAAGGCTACATTACCAAGGTCTTCTTCCACGGCTGTTTTGGCACCACGCCAAAATCGTGCTCCTTTGATATCAATTCCAATGTGGTTTTTATCGGCATTACGTTTAGCAAGACCAACTGTATATTCCCCTTTTCCACAACCTAATTCTAAGACAATAGGGTTTTCGTTGTTGAAAAACGAACGCCAATTCCCCTTCAATTCAAAGCCTTCCAATATCTCCTCACGCGTAGGTTGGATTACATTTGAAAAACCTTCGTTCTCCTTAAATCGCTTTAGTTTATTCTTACTTCCCACAATCGAAAATGTGCAAAATTTAATGTTTTGGCAAAACTAAGGAAATCCCCTTGCAAATTATGTTCAGTTCTTTTGCATTTATGGAAACTTCCAAACGAATTCTAGTAGCACCATTGAATTGGGGACTGGGACACGCAACACGATGTATACCAATTATCAAAGCGTTAGTGGAGGCGGGTCACCAGCCTTATATTGCTTCAGATGGTGTGGCATTGGCCTTATTGCAAAAGGAATTTCCCAATCTTCCTTCCTTTGAACTCCCCTCTTACAAAATCACTTATGCCGAAAAAGGAAAGAACTTCAAAATCAAGATGATTTGGGATTCACCAAAGGTGGTCAAGGCCATGGCAAATGAAAAAAAGGCGGTAAAAAAACTGCTAAAAGAGCATCAATTGGAAGGCATAATCTCAGATAATAGGCTAGGCGCTTATTCCAAAAAAGTGCCCAGCGTGTTTATCACCCATCAACTAAATGTCTTATCCGGGAACACGACTTGGATGAGTTCCAAAGCCCATCAGAAAATCATAAGGAAATATGACGCTTGCTGGGTACCCGATGTCAAAGGAAAGCCAAATTTGACCGGCAAACTCGGGCATTTAAAAAAGGAGAAATTCACCATTGAATATCTTGGACCGCTAAGTAGATTCGAAAGACAGGAAACCGAATTAATCTATGATTTGATGGTATTACTTTCTGGCCCTGAACCTCAGCGTACATTATTGGAAAATAAGATCTTAGCTGAGCTGAAAGGCTTCTCCGGCAATGTGTTGTTTGTTAAGGGAAAAATCGAAACCGAGCAAACCGTCGAACAACTTAAAACTGATACTGGACGCATTTCGTTGTACAATTTTATGCAATCCCAAGAATTGCAACAGGCTTTAAACAAAAGCAGTAAAGTCCTTTGTCGCTCCGGCTATACGACTGTTATGGATTTGGCCAAACTGGAAAAGAAAGCATTCTTTATCCCTACTCCAGGCCAATATGAACAGGAATATTTGGCAAAAAGACTGCAAAAACAAGGTTTAGTTCCGTTTTGCACGCAAGAGGATTTTAAACTAGAGCAGCTGGAAAGAATAGATGAATATGAAGGCTTGGCCAGATTTGATTTTGTGATGGATTATACCACGCTCTTCGAGGTTTTTTCCAAAGTAAAGGAGAATTCTGAACCTACATCTGCTTCACTTTCAACATAGATTTTCTCGTCATGTGCTTCAATGATGTGCTTAACAATTGAAAGCCCCAAGCCCGAACCTCCTTCTTTCCTACTACCGCTTTGATCCACGCGATAAAAACGTTCGAATAGCCGGGGAATATGTTGTTTGGGAATTCCTTCCCCGTTATCGGTCACTCGGATAATGACTTTGTTTTTTATCAGGTTTTCTACACTAACCTCAGTGGTACCATTAGTATGCCCATATTTAATGGAATTCACCAAAAGATTGGTCACCACCTGCTGTATTTTTTCGCGATCAGCATTCACGTAAATTGGCTGATCATATTCCATGTCAAAAGTGAGCGTAATTTCCTTTTCTGCAGCCTTCATCTCCAGTAGCTCAAATACGTTTTGAACCAATTCAATGATGTCAAACTCTTCGCGCTCCAGTTTTAAACCGCCTACTTCCAATTTAGTGATCAAATCCAAATCACGAACAATATATATTAAGCGCTCCACACCCTTATTTGCGCGATTCAGGTACTTTTCCCTGATTTTTTTATCATGCATGGCCCCATCCAATAGCGTTAATATATAGCCCTGAACGGTAAACAATGGCGTTTTTAATTCGTGGGATACATTCCCCAAAAAGTCTTTTCGGTATTCTTCACGGATTTTAAGGGTATCAATTTCTATTTTCTTGTCCTCTGCAAATTTTTCAATTTCCTGGGTCAAGGTCCGCATATCGGTAGTAACCGGTTTGGAAGAAAAGGAGGAGGATTCAAGTAAGGATACATCGTCGTAGATTTTCTTGATACGTCTATAAATAAAACGTTCTACGCGATATTGCAGCACGGCGAAACATAAGACAAAACAAGCTATGGCGAATACGAATGGTGAAAGCCAATCCAGCTGTGCTTTAAAATACAACAGCGCAATGTAGAGCACCGTAAGAATTGGGGTAATCAGAATAGAAGATCTAAGGGCAAAAGTAAAGGACCTTCTTAATTTTACAGCCATTATAACACAAACTTATAGCCTACGCCCTTTACGGTTTTAAAGTGTTCGTCACCTATTTTACCTCGTAATTTGCGAATGTGCACATCAATTGTTCGGCCTCCTACAACCACTTCATTACCCCATACCTTATCCAAAATCACTTCGCGCTTAAACACTTTGCTGGGTTTGGACGTCAATAAGGATAGCAATTCAAATTCTTTTCGGGGAAGTATAATCTCTTCACCATTATTGATGATTTTATACTCTTCTCGGTTGATGATGATATTGCCTACTTTAACAATATCCTCCGTTTCGACATTCTCTTTTTTAAGTCTTCTCAACAAGGCTTTTACCTTGCTTACCAAGACCTTTGGTTTAATGGGTTTGGTGATATAATCATCAGCACCAGCATCAAAACCGGCAACCTGGGAATAATCCTCCCCACGAGCCGTCAAAAAAGTTATGATCGTGTTTTCAAGGCCAGGGGTATTCCTAATGATCTCACAAGCTTCGATACCATCCATTTCTGGCATCATCACATCCAAAATAATTAAGTGTGGATTTTTCTTTTTGGCTTTTGCCACTGCTTCTACACCATTTTTGGCGGTAAAGACTTCATAGCCCTCGGCAGAAAGGTTATAGCTTACAATTTCCAGAATGTCCGGCTCATCATCTACCAGTAAAATCTTAATGTCCTTGGTTTTCATGAGAAGGTAATTTATAGGGTTGATCACCCAAATGTAAAGATAATACTATAACAGCATAAATGCTTAACGTTCATTTAATCTAATAACATTATT
The DNA here is from genome assembly GCF_023502425.1 of Flagellimonas spongiicola. Taxonomy (GTDB): domain Bacteria; phylum Bacteroidota; class Bacteroidia; order Flavobacteriales; family Flavobacteriaceae; genus Flagellimonas; species Flagellimonas spongiicola. The sequence goes on from NZ_JAMFMA010000002.1 coordinate 387,428, forward strand.
GTAACAGTTTTCAAATAAACACTTAACACGCAAGTAACATCGCTTTTACAGCACAGGTCTTTCTTTGCGCCATCTAGATTTATTACCTAATGAAGTATATTTTATTGATTTTCACACTATTTGTAGGATTGCAAATGAGTGCGCAAGAAACCACGGGGAGCGTCGTGGGTAAATTAACTGACAAAGAATTAAACAATGAACCATTGGCATTTGCCAATGTACTGATCAAAGGAACAACCATGGGGACTACATCTGATTTTGATGGTCTCTATGAAATATCTGGTATTGAACCCGGAACTTATACTGTTGTATTTAGCTATTTGGGTTACGAGACCATTGAAATTCCGAATGTAGAGATCCTTGCGGATAAAGTAACCAATATTGATGTTCCAATGAGCGCTTCTACCGGACTTGCATTGGATGAAGTTGTTGTTACCACTGTTGCAAGAAAAGACTCTGAGGCCGCATTGCTCTTAGATCAAAAAAGAGCAGTTGAAATAAAAACTTCCATTGGTGCCCAGGAATTGGCGCGAAAAGGTGTTGGTGACGTAGCAACGGCAGTATCCAAAGTAACCGGTGTTTCCAAACAAGAAGGTTCTGGTAACGTATTTGTACGTGGTCTTGGTGATCGTTACAACGTAACTACTTTAAATGGTCTTCCTTTGCCTTCCAACGATCCTTCTAGAAAAAATATTGACCTAGGGATTTTTGGGACCAGCATTGTTCAATCCATAGGAATTGATAAAACTTACAGCACCCGAAATTATGGTGATTTTGCAGGTGCTAATATTGACATTATATCCAAAGATTACAATGGTTCCGGTTTTCTGGAAGTAGGGATCCAATCTGGCATTAATACCATAGCCGCTGGTGAAGATTTCTACCTTAATGAAGGACCAAATTATTCTGGATTTTACAATACCAACTCGCCTGAGTTTCCATTGAGCAACTACAACTTCGACACAAGTTGGGATCGTGAAGATGGTGGTTCTCCTACCAATATTGGAGCTTCCCTTAGAGGTGGTGACAGTTTTAACCTAGGGGAAGACACTCGTATTAACTTTTTTGCCACTGGTTCTTTTAGTAACAATTTCCAGTTTAGGGAGGGAATCAATAATGGTGGTGTGAACATTGGTACCGCATTGCCCAATTCCGAATATGACTATGTAAGCTACAGGTATACAACCAATACCACAGCTATGGGTAATATTGGAATTAAACACAAGCAACATAGACTTAAGTATAATTTTCTGTTCCTAAATACTTCTTCCCAAAGACAAGATGAGTTTGAGGGAATTATTGACCGTGAAGATGACGCTCCTGAAGGTGGTGGTTTTATTCAACGAGCCACTTTTACAAGAAACACTTTGTTCGTACATCAATTATTAGGAGAACATAACTTCAGCGAAAAATTTGATGTAAACTGGGGAGCTGCGTACAATTTCTTGGCCAATAGAGTGCCGGATAGAAGACAGAATACAGTTTTACCTGATAACAACAACGACCCTGATGGGCCAAAGTCATTCCGTTTGGTTTCTGCTGCGTCCAGTAACCATAGGTTTTTTCAAGATTTGGATGAAGAAGAAATATCTGCCAATCTTGCGTTCACCTATAAATTCAAGGAGAACGACGATGAAGACTTTGACGGCAAAATCACATTTGGCTATAGCGGAAGACTTAAAGATGTTGAATTCGAAGCTGAACAATTCAACTTCCAAATTTTACTTCGGGATTCCAACAACAACCCAATCGATCAACCCATCGTTGATCCAAGAAATATAGACGCCTACTTCAACCAAGAAAACCTTACAAATGGTTTATACCAGATTAGAACTTTTAGAGGGCCTTTGTCTTTCCCAGGCGCTTTGCAGCCCCAGTTCTATAATGGTAGTCAGGATATTCATGCTGGTTATCTGAACTTGGAATACAAATTCAGTGACAAATTCACTTTGCTTGCCGGTATTCGTGGAGAACAAATCAACCAATCCATTAATTGGAATACGGTAATTCAAGGTGAAGGTAGTAACGAGTTGGACAATTTTGAAGTACTTCCATCTGTATCGTTCAAATATTCGCTTAACGATAAGCAAAACTTAAGATTGGCGGCAAGTAAAACCTACACATTACCGCAATTCAAGGAAAGAGCGCCTTTCTTGTTCCAAGAAGAGGTGAACCAAGATTCCTTTGGTAATCCTAATCTTCAAAGCTCCACGAATTACAACTTTGACCTACGATGGGAATTGTTCCCTTCTTCAAGTGAAGTTGTTTCCTTGACGGCTTTCGGACGATTCATTCAAGACCCTATCAACCAAATTACGGTTGCATCTGCCGCAAACGATATCAGTTGGGCAAATACAGGAGACAATGCTACAGCAATTGGAGCAGAATTGGAAGTAAGAAAAGAGCTGTTTTCTATGGAAAAGGAAACAGCAGATAACATTCTTACCGAAAACCTTACCGTTGGAGCTAACTTTTCATACCTGAACACAAATCAGAAAATAGACCCGGATAAAATCGCCGAGGAAACCACATTTACTGTTAGACCTACGTATACCGAAACAAATTTGAGTGGTGCATCTGACTTTATTGTCAATGCAGACGTAAGCTACTATACCGAATTCAAGGAAGATAGCAACCTACAAGCCACTATGGCATTCAATTATTTCTCTGAAAGAGTATTTGCACTTGGTTCGGAAGGTAGAGGTAATTTAATTGATCGCGGTGTACCAACCTTGGACTTTATTACAAAGTACCAAATCAACAATCACCTTTCACTAGGGCTAAATGCAAAAAACATATTGAACCCAACAGTCGAAAGATATCAGGATGATGCAACTGGTGATATTGACCCAATCTTCATAGAGCGGGGATTACTTGAAGAGGAAGTGGACATTCTTACCTATAAAAAAGGAATAGACCTAAGATTGTCATTGACGTATAGATTTTAAAATTCACTGAAACAAATATCAAACTCTCAATAACCTTTATTTTAAAACTAAGACAATGAAAAAAACACTTTTAAAATTCATTTTTGGACTTTCCACGATGACCCTAGTGGTTTCATGCAGTGGAGATGACAGTACAGGTGGTAGTGGCAGCGCTACTTGTACCGATGGTATTCAAAATGGTGATGAAACAGGTGTGGATTGCGGCGGATCATCTTGTAACGCATGTCCTGTAAATGCTGTAGAACTTAATGGCGATGTTAACACAGACGTGACATTAGATGCAAGTCAAGATTATACATTAACCGGAGCATACATTATCAAAGCTGGTGGATCTTTGACCATTCCAGCAGGTACAACAATCAAAGCAGCGGGAGGAACAGCAGCATTTATTGGTGTAGAAAGAGGCGCTCAAATCTTTGTAAACGGAACCTCTTCAAATCCAGTTGTTATGACTTCTGGCGCTACTACTCCTGCTCCAGGTGATTGGGGAGGACTGGTAATTGCCGGTGATGCTCCTACCAATAAGGGAACTGATATCACCACAGAGGTTGGAGACTTAACCTATGGTGGTTCCAATGCAGGAGATAATTCCGGTTCCATTCAATATTTAAGAGTGGAATATACTGGAGCTACTTTCTCCAACGACAAGGAATTCAATGGTGTTTCCTTGTTTGGTGTTGGTTCTGGTACCGTTTTCAGATATATCCAATCTTTTAACGGTGGAGACGACGGAATTGAATTTTTTGGCGGTTCTGTAGATGGTGATTTCTTGGTTTCCATTGGAAGTGGTGACGACTCTATAGACTTTGCAGATGGTTGGATCGGTAGTGGCAGCAACTGGTACATCGCAGGTGGCGCAAAAGCAGGAATTGAAGGTTCCAATAATGGTGATGACGGTGATGCAACGCCTGTAACAAATACTTCTCTAAGTAATATCACGGTTGTTGGTCCAGTTACTGAAGGCGCATTGTTCTACAAAGAAGGTGGCGGTAACTTTACAATAGACAACTTCTATACCAGTAATATCGACTTAGGTATCAAGGTGAAAGACACAGACACAGAAGCCAGAGTACGCATAGAAGCTGGTGATTTGACCATTACCAACATCCAATTTGCAGATGCTCCTCAAGCATTTGAAGCAACCGATTACACCGGTGCGAATCAAGCCTTTTATACCGAAGGTGTAACTTCTGGTGCCGGCAATGGAGCTGCAGCTCCAACTTGGGCAGCTGGATGGACTACAGGTCTTAGCAACAGTGGCGCAGGAACTGAAAACCTAGCAGGTGAAATCACTGGCGATGTTACCTTGGCAGCTACTACAGAGTACTTCCTTACCAGCGGATTGGTTGTTAAATCTGGTGGATCTTTGACCATTCCAGCAGGTACAACTATTAAAGCAGCCGGGGGTACAGCAGCATTTATAGGTGTGGAAAGAGGTGCACAGATATTCATCAATGGTGAATCTGACAATCCAGTGGTAATGACTTCCAATAGTGATACCCCAGCACCTGGTGATTGGGGTGGATTGGTAATTGCAGGAAACGCACCTACCAACAAGGGAACTAATATTACTTCCGAAGTTGGTGAACTTACCTATGGAGGTAATGTAAGTGATGATAATTCTGGAAGCATCAGATACCTACGTGTAGAATACACAGGGGCTACATTCTCAAATGACAAGGAATTCAACGGCGTATCCCTTTTTGGTGTTGGTTCTGGAACCACCTTTGAATATGTTGAATCCTTTAATGGCGGAGATGATGGAATTGAGTTCTTCGGTGGTACTGTAGACGGAAATTTCTTGGTATCAATAGGAAGTGGAGATGACTCCATAGATTTTGCAGACGGCTGGACTGGTAACGGAAGTAACTGGTACATTGCCGGTGGTGCAAAAGCAGGTATTGAAGGTTCTAACAATGGTGATGATGGCGATGCCACACCTGTTACAACTACTACCTTAAGCAATATTACCGTAGTAGGACCTGTAACAGAAGGAGCGCTATTCTTTAAAGAAGGTGGCGGTAACTTTACAATTACAAATTTCTTTACAAGTGGTATTGATTTAGGGGTAAAGGTAAAAGATACTGATGTTGAAGCTGGGGTGCGTATCGAAGCTGACGCACTTTCTCTAGATCCAATGCAATTCGCCAATCCAGCAAATGGGTTTGCTAGAACCGATTATGCTGGTGCAAACCAAGATTTCATAACTGTAGGTGACAATACAGGCGCAGGAAATGGCGCCGATCAACCTACTTGGGCTGACGGCTGGACCACTGGTTTCTAGTTCACAATCAATTTTTCATAAAAAGCCTCCTACATTTTAGGAGGCTTTTTTTTGCACTTCATCGAAAAGTGTGGGTTTTTTCCGTAACACCCCAACAATCAGTATTGTATTTTTTTATATTTGTGGCATAGCCTTTGTAACCAATACTTTATGAAGCACCTTTACCTCGTCTTCTTCTTTTTTATTTGTACCCTTGGATTCGCGCAGAATTCCCAAGCAGGTTCAGATATTGACGGGTTTAAGTTGTATCCCAATCCGGTTCCTCATGGCAAGGTCTATATTGAGACTACCTTAAATGCTCCTAAGAAAATCTTAATTTTTGATGTATTGGGCACGCAAGTGTTACAAACTACTATTTTGGGGAGGGAACTTAATCTTTCCAATCTGGATAAAGGCGTATATATTCTACGTGTTTTTGAACACAACAAGGTGGCTACCAGAAAGTTGATTATCAAGTAATACGGGCCATTTTACCGTGCATTTCGTCGAGCAGACATCAAAATAAGCTTCTTTACCTACACATTTCCCGGTTTCACAACATTTTATAGCGTTTTCAAGGCTCTTTGGCTACTTTTATATTGCTTATACCCCAAATCAGCATGTATGAAGAAAATCTACTTAGTTCTTATTATGGCTTTACCTCTATTTACTTACGGTCAGGAGCTTGTTAGTGTAAACACGGAACAAGTCCAGGAGCTTAAAGGTTTTAAAATGTACCCTAACCCAGCCTATGGGGATGAAGTTTATGTGACTACATCCACCAACGGTACCAAGCAAATCAAAATTTATGATGTTTTTGGTGATGTGGTACTAACCGATAGGATTTCAACCAATACACTTAATGTTTCAAGATTGGTTCCTGGTGTCTACGTTTTACAAGTTACCGAAGACAAAAAAACCATGACCCGAAAACTGGTCATCAAATAGCAAAAACTTTTATCACCCTTCTTTAGAAGGGTATTTTTTTTGGGTAATTTTGAACCCATGCAACAGCGTTTGTCGCAAAGGGTATTTTCTATAGCATCCACAAAGGAATTTGAGGCCCTGGCTCTTGAGGTCTTTTCGTACCAATTTGAAAATAACAGCGTCTATCAGACGTACTGCAAGCATTTAGGGAAATCCTCAAATAATGTAGATTCCCTTGCAGCTATTCCCTTTCTTCCTATACAATTCTTCAAATCCCATAAAGTCGTCTCAAACACAAAATTACCGCAGGTGATTTTTGAAAGTAGCGGGACCACCAAAACCCATACCAGTAAGCACTATGTAACCGACTTGGAAGTATACCAAAAGAGCTTTATCCAAGCATTTGAGTTGTTCTATGGCCCCATTGACTCTTATTGCATCTTAGCATTGTTACCTTCTTATTTAGAGCGCGATGGGTCTTCCTTGGTCTATATGGTAAACGACTTGGTGAAACGATCAAAACATCCCAGTAGCGGTTTTTATCTGTACGATTTAGGTCAACTAAAACAAAAGCTGCATGAACTGGAAACTTCCGAAACCAAGACACTTTTAATTGGTGTTTCGTTTGCATTACTGGATTTAGCTGAAGACTTCCAAATGAATCTAAAACACACCACAATAATGGAAACCGGTGGTATGAAAGGAAGAAGAAAGGAATTGATTCGAGCTGAATTGCATCAAATCTTAAGAAAAGGTTTAGGTGTCGAAAACATTCATTCCGAATATGGGATGACGGAATTGCTATCACAAGCCTATTCCAAAGGAAACGGTGTTTTTAACTGTCCGCCATGGATGAAAATAGTGACTCGCGACACTGAAGACCCTTTAACGCTTCAATCTTTTGGCAAAACCGGCGGTTTAAATATTATTGACTTAGCCAATATCAATTCCTGCTCATTTATTGCTACACAAGATTTGGGAAAATGTTATTCAGATGGTTCTTTTGAAGTAATAGGCCGGTTTGATCATTCCGATGTACGAGGTTGCAACTTAATGGCGCTTTAATTCCGCTGAAATGAATACGTGACCTCATCATCTGCAATTTGAGGATTATCCACATAATTAAGTACAAGCAAGTCACCTTCTTCACGATATAAATACTGCCGCCCTTCAATACCTATTTCGGTACCATTGTCCGTATATGGGTACGTGCCAGCAGGTACAAGAAACTCCAATTCTCCGTTGTGCGAAAAGGTTACTTGTTTGGTGGAACTATCAAACTGGATGGTGTGTTGACTAAAATCATAATCTTCACCAAAGTAGCAAAAACAAGAAACATTTTGTAGCACCCAAACATCGTTGCCAGGGTTAATGGCATTATCCGAAGAACAGGAAGTAACCAAGAATAAGGATAATATAATTAATACGTATCTCATACTATTGAATTCCATTACTTCAATGAGATGAATATAAGTTACTTCGGTTGCGCTTCTTAGTTAACCACTAGCACAAAATAATTCTTCTTACCTCTTTGCAGCAGAACAAATTTATTGTTGATCAAATCAGAAGTTGTGATTTGGTGATCTTCCTTGACCTTTTGCTTGTTAACGGAAATGGAATTCTGTTTTAGTTCCCGACGCGCTTCACCATTGGACCCTAAAAATCCCGTTTTGGCAGCTAGTGCACCAATCATATCCAATCCAGATTCCAAATCTGATTTTGAAATTTCTGCTTGTGGAACTCCTTCAAAGACATCCAAAAAGGTTTTGGCGTCCAGCTGCATTAAATCTTCTGAGGTGGATTTTCCGAACAAAATAGAACTGGCTTTAATAGCGTTGTCCAACTCTTCCTTGGAATGCACCATTGTGGTTATTTCTTCGGCCAATTTTTTCTGTAGCGTTCTCAAATGAGGTTCCGCTTTATGCGTTTCCACCAAGTCCTTAATTTCATCTTGTGTTAAGAACGTAAAAATCTTGATGTATTTCTCAGCATCCTCATCTGAGGTATTTAACCAATATTGGTAAAATTTGTATGGAGAGGTACGCTCTGCATCCAACCACACATTTCCCCCTTCCGTTTTTCCGAATTTGGCGCCATCTGCTTTTGTAATCAAAGGACAAGTCAAGGCAAATCCTTTTCCGCCACCAATTCGTCTAATCAACTCCGTTCCGGTGGTAATATTTCCCCACTGGTCACTCCCGCCCATTTGAATTGTGCAATTGTGGTTCTGGAAGAGATAAAGAAAATCATACCCTTGTACCAACTGATAGGTGAATTCAGTAAAGGACATTCCCTCTTTAGCGTCTGAAGAAAGTCGTTTCTTAACGGAATCCTTCGCCATCATATAATTCACAGTAATATGCTTGCCCACATCACGGATAAAATCAAGGAATGAAAAATCCTTCATCCAGTCATAATTATTGACCAACACAGCGGCGTTGGGCGCATTGCTTTCAAAGTCCAGAAAACGTCCCAATTGGGATTTTATAGCCTCCTGATTGTGTCTTAGCGTTGCTTCATCCAACAAATTCCGTTCGGCAGATTTACCAGAAGGATCACCAATCATACCCGTAGCCCCTCCCACAAGAGCAAAAGGTTTATGGCCGGATAGCTGAAAATGCCTCAACATCATCACGCTCACTAGATGACCAATATGCAAGGAATCAGCAGTTGGATCAATCCCAACATAGGCGGCTTGCATTCCTTCCATCAAATGATCTTCGGCTCCAGGCATGATATCGTGTACCATTCCACGCCACTGTAACTCTTCTACAAAATTCTTTTCCATTACCGTTGCTTAGAATAGCTGCAAATATAAAATGAAGATCTTACTTACGTTAACAATTCCAATGCAAATAGGTATTTTTACTTCATGATTTTAGTTACGGGTGGTACAGGTTTGGTAGGTTCTCATTTGTTGTTCCATTTAGCACAACAAGGCAAACAAATACGAGCATTTTACCGCAAAAAGGAAACTCTGGATAAAGTAACCCAAGTGTTTTCTTATTATTCCGAAGCGCCTGCTAAACTCATTGAACAAATAACATGGATCAAAGGAGATATCACCGATTTATCATCCATGGAAAGTCATTTTGCGGGTGTTGAGCAGGTATACCATTGTGCAGCACTTATATCTTTTGACCCCAATCATTTGGATGACTTAATACGATCTAATCCAGAAGCAACGGCAAACGTTGTGAATCTTTCTGTTGCCCATGGAGTTCGCAAATTATGCTACGTTAGCTCCATTGCGGCGATTGGTCCAAGTACCAAAGGACAAATGGCGAATGAGGAAAATGAATGGAATGAAACCAATGTTTCGGTCTATGGACTTACCAAGCATGATGCGGAACTTGAAGTCTGGCGAGGTAGTCAAGAGGGGCTTAAAGTAGTGGTTGTGAATCCTGGCGTAATTTTGGGCCCAGGTTTTTGGAAATCTGGCAGCGGATCATTGTTTACTTATGCAAACAAAGGCAAAAAGCACTTCCTACCCGGTGGCACTGGTTTTGTCTCGGTTAATGATGTGGTTAATGCCATGGTAGGTTTAATGCGTTCGGATATCCACAATGAGCGCTTTATTTTGGTCAACGAAAATTTGACATACCAAACCTTGTTTCAAAAAATTACACAGCGATTAGCTGTAAATCCGCCTAACAAGAAGGTTTCTTTCTGGGCATTGGAATTATTCTGGAGGTATGATTGGGTTAGAAGTATTATTAGAGGCAAACGTAGGCGATTGACAAAAAACATGGTCAAAGGAATGTATCATCAAGAAATTTATGACAATTCCAAAATCAAAAAAGCCCTGGAGTTTGCATTTGAACCTTTGGACGAGACCTTGGATTTTTGCTGCGAAAAATTTAAAGCCTAATACTCGCTAACTTCTTTTTTAGTCGTTGTGCCTGCCCTATCTGCTTCTTGCTTGTCCAATCTAATTTGGCGTATACTGTCGTTCCGTCGCTGATTTTTGAGTTCCAAGCTACTTTTCTTTTCCATTAGGATAGCTTCAACCTTCTCATAGATTTCCTCGTATTCAAGTGGAACAGAGGCATAATACAAGTCACTTGCAGCAAGCTGAACACTATCCACACCATATTTTTCATAAAGGTGTTCCATAATGGAGATTTCCTTATAATCCATCATAGGTTCGATGTTGTTTTTGGCTGCGTTGTACAGGGCTAAATCATGATAGATTCCCACCATTTTATCCTTAGGAATCAAATTTTGAGGTTTTTCAATAACCTCCTCTGCACATGAGAGCATCAACAATCCAAGACCGTAGATAATCAGCTTTTTCATATTACCTATTAAACGTAAGTCGCATTGCATGGCGTTCTGGACTAATTTTTCCATTTTCAAAAGCCAAATGGCCATTTAAGAATGTACGCAAGACTTCAGAATCAAAGGTAACACCTTCAAATGGTGACCATCCACAATTATATAGAATATTGGATTTTTTAACCTGATTTTGTGATTTTCTTTTCACTTGTACCAAATCAGCGTAGTATCCCTCTCGTATAAAACCTCTTCGGTCCAAATCAAAGAGTTTTGCAGGATTATGGCACATTTTTTCAACTATTTTCTCGAGGCTAATAATCCCTTCTTCTTCTTTTTGAAGCATTGCCAACAAGGCGTGTTGCACTAAAGGCCCTCCTGACGGCGCCTTGGTATAGGGATTGTTCTTTTCTTCCAAAGTATGAGGGGCATGGTCTGTGGCAATTACATCAATTCTATCATCCAATAATGCTTCCCATAATTTGGACCGGTCCTCGCTTGTTTTTACAGCCGGATTCCACTTGATCAAGGTTCCTTTTTCATCATAATCGGCATCAGAAAACCATAAGTGGTGTATACAAACCTCAGCAGTGATTTTCTTCTCCTCAAGCGGGATTTCATTGGTGAACAGATCAGTTTCAATCCCCGTGGAAAGGTGAAAAACATGTAATCTTGCGCCAGTTTTCTTTGCCAAGGCAATAGCATTGGATGAAGAAAGGTAGCATGCTTCGGCACTGCGGATTACGGGGTGATATTTAATTGGAATGTCATCTCCGTATAGTTCTTTATAATGGGCCAGATTGGCGCGAATCGTACCTTCATCTTCACAATGGGTAGAAATGACCATTTCTGTGTTGCTGAAAATCTTTTCCAACACTTCCTCATTATCGACCAACATATTACCGGTTGAAGACCCTAGAAATAGTTTAACTCCAGAGCAAGCGTTTTTATCCAAACGCTTTAATTCTTCCAAATTATCATTGGTGCCACCGAATAGAAAAGAGTAATTGGCAAACGAACTGTTAGCGGCTATTGTAAATTTTTCTTCAAGCTTTTCTATAGTTGTGGTTTGCGGATTGGTATTGGGTTGCTCCATAAAAGTGGTAATCCCCCCTACAAGTGCAGCCCGACTTTCCGAAGCAATGTTTCCCTTATGTGTTAAACCAGGTTCCCTAAAATGCACCTGATCATCAATAATCCCGGGTAGTAACAAGTCGCCATTTAAATCAATGATTTTGGCATTTTCACTGGAAATATCCCTGTCAATACGTGAGATCTGTTCACCATCGATTAAAACATCAGATTCGAAAACCTTGTTTTCGTTGACAATCGTCGCATTTTTAAGTAAGATCTTGGACATTCTAAAAACTCTTTTTGAAAAACATGCTTCTAAATTTCATGGCAATAACCCCAAAAATGGCTTCTCTCACGATTGCGGAATTCATTTTTGATTTTCCATTGATTCGGTCGGTAAAAATGATGGAAACCTCTTCGATTCTGAACTTTTTGAGATACGCCCTATACTTCATTTCAATCTGAAAGGCATAGCCAATAAAGCGGACTCTGTCCAAATCAATGGCTTCGAGCACCTTTCGATGATAGCATACAAAACCGGCCGTAGGGTCGTGGACCTTCATACCAGTGATGATCTTGACATAGAATGATGCACCGTAACTCAACAAAATCCGGAATAAAGGCCAGTTTACGACATTTACCCCCTTTTTATATCTTGATCCAACGGCAACGTCAGCGCCATTTAAGCAAGCACGATGCAAGCGGGAAAGGTCAGCAGGGCGATGGGAAAAATCCGCATCCATTTCAAAAATGTACTCGTAATCGTGATCCAATGCCCACTTAAACCCATGAATGTAGGCTGTACCTAATCCTGATTTTTTCTTACGCACCTCAAGGAAAAGTCTATTTGGAAATTGTTCTTGTAATTGTTGGACATTTTGCGCCGTTCCATCCGGTGAATTATCATCTACCACCAATACATGGAAGTCCTTTTTAAGATCAAAAACCGTTTTAATGATAGCTTCAATGTTTTCAATCTCATTGAAGGTGGGTATAATCACGATACCATCTGCCATTAGCGCATAATTAGAGTGCAAAAATAAGCTTTTCTAGTTAGCGGAAAGTCTTTAGGTCAACTGCCCACCTCTTGTTACGTGCCAATATTTGTAACTTTGCGCCATCTAAAAAACTATTGATGGCCCAAAAGACTCCACGGTTATTTTACCTTCTACTAACCGTTCTTTTTGTTCTCAACCTCTTGCAAGCTGCTTTCACGGAACTGATTTATGATGAGGCCTATTATTGGTACTATGCCCAAAACATGGATTGGGGTTACTTTGACCATCCATCCATGGTTGCCTTGCTTATAAAAATCAGTAGTTTGTTTTTTACGGGAGAATTGGGTGTTCGATTCATGAGTTGCCTGCTTTCGGTAGGAATTTATCTAATTGTTTGGGAAATCATAGACCATCCGAAAAAAAGGGAATATGTGATCCACTTTTTCCTACTGCTGTTTTCAATGACGTTGATGAATGCCTATGGATTTTTCACCCTGCCAGATACGCCATTGTTGTTTTTTACCGCATTGTTCCTTTTACTCTATAAGCGCTTTCTGAATAATCCCAACATCTATATCAGTTTGGCATTAGGGGTGACAATGGCAGCGTTGATGTATAGCAAGTATCACGCGGTCCTAGTTATATTATTTGTGTTTTTATCCAATTTTAAATTGGTGTTCAACTGGAAGGCCTGGCTTGCTGTTGGTATTGCTTTGGTATGTTACGTTCCTCATTTTTTATGGTTGATGGAGTATGACTTTGTATCCATAAAATACCATCTTTTCGAGCGACCTAATCAAGCTTATTCGTTTGAAAAATTCACTTTAGGCTATTTGGTGAACCTTGTTGCAATTTTTGGACTTTTGTTTTACTGGGTGTACTATGCTTTAGTAACCGATAAACGCAAGGACCAATTTTCAAAAGCCTTGAGATATCTAACCTATGGGGTACTGATTTTCTTTTTTGTTTCCAGTTTTAACCGAAGGGTGCAGACCCAATGGATTATCGTTATTTCCATTCCTATGGCAATCATTGCTTTTAGGCACTTATTGGAAAACGAGAAAAGTAGAAAATGGATGTTTCGAATGGCAATGATCAGCGCCATTTTACTGATTTACGCTAGAGCCTGGCTAATTTATCAACCTTTGTTACCCATTCTTTACGAAGCACATGGAAACAAAAACTGGGTGATGGACCTTAAATCCAAAGCAGGTGATGTTCCTGTGGTTTTCGAGAATTCATATCGACAGGCTCCGATGTACGAATTTTATGCTGGCAAGCCCTCTTTTTCATTGAACAATTTTATGTATCGGAAAAACCAATACTCTATTGATGGGTCAGAAGATAGGGTAAGAGGCAAGGACGTCCTTTATGTTACCAAATATAGAAATGCTGGAGATGTGCAATTCAAACACCCAGATAGTTCTGTTTTTTACGGCAGTTTCCTAAAGGACTTTCAATCTTACCGTAAATTACAATGTCTGGTAGAAAAGGAAAATGAGAATGAACCTTGGGAACTTAAAATCCATAATCCATACGAATTTGATGTACCCTTGGAAAACTTGAATTTTGCTGTTGCCTATTCCAATGCATACAAGCAGGTAAAAGAACAAGTCTCTTTAGAAGTAACATCCATTGACGAACAACAGCACATTCTAAAATCCAAGGATACGGTGTTTTACAGCTTTGAGCTTCCAAAATCCAAAAAAATGGAAAAACCTAGCTATTTTAGGATTGGTTTAGCAAATAAGGGTCTTTTAACAGGACTTCAGGGCATGCCCACCAAAATTGAATAATGGAACCCATATATAAACATTTTGAGTATTTGGATTGGGCAACATCATTGTTGTTTTTCAGCATGCTTTTACTTGCGTTGGGCAAATACCTCTTCCAAAACAAGTTCCTAAATTTTCTGATTTTACCATTCAACAACAAATATGTGGTCCTTCATAATAAAAAAGGAAGGCTTTTTAGTTGGTTTCACATTATATTGACTGTCTTTCAACTGATCAATATCTCACTCTTTGCACTGACCATTCAAAAAGTATTCTTTACCTACACTACAGAAAGCCAATTGACTCAATTTTTCATCATATTAGGATTGTTCTCAGCATTTGAGTTATTGAAAATGTTGGTGCAGTTGGGTCAAGGCTATGTATTCAATACCGAAAGTTTGATAGCACAGTTGATATTTAACAAAATATCATATTTGAACCATAGCAGCTTGGTTATGTTCATATCCAACATCATCCTTTTCTACATTGCAAAAGATTCAAAAGTGGTAATAATCACGGCATTGGTCTTAATTATTTCCATTAATGCCATTGGATTGTTCAAGCTGTTGAAGAACCATCAAAAAGTCATAATTTCCCACTTTTTCTATTTTATTTTGTACCTTTGCACACTCGAATTTGCGCCCCTAGTAATAGTTGGAAGCTATCTAAAAGATTGAAAGCTTATGAAAGTAAAGACAATTTTGGTTTCCCAACCAGAACCCAAAATAGAAAATTCCCCCTATTCACGTCTTATAGAGAAAGAGAAGGTCAAAGTGGATTTTAGACCTTTTATTCACGTTGAAGGAGTTCAAGCGAAATCAGTAAGACAGCAAAAAATTGATTTAAACAATTTTACGGCCATCATCTTAACCAGCAGAAATTCTGTTGATCACTTTTTCAGAATTGCCGAAGAAATGCGCTTCAAGGTACCAGATACCATGAAATATTTCTGTCAATCTGAAGCTGTAGCCTACTACTTGCAGAAATACGTTGTTTATCGCAAGCGTAAAATCTATGTTGGCACACGCACCTTTAATGAATTGGTTCCGTTGATTAAAAAGTACAAGGACGAGAAATTCCTTTTACCCTCTTCGGATACCTTAAAGGCCATTGTTCCTCAATCTTTAGATGATTTAGGTGTTGATTGGACCAGAGGCATATTCTACAAAACGGTTATCAGCGATTTATCGGATTTAAGGGATGTCTATTATGATGTTTTGGTGTTCTTTAGCCCTTCAGGCATAGAGTCCTTATTGAAGAATTTCCCTGATTTTGAACAAAACGACACGCGAATTGCAGTGTTCGGGAACAGTACGGTAAAAGCCGCTACAGAAGCAGGGCTTCGCATTGACATTCAAGCCCCTACTCCCGAAACACCTTCAATGACCATGGCATTACAGAAGTACATTACCAGTGTAAACAAATAACTGTTTCACTGTGAAAAATAAAAAAGCCCCGATTCTCGGGGCTTTTCTTTTTTAAAAGGCATATCGTTGAGGTCCTCCTCGTCGAATCTCTTCGCTCGCATAAGCTTCAAACTTTTTAAAGTTCTCGCGGAACGCGTTGGTCAACTTAAAGGCAGTTGTATAATAAGCTTCATCGTCATTCCAGGTAGCTCTAGGGCTTAGTACCTGTGTAGGTACACCTGGACATTCCCTAGGTTGTGCTACACCAAATACAGAATGGATATGGTAATTATCATAGCTATACAGTCCTAAATCACCATTTAAAACTGCAGTGATCATGGCTCGCGTATATTTTAGTTCCATACGTTTTCCCACCCCGTAAGGTCCACCTGTCCATCCCGTATTGATCAACCAAACATCAACACCGGACTCTTGCATTTTCTTACTAAGCATTTCTGCATATACAGCAGGATGTAAAGGCATAAATGGTGCGCCAAAACAAGCTGAGAAGGATGGTTGCGGCTCTACAACACCAGCCTCCGTACCTGCCACCTTAGCGGTATAACCGGAAATAAAATGATACGCAGCCTGGGATGGAGTCAATTTAGAAATAGGAGGCAATACCCCAAAGGCATCTGCAGTAAGGAAGAATATATTCTTTACATTCTCGCCAATGGAAGGTTGTTGAATATTATCGATATGATAGATTGGATAGCTTACCCTTGTATTTTGGGTGATGGAAGTATCTGCATAATCGACCACACCATTAGCATCCATGATAACATTTTCCAAAATGGCGCCCTCTTTTATAGCACCATAAATTTCAGGTTCCTTTTCCTTAGAAAGGTCAATCACCTTTGCATAACAACCGCCTTCAAAATTGAAAACCGTGTTTTGTGCGGTCCATCCGTGCTCGTCATCTCCAATCAATTTGCGGTTTGGGTCCGTTGATAAGGTGGTTTTCCCTGTTCCAGACAATCCAAAAAATACAGCTGTGTCTCCATCATTACCAATATTGGCAGAGCAATGCATTGGTAGCGTATTCTTGAAGACTGGAAGGATAAAATTTAATGCAGAGAATATTCCTTTTTTGATTTCTCCCGTGTAACCGGTTCCTCCAATCAGGGCAATCTTCTTGCTAAAATTCAGAATCGCAAAATTGTGTTGTCGAGTACCATCTAAATCCGCGTCAGCCAAAAATCCAGGCGCATTGACAACCGTCCATTCTGGGTCGAAATTTTCCAATTCCTCCACAGTTGGCCTCAAAAACATATTGTAGGCAAACATGTTGGACCACGGATATTCGTTGATTACCCTGATGTTCAGCTTGTAGGCTTCATCTGCACAAGCATAACAATCCCTTACAAAAAGCTCTTTTTCATTTAAATAAGCTATTACTTTGTCATATAGCTTGTCGAATTTTTCAGAGTCAAATGGGATATTGATATCTCCCCACCAAATTTTCTCTTCGGTAATTTCATCCTTTACAATAAAACGATCCATGGGGGACCTTCCTGTAAACTCTCCCGTATTTACGGCGAGCGCTCCAGACGAGGCTTGCTTACCCATTTCTTTCTGAATTGTAGCTCCCTGTAATTCCTTGGGAGACAGCTGATAATGCACATTATTGTGCGCTATTCCATACTGCTTTAACGAAATCGTTTTCGTAGTTGGGGTATAGGTATCCATTGTTTAGTTTTTATATTGGTGCAAAGCTAGAAAATTCTCACCGCCACCAAACCTATTTTCCGATTATTTGTTCGTTTTATCAGCCCAAACATAATACCCCAACAGTGCCCAACCCAGGATCAAAATGGTTCCCCCTATTGGTGTTATAAATCCAATAACTCTAAAATCAAAAGTGGTAATACCATTTATGGCCAATAGATAGATCGAACCTGAGAACAGAAGTACACCTAAACATATTAGCCTAAATACCACCCTCAATTTAGATTTCCTCACCAATGGAAAACTCCCTAAAATCAATAACATCAAAGCATGATACATTTGATATCGAACCCCTGTTTCAAAGGTATCCACGGCACTTTCAGGAACTAGCTTTTCCAACCCATGTGCACCAAAGGCTCCAAGTATGATCGCTAAGAATCCCAAGATGATACCCATCAATACTATTGTTCTGTTCATAACTTTTATGCTTTGTTTTTTTAGAAATATAACAATTTGATACCTTAGTATCCGTTTTAATCAAAAGTAAATAAAACGTATGGTCCGCACTATTTTGGTTGTCGGCGCAGGTAAGTCAACCTCCTACTTATTGGATTACATTCTGAAAAAGTCAACAGCAGAAAATCTAAAGTTGATCATTGGCGATCTCCATCCGGAGAACATACCTCAGGAATTTGCCTCACACGAAAATTGTGAAGTCTGCAAGTTGGATATATTCGATGACGAGGCACGGAAAAAAGCTATTGCAAATTCCGACTTGGTCATCTCCATGTTGCCTGCCCGAATGCACATTAATGTGGCAAAAGACTGCATAGAATTCAAAAAGCATTTGGTGACAGCTTCCTATGTAAGTAAGGAAATTGAAGCTTTGGACGCAGACGCGAAGAAGCACGGGCTGGTTTTCATGAATGAAATTGGTCTAGATCCAGGGATAGACCACATGAGTGCAATGGAGATCATTGACAGGATTCGTGATAAAGGCGGAAAAATGTTACTATTTGAATCTTTTACAGGAGGTTTGGTAGCTCCAGAGGATGACACGAATTTGTGGAGTTATAAATTCACCTGGAATCCTAGAAATGTAGTCGTGGCTGCTCAAGGGGGTGCTGCAAAATTCATTCAAGAAGGGACCTATAAATACATCCCTTATCAAAAAATATTCAGGCGTACGGAATTGGTTGATGTTGAAGGTTATGGTACGTTCGAAGTATATGCAAATAGGGATTCATTGAAATATAGGGACGCCTATGGATTACAAGACGCCCTGACACTGTTTAGAGGTACCATGAGAAGAGTTGGTTTTTCCAAAGCATGGCACATATTTGTAATGCTTGGCATGACCGACGATACGTATACCATTGAAAACTCCGAAGGTATGTCCTATCGTGAATTCGTCAATCTATTTTTGCCCTACTCTCCTACTGATTCCGTAGAATTGAAACTACGGCATTATCTGAAAATCGACCAAGATGATATTCGTTGGGGAAAACTATTGGAATTGAACCTTTTTGACCATACCAATAAGATTCCATTAAAGAACGCCACTCCAGCACAAATGCTACAACACATTTTAGAAGATAGCTGGACGTTGGAACCAAATGAAAAAGACATGATTGTCATGTACCATAAATTTGGCTATGAAATCAATGGTGAGAAGAAACAACTGGATGCCAATATGGTGGTTTTAGGAGAAAACCAGACCTATACTGCCATGGCCAAAACAGTAGGTCTTCCTGTTGCTATGGCAGCATTACAAATCCTGAATAAAAAAATCACAACGGCTGGAGTTCAAATTCCAATAAGTAAAGAAGTGTATAGCCCTATTTTGGATGAATTAAAAACCTATGGCATTACATTCAATGAATTTGAAGTGCCCTATTTAGGGTACAATCCAGACTCTATAGGGAATTGATTTTTGGTGACTTTTTCAATATCTTTAGTTTCAAAAAAGAAGCTTTAGATGAAAAAACCTAACAAATCCGTTAAAATTGACGGAATAGACAAAAAGATCCTAAGATTTTTGATGGAAGATGCACGAACTCCTATTCTAGAGATAGCGAGGAACATTGGTATTTCAGGTGCTGCAATTCATCAAAGGCTACGTAAGTTGGAGGATTCCGGTTTGTTATCTGGGTCGAAATTTGTCATCAACCCCAAGGTTTTAGGGTATACGACTATGGCCTACATTGGTATTTTTCTGGATAAGGCAATGGCAAATCCTCAAGCAGTTAAGCAATTGGAAAAAATCCCAGAAGTCCTAGAATGTCATTATACTACTGGAAACTGGTCCATATTGATAAAAGTTCTCTGTATGGACAATGAGCATTTAATGGTACTACTCAATAAAAAGATACAACCCATTGAAGGCGTATCTAGAACTGAAACCTTTATTTCACTTGCCCAACAAATTGATCGACAAATACGCATATAGTATTTGTATTCAATCTAAATAAATTTTATTTTTGCCTTCATGAAGGCGATTTATAAATCCCAGTTTTATGCATTGTTCCAATCGCAACAGGAACGATGCTTTTATATTGACTTTGGTCAAAAAACTGTGCGCGCCTCTTTTTGTCAACTATTAGCCCTTCGTCAAAAAGTTCTATCCATCGAAATTGAAGATCATTTTGATAGTGATTTAAACCAACACGGATTTGAGTTGTTGCAGCTTTGCAACAAGGAACATTTATTTATCCTGAACACACATGAAGTACTGGATTTAAAACAACTGATTCAAAATGGTTTTGTTCAGCTTGGCATATCCTCTACCGAAGAGATTTTAATGGCATAAATCGTTGCAATCCCTTCTTATTTTTATTCAGTCTTAAATTGCTTTCAAATAAGCTGTTAGCACAGTAATTCCTATTGAATTTGCCTACTTTTACAGGAATCACAAGAAAAATAGCGATGAAAGATATAGCACGACAAGGCATGAGCATAAAAGTGGAATCCATGGATATGCTCAACATTCAAATAAAAATGGAAGCACATGCATCTGCCACTTACTTGGCAATGGCTTCCTGGTGTGATCAAAATGGTTTTTTTACCAGCGCCAAATTCTTCCATAAACAAGCGGAAGAAGAGCGGGAACACATGATGAAGATTTTTAATTTTCTAATAGATGCTGGCGGCAGTCCAATTTCGCCAGAAATTACAAACATCAACCACGATTATGCATCCATAGTTGATGTGTTTGAATCTACCTTAGATCATGAAATTGCGGTGACAAAATCCATTCATGCAATTGTACTCAAGTCAAGGGAAGTTGGTGATATTGCCACTGAACGCTTTTTGGACTGGTTTGTAATGGAGCAAGTGGAAGAAGAAAACACAATCCGGGACATTCTGGATATGATTTCAGTTACAGGCACCGAGGGTGTTGGACTTCAAATGATAGATGATCATGTTGGTAACTGGATAGAATAGATAACTAACTATCTCAAAACAAAAAACGGAGCCAATAGGCTCCGTTTTTGTTATTCGATAAATATTGGATTAATCTCTTCCTCCAAAAACTTGGAACGCCCAGTATAAGAGGGAGGCCAAAGCACCTAAGGCGGCAACTAAATAGGTTCTTGCAGCCCACTTCAGGGCATCTTCCGCTCCAGCATATTCCTGCTGGCTTACCATATTTTTTTGTTTTAGCCATGCCAAGGCTCTGTTACTTGCATCATATTCAACAGGTAACGTGATAAAACTGAATAATGTGGCAAATGCCATCATTACCAATCCAGCCACAGCTATGTAAAACCCAAGCCCGCCGGCTACACCAGTTGCTGCCATAAGTGCAATCCCGCCAAATACAATCCATGTGGACATACCGGAAGTAACACTAACCACAGGTACCAATTTAGATCGCATGGTCAACCATTCATAAGCTTGCGCATGCTGTACGGCATGACCCACTTCATGGGCCGCTACGGCTGCAGCAGCAGCATTTCTTTGCGCATAAACAGCTTCACTCAGGTTAACCGTTTTATTTTTTGGATTGTAATGATCGGTGAGCATCCCTGCAGTTGATATCACTTTAACATCATGTATCCCATGATCATCCAACATTTTTTGTGCAATTTCAGCTCCGCTCATCCCATTTCGTAAATGGATTTTAGAGTACGTCTTGAATTTACTTTTTAAGCGGCGGCTGACCAACCAACTAATTAAAGCAATTCCACCGATTAATATATAGTATGTCATCATAGCTTCTAGTTTTGTCTTATAAAGATACCAACTCTAAAGCAAAAACCCCGCCAATCCATGGCAGGGCTATTTTTACTGACAAATTGTACAACGAAGCTTTGTTTCTAGCTGTTTCAGCGAAACTACTTATGCCGAATTTTCAGCACCAACATGAAAATCACCAAAATACCTGTGATGCCATTTGCAAGCATAATGGCCAAACTTTGGTGTTCGTATCCATAATACAGCCAAAGCATCGTACCCAAGAAAAAAGCGGAATACATGGTTAGAGAAATATCCTTTGTGGATTTAGTCTTCCATGTTTTGACAACCTGTGGGACAAAAGCACTTGTGGTAAGCGTGGCAGCAATCAGCCCAATTATTTCAATTGGATCCATTATTGAGTATTTGAAAAATGGGGACGCTATGCGTTATCCCACAATATTTACGATTTTACCTGGCACAACGATCACCTTCTTGGGCGCTCTGCCATTTAGCTGCGCTATGGTCTTTTCATGTGCCATTACCGCGGCTTCAATCTCATCTTTACCCATGTCCATCGGCAATTCCATTTTAAATCGCATCTTCCCATTGAATGAAATTGGATATTCCTTGCTGTTTTCAACAAGGTATTGCGCTTCAAATTTTGGAAAAGCTGCCGTGGAAATTGATTCTTGATGTCCCAATTCTTCCCACAACTCTTCCGCAATATGTGGGGCATATGGAGAAACCAAAATAGCTAGCGGCTCCAAAATGGCCTTACTTGTACATTTTTGAGCGGTCAATTCGTTTACACAAATCATAAAAGTGGACACTGAGGTATTGAACGAGAAGTTCTCAATATCTTCCTCCACCTTCTTTATGGTTTTATGCAGGGTCTTTAAATTCTCTGCTGAAGGTTCTGCATTATCCTGAATGTTCCCATACAATTTGCACAACTTTTTAAGGAAGGAATGCACCCCGGTTATTCCTGCTGTATTCCAGGGCTTGGATTGCTCCAACGGACCTAGGAACATTTCATACAAGCGTAAGGAGTCTGCTCCATATTCTTCGCAGATATTATCTGGGTTCACAACATTATATTTGGATTTGGACATTTTTTCAACTTCCCTACCCACTATATATTTTCCGTCTTCAAGTACAAATGTGGCGTTTTTGTATTCTGGTAACCATTCCTTGAATGCTTCAATGTCCAATTCGTCAGAAGCATTCACCAAGGAAACATCAGCATGGATGGGAATTACATTTTTACCATTTATTAACCCTTTTGAGTACACTTTACCTGAATCCATATCCTTATAGACAAATGCACTTGTACCAGTTATCATTCCTTGATTAATGAGTTTTCTGGCAAATTCGTCTTTAGGGGCTATACCTCTATCAAAAAGAAATTTTTGCCAAAAACGAGAATACAATAAATGCCCAGTTGCGTGCTCACTACCTCCTATATAAAGATCCACATCTTGCCAATACCCTATAATTTCCGAGTCATAGATAGCTTCTTCATTATGAGCGTCCATATATCTGTTAAAGTATTGGGAACTACCCGCCCAGCCTGGCATCGTATTCAACTCTAATGGAAATACATTTTTGTTATCAATCAAATCATTGTTGACCACAGTGGCATTATTCCTGTCCCAAGCCCAGTGCGTTGCATTACCCAAAGGTGGGTCCCCAGCTTCGGTTGGAAGGTATTTCTCTACATCTGGCAACTCTAATGGTAAATGTTCATCTGCAATCATCTGTGGCATTCCATCCACGTAATACACTGGAAACGGTTCCCCCCAATAACGTTGTCGGCTGAATACCGCATCCCGAAGTCGATAATTGATTTTTCCCTGACCTTGACCGATTTTTTCAAGCTCATCAATAACCTTTCGTGTGGCTTCTTTGAACCCCAAACCATTCAAAAAGTCAGAATTCCCAATAATTGTATTTGCCTTGTCCGCAAATGCTTCTTCGGAAATATCCACTCCTTCAAAAATGTTCGGTATGGGTATATCAAAATGCTTGGCGTAATCATAATCCCTTTGATCTCCACATGGTACTGCCATAACAGCTCCTGTGCCGTAAGAAGCTAAAACATAGTCACCAATCCAAATTGGTATTGGTTCTTTTGTAAATGGATGCTCTGCATATGCCCCGGTAAAAACACCAGAAATAGTTTTAACATCCGCCATACGATCACGTTCTGAGCGTTTTGCTGTAGCTTCCACGTAAGACTCAACGGCTTCTTTCTGTTCAGCGGTGGTTATCTTGGACACCAAATCATGTTCTGGCGCCAATGTCATGAAACTTGCTCCAAATATGGTATCGGGTCTTGTGGTGAAAACTGGAATTCTGTGCTCCGAATCCTTAACCTTGAATTCCACATGCGCTCCTTCTGAACGACCAATCCAATTGGTTTGGGTATCTTTTAAAGGTTGCGGCCAATCTATTGTTTCCAATCCATCCAACAACCTTTGTGCATATGCTGTAATGCGCATGCTCCATTGGGTCATTTTCTTTCTAATTACCGGATGACCTCCACGTTCAGATACCCCATTAACGATTTCATCATTGGCCAAAACCGTGCCCAGTGTAGGACACCAATTCACCTCTGTATCCGCCAAATAGGTCAAACGGTATTTAAGTAGAATCTCCTGTTTCTTTTTATCTGAAAAAGTGGACCATTCTTCTGAATTGAAGATAGGTGTATCATCATCACAAACAGCATTGATTTGTGAATTTCCATTCTTTTCAAACTCAGAAATCAATTGTTTTATGTCTTCCGCCTTGTCCGATTCTTTGTTGTACCAGGAATTGAATAATTGGATAAATACCCATTGCGTCCATTTGTAATATTTTGGGTCGGAGGTTCGTACTTCTCTACTCCAATCAAATGAGAACCCTAGTTGGTCTAATTGTTCTCGATATCTTTTGATATTGGCATCAGTGGTTATGGCAGGATGCTGTCCTGTTTGGATGGCGTATTGTTCTGCGGGAAGACCAAAAGAATCGTAACCCATGGGGTGCAAGACATTAAAGCCCTTATGCCTTTTGTAACGAGCATAAATATCACTGGCAATATACCCTAACGGATGTCCAACGTGCAATCCCGCTCCAGATGGATAAGGAAACATATCCAAAACGTAGAATTTGGGACTGTCCGAATTGTTGGTTGCTTTGAAGGTTTGGTTGCTTGCCCAATATTTTTGCCACTTGGCTTCTATCTCCCTGAAATTGTAATTCATGGTCTTTCCGTCATTTTTCGAATTGCAAAAATAGCTTTAATCCACTAATTACGATTTACTTTTCTATTTTTACGTACTGATTTTCCCATATGAGCCAATATATTGAAAGATATCAGCGAAGAAGGCTAATCTCATCCTACTTTTCAGTGGTTTTAAGTATTGCTTTGGTCCTGTTTTTAGTGGGTGTTCTGGGCCTTCTGGTCCTCAATACCAAAAAACTTGCTGATCACTTTAAAGAGCAAATCACGATATCTGTGTTTTTAAAGGACAATGCCAAACTTGCTGAAATTGAACAATTACAAAAAAGCCTGGCATTGGCAGAATACACCAAATCTGCAGACTATGTGTCCAAAGAAGATGCTGCAGAGCAGTACAGTGAGGATATTGGGGAGAATTTCGTTGAATTTTTAGGTTACAATCCACTTAAAAATTCAATTGATGTACATCTTAAAGCGGATTATGTTTCGCCTGCGCAAATTGATGAGATTGCTTCCGATTTAATGGCAAAAACGTATGTAGAAGATGTAAGCTATGACAAACCGCTGATTGCCTTACTTAACGACAATGTTAGAAAAATCAGTCTTTGGATATTGATTGCCAGTGCTGTGTTCACTGCGATCGCAGTTTTGCTAATCAATAGTTCCATCCGCCTTTCTATCTACTCCAAACGGTTTATAATCAAAACAATGCAAATGGTTGGAGCAACCAAGAAATTTATCCGCAGGCCTTTTATTTGGCAAAACATCAGATTGGGTATGATTGGGTCTGCCTTGGCATTGATTGCTTTGGCCATAGTTTTATATTATGTGAATACCCAGTTCCCAGAATTGAATGTCTTTCAGGATGTTCTTGTTCTTGTGTTGTTGTTCGGTGGCGTTTTTGGTTTGGGCGTTTTAATTTCATGGGCAAGTACGCATGTTGCTACACAACGTTTTTTGAATTTAAGGACTGACGATCTTTATTATTAACTTTACAGTATGAGTAAGAAAAATAAACAGGTTCCAGAATCAACTAAACCTTTTCTTTTTCAAAAGAAAAACTACATTTTCCTTTTTATTGGATTGGCATTTATAGCGTTGGGTTTTATTCTCATGAGCGGGGGCGGTAGCGATGACCCAAATGTTTTCAATCCAGACATCTATAGTTTTCGGAGAATCCGTTTAGCACCCACATTAATCCTCATAGGTCTTGGCATTCAAGTATATGCCATATTGCTGAATCCTAACAAAAACAAGAAATAATTTGGAGTTAATTGATGCCATTATCCTTGGAATCATTCAAGGTCTTACTGAATTCTTACCCGTATCATCCAGTGGTCATCTTGAATT
Organism: Flagellimonas spongiicola; assembly: GCF_023502425.1. Lineage (GTDB taxonomy): Bacteria > Bacteroidota > Bacteroidia > Flavobacteriales > Flavobacteriaceae > Flagellimonas > Flagellimonas spongiicola. Next base: position 413,517 of record NZ_JAMFMA010000002.1, read on the forward strand.
GGGAAAAGCCATTTTAGGTGCTGAATCCCTTCCCGAAGAAAGCCTATTGTTTACTGTAGTCCTACATTTTGCAACAGCGCTTAGTACTATTGTGGTTTTTCGAAAAGATGTATGGGAAATCCTTAGCGGATTATTCCAATTTAAATGGAACGAGGAAACACAATTTTCATTGAAAATCATCATTTCGATGATTCCCGCAGCATTGGTCGGATTTTTCTTGGAAGATTTTTTGGAAGTGTTTTTTGATGGTGCAATAATCATTGTTGGAATCATGCTGCTCATTACCGCAATATTGCTCTATTTGGCCGATTTGGCCAAAACCACGGATAAGGGTGTTTCCTATCGCAGTGCTTTTGTGATTGGAATGGCACAAGCTGTGGCCATATTACCTGGAATTTCAAGAAGTGGAGCTACAATTTCCGCAGCTGTTCTGTTAGGTGTGGATAAGAGTAAGTCCGCTAGGTTTTCCTTTTTGATGGTTGTTCCATTGATCATAGGTAAAATGGCTAAAGATTTGTTGAGTGGTGACATTAATTTTGTTGGGGACCAAGCAGTAGCGATGGGTGTTGGTTTTTTAGCGGCTTTCATTGCAGGTTTGGCTGCTTGTACATGGATGATCAAACTGGTCCGCCAGAGTAAATTGACCTATTTCGCCCTTTATTGCTTAGTAGTCGGATTGATCGCCATAGCATGGAGTATTTGGGGCTAGTTTGGACGGATTCTTACCTTTGAGCCCAAATCCTAATGCAGTTGAAGACACAAGAAGATTTCTTAGACGGTCAGATTTTAGTAATTGACAAGCCTTTGGAGTGGAGCTCCTTTCAAGCAGTCAATGCTTTAAAATGGGCAATTCGGAAGAAATTCAATCTAAAAAAAATCAAGATTGGCCATGCAGGCACATTAGATCCTTTGGCTACTGGCCTGCTCCTAATTTGTACCGGTAAATTCACTAAGAAAATTCCTGAACTGCAAGGGCAGGTGAAAGAATACACAGGAACAATAACTTTGGGTGCCACAAGGCCTTCTTATGATCTTGAGACTGAAATCGACCAAACCTTTCCTATTGATCACATCAATGAAAATCAAATTCAGCAGGCAACCAGGCAATTCATTGGAGCTATTGAGCAATATCCTCCTATATTTTCTGCGCTAAAAAAAGATGGCAAGCGCTTGTATGAATTTGCAAGAGAAGGTAAGACGGTTGAAATCAAACCTAGAACCATCCACATTTCAACATTCGAGATTACGCAAATAACCATGCCCGAAGTGCATTTTAGAGTGGTTTGCGGCAAAGGCACATATATTAGATCTCTGGCCCATGATTTTGGGAAATCATTGGAGACCGGAGCTTATTTGTCGGCGCTGCGAAGAACCAAAATAGGCGATTTTAACGTAGATAATGCTGTCACCCCAGCAGTTTTCAAGGAAAATCTTGGCCTGGAAGCCTAGAAATACCTTTTAAACAAGCGTTTTATTGAACGGTTGTCAATAAAATATTTTTAAAAAAAAGTGGTTATTATTTAGCACCATGAACTTGAACAGAAACCAGTTATCGTTAGTAATAACTTTTTTCTCCATGTCCATAATGGTATTGTTGCTTTTCAACATTCATTTGGGCGGGATGAAGGAGGAAGAGTATGTTATTGAAATGAGTCTGGCGGATGAGGATATTCAAGAGTTGTTGGAAGAAGAGGAAGAGCGTTTAGAGGAACTGGCCAACAATGAGCCTATTAAAAGCCATATGGCATTCAATGAAACGGCAAAACCTACCATAGGAAATCCAGAGCCATTGAAAACCTTGGAAGAACTTATGGAGGAAAGGGCGTTGAGTAGTGAAGATGGTGAATTTTCAAATTCGGACAGCGACTTTGCCAATCAATTGAAAGAGCTCGCTGCAAAAAGGGAAGAGAAGAAAGAGCTTTTAGGAGAGCGAGAAGCCCAAAAAGAAGAATTCACCAATCATCTCAAAGATAGAAGGACTTCAATCTCATTCTCTTTGGTTGAACGAAACGCGTATGCATTACCTCCTCCAATATATACTTGTATAGAGGGTGGAAAAGTGGTCATAAATATCAAGGTAGATACTAACGGTTATGTAACGGAAGCCAGTTTCAATGACAAAAGCTCCGGTACCAATAACTACTGCCTTATTGAAAATGCAATTACTTATGCCCAAAAGGCCAGGTTCAGCCCATCTACCAAATCTTCGCAAATAGGTACAATCACCTATTTATTCCAAGGGAAGTAATTCCAATAAATCCTCCAATATATTTTGGCCCTTGTCCTTATTGTACCAAACCTGAAGGTCTTGTTTGAATGCAGAATCCAATGCTCCATGTTCCAATTTATAAGCTTGAACCATATCCGTTGCAATACTTGGCCTTGGACCCCATTCACCAATGATATCCTTTTGCGCCTTGTCCAATACCAATAACTTTGGAATGGAACGGCCACCATTGGTCAAAAATTGATCCATCAATTCAAGATTATCATCCCGCAGTACAATTTTAAACTCAATATTTGGATTCAACTCCGTAATCTTATTCATCACTGGCAAGCTTGGGGCTGCATCACCACACCAACTTTCGCTAAGAACCAAAAAGACCAATTTCTTGTCAACTTTTGCAATTTTAGCTTTGGCTACATCCGAAAGCTTAATGGTCTTATCCCATCGCTTCATACGACGGTTGTTTAGTTCCGTGTAATTTATCAATGATTCCAACTGCTCTGGACCAGTGGTTTGTTTAGCCTCCGCCAATTCACCAACTAAAGTCCTGTAAGCTGTGTAGTCCATCCCTTTTGCAATAGCTTTTTGAACCAAGTCCAATGTAGCTTTCTGTGTATTTCCGTTTAGTACTTCCATAAGATTTTTTTCAAATTTAGCTCAGCATTTTCACCCTAAATCTGATTTTTGTCATTGGTTGGTTTTTTTCAACAAACCTTACAATCAGGTAGTTCAACCCAATTATCGGAATGATTAACCTGAAATTAAGAACCCAAAAACCGTTTTTTAACCATTCCTCCTCTGGTATCATTAATACTGCTCATAACCACAAAGGCAGTACTGTCTATTTTATCTATTTCAATGTGGAGTTTGCGAATTTCCAATCGTGTAATGACGGTATAAATAACATTGTATTCGTTTTGCTCCCCATGATTGCCATAGCCACCTTTAGCTTCATATATGGTAAGTCCCCTTCCCATTTTTTCCACAATCATTTTACGTATTTCCTCGCTTTGTTTGGAAATAATGGTGACTCCAGTATATTCCTCGATCCCTTCCACAACAAAATCCAATGTTTTGGAAGCTGCCAAATAGGTAAGCATGGAATACAAAGCGGATTCAATGGACAACAAATAAGCAGCCGCTAAGAAAATAACCCCGTTGATGAGAATTATGATGTCCCCAATTTTCAATCCCCATTTTTTACTTAAGAATATGGCCAAAACCTCTGTTCCATCCAATACCCCACCTCCCCGAATTGACAACCCAATTCCGGCACCCAAGAAAAAACCACCAAAAACAGCGACCAACAATCTATCCTGGGTTACTTCTGGAAATTCAACAAACAAAAGTGTTAACGCCAAACCTAAAATCGCAATTGCTGTTTTTAGCGCAAACTGTCTCCCTATCACCTTGTATGCCATGAAAATGAAGGGAAGATTGATTATAACGATGAGCAACCACAAGGGTACTTGCGTGATTTCGGAAATCAACAATGAGATTCCAGTTACGCCACCATCAATAAAAATATTGGGCAATAGGAAGCTTTCAAGGCCAAAAGCAGCAGCGAAGATTCCAATAGTGATAAAGAAGGAATCCTTCAAGATTCTACCTGATTTGGTCTTTTTCGTCGTCATCAACCTACTTTTATCCTGCGGCATAACTTGATTTAAATATCAATAGGGTTTATGGCCAAACTCTTGAACAATTTTGCTTTGGTGTGCAGAAATTTATTCTGAACCTCATTTTGTTTAAGATTTGCATCTATCAGCTTGCTTTCCCTCGAATTAACCAAGAAAACTGAACTTTCACCAAGGGAGAACTTGCGTTCTTCAGCTCTAAGCAAACTCCCATAGTTGGAGACAATCTCAGTTGTGAGTTGGTTTTGCACCGTAAATGAATCCAATTCACGGTAAAGTGCCGTGACTTTGTTAAAGATTTCCACTTCAGCATTGTCCCTTTCAAATTCAACATCCCTCAATTTGAATTTGGCCAATTTTAAATCGCCCCTTTCCTTTCTTAGAAATAAGGGCAATCTAAAGGTCACTCCTCCTTTAAACTGATCAGTTACAAACGAATTCAATTGATCTGGTGTCTCTGTCAGAAAATTGTACTCTACATCCAGCTTAGGTAACAACTTGTTTGCTTTTAACCTTTTATCTACAACCAATCCATCAATTTTATAATTAAGTGAGCGTAATTTGGGATGATTTTCCAGCGTAAAACTGTCCAGGGGCCGCTCATTGATTTGCAATGCCAAATCCACTTTGGTATCCAATTGGGTGTCTGGGATCACTTCCTCTTGCAATTCTACAGGAATGTCGTTGATCCATAAAAAATTGGATAGTGCCAATGACTTTTTCATGTATTTGACCTTGGCCTGTTCCCTGCCCAGCAATCTACTCTGATAAGCAATTTTTGCCTCAACAGTATCAATTGCCGCCATATCACCAATTGCTGCACGCTGCTTTATTCCGTCAAATCGTTGCTCTGCATTTAACACAAAAGCATCGTATACTTTAAAATCAAGGTAGGCCTGAAGCCAATCAAAATAAGCCAGAGAAGCCCTGAAGAGTACTTCGTTAACTGCCAAATCCTGATCTGCTTTGGACTGCTCTCGGAAGAACTTGGCCTTGCGTAATGTGGCCATTCGCTCATTGACCCAAAAACCCCTTGCAAGTGACATGGAAACTCCTGCGCTGTAAAGGCCGTCCACTGGTAGGGTCTCATCTGGATTAATGAAATCCCCTTGGTTTTGTTCAAAATTCCCTTTTAACTCAATACCCAACCATGTAGGTATTTTAAATGTGGTATTCAGTCGGTCCCAGTATTCGGTTCCCTTAAATTCCTTTCGTTCATAATCCACCTCGATTTTAGGGTCGAAGCCCCCACGAGCTTTCATTAAATTAGCCTCCCCAATGGCAATAGTAAGCTGTGCTTGCTTAGCAATGGGATGGTATTTCTTGACATAGCCTAAATATTCCCGAAATTCCAACAATAAGGTATCTTGCTGTGAATAAGACACCGCAGACAAGAGGAATGCGAAAACAAATACTAGAGATTTATTTATTGCCCACATTGGCCATGTTATTTTGCGGTTGATAATAATTTGGTGGGAAGCCATTTAATTGTCTCCATAACTCGAACCAAATGGGCACATCATTCAACAAAGCAATGGTATTTGCACCACTACCTACCCGCAAGGCGTCTGGCCACACACCATCTTCCTCATCAGGAGCCAATAGCACCCTATACTTTCCATTATCACTGATAAAGGTTTCAATAGCCACTACTTCACCCCCAAACGTTCCAAACGAAACGTTGGGCCAGCCGTTGAATACAATTGCGGGCCAGCCGTCAAATTGAATCCGGACCTTTTCTCCTATGTGAATCAAAGGCAAGTCTATGGGTTCTACATAAGTTTCAACAGCCATATCATATTTTGCAGGCATGATACCCACCAAACGATCACCTTCTTTAAACGTTTCACCTATACCAGATTGCAAAGCCTTGTTGATGAAACCACTTTGCGGAGCCCGAATAAACATCATGCTATTTCGGATTTCGTAATTGGTGTATTGGTTCTCCAATTTGGTTACTTGTGCTTCAGAATCAAATTGATTGGATTGCGCGGTGAGCATATCGCTTCGTGCTTTCGATATCTTATCGGTATATTCGGCTTGAACACGATTGATTTCAACTTCAGAATTAATGACTTCGTTCTTACTGGTCAGTAATTTGTTTTGTTGTGATATCAACTTGGCTTGGGTCTCTTGAAGTTTTAATCTTTTTTCTTCCACATCAGTCAATGCCTTCAAGCCCTCTTTTTCCAATTGTGCAATCCGATTAAACTGTCTTTCTGCAATTGTGATGTTTGTCTTGGCAGCTTCCAAATCAATACTGTCACTCTCCACTTTAAGTTTAGACTGCACCAACTTGTTTTTGGCTTGTCTCAATTTTAGTTGCCTTTCAGTGGTCAAAGCCTGTATTTGGCTATTCAAAGCCTTAACCTTCTCCTGATAGGAAGTAACAGCCATGGATTTAGCCTTAATCTGCTGGCCGGTTCTTTCCACTAGATTCGGATCAAAATACTCACTCTTTACCTCTGATATATGTAGAATGGTATCCCCTTTCTCCACAAAATCCCCTTCCCGAACGAACCATTTTTCTATTCTTCCTGGTATTGGCGATTGTATTGTTTGTGGACGTTGGTCAGGCTTTAGGGTGGTTAAAAATCCCTTTCCGGAGATGGTCTGCGTCCAAGGCAAGAACATTACAATCAATGTGATTACGGAAAACACCGTCAGCAATCGGTTAAAATGTTTATTGTGCCTCCTGCCAAAGACTTTTTGAGCCGCTTTGTATACGCTCAAATCCACCTTTTCATTTAATTTGTTGGGCGATATATTCAGCATGACTTTATTTTTCGTTCGTTATTTTTCCTTTTTCCATGGTTATGATCCTTCCACAGCGCTCTATCCACTTTGGATTTTCGCTTACAATAACCAAGGCCCATCCATTGGCTGGATCCGTTAAGAAATCCATGATGGTTACTGCCTCAGCTTCCCCAAATTGATCTAAAGGGTCTTTTAAAACCAATAATTTTGGTTTACGTACAATGCTTCTTGCCAACACAATCTTTTTGGATATGGCATAGGGGATTTGTCTTCCTTCTGGATAAAGTACGGTATTCAGTCCTTGGGGTTGTTCCTTAACAAATTGGGTCAACCCAGTCTTTTCCAAGGCCCAATACACATCTTCCTGAGTTACGTTTGCATCTCCAAAAGTGATATTGTTCAATAATGTGCCTTCAAAAGGTGTTTCCTCGCTAAGGGATTGACCTAAATGGGAACGGTAGTAGTTGAGATTCATCCCTTGCAGAGCTACATCATTCACAAATACTTTACCATTATCCGGCTCCAAAATACCTGCAATCAATCGTAGCAGCGTAGATTTTCCTGATCCACTGGACCCTTGGAGTAAAATGGTACATGTTGGGGAAATCGTTAACGAGACATCATCTATTATCTTCTTATCCCTGTCTGGAACATGATAGCTCACATCTTGTAATTCCACGGTAAATCCTTGATCCTTTTCGAATGGTTTTTCACCATCTTGCGGCTCTAACTTTTTATCTACAACTTGACCTAATTTTTCCAGAGAGGTTAATAGATCGTAGAATGTTTCAAGGCCCAAAATCATTTTTTCAACTGAGCTTATCACTAAAATGATGATGATTTCTGCAGCAACAAACTGTCCTATGTTCATTTCCTGATTGAGTACCAACAAGCCACCAATTAGCAACAGACCTGCGGTAACTAGGACTTTAAAGCCAATCATCTGGATGAACTGCAAAACAAGAACTTTAAAGTGCCCTTCCCTGGCATCTAGATAATCTGCTACGAGCGTATCGTTCTTATCAAGTGCATGACTTGTTTTTCCGGATAATTTAAAACTGACCAATGATCTGGCCACTTCCTGAATCCAGTGGGCGACTTTGTATTTGTTCTTCGATTCATCCAAACTGGTTTCCAATCCTCTTTGCGCTGTAAATTTGAACACCACATAAATCAATAGCACCAATAGAAGTCCATAGATTATGAAAAACGGGTGATAGAACGACAATAACAACAACCCAAAAACAATCTGCAAGAAAGCCGCAGGGAAGTCAATCAATATTTTGGAAAGCCCTTTTTGTACCGTAAGCGTATCAAAAAATCGGTTTGCCAGCTCCGGCGGATAATAATTCCGAAGTTCGTTCATCTTGATTTTAGGAAATCGATAGGCAAACTCAAAAGAGGATCTTGTAAATATTTTTTGCTGAACATTCTCTATGATGCGCATCTGCATCAATTGTAAAGTTCCTGCGAAGGCAACTCCCAAGGTTACCAAAATAACCAACACAATCCAGGAGGTACTTACTTGGGCTCCCTGAATCAAGTTAATTATAGCCTGAATCCCAAGAGGTAGTGATAAATTGACTACCCCAGCAAAGATTGCATAGTAGAAAATCTGAAGGATGTCTTTTTTATCCAATGCCAGTAAACCCATTAATCGTTGCCAAGCGGTGAGGACCATTTCAGCCATTGTCGTTATGGTTTAAGGCTCTAAAAACTAAATCAGTAAAATATTGGGTCGGGGTAACGGAGGCATTGCAATCCGTTAACTTAGGGAAATGCTCCCTAAGGAAATATTGATGCAATGATCCTTCAAGTACTGTACTTGCAAGGCTAGAAGGGTATGGATAATCCTTATCCACCGCTATAATTATTTCTTGAAGACGGTTGACCAATCTTTTGTAGATCACGAAATATCCCTCCTTGTTTTCCTGATCAACTTCTTTGGTCAAATAGGACTTCGAATATTCGTTGATAACAATTTTATTCAGCAGAATTTCATTGACATGCGAAAACGAAATATCTTCTTTCACAGTTTGAGTAAGGACCTCTATGGCCTTTTTAAGTTTGATATGTGGTTCGGAAATGGAGTTTGTGGCGAACACCATTTTGTATTCTAACCACCCCCAGTACCAAGATGTTAAGTACAGCAATAATTTATGCTTGTTCTCAAAGTACCTATAAATGGAACTTTCATTGGAGTTTATCCGATCGCCTAGTTTTCGAAATGTAAAACTTTCAAAACCCATCTCATCAATCATCAAAATACTTTGCTCAACAATACGTTTCCCTAGGTCTGATGATTCCGGATCTTTCACATAGATCTTTTCGTTAATTCCAATTTTAATGGATTGCATTAATCTATCCATGGCGTACTATTTTAATCAATTGCACTCAAATTTAATAGTATTACTATCATATATTGATGGTTTAACACACTTTAACAAAAGTGTTTAAGTTATTTTTGATTCGAATCGTTATTTTCACAGACGCAAATTTGCTTTCCTACACTTGAGTAAGTCAGTTAAAATGCGTATTTTAAAGAAATTGACTGATTTTTAATCTGTTAAACAAAATCTGACGAAAATGAAACAAATCTGTACTGTTATTGCATGTGTTTTTGCACTTTTTACCGCATCAGCACAAGAAAATAATATCTCAACCCTCGAGGTTGGAGATGTTTTGGTTTTGGGTGAGCCTGCCGGATCACATTATAAATATGTGGATGTACCCAGGAAGAATTTTATCATAAAAAGAGGGGGAATTGCTGATATGTCAAGTTTAAGCGATCGGGCCGTCGTTATTACCGACATAAGCTATGGAAAAGAAACCAAAATCACTTTGAAACGAAAAGATGGGAAGAAATTTTTCAGGGTTTACAACACATTCACTGCTAATGCAGAAGATGCCTTGGAAAATGGAGAATTAAGAAAATCGTTATAACAAAAAGCTACCGCTAAATCAATTACATCACAATTCCGCTATCTTTATCGAAAGCGAAATTTACTATGGAGAAACATCGATGTGGTTGGTGTTTAGGCGATTCACTTTATGAGGCCTATCATGATGAAGAATGGGGGGTCCCCGTGAAAGACGACCATACCTTATTTGAGTTTTTGGTACTTGAAACCTTTCAAGCAGGTCTGAGCTGGATAACGGTACTTCGAAAACGTGAAAACTTCAGAAAAGCGTTTGACAATTTTGATTTTAAAACCATTGCAAAGTATCAACAAGCCAAAATAGATGCCTTGCTTTTAGATGCAGGAATCATAAGAAATAAACTTAAGGTGCATGCTACCATATCCAATGCAATAGCTTTTATGCAAGTGCAAGAAGAATTTGGAAGTTTTAGCACCTACATCTGGAATTACGTCAATCATAAACCCATTAAGAACAAATGGGAAAATTATAAGGATTGTCCAGCTACAACTCCACTTTCAGATCAAATAAGCAAAGATTTGAAAAAACGCGGGTTTAAATTTGTTGGAAGTACGGTGATTTATGCATTTATGCAGGCGACCGGTATGTTAAATGACCACGAAATTTCTTGTATTAGATATCATGAAGTATAAATTTCCTTCTCTGGTTGTTTTTCTATTGAGCTTCAACGCTATTGTTGGTCAAAATAAGTATGAAAAAGAAGTTCGTATTTCAAAATCCGAGTTTCCAAGTGAAGCATTTGATTTGGTTTCAACATATATGGATAATGCAAAGCGGATTCGTTTTTATAAGGAAACGGATAGCTTAAAGCAAAGCTTTGAGTTGAAATTTAAAAAAGGAAAACTCCATTATAGTGTGGAATTTGATATTGAGGGAAAATTGGAAGATGTCGAATTCATTATCCAACCCACAGATGTTCCTGAACTAAGTTGGGAAAATATAAATGCACAACTGAATAGGAAATTCGAAAAACATCGGATTCGAAAAATACAACAGCAATACCCCTCACAAGAAAGGAAAACGGAAATGGTGTTGAAAGATGCATTTCAAAATCTCATTCTTCCTTACATCAACTACGAATTGGTTTTTTCTACCAAAGAAACCAAGGGTTACCAACATTATGAAGCACTATTTGATGCTAACGGGGATTTAATCCGGCTTCGCAAATCCTTCCCTGCCAATTATGAACATATCCTCTATTGATTGGCGGTTTATTCTGCTTCTATTCTTAATTCCAATATTGGTGAAAGGTCAAGAAAATTTTACCAGTTATTGGCAACCGCAAGTTGCGCTTAATTATAGGGTTAGTAGTTTTTATACTCATAATTTTTCCGTGGCACATCGCGCATATCTCATTGAAGAAGGAAACTCTGGATTTAGGGGACGGCAATTGGACATGGTGCATTTTTCAAAGTTTGAAATTCAGGATAATCAAAGTCTTGCACTAGGTATCCAATATCGGTTCAGGGATATTTTTGATGGAGGGTCCAACGAACTGCGCCTTACCCAGCAATACAATTTAACAGTAAGGCCACTTGTTGTTCGGTATGGTCATCGATTTCGTTCGGAACAGCGCATTACCAGGAATTCAACCATCCATCGTTTCCGGTATAGATTTACCTCCGATTTCCCTTTGGTTGGTGAAAAAGTAGATATTGGCGAACCTTTCTTTGTTGCAAGCATAGAACAACTTGGCAGTTTTGCTAAAACCTCACGTCCTGAATTCGATATTCGATTGAACACACAAATAGGTTGGCAACTTCAAAAAGGATTCAAATTGTTGGGAGGATTGGAATATCGCTTGGAAAATTATGGTGCGAAAAATCCATTGAACATCCTCTTCTTTCTAACCAGCGCACAACTATCCCTTTAATTTGGCCAGAAAATCATCCCTTGGCACCAGCTTCGCCCCCAAACTTTCCAAATGAGCAGTATGAACTTGGCAATCTATGAGTTTATAGTGGTTCAATTGACAATGTTCCGCCAATTTAATGAACGCATACTTTGAAGCGTTGGGTCGTAAACTGAACATGCTCTCTCCACAAAAAACATGGCCTAAATCCACACCGTAGAGCCCGCCAATTAGTTCATTATTTTCCCATACCTCAAAAGATTTCGCAATTCCTCTATTGAACAATTCCTTATAAGCCAAATTCATATTTGGTGTAATCCATGTACCCTCTTGATCTTTGCGCTTTACATGTGCACAATGTTCCAGCACACGATCAAAGCAGGTATTTTGGGTGAGGGTAAACCTATTTTCCCGAATTAATTTTCGCATACTTTTTGAAACTTTAACTTCTTCTGGTATTAAGACCATTCTTGGGTCCGGACTCCACCATAAAATCAAGGAATCGTCATTGAACCAAGGGAAAATTCCATTTTTATAGGCGGCCAATAACCGTTCAGGCGAAAGATCGCCCCCTACGGCAAGTAGTCCATCTTCATTAGCCATATCCGGTAATGGAAACTCCAATCGTTCCCCAATGAAATACAATGGAAAGTTGTTACTGTCTTTTTCCATGGCACAATTTTCCTTTAAAATTACTGAAAATGTATTACCAAATAAGGAGTCCTGCAATGTAAATAACACTACCGACTAGCATGAATACCAAAGTATAGGGGAGAATTTCCTTGGCCTTTAATTTTGTAATGCCCAACAGTGGCAAAGCCCAAAAGGGTTGTAGCATATTGGTAATCTGATCACCATATACCAATGCCATAACAGCTTTTGGTAGGGGCACACCCAATTGCAAAGCGGATTCTAATACCAACGGACCTTGAACCGCCCATTGACCACCGCCACTTGGCACAAAAATATTGACCAATCCTGCACTAATAAATGTAAATATTGGAAGCGTGGTGGTATTACTCACGGAAACGAAAAAATCCGAAATCCCATTGATCATCCCGCTATTTGCCATAATCCCCATAATACCAAAATACAACGGGAATTGGATTAAAATACCGGCAGTATCCCCAATGGCTTCTTCCACTGCATTCAAAAAGCTCTTGAAACTTCCATGCAATAGAATTGCCAATCCCAACATAAAAAAGTTAAGCATGTTCGGAGTGATATTAAGTTTAATCAATCCGGGTAAATACTGAATAAAAAATGTAGCTAGAAGTAGTAATCCGAATATCGTGGACATCCATGTGGAGCGGTCAAATCGCTCCGCTCCCTCCACAATTTCCGAATCAACCGATTTAAATTGATACTCCTTGAGATGTAGTTTTGTTGGTTCTGTCTTTTTCCCCATCCAGTGAACCACAAAAGTGATAGAAAGCGCCACAACTGTGAAGAGTATCAAATTCCATGCACTGAAAACTGTTGATGATGTTGATATGATGTCTGGTAATTGTTCCAACAATTGACTGTTGGTTACATGCTGCATCAATTCTTGCACATGCCCTTCTTCTGAAGCCTTAATTGGTGCGGAACCACTTATACCGCCATGCCAAACCATCAGTCCACCATATCCAGCTGCTCCTACTAATGGATAGTTTATTGGAATATTGTTCGCCTGCGCATACTCACCCACCTTACGAGCTAAAATAGCACCAAAAATGAGCCCCAATCCCCAATTGAAAAAGGAAACCAACATTGTTGGTAAAACCACCAGTACAGCCGCGCTGGAAGTGGTTCTCACCAAACTTGTGATTCCCAAGATCAGTTTCTCCATTGGTTTGCTTAGTACCAATACATGTCCTAAAACCAAAATGAGCATCATTTGGTAGGCAAAAACCAGAAGCCCATTGTTCCAAATTCCAGATTCCCAATACGAAAGAACGGTCACCACATGATTATGACCTTCTTTGTTTTCGGTAAAACAAAGCGCCAAGATCACGGTAACGACCGTTAATAATATGGCAATAGTAAAAGGTGAAGGCAAATACCTTTTAAACACTTTTTCTATAACCCGAGTAAGTGCCAAAATGGATTAAAAAGGTAAATCGTCGTGATCTTCCTCATTGATATCATCGGCAGGTTCAAAGGCTTCCATTGGTGGAACTGGTGGCATATCACCAGCAGGTTGGGCAGTTTCCAAGTTTTCAATTCTCCAACCTTGAATGGAATTGAAATATTTGGTCTCACCTTGTGGATTTACCCATTCCCTACCTCTTAAATTGATGCTGATCTTCACTTGTTGACCGACACTATAACTGTTCAGTAAATCACATTTATCTTGAACAAACTCCACTAAAATATGCTGAGGGTATTGTTCTTCTGTGGTTATCACAATTTCTCTTTTCCTAAAACCGTTATTACCGTAGGTTTTGGTTTCATCAATCATTTTAATTCTTCCCTGAACTTCCATAAGTGCTATTTTCAATAAGGCTCAAAAATAAACAAAATGCCATCCAATAAAAACGTCCAGCAACACCTAACTATCAACAAATTCTCACAATTCGATTATCTTTAATCAGAATTCCACCGCCGTATGAACTTCAGCCGCAAGAACAAAGCAACCAATATCACTTTATTGATTTCAGCCTTTGTAATTGTAAGCTTGATATTATGGAACACCAATAGTTTTTTTAAGAAATTCAAAGAGGAAGAGCGATTGAAAATGGAGATTTGGGCTACCGCCCAATTGGAACTTATTCAATCTTCAGTAGACCAAGAACTCGGAAATTTGACGCTCAAGGTCATGGGGAACAACACTTCTACACCTATGATCTTGGTCAATGAAGAAGGGTCCTTTAAAACTCATAACATTCTAGAAGAACGGGCATCCGATAGCTTATATATCCAAAAGAAGATTAGACAATTTGCAAGTGAAAACGAGCCCATACACATTGTTCAGGAAGGCGAGCTTTTGGAAACTTTGTACTATGGCAATTCTGAGGTTTTGAATAAGTTGAAATTTTATCCATTGGCCTTGCTGTTGATCATCTTCCTATTTGGAGCGGTGATTTTCTTTTTCTTTAGGACTAACAAGGCTTCTGAGCAAAACAAACTTTGGGCCGGCATGGCCAAGGAAACAGCACACCAAATTGGAACTCCGTTAACCTCATTATTGGGATGGAATGAACTTTTGAAATCCGAAGACATCAATCCGGATATCACCAAAGAGATAGCAAAAGATATTACGCGCTTGCAAACCATTACCGAGCGTTTTTCCAAAATTGGATCTATTCCTGAATTGCAAGAACATGACATAGTTGCCGAGACGGAAAGAGCTTATCAATACCTTAAAAGAAGAAGTTCCAAACTCATACAATTTGAATTTGGTTCAGATGTGGATCATTTACCAGTACTTCTAAATCCTCCTCTATTTAACTGGAGTATTGAAAATTTAGTCAAGAATGGGATTGATGCCATGAAAGGGAAAGGCGCCATAAGCATTCAGATTGAACAAAAAGGGGCCAACGTGAACATCTTAGTATCTGATACAGGTCATGGTATTCCCAAAAGCGATTTCCAGAACATTTTCAATCCTGGTGTGACCTCAAAAAAAAGAGGATGGGGGCTTGGTCTGTCTTTAGTTAAAAGAATTGTTGAAGAGTACCATAAAGGAAAAATTAAAGTACTTTCATCAAATAAAGAAGGAACAATCATGCAAATTACGCTAAAAACAAATGTGTAGGAGTCATGGCAAAAGAGAAACAAATTGCAATTAAAGATGCAGAAATAACCAACAATTGCCCTGAATGTTTCAATCAGGAGCTAAAACTTACATTTTATCAAAAACATACTTATAATGCATTTTTTCATAGGACAACTGACAAGGTCACCCATGAAATTAAATGTAAAAAATGCTATTCGATTATCTATCCGGTGAATTGGACAGATGATATTGAACGTGTTTTTGAATATTACAACAAACTTGTAGAGCCTGATAAACCTCAAGTAAGGTTCACTACATTATTCTATATCCTTTTGGTAGTGGTTATTGGTCTTGTAGGCACGGTAATTTACTTGCGCATGGAGGGGATTATTTAATAGCATCCCGAATCTGCTCCGCAACTTCCTCAAATTCAATTGCAGTCAACTTTTCCTTGTGTTGGAAAGTTGCATTTTTCATGCTGTGCAACGGAATTAAATGTACATGCACATGAGGTACCTCCAAACCAATTACAGTCATACCAACACGTTCACATGGAACTGATTTTTCAATCGCTTGCCCCACTTTTCTGGAGAATGACATCAACTTCATATAGGCATCCTCATCCAAGTCCATTATACGGTCTACCTCTTTTTTAGGGACGCACAGGGTGTGACCCTTGGCATTGGGGTTGATATCCAAAAAAGCGAAATTATCTTCGTCCTCGGCAATTTTATAGCAGGGAATATCCCCATTTATGATTTTGGTGAATATACTAGGCATTAGGTGTGGTTTGGTTTGGTTCTGAACTAAAAAATCCCGTCTTTCGACAGGATTAAAATTAGAACTTTTTAATGCTTTTAGGCTCTTGTAATTTCCAAAATATCAAACTTTAACGTTCCGTTAGGTACTTGTATTTCCGCCACATCACCTACCGACTTCCCTAAGAGACCTTTTCCTATAGGAGATGTTACTGATATTTTGCCAGCCTTCAAATCGGCCTCACTCTCAGCTACCAAAGTATATTTCATTTCCATCCCATTGGTCTGGTTCTTTAGCTTAACAGTGGACAATACCAATACTTTTGAAGTATCCAACTGAGATTCATCTATTAGTCGTGCGTTGGACAAGGTTTCTTCCATTTTGGAGATTTTCATTTCCAAAAGGCCTTGAGCCTCTTTGGCTGCATCGTACTCCGCATTTTCAGAAAGGTCTCCTTTATCTCTTGCTTCTGCTATAGCCTGTGAAGCTTTTGGGCGCTCTACATCCTTTAGATGATTTAATTCCTCTCGAAGCTTTTTTAATCCTTCAGCTGTATAATAAGATACTTTACTCATATCGTCCTTTTTTAAAAGCAAAAGAACATTGGAGAAAATGAAAAATTTTCCCAATGCACTGTTTCGCTACAAATACAAAAATCCTCTACTGCAACTACGTTCAACATAGTTTTTGCGAGGATTTAACGCAAATATAGGCAATTTTTGACCAATTTTGCCGCTGTAATACTATCAAATCCGTGCTATGAAATACATCTGGGGCCTTCCATTATTGATTTTACTTATATCCTGTGAATCGGACCCGACCAACAGAAATCCCTATCTGCAAGAGGTAAGTTTTAGGTTTGATTTGAATTTGAATCTACCATTGTATAATGACCTCAGCAACATTGGTAATCCAGTTTATGTGGGTAATAATGGTGTTGGTACACGAGGTGCCTATGTTATGCGTACTGGCCTGGATACGTTTTTCGCTTTTGAAGCCAGTTGCCCTAATCATACGCCTAGTAGTTGTTCAACCCTTCAGTTGGACGGCCAGAATGTTACTTGTTCGTGTGAGGATTTCACCTATAGCTTGTTTACAGGCCAGCAATTGAACAGGCCAGATGATGGTAATCGGTATTATGACTTATTGTTTTACAGGGCAGTACGAAACGGGGATGTTGTGACTATTTCCAATTAGTTTCCCAAAATTTTATCCATAACCCAACTTGTTTGTAACCCGGTAGTCCCGGTAGATGGATGTTTGGATAATCCTTTAAGATGGTCATGGATGTTTTGCACATGAAAGTGCTGTACATGCCTTGGGTTTTCGATTTCCAACGTCTTTTTGCCTGAAGCATTTTCCAATACCAATGGAGCCTCATCCAAAACTGCAAATGTAATTTTGCCCTCAGACCCATGTATTTCGACCTTATCTTCCCGAAAATGGGTTCCAAAATTCCAGTACCCTTCACCTGTAATTCCATTTTCATGAAGCCAATTGCCGCATATACTATCAGCGGCAGAATAAAGTCCAAGTTGATTCACAGCCAGTCCATTTGCCTTCTTGATATCTCCCAATAAATAGATGAACAAATCCAATCCATGGCTTGCCAGATCATCAAAATACCCCCCTGGTGCAATTGCCTTATCTGTTCGCCAGTTACATGAACCAGATTCATCAATTGGAGTTGGCGATTTGGTCTTGGTCCAATGAATATGTCGAATCTCTCCGATCAATTTGTCATCCAACCATTCCTTTACTTTTAGAAAGCGCGGCAACGATCTTCTGTAATAGGCAACGAATAATGGAACTTCAGCTGCGGCAAATGCTTCTACCATTTCCAAACTATCCGCATAATTTGGAGCCATTGGCTTTTCTATACAGCAAGGTTTTTTGTGCTTTGCCACTTTTAATGCGTAAAACTTATGCGAATCAGGAGGTGTAGCAATATAGATGGCATCTATTCCAGGGTTTTCTATAAGTTCATCAGCATTTGTAGTCCATTCTGGGATGCCATGTCTTTTTGCATAATCCGCAACTTTTGATTCACTCCTGCCCATGACCATCGCTACTTCAAAACCAGGTGTTTTTTGATAAGCGGGCACGCTCTTGATTTCAGTTACGCCACCGCAGCCAATAACACCCCATCGGACTGCAGCTGTATTTAAAAAAGAAAGGGATTCTGTCATATGGATAAATGTACAGAATCCCTTTATTACTCTACTTTTAATGTACTAAAAATTCAGTGTGGCCCCTACTAATAAGTTAATACCTGCTTGAGGATAGAACCCAGCTCCTTCAACTGTTGTGATGGTTCCAGGATTTGAAAAATCATCATCAAAAGTGAAAAAGTAACCGTTTGATACGATATCGGCATCAAATAGATTATTCACCAAACCAGAAAGTACAATACTCTTAACAAATGAGTTGGTATTGATCACGTATTGTACATTCAAATCCGTTTGGGAATAGCTATCCAAAACCGATGTATCAGAATCTATATTCCCCATGTACTGTTTGCCTACGAATTTGGATAATACTGAAATCTGCACATTTTCATTTGGCATAAACGCCAATATGTTTCCGGCGACTAGGTTAGGGGAATAAGCGATATTGGTGTTTCCTAAATCCTGAAGCGAACCATCTCTTTGGAATACAAAATCCACATTTCGGTTATCGCTCAAGGCTATGTTTGGGCGAATGACCCATTGGCTTCCCAATGAAATGTTGGCATCAAGTTCAAGTCCTAGACGGTAACTGTCACCAACATTGGCTCGTAATGGTGCACCAACATCATTTAACTCACCAGTGAGCACCAACTGATCCTTATAACGCATATAATATGCATTGGCATTCAATTGGAAACTTGACGAAACGTAACGCCAGCCCAATTCAAAATCGTTTAGTTTTTCAGGTCTTGGATTACCATTTTCGTAATCATTCCTGTTGGGTTCCCTATTGGCTCTGGCATAAGAGAAGTAAAAATTGTTGTTCTTGTTCAAATTGAATGTGATACCTGCCTTTGGATTAAAGAAATTAAAAGTATCATCCACTAGTCCTGTTTCTTCACCATTGGCCTCAAAGCCAACACCTCGGTATTGCAAATCTCCGAAAATACTCCAACGACCATCCAATTTGTAATTTGCCTTAATGTAGGAATTGAAATCAGTCTTGGTAGAATTATCATCATAATAGCGATCTCTAATGGAGCTATTCCCCGCAAATCTTGCCCAGATCACTTCTCCAAAATGATCACCTTTATAAACGTTATAACCCCCTCCAATAATCAAATCCAGATTTTCCTTGGTGTGGTTCACGGAAGCCACTGTACCATAAAAATCGTTATCTAACCATCGTCTTCGGATTAAGTCCGTAGTGTTTACAGTTTCTCCATTTACGTCAATTGGTTCAAAACCATAGGTAGCAAAATCATCGTCTTCCCTAAATTGTTCAAAATAACCCCTACCGCGTGTGTAGTGTACCGCAATGTTCGCGCTCCAATTTGGATTTAATGTTTCATTCCAATGCAATTGAAAATGATCTTGTTTGTAATTGTCCTCTTCTTTGTCATAGAATTGGGTCACTCCATTTTCATCCGTATACATCCCTGCTGGGTTAAACGTTCTGTTGCTCTCCAAGGTTGCGGCATCAATGCCAAACCAAGACTGGTAGGTTACTTCATGTCCTCCAAAAAGCAATGCTTTGACCAAGGTGTTGTCGTCCTTGTATGTTCCCTGTAAGAAATAAGAATCCAACTGGGAGCTTGCACGGTCAATATAGCCGTCCGAAGTAATTCTTGAGAGCCTACCAGAAAGTTCAAAATGCTCATTCATGAGCCCAGTACTGAACTTTACATTGTTGCGTAATGTATTGAAGCTTCCAATCGAGGAAGAAATTTGTCCGTATGCTTCCTCAGAAAAAGCATCTGTCAATAGGTTAAGACTCGCTCCAAAAGCACCTGCCCCATTGGTAGACGTTCCAACTCCTCTTTGTAACTGTAAACTTTGGGTAGAAGAGGCAAAATCGGGCATATTTACCCAAAATGTACCCTGTGATTCAGCATCATTGTATGGTATTCCATTAATGGTGACATTGACTCTGGTGGCATCACTTCCTCGAACACGTATGCCTGTGTATCCAACCCCTGCACCCGCATCAGAAGTGGTCACAACTGCCGGAAGGTAATTCATTAAAATTGGGATGTCCTGACCCAAGTTTCGTGGTGCAATCTCTTCCTTATCCAAATTGGAAAAAGTGATTGGGAACTCCTTAGTCACCCGTATGGCTTGCACCAATACTTCATCAAGGACAACCTTGGTTCCTTGGATGGTGTCCGTTTGATTTTCCTGGGCCATTGCGGTCAATGATATTCCCAAAAAGAGTAAAAATGACAGTGATGAATTTTTGCGACGCCATGATATCTTTTTTTGCGTTCGCATTGAGCTAAATGGTTTCATCCGTAAAATTGTTTACGAATAAAAGGGGCCATTATTCTGGTTAATAATTGATGTTTGTTTCCGCGGAAACATAGAAATTCCAAGATACGCTTTGCGTATTCCCTTGGCAGCATTACCCGCCCAGGTTCATTGGGTATAATCTCAGCCTGATATATACAAGCACCCCTTTGAGATGGCGCAAATGTACTACCTCATTTCACTTCTCACAACTAAAGAGTGGCTAATTTCAAAAAAAGAAAAGCTCCGATTTCTCGGAGCTTTGTGTGCCAATAGTTGACCTTGCATGGGGCAGCGATCGCCCACCGGCACTATGGATAACGCATGGTTAGTGTTTGCATAGCATTACCCTTTTTTCTTACGTTTCCTTGCCTTGTAATCCTTTCTTACTTGTGGTATTGCCAATATCATAGCCAGAACAAACGAAATGATACTAATGGTCAGTACAATGGTAAATAGCATGGTTTTGGTTTCTATTTAATTTGACACTGCTATTTGCATTAAGTCACAAAAAAAGGTCGCACTTTGTACGACCTTCAACCAAATCAACCAACCAAAAAACTAAGCTACTTATGCTTAGATTTAGACTTTTACGATGCTCATCACCTCATCGTAATTTACTTTCTATTTATTGGACACCAAATATTTTAAGAAGTCACATTTACATAAAAAAAAGCCTCGACGATGCGAGGCTTTTAAATTTTGAAATACACTGTCTAGACTTGATGTGAAGGTTTCAATAAGTCGTTTACAGTCTTTACAGGATTGAAGGTTACCAAGGGCACCTCCACGAACAAGGTATTCCAATATGCCATTGCTCCATTCCACAGCCCAGGTAGTTCCAGTGCTTTGAGTTCTTTTCCTTCTTTGGTTTTTTCCGTGATAAATCCTTGTTTCTCATCTACAAATTGCAGTAGGTCAAATTTTTCACCTTTGTAGTTTCTAACCGCACACACCAAATCTACAGGGTTAAAATGGGTGGAATTCTTCAAAATTGATGCTTGAGCGGAATTGGAAGTATCTATTTGTGCTGATTCTATTATCTGTAACGAAACATTTCCTGCACTATCTTTTATCCAGAATGGGCCACCCCCAGGTTCACCTTCATTCTTTACCATACCACATATCCGAATTGGTCTATTGATTCTATCTTGTAGCAGCTTCAATCTATCTTGGGTAGTCATACCATCAAAATCGTTGGAAAACCGAACATTCAGTTCCTTTTCCAAAAATGATTTTATCGCATCTTGGGTTGATTCATCGATTAAACCTCCATCCAACAATTTTGCATATTTAAAAGCCTGATCCTGCACTTTTTTCAAGATTCCTGCCAACATCTTTTTACTATTGGCCACTGCCTCCAGATTTTCATCAATTACAACATTGTCAATGTTTTTAATGAAAATGATATCTGCATCTTGATCGTTCAAATTTTCTATCAAAGCCCCATGTCCTCCAGGTCTAAACAATATAGACCCATCATTGTTTTTGAAGGGATTGTTGTCCATATCCACCGCTATCGTATCGGTTGAGGGCTTTTGATTGGAATACGATATATTGAAATCAGTTGTGGTTGCTGCTGAAACCCTAGGTCCAGAATTTTGTTGCTCTTCCTTGAACATCGCATTGTGCTGTTCCGAAATCGTAAAATGCAAATTGGCCTTTCCATCGGTTTTGGCATATAAAGCAGCCTCCTTTAAATGTTCTTCAAACGGAGTTGAGGAGATATCGTTATACTTATGAAAAGGAAGTAATCCTTTTGGATAAAAGCCATAATTCAGTCCTTGGTCTACCAACATTTCCTTAACAAACAAATAGGCTTCTTCATCCTTGTTTTTGGCTTTTTCTTTAATGCGTTCCATTATCAAATTGTAAAATGGAAATTGAGATATACTTGAAATGAAACTCTCCATTGCCGAATCCACGGTACGCTTAAAATAGTCAGCAAGTGTCTCTTGGCTTGGATCAAAGGCGTCCAAAAAATTGAATGTTGCCTTGAACATTCTACTCGCCGCACCAGATGCCGGTACAAATTTGAGTAGATGCAAGTTTCCTCTTGACTGTTCAAAGTATTGTACATATTCTTCCTGTTCAGATTCAGAAAAGCGAAGTATTCCATCTGAAACAACGGCCGCTTTCACTAAATCCACAAATGGAATTCCAGCTTTAAACGTTTCTATTTGTTGCTCGACTTTTTCCTTGGAAATCCCTTTTTTTTGAAGCTGATCCAAGTCGTTTTGGTTTAGGTTGGTCATAGAATTTAGGAGTTTATCTATATGTTTGACTGCTGTTGCTAATCGAGTGGATTTATCTCCCTTTAAAATAACGAAATTCCGATCATATTTCTTCAAGGTATCATGGAAATAATCGAACATCCGTTGTCTTTCATTTGGTCTATCCCGAAGGTCATCTGCCTCCCATGGTGTATCTATGTAGGTTAGAAAATAAAGGTGATAACTATTCTCCAATGCATGCTTCTCCAATAAAGGGTCACAATAACCTAAGTAATAGGCTTCGGAATACACCTTTGTTTCAAGTAGGTCGGTGTCGCAAATCAAAACATCGGTTGCCTTTTTGGTAAGCTCATTTTCCAATGTCATCTGCCCATATGCAATGGGCAAAAGATCTTTCGGTTCACAGGTTTTGCGTTCGTTGTTCCATTTGTTCTGTAGATACTCCCGCGCATATTCTGGAACCCAAACAGAATTATAGTGCCTAGCTAATTGTTGGGAAAGTGTAGTTTTTCCTGTTGATTCCGGTCCAAATAGGACTACTTTAACAAGGTTTGAGGGCTCTTGCCTAAGTTTTTCTTCCATGCCTTATACCCGTAAATGGCAATTATGGTTAACAAAAAATAAAGGAGTGAGCTAAAAATTAGTCCTTTATAGGCATACAAAGGTACTGTAATGATATCACCCACAATCCAATATATCCAGTTCTCCAGTTTCTTTTTGGCCATTAACCACATACCCACAAAAAAGATGGCGGTTGTCAGGGTATCCACATAAGCAGTCCATACATTGAACTTATCGGCAATGGCATAAACAACAGAAACAAAAACAATAGTTCCGATAAACAATAGGACTGACCATTTTTTTTCATTCTTGGTTGTCTTGGTAATTGGAACAAAATGTGTGTCATCAACTTTTCGTGTCCACATGTACCATCCCACAATACTCATGATAAAATAGTAGGTGTTGATGAGCATATCACCCAACAACCCCCAAAAAAGCAAGATGTAAGCCGCAATACCAGTACCTATTATTCCGGTTGGATATACAAGAATATTTTCACGTTTGGAATACCATACGCTTAGTAATGCAAAAACAACACTAACAAGCTCTAGAACAATAATATGGGTAGGAACTCCAGCGTACTGGGAAAATATCCATTCAAAAATTTGGCTCATATCCACTACGGTCAGATTTTACCATCTTCATTGTCAAAACCACATGTTCCAAATTAATAAAGGTCGCTTTAATTTCTGTTTGCAGTAATTCCATCACTGCGTCGTAGTCTCCGTAAACTTGGGTGCTTAACGGATTTTCAAGAACCTTTAGCCCGGAAGCTCTCAGTTTTTTAATAAAATCAATGATAGGTGGTTCAAAATTATCCTGAAGAGGGGTTAAGGTAAGTTCTACCGAAATGTTCATAGGTTAGGAGGATTTAAGCCGCAAAGCTAGTAAAAAGTGGGTATTATCAACGCCCCATCATCTTCTGCGCAAAGACACAAGTAAAACCTTCAAATTCCAAAAACTCAATACCGTAATGTGATTTGTTTCCTTGGTGCGTGATCTTTGCCACTGTACGTTTATCATCAAAGGCAAAATCCATGACATCAATATGCTTCAAAAAACTAAGTCCCTGTTGCGCATAGATTTTATATAGCGATTCTTTTGCACCCCAAACTATAGTCAATTTTCGGATTATTGCTTCTGTGTTCGCCAAGGTCCTATACTCCTCTAAAGGGGTGAATTTATTGGCAATCCGTAAGATTTTATCACGCTGCATCTCAATATCAATCCCTACTTCATCTGTAGAACTTACAATGATTCCCGTGAAGTTATGTGAATGGGTTATCGATATATGGTTGCCATCATGCAAATGTGGCTTGCCAAAATCATCATAATACAGATCGTGGTCAACATAATCTGCCTCTTTCATTAAATGCCGTATGCTGAGAAAAGCGCGCCTATGAAACTCGGACTTCATGCTATTCATTCGATTTGCACAATGATCCGTAAGTACCACATCTTTGGACAATTCTTCTTCCAATTCAGTAACTTTCCAAATGTATACCGATGTAGTGGGTGATACCGTAATGGTTTTATATAATGGCACGACTAATAGTTGGGTGATTTCGTATCTTTGCTGACTGTAAAAGCTAAGCTACATAAAGTTAATTAAAAACAAAGATGAGTACAAAGACAATTCCGTATGTACCTTTTAAGGTAAAAGATATTTCCCTTGCTGATTGGGGGCGAAAAGAGATTGAGTTGGCTGAGGCTGAAATGCC
Source organism: Flagellimonas spongiicola (assembly GCF_023502425.1). Taxonomy (GTDB): domain Bacteria; phylum Bacteroidota; class Bacteroidia; order Flavobacteriales; family Flavobacteriaceae; genus Flagellimonas; species Flagellimonas spongiicola. Next base: position 438,359 of record NZ_JAMFMA010000002.1, read on the forward strand.
AGGACTGATGTCGTTACGTGAGGAGTATAAAGACGAGCAACCTTTGAAGGGCGCGCGAATTGCTGGATGTCTGCATATGACCATTCAAACTGCGGTTCTTATTGAAACCTTGGTGGAGCTTGGTGCCGATGTTACATGGAGTTCTTGCAATATTTTTTCCACTCAAGACCATGCCGCAGCTGCTATTGCTGCAGCTGGAATCCCAGTATATGCATGGAAGGGTATGAATGAAGAGGAGTTTGATTGGTGTATTGAGCAAACTTTGTTTTTTGGTGAAGAGAGGCAACCACTGAATATGATTTTGGACGATGGAGGTGATCTTACTAATATGGTATTGGACCAATATCCAGAGTTGACTGCAGCAATTAAAGGTCTTTCTGAGGAAACTACAACTGGCGTACACCGTTTATACGAAAGAGTTAAGAATGGTACACTTCCCATGCCTGCTATCAATGTCAATGATTCAGTGACCAAATCAAAATTTGACAATAAATATGGATGTCGTGAAAGTGCCGTTGATGCTATTCGTAGAGCTACGGACACCATGCTCGCGGGGAAACAAGTAGTTGTTGCCGGATACGGTGATGTTGGTAAAGGAACTGCCGCTTCTTTTAGAGGCGCTGGAGCTATTGTTACCGTTACTGAAATAGATCCTATTTGTGCACTTCAGGCCTGTATGGACGGATATGAAGTGAAAAAGTTAGAAACTGTAGTTGGGAAAGCTGATGTGGTCATCACTACCACAGGAAACAAGGATATCATTCGCGAAGAACATTTCAGAGGAATGAAGGATAAAGCCATTGTATGTAATATTGGGCACTTTGATAACGAAATCGATATGGCCTGGTTGAATGATACTTATGGTTCAACTAAAGATGAAATAAAACCACAAGTAGATAAATACACCATAGACGGAAAGGATGTTATTGTTTTGGCTGAAGGCCGTTTGGTGAATCTTGGTTGTGCCACTGGTCACCCAAGTTTTGTAATGAGTAACTCATTTACCAATCAAACCTTGGCGCAGATTGAGCTTTGGAACAATAGTGACAAGTATGAAAATGATGTTTACATGCTTCCTAAACACTTGGATGAAAAAGTGGCCAAGTTACATTTGGCACGTTTAGGTGCGGAATTGACCGAATTACGCGAAGATCAAGCATCCTATATCGGCGTTACGGTCAAAGGACCTTTCAAACCAGAATACTACAGGTATTAACAACGTGGATGACCAAGGGTCAACTTGGAAAACAATATATAGGACCCTCGCAATTGCGAGGGTTTCTTTTTATATCTTCGATTGTTATATAAACGCTTAATCAATTTTTGTTGAAAACAGATCCTAACCATCCACCAACCTTTTTGGATGAAGAATTTTCTCGGATAATCGGATATATAGCGCACCGGGATTCCAAGAGTTCGATGGTCTCCAAAGTGGATGTAGCATGGCATCTAGACCATATGCTCAAAGTAATAATTGCCACCTGTGCCATTTTACAAAAATCCAATCCAGAGGAATTCAAACCTAGTTACAGTTTTATCCGAACCATGGTTTTTGTAACAGGATACATCCCCAGAGGAGTGGCGAAAGCACCAAGATCGGTCAGACCTTCTGATGTGATAGAGACTAATGGTATTTATGATCAATTGGCTACTGCTAGAGGATGTGTTTCGGAATTGGAACAATTAGATGCGAGGGCTCATTTTAAGCATCCTTATTTCAAGAACATCAATAAAAACCAAACGAAGCGGTTTCTAAAACTGCATACGCTACATCATCTAAAAATTGTCCGTGATATTATTAAAAAGCAAACTTAAGCGGTACTTGATTATCAACAATTGAGTACATTACCTCTAAACCTATATTATGACCAACATGTGGTGGGAAATTAAAAATATTGACACTATAGACTCGCCCTCAGTAGCAGTTTACAAGGAACATTTAACACAAAATATCGAACACATGATTACAGGTGTCGATGGAGAGATGGAGCGACTCATGCCACATATCAAAACCAACAAAATGCCCAAGGTGATGGAAGTTTTGGTCGCTTCTGGAATTGGACGTTTCAAGGCTTCCACCATTGCTGAGGCTGAAATTGCCGCGGAAGCTGGCGCCGGTTCCGTTTTAATTGCCCATCAACTAGTAGGACCTAAAGTGGAGCGATTGTTGGACTTGGCGCAAAATTATCAGCACGTTGAATTCTCGACAATTGTGGACTGTCTCGACACGGTCAAAGTTCTAAACGACAAATGCGGTCAAATTGGGATTTCTCTACGTGTTTATATTGACATAAACAATGGCATGAACCGCTCAGGAATTGAAGTTGGTGCTGGATTACTTGAGTTAATTGATGCACTCTTGGAAAGTCCTAATTTGATTTTTAGCGGTTTCCATGTTTACGATGGTCATCTACGCGACACCGATTTTAACCTCAGAAATGAAAAAATCGAATCTGGATTTGGAGCTATTACAGAAATATTTGAACGTTTGAAAGCGCAACATCCTTCACTTCAAATGATTTGTGGAGGAACGCCTTCCTTTACTTCACATTTGCTCAAGAAAAATAGAGTTACCAGTCCAGGAACCTGTGTTTTATGGGATTGGGGCTATTCCGACAAACTTAAGGAGCAAAAATTCAATTATGCCGCACTCTTGGTTACAAGGATTATTTCCAAACCAACTGAAGGAATCATAACTGTTGATATGGGTCATAAATCTATCGCCTCCGAAAACCCAATTGATAAACGAATCAAGTTTCTCAATTTAGAAAACTACGAACTTGTTTCGCAAAGTGAAGAACATGGCGTAATCCAAGTGCAGGACTGGGACCAGTATCATGTTGGCGATGTGCTGTACGGAGTTCCCTATCATGTTTGCCCCACCATTAATCTACATGATGAAGTTTCCTTGATAGAAGCGGGCGTTAAAACCGATACTTGGGAAATTACCGCCCGCAAAAGAAAACTTAGGTTTTAAATACTGAATTGTTATTCACTATTAGCTTCTAAATAAGCATAAAAAAACGCCCTACTTCTTAAAGTAAGGCGTTTATTTTTTTTAAAACCGTGTCCTTATGCCTCAAAAGGCTCAATGGATACGAAAGATTTACCTCCAGCTTTTTTCTGGAATCTTACAATACCATCAACTTTGGCATGCAAGGTATGATCCTTACTGGCGTATACGTTTTCACCTGGATTGTGTTTTGTACCTCTTTGTCTAACGATAATGTTACCTGCAATTGCTGCTTGTCCACCAAAAATCTTGACCCCAAGTCGTTTCGATTCTGATTCTCTACCGTTTTTCGAACTACCTACACCTTTCTTGTGTGCCATGATATATAAATTTTAGTTCTTTATTATTTTGATAACGCTTCAATCAACTCTGCTTTCTTCATGGAAGAAATTCCGGAAATACCTTTGGCTTTTGCCAATTCCTTCAATTCAGCAACAGTTTTTGAACTCAAATCCTCTGCTACTTCCTTTTTAGGAGCTTCTTTCTTAGGAGCAGCCGCTTTTGGCTTTGCCTCCTTTTTAGGTTCCGCTACTGGCTTTTCAGCTTTTGCTTTTGCTGGAGCAGCTTTTTTGGCACCTTTTGCAACAATACTCTCAACTACTATTTCAGTTAAAGATTGTCTGTGACCATTTTTCACTCGGTAACCTTTACGTCTTTTCTTTTTGAAAACAATTACCTTATCTCCTTTTAGGTGTTTAACTACTTTTGCCTCTACGGCTGCACCTTCTATGACTGGGGCGCCAACAGTTACGTTTCCATTATCCTCCAAAAGAAGCACCTTGTCAAAAGTTACCTTTTTACCTTCTTCTGTTTGCAAACGGTGAACGTACACTTTCTGGTCTTTTGCAACTTTGAATTGCTGCCCTGCCATCTCTACAATTGCGTACATAATGCGTTAATTAGATTAAATTACTTTGGCGCTATTGAAATTAGCGGGTGCAAATATAGCCTTAAATCCTTAATTAACAAGTATTCTTGGGCTATTTAACCAATTATTTTTTAGGATTATTTGACGTTTTGAAAAGCTGCATAAAGGATAACGTCAAAACCAAGGTGGTAGCAAAACCCATAACGGCTACTGTAAAGAATACAATGCCTTCAAAATTACTGTAATCCTTGGACCACACATCCGAGAGTTCCGTTAAAAAACTTCCGCTTAATTCCGTTGCATAGAACGCAAAGAAAATGGTAAACAAAAGTGTGGCTACAAAGCCGGTGGTAACTCCCGCTGCAAATCCTTTTCCATAATTAAAATCATTCCCCTCACGCATCTTGGTGTACTTAATGGTTTCATAGATCCCAAATCCAGTAATTATGCCATTGAACAAACTAAAGAAAACATTGGTGTGTTTACCCATAAGGGACAAAATCAAGAAATAGGCCATCAAACAGGCACTGGTCACAATTCCAAATCGGATTGGGAGGGTGAGATTTTTCATTTCAATAAATTTTGCGGTGGATCCTTTAATTTACTGAATGTTGGGCAATTATGCTAGTGTTTATTGCAAAAGACTAAAGTAAATTAACTTAAAACTTTTAAATTTTAACCTATATTTAGTGTAACATCAATCAATAGTTCCACACTAAATCAATACAATAATTTAAATTCTAATTCTAATGAAGCGATACCTACTATCCGCAATTCTAACATTTAGCAGCTTTGGGTTTCTTTTTGCCCAGCAGGTAGTCTTTGAGGAATATGATCTTGATAATGGACTTCATGTTATTCTGCATCAAGACAATTCTGCCCCTGTGGTCACAACTTCGGTTATGTATCATGTGGGCTCCAAGGATGAAAATCCAGAAAAAACAGGATTTGCCCACTTTTTTGAACACTTATTATTCGAGGGGACAAAAAATATTAAACGTGGCGAATGGGATAAAATAGTCTCCTCCGTTGGTGGTGGCAATAATGCAAATACCTTTTTGGACCGCACGTATTATTACGAAACATTTCCATCCAACAGCTTGGAAACGGGATTGTGGTTAGAATCTGAACGACTAATGCATCCTATAATTGGACAAATTGGAGTGGACACCCAGAAGGAGGTGGTGCAGGAAGAACGTCGTTCCCGTGTGGATAATTCCCCATATGGTGCATTTTTTGAAGTCCTACTTAAAAATCTTTATACCAAGCACCCATACCGATGGGGTGTTATCGGTTCCATGGATCATATTGCAAGTGCAACATTGGATGACTTTAAAAAATTCAATGAAACATTTTATGTGCCAAACAACGCAGTACTGGTGGTTGCTGGTGATATAGATTCCGCCAAAACCAAAAGTATGATCCAAGATTACTTTGGACCAATACCTAGAGGAGCTGACATAAAAAGAACCACCATAATTGAGGACCCAATTGTTAACACCAAAAAAGCGGTTCATTACGATTCCAATATTCAAATACCAGCCATTTTGTTGGCATATAGAACCCCTGGTCAGGCAGAACGAGAAGCCTATGTGGTTGATATGATCTCTACCTATTTAAGTGACGGGGAAAGCTCCAAACTTTATAAAAAATTAGTAGACGAAAAGAAAATTGCCCTTCAAATTTTCTCAGTCCCTATAAACGCCGAAGATTACAGTTGTTATGTGGTAGGTGGTTTACCAGTAGGCGAAAACTCAATTCAGGATATCAAAAACGAAATTGATGCGGAGATATTGAAAATACAATCCGAATTGATTTCGGAAAAGGATTACCAAAAACTGCAAAACAAATTTGAAAACAATTTTGTGAATGCCAATAGTAGCATCTCTGGAATTGCAAATTCACTTGCCGAAAATTACATGTTACGAGACAATACAAATCTGATCAATACGGAGATTGAAATCTATAGATCTATTACCAGGGAAGAGATTATGGAAGTGGCCAAAAAATATTTAAAGGTCAATCAACGTGTGGAACTTGAATATTTACCGGAACAAAATGAAGCCAATTAGCATGAAAAAGTATATCGTATTTAGTTTTATTGTATTGTTTGCCGCATTATCACACGGACAAATTGACCGCACCAAACCTCCCAAAAGAGGACCTGCACCTGAAGTCAATTTAAAAGAACCCACCCAATTTGAACTTAATAATGGTTTGAAGGTTATGGTAGCAGAAAATCATAAACTGCCTAGGGTTTCCATGCACTTAACTATAGACAATCCACCAATTTTAGAAGGTGATAAAGCAGGCGTGGCCAGCTTAACTGCAAGTTTGATGGGTAAAGGTTCCAAGTCTATCCCCAAAGATGATTTTTATGAAGAAGTGGATTTCTTGGGTGCGAGTATCAGTATTGGAGACCAAAGTGCTACAGCATCCTGTTTGTCCAAATATTTCCCTAGGATATTGGAATTAATGGCTGATGCCGCTCTTAATCCCAATTTTACCCAAGAAGAATTCGACACCGAGAAAAACCGCATTTTAACCGGTCTAAAATCGGAAGAAAAAGATGTATCCGCTATTGCTTATAGAGTGCAATCTGCCCTTGCTTACGGTAAAAAGCATCCGTTTGGGGAAATTACTTCTGAGGCGACAGTGAATAACGTAACCTTGGCAGACGTAGACCAGCATTATAGATCATATTTTGTGCCTGCCAATGCTTATTTGGTCATTCTTGGTGATGTTGATTTTGAAACCGCGAAAGAATTGGTAACGACTCATTTCACACCATGGTCTAAAGCCACGCCACCTTCCTTTAGCTATGCAGAACCCACAGATGTTCAGTATAGCCAAATCAACTTTGTTGATATGCCCAATGCAGTGCAATCGGAGGTCACGGTTCAGAACATCACGAAGCTTCAAATGAAAGACCCGGATTACTTACCTGCACTACTTGCAAATAGGATTCTTGGTGGGGGTTCGCAAGCTAGACTATATCAAAATCTGCGAGAAGATAAGGGGTACACGTATGGTAGTTATTCCAGTATTCGGGATAACAAATACAGCCCCATGCGTTTTAATGCCTTTGCCCAAGTTCGTAATATGGTAACCGACAGTTCAATTGTCCAAATCTTACACGAAATAGACCGTATAATACAGGAACCCATAACAGAAGAGGAACTGAAAAACGCCAAAGCAGAATACGCAGGTAGTTTTGTGATGGCCTTGGAAAGTCCGGCAACTGTAGCAAATTATGCATTGAATATTGAGACTGAGGGGCTTGATAAAGATTTCTATAAAAACTATTTGGAGCGGATTGATAAGATAACTATTGAAGACGTTCAGAAAGCAGCTCAAAAACACTTTACAACTTCCAATTCTAGAATTGTGGTTGCTGGAAAAGGAAGCGAAGTGATGGAAAACCTTGAAAAGGTTACCTATAAAGACAAGAAAGTTCCTGTATTGTATTTTGATAAAAATGCAACCAAGACTGATAAACCTGATTATTCGGCCCCTCTTCCTGACGGTGTTAATGCAACATCTATTTTGGAGAAGTACCTTGAAGTAATTGGCGGCAAAACCAAATTGGAAGGTGTTAGTTCATTTGCCTTGATAGCAGAAGCCGAAATGCAAGGAATGACCCTGGAATTGGAAATGAAAAAGACCGATAAAAATCAATTCATGCAGAATATTAAAGTGCAGGGAAATTCGGTGCAAAAACAAGTTCTGGATGGTGATTCCGGGTACGCTATTGCACAAGGTCAACGCAAAGACCTAACCCCTGAAGAGATTGAACGTATCAAAGAAGAATCTGCAGCATTTCCGGAATTGAACTATCTAATAGCCGGAAACATTAGTGTTGAAGGTGTAGAGACCATTGGCGATAAAAAGGCCTATAAACTTAAAATCACCGAAAACAAATATTGCTATTACGATACTGAAACGGGATTAAAATTGCAAGAGGTAAGCATCGAAGATATCCAAGGCCAAGCAATCCCAAACACCTTGATTTACGACGCGTATCAAGAAGTTTCGGGGATTCAATTTCCTTTTAAGATGACACAATCCTTTGGACCTCAAAATTTTGAGTTTCAGATAAAGGAAATCAAAGTAAATGAAGGGGTGGTACCATCTGATTTTGAGTAAATCCAAAAAACAATAATCGAAAAAGGCGCTCAAAAATATGGGCGCCTTTTTTCTTTTTAAAAAACCAAAAATAGTATTTGCGTTTAATTGACGATTCTGAATGTTTTTAAAGTTTCAGTATATATTCTGCGTTGAGATTCAATATTTTTACATCAAGAATTTTCAATAAAAAATCTAAAAAATGAAAAACTACGTTTATCTAACCATATTGCTTTTGACTTTATCATTCTCCTGTAAAGAAAAAGAAAAGGAGGTTGAAGGCCCTTCTCAAATGGAACAAGTAATGGCAATCCATGACGAGGTGATGCCAAAAATGAGCACCCTTGGAAAATTGGTCGGGGAATTAAATACCAAAATCGATACAACTGAAATGGGACTTAAATATGAAGCTGCCATGAAAGACCTTCAAGCCGCCCATAATTCCATGATGGATTGGATGAAAGGATTTGGTGACCGTTTTGACTCGGATGAAATATTAAATGGCAAGGCACTTTCTGATGAAAAGCAAAAATGGCTGGATTTAGAGGAAGTAAAAGTAAAGGACCTAAAAGAGCAGATAAACTCCAGTATTGCAAATGCAGAAGCGCTGTTAGGCAAAGAATAGTAGTATTATTCACTCCATTTAAGGGTTTCCATGATCCTACGGATATCTTTCTGAAGATATACCGCAGCCGGAAGTATGGAGTCATAATTGGGTTTGGCGTAGAAATACAACGAACCTGTCACAAAGTGATTAATGCTATCCGTTACATAAAACTGGGACTGTGAAGCTGCATCACCACTGACTTCATAGAACATGCCATAGACCTTATCTTCTGTATTTACAAAAGGCTGTTCAAGAATATTGTCCGCTTTAACCACATGCTCATAAGATAATTTTTGGGCATCGGTCAATAGGGTCCTTAGATTCCCTTCAACGGACTTGTATGTTATGTAGACCGAGCCGTTCATCATTGGATAATCCAATACCAAAGAACAGTCTTTGCTGTCTTTCATTACCGAAAGTGTGTTTTGCTCAAAAGTATAGTTGCACTCGTTGTCCATTAGGCTATAAGTGGCATTCGGGTATTCCAAACGTAGCATTGCATTTGGTTTAGGGATAGTTTCATCCTTGCAACCCAACAGAATTAATATATTACAAAGAACAATCCAACTACGATTCATTTGGCAAAGTCACTTTTATGCGTTTCAATCTTTTTTTATCTAGGCTTTCAATCAAGAACTGGTAGTTCTTAAACAATACTTTTTCACCTCTTTTTGGAAAACTCCCTGAAATCTCCAATACAAATCCCGCTATGGTCTCTGATTCTCCTTTTTGATTTTCAAAATCTTCTTCATCCTCAATCTTTACCACGCGGTAAAAATCCTTTAAGGTTGTTTTGCCATCAAAAACATAATTGAAGTCATCTAGCTTGGAGAAAATCAAATCCTCATCATCAAACTCGTCACTGATATCCCCAACTATTTCCTCAATGATATCTTCCAAGGTAACGATACCAGAGGTGCCGCCATATTCATCCACAACAACCGCCAAATGGTTTTTCTTATCTTGAAATTCGAGTAAAAGATCATCCAACTTTTTATTCTCAGGCACAAAATAGGGCTCCCTGATCAAGGACATCCAATTGAAGTTTTTCCGGTCAATATATGGGAGAAGGTCTTTAACATATAGGACACCCAGTACATTATCCATATTTTCAGAAAACACTGGAATTCGGGAATAGCCATTCTTTTTGATTTCCTCTAGTACTTCTGGAAATTTCATCTCCTCATTCAGAGCAAATATATCGATGCGTGGACGCATTACTTGCTTGGTATCTGTGTTCCCAAAACTCACAATACCCTCAAGAATTTTCTGTTCTTCCTTTGTGGTATCGCCTTCTGAGGCCAATTCAAGGGCTTGCGATAAATGATCTACGCTTAGATTGGATTTTTGTTTCCCCAATTTCTCTTGCAAAAAACCTGTTGCCGAACTCATAGGTGCACTGAATGGGGTAAAAAGCGTATTCAAGACACGTATTGGCAAAGACATGAACTGCGAAAACTGAACCCGATTCCTGTTGGCATAAATTTTTGGTAGTATTTCGCCAAACATCAAAATCAGGAAGGTAGCAACTACAACTTCCAACAAAAAGCGAACAGAAATAACACCAAATAGGACTTGGTCAATAGCTGAAAATATGACATTGCCTATTGAACTGAACAATAAGACAATCCCAATATTGATGGCATTATTGGTAATAAGGATGGTGGCCAACAATTTCTTAGGTCTGTCCAGCAATTTTACAATAAGCTTATCCCGCGAGCTATCCGATTCCTCCATTTCGTTTAAATCTGTTTGGGATAAGCCAAAAAGTGCAACCTCGGCCCCGGATATCAAAGCCGAACAGATAAGAAGAATCAACAGCACAATCACTTTAGCGGTGAACATACCATTAAATATAGTAAAGATAAATGCCAAACAATAGGGCTCGGGATCCACAATTTAAGGTTTATGCTATGAATCAGAATGGAAGGTCATCATCCTGTTCGGTTTCGGTAGCAGTTGACGCAGGTTCAACAGGTTTGGCAGTTTGTTCAGGTGCAGGCATGTTTTGTGATTGCTGCGTATTTGCCATACTTTCTTGCTTAGTGGACAAAAATGTGAAATCTTGGACATGCACCTCGGTAGTGTAGCGTGTATTCCCATCCTCTCCTTGCCACTGTCTGTTTTTCAAACGGCCTTCCAGATATACTTTATCTCCTTTGCTTAAATACTTTTCGCAAATTTCGGCTGCTTTATTGCGAACCACAATATTATGCCAATCCGTATTAGTGACTTTTTCTCCTGTCTGACGGCTGGTGTAGGTCTCATTGGTGGCCAATGGGAAGCGTCCAACACATCCACCACCTTCAAAATAGTGGACTTTTACTTCATCACCCAAATGCCCAATCAGCATCACTTTGTTCAATGTTCCGCTCATAATTCTTTAATTGGTCAAAAGTACTAAATTTTAAACGTCTTTATAAAATCTGAAATCAAAACAGGAACTGGAAAATCAAATATACTTTGCCAAGATATTCCGTTTGTAAGTGGTGTGGTAGACTCCAAAACCCAGAATTGTGTATAAAGGTGTTGATGGGATAATTTATGGATGATTACATCCGTATTATATAAGGTAACCCTTCCAACGTCCACGCCAATATTCTTGACGGCCAATTCCCTAATTTTACTTACATCAACTGATTGATCTGTTTCCATTAACGGAAATTGATACATATTTTGCCAAATTCCTTTTCCTTTACGCTGTTCCCATAAGGTTTTCCCGTGTTCATCAATAAAAACAAGATAATTGAAATATCTACTCTTGATTTTGGCCTTTTTCAACTTAACTGGCAATTCCCGCACCCTATCTTCTTTTAGTGCGACACAAGCATGGTTTAACGGGCAAACATCACAATCAGGACTTTTTGGTGCGCATTGAATTGCTCCAAACTCCATTATTCCTTGATTATAATCCCTAATATTTTCAATATCCATGACTTCCCGTGCCAAGGATTTGAAATACTTTATCCCAGAAGTGCTGTTAATTGGCATATCAACTCCAAAATATCGAGCCAAAACTCTATACACATTGCCATCAACAACAGGTTCAGGTTGATTGAAACAAATGGAAACAATGGCGCTTGCCGTATAATCACCAATACCTTTTAAAGTAAGGACTTCCTTATACGTTGTTGGAAATTCACCACTATATGTATCTACTATGATTTTTGCAGTAGTGTGCAAATTACGTGCTCGGGAATAATAACCCAATCCTTGCCAAAGCTTCAAGACCTTTTCTTCAGGTGCCCTTGCCAAATCATGTACCGTTGGGAAGGCCTCTAAGAACTTATTATAATAAGGTATACCTTGTGCTACCCGGGTTTGCTGGAGCATAATCTCTGAAAGCCAAATATTATAAGGGTTAATGGTAGTTCTCCAAGGCAAATCCCGCTTATGAACACCATACCATTCCAAAATAATCTGCGAAAAAGACATGTAAGGAAATAATAAGGGTTAAAAGTAGCAGTTTATATACTTAAAATTAAAGGGTTTAAACGAAAGATTAATTTTAATTTTTATATTTGCAAGCCTAAAAAATTAGAAAACAGTAATACGAAATGACGAAAGCAGATATTGTAACTAGAATCTCAGAAAAACTAGGTATAGAAAAAGGAGACGTACAAGCAACAGTGGAATCTTTTATGGAGGAGGTAAAATCGTCCTTGGAGAATGGAGATAATGTTTATTTAAGAGGTTTTGGAAGCTTTATCATCAAGACGAGAGCGGAAAAAACAGGTAGAAACATTTCAAAGAATACTACCATCAAAATTCCTGCACACAATATTCCTGCCTTCAAACCTGCAAAAGTGTTTGTTGAAGGTGTAAAGAGCAACGTTCAAGTAAAATAATATAACTAACACAAAAGGAAGAGCCATATGCCAAGTGGTAAAAAAAGAAAAAGACATAAGGTAGCTACCCATAAGCGCAAAAAGCGTAGAAGAGCTAACCGACACAAGAAAAAGTAGTTGTTACAACTACTTTTTCACTTTTCACACCTACGTTCTTTGACATAGAGATTCACGAAAAGAATTTCAATCGGTAGTAACCGATTCTACATATTGTTTAATCATTTATCCCAGCAATATTGGGGTAAATAAAAATCGATTCAGGTGAATAGAGAATTAATCGTTAGATCTAGTTCCGATGCAGTCGATTTTGCCTTGTTAAAGGATGGAAAACTCATTGAATTACACAAAGATGAGGATGACAACAAATTTTCAGTAGGGGATATCTTCCTAGCCAAGATAAGAAAACCCGTTACCGGCCTCAATGCGGCGTTCGTAAATGTAGGTTATGAAAAAGATGCGTTCCTGCACTATCATGACCTTGGTCCGCAGTTGTCCTCCATGTTAAAATTCATTAAAAAAGCAAGAACAGGGAAAGTAAAGGATTATTCCCTCAAAGATTTTCCATTTGAAAAAGATATAGACAAGAATGGCAGTATTAACGAAGTTATTAAGGCCAATCAGTCATTATTGGTACAAATAGTAAAAGAACCTATTTCCACCAAAGGTCCAAGAATTAGCTCCGAGCTATCATTAGCTGGGCGTTATTTGGTCATGGTACCTTTTTCCGACCGAGTTTCAGTTTCTCAAAAAATTGGAAGCAAAGAAGAAAAAGATAGGTTAATACGACTTGTAAAAAGTATTAAGCCCAAAGGATTTGGGGTAATAATACGTACCGTTGCAGAAGGCAAGAAAGTTGCAGAACTCGACAAAGATCTTCAAAATTTGTTTTCCAAATGGATAACAATGTGCAAGAGATTGCATAGAGCTGATCATCCATCCAAAGTATTAGTAGAACTCAATAGAGCTTCTTCCATCCTTAGAGATGTATTCAATGATTCCTTTACAGGAATTCATGTGGATGATGAAACACTTTACAATCAAATCAAGGATTACTTGCATGAAATTGCTCCTCAAAAAGAATCTATAGTAAAACTGTATTCCGGTTCCGCACCCATTTATGAAAAATTTGGCATCGAACGCCAAATAAAGACTTCATTTGGACGCACAGCGTCAATGAGCAGAGGTGCATACCTTGTAATAGAACATACCGAAGCGCTTCACGTAATAGATGTGAACAGTGGTAATCGTTCCAACAAGGCAAAGAACCAAGAAGATACGGCATTGGAAGTAAACCTTTTAGCTGCATCAGAAATCGCAAGGCAATTACGTTTGCGGGATATGGGAGGAATTATAGTAATTGATTTTATCGATATGACCAAAGGTGATCACAGACGTAAGTTGTTTGATCATTTAAGGGAAGAAATGAAGGATGATCGTGCAAAGCACAAAATCCTTCCCCCTAGTAAATTTGGTCTGGTACAGATTACCCGTCAAAGGGTACGACCAGAGATGAATATCAAAACCAGTGAGGAAAATCCCAATGGATCAGGAAAGGAAGTGGAAGCACCAATTGTCCTAATTGACAAAATCAATTCGGATTTGGAACGCATAATGAAAGGAAATCATAAAGACAAGGGTATTATTCTGAATATCCATCCATTCATTGCCGCTTACCTCAACCAAGGATTCCCATCTCAACGCTTTAAATGGTTTTTAGAGTATAAAAAATGGGTGAAAATCCAACCAAGGGATGCATACACGTACCTTGAATATCGTTTTAAAAACAAAGACGGTAAAACAATTAGATAACAAAAGCGACTCCAATTTTGGGGTCGCTTTTTTGTTTTACGGAATTGAGAACATTATGGTATTTTTGGGTATCACCTAGTTTGCCATGATTATGAAGCCCTTCTCCACGCTATGTTTTTCATTACTTATCCTAAGCTGTACCACTAATTCCACTGAAACGCTATCAGAAATCCTATCGGATTCCCCGGTTATAAAAGGGAACACCAATTATTTAAACTCTCCTTACGTTACCGCCGGCGACCGTGTTTATATGGTTGGACATCAGAATGGTAGTTTTCCCGATTTAGGATGGCATATAAAAGGTGAAATGGGTGGCATATGGAACCATCCTATTAAGTTAATGGATGGATTTGATGCGCAAATTGTTGTAGCTAATGATACCCTAACTTTAAACAATGCCATTGAGTTCGTTAATTACCCCATGGCCAATATGCATCGTTTTGAATGGCCAGAAAAAGAGATTGAAGTCAAAAGATGGCAATTTGTTCCTGATGGGCAAGAAGGCATGTTAGTCCAATTTGAAATCACCTCAGCCAACAACGTACCTGCGGCAACTTTTGAGTTTATTGGACATACAGATTTACAGCCAACATGGCTTGGTGAAGAAACACAAATGATTGATGCCAAAGACCAAGGTACTTTTGAAAACAACAAATGGATTGTTAAGGACACCAATAATCCTTGGTTCTCCATTTTCGGGTCTGACCGGAACCCCAACGAACATGATACCTTTACCGGCGACGGTAATGGTGCATCCAATTCGCTATCCTATTCAATCAAGTTAAAGACTTCTTCTCCAAATACCTTAACCTTTGCAATTGCAGGATCCTATACATCCAAAGAAAACGCACTAAATACGTACAATGCCATTCTTGAGAACTTCCATGCAATGGCTTCCCAAAAGAAGCAACGTTATGGTGAGTTGGCTGAGAAATCCAAATTGACCATTCCCGATAAAGAACTTCAGCAAACTTTTGAATGGCTAAAATACAATTGCGATTGGCTGGTAAGAACCGTTCCCGAAATAGGTACAGGTATTGGAGCGGGAATCCCGGATTACCCATGGTGGTTTGGTGTGGATAGTGAATACGCCTTGAAAGGTTATATGGCTATAGGACAAGACAATATCGTAAACCAAACAATCCAACTTTTGGATAGTGTGTCCAATGCAGTAAATGGAAATGGCAAAATCCTGCATGAAATGTCAACCAACGGATTTGTCTTCAATAAGGGAAATATTAATGAAACCCCGCAGTTTGCATCATTGATTTGGGAAATCTACACTTGGAACGGAGACAAACAATTCCTTGAAAAATATTTCCCCACTGTACAAAAAGGCCTTGTTTGGCTAATGGAGGAAAACGATAGCAACGGCAACTTATTTCCAGACGGCTTTGGGATGATGGAAATCCATGGCTTGAACAGCGAGATGATAGATGTAGCTGCCTATACACAGCGCGCTTTCGATGATGCGTCCAAAATGGCCATGGAACTGGACCAAACCAACCTAGCTGAAGAATATGCCAGTGCGGCCAAGGAACTAGCCTTAAAAATCAATACCGAATTATGGTCCGATGACTTTGGGTCATACGCTGATTTTTTAGGTACAGATGAACAGGCAATCCATCTAATTGAGGATGCCATCGTTAGAGCAGATACTTTGAACAAACCATGGGCCATAGAAGAACTGGAAACAACAAAAGCACAAATTCAACATAACCCCTCAAAGAAATTGAAACCATTTGTCCTACATCACAATTGGGTAGTCAATACGCCTATGGAAATGAAAATCACGGACAGTTCCAAAGCAATAATCGGTCTTGATACAGCGAAAAAATTCACCAATCCATTTGGGGTTTTTGTCACCGGAATAGACCGAGATGATTCAGCCGGAAAGGATTTCGGTTCGTTTGAAGGAAGTAAGGTCTTTTCCTATACCGGTGCAGTAATGACATTGCCAACTGGGGTGCTGGCTGTGGCAGAAAACAACTACGGCAGGCCAGATGATGCATTGGATTATCTAGAACGGATGACCCGAACATTTAGCTACGCCCTTCCGGGAAGTATTTATGAAGTTTCTCCGGATTACGGCATGATGACTCAAGCCTGGAACATTTACGCCTATGCCATTCCAATTGTACAGCAGTTTTTTGGAATACAACCAATGGCAAGTCAGAAAAAGGTCATCATTACGCCACAAATGCCCAAAAAATGGGAAGAAGGCGCCAAACTGGAAAATGTAGCCGTTGCAGACAACACAATTTCCATTTCATATAAAAAAGGAGAACAGGGTATGCAGGTTGAAGTAATACAATCAAATCCTGAATGGACCGTTCAATTGGAATTCCCTAAAAGCACTTATGAAATTGTGGAGGGCGACGCTGAAACCACAACTACAGGTTCCAAGACGGTATTTACTTCCACATCTCAAAAAATAGTGGTTCACCAATCCAAATCTTGATGCAAGGAAAATATCCTTCGAGAAAACACATAACCGTACAAGAGGCACAGCAAAAATTGGAACGCTATTGTGCATACCAAGATCGTTGTCATCTAGAGGTGGTGAGCAAGTTAAAGGAAATGCGAATGATTCCTGAGGCTATTGATGTCATCGTAGCCCATTTGATCCAGGAAAACTATCTGAATGAAGAACGTTTTGCAAGAAGCTTTGCCCGAGGCAAGTTCAACATTAAAAAATGGGGCAAAAACAGGATTGTGAATGAATTAAAACGTAGGCAAATTTCCACATTCAATATCAAATGTGCACTTTCTGAAATTTCAGAAGAAGATTACCTGAATGCCTTTAATGAACTTGCAATTAAAAAGTGGGAACAACTAAATACTGAAAACCTCCAAAGGCGCAAGAAAAAATTGACAGACTATTTGTTTTATCGCGGTTGGGAGAGCCATCTTGTCTATGAGAAAATTCAAGAATTAAAACCTTAACAAGTTTCACTTCTTAGAAACGAGATTATTGGTTCGAAGCACAGCCTTTTCATTCTTCCAATCTATCCACTCCTGACCTTTTATTCTTCGCATTAGGTTATCAAAATGCCGCATAAACAATATGTTGTAGACCGCTTTTCCAAAATTTCCCGGTTTTCTGGCAATTGCCCTCAAGCTCATTGAAAATCCAGGGCTTTTGTACTTCATGTGATGCCAATACCCTTCTGGTATATACAACACATTACCATGCTCCAATTGGGTTATATGACCTTTAGCATGCTTTAAAGCAGGCCATTTTTCCAAATCCGGGTTATCAAAATCAATATCTTCCCTGGTGATTAGGGAATGCGGGATTTTATACAAGTATCTTGTTTCAGACTGCGAGAACAAGATACATTGCTTTTTACCTTCAAAATGAAAATGGAAAATATTGGCCAAATCTATGTCGTAGTGCATAAATGTATGGGAATCACTCCCTCCAAAAAATAACATTGGTAACCCCTTCATCAATCGAAGTCCAAAATCCGGATACGTAAAATCTTTTTGCAATTCAGGCACTTCCTTCAAGACATTCCATAAAAAAATCCTATACTTGGTAGGTTTGCTTTTTAGAAGGTCAATGTAGTCCTTCATCTTCATTTTTGCATGAGGTTCATTAAAACCTTCGTCATGCTTAACCGGGCGATCATCGTAAAGCGGCACCGTCTTCTCTCCTGCCAATTCCTTGATGTAATCTAAGTTCCATTTGGAATGAGCAGGCCAATCCTCAATGAAATTCTCTATAACCACAGGTTTTTGGGGTTTAAAGTATTTCTTTAGGAAATCTTTTTTGGAAAGACTCTTTTCCCGCGGGATTTGTTCAAGGTTAAGTTCCAAAATGTAAAAAT
The DNA here is from genome assembly GCF_023502425.1 of Flagellimonas spongiicola. GTDB lineage: Bacteria > Bacteroidota > Bacteroidia > Flavobacteriales > Flavobacteriaceae > Flagellimonas > Flagellimonas spongiicola. The sequence goes on from NZ_JAMFMA010000002.1 coordinate 456,462, forward strand.
TTTGAAACAACTAAATTAAGAAAAGGTTTTTAAACGGCTATTTGTAGTATTAGTCCTTAGCAACCAGCTTTCCTTTTTCTTTTGCTTCCTCGTTTCTGGCTATTTTATGTTCGGGTCTTGTCCATTTTGGTTTTTCTCCTTTAGCTACAAATTCCGAATCAGAGGCTTCCACGGTTTTAGGTTGTGAAATTTTGGTAAATGGCTTTTGTGGATTCAAACCAAGAAGTTTAAACATTTCCATATCCTCGTTCACGTCAGGATTTGGAGTGGTCAATAATTTATCACCTGCAAAGATGGAGTTGGCTCCTGCAAAAAAGCACATGGCCTGGCCTTCTCTACTCATCTCAGTTCTCCCTGCAGACAAACGAACCTGTGTCTCAGGCATAACAATTCTTGTTGTGGCGACCATTCGGACCATTTCCCAAATTGAAATAGGTTCCATGTCTTCCATAGGTGTACCTTCAACTGCTACCAAAGCATTAATCGGGACAGATTCTGGTTGAGGGTTTAAAGAAGCCAAAGCCACAAGCATACCTGCCCTATCTTCCAACTTTTCACCCATACCTATGATACCTCCACTACAGACCGTCACATTACTCTTTCTAACATTGTCAATGGTATCCAAACGATCTTGGAAGGCACGTGTAGAGATTACGTCTTTATAGTAATCCTCAGATGTATCCAAATTATGGTTATAGGCATATAGCCCAGCTTCAGCCAATCGCTTTGCTTGATTTTCCGTGAGCATTCCAAGCGTACAACAAACTTCCATATCCAATTTGTTTATCGTACGAACCATTTCCAATACTTGATCAAACTCTGGCCCATCCTTTACGTTACGCCATGCAGCCCCCATACATACTCTGGAGCTTCCTGAAGCTTTTGCTCTTAAAGCCTGGGCCTTCACATGTGAGACGGTCATTAAGTCATTTCCTTCGATATCCGTATGGTATCTTGCCGCCTGTGGGCAATAACCGCAATCTTCTGGACAGCCACCTGTTTTAATGGACAATAGTGTAGAAACTTGGACTGTATTAGGGTCATGGTGTACCCTATGTACCGTTGCTGCATCATATAGCAATTCCATTAAGGGTTTGTTATATACCTCTAATATCTCCTCCTTTGTCCAGTTGTGTCTTGGTGTACTCATAGGTTGAATATAATTCAAATTCAAAAATAGCCCAATTCAAATTAACCCCGCAATTATACGGCGTTAAAAAGAAAAAGGCCATGACATTAATCATGACCTTTTTATGCTACTTTGGATAATTCAATCTTTTGAAGATTCTTTTGGCTCATCCTTTGAGTCTGGTTTTGCCGCAGACTCATTAACATCTTTACCTTTTAGATACTCCGGTAATTGCATCCCTGCCATATTGAACATTTCTTGTAATGGTGGGACTGATTTGTACATTCCCGAAATGAAATTAGCCGTTGAGTTTTTCCCATCTTCTGTTTTAGTCCCGGAATCCCAAACTGTAACTTTATCAATTTTAATGTTCTTGATTGCTTCTGCCTGTTTTTCAACCAATTCAGGCAACTTATCGGCAATTAGTAGTAAAACTGCATCCTTGGGGTCGTTCCCTGCTGCCTTTACTATTTGATCTAAACCTTCCGCCTGTTTGGTCAATACCTCAAAAATACCTTTTGCCTCTGCTTCAGCCTTAAATAAAATCGCATCCGCCTCACCTTTTGCTTTTCTGCGTATCATTTCCGCTTCCGCCTCCGCGTCTATTTCAACTTTTCGTTTGTCAATTTCAGCTGGTACTACGACATCAGCAACTTGAGAACTACGCTCCCTTTCTGCCCGTGCCATTTCCGCATCCTTTTCAGCGGCATACGACTCCTCAAGCGCCTTTGCAGCTTGCACCTTTTCTGCTGCAATTGCCGTACGCTCCGCTTCAGCTTCTCGCTGTCTACGCAATGAATCTGAATTGGCAACATCTATTTTGGCAACGTTCTCTCCTTCTACAGCCTTGGCATTTGCGGCGGCAACCTGTGTTCTTTCATCTTGCAATGCGTTCGCTTCCCCAATGGAACCATCCCTGTTTTTTTCCGCCACTGATTTACGAGCAGCATTGATGGCATGGGCGGCAGCTTCTTTACCAAGTGCTTCTATATAACCAGATTCATCAACGATATCCGTAATGTTTACGTTGATTAGTTTAAGACCAACTTTTTTCAGCTCCGATTCCACACTTTGGGAAATATTGGAAAGAAATTTATCCCGATCCGAATTAATTTCCTCAATATCCATGGAAGCAACGACCAAACGCAATTGCCCAAATATAATTTCCTTGGCTAGGTCCTGAACTTCTTGCATTCCCAATCCAAGTAGTCTTTCTGCAGCGTTCTGCATTATTCCAGGTTCTGTAGAAATACCAATGGTAAATCGGGATGGGACATTTACCCTAATGTTTTGCCTACTCAGAGCGTTGGTAAGATCCACTTCAATGGAAATTGGGGTTAAATCCAAAAATTCATAATCTTGGATTACTGGCCATATAAAAGCAGCCCCACCATGAATACATTTTGCAGAGTTGCCGGAACCTACTTTTCCGTAGACCACCAATATTCTATCAGACGGACATCTTTTGTAACGCCTGATGAAGGATATGATGATGATAAATACAAAAAGTATTGCAAAACCGATGGTCAGCAGTGAAGCACCGCCACCAAACTGTAAGGGTAGTAATAGCATATAATTATTTATTTAGGAGTTGAACAATTAAAATTCCATTATCGGTTACCTCTTTTACTTGGACAACGTTTCCTTGTTTTAGGTCGGTGTCCTCATCTGTTAAGGCCTGTAATTCGCGGAGTGTTCCTTGCACATTGATGCTTACTTTTCCAATACTGGACCTATTAGCCCCAATGGTAAGGTAAACTTCGCCTATCTGATCCAATGCATTTTTGAGTTTCAATGTGCCGCTACTTTGCATTTTACTGAGGTAGTAAAACAAGGCTGCCATAATCAGCATCATTAAAAGACCACATATAACCGATATTAGTATTGTTGTACTGGTCGAAAGTCCATTTTCAATACATGATATCCCAGACCATCCAAAAATTGTGAAGAAGCCCATGAGGTTCTTGAATGACAGGAACTGAAAACCTATACCTGAATCACCATCGATATCAACATCCACATCTCCACTTAAATCGTCAACATCCCCTCCAACAAAAGTCAATACCATCAGTATCAACAATATAATTGAACCAGCAATTGCAGTAATCCAATATACTTTTTCAAATAAAGTCAAGGCGGAGAACCATTCATCCATAATCAACAGTTTAAGGTTATTGTTTTGAACAAAAAGATAAGACATTAATAATTTAAAAATGTCTTATTTGGAAAGTAATATTGACACCGCGTTCCCACCAAAGCCCACGGCATTGACCATAACTTTTTTTATGGTATCCGACTTTGGTTCTTGATTAAAAAAAGGAACTGAAATATAGGTTTGATGCTGCAACATTTGAAGGGCCAATTCCATGCTCAAAAGACCTGAGGCTCCAAATGTGTGACCTACTTTCCATTTATTGGTAGTTAAAAATGGGATTTTGTTACAGAAAACTTTTTCGATAGCCCTTTTTTCGTGAAGATCACCCTTTATTGTACCTGGAGCATGTAACACAATCGCATCTACTGTGGTTGGGTCCATATCTCCTAATGCCATCTTCATGGAGTCCTGGAAACATTTAGCATCAGTGGATATGGAAACATTATGTTCCAAGGGTTCAGTGGCATAACCTATTCCATCAATGTAAGCCAGTGCATTACCCTTTTTACCTAGCTCTAGACAAGCCATTGCCGCAGCCTCCCCAAGTACCATGCTATTTCGCTTCTTGCCCAAATCCATGGCCCTGCAAGGAATTTCCCGCTCCTTACTATATATTTTCAAAGCTTGCATTTGCGCAATTGTAAATGGAGTCAACGGAGATTCGCTCCCACCTACTAAAAATTTATCCGTCAAACCACTTTGCAACCAGGCCACCGCATTCAAAACAGCATGTAGCGCAGTGGAACAGGTTATGGAATGAGATATATCAGGTCCCTTGGATTTTAAATCATGGGCTACCCAAGACGAAATATTACCCAGGGTAGTTGTTGGACTTGACAAAGTTGCAGCTGAACTGTCCTTTAAGAACGATTGATGATACTTTTCAAAAAGGGTTGTTGCCCCACGAGAAGAGCCAATATTAACCCCAAAATTGGATTCTTCCCTCCATTTCGCTGCGGTTATAGCCTTACGTGCAGTATGCATTGCCAAAAGTACCGATGGATCTAATTCCTTATACTTTGTATCCGATAATCGTAACTGCCTTATGTTCGATTCACCAATAGTTGTCAACTTGCTTGCCCAAACGGAATGTTCTCCGATTTGGATCTCTGCCATTTTATGCTGACCATCCAAATACGATTCCCAGACTTCCACTGGTGTATCGCCCAATGCTGACGTGGAAGATAATGCAGTAATTGAAATTGACTCCTTCAACATAATTCAACAGCTATACAATTTCAAGAACATCTACAATGGATTGATATATCTGATCCATCTGTTCTTGTTCAATTACAAAAGGAGGTAAAATATAAATGGTATTCCCTAGTGGGCGTAAAAACACGCCATTTGACATAAAATGGGAAAATAGTTTGTCCCTTAAATTCCCATAGCGCTCCATTTCCACGTTCAAATCCAACGCATAAATAACTCCCAATTGACGGGTAGTTGCCACTTTGGGATGATTTTTTATGGTCTTGTCAAAACTTTTATGCCATTGAATGATATTGGCAATATTTCCTTGGATTTCGTCTGATTGAAGCAACTCCAATGCGGCCATTGCTGCTGTACATGCCAATGGATTAGCAGTATACGTATGACCATGGAACAATCCCTTAGAAATATCATCACTATAGAAAGCATCATATACTTGTTGCGTACACGTAGTAAGTCCCATAGGTACTAAACCAGCGGTCAATGCTTTGGAAAGGCACATGATGTCAGGTTTTGTTTGCAAATGGTCCGAAGCAAAATATGCCCCCGTTTTACCAAATCCGGTCATTACCTCATCTGCAATGGTAAGAGCCCCATACGATTTAAACAGATTTAGAATTCGGTCCAACCCCTCTGCGCTATGCATTTTCATGGCTGCCGCTCCTTGAACCAAAGGTTCATAAATAAATCCAGCAACATCATTTTTCTTTAGACGATCCTCAAGTCTGTCAATCAGTTCCTGTGTATTGCTCAGATTGGGTACCGGAATTCGCTCCACTTCAATAAAGAAATCTTCAAAAGGCCCATTATAGACTGATAAACCAGAGACGGACATGGCACCGAAGGTATCGCCATGGAATCCTTCTTCAAACGCGAATAGCACATTTCTTTTCTCGCCTCTATTAAAATGGTATTGCAGAGCCATTTTAATTCCAATTTCAGTCGATGTTGACCCGTTATCGGAAAAGAACAGTTTTTGTTGGTTCTTTGGTAATATTTTAATCAGTTCTTCAGACAACCTTACTGCTGGTTCATGGGTAAATCCGCTAAAAACCACCTGATCTAACTGTTGCATCTGTGAAGACACTTTGTCTAAGATGTAGGGGTTGCAGTGGCCATACATACAGGTGTACCAAGATGCAATGCCATCGATATAGCCCCTTCCTTCCTCATCATAGATCATTGCACCTTTTGCCCTGGAAATGGCCAACATTTCAGAATGCGTTTTATGCTGTGTCAGCGGGTGCCAAAGATGCTTTTTGTCCCTTTCAGATAACTTTTCCAATGTCTTGGGATTAGTCAAACGATTCAATTTATCTATCTTGCAAAGATGGCAATTAAAACCTAATTAACGCCAAGCAAAAAGTGCTTAAAAAAGGTATTGAATCATTTCTTCAACGTTACCAAGAACCCAACTGGAAAAGTGTATTGTGGTTATTGTTCTTAGTTGCCTTAATTATTCGGTTTCCTTTTTTCTTCAGGGATTATGTGGATCGGGATGAAAGTACTTTTATCATCATGGCACAATCCTGGGTGGAGGGGAATTTACCCTATATAAAACTCTGGGACCTTAAACCCCCGATTACCTTTCTCACTTTCGCATCTGTTATTTCAATTTTTGGCAAAAGTTTTATAGCCATACGTTTGATGGGAACCCTCTTGGTATGCTTCACCGCCTTTTTTACCTATAAAATTGCAATACGATTTGTGCCAAAATCTGCTGCATTATGGTGTTCGCTATTTTGCGTTTTCTTTTTAAGCCTATTTGGGAGTTTACAAGGCGTGATGTCTGAACATATTTGCACCTTCTTTTTTGTTGCAGCACTATATGTACTGGTCTCAAAAAATAGTTGGTATTGGCAGCTCATAGTTGGTTTACTTTTTGGACTTTCCGTGATGTCCAAGTTGAACATGGCTTATCCGTTAATGACGATGGGATTAGTTCTTCTTTGGCAATCAATCGGCACTAATAATTTCAAAAGCGCTATGGTAAATTTACTATTGATGGCAACTGGATTTGTGTTATTGGTGTACTTGACTTCCATTCCCTATCAACTACAAGGACAACTGCACATATGGTGGCAGTCCATTTTTGAAGCTCCTCTTGCCTATTCCCAAACAAAATTCCATTCAGTTTTTAAGGCCTTGCCATTTGTCTTGGTTATTATGACGGCCCTTGGGTTGGCCATCTACAAACAACTAATTGCGCTTAATTCAAAGGAAATTCAATTGTTGCTTGCAGTTGTTGTGGGTGTTCTCGCTTCTTTTATGCAAACTGGAAAGGTAAACGGTCATTATTTGATACAGCTCTATCCATTTTTGCTGATATTGATGGCCGCCGGATTGCAAAATTTTGAGTTTTTGAAAAATATCCCAAAGCTACTATTGGGTATTCTAGTTTTGCTTGTTCCTATGGAAAGCTATCTTGAATACGCCAATATAATTGGGAACAAAGTGGAAAAAGGTTCTTTTTTTAATGGAGAGGGTATCGATATCCCACAATACATTGCCGAAAACAAGCTTGATACCAAAAACATATTCTTTACTGAATACCACATTGGATATTGGGTTTTGGGCGTGGACCCGCCAACGAAAGTAGCCACTCATCCGAGCAATATTACACGGGATAAATTATTCCCCTATATGAACAATCCTCGAGTTACAGGAATGGAGGAACTTCAATTTATCCTAGAGGAAATCCAACCAAATATTATAGTTGCCCGAAAAGGGAAGAGAATATTTGATAAAAAATTACTGGATTTCAATGATTATATTGACACATATTTGGATGACCATTACCAACTAATTGCGACGATAGATCGTGGTTTAATCTACCAAAGATTAAAATGATCGCAACATAGGACCGAAACGCTCAGCGTATTTTGCAATGGTTATCTTATCAAACGTCTTTTCTTCTTCAATTCTACCCAAAAAGACAACGCCTGTTTTCTGTAGAATTATCGCTTCGGTGGTGGGATGTTCATCGCCACTGAAAATTAATCCAATATCCAGATTCTTTTCCTGCAACTTTTGGACAGTTAGCAGGGTATGGTTAATACTTCCCAGATAATGCCGTGACACGACAATCACCTTATCAGATGGTTGGATTAAATCAAAAATGGTATCTGTGTCATTCAAAGGCACCAATAAGCCTCCTGCGCCTTCAATGACCAAATCATTGTCAGTTATTGGCCTATTGATGTTAGTCAAATCAATCCTGACCTTATCGATATCTGCGGCAGCGTGCGGACTCATAGGAGTGTTTAGGGCGTAGCTGTTGCCATGAAGCGTCGTTTTAGAATTACTGATCATACCTTTTACCTTATCGGTATCGGAAAAATCCAAATCTCCAGCCTGAACGGGCTTCCAATAGTCCGCCTCTAAAGCCTCTACCACTATTGCAGATGCAACTGTCTTTCCAACTTCAGTACTGATTCCTGTAATAAAATACGCCATCAAATTGGTTTTGTGATGAACTGACAACTAGTACATCGGTATTTTTTAGGTTCAAAAAATGGGAATAATTTGTAAAAAATGCCATTCCTGGAATAATAGATCTCAGATTTTTCGGCATTGCAATTTGGACATTTTATCGGATTGCCATCATTGTCCGTAGCATAACTCCTGACCTCATTGTATATGGTAATTGCCCTTTCTTTATCCGTGGTGTAGACCTGAAGCTTTACACCCCCAATAGCACTACTAATCAATGGGTCAGAATTGATGGTGTTTTCATCCCTAAGAAATACTTTAATTCCTTCAGCCTCCAACTTTCCTTTGATAATTTGGACATCAGCAGGAAACTCAAAACTGGCTAAGGTGAAAAATTCGTTGTTCATTGACCCAAATAACTTTTAATTTCTTGCAAAACTCGTGATATTTCTTCTTTTGTATTGTACGAATGCAAACAAATCCGAAGACGTTCCGATCCTGCCTTTACGGTAGGTGATAGAATAGGTTTTACGCCATAACCGGAGGATTGCAAATGCAAAGCCAATTGTTTAACCTTTTCGTTGCCCGGAAGTATTAAGCAATGGATTGCTGAATCACTGGAAATAAAACGGTCTTCCAATCCTAAACGCTTCTTTTCAACCTTAAAATGGGCAATGTTTTCCTGTAAAATCCTAATAGCTTCCTGTCCGTTGGAATTCATATGCACATAAGCACTTAGTACCATAGCTAAACTATGCGGAGGTAAGGCTGTGGTATAGATTAAGCTTCGTGCAAAATTCACCAGATAGTTTTTTAGCGCTTTACTTCCCAATACAGCTGCCCCGTGATGTCCTATTGCTTTTCCAAAGGTGATAATCCTAGCAAAAACAAGTTCACTTAAACCCAAGTCAGAAATCAAATCCCTTCCTTGACCAAAAATCCCTGTGGCATGGGCTTCATCAACAATCAAGTAACAATCATGCGCTACACAAAGTGCGCTTAAACTTATTAAATCTGGGGAATCACCGTCCATAGAAAACACAGATTCCGTCACCACGTAAATATCCAAATCAGCGGATTTGGATTTGATTTTCTTGATTCGATTTTCCAAATCCTCCAAATCATTATGCTGAAATTTATAGCTCTGAGCATTCCCCATTTTGATGCCATCACGAATACTTGCGTGTGCTAGTTCGTCATATAACACCACATCTCCCCGTTGCGGAACCGAAGAAAAAAGACCCACATTGGCATCATACCCGGAATTGAAAACTAAAGCAGCTTCGGAATTGTGATGCTGACAAATAAAATTTTCCAAATCAAAATATAGTACATGATTGCCGGAAAGCAACCTTGACCCTGTAGCTCCGGATATCACTTTGGGATATGTTTTTAGCATGATCTCGGCTTCCCTTTCTATTGCTGGTTCTTGAGCAAGTCCCAGATAATCATTGGAAAAAAAATCTATCCAAACAGCACTGGAAGGTAGTTCCCTCAAGGAATTTTCTTCTTCGCGTTTTTTAAGTTTTATTTTGAGTTTAGATGGGATTCCGGCCATGTTCCAAATTTAATGGTTACCGCGTTTAAATGACTATTTTAGAGGACTTGAAATCAAATTCCATGAAGATATTCCAACTGTTTCTGTTGTTAACTACCGCTCCGATTGTTTTCGGACAAACCGTCAACTATGAAATTTCCTTTGAAAATGCCGTACATCATGAAGCCAAGGTTAGTATTTCGTTTACAGCTATCACTTCTGATTCACTTCATGTAAGGATGAGCAGAACTTCGCCAGGAAGGTATGCCCTACACGAATTTGCCAAAAATGTCTATGATTTCAAAGCGTTGGACAGCTCAGGTAAGGAACTGGATGTTTTTAGACCCGATCCTTATCAATGGATTATTCCGGACCATGAAGGAGCAGTTAATATCCAATATACGTTGTTTGCCAATCGCGGGGATGGCACCTATTCCCAGATTGATGAAACCCACGCACACTTGAACATCCCAGCTACTTTTATGTATGCTCCTAGTTTAGCTGATAGACCTATCGAAGTGAATTTTAAAGTACGTGATGATTTAGGTTGGAAAGTGGCGACACAATTGCCTTTGGTTTCCGGCACCACCTACTCGGCTCCTAACCTATATTACTTTATGGACAGTCCAACGGAAATTAGCAATTTCATGCTACGTTCATTTGAGTTGGATGGTCAGCGCATACAATTGGCACTACACCATAATGGTACCGAAGAAGAAGCCGATACCTATTTTGAAAAAGTAAAAAAAACCGTCGTCCAACAAAAGGAGGTATATGGGGAACTTCCAAATTTTGACTTTGATACTTATACCTTCCTAGCTTGCTATATTCCTAATGCGTCAGGTGATGGTATGGAACATCGCAATTCAACCATTCTAACAAGTACACGCAGTTTGGCAGAGGGTGGTATGAAACGAAATCTTCCAACGGTTTCACATGAGTTTTTCCACGCATGGAATGTTGAGCGCATACGACCAGAAAGTCTTGAACCTTTTGATTTTGAAGCAGCCAATATGAGTGGTGAACTTTGGTTTGCAGAGGGTTTTACCAGTTACTATACCAATTTAATTCTATGCAGGGCTGGTTTGATTTCTGCTAAGGAATTCATCGAAGGATTGACCGGCTCCTTTAATTATGTCTGGACATCACCTGCCCGTCAGTTTTTCAATCCTATTGAAATGAGTTACCAAGCACCCTTTGTGGATGCCGCTACATCCGTTGACCCCGTAAACAGGGAAAATACTTTTATCTCTTACTATCCTTACGGCAGTGTATTAGGCCTTGCTTTGGACCTTAGTTTAAGAAATGAAGGTTATAATTTGGATGATTATATGAAAGCCGTTTGGAATAAATTCGGAAAGTCGGAAATCCCATATACCATTAAAGATCTGCATGAAACCTTAAATGATTATGCTGGAAAATCCTTTGGTGACACCTTCTTTGAATCATACATTTACCAAAGTGGCATGCCGGATTACAAGGCACTATTTCAAAGTGTAGGCGTGTCTTTAACACAGAATTCAGAAGTTCCCTATCTAGGTGCACGGGTATCCCTAAAGTCAACAGGTGGATTGCTCACAAGCAACCCCGCCATTGGTTCAGCGGCCTATCTGGCGTCATTATCCAAGGGTGATGTCATAAAAAGGATCAATACAATACCATTGGCTGAATATGAGAATTTTCAAACCTACTTGGAACAGTTTGAAATGGGAAAACCACTGCAAATCCAATATGAAAGATTTGGCAACAACTATTCAACTACCCTAGAGTTGCAATCAAGTCCATCTTATACCATCAAATTGATGGAAGATACAGATGCTACCATAGAACGAGACGAACTAGAACAAAGAAAGGCCTGGCTTAATTTGCCAAAATGATAACGTACACACAAGCATCAACTTCCGAAGAACTTCACCAAATTCTTGAGCTACAACAGCAGAACCTTCCTAGAAATCTTACCCAAAAGGAACAAGAGTCTGATGGTTTTGTAACCGTAGAACACACCTTTGCCGTTCTTCAGGAAATGAATGATGAATGCGGTCATATTATTGCAAAATCAGACGGGAAAGTAGTTGCATACGCCTTGTGCATGCACCCCAAATTTGCTGAAAGCATTGAAATATTAAAACCCATGTTCCACGAAATCAACAAGGTTGTAAAAGGGAATTTGAATTATATGGTGATGGGGCAAATCTGTGTTGCTAAAAGCTATAGAGGTAAGGGTGTATTCCGACAACTTTATACTACTATGAAGGCCAAACTTCCACTTGGGATGGATACCATAATAACGGAAGTTGCTGTCAAAAACATCCGTTCGTTAAATGCGCATTTAGCTGTTGGTTTTACAGAATTAAAAAGATATTCCGAAGATAATCTTACCAAATGGGTATTGATTGAACTCAAATAAAAAAGCCACTCAAAAGAGTGGCTTATACATGTTATTTCTGAAAAGCTTTAGTCGGCAAGGACAATAACTTTATTATCCTTCATTTCAATAGTACCGCTTGTAATGGCTAAGACCGTTTCGCCATTGGCGCTGGTGGAAAATTTGTTTTGAAACTCCTCAGCGATCTGAATGTCCCCTTGAACCTTTACATCCCCTTCTTGAAGTAAGGAAACTATAGGTGCGTGATTTTGCAACATTTGGAATTCACCATTAATACCAGGTACCGTTACAGAACTAACCTCACCGGCAAAAAGAGTCGCTTCTGGGGATACAATTTCTAAATACATTCTTTTTAAGTTATGCGTGATGAGTTAGGAGTGACGAGTTTCAATTTTTGGTAAACTCTACATTCTTAACTCGTAACTTATTTTATGCTTCAGCCAACATTTTCTCACCTGCCTCAATTGCATCTTGGATGCTTCCTTTGAGGTTAAAGGCAGATTCTGGCAAGTGATCCAATTCACCGTCCATGATCATGTTGAAACCTTTGATAGTATCCTTGATATCTACCAATACTCCTGGGATACCTGTAAACTGCTCTGCCACGTGGAAAGGTTGTGAAAGGAAACGCTGTACCCTTCTTGCTCTACCAACGGCCAGTTTATCTTCCTCAGACAGTTCTTCCATACCAAGGATCGCAATAATATCCTGAAGTTCTTTATAACGTTGCAACAACTCTTTTACACGTTGTGCACATTCGTAATGTTCTTTACCTAAAATCTCAGGCGTCAAAATCCTTGAAGTGGAATCCAATGGATCTACTGCTGGATAGATACCAAGCTCAGCAATCTTACGAGAAAGTACTGTAGTAGCATCCAAGTGGGCAAAAGTAGTTGCAGGAGCAGGATCCGTTAAGTCATCCGCAGGTACGTATACCGCCTGAACCGATGTAATGGAACCTCTTTTTGTAGAAGTAATCCTTTCTTGCATCGCACCCATTTCCGTCGCCAAAGTTGGTTGGTAACCTACCGCAGAAGGCATACGACCAAGAAGTGCAGATACCTCTGAACCAGCTTGGGTAAATCGGAAAATGTTATCTACGAAGAAAAGTACATCCTTACCTTGACCATCACCAGCACCATCACGGAAGTACTCAGCAATTGTAAGACCAGAAAGAGCTACCCTAGCACGTGCACCAGGAGGCTCGTTCATCTGACCAAAAACGAAAGTTGCTTTGGATTCCTTCATGGCTTTCTTGTCCACTTTGGATAAATCCCAACCACCTTCTTCCATGGAGTGCAAGAAATCGTCACCATACTTGATGATACCAGATTCCAACATTTCACGAAGCAAATCGTTTCCTTCACGGGTTCTTTCCCCAACACCGGCAAATACGGATAGACCACCGTGGCCCTTTGCAATGTTGTTGATTAATTCCTGAATCAATACGGTTTTACCAACACCAGCACCACCAAATAAACCAATCTTACCACCTTTTGCATATGGCTCGATAAGGTCAATAACCTTGATGCCTGTGAAAAGTACCTCGGTAGAAGTGGATAAGTCTTCAAATTTTGGAGCTTCCCTGTGGATTGGAAGACCATTGTCTCCTTCCTTAGGTAACTCTTCCAAACCATCAATAGCATCTCCAATCACATTGAAAAGTCGACCATAAACATCCTCTCCAATTGGCATTTGGATTGCATTACCTGTAGCAACCGCCTCAATTCCTCTACTCAAACCGTCAGTGGAATCCATGGAAATTGTACGCACGGTGTTTTCACCAACGTGTGACTGTACTTCCAATACTAATTTGGAACCATCAGCTTTGGTGATTTCAAGCGAGTCGTAAATTTTTGGGATTTCTGTTCCTGATTCAAATTCAACGTCAATGACGGGGCCAATAATTTGGGCAACCTTTCCTGTAACTTTAGACATTACTGTGTTAATTTTTAATTGAATACGATGGAAAAAACCGTTTTTTTTCCGGCTGCAAAGATATACTATTACATTTTAAAGAAAAACTTAAAAACCGCTTTTTTTACCTACAAAAAAAGCACTGGTTTTACCAGTGCTTTCCTTTATTTGTTCAGTATAGCAAATTATGGGTTAATCGTCCAAGACACATAGTAAATAGAACCGATATTACCAGTTCCTATAGCTTGGAAATACTCATCTCCCAAAAGGTTAGATCCACCAAGTTTAAATACAGACTTAATGCTTGGAACCGTATAGTTGATCTGTGCATCAAGTACGGTATAAGCTGGAACATCCCCATCAGCAAAAGAAGCCTCCCAGAAGAAACTATCACTCCATCTGTAGTTGAAATTGAAGCCGAAATTCTTGAATAACTCAGTATTCCCGAATGATGCTTTCACTTTGTGTTTTGGTGTATTGAAGTTGGTTCTAAAATCTGGAAATTGTTCTTTATCAAAGTCCAACTCATTGTAGGTATAATTAACACCTAAATCAAAATTTCCAAAAATCTTGGTATCCACTCCAACTGTACCACCATAAGAGTTAATATCAACTGTGGAGTTGGTATATGTCTGATACGGTTTACTATCCCCATTTTGTAAGGCCAATAATGAAAGACCACCATCTCCAGCTGTACCGTAGTAAGGAACCAAAACGGTAACGTTGGCTATGAAGTCTTTGTACCTATTATAGTAACCGCTCATATCAATAGTAAACTTCCCGATTTGCCCACGATATCCAGCTTCAAATGCAGTTATCTCTTCTGGCTTTATGATGTCAGTAGTAACAGCCTCAGGAGCTCCGCTTAAAACGGAACTTAAGGAATATGCATTTTCATAGGCTGTACTACCTGTAATGTTAACCGTAGATTGTCCAATTAATGCTTGTCCGCTTTGACTTACATTAAAAGTTCGCACATCCCGATCTAGGTTATTTGGCGCAGATCCTACCAAAATAGCAGCACCAGCATCTAAACCGATAAATAAATCTTGTGTGGTTGGGTTTCTAAAACCTTGCTGTGCAGATACCCTGAAGTTATGGTTTCTATTTTCACCTGCCGTATACGCCAAAGACAATCTTGGTGATACGAACCCGTCAAAAAACTCATTCTTATCATAACGTGCGGATCCTGTAAACTTGAATCGATCGTCAAACATTTTCTTCTGCAGCTGTACATAAGCACCATATTCATTATAGGTAATAGGCCCATCGGAATCCGTAAAAATCGTGCCTCCTGAATTCAATTCATACTCTCTAAAAGACCCGCCGATTTGAATATCCGCCCAATCATCAATTAAATGAGCTAAATTGTAATTACCATTCAAATGACGGAATTTAGTGTTGTCAATAAACTTTGCACCAGTGGTTAAATCACCGTCATTGATAACTCTATTAAAAGCACTTTCGAATGCCGGAGTCCCAGGAATCAATCTTCCCGTGTCAGCTGCCTGTCTTGCTATTGCGTGGGCAGCTGTTGAAGCATCTTCAGGGGACAGCCCTCCTTGTTGTATTCCACCTAAGTAAGCAGGAATATAGGCCCCAGCATATTCTGTAAACCATTGAGTATCTCCTTTCCAACTTCTGTTCACATTAATCGCTGCAAAACGCGTATCATAGGCATCTCCGGAATTTTCAGAAACTAAATATCCTCTTAGGAAGAAGTTATCATTTTTGATTTCAATTTTGTGTTGCTGCATAGAGAAGCCACTTACTGCGTATCTATTGGAACCTTGGTATATGGTGGTACCTCTACCAATTCTACCATTATAAATCAATTCCAAATCATTACCAAAAGGACGGTAGTGGATAGCAAAATCCGTTTTTACACTTTCTGCATTGTAATCTGCAAGAACGGCTTCTTCATATCCTGTACGGGAAATAGTAGCAGATCCTACGGTGCCGCTAGGAAACCCTGCTGCTGCATCAAAATCAAGCAAGGTGGAAACTTCATCCCCATAAACATTCAACCCGTCATACGCAGGATTTGACCTGTCCGCTCCTGGATTATTCAAATCAATCACGCTATTTGCATGCCAATCTTCACCTTTTAATATAGAAATATTGGCTTTCACTGCTAACTTGTCATTAAACGCGTGTGCTGCACGAACACCAAAATCGTAGTAATTGTTGTCACCCGCTGCATCTTGCGATGTTAAACCCGTTTTACCGTAGGCACTGATTCCCTGAAAATCGAAGGGATTCTTGCTACGCATGAACAAAATTCCATTAAATGCACCTGCACCATACAAGGCTGATGATGCTCCGGGAAGGATTTCAACACTCTGAACATCCAACTCGGACATACCCACCAAGTTACCCAAAACGAAGTTTAGACCTGGCGCCGTGTTATCCATCCCGTCTACCAATTGAAGGAAACGGTTGTTGGCGAAGGTTGCAAAACCTCTTGTGTTAATAGATTGGAATGTCAAACTGTTGGTATTGATGTCAACACCTTTTAAGTTTTGAAGTCCACCGTAGAAAGATTCCGCAGTTGTATTCTTAATTTCCTTTAGGCCAAATCGCTCAACTGAAACCGGGGATTCAAATATTCGTTCTGGAGTTCGCGATGCGGAAATTACGATTTCATCCAAAAAGGTGGAGGCTTCCTTCAGCTCCACTGATAATGTTTGGTTGTTTGCAGTTACATTGGCTAAAACATCAGCAAAACCAATGGCCGTAATTTGAAGTTGAAACGGAGGTTGCTCTGAGGTATTAAAGGTGAAATTACCATCAAAATCAGTAGTGGTACCTTCAGCCTTGCCCACTAGAACCACATTGGCCCCAGGTACGGGTTCATTGTTTTCATCAACTACCGTTCCCTGGACAGTTGTTTGCGCGTAGGTAAGGGAACCAAACAACATAAGGGAAAGAATCATTAATCTTCTCATCAGCTTATAATTTGAGTTAAATTAGTTTTAGGAATATGTTAAGTATCCGGGCGGAAGATACATTTTTTTTCACATGAATTCTACAAATTCAAAAAAAATTATGCATGCATAATACTTTTTTGCTAAAAAAATAGCCTCTTCTCTGCTATTTTAACAAAAAAGAGGCTTAAAATAAGTGCTTTTCGAAGTTTTATCGAATTGTCTAGGTCACTCCACAGTAACCGACTTTGCCAAGTTTCTTGGTTGATCTACATTACATCCTCGCATAACCGCAATATGATAAGATAGCAATTGCAACGGTATGGTTGTCAGCAATGGCGTCAGGCATTCTGTTGCTTCCGGAACTTCAATTACATGATCCGCAAGTTCACGAACCTGAACATCCCCTTCTGTAACTATTGCAATAATTCGTCCACTTCTGGATTTTATTTCTTGGATATTACTTACAACTTTTTCATAATGGCCTTTCTTGGTGGCTATTACGATAACAGGCATTTGCTCATCAATCAAAGCAATTGGTCCATGTTTCATTTCTGCAGCGGGATAACCTTCTGCATGTATATAGCTAATCTCTTTTAATTTAAGCGCTCCTTCCAAGGCCACTGGGAAATTATAGCCTCTACCCAAATAAAGACAATTGGAGGAATCCTTATAAATCTCAGAAATCTGCTCTACAATCTCGTTGGACTCCAAAGTTCGTTCTACCTTGGACGGAATACTTTCTAGCTCCGTTAAGATTTCATGGTATTTGGATTCCGAGAAAACGCCCTTTTCCTGAGCGAGCTTCAAGGCAATCAATGTCAGTACAGTTATCTGTGTTGTAAATGCTTTAGTTGAAGCCACCCCTATTTCAGGACCTGCATGGGTATATGCACCTGCATGTGTTTCACGGGCAATAGACGAACCTACCACATTACAAACACCAAAAACGAAGGCTCCTTTTTCCTTGGCTAGTTTAATTGCTGCCAATGTATCTGCGGTTTCTCCAGATTGGGAAATAGCTATCAATACGTCATTCTCAGTGATAACAGGGTTACGATATCTAAACTCAGACGCATATTCAACCTCAACCGGAATACGTGCCATATCTTCAAATATGTACTCTGCAACCAATCCTGCATGCCAAGATGTACCACATGCAACGATAATGATACGATTGGCATTCAGGAATTTTTCAATATGCTGATCTATTCCAGCCATTTTCACTATTCCCTGATCCGCCAACAAACGTCCGCGATAGGTATCCAATATTGCTCTTGGTTGCTCGTAGATTTCTTTCAACATGAAATGCTCATATCCTCCTTTTTCTATTTCCTCCAAGTTCATTTGGAGTTCAAGAATATTCGGATAGGCTATTGCATCATCTTTTATCTTGCGCAACTTAATTTCCTTGCCGATTCTCACAATTGCCATCTCTTCGTCTTCCAAGTAAACGGCATTGTTAGTGAATTCAATAAATGGAGAAGCGTCTGAAGCAATGAAGTATTCGTTTTCTCCAACACCAATGGCCAACGGGCTTCCTAGTTTGGCCACCACCATTTCGTCCGGTTTATTTTTATCGAAAACCGCAATGGCGTATGCACCAACAACTTGGTTCAACGCAATCTGAACCGCTTGGCCCAACTTAACCCCTTCTTTTTTCTTAACCTCTTCAATTAAGTTGACCAATACCTCGGTATCCGTATCGGATTCGAAGGTATATCCACGTTCAATCAACGCTTTTTTTATGGATTCATAATTCTCAATAATTCCATTGTGAATGATTACCAATTCCCCAGAATTTGAATAATGTGGGTGGGAATTAATATCATTTGGCACACCATGTGTAGCCCAACGTGTATGCCCAAGACCCAATTTTCCTTTGGTGTCTATGGTTGCTTCACTTTTCTTTTTTAAATCTTCTACCTTTCCCTTGGTTTTGGAAAGGTGCGTGTTTTCACCGTCAAACAGCACTATACCAGCACTGTCATAACCGCGGTATTCCAACCGTTGCAATCCCTTAATAATAATAGGATATGCATCTCGGTGGCCTATGTACCCAACTATTCCGCACATACAAATGAATTTTTAGTGACAGTTATTTATATTTCAAGTTCAAATTTAACCCCGATTGAGGAAAATTGAATCTCTATAGGACATAAAACGAAAAAAGTCTATGAATGGTATACCTAATTGGCCTCTGTGTAGAATATTTCGAGTTTGAGTTTCTTATCCTCGTCCTCTGGATCCACTGCACTACCATACAATACGGTTCCCAAAGGATTTATAATTGCCATTAGAGGCTGCTCTATCAAAGGCTCAACAGTGCCCTTGGAATCCAAAACATTAGGAATTATAATGTTTGATGTAACAGTTAGCCCCAAACTTGCATTCGTTGAGTCACGAACTATTATATTATTAATGTAATCGGTAATTCGAAACCTATATTGAGTGCCGCGGCCATTTTCCTTCTGCAAAATCCCATCAAAATCCAAAAAGCGTCCTAGTGGCTCATTGGTTTCACTGACTTCATTTGCAAAACTATAAATAGGTTGATTGGTTTCTGCATTATACAAATAGAGCCGTGAGGGCTCGATTGTATTTGGTCCTATTGCATCACTATCTATATGAAAAACTAAGTTGGCTTCGTTAATAATCCAATTATTTTGCCGGATTTCATTGATGATATCCGCACCGCCATTTATGGTTTCTTCAAACAATCGAATCTCAGTGAACGTGCCACTACCTCCTTTTGTATAAATCCGCTCTGCATTTACGCCATTGTCCAATGCATTGGCAACATTTGGCGGCACCATATCTTCCACAAAGGTGTTAACCGCGTTCCCCAAAATTGCCCCATTATTATTAATCAATAAGTTTAATAAAAAATCATCCTCCAAGGTTTCTATTTCCTCGTCCGTAGTATTATAATTTTGATAGGAATATGTAATAGTCAGTGTTGCTTGGGTCAAATCCAAAAGCATCATCAAATCATCCATATTCGCGCCGGATAAATGCACTCCTCTAAAATAATCCGCAAAATTGTTCTGACTGATCAGTTCGGCCGAGCCTTCTTTATCCAATATTCGCTGTTGGAAAAAGTCCAAATTGGTAATATCTACAACAATACCAGGGTTCCGTCTTGAAGTTACTTGAGCTGATTCGTCTGTCTCTGTTTCCGGATCATCTTCATTTTCAAATTCCAATAATTCCAGATTCTCAAAACTTACCGGACCGCTAAACAATTCCTCACCAATAAAAGCGGAAAAATCCTGATTGGAAAAATACTCCTGCGCTTCTTCAAAATTGGTATTTGGGTCTA
Source organism: Flagellimonas spongiicola (assembly GCF_023502425.1). Lineage (GTDB taxonomy): Bacteria > Bacteroidota > Bacteroidia > Flavobacteriales > Flavobacteriaceae > Flagellimonas > Flagellimonas spongiicola. The sequence goes on from NZ_JAMFMA010000002.1 coordinate 476,479, forward strand.
GGTCCCGCAAGAAGTATGTGGATTCCGATACCGTTAGGTTGAAAGTTCCTGAAATAATTTCATTGTTTTCTATCAATGCCGGACCCCAAATGCTATCTAAATCAAATCGTGCAGGAAAAGTGTTTGCTACAAAATCATCCCCCGTACCATCTTCACTGGGATCCAACGGATTCGACCCCACAAGTCTCTCGTCATTATCGGTAACACCATCGCCATCAGAGTCACTACTTGGGTCTGTTGGATCAGCGTCAAATTGGTTTTCTACGCCATCAAGATCTTCATCACGCAAAGACGTTGGTGGCAATTGAAAAGGAATATAAAGTTCTACAGACAGAACGGTTTCTTCTTCAGGTATAGTTGCAACATCATCATCGGAATCTGCGGTATCTTCTACTTCTTGGGAAGTATCCCCAAATGTAGGACCCCCTTGTCTACCTGGAAGGGACACCTGGGAAATGATGCTTCCCGTTCTTCTTCCAAAAACGGGGTCATCGTAAGAACCAAGGTGATATAACGGCAATCGATTTGTCTGTACTGCGTCTATACCTTTATTAAAGGCAAATACATCATATTCCACTTTCCCCGTTGTAAATGGTTCTCCTGCAATAACCCCTTCACCAATTGTCCCAAGCTCTTCTTCACAAGAGGACAATACCAACAACAAAGTTCCAACCAAGGCTGAAAACCTGATAATCCAAGAAAATTTCATGCAATTTATTTTAAAACTTCTGTCGTATAGAAATTTGTGTATGCCTCTTCCGCTTCTTGTAATGAAACGTAGGGCAATACCGGTTTGGAAAGGCCTTCTATATGGTTCTTTAAGTCATCCGAAACCTCTTCCGAGGCTAAAATAATGGCATCGGAATAATCCACTGCAACTTTTAACAAATTATTATAGTCGGGTGCAGAAATTGAGGAGATACTGTCCTTTTCTATACCATCAAACGCTATTTTATCAATCATTTTACCGTCCAACTCTCCGTCAAAGCTCTTACCATATACAGAAGTAACGATCTTACTGTCCGCAAACAAAGGCTCATCTGCATAGTATTCTCTAAGATAAAGTGGTAGTAAAGATGCCATCCACCCGTGTACATGGATAATATCTGGCGACCAGTTTAATTTTTTAACTGTTTCCACTACACCTTTGGCAAAGAAAATTGCTCTTTCGTCATTGTCTGGAAATAGATTTCCATCAGGATCGGTGAAAGTTGCCTTTCTTTTAAAGTACTCATCATTATCAATAAAATACACCTGGATTCGCTCCCTTGGTATTGATGCAACCTTAATGATCAATGGCATATCCATATCATTGATTACCAAGTTCATCCCAGAAAGTCGAATTACCTCATGTAACTGATGACGACGTTCATTGATATTCCCATATCTTGGCATGAATATGCGTATTTGGCCGCCATTACTGTTAACCATTCTTGGGGCTTCATAGGACATTAAGGAAACTGGGTTCTCAGGGAGGTAGGGTACTAATTCAGAAGATACAAACAATATCTTTTTGCCATTCATAAACACTTTCTTTTGCGATTCCGAAAAACGTAGCCGCAAAAGTACAAAAATTATGCTGATTAGCAGTATTTATAGTATTTTTGCACGCTTTTGATCAACGATATGCATGTATTTGACCGCAAGGCGGAACTAATTGATCACCTTAATATGGAAAGGGACAAGAACCACGAGATCGGTTTGGTCCCAACTATGGGAGCGCTGCACAAAGGCCATCTCTCACTGGTGAAAAAAGCCATTTCAGAAAACGATGTTGTTGTAGTCAGTGTGTTCGTGAACCCCACCCAATTTGATCAAAAAGAAGACCTTGAAAAGTATCCCAGAACTTTTGAAAGGGATGTAGAGCTATTGAAGCAATTAGATGACACCATAGTTGTTTTTGCTCCAGATGCAAAAGATATCTATGGCGAAGAGGTCATTGCTAAAGAATACAATTTTGAAGGCTTGGACAAAGTAATGGAAGGTGCTTTTAGAACCGGACATTTTGACGGAGTTGGAACCATAGTTGAACTTTTCCTGACAACCGTATCGCCTAGCAGAGCTTATTTTGGAGAAAAAGATTTCCAGCAACTTCAGATCATTCGAAAACTAGTAGAAACCCAGAATTTACCTTTTGAAATTGTTGGATGTCCCATTGAACGGGAGCCCCATGGTTTAGCTATGAGCTCACGTAATGAAAGGTTATCGGAAACGACAAGGAAAGAAGCTGGTTTTATTTACAAAACCCTTAAAACTGCCAACGAAAAATTTGGCACGGAAAGTGCTTCTGAAATAAAGAAATGGGTTAAGTCCCAATTTGAAAAGAATGAACTGTTGGATTTGGAATATTTTGAAATAACCGACGAAAACACTTTGACCCCAATGCTGAAAAAGCAGGCAAATCAAAAATATAGGGCGTTCATTGCCGTTTATGCAGAGAACGTTCGGTTGATAGACAATCTAAGACTGAATTAATTAATTTTGCGCTATGCAAATTGAAGTAGTAAAATCTAAAATCCACAGGGTAAAAGTCACAGGAGCTGACCTAAATTACATAGGTAGTATAACCATTGATGAAGACCTTATGGATGCTGCAAATATAATACGGGGCGAAAAAGTCCAAATCGTTAACAACAACAATGGTGAACGATTGGAAACTTACGCTATTCCTGGACCTCGTGGAAGTGGAGAACTTACACTTAACGGTGCTGCCGCACGCAAAGTAGCGGTTGGTGACGTATTGATCTTGATCACCTATGCTTGGATGGATATTGAAGAAGCTAAAACCTTCAATCCGGCATTGGTTTTCCCCAATGAGGAAACCAATATGTTAAACTAGTTTGGGACCATCCCTTAAAAAATTCTTGAAAATAGCAGTCCCTATCCTCATTGGATTAGGATTGGTCTATTATTCTTATACTTCCACAACCCCTGAAGATAGGACACGAATTTTCGAAGCCATTAAATCTGCAGACCCAATCTGGGTGTTTTTGTCGATTTTTATTGGGATACTGAGTCATATTTCACGTGCAGTTCGGTGGAATTATCTTTTGGAGCCAATGGGTTACAAACCCAGCTTGACAAACAATGTCCTCATCATACTTACCAGTTATTTTGCCAACACATTGGTTTTGCGCTCAGGAGAATTTCTTCGTGCCACTGCTTTAAATACCTATGAAAATGTGCCCTTTGAAAAAGGTTTTGGCACTATTGTAACTGAGCGCATTATTGACCTGATTATGTTGCTCCTGGTTATTCTAGTTGCCTTATTGGTTCAAACTGATGTGATTTTGGGCATATTGGAAGAAAATGGAATCGGACTTGCAGGGTCGTTGTTCATGCTTCTTGTAGGTATTGTAGGACTCCTCATTTCCATAAGAATTGTTCGTAAATCGAAATCCTCTTTGGCGCTTAAAATTAAAAATTTCCTTAATGGCATGCTAGATGGGGTAATGAGCATTTTTAAGATGAAACGCAGGGGTGCATTTATCTTCCATACTTTCTTCATTTGGTTTTGTTATGTGGCCATGTTTTGGGTCATAAAATATACGGTACCCGAAACAACCGAACTACCAATGGGTGCTTTTTTAGTGGCTTTTGTGGCAGGTGCATTTGCCATGGCCACCACTAATGGCGGTTTAGGTCTTTTTCCCATCGTTGTAACAGCCACACTTTCCGTATATGGAGTAAGTAAAACCTCAGGTGATGCCTACGGTTGGATCATGTGGACAGCACAAACCCTTATGGTAGTGGTTTTTGGTACAATATCCTTTATTATGTTGCCGTTATTGAATAGAAATCGGTAAACCCCAACCATTAATTCCATTACCATGAAAAATTGGCTTTTCGTATTGATTGGCCTCATGTGCCTCAATTTAGAAGCGCAGGTCACCAAGGAAATTTTTGAATCTTTTAAACTTCAAGAACGGAGAGACGTATCCTACTATTTCCCAGAAGACTATTCTGAGGACAAAAAGTACCCATTATTGGTCGTGCTGGACGCAGAATATCTCTTTGACCTAGTGGTTGCGAATGCCAAGTTTTATAGTGAGCACCAACGCATGCCACAAGCTATCGTTGTCGGCATACATCAAGCTGAAAACGATTTACGTTGGGAAGATTGTGACTTTGAACAAACCTCGGGGTTGCCTACAGAAAAAGGAGCTAATTTTTATGAATTCTTAGGAACTGAGTTAATACCCTATTTGGAAACAAGCTATGAAATTGCGCCTTTCAAAATGTTCATTGGTTACGATATAACAGCCAATTTTGGAAATTACTTTTTGTTCAAAGACCGATCCCTGTTCAATTCATACCTTTCCATATCGCCGGTATTGGCCACAGAAATGGAAAGTCGTGTACCCTCCAGGTTGTTGGATTTAAAACAGGAGATATTCTATAATGTTGTGCTGGAAAAGGAAAAAACAGAAGACAGACAACGGATTCTTCAAATGAACAATAGCATCAAGTCATTAGATAAAGAAAACCTACATTATTTCTTCGATGAATATGACAATGCCGATCATGTTTCTATCGCGGCATACGGAATAAGCAAAGCTTTTGATAATGTTTTCAAAGTTTTCCGCCCCATTAGTCCAAAAGAATACAAGACCGAAATATTGACATCGGATGAGCCTGCAATCAAATACCTTGAAGATCGCTATGATATGATTGAAAGACTACTTGGATTTGAAAAACCTGTAGAACTCAATGATATCATGGCCATATACGCTGCCTGTTTAAAAAAGGACGATTTTGAATCCTTGAAACCGCTTTCAGAAATCTGTAAAAAACAGTTCCCTGAAACAATGATGGGCTTTTATTTTGAAGGTGAGTATTATGAGCAATTGGGCGAACCCAAAAAAGCATTCAAAACTTTTGAAAAAGCATTCCAAATGGAGGAAATTGATTTTCTGACCAAGGATATGGCTTTGGAAAAAATTGATGCGCTCAAGGCTGATTTTGGGTATTAACCCATCTTTCGTGAATTCTCAAATAATCCGTTGGTCTTATTGCATATCTTTAGGGGCTGCAAGTAAATTTTAATGGCCAAAACCAAAACTGCATTCTTTTGTCAAAATTGCGGAGCCCAGTATGCCAAATGGGTTGGGCAATGTACCTCTTGTAAACAATGGAATACCGTTGTTGAGGAAATTGTTCAAAAAGAAGAAAAAAGAAATTGGAAGACAGAGACCAATCCAGTTAAAAAAGCTGCCCGGCCGTTAAAGATTTCTGAAATAACCAATGACAAAGAAATTCGCCTGAATTCGTTTGACCAAGAATTCAATCGAGTTTTGGGCGGTGGAATTGTCCCCGGATCTTTGATTTTGCTCGGTGGAGAACCTGGCATTGGCAAAAGCACACTTCTACTTCAAATTGCATTGAAACTGCAACACAAGGTTTTGTACGTTTCCGGTGAAGAAAGCCAAAAGCAGATTAAGATGCGTGCAGATCGCATCAATCCGAAAAGTGAAAATTGCTTTATCCTAACTGAGACCAAAACACAACATATCTTCCAACAAATAGCGCAGCTTGAGCCAGATTTGTTGATTATCGATTCCATCCAAACGCTACATACAGATTACATTGAATCGGCTGCGGGAAGTATCTCGCAAATTCGGGAATGTACTGCCGAGCTGATCAAATTCGCCAAAGAAAGCAATACGCCTGTGATTCTGGTTGGGCACATTACGAAGGATGGTACCATTGCTGGACCCAAGATTTTGGAGCATATGGTTGATACCGTACTACAGTTTGAAGGTGATCGTAATTATGTCTACAGAATTCTTCGTTCCTTGAAAAATAGATTTGGATCAACGGCAGAACTTGGCATTTATGAAATGCAGGGCACTGGCTTACGTGAAGTTCATAACCCTTCGGAAGTATTGATCTCCAAAAATGATGAAGACCTCAGTGGCACTGCAATTGCGGCCACAGTAGAAGGAATGCGTCCGCTACTTATTGAAATCCAGGCATTGGTGAGCACGGCGGTATATGGAACACCCCAACGTTCCGCTACTGGATTTAACGCAAAACGCCTGAACATGCTTTTAGCTGTGTTGGAAAAGAGGGCGGGTTTCAAACTTGCTGCTAAGGATGTTTTCCTAAATATCACTGGCGGTATCTCCGTTGATGACCCAGCAATAGATCTTGCCGTAGTCGCAGCAATATTGTCAAGCAACTCGGATATATCTATTGAAAAGGGTCTTTGTTTTGCAGCAGAAGTCGGGCTTGCAGGCGAGGTACGTCCGGTCCAGCGTGTAGACCAACGAATTCTTGAGGCCGAAAAACTAGGCTTCTCCACAATCTATGTGTCCAAAAACAACAAAATTGGATTAAAAAACACTGCCATTGAGATTAAATTGGTATCCAAAGTGGAGGACGTAGTTTCTGGATTGTTCGGGTAACACATTGTTCACAAGCTAAGCATCTCGCTTTCTTAGGTTTATATTTTTATATTTATGAAAACCATCCGATGAAAGCGCCGTATTACCTTTTAACTCTTTGGGTTGTTCTTCTAATTTCTTGCAATACCAAACAAAATGACACAAAAACGCACCATTGGGAAACATGGAGTCACTACTTAGGCGATCCTGAACGAACCCATTTTGCCTCTCTAAATCAAATAGACACTTTGAACGTTCAAGATCTTGAGCTTGCCTGGACGTATAATAGTGGTGGATTGCAAGAAGGAAGAACTACACAGATCCAGACAAATCCATTGATTATTGGCAACCAATTGTTTGGCGTTAATGCAGCCATTGAACTTTTTGCCGTTAATGCTTCCACTGGTGAGGAAGAATGGAAATTTGAGCCAAATGTCAAGGACAATTCGGGCTTGGGATTAAGTCGAGGTCTAAGTTATTGGCCTACAGATGGTTCAAATCCAGCAAGAATATTCTTTAGTTCGGGCTCTAAACTTTATGCTGTAGATCCAAGTAACGGTACCGCCATTACTTCATTTGGCATTAACGGCAGTATTGATTTAAGAGAAGGACTGGGCAGAGATCCATTACGTTTATCTGTAGTATCCAATACCCCAGGCGCTATATTCGAAAATCTTTTGATTCAAGGTACGCGTGTAGGCGAAGGGCCTGGGTCTTCCCCGGGTCATATTCGCGCATACAATGTAATTACAGGGGCAATTGAATGGATCTTCCACACTATTCCCCAACCTGGGGAATTTGGTCATGAAACCTGGCCATCTGAAGCATACAAGACCGTTGGTGGCGCCAATTCTTGGGCAGGAATGGCCATAGATTTGGAACGGGGCATTGTTTTTATTCCTACCGGGTCTGCTGCCTTTGACTGGTATGGTGGGGATCGTGAAGGATCAAATCTTTTTGCAAATAGCCTTTTGGCTTTGAATGCAAAAACCGGTGAACGTTTGTGGCATTTTCAAATGGTACACCACGACCTTTGGGATCGGGACTTACCTGCACCTCCCAATCTTTTGGAAATTACCCAAAATGGAGGACGCATTCCGGCAGTGGCCCAAGTTACAAAGAGTGGACATGTCTATCTTTTTCATCGTGCAACGGGAGAACCTTTATTACCAATTGAAGAGCAGCCCTTTCCAGCTTCAAAACTAAAAGGAGAAATAGCTGCAACCACTCAACCCCTACCCGTTAAACCCGAACCATTTGCAAGACAAATTCTATTGGAATCAGATTTATTCGCACCTGATAGAGATGCCTTTGTGGATGATTTGGTGGACAATGGCAGCCCTGAAAACACGCCCTCAGTATTGGAAAAATTCAAAACCTTGACTTCAAAAGGACAATTCATCCCCATTGATACCACAGGTGTAATACTCTATCCCGGAGCAGATGGTGGTGCTGAATGGGGAGGTGCAGCGATTGATCCCCGAGATGGCATCATGTACGTTAATTCAAATGAAATGGCCTGGATAGTTAAAATGAAAGCGGTTTCCAACACAGAAAACAGTACAGAAAATTTAGGCGAAACCCTTTCTCAAATTCATTGTGCACGCTGTCACGGAGGTAATCTTCAAGGTTTAGGTGCCATTCCGGAACTACAAAATGTAAAAATGAGATTAGATATGGATTCCATTCAGTCCATCATACAAAAAGGAAAAGGAGCTATGCCGGGAATGCCCAATCTCACGAATGCGCAAATAGCTGAAATTGCAGCCTTTCTTGCTAATGAAGAGATTGCTAAAGATCATAGGGTAGAAAAGACAGATCTTGAGGTTCCTTACGCGGTGGCAAGTTTTGCCCGATTCAAGGATGATAGAGGTTTTCCAATTGTAAAACCCCCATGGGGCACCCTGAACGCTTTGGATTTGAATACAGGGGAATACCTTTGGCAAATCCCGCTTGGTCATGAAGAGAGTTTAAATGACCCAAACATTCCAGTATCCGGCATTGAGAACTATGGCGGGCCAGTGATAACAGCGGGAGGTGTACTCTTTATTGCTGCTACCAAAGATGAAAAAATCAGAGCCTTTAATATGGCTTCAGGCAAACAACTCTGGGAAGATCAATTACCTTCGGGAGGATATGCCACTCCTGCCACTTATCAAATTGATGGCAAACAGTATGTCGTCATTGCCTGCGGAGGTGGTAAGATGGGCACACCATCGGGAGACGAATATCGTGCTTACACCTTAAAATAAAACTTAAGGAGCTGGGTTTGGAATAGCTTTGTGGATTTCCGTTATGCCATCCAGTACTGCATCGGACAAATCCACATCAATACTTCTGATATTTTCCTTTAATTGCTCCATGGTAGTGGCACCGATTATGTTACTGGTCACGAAGGGTCGCGTATTTACAAATGTCAGCGCCATCTGGGCTAAACTCAATCCATTTGCATGCGCTAGTTCCTGGTATTTTCTTGTGGCTTCAGTAGCTGTTTCACCACTGTAACGATTATAATTGGGGAATAATGTTACCCGGGCTTTTCGTGGAGGTATTTCAGTCAAGTATTTTCCACTTAAAACCCCAAAACCTAAAGGTGAATAAGGTAATAATCCAATATTCTCTCGCATGGAGACTTCAGATAAACCAACTTCGAACAATCGATTCAACAAACTATATGGGTTTTGAATCGTTAACATCCGTGGCAAATCTTGGTGGACTTTACTCTCTTCCAAAAATCGCATAGTACCCCAAGGACTTTCATTGGAGAGACCTACATGTCTGATTTTCCCTTCTTGAACAAGATCACGAAGTGTTTCAAGTACTTGATGGATATTATCCGTCCAAGGGTCAATCATATGTGCATTGAAACCCCTCTGCCCAAAGTAGTTGGTATTGCGTTCTGGCCAATGCAATTGATATAAATCGATGTAATCCGTTTGTAATCGCTGAAGACTTCCTTCCACTGCTTTGATCAACGATTCCCTGCTGAAACCCGTTGTCCTGATATGCTTTGTAAATTCTGCACGACCAGCAATTTTCGTAGCCAATACAACCTTGTCGCGGTTACCGTTCTTTTTAAACCAAGTTCCAATAAATTCTTCGGTAACTGCATAGAGTTCTTTTTTGGCTGGAATTGGATAAAGCTCGGCAGTATCAAAAAAGTTCACACCTTGATCCAGAGCATAATCCATTTGTTCATGACCTTCTTCTTCAGAGTTTTGTCTACCCCAAGTCATGGTCCCCAAACAAATTTTACTCACCTTGATATCAGTATGCGGAAGTCGTGTGTATTTCATAAGCAATTTTTGAGTCGGTAAAAATACGGATTACGGACTACTCCCTTAACAAGCAATTGTTATTTTTCCAACTCCACCAAAATTGGACAATGATCACTGTGCTTGGCATCGGAAAGTATGACGGAGCGTTTCAGACGATCTTGTAGCGAATCGTTGACCATGCCATAATCCAATCGCCAACCCTTATTATTCGCCCTGGAATTGGCACGATAACTCCACCATGTATAATTGTGTGGTTCTTTATTGAAATGTCTAAAACTATCTATGAATCCACTCTTAATGAAATTACCAATCCATTCCCTTTCTACGGGAAGGAACCCAGAAACATTTTTATTCCGTACGGGATCATGGATATCAATGGCTTCATGGCAAATATTGTAATCCCCCAGCACAATTAAGTTTGGTCGTTCTTTCCGAAGGGTATCAGCATATTTTTGAAAATCGGACATATATGTCAACTTGTGCTCTAATCGTGCCATATTAGTACCTGAAGGCAAGTACATACTCATGATAGAAACATCACCATAATCCGCTCTAATGTTCCTTCCTTCAAAATCCATATAATTGATTCCAGTACCATATTCTACATAATCAGGTGCTTCTTTGCAAAGTAAAGCCACCCCACTATATCCTTTTTTTTGTGCACTAAACCAATAGTGATGTTTGTATCCGGCAGCTTCAAAAAGGGAAACATCCACCTGTTCTTTTAGAGCTTTTATCTCTTGCAAACAGACCACATCAGGATCTACCGCAGTTAACCATTCAATAAAACCTTTATTTAAAGCGGCTCTGATACCGTTGACGTTGTACGAAACTATTTTCATGCTTAAGTTTTGCTAAAAATAACCAATGTAAAGCGCTCCAAAAAATTTGGAACACTAATTGATTATTCCATTCTGAATTAATTATTGAATGATGAAAAACCTAGTACTGATAGTCTTGCTTTTGAGCTCATTAGCCATCCAGGCACAAGCCTATCCAAGATTTGATAATAACCATGAACTAAAATTCAATGCTGGACTTTTTTTGGCAACTGGTTCCGTTGAAGGTTCTTATGAATATTTTTTTACCGAGGATACCAGTTTTGGAGGCACCGTGTACTTTGACAATGATGCTACAGACTATAATGGGGATTTCGGCATTGGACCTAACTTAAGGGCCTATTTTGGCTATCAACCCAGAAGTGGACTGTTTGTTGAGGCCTTTGGACTTTATTACACCTGGGATGAAGAAAATCTGCAAGAAAATATCAATTTTCGAAATCAAAACTATAGCACCATTGCCTTGGGCCTTGGACTCGGTAATAAATGGGTGACACCTAGTGATAATTTCACCTTGGAGATCTACGGTGGTGTTGGAAGAAATGTAAATCCAGAAGAATTCCAAGACACCTTTATGTTCAGGGGCGCTTTAGCTATCGGATTTCGCTTTTAAGCGTTAATTTTAAGGTTTAAATCAAATTGATGACAGCCTTACTCTTAATCGATATCCAAAAAGGATTACAAGAACTTGACTTTTATGGTGAAGAACGGAATAATCTAAATGCCGAAGCCAATAGTGCCAAGCTACTTGAAGCTTTTCGGTCCAAGAACATGCCAATTTACCATGTGCAACATTGTTCTTTGAATCCAGATTCACCTTTGCATCCTTCAAATCCGGGAAATGATTTTAATCCACTAGTGCAACCCAAGGAAAATGAACCGATCATTAAAAAACATGTCAATAGCGCATTTATCGGTACGGACTTGGAAAACACCTTGAAGAAGGATGGGATTTCCGAAGTGGTGATAGCAGGGTTGACCACCGAACATTGTGTATCAACTTCAACACGAATGGCTGCAAATCTGGGCTTCAAGGTTCAACTGATTTCCGATGCTACTGCAGCCTTTAACAAAATCGGCTTAAATGGTGAAACCTACAGCGCTGCATTGGCACACAGCCTAGAGCTGGCGAATTTAAAAGATGAATTTGCCACTATTCTGGATACCCAAACATTATTGGCACAAATTGACTGATTCCTTCTTATTTTTATACATCAAAAGCGCTTAATCCCAATTACATGCACCGCACCATCATAGCCCTGATCTTTGCTACCCTACTAACAATACCTAATGCAAAAGCCCAAGAAGAACCCCTTAGATTGGGGATAGCAGGACTTACCCACACGCATGTGCATTGGATTCTGGGAAGAGCAGACAAAACCGATGTGAAAATCGTTGGCATGGTAGAACCCAATAGGGATTTAGCACAGCGTTATGCAGATCAATACGGCTATTCAATGGATTTGGTCTACAACACATTGGATGAGATGATCGCAGACACAAAGCCAGAGGCAGTTGCCGCATTTGGAACTATATATGCCCATTTGGAAGTAGTAGAGCAATGTGCACCAAAAGGAATTCATGTGATGGTTGAAAAACCAATGGCCGTAAGCCTTGATCATGCCCAAAAAATGGCTGCTTTGGCACAAAAGCACAACATACACCTCCTCACCAATTACGAAACCACATGGTATCCTACAAACCATAGGGCCAAGGAACTATTGGATGAAGGCAAGATCGGAGCATTGCGAAAAGTGATTGTTAGGGATGGGCACCGCGGGCCAGCTAAACTCGGTATCAACCAGGAATTTCTGGATTGGCTTTTTGACCCTGTGGAAAATGGTGGAGGAGCTATTATGGATTTTGGATGTTATGGGGCAAATCTTATGACTTGGCTTCGCAATGGGGAGCGACCTAATACCGTAACCGCGGTAACCCAGCAATTACAAGCAGAAAACAATCCCAAAGTAGATGATGATGCTACCATTATCCTTACTTATGATGATGCGCAAGCAATTTTGGAACCTTCATGGAATTGGCCCATGGGAAGAAAGGACATGGAAATTTATGGACTTACTGGCGCAATATATGCCGACAATCGCAATACACTCCGTATTCGAATGGCCGAGGGGTATGATGGCTACAACGAAGAAAAATTTACCTTGGAGGAACGACCAGCACCCTTTAACGATCCCTTTTCCGTTTTAGAAGCTGTTGTCCGAAATAAAATTCAATTACCTGCCAACAATCTATATTCTGTGGCCAATAACCTAGTGGTCATGGAAATCCTTGATGCTGCACGAAAAAGTGCCAAAAAAGGTAAAACCATCACAATCAAAAAATAAAAGACCTCAAAATATGCATTTACCTATGAAAGGTATATTCAAAACCCTAATATTCCTGTTTGCAATTACTTGTTTTGCCCAACAAACCCCAGCAGACAGTATTACCCAACTTGATGAAGTGATCTTATTGGAAGACAATTTACCCAAAAGAGCGGTGGGCATAACTGCTTCGTCTACCTTGGGTCCTACAACATTTGAAATGTTCAACCCCATTGATATAGCTTCTGCTATTAATCAAGTCTCTGGGGTGTACATTCTTTCTGGTGCGCTGAACACCAATCGGATTACCATTCGTGGGGTAGGTGCCAGAACACTTTTTGGGACCGATAAACTGCGCTTGTACTTCAATGGTATTCCCGTGACCAATGGTGCTGGGACCTCAACCATTGAGGCCTACGATTTTGAGAATCTAGGATCCATGGAGGTAATCAAGGGTCCAAAAGGAACTGCATTTGGTGCAAATTTAGGAGGAGCCATATTGCTGGACACCAAAACAGCATTCCCTGATGAAACTAGATTATCAAACAGTTTTACCGTTGGATCGTATAGTATGATCAAGGATAATTTAAGCTTTCAGCATGCAGATGAAAACATGCAACTTAGCTTTAGCTACAACCATTTTGAGTCCGACGGTTATCGCCAAAACAACCGATTTGAACGCGATGGTTTCTTATTGACCTCAGCCATAAATGTTGGTAGTAAAGGTGAGCTGGGACTGTTGTTGAATTACATCGATTACAATGCGCAAATCCCAAGTTCGATAAATCAATCGGACTTTGACGAAGACCCTACACGAGCTGCGGGCAACTGGTTAGCGGCTCAAGGTTTTGAAGACAACCAATACACGCTTTTAGGAGTGTCGTACACACATCGGTTTTCTGAAAATAGCAAAAACACCACCAGTATCTTCTACACCTATTTAGATCACTACGAACCGCGACCATTTAATATTTTGGATGAGTTTACCAATGGATTTGGTATCCGAAGTCAATTTGATGGGCAATTGGGCAAAGGAAGTTTCACATTGGGAACAGAATTGTATAAGGATGAATACCACTGGGGCACTTTTGACAATCTTTTTGGAGAAAACAATGGTAACGGCAGTTTGCAAGGTGATCGCTTGAGTAGAAATCTGGAATTTCGAACACAATTGAATCTTTTTGGAGCTTACTCGTATCCTCTGACCAATAAGTTATCGGCACAAGTGGGATTGGGTTTGAACAATACCAGTTTTGACTACCGAGACCTTTTTAATTCTGGAGATGCCAATAGTTCTGCCGAACGGGATTTTGAAGCGATTCTTTTACCGAATTTTGGTTTACAATACCAATTTAGGGATGGGAATCTATATGCCAATGTAAGTCGAGGATTTTCCAACCCTAGCTTGGAACAGACCTTAACGCCAGATGGACTTATCAATCCGGATATTGCCCAGGAAAAAGGAACCAATTTGGAATTGGGCGGGGCATTTACATTGTTTGAAAAACGATTGTCCTTGGATTTTGCACTATATCGGATGACAATCAATGATCTATTGGTAGAGGAACGTGTAGGTGAGGATCAATTTATTGGTCGTAATGCTGGGGAGACGCGTCACCAAGGTTTGGAACTGGACCTGAAGTACGCATTGAAGTTAAGTCAACACCTTATTTTATCACCATATTTGAGCTACACCTTTAACGATCATAGTTTTATCGATTTTGTTGATGAAGGCGAGGATTTTAGTGGAAATCCGTTGACAGGAGTACCCAAGCATCGTATAAGTTCTGGCTTGGATCTACGTCATACCAATGGTCTACGTTTGAACCTTACCCACCAATTTGTGGATGCAATTCCTTTGCGGGACGACAATTCCTTACAAAGCGATTCTTTTAACGTATTGCATGCCAAGGCCAGCTATCAAACCCAGTTGTCTGCTCACATCAACCTAGGTGTCAATGCGGGAATCAACAACCTTTTTGACACCAATTATGCCCAAAGTGTATTGATCAATGCTTCCAGTTTTGGAGGTGCCCCACCACGGTATTTTTATCCAGGTAACGGACGCAATTACTATGGTGGAGTGCAATTGGGGTATGTATTTTAATCAAATGTTAGTTTTAACAATTGAGGAAATCGTAAAATAATTGAATTGAAAATTTACGCGTTTAGTGGTTTAGGTGCGGATAGAAGAGTTTTTGATTTTCTAAAACTTAAACACGAATTGGCCCCAATTGACTGGGTTGAGCATAAGAAAGGTGAATCTATCAGTGAGTATTCGCTGAGGCTTATAAATAAAATTGACACTAGTCAAGAATTTAGCGTTTTAGGAGTTAGTTTTGGTGGTCTCATTGCTGTTGAGGTAAGTAAAATTATCAATCCAAAATATACCATTCTAATTTCTTCCATTGAAACCAAAGAGGAGATTAGTTGGATTTATCGCGCAGTTGGCAAAGTAGGTTTAACAAGGTTTTTACCCAGCAGTTTATTTGACCCACCTAGAAGAATTGCAAAATACTTATTTGGAGCATTCAACTATGAACTTTTGAACAATATCCTGGATGATACAAATCTTGATTTTACTAAGTGGGCTCTGAATGTGTTTATTACATGGTCGAATAAGGAAAAATTGAAGAATGTTATTCGCATACATGGTACCAAAGACAAGTTAATTCCATGGAAATCAAAGAGTGAATCAAAATTAATTGATAACGGAGAACATTTCATGATTGTTGATAGAGCAGCTGAAATAAGTGAAATCATAAATTTTGAAATAAAAACCTAACTATGAATAAACTGTACATAGTCTTCTTATTGCTAGGCCTATCAAATGCCTCTCTTTTTAGCCAAAACAAAGTTTGCACCTTGACCAAGTTGGATGGATCACTCCAAAATGGCTACGTAAAAGACCATCAGTCCTTTTTTGGGAATCGGTTTAAACTTTATAACGCTGCTGGAAACTTTGTCAAAATCAAAGCAAAGAATTACCAAAGTTTGAAAGTGGACAATGCCCAGTTCATTGTGTTAAAAAGTAAAGAAGGGACAATGCGTTTTATGGAAGAAATCATAACTGAAGGAAAGGCTAAACTTTATCGCCATTCCTATCAGGTCATGGTACAAATGAGCATGCATACGGTTCAGGATTATTATCTAATGAAAAATGATGTGGTGTTCTATCTAAGTACCTCAAAACTCAAAGACTTCCCTGAACGCTATTTTGGTGGTGTCCCGGCATTATTGGAAGATATCCGGAAAACAAAAAAGCGAGACCAAGATTCCAAAATTGTGGAATGGGTTAAAACCTATAATCAGGCATTTGCTGAAACAAATTAATCATGAAAATCTAGGAACGTAAAACATCCCCTAATTCCTTTAAAATATCCGCCGCACCTTGCACTTCCCGTGTAGTAAATGTATCCGATTCTAAGTAGTGTAACATATAAATAAGTTCATCAAAACGGCTGGCGAGTTGTTGGGGGCTGCCATGGGTTTCATCAATTAGAAGATTAAGTTTTTCTATTTGGGATTTTGTCAACATACCGGCAATTTAGAAAACCAAACCTTGCCACATTACCACTAATTCGTAGCTTAACAAAAAAAAGCATGTCCATATATCAAAACTTAATGGGTGTGGGGGAGAAAGTGTTTAAAAAGCACCACTTACTTAAATATGGTTTTAACTTTTCTCCTATGTACCGCCGCAGCACGGGTAGGATCACCCATATATCCGAAGACCTGCACTATGCCACTATCAGGCTAAAACTATCCTACAAAAACAGAAACTATGTGAACTCCATTTATGGTGGAAGTATGTTTTCTGCAGTGGACCCAGTACCAATGATCCAATTGATCAATATTTTAGGTCTGGAATATGTGGTTTGGGACAAAGCGGCCAAAATCCAATTCAAACGCCCAGCCAAGGAACATTTGTTTGCCGAGTTCCATTTTACCGTTGAGGAAATTGCAGAAATCAAATCCCGAGTGGTCAACGAAAATGAGATTGAAATCTTAAAAACCACGGATTTGACCAACAAAGACAAGAGCAAAATCTATTGCCAAGTGCATAAGACCATTTATATAGCCAACAAGGCGTACTTTAAGCAAAAGCGTTCAAAAAGACCATAAAATTAAATTGGCGGAATTGAAGAATTTCACAGCACAAAGACAATCAGAAAGTTAGGCTACCGTTTACAAGGGTTTCTCAAGCTTTAAAAAAAGGTCACTCATCACAAATTTTTGCGATTTATCGTAAAAACATGCGTTAATTTTTTCGTGTTCATTTGGTGTCATAATTTCATCGGAATCAACAGCCAACAACCATGGACCTTTTACCGGAAATTCTAGAAAAAAGCAAGCCGATCACCACAGTTACCGAAATTGATTTTAAAACCTTTAAAAAAGAGTATTTCAACAAGAAAAGACCTGTTCTGATTAAAGGTTTTGCAAAAAAATGGCCTGCTTTCCAAAAATGGAACTTTGACTTCTTTGCCAATTTGGAAATTCAAGATCAGATTGAAATGGAAATTGGGAACGTACTTAATAAGGAAACCCAACTGGAAGAAAAAGACGTTAAAAAATATTTGGAGAAAGTTAGGGATAAAGGCATGGAAGAATCTGAGGACAAAACCTATTTGACAGCCTATCAGATTTTTGCGGATTTTCCCCAATTATTGGATGATGTCGATTTTTCGTACCTCAACAAGGTAACCGCTGATGATGTACCTGCAGTTTGGATTGGTCCAAAGGGAACCATTACAGGTTTACATGCGGATGATCATAATAACATGTTGGCACAAATTGTTGGGCGTAAATTGATGATCGTGGCATCTCCCAAATTTAAAAATCAAGTATATCCAAGTTCTAAATTTGATTATGGGGCCATGTTAAGCCAAGTAGACATCAATAATTATGATGAGGATAAATTTCCTGAATTTCGTGATATTGAATTTCTAAGGGTGGACTTGGAACCTGGTGATGTGTTATTCAATCCAAAGGATTGGTGGCATTATGTGAAGTCTTCAGAAGCGTCCATTAGCACCAACACATTTGCGTACACGTGGAAAGACTTACTTATACTTCGTCCAATTGAGCGTATCAAAATCTCCATGCACCACAGAGGTTGGTACAAAAAAAACAATTGCACTTGTTGTAGCAATTAATCGTCTTTTAATAAGTTTCCTATTCAATTAGAATTTTAAGTTTTTGTGTGAATTAGGTAGCAAGTTTCCATATCTTGTATTCTGTAAATAGAACCTCCATTCCGTTTACCTGACTAATACAAAACAGCACATTATGACCGATTTGGAAATCGCCAAAGGCGTTACCCTGCAATCAATATCCAGCATTGCCGAAAAATTTGGAATTGACCCAGATACCATTGAAATGTATGGGAAATACAAAGCCAAATTGCCCTTGCAATCCATAGACGTAAAAAAAGCAGCACAAAGTCACTTGATTTTGGTTTCAGCAATTTCCCCAACCCCAGCAGGTGAAGGAAAGACCACTATGTCCATAGGTCTTACGGAAGGGCTGAACAGATTGGGCAAAAAAACAACTGTAGTACTTAGAGAGCCTTCATTAGGACCTGTTTTTGGAATAAAAGGTGGTGCCACAGGTGGTGGATATTCCCAGGTACTGCCCATGGAGGATATCAATCTTCACTTTACTGGGGATTTTGCCGCAATTGAAAAAGCTCATAACCTATTGGCAGCTGTTATTGACAACAACATTCAAAGCAAGACTCGATCATTGAGATTGGACCCTCGTACCATTGGCTGGAAACGGGTAATGGACATGAACGACAGAGCACTAAGGGACATTATTGTTGGCCTTGGCGGAACAACATCAGGAATACCAAGGGAATCAGGTTTTGACATTACCGCAGCTTCTGAAATTATGGCCATCCTCTGTTTGGCGGAAGACTTGGGTGATTTGAAAAGAAGACTAGGGAACATATTTGTGGGCTACACCTTTGATAAAGAGCCAATATATGCGAAAGACTTAAAGGCCGAAGGTGCCATGACCGCATTGCTCAAAGATGCAATTAAACCCAATCTGGTGCAGACCATGGAGGGCAACCCGGCCATTATTCATGGCGGCCCCTTTGCCAATATTGCACAGGGTACCAATTCGGTAATTGCTACGCGCATGGGAATGTCGCATTCAGAATACACCGTGACCGAAGCTGGTTTTGGCTTTGATCTGGGTGCTGAAAAATTCTTCGATATAAAATGCCAAAGCGCAGGGCTTAAACCAAAAGCTGTGGTGTTGACTGCAACGATTCGTGCTTTAAAATACCATGGAGGGGCAGATTTAAAATCTCTTACCGAACCCAATGTAGAAGCATTGAAAAAAGGACTTCCTAACCTGGAGAAGCACTTGGAGAACATTGGAAAATTCAATATCGTCCCTGTGATATCCATAAACCGGTTCGTATCGGATACGGATGAAGAAATCGAAGTCATCAAGGATTTTGCTGCATCCAAAGGTGTACGCGTAGCCTTATCCGAAGTTTGGGCAAAAGGCGGTGAAGGTGCAGAGGCATTGGCACAGCATATTATTGATGTTGTTGAATCCAATACTTCGGATTTTAAACCTTTGTACGATTGGAATGCCAGTGTGATGGACAAAATCACCACCATTGCAACCGAAATCTATGGAGCGGAACATGTGGACTATACATCCAAGGCCAAAGCACATCTGCGAAAGATTTCAAATCTAGGCCTAGATCATCTCCCGGTTTGCATTGCAAAGACGCAAAAATCGTTATCCGACAATCCAAAACTTCTGGGCAGACCAAAGGATTTCATCATAACAGTCCGTGAAATCGAAATTGCGGTCGGCGCTGGGTTTTTAATTCCAATAACTGGGGATATAATGCGTATGCCTGGTCTACCCGCAACACCATCTTCAGAAGGAATTGATGTAAATGATGAGGGAGAAATCACTGGATTGTTTTAGAATTTTAAGCATTACTTGAATTACTTATCAATTCAAAACAGGTATTCGTGAATCCAGATGGGGCATCCGTTAATTTCCTGCCTTAGAAGCTTTAATTATTAGCAATCTTATGGGATAAACCAAAAACCAGTTATCCCATGAAGAAAAGAATGATTATCGCCGCAATCCTCCTATTTGGGTTTGGCGGCCTACAAACGATGGTTGCGCAAGGCTCCAAGAGGCCAAGTAAATTGGAAATGGCCAGAAAGGCGCAAGAAGACAACCAAGCCAAAAAGGAAGCTTCGGATGCAACCATTTCAGAAAACACGGCTAAAAGTTCTGCAAATGCATCTCCAGATGAAGATTGTACTAGATCTTCCTCCACTTTGAATCTTTTCGAGACCAAAATGCAAAAAATTGCTGATGTCAAAGATGGAAAATCAGAAGAGGGTCTCAACAGTCTAAAATATGCTCTTAAAATGGCGGTAGACTACAAGGAAAAGATAGAAGAGCGCTCTCCGGGCTGTCGTGAAATCCCAAACTTAGAAAGCAGAATTGCTGAAGCCAAGGCATTTTTAAAAGAATTCGAGAAGGAACTTTTGCCATTTGTAGAAGGGAACTATACCAGTTCCTCTCCATATTATACGGAAGTGTTCCTAGGTAACTTCACTCCTGGGAATACCAGTAACAAAATGCAAATAACGCTACGTGGCAAAGATGGATCTACTTATGATGGGATACTTAAGTATCCGAGTGACCAACCCACACCCGAAAAAATTCCAGGGAAAATGGATGATCCAGCTGGGGTTGACTGTTTTGTATATGAAAAGGGAGATCGCATTATTGTTGAATTCTATGCACAAAACAATTTCTGTGGTGTTGTAATTTTAGGTGATACTGATACCGCTACTTTAACGAAGGAAGCAATGGCATTTGAGGTGCCAAATTCTGAAAGCAATGGAAAACCAATGGGTGATACCCACAATAAAGAAGCTGGAAGAATTGTGTTTTCCAAAAGCAATAATCTTGGATTGGAAAATAAAGGACCATTTAATTTGAAGGAGTTTACCATTGGCGACAAGATTTACTCCAGAACCTTTTATGAGCAAGTGGCGCCCCCAATTGAAATGCTTCAAAAACTTGGATATATCTCGCATAAGGATCATTACACCATTCGGATTGCCAATGACCTTTATCTTAATGGTGAAAAAGTTGCCAGTTATTTAGAGGGTCCATTTCACAAAGAAGAGGAACAAATGTCCAACAGTTGGACGACCAGCAGACTACCATTTATTGTTTCCGAACGATCGGAAGTGGGCGGCGCGTTTATGGATTATGTCCTAAAGAACAATTTGAAGGTTGGCACCTATGAGCTAGAATGGAAAAGATATGTCATGAATTCAGATTTTCCAGATAGTGAGCGTCTGTTTTTAGCGACTACTGGCCCCATAACGATGAACATTACGGATGAGGGGCTTAAAAATCTATGTGGCACCGATTACGGAACTCCAGTTGGCAAGTTTAGCTCAGGAGCCAAAACCAATGCACTTTTGGCAACACTACGTACTCATGGAAGAGCCCAAGGATGGCCAGAAACCTTTACAGACGTGGTTAGTCATCAAACCGAATGGACAAAAGTATATAACGCGTTTGGGGTATACCTCTACTCCAAATGTTCGGCTACGTTTAGAACACGCTACCCTTTAAAAGATGGTAGACAAGCACATGGAGTGATTACCTCCATGTTTCATAAAATGCCAAATGGTAGTATAGAGGTATTCGGCATGACCGGTCAAAAATATGTGTCTCCAAAATGTAAATAACAATCCATTACAATTAAAAAAAGGCTCCAATAGGAGCCTTTTTATGTTTTTGGGTACGCTATGATTTAAATCCGCTGTAACCAGTAGCGCATGTCCACTTCCTTGGAAATAATCGCTTTCACTTCCGCTATTTTCACGCGCTGTTGTTCCATGGAGTCACGGT
Organism: Flagellimonas spongiicola; assembly: GCF_023502425.1. GTDB lineage: Bacteria > Bacteroidota > Bacteroidia > Flavobacteriales > Flavobacteriaceae > Flagellimonas > Flagellimonas spongiicola. The sequence goes on from NZ_JAMFMA010000002.1 coordinate 498,231, forward strand.
GACGGATGGTTACGGTTTCATCCTCCAATGTCTGGTGATCTACCGTGATACAGAATGGTGTCCCTGCGGCATCCTGTCTTCGGTAACGACGTCCAACAGCATCTTTTTCATCATAGATTACGTTGAAATCCCATTTCAAATCATCAAAAATTTTGTGGGCTACTTCTGGTAATCCATCACGTTTCAACAAAGGTAAAACCGCAGCTTTGGTAGGAGCCAATACAGCAGGTATTTTTAAAACCGTTCTAGTTGTTCCGTTTTCCAATTCTTCTTCTTTCAAGGAGTTGGAAAATACCGCTAGGAACATACGGTCTAATCCTATAGAGGTTTCCAGCACATAAGGAACATAGCTTTTGTTTTCCTCTGGGTCGAAGTATTGCAACTTCTTACCAGAATATTCCTCATGTTGTCCTAAATCGAAATCAGTACGGGAATGGATCCCTTCCAATTCCTTAAACCCAAATGGAAACTTAAATTCAATATCAGCTGCGGCATCGGCATAATGCGCCAATTTATCATGATCATGGAAACGGTAATTTTCTTCCCCCATTCCTAGAGAGAGGTGCCAACGCAAACGCTTCTCTTTCCAATTTTCATACCATTCCTGTTGCGTACCTGGCTTGATGAAATATTGCATCTCCATCTGCTCAAATTCGCGCATTCTAAAAATGAACTGGCGAGCTACAATTTCATTTCTAAAGGCTTTACCTGTTTGGGCAATTCCAAACGGAATCTTCATACGACCGGTTTTTTGGACGTTAAGGAAGTTCACGAAAATCCCTTGTGCGGTTTCTGGTCTTAGATAAAGATCCATGGCTGAATCTGCTGAAGCTCCAAGCTTGGTGCCAAACATTAAATTGAATTGTTTTACATCCGTCCAGTTTTTGGAACCGGAAACCGGGCATACAATCCCTAAATCCAAAATCAATTGCTTGAAGGCTTCTAAATCTCCCTTCTCTTGGACCTCAGCCAAGCGGGCACTGATTTCATCAATCTCCTTTTGTCTTCGCAGTACATTGGGATTGGTTTCTCGAAACTGTTGCTCATCAAAGGCATCACCAAATCGTTTTTTTGCCTTATTGATGTCTTTTAGGATTTTATCATTGATTTTCTCTCGATAATCCTCCACCAAAACATCCGCTCTATATCTTTTTTTAGAATCTTTATTATCAATCAACGGATCATTAAAAGCATCAACGTGGCCAGATGCCTTCCAAGTGGTAGGGTGCATGAAGATGGCTGCATCTATCCCCACAATATTATCATTGAGTTGTACCATGGCTTGCCACCAGTACTCCCTAATGTTCTTTTTGAGTTCCACCCCGTTCTGAGCATAGTCATAAACAGCGCTTAATCCGTCATATATTTCACTGGATTGGAAAACATACCCATACTCCTTGGCATGGGAGATTACCTTCTTAAAACTATCTTCTTGATTTGCCATTCGGCAAAAATAGAACATTACCTAAAAAACGAGGGCTATTTCAACTGAAATTCGGCAGAGGCAAGGAGTCTTTCATCCTCAAAAACGTTAAGGGTATAAATTCCTTCGGCTAAAGAACCTTCCGGAACAGTAATGGCATCACAAATACTGATTTCTTTACCAGTATATGGAATCTCCACTTTTTTGCTATAGGTATTTCCACTAACGGAAATGGTACTGGCATTGTCCTCAATAATTGCCATGTTAGGGTCTAAAAACTGAAGATATAGTACTCTAACATTACCTTGCTCGTTAGGGTCACCCATTATGGTAACACACCCCCTAAGTTTTTCAATGGTGGAAGCTTTGTTGGTTTTTAGTGGTCGTCCTGCTCTTAATCGGAATCCACTGCCTTCAGCATCTTGAAGTTTTAAATAGCTTTTGATCTTAAGTTCCCGAGCCAATTCACGATTGGTTTCCCTAAGTAAAGATTCCGCGCGAGCCATGGTATTGGCTTGACCTCGAAGTTCATTCAACTGGCGCTGTGCTTCATCATAACGATCTGCTAGCAGACTATTGTTATACCGCAGAAAATTGTTCTTTAGTTTAAGGCTGTCAAACTTGATTTCCAATCTTCTCAGTTCCTTTCGTGTTTCTTTTAGCTTCATGATACTGAAATTCAATCGGCCTACAGAATCCAATAATTGTTGCACCCTAAAACGAGATGTTTGCAGTTCAATCTCACTTACTTCATTTAAACCGGATAAACGGTCCACTTCGGCTTTCATCAAGGTAAGGTCCTTTACCAAAAGGGATTTTTCCTGTTCCAAGAAATTCATCTGGTTCTTGGATTGTGCATAACTGTAGTAAAAAGCAATGAGAATACCCACGATTACTGCGACCAAAGCAGCAAAGATAATCTTGTAGTTGAAATTGTTATCTTGGGCATCCATGAGGTTAATTGGCTACTATAACACGTATAAGATTTGATCCCTAAAAGGTTGGCTAAGATACTAAACGAGATTCACAACATCCTATTGCCAAAGGTATGTTTTGGATGTAATGCGCGTTTATCCAGTGGAGAAAACGTTTTGTGTACCGTTTGTCGACATGAGCTGCCACTCACCGATTATAACTATTCCGATGAAAACCCTGTAGATCGTATATTTTATGGGAGAATTCCTATAAAAAAAGCCGCATCTTTTCTAGTTTTCAGTAAAAATGGAGTCGTAATGAACCTATTACATCATTTAAAGTATAAAAACCAAGAACAAATAGGCGGGTTTTTAGGGGAATGGTGTGGTGCTGAAATTAAAAAAGAGGCTAAACTAAAAGAAGTTGATATTGTAATACCTGTACCCCTGCATCCTAGAAAACGGAAAAAAAGAGGTTACAACCAAGTTTCCTTGTTTGCCCAAAAAATTGCTATGACCATTGGTTCCAATTATAGGGATGATATTTTGGTCCGTACTGTTAACACAAAGACTCAAACCAAAAAAGACCGACAAAAGCGTTGGGAAAATATTAAAGATGTGTTTGACTTGACAAGCAAAGCTTCCGTCAACAACAAACATATCTTGTTGGTAGATGACGTTATCACAACCGGCGCAACTTTGGAAGCTTGTGCAACCGCACTCTCAAAAATAGACAATGTCCAAATTTCAATATTAAGCATGGCCGTTGTCCCATAGTGTTTAAATTTTACTAAGGCTTATACCCCTTTTTTAAATTAGTTGTTTCTTTGCCCCATACAAGTTTCGGATGCGGTACTTTAAAAAATTGTTGAGTTTCACTTTTCTTGTTCTAATGGGTTTGGCGCTTTGGCAATGCGCTAAACGAGGCAATCCAACGGGTGGCCCTAAAGACTTGACACCTCCACAACTTTTGCGCACAGAACCAGATAATTATACGACTGAATTCAAGGCCAAAAAGATTCGTCTCTATTTTGATGAATTGATTAAACTTGAGGACGTCCAAAACCAATTGATCGTTTCCCCGCCGTTAAAATATCCAACGGAAATTAGACCGCTTGGTGGTGCAAATAAGTATGTGGAAGTTACCATTAAAGACACATTGCAAGATAACACCACCTATACATTCAATTTTGGGCAAAGTATTGTGGACAATAATGAGGGGAATCCCAATAGTTTTTTAACCTATGTGTTCTCCACTGGCACTTATATTGATTCCTTAAGTTTAACTGGAGCAGTAAAGGATGCCTTTAACCGTGTGGCGGACGAATTTGTGAGTGTTATGCTATACGAAATTGATACAGCATATACAGATTCTACGATTTACAAAAAGGTTCCAAACTATATATCGAACACCTTGGACAGTCTTCCTGTTTTTGAATTGAAAAATTTAAAGGCAGGTGATTATGCTTTGATTGCGTTAAAAGATGTGAACAAAAACAATATGTTCAATCAACGCCAGGATAAAATTGGGTTTTTAACCGATACCATCAGCATCCCCACAGATTCTGTATACCTATTGACTTTATTCCAGGAAGAACCTGATTATTCGGTTTCCGTTCCCAGTTATATGGCAAAAAATCACATACTTTTCGGATATCAAGGGGATTACCACGATATTGAAATCAACACGCTGACCGAACTGCCGGATTCTGTTCAAACCTTGATTTTTAAAGACAGGGAAAAGGATACGTTGGACTATTGGATCTCTCCTACGGATTTGGATTCCATCATTTTCACTGTAAGCAATGAAAAACTGGACATTATAGATACGTTTACGCTAAAAAATCGAAATCTTCCGTTGGATTCCTTAAAACTTACCCCTGGCGTAAGTGGAACTTTAAACTTTGAGGACTCTTATAGCATTTTGGCCAATACACCTATTGCGGCTATTGATTCGAATCAAATTGCATTGTTTGTTAGTGATTCCATTAACATGCCCTATAGCTATACTATTGACAGTTTGAAAAACCAAATTGATTTTGATTTCGACTTGGAACCCAATCAGAAGTATTCTTTTGAGATAATGCCAGGTGCCGTGACCGATTTTTTTGGTATTCAGAATGATACACTTAATTACCGATTTTCCACAGGTAGTTATGCCGATTACGGAAATTTAAGATTCAATATTGGAGGGGCAGTGAAGTATCCTTTGATCCTGCAGTTGACCAATGAGCGGGAAGAAGTTCAACGTGAATTATTTGCGACCGAGCCTAAAATCTTCGAATTTGCCAATTTAGAACCTGGCAATTATATGGTTCGTGTGATTTTTGATGCGAATGGAAATCAAAAGTGGGATACAGGTAGTTATCTTTTAAAACGTCAACCTGAGCGTGTCAGTTATTACCCCGATGTGATAGATGTTCGCGCAAATTGGGAATTGGAGCAGACTTTCGTTATTTCAAACTAAAAGCATCCTGATCATCAAGAAACTTTAACTTATTTCTGGTTGAAATAATATGTTCCCTTTCCAATTGGGCATATAAAATAGTTTCCTTTTCAGCATGAACCATGGTTTCCCCTAGAACATTGTAAACCGCTGAATGCCCAGAATATTCATGCCCTAGGTCATCCGTGCCAATCCGATTGACTCCAATGGTGTATGCCATATTTTCAATGGCTCTCGCCTTTAGTAATGTATCCCATGCATTAATTCTAGGTTTGGGCCAATTGGCTACATAAATCAATACATCATATGCTTCGGTATTCCTCGCCCATACAGGAAATCGAAGATCATAACATATCAAAGGGCATAGCTTAAAACCTTTATATTCCAATATCAGACGCGTCTTACCTGCCTGATAAACTTTGTCTTCATAAGCCAAGGTAAATGTATGTTTCTTGTCATAATGCTTGGTGCTGCCATCCGGGTCTACAAATAACAATCTGTTGTAAAACTTATCTCCCTCTTGGTAAACCATACTCCCAATTATAGCAGCCTTAGCTATCGTTGCCTGCTTTTTCATCCATGCAACAGTAGTTTCACTCTCAGATGCGGCAAGGTGTTGAGGTGTCATGGTAAACCCAGTTGTGAACATTTCAGGTAAGATTATCAAATCCACCTCCTCTGAAATAGAATTTATTTTTTTCTCGAAATTATTGCGATTAGCTAACGGATTTTCCCAATTTAAATGGGTTTGAATCAAGGCAATTTTTAGATTATCAGACATTATTAATCAAAATATACTTCACTGTTAGGGGATTTGGCCAAATGAAACAGTTGTTTCAATTGGCTAAGCAATATACGGTCTTGGGATAACTCCGGTAAATGATCCAGGTCAAAGTAATTGGCATCCAACATATCGAATCCTGGTCTGAGCTCACCACCGGTTGCGGAGCAGAGAAAAATAAGTTTATAAATGTAATAAGGCTCAGGTGGGTGCGGATGGGCTTGCTTATCATAAACAGCCAATATGCGTACCACCTCAGCTTTTAGTCCCGTTTCTTCTTCTATTTCCTTAACTGCGATTTCGGAAGGGGAACTTCCAATATCGGCCCAACCACCAGGAATCGTCCATTTGCCATCAACGCTTTCCTTAGCCATCAGGATTTCATCGTTATCATTCAGTACAAATCCACGAACGTCCACTTTTGGAGTCGGGTAATCTTTGACCGGAATAAAAAACTCATCTATTGTGGACAAGGGCGTATTGGCCACAGTTGCCATTAGTTTATGACTGATTTCCTTTAATTCTTCATAGCGTTCAATATCATAGCCATTTTCAGTATAAACCAGTCCTATTTCGGCCAACGCCTTTATTCGTTTGATTAGATTAAGTTGTTCTAGGGCATCCATTTGTTATCCTTGTGCGGCCTCCAACAGGTCAATCATTGCTAGGTTATTTTGTTCTTTGGCTTGATCTAAAGCCGTATTTCCCCTAGCATCCTTTTTGTTTACATCCGCTCCTTTGGACAACAACAATTCTGCAATGTCCAACCTATTGAAAGTTACAGCGTAAATCAATGCTGTTGCTCCCATAGAATTTACGTGATCAACATCGGCGCCTGCCTCGATTATTAGACGCGCTAAATCTACATATCCTTTAAAACAAACGCCCAACAATGCCGTATTACCAGAACCATCCGTGGCATCCAAGGGAGCACCTTGTTTTACTAATAGTTGGGTTATTTCTTTCTGGTTGTAATACGTGGCCAATATCAATGGTGTAGACCCTCGTTCATCCTTGCTGTTCAATAAGGTTTTGTCCTTGGTCAGTAAGTTGGAAACGGTCATCAAATCACCATTTCTAATCGCATTGAAAAAATCTTGTGTGCTACTCATTTTTAGGTATTGAAAGGTACTAAAAAAACTGCCACATCCTTTTAGGAGGTGGCAGTCTTACATCTAATTTTCTTTTTCTTTAAATGGCTGCTAAGCCAAGTCAAATCTATCTAGATTCATGACCTTGCTCCAAGCTGCAACAAAGTCATTCACAAACTTATGATTGGCATCACTACTGCCATAAACTTCAGCAATTGCTCTAAGTTCAGTGTTTGAGCCAAAAATAAGGTCCACGCGAGAACCCGTCCATTTCAGGTCTCCCGACTTACGATCTCTTCCTTCAAAGACTTCATCATCTTCCGAAGTTGCGGACCATTTTGTATTCAAATCCAATAGGTTTACAAAGAAATCATTGGATAGGTTTTCCGTTTTATTGGTAAACACTCCGTTATGAGACTTGTCTTGATTGGTATCCAAAACACGCATTCCACCTACAAGTACTGTCATTTCCGGAACAGTCAATGTCAACAATTGTGCTTTGTCAATCAACAGTTCTTCGGATTTAACGGTGTATTTCCCCTTAAGGTAATTTCTGAATCCATCGGCTACCGGTTCTAGTACTTCAAATGATTCTGCATCTGTCTGTTCAGCTGATGCGTCCATTCTTCCAGGTGTAAAAGGAACCGTGATGTCTTGACCTGCATTCTTGGCTGCAAGTTCTATTGCTGCACTTCCACCTAATACAATTAAGTCTGCCACGGAAACCTGCTTGCCAAAATCTTTTTGGATGCCTTCTAGGGTTTCAAGTACCTTGGCCAATTGAGATGGATTGTTTACTTCCCAATCTTTTTGTGGGGCAAGACGTATCCTTGCACCGTTAGCTCCACCTCTATAGTCTGAACCTCGGAATGTGGACGCAGAAGCCCAAGCTGTGGATACCAGCTGGGATATTGACAATCCGGAATCCAAGATTTTCGATTTCAAATCTGCGATATCACCATCATTAATCAGTTCATGGTCCACAGCAGGAATAGGATCCTGCCAAATCAATTCTTCCGTAGGTGCATCTGCACCTAAATAACGACTTACAGGCCCCATATCACGGTGGGTTAATTTGAACCAAGCCAGTGAATACGCTTCAGCAAACTCATCTGGGTTTTCCAAGAAATGCTTGGAAATTTTGCCATATTCAGGATCCATTCGCAATGAAAGGTCTGTAGTCAGCATAAATGGTGCATGTTTCTTTTCTGGATCATGGGCATCTGGAATAGTCCCTGCTCCAGCACCATCTTTTGGTTTCCATTGGTGCCCCCCAGCTGGACTCTTGGTCAATTCCCATTCATAAGCATAAAGGTTTTCCAAGAATTTATGGCTCCATTTTGCAGGTGTATCTGTCCATGCACCTTCCAAACCACTAGTTATGGTATCACTTCCTTTACCAGAGCCAAATTTGTTATTCCATCCCATGCTTTGCATCTCAATAGATGCTCCTGCTGGTTCTACTTCTACATACTCCGCATCGCTTGCTGCGCCATGGGTTTTTCCGAACGTATGACCACCAGCAATCAAAGCAACGGTTTCATAATCGTTCATCGCCATACGACCAAAGGTCTCACGAATATCATGAGCAGCTGCCAAAGGGTCTGGGTTGCCATTTGGTCCTTCAGGATTCACATAAATCAAACCCATATGGGCTGCGCCCAACTGCTTTTCCAATTCACCTTCATCATTGTATCTTGCTTTGTTTCCAAGCCATTCTGCTTCAGAACCCCAATAAATGTCTTCTTCAGGTTGCCAAATATCTGCTCGGCCGCCGGCAAATCCAAACATTTTCAATCCCATGGATTCATGTGCTACGTGACCTGCAAGAATCAGTAAATCTGCCCATGAAATCTTCTTTCCATACTTCTGTTTTACCGGCCATAACAAAAGTCTTGCTTTGTCCAAATTGGCATTATCCGGCCAACTATTCAAAGGTGCAAAACGTTGCGCACCTGTACCTCCACCACCTCGGCCATCAGCAATTCTGTAAGTCCCTGCGGCATGCCAAGCCATTCGGATAAAAAATGGACCATAGTGCCCATAATCAGCGGGCCACCAGTCTTGACTATCCGTCATCAAATCAGTTAAGTCTTTTTTCACTGCCTCCAAATCCAAGGATTTGAATTCTTCTGCATAATCAAAGCCTTTGTCCATTGGATCTGCCAAATTGGAATGTTGACGTAGAATTCCCAAATTAAGTTGGTTAGGCCACCAATCACGATTGCTGGTACCGCCACCAGCACTCTGCTTAAGTGCTCCGTTAAGAAATGGGCACATGCTTTCGTCCATGCCATTTCCTGCTGAATTTGCTAAATCTTTACTCATGATTCTATGTTGATTTTTGTTTGTTTAATAACCATTCTAAAGGTATGAAATAGAAAGGTCGGTTGATAGATAAATTATATTAATATATTATCTAAACATAAATGTTATCTATATGTCTTTAAGGGATAAAAATGGCTATTGACGGCTGTTTTTTGGCAGATATGCCCCTTTTTATGGTAGAAATATCCGTTATCTTTGAATACATCAATAGAATTCAAAGAAATATAAAGTGGATTGTTGTCCAATTTTGTTTCGGTGAATCGTCAATACTCTGTAGTAAACAAATACCATTAGTAATATAAAAACCATCACAGATGAAAAAACTAATTATCCCTATTGTTGCCTTGTTGCTTTTTAGTTTCACGGCGGATACAAATAAACTAACCGATGATGATCGGAAAATGGTTGTTGACCATCTCAAAAAAACAAGAGATCACATGTCAAAAATCCTGAAAGGGCTTAGTGACGAACAATTGAACTTTCAACCGGAAGAAGAGGCTTGGTCAATAGCAGATTGTTTGGAGCATATTACCATTTCAGAAAATGCCTTTGGTGGTTTGATTCAAAAAACGGTTGCTGCTGGTCCAAACCCAAGTTTGAAGGATTCCGTGAAATTAGATGATCAAGCGTTATTGGGTATTATACTAGATCGTTCCAACAAGGTAAAAACCTCAGAACCATTTGAGCCTAGCGGAAAATTTGGTTCGGCCGAGGAAACCTTAAAAACGTTCATGAGCAAGAGAGCTGAACATATTGCTTATATGGAAAGTACCGATGATGACTTGAGAAGATTATACAATAGTGACCTTCCTTTTGGAACTATAGATGGTGTACAATTGATACTTTTCATGTCTGGTCATACCGAAAGACATGTTAATCAAATGGAGGAAATCATGACCAATAGGTTTTTTCCGGAAAATGTTGACTAAGCTATCCTTAACAATATTTGGCAAACCCTTTCCTTTTAGGAAGGGGTTTATTGTTTAATTTTGATACCATAAAAGAAAGGAACATGAGACTATTGAAATCCGTTGTATTGGTGGGATTGCTATTATTCGCCTTTACGTCCAACGCCCAGAGTAAGAAAGATCGTAAGATTATGAATGATGCCAAAAAGGCAAAAAAGGCACTATTAAAAGCGGATAGTGGTCTCCAGCGTTTTTTTGACAACTCAGCCGGTTATGTGCTTTTCCCCAATGTTGGTAAAGGTGGTTTTATAGTAGGTGGTGCCTCTGGTAATGGTGTGATATATGAAAATGGGACGCCAATTGGTATGGCAGGATTGAAAAAACTGAACATTGGTCTACAAGCAGGTGGACAAGCCATTATAGAGGTCATCTTTTTTGAAACCCCTGTTGATTTGGAACGATTCAAGGGCGGTAAATTCCAGTTTGCGGCAGAGACCTCTGCAGTTGCCTTAAAATCCGGAATTGCATTTAATGCCAAATACAAAGATGGTGTTGCCGTTTTTGCCTTACCAAAAGCCGGATTAATGGCAGATGCCTCTGTGGGTGGCCAAAAGTTTAGCTATAAGCCGTTTTAGTCAATTTCAATTAGACGAAGTTTTCTGAAATCAGATATAAGATAATCCGCCCCCAAATTGGGGGCGGATTACAATTTAATTGCCTAAATCTTCATCGTTAATTGTATAACTATAGACAAAATGGTTTTTCGAAGGTTCTGTGACTTCCCAGTATTCATCGATATTAAAGATATTCTTACCTTGTGTATTAGGCTTATAAACCTGCAATATCTCATCTGACATGTCTGTGATATAAATTGAATCGAATACTTGTAGTGAAAATGCTACATTACCTATTCCTGAATCAGAGCCTAATCTAGCGTAGCTAGTTTTTCCTCTACTTGCCACTAATATGAATTCAGTCTGATTTGGCATCTCTGTTAAAATTTGAGAACTCACAAAACTAATCCTAAGGCTTAAATCAGTATTATTATTTATTACGGCATCTAAACTCTCAGATGGGTCACAGGCTATTAAGAGTGAAGTCAAAAACCAACTTAAAATTACATTTCTCATTTCTTAAATCATTATTAGTTAATCCCAATGATACGCTTCAAAAAGGTTTCTTACGTCGTTAGCAGCTCTATTGCCATTTTCGCTAAGCAATCGATTTCTAAAAGCTTGTGGTGATTCTATACCTGAATCTAATGCATTAAAAATATCTGCAATGCCATAACCTGAAACGTTGTCATTAAATCCCTGTCGAATCAAATCTTCATTATCATCTTCCAAGTCGTTCATTATACCACTAGGAATCCAACCTTCCCAGGCAAAAAGAGGTCTTCCTTGCCTATTTATTGAAATATTACTTGGTCTTCTAATTGGCTCGAAATTCTCCAATCCCTCTTCAGAAACGATATTGTTATCGTTTCCAAACTCTTCTAAGATTAAAGTATATCCACAATGATACGCCCAAGCCTCACCTAAAGCGCATAATCCAAAGTTTTTACCTCGACCATCACCATAAGGTCTTTTGGCTTTGGATAAAGTTCCATAGCTAATTATGTAATTAATATATTTTATCCAATACCTACTGCCCACCTTTTTAAAATGGGAAGCATGTGCCAGTTCGTGGAATGTTACCGAAAAGACGCCATCTGTACCTCTATTGGCGTTGGCCCTAATAATTAGGTCTGGTTGTATAAACTTTAGCATATGAGCTACTACATTTGCACTCATATTTAATTTATTTGCCTTGGCCAAAAAAGTCACCACCTTAGATCTGGTGGTAAAACCATACAATCCCCAAACCCTTCTCAGCATAGGGGCAGAAGATGCTCCTGAACCTCCAAGCGCAACTATTCTTAGGTTACGGTGTGGTCTGCCAATCCCAAATTGTGTGCAATAATCCAAATACCTTCTGGTTGCATTGTTAACGGTTGCCCAACGCCAGCCAGCAGAATTAGTACGAAAATTAAAATCATGACCAAACTTGCTACGAGATCCCGCTCTAAATCTAGCCGCCGAAACACTTACTACTGAGGGCCAAATCTTAAACCCACGGTTATTTTTAAAAATTACCGTATAACGAACGTTCCTTCGATATCTTCTATTTACCCTATAAAAACCTTCAGCATTGGTCCAACCCTTGGCCCATTTAAACCACTTTCTAGTCTTGACCTTTACGCCAACTACAGGATCAAAGTTTCCGCTAACGGTATTTAACACTCTAACATGTCCTTGTGGCCTTTGTCTGCTCCTTGCTACTGCTGCTCCATTTCTAGATTGTTCGGCATCAAGGTTTCCGGTGAGCATCAATGCCTCATCTTCCAGGTCATATAAGAAATTCTTCGAAATTCCGGTTTTGCCACCAATCGTTGTGGTTTTCATTTCTTCATGTTCCTCTTCTTCACCTAAATCAGATGCTTCAATAAGAAATAAATCCTCTAGTTTTTCATATTTAATACTTTCGTGAAAATGGTAATTTTCAACAACGGAAGTGTAAAGCCACCGTGCACCATCCAACTCTGACCCCTCATCTAAATAGTGGTCACCATCTTCCACAATTTCCACGTCCAAAGGAACAACCGATAAATTAAGGGAGTCGGCCAAAAGTAAACTTTTTTGTTCATCGTTCTCAACCCAAAACCTCACATAGTAATCGGTAGTGCTAATGTCATTTGAATCTTTAAAGGTTTTGGCCGCGTAGGTCTTTTTTGACACCTTGTTCTTTTTCAGTAAGCGGTCATAAGCCCGCCGCATATTCTCGACAGAATATGGATTCTCCAATTTTTCGCCAATCTTGATCATCCGTGCAGTGTCCGGTTCCTGTAGCTCGACATCTTGCGTTTCCTTGGTTTGCATCTCCTCTTTTTGGCAAGAGACTAGCCAACAAAATACAACTGTCATGCTCACAACAGCCCAAAACATTTTTGTGTTTTTCATAATTTGAATTTTTAAATGTTATTGGGGTATGCTGCGATATTTTCATTTTAGTAGTGTTGTTTAGGTGTAAAATCTTCGGGGGCCAATTGCGGTTGCTTTATGGTGCCAGCATCTCCTGTGTCGTTGTAGATTGTCCATTCTGAAAAAGTATAGTTTGGATTTCCTTTGGTGACTTCCGGATTTCTTATGGCCCGGCCATCTTCAAATTCATGATTGGTTCCTGAACCGTCTTCACCAACAACACCAAACACATCTATCAACTTTCCAAAGGGATCTACAAGTTCTAGATTATCATCCCCATTGGAATCTGCGGGGCTATTGGTAGAAACACCCAAATCGGGTGCAAAACCATAAACTAGTTCAAATTCTTCTGCATTAGGTGAAATAACCAAGGTGCTTTCTGCTTCAATCATCAATCCAGATAAATCTAATTCAGAACTGATTTCTGTTTTATCATTGGTATATCTTCTTAAAGTCCACAGGTTTAAATTCAAGGGTTCGGAAGCAGAATTGTATAATTCCACAAATCGGGCTCCAGTATTGTTATCCGGGTCGGCCAATTCTGATATGAAAACGGATTCTGAAGTGAACTCCGTGATTATTTCAGGGCAACGAGGTCCGTCAAATTCCAAATCATTCAAATCCCGAATTATCAAATGTATTTCGTCACCTTCCTTTTTTACAATACCCGTTATGCTTCCATTTCCATTAGGTATCGGACTAGCTTGAAAATCGGAATAGCCACTTGTTTTTACTGTCACAATAGCAGCTTCACAGTCTACTAAACTTCTGTTTGTTTCCTCTTTAGGTTCTGCAAAGGTCAACCCAAGTTCAGCATCAATGAACTCAACTCCTTTAAGCTCTATCAAGGTGTTGTTCTCTAGTGTTTGCATATCCGAAATTGAAATGATCCTCGGTTTTATCATTTGTGCTTGATCGCAACTCAAAGCAATATGTTCTTTTGCTGTAAGCGCTGGTAATCTCCCTACGGATAGGTTACCAAAAGAAGAAAATGTACTTCCCAAGTTTATTGTGTTATTTGATTTCCCTACAAAGAGTCCCTGTAAATCAATTATCACTTTACTTCCTTCAGGGTAAAACAAATGGGACTGATTCAGTTCAGCTTTAAAGACAATCCCAAATGAAGGATTTTCAGGTTTATCTTGAAGGTATATTTCATTAAAGAAGTTTCCAGCCTTGTCAGATGAAATTACCCAAGCTTCCAAAAATAATTCTTCTTGAATTTGAACAACCCCATTTTCAGCAATTAAGGCCAGCTCATCAAAGGAGATGAAGTCGAGTTCTTTTTTGGTGCAATTGCTTGATATTACTTCAAAATCATTGCTTGGAACACATGCCAATAAAATCAATACCATACTGAGGTTGATAAACACATTACGGACTAAGTTCTTCATTGAAAAATTTTAAAGATTTATGGCCAAGTTCAAAAAGTATGTTCGCCCATAGCCATACCAATATTTTGGTCCAAATGATGGACTACCGCTAAGATTATCCTGCACCATCTGATTGTAGTTTCCATTCCTACTTTGCTCATATCCTCCTGATCTATACGTCGAATCAAATAGGTTATTGATACTCACGAAAGCACTGATGTATTTTTTATTGATCAACCATGATTTTCCACCAACAAGATTGAGCAAATGAATTTCATCAAGTTTTTCTTGTCCAAGTAATTGGTTGACATTGTCGTGAGATGCCGTTGATGCGTTTTGGCCTGTTTCAGGATCCAACGCAAAACTTTGCGTCCGTTTTATGGTACTGAGATTTGCGTAATTGTGATCTAGTAGGTTTGCAGTGGTTCCAATCCACCAATACTTGGGACTTCTATATTCAACACCAAATGCCAAAGCGGTCTGCGGGCCTTGTGCCAATCGAAGCCCTTTTAAGTTCGCTAGACCCAAATCTGCGTCACCTTCCGTATTGATTAAATCATCTACCTCCCCAGCGGTATCAAAATAAATCTCAACATTTGGATTACTGGCATACGCATAGTTTCCTATGTTTCCGACCAGGGTTAATTTAACTTGATTAGAAGCTTGGTACTCCAAACCCCATTCTATCCCTTTATGTAATTTATCTACTCCTGTGAGAACTTCTTGGACAAAGTCTGACCCTAACCCCGAATCCACAAAAAAGAAATTAATGTCACTGGTGTGTTGGAATCTCGTAAAGAAGGATGAGACCCTTCCTCTAAAATCAGGTAAGCTGAAAAAATAGTTGAGGTCAATCGATGTTGCCAACTCATTAGTGATCTCCGGATTTACCAAATTGTTTTCCCTTGGATTTACAAATAGATTCTGTGGTGTTGGGTTTCTCTTCAATTGCGATGCATTTAAGGAAAACCAGTGCCTTCCTGTAATGAAAAACCGAGCTCCTCCTTTTACATTGAATCCAGGTAATTTTATGGTTTCGCTATCACCAAATGAATTTTCCAAAAATCGTTCATTCTGAAACATACCTTCACGTTTTACCTCAATGCTGGATATTGATGCAGCTGAATACATGTTGAATCTACTTGAGTCGTATTGTATTTGCACAAAACCGTTTAAATCATTGTAATCCAGTTTATAATGGTATCCTATTTTGTTCCCGTATCCTGCTGGTGTTTCAGAGCGTAAATTGTTGTAAGTTTCGGTGAAAGGGTCTTCATCCAAATGATATTGAGCTCCTAGCATATCTGAAATACGAGCATAATTTTCCATTCGCGATTGAGCCAAGCCAGCCCCAAATCCTAACGCCCAATTCGAGGGGAGTGAAAGATGAAAACTAGTGGCAGCTACAGCACGTTTTTCAGCAGAGATATCGTCATAAAGTAAATAGGAAGCTTTACCATCTATCGAGTTGTTGTTTGCTTTGTACAATTCTTCCCAATTCAATTGAGGATCATTAACCAATGATCGCTCAGCTAAATTGGCATTATTAAAATCAGCACTGATTGAATTATTGATATGATAACTGGGTAAATATTTATAGTACGTTGGATCCGGATTAGGAGCATCATAATACCCTAATCTACTTTTGGCTGTTTGGCCAATCTGATAATAAACTCCAGTTATCCATCGCAATTTATCCGATTGAAAAAAATGACTCGCTAGAAATAACGGCTCATTAATTTCTCGTTCCCTTGAGTTTCTAATAGTTCCCTGTTGTTTACCCCAATACGAGTTGTATTGTGTTCCCATCAGTTGCGCAACTTCTTCGGTCAACGCCGGAGATCGACCTCTTCTATTTTTTGCATTGAACGCTCCAAAAACAATACTATTCGAATCACTTATTTGATATTCAATGGCGCCAAACAAGGAGTACGCATCATATAGTGTTCCATCAACGTAGCCAGATTGCGCCCATCTTCTTGACGTCGAAATTGAATAGCTAAATCCAGAATCATTTTGACCCGAATTGTAAGTGGCCATTACCCTATTTTTATAAGTTCGATTGGATGCTGATGTGGAAAGTCGGAATCCTGGCCTAAATTTGGAAGGTCTAAGATTAATATTCGTATTGCCCAAAATTCCGCCAAACGCATAGCTATTGATCTCCAATCCATTACTGTACGTTTGGTTTCGAAACACATCATTAAGCCCACCCCAATTGTTCCATTGCGGCCTGCCATCCAATGCTTTATTCATTGGAAGGCCATTGATCATTACGATACCATTTCTAGAATCATACCCTCTGACTTTGAAAAATGCTTGACCAAAATCAAAGGCAGCACGAGTTAAAAAAACATCTCGCGTAGATTGTAATAAACCCATCGACCCGGAAATTAAATCCTCATCATCTGAAAGCTCATTGTCCGAAAGAAGAATTAGGTTTTCCGAATTCTCCAGCGCCATGTCTTGATATAATATGAGTTGGCCAAGATCCTTAGGCGTTCCATCCAAAATCAATTCAAATGTTTTGGGCTGATAGTCAATTGCCTCAATTTGAAGTAATTGTTTACCCGTTAAACTTGTCGAGAAGGTGAATTGTCCTAATTCATTGACAAAGTACTTGTGTGAAGTGCCTGAAATCTGAACAAAGGCGTTCGGAATTGCATTATTAGCGGCGTTTAAAACATACCCGGTAATTTTTGAGTCCGTTTGGCCGTGTACAACTGCAGTATAGCCAAGAGCCACTAAGAACTTGAAAGTTCTCATAACTTTATGATTGTAGGTTAATCAAAATAAAATTTGGGGTTATGGACTTCGTTTTTTGTAGGAATACGAACAATCTTACTTATTTTAAGCCAGAAAACAAAACCCAAATGAAATATTTAACCTACACACTTCTAGTGTTTTTCTCATATACCTATGGGCAAAAACAATCAAAGTATACGATTAGAACCGTTGCTTTTTACAACGTTGAAAATCTTTTTGACACTAAAAATGATAGTCTGATTTTTGATGATGAACGTACTCCGGATGGAGCATATACATGGACTCCCAAACGATATAACTCAAAAATTAAAAATATTTCCAAGGTAATATCCCAAATTGGAAAGGAGCACACAGGTACATCTCCAGACATAATTGGTTTATGCGAAGTGGAAAACAAAAGCGTGCTGGAAGACCTAGTAAGTTATCCTACAATAAAGGACAAGGGCTACGGAATTGTACATTTTGATTCGCCAGACGCTCGAGGCATAGACGTAGCATTGCTATATAAAACCAAAGTTTTTCTGCCCTCTTCATTCAAAAGTCATCGTTTATTACTGTTTAATGAAATGGGCCACAGAGAATACACCCGCGATCAATTGGTGGTAGGTGGTTATCTTGATGGTGAAGAAATCTATTTTATCATTAATCATTGGCCATCCAGAAGAGGCGGTACCACACTTAGTAATCCAAAACGGATTAGAGCTGCATTGTTAAACAAACGGATTATGGATTCTTTACAGCGCCAAAATCCAAATGTGAAAGTAATCTGTATGGGTGACCTCAATGATGATCCCAGGGATAATAGTCTCAAAAAAATACTGAACACTAAGGGTAAACGTTCCAAATTGGATAGTCTTTCCTTGTTTAACCCCATGGAACAAATGTATCGTAGAGGATTAGGTACCTTAGCCTATCGTGATAAATGGAATTTTTTTGATCAGTTTATGCTTACCCCTAACTTGCTGTCTGAACATAAAGATTCATATACCTTATGGAAAGCGGGAATATTTGCACCCGCGTACATTAAATCCGTTGCAGGAAGGTATAAGGGTTATCCACTTCGCACCTACTCTGGCAAAAACTACACCGGAGGGTACAGCGACCATTTTCCGGTGTATTTGTTTTTAGTTAAGAAAGCGCAATAAAAGGAGTTATTCCCAATCGGATAGTTGATCAGCCGTTGGTATAATGTTACGTTGCTTACCCGTACCATCAAAGCTTACTGGGCTATCCTCGTTTTGCCTAAAAGTCCTGAACGATTGTATGGTATAGGTGCCATTGGGCCACTTACCAATTAAACCAAATATCACAGATTCCCCTGTTTTGATGCCGGTGTATTTATTTCTTCGGTCATTTACGCTGGTAACAATAGCTTTTACAAATTTTTCTTTCCAACCATTGTTACGCGCATAACTCTGCATCAATTTTAGGCCTTGTTTTTCCAAATCCTTGTCTTTAACAAAAGGTTCTGGAATACTGTATTGCGGAATTTTACTTATCCATTCCAACCCTTGATCAATATTGGTCAATAAAATCTGACCCGAAGCCATTTCCATTGTTTTCCTATCTGCTTTTTTTCCTGGGGAAGTACCATCTGCAACTGCTATTTTAAGTCCCAATAGCAAAGTATTGTCCGATTTGTTTCGAACATAGTCTTGATGCTTCCAAAGTGTATTGATTACATTTTGCTGGGTAAGACTTATTTCCAACGCCTCAGCTTCGGAGTCAGGAAGTACCCCCGGAGCAAACACAGGGTATCTGGATGACTCCCAGGTAAGTTCCTCCGCCGTTGGTTTGTCAAAGTAATGGAAATCCCCTTGTATGCTATCTATAAAATAATCATACCGAAGATGTATCCGTTTTTTGGAATTCGGATTCTTTGCAAAAGTCTTGAATAGCACTTCTGGCCCTGCATTCTGCGCTCCCAGCCATCTGCAATAAAGTCCTACCTCATCCATCTTGGACATATCATAAACTGTTACAAAGTCGCTTTCATCTTCCCATTCCCGTTGGATGGGTTCATTGGCGAATAGATATCTCCCCAGATTGTTCTCATGTATAGCGCTAAAGTATGAACTACTAAAGACCTTCTGCTTATCTACAGCTTCTGGAGGCCAATAAAATGGTGACCCAGCAAGGTCCTTATTGTTGCTCCCTGAACAGCCAAACAACAGCATAAGTAAAATTGCAAAGAGGGGTAAATGGGTTAAATTTCTCATGGTTCTATAAAAATTAATTGGTTACACTTTCTAGTTGAGAACAATGAGAGGTTGATGGGATTACATCCCGATATAAAACAAAAAACCTCATACGCAAATGCGTAAGAGGTTTGTTTTAAAGTGCTAAGATACTAAAATTGAGGCAATCCCAATTTTTGTTTTCTTACTTAGATCATTAAGCGAACCATTGGCTCCATGGAATCCTGCTTAGGATGAATAAAAGACCTAATCCATAAAAAATGGTAATGGTTTTGAACTTTTGGTTACTATCCTCTTTCTTTTTATGCTTGGACCATCCAATGGTGATTAAAACAACGGCCAAAATGTTGACAAATGGATGTTCCACTGCCAATAGGCGTGCTGCTGAGTTAAGTCCACCCATACCTAGCGATTGAATGGCATTCAATCCATTTGCAGAAACAAAATAAAGTATCAGACCAATAAGTAACTGGATATGCGTAAAAATCAGTGCGAATAGACTAATTCTAAGGTCTTTGTGCATAGTGAATTCCTTTTTGCCCAATAGTCCTAACAAGGCATTGACAAATGCGTAAATAAGTATGGCCAAAACAATGTAGGCCAAATACGAATGCAGGTTTTTTATAATTTCCATGAGTTTTGTTTGTGGAATCTAAAATACGGCTTTTGGAAATAAAAAAGCCCTCTGCGAAAGCAGAGGGCTTTACTATCTAAACTAGATATGTTATTATTAGTTGAAGATGTAACGCAAACCAAGTTGCATTTGCCATCTAGAAGATTGGATTCCTGCATCATCCAATTCTTCAAAATCAGGATTTCCTGCATCATCCATTACCCCTTGATTGATACTAAAGGTAGGTACATCTCCAGTAGATACTGTTGTCAATGGGCTTACTTCGCTTCTTATAAATTTCAATTTACCCCATTCCTTGTTCAAGAAATTGGTGAAGTTGAAGATATCAGCAGAGAATTGGAACGTGTGGTTCTTGTTCCCAAAGTTAACTTTGAAGTCCTGTAGGAATTTCAAGTCCACAATGTGGCTCCAAGGTCCTCTAACTGCATTTCTTTCAGCGTATCCTCCTCTGTTCTCATCCAAATAGTCAATGCTACTGATGAAGTTATCCAATTGTGCCCATTGTGCAGCTTGTTCTGCTTCATCACCAGAGAATTGAATCTCAGTGCTATTTCTAGGAATGTAAATCAACGCATTGTCTCTAGAATCGTCATTCAACAAATCACGTCCTTCCCTGTAGCTAAAGCTATATGGCTGTCCTTGGAAACCTGTGTAGAACAATGAAATTGTAGAAGCAATATTATCATTCCAGTTCAAACGGTAAGAAGCATTGGCGACTATTCTGTTACCAATTGCAAAATCTGAACGCGTTACAGGCAAATTAGGAGAGTTCTTACCATTTACGGTCAAGATGTTTCTCCACTGTGAGCTATTTTGAGATGAAGTACCATCAAATATTTTGTTGGATTCTCCATAAGTATAGGAAATAGAACCTGCAAAACCATTTTCATAAGGCTTAGTCAAAGTGAAAGTCACGTTGGTTGCATCACCACCACCAGTATTGGAAGCAAGGATTACACGACCGTAAGTGTCATCAATTTCAGCTCTTCTGTCATAGAATGGACGGTTATCTGCTCCTTGGTAGAAACCTGTTGGGCCTCCAAGGTTCAAATTCTCGTAATAGATATCAGTGATTACATCCGTATAAAGGAATTCGGCACTAGCAACCAATCCCCACCATGGTAGTTTTTGATCAACCGCAATGTTGTACTTCATAACTTGAGGAAGCTTGAAATTGGAAGCAACCAAATCAATATTTCCACCTAATCCTCCAGAACCTGGAGCGGGATCTTCAAACTGATTGTTGATATCCGCTACGAATGGTTGTCCAAACTCAAAGTTGAAACCACCAGTTACACCATTGTTGTTATATGTACCACCTGGCCATACCAAAGGAAGACGAGAAGTAAATACCCCTAAACCACCTCTAACCTGAGTAGTTCTATCTCCATTAACGTCCCAGTTGAAACCTAGTCTAGGAGAGAAAACAGCATTACTAACTTGTTGACCTACAGTTGCCCCTTGAAGGTCTTTTCCAGCAGCTTCCAATAGACCAATTGTACGTGTATTGAAATCTTCGTTTACAGGACCGCCTTTCCATACAGGAATATCGATACGAGCACCAAGACTTACTCTAAAGTTATCGGTAACATCAATTTCATCCTGTGCATAGAAACCATATTGCTCAGTCTTAAAGTCAGCAGAACCAGCAGATTCATCACCAACTGCGCCATTTCCTACCAAAGAATATCCATGCTGGTATACATCGGCGTCTTGACCCGTCAAGAACTGATTAAGACCTGTTGAAAGAAGTACGCCGTTGTCATCAAATTGATCTTCAAAGGTGTAATCCCCATAGTTAAATGCGAAGAACAAGTTCTTTACATTTGCAAATTCCATGTTAGCACCCAATGTGATAGTGTGACGACCAGTGTAAATGTTGAAATTGTTGTTGATAGTCAAGTAATCGGTATTCAACAAGTTGGCTGTTGAGAATGGTTCTGAACCAAAAGAAATAGTACCATCACCATCTTGGATGTCAACAGTTGGGAACGGATCTCCAAAAGGATCTCTATCGTCTCTTACCGCAGTATAACCAATTACCAAGTTGTTGCTGAATTTGTTACCGAAACGGGAGTTCAACTCCAATGCAGTTGAGTTTGTTTTGGCCTCAAAAAATTCAGAACCATTGATAAATCCAATGTTTCTGTTTCCAGAGTTACGAGCTTCCAAGTTTTCAGCGCCAACATAACTATGACGAAGCGATAGATTGTGGTTCTCGTTAATGTTCCAATCCATCTTCGCAACCAATGTGTTACTTTCCAAAGTTCTTGTATTGTTGTCAAAAATCCCAGGATTGTAACCATACGTACTTTGAAGGAATGAACTCAAACTAGCCAAGTCTGCCTCAGAAGAACGTCCAGTGTAATTACTAAAGTTAAATGGTTGTGGAATTTCATTTTCCGCTCTTTCATAGTTTACGAAGAAGAACAGTTTGTCCTTAATAAGTGGACCCCCTAAACGCACACCATAAGTGTTCGCAGAGAATTCCGCTAATTTCTCACGAGACTCTCCATCTCCTACCAAATCTACAGGAGTTTTACCCGCTAAAGATTCACCTCTTGTGAAGTAGTACGCAGACCCCTCAAATTCATTAGAACCTGAACGAGTTACCGCATTGATAGAACCACCTGAGAAACCAGATTGTCTAACATCAAAAGGCGCAATGTTGATTTGAAATGTTTCAATCGCATCAACAGAAAGTGGATTCACCCCTGTTTGACCCCCATTGGTTCCGGAATCAGCCAAACCAAAAACATCATTATTTACAGCACCATCAATATAGATAGCGTTGTAACGGTTGTTCTGACCAGCTAGTGATACAGAGAATCCATCATCTCCTTCCGAAAGCTGTGCTTGTGGTGTTAGACGCACAAAATCCGCCAAAGATCTAGAAGCAGCAGGAATTGTAGCCACTTGTCTTTGGGAAATGTTAGTTTCAGCACCTGTTTTGTTAGCACCAAAAACACCACTGGATACTGCAGTGATAACAACTTCTTCAAGAGCTGTAGCCGACTCTTGCAATTGAGAACTGATTCTTTCTGTTGACCCCAAGTTCAGGTAAACCCCTTCCTTAATGTCATCGTTGAATCCTACATAAGAGAATGTAATCCTGTAAGGACCTCCACTTCTCATACCAGAAATACGATAGTAACCATCGAAATCTGCTGCAGCACCGTAAGT
This sequence comes from Flagellimonas spongiicola, assembly GCF_023502425.1. Classification (GTDB taxonomy): domain Bacteria; phylum Bacteroidota; class Bacteroidia; order Flavobacteriales; family Flavobacteriaceae; genus Flagellimonas; species Flagellimonas spongiicola. The sequence goes on from NZ_JAMFMA010000002.1 coordinate 521,296, forward strand.
GGTTCCTGAAGGAACATGCACTGCTACTACGCTCGCACCCAATAAAGGCTCGCCCGTAGCGTCGGTAACTTTACCCCCTAAGGAGGAGGTTGTAACCCCTTGTGAAAATGCAAATGCAGTCACAAATAGAGCCACAAATGCCAAGTAAATTTTTTTCATTTCCTAGTGTTTAAATAGTTTAATTAGCCTTGCAAAAGTGATGTATTTCTACATTTTGCCTGTTAAGGAAAGATTAAAAAACACCACTTTTGTTAATATAAAATTAACATTTAAAATGAGTTGACAAAGAAGATGTTAGGGTTTTTGCCCGAAGAATGTTAACCTATCAATTTACTTCTTAAAATATTGTAGAAGATGAAGTGTTGAGCTGTCATGATTGCCAATCTCTGAATCCTTGATATCTTGAAGAATATTTTTGGCCAATTGCTTACCTAATTCCACGCCCCATTGGTCATAACTGAAAATGTTCCAAACCAAACCTTGAACAAAAATCTTGTGTTCATAAAGGGCAATCAATGCCCCTAAACTCTTAGGTGTCAATTTGTTGATAAGTATAGTATTGGTGGGTTTATTGCCTTCAAATACCTTAAATGGCGACAATTTGGCCAATTGATCTTGCGATACACCTTGTTCCTGAAGTTCTTGATTCACCTCGGCGGTGGTTTTTCCGTTCATCAATGCCTCTGTTTGGGCAAAGAAGTTGGCCATTAACTTTTGATGATGGTCAACATCCCCATGCAAAGATTCCTTAAATCCAATGAAATCCGTTGGAATCAATTTGGTGCCCTGATGAATTAACTGAAAAAATGCGTGCTGCGAATTGGTACCTGGTTCTCCCCAAATAATGGTCCCAGTCTCATAATTGGCCCGATTTCCAGCCCTATCTACACTTTTTCCATTACTTTCCATGATTCCCTGTTGCAAATAAGCGGAAAATCGATTCAAGTATTGGGTATAGGGTATGATCGCTTCCGTTTCGGCGCCATAAAAATTATTGTACCAAACACTTAACAACCCTAATACAACCGGTATGTTTTCTCTAAATGGCGTTTGCTTAAAATGATCGTCCATTTCCTGGGCTCCGTCCAATAATGATTCAAACCCCTCGTACCCAATTGCCAAGGCTATACTCAAACCTACAGCGCTCCAAAGAGAGAAACGTCCTCCTACCCAATCCCACATTGGGAATACATTCTCATCAGCAATTCCAAACTCGTCGATTTTTTGTGCATTTGTGGATACCGCCGCAAAATGTTTGGCAATATCGGCTTCAGATGCAAACCTTAAAAACCATTTTTTGATGGTAATCGCATTGCTTAAGGTTTCTTGTGTAGTGAATGTTTTGGAAACCACAACAAACAAGGTGGTCTCTGGATCTAGATGTTTTAGAATTTCATGCACATGATCACCATCTACGTTACTTACAAAATGCGTTTTTAGATGACTCCCATAAAATTTCAATGCTTCAGTAACCATAGCCGGGCCCAAATCAGACCCTCCGATACCAATATTGACCACATCGGTAAACGCTTTGCCAGTAAATCCTTTGCTTTTACCAGTTATTATATCTTCAGAAAACCTTTTAATTTTCTTTCGAACCTCATACACCTCTGGGACCACATTTATGCCATCAACCAGAATCTCGGCATCCTTATTGGCGCGCAAAGCTGTATGTAGTACTGCTCTACCTTCGGTCTGATTAATCTCATCTCCTCCAAAATAGTTTTTGATACCTTCATCCAAACCAACTTCTTGGGCCAAATCCAATAAAAGTTCCAAGGTTTCCGCAGTAATCCTATTCTTGGAGTAATCTACAAGAAAATCGTTCCATGCAATTGTAAATTCGGGGCCGCGGTTAGGGTTTTCCTTGAAAAGTTCCCTTAAATGGGTTTCTTGTGTTTTGTCTAAGTGATTCTTAAGGTTTTTCCAAGCTTCGGTGGTAGTAGGGTTGATTTTGGGTAATGCCATTTTAAGGGTTCAAAGTGAGTTGGTCCTGCTCCTGATCTGTTAAATCCTCCACTTGTTTTTTCGGAAGAACGTATTCGATACAATCCAACTGCGTTTTTAATGGGTTTATGTAATTTAAATAGTCGGTTTTCAATGAATCGGCAATAGGCTCGGCAGCGGGTAATTTTTCTCTTAATGGATCCACCTGTCTACCATTTTTCCAAAAACGGTAGCACACATGGGGACCTCCGGTATTACCCGTCATTCCTACCCATCCAATTACATCACCTTGACGTACGAATTCACCGCGTTTCACCTTTTGTTTCTTCATGTGAAGGTACTGTGTACTATAGGTTCCGTTATGTCTTATTTTAACATATTTGCCATTACCTCCTCTTCTAGTGGACTCAGTTACTGTTCCATCTGCGGTGGCAATTATTGGGGTGCCTACTGGTGCTGCATAATCCGTACCCTTATGCGGACGTACTTTATATCCGTAATATGCTATTCTTCTTTTTAGATTATATCGTGAAGACAATCGATACCCAAATTTAATGGGCGCCCTTAGGAAAGTGCTTCTTAGGTTATTCGCTTCATGATCAAAATAGTCTGTGATCTGCTTTAGGGAATCCGCAACGTACGAAAATGCATAGATAGGTTTTCCTTTGTGCTCAAAATATGCAGCTTCTATTGGTTCTGCACCTGCATAGATGGTGTCATTGATGTAACGTTCCTTATAAAGCACTTTGAACTTATCTCCTTTTTCCAGTCGGAAAAAATCTATTGACCAAGCGTAAATTTCCGATAAGTTAAGTGTTACATCATAGTCAATTCCTTGATCCAATATGGCTTCTGAAAGGGATGTCTCTATAATTCCAGAAGCTTCTCGGGTTACATATTTCACCTCTTTCTTACGTTTGTATGCCACTACACTGTCGCGTAAATCGACCACGGTGTAGTTTATGCGATCATTTTCATAGATAAATACTTCCGCTACTTCTGAGGTGTCCTTGGACTTGAGAATATGATACGGTTTGCCTGCTCTAATTCTTCTAACATCAAAAGTATCTCTGAACTTTTCTGAGACTTCCACAATTTTTGGATAGTCTACTTTATTTTTCAACATCAACTCTCCAAAGCTATCTCCACTTTTCACGGTGTCGTGCACAATGGTAAAGTCATTTAAGTCAAATCCAAATTGTTTTACAACGGGTTTTTCAACCAAGGTTTGTGGACCAAGTTCTTCCACCAATACCTTTTCTTTTTTGCAAGATGCCATGGCCAATAATGCCAGAACTGCCCCAATATATTTCTGCATCACTATTTCCTATTTGCTGGATTAAATATGTGGTCAACCCATTGCTTTCCCCAGGTTTCAAGCTCGTTTTCCGAGTACAAAGTTGGGAAAAATATTATTTTCTGGAAACTCGGGGGTAAAAAGTCCTTCCAATTGGTGCCTCCTGTGGCATCCACTTCTTTGTTTTCTTTTGCCAAATAACGGTAGGCCGAACCCATATGCATCAGTGGCCAATTCACATTTGCATTGATGTCCATTTCCTTAAGGGATTTGATCAAGTCCTCATTTTTCCTGCTTTCTTCAGGCAACCGCAGGTATTTTTGATAAACGTTGCTTTCCTTCACTTGATTGGAGATTCTCAGCAAACGAGGGGTATACCTGTACTCAAATTGCTTTAAGGTCAACGTCTTTTCGCCTGTTGCTTTATCAGTTGCCCCTTTTTTCCAATAAATTTGTTCAAATAGTTCTTCGATAGTGTCTTTTGAAGAATAGGAATCACGTTCGGTGTGGTGAACCAAATGTTCCAGATTCGTAGCATAAATTTCAATCATACGGTATTGTGCAGATTGAAAACCACTGGCTGGTAACAAAGCCATTCGATACCTAAGAAATTGCTCCCGCTCCATTCCTTTTATCATGATACTAAAGGATGAAATCAAGGCCTTGAAATAGCTGTTTATTCGATTTATCTTCTCGATGAAGTACTGTACATCCTGAGACCTATCTTCGACAATTTGTTTTTGTTCATGCAAAATCAACTTGAAGTACAATTCAGTTATCTGGTGGTACATGATAAAAATCTCCTCGTCTGGAAAATGCGTTCGAGGGACCTGTATACTCAATAAGGTATCTAAATGGATGTAATCCCAATAGGTGAGATATTTTTGATAAAGCAGACCATCCAGGTAGGAACTTAAATCTTGTCCAGAATTCTTGTATTTCTCCTCAAGCTTATTGATTTGGGACTCAATTCGCTCATCATTCCTCATTAAAGCTATCTCATTATAATTTTAAACTGGTTTCTTAGTCCATTATAGCCATCCAAATCCGCTTTTATAGATCCTACGGCCAAATCTGCCTTGATCCGCACCGGAATCTTGTTTAAATCATTGGAAACCCAAAGGGTAAGACTCTCTTTTTCCTTGAAAACCCTCCCTGACTGAACCAAGGGTCTAAATTTAAGACATTCTACCTTACCAAACTTAGTACGAATCACTTCTTTGCCCAAGTATTTCAATTGAAATTTGAAAATTCCGTCATCATCAAAGAGCATATCCAAATCAATGGATTCCCCTTCTTTGAAATCTTTTAACTGATATTGGCTTCTTAGGTGATAACTAGCAGAAAGCAAATCCTGTATACTTGTACTGACCGGAATATTTATTTCTTTCCCCGCTTTATTATCACGCAATATTGCCTTGTCCTCTCCATAATTGAAATCAATCTCTATGTCCTTGGTGTAACCACCTTCGTCTGTTTTTCGAATAAACCGATATGGTTTACCATCGGATTTGTCAAAGTAACTTTCAAACCTATCATTTACTTTAAAAAACAAACTTGCAAAACCAGTAGTTTTTCCTATCCCAGTCACATGATAGACAGGAAGATTTTCCAATGTATCTGATTTTAAATGAAGTGTAGCATAACTGGCATTCAGAAATCCGTAATGGATTCGGAATTTCAACCATTCTCCAGTTTTATAAGCAGGATAATTGTTTTGACCCATGACGGGCATCACAAGGAGAAGTAAAACAAGGGCAAATAACTTTCTCATGGCATTTTTGTAGGTATAAATTTACTAAAATCACATTTCAACGAGGTTACTTTACAATTACATAAACAAAACTTGTTCCAAAATATTATAAATAAAAAAAGCCCAGTGCAAAAACTGGGCTTTTCCTAAATAACCAACCAAACTTTAAATTATGAAAAACCAATACTTAAAGTTATAAGGGAACCACCCCTTATGCTGACAAATATACATCACGATTTTGTAGGAAAATAAGGTTTTAACGGACTTTAACTATATCACCTCAACTCTGGTGAAAATAGAATGAATTTTGGCAATTTTTTAAGAATAATGGGGGCTGACAGCATCAAAACCAGTACCCCACACTAAAAAAGAAGTTACTTTCAGATATTTGCGGACTCCACGAATAATAGATTTGGATTGGCCCTAAAAAAGACTCAAAACCATATCCCACTCCATATCCGGAAAAACTAGGTTCTGCAAACCAATCCCCTGTTCTGAATAAATCATCGGCAACATTGGCTACATTGGCAGTAAACAGTAGGTGGTTTTTGGGTGCCAATAAATAGTCCAGACGACCATAGGCCTTTACAAAACTATTCCCTTGAAGACTTAAAAAGTCATATCCCATAAATGGAATGAAGTTATTGACAAAATCATTTCCGTATCCCCCTAGAATAAAATCGAAGGAAGTAACTCCTGAGGTGCCAAATTTAATTCCGCCTTCCGTTTCTAAATTCAAACTCAAATTTGGGAATAGGGATAGTGCTGTTCCAAATCGAGCCTTGCCGACTGAAAACTCCTTGAAATTGTCATTGAAATCAGAAGACAGCAGATACAAATGGAAATCACTGTCAAAAAGGACTCCTTTTGTTGGAAAGTACTTATCATCATAGGTATCCAAAGTGATTTTTCCATAAGCACTAAAGTAACTGGAGTCATCAAAAAACGTCCGCTCACTACCATCTTGAAGTATTGTTTCAGTTACCTCATCATCAAACTGGTTCAAAGTTCGTGTGCTATAGCGGAGTAATTTATGCTCAAGCCCCAAGGTCATGGCAAATTCCTCCCTTAAAACGGTTTGTAGGTATACTTGATTGGTCAAATCCGTGACATCTAAATTTATGGCTCTAATGTTTGGATCATTTGGAGCATCAAAGTTTGAACGGATCAATGCGTAATCAATTTCCTCATTGAAATTCGTGAACGTGGAATTGATTCCGAAACTCCAATAGTAGCCTTTGTCCAGATAATATTGAAGGTTGTATCTTATATTATCGCCAACAATAAAATCGAATGAAGCCACATCGTCCTTCATTAAGAAGTTCTTTTTAGTGAGGTTGATCAAAGCAGAACTCTTATAAAGATCATCGTAATGTGCACCCATTTTGATGAACATTTTTGTTGGATTTTCTTTGAGCTTCAATATCAAATCCGTTCCTAGTCCATTGGAAACTAGTTCGTATCGAATTGCTTTGAAGTTACCAGTGGCAGAAAGATTATTGATACCTTGTTTCAACTTTTCAAAAGAGGTTTTTTCTGCGAGGTTCAACCGTAATTTTCCTTTTATATAGCCACGGGTGTAGCGGTCATTCCCTTTAAGAATCAATCGATTTATGGTTAAACTATCCTGCACGGCAATGCGCTGATCCAAGGTTTGTGGCTGTTTTAGGCTATTGGCGACTTCCTGCAGTTCGCCAAGTTTTTTATACGCTGCCTCTTCTCCGCTTTCTATGATTTCCACACTGCGATCAAAATCTATGACTGAGAAATCATCTATTTCCGGTCTAATGTAAATATCGGTTTGCTGCGCCTTCTTCTTCATATCCTTCACTGTTCTGTAATTGTTGATTTGAAGGAGAATTTCGGTGGCTGATTCCAAAGATTCACGCGTAGAAAGGCCGTGCTGTACATCAACACCAATAATGATATCCACTCCCATCGCTTTGATTTCATCTATAGGATAATTGTTGACCACCCCACCGTCTATCAAAACTTCGCCTTCTATCTCTGAAGGCTCAAAGAGTGATGGAAAGGTACCACTGGCCATTATTGCTTCGGGCAAATAACCGCGATTCAGCAATACTTCTTCGCCAGTTTCAACATTGGTTGCAATGCAAAGAAACGGGGTGGGTAATCGACTAAAATCCTGCACATCCTTAACATGGAACAACAAGCGCACCAACTCATTGTATATGTTCTGTCCGCCAGAAATTGCCTGCGGAAACGAAACATTGAAATTGGTAAATGGCAGGCTCAGTGCGTAACGCTCCGAGTCGTCTTTTTCGTAGAAATTCTTTGCGCTTCGCGGAACGTTGTCTTGAATCAGTTCTGTAAAATTGGTAACCCGGAAAATCGAATCCAGTTCTTGCGCGGAATACCCGGAGGCGTATAATGCCCCCACAATGGCTCCCATACTTGTCCCGCCAATATAATCCACTTGTATACCAGCTTCATCCAACACTTTTAACGCCCCAATATGAGCTAGTCCTTTAGCCCCACCACCACTCAAGACCAATCCAATTTTTGGTTGCCTTTCCGTATTGGATTGAGATTGGCCTTTAAAGCTTATCGCCATTATTAAAATAAGTACCAGTACTTTGATTCTCATGGTCTCTTAATGGAAATTCTTATATATTTTTTTTGCCTTCGCCATACCTACAGATTCCGCAAGTCGCTCAATGGTTGCTTCCTTTACACGTTTTACGGACTTAAACTCCTTCAGCAATTGTTCTGCTGTTTTCTTTCCAATACCATCGATGTTTTCCAATTCTGAATCTATAGCTCCCTTGCTCCTTCTATTTCTATGATGTGTAATCCCAAATCGGTGTGCTTCATTTCTTAGTTGCTGGATTATCTTTAAACTCTCCGATTTTTTGTCAAGATATAGTGGGATGGGATCTTCTGGAAAATAAATTTCCTCCAATCGCTTTGCGATTCCGATAATGGCAATTTTACCTCGCAAACCCAAGATATCCAAGCTTTTCAACGCGGAGGATAATTGTCCTTTTCCTCCATCGATGACAATTAGCTGCGGTAAGGGTTCATCTTCACTCAACAAGCGTTTGTAACGCCTGAACACCACTTCTTCCATACTGGCAAAATCATCTGGCCCTTCTACCGTCTTGATATTGAAATGCCGATATTCTTTTTTTGCAGGTTTTCCATTTTTAAAAACCACACATGCTGCCACTGGATTACTTCCTTGGATATTGGAATTGTCGAAGCATTCAATATGCGTGGGTTCCTCAGAAAGCCTCAAATCTGCCTTCATTTGTGCCATTATCCGTTTGGTGTGACGATCTGGGTCTGTTATTTTGATTTGTTTGAAGCGATCTTGTCTAAAAAAGCGAGCGTTGCGTTCTGATAATTCCAAAATTCGACGTTTTTCGCCCAGTTTGGGTAAAGTAACCTTTATGTTCTCTTCAACTAATACAGGAAATGGTAAATAAATCTCCTTGGATTGCGAATTAAATCGTTGCCGTATTTCCGTAATGGCCAATTGTAGCAGTTCTTCATTGGATTCTTCCAACTTCTTTTTGATTTCCATGGTATGGGAACGGACTATGGAACCATGAGACAACTGTAGGAAATTAACGTAACCATGGGTTTCATCGGAAATGATGGTAAACACATCAACATTGTTGATCTTGGGATTTACCACGGTGGACCTTGCTTGGTAGTTTTCAAGGATATCTATTTTATCCTTAATCCGTTGCGCCTTTTCAAATTCCATTTCTGCGGCCATTTGCTTCATTTGGCTCTTAAAATGTTGCAATGAACTTTTAAAATTTCCTTTTATGATCTGTCTAATGCTTTCAATCTGACCATGGTACTCTTCTTCCGATTGAAATCCTTCACAAGGACCTAAACAATTACCCAAATGATATTCCAAACAAACCTTGTATTTTCCAGCGGCAATTTTTTCCTCAGATAAATCGTAATTACAGGTTCTTAGTGGATATAGGCTCCGAACCAACTCCAATAACGTTCGAACCGTTTTCATGCTGGTATACGGGCCGTAATATTCTGACCCATCCTTAATCAATTTGCGCGTTGAGAAAACTCGAGGAAAACGCTCTTTTTTGATGCAAATCCAGGGATAGGACTTATCATCTTTGAGCAAAACATTGTAGCGGGGCAACAATTTTTTTATCAAGTTGTTCTCCAACAACAGAGCGTCTGACTCGGTGGCTACAACAATATGTTTTACGGATTTTATTTTTTTGACCAACACTCTGGTCTTGCCGTACTCCTGTTTTTTGTTGAAATAGGAAGAAACTCTTTTTTTGAGATTTTTAGCCTTACCGACATAAAGAATCTTGCCCTCAACATCGTAGAACTGGTAAACTCCAGGGCTATCTGGCAAAGCACTTATCTGAACACTAATGGAAGGTAGGTCGGGCATATTAATCTCACGAATCGCTTCACTAACAAAATTAGCTTTAAATATTCAGTGTTAATGCCTTGACTTGACGAAAATAGATTCTTAATTGATCGATAAGGATTTTACCTCATCGGTAAGTCTTGATTATTTTGAAAACTTGGTTTATTATCCCTTTAATCCCTATCTGTCAGATTGGTTTTCTTCCAGTATATCAGATAGTTACAGAAGTGTTCTTACCTTTGATTTTTCCTACAACAATAGAGGAAGTTGTTAAACTGTTGCTAAAAAAGTTGTATTTCGTCGATAAAAAGTGCATTTCATAGTGAATTTTCAAATTCTTTTACCTATTTTTAACCGTATAAAAACAATTCGATGGAGAACTATGTTATCGTTTTGGGAATGTATTTGATTTTGATGCTTTTCTTCAAAATCTTTTTTGCGGTTTCTACCAAAGAATAAATTTCTGTTCCCCAAAACACCTACCCCAAAAATCTTCAACATTCAATGTTGAAACATGAACTAAGAAAGAAATACAAAAACCTGAGATTAGGTATTACACCACAAGAAATCTCAGTGAATAGTATACAATTAGCAAATCATGTACTTCAAATCCCAATTTGGGATTTTTTTTATTTCCACACCTTTTTGAGCATTTCAGAAAATAGAGAAGTTGATACGCTTCCTATTATCACCTTATTGCAAGGCAGGGATAAGAATGTTGTAATCCCAAAAGTCAAAGGCGATGATGAAATGGAAAATTATCTGCTAACTGACAACACTACATTTAAAAAGAACACCTGGAACATCCCAGAACCGGTTGAAGGAATTATGGTGCCAGAAACTAAAATCGATGTTGTCTTTCTACCTTTATTGGCCTTCGACCTCAAAGGAAATCGTGTGGGTTACGGAAAGGGGTTTTATGACACATTTCTTCGTAAATGTCCGTCAACAACTATGAAGATTGGATTGTCTTTTTTCGATGCCGAAACGTTAATTTCCGACACACATAAAAATGATGTTCGATTGGATTTTTGTGTAACTCCTGAAAAAATCTACGAATTCTGAGCCGTTTCCTCTTTTTGCTTTGGGAAGGCTTTTTTGTTGAAAACTATCAAGATTCCCACACCTGTACTAATAGCAGTGTCAGCAATATTAAATACAGGCTCAAAAAAACGAAAGCGTTTTCCTCCAAATGAAGGCACCCAATCTGGCCACGTAGTATCTATCATTGGAAAGTAAAGCATATCCACCACCCTTCCATGAAAAATCTTCCCATAAGGCTGGTCAGAAAACAAAGAAGCTACTTGACCATAGCTATCATTGAAAATTGCGCCATAAAAGACAGAGTCAATGATATTGCCAACCGCTCCAGCAAAAATTAGAGAAACTGCCAATATCAAGGTTTTTGGTGATTGCTTTTTGATAATATCCCACAACCAATAGCCAATTCCTGTTATCGCAAACAATCTAAAAATGGTCAATATCAGTTTTCCTGTTGATTCGGAAATCGGTAAAAAGTCACTAAGTTTTGTGCCCCATGCCGCACCAGAATTTTCAATGAAATATATTTTAAACCATGAAAATATCTCGTGGGATTGCTCATATACAAAATTGGTTTTGATATAAATTTTACTGATTTGATCCACTAAAAGGATCAATATGATAATAACTAGGGACTTCTTTAAATTCATATCTCGGAAAAGCGATTGGGCAAAAGTAGGATATTATTTTGTTTTCTTCAGTAAGATGGTACCTTCCACGGTATTGAGGTTGTAAGTTGTATCCCCATTTGGTATGAACTCCTTGTTGACTTTACCATATGAGCTATTGGCAGAAAACCTTCCTTCTGATGCAAAGACGTTTATATCTCCCTTCTGTGTTTTGACTACTATAGTTTCAGTTACATCATTTAAAGTACAAGTGCCACTATCAAGTTTAACCGATAATGTGCTGTAATCTCCTGTTGCATCAACCCGACTATGAGTGCCAAATACCGCTACATTTTTGTACTCCGGGACTGTGATGTCCAACTCTATTGAGATCACTTTGTGAGCACTTAGCTTATCATTAGGGTTAGTGAAGTTGGGCTGAAATCCAGCGCTGATCACCATGGTAGCTCCTATTTCTTCTATTTTAACCAATAAATCAGGAGCATACTCGCCTTCTATATTGGCTTCAACCTGTATTTCATTTGATTTGTTAGATGTTCTTAAAGTCACTTGAAAACAATTTCCCGCATCAATTTGAATGAACTCCGTAGCTGGGTTAAGCACGCCTTTTTTAATTAATTTTTGACCTTGGAGCAATCCAAAACACAACCAGCAAACTATAAAAACAAAAGGTCTCATAAAGAAAAAACGCCCGAAGGCGTTTTGTTATTTCTGCATGTTCTTGGCCTCAATGCTCAATGTGGCGTGAGGAACAAGTTTCAATCGTTCCTTATTGATCAATTTGCCAGTAACTCGGCAAATCCCATACGTTTTATTCTCAATACGCAACACGGCGTTTTTCAAATCCCTGATGAACTTTTCCTGGCGGATCGCTAATTGGGTATTCGCTTCTTTGCTCATGGTTTCTGAACCTTCTTCAAATGCTTTGAAAGTTGGAGAAGTATCATCAGTACCATTATTCCCATCATTCATGTATGAACTCTTCAACAGTTCCAAATGTTTTTGGGCTTTCTCTATTTTTTCTTCAATCAACGCTCTGAATTCCTCAAGGTCCTTATCGGAATATCTTACTTTTAAATCTTGCGCCATCTTTAATGTTTTTTGATCAACAATTTAGTTTTTACATCGTCAAAGGCAATAGCTACGCCTTCTTCCAGACTTTCTTCAAAATTAAGCTGGGCGGTCAGTGTTTCGGTCTTGATATAGTCCTCGTTGCTCGAGACCGCATTTTCCACCAAACCATCTTTTAATATTTTGATATCGATCTTGTCAGTTACTTCTAATCCAGACTCCTTTCTAAGGTTTTGGATTCTGTTGACAAGCTCCCTGGCAATACCTTCTTTCTTTAGATTCTCATCAATGGTAACATCCAAGGCAACGGTCAATGGACCAGAACTTGCAACCAACCAACCTTCAATATCTTGAGAACTAACCTCTACATCGGTTAACTGTAAATTAATACTTTTATTTTCCAAATCAAGCATTAATTCGCCTTCACGTTCTATTTTTTGGATATCCTCTTGTCTCAGTTTACCTACAGCAGCGGCAATCGCTTTCATATCCTTGCCAAACCGAGGACCCAAAACCTTAAAGTTAGGCTTTATTTGCTTAACCAGAATACCTGAAGCATCATCCAACAACTCAATTTCCTTGACATTTACTTCGGATTTTATCAAAGCGGAAACCGCTTCGATTTCTTCCTTTTGATCGGTATCAAGTATTGGTATCATAACCTTTTGCAAGGGCTGTCTCACCTTGATTTTTTCTTTCTGACGAATAGAAAGCACCAACGAGGAAATCTTTTGCGCCAATTGCATTTTTCGCTCCAATTTCTTGTTTACCATGGTGGAATCAAAAACCGGGAAGTCCGCCAAATGAACACTTTCGCTTCCTTCTTTACCACTAACAGCATCCAAATCCTTGTATAATCGTTCCATAAAGAAAGGTGCGATAGGGGCTGATAACTTGGCCACTGCAGAGAGACAAGTGTACAACGTTTGATAGGCTGAAATTTTATCCTGCTGATAATCCCCTTTCCAAAAACGTCTTCTGCTTAAACGTACATACCAATTACTGAGGTTTTCCTGCACGAAATCGGAAATCATACGGGCAGCCTTTGTTGCTTCGTAATCTGCATAGGCTTCATCCACCTTTTGAATCAATGAATGTAGTTCTGACAATATCCATTGATCTATTTCCGGCCTTTTATTTAATGCAATATCAGCTTCCGAATAATTGAATTCATCAATATTGGCATACAAGGCCATAAAAGAATACGTGTTGTAAAGTGTTCCGAAAAACTTACGTTTTACTTCCACGATTCCCTCAATATCAAACTTAAGATTATCCCAAGGATTGGCATTGGATATCATGTACCAACGGGTTGCATCCGCGCCATGCTCTGGCAATACTTCAAAAGGATCTACTGCATTGCCAAGGCGTTTGGACATCTTTTTCCCTTCCTTATCCAAAACCAACCCATTGGATACCACATTTTTATACGATATGGTATCAAAAACCATGGTGGCAATTGCATGCAATGTATAAAACCAACCTCTGGTCTGATCTACGCCTTCTGCAATGAAATTTGCAGGAAAGGCAACTCCATCATCAATCAACTCCTTGTTTTCAAACGGGTAGTGCCATTGTGCATAAGGCATGGAACCACTATCAAACCAAACGTCAATCAAATCAGATTCTCGCTTCATTGGCTTTCCTGATGGTGACACCAAGGTAATTTGATCGACAATATTTTTATGTAAATCGATTTTATCATAGTTGGATTCGCTCATATCTCCAACCACAAAATCATCAAACAAATCTTTTTCAAGAACACCCGCTGCTACTGCTTTGGACATTGCCGCTTTTAATTCTTCAACAGAACCAATGATCATTTCCTCCTTACCATCATCAGTACGCCAAATAGGCAATGGTATGCCCCAATATCTGGAACGGGACAAGTTCCAATCGTTGGCATTCGCCAACCAATTTCCAAATCTACCTTCTCCTGTGGCTTTAGGTTTCCAATTGATATTTTGGTTAAGCTCAAACATGCGATCTTTGATGTCCGTTACTTTTACAAACCAAGAATCCAATGGGTAATACAGGACGGGTTTGTCCGTTCTCCAACAATTTGGATAGCTGTGAAGGTATTTTTCGACCTTGAAGGCTTTGTTCTCCTCTTTTAGTCTAATGGCAATCTCAACATCCACGGATTTATCTGGAGCTGTGCCATCATCATAATATTCATTTTTAACGTATTTACCCGCAAGTTCCTGCATCTCCGGCCTAAACCTGCCTTGTAAATCTACCAATGGAACTGGATTGTTGTTTTCATCCAAAACCAACATTGGTGGTACTGGAGGATTTGCTTGCTTTGCAACCATGGCATCATCCGCACCAAATGTGGGTGCCGTATGCACAATCCCCGTACCATCTTCCGTAGTTACAAAATCGCCACTGATAACCCTAAAAGCATTTTCTGGATTTTCATAGGGCAAGGTATAATCCAACAATTGTTCATACCCAATACCAACCAAATCTTTACCTTGAAAGCCTTGTTCAATTGAATAGGGTATCTTTTTATCTCCTGGGTTATATGCGTCAAAATCCTCTTGACTTTCTGCCAAGTAGAACTTCCCGGCAAATTGTTTGCCTACCAAAGCTTTAGCCAAAATCACCTGAATTGGTTCAAAGGTGTATTGGTTATAACTCTTTACCAAAACATAGTCAATCTTAGGTCCTACTGTCAAGGCCGTGTTTGATGGCAAGGTCCAAGGAGTGGTAGTCCAAGCGATAAAATGTATGTCTCCATCGACGGATTTAAGGAAATCAGGCAAGGTCTCCTTTTTGGCTTTAAACTGTGCCGTTACCGTGGTATCTGTAACATCCTGATAGGTTCCTGGTTGATTCAATTCGTGAGAACTCAATCCTGTTCCAGCTTTAGGAGAATAAGGTTGTATGGTATAGCCTTTATAAAGCAATCCCTTGTCATAGATTTGCTTCAACAACCACCATACAGACTCCATATATTTGGATTTATAGGTGATGTAGGGGTCATCCATATCCACCCAATACCCAACCTTCTCGGTCATTTCATTCCATACATCTGTATAGCGCATTACCGCTTTTTTACAGGCAGCATTGTATTCTTCAACGGAAATCTTTTTGCCAATATCCTCTTTGGTGATTCCCAACTCTTTTTCAACGCCAATTTCAATAGGCAATCCATGAGTGTCCCAGCCCGCTTTACGCTTTACTTGAAAACCTTTCATGGTCTTATAGCGAGGAAAGATATCCTTAATGGTCCTTGCCATTACGTGATGAATCCCCGGCATACCATTGGCAGAGGGCGGCCCCTCATAAAACACGTAGCTCTCCTTGCCCTCTCGGGTAGAAACACTTTTTTCGAAAATTTGGTTCTTCTTCCAAAATTCCAAAACTTCCTCCGATACCTTGGGCAAATTCAATCCTTTATATTCCGCAAACTTCATATGTACTGCTACTTCGTCTAAAATTCCGAGTTTGCAAAATTAAAAATTTAGACGGAATAATTGGCGTATCAAAACCTAATTAAGGAAGGTAATATGCTTAACCTAAATATGATATCAACAATAATTAGTTTTCTCGCAAATTTTATATCTTACTCAGACTAACACTAAACCATTTATTTATGAAACGAATTGTAATTGCGTCAATGGCATTGCTAATGGCATTGATCGTATTGGATTCATGTAAGGAGGCCGCCGATAAAGCAAAGGAGGCTGCCGAAGAAACAGAACAAGCTCTTGAAGAGGCAGGAGATGATATTCAAGAGGCTACCAATGATGCCATGGATGCTGTAAAAGAAGCTGGTGAGGAAATTCAAGAAGCTGGAGAACAAGCACTGGACAGCTTAAAGCAGGCGGGTGAGGAAACCATGGAGAATGTAAAAGAAATGGGCAATGACATCAAGGAAGCCACGGATGACTTGAAGAAAACCGTAGAGGAGAACACAGACCATTAAACTTAAGTTCCCTTAAATTTCAAGCCCTGTTTTTGCGGGGCTTTTTTATTTTAAAATGTATAGCCTAAGGCCATAATTAAATTGGTGCCTGGCGCTGCGATTCCCGAGGAATATGTTCGATAACGCTGATTGGTTAGGTTTTCTACACTAAAGGAGGCTTTGAGAGCGCTTGTAATTTGATACTGTGATCTAAAATTTAACGTGTACCATGATGGACTAAAAGGGTTTCCCTCGTCATCAGTAGCATAGATGTAAGATTTGCTTCTCTCAGTTAAGGCCAGATCTTGGTACCCAATTTCTCCATTGTAATTCAGAAAGAAATCCGCTTTGAGCTTCTGGTTTTTCCATATTAGATGCACATCACCAAAAGTTGGCGCTGCATGACGCGCCGGAGTGTCCTCTCCCGACTCATCTTCCTCAGTACCTTCTGTTATGGTTAGATTAGACACCAAGGACCAATTTTCATCGAAGAAGGCTTCCATGCCCAATTCAAAACCATAGACATAGGCTTTGGCCGCATTTTGTATGGCTTGTACCGAACTAAGCTCGCCATTATAGATAATTTCGGATTGTCCGTTAAATGTAAAATCCCTTCGCACCAAAGCGTCTACCAAATAGGTGTAAAAACCCGCCCCTTTCAAAACCAATTTGTCATTGATGTTTTTTCGGATTCCAAGTTCCAAATTGTAAGCATATTCTGGTTCAAGTTCTGGATTTGGTACGACCACAGCACCTGGTTCAGAGTCAAATACCTTGCCTACATCATCAATGTTGGGTGCCCTAAATCCTGTAGATCCATTTAGGGTTACCTGTAAATCTGCGCGGGGGAACCAACTAAAACCAAGACTGCCAGTAAAGGCGCCTGTTATCAAATCGGCCTCATCAAACGGGAATGGATAAAACGTGGTATCAAATTGGGCATCTACCCATACCTGACTATAACGGGCCCCAGAAAGTAGGGTAAAGTTTGGCATCAATTTGTATTCGCCGTTAATGTACCCAGCAAAAGTTTGCCATGTAGATCCATCGGGATAACGAGAGGCTGCGGGTGCCGTCACATTCGTTTCAATATTGGTTACACTCCCCTCTGAAAAGACCTTATTGAAAATATACTCAGCGCCGTAGTACAATCTTAAATCGCCTATTTTCTTGTTTTCAAAATCCACATTCATAGACAATGCATTCACACGTTCCTGTGTTGAATAGCGATTAACCGATTGAAAAGCCCTATCGTTCCTGCTTTCCTCAAAAAATTGATATGCTGTAGTGATCTTTACCCCATCATAAAATTTATTCTTCCCCTTCTTGGTGACCTGCAAGTTCCCCATAAACCACTTTTGGGGACCATAAAACCATTCTGCTGAACGCAGACCATCTCCTGTACTATTTGGTCTTATCAATCGATCATATCGGGAAAAATCCGAAGTTTCAGAATAGTGCAATCCTAAATCATAGTTCCAAGTAGCATTGGGTTTATAACTAAACTTCTGTAAAAAATTGATTTGATCGTAGCCTGTGGTTAATTGTTCCTTGGGGTTATCATTTGTGCGCAACACATCCTGACCATTTTCACGTACCACATACGAATTCCGCAGATAGCTCTCTGGACCATGCCCGCCCATGGTCAAATTATCAAAATCGTTATAGGTGATACTTGTGTAAGAAGCCCAATTCCGTTGCCCAAGATTCAAATCAAAATGAGCCGTATTTTCATTATTGGCCGTTGCGAAACGATAATTCACATTGCCAGAAACTGTTAGACTATCCGTAAAAGAAAATCTAGGTTTTCTAGTGTAAAAATTCATTACGCCGCCAATGGCATCACTTCCATAAATTACAGAGCCAGGCCCAAAAACAATTTCAGTATTTCTAATATTGTATGGGTCAATCGAAATAACATTTTGGATATTACCGCCACGGAATATAGCGTTGTTCATTCGGACACCGTCTACGGACAATAACAATCTGTTTGTGGCAAATCCACGTATCATGGGACTCCCACCTCCCAACTGGCTTTTTTGCACAAAAACCTTCCCGCTATTTTGAAGTAAGTCTGCGGAGGTCTGCGGATTTGCAAAGGCAATACTTTGGGCATCCAAGGATTCGATTTTTTGCGGGATATCCTTTTTTTGTTGTTCCCATTTGGAAACCGACATGACTACTTCCATCAACTCTTCCGGTCTCAGGTCTAAGTACACGCGATTCCCCTTTTTATTGATGCGCGATTTCGTGGTTTCCAATTCCTGATAACTAATGTGTTTTAATGTGATCTTTTCATTACGATCAAACACATCCAAATTAGCCTTTCCGTTTAAATCAGAAACCGAAGTTTTGGACTTGTCTCTATTGTAAATAGCGATATTAGCCACTGGAGAACCTGTTTCAGCGTCATAAACAGTGACTTCTTGGGCAAAAAGGTTGAAAGTGGCCAGAAAGCATATCAGAGCAAAACCAATCTTGTGCATACTACTCAAAAACTGCATTTAAGACAGCCAGGGACTTGGGTTTTCTAAATCCGTGCAAATGTAGTTCAAAATACAGAATCAGTTTTTTTAGCAGTCCCTGCCTTTGGGGCTTATTCATTTGCACCGTGTTTAGTGCATCAAAATTTATGCCCAACAGCTTTTTGAAATGAAATATTTCTTCGCCTTGTAACAACGGGTTCAAGGATGGAACCGAATAAAAACTGCCTTCCAGCAAATCAAAATATGGGGAAGACGCACTAGAGGTATCTGGATAAAAACCCAAATACTTGCTCAAATTCAACAAGAACAACAAATGAAAATTGGCTGGTGGATTGTGAAAATCAAGCCAATGCAAAGCATATTCCAAGTAGTTGTACAGCCCAGAATCTTCTTCTTGCTCCTGAATGCTATTACCTAACATCTCAGCCAGAAACAGCACCAAGCTGTTTTTGACAATGTCCGTATGCAAGGTCTGGTATGGCGCTATTACCTTCGCCTCCTTAATGGTTTCCAAAGTTCCCTTGTTCTTATGCTGTGCCACAATCTCCAATTGCATCAAGGGTAAAAAATAAGCTGCTTTTAGTTTGCCTCTTTTGGATTTCAACACTCCCTTGAGTAGATACGATTTAAGTCCATCAGATTCCGTGAATGCTTTGACGATTAGACTTGTATCGCCATATTTTAAAGAAGAAAGCACTATGGCCTTTGTGGTTACCTGCATAGGGTTAAGAATGTTTGAAGATAAAAAAAGTGGGCGATTGACCAGCAATCGCCCACTTGTATATACATTCAGAAATGATGTTTATATAACCCCTTGGGCCAACATAGCATCGGCTACTTTTACAAAACCAGCAATATTGGCTCCCTTAACATAGTTGCAATACCCATCTTCTTCCTTACCAAACTCGATACAAGAATCGTGAATATCGCTCATGATTGCTTTAAGACGATCATCAACTTCCTCACGGGTCCAACTGATACGTAGGGAATTTTGTGACATCTCCAATCCGGAAGTAGCAACACCCCCTGCATTTGATGCTTTACCTGGAGCAAAAAGGATTTTTGCTTCGTGGAATGCATGGATCGCTTCAGGTGTTGAAGGCATATTGGCCCCTTCAGCCACGGCGATACAGCCATTTTTAATCAATGTTGCTGCATCATCTCCATTTAATTCGTTCTGGGTCGCACATGGCAGTGCCACATCGCAGGCAACTTCCCAAGGTGTTTTCCCTTTATGATATTCCGCCGACGCATATTTATCCGCATATTCGGAAATACGTCCGCGTTTGTTGTTTTTCAAATCCATGACAAATTGCAATTTCTCAGTATCAAGGCCGTCCTTGTCATAAATATATCCTCCAGAATCAGAAAGCGTAAGCACTTTACCTCCAAGCTGAAGTACTTTTTCTGCAGCAAATTGCGCCACATTACCTGATCCGGAAATCACAACGTTCTTTCCTTCAAAAGAATCATTATTGGTTTTCAGCATGCTATCCGCGAAATAAACAGTACCATATCCTGTAGCTTCCGGTCTAATCAAAGATCCACCCCAGGAACGACCTTTACCGGTCAATACACCCGTAAATTCGTTTCTGATTTTCTTATACATCCCAAATAGGAATCCGATTTCCCTAGATCCAACTCCAATATCACCAGCAGGTACATCCGTATTTGGACCAATATGACGACATAATTCTGTCATAAAAGCATGGCAAAAACGCATTACCTCGTCATCAGATTTACCTTTAGGGTTAAAATCTGAACCTCCTTTACCACCACCCATTGGCAGTGTAGTCAAACTGTTCTTGAACACTTGTTCAAAAGCCAAGAACTTAAGGACACTTGCATTTACGGTTGGATGAAAACGAAGACCTCCTTTGTATGGACCGATTGCAGAATTCATTTGAATTCGATAACCCCGATTCACATGGATTTCACCTTGGTCATCTACCCATGCTACACGAAAGGAGATTAAACGCTCAGGTTCTACCATTCGCAATAGGATATTCTTGCCGTGGTATATATCATGTTTTACGATGTAAGGGATAACAGTTTCCGCTACCTCTTGTACCGCTTGGATAAATTCAGGTTCGTGCCCATTTCGGGTAACCACCTCATCCATAAATGCTTTGATTTTTGCTTCCATAAGACGGATTTCAAGTTTAATTTCCCTGAGTTCGACACCAAGGGAATTTTATCAAATTAGGAATTAGACGGCAAAATTATACTATTTGCATAATTCAAATGCGCTTTTTTTGAAAATTTTTCAAAATGAGCTATGATATCGCCTGTTCCAAATCGGCAATCAAGTCATTGACATCTTCAATACCAACACTTAGTCTGATCAATGCATCTACAACCCCGCTTTTTTCCCGTTCTTCTTTTGGAATACTGGCATGGGTCATACTGGCCGGATGGCCTGCCAAACTTTCAACACCGCCCAAGGATTCTGCCAAGGTAAAAACCTCCAATTTTTCCACAATCCTAATCGCATCTTCATAACTACTTCCCTTGGTAATAAAGGAAATCATTCCTCCAAAACCCTTCATTTGAGTTTTGGCAACATCGTGGTTGGGATGGTCTTCAAAACCAGGCCAATACACTTTTTCAATTTTTGGGTGTTTTTGCAGATATTCTGCAATGGCCTTACCATTTTCACAATGGCGTTCCATTCGAACATGCAAGGTCTTGATTCCTCTAAGGGTAAGGAAACTGTCCATAGGACCACAAACCGCACCGCTTGCATTTTGGATAAAGAACAATTTATCTGCCAAGGCTTCGTCTTTAACTACCAATGCTCCAACTACTATGTCACTATGACCTCCCAGATATTTGGTGGCCGAGTGCATCACGATATCTGCGCCCAAATCCAAAGGTCTTTGCAAATATGGAGTTGCAAAAGTGTTATCCACAGCAAGCAACAAACCGTGTTTTTTAGCCACAGCGGATACCGCCTTAACATCAATAACATTCATCATTGGGTTGGTTGGTGTTTCCACCCAAATCAGTTTGGTATTCGTATTGATTTTGGCTTCAATTGCTGCAGCATCCTGCATCCCAATGAAATGGAACTTAATTCCGTACTTTTCAAATATTTGTTTGAAAAGGCGGTAACTACCCCCGTATAAATCATTAGTGGAGACAACCTCATCTCCTGGATTCAATAGCTTGATCACCGCATCCATGGCGGCCAAACCACTAGCAAAGGCCAAACCGTACTTCCCATTTTCTATGCTGGCCAAAGAAGCCTCCAATGCTGCACGAGTTGGGTTTCCACTACGCGAGTACTCATACCCTTTGTGGCCACCTGGAGTGCTCTGAGCATAGGTGGAAGTTTGATAAATAGGAGGCATGACCGCACCGTAAGCGGCATCTGGCATTTGTCCACCATGTATAGTCTTACTGTTGAATCGAAGCGATTTCTTACTCATAATAATTTGGATATGTCTACAAATGTATCGTTAAGTTTTGGAGTAATCAATGAAGTCTTATTTTTGAAGACCCTAAACCCCTTGCAATGAACAAATATATTTGTCTTCTGTTCCTCTTAATGCTTAGCCTTGGTTGCGAAGATGACCATAAACTTACTTTAGAACCCTACAAATTTCAAGGGGAATCCTGCACGGATTGTCCTAATGTTGAATTGAATCTTTTAAAAGCTCTGGATGATACCAAATTAAGCGGCGCGGTAAACAATGCAATGCGTGAAGAGGTCATTGTGCTGCTGTCTTTTGATGAGGAGTCAGAGGTGGACAACGTGAAAAAAGCGATTGCATCCTTCAGTAAAAGTTATATGGATTTAAAGGAACGTTTTCCGGATGAATCCATAGGATGGGAAGCTAAACTTGATTGTGAGGTTGCCTATGAAGATAAAAACATCCTGAGCCTAATATTGAGCAGCTATACCTTCACCGGTGGTGCCCACGGTTACAGTGCTACAACATTTTTGAATTTTGATAAGATTACCGGGGAGGAATTAGAGAATTGGGAATTGTTTGAAGATGTGCAAGGCTTTACGGATTACACCGAAACCAAATTTAGAATTCAGGAAGATGTTCCTCAGGATTCCAATATTAATGGCACTGGATTTATGTTCAACGGAGACCATTTTCACCTTGCGGAAAACCTAGGGTACACACAGCACGGGGTTCAACTTGTTTATAACCAATACGAAATTGCTTCGTACGCTGATGGTCCTAAAATCATAATAATACCATTTGCCGAAGCCAATAAATACCTTAAACGTCCAACGAATAAGAAGGGGTTATGACGCAACTGCTTTTTGCAAGGCAAGAATGGCCCCCAGATGGATACCTTCATGAAAAACCATAAATGTAATGGCATCTTCAACGCTATCCAACCCAACTTTTGGCGTTGTCATGTAGGAGTCAAAGTTTTGGAACTTTCCACTTTGAAAATCCACTTTCATCTGTTCAACGGTATCGATTAGGTAGTTATTAACCTTTTCAATTTCTTGCAAACTTGGTTCTTCTGTTGGCGCAGTTCCTTTACGATATTTATCAACAAGCTCCGTTTCTATGGTAAATTCCTTACCGCTTAGTTTATACACCAAAAGTTGCTGCGTTACCATGGTATGGGCAATATTCCACCAAATGTTGTTTCTAAATCCTTGAGGTATCGCAAAGAGTTGTTCCCTTGGCGTGTTTTCTAGAATACGTTGGAATATTATTCGGTTTTTAAGGATGGTATCAAATTGTTTATCCATTATCACATTTATTTAACATATCTATAAATATAGATATATAAATATTATTTAACTTTGTCCTATGTTGCGAAAGCAAAGTAGTACATATTTTTATTATAAATCGATATTTACCAATATCTAAATGTGAAATTATGGAAAATTATATCGAATGTACCTGTGTTGAAGTACCAACCGTTGGTTGGAGACAAAAACAAATCCGAACTCAAATGATAAATTTTCTAACTTCCTTTTCTATTGAAGGAGCGGAGTATTTATCCAAAACCAAATAAAATGAAGACAATAGGTTTAATCGGTGGTATGAGTTGGGAATCTTCAAAAATCTACTATCAACATATTAATGAAATGGTGAGAGATCAGTTGGGCGGATCGCATTCGGCTAAAAGTATCCTTACCTCGGTAGATTTTGAAGAAATAGAGCGCTATTCCTTTTCCAACGATTGGGATAAAATTGGGGATTCCATGTCCGTACATGCAAAGAAATTGCAGAATGCTGGCGCAGATTTTGTGGTTCTATGCACCAATACCATCCACTTGGTAAGTGATGCCATAACCAACAATTTGGACATTCCCTTCCTTCATATTGCTAGGGCCACTGGTGAAGCCATAAAAGGCGAAAAACTAAAAAAGGTAGCCTTATTGGGTACTAAATTTACCATGGAAAAAGATTTCTATTCAAAAATCCTAGAGCAGGAATATGGACTGGAAATCTTAACACCGGACACACATGATATGGATGTTCTTCAATCGATAATTTACAATGAATTGGTGAAGGGAATTTTCACAGATGAAGCCAAACATACCTGTATTTCCATCATCCAAAAATTAAAAAACAAAGGAGCAGAAGGTGCGATTTTGGGTTGCACGGAATTACCCATTCTAATTCCATCGAACGAAGTTGATATTCCCACTTTTGACACCACTAAAATACATGCACAGAAAGCTGTGGATTTTGCCCTTTCTTAAAACCAAATGAACGACCTTTGATTGCATTACTTAATCTAGCCCGCACAAATTGTAAAGCCAAATGAAAAAAATATATCATCTCGGTAGTTGTTCAACTTGTCAAAGAATTTTAAAAGAATTGGAGCCTTTAGACGGTGTTATCCTACAAGAAATTAAAACCGAGCCCATGTCCGAGCTACAGCTAGATGAAATGGCGGCCTTGGCCGGTAGTTATGAATCCCTTTTCAGTCGAAGAGCTATGTTATTTAGACAGCGTGGACTCCATGAAAAACAATTGAATGAAGATGACTATAAGGCGCTAATTCTAGACCATTATACTTTCCTGAAAAGACCAGTGGTTATTGTGGATAACCAAATATTTATTGGCAACTCCAAAAAAGTTGTGGTAGCTGCCAAAGACGCACTTCATCCATGAGTAAAAGAAATATTGCACTTTTGGCCGCACTAGCAGCCACAACAATATATGGCCTAAACCATACCATTGCAAAAGGGGCCATGCCCCACTATGTGGGTCCATATGGTTTTATTATGCTTCGTCTCGGAGGGGCATCGATTCTATTTTGGATCGTCTCCTTTTTAGGTCCTAAAGAAAAAATAGCCCGCAAGGATTGGGGACGTATTTTGGCTTGTTCATTGTTGGGAATGGCCATCAACATGTTGGCTTTTTTCAAAGGGTTACAATTGTCCACACCTATTAATAGCGCTGTATTGGTTACCATTACTCCTATTATTGTTGTGGTATTATCCGCCCTTTTTATTAAAGAGAAAGTAACCTTAAATAAAGGTTTGGGTATTTTTTTGGGTTTCATTGGTGCATTAGGTCTCATCCTATTTGGTGCTGAAATAAGACAAGACGCACCTAACATACCTTTAGGGAATATATTGTTTGTTTTAAACGCTACCGTATATGGTTCCTACTTGATCTTGGTGAAAAAACTAACGGAAAAGTACCATCCATTAACTTTGATGAAATGGCTGTTTTCCATAGGTTTTGTGCTGGCTTTCCCGGTAACCTATCCGGAGTTTACCCAGATTGAGTGGACAACTTTACCGAATTGGGTTTATGGTGTTATCGCCTTTGTGGTTATTGGCACAACTTTTATGACCTATCTGTTCAATGTTTTTGCACTTACCCAATTAAGAGCGTCTACAGTTGGAGCATTTGTATATGTGCAGCCTTTGATAGGTATCATATTCGCTATGTTTTCTGGCAAAGATCATTTGACATTCATAAAAATCGCCGCCACTGTATTCGTATTGTTAGGGGTATACCTAGCGAGCAGAAAACCCAAGGCTACACCTTAACAGTTGCCTTCAACTTGGCTACATCTATCAATTCATACATGGCATCTGTCAATTGAACTTCACGAATCAAGAGAAATGCTGCTAGTTTACCAGTATCTAAATTACTGTAAACCATGATTCTTTTTTTATCCGGTGTTTTATTGGGCACACTCTTTTTTGCGCTTTTCATTTTGTCATCTAGGCTAATCAATGCTGCGAATAAGACAAATCCATTACTGGGAATAGGAGCAATATACCTTATCTTCCATTTTGCAAGTGAGAAGTTGGTTACCTTACTACCCGAAAGTTGGATTGCTAAAGAAATTCATAACATCATGTTATCCGAAGGAAGTCTGGCTGTGATCTTACATTTAGATCAACCTCTATTATCAATATATGATATAGCCATTTTAACCATGCGTCTATGCATTTTAGGCTATTTTATTTACATTTTCACCCTTAAAAAAAGAAGGGGATCAAATCAAAAGTCATTATGATAAGTCTACAGGGACTTTGGCATACCTGCGCGTGTCTTCCTTAGTCAGCACTCTAAATGTAGGTGCTTTTTCTTGCTTATCAAATACGCCCAATATTTCGGAAGGTAGTGTAATTAGCTTTCTTGATTTCATGTCAATCCACGAAAACATCATCTCACAATGCGCCAAGTGTTTTCCTTTGTAATCATAAAAATTATGGTTGAATTCAAAGAATTTACCGTCTGCACTCATCCCCGTAAATTCCAAAGAAACTTGTATTGGCTTTCCTGGAAATACTTCTTTAAAATAGTAGATGTGCTCATAGAAAACAACCGGACCAATACCAAGTTGTTCAAACTCCTTATGTGCAAAACCCAGTTGCGTTAAGAATGACATACGGGTATGACTCATAAAATTGATATAGGCTGAGTTTGCCAAGTGCCTATTGGCATCCAGGTCGCTCCAACGAACTTCAAATTCTTTTAAAAACATAAATAGTATATTTGTTATGCATGCATAATAATTGTAAAATTACCATACTTTTGGGAAAAGCCTAAACCCATTGGCTTAATTAACCTTAATTTAGAACATCAATATCTCACCATGACAACTAAAGCTGATTTTATTCAAGACCTAAGTCTTCCTGCCATTGCGGCTCCCATGTTTCTTATTTCTGGTCCAAAGCTGGTAATTGAATGTTGTAAAAATGGAATTATTGGCACTTTCCCTGCACTCAATCAGCGTACAAGTGAAGGATTTGAGGAATGGCTGATCCAGATTAAATCTGAGTTAGCCGAGTTTGAAAAGGAAACAGGTAAAAAGGCGGCTCCCTTTGGAGTCAACCTTATTGTTCATCCTACCAATCCAAGGTTGGAAGCAGATGTGAAACTCTGTATGAAGCATAAAGTCCCATTAGTCATTACTTCTCTTGGGGCGGTAAGTATGGTGGTAGATGCCATACATAGTTACGGGGGATTGGTATTTCATGACATCATTAAAAAAAGACATGCAGAGAAAGCTGCTGAGGCAGGAGTTGATGGACTTATCTTGGTCTCTGCCGGTGCAGGTGGCCATGGTGGAACGCTGAATCCTATGAGTTTGGTCGCTGAAGTCAAAAAAATATTCGACAAGACCATTATTCTATCCGGTTGTATCAGCACTGGAAGGGATGTTGCCACAGCACTTCAAATGGGTGCAGACCTTGCTTATATGGGTACCCGATTTATTAATGCTGAAGAGAGTAAAGCTCCTGATGAATACAAACAAATGATCATCGATGCAGGTGCCAATGATGTTGTTTATACCGCAGCCATTTCTGGGGTACATGCCAATTTCCTAGCCGCTAGTCTTAAAGCTGCCGGCTTGACCGAAGAAGACCTTAAAAAAGACCATAAAATAGACTTCGGAAAAGAATTGGATACCGAGGCAAAAGCATGGAAAACCATTTGGTCTGCAGGGCAAGGCGTGACTTCTATCGATAGTACGTTAAGTGTAAAAGAGTTGGTTTCAGAGTTGAAAACTGAATTCAAGGCGGCCATCGAAAGTCAAACTAAACTTCTAGAGTTGTACCCCAAGGACTAGTAAAATTCCTGCTATTCTTTGTAATTTGGATGGTAATAACCATCTAGAACCATCATCATGTATATCAAACGAAACCTAAGCTGGTCGCTAATCCTAAGATTCGCATGGCGCAGATTGATATTCTTTACATTATACGCCTCTGTAATATTTTACTTATACCACATATGGGGTTGGACCCATATCGATATTCCCTTCGAACCCATTTCCGTTGTAGGTATCGCAGTGGCTTTTTATATCGGGTTTAAGAACAGTGAAAGCTATGACCGTTTTTGGGAAGCTCGTAAAATTTGGGGTGGAATAGTGAACAACTCACGGACATGGGCGAACAATGTCCTCAGTTTTGTAAAAGATGATCGTGAAGCACAAGTTTTGCTGATTTACCGCCATATTGCCTGGATTAATGCACTACGCATTCAACTTAGACAACCTAACAGCTTTTCAATAAAAGGGAACCGTTCTGTGGAACGACTTTTTGACCGGCATGGAGAACGAAATCCAGTTTGCAGTGGAATGGATCACTTATTGGGACCAGAAGAAGTAGATTCCCTGGAAAATCGGAAAAATGTCGCCACACACCTCGTCAAAAAACAAGGGAAACATCTAAAACGATTGATTGAACAGGGAAAAATCACGGAATTTGATAAAATGGTATTACATGGCAATCTAGAGGAAATGTATACGCTGCAGGGGAAATGTGAACGTATAAAAAACACTCCTTTTCCTAGACAATATGCCTATTTCAGTACGGTTTTTACTTGGATATTTCTACTGTTGCTCCCTTTTGGTCTGCTCAATGTTTTTGAAACCCAATTAAAGGAACTCAATGTGGGAAATAACTGGTGGTATATTGTTTTAATGATTTTCTTTTCCATACTTATATCTTGGATTTTTTCTACCATGGAAAGCGTAGGCAGCAATAGTGAAGATCCTTTTGAAGGACGGATTAATGATGTTCCCATGACCGCATTGTGCAGAACCATTGAGATTGATTTAAGGGATATGTTGGATGAGGATAATCTTCCACCCAAAGTCAAACCTGTTCATAATATATTGTATTAATGCCCTTACTGACTTCAACCTACCGGCCACCACGGTTTTTTAAAAATGGACATTTGGCCACTATTTATTGTGGCCTGTTTCGAAAGGTCAAGGATTTTAAGCAAGATCGGGAGCGCCTTACGCTCACCGACGGGGATTTTTTGGATTTGGACTGGAGTTTCACCGATAATTCGACTTCAAAACTGGTTGTTTTACTACATGGATTGGAAGGTGATGGACAGCGACCTTATATTACTGGAAGTGCAAAGCTATTGAACCAAAAAGGGTTTGATGCTTGTGCTGTGAATTACAGAGGATGCAGCGGCGAACCCAATACCAAGTTCCGCTCTTATCACAGTGGGGCTACCGAGGATTTAACCGAAGTGTTGGCCCATATCATTAAATCCAAATCCTACCAGGAAATCTATTTGAAAGGTTTTAGTCTTGGTGGGAATTTAGTATTGAAGTATTTGGGCGAAGGCAATAAGATTCCAAAAGAAATAAAAGCTGCGGCAGCTATTTCCGTGCCATGCAGCTTGTACGATTCCTGTAATCAACTCCTTTCCTTCAACAATATACTCTACGCCAAACGCTTCAAAAAACACCTCTTGGCCAAATTAAGGCAGAAACAACAGATGTTCCCGGCCCTTGTTTCCGATGCTGACTATAAATCCATCAAAACACTTAAAGATTTTGATGATGTTTATACCAGCCGTGCGCATAATTTCAAAGATGCTTTAGATTATTATACGCAATGTAGTTGTCTTCAGTTTTTAGAGGACATTAAACTGCCTGTTTTGCTCATCAATGCTCAAGATGATTCCTTTCTAGGTTCAGATTGTTACCCCGTGGAACTGGCCAGGAATAGTACTTTCATTCATTTGGAAACACCAAAATATGGAGGACATGTTGGATTTTGGGGCAAAAACAATATCACATACACAGAACAGAGAGCATTTGAGTTTTTTGATGAGTTGGGTACGACAGTGTAGTATTTGTTAGGTGTATCAAAATATTGGGTTTAAAAGTTCAATGCTATTTAGTTATCTTAGTAGCTACAAAATCTACTAACTACAACACCAATTACAGAAATGAAAAAAATAGTATTGTTCTTAGCGTTAGCGGCATTTGTTGCAAGCTGTGGCGGTAAAAAAGAAGAAAAGAAAGATGGTTTTGAAGTAAGCCGAACGAAAGCCGAAGACAAAAAGGAAAATGCCAACGAAGGGGTTCCCGTGGATTTGAACAATAAAGGTGTTGGTCCAATAAAAGAGGTGACTTTTGGAGATGAAGTTGATGCTGAAATGGCTGCACGCGGAGAAGCGCAATTCAATGCCATTTGTGTGGCCTGCCACATGGTAGACCAAAGAATGATTGGTCCTGCAATGGCGGGTGTTTACGAACGTCGTAGTCCAGAATGGGTCATGAACATGATTCTTAATCCAGATGGAATGTTGCGTGAAGACCCTATTGCCAAGGCATTGCTTAAAGAATACAACAACGCAATTATGTTAAATCAGAATTTGTCTGAAGACGAAGCTCGTGATTTGGCAGAATACCTGCGTACACTTTAGGGGCATAGTACTTTAATTCAATCTTTTACATTTTTTCAGGCCGAAAATCCTAGGATTCCATTTTGATGGGTAACTTTAGGAAATAGAATTCCTTACCCATGAAAAAAATAGTGTTATCCACAATTGCATTTTTACTATTATCCTATGTCGCAATTGGTCAAAATTTGGTCGGTGCTTGGGAGAACTTTTCCGTAGATGAGAACGGACGTCAGGTTCGAAATGTGGTCATTTTTTCCGATGGACACCAAGTAGCTACTTGGTTTGATGCGACTACCGGAGCGTTTATCAAAACCAATGGTGGTGGATGGCAATTGGAAGGTACTACCATTACGGAATTAGTTGAGTTTGATTCTGACAAACCTGAGCGAGTTGGTTCCACGGTTACCTTTGAAATAGAATTGGATGACAAAATGCTAACAGCCAAAGGCTATGACATGGTGTGGAAACGCATAGATGATGGCGCTCCGGGAGCCCTCTCAGGGGCATGGTTAATGTCTGGAAGAAAACGCAATGGGGAACTACAACAACGGGATACCAACAGACCCAGAAAAACGATGAAAATCTTATCAGGAACACGATTTCAGTGGATTGCCTACAACACAGAGACCAAAGAGTTTATGGCTACAGGAGGAGGGAACTACACCACTATTGATGGAAAATACACGGAGAATATTGAGTTTTTCTCCAGGGACAATTCACGCGTAGGGGCCGGTCTGGAATTCGATTTTGAATTGAAGGAAGGGAATTGGCATCATTCTGGTTTCAGCAGTAAAGGTGATCCGCTTTATGAGATTTGGAGTCTACGCACGCAATAAACCATTGTTTTGAAAATCCAATTCAAAAAGCATAAAAACAAACCAAGTACCTTATCATGTACCCGTGATGACGGCAGTGTGACTTGGACTAAAATCCATCCAGGATTTGAAGTACATGACATTGCACACTTTGCAATTGAAACTACATTGGGTTTTGAATCTGCCTTTTTCGGACTGCTTAAAAGTGGACATGACATTGGCGACTTCGAAATTCCTCGTGAAAAACGACCCGATGCACTTCTACCTAAAAATCTTCCATTGGAGTCATTGCAAACCGAACTTATTGACCGAGCAATTACAGACTTCAAGACATGAGGAATACATTGATACCTTGAGAGCTATTCTTGAAGAGCATCATCTTGAATACCCAAAAGACCTGACACCTCAAGCACTCTCAAAAATTAGAAAAGAATTCAATACATTACACTCCCAATGGGAAGAAATAAATCCAGATGGCGAATTACAACTCTGGTTCTAATCAATAATCAATCAAAATGAAAAAGACATCTAAACTACTGCCAATAGCGTTAATCTTATTCTTATTTATGAGCACTATGAATGCACAGGAAAAAGACAATTTACCGTATCACCAAATCCCAGATTACCCTGCTGACTATAGCCCCGGAAACGTTGCGGCTAGAATGATAGATGGTCTTGGTTTTAGATTCCATTGGGCCACTAAAGAGCTTACCGAAAAGGATTTGGAATACAAAGCATCTGAAGATGGCCGTACCATTTTTCAGACCATGCAACACATTTATGGCATGTCCGAAACCATTAAGAATGCCCCAAGTGCAACTCCCAACATACGACCTATGGATATTGAAGGTTTGTCATACGAAGAACTGCGCAGCAAAACATTGCATAATCTAAAAGCTGCAAGTGAGCTTATGGCCGGTAAACAAGCAAAAGATTTTGAAGGATTTGAGGTAATTTTTCAACGTGGTGACAATCAATCAAAATACCCGTATTGGAATATGATCAACGGCATGTTATCGGATTGTATCTATCATGCAGGGCAGATTACAATGCTAAGACGCGCCTCTGGCAATCCAATCAATCCTAATATTAGTGTCTTTTCGGGTAGGTTGAGAAATTAAACCTCTATTTATACGGCCATATTTTGTCTACCGCTACTTTGTAGGTTGGATCTTCCATCACATTTACCTCTATAATTTCGTCGGCATTTTGTAACAAACGTCTACAATCCTTACTGAGGTGCTTTAAATGCACTTTCTTGCCTAATTTTTTATAGCGTTCTGTAATCTTGCTTACTGCTTCTATGGCAGACATGTCCACCACACGGCTTTCCGCAAAGTCAATGACTACCTCATCAGGGTCATTCACCACATCGAACTTTTCAGCAAAAAGGGTAGTACTTCCAAAAAACAAAGGTCCATAAATTTCATAATGCTTCACCCCTTCCTCATCAGTGTGCTTTCTTGCACGAATTCGAATGGCATTATCCCAAGCAAATACCAAAGCTGAAATGATGACGCCTACCAAAACGGCCAGAGCCAGATTATGAAGGAACACGGTTACCAATGTAACCAAGATCATAACCAGGACATCGGATTTAGGCATACGTCTAAATGTTCGCAAACTTGCCCATTCAAAAGTACCAAGCGCCACCATGATCATCAGACCTGTAAGTGCAGCCATAGGTACTTTTTCAATCAAACTTGATCCAAACATGATGAATGCCAGAAGCATGATTGAAGCAACTATTCCCGATAACCGAGCTCGTGCTCCATTGGAGGTATTGATAAGGCTCTGCCCAATCATTGCACAACCTCCCATACCGGAAAATAGGCCAGAGAGTATATTGGCCGTACCCTGTGCAACAGCTTCCTTATTGCCTCTTCCTCTAGTTTCCGTAATCTCATCCACAATATTCAGGGTAAGCAAACTTTCAATCAAACCAACACCAGCAACAATGGCCGCATATGGAAATATGATTTGCAAGGTCTCAATTGTGTAAGGCAATTCTGGAATATGGAACGGTGGAAAAGTTCCCTCAATGGAGGCAATATCCCCAATGGTTCTAGTATCTATTCCAAAGAAAAATACAATACCAAAGACTAAGAGAATTGCAACCAACGAAGCTGGGACAACCTTACTTAACTTAGGCAGACCCCATATCACGAACATTGTTAACAACACCAATCCTAAAAAGATATAGAGCGTAGTTCCAGTCAACCAATTACCATCCATGGTTTTGAACTGATCTAATTGGGACATGAAAATGATAATTGCCAAACCATTGACAAATCCGAAAATGACAGGATGTGGCACCAATCGCATCAACTTTCCTAATCTTAGAAACCCTGCAGCCATTTGAAGTAGTCCCGCTAATACCACCGTGGCAAAGACATATTCCACCCCATATTGTTGTGCCAAGGATACAATTACAACCGCCACTGCTCCAGTTGCTCCTGAGATCATCCCCGGTCTGCCGCCTAATATTGAGGTTACCAAACCCATAACAAAAGCCGCATAAAGTCCCGTCAAAGGCGAAAGTCCTGCTATAAAGGCGAACGCAATTGCTTCTGGAACCAAGGCCAGAGCAACGGTTAAACCTGAAAGGACTTCGGTTCGGTAATTTACTTTTTGTGAAAAATCGAATAGATTGAGATACTTTTTCATGCTGTGGTTTGAAGCCGGCAAAAATACCAATATTCCATTAGTAGACCATAAGTATGTTCATTTTTAAGGATTTGGCAATTTTACCACCGCCTTAAGCCCAATAATTTTTCCCCCAATGGGCTTAATTTTGCAGTTTTATATTTATCCCTTTCCCAATTTCTTGGGTCTCCTGGAAATGCAAATCCCTCTGGAGCCAATCTATTTTTCCAGGAATTGATGCGCCATTCACGCAATGCCTTGTTATCTTCTTCGGCTGGCATCATCGAAATGTATTGCGCCACACGAACCTTGTCTTTGGATACATTGGGACGAATACCATGCGGCTCTGTACTATTGAATATCAACAAATCGCCAGCCTCCATTTTGACCTTTACGATTTTCTCTTCCAAACCATCTAGGTTAGGTTGAAATGGATCTCGATCTTCTGGCTGTGTCAGTTTCCATGTATCATAATTGCGATAAAGCCATGGAATACATTGAAAACCGCCCATGTTTTCATCGGTTTGGTCCGCCAATGCCAACACACCCTGCACATTTTGTGGTTTTGTTTCAGGATCATAATCCCAATGAATAAACCCTTTTTTTTGTTGGCCCGGTCGTAGCGGAATGTTCAAATTGGCACGGTCAATGGTCACCCACAGTTTTTCCGTACCCCAAACATCCACAAAGGCATCATATACTTTTTGCACCTGTCTATTATTCCATAAGTGCTGGTGATTATAGACTTCCACCATTCCCGTTCCTGTAAGTTCCTTCATTTTCATTTCCGCTCGGACCGGGGCGTACCATGTTGACGAATCATTGGGATCCTTTTCGTCAAATTCCCAAATAAATTCAGCAGTTGCTTTGACTTGCGCTTTGGATACCGCATTTTTAATTACGATATATCCGTTTTCCTTCCAAAATGTCCAATCATCCTCGGAAAGTACTCGAAGCGGTTTCCCATTGGATCGATCATTCAATTTTAATTTGCTGGTGGTAGCAGTCGAGGGATTACCTGGAATCTCCTTATGAGCCTTATTGGCCATTTCCATTTTCTGTTTCTCCTTCATAACCAAAAAGTTACGAAAAAATACAGTTGCCTATTTGCCTTACATAAAATCGATTAGTCACCTATAATAAATTATATAAAAAAAGAACCGCCCCAAGCGGAGAGCCTGAGGCGATTCTTAACTAAATAACCAACCAAAAAACTTGTTTATATTGTCTATAAGGATTTAGATTCCTTACATTTTTCTTTGCCTTTTCACGTTCATTATGGAATTTTTAACTTTTGAACGCTTTTTCACGGCACTTTTACCAGATTTTAAGTATTGAATGTATCCTCTTCCCTGAAACTCATAAATGGTTTCACTTGCCACATGGTACAATTCAATGGTACTATCATCAATAACGTAAAGTTCAAAATAGTCATTGCCCATGAAGTCATAATCCAGTGTTAAAGTTTTAAGTGATGGGTCATTGGGCACATCAAACACTTGATAATCTCCTTCATAATTCCATTGTAGGTTCACCAATGATGTGCCAGCACCGTCCACCGAAGACCTAAAGAAACTTCCGTCATTCCCTGAAAGGAAGGCCAAAAAGTTTTCGTCGTCAAAGTCGTTGACTGCCCCAACTTCACTGGTGTATACCTTTTCCCAAGCTTCATATTCCTGCAAAAAGTAATGTAGGTTATCATAAAATACTTGATCATAATCAAAGGTGTTTTGCTGATATCCCCTCATAATATAGGATGTGTTTGTATCGGCACTATATAATTCTATGGTGTTACCGTTCAACGCAATTACTTCCAATAACCAAACTCCATCCAAGTCATGGTCTATTTCCACTGCTCCAAAATGGGTCCCATAGCTCGCCACATCGATTCCCAATCCATTGCCGGTTTTCCCAATTCCAACTAGATTATTATTAGCAAGCAAAACCCCATGATCAAATGTTAGTGTAAAAGCCCGTTGAATAAAAGGTACTTCTCCATTTCCTTTGGTGGCATTTATATCCACGTACCACAAATCGAAGTCTTCTAGAGTCAAAGCCGTGTTCACAGGTGTAGGTTCAAAAAAATCATCTTCTATTATCACATCTGTATGGCAAGAAGTTGCCAACATGCTAATTCCCAATAATGCAAAAAGTAATTTTCCGTATCTCATAATCCGCAGGTTTTGATTCAATTGAAAAAGACCAAGCACCATGCCAAAAATCATAACTATTTGATTTTCAGTTTTTAATGTGTGATAAAAGATATTTTTTAGCTTTGCGATTAAATCTTTTGGATGGATACTAAACTTCGCTTTGGCGTAATTGGTGGAGGTAGCTGGGGTACTGCTATTGTAAAAATGTTGGTTGAAAATTTAGACCAAGTGTCTTGGTATATGCGAAATGAATCAGCTATAGATCATATCCGTTCCGAAAAGCACAACCCAAACTATTTAAGCTCTGTTGAGTTTGATGTTTCTAAATTAAGGCTGAGTAATAACATGAACACTGTTGTAGACCAATCCGATGTTCTTGTTTTTGCCATTCCGTCTGCCTTTTTAGAACCAGAATTGAAAAAATTATTCGCTTCGTTAAAGGATAAAATCATCTTTTCCGCCATAAAAGGGATTGTTCCGGAAAGCGGACTTATTGTTGGTGAACATTTCCATGACAATTACAATATCCCTTTTGAAAATATTGGAGTGATTACAGGTCCTTGCCATGCAGAGGAAGTAGCCTTGGAACGTTTGTCATACCTTACCATTGCGTGTGCGGATGGCAAAAAAGCGGAATTGTTGGCTGATGCGCTGCAAAGTCATTATATCCGAACCAAGATATCCGACGATATTATTGGCACAGAATACGCCGCCATGTTAAAGAACATTTATGCAATTGCCGCCGGGATTGCACATGGTCTGGGTTATGGCGATAATTTCCAAAGTGTGTTGATGAGCAACGCCATTCGCGAAATGAAGCGGTTTATAGACAAAGTCTACAAAATGAAACGGAATATCAACAATTCAGCTTACCTCGGAGATTTGTTGGTAACGGGGTATTCAACCTTCAGTAGAAATCGTATGTTCGGGAACATGATTGGTAAAGGTTATACGGTTAAAAGTGCCATGATGGAAATGAATATGGTAGCGGAGGGCTATTATGCCACAAAAAGCGCACATTTAATCAATCAAAATCGGATTAAAAAAACAAAAACCCCAATTATCAATGCAGTTTATGCTGTGTTATACGATAATAAGAATCCTAAAAAAGTTTTTCGCAAACTGACGGATAAAATGAATTGATACCCTTCCCTAAACTCTTCTGTCCAAGGAGAAATTGGAATGCGTATCCAGTTCGTTCAACAATTTCTCCTTGAATTGCTGTATCTCTTGTTTTGAATAACCAAACGTCTTCTGGAATTCATCCAAAACGGGTTGCATATATTCACGTACACTGTCAATATCGAAATACAACCGCCCTGTCCTCCTAATAAAGAAGTCCATTGGGGTGACTGACATCTCATGGGCAATTGAAAATTGAACCTCAGCACGAATCAACCTAACATAAGGATCCTTGATTCTTAAATTGGCATATGTAGCCAAAATCAAGTCAGTTTGGATGCCATAGGTGGTAACCAAATACCATGCGTCATATGCTGTAAATCCTTCAGTTTGCAAACGATTGCTTATCTCATCCATGTATTTTTTAACATGTTTGAACTTCTTGAAGGCACTGCCACAAAGCGGAAGTTTATCAGTAATACATTGTACTAGTTCCACCCCATGTTCATCTTCCATCCTTTGAGCAATCCTATTCACGGTTCGTTCTGCCATCTTGCGATATCCCGTTAGCTTACCGCCCGCTATGCTAATCAAACCCGTGTCAGAAGTGAAAATCTCATCCTTTCGGGAAAGTTCTGAAGCAGATTTCCCTTCTTCATGGATCAATGGGCGTAACCCTGCCCAAGAGGAGACTATGTCATCCATTTCTAAATGGATGTCCGGGAACATATTGTTCACCGCACTGATCAAATAAATGGCATCCGCCAAATCTGTCTGCACATTGTCTTTGTCCAAATTGAAATTGGTATCGGTGGTGCCCACGTAGGTCACCTTTCCACGTGGTATGGCAAAAATCATGCGGCCATCGGGTACATCAAAATAGACAGATTGCTTTACGGGCAATTTTTCCTTTGGAAATACCAAATGCACTCCTTTGGTCAAATGTAGCCGCTTTCCTTTTTTGGAATTATTGATACTTCGCAATTCATCTACCCAAGGTCCAGCTGCGCTTACTACATATTTAGCATTGATTTTGTATGTAGTATTATTTAGCTCATCATTGACCACTACACCCGATACCTTACCTTTTTTATACAGAAAATCAGTTACCCTGGCATAATTCAATGCCTCTGCGCCGTGCTTTATACTTGTCTTGATATTTTCAATGGTCAATCTTGCATCATCTGTTCTGTATTCCGCATAATACCCTGCGCCATTCAATATTTTTTTGGGAAGTAACGGTTCCAATTTCATTGCTGGTTTTTTTTCCAGCATTTGCCGTTTGTCATCACCAGAAACTTGGGCCAGAATGTCATATACTTTTAATCCAATGGAAGTGAGCCACTTTCCATAAGAACCGCCTTCAATAAGCGGTAGCAACATTTTTTCTGGAAGCACTAAATGAGGGGCCAGTTTATGTACGATAGCTCTTTCTGAACCTACTTCCTTGACCAACCAGAAATCAAATTGCTTTAAATAACGTAACCCACCATGAATCAATTTGGTGGATTTACTACTTGTTCCAGACGCAAAATCACCTTTCTCCAACAACAGTACCTTCAATCCTCGTGAAGCCGCATCCAAGGCAATTCCACCACCGGTGATACCGCCTCCAATGATTAAAAGGTCAAAGGATTGTTTTGCAATTGCATCAAAGTTTTTTGTTCGGTTAACATTGGTAAATTCCCGTAGCTCTTCCATAGCATATTTGCTTCCTATTCAATATAGTTTTTTTCTAAAAAATAATTGACCAATGCCTCTTTCATAAGTATGGATTGTTCGCCTGGTTTTAGGGGTGGCAATTGTTCCTTAACAGTATAGTGTGGCCAACCATCGTCATCAAAAAAATCAAACTCATAGTAGCCATAAGGTTCTAATAATCTGCAAATGGCAATATGCATTAAATTGACTTTTTCGTCCTTCTTGAAACTTCTATGCAAATTTCCCAATTCCTGAACACCAACCAGGTAAATGATTCCATCCAACGCCAAAGGGTCACCATCCGAAAATTGGTCGGATAATTTTAAAACCAAATCATCCCATCTTTCTTTTAAAATTTCGTCTCTTGCCATATTCGTTTAGCTCTTTCAAAGGTAGTCATCAATATCCTATATTTGTTAAAATTGAACAGATGAACTTTTTGGATATCGTTATTGGTGTGCTCTTGATTTGGGGCCTTTTCAAAGGATTGAAGAATGGACTATTTGTTGAAATTGCTTCTTTAATTGCATTGATAGCTGGAATCTATGGCGCTATCCACTTTTCCTACCTAACCGCTGACCATCTGTCCGAAAACATGGGTTGGGATGGCCAATACCTTAAGATATCCGCTTTTCTGATTACCTTTTTTGGTATTGTGATCTTGGTACATTTGGCAGGAAAGTTCCTAACCAAAATTGCTGATTTTGCCATGTTGGGATTGTTAAACAAAATAGCAGGCGGTTTGTTCGGGATGCTCAAAGTAGCCATAATAGTTGGAGCATTACTTATTTTCTTCGAGCGATTAAACTCCCCGTTTGAATTCATCAACGAAGACACAAAAAACGAATCCATCTTTTACAATCCAGTCAAGGAAATTGGAGCATTGGTATTTTCATTGGTGTTGGAGAAAGCACATGAGAATGAACCTGCGATTGAATCCGACCCAAACTCCCAAAATACGATTATATAAAAGGTGTAGTTTATCGGATAAACGGTAAGCCATTTCTTGACCTAAATCGCCCATTCCCTAGAAATTGAGCAACTTAACGGATAAATTCACCACACCATGGAAATTTCATGGTATCATAACCGGTGCATCCTAGTTTAGCTGCAAGAACACTTAGGGTCATAGAACAGCCCTAAATTACACCCCCGGAAAATGAAAAAGCTAAAATCCACCCTTTTGGCGTTGGTTGTATTGGCTACATTAACAATGTGCAGCAAGACTGAAGCCTTTGGAGACGAAAGTGCCATTAATAACCCTGTTTTAGAGAACGAAAAACTAACGGTTGACCCATCTTCAATTGAATCAGAGTTAATTGAATTGGTGAACGACCACAGAGCCTCTGTTGGAGCAAGTACTTTGGTCGTTAGCTCATCCTCTTATGTACATGCCAAGGATCATAACGATTATATGATTTCAAAAAATAAGCTAAGTCACGATAATTTTGAAGCACGTGCAAACAAAATCGCTACGGAAATAGATGCCATCCAAGTCAGTGAAAATGTAGCACGATTTTATACCTCAGCGGAAGGCACACTTGAGGGCTGGTTGGACAGTGATTCCCATAAAAATACCTTGGAAGGGGATTTTACGCATACAACCTTGAGTGTTCAATTGGACAAACAAGGGAGACCATATTTTACGCAAATCTTCATGAAGGTGGAAGCCCAATAAAACGTTTTACATAATTAAATTTGGACCCGGGCAATGCTCGGGTCTTTTTGTTATTCCCTATGTTTCCAGTAAGGAATTTTATACCTTTCAACAAATCTTGGAAATGGCAATACAAGCACCATTCAACCTAAATAAATGGATTGAGGAAAATAGGGATACCTTGAAGCCTCCTGTAGGGAATAGAAACCTTTACAAAGAAGCCGGTGATTATATTGTTATGATAGTTGCGGGACCAAATGCCCGAAAGGATTATCATTACAATGAAACCGAAGAGCTTTTTTATCAATTAGAGGGAAATATTGAGGTTCACATCCAAGAAGATGGGAAAAAGAAAACCATGAAATTGGGTGCCGGGGATATGTATTTGCATCCTGCCAAGATTCCCCATTCACCTGTAAGGCATGAGGGTTCAATTGGACTTGTGGTTGAGCGTAAACGCAATCATATGCAAGTAGATGATGGCCTTTTATGGTTTTGTGACAATTGCAATCACAAACTGTACGAAGCCTATTTTACACTACATGATATTGAAAAAGACTTTCTGGCACATTTCAAGCACTTTTATGGTTCAAAGACTTTAAGAACTTGTAATAATTGTGGGACCGTTATGCCAGTTGATGAACGATTTATTGCAAAAGATTAATTATGCTAATTCTCGCCAAAATCATAATCGCTATTGTTGCCCTGCTCCATCTTTATTTTTTATGGTTGGAAATGTTTGCATGGACCACAAGGGCCAAAAAAGTTTTCAGGAAATTCCCAGAGGAATTGTTTGAACCTACTAAAACGCTTGCAGCCAACCAAGGTTTGTATAACGGTTTTTTGGCTGCCGGATTAATTTGGTCACTCCTGATTCAAAATGCATTATGGCAAGGCTATGTCGCACTTTTTTTCCTTTGCTGTGTTGCTATTGCCGGAATCTATGGAGCGTGGACCGCTTCAAAGAAAATATTTACCGTTCAAGCACTACCGGCATTGCTAGGTATTTTGCTAATATTGCTCCACAAATT
The DNA here is from genome assembly GCF_023502425.1 of Flagellimonas spongiicola. Taxonomy (GTDB): domain Bacteria; phylum Bacteroidota; class Bacteroidia; order Flavobacteriales; family Flavobacteriaceae; genus Flagellimonas; species Flagellimonas spongiicola. The sequence goes on from NZ_JAMFMA010000002.1 coordinate 562,560, forward strand.
CCTGTAAACTTCCACAGGATTATTCGTAATTTTGAAAAATATAACAATTCACACATAAAAAGTTATAAATGTCAGAAACTGCAGTTGCATTTGGTATTGATGAGGCTCTAGAAAAATTAGGTCTCAACCAAATAAATGAAGGCACTTCCACTGGGTCCAACAACTTTAGTTCCGGTGAAGCCATTGCTTCCTATTCACCCGTAGATGGTGCATTAATTGGAAAAGTAAAAACCACCACTCAGGCGGATTACGAGAAGGTGATGACCACAGCCACCGAGGCTTTTACCGAGTGGCGCAAGGTGCCTGCTCCCCAAAGAGGAGAAATTGTTCGCCAATTTGGTGAAAAGCTAAGAGAGCTGAAAGAACCTCTTGGTAAATTGGTTTCCTATGAAATGGGCAAATCCTATCAAGAAGGTTTGGGTGAAGTACAGGAGATGATCGACATTTGCGATTTTGCCGTTGGACTTTCAAGACAACTTCACGGACTTACCATGCATTCTGAACGTCCTGGACATAGAATGTACGAGCAATACCACCCACTTGGCATCGTTGGAATCATTTCTGCGTTCAATTTTCCCGTTGCCGTTTGGGCATGGAATACTGCTTTGGCCTGGGTTTGTGGCGATGTTTGTGTTTGGAAGCCATCTGAAAAAACCCCAATGTGTGGCGTAGCTTGCCAGAACATCATTGCTGAGGTCTTGAAAGAAAATAATCTGCCAGAAGGAATTTCTTGTTTGATCAATGGAGATTACAAAGTTGGTGAAATGATGACCAATGATAATCGTGTTCCATTGGTTTCCGCAACTGGTTCTATCCGAATGGGGAAAATAGTTGCTCAAGCTGTAGCCGCTAGATTAGGAAAATCCCTTTTGGAATTAGGAGGAAACAATGCCATTATCGTGACTCCAGATGCGGATATAAAAATGACTGTGATCGGTGCAGTATTTGGCGCAGTAGGAACTGCTGGACAAAGATGTACTTCCACAAGACGATTGATCATCCATGATTCCATCTACGATCAAGTGAAAGATGCCATCACTGATGCCTATTCACAATTACGTATTGGCAATCCCTTGGATGAAAACAATCATGTTGGTCCATTGATTGATACAGATGCGGTAAGCATGTATGAAGCTGCATTGGTTAAAGCCCAAGAAGAAGGTGGGAAAGTATTGGTGCCCGGCGGCGTACTGGAAGGTGAGGGATATTCCAGTGGCTGTTATGTTAAACCAGCCATTGTTGAAGCGGAAAACAGCTTTCAAATAGTACAAGAAGAAACTTTTGCCCCTATACTTTATTTAATGAAGTATTCAGGATCTGTTGAAAATGCCATTGCACTTCAAAATGGTGTTGTTCAAGGTCTATCTTCTGCCATTATGACCAACAATCTTCGCGAAGCGGAACGTTTCCTTTCTGCTGCGGGGAGTGATTGTGGAATTGCCAATGTAAACATCGGTACTTCCGGTGCGGAAATTGGAGGCGCTTTTGGCGGTGAGAAGGAAACTGGTGGAGGACGTGAAAGTGGTTCCGATGCATGGAAAGTTTATATGCGTAGACAAACCAATACCATCAATTATACTACTGAGCTTCCTTTAGCCCAAGGAATAAAATTTGATTTATAGAACGAATGGAAAAGCCCGAGTAATCGGGCTTTTTTTATTTTCTTTTGCAACTGTTATTCAGGGGCTATTCGTTTGACTAGCTCATAAATAATGCTATACTGAAATCCTCCTTCCGGCATAATTTCGCCCATCTTGGATTGCGAGACAACCTCTTGGAAGTCTGCATCCATACCATCTGGATTGTATCGTAAATAATTCATCACATCTTTCATGGTGTCAAATCCATCCCAGGTAAGAGCAGAGAACCTTGCAGCAATTCCTCTTGGATAAACTACTGACATAATACCCCATGATTTCATTCCCAAATTACCATTGGTAATGTTCTTTTGATGCAAGGGTTTCCAAAGTGTTTTATTCTCTTCGATAAAAGCGCCCCTATTTTTGGGCATTGCATAATTTACGAGTGCATATTTGTAGTCACCTTGCACCATATCTTCCAATTGAAGCCAATAGTCAAAAGGTACCGTTGTAAACGAATTGGTCTCTACAAGCTTAGGCGAAACACCCATCAGCTTAACATTTTCACTAGTCCATACCTCAGAAGGGGCGGCTTTTTCAAAACTTTCATAAAGGTTTACAAATACATAATTGGGAGCGCCATCTTCGGTTACTCCAACTTTTCTCCAAAGTGACCATCCAGTCATTTTTCCTTGATCAATAGCTGCCTTTGCAACTTTGGCCCAATGGTTCGTTTCCTTATCCAGAAATTCAGCTTCACGATCCGCAGGTACTACTCTATATTGAAAATAGGCTACCTGGGCAAAAGAAGAAATCGAAATCAGTAAAGCAATCAATGTCATTAGTGTTGATCTCATAATATTTTGGTTTTGGTTAACCTTATAATATAATGATTATCAACCACTTATGCAATTTTTTAGATGACACCGAAAAACGCGTAGGAATACTCTTAAGTTCATTGGTGCAACAAAAAATCGCGACCCAATCTGGAACCGCGACTTTTAAACCAACTTAACTAACTCAAACTTAAATTAAACCCTATTTCAATGCCGGAACTTCGTCGGGAGAAATAGGGTTCCTTACCTAATATATGTTGCAAAATTCCCACATTTCAGCCTTAAAATTTTCTTAATTCGTATAGCTGGTAAAGAATTATGTATGATTTGCACTTTTTTGTGCTTGTTTATAGTACCGTCAGGTCACTGTTTTTATAATTTGTTTTCTAAACAGCTCAAATTCTAAGGTTTAAGTACAAACATTCTACCGGATTTTTAATAATTTGTAGAGAACATCTCTTGTTAAGAATACCTCAGCCAACTTAGGTAAAAACCTATTGCACTAAATACATTACCAATGGAACTAGAATATTTTGAAATTTGGGACTTGCTCATATTATTTTTATTGCTGTTGATTACTGGAATGATAGGGTATATCATGGGACGCAAACGAAAAACCAAATCAGAAGACAATGCTGTTCTTCAGGAATTAAAGGAAGAAAACATCCGATTGGCGGCGGAATTGGACAATATCCAATCCAAAACTTCCTCAGCAACCACGGCGAATTTGGATGCTGCCAAAACGGCATCAGATGCAATCTCAATTCCCAATGAAGATACTTTCAATCCGGAAGCAGCAAAATCGGCCTTTGGCAAACGAGTTAAGGAAAACGATTTGAAGATCGTGGAAGGTATAGGCCCAAAGATTGAAGGACTATTTCATAATCATGGCATAAAAACATGGAAAGCACTTTCTGAGGTTTCCACGGTAAAATGTCAAGAAGTGCTATCCTCTGGTGGTGATCGCTATCGCATACATGATCCCGCTTCTTGGCCCATGCAGGCAAAAATGGCTTATAAAGGTCAATGGAAAGAATTGGCCAAATGGCAGGACAAACACCTGTCAGGTAAATTCTGATTTAGTTTCTACCGCGCTCCCCAGGGTAAAATGTATGCACTGGGTCACTTTGCCAAAATGTTTTACTTGCTACATCCATTATTGTCAACGCTCCTTTGAATGCGGCGCCAGTATCTACATTCCAAACGTTAGCTCCATTTTTAGGTACGGCCTCATTCACTTTTGAAATTGGTGTATGACCAATAAAAACCTCCTTGTAATGCGTAAGCCGTTTCGGAAATTCAGGATGGTCCTTATTAAATTCAGGATTCAAAGCTCTTGCCAATTCCCATAAGGTACGATCCCAATAGAACAGTTGATCAAAATATTCAAATTCAACTCCCTTCAGATTGGTGTATCCAGCATGCAGATAAAGTCGATTGTCTTGATCAATGTAGTAATTTTTCAATTCAGCATAAAATTCCAAATGCCGATTCCATGTCTGGTCATCAGCCGCTAAATACGAATCGCGAGTGGCAGCACCACCATGGGCTAACCATTGTGGATTTTCCTTTTTGGATTGCATCCACTCCCTGCAGAGCTCGTCGTGATTTCCTCGAATAAAGGTGCATCGATGACGCTCCTTTAAGTGAATTAAAAAATCCACAGTCTCCACTGCAGTACTCCAGCCGTCTACATAATCCCCTAAAAAAATCAGATGGTCATCAGCCTTTACGCCAACCCTGTCCAATACTTGTTCTAAAGCCCTAACTCCAGAATGTATATCGCCAATTACTAGCGTTCGCATACATAGAATTTTGAGCAATGATACATAGAAAAAGTTCCAAATCTGGAAATTTTATGTAAAGTTTGGACGTAATCCTAGTTTACAAAAGCAATTGTATTTTTTGGAAACCCACCCATTTTCTATGTACTTTAGGATTTTGTATCGCATTCTATGAAAAAAGTCTTCTGTATCGGCGAGCTGCTCATTGATTTTGTTGCAGAAAACCAAGGGAACGATCTTACCAAAGCGAATATCTTCACCAAAAAAGCCGGAGGTGCGCCGGCCAATGTTGCTTGTGCAATCTCAAAGCTCGGTGGCAAAAGTGTTTTTATTGGCGCAGTAGGCCATGATCCATTTGGTAAATTCTTACTGGATACCATCAAAAAAGAGGGTGTTGATATTTCCTTGGCCCAAGAGGTGGATACTTTTACCACATTGGCATTTGTGTCCATAGCTGAAGATGGCGAACGTGATTTTGTCTTTAGTCGAGGTGCTGACCGAGAATTGGTGTACGATCCCACACTACGGAAAAATTTTCATGGGAACTTGCTTCATTTGGGTGCCGCAACGGCATTACTTGGTGGTGCACTGGAACAAGCCTACGGGAAGTATCTTTTTGACGGCTTGACCAAGGATATGTTTATCTGCTTTGATCCAAATTACCGCAGTGATCTTTGGAAAGACAAACAAGAACAATTCATTAAAAAATGCATGCCGTTTGTTGAAAAGTCACAACTGTGCAAATTCAGTTTGGAAGAGGCCCAGCTCCTATCAGGAAAGGAAAATATTTATGATGCCTGCGATATACTTCATGAAGTTGGGGCTAATATCATCACTATTACCCTAGGTAAGGAAGGTACACTGGTCAGCGTTCGTGAAAACAAAGCGATTGTACCTAGCATAAAAGTGAAACCTGTAGATACCACCGGAGCAGGAGATGCTTTTATTGGATGCTTACTCAAACAAATTGCCGATTTGGATAATTTCCATGAACTGGAAAATGAATTTGAGAACCTGCTAAAAATGGTGGCAACTGCCAACAAAGCTGGTGCGCTAACAACCACAAATTTTGGAGCAATTCCTTCGCTCCCGACCAAAAATGATCTGCTGGCCTAAATGAATCAAGCTGCACTCCATAAACTTGTGTCAAAAAGAGCAAAGAATGCTACGCTCAACGAACAATTCAATCTTAGACTAACCACTAACTTAAGTCTTGTCCAACAGCTCTTTTTTTCCTTGTACCCTATGGAAAATCACAGCAAGGATTTTGATCGACTACTTAAGTTACTTCCAAAATTATTTGACACAAGACCTGAGGATTTAAGACTTCAGGACGTGGCGCGATTGGCCTCTGGCACTTGGTATCAAAGTGAGCAAATAGTAGGCATGCAGCTCTATGTTGAGAATTTCAACAAGGATTTAAAAGGTCTCAAGGAAAAAATACCGTATCTATTGGACTTAGGCATCAATTTCCTTCATATTATGCCCATAACGGAACGTCCAAAAGGGGAAAGTGATGGTGGTTATGCGGTGAACAGCTACCACAAAGTGGACAAAAAATATGGCTCTCAAAAAGATCTACTGGATATAACCAAAACCTTTCGCGACAAGGGCATACTGTTGATGCTGGATTTTGTTGTAAACCACACTTCAGATGAATATTCTTGGGCAAAGAAAGCAAAGAAAGGGAGTCCAAAATACCAACAGTACTACTATACCTTTAATGACCGGACTATCCCCGATGAATTTGAAAAGACCTTGCCTGAGGTATTTCCCGAAACCTCGCCTGGTAATTTTACTTACATCCCTGAAATGGAAAAATGGGTGATGACCGTGTTCAATAGTTACCAATGGGATCTTAATTACACCAATCCGGATGTTTTTATGGACATGCTTGCCAATTTGGTGAAAATGGTAAACTTAGGCGTGGATTTGGTGCGGTTTGACGCTCTGGCATTTTTATGGAAGAAAATTGGTACGATTTCACAAAATCAACCCGAAGCCCACATCTTGGTCTCCTTATTCCGGATGTGCTTGCAAATCGTGGCTCCCGGCACCATATTTTTGGCTGAAGCCATTGTTGCTCCTACGGATATAATCAAATATTTTGGTGAAGGCCCCAGAGAAGGGAATGAATGTGAATTGGCTTATAATGCATCCCTAATGGCACTGTTATGGAATTCCATTGCCACCAAAAAAACAGGCTTGTTGTATAAAAGCATGTTCAATGTTCCCAAAAAACCTGCCTCCTGTACCTGGATAAATTATGTAAGATGCCATGATGATATTGGATTAGGATACGAAAATCGCTTTATACGGGAAATGGGCTGGGACCCCAACCAACATCGAAAGTTTTTACTGAATTATTACTGTCAAAAATTGGATTGGTCTCCTGCCACAGGTTTACTGTTCATGTATAACCCAAAAACTGGAGATGGCCGAATAACGGGGAGTGCTGCTTCCTTACTAGGATTAGAAAAGGGAATCGCTACCAAGAATACGAAAATGGTTGATCATGCCCTGGCCAAAATTGTGCTTCTCCATGCTGTTATCCTATCCTATGGAGGTATCCCTATGATTTATGCTGGCGATGAGATAGCAACGCTAAATGATTATTCGTATTTGGATGACGAAAGCAAACAAAATGATAGTAGATGGGTTAACCGTCCTAAACAAGATTGGCAAGCAATTGAAAAACTAAAAAACAAAGATCTTGCATCATCCAAGATTTATCATAAACTAAAACAATTGGTGGCGATAAGGAAGTCCAACCCCACTTTGGCTGATAATGACAACCTCAATCTAATTGAAAGTGGGAACGATCATATCTTGGTATATGAGCGTACTGGCAAGAACGATGCAAACATATTGGTTATCTGCAATTTTGATGAAATTCCCCAGATCATTGACTCGAACTTGGTTTTGAAGTTAGGATATTTCACGCAAGGAGACCCAAAAAATTTGGTGTCTGGAAAAACCGTAAGCGTCAACAGTGCTTTATTTGAATTGCAACCCTATGAAATTATGTGGCTTAAAAAGAATTAATTGTAACGGACTTTCCTTAGTACACGCAAGGATTCCTTTAAAGAGCTGTAGATTTTCGTGTCATAGGTTTTAAGCAATGGTCTGGCACGCTCCAAACGTTCTTTTGCTTCTTCAAAACCGTTCAAATAACAAATCAAGTACGTAGCAGGCAAATACGTTAAATCCAACTTTTCAGCAGTATTCAATTTGATTTTTTGTTCCAGTTTTTGGAGTAACGTATTGTTTGAGTTTAAAACGTGGTAAAGTGTTTTTTTATCATATTGAGGCGGCTCAAATACCAATTCGCTATTTATGGTGTATTTCCCATTCTCGGAAAATGTAATTACCACTTCTTCCAAAGGGTAATATTTTTGTTGGGAGGCCAAGCCCAGTTGCACAAACTCCATCATTGTAAAGGAGTCTTCGTTATAATCAATAGTTATTTCATCCAAAGCCGAGTAAAATAGTTTTACTTGTTCGTTGATCAACTCAATATCTACCCTGGAATAGTAGGTCTTGTTCTTTACTTTATTCTTGTTCCCTGCCCAGCAAACAACAAATTGTTCTTTAAAAACGCGATAATCACTTGTTAAATCGGCATGCCTATGATTGATGAAATTGATTACGGCATCCAAAGTCAACTCAATGTTATTTCTTGCATGTTGCTCTATAGTGGCCACCGCTTCTGAATTGATATCCTTAAGTTCTATATCAAAGGCCTTGGGCAAGCTAATGCTCCCTTCCCTAAAAAAAACTGCTCCGCCGTAGTATTTCCAAATATTTTTTCTGAGGGCACATACCTTACCATTGGATCGTATGGTTACCAATCCTACCACTTTTCCTTCTGGTAAGTGAGGAAAGGGAATGTTTTCGTACGAAATTATGGGGGGATTGTCTAAATAAGCATTAACAAGGTTTTGGATCTTGCTATCATCAAAAAAATCAACCCCAACAATTTTGTTGTCCTCGTCTTCAACGCCAACAACGATAAATGAGTTGTTCATGGGATTACTATTGGCCAATGCACAAACATGCTTCAAGAATTTTGCCTTCCCCTCCTTTTCTCCAATGGCGATGAATCGTTTTTTATCGTAAAAACTGTTCTCGTCGTTATGGGCAAGTAGGTTCTTTACCAGAAGGCGTTTATTGATCATAACACTTTCCTAACTATAGTGCTGCTGGCTTGGTCTGTGGGCATTACCACTAAATCTGCAATGTTCACGTGATACGGTCTTGTAATTACAAAATGGATGATGTCCGCAATATCAGGGGCCGTCAAGGGTTGGAATCCCTTATAAACAGATTTGGCCCTTTCTGAATCTCCTTTAAATCGCACATCGCTGAACTCGGTTTCCACAAGACCTGGATTAACAGCCCCAACTCTAATCCCATGCGCATTTAAGTCCAATCGCATACCTTGGTTTATAGCATCTACTGCATGCTTACTCGCGCAATATACATTGCCTTTGGGGTATACTTCCTTGCCAGCAGTGGAACCAATATTGATGATATGACCGGATTTTCTGTCCACCATTTGAGGCAAAATTGCTTTGGACATGTATAATAATCCTTTCACATTGATATCCAACATGGCGTCCCAATCATCCAAACTCCCTTGGTCAATAGTATCCAATCCATGCGCATTGCCCGCATTGTTTATCAATACATCTATTCTGGAAAATGCTTCTGGTAATTCGGTGATAGCATTCAAAACAGCATCTCGATTACGGACGTCAAATTTCAAGGTATGGATTTTGGCTTCTTTTCCTAAATCTGTTTTAAGTTGGTCCAATCGTTCGCTGCGACGACCGCAGAGCACCAAGTTAAATCCGTTTTTAGCCAATAATTCTGCTGTGGCCCGTCCTATTCCACTAGTGGCTCCAGTAATCAAAACAGTCTTTGTGTCCATATCTTAATTTAAGGTACTTCTTGTCCATGACTTGATTCTAACAACTTGAACCAGTCTTGTAATTCAATATCTATGTGTTGGGCTTTGGCGGACCCGGTCAAACGTTCTTTGGTTGTTGTTCCTATAACCGGTCTAGGTGTTGCAGGATGATGCAGCATCCAGGCTAAAAGAAACTGGCTTGCTTCAACATTGTATTTATCGGCCAGCTCTCGTAAGGTATTGTTCACGCGTTCGGTACGGTCGCTTTTCTCGCGGAAAACCTGACCCAAAGGACTCCAGGACATCGCCATACGTCCATTCGATAAACAATCATCAAAAGTACCATCGTACAATGGATCTAAATGGGTAATGGAAAACTCCACTTGATTGGCCCTTATTGGAATGAACTTATCCAACATAGCGACCTGACTAGGACTAAAATTTGAAACCCCAAACTGTTTGATTTTACCTGTTACAAGCAGTTTATCAATCGCTTCTGCAACTACTGAAGGATTCAGTAACGGGCTTGGTCGATGTAAAAGAAATAGATCTATATAATCTGTCTTCAAGTTTTTCAAGGACTGTTCCGCTGACCAGATAATATGATCTTTGCTGTAATCGTAATGTTTCAATTGGATGCCCTTGCGTGAAGTCATTTGGATTCCACACTTAGTTATCAACTGGATTTGACTGCGATCTATAGTACTTTCTGCCAAGGCCTTGCCAAAATCCGCTTCTGTTGTATAATCCCCATAAATATCTGCATGATCGAAGGTATGAAGGCCTACTTCAAGACAATGCTCCATCAAGTCGATCATTCCTTTCGTGCCAAGTTGCTTTCCCCAAGAGCCCCAAGTCATCGTCCCAACAATGACTTTGGAATAATTATCCGTATTCTGCATATCAAGTGAAAGTATAAAATTAAACCCTTAAAACCTTCATAAAACTAGGGCTTCGCGGATTTTTTTAACCATTAATTAACAGATGGATTTTAAATAAATTTTCATTTTGCACATCTAGAAAAAAATCAACAGAAATATCTAAACGATAAAGGTTTATATGGAAGAAAACACTACTATAGATATTAGTGCTGTGAATGAGAAAATTGCCCAGGAAAGTGCTTTTATTGACTTGCTTACCACAGAGATGAACAAGGCCATAGTTGGCCAAAAACATATGGTTGAGCGGCTATTGATCGGACTACTTGGTCAAGGACATATATTATTGGAAGGTGTTCCCGGATTAGCGAAAACACTGGCAATCAACACACTTTCTAAAGCTGTGAAAGGCGATTTCAGTCGTATTCAATTTACCCCGGATTTGTTGCCTGCAGATGTTGTGGGTACCTTAATATATAATATCAAGGAAAATGATTTTTCCATCAAGAAAGGGCCAATTTTTGCAAATTTCGTCCTAGCGGATGAGATCAACAGGGCTCCAGCTAAAGTGCAATCTGCTCTTTTGGAGGCCATGCAGGAAAAGCAGGTGACCATTGGGGATGAAACTTTTAAGTTGGATGCACCTTTCTTGGTAATGGCAACGCAAAACCCAGTTGAGCAGGAAGGTACTTATCCACTTCCAGAAGCTCAGGTGGACCGATTTATGCTTAAAACTGTTATCGATTATCCCAAATTAAACGAGGAACAGTTGATCATTCGACAAAATCTTAAAGGGTCACACGAACCGGTTAAACCTGTAGTGACCTTAAAACAGATTCTTAGTGCACAAAAAGCCGTAAGGGAAGTGTATATGGATGAAAAAATAGAAAAATACATTCTGGATTTGGTGTTTGCTACACGTTATCCTGAAAAATACAATCTTGAAAATCTTAAACCCCTGATCAGTTTTGGTGCTTCTCCAAGGGGAAGTATCAATTTGGCGAATGCCTCCAAATGCTATGCATTCATAAAACGAAGAGGATATGTGATTCCTGAGGATGTAAGAGCCGTTGTACATGACGTGCTTAGACATCGTATTGGTATTACCTATGAGGCCGAAGCTGAGAATATCACTTCAGAAGAGATTATCAATAAAATCGTGAACGAGGTAGAAGTGCCATAGCATTGCAAAATTGCTTTGGTTATTTGATGACCACGTTTTACCAACTTACCATCACCAAAAACTGAAAACAAAATACGGTTTGCTCACCGATGGATACGAAAGAATTACTTAAAAAAGTACGCAAAATTGAAATAAAGACCCGGCGTCTCTCCGATCATATTTTTGGTGGGGAGTACCATTCTACCTTTAAGGGTAGGGGTATGACTTTCAGTGAAGTTCGTCAGTATCAGTTTGGTGATGATGTGAGAAACATTGATTGGAACGTTACTGCCAGGTACAATGAGCCTTTTGTAAAGGTTTTTGAGGAAGAACGCGAACTTACCATGATGCTGATGGTAGATGTGAGTGGCTCTGAATTGTTCGGCACCACCAATCAGTTTAAAAAAGAAGTGGTAACAGAAATCAGTGCAACACTGGCATTTTCTGCATTGCAAAACAATGATAAAGTTGGTTTGATTCTGTTCTCGGATGAAGTAGAGCTGTTTATTCCTCCAAAAAAAGGAAAAAGCCACGTACTTCGAATTATCCGTGAATTATTGGAGTTCACCCCCAAGAGTAGCGAAACAAATATTGCTGAAGCACTTAAGTTCCTCACCAATGTGATGAAAAAGAAAGCCATTGTTTTTGTCCTTTCAGATTTTATTGCTGATACATACGATAACACACTTCGCATTGTTGGGAACAAACATGATGTAACTGGAATCCGAGTCTATGATGCAAAAGAAGAGTCCATTCCAAATTTGGGAATGGTACAAATGCAAGATGCAGAAACTGGACGATTGCAACTAGTGAATACGAAATCCAAACGTGTGCGAAATGCCTATGGAATGTTCCATAAAGAAAAAGTAGAATATTTCCAGGACACGTTCACAAAATCGGGATGCGGGGTTATCCATTGTCGGGTAGATGAGAGTTATGTGAAAAAATTGTTGGGCTATTTTAAAAGAAGAGGATAATGCATAAAAAGCATTGGTACATAACAAACATGAAATTCAATCACTTGAAATCAAGTGTGTTGCTGTTCCTGTTTGTTTTCTCACTCACATTATCTGTATCAGCTCAGGAAGAATCCAAGGTTACCTCCGAGATAGATACTACAGGGATAAAAATTGGAGAACAGATAAAATATACGATTACCGTAGAAACGGATTCCTTGAATGTGGTCCATTTTCCTGAAGGTCAAACCTTTTCGCCTTTGGAAACGGTTGAAGCAATAATGCAAGACACGGTAAAGAACAACAACAAGGTTGTTTTGCAACAAGTTTATGCGCTAACACAATTTGACAGCGGTGCCTATACCATCCCTCCTCAAAGAATAGCCATTAACGAACAACCCTTTTTTACGGACTCATTCAATATCCGTGTTGCAGATGTGGCCGTAGATACCACCAAACAAAAAATGTACGACATTAAACCACTTATTCAAGTGGATAAAAGTTATGCGAAGTTGTGGATGACCATTCTTTGGATCACAATAGCACTCTTGTTGATTGCATGTTTGGTGTATTGGTTTTTCCTAAGAAAGAAGCCTTTGACGGAAGAAGAAAAAGAAGCACTTTTACCTCCTTATGATCGTGCTTTGTTGGAATTGAAAAAGTTAGAAAATTCCAGATACCTCATCCATGATGAATATAAAAAATACTATTCGGAGCTAACAGATATAGTTCGTTCATATTTGGAGGAAGATGTAAACGTTTCCGCCTTGGAAAGTACCACAGGTCAGTTAATCACCAAATTGGAATTACTTAAAGATGCCGGTGAGTTAAACCTTGAGCATGAAACGATAGATCAATTCCAAAAAATTCTTCGAACCGCTGACTTGGTAAAGTTTGCCAAATCCAAACCTTCAACATCTGTTGCAGAGGAAGACCGTAAAATGGTGGAGCAAATCGTGGTAAAAACGCATGACGCACTGCCAGAACCAACAGAGGAAGATTTAATACTGACCGCGGAGTATCAATTGGAACTGGCCAAGAAAAAACAGCGTAAAAGAATAATCTGGGCGGCGGCGATTTTTGTCGGTCTGCTAGTTACCGGAAGTGCATTTTCCATAGCGTATTACGGGTATAAAGAAGTCAAGGATACTGTCCTTGGTCACCCTACAAAAGACCTTTTGGAAGGCGAATGGGTAGCAAGTTCGTATGGGTATCCTCCTATTGAAATTGAAACTCCACAAGTCCTAATAAGACAAGAAATAGAGCTACCTGAACAGGCAACTGAAGTCGTAAAAAGTCACCAAACCTTTATGAACGGGAAGGTAGATGGATTGTTTTCGGTATCCACCAATTCCACTACCTACAAAGAAGCTGTTGATCCTGACTTTGAGGCATTGGTTGAAGCCAATCTTGCGCAATTTGAAGGGATGGGTGTAAAAAATATGTTGACCAAGACCGATGAGTTCAATACTAAATCAGGAGTGTCTGGAATTAAAACCTACGGGTCTGGTTCTTATGAAAATCCAACCACGAAGCAATCGGCAAGAATCGATTACATGATTCTTTGTTTTGGTGGCAAAGGATTTGTGCAACAAGTAGTGATCTATCATGAAAAAGGAGATGCATATGCGGAACAGATCGTGAATAGAATGCTGGCATCTTTGGACGTAAAAACACAAGTATAATGTTTGATAATATCGAATTTGCAAACCCACAGTTTTTTTGGTTGCTATTATTGCTGCCATTGGCTTTGCTATGGTATCTATTCAAACACAAGGAGGAAATGGCCTCTTTGCGAATTTCCAGTATCAAAGGATTTACCATAAATAGCCTGACTGCCAAATTCAGACCAGTTCTTTTTGCTTTACGCCTTTTGGCATTGGCATCCATAATAACAGCTTTGGCCAGACCGCAAATAGAAGATATTTCCACACGTACCAAGACCACAAAAGGTATAGATATTGTAATGGCCATTGATGTTTCCTCAAGTATGTTGGCACGGGATCTTAAGCCGAACAGGCTTTCCGCACTTCGTGATGTAGCAGGAGAATTCATAAAAAAACGCCCCAATGACCGTATTGGTCTGGTAGGATATGCTGGAGAGAGCTACACCAAAACGCCGATTACCAGCGACAAATCCATCGTTTTAAATGCACTGCGTGAAATAAGTTATGGTGATTTGGAAGATGGAACAGCAATTGGCATGGGCTTAGCAACTTCCGTAAATCGATTAAAAGAAAGTAAGGCAACAAGTAAAGTTATCATCCTATTAACTGATGGAGTCAACAATTCAGGATTTATTGAACCAAAAACTGCCGCAGATTTGGCTATTGAATTTGGCATTAAGACCTATACTATAGGATTGGGGACCAATGGGAATGCACTTTCACCGGTGGCATACAACCCTGATGGAACATTCAGATATGGTATGCGTCAGGTGGAAATTGATGAAGCTTTATTAAAAGACATCGCCAAGGTCACGGGTGGTAAATACTTCCGTGCCACAGATAATGAAAAACTTGAAGAAATCTATGACGAGATCAACAAGTTGGAAAAAACCGAAATTGAGGAATTCAAATATTACAACTACGATGAAAAATACCGCTCCTTGATTTTCTTGGCGGGAATTTTGTTGTTATTGGAGTGGGTATTACGTAATTCCGTATTTAAAAGTTTTATTTAAGCAATGATTCAGCTTGACGAAAAAGCATATTTCTATCTATTGGCCATTATTCCTGTAATGGTTGTGGCCTTCTTTTTCCTTCAAGTTTGGAAGCGAAAGACTCAGAAGCAATTTGCAGAAGCTTCTTTGCTGCGAAAGTTGGCGCCGAATCGGTCTAGCTTTAAATCGGCACTCAAATTGATTTTTCTTCTATTGGGGTTGAGCTTTCTTATTCTTGGGTTGGTAAACCCAAAAATCGGTACCAAGTTGGAAACCGTTAAGCGCGAAGGTGTGGATATTGTATTCGCAGTGGATGTCTCCAAAAGTATGCTTGCAGAGGATATTGCCCCCAACCGACTGGAAAAATCCAAGCGTTTGGTATCCGAAATCATCAATCAATTGGCAAGTGACCGAATTGGGATTATTGCATATGCGGGACAAGCCTACCCTCAATTGCCAATAACCACAGATTATAGTGCGGCGAAAATGTTCTTACAGAGCATGAACACCAATATGCTTTCATCGCAAGGTACTGCAATCAACGCCGCAATTGATTTGGCCAGCACTTACTACAATGATGCCGAACAGACCAACAGGGTGTTGTTCATTGTTTCTGACGGAGAAGATCATTCCGAAAGTTCAACCATTGAGGCTGTGGATAAAGCTATTCAAAATGGTATCCGCATCTATACAATTGGTGTGGGAAAACCCAAAGGTGCACCAATTCCCTTAAAAAGAAACGGCATTGTTGAGGGATTGAAAAAAGACAATCAAGGCGAAGTAGTAATCACGAAACTCAACGAAGCCGTATTGGCTGAAATTGCAGAAGAAGGTAATGGACAATATATTGATGGTTCCAACACGGAAAATGCTGTGGAATACATTAAGGAGCAATTGAACCAAATGGATAAGAAGGAATTTGAAGCCAAGCAATTTGCTGAATATAAGGACCAATTTCAATGGTTCTTGGGCATAGGGCTTTTCTTTTTATTTTTGGACATTTTCCTATTGGACAGGAAGACACGATGGTTGAAGAAATTAAATCTTTTTAATGAACATGATGATGCATAAGACGAGTTTGTTATTGGTCATGTCACTTCTAATAACCTGGGGATATGGCCAGGAAGAAACGGAGGAAGCCAAAGTCGCAGAAAAAGCACTTCAAGCTTCCACCAACTTGACTTGGGAAGCCAATATGGAATTGACCACAAATGATTTTATCACTGCAGAGGGTGAATACCGCAAGGCGATTTCCAAAAGTGAGGACAATACCGTGGCCCCATTCAATCTAGGTACTGCGTATTACAATCGGGAAAGTTATAGTGAAGCCTTTGGTAGGTTTAAACAGGCGGGTGAAAAATCCAAGGAAAAGCCTAATAAACACAAGGCGTTCCATAATATGGGCAACGTGTTCATGAAAAACAAGGAATACCAAAAAGCTGTTGAAGCATACAAGGAAGCCTTGCGGAACAATCCAACAGACGAGGAAACCCGATATAATCTAGCGCTGGCCAAGAAAATGTTGGAAAAAGAACAAGAGGAACAAAACAACGACCAGAACGACGATAATAAGGATCAACAAGATCAAGACAATCAAAAGGATAAAAACCAAGACCAGAACAACGAGGGCGAAAACAACAAGGATCAAGAAGGCGAGCAGGACGAGAATGAGAACAAAGATGAGGGTGATGATGGTAAGAATGGTCAAAATGAAACTGAAGAAAACAAAGAAGGTGACGGCGAAGAAAAGAAAGAACAGGAACAAAAACCTGATGAAGGTGATGAGCCTGAAGAAAAACAACAACAACCTCGTCCTAACCAACTCTCCAAACAGCAGATCCAGAATTTGCTAGAGGCCATGCAAAATGAAGAGAAAAAAGTGCAGGAGAAAATGGAGGCCAAAAAAGTGAAAGGAAAAAAAATTAAAAACGAGAAGGATTGGTAATGAAAAGCAGGAACCACATATTACTGTTTTTTGCCTGTATCCCTTTCCTTTTTGGGAGCACGTTACATGCTCAGGAAACTGCTGAAGAAGTTTCGTTTAAGATGATTTTGAGCAAGGAGAAGTTAGGTGTAAATGAACGCCTTCGCGTTGAATTCACCATGAATAAGGATGGCGATAATTTTGTGCCACCGCAATTTGATGGCTTCAATGTTGCCATGGGACCTTCGCAATCTATCAGCTCTTCTTGGGTTAACGGAAAGCGCAGTTTTTCCAAAACCTACTCTTACATATTGGTACCAACGGCAAGAGGTAGATTTACAATCAAACAAGCCACTATTGAGATTGAAGGTGAAACCTACAAAACACTGCCCAAAACCATTGAAGTAACGGCTGCAGTAGACAAACCTAGTGATCAAAGAACCGTTGACGATGTTGCAGACGAGAGTCTTCACTTGGTAGCAGAGGTTTCAGATGCAAGTCCTTTTCTAAACGAAGCAGTGACCGTAGTCTATAAGCTATATGTTGGCCATTCCATTAGGGTAACGAACTACAGGTCATTGGACAATCCAACTTATAACAACTTTTGGAGCCAAGAAATTGACGTATCCAAACCCAAACCAAAGAATACTACCTACAACGGTAAGCCCTATTTATCAGTGGTGCTTAAAAAAGTGGTTTTATATCCTCAAAAATCAGGCAAATTGGACATTGAACCATTAGCCCTGGAAATTTATGTGGATGTACCAACCAATAGAAGGGATTTCTTCGGCGGTAGAATCTATACGCAAACAACAAAAACAGTATCTGCAGGCAGCAGAACTTTAAATGTAAAAGTGTTACCAGTTGCTGGAAAACCAGCGAATTTTGGTGGAGCCGTTGGGGATTTCGATTTCAGCGTAACCACAAGTAAAAAGGAACTGAATGCGTCGGAATCATTACAAGCTAGGGTTGAAGTGTCCGGCAAAGGAAATCTAAAACTCTTTCAACTCCCTGAACCAGAATTGCCAAGTGCATTAGAGGTTTATGAGCCTGAATTTGATGAAAAAGTACGAACCATTAGTACAGGAATGGAAGGTAAAGTGGCCAACAATTACACTATTGTCCCCAATTACCGAGGAAAATATCCAATACCAAGTATATCATTTAGTTATTTCAATCCCAAAACGGCAAAGTATGTTACGCTCAATTCAGATGAAATAAACATTGAAGTGCTTGAAGGACCTCTCGGTTCTGAGGAAAATACTGTAGCTGCCACAAACAATAGACAGGTGGTTGTGCCTACAGGAAAACAATTTCATTTCATTAAGTTAAGTCCCAACCTGAATAAGATAGGGGCCAAGTATTTCTTTGGTTCTTCCAAGTTTTTCTTAATGCTATTTGGTCCGTTATTGCTTATTCCGATTGCTGTTTTCTCCTTTAAAAAACGAGAGGCAATTGCAAGTGATGTTGTGGGCAACAAAATAAAGCAGGCCAACAGATTGGCAAGAAAATACCTTTCTACCGCAAAAAAAGAACTAGGTAACAAAGAAGCCTTCTATGTTGCATTGGAAAAAGGGCTTCACAATTACTTAAAAGCAAAATTGAAGATTGAAACTTCAGAATTCAGCAAGGAGAAAATCACCAATATATTGAACGATAAAAGTGTTTCCTCCGATGACGTAGAAGGTTTTATCAGTTTATTGAAAAATTGCGAAATGGCCCGTTATAGCCCATTCTCAGATGTACAGATGCAACATGATTATGAAAAGGCCAGTGAAGTGATTTCCAAATTAGACAAGCAGCTATGAGAAAACTGATTTTGACCATAGTAATTGTATTTTCAGCCTTCTTGGGTACTGCCCAAAACGCAGCCCTATTTAATCAGGCCACAGAATTCTACAATAAAGGTGAATACGAAAGGGCTATTGCTAATTATGAAAAAATCTTGGCAAATGGACAGCATTCAGCGGAATTATACTTCAATCTGGGAAATTGCCATTACAAACTAAATGCAATTGGCCCAAGCATACTGAATTACGAAAAAGCCTTGCTGTTAAAACCCAATGACAAGGAAATCCGAAACAACTTAGGGTATGCTCAAAACATGCGATTGGATGCCGTAGAAGAAATGCCGAAAACGGAAATAGCCCAAATTTATGAGGGAATGGTCAACTTTTTCTCATTTGATCAATGGGCCTATCTTGCAGTTGCATTTATGCTTCTATTTGTTCTGGCTTACTTGGCCTATTTCTTTTTGCGATTGGCCTCCCAAAAGAGGATAGCCTTTATTTGCAGTATGACGAGTATTTTACTTGGATTTATATGCGTTTTGTTTTCTTATCTTCAATATCAAGAGTTTAAAAACGACAACCCGGCCATTGTTTTTAGCAAGGAAGTAAACATTAATTCCGAACCAAACAATTCCAGTGAAATTGTCTTTACTTTGCATGAAGGAACCAAAGTGAACGTTCTGGAAAAGTTAAACAATTGGAAAAAGATCAGCATTGCCGATGGGCAGACAGGCTGGATAGAAGCAGAGAATATTAAATTGTTGAAGGATTTTTAAAATTTATTTAACAAAAAAGATACTTGTTAATTTTATTTTTGTTTTAAAGAGTTAGAATTTTGTTGAAGACCATTGCACATCCCTTAATTGGTTTTCTGCTAATATTTTCCATATTGGCACCTTCCGTTATACAATTGGTTGACAATGATTCTCCAATTGCCATACTTATGGATTCCTCTGAGGAAGAAAAGAACAACGATCAAGAATCTGAAAAGAAGATGGGTGAAAAGGATATGTATTTAAACCCGTGTTCTTTAGCCCAAAATATCATCGATCAAAATAGTAGAGCCGAAGTACTCGAACAATCGTTCATCCTTTTGGATGCGACTTCCGAGATTTTTCTTCCACCTCCCGAACAGATGGTTTAATATCCAGCCCTTTTTAACATCAATTTTAAACCGCCTCCAACCTAAAAACAATTAAGGAGGCATCAACTTTTCATTATCATGTTCAAGCATATTAAAAGTGACTTGCCTGCAAGTATCGTAGTATTTTTTGTTGCCTTACCATTATGTTTAGGTATTGCATTAGCCAGTGGAGCCCCATTATTTTCCGGGCTTATTGCTGGCATAATTGGTGGTATCATAGTAGGTGCCCTTAGTGGTTCCCACATTGGTGTTAGTGGGCCAGCTGCTGGTTTGGCAGCAATTGTATTAACAGCTATAGGCTCTTTAGGAGGTTTCGAGAATTTTTTAGTTGCTGTTGTACTTGGTGGTCTTATCCAAATATTGTTCAGTATTTTAAAAGCTGGTGTAATCGCATATTACTTTCCATCATCTGTGATCAAAGGAATGTTGACCGGTATTGGTATCATCATCATTCTTAAACAAATACCACATTTCTTTGGCTACAACGACAGTCCAGAAGGTGATTTTGCATTTATTCAAATGGACGGTGAAAACACGTTTAGTGGAATTTTCAATGCTCTAAAATCCATTAGCCCTGGAGCAACCTTAATTGCCATTGTATCCTTGGCTATTTTAATCCTATGGGATAAAGTATTAACTAAAAAAGGTAAAATTTTTCAGCTTATACAAGGGCCCTTGGTGGCCGTAGTGTTAGGAATAATCTATTATGCGGTTACAAAAGATGACGCTTACTGGGGAATAGGCTCTGAGTTTTTGGTAAGTGTACCTATTCCTGAGAGCTTGGAAACTGCTAGCAACCTCTTAAGTTTTCCAAACTTTGCCGTAATTACCAATACCGAAATCTGGATCACCGCATTTACGATTGCATTAGTAGCTAGTTTGGAGACACTTTTATGTGTTGAGGCAACCGACAAATTGGATCCTTTGAAGAGAACAACCCCAACCAACAAGGAATTGTTTGCACAGGGTGTTGGTAATACCGTTTCTGGCTTGGTAGGTGGTTTACCTGTAACCCAAGTAATTGTAAGAAGTTCCGCAAACATTCAATCTGGAGGAAGAACTAAGGCCTCTGCAATCATTCATGGTTTTTTCCTTTTGATTTCAGTTATCCTAATTCCAAAGTTGTTGAATATGATTCCGCTATCTGTCTTGGCTGCGATTCTGTTCATCGTTGGATATAAACTTGCGAAACCTGCATTATTCAAGAAAATGTATACCCTTGGATGGAAACAGTTTGTTCCATTCGTTGTAACCGTAGTTGGTATCGTGTTTACAGATTTGTTAGTTGGTATTGGCCTTGGTTTACTGGTAGGTATTGTTGTAATTCTACTTAAGAGCTACCAAAATTCACATTTCTTGCATATTGAAGATAAAAGTAATGGCAAGCATAAAATTAAAATGACACTTGCCGAGGAAGTGACGTTCTTTAACAAAGGAGCCATCCTTAAAGAATTGGATAGTCTTCCAAACGACACTTATTTAGAACTTAATGTTCTGAATACACGCTACTTGGACAACGATATCATCGAAATCCTGGAAGATTTTGCTTTTAAAGCAAAACAGCGAAACATAGACATTCAACTGGTGTCCGAACGAGGTATTGAAGAAAATCCTGCCAGTTATATCGAATTCTTTAGAAATCGACCAAAAGTGAATCCTGTTTTAAAGTAAAACAACATGGAAAATGGAAAATATAAAATACTAGTTCTTTCCGATTTGCGGAAAACGACTGAAACCATTTTAAAAAATACCGCCAATTTGGCCAATATGATTGGTGGTGATATTGCAATGTTGCATGTAAAACAGCCATTGGGTGTAGTAAAACAAGACAACCAATTATCGGCTGTAAGGTCCATAAACGATACGTACACCTCAACAAAAAAACACATACAGCAGCTCGTACGACCTATCCAAGAGGCGTATGGTGTCAAAATTGATACGTCTTTTAAAGTTGGCAACATAAAGGAACTCATCAACAAAAAGATTGAGGCCTATCATCCAGATATTATTGTCTTGGGACAACGAAAATCCTCCAGATTCAACTTTTTGGGTGATGGGATTGTCAAACATATCATGTCCAAATTTGAAGGATTGGTAATGATTGCTTCCCACGAACATAGCATGAATGCAAATAAGGATTTATCCTTAGCTGTAATCAACGGCAATCCTGATTCCATGAAAATAGAATTGATGGACAAGTTGATGAAGTGGACCACCAAACCACTCAAATCCTTCAAGATAGCTACTGGTGAAAATACAGCTTCCACGGATGGACAGTTGAAGAAAGGTATGGTTGAATATACTTTTCAACCCCAGGATAATGTAATCAACAATATGTCTGCCTATTTGTCTCGAACCAATGTAGACCTGTTGTTTGTGGATTTTGCAGATGCAGCAAAAGCCAACATCAACGTAAAAAATGTAATTGGTAAATTTAATGTGCCATTTCTTTTGGCTGGAAACCGAAAGGCACAAAGTACAACAACGCTATAACTTAAAAAGAATAATAGAAGTAATATGAAAGCACATACTAAAGAAACACAAGCCGCTATTTCACCTCAGAATGCACTTGAACTATTAAAAGAGGGAAACAAACGCTTTGTGGATAAAAGCCCAGCAGATCGTGATTTACTGGAACAAGTAGCACAAACATCCTCTGGACAATATCCTTTTGCCACTATACTTAGTTGTATAGATTCAAGAGTATCCGCAGAACTGATATTTGATCAAGGTGTTGGTGATATCTTTAGCGCTAGGGTTGCCGGAAACATCGTGAATGAGGATATATTGGGCAGCATGGAATTTGCTTGTAAGTTGGCGGGCACCAAGATCATTGTGGTTTTGGGCCATACCGCCTGTGGGGCAGTAAAAGGTGCTTGTGACGATGCCAAAATGGGTAATCTTACTGAACTTTTGAGTAAAATCAAGCCTGCTGTTAATGCAGTGGCAGAACCATCCGATGCATCTGCCCGTACCTCTGCCAATATCGATTTTGTAAATAATGTGGCGGAAACCAATGTACGCTTAACAATGGATAACATTAGAACCCAAAGTCCGGTATTAAAAGAAATGGAGGACAATGGAGAAATCCTTATCGTTGGTGGGATGTATGACATCAACAATGGAGTGGTGAGTTATATGTAACTCATTTCAAATAATAGAATTTAAAGGCCAATGTTAACATTTCATTGGCCTTTTTTAGGTTTCAAAAATTGCTATCTTAACCTGCGATAACAACTATCAATTGTCGGCTATGTTTAAGCATTTAAGAGGTGACCTTTTTGGAGGTATCACTGCTGGAATTGTCGCCCTTCCATTAGCCTTGGCTTTCGGTGTTAGCTCTGGTTTAGGACCAAGTGCTGGACTATACGGCGCAATTTTCATCAGCTTTTTTGCCGCATTATTTGGGGGTACCAGTACCCAAATATCTGGTCCAACCGCACCAATGACTGCGGTTAGTATGGTCGTTATTGCCAGCATTCTTGCAGTCCATGATGGCGATGTGAACAAAGCACTGCCCATAATTCTAGGCGTATTCTTGCTTTCCGGTATTTTGCAGATTGGTTTGGGATTGATTGGATTGGGGAAATATATCAAGTACATCCCCTATCCTGTGGTATCGGGATTTATGACCGCCATTGGGGTAATTATTCTCGTAACTCAAATATTGCCAGCGGTCGGCTATTATCCAAAAGAAGATGAAGCCTATGTTGCAGAGTTCAAAGCGGCAGCTGAAGAAGAGATATTAGAAAACATCCTTAAGGAAGAAGCCGGAGAGGGTATATTGGTCCTGGAAGACTTTGAGGAAACGATAAAAAGAGCCGAGCAAATCACGGAGGCGGATATGCTCAAAGAAGCTAAAACATTGGCGGCCAATAAAGCTTCTGGTGTTTTGGGAACTTTTAGAGTCCTAGGCAGGGCCCTGCAGCACATAAATTGGCTTGAATTGGCACTTGCGTTGGCCACTATTTTCATCATTTACGGATTCAAACGAATTACTACTGCCATTCCAAGCACTTTGGTGTCATTAATCGTGGTATCCGGTATTGCTTATGGTTTTGATTTGCCCTATCGTCCAATTGAAAAAATTCCTGAAGGGTTGCCCTTACCGCAGCTTGGTATTTTCACGGAGTTTAAACTATCAGAACTAACACCATTCATATTTACAGCATTGACCTTATCGCTACTTGGCGCAATAGACTCCCTTTTAACCTCTGTTGTGGCCGACAATATGACGCAGACCAAACACAAACCTAATAAGGAATTGGTGGGGCAAGGTATTGGGAATAGTATTGCCGCAATATTTGGAGGAATCCCAGGTGCAGGTGCAACGATCAGAACAGTGGTCAACATAAATTCAGGAGGTAAGACCCGGCTTTCGGGCATGATCGCAGGAATTTTACTTTTGGTAATTCTATTGGCACTTGGCCCGGTAGCTTCACAAATTCCTGCCGCGGTGTTGGCGGGCATCTTGGTTACCGTAGGCATTGGCGTTATGGATTACAAAGGTTTAAAGGCAATCCCACACCTGCCAAAAGACATTAAAATTGGACCACTAAAGCTAAGTTCTGAAGTTATAATCATGTTGGTTGTCATGGTATTGTCTTCTATATGGAATTTAGTTTACGCCGTGGGGATTGGATTGGTCATCGCCTCCTTGATGTTCATGAAGAAAATTGGCGATCTTACCGCTATTCGTTCTGATGTAAAACCTTTAAAGGAAGAAGCTTGGGAAGACGAAAAAGAATTCCCAAAAATCTTAAAAGAGGAAGTATTCATTAAGCACATTAAAGGGCCGTTGTTTTTTGGGTCAACGAATGAATTTCTACAACTGGCTGAACAAATACCGGATACGGCAAGTCATGTGGTAATTCGTTTGGACCGAATGCAGTATATGGACCAATCCGGTTTGTACGCCATGGAAGACGTGCTTCAAGACCTTAAGAAAAAGGACATCAATGTAATGTTCGTCGGAATCCTGGAGCAACCAAAATACATGATGGAACGCATCGACATAATTCCTGATTTGATTCCATGGGAGAGTATTTTTGAAGATTTTGATGACTGTCTCGATTGGATCAAGGACAATGTTGAAGATACCGACTAGCATTTAAAAGCACAGTTGTATTTCTTTTTTGAGAATTCCTATTCACATTATTATTTTTCTCTGATTGTAGATCATTGGCTCCTAGCCCTCATATTCAAAGACAATTTGCTAAATTTGTCGCCCAATAGCGCCAACAGACATGATTGATACAATAAAGGAGCATCTAAATGAAGTAGCGAATTTCACTTCTACCTCCAAAGATGAGATTGAAGCGTTCCGAATTAAATATTTGGGCAAAAAGGGCCTTTTGAACTCTTTCTTTGCTGAGTTCAAGAATGTGCCAAATGATCAGAAAAAAGAATTTGGGCAGGTTATCAATCAGTTAAAAACCGATGCAACGGATAAGGTAAATGCCCTAAAAGCCGCATTGGAAAATCAAGCTGAAACAACCGGTAAATATGGAGATTTAACCCGTCCGGGAGAACCCATAGAACTTGGGGCAAGGCATCCCATATCCATCGTCAAGAATCAAATCATCGATATATTTTCCCGTATCGGGTTCAATGTTTCTGAAGGGCCAGAAATTGAGGACGATTGGCACAATTTCACGGCATTGAACCTTCCTGAATACCATCCAGCAAGGGACATGCAGGACACCTTTTTTATTCAAACAGACCCTGATATTCTTTTGCGTACACACACGTCCAGCGTACAGGTTCGTTACATGGAAAATAACCAACCGCCTATTCGAACCATTTCCCCTGGAAGAGTATATCGTAATGAAGCTATCTCCGCTAGGTCGCATTGCTTTTTCCATCAAGTGGAAGGGCTGTATGTGGACAAGAATGTATCTTTTGCAGATTTGAAACAAACTTTGCAATATTTCACTTCTGAGATGTTTGGGAAATCAAAAATCAGATTACGCCCATCATACTTTCCATTTACGGAGCCCAGTGCAGAGGTTGATGTGTATTGGGGGCTGGAAACTGAAACCGACTATAGAATGACCAAAGGCACAGGTTGGTTGGAAATTATGGGTTGCGGAATGGTTGACCCCAATGTATTGCAAAACTGTAATATTGACCCTGAAGTATACTCTGGTTTCGCATTTGGAATGGGCATTGACAGAATCGCATTGCTGCTCCATCAAATTTCCGATATCCGTTTGCTTAGTGAAAACGACATTCGCTTTTTAGAGCAATTCAAGTCTTCTATTTAGGATTCCCGATTTCTGGCATTGGTATTCGATTCCAGTCACTTATAGATATATGGTTACTCTTTTCTAACTATATTTAATAACGGCTAACACTCTAGAATTACCATATGATTGCTAAATATATCAGTTGCTTTTTGTTTTTAATATCATTTCTTGGCATTAGTCAAACCAATGCTATTAAAGTAAATCAGGAAAGACTAGAAAATCGAATCTTTGAATTGGCAAAGTTTGGACTTCAGGAAAATGGAGAAACCGAACGGGTAGCTTTCAGTGATGCTGACATTGAAGCCCGGAAATGGGTTATGGAAACCTTGACTAAACAAGGACTGGATGTTTCCATTGATTTTGCTGGTAATATTATAGGTTTGCGCAAAGGGAGCAATTCAGAATTAAAACCCATTTCCTTTGGTTCACACATAGATCGCGTGCCAAATGGTGGTAATTATGATGGCTGCGTTGGCATAATGGCGGCTTTGGAGGTCATCGAAACCTTAAATGAAAATAAGTTAACAACACGTCACCCCTTAGAAGTGATCGTGTTCTCTAATGAAGAAGGTGGGGTAATGGGTAGTCGTGCTATGTCCGGTCATTTAGGAAAAGCAGCTTTGGATGTTGTTAACTCGACAGGCTATTCTATGGGCGAAGGCATCATGCGGTTAGGTGGCGACACGACCAGAATAGCAGAAGTTCAGCGAAAAAAAGGCGCTATGGCCGCCTTTTTGGAATTACATATTGAGCAAGGTGCCATATTAGAAAAAGAAAATCTGGATATCGGTATTGTTGAAGGTATAGTGGGATTAAAATGGTGGGATGTTGAGTTTACTGGATTTGCCAATCATGCCGGCACTACTCCTATGAATTCTCGTCAAGACGCACTATTAGCAGCCGCTAAATTTATTGTGGCCGTAAATGAGATCACCAATAGTTTTGAAGGAGCACAAGTGGGAACCGTTGGAAGAATTAAAGCCCAACCCGGAGCACCAAATGTTATTCCTGGTAAAGTGGTAGCCAGTCTGGAAATACGAGACCTTTCCGCTGAAGTGATTGAAAAAGTGTATCAAGCCATAAAAGCACGTGGTGAGATTATTGCTAAGGAGAGCAATGTAAAAATCAGCTTTAGACCTTTGGATACCACAGCAGCCCCTGCGCTGACAGACAGCACAGTTCAAAAGGAAATTGAAATTGCGTCCACTTCTCTTGGACTTTCGCATAAATATATGCCGAGTGGAGCTGGTCATGACGCACAAGACATGGCATGGATAGCTCCAACGGGGATGATTTTTGTTCCTAGCAAAGGTGGTATTAGTCACTCACCAAAAGAGTTTACCGCTGCGGTAGATATGGCCAATGGGGCTAATGTACTATTGCAAACCATCCTATCCTTGGATAAGAAAATGTAATCAAGTAAGTGCTCACTTCTTATACCCGTCCAATATAATATATGTTGCATTGGCAATCAGTGCAATACTTAACCAATAGGTAGTTAAAATAACCGCACCGGCAAATTCGAAGGCTGTTTTGAACTTATTTATTGCAATCACGGTATCTGAGAACATAAACAACAGTACAGCTATTCCAATTAAGGCATATGAAGACTGTTTCCTTTTAAAATATAAGCTTGCACCTTGCCATGCCATAAATACAATTACTAAAACATACAAAGCAACTGGACCAGTTAAAGCTCCTAAATCATTTCTTAACCACAGGAATAGGCCTACGCCAATACTTACTAGCAATAAGAATATCCAACGATTCGTCTGAAATCCTTCTAGTTGAATAAATCCGGAGGCGAAGCACAAATGACCAATTAAAAAAGACCCCAATCCAAAAACAAAGTAATTATCATTAAGAAGAAAAATATCCCCAATCAAACAGAAAAGAAATGCCAAAACCAGTAGTAATTTGAATCTGAACAGATTAGGAGGCCCTTTTATGAACAAAACCATCATGATACTAATTGTAGTCAATGGCTTAAGGATTGCATAAAGTTGTTCCTGCCCAAAAAAATCCATGCATATGGCAGTTACTGCGCATATCACTGCCAGCACATTCAATACTGCCTTCAACCTGGATTTGTTCCTTACCAATTTGAATACGGGTTCTTACTTAATTGAGAATTATAATATTTCACATCGCCTGTAACTTCTTTGCCCAACCAATCCGGTTTTTCAAATACCTCATCTTCATGCTGAAGTTCAATTTCAGCAACAATTAAACCCTTGTTTTCCCGTAAAAATTCATCCACTTCATAAACATGTTTACCAACTGGAACATGATACCTTACTTTTTCCAAGATTCCTGGCTCACATAAATCTATAAGATTTATGGCTTCTGACGGAGTGATTTGGGTTTCCCATTCAAATCTTGTGGTTCCAGAATCATTCCCTATTCCTTTTACGGTCAAAAATGCTTCTTCACCTTTAAGTCGAACTCGGACCGTTCGCTCAGGGTGGGTATTCAGGAACCCTTGAATTATTTTAATATCCAAAGTTGAATCTACTTTGAACGCATTCGATTTCACTAAAAATTTACGTTCTATTTCCAAGTGTTCCATCAATCTAAATATACCCTAAATTTGGGTATGGAGTTGGATTTTCCAAAGCGAAAAATCATACATGTGGACATGGATGCCTTTTATGCATCGGTGGAACAATACGATAACCCAGATTTAAAAGGAAAACCAATTGCAGTCGGTGGTGGTTCCAAACGAGGGGTGGTGTCTGCAGCTAGTTATGAAGCCCGTAAATTTGGAGTCCGAAGTGCAATGGCAGGTTACATCGCAAAGAAAAACTGCCCTGACCTTATTTTTGTCCGTCCTCGTTTTGATCGTTATAAAGAGGTTTCAAATCAAGTACGGGATATTTTCTTTGAATATACGGACTTGGTAGAACCGCTATCCCTGGATGAAGCCTATTTGGATGTTACGCAGAACAAAAAAGGGAATCCTTCTGCAACACTTATTGCCAAAGAAATTCGTAAAAAGATATTGGATAAAACCGGATTGACCGCCTCAGCTGGAATCTCCATTAATAAATTCATAGCCAAGGTTGCAAGTGATTACAACAAACCCAATGGCCAAAAAACAGTAAACCCTGAAGAAGTCATTCCTTTTTTGGAAGCATTGGACATTCGCAAGTTCTATGGCGTTGGAAAAGTTACGGCAGAAAAGATGTACAAACTTGGTATTTTCACCGGACTCGACCTTAAGAAAAAACCCCTTGAGTTTCTAGATCAACATTTTGGCAAAAGTGGCAGTTACTACTATCACGTTGTTCGAGGAATTCATACTAGTGAAGTTAAACCTCATCGTATTCCCAAATCAGTTGGTGCCGAGCGAACCTTTAGTGAGAACTTAAGTAGCGAAGTTTTTATGTTGGAAAAATTGGACAGTATTGCCGGAGAGCTGGAACGCAGGCTGCAAAAATCCAAAATTGCGGGTAAGACCATCACCTTAAAAATAAAATATAGCGATTTTACCTTGCAGACCCGGAGTAAGACCATTCCCTATTTTATATCTAATAAGGAACTGATCTTGGAAACCGCAAAGGAGCTATTGTATCAATCTGAATTGCAGGATTCTGTCCGCTTATTGGGTATCTCATTGGCCAATTTAAACACTGAAAAGAAAAAAGCGGCAGAGAAAGAAAGCGTTTCGGTTCAGCTAAAAATTGAGTTTTAGTATTGTTCGACTAATCATTTCTTGTTTAATTTGTAGTAGTGCAACGTCCTGAATTACACGAACATATTATAACCACTGCTGGCAATCTATTTTATGTAAATGGCTACAACGCCACTGGCATTAACGAAATAGTGGAAAAATGCAATATTGCAAAAGCCACGTTGTACAGTCATTTTAAATCCAAGGAAGATATCTGTATTGCCTACTTACAACAGCGTCATGATGCCTTGCTAGCATCCCTAAGGCCATTTGTATCCAGACGTAAGAACGGTAAAAATCAATTGACAGCCATATTTGATTATTTACGTGATCAGTATCGTGAAGAGAATTTTCACGGGTGTTGGGGTTTAAAAACCTTTGGTGAGCTTTCTCCAAAGCAGAAAAAAATCAGCAGCACAATTCAAAAGCAGAAAAAGGAACTTTTGCTTTACCTAGGCGAAGTAGTTGCGGAAAATGTCAATAATGTCTCGAAAGCGGAAATAGAAAAGTATTCTGGTGGATTATACTTATTGTATGAAAGTGCAGCCACTGAGAGCCATCTCTTTAAAAACGATTGGCCGATCTACATGGCAAAAAACATGGCCAGCAACTTGTTTGAAAATGCGGAGATAAACTAAAAGCCCCTTCAAATTGAAGAGGCTTTTAGTTCCAAACATCATAACATTACTTCACCGTCAAAATGTTATCGGTTGATGTTGGGTTCAAAGGACAGAAATATACATACTCCCCTTTTTCCAATTTAGTAGGTTTGGATGTTTGAGATGCTCCTGTTTTAACAGGTTTGGTTACATATGCAGTCTGAATGTGATTTTCAGGTTTGCTAATGTCTTTTCCTTTTTTCACCAAAACGAAACCTACATCATGACCTACACCATTGTTTGAAATATCAAAAACATAGGTGCCTTCAGACACTGTAATCTGCTTTTGGGTAAACTCACCAGCAGTTTGTTCAAGTGCCAAAGTCTTTACCGCAGCATCTTTCATCATCTTGTCTTGGGCGTTGGCAGAAAATACCAAGCCAATGGTCATAACTAAAATTGCAATTGTGTTTTTCATCTGTATCGATTTAAATAATTGGGTTTATAAATATTAAGCTTCTACTGTTTGAAGTGGTTGAGCTACAGGAAAATCAACAGGGATATCCGTAGTATTGTTGATGTAATTGGAAATGGTCTTGTCACCTACCAAAACAATGGTGTCAATCAAGTTTTCCTTTGTCCATCCTGCTGAAAAGAAGTTCTCAACTACAGATGCATCGGTAGTTCCTCTATTTTCAGTGATGTTTTTCGCCAATCTTGCCAAAGCATCCAACTTATTGTCAAAAGATGCTCTTCCTGAACGCAATTCCAATATCTGATTATCTGTAAAACCATTCATTTTACTAATTGCTGTGTGCGCGGACAAACAGTAAAGACAACCGTTTACTTCACTTACGGCAAGATTTACTACTTCTTTTTCCTTAGTTTTCAAAGAGGTCTTTGCGTTAGAAAGGTTCAAGTAATTGGCCAATGCATTTTCAGAATGTGCGTAGGTTGCAAAAAGGTTGGGAACAAAACCTACTGCTTTTTCCAAATTATCGAATATAGCTTGGTTAGCTTCACTAACTTCTTCTCTTTTAGGTACATTAAATGTGCTCATAGTTCTAATTTTTATTTTGTTGTTATATGGATTAAAAATTCTTTACAAAGGGTTTCTCGGCATCACAATAGAAATCATGATGGTGTTTTTGGTCACAATGTGATTCAGATATGATGGGTTGAGGTGCCGGTTTGTTAACCGCTCTAAAAATCTCAATGAGATTGAAAAGTGATTTTTCGTTTGCTTTCATCTTTATCTTGTTTTTAATTACAGTGCAAAGATGTAGCGAAAGACAAAGGGAGTGTTAGCAGGAATTTCCCGATGACTTGCCTAAATTTCCCTTAGGCCATTTCTAAAGCGTTTTCTCGGTATTCTGAGGGGGTCATCTGTGTCATTTTCTTAAAAAAACGACTAAAATGTGCAGGGTCATTAAACCCTAATTCAAACGCGATTTCCTGATTTTGCTTTCCGGTAAAGTGAATCAGTCTTTTTGCTTCCAACGCCAGCCGGTCCAAAATTATTTGTTGTGGCGGTTTCTGATTGTAGATTGAAAATAAGTTGGAAAGTGTCTTGGGTGATTTAAACAACATTTCAGCGTAGTCGCTCACCTTTCTTTTGGATTTATAATGCAAATCAACCAAGTAGTTGAATTTTCGAATAACATCAATTTGGTCATTATTAAGGGACTTAACTATTAACTGCTCTTTTGCCAGTCTAGTAGTCATAATGATAAGGCGCTTCAACAACATTTGAAGCATGTCTCCTTGTATGTTATCTGGTGTAGAAAATTCTTCAACAAATACATCAAACCATAAATTGAACTTTTTCAGCTGATCTTCAGGAATGGTAACTATGGGGAGGTCCTGTGTTCCAAAAAATAAGATGCCGTTACAAGAGACCTCACTATCATGATCGGAAATGCAATAAAACTCCCGATTGAAAAGTACTGCCGCCAAAGGCAAATCGGTTTTGGCAAATGAAACATGTTGCAAATAGGTAACCGTCACCAATTGATTTGGTTGCAGTACCAATTCTAAATCATCCACAATCAAAGTAGTGGCTTCTGTATTTCTGTTCCAGAGGAATTTAATGGTATTTGCAGTAGAAGAAAACCTAAGATTATCTTCTTTTATGTTCTCCGTAAATCCAAGAATTGATCCTAAATTTGGATCCTTAAATTCAAATTTCATAGGTCTTTTCCCCTTCTTTTATTGCCAAATTTCTGCGGTTTTCCAGTATTTAGTCCATTTCTTTTGTTGATACTTACAGGAATTTTCGCAGCTTAAAAGGCATAAAATATTAAACAACAATGTTAATGTTGCCCATAAATTTTAGCGTGAATTTTCCTTTTTATAGTATTGAATATGAAAAAGATGGAATCTTATGACGATGCGGCCCATAAATTTTATGGGGGACAGAACATACAGGGATACCCGTTACAGTCCATGGACGTATATGCAAAATTCTTTGATAAGTTATCCATGAATCTATTGGATATCAAAGGATTGACATCTCTAGCCACAGATTTAAAATGGCAGGACATCAATAATTTTGATGAGGAAATTTTGGATAAGCAACACATCATAGTGGTAACAGATGCCCAATTGAAAATTGTTTATGCAACTCAAAACATGGTCGAAATGAATGGCTACTTACCGCATGAGGTTATTGGTAAAAGTCCGAAAATGTTCCAAGGAAAAAGTACCTGCAGAACAACAACACAAACCGTTTCCAATGCCATTAAGAACAGACAACCTTTTGAAGTAATTCTAACCAACTATAGAAAAAATGGTACTACCTATGAGTGCCATATCAAAAGCACCCCAATCTTTGACAGAAAGGGGAAACTTGTGAATTTTATTGCGTTTGAAAGAGAGGTCGCCTAGAAACTACAGCTTTCTATCTCTGTAACCCTTAGCGTATTTACCATTCCCTTGTCCTTAATTGGCATGGCTGCAAGACTGATGAGCATATCCCCTACATCAAGATATCCTTTTTTACATGCTATTTGGTTCACGTCCTCAATGGTTTCATCTGTGGAAACATACCTATCATAAAAGAAGGCCTTAACCCCCCAAAGTAGATTCAATTGGGTCAGAATCCTTTTGTTTGATGTAAATACGAGTATGTGCGCACTTGGTCGCCAAGCAGAAATTTGAAAAGCAGTATAACCACTATTGGTAAGTGTTGAAATCGCTTTTGCTTCAATCTCGTTGGCCATTATCGCCGCATGATAACAAACTGATTTTGTAATATATCGTTTGGTGCGAATGTGTGGTGGTGTCTGCGGAACGGAAATTAGATTAGACCCTTCAACACTAACAAGGATACTTGCCATTTTCTCAATCACCTGTACAGGGTAATTCCCTACTGATGTTTCACCAGACAACATCACAGCGTCAGCTCCATCCATTACCGAGTTGGCCACGTCATTCACCTCTGCCCTCGTTGGCGTAAGACTTGTTATCATGGTTTCCATCATCTGGGTTGCGATGATTACTGGTATACGTGCTTTCTTGGCTCTTAGCACCAACTGTTTTTGAATTAGCGGTACTTCATGAGCTGGAACCTCTACTCCTAAATCACCCCGTGCGACCATAAGTCCATCACAATAAGCCACAATTTTGTCTATGTTATCCACCGCTTCCGGTTTCTCAATCTTGGCTATAATTGGAATTTTATGTTCCGAATTCTTGTTGATCAGGCTTTGAAGATCCATTAAATCCTGACTATGTCGTACAAAAGATAATGCAATCCAATCTACATCCTGGCTGATTGCAAATTCTGCATCCTTGATATCTTTTTCAGTCAAAGCCGGTAATGAAATATCCGTATTAGGTAGATTCACTCCTTTTTTGGATTTCAATGGTCCACCTTGAATTACCTCGGCTTTTACTTCATTTTCGCCATTGGTGGATTTTACTTCAAAAATCAGTTTCCCATCATCCAAGAGCACACGCTCACCGGGTTTTACATCTTTTGGGAAATTCTGGTAATTCATATATACCCTGCTTGCACTGCCTTCAAAAGGCTCTCCAGTTGCAAAAGTAATCTCGTCACCGGGCGCAACCACGGCCTCCCCACCCATAACACCAACACGTAATTTTGGTCCTTGCAAATCCGCAAGAATCGCAGTATTGGTTTCAAGTTCGTCATTTAGTTCTCGTATCAATCGAATTCGCTCCGCCACGTCGTCATGGGACGCGTGAGAGAAATTAATACGGAAAACATCCACCCCAGCTTCCATCATTTCCTTTAGCACTTCCTTCTTGCTTGTTGCTGGGCCTAACGTGGCTACTATTTTTGTTTTTTTAACGGCTGGCATTGTTAAAAGATTAAATTTCTTCTTGATTTTAAAGTTTGGGTTTCCAAGGGATAAGCTGTTACCACTTTGGATATGGTATTGATTGATTTGATTTGTTGAACCAGAGTAGGGCCATCTACCCCGTCCACTTTCAATAAATAATCAACTTCCTTGCGTTCTTTAACCAGGTAATCTGTTCTTAAAGCAGTACGGTTTTGAAACAATCCATCTGAGGGAACTGTTTCCTCTACTGCACACTTATTGGAAATCAATGTCCAATAAGTATCGCTTAATTCATCATCCCAGTCAAAAACTGAAAAAGTCAAATCCTGATTTACCTGCAAATCACTATTCCTTCTTTGCAGGTGTAAACCACAGACATCATTGATGGCATATCCCATGGCAAAATCTTCCAGCCCACTATGAATTGCAATGAGCTGAAAATTGTCATCATAAAAATCCTCAGATATCTTATGTGTTGTCAACATGTGTCTAACGCGAACTGTAAATATACTTCTAATTCCCTTATTTGGCCTAGATTAATGGGAACAAACAGAGATTTTACACTACGAAAACGTTTGAGTTTACGGTAATTTAAAGTCAGCTATTTTCTATTCGGCTTTGAAGTGCAAAATAGGCTCTTTTCGAAGCTTTTTCTTCCGCCTTCTTTTTTGAAGTGGCCCTGGCTTTTGCCATTACCCGTTCGTTAATGGTGAGTTTTACGGCAAAATGCTTTAGTTCATCGTTGCCGGTGTCTTCATAAACATCGTAATGGAAGGTCTTCTTCTGTTTTTGGCACCATTCAATGAGTAAACTCTTGTAACTGATTACCTTTCCTTCCAATTGTTCTATATCCACATAGGGCATTATTACCCTTTGATTGATAAACTTTTCACAATAGGTATATCCTCTATCCAGATAAATGGCCCCCACAAGTGCCTCAAATACATTGCCATGGATGTTTTCACCAAAATGGGTCTTAGGAATTCTACTCTCCACATAATGGAGCAGTTTAAGATCTTTACCTAATTCGTTCAAGTGCTTTCTACTTACAATCTTTGAACGCATTTTGGTCAAATAACCTTCATCCCCACCGGGCACTTGATTGTATAAATGTTTTGAAATAATAGTCCCCAGCATGGCATCTCCCAAAAACTCAAGTCGTTCATAATTCATTGGGTTGCCGTCCTTGTCCCTTCTATTTACGGAACGGTGCAGAAAAGC
Source organism: Flagellimonas spongiicola (assembly GCF_023502425.1). Lineage (GTDB taxonomy): Bacteria > Bacteroidota > Bacteroidia > Flavobacteriales > Flavobacteriaceae > Flagellimonas > Flagellimonas spongiicola. Next base: position 598,236 of record NZ_JAMFMA010000002.1, read on the forward strand.
TTTTTTATAAATGTCAATGTGCTTGGGTTTAAACCCAAGAATTGATTTGATGCCCAAAAAAAAATCCCCATCCGGTTTTGGATGGGAATTGAATATTTTGGAGGTAAATTTCATTATACTACAAAACTACCCTATTTTTTTGAACAATACACAGGCATTGTGTCCGCCAAAACCAAAAGTATTGCTCATTGCTACATTTACATCTCGCTTTTGAGCCTTGTTCAATGTAAGGTTCAAAGTAGGGTCAATGTTTTCATCCACAACACTGTGATTGATTGTTGGTGGTACTAAACTATGTTCCATTGCCAAGATAGAAGCAATAGCTTCAATGGCACCAGCGGCACCAAGCAAATGCCCCGTCATGGATTTGGTTGAGTTGATATTGATGTTTGGCGCATGTGCCCCAAATACCTTGGAAATGGCTTTCAACTCAGCAACGTCACCTAGAGGTGTTGATGTTCCATGTGTGTTGATGGCATCTACGTCTTCAGGTTTTAATCCTGCATTTTGCAAGCAGTTTTCCATTACCCGTACAACACCAATTCCTTCTGGATGCGGTGCTGTCATATGGTGTGCGTCACTTGACAATCCACCACCTAATACCTCGGCATAGATTTTGGCGCCACGTGCTTTGGCATGCTCGTATTCTTCCAGAATCAAGGCTCCTGCTCCTTCTCCCAGAACAAAACCGTCCCGCGTTGCATCAAAAGGCCTTGACGCTGATTCAGGACTATCATTTCGCGTAGAAAGCGCGTGCATAGCGTTGAAGCCGCCCATACCTGCAATCGTTACAGCTGCTTCACTTCCTCCTGTTACAATAACGTCACAATGCCCTAGTCGAATGTAATTAAGTGCATCGATCATGGCATTCGCTGAGGAGGCACAAGCAGATACCGTAGTATAGTTGGGACCCATAAAGCCATGCTTTATAGAGATGTTCCCTGGTGCAATATCTGCAATCATTTTAGGTATAAAGAACGGATTGAATCTTGGCGTACCATCACCTCCAGCATACCCTATCACTTCGTTTTGGAAAGTTTCCAATCCACCAATACCGGCTCCCCAAACAACGCCAACTCTAAATTTGTCAACGGCGTCCAGGTCAATTCCAGAATCAGCAATGGCTTCATCAGAAGATACCAAAGCATATTGGGCAAACCTGTCCAATTTCCTGGCTTCCTTCCTATCAAAATAATCTTGAGGATTATATCCTTTAAGTTCGCAAGCAAACTTGGTTTTGAACTTGTCCGTATCAAAATACGTGATGGGAGCGCAACCGCTTTTCCCAGTTTTAAGTCCCTCCCAATAAGCCTCTAAATTGTTACCTATAGGTGTTAGTGCACCCATTCCAGTAACTACAACTCGCTTTAACTGCATTGAACTATGTTTTACCCTTATGAACCTAAATTATAAAAAAATTATCCATGTGATGATCATCACATGGATAATTTAAAATCTTTAGTAAAATATCATAAAATTACTTCGCTTCTTCTATATAGCTAATGGCTTGACCAACAGTTGCAATGTTTTCTGCTTGGTCATCTGGGATTTGAATGTCAAATTCTTTTTCAAACTCCATGATAAGCTCAACAGTGTCCAAGGAATCTGCGCCCAAATCGTTAGTAAAGCTAGCTTCCGCTACTACTTCATTCTCATCTACACCTAGTTTATCAACGATGATAGCCTTTACTCTTGATGCAATGTCTGACATAATTATATCGGTTTTAAAAATTTTAATCGGGGCAAAAATATAAAACTTTGGATTAAATACACTATTTGTCGATAAAATGTACCTCAAATTAAACATCTTACGCTCTAGTACTGTACATTAGCTATCGGATAATACAAGGGGAATTAGTCCTAGAATTTGAATATGAAACGACTTGTTATTTTAGCTTCTGGAAGTGGTTCCAACGCTGAAAATATTATAAATTATTTTTCTGGTAACAGCAATGTGGAAATAGCTGCAGTGCTAACCAACAAGCAGAATGCCAAAGTTTTGGACCGTTGTGCCCGATTGGATGTTCCTGCAGTTTATTTCAACAAATCCCTTTACAGCAGTCCAAAATTCCTTACCCTATTGGACGGTTTCAATCCAGACCTTATCATACTTGCAGGGTTTTTATGGAAAATTCCAACTGAGCTTGTGGTAAAGTTTCCAAATAAAATCATCAATATCCATCCTGCTTTGTTACCCAAATACGGTGGCAGGGGTATGTATGGAAGCAAAGTCCATGAAGCAGTAAGGGAAAACAACGAATCGGAAAGTGGCATAACAATTCATTATGTAAATGAGAATTATGATGAAGGTGCCATCATATTTCAGGTATCAACGGCAATCGACCCATTAGATACTGCTGAAAGTATTGCACAAAAAGTACATCAGTTGGAATATGAGCATTTTCCGAAGGAAATTGAAAAACTACTGATCTAGAATGGCCAAGAAGCAAAAATTCTATGTGGTTTGGAAAGGAAAACGACCTGGAATCTATGAGTCCTGGGACGATTGCAAAGCACAAATTGAAGGTTTTAAGGGTGCGCAGTACAAGTCTTTTGCAAAATTTGATCTAGCCAAAAAAGCATTTAACGGAAACTACGCTGATTATAAGGGAAAGGGACAAAAAGAAAAGGAACTTTCGCCAGAAGAATTGCTACGCATTGGTGAGCCCAATTACAACTCTATTTCAGTGGATGCAGCATCTAGCGGAAATCCAGGTAAAATGGAATACCAAGGTGTTGACACTAAATCCAAAAAACGCTTGTTTAAACAAGGGCCTTTTGAACAAGGAACCAATAACATTGGAGAATTCTTGGCATTGGTACATGGCTTGGCCTTTTTAAAAGAACGCAACAGTAATCGCATCATTTATTCGGATTCCCGCATAGCCATAGGTTGGGTACGGAAGAAAAAGTGCGGTACCAAACTACAAAAGAACGCAAAGAACGCTCAACTTTTTGAGCTTATAGAACGTGCGGAAAATTGGCTCAAAAAAAACAGGTTCAACACACCTATCGTAAAATGGGAGACAAAAGCATGGGGGGAAATTCCTGCTGATTTTGGAAGAAAATAAGGGAGTTAACCATTCAATTTCACGGCATTTTCTTAATTAAATGCCAAGTGCTGGTAAATGGAATATCTAACCGTATATTTGCAGCAAATTTTAGCAAATGGGCAAATTGCTGATTGTAGGCAGCGTGGCTTTCGATGATATTGAAACGCCATTTGGGAAGAGTGACAAAATTTTAGGTGGAGCCGGTACCTTTATTGGTTTAGCGGCGTCCCAGTTTAATTTGGAATCTGCGGTTGTTTCCGTAGTAGGAGATGACTTCCCGCAGGAATACCTTGACTTATTTACCGAACGCAACATTGATATTTCAGGTATTGAAGTTGTTCAGGGGGGTAAAACCTTTTATTGGAAGGGGAAATATCATAATGACTTGAATTCCCGTGACACCTTGGTGACTGAATTGAACACCATGGCAGATTTCAACCCAATTGTTCCCAACAATTTTAAAGATGCCGACGTGGTCATGTTGGGCAATCTTCATCCAAACATTCAACTAGGTGTAATAGATCAGATGGAGCAACGACCAAAATTGATCATTGCGGATACCATGAATTATTGGATGAACCATACATTGGATGAATTGATGGAAATGATTTCAAAAATTGATGTCATTACAATCAATGATGAAGAAGCTAGGCAATTGACCAATGAGTATTCCTTGGTAAAAGCCGCAGCAAAAATCCATGAAATGGGACCCAAATATGTGGTCATTAAGAAAGGAGAGCATGGAGCCCTATTATTCCATAACGAACACGTTTTCTTTGCTCCGGCCTTACCATTAAAAGAAGTTTTTGACCCAACAGGTGCAGGTGATACGTTCGCGGGTGGTTTTGCAGGACATCTAACAGAAGCTCAAAACATATCATTTGAAAGTTTAAAAAATGCCATTATCCATGGATCTAATTTGGCTTCGTTTTGTGTTGAACGTTTTGGCACGGAGCGCATGCTGAATTTGAAAAAGGAAGAAGTGAGAGCGCGTCTTATGCAATTTAAGGAATTGACGCAATTCAATATAGAGTTAACATAAATTATCGCCCTGAAGAATTTCGGGGCTTTTTTTATTTGATTTTTTTATGAGTGATGCCATTAAGCACGAATGCGGAATATCAATGATCCGTTTGCTTAAACCGCTAGAATACTACAAGGAAAAATACGGTACAGCATTTTATGGGGTAAATAAGATGTACCTCATGATGGAAAAACAGCACAATCGCGGACAAGATGGTGCTGGCTTTGCAAGTATCAAAATGGACATGAATCCCGGGGAGCGTTATATGAGCAGGGTGCGTTCTGCACAGCAGCAACCCATACAGGATATCTTTGCCCAAATTAATGAAAGGATCAATACCGCACTGGAGCAGAATCCCGAATATGAAAATGATGTTGCACTCCAAAAAAAGAACATACCTTATATAGGTGAACTCTTAATGGGTCACGTAAGATATGGCACCTTTGGTAAAAACAGTATCGAAAGTGTTCACCCCTTCTTACGCCAGAACAACTGGATGCATCGTAATCTTATCGTAGCTGGTAATTTTAATCTCACCAATGTTAATGAGCTTTTTGGGAACTTGGTGGAATTAGGTCAGCATCCCAAGGAAATGGCGGATACCGTTACCGTCATGGAAAAAATAGGTCATTTTCTGGACGATGCCGTCGCCAAGCTCTATAAACAAATCAAGAAGGAAGGGTATAACAAAAGGGAGGCTTCACCACTAATCGCTGAGCGATTGAATGTTGCAAAAATTTTACGAAAAGCTTCCAAAAACTGGGATGGCGGGTATACCATGGGAGGTCTACTTGGGCACGGTGATGCATTTGTGGTTCGTGATCCCGCTGGTATTAGGCCCGCCTACTACTATCAGGATGACGAAGTTGTTGTTGTAGCATCTGAAAGACCTGTGATACAAACTGTGTTTAATGTTGGTTATGACGAGGTGAAGGAATTGGATCCTGGTCATGCGGTGATTATCAAAAAGAAAGGTACAGTCCACTCTGAAGAAATATTGGAACCAACTGAACGGAAAGCATGTTCATTTGAACGTATATACTTTTCCAGAGGGAGTGATAAAGAAATTTACCAAGAAAGAAAGATGCTTGGTAAATTGGTATTTCCTCAAATACTCAAGTCCATTAATAATGACTTGGTGAATACTGTTTTCTCCTATATTCCAAATACTGCGGAAACTTCATTTTTTGGAATGGTGAAAGAAGCTCAGAACTATTTGAATAAAAGAAAAGAAGAACAGATTCTCGAACTTGGAACCAACATCACCGCGGAGAAACTGAATAAAATCTTAGATGTGCGACCAAGGATTGAAAAGGTGGCCATAAAAGATGCAAAGCTCAGAACCTTTATCACCCAAGACAGTAGTCGTGACGATTTAGTTGCCCACGTTTATGATATCTCTTATGGTTCGGTAAAGAAAGGTGATAATCTGGTAATCATAGATGACAGTATTGTTAGAGGTACCACCTTGAAGAAAAGTATCCTTAAAATATTGGACCGTCTATCCCCTAAAAAAATTGTAGTTGTTTCATCCGCTCCACAAATCAGATACCCTGACTGTTATGGAATAGATATGGCAAAGTTGGAAGACTTTGTGGCGTTTAAAGCTGCTCAAGCTTTACATGAAGATCATGGCACTACTTCCAAAATTAAAGAGATCTATGAAAAGTGTTTGGCACAAAAAGATTCCAAGGATAAGGAAGTGGTCAATTACGTGAAGGAATTCTATGCGCCATTTACCGCTGATCAAATTTCAAAGAAAATTGCTGAAATACTAAGTCCAAAAGGAATCAAGGCAGAGGTTGATATTATTTACCAAAGTATTGAAGGCTTACATCAGGCTTGTCCCAAAAATTTAGGGGATTGGTATTTTACTGGAGATTACCCAACCCCAGGAGGTAACCGGGTAGTAAACCGGGCGTTTATCAATTTTTACGAAGGGAAGAACCAAAGAGCTTATTAAGGAAAACCCGTATTTAGTCGATTTTACAGTGCGTTTCATCGATGAAATATGCAGATGGTCGGATTTATGCCCTCTGGGCAGCCCACAAACCTACTTTAGTATTGCCATAGCATAAGTAGGTTAAGTTCATGGTAAGATTTGGGGCAAAAAAGGTGGAAGCTATTCCACCTTTTTTATTTTACCGTTTCTTCCCCAACCTGCAATTCAATCGAAAAAACATCTCAATACTGTATTTCAGCTAAGCAACTGGGCGTTTATCTAAAAGCTTCTTCAAAGCGAGTTGGTCTGCCTTACATTTGGAGGACCATAGCATAAGTAGGTTAAGTTCATGGTAAGATTTGGGGAAAGCGACCGGAGTAATCTTCGGTCGCTTTATTTTTGGGGTATCCACAACCATTGCGTAGTCCTTTTCCTTGTTTCCCGTACGTTCCCATTACAATACTTGTCGTTCACCCAAATTACAGGAGTTTCGTCTAAAAGCTTTCATTTAAACCATGCCTCTGCATTACTTTTGGAGGACCATAGCATAAGTAGGTTAAGTTCATGGTAAGATTTGGGGAAAGAAGGCGGAGCGTGCTCCGCCTTCTTTATATTTGAGTCCCAATGATTTACCGAAATTCCGCTTCTAAAACATTCTCAGCTTTTTAACCGAAAATCAAAAAATTCCTCAAAAACTTTTGTTATTTCTCACAATACCAGTAATTTAGTTTCGCCATAGCATAAGTAGGTTAAGTTTATGGTAAGATTTGGGACGAAAAGGGTGAGGGCTTCCTCGCCCTTTTCTATTTACTCAATTCTGGTCATCTTTTTGGTTGTCAGCAGACAGTTTTAGATTTTCAGAAATCACCTTAAAATTCGTCGCACTGCTAACTTTAATTCCGTTTACAGTTAGTGTTATTGGACCCGTTGTAGCCCCTGACGGAACCGTTACCACCAACCGGGTGGTGCTAGCGGTAATTATTTCTGCTTTCTTGCCATTAAACTGAATGGTGTTGTCCTCCAAAAAGTCACCAAAACCCTTTCCTTCCAAGACCACAATTTCACCTATTGGACCCGTTGTTGGTTGCACACTGGAGATTGTAGTTACCGTTCCATCAAAGGTGTCCACATCATCCTTGTTACAAGCAAATGCAGCAACTAGCAATAACAATAAGAAGTTCGTATTGGGCGGCTTAACCATGACTTGTTCGCTTTATCATGAACAAAGGAACAGGCTTTACTAATGCTATTTATACGCCAATTCACGGATGCCTGTTTTGAATTGACAAATAGGCGATTTCAATTGATTGTGCTTCAGTAACTCCACTTAAATCCAATAAAAAAGTGCTACCAAGGCAGCACTTTTTTGTAACGAGATAATTGATAATTCTTATGGCAAAATTTGAGATAATACTTTTATCTCTGTAGTGCGGTTATTACCTTCGCCCGTTACACTAATAACCTGTATATATCCCTTTACGCCAGCCCCATTCACAAAGCTGTAGATTCCATCTTTTGTAATTGCAATATTATCCAATACTGTTCCAGTAGAATGGTCAATGATTTGATCAACATCAGTTGAAGTAATAGAAGCAAAATTCATTTCCTCTTCTGCTCTAAATGTGGTTTCAGGGGCTTGATTCCCGAAGGGATCTGCAAATTCCTTTCCTGCTAGTAAATGCGGTGAAATCAAATTGGGAAACTGGTCGCCTGCAGTACCATCTAATCCAAGGACACCAAATGCCATATCTATCGTTATACGATCATCACTCGATAGTTCTTCGGCTTGTCCATTGGTATATACATCTCCATTGCTAGACTTAAACAAATTGCCAATTTCAAAATTCCCTTGACTACCTAGTGTAATTGGTGTTTCCAGATTGTTATAAACATTCAATAAGGGATATTTTCCACCGCTACCCCCTTGGCCTTGTGCCACTACCTGAAATTCATATGTAACAGTAGTGAATTCTTCATCATCAGTATCTTTGACCTGAAAGGTCAATACCACAACACTGCCAACAGCGTCATCTACAGGAATAGCATACTCAACATCCCCCTCTGTTTGTGCTGCTATAGCGGCTTTGATTTCCTCTGAAAACACTGAAGCGGCAGTTTCACCATCTACGGATTTGACTAAATCAAAGCTTTCAAGTCCTTCAGGCACCTCCATACTTAGTATCATAAATACAGATTCCCCTACCTCAAACCTATTTGTTTTATAATCATTATCAGGGGTCAAGGAGATAGTTGGTTTACGGTCAACCACACTAAAATTGGTTGAGCTCGAAGCTTCTTCTCCATCTACTTCAACTTCAATTTTTCCCGTTGTGGCACCCTCTGGCACGGTAACGGTCAATAGGGTTGTAGTAGCGGCATCTATTGTGGCAGTTTGCCCGTTAAAGGTCACCTTATTGCCAGCAGCAGTGGACGCAAAGTTCTTTCCCGTAATTTCAACGGTAGCTCCATGATCCCCGCTGGATGGACTAAAGCTTTTGATGCAGAGTGTAGTGCTTTCATCTGGTACGGACTGGTCATCATCTTTGCTACAAGACAAGGCGAAAAGGCCAGTTGCAACTAATACAATACTTACATAAACAATTTTTTTCATGATCTAATTTTTAAGGTTAAAACACAAAGAAATTGGTAAGTACGTATTAATTACCACCCCAATTCACGGATGCCTGTTTTGGGTTGACAAATGCCGGTTTTGGGTTGACTGAACTATTCCCAAAAACTAAAAAAGCCCGCAAATGCGGGCTTCTATTTTTAATTGACACCAACTTTATTTAATGAAAACAGCATTTGCTCGTGAAGTTTCATAACCGTTGGACAAGTCCTGTTCAAAAATAGATTCACCATTCTTAATCCACAATCTTGCTGCCCAATTGGGGCCTTCTGATGCTTGAGATCCCGTTACATATACCTTTTTATCACTTTTATCCACTTTAAGGTCGCTGGCATAAAAGTTAATGCTATTATTATTACTTAAATTAAATTCTTCCTCATGCACCCAAAGTTTGGTGGCATATTTTCCATTCTCATTTGTTGTACCTATAGTGTAAACGACCCCATCATCAACAAAGATATCTTTGGCCGAGGTATCACTAGCCGTATCTAAATCCGATGTTGGGCCATTTACCATCCATCTTCGGGCTTTGACATTGCCACCTTCAAGGATTCTACCTGCCACATATATATCATCATTTTTGGTTATAAACATTCCGTTAGCTTCGGCACCCATATCGTTTTCATCTAAAACCGTACTTGACCCATTTAATTCCCAGAGTTTTGCCTTGTGTATACTTGGTTGGCTATTGTATTCATATCCCACCGCATATATTCCATTTTCATTTGCTGCAATTGAATACAGCTTTTGATTAATTTCTTCCGATTCTACCAAATGTTCATTGATTCCATCCCAAATAATTCCTTCATTGAATCCTCCGGACCATCTATAGCCGGCAACATAGTAATTGGATTCGAATACTGTAACGGAATGAGCGTTACCATGATGAAAACCAACTTGATTCAAAATTTTAGGAATGCCATCTATCCAAATAGCCGCTTGATACTTGCTGCCGTCATATATGCTTCCTACTATATATTGACTTCCTGATGCTGTAACATATATATCATTTGCATAAGAAGTGGTGGATCCATCTGGCACCGTTAACTTAGTAGAATTACCATTGACCCATAATGTGGCTTCGTCATTCGTCTGGCCTACAACGTAAACATTAGGGTTAACGGTAATAGTTGCCGCAACGGTTTTATTGTCTACCGTAACGGATATTGTAGCCGTTCCGCTGCCGCTAGCGGTAATCAGTCCGGTTTGATCTACAGTTGCCACGGCTTCATCATCAGAAGCCCAAACTGGGCTACTGGTTTGATCTACATCCGCATCTATCGTCAAGTTAAGAGAAGCCGTATCATTGGTGCTTAATTCTAGTGCTGTATTATCCAAGGTCAGTGTGTTTACAGGCCCGTCTAAAACACTTACGGAACAAGTTGCTATTGCCTCATCCACTGTTGCAGTAATGGTTGCAGTCCCTATGGACAAAGGTGTAACCTCACCACTGCTATTTACCGTTGCCACCGCAGTATTACTGCTAGTCCATGTTACTGCAGCACTACCAATATCCGTGGTCACTGCCAAGGACTCCTTATAAAATGCAAACGGATACATTTGCAAGCTTGTCTTGTCTAATTCTATTGCTGTTACGGGATCTGGATTTGAGCCAGGATCTGGTGTGTCTGGGGTATCATCCTTTCCACAGGAGTGGACCAGGAATCCAAAACATAGTAGTACAAGACCTAAATATGCAATTCTTTTCATGGTTTAATTTTTATGGTTAAACCCTAAAGAAAAAGGAGATAAGTCATTTAAGACAAGCTCAATTCACGGATACCTGTTTTGAGTTGATGGATGAAGTATTTGGATGGACCTTAAACTAAAAAAGCCCGCAAATGCGGGCTTTTAATTTGTATTTAATGGTGCTCCTTACTTGTTGGCAGCGTAGTACTCCGATACTTTGTCCCAATTGATCACATTGAAAAATGCAGCAACATAATCAGGTCTGCGATTTTGATAATTCAAATAATAGGCATGCTCCCAAACATCCAAACCTAAAATTGGATGCCCACTACAACCTACTTCCGGCATCAGGGGATTGTCCTGGTTAGGTGTGGAACATACTTCTACTTTTCCACCTTTATGGACACATAACCAAGCCCATCCAGAACCGAAGCGTGTTCCTGCCGCAGCACTGAATTGTTCTTTAAAAGCATCAAAAGATCCAAAAGCTTCATCAATTGCAGAAGCCAGTTCGCCACTTGGTGTACCGCCGCCATCAGGAGACATTACTTCCCAAAACAGACAGTGGTTGTAAAAACCGCCTCCGTTATTCCGCACTGCTCCATTGGACATGTCCAAACTGGAGAGTATGTCTTCAATACTCTTGCCTTCCATATCTGTACCAGCAATAGCACCATTTAATTTAGTGGTGTAGCCATTGTGGTGTTTGGTATGATGAATCTCCATGGTCCTGGCATCTATATGTGGCTCCAAGGCATCGTATGCGTAAGCTAATTTTGGTAAATCAAAAGCCATAATTGTATTGTTTTTAAGTTTTTAATGATTCCTGTAAAAATACGGCTTTATGATATATATTTCATCTTCCACAAGCTTAAGTTCAGACCGCTAATCCGTAATTTGCAGGAAATTTGTTTTGGATACCGCCGCGTTTAAAATATACAATGCTTCTGCTGGTTCTGGGAAAACCTATTCCTTGACCAAAGAATATCTGTACCTGCTATTAAAAGACGGCTCCCCTACAAAATTTAGGCAGGTTTTGGCCCTAACTTTTACCAACAAAGCGGTGGGTGAGATGAAATCCCGTATACTGGATAGCCTCTACCAATTTGGTCAGGAAAATCCTGAAAACAGAAGTCCACTATTTAAAGAATTGTGTAGGGCACTTGGGATAAGTCCCCAGCAATTACAGCAACGGTCCAGAAGCTTGCTTCAACGTATTCTGCACAACTACTCTTTTTTTGAGATTTCCACTATTGACAAATTCAACCATAAAATCATCAAAACATTTGCACGGGACTTGCAACTGTCGCAAAATTTTGAAGTGGAATTGGATACTGAGTTGTTATTACAGGAGGCTGTGGGAAGGGTATTGGAGCGTGCAGGAAAAGAGGAAGCGCTTACCAATGCTCTCATTGCATTTTCATTGGAAAAAATTGCTGAAGATAAAAGTTGGGATATCTCTAGGGATTTGGTTGAAATAGGGAAACTGCTTTTCCAGGAAGATCACGCTGAAAACTTGGAAAAACTTACGGGAAAAGAAATTGCTGACTTCAAAGAAATACAAAAGAAGATTTTAGATCAAATCAAAAAGCTGGAAGTAGCAGCACAGACCATTTCCGAAACTGTACTCCAAGAAATACACGACCAAGGATTTGAACCGGATGATTTTCCTAGAAAAACCTTGCCCAATCACTTCAACAAAATTCTAGGTCAAACATTTGAGACCAAAGTATTATATGCCAACAAATTGGAGGAAGCGCTAGTAAATGGAAAAATACTTAAAGCAAGTGACAAACGGGATTCAACAATTTTATGTGCTCAAATTCTTGAGCACTATAACGCCATAAAGCGATTACTCTTTCAACGAAATTACCTGAAAAACTGCTACGGCAACATTGTTCCGCTCAGCCTTTTGAACGAAATCGGTAAGGAATTGAAGCAAATAGAACTAGACAAGGAAGTAATCCCCATATCGGCCTTAAACTCCTTACTTTCCAAAGAGGTAAAAAACCAACCGGCTCCCTTTATTTATGAGCGAATGGGAGAAAAATATCGTCATTATTTTATCGATGAATTCCAGGACACATCGAAATTACAGTGGGAAAATCTAGTTCCCCTAATTAGTAATGCATTGGAAAGTATGAATGATACTAATGAACAAGGGTCTTTGTTTCTGGTAGGCGATGTAAAACAAGCCATATATCGTTGGCGCGGTGGAAAAGCTGAACAGTTGCTGAACCTTATCAATCTAAAATCCAATCCGTTTTCCGTAGCACCAGAACTGTTTGCGTTGGAAACCAACTGGCGCAGCCATAGTCAGATCATAGATTTCAACAATCACTTTTTCGGAACGATTTCCCCCTATTTCAAACAAGGAGCATACCAACAACTTTTTACAGAAAGTGTTCAAAAAACCAACCACAAAAAGGGCGGCTTGGTTCATATAAGCTTTCTGGATTCCAATAGTCCCAATAAAGATATGGCCTATTGTGCTCAGACGCTGGAGAGGATTCGAGAGGTCAAAAACCACAACTTTGATTACGGTGATATCTGCATACTCGTCCGCAAAAATGATCATGGAACACTTCTGGCCAACTATCTTTCGGAAAATCAGGTGCCCGTAGTTTCATCCGAATCCTTACTGCTAAAGAATGATCCGGTTGTTGTATTTCTAATCGCATTATTGCAGTATTTGGATAATCCAAGTCATCAAGAAGCAGTATTTCAGCTTTTGTTGTTTCTGTCCTCCGGTCAAGAATATCGGCATTCGTTCATCGCTTCGCATAAGGATAATCTTGACGATCTTCTTTTCAATCGATATGATTTTAACGTGGCCCTACTTAAATCCGAGACTACATTAACCATTTTAGATCATGCGATAACCAAATTTGATTTGGTGAATGAATCACCAGCTTACTTGATTTTTCTTTTGGACGAAGCTCTGGAAATGGAACAGAAAGAGGGACCTGGAATTAATTCCTTTTTGAAACATTGGGAACGTAAAAAAGATAAGTTGTCCATTACAGCCCCTGAGCAAATGGAGGCGGTTAAAATCATGACCATACATAAGTCGAAAGGGTTGGAGTTTCCGGTGGTACTATTTCCGTTTGCCAATGCCATGATAAACGACCCCAGAAAACAAAAGAAAGCTTGGGTGGCCGCAACGGCAAAGGAAGCAACTTTGGAGCTCCCACATTTATTGGTCAACTATAAGAAAGAGATGATGGAGTACAATGCTGTTGCCGCTCAAACTTATGTTGAAGAATTAGGGAAAACCGAACTGGATGCACTGAATGTGTTATATGTTGCGATGACTCGCGCAGAAAAAGCACTTTACGTAATATCTGAACGGTCTAAACCAATAGCCAATTTAGAACAATGTAATTCCTATTCGGACTTGCTTCAATACTATGTACAAGATGCCGCTATCCCAGAAATTGAAACAGGTAATTATGTAATAGGATCATTGCCAAATCAACTGGAAGCTGATAAATTGCCGTCCCATACCAAATCAATTCAATTTAAGAATAGGAGTGAAAAAGGGACATCATTCGAGATTTCTACGCGGTCAGTTCAACTTTGGGATGACAGTAGAAGGGAATCCGTGGAGATGGGCAATCTGATTCATTTTGCCATGAGCAAGGTGGGTACAAAAGAAGATGTGCCCAAAGTGATCAATGAAATCACATCAACCGGCGAACTTCCTATTGAATCCGCTCCATTTGTGGCCCAGAAAATGAAGGAGATTGTGGGTCATCCACAACTTAGCTCATTTTATTCCACATCAAATGAAGTTAGAAATGAACAGGAACTTTTATTGACATCAGGAAAAATTCTTCGACCAGACCGGATTATGCTCAGAAATAACAAAGCGTCTGTTATCGATTATAAAACCGGTAAAAAAGCACCAAGTCATAAGGAACAGATCGTTTCATATGCCGACGCCTTAAAAGATATGGGATATACTATTGAACACATTATTATTATATATATTGACAATCAAATAACACCTCTTTTCCTTTAAACGAATTACTATGTACGGAAAAATTAAAAATCACTTGGCAAACGAGCTTGAAGAAATCAAAGAAGCAGGATTATATAAAAAGGAACGCATTATTACATCACCACAGGATGCGGTCATTAAAATATCTACGGGGGAAGAAGTAATCAACTTTTGCGCCAATAACTATTTGGGTCTTTCATCCCACCCAGATGTGATCCAAGCCGCTAAGGATACCTTGGACTCCCATGGTTTTGGAATGTCTTCAGTCCGATTCATATGTGGAACCCAGGATATCCACAAAGAACTAGAGCAAAAGATTGCTGACTTCTATGGCACTGAGGATACCATATTATATGCTGCGGCTTTTGATGCGAATGGCGGGGTGTTTGAACCGCTATTGACGGCAGAGGATGCCATCATATCAGATTCCTTGAATCATGCCTCCATTATTGACGGCGTTCGTTTGTGCAAAGCCAAACGCTATCGCTATGCCAACAATAACATGGAGGAACTTGAAATGCAATTGAAGCAAAGTCATGAAGATGGGGCAAGATTCAGAATCATTGTTACCGATGGTGTTTTCTCAATGGATGGGCTATTGGCTCCTTTGGATAAAATATGTGATTTAGCAGATAAATATGATGCCCTCGTGATGATTGACGAATGTCATTCCGCAGGTTTTATTGGAGAAACCGGCAGAGGTACCCTGGAAGAAAAAGGTGTAATGGACCGCATTGACATTATTACGGGAACCCTAGGTAAGGCACTTGGTGGTGCCATGGGGGGTTATACTACCGGTAAGAAAGAAATCATAGAGATGCTTCGACAACGTTCTAGACCCTATCTATTCTCCAATTCATTAGCCCCGGCTATTGTAGGGGCATCCATCAAGGTATTTGACATGTTGGATAAAGACACCACGCTACGCGATAAGCTCCAGGAGAATACCGAATATTTCAAGGATGGCATGAAAAAAGCAGGATTTGACATTATAGATGGCGACTCCGCAATAGTCCCTGTTATGCTTTATGACGCCAAATTGTCGCAACAAATGGCGGATATGTTACTTGAACAGGGTATATATGTAATAGGATTCTTCTATCCGGTTGTACCCAAAGGGAAAGCGAGGATACGGGTTCAATTATCCGCAGCACATGAGAAGCATCATCTGAATAAAGCCATTGCCGCATTTATTGAAGTTGGAAAAGCCCTAAAAATCGTTGAAACGCATTAAATGTTCTATGTAATGCACCAAAAAAAAAGAAAATTTGATTTTGTTAATAAGTCTTAACAACTTACATTTGCTGCTGATAAACACTTAAACTTAAAATTTTGAGCATGAAACATCTTAGCAAATTATTGGTTGTTGCCCTTGTCTTTGTGGGTTTTAACAACGTACAAGCGCAAGACGAGAATAATCCATGGCAGATCAGTTTCGGTATCAACGCCATTGATACTTATCCAACCAATGATGAGAGCAATCCTTTCTCAAGTACTACTTTGTTTGATGAGTATTTTAATGTATCTGATCACTGGAATATCTTGCCTTCTGTTTCTTATGTAGCTGTTAGCAAATACGTAGGAGATGGTTTCTCTGTAGGTGCAAGAGGTTCTTTGAACAGAATAGAAATGAACGGTGACCAACCTGTTGATGACCTTTCACACTATGCTATCGACGGTACCATTAAGTACAACTTCCTAAAGAATACTACAATCGATCCTTTCGCCGAAATCGGTGGTGGTTATACTTGGATTGATGAAGTTGGTGCTGGTACAGTTAACGGAGGTATCGGTGTAAACGTTTGGTTCTCTGAGAACATTGGTCTTACCCTTCAAACACAATACAAGCATGCATTCGAGGATTTCCTAGTAAGACACTTCCAACACATGGCAGGTCTTAGCATCAAATTTGGTGGTACTGACACTGATGGTGATGGTATCTATGACAAAGACGATGCTTGTCCAGAAGTTGCTGGTCTAGAAGCATTCAACGGTTGTCCTGATGCTGATGGTGACGGAATCGAAGACAGTAAAGATAGCTGCCCTAACGAAGCTGGATCTAAAGAAATGAACGGTTGTCCTGATGCTGACGGCGACGGAATCGCTGATAAAGATGATGCTTGTCCAAATGAAGCTGGTCTTGCTGCACTAGCTGGATGTCCTGATGCTGACGGTGACGGTGTTGCTGACAAAGATGATCAGTGTGTTAACGAAGCTGGTCCTGCTGAAAACAATGGATGCCCTTGGCCAGACAGAGACGGTGATAGCGTTCTTGACAAAGACGATCAGTGTCCTGACGTAGCTGGTACTGTTGCAAACAACGGTTGCCCAGAAGTAACTGAAGAAGTTCAAAAGCAATTGAACGATTACGCTAGAACTATCTTGTTCGATACTGGTAAGTCTTCTATCAAAGCTGAGTCTACTTCAGTAATGGTTGACATTATCCAAATCTTGAACGAGTACCCAACTGCTAAGTTTACAGTTGAAGGTCACACTGATAGTGTAGGTAGTGCTAAATTGAATCAGTCTCTATCTGAGAAGAGAGCTAACTCTGTACGTGATTTCTTGATTGACAAAGGAATCGGCGCTGACAGACTTACTGCTATCGGGTACGGTGAAGACAAGCCAATCGCTACTAACAACACTAGAGCTGGTAGAACTCAAAACAGACGAGTTGAAATCAACTTGATCAAATAATAAAAGGAATTAAATTTCCTTGAGAAAAGGCCCTGCAAATGCAGGGCCTTTTTTATTTTAGTGTATGCAACAAGCCTTTCTAGAATATGTGCTTCAAGACCTCAAACAGAAAGATGTTGCCATTAACAATTGTACCTATGTACTCCCTAGCAAACGCTCTGGTACCTTCCTTAAAAAGTACATAACAAACAGTTTGGAACAAGGAGTATTCTGCCCTCCCATTCTGGCTATTGAAGAATTTGTACTAGAACTTTCAGAACTTGCTGTAGTATCCAATCTAGACTTGTTATTTCTGCTTTACGAAGCTTACAAACAAACCAATATTAAAGCGCATGACGATTTTGATACGTTTTTAAAATGGGGACAAACCTTACTTCAGGACTTTAATGAAATAGACCGTTATTTAATCCCCCAAAAGGAAATTCTGGGTTACTTGTCCGCAATTAAAGAACTTAACCATTGGTCTTTACAGCAGAACAAAACTGAACTGATTCAAAATTATCTGCAACTTTGGAACAATCTCCTGCCTATATATCAAGCCTTTACCGAAAACCTACTGTCAAAAGGTCTTGGCTATCAGGGATTGATATATCGTACCGCGGCTCAAAAAATAGCTGCTGATTCAAAAACTGAAAACGACCACCCTATTGTTTTTATCGGATTCAATGCCTTAAACAGTGCTGAGATTAAAATCATTCAGCGTTTTTTGGAAAACCCAATCAACCAAGTGTATTGGGATATTGACAGTTATTTTTTGGAAAACACCATACATGATGCTGGACTTTTTATCCGAGATTATAAGAAATTCTGGTCCTATTACGAGAAAAATTCCCTTTTAGGCATTCAGAACAACTTTCTGCAAACGAAAAACATAGAAATAACCGGAGTTCCTAAAAGCATCAATCAAGCACAAGTGGTTGGAGGTTTGCTTTCACAACTGAATGAAAGTGCTGATAATGGGCTTCAAAATACCGCCCTAGTGTTGGCAGATGAGTCCTTGCTAAATCCGGTACTTCAAGCAATACCTGATTATATTTCCAAGGTGAACATCACTATGGGTCTGCCCCTTAACACTACTATTACTTATGCTTTTTTCATGTCTTATCTAGATATGCACATCGCCAAAGTAGAAAGAGGTTGGTTTTATGAAGATGTCCTTTCCCTTTTTTCAAGTCCCTTAACCCAGGTTTTGTCCACAGCTGAAGCTGTTGCTTCTGTTTCTGAAATAACCACACAAATTAAAACGCACAACCTCATTTATATCAATAGCACTGTTCTTGAACCTTATTCCAAAAACTCCCCATTACTTCAGTTACTATTTCCTGAAACGCAATTAACCCCTAAACAGTGGGTGCAAACCTCCTTAGACTTGATTTTGTATCTAAAGGATAGCTATGTCAAAAAGGAAGAGCCGTTACTATTGGAACACCTTTACCGCTTTTTCAAATTGTTCAATCAATTGCAGCAGCAATTATTGATTGTGGATTTTATTTCCAATCTTAAATCAATCAAAGGGTTTTTCAAGCAATTGGCTTCTATTGAAACACTTGATTTTGTTGGAGAGCCACTCTCCGGCTTGCAAATCATGGGTATGTTGGAAAGTAGGAACCTTGACTTTGAAACCGTAATTATAACCTCTGTCAACGAAGGCATCCTACCATCAGGCAAATCCAATAATTCCTTCTTGCCTTTCGATGTAAAAAGAGAGTTTGGTCTGCCCACCTATAAAGAGAAAGATGCAATATATACCTATCACTTTTATCGATTGATCCAGCGGGCAAAAAACGTACATCTTATTTACAATACGGAGCCCGATGTCCTGGAAGGCGGTGAACGAAGTAGATTGATTTCACAGTTATTGACAGACCCAAACCTTAAAGACAATGTTAGGCATACCATTGCAGCTCCCAAAGTAGAGGTACAACCCAACTCGCCCTTAACAATTGATAAGGACAAAAAAATGAAGGTGGATTTGCAGGTGTTCGCCGCCAATGGCTTTTCCCCAACATCTTTAACCAACTATATACGCAACCCCATTGAATTCTATAAAAAGAGTGTTTTAAAGATCTATGATGTTGAAGAAGTAGAAGAAAGTATTGCCGCGAATACATTTGGGACCATTATCCACGACAGCCTTGAAGTGCTTTACAAGCCCTATATTGAAACAGAACTGACCCCAGCAATTAATAAGGCTTTAGTGGGCAATGCAGCAGAAACCATAGCGAATGTCTTTGCTAAAATACTGCCCGGAGTAAACCTAGAAAAGGGTAGATACCTTTTAGTTTATAACGTTGTTCTCAACTATATCCTTAAGTTTTTGGAGTTGGAGTTGGCGCAGTTGCAAAAGCATACCATCAAAATCATAGCTCTGGAGCAAAAATTTGAAACCGAACTTCAAATTCCGGAATTGGATTACCCCATTAAACTTAAAGGTACTCTTGATAGGGTTGATTTGGTAGATGGGTCGCTAAGAATAGTGGATTATAAAACTGGGCGTGTTGAACCCATTAATGTAAAGCTAAAGGATTGGAATGAATTAACGGAGAGCTATGATAAGAGTAAAGCATTTCAATTGCTATGCTACAGCTATCTATACTATAAAAATACAGGGGTCTCAACTATGATAGCTGGCATCTATACCTTTAAAAATTTAAACAAGGGTTTCCTTCAGTTTTCCTTCAACAGTCCTGTCATAACGGATGAATCCTTATCTAACTTTGAAGCATCACTTTTTCAACTAATCTCTGAAATTTGTAACCCTAATATCCCCTTTATCGAAAACTTGGAGTGATTATTTCAAATCTGGCCGTGTTGGTCTCACCTCTATTTTGCTAGGTAACGTTCTTGGATGCATGTGCATCAAATCCACAACAAGCTTTCCAATGTCCTCAGCTTGTATTTTCCATGCATCTTTATCACTTGGAACATTATCGTTAAAATAGGTGGCTACAGAACCTGGCATTATGGTAGTAACTTTTATATCATGTTTTCTTAAGTCGAGCATAGCTGCTTGGGTAAAACCCACAACTCCAAATTTAGTTGCGTTGTATCCCGCTCCTTGCGCAAAGAAATTGGTGCCGGCAAGGCTAGCGATGGTCATATAATAACCTTTTGATGCTTTCAATCCTTCAAAACTAGCCCTTAGGGTATTAAAGGCTCCTGTTAAATTCGTATCAATCATTTGTTGCCACTTTTCAGGCTCCAACTCATAAATAGGTGCAAAATGACCGACACCAGCATTGGCAACTACTAAATCCAATTGACACCATTGCTTTAATATAGTCGCTGCTGCATTATGTTCACTTTGCAACTCAACAACATTCGCAACAATTCCTAAAATATCACCCAATGGTTCCAAAATTGAGATGGCATTGTCTACTCCGTCTTGACTTCTTCCACTGACAGCTACTTTCATGCCCTCTTTCAACAAACATTGGGCTATGCCCAATCCAATACCTTTTGTTCCACCTGTAATATAAGCTACTTTACCTTCTAAATCCATTCTGATAATCCGTTTTAATATTGGCCGTTTCTAAATTTAGGTTGTAATCCTAGTTAAAAACTTAACTATTCAAAAAAGTGGTTT
Organism: Flagellimonas spongiicola; assembly: GCF_023502425.1. GTDB lineage: Bacteria > Bacteroidota > Bacteroidia > Flavobacteriales > Flavobacteriaceae > Flagellimonas > Flagellimonas spongiicola. The sequence continues at coordinate 618,859 of NZ_JAMFMA010000002.1, forward strand.
TATAATTTGACCCCATACATGCTTCTTTCGTGCAACCAAAAGAATCATTTTTTGACAAATTAGAAGTAAATAAAAACCCCCACAAAAGTGAGGGTCTTAATATGATGTGGAGAATACCGGATTCGAACCGGTGGCCTCTTGCCTGCCAGGCAAGCGCTCTAGCCAACTGAGCTAATCCCCCGCGGAGGGCAAAGGAAAGACTTTTTAAGAAAGTTTCAAAATCGGATTCGGCTTCCGTTATTCTTTTTTAACACTCAACACCAATACCGGAATAGGAACGAAAAACTCGGACTTTGGAATGGTGTTTTTTTCCCATAGTTTCTTAAAGAAACCACGTTTTCTTCGGAAGACGCACAAAAGGTCCGGCTCTTCTTTCTGAAAATACTCCAATACTCCCAAATAGGTAGTGGCCTGTTCCGTAATGTTAACTTGTTGACTTAAGTCCAACATAGCCGTATTTATTTGAAGATCATCTTCTGAATAGCCAGGTCGCTTTACCAAGAGTAACGTAATACTGGACCTGAATTTATCTTTGATCGCAACCAACGGATTTAGCACCCTGCTCCGTTTTAAAATTCCGGAACCAAAAGCCGTCATAATATTTGCAATCGGTTTAAACGAAGTGCCCTTTGGCACCAATAAAGCTGGAATATTGGTTTGCTTTATTATCCTACCTGAAGTATTACCCAGATAGAGTTCATCCTGAATATCATTGCTACGTGGAGCCATGATAATAAGATCAATCCCAAACTCTTTATTGATACTTTTTAACCCATCCAAAATGTCGCCATTGTAGGTGGCAATTTTTATTTCAACGCCATTGGAATTAATAGTATCAATGATTTCCTTAAGCCGCTCTTTACTACTTTGCGCAACTTTCTGCTCAACATTGGCCAAACTACCCGCAGCAGACATAACCTGGAAAACATCCATGACGAACACTTGAGCCCCAAAATTCGCGGCAAAGTCAATCGCATATTGCAAGGTGTCCGAAGAATTAGGTGAAGTTCCAATGGGTACAAGTATATTGTTCATAGGTTGGTGGTTATGATTATAGCTTAAATTTACAATTTAATTGAAACGAATCCATGATAAGACCCGGAAAGATAACAGATATTGAAGATATCCTTCACATTACTCGAAGATGTGCGCAAAAAATGGAGCAAATGGGTATATACCAATGGAATGAACACTACCCCTCTCGCGAAGCTTTTCAAAACGATGTCAAAAGAAATGAGCTTTACGTATTAGAACTAGATGGTAAGGTGATGGGTACCGTGGTAGTGTCCACATTTATGGATGAAGAATACATCCCCATCCAATGGTTGACCAAAAACGAAAACAATATTTACATCCATCGACTTAGTATAGATCCTGAACTGCAAGGGAAGGGTTATGCTCAAAAATTAATGGATTTTGGAGAGAATTTCGCAAGAAAGAATAATATCCAATCCGTTAGATTGGATACCTTTTCCCAGAACAAGCGAAATCAGCATTTCTATGAACAACGCGGCTACAAAAAACTGGGCGATATTTTCTTTCCAAAACAAAGTTCACATCCTTTTCATTGTTACGAATTAGTGCTGTAACTTGCACTGACTTTGGCAACGGAAATCAATTTAAAATCCATTAACCAACTCGCCATTCCCGCAACCATTTCGGGAATAGCAGAACCTATTCTGTCCATCACAGATACCGCTATTGTAGGCAACATTCCTGTAGATGGCCTGGAGTCTTTGGCAGCTGCCGGCATTGTAGGTTCGTTCCTATCCATGCTGATTTGGGTACTGGGCCAAACCCGAAGCTCGATTTCAGCGATTATCTCACAATACTTAGGTGCAGGAAAGCTAGAAGAAGTGAAGAATCTTCCTGCCCAAGCAATTTTCTTCAATATACTTTTAAGTATCGTGGTTCTGGTATCCACCATTTTCATAATTGAAGAGATTTTTTCCCTATTTGAGGCCTCAGGTAAAATTTTGGAGTATTGTATTTCCTATTACTCCATTAGGGTTTGGGGTTTTCCATTGACACTGTTCACTTTTGCCATTTTTGGAATTTTCAGGGGATTGCAAAACACCTTCTACCCCATGGTCATTGCAATAATAGGTGCCGCCCTGAATATTATTTTGGATTTTGCTTTTGTATATGGTATTGATGGATTTATTCCTGCCATGTATTTGGACGGTGCTGCTTGGGCAAGTCTTATTTCACAAGCGGTTATGGCCCTTTTGGTGTTTATATTGCTCCTCAAGAAAACCGATATCAGCCTTAAATTGATATTTCCCTTAAATAAGGAATTAAAGCGATTGATATTCATGAGTCTTAATCTTTTTGTTAGGGCAATTGCATTGAATGCGGCATTGATTATCGCCGTTCGTGAGGCCACTTCTTTGGGAGATCGATTTATTGGAGCACATACCATTGCCATAAACCTATGGTTGTTCGCGGCATTTTTTATTGACGGATATGGGGCCGCCGGAAACAGTATGGGAGGTAAACTTTTAGGCGCTAAGGATTACGATGGTCTATGGAAGTTAGCACGAAAAATAATCACCTACGGGATGGTTGTAAGTCTAGTTTTAATGTCCCTTGGGTTTGTATTTTACAATTCCATTGGTCATCTCTTTTCCAATGATCAAATTGTATTGCAAACCTTCTACAGCATTTTCTTTATAGTGATTTTAGGATTGCCCATGAACACTTTGGCATTTGTGTTTGATGGCCTCTTTAAAGGATTGGGCGAGATGAAATATTTGCGCAATGTCCTATTGTCCGCGACGTTTCTAGGATTCGTACCCGCTTTATACATCGGTAAACTATTGGGTTGGGGTTTTTATGCGATTTGGATCGCCTTTGTTGTATGGATGCTCATTCGTGGATTGGCCTTGGTCTGGAAATTTAGAAGAAAGTTCCGACCCTTGCTCCAAAACACTTAATTTAGTCATCCAAGCTAACCTTTAACTTGGCGTAATTAGAATTTGAAATGTCCACAACAAGAACCAACGGAAGTCTTTATACCAAAATCGAAAACCGTATCGCCTGGGTGGAATTTGGTCATCCAGCCAGTAATTCATTTGTATCTGAACTTTTGGCTAGGTTGGCCGCAGAAATCGATAAATTATCCGCAAAAGAAGAAGTTTCCTTACTAGTTCTTAAGTCTGAAGGAGAAAGGGCATTTTGTGCAGGAGCTTCCTTTGATGAGCTGGTGGCCATATCAAATTTAGATGAAGGAAGAGCTTTCTTTAGCGGCTTTGCCAATGTAATCAATGCAATGCGCAAGAGTGCCAAACCCATTTTCGGCCGGGTTCAAGGCAAAGCAGTAGGCGGAGGTGTAGGATTGGCCGCTGCCTGCGATTATGTTTATGCAACGGAAAGCGCCTCAATTAAGTTATCGGAAATCACTATTGGAATAGCTCCGTTGGTCATTGCTCCAGCCGTAGAGCGGAAAATCGGTAAATCTGGACTTGCAGAATTGTCATTTGCACCAACAGATTGGAAAAATGCCTATTGGGCAAAAGAAAAAGGATTGTTTTCTAGGGTTTTTGATTCCATTGCGGAAATGGATAAAGAATTGGAGTTCCATGTAAATAAGTTGGCAACCTACAATCCCGAAGCCTTGGAAAAAATGAAAAAAGTACTCTGGGAAGGAACATCCCATTGGGACGATCTCCTTTTGGAACGAGCAGAAGCATCTGGTAAATTGGCATTATCGCCAAATACAAAAGAAGCTTTGGAAAAATTTAAAAAATAAAAATGGACATACTTTCATATTTAAACAGCGACCTCGTATTTCCCATTTTGGCACTATTGGTCATTGTAGTCTATATTGTTACAAGAATGCGCAATAGAAGAAGATTCAAAAGATAGCCTAATGGCTTCCAAAAAGTATACAATGTGGGTAGTTCTTTATGGCGGACTGTTTTTTCTTGGTTTGGTATTGGCCTATTTTTCAGCCCAACAATACCAAAAAACCAAAACATTGCTAATGGAAGGCATTCGGACAACTGCGGTAGTCCGTGATTTGTTGACCAACTATGATAGCGACGGAAATACCTACACCCCGGTATTCGAATTCAAAGATCGCAGTAATACCTTGCAGACATACAAAAGCCCAGTCAGTTCAAGTCCTCCAGCCTATGCTGTTGGTGATAAGGTAAAGATCATTTATGACCGTAAGGATTCCTCCAATGTAAAAACGGTTACATTCTGGGGACTTTACCGCTTTAGTGTAATCCTTATGATGATTGCTTCACCCTTGCTTGTTATCGGAGGAAGCTATCTTTTGTATACCTATCGATAAAATTGAATGGTATTGCCATGCAAGCTTAATGGTTATCTTTAACCTCAAATGAAGAACCTGACATTACAGAAAGGAAAGAAAGTCTACTTTGCCAGCGACAATCACTTGGGTGCGCCAACCAATAAGGACAGTTTACCGCGTGAAAAAAAGTTTGTGGCGTGGTTGGATTCCATTAAGGAAGATGCTGGTGCTATCTTTTTGATGGGTGATCTTTTTGATTTTTGGTTTGAATATAGAACCGTTGTCCCAAAAGGATTTACTAGAACCTTGGGGAAACTCGCTGAATTATCGGACCGCGGAATCCAGATTACCTACTTTGTGGGTAACCATGATCTATGGATGAATGGCTATTTCGAAGAAGAGTTGAACATTCCAGTCTACCATAAACCTCAGCAGTTTTTAATCAATGACACTTCTTTTTTTATAGGTCACGGAGATGGGTTAGGCCCTGATGACAAAGGGTTTAAGCGCATGAAAAAGGTTTTTACCAATCCCTTTGCCAAATGGTTGTTCAAATGGTTGCACCCAGACCTTGGTGTTCGCTTGGGGCAGCATTTATCCGTAAACAACAAAATAATTTCTGGAGATGCTGATGCCAAATTTTTAGGAGAAGACAAAGAATGGTTGGTTTTGTACGCAAAGCGAAAATTGGAAACGCAACATTACGATCATTTTATTTTTGGACATCGACATCTTCCAATGGAAATCCAACTCAATGAAAAGTCAGTTTATACCAATTTAGGCGATTGGATTTCCTATTTCACCTACGCTGTTTTTGATGGTGAAAAACTTGCTCTTGAAAAACTGGGTGAATGATTCGCAATAAGAACAATAGCGAACATTATCGTTGGGGCGATAATTGTAGTGGCTGGTTTTTGGTGTACACACCTGAGTTAAGCGTAATCGAGGAGCTAATGCCTCCCAATACGGCCGAAAAAGAACATTACCATCAGTTTGCCCAGCAATATTTTGAAATCAAGTCAGGTATCGCCACTTTTAAAATTGAAGAAGAGATAATTGAAGTTCCTTCAGGTTCGGGAATACACATCCCTCCTAGGACCAAACACTGCATATTTAATAATGGTAAAAGCGATTTGAAATTTGTGGTGATATCACAACCAAATATCCGAGGAGATAGAATAGAAGCTCCCTTCCATTGAAGCCAAACATCTTTCGAACCTATTCCTTACTATGTTCTTCCACATCCTTGGTCAAATCCAAATTTCGAAAGCTAGGTGAAATCAAAGCAGTGGTACCAGCAGTAAATACGGTCATACAACCCCCAAAAACCACTGCAGTTACCGTTCCCAGAATTTTTGCAGCCAATCCACTTTCAAAGGCCCCCAACTCATTTGAAGATCCCACAAATATTGAATTTACGGAAGCTACCCTTCCTCGCATATGGTCTGGTGTCTTCAATTGAAGGATGGTTTGTCGGATAATCATTGAGACTCCATCAACGGCACCACTTACAAACAATGCGATCACCGATAGCCAAAAGATTTTGGATACCCCAAAAACGATGATACACACGCCAAAGGCAAAAACCACCCACAACAATTTCTTTCCTGCATTTTTATGTAATGGGAATCTGGTAGAGCCCAACATAGTAATTGAAGCCCCTACTGCTGGTGCAGCCCTTAAAATGCCAAAACCCTCAGACCCAACATGCAATATATCTTGGGCATAAATTGGTAATAGGGCCACCGCACCACCGAACAGTACGGCCACCATATCCAAGGTCAATGCGCCAAATATGGCTTTGCTATTGAATACAAATCGCAAACCGTCTTTTAAACTTTGAATAATTGGTTCCCCTATTTTAGGGTTCACAATAGGTTTTCGAGCTATTTTCAAAAGGAAAATCAAAGCCAATATGGAAAATCCAAATATCACGCACATAGACCAATGTACGCCAATCCAACTGATACTGAATCCGGCCAATGCCGGCCCTAAAACGGATGCTACTTGCCATGTGGAACTGCTCCAAGTAGCGGCATTAGGGTAGATTTTTTTAGGTACAATCAACGCGATTAGAGAAAATACAGTTGGCCCAATAAATGCTCTGACCAACCCACCACAAAAAACCAACGCATAAATAATCCATAAAATGGTGCTAGACGACAAGGAATTTTCCAAACGGGGATCACTAACGCAGAAAAGCCCCAAACTGATCATCGAAAATCCAATAATACATTTAATCAACAGATTCCTTTTCTCAGATTGATCTACAATGTGACCCGCAAACAATGCCATACTTACCGCTGGGATAATTTCCATCAAACCAATAATCCCCAATGACAAAGGATCTTTGGTCATGGAATACACCTGCCATTCAATCACAATAAACTGCGTAGACCATGCAAACACCATGGCAAAACGAACTACCAAAAAAGTGTTGAATTCTGGGAATCTAAGTGCCGCGTAGGGGTCTATCGCGTTATTGGTCATGGTTATACAGTAATCTCTATTCGGTTGCCTTCTGGATCCAAAGTTACACTTTCATAATAACCATCGCCGGTTGTTCGGGGTTCACCAACAATCTTATACCCCGCATTGCGTAATTGCTCCGTTATGGCATTAACTTTTTCCCTGGAGCCAACTGAAATTGCAAAATGAACCAATCCAATTCGTTCTTTAGCAGGGTTCACTAGTTGCAAAACCTCTGGATTGTGCATCAATTCCAAACGAGCACCCTTATCAAAACTCAAAAAATATGAGCGGAAGTTTTTATTCGGATTGTAATACGCTTCCCCTCGCTTTGCATTAAAAAAAAACTCATAATAGTTGCACGTTTTTTCCAAATCCTTCACCCATATGGCCAAGTGTTCTATTTTCATCGGATATCCTTAAGTTTAAATTGCAATTCTATTCTACCGTTCCATTCATTCTCGTCCAATGAAAATACTGCGTCAAAGTGACTCTTGGATTTAATAGCAGGCCATTTTGGTGCTAAATTGAACCCGATAGCACCAAACCTTTGATTTCCATCTTGCAAGACTGTCAATTTTAAGTGCTTTTCTTCTTCACCCACACCTTTTCCATAGCCCGTATCCCGCAGTCTTGACGCCATAAAAACGGGCGACATATTTCCAGGTCCAAAGGGCGCAAATTGTTTTAAAATCCGCATTAATTTAGGATTGATCTGATGAAAGTCAATTTGGGCATCAACGGTAATTTCCGGTGTCAATAAATTGGGATCAATGGTTTCTGATACCGTTTTTTCAAAAGCTACTTTGAACTTATGGTATTGCGCCTTATCCAAGGTTAATCCTGCAGCATATTTGTGTCCCCCAAACTGTTCTAAATATTCGGAGCAGGCGTCAAGAGCATTGTATACATCAAATCCTTTGACTGATCTTGCCGAAGCCGCCATTTTGTCGCCACTATTCGTAAAAACAAGTGTTGGGCGATAGTAGGTTTCTATCAATCTTGAAGCCACGATTCCGATCACACCTTTATGCCAATTTTCATTATAGACCACCGATGTGAAGTTTTGCTGTTCATCATTTTCCTTGATTTGAACCAAGGCTTCTTCAGTTATTTCCCGATCCAGGTTTTTTCGGTCAGCGTTATAGGTCTCGATCTCACTGGCAAACTTCTTAGCTGCTTCCAGATTGGTCTCCATCAACAAATTCACTGCATGCTGTCCGTGTTTCATTCTACCCGCAGCGTTGATCCTTGGCGCAATTATGAACACCACATCAGTGATGGACAAAGCCTTCTTTTTTATTTGGTCTATAATCGCCTTGAATCCTATTCGCGGTTGAGAATTAATTACTTCTAATCCGTAATACGCGAGCACACGATTTTCACCCGTTATCGGTACAATATCCGCAGCAATAGCCGTTGCCACCAAATCCAAATATGGAATGAGACCATCAACACTGCCACCACTATTAATTTCCAGCGCCTGAATGAGCTTGAATCCTACACCACAACCACATAGTTCTTGATAAGGGTAATTACAATCTTCCCGTTTGGGATCCAATACCGCAACTGCCTTGGGTAGGGTCTCTCCCGGTCTATGGTGATCGCAGATTACAAAGTCAATACCTTTTTGGTGGGCATAGTCCACCTGTTCCAACGCTTTTATTCCGCAATCCAACGCTATTATCAATGTAACATCATTATCTGCGGCAAAATCAATCCCTTGTTTGGATATGCCATATCCTTCGTTATAACGATCGGGAATATAGGTGGCTACATGAGGATATCTTTCTCTTAAATAGGAGGCCATCAAAGCAACCGCAGTAGTCCCATCCACATCGTAATCACCATACACCAGAATATGTTCCCCTGTAGTTATTGCTTTTTCAATCCGTGATACAGCCCGATCCATATCTTGCATCAAGAAAGGATCGTGTAAATCGGAAAACTGTGGTCTAAAGAATTTTTTAGCCTCTTCGTATGTGGTAATCCCTCTTTGCAACAATAATTGGGCTACCAACGAATCCACCTTCAATACTCGTGCTAGTTCATCAATTTCGTTTTGTGAAGGGACTGGTTTTATTATCCAACGCATGTTTTAAGATCAAATTCAAAAATTAAGTTTAAGCTCAGCGTGTTTTACTCCGAATTATAGCAGCTATTATTTTGATAAGTTGCTCTATCTCATCCAATAGTTTGCTTCTGTTTTTTTCGGAGCCATAACATATCTTATTCAATATTTTGAGGTTGACTCTTGACTCTTTTAATTCTTTTAAAACCAATGAGGCTTTGTGGCAATAGTCTTTTACGGAATAAGCTCTTTGAACTTCACCAAAATTCAATGCTGCACTGCCTCCAGAACGAAGCAATTGATTACCATAATATTGTCCAGTAAAATCCGAAGGTAATTCCTTGCAAAAAAGTGCAATGTTTGCAGCTAGATGTACAAACCGTTCCTCCAAGTCAAATTTCTTATGGCCCATAGTCCATTAATTTTGATTTTGAGGTCGATAATTCTTTAAAACTAAGAAAATCCTAGAACTTGAATGAAGTAGTCCAGCTCAATATTTGAACTTAGTAAATGAACTTAATCCTTGAACTTGAACTTAGGTATGATGAAATACCGGTTTGATTTCCAACTCGGCAAACCTGCGGAACATTTCCATTACTCCGCAATACTTTTCTACCGAAAGATCTATGGTTTTTTGCAGTTTCGTTTCGTTAAGATTGGAGCCATGAAAATGATATTCAATTACTACAGCGTCATAATACTTGGGGTGCTCATCCGTTAAATTCGCTATGGTTTCGATGTGGAATTCATCCACTTCCAATTTCATTTTTTTAATCAATGAAGCAATATCCAGACCGGAACAACCTGCCAATGCAGATAGCATTAAGGCTTTGGGTCTAAACCCCTCCCCGTTCCCACCATCATCGGGGCTTGCGTCAATCTTTAAATTCAATCCAGATGGGTTATTACTCTCAAAAGCCATCCCGCCCAACCATTTGGTGCTAATATGATTTGTCATGCTGTCAATTTTTTGTTTCTTGTAACTATCAAAAATACGATTAAAATCAGCATTCATGGCCTTAGTAAAACCCCTAGACCCCAATCACGATAAAGAAACAAAACAGCTTGCGGAATTTTTTAATGAAACCCTTGGTTTTTGCCCTAATTCGGTTCTGACCATGCAACACAGACCTGCAATATCAAAAGCATTCATTAATCTTAATAAGGCTGTGATGGCCAATGAGGGCAGGGTGACTTCGGCCTTAAAACGTATGATTGCCTGGGTAAGCAGTAACGCCACTGGCTGCAGATATTGTCAAGCACACGCTATTCGCGCTGCCGAGCGCTATGGAGCGGAACAAGAGCAGTTGGACAATATTTGGGAATACCGTTCCCATCCTGCATTTTCCGATGCAGAACGTGCTGCTTTGGATTTTTCCTTAGCTGCCTCACAAGTACCAAACACGGTAAATGCCGACATAAAAAAACGATTGTACGAACACTGGAACGAAGGTGAAATCGTAGAAATGTTAGGTGTGATTTCTCTATTTGGTTACCTCAACCGTTGGAACGATTCTATGGGGACTTCCATTGAAGATGGTGCGGTGGAAAGTGCGGAAACCTATTTGGGCAACATCGGATGGGAAAAAGGAAAACATGATGGTTCCCAATACTAATTCTTAATACCACATATTCGTATCGCTAATTTCTTGATTTGCATCAACATTTATTGACAAGGCAAGACTGATCTTTGTATAAATCAAAATTACGAACAGTCATGGCCAAACTCTATATTACTCCAGAAAACCAAATCCAACGGCTAAATGGTGTTTTTTTAAAAGTGCAGGAACTGCAAAACTTGCCTTTTACCCAGTTAACAACTCCATTAGATCCTAAATCATGGTCTGTGTTAGAGGTAATTGAGCACCTCAATAAATCCTACTTGTTGTATTACAACAAACTGGAAGCAGCGCTCCAAAACCTACCCGATACAGAAAATGATCCTTCCGAATTTAAAGCGCGGGTTTGGCAAAAAATAGTTATTGAAGCGCAACGACCAAAAAATGGGGTTGTAAAATGGAAATTGAAAACACTGAAAAGGTTTGAGCCGCTTTTGGATCTATCCCAATTGGACCAAGGCGATGCAAATAAAGTCTTTGAGGATTTCAATAAACTACATCAACATTTAAAAACCTGCATACTTGAAAGTCGTAACAAGGAATTGAAAAAAACAAAAATTACCTCAGCCATTGGCCCAATTGTACTATTTTATCTACCAGAATGCTATGAGTTTTTAATCTGTCACATTGAAAGACACATGGTTCAAATTGAAGGTATTTTATCAGGAATTCACCAATAACTTTTTCATGATAAGGGTTCTTTTTAAATTTAAAGGGAATTCCTTTTCATATGGATGATGCCAATTTTACACGTTTAAAAGCTTTCTTTTCCCATGTCGATTTCAGCGCTATCGATATTGCCCATTTCAAGTCGCTTTGGGTAGAAAAAGAATTCAAGCAATACGACTTCATTACCGAGGCCGGGAGTATAGAACGCTATTTCTATTTTGTTTTGGAGGGTGTACAAGCCATCTACATCTTAAATGAAAAAGGCGAAAAAGTGGTCTTGGGATTTTCCTACGTAGGCAGCCCTTCAGGTGTTTTTGACTCCTTTATCAACCAAGAACCTTCGCATAGTTTTTTGGAGGCCTTGAAACCTTCCAAATTGTTGGCCATATCCTTGACAGATTATCAGTGGCTATTTGAAAATTATCCTGGGTTTTATGTATGGGGTCATGAATTTTTTAAGAACATTCTCTTTGGTCGATTACATCGTGAGGTCGAAATCTTGACGTTATCAGCGGAACAACGATACCTAACATTTATGCAACGTTGCCCGGAAGCTTTGAAGGTAATTCCTCAGAAATACTTGGCAAGCTACCTCAATATGAAACCTGAAACTTTTAGTCGTTTGCGCTCCAATATATCTTACTGAGTTGCTGCCAACTGTTCTATTTTTTGCTGTAAAACCGGAATTACCTCTTCCTCAAACCAAGGATTTTTCCGAAGCCAAAAACGGTTTCTTGGCGAAGGGTGCGGCATTACAAAGTGTTGTGGTAAATATTCATCAAAATGCGCTACCGTCTCAGTTAGACTTTTATACAATCTGTCTTTTAGATAAAAACGCTGGGAATGTTGCCCAATAAGCAGTACCATTTCAAGATTTACCAATTGATCTAACACTTGTTGATGCCACTGGGGAGCACATTCGGGTCTCGGCGGTAAATCTCCAGATTTTCCTTTACCAGGATAACAAAATCCCATTGGCATTTGCGCAATGAATGTTTCATCATAAAACAAGTCTTCAGACACCCCCATCCATTTCCGAAGTTGCTTACCGCTTTGATCATCCCATGGAATTCCCGATGCATGAACCTTGGTGCCGGGCGCATGTCCAATTATCAGGATTTTTGCTTTTGACTCCGCAGCAATAATGGGTCTTGGTCCTAGCGGTAAATGTTCTTTACAGATTTCACATTTTCTTATTTTCTGTAGTAAGGCTTTCATTTGGATTGGAATTTAATAAAAAGCGAAACACCCTAGCCCAATTGCCAAGGTGTTTCCAAATCAACACATCACAAAAAACTAGTTGTAAGTACTTTTCAATTTCTTCCAGTTTTCGTTTGCCGTGCTCACCAATTTGTTATGGTTGTTTTCTGCCAACCACAATTGTTGTGCATCCAATTCAATGTTATAGAGGTATAGGAAATATTTTCCATCCTTTACAATGAATTTATTGGGATCTGGTCGGAATTTCGCTCCTGCATATACTCCAAAGGCGCAGTACCCTCCATACTGAGGCATGTATTTGCTTGGGTTTTTGTCGAACTTCTTTTTTTGCTCAGCACTGGTGAAGTAATAAACCACCTTGTTGTGCTCGGATTTGTGCTCTTTAAGTCCCTTTTGTGCAATCCCCAAATCCAAATAGGAGACCGGACTATACCCTTGAAGGGCAATGTTACTGTTATCAATGTTATTTGCCTTTTTATCTTGTCCAAAGCTTGTTTGCATGGCGAAAACCAATGCGAATACTAGTGTTACTTGTTTTAAAAAATTCATTTCTAATGTTTTAATTGTTTTACTTTATTTACTTGCACTTAATGATACAACCAGGAAAACCACCGTGGCATTGAACCAATAATAGGCTGCATCCAAACCGGAGAATCCCAGTGCAAAAGGAAGTATCATAAAGGTCACGGCCACTAAAAGATCTATGGCCAAGTGTCCTTGAAACGGAATCAATCTATAGGCGCTTAGTTTGTAATCGGTAAGCAAACTAGCCGCAAAAACGGCTACCCCTGTACATACCGAAAACCATACTGCCCATTCAGAGGAAGCTCCCAGTCCCAAAAGAAACGGAGCCACCATAAGTCCTAATCCTGCGGTATAATCCGCCACCCCATGTAAAGTTGGTGTGATAAACCTAAGTTTCATGGTAAATGATTAGGCGTTAAAGTATTCCTCTTGAATTACCTGCCCTTCCTCATTCCAAATTCTGCGAATGATTTCATGCCAGTAAATTGTACTGTCATCCTTCATCAAAAAATCAAATGTAAATTCTGAAGCGGAGACATTTCCGTCCACAATGGTCCTGTGCAATTGGATGCCATTTACTTTGGCAATCGCATCTGCAAAACCTTTCATTTTCTCTACCATCTGGGCCTTGCCTGTGGTAGTTACCTTGTTGTAATCGGAAGTATTTGCGTCATCGGCAAAGTACTTCTCAACGGCCTCAACGATTGCACCTTGTGCAACTACGTTGTCCATTTCTGTAGCTAGGGTTCTAATATCCATATGCCTTGTTTTTAGTATTGAATAAAATTTCAGTTGTAATTACAGGGCAAATTTCCAACTAGATACATTGGATATTGCTACAAAAAAGGATACTGTTCTTGTACTTTTTAGGAAAGAAATTCTGAAGGAGTCTTACCAGTGTGATGGCGGAAAAAAGTAGAGAAATGATTGGGTTCTTCAAAGCCCAGTTGCAGCGATACCTGCTTAATAGGTTCACCAGCCATAAGTAAATTCTTTGAGGTCTTAATAATCTCATTCCGCACTAACATCCCCACAGACTTGTTCATTTTAGCCCTTGTTTTCTTGGAAAGTGTTTTTACGGAAACATTCATTTTATCGGCGTAAAAAGCCAATGATCTTTGTGTGTCGTGATGTTCTTTGAGCAGGAATAATAAATCCTCAACAAATGGATCATTTCGATCATAATCAAAATTGTTGCGAAACTCAGAGGGGGAATATCCTGTATTGTGTTTAAACACACGATTAAAGTACGCTGGGTCCTTGAACCCCATATCGTATGACACTTCCTTAAGACTCTTATCGGAAAAAGCGACCTCTTTTTGACTCTCCATCAGCTTCTTCTTGTTGAAAAGCGTTTTAATGGTAATCCCTAATTTATTTTTCACCAAAGCTTGCGCATTAAAGCCATTATCCTGGATCAATACTTCAAAATCCTTGTTGGTGAGGTTGTTATGGTATTCCTTATCTATCAACTCCTTTACGTCAAATATTACCTGATACTCATCTTTGCTGGCATTAAATGGATTTTGCCAATACCATTGCTTTAAAGAAACATCTATGATTTGACGCGTATTGGAACCAAAAATAGAATCAGCTATGTAGCGCTCACATTCATCGCATTCACTAAAATTTATATACCCTAGTGAAATTAAATGTTTAAAAAGTACCCTTACATCTTGATCATAGAATAATTCCTTGGAAGGGAATTCAATGGAACGCACCACAAAGTCATTGGAAAGAAACTTTATATACTGGCCTTTTTCTAAATAAATAGCCTTGTCCTTCCAGTTATCATAATTTCTGAAGTCTACCTGGATACTTCCTGAACCAGATAGAATATGGAAGAGGGTATACTGGTTTATGAAGTATACTTTATTTAATTCTGGAATAAGTTTTTGGACCATCTTGGCTGATCGTTGTACCGTATTGGTCGTAAAATACAGGTATGCCTTTCGTTATTTTTTACCGGCCACTACAATTACAAACTCGCCTTTGGGTGCTTTTTTATTGAAGTAATCCAAAAGTTCAGATAGCGAACCACGAACTGTTTCTTCATACATCTTGGTCAACTCTCTAGAAACCGATGCTTCACGATCCATTCCAAAATACTCGCCAAAATGCGTTAGGGTCTTCAACAATTTATGGGGTGATTCATAAAAAACCATGGTTCTTTTTTCTTCTGCCAGTTGCAGCAAACGTGTTTGCCGTCCTTTCTTTACGGGAAGAAAACCTTCAAAAGTAAATCGATCATTTGGTAAACCACTGTTTACCAAGGCAGGGACAAAAGCAGTGGCTCCAGGTAAGCACTCCACTTCAATACCTTCTGTTACACATGCCCGTGTAAGTAAAAATCCAGGGTCGGAAATGGCCGGTGTGCCAGCATCGGATATTAGGGCCATTCGCACCTCTCCTTTCAGTTTCTGAACTAGGGATTCCAGCTGCTTGTGCTCATTGTGCATATGGTGGCTCTGCAAAGGCGTTTCAATCTCAAAATGTTTAAGGAGTTTTCCGCTTGTACGGGTATCTTCAGCCAAGACTAAATCCACCTCCTTTAGCACTTTGATTGCCCTTAAGGTCATATCCTCCAAATTGCCAATTGGTGTGGGCACCAAGAACAACTTTCCCATAAATTTAGATTAAGGTCTTACCGTTTTACCGGTAAAATACGAAGTCAACACAAAAACGCAAGCAAGAGCAGCTCCCATATGTTGGCCATCACTGATCATATAATGTGCAAAAAAGGCTAATACCGTATTGAAAAAGAACCCTGCATAGGCCCATTCTTTCAACCACTTTGAAAAGTTGCCCCAAATCGCCACCAAACCTAATATTTTGGCAATGGCAAGAGGATAAATGAGATACACAGGATAACCCATATTTTGGAAAAATCCTACAATGGCTTCGTTGTTAAAGAAGTAATTGTAGACAGAAAAACACATCATGAGTGTTAGCAGGCTAGTTGAAAGCCAAAATGCAATCGATCTAAGTTTCATTTGAAGTTACTTTAGGATTGTTCTTCCTAAAAGTATAAAAAGAATTTGGTTCTGGAATTAGGCGAACCTTCGTTCAATCAAAGCCATGAAACGAGATTCGTAATCCTCTTTACCCTCCCAATTGTTGTATTCTGGCTTCACCATATTAGTAATAAAGGAAATAGATCGTTCTTCTGTGTCTATGGTGTTTAACTGGGAAAGTACCCGTTGGTAATCTTCTGTGTTATTGTTGAACAAGTGTTTTACAAAGGCCAGCTTGTCATTGAGACCAACCTGATATTCCTTCACAAAAGTGTCGTTTAGGGATTTACCTGCTTTAACTGAACTATCACTCGCGGTTAAGATCTCTTTTTCGTTCTTAATGGGTTCCTGTTTAGCTACAAATTCAGTAAAAACATGTTCAACAGCGGTATCTGTGGGCATTTCGGATACCATACCTTTTATGGTTTCCATTCCCGGGATAATAATGTCCTCTTCATGCGGGTTGCTTTCAGGAACGGAGATATTCCCACTTAGCACGGCATTCGCCATTTTTTCAAATCGAGTAGCAATTACGTTTTTGGAAACATCCACTTCAATGTCACTCAATTTTTCATCAATAAAACGAAGTACAGCCAATTTTTCATAGAGTTCCTTGGCCTGATCGTAAAGTTCTGTGAGTTCCTTATCTTCCCGTGAAGTGATAATGTCCGTAGACAATTTGATCAAATCTTCCCTTAATTTCCTTATCATCGCTACTAATCTTTACTATAAATTTAATCTGAATTCACGTACGATATTACGAACAAAAGGTTAAATTTTGACACTTATCGTAACGCTTCTTTTAATAAGTAGTTTTATGTTTCCTTGAATAAAACGAAAAAACTTCCCAATTTCGTTTAAAAGTACAGTATGTTTCTTGAAAACACGGTAAACCCTAAAGAACAATTCGGATGGATAGAAGTCATCTGTGGTTCCATGTTTTCTGGAAAAACAGAAGAACTCATCCGACGTTTAAGACGAGCGCAGTTTGCAAAGCAAAAAGTAGAAATCTTTAAACCCATTGTGGACACTCGCTATCATGAAGACATGGTAGTTTCGCACGATGCCAATGAGATTAGGTCAACTCCTGTACCTGCCGCTGCAAACATTAGATTATTGGCCGATGATTGCGATGTGGTAGGGATTGATGAAGCCCAATTTTTTGATGATGAGATTGTCACTGTATGCAACGACCTGGCCAACCGAGGAATTCGTGTGGTTGTTGCAGGATTGGACATGGATTTCAAAGGAAACCCATTTGGCCCCATGCCCGCCCTTATGGCTACTGCAGAATATGTCACCAAGGTTCATGCAGTATGCACAAGAACAGGTAATTTGGCCAACTACAGTTTTAGAAAAAGCAATGACGAAAACCTGGTTCTTTTGGGAGAAACCGGAGAATATGAACCTTTGAGCAGGGCAGCATTCTACAAAGCCATGTTAAAAGAAAAGGTAAGTCAAATGGATGTTGAGGGGGAAGAAGTCACCAATAAAAAGAAAACTGCCAATGGCTAATATTGGCGAAACTACACTGGAGATTGACCTATCTGCACTTGAACACAATTACAGGTATTTAAAATCCAAAATTTCTGATTCCACAAAGTTTTTAGGTGTTGTAAAAGCGTTTGCTTATGGCAGTGATATGGTGGCAGTCGCAAAAAAATTGGAATCCCTTGGCACCGATTATCTCGCAGTTGCCTACGTCAAAGAAGGTGTTCTACTGCGTGAGTCTGGAATTAAAACCCCGATTCTTGTTTTGCATCCACAGCCAATGAATTTTGAATTGTTGATTTATTATCATTTGGAGCCCAGTATGTATTCCCCAAGAATATTGAAGCGATTTCTGGAAACTGCGGAAAGATTACAAACAACCGATTACCCGGTCCATATAAAGTTCAACACGGGATTAAATCGTTTGGGGTTTTGGGAAAACGATGTGGAGTACATCATGCAACATTTGGAAGGCAAAACGGCTATTAAAATCGTTTCCATATTTTCCCATCTTGCAGCCTCAGAGGATTCAAAGGAAAAAGCTTTTAGTCTAAACCAAATTGAGTGCTTTACCAAAATTGCAAAGTCACTGGATCAATTGTTGGGTTACAAACCATTCAGGCATATGCTCAACACTTCTGGAATTTTGAATTATCCTGAGGCGCAATTTGAAATGGTCCGCAGCGGCATCGGTCTATATGGTTATGGAAATAGTGCTGCCATTGATGCACAATTAAAACCAGTGGCCAACTTAAAAACCGTAGTCTCACAACTACATAAAATAGAACCGAATGAAAGCGTGGGTTATAACCGGGCTTTTACTTCCGATGGATATAAAACCACGGCTACTTTACCTATAGGTCACGCTGACGGGATTGGGAGACAATATGGAAACATGAAGGGCTCTGTTAGCATCAATGGAAAACCAGCGCCGATCATTGGGAATGTTTGCATGGACATGATCATGGTGGATGTCACAGGTATCGAATGCAAAGAAGGTGATGAAGTCCTGGTTTTTGGGGCTTCCAGTTCCGCAGAACAATTTGCTGCTAGCGCCAAAACAATTTCTTATGAAATTCTTACCGCAATTTCATCAAGGGTAAAAAGGGTCCTTATTGATCCTTGAAAAAGGACTGTCAATTGTTTCCAAGGCCTTTTTTGGTTACATTGTATACGTATTAACCAAAATAAATAACTATAAACATGGGATTTTTAAAGGAGTTTAAGGATTTCGCCATGAAAGGGAACCTCGTGGATATCGCGGTTGGTTTCGTCATGGGTGCCGCATTCAACAAAGTTGTTGCTTCGTTTACCGGAGGAATTGTCTCCCCACTTATTGGGTTGCTGTTCAATGCTGATTTCAAAGATGTCAAATACATAATCAAGGAAGGGACCATGAACGATGCAGGTGAAAAAGTAGGTGAGGTGGCCATACTTTGGGGTGAGTTTTTGACCAATGTCATCGACTTTGTCATTGTTGCTTTTGTAATGTTCATGATTGTAAAAGCTGTGAACAAGATGAAAAAGAAAGAAGAACCTGCTCCAGAAGCACCAAAAGGTCCAACTGCAGAAGAATTGCTGGCTGAAATTCGTGATGCCTTGAAAAAATAATAAAACGTTTACCGGCAATACCGGTGACCGCTACACCACTGTTGTAATCTTAAAGCCGTCAAGTTGATTCGCAAAAAACTTGGCGGTTGTTTTATTTATAACATTTTGTTATTTATTATTTAGTTGGACTGTTTACACTTGTTTAGAACTTATTCTGTCCTAAATTTGTTCGTTCAAATTCAATACAAATGAAAGTAGCAGTAGTAGGTGCCACTGGTATGGTGGGAGAGGTAATGCTGAAAGTTTTGGCTGAACGTGATTTTCCTATATCGGAATTACTTTTAGTGGCTTCGGAACGTTCCGTTGGAAAAACGCTGAGTTACAAAGGCCAGGAGCACACCGTAATTGGGCTGGAAGATGCAGTTAAAGCACGGCCAGAAATTGCAATCTTTTCAGCTGGTGGTGGAACATCTTTGGAATGGGCCCCAAAATTTGCCGAAGTAGGTACAGCCGTAATAGACAATTCCTCGGCTTGGCGAATGGATCCATCCAAAAAACTTGTGGTTCCCGAAATCAACGCCAATGAACTAACTGCCACCGATAAAATCATAGCTAACCCCAATTGCTCTACCATTCAAATGGTAATGGCATTGAATCCTTTACATAAGAAATACAAAATGAAACGTGTGGTGGTTTCTACCTACCAATCTGTATCCGGCACAGGTGTAAAAGCCGTCCAACAACTGGAGAATGAAATCAATGGTGTTGAGGGCGAAATGGCCTATCCATATCCTATAAGTAGAAACGCACTACCGCACTGTGACGTTTTTATGGAAAATGGCTATACCAAAGAAGAGATGAAGTTGGCACGTGAGCCACAGAAAATTCTTGATGATAGAACTTTTTCCGTAACAGCAACTGCAGTTAGAATCCCTACTGCTGGGGGGCATTCTGAATCTGTGAACGTTGAGTTCCATGAAGATTTCGACCTTGCTGACATCAGAAAATTGTTAAGCAAGACTCCAGGTATAGTAGTCCAGGACAACCCTGAAACCAATTCTTATCCCATGCCCATCTACGCCCATGATAAGGACGATGTTTTTGTGGGAAGGCTAAGAAGGGATGAAACACAGCGCAATACGTTGAATATGTGGATAGTTTCGGATAACCTCAGAAAAGGCGCTGCAACCAATGCGGTTCAAATTGCGGAATATTTGGTTGCCAATAATCTGGTTCCCAATACTTCGGAGGCCGTTTCCTAATAATCATAGCATAAAGGCAAGCTTTTTATTAGCACTACAGATTTGCTTATTTTTATCATCATCAATCTGATAAAAATGAAAAAAATCTGTCTGTTAACCGTTGTTATTGTAATGGCCGCTTGTCAAAATGCACTTCAAAGAGAACCTATAGTAGTGACCTATCCTACCACTAAAAAAGTTGATACCGTAGATACCTACTTTGGAACTGAAGTTCAAGATCCATTTAGATGGCTTGAAGATGATAGGAGTCCAGAAACGGAAGCTTGGGTAAAGGAACAAAATGCTGCCACTTTTGGGTATTTGGATAAAATTCCCTTTAGGGAAGATCTTAAAAACCGCTTGGAAAAGCTTTGGAACTACGAGAAAGTTGGGTCTCCATTTAAAGAAGGGGATTACACCTATTTCTACAAAAACAACGGTCTTCAAAATCAATATGTGGTATACCGAAAAAAGGAGTCCGGTGAGGAAGAGGTTTTTTTAGACCCAAATAAATTTTCTGAAGATGGCACTACTTCGTTGATGTCTTTAAGTTTTACCAAAGATGGGTCCAAAGCAGCATATCTAATTTCGGAAGGGGGTAGCGATTGGCGAAAAGGAGTTGTAATAAATACGGCTAATCGTGAAATAGTTGAGGACACTTTAGTGGATATCAAATTCAGCGGAATTTCTTGGAATGGGAACGACGGTTTTTTCTATTCCAGTTATGATAAGCCGCAAGGCAGTGAACTTTCTGCCAAAACCGACCAACATAAATTATACTACCATAAATTAGGTACTGCACAAACTGATGACCAAGTTATCTTTGGTGGAACACCTGAGCAAAAACATCGTTATGTTGGCGGCTATGTTTCTGAAGACGGAAACTATCTCTTTATTTCTGCCTCTACCTCAACATCAGGAAACAAACTCTATTTAAAAGATTTACGTTCTGAAAGTAGTCCGTTGGTGACAATTTTGGACGATACCGATTCAGATACTTACGTTATTGATAATGATGGCCCAAAACTGTATTTGGTGACCAATAGAAATGCGGCGAACAAAAAAGTGGTTACTGTTGACGCCTCAAATCCTGGAGCGGATAATTGGAACGATGTAATTCCAGAAACAGAGCATGTGCTGACAGCAGGTACAGGTGGCGGCTACTTTTTTGCAGAATATATGGTAGATGCCATTTCCAAAGTACTGCAATACGATTATGAAGGCAATATGATACGGGAAGTTAATCTTCCAGGAGTTGGAAGCGCGAATGGCTTTGGCGGCAAGAAAGAAGACGCAGAGTTTTACTTTTCATTCACCAATTACAATACACCCAGTTCTTCCTACAAATACAATGTTGAAACCGGGGACTATCAGCAATATTGGGAACCAGAAATCGATTTCAACCCTAATGATTACGAATCCAAACAGGTGTTCTACAACTCAAAAGATGGCACCAAAGTGCCTATGATCATCACCTATAAAAAAGGGTTGGAATTGAACGGGAAGAACCCAACAATACTTTATGGTTATGGCGGATTCAATATAAGTCTTACTCCTTATTTCAGTATTACAAATGCCATATGGATGGAACAAGGTGGTGTTTATGCCGTACCTAATCTTAGAGGTGGAGGCGAATATGGGAAAAAATGGCATATTGCAGGGACCAAGCAGCAAAAACAAAATGTATTCGATGATTTCATTGCTGCTGCCGAATACTTAATAGAAGCAAAATATACCTCAAAAGAATACCTGGCAATTCGTGGTGGGTCAAATGGTGGTTTATTAGTTGGGGCGACCATGACCCAGCGTCCAGATTTAATGCAAGTAGCACTACCCGCCGTTGGCGTATTGGACATGTTACGCTACCACACGTTTACCGCTGGAGCAGGCTGGGCGTATGATTACGGAACTTCAGAAGAAAGCGAGGAAATGTTCCACTATTTGAAGAATTATTCTCCGTTACATAATATTAAGGAAGGGACGTCCTTTCCTGCAACTTTGGTCACAACAGGCGACCATGATGATCGTGTGGTACCAGCACATAGCTTTAAATTTGCGGCAGAACTTCAAGACAAACAAAATGGACCGCAGCCAACGTTGATTCGGATTGAGACCAACGCAGGACATGGTGCAGGCACACCTGTAAGTAAAACGATTGAGCAGTATGCTGATATTTTTGGCTTCACCTTGTTTAACATGGGCTACGATCAGTTACCCAACCAAGCTGTTCTCAAAGAATTTAAAGATTAAAATACCGTAATCGGGCATTAATCCGTTTCTAAAGAAGCGGATTAATTTATTAACCTCATGCTCAACGTTCAAATAAGTTCTTTTAGTTACCAGAAAAAGCCCATTTTGGAAGACATTAACTTTCAATTGGACAAAGGGCAACATTTGGCGTTAATGGGCGAGAGTGGCTCAGGTAAGAGTACCTTGCTAAAGATCATTTATGGCATTTTACATGTTGAGAATAGTTCTATCCAGTGGGGAGACAAGGTAGCATTGGGACCCAATTATAATTTGGTCCCGGGTGAATCTTATATGAAATACCTCTCCCAGGATTTTGATCTAATGCCTTATACCACCGTTTCCGAAAATATTGCGCAACACCTTTCGGTTTTTGAACAAGAATCGCATGCTGAACGTATTCAAGAGTTGCTTAATTTGATTGAGCTGGAGGCCTTTGCCAATGTGAAGGTTAAAAACCTTAGTGGAGGTCAACAACAGCGCGTAGCACTAGCACGTGTTCTCGCCCAAGAACCAGAGTTACTACTATTGGACGAGCCTTTTGGACATATAGATAATTTTAAACGCAATACCCTCCGCACTAAATTGTTTTCCTATCTAAGGCAAAAGGAAATCACCATAATAACTGCAAGTCATGATACGGATGATGTGCTCCCTTACGCGGATCATACTATGGTACTTCAAAATGGCTCAGCAATTGCTTTGGATAAAACCAAAACCCTGTATCAAAATCCACCTAATTATTACGTGGCTTCCTTATTTGGCAGGGTAAATGAAGTGCCCATACGCTTACTCAAATCCTATGCGGAAATAGATAGATCCGTTCTCATTTATCCACATGAGTTTCAAATCTCGAATAAATCTGGACTGGAAGTAACAGTTAATAAAGCCTACTTCAAAGGCAGTCATTACTTAGTAGAGTGCAAAAAAATAGAAGGCACCGTGTTGTTTTTCAATGCTACAAAAAAACTAAAAGCCGGAGATACCGTATTTCTAAATATTTCCTTGGAAACCATCAATAACAGACTGCAGGCAATGGGTGGTTCAGAATAGCAGGCAAAATCTATTTAAACGAGATATTTTCAAGTTATTTTTAGAATCTTATGTGTATTACCGCGAAAGACATAGGAAGCTCCAGGCATCTTTCCCATTACCAATTGTGCAATTGGGCTATTGGCAGAAATGCAATACACCATTTCCCCGTTTTCCATTTTAAAAACCCCTGCACCAATAGCAATAAAATATGTCCCTAGGGTAGTCTTTACCAGATTTCCCAATCCTACTTTTTGATTTTGGCTTTCTATATTAATCTGCTGAAGTACCCGTTGCATTTGGTCCAAAACCACTTGTTGTTGTCCCAATTTCTCTTGTTCCAATTGCACCATGGCCCTACCTGTTTCATGTTTGTCCCCAGCGCTGCTTTTGGTTTCAGAATTCAAGGATTCTTGAAGCGAAATACTGCGTTTGGACAGCAAGTCTTTTTTAATATTGACATGTATCCAACAAAAGTCAAGTAAGATTTCTTTGAGTTCCATTCAAAATTGTTAAAAGGCCAGACGGAAAATAGTGTGTTGATTTGGAACGGATAAAACGGTTAAACTCCCGCCATGCAATTGCATTACACGTTTTGATAGGCTTAAACCAATCCCTGTGCCTTCGGTCTTCGTTGTAAAGAAGGGGACAAAAATCTCATCCATTAATTCAGCTGGAATTCCTGGTCCGTTATCCCTTACTTCAATGAATTTGGTTCCTTCCCGATCTAGGCCAGCAATCAATTGCACCTTTCCATGCTCTTGTTCCCTAACAGCTTGTAAGGCATTTTTGCAAAGATTGATCAACACTTGTGAAAGCTGTTTTTCATCAATGAAAAATTCCAAATCCTCCGGATTACATTTCATGGTGAATTCCGCATTTGTGTTTTCTACACGCGAAGACATCAAAATCGATATTTTATCAAACAAATCTTTTCCCTTCACCAATGACTTATTTGGTTCTGGAACACTGAGCAGACTTCGATACGATTGTACAAAATCCATAAGATCGCTACCTTGATCCTTGATTACCTCCAGGCCTTTCAAAGTGTTTTCAATTTGCGCTTGCTCCAAATCTTGCAAATCCACCATCTCGCCACCTTTTCGATAGTATTTACTGATGGAATCCGATATAGATGCAATAGGTGTAATGGTGTTCATGATTTCGTGCGTGAGAACTCGAATCAATCGCACCCATGATTCCGTTTCCTTTTCATCCAGTTCTGCTTTGATATCCTGCACTACAACCAGTAGGAGGGATTGTCCATCTAAAACCAATGGGGTGGATTTCAAGGCTAATTGGTATTGTTCCCTTTCATTACTTAATTGGAACAACCTTCTGTCAAAAGGTTTAAATGCTTCAATCACCTCATAAAGCTCTTGATCCACTTGGGCCAATTGTTTTATATGGTTTAGTGGTGTATAGTTCAGCAACCTTTCCAAGGTTGGATTGGAAAACAGGATATGTCCTTTCTCGTTGAAGGTCATGATCCCTATACTCGCTTGCTTTAAAATCTCTTGGTAGTATTGTTCTCTTATTTGTAGTTGAAGATGTACTTCTTGAATCAGTCCATTTACCCTATTTAAACTTTTATTCAGTTCTTTGAAGGATTTTATGGTCACCCGTTCCGGAAACCGCAACGTAAAATCCTCATTTCGGATGGCATCAAAAAAATAAGCGATTTTACGGTTTGTCCTGTTGATGAACCGTATCAATCCGTAGACCTGTGTCACTAAAAGAATCAATGCCAATCCCGAAGTAAAGTACCAGTCTTGCACTATGGCCCATGCCAATAACAGCGCAGTTAGCGTAATCACCAGTACACTGAATATGAGTTGAATATAAAAATTACGACTGGCCATCAGCTGTTCTTTTTCTTGAGTTTGTTATAAAGCGTCTGTCTGGAAATTCCCAACTGTTCGGCAGCAGCGCTATGATTACCATCGTGCTCCTCTAGTGCTTTAGTAATCATCTGCTGCTCCATTTCATCAAGGGTGGAAGGGTTATTGTCAAAAATAGTTGATGCTTTAGTGTGCAAAAGAAAATCTGTAGGTTTCAAAACATTTCCTTCTGAAAGAATTACGGCACGTTCTATGGTATGCTGTAGTTCCCTAACGTTCCCCGGCCATGAATAATCCATAAGCTTTTCCTGAGAAAGATTATTCATTCGAAGGCCTGGCTTGTCGTATTTAGCGGCAAATTTCTTTAAAAAGAATTCTGCCAATACCAAAATATCACCATCACGTTCACGGAGCGGGGGCACCTCAATATTTATGGTATTGATACGATAAAGCAAATCCTCTCTGAACAAACCGTCCGCAACCATTTGTTCCAGATTGCAATTCGTAGCGCTGATCAAACGGATATCCACATCAATTGATTTATTTGAACCAACCCGAACCACCGATTTGTTTTGTATGGCTGATAAGAGTTTTGCTTGCATTTGCAAGGAAAGGTTACCCATTTCATCAAGAAACAAGGTGCCTTTATGTGCTGCTTCAAATTTTCCAGCGCGGTCTTCTTTAGCGTCTGTAAATGATCCCTTGGTATGTCCAAATAATTCGCTTTCAAATAGATTTTCGGCAATTGAGCCCATATCAACCCCAATAAAGAGCTCTTCTTTTCTAGCTGACAACCGGTGTAACTCTCGTGCAATGAGTTCTTTTCCTGTACCATTTTCTCCAGTAATCAAAACATTCACATCGGTTTTAGCAACCTTACGCACCAAATTAAGCACAGCGGTCAGTGCCTTGGAGTTTCCAATGATAAAATTCTTGTCCTCATTGATTACCTGCTTCAGTTTATTCTCCTTTTGTTTAAGCTCATGGATTTCAAGTTTTGATTTCCTTAACTCATAGGCGGACTTAACCGTTGTGAGCAAGCGTTCATTGTTCCATGGTTTTAAAATAAAATCGGAAGCGCCTTGTTTTAATGCTTTAACGGCCAAGTCAACAGCACCATATGCTGTCATCATGATCACTGAGGTATTGGGCGATTTCTTCTTTATCTCATTCAACCAAAACAAACCTTCATTTCCTGTATTTACGCCGGCAGAAAAATTCATGTCTAATAGTACAATGTCTACTTGCTGCATGTTAGGATAAGAAGATATCTGATTGGGATTAAATAGTGTTTCGACACTTTTGTATTCAAACTGCAAAAGAATATCCAGTGCGCTTAAGACACTTTTATTGTCATCAATGACTAAGATTTTGGCTTCGACCATGAAAATTTAGTTCTGCTTGGCGCTAAAACTACAATTTGAGTTGGGAAAATGCGAATGAGTGTAAAAATATTGGACATCTTTTGTACAAATATTTTACACCTCAATGGGCGATGAAGTGAATCATACAATATATCTAATTGTTTATCAAGGCTTTATGGTTTTGGCACAGGAATAGCAATCATTTTGGCACAGCAATTAAAAAATGAACTTGAAAACATATTTAACAGTACTAACAATTCTGGTCTCCAGTATAAGTTTTAGTCAAAAAACTTGGTCTTTGGATGAATGTGTAGCTTATGCAATTGAACATAATCTTCAGGTATTGAATACATCTTACACCAAAGATTCCAGCAAAGAAAGTTACAGACAGTCCGTTCGGGATTTATTGCCCAGTGTAAATGGATTTGCCGATTATCGTATTCAATTTGGACGTTCTGAAGATCCAAACACCAACGATTTTGTGAACACTGAATTCTTCAGAAACAACTATTCGATGGGCGCTAATTTGGGTGTGTTCCAAGGATTTCAAAAATTGAACGCCATTAAAGCATCAAAATTTATCTATAAAGCCACACAGGAAGATGTTCAGCAACAGAAATTCCTTTTGGCTTTTAGAGTTATGCAGGCCTATTACGACATTAAGTTTTTTGAAGGCTTAGTTGCTAACTCTTTGGAGCAGCAAGAAATTTCACAATCCAATTATGATTTGGTAAATAAACAAGTGGAACTTGGATTGATGGCAGGTGCTGATTTGTACGAAGCAGAATCGAATCTTTTAGGTGATAAGTTATTGGTCACACAAAACCAGAACTTGCTTGCCAATGCAAAATTGGTGTTGATTCAGGAGATGAACTATGAAGAGGATGAAGATCTTCGCTTGCAATCTGCAGTGGCGTCAATAGCAGGTCCTAATTTAACAGAACAAATCACAGTGGATTCATTGTATAGTACTGCTCGAGGTTTTATGCCCTTGGTCAAATCCCAAGAATACCGTATGCTGGCAGCCAAAAAACAATTACAATCCACACGAGGCTTCCTTTTTCCCTCACTTTCCTTAGTTGCGGGAATAGGTACTTCGTATTTTGAAACCAATGTGGACAGCGATGGTAACTTAATCCCGTTCCGGACACAATTAAAAGACAACACCTCCAAGTTCATTGGGGCGGAACTAAGCATACCAATTAGTAATGGATGGGCAAACCGATCCAGGCTTAAACAACAGAAAATCGCTTATCAACAGGCGAAAAACAATTTGAAAATCCAGGAACAGGAATTGTTCCAGTTGATCCAACAATTGGTACAAACCCAAAATGCCCTAATAGCAGAATATGAGCAAAGCAATAAAAGGGTACAATCCCAGGAACTGGCATTCTCCATTGCACAAAAACGCTATGAAAAAGGATTAATCAATGCCATAGATTTATTCCAAGCCAAAAACCTGTTTGGGGTGGCACAAAACGAAAACTTGCAGGTTGGTCTCCGTTTGAAAGTAAACAAAAGCACTATAGATTTTTACAACGGACTACCAGTATTTAACATCAATTAAAAAGAAAAATGGATATACAACTTGAAAAGAAAAAAGGACTACGACCAAAACATTACGGTTACATTGCTTTAGGTCTGTTGCTTTTGTTTGTACTATGGAAATTGCTTTTTTCCACCTCCGTTTCTACCTATAGAACAGAGCGGGACCGATTAACCATTGCGCAAATCAGTGAAGGTAAATTTGACGATTATATTACCATAAATGGTAATGTGGCGCCAATTGCTACCATCTATATGGACGCTTATGAAGGTGGCCGTGTTTCAGAAAAATTAATCGAAGAAGGCACCATGGTCAAAAAAGGAGACATCATCCTTAAATTGGAAAACATGTCCCTTTACGAACAGATTTTAGCAAGCGAAAGTAACCTGGCCTTAAAACAAAATGACTTGCGCTCCACCAAATTGACTTTTGATTCAAGACAAGTAGAAGGCCGAAGAAACCTTGCCACGGCGGAATATGATCTTCAACGTTTGAAACGTAACTATGAACAAAATGAGGCGCTTTTTCAAGATGAACTTATTTCCAAGGAAACTTATCTGCTCTCCAAGGAAAACTATGAGCTGTCCCAAAGGCAATACGATATTGTGAAACTTCAGACTGAACAGGATGACGAATTAAGAAAAACTTCCTTGACCAGTCTGGACGGTGATTTACAACGGATGAGGCAAACCCTTAGCATGGTTTATGAACGTTTGGACCACTTGAATGTTCGCGCTCCCGCTGATGGACAATTAGGATTCTTGGATGCTGAAATTGGGCAAAACATTGCGCAAGGTGAACGTATTGGTCAAGTAAACGTGCTGACAGATTTCAAAATTGAAGCTGAAATTGACGAACATTATATTGATCGGGTTAAAAGAGAGCTACTGGCCAGCATGGAAAGAAATGGAAATGAGTATGGGCTTCGCATTCGAAAAGTCTATCCAGAAGTAAGAAATGGTCGTTTTAATGTGGATTTGGTGTTTACTGGAGAAAAACCAGAAACCATCAGAGCGGGTCAGAGCTACAACATAAGATTGCAACTAGGTGCTTCCAGCGATGCCCTCTTGCTACCAAAAGGTGGTTTCTTTCAAAGTACCGGAGGACAGTGGGTATTTGTTGTAAACAACAACGGCAGTGAAGCGTTAAAACGGAATATCCGAATAGGAAAACAAAACTCCAGATATTTTGAGGTGCTGGATGGCCTTCAACCGGGAGATCAGGTCATTACCAGTAATTATGACACATTTGGAACAGCGGAACGAATCGTATTAAAATAAATATATGTAACATCCAGTATTAAGAGGATGTCTTTAAACTAATTGGTAAAACAGATAACAATCAAAAAATGATACAAATAGAAAACCTTAAAAAAAGTTTTAGAACTGAGGAAGTGGAAACACTGGCACTAAATGGGGTAAACCTTAACGTAGCCGAGGG
The DNA here is from genome assembly GCF_023502425.1 of Flagellimonas spongiicola. GTDB lineage: Bacteria > Bacteroidota > Bacteroidia > Flavobacteriales > Flavobacteriaceae > Flagellimonas > Flagellimonas spongiicola. Next base: position 648,461 of record NZ_JAMFMA010000002.1, read on the forward strand.
TGAGTTTGTCGCCATCATGGGCCCATCTGGATGTGGTAAATCCACATTACTTAATATTATTGGGATGTTGGACAATCCATCTGAAGGCAGCTACCAATTTGCAGGACACCAAGTTGGTGGCCTAAAAGAAAGCCAACGTACTCAACTTAGAAAAGGAAATCTTGGTTTTGTATTCCAGAGCTTTAACCTAATTGACGAGCTTACTGTTTACGAAAATGTGGAATTGCCGTTGATCTACCTAAAAATGAGCAAGGCTGAGCGCAGGGAAAAAGTAAAAACCGTTTTGGAACGCATGAAGATTGCCCATAGAGAGAAGCACTTTCCACAACAACTATCCGGTGGACAACAGCAACGGGTTGCTATTGCAAGAGCTGTGGTTACCAATCCAAAATTAATTTTAGCGGATGAGCCAACAGGAAACTTGGATTCCAAAAATGGTATTGAGGTCATGAACCTACTTACCGAACTCAATCAAGAAGGAACTACAATTGTAATGGTAACCCACTCTGATCGTGATTCCCATTATGCACATAGGGTAATCAACCTATTTGATGGACAAATCGTGACCCAGAGTCAGAACAAACCCATGGGCGCAATGGCTTAGGAGGAGTTTATTCAATCAATCATCAAACAATCTAAAACGAGAACCATGTTTAAGAACTATTTGAAAATAGCTTGGAGAAATCTTATGAAACGTAAGATTTTCACCGCAATCAATATTTTGGGATTGGCCATTGGGTTTGGTAGCAGTATTCTAATCTATCTGTTCTTAAGCCATCATCTTTCTTACGATAATTTTCATGAGAATTCAGATCGGATTTATCGTTTTGTAACGGAGGAACATAGGGACAATATTGATTATGAAGCGACTGTTCCTCCCGCATTTGCCAATGAGTTTCGGCAGAATTACAACTATGCCGAGAAGGTTGCCAAACTCGCCATTTGGGAAAACACCCAATTGGATTTTGAACTCAACCAACAAAAAATTCAGGTAAAAGAGGATATGTTGTTCGCTGAAGCCGACTTCTTTGAGATCTTCAATTATCCCCTAAAAGAACATATAAGCACTCGTAGTTTAGAAGAACCTAACACCGCTTATGTGACAGTGGATATGGCTCAAAAATTGTTCGGTAATTCAAATCCATTAGGACAAACAATGCGCTTGGACAATATGGAAACCATAGAAGTAATTGGGGTGTTGGAAAATTTTCCTAGGGCCACTATGCTTGAAGAAGGTCTGATCATTTCTTTCGAGACCCTGAAAAAACTAGATGATTTTGCTGGCACAGAAGTCTGGACAGGAATGACCACCAGTCTGGAGTGTTTTGCGTTGCTTAAACCTAATCAAGACGTCGATGCTATTGAAACCGCTTTGCTAGAACTTCCAAAAAAGCATAGAAGTACGAGTAAAAACAGACATGAATATCAATTGCAACCATTGGCAGATGTTCATTTTAATCCCCTATATGGTGGCGTAGACCCAACATTGCTTTGGGCATTTGGTATTATTGGATTGTTCCTGATAAGTATTGGATGCATCAATTTCATCAACATTTCCACGGCGCAAGCCTTTTACCGGTCTAAGGAAATTGGCATACGTAAAGTTCTGGGGAGTTTTAAAAATCACCTGTTTTGGCAATTCCTTTCCGAAACTTTTGTGATAAGTGTTTTTGCATTGGGCATTGGGGTCATATTCGCTTCACTAATGCTGCCTTCCTTCAATTCACTTTTCCAAACGGAATTGTACATGGAAAGTTTACTTTCCGTACAATTCTTTGGTTTTGTAGCCCTGTTATTGATTCTAATCTCCTTTCTTTCTGGAAGCTATCCCGGTATACTAATGTCTCGAATTGTGCCGGTATTGGCATTAAAAGGAAAGCTCAACCACAATGATACCGGCGGCTCATCCACTCGCAAAGTATTGGTGGTTGCACAGTTTGCTATTTCCATCATATTGATTGCAGCCACTTTGGTGATTTCAAGACAGATAGACTATGCCATTAATACGGATTTGGGGTTTGATAAGGAATCCATTGTCATGGTTAAAATCCCCAAAGAATTGGAAGCGGTACAACTCGAATCATTGACAAATAGATTAGATTACATATCAGGTGTGGAAGATGTTACCGCGTGCCTAAGTAGTCCAGGCGGTTCTGAAAACCGATGGGGAACGGGAGTAAAGTACCACAACAGACCCGAATACGAAGAATTTAGTATGCAGGTTAAACTTGCAGATTTAAACTACCTAAACACCTTTGATTTGGAGCTTGTTGCCGGGCGTAATTATTTCAAAGCCGATTCCATTACAGAGGTTTTAGTTAACGAAAAGTTTGGGAAAAAGATTGGGGTCAATAATCCGGAAGAACTATTGGGAAAAAAGTTTGAAGCCAACGGCGGATATGTAAAAGCATCTATTGTTGGGGTGGTAAAGGATTTTCATGACGGTGATTTCACACAAGAGATAAGTCCCATTTTTATGGCGCAGAACCCACAATGGTATGATGAAATTGCATTAAAGATCAACACACAGAACATTTCAACCACCTTAACACAAATCAAAGGAACTTGGAAAGACACTTTTAAAGATTATATCTACGAATACAATTTCTTGGACGATCGTGTTGAAGAACAATACGAGGAAGAGCAACGCTACTTGTCGTTATCAAAAATCTTTTCGGCTTTGGCAATCTTAATCGGTTGTTTAGGGATTTATGGGTTGATCTTGTTTTACGTAGGCCAACGTACTAAGGAAATTGGCATCCGAAAAGTCCTTGGAAGCGGTGTCGCCAATATATTGGCTTTGTTTACTGCCGATTTCTTCAAATTGATCCTAATTGCCGGTGTTTTCGCTACTCCGATATCCTGGTATTTAATGGAGCAGTGGCTTCAGGGCTACACCTATAGAACAGAAATACACTGGTGGATATTTGCAGTGGCCATTTTATCCATCATGACCATCACTTTGATCACCATAAGCTACCAAACGATCAAAGCAGCAATTACCAACCCAATTAAAAGCTTAAGAACCGAATAAAATCTCATCAAAAAACGATTAGTCATGTTTAAAAATCACATAAAAATTGCCTGGAGAAGCCTAAAAAAGCAGCCCTTTTTTACTTTTCTCAACGTATTTGGGTTGGCCATCGGCATAGCTGGATGTCTATTGATCACATTATATATTCATGATGAATTGAGCTTTGATACCATGTTTGCAGATGCAGATCGTATTCATCGTGTTAATGTAGACGTGAAATTTGGAGGGGAGGATCGTAGGTTCGCAGTGGTAAATGCGCCATTGGCAGAAGCCTTGGAAAACGATTTCTCCGAAGTCGAATTGACTACTCGATTTAGAACGGGTGGGAGTGTATTGCTAAAAACAACCGGAACTGAAATCAATGTCAAGGAGCAACAATCCACTTTTGTTGATTCCACATTTCTTAAAATGTTCGGAATCCGACTTTTGGCCGGAGATATTAATTCCGCCTTAAAGGAACCAAACACCATGTTGCTGACCAAAACGGCTGCAGAAAAACACTATGGTATTCAAGAAGCCGTAGGTAAGACTTTTGAACTGAACAACACCCAAACATTTACCGTAACCGGTGTTGTTGAGGACATGCCAAAAAATTCATTTTTAAGGGACCACACCGTATTTATGGCCATGTCAGGTTTTGAAGATTCTCGTATCGTAAATTGGGGCAGCAACAATTACCAAACCTTTTTCAAAGTTATCCCAAGCGCTAATGTGGATGCCATGCAGGAACCATTAAAAGGGTTCTTGGGTAAATATGTGATCCCCGGCATACAGCAATACATGCCTGGAATAACTGAAGAACAATTCATTGCTTCTGGCAATCACTTGATTTACACCAGTATGCCCTTGACAGACATCCACTTAAAATCGGATCGGGCGGCTGAAATTAGTCCCAACAACAATATTCAAAGCATATACATTCTAAGTTTTATTGCGGTCTTTCTTTTGGTCTTGGCTTGTGTAAACTTCATGAATCTTTCCACTGCCCATTCCTTAAAAAGAGCAAAGGAAGTTGGTGTGAGAAAAACTTTGGGCTCCAATAAAATTGATCTTATCCGACAATTTTTGGTTGAATCTGGGCTGGTATCATTTGGCGCATTGTTACTGGCGATTTTCCTTGCCATATTGGCGCTTCCATTTTTCAACGATTTGGCCGACAAAGATATCTCCATGCCCTATTCAAATCCTTTATTTTGGATTATTCTGTTGGCAGCTGGATTGGTTCTTGGGCTATTTTCAGGAAGTTACCCTGCCTTCTTTATGTCCAAATTTATTCCCGTAAAAGTACTTAAGGGATCAAATAGCAACAGTCTTGGTGGCAGTAAGGTGCGCAATGGGTTGGTTATTTTCCAATTTGCCATATCTGTTTTTCTGATTATCGGCACATTGGTAGTCTATCAGCAATTGAAATATATCCAAAATAAGGACCTTGGTTTTTCAAAAGACCAAGTGCTCATTGTAAATGACGTATACACTCTTGGTGATAAATCGGGTCCATTTAAAGAAGAAGTCAAAAAACTGAGTTATGTTGAAAATGCAACGATAAGCAGTTTTTTACCTACTCCATCCGCTCGAGGCGATAGTACTTTTGCCCCAGAAGATGGCCTAACAGACCAAGAACGTGCAATAAGTATGCAAGTATGGCGTGTTGATCATGATTATGTGGGCACAATGGATTTTGAGTTAATAGCCGGTCGAGGTTTTGATCGTAGATTCCTAAATGACTCCACAAGTATCATAGTGAATGAATCTGCTATTGCTACTATGGGATTGTCCCCCGAAGAAGTAATCGGTAAAAGGTATACGCCTGATTTTGGTGAGGAAGACCCTGAAATGTTAACCGTAATTGGGGTGGTTAAGGATTTTCATTTTTCGCCGTTTAGGAATGATATTGAGGCACTATGCATGCGCTTAGGAGATCTATATGCTGAATCCATGGCCGTCAAGTTGCATACTTCAGAATTTCAAGTAGCCATTGCAGACGTTGAAAATATTTGGAGTCAAATGGCCCCTGGACAGCCTTTCGATTATTACTTTATGGAAGATTCATTTAACGACACCTATAGATCGGAACAGCGTCTTGGCAGTATCTTCTTTATTTTCACAACCTTGTCCATTTTAATCGCATGTCTAGGTTTATTTGGACTGGCAGCCTTCAATGCCGAAAAACGGACCAAGGAGATAGGGGTTCGGAAAGTACTGGGGGCAACTGTTGGGCAAATTACTTTTAGGCTATCTGCCGATTTTCTGAAACTAGTGGGTATTGCCATATTGATTTCACTGCCTATTGGATGGTACGCCATGAACAAATGGCTCGAAGATTTCTCTTATCGCATTGAAGTAAAATGGTGGGTGTTGGTATTGGCGGCCATTGTGGCGGTCGTTATTTCACTCTTGACCGTGAGTTATCAAAGTATAAAGGCCGCTATTGTAAACCCAGTTAAAAGTTTACGCACCGAATAACACAGCCAAAAACACCATCATGTTCAAAAATTATATAAAAACCGCCTGGAGAAATTTGTTGAAAAACAAAGTCTACTTTGCCATCAATGCCATTGGTTTGTCCATTTCCATCGCGGTATCACTTCTAATGTTATTGTGGGTATTTGATGAATACGCCATGAATAAATACCATGAGAAAGATGATCAACTCTATTTGGTAAAACGAACCATTCCTTTGGAAGAAGGTGTTCTAGATGTTTACGCTGGAATCTCCTATCCCTTGTTGAATGAATCCAAAGCACAATTCCCAGAAATTGAGGATTACGTAACTATAGGCGCCACATTTGAAGACAATCTCAGACTGGAAAACACCGATTATAGAGCTCCAGGGGCGTTTACAAATACCGCTTTTTTTCAAAATTTTTCCGTTCCAGTGCTGTTAGGAAACATTGAAGATTTAGATAAAAAACCAGAGGCTCTGGCTATATCTGAACGTTTGGCCAAACGTTTTTGGGGAGAAGAATGGCCAACAAAAGCTTTAGGTAGTCCTGTGCATATTTACGACAATGGAGATTTTGCCGTAGCAGCAGTCTACGAGGATTTCCCGGTGCAGTCCTCTATCCAGAATGATTTTTATTACGGATTCCAAAGACACTTAAGTGAAAACGATTGGATGTTGGAATGGGGAAACAACGGTATGCAAGGGGCATTTGTTTTGCGAGAAGGCACCAATTTAGAAGCCCTAAACCAGAAGGTACAAAACCTATTCCACGAAAATATTACCGGTGAGTTTAAGGAAGGTGTGTTGTTTCAAAAGTTTTCCGACAACTATCTCTACAACCAATTTGATGAGCAAGCTGAAGTATCTGGTGGCCGAATTGAATATGTTCGCATATTCACATTAGCTGCGATATTCCTATTGGTCATCTCTTGTATCAACTTTATAAATCTATCCACCGCTCAAGCAGCTAAAAGAGCTGGTGAAATTGGGGTAAGAAAGGCCATAGGGGCGAGAAGGAACACGTTGATAGGCCAATTTTTTATGGAGACTTCCATGATAACCGCAACAGCGTTCATCTTAGGGATATTACTGACAATAACTTTGCTTCCATATGTAAATACCCTTACCAACAAAAGTTTGAGCATGGATTTTAACACCCCGTATCTATGGCTCACACTTTTCGGTGTATTTGCGCTAACCACCTTTTTATCCGGAGCATACCCCTCTTTTGTAATCTCTTCCTTTAAACCCGTAACTGCTTTAAAGGGAACTAGCAAAGAGCAAAAAGGCACTATTTCTTTTCGTAAGGGTCTTGTGGTCTTACAATTTTCACTGGCTTTGTTATTGATTATCTCGGCACTGATCATCCAGAAACAAATAGAATACGTCAATCAGAAAGATCTAGGGATTGCCAAAAACCATTTGATTTCTATTCACCAAGATGAGGCCTTGACCCAAAAATATGAAGCCCTTCGCAATGAACTTATCAATGCTGAGGGTATTGAAGGCGTAACACTTGTGGGGCCTTCTCCCTTAAGCACGCCTGCATCAAGCAGTGGAGTAAGTTGGTCAGGTAAAACCCAAGAACAGGAAAATATCGAATTTGCACTTTTATGGACTGCCCATGACTTTCCTGAAACATTTGAAATTCCCATTACTAAAGGGTCCTATTACGCCGAAGGCTCGCAGGACACATTAAATTTGGTTATAAATGAAACAGCTGCATCCTTGATGGACCTAGGTGAAGACCCTATAGGAAAGACTATTCAATTTTGGGGCAATCAGCGCCGTATTATTGGTGTTACCAAAGATTTTCACAATCGATCACTATATGAGCCTATTCAACCAACCATTTTTATGCTAGATCCAAATGACGCTGGCGAAATGTTCATAAAACTGGATGGCACACAAACCAAAACAGCATTGGCATCTGTGCAAGCCGTATTTGATAATGTGCTCCCCGATAACCCATTGCATTATGATTTTCTGGATCAGGAATATGCCGCAAGTTATAGTGCAGAAATCCTTACAGGCACCTTGGCCAAATATTTTGCCATTATTTCAATTTTGCTTTCTTGTCTTGGCTTATTTGGACTTGCAGCATTTATGGCTAAAGAGCGAACAAAGGAAATTGGTATTCGAAAAGTTTTGGGGGCAAGCGTGCAGAACATTACCGTTTTGGTGTCCAAAGACTTTTTCAAATTAATCACATTAGCAATCCTGTTATCTGGGCCAATCTCCTATTATTTCATGAATATTTGGCTAGGTAATTTTGCCTACAGAATCAACATACCCATGTGGGCATTTGTGCTCGCGGGAGCACTTACCCTTTTAGTTGCCTTAGCGACCATTGGATTCCAAGCTATTAAATCGGCAACGGCTAATCCCGTAAACAGTCTTCGGACAGAATAAACCATCAAAAAACGAAAATCATGATCAAGAATTATTTAAAAATCGCCTGGAGGAACCTCATCAAGAATAAGGCCTATACAGTGATTAATGTTGGAGGGCTCGCCTTAGGTATGGCCGTTACCCTAATCATTGGTCTCTGGCTGCTTGATGAACTTACATACAATAGTTATTTCTCCCAGCGACACCGAATGGCCCAATTGTTCCAATCGCAAACATTTAATGGGAATATAGGTACTGGACCGGCCATGCCAAGACCACTGGAAAAAGCCCTGCGCGATGGCTATATGGACAATTTTGAATACTTGATCATGTCCTCTTGGACCAATGACCTATATCTAAAATATGGCGAAAATAGTATTTCAAGACCCGGTAATTACATGCAACGAGAGGCTTCTGATTACTTGGAATTGGAAATCTTAAAAGGAGAAAAGGATGGTTTAAGGGAAATCAATTCCATCATGCTGTCTGAGTCTACAGCAAAAGCCCTATTTGGTCAAGAAGAACCAATTGGTAAAGTAGTTACAGCTAGTAATCAATACGACCTGATGGTAACGGCAGTTTATAAGGATTTGCCCTATAGCAATTCGTTTAAGGACACGGATTACCTGATTCCTTGGGACAATTATGTAAATAATAACCAATGGGTTAAGAATGCGGAAGACAATTGGGGCAACAACTCCTTTCAAATGTTTGTGCTGTTGGCAGACAATGTCGGCATGGAGCAAGTCACAAACACGATTCGTAATGTAAAGAAAGATTTAAATGAGGACACTGCTGAATTCAATCCCCAGCTGTTTTTATTGCCCATGGAGGACTGGTATCTCCGCAGCAATTTTGAAAATGGTAAACAAGTGGGTGGCCGTATCAAATATGTTTGGTTGTTTGGCGTAATTGGGATTTTTGTGCTTTTGCTTGCCTGTATCAATTTTATGAATCTGAGTACTGCCAGGTCGGAAAAGAGAGCGAAGGAAGTTGGGATCAGAAAATCCATAGGGTCGCAAAGGAACCAATTGATCAACCAGTTTTTAAGTGAGTCTTTTTTGGTGGTATTGTTCGCTTTTCTAATGGCTGTGTTTATTGTGGTTCTTACATTATCTGGCTTTAACGAATTGGCCCGAAAGGAAATCGAATTTCCATGGAGTTCCGGCAAATTTTGGTTGATTTCGTTAGGGTTTGTTTTGTTCACCTCGCTCTTGGCGGGCAGCTATCCAGCTTTGTATTTATCCTCTTTCAAGCCTGTAGATGTGTTGAAGGGAACATTTCAGTCCGGGAAATATTCTGGTTTGCCCAGAAAGATCCTTGTTGTTGTACAGTTCACCGTTTCTGTAGCTTTTATCATCGGAACCGTGATTGTAATGCAACAAATCAACTATGCAAAAAACCGCCCCGTAGGTTATGATAAGGAAGGCTTGATCCAAGTGCCAACCTTTAGTCAAGACTTTTCCGGCAAAACTGATTTAATGCGATCCGAATTCCTTAACTCTGGAGCTATTGTTGAAATGTCCACTTCAAGCAGTCCTACAACACGAATTTGGTCCAACAGAAGTGGTTTTAATTGGGAAGGAAAACCAGAAGGATTTCAAGAAGATTTGGCTTGGACAGAAGTATCGCCAGAATATGCAAAATCGCTTAACCTTAAGATTGTTGAAGGAAGGGATTTTTCCAGAGAGTTCGCCTCAGACTCCACAGCAGTGCTTATCAACCAGACAGCGAAAAAATACTTGGGCGTGGAAAATCCAGTGGGTATGCTGTTAATGGATGATGATACTGAAGATCCAAATCCACCTTTAAAAATAATTGGAGTGGTTGAGGACATGATTGCACAATCCCCCTATGAGCCTGTTAAACAGGCAATGTATGTCTTTGATCGTTTCGATAATTTCAGTTACTACAATATGCGTTTGAATCCAAATCAAAGCGCAGGACAAAATATTGCAATTATCGAACGTGTGTTCAAAGAGCACTTCCCTGAAATTCCTTTTCAATATGATTTTGTAGATGCAGAATATGCTGAAAAGTTTGCAGCAGAAGAGCGTGTCGGAACCTTGTCCGGTGTATTCACCGCATTAGCTATTTTAATTAGTTGCCTCGGCTTGTTTGGACTGACCTCCTTCGTAGCCGAACAGCGAACCAAGGAAATTGGTGTTCGGAAAGTATTAGGCGCTACGGTGTTCAACGTTTGGAATATGCTGTCCAAGGATTTCTTGAAACTTGTGATCATTTCCTGCTTTATCGCTGTGCCGATTGCTTATTATGTAATGAATGGTTGGCTCCAAGAATACCCGTATCGTGTAATTCTAAAGTGGTGGATCTTTGCATTAGCCATGCTAGGCGCCCTGGGGATTACAATGCTTACGGTAAGTTTCCAGGCCATTAAAGCGGCACGATCAAATCCAATTAAAAGTTTACGAACCGAGTAATTACAATAAACATGTTACTACAGCTTCAAAATATTTTCAAATGGGTAAACTCCGGAGGACAACGAATTTTCTTGCTAAAGGATATCAACCTTAAAGTTAAAGAAGGCGAGTTCATTTCCATCATGGGTCCTTCGGGTTCTGGAAAATCCACATTTTTGAATGTTATTGGAATGCTTGATGGATTTGATGAAGGGTCCTATGACTTTTTGGATGAATCCGTACACCAACTGAAGGAAAAGCATAGGGCAAAACTTTACAAGGAATACATAGGGTTTGTGTTTCAGCAGTACCATTTATTGGATGATCTTACGGTACAGGAGAATCTGGAAATGCCCCTACTGTATAAAAAACTTAAAGGTGCCGAGCGAAAAGCCATGGTAGCGGATATGCTTGATCGATTCAATATTGTGGGGAAAAAGGATCTTTTCCCTGCTCAATTAAGTGGCGGGCAACAGCAATTGGTAGGTATTGCCCGCGCGCTTATTTCCAGTCCTAAATTACTGTTGGCCGACGAGCCAACAGGAAACCTAAATTCTAAACAAGGGGAGGAAATCATGGAATTGTTCAAACAACTAAATGAGGAGGGGGTGACCATAATACAAGTAACTCATTCTGAAAAAAATGCGGCTTATGGCAAGCGGATTATAAATCTTTTGGACGGCAGAATGATTTAGCTGTGGAATTCTGCCAACTCCTTCCCCACCAATGATCCCAAGGCAACACCCATTCCTCCCAGACGAACGCCACAGGAGATATTGTTGGATACTTGTTTGACTATGGGTGATTTTTGAAGGCCAACTCCCATGATCCCACTCCAACGTTGTGCTATTTGTACTTTTTGGTGGGGAAGTATTACCTGCTTTAGCAGTTTTTCCAATTGGTCCTGAACAATTTTTGTTTGCCCAAAATCCATGGTTTCTTCAGTTTCAAAGTCCAAATTTCTGCCGCCGCCAAATAAAATTCTATTGTCTATGTTCCTAAAATAATAGTAGCCTTCATCCAAATGAAAAGTTCCCTTGATTTTTAAGTTGGCAATAGGTTCCGTAATGAGAACTTGGGCTCTCGCTGGTTGTACTTCTTCGGAAGAAAGCAGGGTTGATGCAAAGCCATTGGTGGCCACACAAACTTTATTGCTTTTAAACTCAAGATTAGGGCTCTGCACTGTCACTAAATTGCCATTATCTTCAAGATTGGACACGGTGATTCCATTCAATATATGGATGCCATTTTTTTGACATTTTTGAACCAAGGTGTTCATCATTTTGCCGGTATCCAGTTGCCCTTCAAATTTATGGGTAATGTAATTTTGATTTACCTTATCAAACCCAAATACATTTGGTGTTAGCTCAAAAGGTTTTTCCGCAAAAACAGGTTCCAATAGGGCATTTACTTCCTTTAATTGGACCTTACAATTAGCGAACAGATTCCTGTTTTCAAAAAAGAGTTCGTGTCCACCCAATTGCTTGAAACCGATGTTTTTATCCCCCAATCTTTGCCTAAGCAATTGTATCCCTTGGAATCTCTTTTGGACCAATTCAAAAACCTCTTGCTCCGAGTGCGTAGACAAATCGGATATGACTTCAGAGATACTCCCAAAACACGCAAAGCCTGCATTTTTGGTACTTGCACCTTGCGGAAGTGCTCCCTTTTCCAGCACCAAAATTTTGCTTTTGGGGTGCTTCTCTCGTAATTCAAGGGCACAATTTAATCCTACAATGCCGCTACCAACAATGGTAAAATCAACATTACTAAACCAAGTTTTGTACTCCCAATAACTTAAATTCATGGCTGTAAGGTAACACTGCTAAGAGGAAGCAACAAAAAACCCCGACTTACATCGGGGTTAATTTTAATCTTGATATTTAGGATCCATTTCAAAATCCTCCATAAATTTAGTGGTATAATTACCCGCCAAATAATCAGGATGCTCCATAAGCTGTCTGTGAAAGGGAATTGTAGTCTTTACCCCTTCAATAACAAATTCATCCAATGCTCTTCGCATTTTATTGATTGCCTCTTCCCTGGTTTGGGCGGTAGTAATCAACTTAGCAATCATGGAATCATAGTTTGGTGGAATCATGTATCCACTATACACGTGAGTGTCCAATCGGATTCCGTGCCCTCCTGGTGTATGCAATGTGGTGATTTTTCCAGGTGATGGCCTAAAATCATTATACGGATCCTCTGCATTGATACGGCATTCTATGGAGTGTAATTTTGGATAGTAGTTTTTACCTGAAATCGGGACACCCCCTGCAACCAAAATCTGCTCACGGATCAAATCATAATCTACAACTTGTTCCGTTATTGGATGCTCCACCTGAATACGGGTGTTCATTTCCATAAAGTAGAAATTACGGTGTTTGTCCACCAAAAACTCCACTGTACCTGCACCTTCATATTTAATGAATTCTGCGGCTTTAACTGCAGCTTTACCCATTTCCTCTCTCAAGGAATCCGTCATAAACGGCGAAGGTGTCTCCTCAGTCAATTTTTGGTGTCTCCGTTGTACCGAACAATCTCTTTCAGAAAGGTGACAAGCTTTACCAAATTGATCCCCTACAACTTGAATTTCAATATGGCGTGGTTCTTCAATCAACTTTTCCATGTACATACCCCCATTACCAAATGCAGCAGTGGCTTCCTGTACGGCACTTTCAAAATTGCTTTCCATTTCGTCCTCGGACCAAATAGCACGCATTCCCTTTCCACCTCCACCAGCAGTTGCCTTGATCATTACGGGGTAACCCATTTTTTTGGCAACCTTCTTGGCGTCTGCAACATCCTTAAGTAATCCTTCTGAACCAGGAATTGTTGGAACACCGGCTTTTTTCATGGTTTCCTTAGCGGTGGCCTTATCTCCCATTTGGTCAATTTGCGCACCGGAAGCTCCTATGAACTTGATTTCGTGCTCTGCACAAATTTTAGAGAATTTGGAATTTTCGGATAAGAATCCATAGCCTGGATGTATAGCATCTGCATTGGTTATTTCTGCCGCAGCTATAATGTTTGGTATCTTCAAGTAGGATTCGTGGCTAGGAGCAGGGCCAATACATACCGCTTCATCCGCAAAACGTACATGTAAGCTTTCTTCGTCTGCTTTGGAATATACCGCAACAGTTTTGATTCCCATTTCCTTGCAAGTTCGAATAATTCGAAGGGCGATTTCTCCCCTATTTGCAATAAGTACTTTTTTAAACATAACCTTGTGCGTTATAAATCCATAGTAAACTTTGCCTTATCCAAAAAACGGGATCAGACAGTTACTGATGAATTTTGGTTAGGAAGGGTCAACCAAGAAAAGCGGCTGATCAAATTCTACAGGCGAGGAATCCTCTACCAATACCTTTACAATCTTTCCAGAAACCTCTGACTCAATATCATTGAACAATTTCATTGCTTCAATAACACAAAGCACATCTCCTTGGCTGATACTTGCGCCCACCTCAACAAATGGTGGTTTATCTGGAGAAGGTTTTCTGTAGAAGGTGCCTATGATAGGTGACTTGATCGTAATGTACTTGGATTCATCATCAGCGGCTGGTTCTGGCGTACTTGCCGCAGGTGCAGGAGCTTCAGGAGCTACTGCAGGTGCAGGAGCCACAGGCATAGCAGGTGCCTGCGCCATAGGTATTTGCTGAACAATGGTAGTTTCAGGTGAGGAAGAAGTACTTCCCGTGCGGATGGTGATCTTTACATCTTCCATCTCCAGCTTTACCTCGCTGGCGCCTGACTTGGCCACAAACTTGATTAAACTTTGAATTTCCTTAATGTCCATCGAATATGATTTAGTTAGTTGTGCGATTTATGAATTATATGCCCATTTCAAGTAAATGGATCCCCAGGTAAAGCCTCCACCAAAAGCTGCAAAAATGATGTTATCTCCCTTTTTAAGTTGCTTCTCATAATCATGAAGCAACAATGGAAGTGTTGCGGAAGTGGTATTACCGTATCTATGTATGTTCATCATTACCTTGTCCTTGTCAAGACCCATTCTATTTGCGGTGGCATCTATGATTCGTTTATTGGCCTGATGTGGGACCAACCAACTTACATCCTCATGGGTCAATCCATTTCGGTCCATAATCAAGCCGGATACATCCGCCATATTGGATACTGCAAATTTGAACACGGATTTACCGTCTTGGTATACGTAATGCTGTTTGTTTTTAATTGTTTCTTCAGAAGCAGGTAAAATAGAACCACCAGCTTCAATTTTCAGGAATTGACGACCTATTCCATCGGTTCGCAAATATTCATCCTGAAAGCCTAATCCTTCTTCATTTGGTTCAAATAACACTGCGCCTGCGCCATCTCCAAAAATGATACAGGTTGTCCTGTCCGTGTAATCAATTATGGATGACATTTTATCAGCACCAATCAACAACACTTTTTTATAGCGGCCTGATTCGATGTAGCTGGAAGCGGTTGACATTCCATATAGAAAACTTGAACAAGCTGCCTGAAGATCGTAAGAAAATGCATTGGTTGCTCCAATCTCCGAAGCTACAAAAGCTGCAGTTGCCGCTACCGGCATATCAGGTGTTGCAGTTGCCAACAATACAAAATCGATTTCTTTAGGATCTACACCACTTTTATTCAAAAGATCTTGTGCTGCCTTGATCGCCAAAAAGGAAGTTCCTTGGTTTTCCTCCTTTAAGATTCTACGTTCTTTGATTCCCGTTCTGGTAGTTATCCACTCATCGTTGGTATCTACCATGGTTTCCAATACTTTATTGGACAAAACAAAATCGGGAACATAACCTCCCACAGCTGTGATGGCTGCTGTTGTTTTTTTCATATTAGTGTCTTTTTTTGTCAAAAACGTTCAAATTTGACCCAAAAGCTGTGAAAATTAGTCATTTTCTATGACTTATGGGCTAAAAAGGCGTTTTTTTGAATTTAACCAAGGTCCATAAAAAAACTCCCGCTGTACAACAACGGGAGTTGAATTTTTATTGAAGACCGTTAGCCATTAAGCTGCAGTCTCTTCTTCTGTCTTGTCAATCAAAACCTGACCGCGGTAATAAAGTTTACCTTCATGCCAGTGTGCTCTGTGATACAAGTGCATTTCTCCTGTTACAGAATCCTTAGCAATTGTAGGTGCAGTGGCCTTATAATGGGTTCTTCTTTTATCCCTTCTGGTTTTCGAAATTTTTCTTTTAGGATGTGCCATTGTATAACCTATTTATCCGTTAATAACTTCTTTAAATCGTCCCATCTGGGATCTATATTTTCTGATTCTTTTACTTCTTTTGGCTGGAGTTCTTCCAGTTTTTCCAAGATTTCCGATTTCAATGTGCCATCTTCTACTCCCGGGTGTACACGTTTTGGTGGAACGGCCAATACCAACATCTCATAAACATATTGAGCAATGTTAATACGGTATTCTCCATGTGGAATGATCAAAATCTCATCGTTTTCATCATTGTATTCCTCACCAAACTTGATAACCAGGTGCAAATCAGATTCAAAAGGTAGGTCAAAAGCCTCACCTGTGACATCACAATCCACGTTTACGGTACCCGAAGCGGATAACTCCAACTCCATCATATTGTTCATTTTGTCCAATAGGGCGGTAAGCGCTATTGATGCACCGTTAAATTCTTGGTATTCAAAAGATTCAAAGAACGAATTGTCAATTTTGTACTCAAACGTGTGCTTTCCTAACTTCAGTCCTGAAAAAGGAATAAAAAACTCCTTTAGCTTCATCATTTATACACTTAAGGTTTGTGTACCAGCCCATAAAGGCGGGGGCAAAGATACTACTTATTTATAAATCTACAATTCTATGGGCATATTTCTGACCCAATTGGATAAATTTTAACTCGCCTTTTTTGTTTTCTGTTTTTGCAATGGATTTTTATTGAGTTCCATATACTCGTTTCGGTTTCTCAAAACTTGAATTGCCGTAAAAACAGCTTCCTTAAAAGAACTCTCATCCGCTTCACCTTTTCCAGCAATTTCATAGGCAGTACCATGATCTGGAGAAGTTCTGACTTTATCCAATCCTGCAGTATAATTCACCCCTTTGCCAAAGGAAAGTGTTTTGAATGGAATCAAGCCTTGATCATGATATGCTGCTAGTATCGCGTCAAAATTCTCGTGCGACCCAGAACCAAAAAAGCTGTCAGCAGAATACGGACCATAAACCAATGTCCCTTGGTCAAATAATTCTTTGACCGTGGGTTTCAAAATTTTGTCATCCTCCTCGCCAATGGTACCATTGTCACCGCTATGCGGATTAATACCTAACAAGGCTATTTTAGGTCGTCGAATACCAAAATCCATCTTAAGCGAATTAACCATGGTCAGTACTTTATCTCGCACTAATTTTGGAGTAATTGCCTCTGCCACATCTTTTACCGCGATATGATCGGTTAAAAGACCGACCCGCAGGCTATTTGCAACCATGAACATCAAACTCTCGCCTTTTAACTCTTGGGCTAGGTAATCCGTATGTCCTGGGAATTTGAAATCCTCAGCTTGAATGTTGTTTTTGTTGATTGGCGCTGTGACCAATGCATCTATCTTATTTTGCTTTAACGCCTGTACAGCTGCTCGGAGTGATTTTATGGCAAACTTCCCGGCTTCTTCTGTTGCCTGTCCAAATTCCAATTTTGGCGTTTCCCGCCACGCATTCACAATATTGATTTTACCTTCAACCGCCTGAGAAGCATCCTTTACGCCATTGAAATTGATATTCAGTCCCAATTCCACCTTCTGTTGAGAGATAGATTTATTCGAAGCAAAGATCACTGGGGTACAAAAATCCATCATCCTGGAATCCAAAAACGTCTTTAATGCAACCTCACAGCCTATCCCATTTAAATCCCCAATGGATATCCCTAGCTTTATTTTTCCTGTTTCCTTCATAAAATCTATGGCGTTATAGCTACTTTTACACTACAAAATTACTCAATAAAAAAGACACATGTTTACAGGAATAATTGAGACTTTGGGAACAGTAAAAAAGTTGGAAAATGAAGGAGGGAACTTACATATTTCAATTGACTCCAATATTACCTCAGAATTGAAAATTGATCAGAGCGTGGCGCACAATGGGGTGTGCTTGACAGTGGTCTCAATTGAAGGAGATGTTTATACGGTTACGGCTATTGAAGAAACATTGGAAAAAACCAATTTGGGGAATTTAACCAACGGACATTTAGTGAATTTGGAGCGTGCTATGGTTTTAGGCGCGCGGTTAGATGGTCACATTGTTCAAGGGCATGTAGACCAGACTGCAATATGTGTGTCAAATGAAGAAAAAGATGGGAGTTGGATTTTCAGCTTTGAGTATGACTCCAAATTGAACAATGTGACTATAGAAAAAGGCTCCATTACTATTGACGGTGTAAGTTTAACGGTGGTGGATTCAAAAAAGAATGGGTTTAGCGTAGCAATTATACCTTATACCTATGAGCATACGGGATTCCATTCCTATACAATAGGAACGAAGGTGAATTTGGAATTTGATGTAATTGGCAAGTATGTGTCACGCTTGTTAGCGCTTCGTGATTAAGTCACTACACCTTTATAAATAGCTTTCGCTTGTACATAATATACGCCAACAAGCAATAAAATCCTGCTACTGATAATCCATAGAGCATCGAGGATAACTTCATCGACATAAAATCGTGTACGTAAATGGTGTTGAATAGCCAGCCGTGTACAGACATTTCACCATCCACTTTTATGGAATAGAAAAGCTTAGTTATAAAACTGGAAAGGAAATAGACGGTAATGGCATTTGCTCCGGCATATCTGAATATGCTTCCAAATTGAATCTTTTTAACATCCGTGATGTAGTAAATTAATGCAAGAACCAAATTTGCCCACCCTGCAGTTACCAAAACAAAGCTACTTGTCCACAATGCTTTGTTAATCGGGAATACCAAGTCCCAAATGTGACCCAAAACCACTAATCCGGCACCCATGAGTAGCATTGATTTTATTTTGTCGTCTCTTTTGGAGGCAAGAACAAGTCCTGTGAAAATACCCATCAAAGCACTCACTATGGACGGAATTGTACTAAGCAAACCTTCCGGGTCATAATCTGGTTTGTAATTGTGACTGCCAAAGATTTTTACGTCCAAATAGTTGGCGAAATTGTTTGGAGCGCGTTCCAAGGTTGATGTCACACCCTCTACCGGAATAAGTGTCATCATGGCCCAGTATCCTACCAACAGAACCAAGGCCAGGCCCACAAGCTTTTTCCAATCCAAATTCAAGAATAGAATCGCGGCAAAAAAGAAAACTACTCCTATTCGCTGTAAAACACCTGGAAATCGAATAGCTGCAAACTCCTTAATAAATGGAAAGCTAATGGTAAAGGCGCCAAGAAATAGTCCAAGTCCAATAAGTTTCAAACTGCGAACCGTAATTTTCTTATATGTACCTGAATTCGCCTGCTTATTCTTATATGCAAAAACAATGGACGTCCCCACAATGAACAGGAAAAAAGGGAACACCAAATCTGTAGGAGTGTAACCATGCCATTTTGCATGCAACAAAGGAGCATAAACATTGGACCAAGTTCCCGGGGTGTTGACCAAAATCATAAGAACAATAGTCAACCCTCTAAAAATGTCTACTGCTACAATCCTATCTTTCATGGCTATTACAATAAGTTGTCTTTTAGTTTGTTCCATGCGCGAATCAACAATGCTGCCGATACTAAAACCACAACGGTCAAAATCAACGCTAAATTTGTCTCGCCATAAATCCAATACCCAGTGGCGAACATTACCGAATATATTAAGATTACCCCCAATATCATTGCAGTAAGTCCAGCTGGAACCGACCATTTTTCATTGTTATCTTTAATTTGCACATTTTCAGCTTCAGCTTCTTCCACCACTTTGGCCCATCCAGGTCCTCCAGGTTGGATTTTTTTATAGAAACTTCTCAATACATCCTTTGTTTCTGGCTGGGTTACAAAGGTCGCTGTCAACCAAATAATTGAAGTGACCAGCATGATGAAGGGTAATTCCCCCCATTCTGGAAACACTCCCGTTTCTGGGTGAAATAGTATTTCTTTTAATGCCGTGGTTTCCATTAAAATAGCTAAGATTCCAGATGAAAACATAGCAGTGATTTCGCTCCACGCATTGATACGCCACCAAAACCATCTTAGAATAAATATCAGCCCGGTACCTGCGCCAAAAGATAACAGTAGATTAAACACCCCCATTGCGTTTTGAAGTGCTAATGCCAGAAACGCACTCAATACCATCAAAACAACGGTGGACAAACGACCTACCCTTACCATTTGTTTTTCAGTAGCATTAGGATTAATCTGTTGTTTGTAGAAATCAAAGACTATATAGGAAGAACCCCAATTCAATTGCGTTGAAATTGTACTCATGTAAGCGGCTACAAGTGAAGCCAACACCACTCCAAGTAAACCACTTGGGAGTTTAGTCAACATTGCGGAATACGCTAAATCTTGCCCTAGTTTGCTTTCTGCCACATTAGGGAATGCCTCTTGTATACTTGCTACATCTGGATAGACCACCAAAGAAGCCAAAGCAACTAAAATCCATGGCCAGGGTCGTAGTGCATAATGCATGATATTAAAGAAAAAGGTAGCGCCAATTGCATGATTCTCATTTTTGGCCGCTAACATACGCTGCGCTATATAACCACCACCACCTGGTTCACCTCCAGGGTACCAAGAACTCCACCATTGCACTGCCAATGGTATTACCAACACAGTAATTAGCGCCTTTGTGTCGCTGAAATCTGGTAAAATGCTCAGTTTGTCCTTGACATTTTCATTCTCCAGAACTGCTTGGAGGCCGCCAACTTCGGGGATATTCACCAAGTAAATTGCCGCACCAATTGCTCCTGCCATTGCAACGAAAAACAATAGGAAATCGCTGTAAACAACACCCTTGAAACCGCCCAAAGCACTGAAAATCACAGTAATCAAACCAGCCGCTACAACCGTTTCCCAAGGTTCCAATCCCAACATTACACCACCAATCTTGATGGCTGCCAATGTTACGGAAGCCATGGTAATCACATTAAACATTACCCCAAGGTAAACCGCCCGGAATTTCCGTAAAAAACTTGCAGCCTTCCCTCCGTATCTTAATTCATAGAATTCAAGATCCGTGTTTACATTTGATTTTCTCCAGAGTTTGGCATAAACAAACACCGTCAACATTCCTGTCAAAAGAAAACACCACCAGCCCCAGTTTCCAGAAACACCATTGGTTCTAACCAGGTCAGTCACCAGGTTTGGTGTGTCCGTAGAAAAGGTAGTTGCCACCATGGAAAGACCAAGTAGCCACCACGGCATGGTTCTTCCTGATAAGAAATACTCTGATGAACTTTTTCCTGATTTTTTAGAGACGTAAATTCCTATCCCTAAAACAGTTGTGAAGAAAACTATGATAAAGCTATAGTCAAGCGTGCTTAATTCCATAAAGGTCCGGTTTGGTCAAATACTAATGTATGATTTTTTGGGATACCTTTGCCCTTTGTTCGCTAAACACCTGATTTGAACCTATCGACAACATTGGAGCCTTCGTTAATGGCCTGGGCACTTGCATTTACCGCTACTTTTTTGATGGGTACTTCAAAAGCAGGATTAAAGGGGTTAGCCACCTTCAATGTTACGCTACTGGCTTTGGCCTTTGGTGCTCGACAATCAACAGGATTGATTATTCCACTTCTTATTGTCGGTGATATTTTTGCAGTCATTTACTACAATAGGCATACCCAATGGAAATACATCTTTCGGTTTTTACCTTGGATGCTGGCCGGAATCTTGATTGGTGCGTATGTGGGGAAGGACTTACCTGAAAAGGAATTCAAATGGGGCATGGTGACTATAATCTTTATCAGTTTGGGCCTTTTGATTTGGTGGGATAAGCGTAAATCCAGTTCAGTACCCACGCATTGGTTATTTGCAGGGCCAATTGGTATTATGGCGGGAATTTGCACTATGATAGGCAATCTTGCAGGTGCATTTACCAACATTTTCTTTTTGGCCATGAGGTTGCCAAAAAACGAATTTGTGGGCACCGCTGCATGGTTGTTTTTTATCACCAATCTTGTGAAACTTCCATTTCATGTATTTATTTGGAAAACAATTACTTGGGATTCATTATTGATCAATCTTAAGTTGCTTCCAGCTATTTTCTTGGGATTGTTTTCTGGCGTTGCCATTGTTAAGCTCATTAACGACACCAATTACAAACGGTTTATCTTGTTTGTTACTGCGGTTGGAGCCTTTGCCATGTTACTTAGATAATATTCTATGCAAAATTGAGGCAAATCCATTAACTTCTGAGGCAAACCACCACAGTACAAACTTGCCCTATGGGAAATCGTATTCAAACCATCGACATATTAAGAGCGTTAACCATGTTCCTAATGATTTTTGTGAATGACTTATGGTCTTTGACCGGGGTCCCAGAGTGGTTGAAACATACTGCTGCAGATGTTGACGGCATGGGCTTTTCAGATATCATTTTTCCACTGTTTCTTTTTATTGTTGGATTATCTATTCCATTGGCCATTAATGTCCGTTTCAAAAAAAAGGAAACGTCTTTACAGATTACCGGACATATTCTTGTTAGAACTTTGGCGTTGTTGGTCATGGGTGTGTATATGGTCAACTTTGAATCTATCTATGATCAAGAAATGATCATGAATAAAAGTGTTTGGGAAATTCTTATGGCCACGGCTATTTTCTTGGTATGGATGAATTACAAACGAAATCCCAAAATCAGCGAAACTTTGGGGAAAGTTTTGAAAGCTGCTGGCATTCTACTTTTAATTGTTCTAGCATGGGTTTACAAAGGCGGTTCTGCGGAAGAAGTGGTATGGATGAAACCTCATTGGTGGGGCATCCTTGGCTTGATTGGTTGGGCCTATTTATTGAATAGCTTATTTTATTTGGTATTAAGAACTCGATTTTGGGCAATGATCCTACTTTTTGTTTTCCTATTGTTCATGAATGTACAAGAAGGAGGATTTTTCAAAAGTTTGCCAAGCTTTAAGTTGGTAATTAGTGCTTCCAACCACGTGTTGGTCATGGCGGGTGTTCTTTGTACAATGCTTTATCTAAGGTTCAAAGCGAAAGGTGAGAACCTCAACAGATTCCTTGGCTTGATTTCTTTAATTGGGGTGTTGTTTATCATTTATGGTTTTCTTGTGCGCCCAGCATTTCCTATTTCCAAAATATACGCTACACCTTCCTGGAGCGCTATCTGTATTGGGATTGGACTACTCAGCTATGTCATAATGTATTTGTTGGTTGATGTTTTTCAAGTTACTAAATGGGCCGCCCTGATTAAACCAGCAGGAACAAGCACCTTGACTTGCTATTTAATGCCTTATTTCGTCTATCCAATATTTATATTGACTGGGTTCAATTGGTCTGGATTTCTATCAGAAGGGATCATTGGAATAATACGGTCGTTGGTGTTTTCCTTATTGCTAATTCTCTTTGTTGGCTATTTGGAAAAACGCAATATTGCCCTTAAAATTTAAGTTTGCCTATACCAACCCTTGTGCTAAGTTTTCAAGATCAGCTTTGGTCAGTGGTTTGGTAATATACCCATTTATGAAGCTATAGTGTTTGGATAGATTTAAATCTTCTGGGGCGATTGAGGATGTAAGAATATGAATCTGGACATTGGATCTTATTGCGGTAGGGCCTTTTTTTAGTTCTTCCAATAACTCCCAGCCATTCATAACAGGCATGTTAATATCCAACAGCACCAAATCTGGAAGGTTTTCGGGCATTTGTGCACGATGAATAAGTTCTTGATACACCTGAAGTCCATTTTCAAAATGCGTAATGTTGTCTGTTAGGCCCGTGCTTTTTATTAGCACCTCGGCAACCTCCCTAAAAACAAAGTCATCATCTACTACAAAAACGGAAGGGTTCATTAATTGTTCAGGTTTTTATGATTAGTGAATGTTAAGGTGAATTTCGCTCCTTTGCCTTCTTCACTCTCTACCGAAATTTCCGCGTTCATGGCATCCATTTGGTTTTTGGTAATAAAAAGACCTACGCCTTTCGCATCTGGATTCCCGTGAAACGTTTTGTACATACCGAACAACGTATGCCCATGTCTTTCAAGGTTGATTCCCCTACCATTGTCTTGAAAGGAAATCTTAATGGTATTTTGGTGTTTTTCGGCCTTTATAACAAGCTTAAGTTTTTTATTGGGACTACGATACTTTAAACTGTTGGTCAACAGGTTAAGAAAGATACTGGTCAAATAGGGTTGTATGGCAAAAACCTTTAATCCTTTGGGGATTTTTAACTCTATTTTGGGAACAATTTCACCAATAAGGGCATTGATGCTCTCAAACACACTTTCTAGGGTTTCCTCAATGGAGACCCAGTTCATTTTTTGATCTTGGTTGGTTTGTATTTTAATAACCTCGTTCAATTGTACCACGGTTTCATCCAGTCTTTCGGATGAAGTTCGAATCATTTCAATAAATCGTTCCTGCTTGGCTGGGTCTGTTTTATCCAAGAGCATTCCCGTTAGCATTGAAAGATTACTTGAATGCGATCTTAGGTTATGTGAAACGATGTGGGCAAAATTCAAAAGACTTTTGTTCTGTTTTTCCGTGGTGTTCAATAATTGTCTTAGCCTATTGTCCGCTCTCTTTATGCGGGTAACATCCATATTAGCCCCAATCATTCGCAACGGGTTGCCTTCTTTATCACGAAAAACTATGCCCTGACCATGAATATATTTAATGGCTCCATTTCCTGTAATAATTCGGAACTCGGTGTTAAATTCCTTTTTGCCCTGCACTGCCAACTCCACTGCCTTTAAACTGCGCTCCTTATCATTTGGGTGTATTGTTTGTTCCCATGCAGCAACCTCACCAATGAAATTTTCCTTGTTTACATCATAGAGTGAGTACATGTTTTCATCCCAAACCAGGTTGTTCTTTATAATGTCATAATCCCAAATACCAATATTGGAACTTTCCACAGCGACCTTCATTCGGTGCGTTAAAATTTGTATTTCCTGGCTTTCTTTTTTTGATTTGTCGATGTCCTTGAAAACCCCAAAAAGTCGAGTTACTTTTCCATTAACCAAATCTGCCTCACCAATGGCGCGAACCCATTTTTCATTCCCCTTTGCAGTTACGATAATCAGTTCTACATCGTACGGAGTGCCATTTTCAATGGCTTCAGAAACTACTTCAACGATCTTATCTCGATGCTCCCCTTCCTTGTAAAAATTGATTCCGGTTTCCAAATCGGGACTAAAATCTTTGGGCACCTCATGTATTTCCTTGGTCATCTCTGACCAAAAAATAGTGTTGTTCACCAAATCTACTTCCCAGCTACCGATCCTCGCGGTTCTTTCAGCTCTTTGCGAAAGGTCAAGTGCAATTTTCTTTTGGGTTACATCGTCAAAATAGATGTAATATCCTGATGAGTCTTCTACAATGTTCAATACCAACTTGAACCATTTCAGCTCATTTTTTCTAGTGATATGGGTAATAAATTCACTGATTTGCTTCTTTTGGTGAGTTTTGCCGTCCCTTATTTTCTTCAGGGATTTTGGTAATTCTCCAATTACTGTTTCGAGCTTTTTGGGGTAAGTGTCCGAAGTATCCAATCCAAAAAACGAATAAAACCCGTTGGAATGTTTTTGAATCTCCATTTCCTTGTTAACCAAAACAATTGGGAATGGGAGTTGTAGAATGGTATCGATAGCTTCTTTTGTGCCCTTCATTACGTCCAAGTCAAATCTTCATATTTTGAACGTAAGAATTTTCTTATTATTGCTAATCCGCTTATTTCTCCCTAACCACATTGATTTTGTATACCAATTTCCAGTTCTGCATCTCGTCATATGAATGATATACTTCCCTGAGGTAGTTGTCTTCAGAAACAGGGTGGTCTACTAACTTGATGTCAAAATCTTCCTTGCCACTATATCCTCCCAAAATCAAAGCGGTCATTTTCCCATTGACCATTTCAGAATTGAAATGCTGCCAGCGTTGGGCTTTGGCATTCAAAAAAAGTGTTTTCCATTTTCTTTCGGTGGCATCAAAAGAACGGATGTCTGTAGAGAAAAACCCATTGGATCCTTTAAACTGAATATGAAAAGTCCTATGGTCATCCAAAAACCGACCAATGACCTCTGCTGTAAAATCAATTTTTTCAAACGTTCCGTCGTCTTGAACCATTTCCATCTCGGTTTTCCATTTACCTCGATAGTATTCAAATTGTGCCAACTCTTTGATAGATGGGTCCGCATACCCATAAATAGAATCAGACTGCGCTACTGCATTAAATCCTACAAATACCAACACCATGGCAATCAAAGTGCCTCTTGCTAAGCCCTTCATTATGAGCAGTTAGTTAACCAAATTGACTTCTCTATTCTCCTGCAAATAGTACCTATAAATCTCCAGTGGTCCATTGCGATTCGATGTATATATTATGGATTTCCCATCAGGGGCCATAATCGAAATAAAATTATCCCGTTCTGGACTTGTAAGCACCTTTTCGTTCTTGCCATCAATGTCCACGGAATAAATCCGACCCTTACCTTCTCTGTTGGAATGAAAAATGATCTGGGAACCATCTGCGGACCAACTTGGTAATTCATCAATAAATTCATTATTGGATAGGTTGGTAACTTCCCCCGTTTTTATTTCCAACAAATGAATTTGCCACTTCCCTGTCCTGTCGCTCTGGAATGCGATGTGTTTTCCATCCGGTGACCATCTTGGGTCTTGGTCTTTGGCGTTATTATTGGACAAATTCCGCATGCCAGAACCATCCACATTCATCACATAGATTTCTTCATTTCCATCCCTACCCGTATAAAAGGCAATCTGGTCTCCATCTGGCGACCAAGTGGGGTAGTAATCAAAACTTTTATTGAAAGTCAATCTTGTGGGATGTGATCCATCCGCATTCATAACGTAGATTTCCGCATCCCCATCTCTATAGGAATAAAAAGCAATTTTTGAATTGTCCGGTGAGTAGGTAGCCCACCAATTTGAAGCTTCTGTTATTGTGAGTTGCTTTTCATGAGAACCATCAGCACGTAATTCGAAAATTTGGGATTTTCCATTGCGATTTGAGGTTACCAAAATCTTGCTTCCATCTGCAGACCAGCTGGTAATTGTGGTATTGAAGTCTTGGGCAATAGTTGGCATAGCGCAGCACAAGGCAAGCGCCAAGAACGTAGTTTTAATCATTTGACTATTAGTTTTTGATGGTGTTTCCAAAGGAATTGTTGCGCATCAAGATATGCAACTAAGACCAGCCCAACTTTTAATATTACGTTAAAAGTTTCGCTGCCTTCCCTCTGTTCAATTTTATTGGAATACGGGTTGGCTTTATAAAAAAGCAAAAAACACCACGGGTAAAACCCATGGTGCTCTTTTAATTAAAATATATGTCATTCTCACACTTATGGTGATTTCAATTGCTCAGTCTCAACTGTATTTTCATCAATTTCCTCTTTATAAAAATATACGTCCCGTAGTTCCCTATCAATCGTTAGCTGCATTGAATCCTCAGCTTTATACCTGCTTGGTTGTGTAAAGTTGCCATAGCTCAATAAACCTTTTGCTTTCACTTTCTGAGCAAACTCAACTACTGTTGAAAAAGTTGTGCCTCCCAGTAAAACCCATTGATTGTTTGGTCCAGGTCTATAAAACCCTGCGGAAAAACTCCCAACCTCATTTAGCCCCAATGCTCCATTGAGCATGGTATTCCCTGATTGAATTTTGTACACCTCGCCCACCGACACATCCAATTTACCATGCTGCTCGATGGTTTTCTGTGCTGCCATTTTAAGTTGTGCCTTGGCTTCTTGTGTTAATCCCGATGGGGCATCTAAAACATTTGAGTATTCAAAAGGTGTTTCAAAAATTGCATTCCTTCTTGAGCCAAAATACCAATTAATGAAGAGTACGGCCCCCTGGCTGTCGGCGTCAAGTTTTCTATCCCAATTACTTAGAGTTTCGCCCGCCTTCTTTACCATATCATCTGTCTGTGTTTCGGCATATTCTACTAGTTTGTCCAATACTAAATCCGCCAGCTCAGCATAGGTAGAGCCTTGAGATTCCAATAAATCCTCAAAACTGTGCTTGTCTTTTTCGAGCAACATTCTAAGGGAGCGTCTGCTGCGCAAATCAAAGGTTGGATACGCAAAATACTTTGGATAATCTTCCTCCTTCAATGCGATTGGAAAAGTACTGGTCCAAGGCGAATTGTTGGAATTGGCCACAAATCCTGATTCCGGGTTTATCAGTTTTGGTAGTTCTTCAAATGTGTGGTATTCCTCCACCAGAGCACCCTCTTTGGATGCGGGTAAAATTTGAGACCATTCCGCATGATCACCATATTCCCGTTTTGGAATAATACCGTTGTACACATATCCTATTGTGCCTTCCTTATCACCATATACAATATTCTGCAAGGGTAGTTGAAGTTTGCCAAGTGCTTCCAAGAAATCGCCCGAATTCTTGGCTGTGCCCATTTCAAAAAATTGTTCCATCATAAATGGCCTATCTAACCCTGACAATCGTAATGCAAGTCCTTTATTCCCCTTTTCTGTTATTATGTATCCAAACTCACTTTTTTTGGTGAACACTTCTACCTCGGAAACTCCTTTTTCCGATTTAGTTTTTAGTGACCTTGAAGTTACTTCAAGTGCTTTCCACGATCCATTTGCAGATTTGTACTTGTCTCCGTCCAATTCCAATTCAATTAAGTCAAAAGTATCCGCTTGATTAAAGGTAAGGCCCCACCCTAATTGTTCATTAAACCCCATCGCGATTGTTGGGGAACCTACTTGTGCTATGCCATAAAGATTTAAATCTCCTGATTTCAAATGTGCTTCAAAGAATTTAAAAGCATCAAACCAAGGTGGATGCGGTTGTATCAAAAGCATGGTGTTCCCCGTACTTGTCTTTTTAGGTGCCAATGCCCATGCGTTTGAACCTGCGTTTCTCCAGGCTCCAGCTTGCTGGTTTAATGCAAACGCGCCCACCATTACATGATAAGATAACTGCAGATGCCCAAGTGGGTCGGTATTGACCACTGGAAGCACTGGCCTGTTTTCTGGATTTATGGCCTCTGGATTTTTCTTGGCATAATCATTCATGCCTCTTATAAAGTGTTCCAATATGCCTTTGGTTTGATTTGATTGGACGTTGTACCATTCTTGAGCTCGGGTGGGAATTTCCAAACTCCAGACATTTTTATCCGATTGTAAGTGTTCCTGACCTCCCCAGTATTCAGATGAACGACCACGAGATTTTCCATACATGCGTAAAATCAAATTGGCATGCGCCTTCATCTGCGCCCAACCAAAGGCATAATACGTCTGGTTTAGATTATTGGCTGAAATATGGGGTACACCCCAGGTATCCCATTGAATTTTTGACTCTTGGCCCAATGAAGCAGTAGTTACTGCAAAGCTGACTAAAAGGACGATAAGCTCCTTCCGTAACTTTTTAATTTTGAATTGTTTAAAGCAATACATGTTTCCGTTTTTTGATGTTTGAGATCAAATGTAAAACGGAGGTGGCGGGAAGACGTTCGGATTCAAGAATCCGAACACATTTTTTATTCCTTTAAATTGGAAATGTACTGGGACGGGGTCATTCCTGTCTTCTTTTTGAAATACCCATTGAAGACTGAACGGGAGTTAAAACCACAATCATACATGATCTCCATTACAGTCATCCCGGAATCTGAATTATTGGCAAGGAGTTTTTTAACTTCCTCTAGCCGTGCAGTATTAATGTACTCTGAGAAATTTACCTGAAAGTGCTGATTAATGATTTGTGAAAGTGTCTTGGGATGTATTTGAAGTTTACCCGCCAAGGATTGTATGGTTAGGTCTGGTTCTAAATACGGTTTTTCAGCATTCATATAAATTTCCAGCGCCTCAAGTTTTTCATGGTCAATTCCAATTGTGCTTTTGCTGTCTTTTTTTGAATTGAAGATTTCTGTGGTTAGATTCTTTTCGTCTTGGGTTATCTGTCTAAAAAAATGCGGGTTCTTTAGACCTTGAAACGCAATCAAGTTTACCAAAGCAAAAATTCCGATTTGGACTACGGTTTCCAAAGCAATTATTTTGCCGCCAACCACTAAAATCGGATTAGTAGTACTGAACACATTCAATACAATGATGACAAGCATCAGGAGCGTTAAAATTTTCAACCATTTCAATTCAGGAATCACCATTTGGGTTGTGATGTTCTTAATGGTTTGCTGGTACTTATAGATTTCCCACAAATTGGCAATACTATACCCAAACATGGTCAATAACAATAGCAATGAAAGCTGTGGATTACAGCTGATAACCCCTAAAAGTCCGCCAACAACAACAATACCAAAAGGTAGGTAATGCAGCCAGTATATTGTTTTTTGATGGGCATCTTTTACCAAGTGGGAACGCACATAAAATAATGAAAGAGGGCCATATAAAAACCCATAGCAACAACTGAACGGTACTAACACTTCCACCCAAATATTCAGTCCTAAAAGGATGTTATAGATAAAATGAGCACAAAGCGTCAATAACAAAAGAGATAGATAAAAATTCCTTTTGTATTTGGCATATCTAGGCGTAAGAAATACAATACCTAAAAACAAGGATTGCCATACGATTATAATATGGATGATGCTTTTAAAATCCAATTGGAAAGAATTGTTTTCCGGTTATGGCAAGATATTAAATATCCATGTTGTCATTTATAATCCGAACAAAAAGAAAACCCTTGGCAGAAAACGACCAAGGGTTTTAAGTGGTCCCACCTGGGCTCGAACCAGGGACCCCCTGATTATGAGTCAGGTGCTCTAACCAACTGAGCTATAGGACCCGCAAAAATTGCGGATGCAATATTAGCATTTATTTTGCTTTACCGCAAGGTTTTAACGCTGCTAAACCCCTTTTATTTCTTGGCATAGCTCTACTAATACCCCGTTTGTCCCTTTCGGATGCAAAAAAGCAACCAACTTATTGTCCGCGCCTTTTTTTGGAACTTCATTCAATATTTTAAAGCCTTCTTCCTTTAATCTTGCCAATTCTGAGACAATGTCTTCAACGGCAAAGGCTATATGATGGATCCCCTCTCCCTTCTTTGCCAAATACTTGGCAATTGGGCTATCAGGATTGGTAGCCTCAAGCAATTCCACCTTATTTGGTCCCGATTTAAAAAAAGATGTGCGAACACCTTCCGATTCCACCTCTTCCATTTTATAGGGTTCCACGCCCATTAATTTGGTAAACAGGGCATTGGAATCGGCTATGCTATTAACGGCAATTCCTATATGTTCAATTTTATCCATAAATCAATTATTTAACTAAAAACACTTATGTAATAGTTCAAAATTACGCACAGTAATCCTTTCATCTCATGAGGTTCGTCATTTATTCCGTTATTTTGCACTTATGGAAACACAAAGGCAGAAAAAAATTGCAGGAATCATACAAAAGGATATTGCTGATATCTTGCAAAGGGCGGCTACTGATGGAGGATTGAAAGGTACCTTGATTTCCGTTTCAAAAGTTTATATCACTACGGATTTATCCATTGCAAAGGTTTACATCAGTGTATTCCCGAATAACAAAGCAAAAGAATTACTGGACGGTATCAATTCCAACCAATCGTTGATCAAGCATGCATTGGCACAACGCACCAAAAACCAGTTGCGTAGGGTTCCGGAACTTAGCTTTTACCACGATGATTCCTTGGAGTATATCGATAAGATAGAAAAGTCATTAAAGGGTGAAGAAAACCCTATTGAAAACAGGGATTTATTAGCCAAACGTAAGAAGTCCTGATTTTGAATTTTCCGCTTTATATCGCTAAACGTTATTTGCGCTCCAAAAGCAGTCAGAATGCGGTAAACATTATCAATTTTATCACCTTTTTGGTCATTGTGATTGGGTCTGCGGCACTATTTGTGGTGCTTTCCGCCTTTGCTGGACTAAAAACATTCAGCCTTTCATTCACCAATACTTTTGACCCTGATTTAAAAGCCTTACCAGCTATTGGGAAACATTTTTCCATTACTCCTGAAGAGGAAATGGAACTGAAGAAAATAGATGGCCTGGCCAATTATTCCAAAGAATTGGAAGAGCGAGCATACCTTACGTTTCGAGAAAAAAGCTGTATTGCTTATATCAAAGGAATTGATGGAAATTACAGAAGTGTCACCGGGGTAGATAGCACCTTATATTTTGGCAATTGGGGCGTCATGGAATATAATGGTGTTGTTGGGATTGGCATCTATAACTTGCTAGGCGTGCCGCTGGACAATTATCAAAACCCGATGACTTTGTTGGTGCCCAAAGCAGGAAAAGGGTCGATAACACCTCAAGGTTTAACCGCCAAACCGTACAATCAAATTCCAATTTATGTGAGTGGCGTTTATGCTGTTGAAGAAAATCTGGACAAAAAATATGTGTTTGCACAATTACCCTTGGTACAGTCCTTACTGGAAAAGGACAGCACACAAATATCTGGCGTGAATTTTAAACTGGATGGACAGGTTCCCTCAATTGATGTGCAAAACCAAATTCGAGATGTTTTAGGTGATAAGGTATTGGTGTTGAATCGGCAAGAACAGAACAGTACCCTTTATCGTATGTTGAATACAGAGAATTTGGCGACCTATTTGATTTTTACATTGGTGTTGATTATCGCATTGTTCAATGTGGTTGGTGCTATAATCATGATGATTTTGGATAAGCAACAAAATTCCAAAACCTTGTTTAGCCTTGGTGCTACCATTCCCGAATTACGACGGATATATTTTACCCAAGGTTTATTGGTTACCGCTCTCGGTGGATTAATTGGAGTGCTTATTGGCTCACTCCTAATTGGCTCACAATTGGCATTTGGTTGGCTCAAGATTACCCCTTCCTTGGCATACCCAGTAGAATTTAACATCATGAATGTCTTGGTAGTATTGGCAACAATTGTGGTTCTTGGGTTTATCTCCTCGAAAATTGCCAGCAGCAGAATCAATAAAAGACTGGTAACCGCCTAAACAAACTGAAAATCACCAAATTTTTCCAAGACCTCATCAAAGGCCGCAAAAACATCTGCGGATTCGTCACTTGTGACCATTTTCATGCGGTATTCCTTAAAGTGGGGAATCCCCTTAAAGTAATTGGTATAATGTCTACGCGTTTCAAAAACACCAAGTTTTTCCCCCTTCCAATCAATGGACATTTGTAGGTGCTTCCTTGCGGCATCCACCCTTTCTTCCATCGTTGGAGGCGCTAAATGTGTTCCTGTTTCAAAGTAGTGTTTTACCTGTTTGAAGAACCAAGGATTCCCAATACTTGCTCGTCCTATCATAGCACCATCAAGTCCAAAGTCATCACGCATTCGCACCGCTGCCTCCGGGGTGTCAACGTCTCCATTGCCAAAAACCGGAATATGCATTCTCTGGTTGTTTTTAACAGCTGCTATTGGTTTCCAGTCGGCATTGCCTTTGTACATCTGAACACGAGTTCTTCCGTGTATGGAAATAGCTTTGATGCCAACATCTTGAAGTCTTTCTGCTACTTCCACAATTTTTATGGTTTCGCTATCCCAGCCTAATCTGGTCTTAACAGTAACCGGCAAATGGGTTCTTTTTACGATTTCCTCCGTTAATTTTACCATTAACGGGATATCCCGCAATATGCCGGCCCCTGCATTTTTACTCACTACTTTCTTAACAGGACATCCAAAGTTAATGTCAATGATATCTGGGTTGGATTTTTCCACAATATCAATTGCCTGTAGCATAGAATCCAATTCCGCCCCAAAAATCTGGATGCCCACAGGACGCTCTTTTTCATAGATGTCCAATTTGATCACACTTTTGGCCGCATCTCGAATAAGTCCTTCAGACGAAATGAACTCGGTATATACCACATCTGCGCCTTGTTCTTTGCACAATGCACGAAAAGGCGGGTCACTTACATCCTCCATTGGAGCTAGAAGTAGCGGGAATTCAGGAAGTTGTATGTTTCCAATATTTGGCAAATCCTTCAATTTTTGGTCTGCAAAAATACAAAATAACCGAAAATCGATGCTTTACTCTTCTTCGAGACGATCACGTTCCTTTTTCTCGATGGCACGTTCATTGTCCTGAAGCTTGAAGTTTCCAAAATTATAGGTAAAGCCAACACGTATAAATTGTGTCTCTTTTCTAAGGCGATAATGGTTGTCTTGATTTAAATAACGCGACGTATAGGTTGGGTTATAACGCTCCAATAAATCCTCAGCCGCAATTGAAACAACTGCTCGATTATCCCAAAGCGATTTGCGAAGTCCAAGAGTAAGGTTCAGCTGATCGTCTGAAATATAGGAGCCAAATAAAAACTTATTGAAATAGGTCATGGTCACCTCACCGGTCAGCGAACCGTCACCAGATAAGGTAAGGTAATTGGCTAAATAGCCGTAAACTCCGTCAACCTCTGCCGTATAGGGTATATTGTTGCTTTCTACAGCCAAAAACGTCTCTTCTTCATGGAAAAGGGAAGTATACGCATATAAAAACCAGAAGGGCATCACGCTTTTACTTACCGTGAAATCCAAGCCGTACGACTTACTTTCCAATACATTCTGTTGCAGGTCCACCAAGGTTTGATTCTCGTTATCTTGGAACACCAAGCCAGCAATGTTCATCCCATTATCACGATAATAGAAATCGATGAAAAACTCGCTATTGATGGTATAGTTGAAATTGAAATTGTTACCAAAACTCGGCATTAATCTAGGGTTCCCTTCTACAAAATCATTTTCATTGAAAAACCGTCGGAAGGGATTTAAATCATTGTAACGTGGCCGTTGTACATTCCGCCCATAATCAAAAGCAAAGCTATGCTTGTCCGAAGGAGAATAGAGTAAATAAACAGAAGGAAACAATTCAAAAAAGTTCTGTTCTATGGTCTCATTTAAGGTCAATGAGTTTCCCACGGCGTCTGTAAGTTCGCCCCGAACGCCTAATTTCATAGACCATTTGTCCCAGTTTTTAACCAAGCTCATATACCCCGCGTAGACCTTTTCATCATAAGCATATTCATCGGACAAAGCGGGTGTAATCGTATCATCAGAACCGGTAAAATTATTAAATACAATAGCGCTTTCTGAGTCTATTGAAGATACTTTCAACCCGGATTCAAACGAAGTGTTTCCCAAGGTTGTGGCATAATCCATTTGTCCTGTGAAAATTTTAATATCCTGCCTGGAATCCGTATCAAATCCAAAGTTTCGTATAAAATTTCCAGCTCCATCAAAATAGTTGGAATTAAGGTCTTGAAAAGATTCAGAACTGAAATTCGTATAATGCCCATTCATTGAAAGTCGAGCTCCCGGCTTTTTCAACTTGTGCACATATGAAAGGTCAAAGGCAAGATTGGTATTGTCCAAGACTTCATCATTCTGGGTGACAAACGTGGAGTCCAGCTGGAACTGGGAATTCCTTATTTCTGCGTCCAATCTTGTTCCACGATTCACATTGGGATTAAAAAGCATATTGGAAGTGAAATTGATGCTATTTCGATCATCCAAGTCATAGTCAAGTATGACGCTAGCATTTTGAGCTTGTGATTCAACAACCTGATTATAATCACTGCTCCATCGCGAAAAAATGGAATTGGTGTCATCCATAAAGTTGA
Source organism: Flagellimonas spongiicola (assembly GCF_023502425.1). Taxonomy (GTDB): domain Bacteria; phylum Bacteroidota; class Bacteroidia; order Flavobacteriales; family Flavobacteriaceae; genus Flagellimonas; species Flagellimonas spongiicola. Next base: position 683,426 of record NZ_JAMFMA010000002.1, read on the forward strand.
CCCCTTTGTCCGTTTTGCGAATCTCCTTTTCGGGATTGATGGAATAATTCGCGAATAAACTGAGCTTGTCCGTTTTAAAATAATGACTTGTTCCAAAACTATATTTTGCAAAAACCGCCTGTGTATAACTGCCATTGAAGCTTCCTTTATACCCAGGTACTATGTTTTTTGACGTGACAATATTCAGAATGGGACCGCCTTCAGCATCATACCGCGCCGGAGGATTAGCAATAACTTCAACCGATTTGATATTGGTTCCTGATAAGCCCTCCAATAAATCCTGCACTTCTTGTCCTGATAGCTGGACCTTGCGATCATTAAGATAAACCGTGGCGTTCTGCCCTTTGATCTGTAAATCTGATTGGTTGACAATGACACCGGGGGTGTTTCTTAAAATGTCCCACGAACTCCCCTGCGATATAACGGTGTTTTCAACTGAAAAGACCAGTCTGTCTGGTAGTCTTTGGACTGTTGGTCTTCGTGCCGTAACCACTACTTCATCCAAATTATTGGCTTCTAAAGGAATTATCAATGCGCCCAATGAAACATCTCCCAAAATATCCAATGCTCGCGGTTCAGAACCGCGACCAACATAGCTGGCCTGCAAAAGATATAGGTCCGCTTCAACATCGTCTAACAAAAACTGCCCAAGTTCATCCGCTGAGGTTCCCATAACAAATGTGGAATCCATAGCCTGCAATAAAAGAATATTGGCAAATGGGATGGTATTATTTTGTTGATCTACAACCTTTCCGGTAATCTTAAAGGTTTGTCCATACAAGCCTGTAAAGGTCAATAGCGCCAATAAAACAATAGTGGCAAAGTGTCTCATTTAGTCTTGGGGTTGGATATCAAATCTAAGAAAATATTTTAGAGCGTCCGGTTGGAAGAGATCGTCATATTTATAAAAAAGAATGAGCTAGGTAGCTAAAAGAGCTATATTTGCAGATGCTTTAACGCCCCAGATTTTACAGGCAGTTGTTGATATGGAGAAGATTAGAAATTTTTGCATCATTGCGCATATAGACCACGGTAAAAGTACCTTGGCGGATCGTTTATTGGACTTTACGGGTTCTGTTACAGATCGTGAAAAACAGGATCAACTATTGGACAATATGGATTTGGAACGGGAACGTGGTATTACCATTAAAAGTCACGCCATTCAAATGGAATATGTCCATGAAGGTGAGACCTATGTCCTAAATTTGATTGATACTCCCGGACACGTGGACTTTTCATATGAAGTATCACGGTCAATTGCGGCTTGTGAGGGCGCACTATTGGTCGTAGATGCAGCGCAAAGCATCCAGGCCCAAACCATTTCGAACCTTTATTTGGCCTTGGAAAACGATTTGGAAATCATACCTGTGCTCAACAAGGTGGATTTACCAAGCGCCAATCCAGAAGAAGTCACCGATGATATTGTGGATCTATTGGGTTGTGCTCCAGAAGAAGTAATTCCAGCAAGTGCAAAAACCGGAATAGGTATTGAAGACATATTGACAGCAATTATAGAGCGTATTCCAGCTCCCGAAGGGAACCCTAAGGAGCCATTGCAAGCCTTGGTTTTTGATTCCGTGTATAATCCGTTCAGAGGTGTAGAAACCTATTTTAGGGTTATCAATGGTGAAATCAGAAAAGGCCAAAAAATCAAATTCGTCGCTACCAACAAGGATTATTTCGCTGATGAAATAGGGACCCTAAAACTTACCCAACATCCTAAGCCCGTAATCTCTTCTGGAGACGTAGGATACTTGATTACAGGAATAAAAGATGCTCGCGAAGTCAAAGTTGGGGACACGATAACAGATGCCAGTTCGCCCACCCAAAATGCCATTGAAGGTTTTGAAGATGTGAAACCCATGGTATTTGCAGGTATTTATCCAGTTGACACGGAAGATTTTGAAGAACTGCGTTCCTCCATGGAGAAATTGCAGCTGAATGATGCTTCTCTTGTTTTTACTCCGGAAAGTAGTGCCGCTCTAGGTTTTGGGTTCCGATGTGGGTTCTTGGGAATGCTTCACATGGAAATCATCCAAGAACGCTTGGAACGTGAGTTCAATATGACGGTGATTACCACGGTGCCTAACGTTAGCTATCACGCCTTTACCACAAAAGAAAAGGAAAAGGTGGTCATCGTAAACAATCCATCTGACCTTCCTGACCCCTCTACCCTGGATCGCGTGGAAGAACCCTATATCAAGGCAACCATTATCACTAAATCGGATTTTGTGGGTAACGTGATGTCTTTGTGTATTGATAAGAGGGGACAAATAACCAATCAGACCTATTTAACCACGGAGCGCGTAGAACTTACTTTCGATATGCCTTTGGCGGAAATCGTTTTTGATTTTTACGACCGATTGAAAACCGTTTCAAAAGGTTATGCCTCTTTCGATTATACCCCAATAGGTATGCGAACCTCCAAATTGGTCCGTGTCGATATCCTTTTAAATGCTCAGCCAGTGGACGCTTTATCCGCATTGGTCCATTTTGATAATTCCCATACCATTGGAAAAAAGATGTGTGAAAAACTGAAGGAACTTATTCCAAGACAGCAGTTTGACATTCCAATTCAAGCCGCAATTGGTTCGAAAATTATTTCCAGGGAGACCATTAAAGCTTTGCGTAAAGATGTAACGGCCAAATGTTATGGTGGTGATATTTCGCGTAAGCGAAAATTGTTGGAAAAGCAGAAAAAAGGGAAGAAACGAATGCGTCAGGTTGGAAACGTGGAGATTCCACAACAAGCATTTATGGCGGTTCTTAAGCTGAATGATTAATTGGTTTTGCTGTCAAAATCCAGCACATCCAACTGACATCCAATTTCGACAAATTTTTTGGCTGTGTTTCCTTCTAAATCTTCAGTGGTCAGGGAATATATGTCATTTCCATGGCTTAGCTCATACGTTCCATTTTGAAAATCACAGAGCTCCAATTGCTTCCCATCTTTAGCCACACAAGAGTAACATTCAGACGTTTTTATAACCTCTGGTAGTTGCGCTTCCTCTTCCAATAACTGGTTCGTTCTAATGGCATCGATAGAGCAGCCTACACAAATGATAATGACCCAAACAAACAATAATTGATTGAAATTTTGCATTGCACATAGCTTTGGATTGCCCAAATTATGAACAGACATTTCATGTCCTATCGTGAATTGACGAATGCCCTATTTCAATTGATGGATGGAAAAATGTGGCTTCTAAAGAAAGAAAAATTAAGCGCTGAGTGTCTTGCCCATATAGACCAATTTATAGCCTTCTTGGGATGGGGTAAAATCTTTGCTGTCGGCCGGAATTATGTCAATATTCCCTCCTGGAGCCTTTGTGAAGACCGGAATTATGTCGCTGTCCTCATTAATAAGGTCAATTAGCTGATCGTAATGTGCCTTGTCTTTAAGTGCAATTTCTTGTATGGCAGGATACTTACGGACCACCTCCATAAGTTTGATAAAATCATCCGTATGCGAGAACAACCCTTGCTTGGGTTTGTTGTCCGGGTTATTCATTTCATCAGGGTTGACCAATCTAAAAGCGCCATTTTCCCCGAATTGCTTTTCAAATTTCTTAATAGCAAACTCATTAATATCTGAATTTCCCGTTAATGCCAACAAAAAGCCCATATCATTCAATTCAATATTATCTGTAAGCGTGTCAGAAAATATGTTTGCTGTCATGGCTTCCAGCCCCAAACGTTGTGCTTTCTCAATATTACTTTGGTTATTGTCAATTAGTACCACATGCCTGTTGTTGTTTTTGAGATAGTTGGCTATAACCCGTGATAACTTGGAAGCACCAATAATCAATACTCCTTCAGATTTGGTCAAGAACACGCCAACGATCTTGGCAACAAAACGGGCGGTGGTTGCATTCAACAAAACCGTACCCAATACAATCATAAAAACCAAAGGTGTAATATATTCGGCCCCTGGTTCGCCTTTCAATAATAATTTGGAACCAAAGAGCGAAGCAATACCAGCAGCCACAATACCACGGGGTCCCACCCAACCAATGAACAATTTCTCATTCAATTTTAAGTCGGAGCCCATAGAACTTAGGAATACCCCAAGAGGACGTATCACAAAAACAACCACAGCAAACAAGATTGCGGTGTTCCAGTTGAAAATCAACTGCATATCACTAATATTGATATTGGCCGCAAGGAGAATAAATAAGATTGATATCAGCAAAACACTTAATGACTCTTTGAAATACAACAACTCCTTGATGTTCGGAAGATTCATATTCCCCAATACCATTCCCATAACCACAACGGCCAATAGGCCCGATTCATGGGCAAACAAATCCGATTCCACAAATACTAAAAGAACAACTGAAAGTGATACCACGTTCAAAAGATAATGGGGTACCAGGTTCTTTTTAATGGCAAAACCAAGTGCATGCGCAAAGGTGAAGCCAAAAGTGGTGCCGAAAAGCAGAATCTTTCCAAACTCAACCAAGGCGGTTTTGGTAAAAGCCTGTCCTTCACCCACACTGATAAACTCAAATACCAATACGGCAACCAAAGCGCCAATTGGGTCAATTAATATCCCTTCCCATTTAAGAATTGCAGAAATATCTTTTTTTAAGGGAATATTTCTAAGAATGGGTGTAATTACCGTAGGCCCCGTAACGATTATCAAAGCAGAAAACAGGAAGGATATCTGCCATGTTAGCCCAAAAATATAATGAGCGGCAACCCCTGCACCAAAAAAGGTAACAACCGTTCCTACCGTAATCAATTTGGTGATTACCGGCCCAACATTCTTGATTTCAGCCCGTTTCAAGGTCAGTCCACCTTCAAAAAGTATAACGCTGATTGCCAGCGAGACAAAATAATAAAGGCCATCTCCAGGAAATAGGCCCTTCTCCCCATTCCAAATAGGCTCAATCAATTTACTGCCATCCTCAGTATACAATGTGGCAATCGGCCCTACCAATAATCCAATAAGAATCAATGGTAAAATTGCTGGAAGCTTAAAGCGCCAAGCTACCCATTGCGCAATGATTCCTAAGATGATTATGCCAGCAAGTTCGAGCATGAAATAGTTTTTTTGAAAAATAACGCTTTTCTTTTAGAAAGCGGTCATTCTTTTAAACTTGTACAGATCTTTGTTTCAAGGATGGTTATATCACAGTGTGCGATAAAAATCAACGGCAGTTCTAACAGCAAGTAGCCTAAGGTTAAGGATTCAATTGGCCAGTGTCCGATTTTTGTTAAAATAGGGCTAATAAACCTATGTTTTATAATCAATTAAGGGGCGCTTTTCTTATTTTGCACGTCATTTGCTTTTCTGAATGACAATATATCCCATTGAGACAGGAAATTTTAAATTGGATGGCGGCGCAATGTTTGGTGTTGTGCCCAAGTCCATTTGGACCAGGACCAATCCTGCGGATAACAACAATATGATTGATTTAGCCGCTCGCTGCTTACTAATTGAAGAGGGTAAAAGGCTTATATTGATTGATAATGGTTTGGGCAACAAACAGTCCGAAAAATTTTTTAGCTACTACTACAGATGGGGCAATCATAGTTTGGATAAATCCTTGGCGGCTTTGGGGTTCCATCGTGATGATATAACGGATGTCTTTTTGACCCATCTGCACTTTGACCATTGTGGTGGTAGTATCCAATGGAACAAGGACAAAACCGGGTACGAACCGGCATTTAAAAATGCGAAATTCTGGTCCAATGCAGAACATTGGCAATGGGCCACCAATCCCAATGCAAGAGAGAAAGCATCATTTTTGAAGGAGAATCTGCTTCCAATGGAAGAAAGTGGTCATCTTTATTTTATTGATCGTATTGGGGGTGCTTTTCAAAACACCTCTGAAGTAGGTTTTGGAGTCTTGTTTGCAGATGGCCATACAGAAAAACAGATGTTGCCGCATATCAACTATAAAGGAAAAACAGTTGTATTTACTGCTGATTTGATTCCAACGGTCGGACATATTCCCTTGCCCTACGTCATGGGTTATGATACCCGGCCACTGCTTACATTGGGAGAAAAATCCAGTTTCGTAGAAACCGTAGCTGAAAAAGACTACCTTCTTTTCTTTGAACACGATGCACATAATCAGCTCTGCACTCTAAAAAAGACAGAAAAAGGAGTGCGATTGGACCAGACCTTTACTTTTGACGAGGTATTCAATTCGCACTAAAGTTTTACATTAGAAAAAAATCTCAATTTATGAATCGCAGTTATTTCAAAATTTCTTTCACGCTAGCTTCTGCTACCATATTCCTGATGGGATGCGGTGCTACTACTCTGGTTTCTACCCCAGTTGAAAACATTGATACCGTCCCACTGAAAGTTTCCGAACTCTCGGAATCCCAAAAACAGACTTGGGGCCATGCAGACCTTATTGCGGATACAATTCCTGGAATGAGTGTGGAAAAGGCGTATCGCGAAATCATAAAAAACAAAAGTGGGAAGACCGTCATTGTTGCGGTTGTGGATTCAGGTATTGATATTGAACATGAGGACTTGGATGGTGTACTTTGGACCAATAAGGGCGAACGTCCCAATAATGGTCGTGATGATGACGGTAATGGTTATGTAGATGATATCCACGGCTATAACTTCTTGGGTGAAGCCTACAACGAGCAATTGGAGTACGTAAGAATGCTTCGATTGGGTATCGGTGATGCTTCTGTAAGGGCAAAAGCACGTTTAAAACTGGATGAAGAATACCCAAAAGCCCTTCAAAACAAGCAGCAATACGAGCAAATTGTACAAGTAGTAAAATATGCAGATGATGCCGTAAAAAAGGAATTGGGGAAGAGTAATTATTCCAAAAAAGAACTACTTTCCATTGAGCCAAAATCGGAGGAAATGAAGCAAAATATTGCTGTCTTGACTCAGATGTTCACCTACGGTGAAACCATTCCTGAAGTATTGGAAGAACTCAATGAAGGAATTACCTACTTCACAGATCAGGTTAATTACAATCTTAATAAGGATTTTAATGGTCGACAGACTGTTGGTGATGATCCCTATAATTTTTCCGATAAGTCCTATGGAAATGGTAATCCAAAAAACCGCGTTGATACTGAAAGCCATGGCACCCATGTTGCCGGTATTATCGCTGCCGAAAGAAACAACGGGAAAGGGGTAAACGGTGTTGCCAAGAATGTTCAACTCATGAGTCTTAGGGCCGTACCTAATGGGGATGAATACGATAAGGATATTGCCATGGCGATTCGCTATGCTGTTGATAACGGCGCGAAAATCATCAACTGTAGCTTTGGAAAATCATATTCGCCGAATGCGCAGTGGGTCTATGATGCTATAAAATATGCGGCATCAAAGGATGTATTGATTGTCCATGCGGCAGGAAATGATGGGCATGATTTAGACAACCCGGAAAATGCTAATTATCCTAACGATCATAAATTTGGTTCCATGGAAATTGCTGACAATCTGATTACAGTTGGAGCACTGGCAAGTAGCTATGGTTCCAAAATGGTGGCCACATTCTCAAATTATGGCAAACAAAACGTTGATGTTTTTGCACCTGGAGCTGAAATCTACTCCACACTACCAAACAATAAATATGATTTTATGGGTGGTACCTCCATGGCCGCCCCAGCCGTTGCTGGCGTAGCGGCATTAATTCGTTCTTATTATCCAAAACTGACAGCTGCGCAGGTAAAACAAGTCCTTATTCAATCCGGATTAAGCTCCAAAGCTTCAATAGTTGTTCCTGGAGATGCTGCCAATGCTTCAACATTCGATAAAATTTCCAAATCAGGAAAAATGGTTAATGCCTATAATGCGCTCCTTTTGGCTGCAAATATTTCCAAAGGAAAAGCAACGTTAACCGCCAATACAAAATAGAAAATGAAGAAAATCCAAGTACTTATAATTTCGGTTTTTAGCGGAATTTTATCCCTGTCTGCCCAAAACACCTCTTATTGGCAGCAAGAAGTAGATTACACCATGGATGTTACCATGGATGTTGAGACCTACCAGTATACTGGCACTCAAAAATTGATCTATACCAACAACTCCCCTGACGTCTTAGACCGCGTGTATTACCATCTTTTCTTTAATGCTTTTCAGCCCGGAAGTCAGATGGATGCGCGCCTACAAAGCATCAAAGATCCTGATGGAAGAATGATGGAGGAAGGTAAAAGTAGGATAGCGGCTTTGTCCGAAGAGCAAATGGGCTATTTGCACGTAAAAACCCTTACACAAGATGGAAATCCTGTCACATTCAATGAGGAAGGTACCATTTTGGTGGTTGATTTGGCCAATCCTATTCCTTCTGGTGGGAAAACCACATTGGATATGCAATTCGCGGGTCAAGTACCTTTACAGATAAGAAGATCTGGAAGAAATAGCAAGGAAGGTGTTGCGCTTTCAATGAGTCAATGGTATCCTAAATTATCCGAATACGATTTTGAAGGTTGGCATGCCAACCCATACATTGCGAGAGAATTTCACGGTGTATGGGGCAACTATGATGTTAAGTTGACTTTGGATAAAGACTATGTTGTGGGCGGTACGGGGTATCTCCAAAACCCTCAGGAAGTAGGGCACGGTTATGAAACACCTGGAACCAAAGTAAAAACCAAAGGCAAAACTTTGACTTGGCATTTTAAAGCACCGCAAGTGCACGATTTCATGTGGGGTGCAGATCCAGAGTATGTCCATGATATTCTAAAAATGGAAGATGGACCCACATTACATTTCTATTATAAAAATGATCCGGAAATCATTGATAACTGGAAAAAGCTACAGCCAAAAACGGCAGATGCCATGCGTTTTTTCAGTAAAAATATTGGCAAATATCCTTATGAGCAGTACTCTGTGGTACATGGCGGTGATGGTGGAATGGAATACGCCATGAGCACCTTGATTACTGGAAATCGTTCATTTGAAAGCCTTGTGGGCGTAATGGTTCATGAAATGGCGCATTCTTGGTTTCAACATGTGCTTGCCACAAATGAGTCTAAGCATGAATGGATGGATGAAGGATTTACAACCTTTATCAGTAGTTTATGTATGAACGAAATCATGGAGCAAGGAAAAGAAAATCCATTTGAAGGTTCTTATAAAGGTTATTATGCTTTGGTGAATTCTGGTCTTGAAAAACCACAAGCTACACATGCAGACCGATATGCTACCAATTTTGCTTATGGTATCGCGGCCTACAGCAAGGGTGCAATCTTTCTATCACAATTGGGCTATGTTATCGGTCAGGACAAGCTTATGGAAACCATCCGAAAGTACTTTGATGATTTCAAATTCAAGCATCCTGTACCCAATGATATAAAACGTACCGCTGAAAAATTCTCCGGAATGGAATTGGATTGGTATTTGGTAGATTGGACACAAACAACAAATACCATTGACTACGGGTTCAAAAATGTTGAGGCTGTAGGCAACAAAACCAAAATCACCTTGGAACGCATCGGCGATATGCCTATGCCGCTAGATATTTTGGTCGCCAATAAAGACGGGTCTCAAGAAACCTTTTATATTCCGTTGCAACTAATGCGGGGGGAAAAAGAAAACCCATATCCAAGCCTTCCAAGAACAGTGGTCAAAGATTGGGGATGGGCGCATCCTACGTATGAACTGATCATTGATAAGCCAATGGAAAGTATCCAAGCCATGGTTATTGATCCTTCGCAATTAATGGCAGATGTGGATGGCGAAAACAATGTTTATCAGCCCTAAAAACCAATTGATATCTACCTTTAGGTAGAAGAATTGTCCGTTTAGGGATACCATTTTTTATGAAAGCTACGCTTGGCAAAAACGAGAAGCTCAAGAGTAAAATACTTTTTGAGCAACTTTTTACAGCGGGTAAGTCCATTAATGCCTTCCCTGTAAAATTACTATATGCCAATTGCGAATTTGAACACGTCAATTTTAAGGTGGCTGTTGTAGCCCCTAAAAAAAAGTTCAAGAGCGCGATAAAACGAAATCGAATCAAGCGATTATTACGCGAGTCTTACAGACGCAACAAGTCCTTGCTTTTTAACAATGTTGAGGGAAACTTTGCGTTTCTATTTTTATACCTTGGCAATAAGATGCCAAGTGCAAATGAAGTGGACAATGCCGTAATTCAGCTATTGCAGGCTTTCATAAAAAAAGAATCCCATGAAAAAACCGAACAATAAACGTATTTGGATTCCTGTTTTGGCAGTTACCCTTCTTGTAACTACCTCCGGATTTAAAAGTGACTTTTTTGAGATTGCAAAGCAAATCGAAATCTTCACCACATTGTTCAAGGAGCTTAACATGAATTATGTGGATGAGACCAACCCTGCCGAATTAATGGATTCGGCCATAAAAAATATGTTGGAGGAGCTCGATCCATATACCCGGTTTTTAAATGAACAGGATGTTGAAGCCTATAAAATCAACAATGCGGGTGAATACTCGGGAATTGGTGCTCTAGTGCGTTCCTATGAAAGCAAGCTGCTTATTGTTGAACCCTATAAAGGTTATCCAGCAGATAATGCGGGCCTAAAAGCAGGAGATGAAATCATCAAAATAGGTGATATTAAGGTGTCTGATTTTGATGACAATGCCCGAGAACTGCTCAAAGGGGCCAATAACACATCCGTAGATGTCACATTTGTGAGACAAGGTGAGACCAAAACCGCAACCTTAAAAAGAGAAGGCGTTGAAGTAGATGCTGTGCCTTTTTATGAAATGATCGATGACAAAACAGGGTATATCGTCCTATCTAGATTCAACAGAAAAGCTTCCGGGCAAACCAAATCCGCCCTACAGGATTTAAAAGGAAAAGGTGCCGAACGATTGGTACTTGATCTACGGGGTAATCCTGGAGGTTTATTGTCAGAAGCTATCAATGTAACCAACCTTTTTGTACCTAAAGGCGAATTGATCGTTACCACAAAATCCAAGGTTAAAAAGTTCAATCAAGAATATAAAACCAAAAATCAGCCTGAAGATTTGGATATTCCATTGGTGATTTTGGTCGATGGCCATAGTGCTTCGGCAAGCGAAATTGTTTCAGGCGGATTACAGGACCTGGATCGTGCTGTCATCATGGGTGCCCGGAGTTTTGGCAAAGGACTGGTTCAACGTCCATTGAAATTAACCTATGGAACCCAATTAAAAGTCACTATTTCCCGTTACTATACCCCTTCCGGAAGATGTATTCAATCCTTGGATTATTGGAATAGGGACGAAGAAGGAAACGCGGTAAGAAATACAAATTTTAAAGAATTTACCACAAGAAATGGCCGTAAGGTCCAGGATGGCGGTGGGGTTATGCCCGATGTGGAAATCGCTTCAATAAAAACCAATAGTTTAATAGATGCACTAAACCAGCATAACATCATTTTTGATTTTGCCACGGACTTCTATTACGATCGTGATTTTGGTTCAGTACCTGAGTTTGCCTTTGAAGATTCCGACTTTCAAGCATTCAAGCAATATGCAAAAAGCCAGGATTTCTCTTTTCAATCTGAGTCCGAAACCTTACTTGAACAAACCATGAATTCCGAAGAGCATCTTTTGGGTGCTGAGGTGCAAGAGAAATACAAAGATTTACTACTCGCAATGAACAAGGGTAAAATAGCCGCTTTGGACACCTATAAACGAGAGATTCAAAAGAACTTGGAAGATGAGATCATTAAACGGTATTTTTATAGAGAAGGGTTGTATCAGTATTACTTGCAAGAAGATGAAGCAATTCAATCTGCAACCGTTTTGCTCAATGATTCATCAAAGTATAATGCGATTCTCAACTAAATCATGAGGATGCGTTCTTTTTTATGGGTGCTCTGCATTTTTGTCCTTCCAATGCAAGGGCAAAATCAATTGGAAATTGGAAAAGTAATTGATTCCATTCCAGTAAAGGATTCTCCCAATGAATATTTTGCGCTCTATCTGCCTACTACCTATTCCACAGAAAAGTCAAGTTCCATAATTTTTGTTTTTGAACCCGCCGCAAGAGGCGCAATTGGTGTGGGGCCATTTATCTCTAGCGCCGAAAAATATGGGCACATCGTTGTTTGTTCCAACAATTCAAGAAATGCACCATATGATCGGAATTTTGCCATCGCCAACAACTTGTTCGGCCATGTATTCGCTAATTTTTCCATTATAGATGGCGAAATTTATGCTGCGGGGCTCTCCGGTGGATCGCGATTGGCGGCGGCCGTAGCATCAATCACAGACAAATTTGCGGGTGTGGTTGGTTGTGGTGCAGGGTTTTCAGGTCTTAATGAGCACCAACCTTCTGCACAAGGTTATGCATATGTGGGCTTATGTGGTGATCGAGATATGAATTATAGGGAAATGGTAGAGAACAAATCCTACTTAAACCTCATCAAATACAATAATACACTAATCACCTTTGATGGGGAACATCGTTGGCCACCCGAAACGCAAATGCTGCGCGCTTTTGATTGGTTACATCTACAAAAGCTTAAAACGCAATCGCCGCTTCCAAAAGAGGAGCTACTGAAAGCGTACCAGCGGGATTATGAATTGCTTTCACAGTTCAGAACGAATAAACAGCTGTTATACGAAGCAGAACAATTGGAACGGATTATAAAGGATTATAAAGGCATGTTTCAATTGGACAGCTTATCACAACAGTATAAGGCCTTAGTAAAATCAAAGCCCTTGAAGCTAAAACTGGAGGCATTGGATAATGCGTTGGAACAAGAACGGAAATGGGTATCCAAATTTGACACACAACTACTAAAGGATTTAGCCAACCCAGAAAAGACCAATTGGAATTGGTGGAAAAAAGAATTGGAAAAGCTGGATAAATCGAAAGGAAAAGACGAACGAGAGCTAAAAAAAATGATTTATCGTATCCGTTTTGATTTATTCGTTCGTGTCTTTTCCAGAAAGAATGCTTTGATTCATGATCAATCGGATGCACAGTCCAATTGGATTGACACCCTTCTTGATTTGCTTAATCCAAGTTGATTGGCATGATTTTAGCTCGGTTGTTCAAAACTGAAAGCAATGAAATCCACGCTTTTTTTTACGCTAACTTTATTTTCCCTATCCCGAATGCAAGCACAAAAGATATTTGCCGTAGAACGGGGCTACCAAGCAGACATCAAGGTATTTGTGGCCGATCTTGATTATAAAGCTGATTTACTGGTACACAAGGTAGCTGCAGACTATCAGGCCAAAGGCAATGAGGGCCTATGGTTTTTTACAGATGCCGATTACCAGGCAGATGTAACGGTTTTTTTTACTGATCATGACTATCAAGCAGATTTGATAATACACTTTGTAGACCGGGATTACCAGGCAAAATGGAGAAATAAATCCAAATATCATCTACTTATTCCTTGACGCGCTTTAAGTTTTGGTTTTGTAAAGCGACATTGTATTCAATGAATGTGGTAATTTCATAATTGGAATACCAAACTAATTTTTATTGCATTATGGAAACCAATCAACCCTCTTTAGAGAATCAACGCGCCGATTTTTCTAATGGAAAATTCTTGGCAACACCTTTGTCAGGAGCCTTAATATGGGCGCTTGTAGGTATCGCTGCCTTGTTCCTACCTGTGAAGACTACGGTTTGGGTGTTGTTCATTGGTACGGGCTCTATTGTTTATTTGGCCATGTTCATATCCCGATATACAGGCGAAAATTTTATGGCTAAAAACAAGCAGAAAAATGAATTTGACACCCTATTTTTTTATACTGTAGGTCAAGCTGTAATGGTATATGCCATAGCAATTCCTTTCTTTTTGGTAGACTATACATCCTTGCCATTGACTGTTGGAATATTACTTGGGGGCATGTGGATTCCTTTTTCTTGGATTATCAAACACTGGGTTGGAATATTCCATGCGGTAAGTAGAACAGTCCTTGTTTTGGGCTTATGGTACGCCCTTCCAGAACATCGGTTTACGGCTATTCCCTTTGGCATTGTATTAATCTATATCATCACCTTGCTGATCTTACACAATAGGCAGAAATAAATTAACCTATATAGATTTTCATTCCTAAATCGAGAATACCAGACCGCCAATTTAGAGGTCCATGGATCATCCGTTTTTAGTATATTACTGACTATGGAAGAAATCCGTAGGGAAGAAATAAGGCTCATTGCCAAGTTCAGTAATTGGAGTTCTACTGCTGTTTCTCAGGTATTGAATAAAAACATCTACAACGATTCCAACTCTTGGATTCGGTTTTTAAAATTGTTTTTACTGGGAACTGGGGTTGCATTTACCGTAGCGGGCATAATATTTTTCTTCGCCTATAATTGGGACTCCATGCATAAGTTTTTCAAGCTCGGATTAGTTGGGAGTCTAATCCTTGTTACTGTTTTGGCCGGTTCTTTCATCAAAATGAACCCCGTTTTAAACAAAGTGCTCCTAACAGCCGGAGCGCTCTTGGTTGGTGTGTTTTTGGCCGTTTTTGGACAAATTTATCAGACTGGGGCTAACGCTTACGACCTCTTTTTAAATTGGACGTTATTTATCGTAATATGGGTTGCAATTGTAAATTTTGCCGCACTCTGGACGGTTTTTATCACCTTGGTGAACATCACTATAATCCTATACTCAGAACAAGTGGCCCACGATTGGTCTGTCGTGTTTTTGTTCACTTTACTGTTTTGGATCAATAGCTTGTTTTTACTACTTTTTATGCTGGGCTCAAAGTGGATACCAGCCCTTAAAATGCCACAATGGTTTAATTACCTTCTGGCATTGGCCGCTATAACTTATGCCACAATGGGCGTTTGCGCAGGATTATATGATCCTCCGGAAGCTGCCTTTTATCTATTGCTATTGACTGGCGCAATACTCTATACAGCTTCGGTTTGGCACGGGCTTTTAAGACAAAAACCCTTTTACCTATCAATTGTTGGCTTTAGCGGCATTATTATGGTTACTGCGCTATTAATTAAAATTTCTGAAAGTGCGGGAATGTTCTTTTTTATCAGCTTATTCATAATTGCGAGTATTACGGCTTTAATACTGCTGCTCGTTAAACTACATAAACGATGGAGCCGAAGACTAGATTAAAACACTTATTGGGCAAAATCCAGGATGGCAATGACCTCAACCTTGATAAAAAGGCGTTGGAGGCAGCAATGGCCGCAAATGGTTCGGAAAAGTCCAGCTTGTCCATTAAGATTCTCTCCGTTGTTGGTGGCATATTGGCCTCGTTGGCCTTTATGGCCTCATTGACTTTTTTCGGGATATATGATTCAGAGATTAGCATGTTGGTTCTTGGCGTAATTTTTATTGCCAGTTCCCTTGCTTTAAATCGGTTATATGACAATTTAATAACGGATACCTTTAGCATATCCATTTATCTCATTGGTATAGCCCTGGTAATTGCTGCGTTTTTAAGTTGGGATATAGACGAAAATGTTGTGACGATTTCGGTGTTGATTGTGGCAATTTGCAGCCTTTTTATTGTACGGAACTTCATGCTTTTGTTTATATCAATAATGGCAATAGCCGTTTGTTTGATGATTCTTATTATTGCTAATGACCGTTATGAACTTATCCATCTTTTTATTGCGTTTTATGCTTTTTCCTTGTTGATATGCTTTCGCACAGAAGCGCTTTTTTTCACATCAGGTAACAAAACCTCAAGTGTTTATGGCCCATTGCGTATTGGGCTAATATTCTCTTTTTTGATGGGGCTGATTGCCCTTGGGAAAAGAGGGTTGATTCCCGTGGATGAAAATTGGATTTGGCTTTCTTCCTTATCCATACTTATAGCAAATGTCTACCTTGTTTACGATATCCTAAAATTGATGGCTGTTGTGCGAACTAATAGCAAAGTGTTGATTTATCTACTCACTTTGTTGGTGCTGCTCCCTACTTTATTTGCGCCCTCAATTTGTGGGGCCATTCTAATCATACTTTTGAGTTTTAAAGTGAATTACAAAACCGGGCTAGGGATTGGTATTATTGCACTGATCTATTTTGTTTCTCAATACTATTACGATCTTACTTTTACCCTATTGACCAAATCCATTATCCTGATGAGTTCCGGACTTGTGCTTTTATGCTGCTATTTCCTACTTCTTAAAACCAGTAAAAATGAGTAAAATCCAAAAGATCTTGATACTTGTGAACCTAATATTGGTCGCTATGCTTTTGGGTAATTCTGTTATCAAAAAAGAACGTTTGCTTGAAGATGGCACTTTGATTTTATTGGAATTGGCTCCCATTGATCCACGCTCTCTAATCCAGGGTGATTATATGCGATTGCGCTATGGTATTTCCAACGAGATTGATTACGACAGCATTACCAAAAATGGGTATTGTGTGATTTCAATTCATGAAGACGGCACAGTTAAATCGTTCAGGATTCAAGAAAATAAAGTGCCAATCAATGCTGGAGAGCTCTTGATCAATTATCACAAAAAGGCTTGGAACAATATTAATATTGGAGCAGAATCTTACTTCTTTCAAGAAGGTGAAGGCGAAAAATATGAAGCAGCCAAATACGGAGGGGTTAAGGTTGATGGTAATGGAAATAGTCTGTTGGTTGGTTTGTATGATGAAGATTTGAAACTGATAGAATAACGGCTTTATTGATTTTGATATCGACATATCTCGATATTTACTATATTTGAAGTATGGACCTAATTGAAGTGCACAAAGTACTTTCCAACAAAACCCGGATGGAGATTTTACGATGGTTGAAGAATCCGGAGCAGGAGTTTCCTCCACATAAAGAACTGGGCCATTTTAACTTTGGGGTTTGCGGACAGCATATCTTCGAAAAATCGGGATTATCACAGTCTACAATTTCAAATTACCTCTCCCAACTTCAAAATGTAGGGTTGATTACACCTACACGGATTGGAAAATGGACCTATTTCCAGCGAAATGAGGAAAATATCAATTCCTACTTAAAGGAAATAGCCAAAGAGCTATAATTTTTTTAGTTTATAAAATCGATAATTATCAATATTTAGATATGAGTGGCCTCCAAAAACAAATGTTCGCTGAGTTGCAATCCCAATCAGATTTATCCAAAGCACATGAGTACGCCAAAGACTATATTGCTGAGATCTTTGAAAGGAATGTCTTTCCCACTACCACAGCGCTCGAAGAATTACAACTTTTTGAAGAGAATTTACCACATAAAAAAGGAGATTCTACCCAGGTGTTGGAATTGTTACAACGCCATGGTGCACCAGCCACTGTTGCAACCTTGGGTGGTCGTTATTTTGGATTTGTCACAGGAAGTGCACTCCCCATTACCTTGGCAACCAAATCCCTATCCACAGTCTGGGATCAAGCACCAGCAATGCAAGTACTGTCGCCTATTGGTAGTAAACTGGAAAGTGTCGTGGAAAAATGGCTTCGTGACTTATTTGGTTTACCGGAATCAACAGTAGCGGGTTTTGTAAGTGGTACATCCTTGGCCAATTTATGCGGTTTGGCAGCAGGACGCTATCATCAATTGGATAAAATGGGGTGGAATGTTAACGAAAATGGATTGAATGGTAGTCCGAAACTCCGAATTGTAACTGGAAAACAAGCACATTCCACCGTATTAAAAGCCATATCGTTGTTGGGGTTTGGGTATAAGAACATTGAGTGGGTGGAAACTGATGAACAAGGTCGAATCCTCACATCGCAAATCCCAGAATTGGATGCTTCCTGTATCTTAATTCTTCAGGCAGGCAATGTTAATACTGGATCTTTTGATGAATTTGAAAAAATAGGTAGAGAAGCTGCCGAAAAAGGCGCTTGGATCCATGTTGATGGTGCCTTTGGTCTTTGGGCACAGGCCACACAAAACCTATCCTATCTCACCAAAGGCATTCAACATGCCCATTCCTGGGCTGTGGACGCCCACAAAACACTCAACACGCCCTACGATAGCGGAGTCGTGCTCTGTAAATACCCAGAAGCGCTGAAGTCGGCCTTACACATGACCGGAAGCTACATCATCAAAGGTGAGGAGCGAGACGGTATGTTTTATACGCCTGAAATGTCGCGTAGGGCTCGAATCATAGAACTTTGGGCAGCATTAAAGTATTTGGGGAAAGAGGGGGTCAATGAAATGGTTGAGACCTTCCATAAACGAGCTGTCCAGTTTAAAAATGAAATTTCAAAAATTGAAGGGTTCCAAGTATTGAACGATGTTGTCTTTAATCAAGTTTTACTGCGGTGCGACACAGATGAGCTTACGCAGACTACCTTGTTCAATGTGCAAGAAAGCAGGGAATGTTGGGCTGGAGGTTCGCAGTGGGAAGGAAAAAAAGCAATACGAATCAGTATTTGCTCCTGGGCCACCACCGAGGAAGATATTTCCCGTGCAGTGGCTTCATTTCAACAAGCTTTGTTAACATCAAAAAAACAACTGTCATGAATTTTGAATTGAACAAATCCATCAAAATCCTAGAGCGAACACCTGCCGTATTCAGGGCCTTATTTCAAGATCTCGATTGCGAATGGGCCACGATTAATGAAGGACCTAAAACATGGAGTGCATATGACATCATTGGTCATTTAATCCATGGTGAACGGACCGATTGGATTCCTAGGGCCAAAATCATTTTAGGAGACAATGAGGATAAAACCTTTAAACCCTTTGACCGTTTTGCGCAAGAAACCCTTTCAAAAGGGAAAAGCACCAATGAGCTATTGGAGGAATTTACACGGCTTCGTCAAGAATCGCTACAGCAACTTAAGGCCTGGAAACTAACGGATGAAGACCTCAACAAAAAAGGAGTTCATCCTGAACTGGGAGCGGTTACGCTCGCACAATTATTATCCACATGGACTATACACGATTTGGCACACATCAATCAACTTAGCCGGGTTATGGTAAAACACTATGCCAACGACGTTGGTCCTTGGAAAAATTACATCAGACTCTTAAAGGACTTGTAGAAAATCCTATTTTTGAAGCATGCAGCAATTAAAGGTATGCGAGCTTTTTGCCGGTGTAGGAGGTTTTAGATTGGGGTTGGAAGACACTGGGAATTACCGTGTGGTTTGGAGCAATCAATGGGAACCGTCTACCAAAATGCAGCATGCATCCCTTGTTTATGAAGCTCGATTTGGTGCTGAAAACCATTCCAATCAAAACATTGAGGAAGTACCTACCTCTGCCATTCCTGACCATGATATCTTGGTCGGTGGATTTCCCTGCCAGGATTACTCCGTGGCCACCACTCTAAAAAACTCAAAGGGCCTTATTGGGAAAAAAGGGGTGCTCTGGTGGTCCATTCACCGTATTATTTCGGAAAAAAAGACCCCTCCCAAGTATCTGTTTTTTGAAAATGTGGACCGCTTGTTGAAATCTCCCTCCACCCAACGGGGCAGGGATTTTGCGGTCATGTTGAAGAGCCTGGATGAATTGGGCTATGCCGTGGAATGGCGCGTGATAAACGCAGCGGAATATGGCATGCCTCAGCGCCGAAGGCGCGTTTTTTTTCTGGGTTATCACAAATCCTCTTCTGCCTACAAAGCAATGGCCAAATCATCTCCCGAGGCATGGATGACATCAGAGGGAACCATTGCCCAAGCTTTTCCCGTTTTCAAGGAAAAAGGCGCGTTATGTTCGTTTGAGCTTTCTGATGATTTGGTTTCCATTTCCGAAAGTTTCAACAAAACAGGTGGGCTTTCACCCTTTCTAAACACCGGTAGTTGCATTAATGGAAAAGTAAGCACCTTAAAAACCAAGGCTTCCCAGACAATGCCGGCAACCACCTTGTCCGACATCCTAGAAAACGGAAGTGCAGATGAAAGCCTGTTCATTCCTGAAGAGGAGTTGCCAAAGTGGACCTATTTAAAGGGTGCCAAAAAAGAGATTCGCAGAACCAAAGCTGGTTTTGAATATAATTACAGCGAGGGCAGTATGGTTTTTCCTGATGCCCTTGATCAACCTTCCAGAACCATAATTACCGGAGAGGGCGGCAAGTCCCCTTCACGGTTTAAACATGTGGTACAAACACGAAAGGGGTTGCGCAGGCTCTCCCCAGTTGAATTGGAACGGTTGAACATGTTTCCGGACAATCACACCCAACTTGCGGGTATTTCTGATACCAAACGTGCCTTTTTTATGGGCAATGCGTTGGTTATTGGTGTGGTCAGGGGAATTGGCGAAGCCCTGTTCCGGAAAATAAAGGAACTTGAAAAGTAATTTTAAATCCGATCTAAACAAAGAACGCCTCCTTTCCAATTATTTGGATCAATGTTATCAAAAACACTTAAAACACTACACGTTTAAGCGCTCCACTATTTTGGAAGATCAATTGAATGGGGTGGATTTGGTGCTCAAACACAAAAGAACCGGGCAAATAATGCTAATAGACGAAAAAGCCCAGTTGGATTACCTCAACGAAAATCTCCCAACTTTTGCTTTTGAGCTGTATTACGAGAAACATGGCGAACAAAAAACCGGGTGGTTGTTGGATGCGAACAAAACCACGGATTTCTATGCTTTGGTTACTGGAATTTATGCGGATGAAGTGGATACTTTTACCGCTTGTAACATCACTTTTGTCAATCGGAAAAAACTAATAGCATTCCTAGATTCCAGAGGGTTGTCCGTTAAAAAACTGAAGAGCTTAGCGCTATCGCAACCCCATTATCATGGGAAAATGGAGTTAGAACGACTAAACCCGTATACGGAAGGTTACCTTTACTTCTCCAGAAAAAACAAATCCGAAAAACCGGTAAATCTTATCTTAAAACTAGAGCTGCTGATACGGATGAAGCTTGGAAAAAGGCTTGTTTAATCATAATACACTGCAACTTCTTCCAAGGACTTTCGATGGATGTCCGGGACATAGGCCGGAGATTTTGGATAACCCACCGGAAGCAACAAAAATGCACGTTCATTACTGGGCCTGTCCAGTATTTTGGTCAAAAAATTCATTGGGCTGGGAGTGTGGGTCAATGTAACCAAACCTGCATTGTGAATGGCTGATATTAGCATGCCACAGGCAATGCCTATGGACTCATTTACGTAGTAATTATTGTGTTTGTTCCCCTGCTCATCAAATTCGTAGACTTTTTTAAACGCAATGATCAACCAGGGCGCTACTTCCAGAAAAGGTTTGTACATGTCCGTTCCCAACGGTTCCAAATCCTTTTTCCAACGTTCACTCATGCGGTGTTCGTAGCTTTCCTTTTCTTCAGCTTCGGCGGCCTTTCGTATTTCCGATTTTAAGGCCGGATTGGATACCGCGCAAAATGTCCACGGCTGTTTATGCGCCCCTGATGGTGCGGTAGATGCACTTTTAATTAAATTATCTATGATTTCCTTGGGGACTTCTTGATTGGAATATTCCCGTACAGAACGACGTGTATCCAACCATTCATGAAATGCCTTGCTGCGCTCCACGGATTCGTTGGCAGAAAAGCTATCCGCTTCATAAATCACATGTGTATACCCATTGCGTGTGATGTGGTCCGGAGTTGTCATGTTAATCGGATTTTATCGCTATTAAATCCTCAATTTACAACAACTGTTTGACCCAATAGGTCTTTCTTCAACAATCCAAAATCAATCCACATAATGTCTCCACTTTCTTCTTCATCCTCTATATAACGACCTCGGTGAAAAAACAAATAATTGCCGTCTGGAGAGACACTGGGACACATTTCGGTTTTCTCGGTATTTACTTGCGGACCCATGTTGATGGCCTTGGTCCATTGCCCATTCTGTTTAAAGCTGATAAAAAGGTCACTGTCCCCAAAACCTTCGTCCTGTTCCGCATCAAAAATGATATAACTTTCATCCGGCGCAATGTATGGGTGTGCTTTCCATTTGCCATCAATATTGACGTTAGGAGCCAATCGTTCTATGGTGCTGTATGTTCCTGCTTCGTTTGCGGATTTATAGATGCCGCCGTCCCCACGTTCCGCGCCTTCTTCCCGTGAGGTGAAATACAAATTGCCTTCATCTGAAGCGGTAAGGAACATTACAAAGCGGTCACTGAACGGCGCTGTCAGCGGTTCTGGTTGGCCCCAGCCGGTTGGTGTTTTTTTACTCTTCCATTGGTTTAACCCTGAAGATTCTGTGGAATCTGGTAGGGGTCGCAAACTGCCAAAATAGAGCATGTCCCCTTTTGGACTTATATGCGGTTCAAAATCCCATCCAATTTCCGGTTTAAAAAAGGCCAATTCTGGAGCTTGCCATTTGCCTTCCTCAAATTTCATGTGGAAAATCTCGTTATCTGCATCCTTTTTGCGTCGTGTAAAGAACATCTCGTCCATTTCTGGACTAAAGGTGATGGCGAACTCAAAGGCATCTGTGGAAACAATGCCGGGCATAAAAACTTTAGGCGTTGTGCCCGGTGCATTTTGCCAGGAATAAGAGGTCTCTTTTACGGTTGGTTCTGTGTTTTTTGGTTGTTCTTTTTTGGTGTTACAGCCCATAACAACCATGGCCAGCGCAAAAGTGGCGCAGTGGAATTTGCTTGTTTTCATTTCTTGATTTGATGGTGGTGGATTGAACGCCAATGCGCCTATCCGATTTAACCGAATCAAGATAGAACCTTTGGTTAACCCCCGCTAGCGGTTTAACCTTTTGTTGGGAAAGCTGAAGCTATTATCGAATTTCCAGCAGTTTTATAGCCTCTTCTAATTTCTCCGAATTGAATCCTTTTGTTAATTCGGTTGAAACTAACCTGTTTTTAATCCTGTCTTCCAACCCATTTAATGATTTATCATCGTCTATTATCAGAAATTCATTTGGCTTAACCTCCGATATAAATCTTACTATTTCCTCCTTCCGGTTTTTACAATCTGGGTATTCCGGTAAAAATCCAGAGATTCTAGTTTGTATTCCTCGGTTCTTAAAAATTAAGTTGAATTCCGCCAACGTCATTTTTGTTCTTCTTGTAGAACTCAGCCAAATTTCAAATTCAGTGAGTGACAGTAGTCGGTTCAAGTTTTCAACACAAGAGTGATTAAATTCAGAATAACCATCCGCGTGAATTCGGTCTGCTTTCCATGGTGGGTTTGTTATCAAAACCCCGTCTAAGTCCAATATTAAAAGTTTAGTTTTTCCCATATTGAACCAACATATTATCTTCCGAATTTGTTCATCAGTTCACGCCAAGCCGACACCAAACTCTCCTGTTCCGAATCCAACAACTCCGTTTTGGCCAAAAAATCCCCAATTCTTCTTTTTGGGTTAATAACAGCACAAACTACTTCAACTGGCCAGAGAAATCCTATGGTTAGATTCCTAAAAAAACATTGAAGGCCGCTGGCTGCGTTTCCAGACTTTAAATCCACAACCTGATATCCAAAAAATCTCTTGCCAAGACTTTTTCCCCTCAACAAATCTTTGTTTAAATAGAAGAATATGAACAATACCAAAAGTCCATCAGCAATTTTAGATTCTAATTTCGGATTTGAATCGGCAAAAACTATTTCAACCAAAATGAATATTGGGGCGAAAAATAACCCAAATAAAAAGTAATCTAAAAAAATCAGCATTAGGCGCCTAATTCTTAGGTTTCTAATGCTTAAAATTTCATTGACAATTATTCCTCTTTCCGAATTCTTCTGTTCTGGCATCCTATTTCTCCTCTGAATCTTTAGCTATCTCCCCTATCTTCCCCCCACAAATCTCCTCCGTTAGCTGCTTGAGTTTATTTACCTGCGCTGCTAAAATCTGCAACTCCGTTTTGGTGATCTGGTATTCGTCCATTTTATAACGGGCGTCTATATAGGCGCGTTTTAGGAGCTCAAAACGGTGTTTTTCTTCATCCGTTGTTTTTGGGAACACGGCAAAACGGGCATCGCACATTTCTGCTTTTATGCCCAGGTTTTCCAGATTGTGGTCTTTGGGACGGTAGTCTGTAAACACCAATAAAATGGTGGTGTAAAAGCGCTCCGTGGCTTGGTGAAGATTAAATGCTGCCAAATGGAAATCTGGTTTGTTTAAGCAATATTCAAATAGGTCTAAAAACCCTTTTGCACTCTCAAACCACTGGTCAAAATGGTCTTGGGCCTTTTGGCGGTACTGCTCCGGTGTTAGTTTTTTAGGGGTAGCCAGTTTGAATTTTTCGGAATCGTACAACACAATCCCCTCTTCTTTAATGTCCTTAAAAAAGTAGTTGCCCTGGGTCAGGGAGGCATTGAGTTGTTTTATGCCATGGAAAATTAGGCTTACGGGTGTGGTCACCTTTCCGGTATCTACCAATTCTTGTTTTATCTTCCCTTCTATCCGGAATTTTTGTTTGAGGTCTTCGTGGGTGAGTGCCACTAGAATATCAAAATCGCTACGGTATTCGTAGGTGATGCCTTTTTCTACATATTTGTCCTCTACCCAATTGCCGCGGGCGTGGCTTCCAAAAAGGATCACCATTTCCACTTCTTTAATAGGGGACAGCTGCTGGGTAAGCAGTTCTAGTTCTTCTTGTTTGGATTTGGGGAGATGATTCACAAGGGAAAAGTAAGGAATTTTTGGGATGGAGGATTGTTTTATTCACTGGTGTTCTGTGCAAAATCCACTATTTTGGTAACCAAGTAATGGGCAACAATCCTTGGTCCCTCCATACCATAAGCTTTCATTCCCACATAAATTTTGTCTTTGTGATATTTTTTCATGTCATCGCTCACAACCCACATTCTTGCACTTCCTGATTGCGGAACCTGGGCTATGGATTTTGAAATGACTTTTCCATTTTTATCTAAAAATTGGGGCCAAATCATAAATAAATCATCTGCTGTGTGTGACGGATGTTCATAGCTGAAATCCCATTTTATTCCTGGTGATGGCAAATTCCTTCTGCCTCCTTCTGATTCACCAAGAATTCTATATTCCACTTCAAAGTTGTGCATTTAATTATAAGTGTTTCTGCTTTTGGGCGTTTGGCAAAACCAAAGTAAGGAATTATTTGGGTTGTGGATTATTCGTTTCTGAAACGGCAATATTCTTTTTTCACCAAACGAGCTCTTTTGATTAAGGTTCCGTCCTTTTTCAAAGGATATAGATTCCCCTCTTTAAATGCATAGAACTTTGTGCCAAAGATCTCTTTTCCAGATGAAAGAGACTGCGCTATCCTCTGGATTGAATCCAGGTCTGATTCGCCAAATTTCAACATCACCACTTGATCAGTGTCTATTTGATAAATGCCATCGCCCCAATTGTGGGCCAAATCACCGACAAATTCATAAATGAACGT
The DNA here is from genome assembly GCF_023502425.1 of Flagellimonas spongiicola. GTDB lineage: Bacteria > Bacteroidota > Bacteroidia > Flavobacteriales > Flavobacteriaceae > Flagellimonas > Flagellimonas spongiicola. The sequence continues at coordinate 708,538 of NZ_JAMFMA010000002.1, forward strand.
CCCGTCCTCATTCAATTGAATTTTAGTAACGAACATGTTGTTCTTTTCAGAATAGTTTGTGTAGCATCCAAACACTTGTTTTTGACCAAAACCTGAAAAAGAAATTAGAGACAAAAGCAGCATTGTTTGTTTCATGTTAATTTTAAATACCACCCCGCTCTGTTTTTATCACAATTAATCTTTCTTTCTCAAACCTAAAATAGGTTTGGTGAAAATGACTGTAAACCAACTCCATCTTTTTCTTTCCTTTCCTTTTGGCAGCATAGGGAGTCAATGTAATGTGGAAAAGACCGTTTTCAATGGTCAATGGAGAAACTTTAACCAAAATCAAATGATTTTTATTTTTCCTAAAATGCTCCTTTTGATTTGCAAAACCTAATTTTTTGATTTCAAAGCCCCTGATGGTTTTAGGTATTCTCATTAGGTAATCCTCATACTCAACATAAACGGTTTTTGACTCAGTTTCCTTTAATTGTTCAATGTACTTTTCCAGTGCTTTTATATATAGGGAGTCAGTTTCTTTTGGTTGAAAAAAAGAACTAAAATCATCAGATTGACCAAAAGAAAAAGAAGTAGACAGCAAGAATAAAAGCAAAATTTGTCTCATGGTATGTGCTTAATTCAGATTTAGAAGTGTCGCAGCCAGATATCGGTAAACTTTTTTGTCAATGGGGTTAGGAGAAACAAAAAATGACAAAACACTCTCGCCATACCTTTCCCTATTCATATCCTTAGCAACAAAATAAGTAGGGTTTCCACTGGCAATTTCATAACCTTCCTTATAAAACTCCGAATGAAAAGAGATAAATTCCTTCTTATATATTGAAAAGTCAAACGCCGTAGCAAGCAATTCGTTTGGTTTGGTTTCATTTTTTACTTTCTTGATTTCAACTTTATCAATCTGATCAAGATCAGCACGAACTATTGTATAATGGGTTCCTCTATCTAGAATAATTAGATAAGATATGTTACCTGACGAAAATAATACGTAAGGGCAATTCTGATTAACCTGATTTAGAATGATCTTGTTAAAAACCAAGTCTGCCTTTTCTCTGCTATCTGCATAATATCCTTGTAGTTTGTCTTGTGAAAAAGCAATGCTGGAAATTAAAAGAAAAGATAGATATATGAGGTCCTTCAAAATGGCTTGGCTAATTGTTCAAACCAAAAGTACCTGTTCAACGAAATTTATAAAATCAAAAACGAGGGAACCGGGTGTTTGAATGAGTGAAAGCTAAATTAGGGTGGTATAAGCCTTAATTGTTTGGCATTATTTTGTCTTTTAGTTCTTTGTCCAAAACCAAAAGCAGGAACAATAGACCTAAAAAAATAGGGTTAATGCCTACGCCGGCAATACCAATCTTATAAGATGTAATATAAATATCCAAATACCCTATTAACCCAATAAACAGTGTTGCTAGAAAGAAATAAGAATAAGATTTTCTATGTATAATGTAAAGTACTAAAGCAATAACTATACAGCCCATTCCAATATAATGTTCTCGGCTTAAAATATAGTTGGAGGTCATCATTATTACTATTGAAACGGCAATCAATAAGATGGAAATAATCAATGGGATACTATTGACTTCTATTTTTTTCATGGCCCTTAACCTTTATCTCTCTAAAATAAACGCTTTTTAATTCTGTTGGTTTTTCTTAATGCTTCCTACCCTGTAATCTGCTCTCAATCCAATCATGAAAGTAGATAATTACTCCTATTAAAAGATGAAATGCTATGAGCGCTTGTCCAATTATTCCGCTGATTTCAGTTGAATATATTCCAAAGAGACCAATAAGAATATGGTAGGCCGTTAACAAATACAGGCCTGTATTTGATTTGCCTCCCAACACCCAAATAATTAAAAACAATTGAATTATCAATCTAACTATTTGAGTTGGTAATCTTTCTGCTCCCACCTTATTGTAGACTAGTATCATTAATATCAATTCCAATAATAGTGTTAATAGAATTGCAATTATCAGCACAGGTCTTTTATACATAATAACAGGATAATTCGTCTTTACAACTATTACTAATAATTAATATTGTACCCGGTAATTATTATTGGGTGTTCAAGAAAGTTTAATTATAAACTTAACTTACAAAATCAGATTCCAAAATCGCGTAATGAAAATTATCGGACCAGCCGCTTTTTAGTGGTAGCACTTTTCGCTTTCTGCCTTCCCGGGTCATGCCTGCTTTTTCCAATACACGGATGCTACCCAAATTGTCCACGGCACAGCCTGCTTCAATACGGTGAAGCCCTAATTCGCCAAACCCAAACTTTAAAATTTGGTTAAGGCTTTCAGTGGCATACCCGTTGCCCCAGAATCTGGAGTGCAGTTTATACCAGACTTCGGCAATTTTAAACTTGGGCATACCCAGATTCAGCGCAATAAGGCCTACAAAGTCCTTGCCCTCCGCCAACTCAATTTTGAAGGCAAAATTCGTGTGCTGTCCCGAGTTGTTTTTTTCAATCCAACCAGACAGAATTTCCCTCGTTTCTTCCAAATTCTTAGGAATGCCCAGGGTGTTGAACTCATCTGTTTCGGGCAGGGAATGTAGTTCGTGGATGTGCGTCAAATCATCCAAGGAAACTGGACTGATCAACAGTCTTTCCGATTGTAGTTCTATGTCCATGATGTTCTTTGATTGATGGTCTAATTACCAACTAAAGTTACATCATTGATTTTAAGCGGGTTTTTTAGTGTAAATCGAACATGCAAACCACGTGTTTAGGTTATTCCCTATCAATTTGGGGAATTCAGCCCCATCTTGTTGCCTTCCGAATCTAAAAAGAGTGCGAAAAAGCCACTTTCGTCAGCGTGTGGCGTTTTGGGCATAAGTATCTGACCACCTTTTGGAGTTACTTTGTCCAAAGCAGCCTGCAAATCGTTTCCGCCATCTAAATAAATGGTAATTCCCGTGGCCGATGGTTCATTACCTTCCCCTTTTACAATCACCCCGGTAACCATTTGTTCTTCATAAGGCAGCAGGCCCATTTCCATGCCTGGGAATTCCAGTTTTTCAATCTCGATGTCCAAAATTGTTTGGTAAAAATCAATGGCACGGTCAATGTCCGTAGCTGGAATTTCAAAAATGGAAATATAGCTTTTCATGGTGGTCGTTTTTGGTGTTTCAGTGTTAACGGGTTGTGGTTTTTCTTTTGGGTTACAGGCCATGCCTATTCCTAAAAGCAGAAAAGCAAATAGAGCCGATTTTATTGTTTTCATGTTGCGGGTTAATTTGATGGTTAAAACTAGATTAGGTTCTCTCTACAAAATTGTAAGAATGCGACACCGGTTTTTATTTATAAAAGGCTGCGGATAGTTCCATGTTCTTATGTCCTAAGAATTCCTTTGGGCTTATTCCGGTAAACTCCTTAAAGTCCTTTATGAAATGGGCCTGGTCGTAATAATTGCTTTCGTAGGCAATATGGGTTAGGTTCTCCCCTTCTTGGTTCAGCAACATTTTCAACGCGCTTTGCAAACGGATGACCTTGCCCAATTGTTTGGGACTGATTCCTACTTGCGCTGCAAACTTCCGTTCCAATTGCCGTCTTTTGGAGGGTTCTTTTTTTAATATGTTGCTTATGGATGTATTTCCATTGGTTGCCATTAATGCCGCAACCGTATTTGTCACAATGGCATCCACTGTGTCCGATTGGTGAAGGCGTTCCATTAGAAATTTCTCAACTATTCCGATGCGTTCCTGGGTATCCTTGGCCGTAATAATTTGATGTTCCAGGTTGTGCGCTATTGTATCGCCAAAGATGTGGGCAATGGGGGTTTCTTTGTTTGCAAGCGATTTTATGGGTGTTGTTGCAAAATTGGAAAAACCATACGGGTAAAAACTAACAGAAAAACTAGTGACCTGCCCTGTGGGTTCAACATAAAAGGGTTCCAGTGTCTGGCCCAGAACAAAGGCGCGGGGTTGTAAAATATATGCTTGTTCCGAGGTATAGCGTTTGATATCATCCCCCAACACAAAAGCCATTTCAATTTTGCCATCTGGAACTATACGTTGCTTTTCTGGCTGGTCTGTAGCCGGTACTTCCAAGGTCCAATAGCAGCTGATCAACGCTGCTAAATCGGGATGGGGTTGAAAGGTCTGGTAGTTCATTTTTTCATTCGAATATGTGGAATACCGTCCTCTAAATATTCTTCGCCAAATTCTGTAAATCCTAAACTATTGTAGAATTTTAAAAGATAGGTTTGTGCGGATAGTTCAATTGGAGTTTCAGGAAACCTTCGTTCCAAATCTTTCAGGGAAGCTTCCATGATCACCTTTCCATAACCAAATTGCCGTTGGTCCTCAGCAACCACTACCCTGCCAATACTTGAATTTTCAAAATAATCCCCAGGACCGAACATGCGGGTGTAAGCCACCAGTTTTTCGTTTTTTATTCCTAAAACATGAATGGCTTTTTGGTCTTTTCCGTCCAAATCTTGATAGACGCATTCCTGTTCCACCACAAAAACGGCAGATCGCAATTCCAACAGCTGGTAGAGCTCTGTTGTTGATAATTGTTCAAATGTCTTAATCTGTATTTCCATTAGTCCTGCACTATTACACTTTTGGAATCACATTTATCAAATTCCGGTTGGATGTTCACATGGTTGATTCCATGTTTATGGTAGACATGTTCTTCAATATTAGCCAATATTTTATCAAATTCAGACAATCGAATATCCTCTATAAAATCAATATGGGCCTCCAAATGGATCTCATCTTCATTCAATTGCCAAATATGTACATGGTGTACATTCTTCACTGGGTCCAAGGCACAAATAGATTCCACTATTTCCTTTATTTCAATGGTGCTTGGGGTAAAAAGCATCAGCACCTTGGTGGATTCTTTGAGTAAATCATACCCCATATACACCAAATACAGTGCTATGGCCATGGTCAAAACAGCATCTACCCAGAATATTTGGTAATATTTCATCAATACACCACCTATTAAAACCGCTACGGAAGCCATCATGTCCGTTAGTAAATGAAGATACGCTGATTTCATGTTCATGTTGTCAGCGGAATCCTTTTTCAACAACAATACACTAAAACCATTGCCTAAAATGGCAATCAAGGACAACCAAATCACAAGATCGGATTCAATTTCTTGAGGCTCAAGAAAGCGTTCCACAGCTTCAATCATTAAAATGGCCGCCACCACCATTAAAGTGGCAGCATTTATAAAGGCGGCAAGTATTTCTGCCCGTTTATAACCAAATGTCCTGTTTTTTGAGGCCTTTTTTTGGCCCAACAGTGTGGCCACATAACTTATGATCAAGGATAATACATCACTGAAATTGTGCAATGCATCTGATAATAGGGCAAGACTGCCTGAAATAATGCCGCCAACCACCTGGGAAACCGTGATGACAATATTAAGCGCAATGGAGATGAGAAGATTTCTCCCTTTTAAATCATTATGGGAATGCGAATGTCCATGATGGTGATGGTGGTGCCCCATAGGTAATGAATTTCCCTATCGGCAAGGAATTTTTTCGATACGTCGTTCGTGTCTACCACCTTCAAATTCCGTATTAAGAAAAGTTTCCACCATTTCCAGCGCTTGTGGCAAAGCAATAAAACGTGCTGGAAGACTTAGGATATTAGCATCATTGTGTTCTCTGGCCAATGCTGTGATTTCCTTGCTCCAACAAAGTGCCCCTCGCACATTCTGATGTTTGTTGATGGTCATACTAGCACCGTTTCCACTTCCGCAGATTACAATACCGAGATCTACATTACCAGCTTCCACATCGTTGGCAACGGGATGGACAAAATCCGGATAGTCTACACTATCAGTACCATCGGTACCATAATTTACCACTTCAAATCCTTTGGATTTCAACAAGCCTATAATTGCCAGTTTATAGTCGGTACCGGCATGGTCATTTCCTATAGCTATCTTCATAGTACGTATTTTGGTTTGGGTGTACGCAAAGGTACAATTCTTTTGAAGTTGGTCTGTTGATAAAAATCATTATCATTTTCCATTCATTTAAAAATCAACCAATTGAGAAAATGGGCCAATTGTTGATCTTTCGTAGAAAACTTCGTTAAAGTAAATTTTGAATATTGAAAATAAAATAGCATTACAGAGAATATTTCATATTCAACAAGTGAATTCATTAAAATTTAATCAACGTAAAGCCCACAAATTTTCAGACTAATTAACATTAAATTAAATTCTAGTTTTCAATAAATTCATGTTAACAATACTTATCAAATGTCGTTTATAAGATTTCTAATGTGCTGATTTCTACATTTATTTTGCTGGTATATTTTGTGAACAAAAAATAGATTGTGTTCATCGCAAGTTTATTGTCAAAAATTTATTCCACATTTCAACACCCTATCATCATCATCATTTTAATAAATTTTAAAAAAGAAAGAAAAAAGAGAATAATAAGTATTGTTGATAAATCTGCTTGTGAATTGGTTTCGTATATCTTCTTACTATAGTCAAGGATTATAATTCGTAATTTTCAAAAAATTAAACTGTTAATGTCAAAAAAGAAGAAAAGAGCAAGTAGTCAGCGGAAGAATGAAATAACCAAAGGCATTTTTACAGTTCTAGAAAAAGAACCTAACAAGAGCTTCAATTACAAACAGATAGCTTCAAAACTTGGAATATCTGATACACGAGACAGGAATGCACTGATCAAACGTTTAGGGCAGCTAAAAGCAACGGAACGGATATTGGAAGTAGAGCGCGGAAAGTTCAAGAAGAAACCTTCACTTCATACTTACTATACTGGAAAGGTAGATTTAACTACAAGTGGCAATGCGTATATCATAACCGAAGAATTTGATGATGATGTATTTGTTCCCTACAATAAATTAAACAAGGCTTTTCATGGAGATACGGTTGAAGTTTTTCTAAGACCAAGAAGAAATGGTAAAAAACCGGAAGGGGAAATCGCGAAAGTACTGGAGCGAAGAAAATCCTCTTATGTGGGAATTGTGGACAAGCAGAAGACTTTTGCGTTTGTTCGACCTACCGACCCGAAGATGTACACCGATATTTTTATTCCATTGGAAAAATTAAAAAAAGCCAAGGATGGGGACAAGGTATTGGTAAAATTGGGTGATTGGCCAAATGATGCCGATTCACCTTATGGAGAGGTAGTGGAAATACTGGGAAAACCTGGAGAACACAATACAGAGATACATTCCATTTTGGCAGAGTATGGCTTGCCATATGAATTTCCTTATGAGGTAGAACAATATGCCAAGACCTTGGATACCAGCATCCAAGAATCGGAAATTGCCAAGCGAAGGGATATGAGGGATGTCCTCACCTTTACAATTGACCCTAAAGATGCCAAGGATTTTGATGATGCCTTGTCCTTTCAAAAATTGGAGAATGGTAATTATGAAATTGGGGTGCATATTGCAGATGTATCGCATTATGTGCAACCAGATACCATTTTGGAAGATGTGGCCTATGAACGTGCCACTTCCGTTTATTTAGTGGATAGGGTGGTACCTATGTTGCCCGAAGTACTTTCCAATTTAGCATGTTCTTTAAGGCCAAATGAAGAGAAATATACATTTTCGGCCATTTTTGAAATGGATGAAAATGCCAAGCTTATCAACCAATGGTTTGGGCGTACGGCAATCAACTCCAATGAGCGGTTTGCGTATGAAGAAGCACAACAAATTATTGAGACCAAGTCCGCTGAAATACCAAAGGCAATTTCAATTCGTAAGGATGCTTATGTTGTTTCAGATGAGATAGTTGAAGCAATTTTGACTTACGATAAATTGGCTAAGATCATGCGTAAAAAACGTATGGATGAAGGAGCTATTTCCTTTGATAAGATTGAAGTCCGTTTCAATCTGAATGCCAAGAACGAACCTGAAGGTGTTTATTTCAAGGAATCAAAAGATGCAAATAAGCTGATTGAGGAGTTTATGTTATTGGCCAATAGAAAAGTTGCTGAGTTTATTGGGAAACAAAAAAAGACGTTTGTCTATCGAATCCATGATGAACCGGATGAAGAGAAATTAATGGCCTTAAATGGGGTTATTTCCAGATTTGGACATAGTATTAACCTAAGGGATAAAAAGAGCTTAAACAGCTCTTTAAACCAGCTTCTGAAGGATGTAAAAGGGAAGAAAGAGCAAAATCTTGTGGATACATTGACCATCCGGAGTATGAGCAAGGCCATTTATACCACGGATAACATAGGACACTATGGATTAGGCTTTGAATACTACACTCATTTTACTTCGCCTATTAGAAGATATCCAGATGTAATGGTACATCGTTTGTTACAACATTATCTTGATGGAGGAAAACCACCAAAAGATACCTTGTATGAAGACAAATGCAAGCATTCCTCAGATATGGAATTATTGGCGGCCAGCGCAGAACGGGATTCTATCAAATACATGCAGATAAAATTCATGGAAGACCATAATGACCAAAAGTTCTTGGGTGTTATTTCCGGAGTCACGGAATGGGGTATTTATGTTGAAATCATTGAAAACAAATGCGAAGGCATGGTGCGCATCCGGGATATAAAGGATGACTATTATATTTATGATGAACGTAACTTTGCCATTGTAGGAGAGCGTACCAAGCGAACGTACCAACTTGGTGATGAGGTATATGTGATGGTGAAGGCTACGGATTTAATTAAAAGACACTTGGATTTTTCCTTGTTGGGAAAAAGAAATTTGGAATAACTATTGTTAGATAAAAAGCATATTTTTTTTGAAGATGAAGACTTTAAAATTAGTGCTATTGTGTTTTGTATTTCAGATGGGATACGGTCAAGAGGAAACCTTGACCAAAACATTGAATGGTTTTACAGAGGTTAAAGGATTTGATGGCTTATCCATCAATTTGATCAAGTCAGACGAAAACAAAGCCATTATTAAAGGCGCTCATGTTGATAAAGTAGCCATTGTCAATAATCGGGGTGTGTTGAAATTACGTATGGAAATCGATAAGATTTTCAGTGGGTACCGAACCTTTATCGACCTATATTATACTGATGAGCTTGTTGTAATTGATGTTAATGAAGATGCTAGAATCGCTTCAAAGGATGTCTTTGAACAACAGGTTTTGGATTTACGGGCACAAGAAGGCGGTGAACTTAAAATCAATTGTCAAACAGAACAATTGTTGCTCAAAGCTATCACTGGAGGTGAAATTGAAGTAAAAGGTTTTGCCGAAAACCAAGATGTGATCATCAACACTGGTGGTACCTATGAAGGAAGGGAGTTTAAAACAAAGTTTACAACAGTTAGCGTAAATGCTGGTGGAAATGCAGAAATTTATGCAACAGATTATGTAAAAGCCAATGTAAAGGCAGGTGGGGAAGTATTGGTTTATGGTGACCCCTTAAAAATGGATGAAAAAACTGTTTTTGGCGGAAAAATAATTCGGATGGATTGATATGTTGGAAGATATTCAGGCAGCTATACCTTTAGGATTTTTATTGGCCTTTATGATTGGCCCGGTTTTTTTTGTGCTTTTGGAGACAAGCGCCACAAAGGGGTTTAGGGCGGGTGTAAGTTTTGATTTTGGGGTAATCGTTGCAGATATCGTTTTCTTATTGATTGCTTATTTCAGTAGTTTTCAACTTTTGGAAAATCTCAGTAATCAACCAGGTTTGTTTGTCTTTGGTGGAATGATTTTACTGGTCTATGGTATTGTCATTTTTGTGAAAAAGGCATCTAAGAAAGAAAAATTAAAAGCTTCAAAAGGGAATTATATGGGTTTGATGGTTAAAGGATTTCTACTCAACTTTATCAATATAGGCGTGTTGGCATTTTGGTTGGGATTGATTGTAATTGTTGGTCCTAGTCTGGATAATGATCCTAATCGTATAATGGTATTTTTCAGTACAATGATCATCGTGTATTTTGCTACGGATTTAGTGAAAATTCTACTGGCAAAGCAACTGAAAGGATATTTGACCCAAGAGCGTATCGTTCTAATCAAGAAGGTTTTAGGATTGGTTATTATTGTTTGCGGAATCGTTTTGATCATCAAAGGATTTTTACCTAAGGAAAAATTTGATATCAAAGAGGGAATAGAACGTATCAGCGAATAAAAAAACCCGACTTAATGTCGGGTTTGATGAGGCATCGAGCGGATTCGAACCGCTGTACAAGCTTTTGCAGAGCTGTGCCTAGCCACTCGGCCACGATGCCAATTTAGGCTGCAAATGTACTACTTTTTTTAGCTTACCCAAACCTTTAGTTGGGTCTTTCAGCCTTTAAAACAACAGCAACACTTTGTACATCGCCACCAATTGGAGGATTGATTTTCGCTACTTCGATTTCAGCATTTTCCACTGCTGGAAGTTCTAGGAAAACCCGATCTATAATACGCTTGGCAACATGTTCCAATAAATTGGAGCGTATCGCCATTTCTTCTTTTACAATATTGTTGAGGTGAACGTAATCCACTGTTTCATCCAGCTTGTCGGATTGTGCAGGTTGGGACAAATTGGCATAAACTTCCAGGTCCACACGATAGTCACTTCCAATAAGCATTTCTTCCTTTAAACATCCATGATTGGAATGAACTCGGATGTTTTTAAGCTTGATTTTTCCCACACCATTTTGTTTTGGTGCGACAAAAATAGGTCAAACAAGCTAATTAATACATACACCTACAGTTACTGATACCTTGGAAAAGGTCCATACCCACGGTTACAACATGAGTACCGGTACTGTAGCCAAGTATTTCATTGGTGATTATTTGATAGGAATAACCGAAATAAAAATTCGATTTTTTAAGACCTGCAATTGGTGCTATGTATAATGGCGTACCCAGCTGATCATTCAGGAATCTATAGGTCAAACCAACATAGTAATAATCCTCAAAATCATGGAACCTGAACTTTGCGTTCAAATCAGTAACTGATCGACCATCACTTTCAAAATACTGGTAAAATACTGAAGGTTCAACTTCCAGTTTGCTGTTTTTGCTTTTGGAAATACTATACCCCGCATAGGCATAATAGTTTCTTAGTGTGTTAGGTTCAAAAACAGGATTGAATTGCTCCAAATTCTTATTCAGGATATTGGATGCATTCACACTCACGAAGAACTTTTTATAACGGTAAAGCATTCCCACGTCAAAATTGTGATTGGTCGTTGACTTATCATCAGTTGGCCGTTGCCCGTTAAAGTCGGTGAAATTCTCTACATCTATCCTAAACTGGTTGAAGTTGTATGAAATTCCGAATGATAAAAAGATATCTTCATATCTATCTAAAGTAAGATGGTGTGCAAAAGAAACCCTTGCACCTCTTTGTTTGGTTTCTCCGTTGCTATCGTTGTACATCAACATTCCCAGACCAGATCTGTTTCCAATTCTGGCATCTGCAGCCAAAGTCTGGGTATCCGGGGCATCCTCAATACCCACCCATTGCGTTAGACCATTTAATCGCACTTTAATGTGATCACCTATACCTGCATAGGTTGGGGACATCAGAAAAGGATTGTCCGCAATATATTGCGATAGCTGCGGAATGGTCAATTCCTGGGCAGCACCACCAAAGGTGATTAGAAATACGAGGATTGGGGCTATGTGTTTTTTTAACATGATGCTGTAGGTTAAACTATCACTGTCGATATAGGGTAAAATGTCCAACTAGTTCGCGATCATCATTCTCACCTTGAAGTTTGATGATGTACCAGTAATCACCGGTTGGAAGCTCACTATTATTGTAGATTCCGCTCCATCCGGCATCGCCATATCCCATACGATAGAGCTCTCTACCATAACGATCAAAAATGATCATTAGTACGTTCGGGAAGGCTTCTAAATTGTCTGGTAACCAGCGATCGTTAAGTCCGTCACCATCAGGAGTAAAGAAATCAGGAACTTCAATATCTATGAATTCCATAAATATTTCCATGGTTACTTCACAGCCGTTTTGGTCAATAACGGTTACTTCATACGTATCAGTTCTGTTAATGATATAGGTATTGTCTGTACCGTTATCAACACCATCAAAAATGAAGGTGTAATCTTCCAATCCTCCACCGGCAACCGCAGTAATTTCATTGATGTTGTTATTTTCCAACAACAATGTCAAAGGTTCAAATCCTGTGATGCTGAAATCAACAGTGTTGATACATCCATTTGAATGTGCAATGGTCAAGAAATGATCACCAGGAGCTATGTTTATAAAATCGGCTGTTAACTGTAAATCATTTGGATCTGCTGAATCCAAGGCGTACATTACATCTGCAAGTACAGTGGTATCCTCAAATACAATATCCAATCTGTTCGTTGGCAGGTTACCATCACACTCGTAAACTGGAGTTACTTCTGCGGCTAAGTTCACACCTGGATTAATCTCTACGATTACATTGGTCTCACAACCTTGGGCATCACGTACAAATACCACATGTGTACTAGCTGGCAAGTTTTGGAACAATACCTGATCTTGAACAAAGTCAGCATCGGCATTGGAATTCAAACTTGTGAAATATGGAGCGGTTCCACCAGTAATATCCAACTCAAATTCTCCATCGGCACTATTGAAACAAACCTCATGCATAACATTGATGGCTTGAGCCTGAATAGGAGTTGGTTGTTCAATTTCGAATTGGAAGGTTTCAAAACATCCATTTCTATCCTGAGCAATTACATCGTAAATACCTGGAGCCAAATCCGTAAAGGTTCCAACGGTATCAAACTGATCTAAGTTAGGTGTTATGGCATAGAAGATATCTCCTGTTCCTCCGGAAACTTCCACGGTTATCGTACCATCTTCCAATCCAGAACAAGTAACGTCGGTAGACTCTTGTCTATCAATTTGTAATGGCGCAGGGTCAATTATATCGATAGGAATACTTGTAGCCTGACAGTCCATACTTGTAACATGCACATAATAGGTTCCAGCGATTAAGTTTCTAAAGTCACCTGTATTCTGAGGACCAGCCACTGAACTTGTCAATCCTGGGTCACTGAACAGTTCATAAGAATAGTTGCCTAATCCACCTACAGCATTTGCCAGGATGATTGCAGAAGCCTCTCCTGTACAATTAACCGTTGCAGCACTAGCATCAATTAATACGTCCAATGGCACAATTGGGTCAACTGTTACCTGGTTGGATATCATGGCCTCACAACCAAAAGCATCTCTTACAAAATACTGGTAAGCGCCATCAGGAACCGTGAAGGTATGGGTATTGCCACCCGCCATGTTCGTATACAATACACCATCAGTACTATACTGGTATGGTCCTGTACCACCAGCGGCGGAAAGTTCAATTTGTCCCTGGGTAGTACATGTCAATGGCGACAATTGAATCAGGTTTGCCATTACCTCAACAGGTTCGGAAATAGTTACCTGAACCGTTTCCATGTCACAGCTCCATCCATCGGAAACTGTAATACTATAGGTTCCAGCACCTAAGTTGTTGAACGCTGGGTTGGATTGTGCACCAGAACTGTTGATAATTGTAGTTCCAGCTGAATCGTACACATTCAACACATATTGATAAACACCTCTTCCGTTCAATACGTTGATTGCCGTAACCGTTGCATTGGTATCACCATAGCAAACCAAATTTGTAGGTGTTGCGTCAATATCTGCTGTAATTGGTGTTGGCGCAGTTAAGGTAATAGGTTCATTGATTGTACAACCCGCGTTATCCGTAATTTCAACATCGAATAATCCTGCGGACAGCCCTTGGAAAACAAAACTTACCACATTGGAAATGTTGTACACTTGGGACGTAGTTGTATTCGTCAATTGAATATCATAAGGAGCAAAACCACCTGTTGGTGAAACTTCAATTTCCCCTAGGTTGTCTGCACAGGTAACATTGGCTACTTCTATAGGAGTTGCAGCCAAAGCCATGTCTGGTGATGCAATTGTAATGGTGTTGGAATCTTCAACACAAAGTGGATTTGCTGTTTGTGTTACACGTACAAAATAGTTTCCACCTGAGAATCCAGGGATACTCAACGGATTAGTGGTGGTGTTTGCAGAACCAGTCACACCCGTAGTAGTTCCATCCCCATTAAACACTTCGTAATCGTAAGTACCGGTGTATCCTGTAACATTGATTTCCATAGCACCATTGCTATCACCAAAACAAATTGCTGGTGCGGTTGGTGTCGCCACCACATCAATCAAATCATAAGGAGCGATATCGTAAGGTGTCGCGTCCACAAAACAACCTGTTGTATTGTCTGTTACCCTTATGGTATAACTTCCAGGTTGGGTAAGCTCAAATGTGGCCGTCACATTCGTTGGATTACTGGTAAGGCTTCCCAACGGATTACCCACAGGCAACAATTCGTAGGTATATGTGTTTCCAGGATTACCATCATCTGTAACGGTTACCAATACTTCTTCCGGATTCGCACAACTTATTGCAGTGTTCTGTGTTACAGCCACAGTGAATACATTGATTGGTTGAATCGGTGCAACCACAGCTGTTTGTGCGCATGAGTTTGCATCGGTAACAAAGGCGGTGATGTTTTGTACAACTCCTGTATCAACCACTTCGAAAGTATTTGAAGCTTGGAAGTTCACATTATCAATACTATACAAGTATGGCCCCGTGCCTCCAGCAGCCGTGACAGTAATGGTTGAAGTATTTACCGCATTGCTGGTATTACAAACAAATGCCGTGGCCAAAGCAGAAACATTTAGTGCCGTTGGCTCAGTTACTGTTTGATCAAAGAACGCATCACAAGATCTAGAGGAAATTACCCTTACTCTATAATCCCCTTGTGGAAGATTATCAAAGACATTACTTGCCTGTGCAGCCCTATAAGGAACTACAAGGTTGGACATCTCATATAGTTCAAAATTGTAAATAGGGTTAACAGCAGACGCCGGATTTAATTCCACAGTCAGAATACCATCAGAACCACCATTACAACTAACCGGGTCCATTGCAACATTGTCAATTACTGGAACCACAGGAGCATCCAAGTCCTGGGTAACCACAACAGTACATGGCGTAACAGTATCCCCGTCTGTAACAGTGAATGTATAAGTTCCCGCCTGCGTTAAACCTGTAAACACACCTGTTGCGTTGCTTGCTGTAGTTACTGCATCAGGGAACAAAACATCATAAGTTAGGTTAACAGAACCTCCATTTACAGTAATGGTAATATGTCCGCCTGGATCAACAGTACAATCTATTGGTTTTACCACCGCGGCGGTTGCGACCATCTCGTCAAGCAAGACAACAGGACCAATTGTAGTTGAACATGACCATTGATCTGTTATTCTAACCTCATAAGAGCCGGCACCTAAGCCAGAGAATACAGTTCCTGTTTTGGGTGAACCAACATCAACACTGTTTCTTACTAGTTGATAGCTATAATTGATTCCTTGACCACCAGCAGTACCAACAACTTCAATTTCACCCTGTAGCGCAGTACAATTTTCTTGATTGATTTGCAGTGTAGCTGTAATTGCGGTTGGGTCAACAAGATTTACGTTTGGCAACTGGAATTCACATCCATTGGTATCAGCTACCCAAACTTGATAATCAGTTCCCGCTCCTGCACCGCCAGCAAGTCCGGTAAATTGTGGAGCTGCTTGATAACTTGCAGGGAATGTTGGGGCTGGGTTGGAAGCCAAGTCCACAAAGTAAGTGTAGCCTCCCCATCCGCCAGCTGGATTGATTACCTCAATTACACCATCATTTAATGCACAAGTAACCGCTGTAACCTGAGTGTTGGCAGAAATACCCACATTTGGCCCAAGGATTGCAAAAGCTTCCGCATAAACGCAAGCAGAACCAGGAGGGTTGGTGTCGGTTACTTCAATATAGTAATTACCTGCAGCTAGCCCAGTAATTGTAAAGTTTCCATCTGCATCACCTCCCGCAGTGACCGTATCGTCAGCAAGATTTCCAGGAGTGTTGTTAACATCGTAATACAATGTATAGGTGGTTGCACTGGCATAGGTCAGTGTTGCGGCATCTTGCAGATCCAATTCCACCGTGCCATCAGTGTCACCAAAGCAAGTAACATCGCTTGTGTTGGATACTACTAAATCCAAGATTTCTGGGTCAACAACAGTATGTGTTGCTCCTATGATACAACCGGTAATTGTATTTCTTACCTCAAAATTATGAACACCAACCGTCAACCCTGTGAAGCTACCTGAAGGTTGGAACGCTCCAGCAGGCAATAACCTAAACTCATAGTTTGCCGGCGTAGTAGTTGAATTTGTTATACTACCAGTGGCAGTAATTGTGATTTCTTCACCGACAACACAAGTTGCGGCAGCATCAATTGAAACACTTGTAGAAAGTAATTCATCAAAGGCATTGATGGTTTCATTTGTTGTGCCCAGACAACCGTTGTCATCGTAAACATTGATGATATAACTACCCCCCGTAGTATTTGTTTCCGTGTATATATTGTTGGCACCAGATTGTACTACAACATCATCACCTGTAGGCAACGTACCTTGGTCATTGATGAATTCATAGATTACGTAGTTTCCACTGCCTCCAGTTATGGACGCTGCATTAATTGTGATTGTTGCATTGTCCATGTTGTTTCCTGTAGCACATCCAAATTCAACTACTGAAGTGTTGACATTCGCAATTACATCAGGCTCAGAAATAACCTGGGTTTGTGTAAATGTACATCCGTTGGCAGCGGTAATCTCAATAGTGTACGTTATACCGGCAACCGCGCCTTCAAGTCCGCTAAAGGAGGCGGTAGTTGTTGTGTTTGAGGTAGGTGCAATTGGGAAAGCTGCTCCACTACCAGGACCTGAAATGATTTCAAAGGTGAATGGTCCAATCCCATTGTCCACAGCCGAAACATCAATTGTTCCATTATCATCTCCGTTACAGGTAACGTCGGTAAATGAATCAATATTAAATGTTGGGGTAACCAAGGCTGGAACATCAACGATAATCGAACCAAGACAGTTTGGAACCGAAGTGGAAGTATCGTAAACCGTTACCGTATAGGAACCGGCCACACTAGCGTCAGACCACACCAAAGAGCTACCTCCCATTGCAGTTCTTGCCTGATCTACTGCACCTGGACCATCTATTTCATAATCATAAGAACCTGAACCCGCGGTTACATCTATTGCAATTTCAGCATTGTTGTTAGGTGCTGTTTGGCAATCCAACAGCGTGGCTAAAGTGGCATTAAATTGCAACGGAGGGTGAATGTTGAACGGATCGGTATCTGCACAACCATCCACGGCCCTTACGGAAATGGTTTGACCAAGTCCTGAGCTCAAGTTGGAAACGGTATATTGATTGGAACCGTTAAACGTAATATTTTGATAGGGCCCACCATTAACGCTTAACTGATATGGTGAACTACCCGGAGTCGTCAAAGTTACAAGTACTTCAAAGGTACCTTCGGCAACACATTCGTCGACAACAGCCAAACTTACTTCAGGTCTAGGATCCAACCCAACCGTTATATCAAAATGGTCTATACAGTCATTCGCATCTTTTACATAAACCGTATAATCATCGTTAGCCAAGGCAGAGAAAAGACCATTGGTGTTAGTACCTGTCCATGTTGCAGCAGTAGGAGCAGCAGCTGTTTGTAGCTCTAGTTGGTACTCATAGGTACCAGCTCCGAATTGAGCACTTGCACTTATTGTACCTGTATCCGCGCATTCAATATCATTGGTTGAGGTAGCGGAAACGTCTAATGGAATAGGCGCTTGTTCTATTACAAATGGAGGAGAAGCCATTACACAACCCGTATTCGGCCCGTTGGTTTCCGTAAAAAGAATATAGAATTCACCAGGGGCCAACCCTGTTGCTGTGTCTGTCTCTGGCCCACCAACAACACCTGAAATAGTTCCAGTAATTCCAGTAGTTGTGTTGGTTACCGCAGCAAAAATTTCATAGGATACATCTGAACCGCCATAGCCAGAAACTGTAAAATCCACAATACCATCTGCTGCACCAGTACACGTAATATTGGTTGTTGCGTCAATAGTTGCCGCCAATGCTGAAGTAGAGGAAACAGGTACAGTTGCTTCCTGTACATATTCACAATTTGTATCGGAATCATGTACGATAAACGTATAGGTTACACCTGGCGTCAATCCTGTAAACAAATGTGAATTGGCTGGTGCAGGTGGAGATGGATCCTCTGGGAACCATGCAGGGTCTAAAGCATTGAACGCGGGCGCTGGAAATATTGCAAAATAGAAAGTACCAACACCAAGTGTTCCATTTGAAGCTTGAGCTTCAACCAACATTTCACCACTACCAGGAGTACATCCTGCTGTTCCTTGGGTTGCAATCAAAACATCAGGACCAGTCGTAATGGTTACTGTGCTTAAATCCTGACACCCATTTGCATCTGTAACGCTAAGCGTGTAGTCACCAAAATCAAGTCCTGTGAAAGTGTGATCATTGGTTCCAGTTGAGGTGTCATAAGACATGGAAACACTAAAGTCCGCATTGTATACATTGTAAATATATGCTGCCGTTCCACCAGAAGCGTCAACAGTTATAGTTCCTAATTCTGTTCCGGAAGGGGTACATTGTAAATTGGTGCTAACTGTATTTGGCGCGATTACCGCAGGTTCCGCTATGGAAACAGCGGTAGGCGCAGAAACACATCCTTTTGCATCTGTAATCCTTACCTCATAGTTACCAGCTGGCAAGTTTGTTGTTTGTGTTCCGTAGTTGGTAGGACCGGTAGTTTCGATGACCTCTATTACATATGGACCGACACCAATTGTGGTATCGATGGTTACAGCAAGTGAACCATCCGTATTTCCATTACACACCACATCTGTGGGCACCACAGAGGTAATTACAGGCGTGTCCGCAGGCGTAACAACAACAGCGTTTGTAACAATCGTACATGACGTTGGAGCGGTGGTATCAGTTACCCTAAATTGGTAAGTTCCATCAGTGGCAGTGGTGAACACGTTGGCCACAAAATTTGTACTGAAGTAGTTGGTTCCACCATCATTTGACCACTCATACGAATATGTTCCGGAACCTCCTGAAGTGTTTATTGTGACTGAGGCGTTAACCAAACAGGTCAAATCTTGTGTCAATACAGCCGCGCCCAGCAATTGATCATTAATAGTAACGGATTGTTGCACTCCGGCACAGCCAAAACCATCTCTAACATCAATTGTATATGTTCCTGCAGCGAGGTTGGAGAACGTGTGTGTTGTAGCAGAGGCAGGGGTTGGAGTAATCCAAGGTCCTCCTGCAATACTGAATTGATAGTCACCATTTCCGGCAGTTACATCCACCTGTATGGTTCCATCATTAGCCCCACTGTAACATGCGGTAGGGGTGGTGGTAAATGTCAATGTAGTCGGCGCCACTATGGTAATTGCCGCGTCGATAGGATCTTCACAAAGATTTGTATCTCTGGCCCTAACGATGTAATCTCCTGGCGCCAAACCAGTAAACACTGAATTGTTACCGTTGGTTGCATAGTCAAAACCAGCAATGATTCCACCAACACCATCTTCAAGTTGGAACTCGTAATTTGGTGTTCCACCAGATGCCGAAGCAGTAATTGTTGCGCCGCCATTTGTACATGTCATCACCGATGTTGTACTAGCTGTTGTGGCAACTGGAGTAGGTTCGGATAGGGCTTGGTTCAGTGTTACAATACATGAATTGTCCAACACATCCCTTACCTCAATCGTATAATTACCAGCAGCTAAAGCTGGAATTGTAATTGGACTAGCGGTCTGTGGTGCAGAGTACCCACCTCCATTTACTTGGTACTCAAATCCATTGACCGCATCAAAGTTTTCTACTTCAAAAGAAATGCTTCCATCATTTCCAGCATTACAGCTAATATCATTAAACGATGTTATACTTGCTTCAAAGGCATTACCAGCTTCAATATTTACATCTACGGTTAAAGTACCAGCACAAACTTCAGGAGTTTGGAATGCCTGAATATCATCAATAGCTAGGTCATTCCCATGATTGGTGTTGATGTTGGTTCTTATTACCACATCAATGTTGGTGTTCGCTCCTGGGTTCAAATCCACGGAGTAGTTATGCCAATCGTCAGCGTTTGTGTTTCTTGGAATATTACCAGTAGCAATGAAATCGATAACGGTGCCGAATGGATCAACCAATTCAATTCGAACATTTGGGTCATTTTGAGTTCCACCATGAGTGTCCCTAACCATATTGTATAGCTCCATTGAAATGGTTAAATCTCGATTTGGAATGATTTCAATATTTCTTTTGGCGTAAATAATCCCGTCTAATCCAACAACGGTTCCCAGGTCAATTGCTAGAAAGCGACCATTCGGGTTTCCGGTGTGGTCGTTTGGAGGTCTCCATCCGCTCCATGGATTGGTTAATACTTGGGTTACCGTGTATTCCCCATTTGATAAAGAATTTGGGGAAGTATTACAACCAATTCCAGAGCCATCCAAAGGCTCGTAGCAGTAGTTCGGGTCAACTTCGGTAATTGAGGTATTTGGACCAGCTCCAAAGTTTTCAAGTAACAAAACACTTGGGCTTGGAGGTACATTGCTTGTATAGTTAACCGTAATTGTATGGGAACCTACGGTAACGTCATTGAAAACATTTGACGTTGCTGGCGTATTTGGATTTCCATCAATTTCGTAAGTGTAATCAAAGGTGGCGCTATCAGGAGTAACCGTTACTGTTCCTTCGCCGTCGCATTCGTAGTCTATGGCCGTAGTAACTCCAGGAGGCGTTGGCTCAGGATCAACGATTACATTCATTGGGAAGGTACAATTATTCGCATCACGGATATATACCGTATGGGAACCAGGTAACAAGTACCCAATGGAAGTGGCCGCATAGTTAGAACCTCCATCAAAGCTATACTCATATGGAGCCGTACCACCAAGGGCATTGGTGATTCGAACTTCTGCACCAATACCAGGGTTACATTCAGCAAGTTGTGTTACAGCCGCTGATGCAGAAAGGGTCAATGGTTCTGAAATATTATAAATCTGGGTTATATCACAATTGTTGGCGTCTCTAACCCTAATATTATAACTGCCCGCCAATTGGTTTACAAAAGTGTTTGAGGGCTGGTAAGTTGCACCGTTGTTAATACTGTATTCGTATGGCGCTTCTCCACCTGATGCAGTTATCGAAATTGTTGCTTGCGCTTCTCCACTACAAAGGATTCCTGTGTCTGATATAACTAGACCTAGAGGAGCATCTTGAGCTATGGACAAATCGTAGTTAGCCTCACAATATCCAGCCCCGCCATTATTATCACGCACATAAACATCATAGTCACCTGCACCTGTGATGGTAATTGGATTTGCTGCTCCGAAATCACCAGGGGTAGGCGCAACTCCATCAGCTACAATGGCATAGACGTAATTATTGTCGCCACCTGCAGCTGTAATCAACACATCAGTGTCTGTTCCACACGTCGTGATGTTGGGCGCAGAAGCAAGAACGGTAAGCTCTGGATTAACAGTTATGGATGCACTATCTGTACAACTGTTACCATCTCTTACATCGATGGTATAGGTGCCTGAGGTGAGTCCCGCGAAAACATTGTTTGTTCCAAAAGCTCCGCCGTTAAGACTGTATTCAAAGTTTCCGTCACCGCCCGAGGTAACGTTTGCTGTAAGGGTTAGCCCAACAGCATCGTCGTAGCAGGCGCTGTTAGGCACAATTGCTAAAGCCGGAGGAACTGCCGCATTTAAAGTAAAGTTTGTTGTGACGACACATCCGTTAACATCTGTTACAGTTGCTGTATACGAACCTGATTGTACCAAGCCCGTAAAGGCACCGGTACTATTGGTCCCAAAAACCGTAGTGTCTGGATTTGTCAAAGTAAAGGAATTGCCTCCCCAACCTCCTGTTGAAGTTAAGGTTACACTTCCATCAGCGATACAGGTTGGTTGTACTTCAGATGCATTCAGGGTCAATGCTGCTGAAGGAGCATTTACGGTAACATCCGTTGTAGCGGTACAGTTTGTTAAATTATCTGTAACTACAATCGTATAGGTTCCATCATCAAGGCCCGTTAAGGAAATAGTGCCAGTTGTTTGAGCATTACCATTGAAATTGGCTGGTCCTGTCACCGAATAATCGTAATCTGTATTGAAGTCACTAACAATGAAGTCAATTTCGCCATCCGTGTCCGTAAAGCAAGTAATATTACTTACTAGGTTTCCAACAACAGAAATTTGTGAGACCGGATTGATTGTAAATGATTCGTCATAAACACAACCTTTATTATCCGTAACCCGGAAGGTGTAAGTCCCCGGGGCAAGCGCATCAAAATCTGCTGATGCTCCGGTAATGGATGTGGCAGCAACTGGTGCTGGCGCCGTAATTTCAAACACAAATGGAGCATTGCCGTTAACAGCTGTTACGGTTACATCGGAAGTTAATGCTGGACAAACAGGTGTGCTAGCAGAAAAGGTTAAGTCCGTGGGGGGATTTAGGGGGTCAAAAGTTATTGCGTTGGTTGTAAACGTACAGTTGTTCGCATCACGGATAGTAATATCAAAAGAACCGTTTGTCAAATTTGAGAAGGTTTCAGCTCCTGCGCCACTAACAAAGTTGACGCCATCTATACTGTATTCGTATGGGGCCGTACCACCAGCTACATTTTGAACTTCTATTATTCCATCTTGTAAACAGGTATAATCTTGTATCAAAACTGCATCTCCGGCAACACCGCTGGTAGGCCCTCCAATATTGAAAGTCTCTATAAAATCACAAGATACCGCACCTTGTGTTTGTGTAATGGTCAATGAATAAGCCCCTTGAGGCAATCCTGTAAACAAGCCCGAGGCATTATTCGCTGTAGAAGTGTCTGGATATGTTAACGTATAGGACAAACTATACCCGTTGGAATTGGTAACGTTTACGGCAAATGTTCCGTCT
Organism: Flagellimonas spongiicola; assembly: GCF_023502425.1. Lineage (GTDB taxonomy): Bacteria > Bacteroidota > Bacteroidia > Flavobacteriales > Flavobacteriaceae > Flagellimonas > Flagellimonas spongiicola. The sequence goes on from NZ_JAMFMA010000002.1 coordinate 731,384, forward strand.
GCAATGCCAAAACAAGTTTCATCTGTAGCTGCAGTTGTATAGACTATCGAAGGCGCTACGACAATAGAAACACTATTAGAGATGAATGAACAGTTATTACCATCTACAACAACAAATTCATAGTCACCTTCTTCTCCATTGGTGAAGTTGAAATCACTTGTGAATTGGAAAGCTCCTCCAGGGATATCACCTACACTTGCGTATAAATCTGTTCCATTATAACTCCAAATGGCGTAGGCATAATCTGGATTTGGGAAACCGCCAGAACCAGTTACAGTTATGATACCGTCAGTACAGTCTATGTTCTTTGTGGTAATTGCTGTTACTGCTAAGTCCGTTACATCGTTAATTGTTACTTGTTCATTGTAAACACAACCATCATCTGTAGTAACATCAACGTCATAAACTCCGTCATTAAGGTTTTGGAAGGTGTAATTGTTGTCAGCAGATGGACCATGGGTGTCCACGACAGTTCCGCCTTGTGAAATTTCATAATAATATTGCGCCTCTACATTAAGAACCGAGATCGCAATCTCCCCTAAACCGTTACAGTCTGTATCTCTTGTAGTAACGTCAACCTGGAAGTCCCTATCAAGGATACCGATGTTGTCCAAAACAAACACACAACCATCGGTTACGCCTTGCTGCCTCATCTCAACGGTATAAGCGCCATTTGTGGTTATGTCAAAACTTGGGTTAGGATTGTATCCAACTAAAACCGTCCCAGTGGTTTGGTCTATTAATCGGAACTCGTAATCAACAGGCATGTTGGTTACTGTAATATTACCGTCAGTATTACAAATAATATCACTGGACGTATATTGTGGATCTAGTGGATTTTGGTAGATGTTGAAGTTGAACCTTCTAAAACATCCATTTTGATAATTTACAACCAAGCGATATTCGCCCGGGGCAGAAGCCAAGAAATCGTTACCGTTACCTACGTTATTCCAAGTACATGAGTTATCAGTGTTTGCACAGCCCGCAATCGAGGCGGCACAAGACGCTTCGTCTAACTGCTCCCACTCTATGCTATCTGCATCAGGAATGTTTACCTGTATCAATTCTGTGTCATTGAGACCACACAAGAATACCTCAGGCAACTCACTACCATCGTTAGGACATACAACAATTTGGCCATCAACGGAATTTGAAGTGTCGTTGATTAAGGCCGTAATCGGATTTGTAAGTCCGGAGCCTGCCGCAAAAAGCTCAACGATTATGATTTCGGTAAAGTCCTTACAAGGGTCAGCAACTTGCTTGTCTACCATATAGGTTCCTGGTGCATCTACCAAGAATGTACTAGGGTCGCCATCAGAGTCACCATCATTTAGCACGGTATCCCCAGCATCAATTAGGTTATCACCATTTTGGTCAAGATACCAGATGTAAGCATCAAAGTTGTCACCGGCATCCAATAGGACGTCGGAACCACAAAGCTCAACAGTTCTTGTAAAATTACATGCGGAAAGGTCATCTAATAGAAAGTTAGTTGCCCCGGGCGTGGTAAATCCACAATCATCAAAATCCGATACACTGGGGTCATCACTTATCTGATTGGAATTAATGACACCCTCATAGGTTGAATAGGCAAGGTTCTCAATGATGTCCGTACAAGCGTCTACAAAATCAAAACAGTTTTCTGCAACCTGAACGCGCATTCGTATTTCGGAAACAGGATCTCCTTCTTCTACAAGATTGTCTGGGATATTGAACACCACCTCCCTTGTTGCTGCGTCGTAGGTGTAAGTTACACCAGCAGGCATGGTAATAGTTGCTGTGTCCAAATCAACGTTGGCAGGGAGCACATCTCGAATTGTATAGTTTGTGGCATCATCATTTCCCGTATTTACAAATGACAATACATAATCCAGGTATTGACCTAGATTTACACCCGCGCCTGTTATATCATTACCGCCAATGTCCTCAACTTTCTTTTCCAGAACAATTGTAGGTTCAATGATTTCCACGGCGAATGTCACCAAAAAAGAGGCAAACCAGTCACCATTTGTGCCCAATCGAAGAGTGGCATCGGTATCACCATTATCAATAATACTATTTCCGGGGTTGTTCAAATCAAAGACATCGGAATCAAATCCAATGGCGTTTGTACTACTCACATTTCTAGAGGTGACATTGGCCCCATCTTCGGAAATTGTTGAGTTAAAAAAGTTGTTATTTGGATTTGCTGCGTTGGAAATATCTGTGAAAGTAGAGCTACTGTTGGAAACAATACCAAATGTATCTCCAGAAAGTGAAGTTTCACCTTCCAAGGTACTAACACCAATTCTTGCGTTTACTGGACCAACGGGAATAGTATTAAATCCATTAACGTTAATATCTGCTGTTCTGTTCCCTGATTGCGTAGTAACACCTTCGTACCCATCGAATACAGAGATGTATCTACCCGGCAATGTTGGGTTCTCATATATCACAACCAAGGTCCAACCGGCACAACCATAGGTTGTAGCACCTCTTGTACCCCTAACATTGGCAACAAAATAGTCTCCGGTTGGATCTGCCAATCCTTGAAGAATATTGGTTACGTTTTTGTAGCACACATAAGGGTCATTAGGAAGAATATTATATCCGTTTACGATAATATCATCTTCCTCGCCCACAGGGTCTGGAGCCGTATCAGCTTGAAGGTCTATATAAGTTGCACTCCCGGGAACTCTTAGTTTTACCTCTGTTACGTCGTAATGGTTGGGGTCATCCGTGTACCCACTTACATACCTACTTCTATGATCACCATCTCTTTCTACATCGTAATTACCGGCCCAATAAAGACCAGCCCAATAAATTTGTGAACAAGAGGGTAATGAAAGTGTGGAACTACTCGAGTTAAATGTGGTTGGGTCAGAATCAATATCTACATACTCCACATGCAGACTGTTGTTACTACCATTTCCATTATAAGGTGTGTTTACATCATGCCCGTTGGATACACTATTCATCACACTATTGGACAGGAAGGTATAATCACCCTTTATATTCAAATAGGTATTCCCGCTATCATCCAATCTAGGTGTAAACGGAACCTCTTGGGCCTGAATGGAGTAGCCCAAGCCGATAAAACAGATGACACTTAGGAGTACCTTATAAATTCGATTGGTCATTTTAACTGTGGGAGTTTGGTTTGATTCGCATGATCCACATTTCGTCATCATACGAGGCATTTAGTTTAGAATAGTATGAGGTAAGGGCATTGGTCCAGTTCTCATGTTTTTTGAGATAGACATACCTTAAGTTGTTTTCTGGGTTTATGAAATAACTAGCATTCAAGCCCTGCGCATTCAATTGTTTTACGAAACGATTAGCGTTGGAAGCTTTTTCGAATACATTGGCTATGATGTAAAATCCTGAGCCTAAACCACTGATGTTGTATGTTTTGAATGACACATTTCCGGATTTGGCGGCACTGGTATTGGCTACGTTTTTCGTCAATGTGTTGTCGTCATATTTTGAATTTGAAGCGGTATTGTTCAAATGATTCAAACTGCTTACCGCATCGGTACCATTTACATTCATCACCCAAGCATCACCATGATATGAACCGTTAAGCTGACTATGGTATGCATCAACAGCTTCCCTTTTATTGCTATAGCCTTCCAGGTACACGTAAATGAGTCCGTTTTTAGGATTTACAAAGGAATCTGCGTTGAAGTTTTGACCTTGTAGGTCTGCAACGAAGGCATCTGCATTAGTCGGATTTCTAAACACATTCGCAATCAGATAATGACCACTTTCCACATTTGGGATGTTGAAAGGTCTGAATCGTAGGTTCTTGCGAGTTGCTACTCGGGTTGTTTTATCCATTCTGGCCACCGCATTTCTTGTCACGGTTTTCGCTGAAGAATTTTCGCTTAATTGAATTACTTTTTTGGAAGCGGTAGTATTGGTCAATCCATGATTTGCCAGGGGTTGCACAGGACGCTTGGCAATAATATCCATACTGTCCATGTTTGCGAAATACACCTCTTTGGCTTTTTCTTCCAATTCAGGCATTTCCCCTCTGGTTTCACGTCGAACCATTTTCATAACGGTCTCAAAACGTCGTTCCAAATCCTTGGAGCGCGTCATTTCCAGTGAATCCTGGCGCAAAAGCAATTCGTCTAAAATGGCATCATTTTCAGCCAATTTGTCTTTAAGACGTGCAATTTCCAAGTCCTTTTCTGTTAGGCTCAATGTTTCCTCAGGAACTTCTTCGTTTTCGGCCAATTCCAATTCATCATCAAGTAAAACCCTGTTTTCTGTTAGGTTTGGAGTGAAGGAATAGGCCAAGGAAACCTCGTGGCTTACACCGAAGTTTTCAAAATTGTTGGAGAGTCCCTTTTCTACCGTATAACCAATAGATAGGTTTTTATTCAAGTTGAAACCAAGACCCGCTGAAGCTCCATAAAAGTCATCATAACCAGCTTGAATCCACCCTAACCTTGGAAGGTCAAGAATAAGATTACCCCCTAGGGTCAGATCTTCTTCACCGGTTTTACGTACGCGAGCTAAGGGCATTAATCTACCCTCTTCTAAAATACCTGCCGCGTTTTTGAATTTATGGGTGTACTGAAGGTGTCCGGAATAGGTTTTTTCGTTGAACTCCGTTACGGACTCGCTAGTTTTTAGATTATAGTCAAACAGATTTTCCGCGTAGGCTCCAAAATCAAAATTTCCATAAGAAATGTTGAAACCTGGCTGAAACAAGACTAAAGAACTACTCTCCAATGTATTCAGGAAGGGATCATTGTCCAAGGCATTGGCCCTATCTTGATTAAAGGAGCTTTGGTAGTATGAAATGTTCGCACCAAAGGTAAAGTTGCTTTTTGGGCTTAAACGAATGCCGTAGGCATAATTGGTCTGAATACCAAAATTGTTGAAAAGTCCTTCTCTGTTGGTAAAGAGACTAACCCCAACACCGCTTCTATCGCTAACACGTCCGCTGTAACTTAGGAAGTATACCTGATTATTATCATCAAAAGATACCGATTGGTTTCTATGAAATAAATTGATGTAAGACTTGTCCTCCCTAACCGTTGAAAAGGTTGGGTTTATTAAGAATCTATTGAATTTCAAGAGATTCTGGGACGGCACATCGTATACCACAAATGGCGTTTCTTCCTGGGCGCGTACACCAGAAAGAAAAAGCAGTAAAACGGTTAGTATTAGTAGAGGTTTGTTGGTGCGCATTCGCTTTATCTAATGACTGTTATGGTTCCTTGTTTCAGGCTTTTCCCATCTTGGGTAATCCTGTAATAAAATATCATGTTCAGTTTGTTGAATTGGGTAACGGATTGAGGCCAATTGTTTTCGTAATTGGTTTGACTGAAAACTTCTTTTCCTCTATCGTCATATATGGTGACCAACACATCATCCTGTCTGGAATATGTGTTTGGCAACACCCATAGATCATTGATTCCATCACCATTTGCTGTTATAACATTTGGTATGGCGAACAAATCCCTATAAGTGATAGTGATTACTCTATTTACTGTACAATTGCCAAAACTTGCCACCAACAGATATTCACCTTCGGTTTGGAATCCATAGGAATCTAGAGACCCTAATAGATTGTTTTCGGCATCGAACCACTGGTACGATTCTGCGCCACTGGCGGTTACAGTACCCGTTTCTCCTTCAACAATAATCAACTCATCTGGTTGATCAATGCTTAATAAGGATTCATCAAAGGCTTGTACGGTAATGGTATTCGAGACAATTGGGCAATCATCGGTTAGAATACGCAACTGGAAATCACCTACTTCGGTGGCAGTAATCGTTTCGGAACTGGTGTCAATCACCGAACCATCTTTTACCCACTCAAATGTTTCATCTGTTAGGCTTTCAGAACTGGACAACACAATTGGGTCTGCACCCTCACAAAGCACAAGACCAGTTGATGACACGGTAAGATTGGTGCCAGCTGCCATGGTTACCTCCAAACTATTGGATGAGGCATTGAAACTGTCGACCACGCCTGTTAAGGCATAATCTCCATTGTCTTCAAAATCGTTAATGGTTATGGTCTTGGATGTTTCTCCGGATATCGTACTACCATCATGTGTCCATTGGTAACTGAACGAGCTCTCCAAAACCGAAGTTACGTTGGTACGTGCACCTGAGCCACTTACGGCATTTATTCTTAAAAGACTAAGTGTAACATCGGATGTTTGACAAGAAGTATAACTTCCTACATATTCCACAACAAATTCAAAAGAATCTGGAGCCTCAACAGCCGTTGTTTCAGAATCTACGGGAGATGATGCGCATCCTCCGCCATTTTCAGTTACTCTAACAAAGTAATCTCCTATTTCGGTAATATCTAAGGTAGCGTTTGTTGCATCGGTGATTGGTGACCCGTCTTTATACCATTGGTAAGAAGGGGTCAATGCATTTGTAGTGGCGGTTAAAGTTGCGGTTTGTGATGGCAACAATACAATGTTGGCATCATTCACCCGTGTAACTTCAAAATCTCCCAGGTTTCTAATGGTCACGGAAGCAGAACGTTCCACGCACGCAGATGGTCCGTCTACTTCAACTTCATAGGTGCCTTCAAACCCAGCTGAAGCGGTATTTATATTCAATGTGTTTTGTTCGAGAGTTGGCCCGGCAACTATAGCACCGTCTTTAAACCAAGTGTATGTTAGTCCAAGTCCACTTATGTTTGCCTCCAATTGGTGCGTATCCCCAATACAAAGACCAAAATCGTCAGAGCCATTAATTGCAATTCCAGAACTAGTTCCGGTTGACAATTCTATGGTATTGGACAAGGTGTTTGCTGATCCCGTACAAATTGAACCGTAATCCAATTCCACATAATACATACCTGGAGTTGAAACAGTAATACTATGTCCTTTTTCTGGCAATAACGTTCCACTGCGGTACCAATTATAGATGTATGTATTGGCGTTTGGAATGTTGTGTGGCTCAAGTGTAATATCGCCACCACCACATAATGTTATGGTTCCACCTGAAGGAATATCACCGCTACCGTCTTCACTTATCAATAGCGCTGAGCTGTAGTCTACATAGTGCATTGGATATGGATCTGATGGCGGGCTTGTTTTTGCAGGACTTGTACTTCGCACCCGCATTCTGTAGTTTTCACCACGTACATCATTTGGGACAGCGAATTCAAATTCGAAGTCAAATGTGGTGTTTTTGTCATCGACACGGGCTAGTTCTGTTGGAGCACCAAAATTTCCATTTGCATCGGATAGCTCCAAAACAAATTCGTTATCGGAATCTACCAAAGGCGGATTCCACGTGAAATTCACGAAATACTCGTTAAACGTGTCGGAAGCGCATGCGGCCGTCCAAGCAGAGTTACCTGCAAGATTTGGGTTGTCCGCTGCAACAGGTTTGTTAAGCACTTGTGCTGATAGTGAGTTTACACTGAAAAATGTCAATGCAATCACCATAGCAAAAATGGCATTATATGAAGTAGTTTTCCTCATCAGCGTTAGTTTAAAGGGTTATGGCAATACCGCCTGAGTTGTGCCCCTTAATGTTGTTTTGTTTGGAGGGTGGTTTTAACACCCACTATTTCATATAATGTTCTAATAACAAATATGATTTTATTTTCGTCGAACGGAAAGATATTGTTGTAGGCATCGGTAAAAGTGTTGTGAAATAGCTTTCTTTGTATACACTAAACCGTTTGTAATAGCTATAAACCCTGCATTTTAGTACATTTGCGCCTCAATTTTATCATATGTCTGAAGAAGAGCGATCACTGAATTTTATAGAGCATATAATCGAGGATGATTTGAAGGCGGGATATGACAAAAAAAGCCTTCGATTTAGATTTCCTCCTGAGCCAAATGGCTACCTCCATATTGGTCATGCCAGTTCTATTTGTTTGAATTTTGGCCTGGGTCTGCGTTATGATTCACCAGTGAACTTAAGATTTGACGATACAAATCCAGCAAAAGAGGAAAAAGAATACGTAGAAGCAATAAAGGCAGATGTTGAATGGCTTGGTTATCAATGGGATACCGAATGCTATGCCTCAGATTATTTTGGGCAACTTTATGAGTGGGCGGTAGCCCTGATTAAACAAGGGAAGGCGTATGTTGACAGCCAATCGTCTGAAGAGATCGCAGATCAGAAGGGCACACCGACTGAACCTGGAACCGGAAGCCCATATAGAAACCGGGATGTTGCGGAAAACCTTCGTTTGTTCGAAGGGATGAAGAACGGGGAATTCAAGGAGGGAGAACACGTACTTAGGGCAAAGATTGATATGTCTTCTTCAAACATGTTGATGCGCGACCCTATTATGTACCGAATCCTTCATAAGCCACACCATAGAACAAATACCGATTGGTGTATTTACCCTATGTATGACTGGACACATGGTGAAAGTGATTATATTGAACAAGTATCGCACTCCCTGTGTACATTAGAGTTTTTACCACATCGGGAATTGTATGACTGGTTTTTAGACCAATTGGTAGATTCTAAAAAGCTTCGCCCTAAACAACGCGAATTTGCACGTAGAAACCTTAGTCATACTGTGGTAAGCAAACGGAAATTGCTGCAATTAGTGGAGAATGATGTTGTTTCAGGATGGGATGATCCACGTATGCCTACCATTTCTGGATTAAGAAGAAGAGGGTATACACCCGAGTCTATTCGAAACTTTGCCGACACCATTGGAATTGCAAAGCGAGAGAACGTTGTGGATGTTTCCTTATTGGAGTTTCATGTTAGAGAACATTTAAATAGAATTGCTCCTAGGGTAATGGCAGTTTTAAATCCATTAAAACTTGTGATCACCAATTTCCCTGAAGGAACTGAAGAGTGGTTGGACGCAGAGAATAATCCAGAAGATGCAGAGGCAGGTAGTAGACAAGTACCATTTTCACGGGAACTTTATATAGAAAAAGAAGACTTCAGAGAGGAAGCAAACCGTAAGTTTTTCCGTTTAAAGCTGGGCGGTGAGGTGCGACTTAAGAATGGATATATTATTAAGGCGGAAAGCTGTACCAAAGACGAGAATGGAAATGTAGTTGAAGTTCAGTGCACTTATGACCCAAAAAGTAAAAGTGGAAGTGGAACTGAAGAAAGCCTTCGAAAAGTAAAAGGAACGCTTCATTGGGTTTCCATCCCACACGCAATTGAGACAGAAATTCGATTATACGATCGTTTGTTTTCGGATGCCACACCAGATGGGCATAAGGATAAAGATTTCATGGATTTTGTTAACCCTGACTCCTTTAAGAAAGTGAAAGGCTATCTAGAACCTAGTTTGAAGGATGCAAAAATTGGAGACAGGTTTCAATTCCAGAGGTTGGGATATTTTAATGTTGATTCCGACTCGGACAGTGAAAATCTAATTTTCAATCGTACGGTTACATTGAGAGATACTTGGGCCAAATTGGAGCAAAAAAAGTGATATAAAGAAAAACTATTTATGCGCCATCAAGTCATTGTCTATACTTATAAAAGACGACTCCCATATCGACTGTTTGAGGACGTTTTAAAATCCTAGAACCCACTAGCATCTTTAGAACCCAAAAGTTCGATTACGCCTGTTTATTTGAAGAATTTCGGATTAAACCAAAAAAGAAACCCGATAGCAAAACTGCTATCGGGTTTTTACTGTAAGAAAAGTAAGAATTGGTCTATTCTTCTTTTTTAGGTTTAGCTTTTTTCATTTGCTCGCCAATCATATTACTGGCGGTAAATGAAGCTACCATATTATTTAGCATATCACTTCCAGCTTGTGGAGAATTTGGAAGCAATATTAAATTCGTATTGGTTTCTTCGCCAATGGATTGTAAAGTGTCATAATGCTGCGTAACCACAATTAAAGCAGAAGCTTCTTGAGAGTTAATGCCAACTTTGTTAAGAACTTCAACGGATTCTTCAAGACCTCGTGCAATTTCTCTTCGCTGATCTGCAATACCCTGCCCTTGAAGACGCTTACTTTCAGCTTCGGCTTTTGCTTTTTCCACAATGAGAATACGTGCAGCATCACCTTCAAACTGGGCAGCAATTTTTTCACGTTCAGAAGCGTTAATTCGATTCATTGCTTCTTTAACTTGAGCATCTGGATCAATATCTGTGACCAGGGTTTTGATAATATCGTATCCATATTCCAACATAGCATCCTGGAGTTCTGATTTAACCGCAATTGCAATGTCATCTTTTTTCACAAAGACATCGTCCAATTTCATTTTTGGAACTTCGGCACGGACCACATCAAAAACGTAAGAGGTAATTTGATCGTGTGGATATTCCAATTTGTAAAAGGCCTCATATACCTTCTCACGAATAACCACATATTGCACAGAGACTTTTAGTTTTACGAATACGTCATCTAATGTTTTGGTTTCTACAATAACATCCAATTGTTGAATCTTGAGACTAAGCCTCCCAGCAATTCTTTGGATAAATGGAATTTTAAATTGGATGCCGGAATGTCTTACGCTTGTAAATTTTCCGAAGGTTTCAATTAGAACGGCGGTTTGTTGCTTTACAATGAAAATCAGGGAAAGCAGGAAAAGGAAGCCGAGAATAGCAAGTAGTGGATATACAAAAAAGTTACTCATAGATTAATGGTTTTAAGATTAGGTCTTTAAGGTACAAAACCGTTTTATATGATAAGTCTGTTAATTTGTGTATTTGTTACATCACTTTATGGATTGTAATTAAAGTTTGAGGGGTACCAATAATCGGACTCCAGTTTGGATATCTGGCGTATTGTTAACAAGCATGTCTTGTTGTAGATAAATTGAGAATTCTGTCTTTTTTGAGAAGGTATAAATTGCGGACCAGTAACTCGGAAACTTGTACAAATGTCGCGCAGCCTCGTGCCACCTAGCTATCCGTTCTGGATTAGAAGGCACATAGTAGTCTTCTTCTTTAGTTGAATTATAGCTGGATTGAATTCTATAATTCAGCCCAAATGAATGTACACCACCTTTATTGGTCTGTATACTATACTCCAAATGTCCCTCAAAGCTGCCAAAATAGTTGCTTGTTCCTAGATCAGGTTGATTGTCTTGAAATTCTACCAAACCTCTTCTCAGAAAGTTTATCCCAAGCCCTAATTGAAGTTGGTTGGGAGTATCTGGACTGAAGTTTTTTACACCGGCAATGGACACACCAAGATCCAGGGATTGATTATAGGTGCTTGTGTTTATGCCCAAATGCGTTCCAAAATTTAGCGAAATGTTGGATTGTAAAAAACACTCTGGATAGTAGATGTAGGAAGATTCTATTCCTGAGAATACAAAATCACCAGCATTGATTTCCATTACATTCCCGTTTCTATCAAGATAGTTTATATAGGCACTATCCATTCCTAATTGCCTTCTTCCAAATGGATCTTCACCACCTGCAATGTTGGAATGAAACCATTCTATAAATTGATCACCTGTAAGCCCTGTGAATGGAAGCTTACCTTTAGTTAGAAGGAATGAACGAAGCCCGATGTTTAATTCACTTTTAGTGCCAATAGGTTGGGTGTAATTGATCCGAATATCTTTAAGTACTCCATCATACTGGAAAAAGTATGAGTCGGAAGGTGAGTTGTCCTCATCAAATTCAAATATTCTACTATAGAAGATTACGTCCGCTAGTCGTTCTCTATCTTCTTGTAGACTCGGGACGTAAACGGTCACGGGTTGTCCCCAAATATTACCACTATTAATTTGAAGGTTTAGCGTTTTGGTTTTAGGGCTCTCCCATTTAAAGTTATGGGATAATCGATTAAACAACAACCCAAAAGGGTGGGTGGCTAAGGTATTCGGTTTAGAAATACCATTTTTTAGTTGAAACTCGTTTTTAGCGTTCTGTTGTGCGGCAAGATGTTGGGATCCAAAACACAAGAACAAGATAAACGCTACCAATACACTTGGTATGTTCTTAGGCATGAGGTTGTTAGACTGTTTGGTTTACCTCATAAATTTAGCAAATTATTTTAGCCGCCTTTTAGGATAACTTTTGGATACCATTTTGTATTCTAGTAACGGCCTCTTCCTTACCAATCATTTCAAGAATATCAAACAGGTGTGGACCTTTTAGTGCTCCAACTAATAATAGCCGAAGTGGACCCATTACTTTTCCAAAACCCAGTTCGTTGTCTGTTATCCAAGTTTTTACGGCATCCTCTAATTCTGATGAAGCAAAGTTCGTTTGGGTATTCAAAATTGAAAGAACATCAGACATGATTTGTGCTGTGTCATCCTTCCATTGTTTTTTAACCGCCTTTTCATCATAATTCTCCGGTGACTGAAAAAAGTAATCAGCCAAATTCCAAAAGTCGCTTACAAAGTTTGCCCTTTCCTTAATTAATGAGACAACAGTTGTTACATACTCAAGACTTGGTGATTTAATGGGCCTATTTAATAGAGCAGGCATAAAAAGAGATGCCAGTTCTTCATTGCTTTTGGATTGTAGGTATTGATGATTGTACCATTTTGTTTTTTCAGGATCGAACCGCGCACCTGATTTATTTACCCTAGTAAGGTCAAATTGGTTTATTAGATCATCAAGGGAAAAAAGCTCTTGTTCAGTGCCAGGATTCCATCCCAATAAGGCTAAAAAATTAATTACGGCTTCTGGAAAATATCCAGCATCTCGATAACCAATTGATTCATTCCAGGATAATGGAAATACAGGGAATCCACCTTTTTCTCCATCGCGCTTACTTAATTTGCCTTTGCCAACAGGCTTCATGATAAGCGGAAGATGTGCAAAGTGAGGTGGTTCCCATGAAAATGCGTCATACAGAAGTTTATGCAATGCCAAAGAAGGCAACCACTCTTCGCCACGTATAACATGCGTGATTCCCATTAAATGATCATCAACAATATTGGCCAAATGATAAGTAGGCATACCATCGCTTTTAAATAGTATTTTATCATCCAAAATGTTGGAATCGATTTTAATTTCTCCGCGAATCAAATCCGTGAGCACTAAGGTTTGGTCCTGAGGAGATTTAAATCGTATCACGTAGTCTATACCAGCCGCCAATTTTTCTTCCACTTCTGATTTTGTATGTGACAAGGAGTTGGACAACTTTAACCGATTATGCCAATTGTAGATAAATGTTTTTCCTTTTGCTTCGTGGTCTTTTCGATGACCATCCAAAACCTCGGGAGTGTCAAAGGCGTAATAGGCATTTCCTGAATCAATTAGTTGATTCACATAGTGTTGGTAGAGCTGCTTACGTTCACTTTGACGATAGGGTCCAACTTCACCCTCTTTGTCTGGGCCTTCATCATAAGGAATGCCACACCAGTTAAGTGCTTCTTTTATATACTCTTCTGCACCTGCAACATACCTATTTTGGTCTGTATCCTCTATTCGAAGAATAAAGTCTCCTCCATGTTTCTTTGCAAATAGATAATTGAATAGTGCAGTACGCACACCTCCTATGTGAAGTGGACCTGTAGGACTAGGCGCAAATCGAACCCGTACTTTTTTGGACATGACATTCTTAATTTGGGTGCAAAGATAATCTTAGTTGAGGTAGTGTAAAAGAGGTCTATAGTTTGGAATACATTGGTTTTGGTCGGTTTTAACAAAAAATTCTCTGTAACCTAATACCATATCAGGTATCTTGGATATAAATTCTTGATTGTTGGATACTTATAATTTTATAGTACAAAAGCTAGAAAATTTTGTTTTACGGTTTTATAAACTACGTCTTTTAAAAGGAATCTTGCTTTTTATCTCATTAGGCTTGTTGTTTTGGTTGGCTGTAGTAACTGTAGAATATTTTTTATGGCTTAATACTAAATTAAGAATGGCCCTTCTGTTCTTATTTGTGATCACCGAGTTATTCTTGTTGATTAAGTATGTCTTGATTCCGTTAGGGTATGTTTTAGGTTGGATCAAGGGAATTTCCAATAAGGAAGCCGCAAGATTGATTTCAAATTTCTTTCCAGAAGTTGGGGATAGGTTAGAAAATTTACTGGATTTAACCGGCAATGCAGATCAGACTGAATTATTGGCGGCGAGTATTGAACAGCGATCCAATACTTTAAAACCCATACCTTTTTACAAGGCAGTGCATTTTAAAGATGGATGGAAAACAACTAGGTTTTTGATTATACCATTGTTAATTCTAGGCATATATAGTCTTTATGGGAAATTGGATTCCTTGTTTGGTTCGCATTCAAGAGTGGTTAACTATGACGTCGCCTTTGAACAACCCGCACCATTTCAGTTTTTGCTTCTAAATGATAGTTTAACGGTATTAGAGGATAGAGTTTTGGATTTAAAGCTTGCCCTAAACGGCGAAAGTGTTCCTGAAAATGTTAATGTGATTTTAGATGGAAAGGAATTAGTAATGCAGCGTTCTGATGGTTTATTCGGGTTTGCGATGCAACCATCGACGGAGGGAAGTACATTTTACTTTGAAGCAAATGGTTGGAAATCTAGGGAGTATGACGCAAGAACTATACGCACACCAATCATAGAGAATTTCCGCTTGGAATTTAACTATCCTGACTATTTGGGTATTCTGGATGGGGAAGTGGTTGGAACGGGTAACGCAGTAGTACCTGAAGGCACCCGTGTTCATTGGAGAATTAGTGGGAAGAACGTTGAGAGAATAAAGATCAGTGCTTTTGATACTATAGTAGACTTCAAAGTAAAGGAGGGTTATTTTACACATAGTATTAAGGCTTTAAAGGATTTCAATTATCAAATAGCTTCTTCAAATGAAGAGCTTAAGGATTTTGAACGTTTATCATATAGTGTAGAGGTGATACCTGATGGGTTTCCAACAATAGATGTAAATATGGAGGTTGATTCTCTGGTGACCAATGAATTTTACTTTTCTGGTTTAGGAAATGATGATTATGGCTTGAGAGAGGTTGCAGTTGTATGTAATTTAGTTGGGAGTGAGGAAGATACCCAAAGAATTGTTCTTGATCAACCTAAGAAGAACTTTCATCAATTTTATTACACCTTTCCTTCAGGGTTAAATGTAACCGAGGGTGAAAAGTATGAGATTCACTTCGAGGTTATTGATAATGATGGTATAAGAGGAGGAAAGTTGTCTAAATCAAAAGTTTTTACTACTGTACTTTATGATGATAAAGAGTTGAAAGACAAAGAGATAGAGCAAAACGAAAGGTTAATTGATGAGTTAGACAAAGGTATAGAAAGATATACGAAGCAGAATGAAGAATTAGACAAGATTACAAAACAGGAAAGTCAGACGAAGAATACAAGTTTTGAGCAAAAGAATAAATTGAAAGAAGTTATACAGAATCAAAAAAAACAAGAAAAACTGTTTGAAAAGTTCAGCGAAAGCCTAAAGGAACGATTAAAGAATGGAGAGGATAGAGATAAATTTAATATAATGCTTCAAGAACGGCTGGAACGACAGGAGTTAACAGCAAGAAAAAATAGAGAGTTGCTTGATGAGTTGGATAAACTGGCAGATAAAATTGATAAGGAAGATTTAAAAGCCAAGCTGGAAGAACTTTCTAAAAAGCAGAGCTCAAATGAAAGGAGCTTAGAGCAGATACTGGAGCTTACCAAACGTTATTATGTTACGGAAAAAATGAAACAGATTGCGGGTGAACTAGAAGAGCTTAGTCAAAAACAAAGGAAGCTAGCAGAGAATGAATTGGATAAAAACAGTGATGGCAAAGCACAGAAGGAGCTAAATGAAGAGTTCTCAAAGTTATCCAAAACAATTGATGAGCTAAAAAGGGATAGTCAAGCTTTACAAAAACCTATGCAAATAGGTATAACCGAAAAAGAGCAGGAGGCTGTAAAGGAAGATCAAAAAGGCGCTTTGGAAGACATTAATCAATACAAGGACGCCGGCAACTCATCTTCGGAAGAAGATAAGGAAATGGAGAAAGGTGCCAGGAGAAAGCAGAAATCAGCAGCAGACAAAATGGAAAAGATGGGCGATAAGTTACAGCAAAATTCTTCTAGCGGAGGCGGTTCTTCCATAACTGAGGACGCAGAAATGCTTCGACAAATATTGGATAATTTGATTACTTTTTCTTTCAAGCAAGAGGCGTTGTTTGACCAGGTTCAGAATATAGATGCTGATGTTGGAATGGTGTCTACAAGGGTTAGGGATCAGAAAGAACTAAGAAGATTATTTGAGCATGTAGATGATAGTTTGTTTTCTTTATCATTGCGACGGGCGGAACTTTCAGAATTTGTCAATGAACAAATCACAGAGGTTTACTATAATATCGATAAATCGCTTGAAAGTATTGCCGAGAACCAGTTGTTTCAGGGTGCATCGTATCAACAATATGTTGTTAATTCAACAAATACACTAGCAGATTTTTTAGCGGATATTCTTGATAATATGCAACAAAATATGAAGCCAGGTCAAGGAGGTGGTCAAGGTCAGGATTTTCAGCTGCCAGACATTATTGAAGGGCAACAAAGCTTGCAGCAAAAAATGAATGGTTCTAACCAGGGCCAGCAAAAGGGTGATGGTAAGGAAGGAGAACAAGAGGGCAATGAAGGGGAAGGAGAGCAAGGTTCTGAGGGTAAAAGTCCTGGAAAGGGTGATCCAAACGGTGGTGGTGAACAAGAGCAAAACGGACCCAATGGCAATGATGGACAAGGAGGTAACAGCGGTGCACAAGGACAAGAAATGGGTCTAGAAGAGATTTATGAAATATATAAAGAGCAACAAAACCTTCGAAATCTTTTAGAGCAACAATTAGAGGATTTTATTCAGAAGTCGGATAGGGACTTGGCTAAAAAGCTAATTAGACAGATGGAAGATTTTGAAAACGATTTGTTGGAGAACGGGATTACACAAAGGACTCAAAGCAAGGTTAACAACATCCAACATGAGTTATTGAAACTAAAAAACGCAAGTCTTAAACAGGGTAAAAAAGAGGAACGTGAAAGTAACACGAATTCAAGTAATTTCACTAATCCTATAACTACACGACCTAGTCTGTTTGATAGGGAAGGACGGGAGGTTGAGATATTAAATAGACAAGTACTACCTTTGCGCAAAAATTATTTGGACAAGGTAAAGGACTATTTCAATAATGATTGAATTTAACTTCAAAACGGAGTTTCAATTAAACAATATTTCCAAGTTAAAAGATTGGTTAAGTAGGGTTATCAGTTCAGAAAAATATGAACAGGGGGACATTGATTTTATTTTCTGCTCAGATGAAGAGTTGCTAAAAATAAATCAAGAGTATTTAAACCACGACACCTATACCGACATTATCACATTTGACTATACTTCTAACAAGGTGATTTCTGGAGATGTTTTTATTTCTATAGACCGAGTAAGGGAAAACTCCAATACGTTTAAAACTGGATTTCTAAACGAGTTATTACGGGTCATGTCCCACGGAGTGTTGCACTTGATGGGTTATAAGGATAAGGATGAAGATGACGTTAAAGTAATGAGAGCTAAAGAAGAAGAAAAGATCAAAATGTTCCACGTGGAACCATAGGTATGTTTGAGAAGGAATATGATGTTATAGTAGTTGGTGGAGGACATGCTGGAGCTGAGGCAACGGCTGCTGCAGCCAATATGGGTTCTAAAACTTTGTTGGTGACTATGAATCTTCAAACAATAGGACAAATGTCTTGTAATCCTGCTATGGGAGGTATTGCAAAGGGTCAGATTGTACGGGAGATAGATGCATTGGGCGGATATAGCGGTATAGTAACTGATAAGTCTGCCATTCAATTTAAAATGCTGAATAAATCAAAGGGTCCAGCAATGTGGAGCCCTAGAGCCCAGAATGACCGAATGCGTTTTGCTGAAGAGTGGAGGATGGCCTTGGAGAACACGCCTAATGCTGATTTTTATCAAGAAATGGTTTCAGGTCTTTTGGTAGAGAACAACAAGGTTGTTGGTGTACGAACATCGCTGGGAATAGATATACGCTCTAAAGCCGTTGTGCTTACAAATGGAACTTTTCTAAATGGCTTAATACATATTGGCGAAAAGCAATTTGGTGGAGGTAGAGCAGGGGAAAAAGCGGCTACCGGGATAACAGAGCAATTGGTGGATATTGGTTTTGATAGTGGCCGTATGAAAACAGGAACGCCACCTAGAGTAGATGGTAGATCTCTTGATTATTCTAAAATGATTATTCAACCGGGTGATGCAGTTCCAGAAAAGTTTTCATATTTGGACACGCCAAAATTAACGGAGCAGCGGGATTGTCATATGACGCACACAAGTGCTTTGGTCCATGATTTACTTCGTGAAGGATTTGATCGTTCTCCAATGTTTAATGGAAGAATTAAAAGTATTGGGCCAAGATATTGCCCTTCCATTGAGGATAAAATAAACCGATTTGCGGATAAGGATTCTCACCAAATATTTGTAGAGCCGGAAGGGTGGAATACGGTAGAGGTATATGTTAATGGCTTTTCAACATCCCTGCCCGAAGACATACAATACAATGCCCTAAAATCGGTAAAAGGATTTGAATATGTCAAATTCTTCCGACCAGGCTATGCGATTGAATATGATTATTTCCCTCCTACACAATTAAAACATACGCTGGAAACAAAGCTTGTTGACAATTTATATTTTGCCGGACAGATTAATGGAACAACAGGCTATGAAGAAGCAGCTTCACAAGGTTTGATGGCGGGAATTAATGCACATTTAAAGATTAGCGATAAAGAGCCTTTTATATTAAATAGAGACGAAGCTTATATAGGAGTCTTAATTGACGATCTAATTACCAAGGGGACGGAGGAACCATATCGTATGTTTACTTCCAGAGCGGAATACCGCACATTACTCAGACAGGATAATGCGGATCTTCGATTAACACCTAGAAGTTATGAAATAGGATTGGCAAAACCGGAAAGGCTTCAGGTTATGGAAGAGAAAGAAGCCAAGTCCAATGCTTTTATTGAATTTTTCAGAAAGACCAGTTTTGTACCTGATGAAATAAATCCAATTTTAGAGTCAGTCAATTCGGCTACGGTCAAACAAGGAGATAAACTGTTTAAGGTTTTTTCAAGACCCAAGATGACTATGGATCATATGCTTCAATTGGATTCTGTTTCTAATTTTGTTTCTGAAAACAATTTGGATTCGGAAATATTAGAACAAGCAGAAATTCAGGTTAAGTATTCCGGGTATATAGCTAAGGAGAAATTAAACGCAGATAAACTACAAAGACTAGAGAATATTAAAATCCCTGAAAATTTTGATTATTCTAAACTAAAATCTCTTTCTTATGAGGCAAGAGAGAAGCTTGAAGAGATAAAACCCGTAACTATTTCACAAGCTTCTAGGATTAGCGGTGTATCTCCTTCAGATATTAGTGTTCTTTTAGTTTTTCTTGGAAGATAGATTAGAATGTTCCACGTGGAACAAAATATACCATTTGATTTTTTAGAGGTTAATGTGTCGGTTAAAGTTTATCGGAATATATTCGCCAATCAATCAACATGATTAAATGATGGAGCTTAAGGTTAGCACAAAGGACTACTCCGTAACTAAGGAGGACTTTGATTTGTATTACGATACGGATCGAGAGATGTTGATTACAAAGCCTCAGCCAGAAAACCTTGCTCGTTACTATCAAAGTGATAAATATATTTCCCATACAGATTCCCGGGCGACATTAATAGACCGTCTTTATCAATTTGTGAAAAGAAGAAATCTAAAAAACAAAATTCAAAGCATTGATAAACAAGGTGTTAAGGATAAATCATTGCTCGATTTTGGCGCGGGAACAGGCGATTTTCTAAAGGCCGCAGAAGCACGCGACTATAAAGTTTTAGGTATTGAACCCAACGCAGCTGCAAGACAAAAAGCTGAAAATAAAGGAGTTACCCTTGTTTCGAACTTAGAAGAACTTAAAGAAAAAGGTTTTGGCGTAATCACACTTTGGCATGTGCTTGAACATTTGCCAAATTTGGATGAACAGATAAGCGGGATCAAACAGGTACTGGACAAGGATGGTCTTTTGGTGGTTGCCGTTCCTAATCATCGCTCTTATGATGCAGCCTATTATAAAGAATTTTGGGCGGCTTATGATGTGCCTAGACATTTGTGGCACTTTTCCAGGACTTCCATTGAAAAGATATTTGCCAAGCATCAAATGAAGGTGGTAGGTACAAAGCCAATGCGTTATGACGCGTTTTATGTTTCGTTGCTTTCTGAAAAGTATAAAGGTAATCACCTTTATTTTTTCAATGCGTTTTGGATTGGAATGTGGTCTAACATTAAAGCAATCTTCACGAAAGAACATTCTTCTATCATTTACTATCTAAAAAACACCAATTAGGCCGTTAAACACCATTTAAGCGCATTAATCTTCGCCCCGCTTAATATATATGTCCATTTGGAATAGAGCCTTGTGACGAGCTCTAATAGTGGTTAGTTTTATAATCAAAATCAATTGCCATAATAATTTTACATAAGAAGACCTTATAGTTAGGGTAAATTGGTTTTCTCTTGACAATAGTTTTACTGTGGCATTTGAAAAGCTTTTTTATTTTTGCGCATCCTTAAAAGAGAAAGATGAAAAAATTAATGCTTTTTGCTTTGGTCTTAGTTGCTTCGGCCTGCCAGCAAAATAAAATCGGGTACGTAGATTATGTAAAGCTATTGGATGACTATCAGGAGAAGATAGACATAGAAGCAAGATACAAGACAAAGGTTGACGCCTTGAACAAAAAAAGGGATAGTATTTCCCAAGCTTTTCAATTGGAGTTGCAAGCATTTCAGACAAAATCACAGAAGATGTCCCAAAAAAGCGCACAGGAAGAATATGCATTGATTCAACAACGTGGGCAATTTATGGGGCAGCAATTGCAACAGGAAGAACAAAAGTTGCAAGCCGATAGCCAAGTAGATATGGATTCATTGGTAAGTAAGGTAGGCAGCGAAGTTGAAGCCTATGGAAAAGCCAATGGATTTACCTACATCCTAACCGGTGGTAAAGGCGGAGCTGTTTTATATGGAGATGATCCACAAAACGTAACAAGCGCTATTGTGAAAATCCTAAATGATAAGTATAGTAACTAGGATAACCCACTAAATTATTGAAATGGTCCATTCACGCGAATGGACCATTTTTATTCATAATGTCCAATACCCAAAGCAGCATACAAATTTTTTGGATGGTAAATTCTTCCATCTTTAATGGTAAGAGCAACCTTTCTGATTGTACTTATGTCCTCTAATGGATCGCCATCCACAAGAATCATATCAGCCAATTTCCCCTTTTCGATACTTCCTAATTGATGGTCCATCTTGGTAACTTGGGCGGAAGTAATCGTAGCTAATTGGAGCACTTCATTAGCTGGAATTCCAGCTCTAACATAGTTTTCTAACTCTTTATGAAGCGCGAATCCTGGAAGGGCATCAGTGCCAGGCAATATTGTAACACCTTGATTATGAAGCTCTTGAATAATTTCTAGCAACTTCTCGAACGAATCTTTATACTGTTGTTCCTTATCGGAAGGAATAGGTAGGCCTACCGAGTAAAACCCTCGTTGAACCTGAATTGGCAAACGATCTAATATGGCCGCAAACTGAGGGTCTGGCTCTCCGGGTTTACTGGTAAACATGCCTTCAAAGATTGAGACCGTTGGGTCCAGTTCTATATCCTTGTCCTTTAATAGTGCAACAAATTCTTGAAAAGTTTCACTCTTGATGTCCAACGCGTGGGTGTGTTCTGCCACTGCAGAAAAACGCAAAGGGGTGCGGGTGTCAATGGTGTCTGAAAGAAAATTGAGAGCGACCATATTAACGTGTTGGATTTCATCAAATCCATCTTTGATAGCTTGCTCTGCCAACATATGAGCTGGAATATGTCCACTGACTTTCATGCCTAGATCATGTGTTTTTTTTGCCAATGGTTTTACCCAAGACGGGTCAATGGAACTATATAATTTGATTTGTTGATATCCATGGTCCTTGTAGTTTTGGATAGCTTCTTCACCTTCTGCAACATTGGAAATTGTCAAACCCGGACCAGCAAAAGGACCCTTTTGATCAATAAACCCTGATAATGTGACTACCCGTGGTCCAACATTGCTGTTTTCATCAAATTGCTTTTTCATTTCCAGAAGCTCCATTGAATTCGCCATGTCTCTGACGGATGTAACACCGGCTGCCAAATGAAGAATACCGTCCTCTTTCTGTACATGACAATGGTTGTCAAATAGACCAGGCAGCAAGGTTTTGCCAGAACCATCAATAATTTGGGCGTTCTCATCAATATTAGTTGTTGTTGAAACAACGGATTCAATTTGGTTACCATTAATGGTTACGGTTTGATGAGGCACAAGAATGCCCTTGTTGGAATCAAATAAACTTACATTGTTTATGATAAGTTTACCCGCAGGCTCCTCGGTTAATTCAGTTGCCAACGAGGCAAAGAAAGCATCTTCCTTTTTGTCTTGGTATTCCAATAAATCAGGTAACAGCGATACATTTTCCTCTTGGATTATACTTACCCATGAAGAAACTGTAGCGAATATCCGGTCATTAGAATCTATCCATTGATAGAAGGGAGTGAATCCAAAACCAGTGATTTCAACAAGGCGTAACGGTATCGAATCCACTGTGATTTCCTCAATACTCGAAATACGGGCGGAGCCGCTAGGAAGTAAGGTGATGCTTTGGTGTTCCGAGGCTAACATTCGCCGAATCAGTAATTCATTATCGCCTAAAGTGCCGTTGATGCTTGAATAAAATGGAGAACCATCTGTTGTTTTTTCTCCAGCTTCCGAATTGTTATTCCATTTTGCCAAACCATTGGAAAAACTAAAAGTTTCAGAAACAGAATCTTTTAAGTAGTTGACGCCAGAGATTTCAATTGTCGATAGGTTTCCATTGACATCTAATTGTATTTTTTCCTTAAGCTCTGGTCCTCTTCCGCGATCATTGAACTCAAACTCATAAATATAGTTCCCCTCTTCATCCATAGCACTGGAATGTGTGCCCGCCAAGTTGTCGCGCATAAAGACTTGATAATCCCTGGATTCGTAGTTCGTATTGTTATTGGTGTTTGTGCAGGACACAAAAAAAACAAAAACAAGCAATGCTAAAACGGTTCTCATGATTCTATTGGATTGATTCATTAATTAAGCAGATAAAGTAAAAAAGTAGTCATGATCAGGTGGATTACAATGGTTTTTGCGCCCTCGTAATCTTTGGCAATTCGTTGACCGGTAAGCAACAACAATAGTGTCAATCCAGCAGTAGACGCCCCACAGAAAGCATAGGTGCTTTCGCCCAAATAAAGCAACTCAAAACAACCAATTGTGCATAGTGCACCAGTTAATACTTCAGCAAAAAGGACCACACCCAATAATAAGGGAACCATACCTTTAAAAGGAGTTTTGGCAAAATGCCCTCTTAACCAAGAGAGATTTCCTTTCCAATCCAAAATTTTGTCAAATCCGCTTTGTAAGAAAATAATAGCGAGGCTTGCGAGCAATAAAATCTGTGCCGCATTTGAAGTAAAGTGTTCCATAATATTGGTTTTAGGCCGCTTTGGTGTGCAGTAAGCGGGTCAGTTTAATTGATAAGTCTGTAAAGATGATTTTAGAATTGCCATTTCGTTCCACGTGGTAGATGGCCTGTTCCAACTCCTCTACAATAGGTAAGATATTATTTTCGTGCACAAATGGCGCAAACTTTTTAAGATCAAAACCTTCCAGATGGATTTTCATGAACACCAATTCATCAGCATTGTAATTCAGCAATAAAGCCTGACGCATTGTTGCCAAACAATAATTTAAAAACTGCTTTTGAACTTCTCGGCCTGTTTTTGCCACTTGGTCGCTCCACATGATCAGCTCTTGTATAGCGGCCTTGTTTCCTTTTGCTTTAAAAGCACTTCTCACCCATTGTACAAACCAGCGCTCAAATACAAGATCTTCAGAATCTTTGTTCAGTAGATCTAACGCCTTGTTGAAATTGCCGTTTGCTTCTTGTGCAATGGAATTGGCCTCAGTTTCTGTAGCGCCCTTGTTGAGCAAAGCGTTTACAATGGTATCCTCGGCTAGAGGAGGTAAGTGAAGGATTTGGCACCTTGATCTTATCGTATTGATGATTTGTTCTTCATCTTCCGCCATAAGAATCAAAACAGTTTTTTCCGGAGGTTCTTCAATAAGTTTGAGCAACTTGTTGGCTGCTGAAATGTTCATCTTTTCTGCCATCCAAATCAGTAGTACTTTGTAACCTCCCTCATATGATTTCAGCGACAGCTTTTTTACCACATCCTGAGCTTCATCAACGCCAATTTGACCTTGTTTTTTTTCTATACCAATATGTCGATACCAATCAAATAGGTTTCCATAAGGTTGTTCTTGAACAAATTGTCGCCAATCCTCCAAATAGTGGTCACTCACTGCATGCGATTTAACCTTATCAGAATTGGAAACTGGAAATGCAAAATGAAGGTCCGAATGTGTCAAGGAATTGCATTTAGCATTGCAGGCTAAATTGTCACTTTCATTATCATCACCTGAATTACCGCAAAGCAAATATTGCGCATATGCAATGGCCATGGGTAAAGTGCCACAACCTTCAGGGCCCACAAAAAGTTGAGCGTGAGCCACACGCCCAGAATGGGCAGTGGCCATCAAGTGTTTCTTAATATGCTCTAAGCCTAAAACATCTTTGAACAGCATAAGTCAAAGATACATTTTTTAGGTTCTTGGCATTTTACGTCCTTTTTTGTTGGAAGTTTAAAAATATGACCAATGCCATCCTTTAAGAAGCATGGAAATTTTTACTTTTGACCAGCGTTTAAACCAAATGAAATGAAGACCATAGACAATTATAATTTCGAAAACAAAAAAGCCTTGATCCGTGTTGATTTCAATGTGCCATTGAACAGTGAATTTCAGGTTACGGATACCAGCCGTATTGAAGCAGCAAAACCTTCTATTCTTAAAGTACTGGAAGATGGTGGTGCTGCAGTTTTGATGAGTCATTTGGGAAGACCAAAAGGTCAAGTCAATCCAGATATGTCACTAGCACATATTGTTGATAAGGTCTCTGAAATTATTGGTGTTCAAGTAAAATTTGTGAATGATTGTGTTGGGGATAGCGTTAACGCTGCAATTGCAGAATTGCAGGATGGCGAAGTATTGCTTTTGGAGAACCTTCGTTTTTACGATGAAGAAACAAAAGGGGATGCTGGGTTTGCTGAGCAGCTCGCAAAAAATGGCGATATCTACGTCAATGACGCTTTTGGAACAGCACATAGAGCACACGCATCTACAACCATAGTTGCTAATTATTTTCCGGAAAACAAGTGCTTTGGCTACCTATTGGCCAAAGAAATACAATCCATTGAGATGGTCATGCAAACAGGGGAGAAACCGGTAACAGCGATTCTTGGTGGGGCAAAAGTATCCTCAAAAATCACCATTATTGAGAACATCTTGGACAAGGTGGACAACTTGATAATTGGAGGTGGGATGACCTATACTTTTGTTAAGGCACAAGGGGGCAGCGTAGGTGACTCTATTTGCGAGGACGATAAAATGGAATTGGCGTTGGACATTATGAAACAAGCACAGGAAAAAGGAGTAGCCATTCATTTGCCTGTTGATGTATTGGCTGCAGATGCTTTTGACAATGGAGCCAACACTCAATTTTTAGATGTCAACAAAATACCCGATGGTTGGCAGGGCTTGGATGCCGGGCCACAAACCTTGGAAAATTTTAAACAGGTTATTCTCGACTCAAAAACAATTTTATGGAATGGTCCTGTTGGTGTATTTGAAATGGAAAACTTTGCCAAAGGGACTATAGCCGTGGGTAAGGCCATTGATGAAGCCACTAAAAATGGAGCATTTTCATTAGTAGGTGGAGGCGATTCCGTGGCTGCAGTCAAACAGTTTGGATTCCAAGATAAAGTAAGTTATGTGTCTACCGGAGGAGGTGCAATGTTGGAAAGTCTTGAGGGTCGAACACTTCCTGGAATAGCTGCAATATTGGGATAACACCCACGTTATGAATTAATAGGAGAAATCCTAAACTTGTTAGGTTTTGCGCGGAAAACTTTAATTTTTCCAAAAAAAGCCCCATTTTCGTTTGCCCCAAAAATCAAACCCAATCCAGCATGAACCAAATTATTCGAAAGGCTGTACTGGCAGCACTACTTTTCTCAGCTCCTGTAGTTAAGGCTCAGGAGGCAATTCCTGAGGGCGAAAATCAGACGAAGACTACCACAGTATCCAACACAAATCAAACTGCAGAACCGGCAAACTTGGATTTGAAGGTCGACCAAGAAACCTTGGACGGATTTAAAGTCATTGACACAAATGGGCAAAAGACATTTGCCCTACAGGACCAAGAAACCGCACGAAAATATGATAGTTTGTGGTTGCGTGAATTGTATCAGAGCGCGCAATTGTTCAGTGAATTGGAGCTGGAAATCATCAATCAGAATGATGAGGTTGTAGAAATGGTGGATTTGCCAACAGACACGCTAAAAGCAAGATTGGCATTAATGAATGAAAAGACGCCATTCAATATTTCCTACAACCCCTCATTGGAATCCGTGATTAAATCCTTTTTGGTCCGTAAAAGAGATTTAATGCAGCGTATGATCACGGCAAGTCAATTTTACTTTCCATTGTTTGAGCAGGAACTGGACAACAACGATATTCCTTTGGAAATCAAATACTTGGCCATCATTGAATCCGCATTGAACCCTAAAGCTCGCTCCAGGGTAGGCGCAAAGGGTCTTTGGCAGTTTATGTATAGCACAGGTAAAATGTATGGTCTTGATGTTAGTAGCTATGTTGATGAACGCCACGATCCAATTCTGGCTACGAAAGCTGCAAGTAAGTATCTTGCTAAACTTTACGACATATTTGACGATTGGGACTTAGCATTAGCTGCATATAACTCTGGTCCAGGGAACGTAAACAAGGCCATTCGTCGTTCAGGAGGATATACCAATTATTGGAACATACGAAGAAATCTTCCACGTGAAACAGCAGGATATCTCCCTGCGTTTTTGGCCACCATGTACATATTTGAGTATGCAGAGGAACATGGTTTGACCTATAAAAAAGCCGAAAGACCTTATTTTGAAACAGACACGGTTCACGTAAAACAATTGATCACTTTTGATCAAATCTCCAAATTGGTGGACATAAGTACGGAAGAACTTGAAATGTTGAATCCTTCCTACAAATTGAACATCATACCTAAAGTAAAGGACAAGAATTATGCGTTGCGTTTACCTGTAACCAAAATCGGGAAGTTCGTTAGCAATGAGGAGGCAATTTATGCCTATGTCAAAAAGGAAATGGATTCTTTGGAAAAACCATTGCCAAAATTTATGGAAACCCAGAACCAGATTAGGTATCGTGTGCGTAGCGGTGATTACTTAGGTAAAATTGCAGAGCGCTATGGTGTAGGGGTGAGTCAAATTAAAAGGTGGAATGGGTTGCGAAGCAACAATTTACGTATTGGCCAACGGTTAACCATCTATCCAAGAAAACCTTATATACCGAAGCAAACCGCTGCCAAATCTAAAGGGTCCAGCAATTCGTCTTCAGGAGTGGCTGGCGCAAACAAAGTCCATACGGTTCAAGAAGGGGATTCATTATGGACAATTTCAAGAAAGTATCCAGGAGTTTCCATAGAAAATTTGCGAGAATGGAACGGTCTTCGCGGGAACAATCTTAAACCCGGCACAAAACTGAAATTGTGCGATTGTTCTTCGTAAATTTAACTCGATATGAAAAAATTTGGAACACTATTATTTACCATGGGACTCATGGTGATAATGTCATGCAAGGATTCTGGACCTAAAGAACGCTTTTTACCGCCATCCACAGGTGGAATCAATTCATTGATGGTCGTGATGGACACGGAGTTATGGAAAGGTGGGGTTGGAGATAAAATACGAGAGCATTTTGCCGCTCCAATTTTAGGACTACCAAGGGCCGAACCCAAGTTTACGATTACTCAAATACCGCCTCAAGTATTCAAAGGGGCCACTGCATATTCTAGATCAGTACTATTTGTAGAACAGGATTCTGTATCCAGCGCCCACATTAAAAGTGATGTTTATGCAAAGCCACAAAGAGTGGCTGTGGTCACGGGAGAAACCTATAACGATATGGCGAACAATTTGGATTCCATCGCGGGTATGGCCATTGCGGCATTCAGAAAAGTGGAAATCGCAGAAGCACAAAGAAGGTTTAAACGGTCATTAAGCAAGGAAACGGTTTTTGAAGATGAATTTGGCATCAGCCTAAAGGTTCCTTCGCTATATACTGTAGGAAAACATGAGGATAATTTTGTTTGGATGGACATACAGATACCAAAAGGTACAATGAACATATTGGCCTATGAAATGCCTTGGGATACGTTTTCTGTTGACACCACCTTTGTTCAGGATATTGTAAAAATGAGGGACTCCATTGGTAAAAAGTATATACCAGGGCCAAATGATGGAACCTATATGATTACGGAGAAGGCATTTTCACCCTACGTATTTCCTGCACAGTTAGGCGGAAAAAAGGCTGCTGAAGCAAGGGGAACTTGGGAAATTGAAGGATACCCCATGGCGGGTCCTTTTGTTACTTATATCATCAATGACAAGGAGAACAATAGAAAAATGGTACTAGAAGGATTCACATTCGCACCAAATGAGGAAAAACGCGACTATATGTTTGAACTTGAAGCTATTCTAAAGACTGTAGAGATCAAGGCTAAAACAGAATAATAGTTAGAGAAGCTAAACAGAAAAGCCCAGTCTGCACCAGAGCATGCTGGGCTTTTTTGTTCTCTAAATGCTTAAAAGTAGTTTTTAATCAAAAGCAAATCCGGTTGCAATTCTATATACAAAAGCGTAAAGCACGATAAAGAACATCACAAAACAAAACCAGGAAAAGGCTTTAAAATATTTTTCCAATAGAATATGACCCAAGTTTCTGAATCCATCCATGTAAATTTCTTTAATAAGTACTAGTTTTTTCATAAGTAAAGTTTTAAGATTTAAAGACAAAGCAAAGATTGGACGGTTGTGATCTTATCCGAAAACAATGGGATAAACGGCATCAAAAATTTGTTAAATGCACTTAAAGAGCCGTACTTTCCTATGAAGGCCTAGCTTTCATCGATAAAATACACGGGGGTTTATTTTCCTTTATCGATAGACGGTATCGGTGAAATGCACATTTTATGGTGAAACAAAAAAAAGCCCCTATAAAGGGGCTCTCTTATTTGTTGATTATGTAGTTACATTTTAACTATAATGAACTCTGAACGGCGGTTTTCGCGGTGTTTGGCTTTGCTACAGCGTGTATTGTCGGAACAATTGTTGAGCGGTTGTTCCTCACCGTAACCTATAGCGCTTTGTATTCTTCCGGGGTCTATTCCATGTGCTATGATATAATCCCTTGTAGATTTGGCGCGCTTATCCGACAAGTACTTATTATAAGCTTTAGATCCAATGGCATCGGTGTGCGATTCAATTTTGATCACCATTTCTGGATATTCCGTCATGACGGCTACTAGTTTGTCCAGTTCTTGAGCAGCTTGTGGTTTAATATTGAATCTATCAAAATCAAAATAGATGGTTTCCACTTCTAATTTTAAGACTCCTTTATCTTCTGCAATGATTTCTTTCAATTGTTTAATAGGAAGTAATACGGAAACATCTTCATTTTCTTTGGTGTTGATAGCTGCCGAACTATCAAAATATCCCTTTTTCACAGTTTTAAGTACATATTTTGACACAGGAGCCAAGTTTTTAAAGATAAAACTACCATCAGGCTCAGTATTGATTTGGCCAATTTGAATGGCGTCTTTATCAAACAGCAATACTTCTGCATCTGGAATAGGCTCACCCGATACCTCATCCAAGACATTGCCCGAAATGGCATTTAGATTTAGTATACTCTTAAAGGAATAGATATCATCGTCACCTTTTCCGCCTTTTCTATTGGAGGCAAAGTAGCCTTTCTCTTCACCTTCATCAATAATATAGGAGAAATCATCCCTATTACTATTAATGGGCTCTCCCATATTGATTCCGACACTGAATACGCCATCTGCATGATCGGACTTATAAATATCCAAACCACCTAGCCCCATAGTCCTATCTGAAGAAAAGTATAAAGCATTTTTAGTGATGTACGGGAACATTTCCTTTTTACTGGTGTTTACAGTCCTACCTAGGTTTTTAGGTTCAGAGAATGTCCCTCGGTCTAAAATGTCCACCACATAAACATCAGTACCTCCAAACCCTCCTGGGCGATCGGAAACAAAATAAAGCTTTTTGCCGTCTGGGCTCACGGAAGGATGTCCTGTGGAATAATCTTCACTATTAAAGGGTAGTTCAACAGCTTTGGTCCATTCGCCATCCACCAATCTTGATTGGTATATTTTTAAATGATTTACTCCGTTTTTACCTCTTTTTAGCTTTTTACCATAATTGTTTCTGGTAAAATAGATGGTTTTTTGATCTGGAGAAAAGGAAACCGAAGCTTCGTGATACTTGGTGTTAATTTTGCTGGAGAACTTTTTAACCTTTGATAAATCAGCGTTTTCCTCGTCCGCTTTTGCTACATACAAGTCCAAAAATGGTTGATTGTTCCACCGATATCTTCTTGTAGTAAGGAAGGAAGAGTCCAAAGAAGAAGCGAATACCACATCTGAATCTTTGTGGAACATCGGGGAAAACTCGGAGTATTTGGTATTAATGGCCAAATTCTTCACTTCTACCAGGCGTGCTTTGCTCCAAGTTGTAGTTGTGCCGCCCAACTCGTTCAACGGCTCGTTTCTTTTTTGCCTGAACAGTTTGGTTAACTTTGCTGCCCTTCTGTATCTGCCAGTACCTTTTAAGGCATGTGCATATTTAAAGAATTTCTCTTCGGTAATTTTCTCCTTGTAAGTCTCATAAAGTTCATGATACCACTTATAGGCCTTTTCCATGTTGCCCGAATAGTAGTGGGAATCACCGGCTTTGGATAATAAGTCGAAGGTATGCTCAGCTTCACTTTTCTCAAGGACTATGTCGTAAACCCTTGCCGCCTCTGCATACCACATCTTTTCAAAGTATTCATCGGCTTGTTTTATGAGTTTTTCTGTAATGCCCTTTTTTCTAACAAATCGGGTCAAGGCTTTATTACTAAGGCCTTCAAGTTGTTTTAAGAGTGCAGTTTGGACGGAATAGGAACTGCGTGTTTCTTCAACTTCGCGATATAACTCACCATCCTCAAACTGAGAAAAGGTCACAGTTTGGGCATGAAGCCCAATGGACAGCAGCGCTATTGAATAAATAATCAGTTTCTTCATATTCCCTCCTTCTGAAAAAATCATCAGGCTTCGCACTCCTAAGGCGGCTTGAGCCAATACGGAGTATATCAAACGCTAAAATAAATTATGGCGCTAGCGTGAATAATTTTTTGTTGTGAATGGGGGGAATTATGGCATGAATGCGGCAAATATGTTGTTTTTCATCGACAAAACCCCATGAATACAGGGGTTTTGAACGTAAGAATTATCTGCCTTATAGAATGGAATTAAGCGTCAGTTTCTTTTCCGCTTTCCAATTTTTCATCTTCTTTGGATGCATCTTTGAACTCCTTGATTCCGCTTCCAAGTCCTCGCATTAATTCTGGAATCTTTTTACCTCCAAAGAGCAAAAGAACCACAAGAACAATCAGTACAATTTGCCAAGGGCCGAGCATACCAAGAAAAATAGTTTGAGCAATCATAATAGCAATGCCTTTAAATGAATCGTAAAATTACTAAAAAGAACCTTAAGGCCCTGTCACATTAACGAAAATTAGCTATTCGGCATTGTAATAGCGTCCATTTTTTCCAGAAGCGGCTTTTTAAAAAGCTTAACATCTATATAAAAATCTAAGTTTATCTTTGTCCATCATGGCAAAGGACAAGAAGAAAAGAAAGGAAATAAAGAAAAAGCTGCTTCACAAGTACAGACTGGTCATCTTGAATGAAAGCACTTTTGAGGAAAAAATTTCCTTTAAGCTTAGTCGGTTGAATGTTTTTATCTCCGGAACCTTGTTCACCATAGTGCTAATTGGACTTACCACATTGATCATAGCTTTTACACCACTGCGTGAATATATACCAGGCTATTCTTCTACAAGATTAAAAAGACAAGCCACGGAATTGACCTATAAAACGGATTCGTTGGTGACCGTTCTTAATTATACCAACAGGTATTTAGATAACGTTCGCTTGGTTTTGCGAGGCGATGTTGAAAACAACGAGGTAAACAGGGATTCGCTTTTTGAAAAGTACCAACTTGACCCTTCAACCATTGATTTGACGCCAATACGGGAAGATTTGTTGCTGCGTGAAGAAGTAGATTTGGAAGACAAGTACAATCTCTTTGAACGAAATGTTGCTAATGTAGGCGCATTGTTGTTTGCGCCGATTACAGGAACAGTTTCCCAAGGATTTGATCCAGAAAACAAACATTACGCCGTAGATGTTGTTGCACCCAAAGACAGTCCCATTAAGTCTATTGCTGAAGGAACAGTATTGTTTTCAGAGTGGACCGCAGAAACGGGTTATGTCATAATAATTAAACACCGGGACGATTTGACTTCGGTTTATAAGCACAACGGATCTTTGAGCAAATCCCAAGGCGATTTAGTGCGAGCAGGAGAAGTGATTGCTACTATTGGAAATACCGGCGAACTTACTACGGGGCCTCATCTTCACTTTGAACTCTGGAAAAAAGGGAAACCAGTGAATCCGTTAAATTTTATTGACTTTAACTAATGTCCTTAAAATCTTTCGCAGCCAAACTGTTTGCTAAAAGCATTGCCAAAAAAACGAGCTCTTGGGTCAATAATCCGGTTCATGCCCAAGAGAAGGTGTTCCAAGAATTGATTCAAAGGGCAAAAAACACCCAATTTGGACAAGACCATGGATTTTCAGAAATAAAGAATCACCAGGATTTTATTGAAAAAGTACCTGTTCGGGACTATGAGGAATTAAAACCCTATGTGCATCAAATCATTGATGGAAACAAGGATGTTTTATGGCCTGGAAAGCCAATTTACTTCGCAAAAACATCTGGCACCACATCTGGTGCAAAGTATATCCCCATTACCAAAGAATCCATTAAGTATCAAGTGGAAGCTTCACGGAACGCCATTCTAAGTTACATTCATGAGACAGGCAATGCTGAATTTGTGGATGGCAGAATGATTTTTTTACAAGGTAGCCCGGAGCTCGAAGATAAAGGCGGCATTAAATTAGGTAGGCTTTCGGGCATTTCGGCGCATTATGTGCCCAATTACCTTCAAAAAAACAGGTTACCAAGTTGGGAAACCAATTGTATTGAAGATTGGGAAACAAAGGTTGACAAGATCATTGAAGAAACGGAACATGAGGATATGACGGTTATTGCCGGAATTCCTTCTTGGGTTCAGATGTATTTTGAAAAACTAAATGCGAAAACCGGTAAAAAAGTTGGAGAGCTTTTCGAAAACTTTCAACTTTTCATCTATGGTGGGGTGAACTACGAACCTTATCGTGCAAAATTTGAAGATTTGATGGGCCGTAGCGTGGACAGTATTGAATTGTTCCCTGCAAGCGAGGGATTCTTTGCATATCAGGATTTACAACAGACCAATGGAATGTTGCTTCTCTTAAATTCAGGCATTTTTTATGAATTTATCAAAGCCGACGAATTTTTTGATGAGAACCGGAAAAGACTGACAATCGCCGAAGTGGAAATGAATGTTGACTATGCAATGGTGATATCAACAAACGCGGGGTTATGGGGCTACAACCTGGGAGATACCGTCCGGTTTGTTTCTGTAAAACCCTATCGTGTTATAGTTTCTGGACGTATTAAACATTTTATTTCCGCCTTTGGCGAACATGTTATTGCCAAGGAAGTTGAAGAAGCACTTAAAATCGCGGTTTCAAAAACAGATGCTGTTGTCAATGAATTTACCGTAGCCCCGCAAACGAATCCACCAGATGGAGAATTACCGTATCACGAATGGCTCATAGAGTTTGAACAAACACCTACAAGTGCCAGTGATTTTATCGGACTAATGGAAGAAAGCATGAAATCCCAAAACAGTTATTATTTGGATTTGATTGACGGCAACATACTTCAACCGTTGAAAATATCCAATGTAAAACCAGGAGGATTCCAAGCCTATATGAAATCAATTGGCAAACTTGGAGGTCAAAATAAGGTACAACGATTGTCCAATGACCGAAAACTTGCAGATGGCCTTACGCCTTTTCTTGGATAGATTCTAAATAAACATCTTGCTTTCGTAGGAATTCATGTATTTTTGTCGCTAAAGTATGATGACCACCAAAGTACAGCAGGCCACACGAGCCCAGGAGTCCACAAATGCCATTGAGCGTCTTTACATTACCATGCGCCACCTCCTCAACCGAGGATTCTACAAACCTTCTGGTGTATCCGGTAATGCATTGCGAACCGCATTACTTTCTTTAAGACCAGAAATATATGGGTCGGTTGCCGAAGATAAGGCAGAACTTAATGGATTGATTTATGTTTTGGAAAGACTTCCTGAAGGCATAGAGGAATGCCGATATATCAACTTAACTTCAGATGAAGGGTTTTCCAAATCCCACCTTACTGCCATTATTCCTCCAAAACGTCGCAGAAATTGTTATCGAATAGATGAGGAACAAATGAACATTGAGATAACCAGAGGGCGCAGTGATATTTACGACATCTTGACGCACCTCACCTTTTTGTTCATTGAGTCAGGAAAAATTTGTAGTCGGGTTCTTGTAGATGGAACCGAGACTATCCGGGATTGGGATAAGTTGTCGGAATTCATCAACAACCAAGAAAAGGAAGAGGCTGAACGGGAGATAGCCATGATCCATACCGCAAATATTTTAGGAAGGACTTTTGAAGAAGTCGTTGAGATTCAAGAAAAGTTGGGCACAAAAGAAAACCCTGATCGCTTTCTGGATGTAGTGTATTGGCTTGGTAAATTGGCCATTGAAGAAGAAACCACTGGACTAAAACGCACTATTACCTTTAGCCCATTACTTCGCGAAGGCCTTGGACATCATATTCATGGAGAAAGATGGGCACATATGATAAAAAAGACCCTTTCCAAAAACAATTTGATGGATCGCCCAATTCATATCATCAGTGCAAACATGCACAGCGTTATGAATTCCCTTTTTGCACAAAAAACCTTGGCGAAAGATTTGCCTGAGCATGGCGCTTTGGACATTTACGAAGCATTGAGTTCCTCTGAAAACAAAGAACTTAGAGCCAAAGTTCAGAAGATTGCAGAGAAAAACGGGATGATTTTTATTGATGACCAATCTGGGGCCAATATAGACGTCCAGATTTTTGATACGGCCAAATTTGGAGCGGAAACTTGTTGTTATGATTTTCCAGAAGGCATCAAGGAAGAGGAAAAACCCGTCATTTTTGTGATGGATTATGCCTTTGGCGAGCAAGCCTACGAAACCATTGATGAACTGCTGAAACCACTCGACCTCAAAGACCAAAAGCAGTTCATGAACGTAGATTCCATATCCATTATGGGGAAAGCGGGCATATTGGAAGGAGGAAAAGGAGATCTCATGATACCAACGGCTCATATTTTTGAAGGTACAGCAGACAATTATCCATTTGACAACGAGCTGTGTGCTGAGGATTTTGAAGGTCATGGACTATTGGTACTTGAAGGAGCAATGGTAACCGTTTTGGGAACTTCATTGCAGAACAAAGACATCTTAAAGTTCTTTCATGAATCCACATGGAATGTTATCGGATTGGAAATGGAAGGAGTTCATTATCAAAAGGCGATTCAATCTGCGTCAAAAGTTAGAAAGAGCATTAACAAAGATGTAAAAGTTCGGTATGCATATTATGCCTCGGACAACCCTCTTGAAACCGGAAGCACCTTAGCTTCTGGCGGATTGGGAACAACAGGTGTTAAGCCCACATACTTAATCACGGATAGGATTTTAAAACAAATATTCAACGCATAACATGGCAGAGCAACCACAAAACAACAACACCTCGGATGAGATAGATTTGGGTCAATTGTTCAATGCAATTGGTCGTGCTTTTGAGCGCTTTTTTGATTTTATAGGGAGCATATTTAGGGGAATCTTCAATTTGATAATTCTGCTGTTGCTATTTATCCAAAGATACTTTCTTGTATTGGCAATAGCGGTAATAGTTGGTGGAGCTGTTGGATATTTCTTGGACAAAACATTACCTCCAAAGTACATCTCTAGGATGGTTGTTGAACCCAACTTCAATAGTGTTCAGCAATTGTATAATAATATTGAGTTTTACAACGATTTGGCAAAAGCTCAGGACTCTACAACACTAGCCACTGCATTGAATATTACAGAGCATGAAGCAGGAAGTATTAAAGAGATTTTCGCCGACTCTTATTCTGATGAGAATCAAAAAATCGAACTATTCGATGATTTCATCAAAAACCTTGACACTACCACCATTAAAACTATTGACTTCAACAACTATTTAGAAAATTTCAATTCGTTGGATGCCCGATTTCACAGAATTTCGGTTGTGAGCACAGACAATACTGTTGCAAAGAAATTGCAACCTGCCATTGTGGGGTCAATAGCTGTGAACGATTATTTTAATCTTCAGAAAAAGATTAATGACGAAAACTTAGACTTACAAGAAAAAATCTATCATCAGCAATTATTGGAAATAGATTCCTTGCAAAGCCTCTATAGAACGGTATTGATTAAACAAGCCGATAAGCCAATGCAAGGGACCAGTATTAACTTAGCTGAAAACGGCGAATCCCAAAACAAAGAGCTGGCACTGGTCCAAGAAAGGGAAATATTGAAAGAACGCCTAGTTGAATTGAATGAAGACAGAGCCAATAAGTCTGAAATTATCAATGTGATAAGTGATTTCCCAACAAGAGGTGTGAAACAGAGAGGGCTACTTAGTAGTTATAAGATTATTATGCCAATATTTATGCTTTCGTTGGTGGTATTATTTCTTTTATTGGTTCAACTAAACCGTTATCTCAAAAACTACAATGCACAAACATAGATTAATAGTAAGAAATTTAATCTATACCATTTGCTATAGGTAAACCGATTAACAGTTATGTCAAGCAATTATTATAGCCATTCTTCAGCGGTCATTGATGTTGATTGTGAAATTGGTGATGACACCAAAATTTGGCACTTTTCCCATATTATGACAGGCTGTATCATTGGAGCAGAGTGTAATATTGGCCAAAACGTAGTGGTATCACCGAATGTGATTTTGGGGAATAATGTAAAAGTGCAAAATAACGTCTCTATTTATACAGGTGTAATCTGTGAAGATGATGTTTTTTTAGGCCCCAGCATGGTGTTTACAAATATTATAAATCCAAGAAGCGCAGTAATTCGCAGGGGGAGTTACCTAGAAACCATAGTGAGGAAAGGGGCATCAATTGGGGCAAATGCTACCATAATATGCGGAAATAATATTGGCCAATATGCGTTAATTGGGGCCGGAGCAGTCGTTACAAAAGAAGTTATGCCCTACGCACTTGTTGTGGGCAATCCTGCAAAGCAGGTTGGTTGGGTAAGTGAATATGGGCATAAGTTAGATTTTACCGAAAACAACATTGCCACTTGTCCTGAAAGCAATCAAAAGTATCAATTAACGGATAATAAAGTATCAAGAATACAATAATAACCCTGAACATTCAATACTAATGAGAAATTTTGCACTAATTGGAGCAGCCGGATATATTGCTCCAAGACATATGAAGGCCATCAAGGACACCGGAAATAACTTGTTGGCCGCATATGACAAAGCCGATAGTGTGGGAATCATTGATTCTCATTTTCCGCATGCAGATTTCTTCGTTGAATTTGAGCGTTTCGATAGACACATAGAAAAGCTGAAATATGAGAAGGATTTGTTTTTGGATTATGTAAGTATTTGTTCTCCAAATTATTTGCACGATGCCCACATTCGCTTTGCCCTAAGAAGTGGCGCGGATGCTATTTGCGAAAAACCCCTTGTACTTAATCCTTGGAATATTGATAAGCTTCAAAGGGTAGAAGAAAAAACGGGCAAAAAGATTTACAATATTCTTCAATTAAGGGTCCATCCAAGCATTATACAACTTAGAAACAAGGTCGCAAATTCACTTAAGGACAAGAAATTTGAAGTTGACCTTACATATCTCACTTCTAGGGGTAATTGGTATCAAACTTCGTGGAAAGGGGACATTAGCAAATCAGGGGGAATAGCTACAAATATTGGAGTCCATTTCTATGATATGTTATCTTGGATATTTGGGGATGTACAAGACAATATTGTACATGTCCACGAAAAGGATCGTGCAGCCGGTTATTTGGAATTTGAGAATGCGAGGGTAAGATGGTTTTTATCCATAAATTCGGAATACTTGCCATCCGAAGTCAAGAAGAAAGGACAAACGACATTCAGATCCATAACAATTGATGGTGAGGAACTAGAATTTAGCGGAGGTTTTACAGACTTACATACCTTGGTCTATAAAGACATATTAGATGGATATGGATATGGATTAAGTGCAGCTCGTACTGCAATAGAAATTGTACATGATATCAGAAATGCGAGACCAGAAGGTCTAAAGGGAGAATATCATTCTTTTTTGAATCGATAAATAGCAAATACATACGAAGTTAATGCTAAAACTACAGCTGGATTGTTTGTAAAAATTTGGTCAAAGCTTGTTAAATCTGAATTTTCCAAAAATGTTTCTACGCAAATTTTGGGAACAGGGATAGCACAAGCTTTACCATTTCTAGCGACTCCAATACTTACTAGAATTTATTCTGAAGAGGATTTCGCACTTTATACATCTTTCTTTGCTATTGCCAGTATTTTTGCTGTTGCCGTAGGGGGTAAATACCATTTGGCAATAGTATTACCTAAAAACAATGATGATGCAAAAAAGGTTTTCGTTCTTAGTGTTTATCTTTCCATAGTCCACGCCATACTAACTGCTGCAATTTTGCCTTTGGTGAGTAATTTTTTCCCCGAGAACCTTGAAGACGTATTGAAATATGTACCAATATACATTCTTTTTTTTGGTACATGGAGTGCTTACATCAACATGTCTATACGCTATAAAAGGTTTAAAAACAATGCGTTGGCAAAGGTGGTCCAAGCTTTGGGATATATTTTAACCGCTATAGGCATTGGCATATCTAAGTCATTGGAATTTGGATTGGTGATTGCAAAAATTTCTGGAACAATTATTTCATGGATTTTTCTAAAGAGTAAAACTGACAGTAAATTCAATTGGTTTGCGGTAAAAGATTTAAAGGGTACTGCTAAGAGTTATATTGATTATCCCAAATTTGGAATATGGCCATCTTTGCTGAATACGATTACTTTGCAAGCATTGGTTTTAATACTTACAAAGTATTACTCTCAAGAGGATTTAGGGTTTTATGGATTGACATTTATGGCACTAAGCGCTCCCTTAACTTTAATAGGAGCATCATTTAAGGATGTATTTTATCAAAAAACAGCCTCAATGATTACGGAGGGAAGAATAAAAGCCCTTCAACTGTTTTTTAGAAAATCTGCTGCAGCATTGTTTATTTTGGGGATTCCTATCTGTTTGATTCTATATTTTTTTGGAGAAAGTTTGTTTGGATTCGTTTTTGGTGCTAAATGGGAGCGATCGGGAGAATTTGCCTCAATATTAGCTTTTAGCTTCACTGTTAAACTGGTAGTGAGTCCTTTATCTTCTATTTTTAATGTGACAAATAAACTCAAAACGGCTGCAAAATGGCAAGTTTTATATTTTGTTAGCACCTTTGGCACATTGTTTTATTGTGCCTCTATTTTGCAATCATCAATTATTGATTTATTGATAATCTATGTAATACATGAGATTATTTTATATTCAACGTATTTGATTATTCAGCTCCGGACACTTCAAGAGTTTAAAACAACAATTTAAACTATAAGTAAAACTTCAAATTGGAAAGAATACGACAGAACGGATATTATTATGGAGCGCTTCTCTATGCATTCCTAATACCGTTTCCTCAAATATTAGTCAACATTGGAATAATTGTTTGGCTTGTCTTTTCCCTAATTGCCCTTATACCTTTTAATCGAACCAATAACATTTTACTTCTGTTATTACCGGCATTTTACATAAGTTATTCAACAGGCTTTATTTCATCAGATCATATGGGATTTAGGTTTTTAGAGCATAAATTATCGCTAATTGTATTCCCAATTCTGTTTTTTCTTCATTCCTACAATTCAATTCAAAGGGAAAGGGTTTACAAGTTTTTTGTTCTTGGACTGCTTGCCGCAAGTATCTGTTTGATTTTGAACGCCTCTTTACAGTCATTTTTAATTGAAAAAAATAACCTAATCTTTCAACCAAATATTTTGCAAGGGAAAGGATTTCTTGAATCCATATTATACGGGGGTAATCGATTCTTTGGCAAACACTTTTCAATTTTTCATCAGACAGTATATTTTGCGTTATACTTAACGATAGGAATTTCCATCTTGTTATTTAGACCAAGTTTGTTTGCTAAACAGTTGAGAGTCAATTTTATTCTAATATTGACTTTTATACTTTTTTTGGTTTCAAACAAGGCAAGTTTTCTTTGTATTCCTGTGATTTTAGGATTTTGGATTTTTTCCCGGAAACTTAAACTATTCAACAAATGGATTGGGTTGGTTGGATTGTTATTGTTTTTTACATTATTTGCCCTGATTAACCCAAGGGTAAGAGAAAGTGTAAAAACAGTAGCGGAAACAAATATTGGCTTGCAAAAGAATGCTCGATATGGTTTTGCCACTCGATTGTTAAGTTGGGACGCGGCTCTTTCCTTGATTAAGGAAAAACCAATTTTAGGATATGGATTCTCCAATGTACAAACCCATTTGAATGAAAGATATCGGAAAAAAAAATATATTTTTCCGCTTAAAGAAGAGTACAATGCTCATAACCTTTGGCTTCAATCTTGGTTGGAAAATGGGGTGCTTTCTATAATAATTCTTGTTGTAGTATTTGTGACATTATTTAAAAAAAGCGCTTCATCTAGCCTTTTGCTTTGTATTACCACAGTTTTCTTGATAAATTCCATGTTTGAAGGTATTTTCAATCGGTTTTCAGGAATTTCCTTCTTTTCCTTCGTGTTTTGTTTAATTATAACTTGGCCCAAGATTGGAGCGAGCAACAATGAAGTTTAAAGCAGACACAAATTTTTATTTTGTTCTCTATTTTTTCTTAATGATGATTCTTTATCATTTTAAGATCAAGCACTATTTTTATTGGACATATATCGGAGAAATCCAGCAATTGGACTTTGGGTTTTCATGGACGAGGGCATTAGTTGCATGTTGTTTATTTTTTACTAATCTTAGGTTGCTATCCGCCTTAGACAAGAGAAAACTAATATTTATTGTATTGTCAATAATCTTTGCAATTCTGACAATACCATCGTTAATAGCATATACTTCAGGAAACATATATCCAATAAGAATTTTAGTCTATCATCAATTGTTGTTTTTATCACTTTTCATTTTCTCGAAAGTAAAAATTGATTTCGACAAAGTTCCTGTTCTGAATAAAGAGCAATCCCTATATCTGCTGCTAATAATCACTACAATTGGAGTGTTACCATATTTATGGGTTTATGGGCCTCATTTGAATCTTAAGAACCTACTATTAATAGAGATTTATGATACCAGGTCGATAATGAAGGAATTAACCAACCCATATTTTGGTTATACTTATTCCATTTATACAAAAATTGCCATTCCATTAATTATTGTTTTGTCTTTAGAATTAAGGAAATTATTGTGGACTCTTTTGGGAGTGGGGTATTTAATTCTCTTTTACCTTTTTGGCGCACATAAGACTGTTTATGCAGGTCTTTTGATTGTTCTTGTGTTTTATAGGTTCAGTTATTTGCAATCAGTGAAGCTAATGGTAAAATTCTCTGCCGGTTTTTTAATAGCGTGTTTGATCCTTGCACTTATAGCAATAGACTATCCTTGGATTCTAACGTTTCGAAGAGTCCATTTTATTCCTACTCTATTGGATATTTGTTATGTCGATTTTTTTATTAACAAACCAATTTATTGGTCTGAGTCCATTTTAAAGAGTTTCGTCGAGTACCCATATGATGTTAGGCATACAAATTTAATCGGTGAAATCTATTTCAATAGACCAGATATGTCTGCCAATAATGGATTGGTTTCAGATGGGGTAATGAATTTTGGAACATTAGGCGTTGCCATAAATATTGTGATAATATCTATTTATTTCATGATTTTGAACAATCTTAATATTCCATCCAAATATTTTGGCATTATGGTTTTAGTAATCTTTTCGTTCATTAGCTCTTCACTTTTCACAGTTCTCTTAACGCATGGGGGCATTGCATTATTAATTGTGTCAATCTTTCTTTTAAAAAAGAAAAAGCAAGAAGGTGATGAATACAATGTTTAATGAGCAGAATGGATTTTTGCTTTTTCATATTGAGCTCTATTTTAATCTTTGATCGTATCTTTGATCGTAATAAAAATCACACCAAAGTTTGAACAACAAAATAAAAGTTTGTCATCTTACAACGGTGCATGTTA
This sequence comes from Flagellimonas spongiicola, assembly GCF_023502425.1. GTDB lineage: Bacteria > Bacteroidota > Bacteroidia > Flavobacteriales > Flavobacteriaceae > Flagellimonas > Flagellimonas spongiicola. The sequence continues at coordinate 773,938 of NZ_JAMFMA010000002.1, forward strand.
GATACGACACCCGAATTTTTGTTAAAGAATGTCGTGGATTGGCAAAGCAAGGATACGAGGTTGTCTTAATTGTAGCGGACGGTAAGGGTGAAGAAGTAAAGGATGGTGTTAGAATCTTGGATATTGGAAAACCATCAGGGAGGATCAAGCGTTTTTTCCGTTTCCATAAAATCTTACTCAAAAAAGCTCTGGAATTAGGAGCTGACATCTACCATTTTCATGATCCAGAACTACTAAGGATTGCTCCAAACTTAGTCAAGACAAACAGTATTGTTATTTACGATGCCCATGAGGATTTGCCGAGGCAGGTTCTGGATAAAGCATATATTCCAAAACTAATTAGAAAACCATTATCTCGCTTACTAGAGATATATGAGGATTATATAGTTAATAAAATTTCTGGAATTGTCACCGTTACACCTACCTTGTTGGATCGGTTTTTAAGGAACAACCACAACGTGGTGGAGGTTAGAAATTTCCCGTTAATATCAGAATTTGTTGAAAACAACACGAATCAAGATGATAAAGGAAATTATGTTTGTTATGTAGGGGCAATATCAAAAGTTAGAGGGATACTTAACATGGTAAATGCTATGCAGTATGAAACAGGTTCTAAATTTCTATTAGGAGGGCGTTTTGAAAATGCGAAACTCAGGGAAATGGCAATTGCAAGTGAAGGTTGGAAGAATGTAGAGGAGTTAGGGTTTCTAAATAGGGATCAAGTGAAGGAAATGTTACAAAAATCTGTTGCTGGGTTAGTACTATTGGAGCCAACACCAAGTTATTTAGAATGCATCCCTGTAAAAATGTTTGAATATATGTTATCGGGAATTGCGGTGATCGCTTCCGATTATCCCTATTGGCGTGAATTGGTCCAAAAGGAAAACTGCGCATTATTTGTTGACCCAATGAATCCTAAAGAAATTAGCGTCGCAATCAAAAAATTAGTTGAAAATAGAGGTCTAGCAGAGGAAATGGGCAAACGAGGAAGAAAAGCAGTCTTAGAAAAGTTCAATTGGGCCAATGAGGAAAAAGCATTACTGTCATTTTACAATAAACTAAGAAACTAGGTCAATGTATAAAAACGAAGATTTAGGTGATTTTACAATGTTCCTTGAAGAACTTATAAGTAAAGATTATGAGTTCGTGTTTTTTAATGAATTGTCAAGTGAAAGTCACCAAGTAATATTAAGACATGATATAGATTTTGATACAGATGCCGCATTGCAGACTGCAAGAATCGAAAATAAGTTGGGTGTGAAAGCCACCTACTTTTTTTTGATGACTAATAGTAGTTACAACCCTTTTGACAAAGACAACCTTAAGGCTATTAAGGAAATCAAAGAGCTTGGACATAAAATCACCATTCATTTTGACCCAACTATTTATGATGATTTTGTTCAAGGATTTGAATTAGAAAAGCAATGTTTTGAAACAATGTTCAATACAGAAGTAGATATCGTATCATTACATCGGCCAAATGAGTATTTTCAAAATTACGATAAACCAATTTGCAATTGTGAGCATACTTATATGGACAAGTACTTTAGACAAATCAAATATGTTGCTGATTCTGGTGGTACCTTTAGATACGGTCATCCGTTCAATACCGACGAGTTCAAAAACGGCAAAACATTGCATATTCTTATACATCCAATCTGGTGGATTTTTGAAGGCCAAACCAATCATGAGATTCTAAAAGATTTTTATACTAAGAAAAAGGAACAGTTAAAAAAACACTATGCGTTCAATTGCAAACCATTCAATGAAATAAGAAATGAGCTCAATTAATCAAGTTGCAATTTTTGGCTGTAAATCCACAACAAAATTTCTTTTAAGCTACTTAATAGGATTGAATTACAAAGTAACTTTGATTACAATAGACCCGGATAAGGGTAAATCTCAAAAAGTAGCTGATTATTGCAATTTGAGTGGTTACTGCAAAGAGAATGAAATTGACTTCTTTGTAAGTCAAAAATACAGTTTAAAATCGGATGATGATCTTGCCTATTTTGAAGACAAGAAATTTTCAATTGGTTTTGTCGTAGGTTGGCAAAGACTGGTTCCCTCTGATGTTTTGGATACATTCTCCATAGGTGTTTTTGGCATGCACGGAAGTCCTATGAATTTACCTAAAGGTCGCGGTAGGTCACCTATGAACTGGTCAATAATTGAAGGAAGAAAGGTTTTCTACACAAATTTATTTAAATATGATGCTGGTGCAGATGACGGGGATATTTTAGACACTTTCAAGTTCCAAATTTCTGAATCGGATACAGGAGAAACCATGCATTTCAAGAACACACTTGCTATGAAATACCTTATTGCAAAAAACATTGCGGCCTTGGCGAACGGTGCGATTGAATTGACGAAACAACCAAATCTAACACCCACTTATTATCCAAAGCGGACAGAGGAAGACAGTTTAATTGATTGGGATGATGACATCTACAATATTGAACGCTTGATAAGGGCCGTGACAAAACCATTTAATGGGGCATATTCATTTATTAATAATTGTAAGGTTGTTATATATAGAGCTTCGATATTTGATTTTCAGGATTTTGGTTATGAGTATGAAGTAGCAGGTAAAGTTGTTGAAAAGTTTGATAACGGCAAGTTTCTTGTCAATGCTTTTGGTGGCCTACTACTTGTTCATGATTATCTGTCGGAGAAGGCAGTAATGGTTGGAGATGTTTTCAGAAGTGTTGGCTTAACCAGTAAGTTCGAACGAAACAAATTCGGGTTCCATGATGTTTAAGCCATTATTCTAACACTAGAGGAAATTGTAATTCGCTTTATAATTATTTACTAAACAGCCTAATTATGGCCAACTCACTTATTTTAGACCTAGACAATACGCTATATGGTTATGATATACCACACCAATTAGCCTACAACAAGGTAATGGATTCAATTGTTTCAATGTTTGGTATACAGCTGGATAAAGCAAAAGGCGATTTTGAATTCGCCAGAATGAAAACTCATTATGAATTACCCGCTAAAGCGGCATCACATAACAGGTTGTTGTACTTCCAAAAAATGTTAGAACTAAATGGTATAAGCAGTCTACAACACGCCATGCACTTTTACAATATCTATTGGGATACATTTCTTGAACAAATTACACTTTTTGATGGGGTATTGGATTATTTGGAAAATCATCGACTACAAGGAGGCAAATCATGTATATTAACTGATTTAACGGCACATATTCAATATCGTAAAATCGAGAAATTAGGATTAAGCAATTACGTGGACTACCTTGTAACAAGTGAGGAAGTGGGTATCGAAAAACCTCATCCCTATATGTTTACAAGAGCTTTGCAAAAATTGGAGTGCAATACAATGGAAGCGCTTATGATAGGCGACAGTTGGAGTAAGGATATTTTAGGCGCAAATGCCATGGGCATTGATAGTATTTGGATTAACAATGATAGACAATCGCGAATTGAAAAACCTGGGATAAGAATGGTTTACAACTTTAAAGAAATTTAAATCATGAACACTGATAATGCTTTGTCTAAACTTATCGCCATGTCAAAATATGCCGGTCAAAGATTTGATTTGGTCCAAGCAGGTGGAGGGAACACTTCGGTAAAAGAAGGTGATAAAATGTTTATCAAGGCATCTGGATATTTGCTTTCTGAACTTACTTTAGAGAATGGCTATTCAATCGTTGACACCCAAGGTGTTTTATCTATTTTAGAAAACCCTGAAATCTTGGAGATTAAGGATAAAAGAGAAAAGGATACAATGGCTTCAATTCAACTACAAAAGACTAAAACGGAAGTAGGTCCTAGACCTTCAATTGAAACCTATCTACACGCATTACTCTATAAGTATACGCTACATGTTCATTCAATTGCTGTAAATATGCTTACATCGCGTATGGATTGGGAAAGAGTGATTGGTGAAATATTTCCTTCTGCATTGTGTGTAAGATATGAAACACCAGGCATAGAATTGGCGGTTGAGTTAAAAAATCTAATGGATGACTACAAAGCAGAAAACGGGCATTTACCAAACATTATTTTTCTCCAAAACCATGGCTTAATTATTAGTTCAGATCGTTATGAGGATATTGTAATACTCAATGAAGAAGTCATTTTGGCGGCTGAAAAAGCAAACAGTATTGACTTCTCCAGATTTCGAAACACCACAAAAATTGCTCAGATATACAATGAAATTTTTCAAAAAGATATTATTGCATACTTGTCTGAAGACCAAACCATTTACAAATCGCTTAGTCATTTAAATCAATCTAGAAATCAGAGGCCGTTTTCCCCTGATGGTTATGTGTTTTGTGGGTATTGTATTTTGACAATTACCAATTTATCGAAAGAGGAGTTTAATGGTTATTACACCAAATACCAAGAAGCTCCTAAGGTTTTGATATACAATGATTTGATATATATTTTAGCCGCAGACCTAAAAAAGGCCAAAATGATTGAAGATGTACTGAAAAACAACTTGATAATTGAATCTAAACTTGGACAGGACTTGCAATTTTTAGAAGTTGAAGAAATTAAGTATTTAGGAAATTGGGAAGCAGAAAAATATCGTCAAAAATTGTGAATTAAGATAGCATTAGGGAACAAACTCATTGGAATCAATAGAATATGACTAACAGGGTAGGTTTGACAAATAATTACTCTATTTTGGCAATAGTTGCATTTTTTGGTTTTTTGGGATTCATGATTCAACCCACTGCCTTCACTTGGGGAGAACAGGATATGATGCCATTCCTGGAGAGGTTTTTCAACCCTGAATTTTTAGCCGAAGATTTTTTCACCAATTCGACTGTAATTAAGAACCCTCGGTGGGTTTATGGGTATTTTCTTGTAACTATTGTAAAATTCTCTGGAATTTCTTGGTACAAAGTTTTATATGTTCTTAAACTTTGCTTTCAAATTATTGCGCCAATTTTATATTATAAGGTAATAGTAGTTATCGCCGGCAAGTTTATTGAACCAGATAAACTAAGAAGAATGCTACTATTTATTTTACCATGTCTTGTTTTGATGGTCTTTCTTAAAGAGTATCGTTATTATTTTTCTGTAGGGTCGTGGTCAAGTTATAACCCATATTTGCACGCATATAACATTTCTATTGTATTCGGGTTTCTTGCGATTTTCTTAAAGGAAAAACAATATAGACCAATTGCTTACATACCATTATTTATTCTAAGTTGTTTTTTTCATCCTGCAATGGGCCTTTATACAATGGCATTTTATATTGTTTTCCTGCTGCCAGATTTCAAGAAGCATCTTAAAGAGATCCAGATAATTTTTTTCACTGGAATAATATCGGTTTTCATGGTGAAGTTTTTGTTCGCTGGAGAAACGGTCTTATCCACCAAAGAGTTCATAGATATATACGTTAAAGAAAGACACCCATGGCATTATAGTGTGCCAGATTTCAATAACTTAAAAGGAGATTGGCGGGTGATTTTTACTTGGATGAATATTTTATTTTTAGCACCTATCTTAATTGGAATCTATAAAAAAAACAAAAATGTGTGGCTAGTATCTTTAGTTGCCTGGATTTTTTATGTAATGGCAATTTTTTGCCAATATGTTTTCATTGATGTTTTACCTGTCAAACTGTTCGCCTACCTTGGGGTTTCTAGATTTACAACATTTGGCTATTGGATGCTATTAATCATTTGGAGCATAACAATTTCTTTGTTTATAAACGAAAAAAAACAAAGTACTTATCCAAGTTTGGGTAAACGTAATTTCACATTTATAATTTTTACTTTAGTCTTTGTGGGAATTATCTTTATTGATGATCCGATTGAAGAGAGGCGCAGAAGACAATGGTCATTCTACGAATTCGTTAAATCCACTGACAATAATTCTGTTTTTACCACTTATTCAGCAAAGATGAATACGGATATTAGGCTTGTAGGGCTGAGGGCTGTATTTATTGGTGATGAATTTCCATTTTCTGAAGAAGATATCCTAGAATATGGTGACAGACGCCGTCTAATGTATGGATCATACCAAAATGGAGATTATGGGTCAAAATATTACAGAAAACTAAAACCAAAAGATTTTGTCAAAATTGCTGGAAAATATAAACTCGATTATATCGTGATAGAAAAAAAATACTCAAGTCAATTTGGAAATAGTAAACCGGTTTGGGAAAATCATAAGAATCAAATCTACAAACTCAGCTCATTAAAACAACCATGAAGATAATTATTCCTATGTCTGGCATGGGTAACCGTTTCGTTAAAGCAGGTTACTCTACACCAAAACCATTAATTGAGATTGATGGTAAACCAATTATTGAACATGTTGTTGGTATGTTCCCTGGCGAACATAATTTTATATTTATATGCAATAGTCAGCATTTAAGGGAAACAAACATGAGGGATATTCTAAAAGGAATCTCACCTGATTCAATTGTAACTGAAATCCCCCCACACAAAAAAGGACCTGTCTATGCAGTTCATTTAATGAATGAATACATCTTAGATGATGAAGAGGTTATTGTCAACTATTGTGATTTTTCATGTTACTGGGACTATCATGATTTTTTAGATCACACCCGAACAAGGAATGCAGATGGTGCCGTCCCCGCATACAAAGGATTTCATCCTCATATGCTAGGTACTACCAATTATGCGTTCATGAGAGATGATAAACAATGGATGCTGGAGATAAAGGAAAAAGAACCCTTTACGGATAATAGGATGGAAGAATTTGCATCCATAGGCACGTACTATTTCAAAAAGGGGAGCTATGTAAAGAAATATTTTAAGGAATTGATGGACAAGGACATCAATTTAAATGGCGAATACTATGTTAGTTTAATCTATAATTTACTTGTGAATGATGGATTTAACGTTTCAATTTACGACGTACAACACATGTTACAATGGGGAACACCTCAAGATGTTGAAGAATACAATGGCTTTTCAAATTATTTTAAAGCTATTTTAGAGTTCAAAGTAGATAAACAACCTCATGAACAAAGTGGAGTAAATTTAATCCCTCTTGCAGGAAAAGGAAGTAGGTTTACAATGGAAGGCTATAAGGATCCTAAACCATTGATTTCGGTATCCGGTAAGCCCATGATTATTCAAGCATCAGAGTATCTACCGAGTTCCAATAGCAATATATTTGTTTGTTTGGAAGACCATTTAAAATCCTATCCATTAGAGAAATCCATAAAACAAGTTTATCCTAAAGCAAAAATTCTGCCCATATCTGGTACAACTGAAGGTCAAGCCTGCACATGCGAATTAGGATTGGCAAATGAAGACAACCAACAACCATTATTAATTGCTGCTTGTGATAATGGGATGATTTATAATAAAGAAAGATATTCAGAATTACTTGATGATAAACAGATTGACGCAATTATCTGGTCCTTTAAGAACCACCCCAGTAGTGAGCAAAACCCAGAAATGTATGGTTGGTTAAAAGTAGATGGTCTAGAAAATGTTACCGGGGTAAGCGTTAAAAAACAAATTAGCGGATCTCCAAGAAACGATCACGCCATTGTTGGTACATTTTACTTTAGAAAAGCCAAATACTTCTTGGACGCATTAAAAAGGATGTATGAAAAAGATATTAGGGTTAATGGAGAGTTTTATGTGGACAGTTGTGTAAATGAGTTAGTTGATATGGGTCTAAATGTAAAGGTTTTTCAGATAGACCATTATTTAGGATGGGGAACACCCAATGATTATAGAACTTTTAAGTATTGGCAAAGTTTTTTTCACAAAGTGGATTGGCATCCATATAGATTGGAAAAGGACCCAACAATGAAAATCTCATCTATTTTGAATCTGAAAGAGGAATACCAAGAATTTAATCAAGAATGGCGATAGATTCAATCACTCAACGTCAGCTGAGTAAGTTTGTTTTTTCCGGGGTTATTGCGGTTGTGGTTGATTTTGGAGTGTATTATATGGCCAATAATTACTTAGGCCATAATTTGTCGAAGGGATTATCTTTTTTATCAGGAAGTGTCGTTGCGTATTTACTGAATAAATTTTGGACTTTTGAGGCAAAGGAATTTTCTGGCAGTCAAATGTTTCGGTTCTTTTTTCTTTATGGGATGACATTAGCAATAAATGTATTTGTTAATAAATTTGTTTTAGCTACAATAGGGAATGTTCTGTTTGGTTTCCTTTGTGCAACCGCCGCCAGTACTATATTAAATTTTTTGGGGCAAAAATTTTGGGTGTTTAAGAAATAGAAAAATTAATTATGAAATTGTCCATAGTGATTCCGTGTTTTAATGAGGAGAAGAACATACCCTTAATTTTGTCCAGGTTTGCGGAGGTAATTCATAGAGATGATATAGAAACTGTTTTGGTTAATAATGGCTCGACTGATAATTCATCAAGCGTTTTTGCCGAATTGATTCCTAAATTTTCGTTTGCAAGAATGGTAAATATCCCTGTTAACAAAGGCTATGGACATGGAATTCTTGCTGGACTTCGAAGTTGCACCGGAACTTTTATTGGATGGACGCACGCAGACATGCAAACAGACCCAAATGATGTAATAAAGGCATTGGAAATCATTGAAAACAACAATGAAAATGATAAAATATATGTGAAGGGCGACCGCAAGGGAAGACCATTTTTTGATCAAGTTTTTACCTCTGGAATGAGCTTGTTTGAAACGCTGTATATGGGGCAAAAATTACATGATATCAATGCCCAACCAAATATTTTTCACCACAAATTTTTTCAAAACTGGGAGAACCCACCGAACGATTTTGCACTTGACCTATTTGCACTGTATTTAGCTAAAAAACAGAAATTGAATGTAATACGGTTTGATGTCCTGTTTCCAGAAAGACTGCATGGAACTTCTAGTTGGAATACTGGTTTTGTAGCTAAAAAGAAGTTTATTAAAAGAACACTGGATTTTAGCGTGAAACTAAAAAAGAGTTTAAAGTAATATGGAATATATCGCCCATCGAATTAATTCGGTTGCAGAACTAAAAAAATTACCTGCTGAATATGGCGTAGAGGTCGACCTTAGGGACAACCTTGACGGTTCCATTTACATAGCCCATGACCCATTTATCCTAGGTGAAAATTTTGAAGATTATCTTAAACACTATAAACACGGCACCTTAATCTTGAACATTAAAAGTGAGCGTATTGAAATTAAGGTTTTGGAGCTTATTAAGAAATATGCTATTCCCAAATATTTTTTTCTTGACTCATCGTTTCCTATGGTACATTATCTATCAGAAAGCGGAGAATCAAATATTGCAATTCGGTTCTCTGAATTTGAAGGATTGGATACAATTCGAAAAATGGAAAGAAAAGTTAGGTGGGTTTGGGTCGATTGTTTCAACAAGTTGCCAATAAATAAAAAAGTGTTCACGGAATTTAAGCGCCTTGGTTATTATTTATGCTTGGTTTCACCGGAATTGCAAGGCCGTGATGGAGAAATCGAGGACTACAAGGATTATCTTAAAAATGAAAACATCGTTTTCGATGCAATTTGCACTAAGCAATACAATATTTCTAGATGGCAATGAAGCATACCACGTTATTTTCATTAACAGACAAACAGGGGATTAAGCGGCTAGGGTTTTTAAATTGTAGGCTATTCTGGATAGGACTGACGTTAAAAATTGTCTTATCCTTCTTTTTTGCAGGTGAGTTTCTAAAAAACTCATTCATACCTTTTGTTGTTTATTTTTTTGATTCAGGTTTCGATAGTCCATACGTTTATTTTCAGGAAATAGGAGATAATGATGCGTTTCCGTACCCTCCAATGATGTTGTATTTCTTAGGATTTTTAGGAGGGTTTGCCTCCAATATTTCTCCGTTCTTCATTAGAATACCACTGTTACTTTCAGATATCGGAATATTGATAATCCTCAATAGGTTACTAAAAAACCAATCGGTGAAACTTTTGAAGTACTATTGGCTCTCACCAGTGTTGATTTATATCTCTTACATTCATGGTCAGCTTGATGCCGTTCCAATATTGTTTCTTTTTGTATCAGCCTATTTATTATTCAATAAGGAAAGAGTTAAATCTTCAGTTTTTCTCGGTCTGGGTGTGGCCGCGAAAACCAATCTTCTATTGGTTATTCCATTTTTCTTGCTTTACATTTATAAAAATAACAATGAGAAGAAGGTTACCAAGTTTCTTGTTCCCTGTTTAGTGTTGATATTAACTTTCTTAATTGTTAACGTTCCATTTACGGAGAGTAAACAATTTATAAATATGGTTTATGGGAATAGCGAACAATCCAAAATTTGGAATGCCGTCATTCCAATGCTTGGCGAACTAAGGTTTTATATTATCCCTTCTATTTATCTTATTTTATTGGCTACGGCTTCACGATTTAAGAGAATCAGCAATGACTTGTTGTTAATATTCATTGGTTTTTCATTTGCAATATTGCTGATTTTCATTCCTCCACAACCTGGATGGTATTTTTGGATATTGCCGTTTTTTGTGTACTTCGCAATCAGAGAAAACAAGTTCTCTTTTTTGCCAATTCTAGTCTTACAAGGGGCATTTCTGGCATATTTCGCATTAATAGAGGATTCAGATTTTTTTAGTGCGTTTTTATATTCCCAAAATGACTTTACCATTTACAAGAAACTCGAGGTGTTTGACTCAGGGACAGTTAATTTAATCCAAGGACTTGCACTTACATTTCTGCAAACATGTCTGTTGTTAAACGTTTATTGGATCTATAAATGGGGAATTAAGAGGAATTTAGAAAAGAAAATTAAAAACAAGCCATTTTTGATTGGAATAGGCGGGGATTCAGGTGTCGGCAAATCAACCCTGACGGAGTTGTTGACCAACTTGTTTGGTTCGGAGAATATGACAATTATAAGAGGAGATGACATGCATCGGTGGGAACGGGGCCATGATAAATGGGATGAGATTACGCATTTATCTCCTAAAGCCAATCATTTGTATACAGACATAAGACACTTAAAAAGCTTAAAAAACGGGAAAAACATAAGACGCAGATTTTATGATCATGGATCCGGTAAATTTACCGATCAACGAAAAGTTTACTCAAATAAAATATTGGTTTTTGAAGGATTACATCCTTTTTATATTTCAGCCAAACGTGATTTGTTCGATTTAAAAGTATTTGTAGAACCTGAAGAAGATCTAAGACTCCACTGGAAAATTAGTAGAGATGTATTAAAGCGAGACTACACAAAGGAAAAGGTAATAAAACAACTTCAATTAAGAGAGGCTGACAGTAACAAGTATATTAGGTCGCAGGCTTCATTTTCAGATATCAAAGTCACTTTTTACACTTTAAATGAGATTGCCTCCATAGGAAATGGTGTTGATGTTGATTTGGCTTTGAGAATTGAAATCGAAAACAACGTGGATGTAAATGAATTATTAGAGCACTTATCACCCATTAGTTCTATTGAGATTAACCATGAATATGCAACGCATAATCAAGTTATTGACGCAAAAGGTCACATTACCAGTGATGATATCAAAAATGCAGTTGACGCTTTTATAGGAGATTATGATGAATTTGTTGAAGCCGCAAAATTTGTTAATGGGCTTAATGGATTTCTACAGTTGTTTTTGATTTATTGTATAGTGTATAATGTGAAACACGGAAACTAAATGAAGCAAGAAGTCTTAAATTTTTTCGAAAAATACAAGCTGTTTTTGATTGGCGTTGGCCTCGCTTTTTTATCAATTGTTGTGCTGCAAGTCAATTATAACAAAAACCACATGCATGACTATACCGTAGATGAGTACTTCACCATTTCTACCATACACCCTAATATGACCCCTGATAAAACCGTGCACAGGGCGCTCAATGGGCCAAGATTGTTCACCTATATGTTTTATCCTGGAGCAATGGTTGGTATGATAGGCCATATGGGCGGAAATATTTACGTGGATGGTTGGAAATATCCTGGCCACAACTATTTCATTAAGAATTATAAGCTATCAGGCTCCAGTTTGAAGACCAATATGGAAGACCCTAACCTAAGGTATTTTCATTATTATCTGAAGTTGCAAGCAATCATACTTTTGTTTCTTTCTCTTGTTCCTGTTTTGTATCTGCTTTGGAAAAAAAATCTAATCGTGGGAATGTTCATGGTCAGTATTTTGATAGGAATAAATCTATTATCTCTAGAGGAAAGAAGCCTATTTTATATTGAACCATTACTTATGGTAATGATGAACGTATTGACTTGGCTTTATCTATTTTTTGCAGATAAAAAACAAATAAGTTGGTTTTGGATGATTTTAGCGTCATTCCTATTTGCATTGACCATTTCCCTCAAATTTTCAGCTTTGTTTGTAATAATCCTGCTTATTGCCTTAATAATCTCTAAGGAGACTAACTTGGAAATGAAATTAAGAACAACTATTTTATTGATTTTTTCCTCCATTGCATTCTTTTGTTTGATTAATTGGCACCTATTTCATAGTAAGGAGGTTTTTAATAATATCGTACACGATTACTTCTCAAACTTCTGGCAATATGCAACAGGCAACAAGGGAGTTGTAATAGAAAACTTCAAGCTATACAATCTTAAAAGAATTACAGGTGAAGTTTTTTATTCTCTTGGAGGCTTGGTTTATGCGTTGCCAATACTTTTATATTTTGGACTAAAATTTACACCTAAGAAAGCTTTTCTTCATTGGTTTTTCTTTATTGCCATAGTTTTATTATCGATTGGATTTATAGTAAAACAGCAAGTTTATATTGATAGGAATATATTACCTTTTCTAACTCCCTTGGTAATTGTTTATGGCGTAATGACGGATAGGGTTATTCATAGGATAAATAAGAACAATAAACCAAATCCGAAGACAACGGCGATTTATTCTTATGTTTTGGTTGCATTAATGATATTTCTTCCAATTTTAGGATATTCAAAAAATTACTTCAAGAAAGTGTTTCCTAGTGAGAGAAGTAACATTTCACGAATAATAGAACAAATTCCGAATAAGCAAAATAAAAGGTTGATTAGTATTGATTATGATTCAGCGGCGTTTCAATATGAATTTCCCACATTTCAAACCATGGAAACAACTATCCCAACCAACGGCAAGAATTTCAATAGTTTCAAAGTGAATTCCATAGGCCAGTTTAAAACCCCTGACGTTGTTGTGATTTCAGAAAAGGGTAATAACAAGCAACTCACAACTTATTTATTACCAGCCATATTCAATACTAATTTCCAGTTTGGCGAGCATTTTGTTTTTTACAATGATGCTGAAAAGAACTTAATGTTCAAAAAGCTTTCAGAAGAATTGAATTCAAGACAGATCACGCCTCTTTTGAAGGACTCTATATCCATTAGGGAAGATTTGGTGTTACAAGAAATAAATATCGTTGATGGGAATAAAATTTACTTAAAACTGGATTATTTGGACACCAAATTAATGGACTGGGATGGTTGTCGTTTCTATTTCCATGGGAAAGCCCATAAACCTGATGTCAGTAAACTACCAGCGGAAAGGGTTCAATATGGATTCGAAGGTTGGGATTTTACTATTACTGAAAACAACTCGTTTCATTATGGGAGTTCTTTATTTGTATATCAGGATTTCAACCCAACACTAATGAAATATGAAAAATTTTCATTTGGAATATTTCGTGGCTGTACAAAAAGTAAAGAATTTAGCATTGAGAATGTAATTATTGGTCAAAACTAACCATTTGCATACCAAACCATTAGCACACAAGCAAGGCAACTAAATGAAATTAGTTTCCATCATAACACCAGTCTATAATTCCGAAAAATATTTGAAACAAAATATTGATTCGGTAAGGGCACAAACCTATTCAAATTGGGAGCAAATATTTGTAGACGATTGCTCTACCGATAATAGTGCCGTTATTATACAATCACATAAAAAAGAGGATGATAGGATTAAGTATTATTGTCTAAATCAAAATAGTGGTGCAGGAGTAGCAAGAAATAAAGCAATAGAGAATGCTTCTGGAAAGTATATTGCCTTTTTGGATAGCGATGATTTATGGCATCCCAAAAAATTAGAATTGCAAATAAAGTTTATGGAGGAAAAAGGGTGTCCTTTTTCATTTACCGCATATCAATTAGTTAATGAATCTGGAAATAAAATAAACAAGACGATAAAGACACCATCACAGATAACGTATAAGCGGGCATTATACAAAAATCCTATTGGCTGTTTAACAGCAGTCTATGACATTGATTTTTTTGGCAAGCAATATATGCCGAATATCAGGAAGCGACAGGATTTTGCGCTATGGTTGAAACTACTAAAAAAATCAGATGCTTATGGATTGGAGAAAGTCCTTGCGAGCTATCGAACAGGCAATCAATCAATTTCTTCCAATAAAATGGATTTGATTAAATACGAATGGCGTGTTTATCGTGAATTGGAAAACTTATCCTTTGTTAAGTCCTCTTTTTATTTGGTTTCGGCTATTTTTCTGAAATTGAAGAGTTATTTTTGATTTCCGACATATTCAATAACTTCTATGGCAAGACCATCAATTTTAAATTCCGTAGAAAGGAAGTTCATACTATTGCTTGGGGACCTATTGATTATCATTGCTTCACTGAATCTATTGATAAACCATGCCATAGATGAAGAATATATTTCTTTTAATCTAAAAGTATTTGTTTTTGCTTTTGGGATTTCCACATACCTCATTTTATCATACATATTGGATTTTTACAATTTGGAAAGGGCAGCGAGAAAAAGATATGTTTTTTCACAATCCGTATACATTACAAGCATTTTTGTTTTTTTAGTGTTTCTTTTTACAGTATTGACCTACGATGTCAGTTTTTGGAGAATACCCCTTTTGTCTTTTCTTTTACTGACACCAATAGAAATATGGTTGTGGCGCTTTCTCTTCACTAACTTGTTTAGCATATTGCCAACTGTAAAAAAAGTCCTGTACGTCTATGACGGCACTAATGAAGATAAGTTGCGAGACAATATCAACTATATAAATGGTGAGAGCACCAATACTTTTTACAAAGTAAAGCTTACGTTTTCCATAGCAGATGAAAATTCAGTATTAGATAAAAAAACCTTTAAAGAAGCTTTAGAGAAAGTAGACACCTGGATATTGAATATTAGGGACTACAACGATATTTCCAAAGAACTGGAAGCTTTGCTTCTTGATTCAATTTTGAAAGGGAAAGAAGTAGTATCCTATACTTCGTTTTACGAGAGTGTTTATGAGGCCATGCCTATTCGTTCACATTATCATAGTTTCTACGAGTTGTTGCAACTAAAAAACAGGAAGATTAGATACTTGCAAGTAATATTTAGCTACTTGGTCAATTTTCTGCTTTCCTGTTTAGTAGGAGTAATTTTCTTCCTAGCCTGTCCAGTGGTTTGGTTCTTCAACATTTTCCTGAACAGGGGTCCACTTTTTTATTCCCAATTGCGCGTAGGGCAATATGGAAAGGAATTTAAAGTTTATAAGTTCAGGTCCATGATAGTCAATGCTGAATCAGAAGGCGCAAAAATGGCAACCAAAAATGACAATAGGGTTACACCATTTGGAAAAATCCTTCGCGTATTCAGGGTGGATGAATTGCCTCAAATATTGTCAGTAATAGAAGGTAACATGACATTTATTGGACCAAGACCAGAAAGAAGAATCTTTGTAGATCAATTGGATGAAATCACACCGTTTTATAGTATTAGACATTTATACAAACCCGGAATAACAGGCTGGGCGCAGGTGAAATATAAATATGGAGAAGATTTGCAAGACTCGATAAGAAAATTAGAATATGACTTATACTATATTAAAAACAAGTCCATAACACTTGATTTAAGAATCATATTCAAAACCATAACCACCGTTTTATTCTCAAGAGGAATTTAATTACTATGAAAAAAACACTAATCACCGGCGCGGCGGGCTTTTTGGGATCACACCTTTGTGATCGTTTCATTGCAGAAGGTCACCATGTAGTTGCCATGGACAATCTTATTACAGGAGACCTTAAGAATTTAGAGCACCTCTTTCATTTAGACCGATTCGAATTCCATCATCACGACGTAACCAAGTTCGTACATGTACCTGGAAAAGTAGATAACATTTTACATTTTGCCTCTCCAGCTAGCCCAATCGATTATTTGAAAATCCCAATCCAAACTTTAAAAGTAGGTGCGTTGGGAACCCATAATCTTTTGGGATTGGCCAAAGAAAAGAATGCTAGGTTTATGATTGCAAGTACATCGGAAATCTATGGAGATCCATTGGTGCACCCACAGACTGAAGAGTACTATGGGAATGTAAATACCATTGGTCCGCGTGGAGTATATGATGAAGCCAAGCGCTTTCAAGAATCCATTACGATGGCCTACCACCGTTTTCATGGACTGGATACTAGAATTGTTCGAATATTCAATACCTATGGCCCCAGGATGCGACTGAATGATGGTCGTGTAATTCCGGCTTTTATGGGTCAAGCTTTGAGAGGTGAGGATTTGACGGTATTTGGAGATGGTTCACAAACACGTTCATTCTGTTTTGTTGAAGATGAAATAGAAGGCATCTATAGATTGCTTATGAGCGACTATACCCTACCCATGAACATTGGGAACCCACATGAAATCACCATCAAGGATTTTGCGGAGGAAATCATAAAGCTTACGGGTACCGATCAAAAGATCATTTACAAACCTTTACCTAAAGATGACCCAATGCAAAGGCAGCCGGACATTTCAAAAGCTAAAGAAATTCTAGGTTGGGAACCAAAAGTTGGTAGAGCAGAAGGTATGCGAAAAACTTTTGACTACTTCAAAACATTATCAAGAGAAGAATTAGAGAAAACAGAACACAGGGATTTTTCGGATAGAAATAAAAAGTAACCTTATTTTTGCCAAAAATTTCACCATGAACATCCTTGTCCTCGGATCAGGTGGGCGCGAGCACGCCATCGCCTATAAGATTTCCCAAAGCACCAAATGTAAAAATCTTTTTGTAGCTCCTGGTAATGCGGGAACGGCTTCAATTGCCAACAACATCGCTGTTGGCGTGAATGATTTTGAAGAAATCAAGAAAGTGGTTTTGGACAATGAGATTGACTTGGTAGTTGTGGGGCCAGAAGACCCATTGGTACGAGGAGTGCATGACTTTTTCTTGTCGGATGCCGAGCTGGCACATGTAAGTGTTATAGGGCCACAGAAAGCTGCAGCGGAATTGGAGGGCAGCAAGGAGTTTGCCAAGGAATTTATGATGAGGCATAACATTCCAACGGCAGCCTATGAGAGCTTTACGGCAGAAACATTAACCAAAGGTTATCAGTTTTTGGAAACGCTACAGCCACCATATGTTTTAAAAGCAGACGGTTTGGCGGCTGGTAAGGGCGTACTTATTTTGGATGATCTTGATGAAGCCAAGAAAGAACTGGAATCCATGTTGTTGGATTCAAAATTTGGTGCTGCAAGTGCCACTGTGGTTATCGAAGAATTCTTGGATGGGATAGAACTGAGCTGTTTTGTGCTTACAGACGGTAACAATTACAAAGTATTACCCACAGCAAAAGACTACAAACGAATCGGTGAAGGAGATACCGGGTTGAATACCGGCGGCATGGGAGCTATCTCCCCTGTTCCTTTTGCAGATTCCACCTTCATGCAAAAGATAGAGGACCGCATTGTTAAACCTACCGTAGAAGGCCTTAAAAAGGATAATCTACCCTATGTTGGTTTTATTTTTATCGGTTTGATCAAAGTTGGAGATGACCCAAAAGTGATTGAGTACAATGTGCGAATGGGTGATCCTGAGACCGAAGTTGTAATCCCTAGAATTACCTCGGATTTAGTGGATGTGCTGGATGCCATGGCCAAAGGAACATTGGACCAAATCAATTTGGAAATTGATGGGCGGACCGCCACGACAGTAATGGCAGTTTCAGGAGGCTATCCAGAAGCTTATGAAAAAGGAAAAGAGATATCAGGAATCGATAAGGTTCAAGATTCCATTGTTTTTCATGCAGGCACCAAAGTAAACGATGGCAAAGTAGTCACCAATGGCGGAAGGGTTATCGCTGTTACTTCATTTGGAAATGATTTCCAGAGTGCGCTTAAAACTTCTTATCGTAACATGGAACTTCTTGAGTTCGATGGAATGTATTACAGAAAAGACCTTGGGTTCGATCTATAGATCAAATCCAAAAGTAATAGCAATTGTTTTGAGGAAGGCGGGTAGCTGCCTATAGATAAGAATGTGAAGAAATGCTTTTATCTTCTTCACCATTGTCATTGAAAATCTTCAATTCCTTCATCCAATATACCATGGCCACAAAACCGATTAAGGTAAAAATCCAGTTGATGGAATTGGAACCCCACCAGTTTTCCATAAAACGGAACATATCGTAAGGGGCGAATAGGTAGTTTACAAATAAGTCTTCAATGCCGTAAAAAAACTTGCTCATGTTGGCTATATTTACTTTGCAAAAGTAGTAAAACCTAAGATGATTTCAAGCTTTTTCAGTAAAACTAAACCAATAAATTACATCGTCTTAACGGGCTTTTTGGTTCTTTTTTACGCTTTGTCCTTGTTGCTCAATTTTGGGCACAACATCCAACAAATTCCTATTTCATTGGAATTGTTGGCGTTAGCGGCATTATTGCTTATGGTTTTTGTGATCAACGAGGTAGTGCGAACAGAAAAAGTAACTGAATTCAGTTCATTTGCCATGCTGTTTTTTGTTTTGTTTATTATAGTCTTTGATAGTGTATTATTGGACAAAAACGCCATTTATTGCGCCTTGTTCATCTTTTTGGCCGTTTGGAGATTGCTCACTATCAAATCCATCAAAAATGTAAAGCATAAGATATTTGATGCCACTTTTTTAGTATGCGTGGCAAGTTTGTTTTACGACTGGGCCTTAATCTTTTTAATCTTGGTTTTTTTGGTAATCAATGTCTATGAAAGAAACGTAGCCAAAAATTGGATGGTTCCCTTTGTGGCCATCCTCTCCGTTTTTATCTTGACTTTTGGCGTACTCCGATTAACTGGCGACACTTCTTTTTTCGCAGACCATTATCGTTTTGCTTTTGGCTTCTTGGAAAATGGGTTTTTTACACAGAAATCTATTCTAGGCAATGTTATATTCATTTCAATTGTTGGCATAATCCTGTCCTTGGTGTTTTTAAAAGTTAGAAGAAAAGGAGGCGGGAAATTGATTCCACTCCGCATTCTCTTTCTCACCTTTTTGTTGGGTGCGGCCTTGAGTTTTTTGTGCAAAGAAGGAGCCGCAACCATTTTGATTGCATTTTTTCCAGCCGCCGTCTTTATTACCAATTACCTGGAGACCATCAAAAAAACCAGAATACGGGAATTATTGGTAGTGGCGGCCATAATCGCGCCACTTCTTCTTTTCTTGACCCGTATTAGCCAATAAGCCATAAAGCAATATCTTTGCCCAAAGTTTATTCACATGTTCAGCGAACTGGCCTTTAAGATTTTTAATCAGAGTATAGCTACTTACCACATCAAGGATGATGTTTATCAACCCTTCGAAAATCCCTTCCCTAAGGATAAAGTTGAACATTTACTCTATCGGAAGAATTGGATAGACACCGTACAATGGCATTATGAAGATATCATCCGCGACCCGGAAATTGACCCGATAGCGGCATTGGACCTAAAGCGTAAGATTGATGCCAGCAATCAGGACAGAACTGATTTGGTGGAATACATTGACAGTTATTTTCTGGATAAATTCAAAAGTGTTGCAGTAAACGACAACGCCTCGATTAATACCGAAAGCCCCGCTTGGGCCATCGACCGATTGTCCATTTTGGCACTCAAAATCTATCATATGCAAGATGAGGTGGATCGTAAAGACGCGTCTTCAGAACATATTGCCAAATGTGAAGCCAAATTGGCGGTTTTAAAAGAGCAAAAAGTGGACCTTTCCACAGCCATAGATCAATTGTTGTCAGACATTGAATCCGGGAACAAGTACATGAAAGTCTACAAACAGATGAAAATGTACAATGACGATGAACTAAACCCAGTACTCCGTGGGCAAAAAGGCTAAAAAAGCCCACATTTTGGTTATTCGGCTATCAGCAATGGGAGATGTAGCCATGACCATTCCCGTTCTTAAACAAGTCCTTGCAGATTATCCAGAGATACACCTAACAGTGCTTACAAAGAAGCTGTTTGTTCCAATTTTCTCTGATTTGGACCGTGTGACCGTTTACGTTGCCGATGTTAAAAAAAGGCATAAGGGAATGATGGGCCTTTGGCGCCTGTATAAAGAACTTAAACCGAACGGCTTCAGTGCAGTTGCGGATTTGCACAATGTGTTGCGCAGCAAGGTACTGTGCAAGTATTTTGGATTGAGCGGCGTCAATTGCGAACAACTGGACAAAGGAAGGAAGGAGAAAAAAGCACTGACCAGTGCAAAAGCTAAAGTTTTCCAACAACTGAAATCTACCCATCAAAGGTATGCTGAGGTTTTTGCCCAGCTTGGTTATCCAGTCAAGTTAGGAGATGCAGCACCTCTGCAGCGAAAGCAACTATCTGATCACGTTTTGGAATTGGTACAACAGGATGGCAAAAAATGGATTGGAATTGCCCCTTTTGCAGCGCACGAAGGCAAAATGTACCCCATTTCACTAATGGAAACGGTAATCAACACTCTAAACAATACCGAAAAGTATAAAATATTGCTTTTTGGCGGCGGTACCAAAGAAGTTGAGCAGCTGGAAGAAATTTCTGGAAAATATGATCAGGTATTGAATATGGCGGGCAAATTGAATTTTTCACAGGAATTGGAATTGATTTCCAATTTAGATATAATGGTTTCCATGGACAGTGGTAATGCGCATTTGGCAACCAACTTCGGAATACCGGTCGTTACATTATGGGGTGTAACTCACCCATTTGCAGGCTTTTACCCCTATAATCAACCTGCAGAAAACGCTTTATTGGCAGATAGGAATGTATTTCCATTGATTCCAACATCAATTTATGGAAACAAAATGCCAGAGGGCTATGAGGCAGCCATGACGACCATAGACCCGAGCGCAGTAGAAGCAAAGATTCTAAATGTACTCGGAGCTTAGGCATCGGCATATCGAGCTTCTAATGAACCAAAGTATTGTTTTAGTTGTTGAATGTAGTTGTACTTCAATTGTGGATTGGAATTATCAGACATTAAGGTTCGCATTCCCAAATAAGAAGCAATAATGTAGCTGGCAACGCCTTCACAGTCCACATGACGGGCAATATGGCCATCTACTTTTCCTTTTTTAAGCACGGAAACTAAATTCACTTCCCATACTTTGATGATATCCTTCAAATAGGTGCTGATTTCTGAGTTTCGCTTGTTGAATTCCATCAAAAAGTCATTCAACATAAAACCATAGACCATTTCATTGTGCTTAACTGGCTCCAGGGCTTTTTCCAAACTATCAATAATAATAGGTAATGGGTTTTCATGGGTGTTCAAGGGCTCAACAAGTAACGCGTATACTTTCTGTACTACCAGATTTTGTACAATACTTATAAAGTAATCCTCCTTAGATTTAAAATGATGGTAAAACGCACCCTTGGAAAGGGATAGTTCTTTAAGGATATCATCTAAACTGGTGTTGTAATAGCCTTTTTCGTGGAAGATTTCCAGGCCTTTTGCACATAAACGGTGCATGGTTTCCCGTTTTTTTAAGTTCCTGTCCATAAGATTTGGGTTTTGGGTTAATTAGACTATAAAGTCTGTTACAAAGTTCCCAACCAATTCACCTAGCCAAAAGAAATGGGGATGTAGCTGTCAGAAAATTCGGTGAAAAGCAGAAATTGACCCATTGCAAAATTACAGACCGACCCCCCGGTCGGTTTAAGGGATTCTTTTTTGGGATAAAAGACATTTGGCCGGGTAAGGTTTTGATCAATAACAAGCAAATTCTATGCTTTGGCTATTGTAAACAAACCGCGCATCATTAATCATGATTTATTTCGTTCTAGATAAGACCAAGATATTCAGCATGAGAAGTCACTTTGTTGTTTTTCTAACAGTTCTCCTTTTCAGTAGTTGTTCCAATGATGAAACAACTCCGGAGATAGCACCCGAACGAAACTTTAAAATGGGTTTTACCACCTGGAGTTTTGGACCTAATCCTGAAGATGTCAATACCACCTATGCATTTTTGGGCAACCATGGAGACATCTATACCGAACATATTGATAATAGCATTCCTTGGAACGCTTGGATTAATGATGGCCCCCTTCCATTAGCCTTTACAAATGAGATTGCAGGAAAGGTGCAACGCAAGATTGCTGGCCTGACACTTTTGCTCTCTGTTGGCCTGTTCAATTTAAATCGAGATGAACTTGCTTTGGATTTTGACGGGAACGCTCCTTCATATACCGACTTGGATGATGCGGATATTGAAAATGCCTACTTTAAGCACATCGATTATTTGGTTGACGCCTTTGAACCTGATTATTTGGTCATTGCGATTGAAGTAAATGAACTCAGTTTGAATGCACCCGAAAAATGGGAAGCTTATAAAAGCTTGATTACAGAAGTGAAAACCCGTATCGAGCAATCCCATCCGGGTGTAAAGATTTCGGAGTCCATCTCATTGCACAATCTATTCCAGCCCGACACCTCCAACCCCGAGGCACACATTCAAGACCTATTTAACCATATCAACCAGAATGAGTTTGTGGCCATCAGTTTTTATCCCTTTCTAAAAAATCTTGGGACAAAAAGCCAATTTCAAGAAGTATTCGACTTTTTACACAACAACACCAACCGGCCAATTGCCTTTGTGGAAACAGGGCATATTGCAGAAAACTTGGTGATTCCCAATTTAGGCGTGTCCATTAACGGAAACGAGGAAGGGCAAAACGCCTACTTGGAAACCCTTTTAGAAAATGCCACAAACCATGATTATGAGTTTATCAGTTGGTGGGCACACCGGGATTTTGATGCCCTTTGGGAAACGTTTCCTGAGGAAGTCAAGGATTTGGGGCAATTATGGCGAGACACAGGACTTTTAGATGAAAACGGTAATGAAAGGGCTGCTTTTTTAACCTGGTCCAATCAATTTTGATAGCAGTTGTAACCAAATTTTCCGAACTTGTTATCCATGACAGCTCCAAGTTGGAACTTGGCAAACATTTCTTTTATGCCGTGAAAACGGAAATACGTCCATTTAAATTCAAATTTTGCCTTAGATGAGAAATTTAATTTACTGCCTTTTAGTTTTAGGACATTTAATAATAAAGGCCCAAAATTCTGAATACGCCATCTCATCCTACCAAACGGAGGGTACCAAAGCACCAAACACCCATTATTTAGGTGAAGCGTGGCTTAATGCAATTATACATGATGATGCGGATTTAGGCTATAGCATAACCAAAGCAACTTTTAAAGCCAACTCAACGCTTGATTGGCACAAGCATAGTTCTCCTCAGGTATTGATTATTATAGAAGGGGAAGCCTATTATCAAGAAAGAGGAAAAAGGGCAATAGTTTTAAAAGAAGGAGACATAATAAAATGCCAATCTGATATAGAACATTGGCATTCTTCAACTAAGAATAGTAACGTCACATACTTGGCTTTATACGGCGGGGATAAACCCACAATTTGGACTGAAGTTTTAACAAGGGAATATTACAACAAAGTTGCCGAAAGCTTGATTAAAAAATAAAATCACAGTGCTGGTATAATAGGATCAGAAATTTAAAAATGGGTTTAACCCTTTCCGTCCACTAAAGTGGACACCTTTCCCAAAATGGAAAGGAGCATTTTGTTTTGGGTTTACAACTCTTAAATATATTTATGTACTAATTTATATTCGCAAAGAAAATGAGATGGCAGTAAATACATTCAACCCTCAACCCATGACCTTATGAAAAGCTACATAATCTTATTTCTTGTTGTCTTATTCTCGGCAAACCAAACCAATAAAGCCGAGGAAATCGTGTCAAATTATTTGTTGGAATCCAATAGGTACAATTTTGAAAAAGCATCAGTATTCTTGGACCCAAACTATAAGGAAGAATTCATTGATGGATCTACTGAAGTGGAAAATCTACAACAACTCAAAGATTTTATGGCGTGGCGCAAAGTGTTGAACTCCAAGTCCACGCTTTTGTCCATAAAGGCGTCCAAAGATACCGTCAACACTGTAGAAAGTATTTATCATTTTATGGACGAGATTCTCCAAAGAAAACCAAGAACATTTAGCATCAGCTATGTGTTTAAAGGGGATAAAATCCTTAAGTCCATCATCGACACTTTACCGGGGCATTCAGAAACGGTACGTTTTAACAGGACCCAGTTTATGGCCTTTCAAAAATTCTGTGACCAAGAGGGGACAGATTCCGCAATGGGCATGAATGGTGAAGGGGCCCAAGCGCTCAAAAACGCACTGGAACGCTACAAAAAAAGTCGTTGACTTGCCTTACCCGCCTTGCATGTATTAAAACCGATAACTGGCCCCAAATTGCATACGCCAGCGCGAGTTTTGGTTATCTACCACCCAAGGGGTAGCATCCGTATTGCTGTATTGAAATTGTGGCTGATTGTTTTCAATGCCTCGGAGCCGCAGTAAACTGAAATTGGAGTTCACCACATTGGGCACAAATACCAATCGGCCCCAATCCCTGTTGATCAGGTTGAACACATTAAAGATGTCCATTGAAAAACGGAGTTGCTTGCTCCCCTTTAAATTCAGGTTATAGGCCAATTTGGCATCCAAACGGTGGTTCCAGGGTGTTTTGGATTCATTCCGTTCAGCATACCCGCCGCGATTGCTGCGCAAATAATCATTGCCTTCAATAAAAGCGTTCAAACGTTCCCATTGTTGGGCCGCGGTTTGCGTGATATTTCCATTACCATCTTCAATAGGGATAAGGTTGATTTCCGAAGCATCTCTTGGAATATAGATAAGGTCATTTCTAGAAGATCCATCCCGATTGACATCGCCTTGATATACAAAAGAAAACGGGCTGCCAGAAGTACCATTGTAAAGTGCTGAAAATTCCAATTTCCCTGTCTTCCCTAAATCAAAACCGTAGGTGTGGGTGCTCACAAACCGATGTCGCAAATCAAAATTGGAAGCCGACAAGCTTGGTGCATTTGGGGTTATGGATTGGTTCCACTCGTAATTGGCTGCCGGGGAGCTTCGCACTGTGCTGGAAATGTCCTTGCTACGTCCAAAAGTATACCCAACGTATCCATTGTAATTAAATGCGGATTTGGATAGCCCCAAGGTCAAGTTGTAGCGGAAGCCATTGTCTGAGTTCGTCAACAAAAACACATTGGTGAAATTTGGATTGATTTTGATGGCATCTCCGGTCTCCAAAAAATAGGAACGGTTATCAGCGCCATCAAAAGTACCTTGGTTATCCCTTCGGTTTATGGATTGAAAGAAAATGCCCTTTAGGACTTTGGTGTAGGAGGCATCAAAAGTCAAATCGTAATTGTTGGGCAATTGAACATTCAGGCCAATATTGCTTTTCCAATCGCGCGGCAATTCAAAATCGTTGTCCACCAAATTAATTTCCGCAATGGGCGAATCTCCCGCCAAATCGGAAACATCGTTTACTATGGTCTGAACACCATCGGGCCGCACGTCCACATTAAAATATTGGGTGCCAGAAATATATTCAGCATAAGCAAACCACAGATAAGGTAGTCTTCCTGTGAAAAGCCCGGTGCCACCATGCAGTTTTAGGGTTCTGTCCTCGTCAAAGGCGTATTCAAAACCAAATCTGGGGTTAATGTGTGGCGCTGTTCGGATTTTATTGCTGAACTGACTGAACTCTGGGGTTCTGGTAACCTCATCGCTTAATGGAATATCATTCAATAAAAATTGGGAATCCAATCGAAGTCCAAAATTCAACGAAAGTCTATCCGAAAAGCGAAAACGATCTTGGGCGTAAAGGCCTGCAACCAAAATATCAACGGTGGCCGATGGGGTACTTTGTACAAAGTCAAAGTTGTTATCGTTCAAGCGATACACCCCACGAATTCGTGAGGGTCGGTCGTTCAAGAAATTATCAACAGAACTATACTCCCAACGTCCATTCCAAGCTGATAAAAAACCATAATCGATATCATTGTATTGTGCCAAACCACCAAAGGTGAAAGTATGTTTGTTTTTAAACAGGGTGAACTTATCTGAGATTTGAAGGGTGTTCAACTTGGTATTGTACACAGAGGCTTCCCGATAGGTTCCAGCAAAAATTCGGTTGGATGCGTCAGAAATCTGCAAATGCGGAAAAACTTCGCCATCAAAATCACGTCCTTCTTTGCCATAATTGTAACCAATACTCAATAGGTTGGAACTGGAGTTTTTAAAATTAGATTTCAATTCTGCTGTAAAACTGTTGGCCACACTATTATGTCTAAACCCTTGATTTCCAAAATTGAAAATGGACTCATTCCATTCCAAGTTGTCTGCAAAACTGTTCACGTAATTGTTGCGTAAAGTCAATTTTGTCCGGTCCGAGATATTGAAATCGAAGCGAAGAAAGAGTTTGGTGCTGTTGGTTTTGAGCGCAGCATCAGTGAAAGTACCAGGGTCATAATTGTAGTCCGTTTGTAATTTGTCCACTATTTGGTTGATGGTCTCCACGGAAATATTGGAACTGGAACTACCAGGAGCATTTAAGACCGGATTGTTGGAGGTGGCTTGTTCAAAGTTCACAAAATAGAAGAGTTTATCCTTTTTTATGGCACCCCCTTTGGAAAACCCAACTTGAAAATCGTAAAAGGACTGCACATTTTGTTCCGTACCATCAGCATATCTGCCCACCAAAGCTTGATTATTGCCATAGGCATAGACTTCAGTTTCTCCAGCATTGGTTCCGTTCTTGGTCACCACATCCAAATTGGCGCCAGAGAAGTTTCCTATACTCACATCAAAAGGAGTGGTTTTAACGGATAATTGTTTGATGGCCCCAAATCCTATGGGTTGGGTGCGTGCCAAACTCCCGGGACTACCATTGGCAGAAGAACCTGCCGCACCACTGGATGGTTCTTGAAACCCAATGACATCATTGTTTGCAACACCATCAATGTTGAGGTTGTTAAAACGATTGCTGGCCCCAGCAAAGGAATTAAGATTGGCCTCTGGAAGGTTACGAGTAAGATCTTGAATACTTCGTGTAATGGTCGGTGTATTCTTTAAAGCTTCAGAATTTATGGTTTGTTCAAATTCTGAAGGAGCATTCTCACTGGCGATGACCACTACTTCATCCAATGTCTCTCCCTGTTCATTCAATATAAAATCCTGATGGGTGATTTCACTAAGATTAATGCTGACAGCCTTTAAAGATACCGATTGGTATCCCAAAAAGCTAACCATTATGGTGTAGGCGTTTCCAGGCGGGATGTTCAATACCGAATAATACCCTGATTCTTGGGAAACGGCACCAAATTTAAAATTGGTTTCGGAATCCGTAACTACAATGTTTGCGAATTCCAAAGGAGCTCCATCAGGAGTCATTATTTTACCTTCCAATTTTCCGGTGGTTTCTTGTGTATAGGAAATAGCGGCCCATAGCAGGGCTGCTAGCAATATGCTATTTTTCATAAAAAGTGTTGCCTAAGTATTACGCGTAATTTGGTGGGTTGATTTAGTTTACGCTACTGTACCTTGACAGCTGCTACCTGCTCCTGCAGTGCAACCATAACAATGTTGTGAAATCACGATGTTTCTGTCGTTTAACAAATCTTCGTTGTAATCCTTTATGTGCTTGATTTTGTTGGCTACTTTGAGGTCCAACATTTGATTGAAATCGCAATCGTACAACCAACCATCCCAGCTTACCGAAATGGTATTGGTACACATTACATTTTCTACTGCTGCTGGATTGTACGCATCTACAAGCGCATACATATAATCCTCATAGTTATCCGAAGCGATCAAATAATCCAAGAACCTGGAAATGGGCAGATTGGTGATGGCAAAGAGATTATGGAACTGTATTCCGAAATCTTCATCGAGTGCTTTTTTGAAATCCCTTTCCATTGCGGCCTGATCGCCTGGTAAAAATGCACCAGAAGGATTGTAGACCAAATCCAATCGCAAACTACTGTCTGGTATTCCATATCCAACGGCATTTAGTTCTTGTAGTGCCTTTATGGATTTATCAAAAACACCATCACCACGTTGTTTGTCCGTCTTGCCTCTTGTGTAATGCGGCATGGAGGATACAACATGTACATTGTGTTTTTTGAAGAATTCTGGGAGATCATAGTATTTTTTGTTCGCTCTGATAATGGTAAGGTTGGAACGCACAATAAAATCTTGGATGCCAGCTTTGGCGGCTTCTTCTACAAACCATTTGAAATTTGGGTTCATCTCAGGTGCTCCCCCTGTCAAATCCAAGGTATGGGCACCGGTATTCCGAATTACCTCCAGGCATTGTTCCATGGTTTCCTTGGTCATGATTTCCTTTCGGTCAGGCCCCGCATCCACATGACAGTGTTCACAGACCTGGTTACACATATACCCCACATTGATTTGAAGAATCTCCAATTTTTGTGGTCGCAAAGGAAAATGTCCAATTTCTGCAATTTTGTCCTTAAAATAGGGGAGTTCTCCGTCAGCAAAGATCCCTCCATTTAAGATATCCAATTGTCTATTGATAGATGCGAGTTCGCCATCCCTTGCCTTTAGGGATTTTTTGGCGGCCTTTTTCATTTGAGGCAATATACTTTGTTCCATTTTAAACGCGTTGGCCCATTAAATACCAAAAGGTATTTACATGGAAAGTTTGTTGTATTTATTCATCATTTGGACACCATGTACCAAGGTGGCTCCACTCTCAATGGCGGCTCCAGCGTGCACGGCCTCCATCATTTCTTCTTTGGTTATGCCGCGTTGCAAGCCATCTTTGGTATAAGCATCTATACAATACGGACATTTGACCACATGGGCCACGGCCAAGGCAATCAAAGATTTTTCGCGTGCACTTAATGCGCCTTCTTCAAACACTTTGCCGTAATAATCAAAAAACTTTGTACCCAGTTCTTCACTCCATTCAGTGATTTTACCAAATTTTCTTAAGTCCGCTGGGTCGTAATATGAGTTTGCCATTTCTGTTCTGCTTTTAGGGTTGATTATGACGTTACCAATAGATTTGGCAACGAACAAATTGAATTAATTGGACCTAGATGGTCCAGATAAAATCGAATTAAGCAAAACTAAGGGGAGAGCCCTTGTTATGATAAAGTGAATAATGACCTGAATCGTATAGCCAGGCAGTAAATGCATTGAAATGCCCTGTACGCTGGAGGAGTTTGGAAATCAATTGCCTCCAAAAAAGAGCTGAACCCTTTAGGGCGCGATAAAATTGCTTTAGATCAGACAAGCTGTCCACATCTTGTAAGGCGTCCAACTTAAAAATGGAACACATAGATTGTGAAAAACGTTCTTCTGTTGCCTTTAAAAGGGAAACATGTTGCCAAGGAAGCTTTTTAAAGGTTACCGAGTCAAAATTAGACTTGTGTATACCTAAAAGATAAATGCCGCCATCTGAAGATGGACCAATTACTGTTGAGTTCTGGCTAATATTGGATGCGGCCTGAAGCAAATGACCAACCGTTAAATTTGGACTATCGTTACCTATGGTGATAACCTGATCAAAGCCTTGTTTAAATGTCCATTGTATTGCATTACTAAATCGTTCTGCAAAAGAATCCCCGAATTGTTCTTTTTCAGTGAGGTGAAAATAGGGCATTCCGGAGGCCTCGATTACAGAAAGCGTATGAACAGTCAACGCTTCAAATAGCTCTTTTTTTGGGATGGTTTTCTTCCATTGCCATTCATAGCTAGCTGAATTGGCAAAAAGGAGTATGGCCGTATTATGTTGACTTCGATTCTTCAAACGAATTGCAATTCCTATAAACTTACGACAATAAGTAATACCATTTTAGGTCGGCGTTGGGCATTTCGAATTACAAAAACCAGCAACTTTTTCGAAATTTAACAAACAGACCCATCAGTTTGTGGAAGTGTTTTTCATGTTCAAATAGTTCCGGATTAAAATCTAAAGATATTCGACAAGATGAAGAATTGACTATTTTTTGAAGTAAAAACAGACCAGCAGGTCGGTAAAGATCGTATTTAATTGTATGGATTTGTAGGCTAAATTCATCCTCAAATCCTAATTTTATGCAGCAAATAGCCCTAAAACTATGGCAAGCTCCAAAATTGATACAACTAACATAGGACTCGTGCTTTCTGGAGGGGGTATCCGAGGGATGGCACATATTGGATTGCTAAAGGCAATGCAGGAGCGGGACATTAAGGCAAATTATGTTGCGGGTTCTAGCGTTGGTGCATTGGTTGGCGCGTTATACGCTAATGGTAATTCTATTGAGGACATGCTTGGATTTTTTCGAGAAACCCCCTTGTTCAAGTATGATTTTTTTGCCATTAACAAACCAGGATTTATCGATACTGAACGCTATTTCAAATTATTTAAAGGGTATTTTCCAGAAAACTCCTTTGAATCCTTGGAAAAACAGCTGTTCGTTGTAGCCACAGATTTACTTAAGGGTGATGAAAAAGTCTTTTCCGAAGGAGAATTGATAAGGCCGTTACTGGCATCTGCAGCACTTCCTCCCGTATTCAGTCCTGTTGAAATTAATAAGGTGCTCTATTCTGATGGCGGTGTAATGAACAATTTCCCAAAAGAATATGTGGATGACAAGGCCGATTTCATTATTGGCAGCAATGTCTCAATTGCAGGCGAAGTCAACAAAAAAGCCATCCGTAATTCTATTCTATTGGCAGGGAGAGTGACTGGCCTAATGATTTACGCCTCAAGCCACCGCAAGCTCTTGGAATGTGACGTACATATTGAACCAAAGGAACTTGAAGGCATCGGTGTTCTAGATAAAAAAGGAATTGAAAAGGCATTTGCTATTGGATATGCTCACGGGAGCAAAGCCTTGGACGAGGAAATGGTTACATAATGGACCTAGACATCATCGTAGTCAATTTTCAATGTTGGCGTAGTAGGATGTGCTTGACAGGTCAAAATCAATCCATCGGCCACCTCTCCATCAGTTAAGATTTGATTCTTCACCATTTCAGCCTTTCCTTCTGTAATTCTAGCAATGCAACTGCTGCAAACACCACCTTGACAAGAATATGGCGCATCGATTTTTTCCTTAAGGACAGCATCTAGCACCAAGCTTTTTTGGTCCATGGCAAAGGAAAACGTCTCGTCATCCACCAACACCTCAACATGGGTCTGTCCGTCAAGTGCATCAGCCATTTCATCTTTGGTATTGGAGGCCGTGAACAATTCGAATAACACCTTTTCCGCTGAAACGCCATTATTGGTCAACGTATCGGAAACCGTTTGAATCATCTCCTCCGGACCGCAGAGATAATATTTGTCAAAATCGGTTTCCTTGTATTTATTTTTCACTACAAAATTCACGGTAGACGATTCAATTCGGCCAAACAATGCATTTTCAGCTTGCGCACGACTAAACACATATTGGATAAAAAACCTCTCGGAATATTTATTGACTAAATCCTCAAGTGCCCCATAATACATCGTTTCTTCAGGACTTTGGTTACCAAAAACCAAGACAAAAGTATTGTTAGGGTTGTTTTCCAGTACGGATTGAGCAATACTCAGTATTGGTGTGATTCCACTACCCGCTGCAAAGGCGGCAATGTTTTGAGGCTCTGAAGTATTCTCAAAAATAAATCGACCTTCTGGTGGCATGACTTCCAATACATCGCCGGAGCCAAGGTTTTCGTTGGCAAAAACAGAAAATGTACCATTAGGTACTTTTTTTATTCCTACGGTTAGTTGGTTAGAGGAAGGTGCGGAAGAGATAGAATAAGCTCTGCGGACTTCTTCGCCATTAATGGTATGTTTTAGGGTAATATATTGTCCAGCGGTAAAAGAAAAAGTTTCGGTTAAATTGGCCGGAATTTCAAAACTAAGTGCCACGGCATTTGGGGTTAATTTGTCAACGGCAGCTATTTTTAGTGCATGGAAATCACTCATGTAGTTCAATTTTTGTGCAAAACTAAGGAATCAGGCTATTTTCGAAGGATTTTGAATCAAAAAGAATCCTTAATTGTAACAAATTGGATATTTGTTGTACTAACCAATCGTAAAAAACCCAACCATGTTCAATCGATTTATAAACCTTCAATGGAAATCATTTTTTAGGTCGTCTTCATTTGGAAAGGGATTGGCCTTGAAAATACTGATGCTATTTTTCGGCATATATATGCTTGTATTTTTAGTAGGAGCAGGAATTGGATTGTACTTCGGACTACGAAAATTATTTCCATCAGAAAACCCCATGTGGATGTTGAGCCAATTCTTGGTGTATTGGGTCTTAGTTGAGTTGTTCTTTCGGTATTTCATGCAAAAATTACCCGTAATGGACATCAAACCCTTGCTAAATTTGCCCATAAAGAAAAGTTCGATTGCACATTATATCTTGGGTAGATCAGGACTCTCTGGTTATAATTTAATTGCACCCTTCCTATTTGTTCCGTTTGCTATTGTTTTGATTGCGCATGACTATCCAATCTTGAATGTTTTAATCTGGCTTTTGGGAATTTTCGGTATTGTGCTCAGTATTAACTATGTGAATTTTATTGTCAATAAAAGCGACAAGGCCTTGGGCATAATTGGCGGCTTAATATTGACATTATATGGATTGGATTACTTTGGTGTGCTTGAGGTAAGGGAGTTTTTTGGACCCATTTTCCATGGCTTATACCAATACCCAATTACTGCGATTATTCCTATTGCGATAGCCCTTATAGCTTATTATTTGAACTACAGGTTTTTGAAACGGCAAATTTTCTTGGATGCTTCGCTCAAAACAAAATCAAAAGAAGCCAAAACCTCAGAACTAGCATGGACCAGACGTTTTGGCGACATGGGACCATTTCTTCAATTGGATTTGAGATTGATATGGAGGAACAAACGAACCAAGGCGCAAGTATTTATTTCCTTGCTCTTTGTATTCTATGGATTGATATTCTATACCCAAGAAATGTATGCCAATTCAATGCCGATGTTAGCATTTTTAGGCATATTCATGACTGGGATATTCCTTAGCAATTTTGGCCAATTTATACCAGCGTGGGATAGTTCGTATTATAGTATGATAATGTCCCAGAACATTCCATTACGAAAGTATCTAGAGTCCAAGGCAAGTTTGATTTCCGTTAGTGTGATCGTAATGTTCATGCTAACCATCCCCTATGTATATTTTGGATGGAAGGCTCTGGCCATCAATTTTGCAAGCGCTATCTATAATTTGGGTGTTAACATTCCCGTCATTCTGTATTTTGGATCATTCAACAAAAAACGCATTGAATTGGATAAAAGTCCATTTGGGAACATGCAGGGCACCAGTGCGAATCAATTCTTGATCATGTTGCCCGTTTTAGGCCTTCCCATTATACTGTTTTCCCTTCTGAGTTATTTCGTTTCATTGGAAGTAGCATTAATTGCACTTTCGTTGCTTGGGGTAATTGGTTTTGCACTTAAGAATCCATTATTGGATAGAATAACGGAACAGTATCGCAAAAAGAAATATGGAATGATTGCCGGGTTTAAGGAAAAAAACAATTAGTAAAACATACATTGATTTCAATCTAAGACTATGATAACCACACATAACCTTACAAAAAAATATGGATCACAGTTGGTTTTGAATATAGACCATCTTGAAATTCCAAAAGGCCAAAGCTTTGGGCTTGTGGGAAATAATGGGGCTGGTAAAACCACCTTTTTTAGCCTGCTATTGGATTTGATACAACCTACCTCTGGACATATCGAGAACAATGGGTTTCAGGTTAATACAAGTGAGGATTGGAAACCAATTACTTCGTCCTTTATTGATGAATCTTTTTTAATTGGCTACTTGACTCCTGAGGAATATTTTTATTTCATCGGGGATTTGAGAGGAAGAAACAAAGCCGATGTGGACAAGTTATTGTCCAATTTTGATGATTTCTTCCACGGCGAAATTTTGAGCCAACGTAAGTATCTAAGAGATTTATCGAAGGGGAACCAGAAGAAAGCGGGAATTGTAGCTTCCTTTATCGGTAATCCTGAAGTGGTGATTTTGGACGAACCTTTTGCGAACCTTGATCCAACCACGCAAATCCGTTTGAAAGCGATCATCAAGGACTTGGCTGCAAAGGAAGGGGTTACCGTATTGGTGTCAAGTCATGATTTATTGCATGTTACCGAGGTATGTGAGCGTATTGTTGTTTTGAATAAAGGTGAGATTGTAAAAGACATCCAGACATCTCAGGAAACGCTTAAAGAATTGGAAACTTTTTTTGCAGGATAAAAGTACTCGTGCTTATGGGATTTCATTGAGTTCGTTGAGCATTAGGTCACGTACTTCTTCGCGTAGTGTGGATTTATCCTCCTCCCCAAGAATACCGGTTTCGAAAAAGGGATGCACCTTGGCACGCACCCGCCCCGGACTACCGCTCAAAAAGGTAAATGAGAAACGTTTCTTATTATCATAAAAGACGATGGGAACTATTGGAATTTTATGCGCTATGGCCATTTTGAACGCACCATCCTTAAATTCATCCAACACAATGGATTCGTCAGGAACACCACCTTCCGGAAAAATACATATACTCAATCCTTGATCCAACCTTCGTTGTGCCCTCAGATAAACACCGGTTCTACTTTTAATACTTTCCCGATCTACCATGATGCATACCCGCTTATAAAAAAATCCAAATAGAGGGATTTTTACCAACTCCTTTTTACCAACAAACACAAATGGATTTTTACTGACGACCAACATCAACATGATATCCAACATGCTGGTGTGATTGGACACCAACATATAGCTTACCCCTTTTTGCATTTGCTGCTCCCTTTCAATTTTAGGGATACAACCCATACCAATTAGGATGGGCCACGCCCAACAATTTCGAGCTAGCCAGAAAAATTGCTTGTATGTTCTTTCGCTTAATGTGGTAAGTAGCAAAAAGGGCAGGAAAAGAATTATCAAAACCGCTACTAGCACATAAAACCATATGCGGTAAAGGATATGCCCTAAGTTCTTGATCAATTGGATCATGGTCGCAAAAGTAGAATTTTTGAATATCTTTAAGGAAATGACCTTAAAAACTTGATTATGGGAATCTTATATGCAATTTTGATTGGAGCCGCGGCCGGTTGGTTGGCAGGAAAAATTATGAAAGGTGGTGGATTTGGGGCATTGATCAACATTATTTTGGGTATTGTAGGTGGTGCTGTAGGCAATTGGCTTTTTGTACTTTAGGCATTCAAATCGGTTCTGGAATTGTGGGGGATTTGGTTACTGGTGTCATTGGTGCAATAGTTATTCTATTTGTCGCGGGCCTTTTCAAAAAATAGGGTTTTAACTTCTTTTAGGAATACCAATTCATTCTTGCTTTTTTAATCCCTATTGGATTGTTACTTTTACGGCTCAAAATTGAGCTATGGCCAGAATATTGACTGGAATTCAAAGTACAGGAACACCGCATTTAGGAAACATTTTGGGAGCGATTATGCCTGCCATCCAAATGGCATCTGACCCAAAAAATGAATCCTTCTTATTTATCGCGGATATGCATTCTTTGACCCAAATCAAAAACGGAGAGGAATTGCGGAACAATACCTATGCTACGGCTGCTACCTGGCTAGCATTTGGTCTAGATATTGATAAAAGTGTTTTTTATAGACAAAGTGATGTGCCGCAGGTTACTGAGTTGGCCTGGTATCTCAATTGTTTCTTTCCTTACCAACGTTTGACTTTGGCTCATTCATTTAAAGACAAGGCGGATCGTTTGGAAGATGTCAACTCAGGCTTGTTTATGTACCCCATGTTGATGGCGGCCGACATCTTGCTTTATGACGCTCATTATGTGCCCGTTGGCAAGGACCAACAACAGCATCTAGAGATGACAAGGGATGTTGCATCACGATTCCATAATCAGTTTGGTGAAACCTTTGTTATGCCAGAAATTATTCTGCAAAAAGAGACGATGTATATACCCGGAACGGATGGTGCAAAAATGAGCAAGAGCAAGGGGAATATCATCAACCTATTTCAACCGGATAAAAAGCTTCGCAAACAAATCATGGGGATTGTAACAGATAGTACACCTATGGAGGACCCAAAGGACCCCACCAATGATAACGTGTTTGCACTTTATAAAATCCTGGCCCAACCTGAACAGATAGAAGAAATGAGTGCCAACTATCTTGCTGGCAATTACGGTTATGGGCATGCAAAACAGGCATTGTTTGAGGTTATTATGGAGAAATTTGAAGAACCACGTGAAAAATTTGATTACTACATGAACCATTTGGATGAGGTGGATGAGGCTTTGGCCATTGGTGCAGAAAAAGCCGCTAAGGTTGCCAATGGTGTTTTGGAACGCGTTAGAGAAAAGGTGGGGTACTAATTATATCGCTTCAAAAATTTTCCCAGGAAGTGGGCGTACAACACCCTTTAGTTCCAAAGACAGTAAACTGGAAGAAACCAAAGCGATAGGCAGCTGGCATCCACGTGCAATATGATCCAACAATTGCTTGCCTTCATTGCGCAGATGGTCGAGTATCAAACGTTCGTTTTTATCCAATTCAATTGTCGCAAATAAGTGCTGTTGTGAAGGAATGGTTTTTCCTTTAGCCTCTAACTCCCAACCCAACAAATAAACCAGCTCGGCTGCTGAGGTCAGTAATTGAGCTTTATGTGATTTAATGAGATCATTGCAACCTTTACTTTGCTTGTCAGAAACCCTACCGGGCACTGCAAAAACCTCTCTGTTGTACCCATACGCTAAATCTGCAGTCACCAGACTACCTCCTTTTTCTGCGGACTCAATTACTAAAGTTGCTTCGCTCATTCCTGCAATTATTCGGTTTCGTTTTAAGAAATTCTCACGGTCCGGTTGAGAGGTACTCCAGAATTCGGTCATAAAACCCCCATTGGCTTCAACTTTATTTTGATAGCGCCTATGTGTTTTAGGATAAATTTGGTTTAAACCATGTGCCAGGCACCCTATGGTCTGTAAACCATAATCCATTGCCTTTTTTTGAATCGTGATATCCACTCCATATGCAAAACCACTTACGATGATTGGGTTCATGGGAGCTATTTCAGCAATAAAGGATTCGCAAAAGGCCATCCCGTAACTCGAAATGTTTCGAGTGCCCACTACACTGATGATTTTTCGTTTTTTTAAATCAATATTGCCCCGATGGAACAATAAGATCGGGCCATCTATACAGTGTTTTAAAAACTCAGGATATTCAGAATCGGTAAAATAGGAATACCCGATTTTTTCAGACGTAATAAACCTATATTCGGTCTCAGCTTCTTCTGCATAGCATGGACTTTGTAAACCTTGTAGGGTGATTTTGCCAATTCCATCGATTTTAAGAAGGTGTTGGATTTTATCCGAAAAAACTGCAGATGGACTGCCACAATGGGCTATGAGTTTTTTTGCGGTCAAATCCCCAATATTGGGAACGGCTTGCAGACGAAGCGCCGCAAGAATTTCATCCTCAGTCATTTATTAAGTAGGTTAAGTTGTCCACAAAATACAGATTTTCAAATGTTAATAAAAAGTTATGAAGCATATTTCGTGCTCTGACTTTTTTTTCAATATTTGTGACCATGCGGATAGATGCGTACATAGAAAAACTGTTGTTCAGTTACAATTGTGTAGTTGTGCCTGGATTTGGTGCTTTTTTGGCGCATGGAAAATCTGCAGAATTGGATAAAACCAACAAAACCTTACTTCCTCCAACCAAGGCAATTTCATTTAACGCCCAACTCTCCAAGAATGATGGACTTCTTGTATCCCACATTGCCAAGGAGAAGAATTTGGGGTATGAAGAATTATTACAGGAAGTTGAGCAAGTTGCTGAGAATTGGAACAAACGCCTAGGTGATGGCGAACGAATTGAGTTATTCGGGATAGGTAAATTGTGGTTGAACAATGAACGGAAAATCCAATTCCTTCCAGAAAACAAAACCAATTATTTAACATCTTCCTTTGGACTGGCGGCGTTTGCAGCCACACCTATTCAGCGGGAAGTGTTGAAAGAAGAGGTGGAAGAAATGGAAGAACGTATTCCGTTTATCATTACCCCTGAAAAAAGAACAGAAAGCCCTTTTAGACCTTGGTTAAAATATGCGGCCATCGTATTGTTGGCTGTTTCTGTTGGCACCACGTCATTTAGAACTTTTGATCAATATCAAAAAGAAAGCCATAGTGTTGCTCAAGAGAATGCCAGAAAACAAGTTGAGCAACATATACAGGCAGCTACTTTTTTCGATAGTGCACCGTTTGAACTTCCAGCTCTTGAAATTGCGATAAATAAGAAAAAGATAGGCAAACACCATATCATTGCTGGTGCCTTTCGTGTGGAAGAGAATGCGGAGAAAAAGGTTGGTCAATTGAAACTAAAGGGATACAATGCCTTTTACTTAGGGTTGAACAAATTTGGTTTGCATCAGGTTGCCTATGATAGTTTTGAAGACCCTAAGGAGGCGCTTTCCTTCTTACATGAAGTAAAGAAAACAGATTCCCCAGATGCCTGGATGCTTTCTGAGCGATAATCCACTTTCATTTCTTTAAAAGCACAATCCACTTCAATATCTTTGCGCAAAATTTAAAGCTATGCGCGCAAAAAAGCCCAGTGAATCAAGAACTGTAATGACCGACATGGTTTTACCAAGTGAAACCAATCCATTGAATAATCTTTTTGGCGGAGAATTATTGGCCCGAATGGATCGGGCTGCCAGTATTGCAGCAAGGAGGCATAGTAGGAGAATTACCGTTACCGCTTCCGTAAATCATGTGGCATTCAATCGTTCTGTACCGCTAGGGAGTGTTGTTACCGTTGAAGCTTCAGTTTCCAGGGCATTTAAGACTTCTATGGAAATATTTATTGATGTTTGGATGGAAGATCGCTTTACAGGTGAACGAACCAAAGCCAATGAGGCCATTTACACTTTTGTGGCTGTCGATGATACCGGAATCCCAACAGAAGTACCACCATTACAACCAGAAACGGAATTGGAAAAAGACCGTTTTGATGCAGCACTACGTAGAAAGCAATTAAGTTTGGTATTGGCCGGGAAAATGAAGCCTTCAGATGCTACAGAACTAAAGGCGCTGTTTCTGGGAGATTAATATGTAAAGACCTTAAATCCAAATGAGGGGACAAATAAAAACGTGTTGTTGAAGCGTTCTTTTTGCTCCGGGGCAACTTCAATATTCATTATATCGTATAGTGCATCAGTGTTTATAAAGACACCCAAAGATTTACCAATTTTATACGTAAGTGACGTTGTTAAATTAAGCGAAACGGCATCATCTTTGAATTTAGTAAGCATATGTTTATGGCGATAGATACCATAGCCCACACCCAATCCAGATTTCAAGTTTAGCCTTGGAACCCGCAAATTAAAAGTAGAACCAACAGTGGCATGAAAATGGGTTAGTTTAGTAACATCTATTTGTCCTATTACACTTAAATTATCAACTTCTGAATCCGTGTGGCCGTAACGAACTCCGGCGTACCAACGGTTATTAAAATTGACGTTTATCAATAATACATGGCCAGATTTCAATGAATAACCCTGACGTAAGAAGTTATTGCCTATTGCAGAAGGCATAGCATATGAAATCCCGATTTCGCCAATATAAGGCGTGACTGTTTCGGCTTTGTCCATTTGTTGTGCCCATAAATAATGTCCAAAACATAATGAAAAGAAGGGCAATAAGTATGTGGCTTTAAAACTGGAAGTCATAATTGTTATTTGTAATTACAACCTCCTTTTCGCCCTGCTCTGTAATACCGTTGTATCTCAGTTGATACTCGATCAGTATTGGCTCATTTTGGATGTGATCAAAAGTTATCCTAAACTCATTTTCGTTGGGAAAAACCTCGTATGATTTGTTACTTAAATAAGCCGTTGTAACAGAATTATCTTCTTCAATTAAAATTTCCTTGAACTTAGAGTTATACTTCAAGCCAAGAAATAAGGTGTCGGTTAAGTTGTT
The DNA here is from genome assembly GCF_023502425.1 of Flagellimonas spongiicola. Lineage (GTDB taxonomy): Bacteria > Bacteroidota > Bacteroidia > Flavobacteriales > Flavobacteriaceae > Flagellimonas > Flagellimonas spongiicola. The sequence continues at coordinate 813,970 of NZ_JAMFMA010000002.1, forward strand.
TTTCCGTGCAATAAGAATTTCTGAAGTTGCAATTTTATTAAGGGATAAAGATGGGATTTCATAGGTTGAATTCTTCAAAGTCAACTTTTCTACTCCTTCAATAAATTGCGTTGGAAAGTTGGCGTTGTATTCCGGATTATTTGACTCATTTATGACTAGAAATAGTTTTTGCTCGTTGGAAGGTGAAATTGTTGTGACGGCAAAAGACCCATTTACTTCTATGTTGGACATACCGATGACATCTACATCTTCATATGGTGATATTGCAAAAAACAGTAATGGAGAAATGAATTCGCCGGAGGCAAAAGCAACAATTGGTAGTGCCGCTGTTTCTGTTCCAAATGATGCGCTTAGATTTCCTTTGAACAATAAACGGGTGTTATCGTCGTAATAAAGCTCGCAACTAAAGAGGAAAAGCATACTAACAACCAACCACAAGAATCGATACATAAATTAAGATTAGGGATGTAGTATGCAATCTCCAATAATGGATTGAAATTCTATGCTGTTATTTGATAAATGACCGTTTTGAATTGATCAATGAAGGGTATTAACCAATATTAATGGATTGAGAAGTAGGGTGCGAAAATTTAAAAATCAAAATTATCAGGATCGGGGCCAAAACGTTGACCGCGGTCCAGTGCATCCAATCTAGCCATATCTTTATGATTCAATTCAAAATCAAAAAGGTTTGCATTGGCTATGATACGCTCCTTTTTAGAGGATTTAGGAATGGTCACCACTCCTTTTTGTAGGTCCCAGCGCAGTACAATTTGAGCTACGGTCTTCTGATACTTCGAGGCCAGTTCCTTTAAGATGTCCAAATCGAAGATATTTCCTTGCATCATTGGAGACCAAGCCTCATATTGGATTTTATGCTGTTGGCAATAGTCCACTAGATCCTGTTGAACCAAGTAAGGATGAAACTCCATTTGGTTTACCATGGGCACAATTTCAACGGTAGGAAGCAGGTCTTCCAATTGCTGCTTTAGAAAATTACTCACACCAATTGCACGTACCCTTTTCTCCTTATACAATCGTTCTAAGGCTTTCCAGGTATCTTTTGATACATCACCTTTTGGCCAATGGATAAGATATAGATCCAAATAATCCATTTCCAATCGTTCAAGACTGGCATCAAAAGCTTTTAAGGTGGAATCGTAACCTTGATCGGAATTCCAAACTTTACTCACCACAAACACAGCTTCTCTTGGAATCTGACTTTCCCTGATTCCTTGTCCAACACCTTTTTCATTGTTATATATGGAGGCGGTGTCCACATGTCTATACCCGTGTTCCAAGGCTACCTTTACGGCGTTGGAAACTTCCGAACCATCTTTTGAAAGGTAAACACCTAACCCAAAATAAGGCATCTGCACACCATTGTGCAATTCAAATGTACCCTGTAAATCTGTTATTTTTTTCATCTCAAAGTTGGTATATCCAGTCTTCCGGATTTAAACGGTTAGTATCCTGATATAAATAGAATTTAAGCTTGGTCGAACCATCAAACCGATTGGTATAAACATCGCCTAGAATAGCCTTAGCAGCTACTTTGTCCCCTTTTTTAACGTAAAGATTGGTCAAATTGTAATACGTGCTGATGTAGTTACCGTGCTTTATGGAAACACCGCGACTACCTCCGGGGACTGACATAATTGCAATAACCTCTCCTTCAAAAATGGCCCTAGCTTTACTTCCTTTGTCAGTGGCAATAGTTACACCGTTGTTCCGATGTTTGATGCCAGGATAAAAACGGTCAGCGTATACGCCATAACCTTGACTCTTAATTCCTTTTTCAACGGGCCAAATCAATTTTCCTTTATTTGCTGAAAAACTGGATGCCAATAATTTGGCTTCTGGTGTTAATACAAATTTGCTACGTGAACCTGAAGACCCCGCTTTCCTATTTGTACTGGCAATGGCATTTTTGATCAGACGATCAATTTCCCGGTCAATCTTCCGTGCTTCTTTTTGTTTTTGTGTGATGGCCGCAGTGTACCTACTTTCGTTTTGACGTATGCTTGTGAGTAGGTCTTTTTGTGTTTGTATTTCCTCAAACAAGCCTGCTTTGGCTTTTTTGTTTTCCGCAAGTAGCTGTTCCTTGGCCTTTCGCTGCACTACCAAGGCTTGATTCAATTGCGCCAACTTATTGGTTTTTTCCTGAATCGCGTCCCCTTGCTTTTTGCGATGCTTTGCATATTGCTCCATGTATTGAAGCCTTTTGAATGCTTGGAAAAAGTTATCGGCAGAAAGTAGGAACATCAATCGATTGTTCTGCGTTTTATTCTGATAGGACTTTCGTATAAGCTGGGCATAATCATCCTTTAGGATTTTTAGATCGTCCCGTAGTTTACTAATGGTCCTAATGTTTACGTTGATTTGCCGATTAAGGAGGTTGGATTGCTGATTAGTGACCCGAATAAGTTCTTGCCGGACATTGATACGTTTGTCCAGAGCTTCCATTTGATCTAAGACATCGCCTTTTTCTTTTTTTTCCGCAAAGAGAAGCCTGTTGATTTCCTTTATCTCCTGTTGCAACCGTTCTCGTTTGGCCTCCAAGGCCTTTTGCTCGCTTGTTTGGGCCTGTGTAGGTGCACCTAGGAAGAATGTAAAAATCAATAAGTAAATAAAATAGGGATACTTATTGAACATATTACTTTAATATAATTTCATCAAACCCTTTTGGAATTTTATAAGGAAAATTCAAGGGCTTGTTCAATTCTAAACTTCTAAAACTTAGGTCGATTGTAGTGTTCTCGTTATTCTCCAATGCTACAATCTGGATTTCATTGGGTACAATCTTACCAGAAATATCCTGATAGGTATATTTGGCAATCAGCCATCTATTTTCCTCCGGTTGGGCAATTTCCTGGGATTCAATCTTAAAGTTAGCAGGCTCCAATTGGAACAATATCTTGAAGAACTCCCCAGCTTTCTTAGGTTTTAACTGATAATTGGCACCATTTATTGTAGATGCATATTTTTCTTCTCTTAAATCAAGTACTGCATCACCCAAAAGCAGATTCTGGACCTTTTCAAAATCCAATTCGGTACCAAGAAGATCACTCAGATAACTAAAATCACCATCAAAATATTCGTTCTGGAGTTTGTTATAGAATGAAACTTTTTCTGGCGTAATATGCGCTTTGACCATTCCTAGCGGTGCGCTTATCCAAATAACATTGTCCTTTTCCATTCGGAAGCTAACCGTAACGCCTTGTTCTTCCTTACCATTGGAATAATCAATTTTTACACGGCCACTTAGGGTTTTAAAATCAAGTTGATTCGCATAATGATTGTCAATAATCTTTTTAGCAGACAATCTCGAGTCTACCTCACCTACTGCAATGCTCTTTGTTGATTTACATGCGGAAAGTGCGAATAGTGCCAAACAAGGAATAAGGATATACTTCTTCATCATCACAATCCAGGTTTTATTTTGTTCAGGTATTCATTGGCCTTGGCAGTATTACCAATAGTTTTATAAGCTTCAGCTAGTTCTTTATAGATTCGATTGGCCAGGACATCATCATCAAAAAGGTAGTCCAAAGCACCTTCCAGGACTTCTATGGATTTTCCTGTATCACCTTTTCCGTTTAAGGCATTGCCATAGGCAAAATGGAAATAAGCCTGTAAGGGATAGGTTTCCAGAGCGTTTGAGGCCAGTTCTTCCAACAATGTATAGTCACTTTTCCCCATCGCGTCCTCCATTTCGGATTTTATGCTGGAAAGGGGGTCGGTATTCTGAACGGTATTCTGCCTTTTGGTTGGTGTGTTAGTCCTCTTGGATGCTAGTTGCATTGAATCCTTGATTTTAGAGCTAAGGTCTTCAACAAAACGGGAATGCTCCATGGACTCAAGAACAGCCATAGCCTCAGAATACTTGGACTTTTTGAAAAAGACCAACGCTAGATTTTGCTTCAGAAGTGAATTATCTTTTGGAATACGATCATTAATGCTTTCAATAGGTCTATTTTGACCTTCTAAAATAGTAACGAGGTTTTCCAAATACCAAAAGTCTTCAGGGTTTGAATTCAGCGCTTCTATCGCATATTCCTGTGCTTGGACATATTGTTTGTCCAGATAATAGGTTTTGGCCAACTGATAGTCTATGACGTCGTTTAAAGGGTCCAACTCTTTGCAAGCAAAGAAGAGATTAATGGCACGGTCATAGTTCTGAATGCTCTTTTGCTTCAGCGCTTCAAAGAACTTTTCCTCGAATTCATCAGTATAGGCCTCCAAAAACAACTCGGCGCTTTCTTCCTCCTGAGCAAACAAAGGTTGTGCCGTTACTAAAAACAGTGTTGTCAACCCTATTATGTTAAGCCGAGTTTTCATTTGTCAATCTAAACCAAAACGGAATAATCGCCGATGCTGATGGATTCAAAATTACCATCAAAAACCACATGGTTCCCAATCATGGCATTATCCAGGTTTGCATTGGAAATTTTACTATTGGATTGAATCAAACTGTTTTTGATAGTACAATTTTCCACAACAGTGTCTGCTCCGACAGACACATATGGGCCAACTGTGGCATTTTTTATAATCACATTATCGCCAATAAAACAGGGTTCGATAATGTTTGCATTCTCTTGTTGAACCGAATCGGAAATCAAGTTTTCCCCATCATTTTCCAAAAATCCAAGCATACGTTGATTGGTTTCCACGGTAACGTTTTTGTTTCCGCAGTCCATCCATTCATCTACTTTTCCAGGCACAAACTTCATGCCTTTTTCCATCATACGTTTGATGCCGTCATTGATTTGGTATTCACCACCATTAATTATCTGATTATCCAAAACATATTGAAGCTCGTTTTTCAGCACACCAACATCCTTGAAATAATAGATGCCAATAACAGCTAAATCCGATACAAATTCCGTTGGTTTTTCTACCAATTCAACAATTTCGTTATCGGAATTAAGATTCACTACACCAAAAGCTTCCGGATGTTCCACCTGCTTCACCCAAATAACACTATCCGCATTTTTATCCAGGTCAAATTCTGCTCGTATCAAAGTATCAGCGTATGCAATAACGGCAGGACCACTTAAGGATTCTTTGGCGCTCATAATGGCATGCCCTGTGCCTAAGGGTTGGTCTTGTCTGTAAATTGATCCTTTTGCACCCAAATCTTGAGCCAAATCCATCAAACTTTGTACGACATCGTCTCCAAAAAAGGCAGGATCACCCAAAATAAAGGCGACCTCTTCAATTTGTTCACCCAACACCTTTGCAATATCGCTAACCAGTCTGTGGACAATAGGTTTACCTGCAACTGGTATCAAGGGTTTGGGTACGGTGAGTGTATGTGGTCTTAATCGGGAACCTCGTCCCGCCATTGGTACAATTATTTTCATTCAATCGTTGATTTCTATATTATGTTTTTTCGCAATTTTATTGAATAATTCTATTTTGCCCTCCTTTTGCATGTCCCTATAAAATAGTCCCATACTGTGTTCGGCATCTTGTGCATAAGGAGAGTTAGCTTCTTTATACATCAAGTATGCTTTGAACATATCATTTAGCCCATTTTTATAGTCTTTGGTTAAATGGTAAAGTCTTCCGCGACCGTAGTAACCTTCCGCGTCATTTGGATAAACATTTATATAATTATCCATGGCTTTTATGGCACCGGGGTAATCTTTGTTGAATTCAGAGGCATAGGCAATATTTATTAAGGGCATTTTCCCTTTAGGGTCAATTTCCAATGATTTTCGATAATACTTAATCGCTTCGTCATATTCACCCAGTTTTCTATAGCTGTAGCCTAGCATGTCCCAAGCAAACGCAAAATTCTCATCAACTTTCAATGCCTTTCTATATTCTCGAATTGCATTTTCAAATTGACCTTTTTCAAAAAAAAGCTGCCCCTTATCATATAAAACTTGAGCCCTTTTTCTATTTGATACGGAGTTTTCGCTCTTTAAGTCTCGTGAACTAAGTAAGATTTGCATTGGTTCGCAACTTCTTAATAGATGCTCCTCTATTTCTTTATAGTTTTTGTCGGCGTTGATAACAATGTCGCCCTCTTCAATTTGTAAAGAATCAGGTAAATTTTCCGCAGAATAAGAAGCTAATGTATTCGTAGTCTTTTCCAGGGAATTTAAAAGAGAATTTTGAAGTTGTTCCGATAGGATAGATGCAGAGATACATTCTTTGATCCTTTCAAATTTAGTAGTTTCTTGTATGGTAGTTTTAATGTTGGATATGCAATTGCAGGCTTCATCCGAGACTTTTTCTATCTCGGTAGTTTGAGAAACCACAGAATTTACTGTAATGAAGCATAAAAGCTGAAATAATCCAAATCTCATAATTTATGTTTTTCCTGTACTTCCGAATCCCCCTGTACCTCTTTCTGTTTCAGTCAACACTTCCACCTCTTCCCAATCCACACGTTCATGTTTGGCTATGACCATTTGGGCAACTCTTTCCCCATTTTCTATGGTAAAATCTTCGCAGGAAAGGTTGACCAATATCACTCCGACCTCACCGCGGTAATCGGCGTCCACGGTACCAGGAGCATTTAAAACAGAAATACCTTTTTTAGCCGCCAACCCACTTCGTGGTCTAACTTGTGCTTCATAGCCTACAGGTAATTCCAAATAAATTCCAGTAGGAACTATGGTTCTTTCAAGGGATTTTAATGTGATTGGTTCTTTAATGTTTGCCCTTAGATCCATTCCGGCCGAAGCCAAAGTTTCATAATGTGGTAAGGGATGTTCGGATTTGTTGATGATCTTAACTTTCACGCTGCAGAAATATCGCTTTTAGCTTTTCGCCCTCCATTTTATATACTAACATCAAAAATAGGAAAAGTAAGAGCCCGCCAGCTATTAAATTTCGGTTAAAAGCATAAAAAGCTAGACTGGCGAAAACCAACGAAACCGATAAATAAAAAATAATCTTCCGCATATTATATGGGACGGGGTAGTATTTTCTTCCAAAATAGTAAGAGAGTAACATCATACAACCATAGGCCGCCAGTGTAGCCAAGGCTGACGCCATATACCCAATTTTATCAATAAAAGCTACATTGATGATCAAGGTAATGAGGGCTCCAATGGATGAGATATAGGCTCCAAATTTGGTCTGATCTGTTACCTTATACCAAACCGAAAGATTATGATAAATGCCCAGACAAAAGCTGGCGAATAAGATAATCGGAACTACTTCCAATGCCTCCCAATAGGTGGAATTTCGGATAAAGAGTTTGCCTAAAGGTTCTAAGAACACCACTACCGTCAATAATATCACGCTACCTAGAATAACAAAATAATTGGTGATTTGGGCATAGGTACGTTGTGGTTTCTCCGAATTGGCGTGACTAAAGAAAAATGGTTCAACCCCCATTCTGAATGCCGTTCCGAACAAGGTCATGAACAATGCAAGCTTGTAACATGCTCCGTACTTGCCCACTTCTGATGCCGCGGTGTCCGGAGGAAGGAGTTCCGTGAGTAGAATTTTATCGAAAACCTCATTGATGGTGAAAGCGACACCAGCTATCATTACTGGGCCCGCATACTTCATCATTTCTTTCCACAGCTTGAATGAGAAGGTATAGTTAGCCTTGATATACGTGGGAATCAGTAAGACTAATGTAAGCGCACTTGCAATTATATTGGAAATAAAAATGTACTGGATTTCCCATCCGGGGGTATAGATTCCAGCGAAAAGTCCATCTGGAGACTGGGTTGCAAGTCCGGGTAAAATCAATAAGAAAAAGACATTGAATCCGAGATTTACTGCCACATTAATGGTTTTGAGGACAGCATATTTCATTGGTTTTTCCAATGCCCGTAATAGCGCAAATGGAATTATGACCAATGCATCGAGCACCAAAATATAGGTGGTAAATTCAATGTAGTCAGGATTGATGTTTGTGAAATCGGCAAAATTTTGCTTCACCAGTAGTGCGAATATCAAGAACAGTAAGGATGTGCTCATTAAAGAAACGAGCGAGGTTGAGATTACCTTTTGTTTCTGCTCTGTCTTGTGGTAGAAGCGGAAAAAAGCCGTTTCCATTCCGTAGGCCAAAAAAACGTTGAATATGGCAATCCAAGCATAGATATTAATGTATTGCCCATAGCCAGAAGCATTCTCGAAAACAGAGGTGTATAATGGAAGCAAAAAGAAAGAGAGCACCCTTGGCAAAACTGTTGCCAATCCGTAAATAAAAGTCTGTTTAAATAGCCGTTTAAGAGGGTTCAATGGAAGCTCCTTGTTATAATATCATCACTAAGGCGAGTACAAGTTACATAAAACCCATTAGTTATTGCTTTTGTGCAACAATTTGTAACTTTTGGCAAACAAGATATTCAACCTATGTACTCCTATTTAAAAACAACATTCCTCTTTTTCATTTTGGTTATTTTTTCTTCTTGCATTGACAAGAAGGATAATCTAAAGCCTTCACCTAGTGACCGTCCCAATATCCTGTTCATTATGTCAGATGATCACGCCTATCAGGCAATTAGTGCCTATAGTGATCATCTAATACAAACGCCAAATATTGATCGGATTGGAAAGGAGGGTATAGTGTTCACAAATGCTTCTGTTACAAATTCAATTTGTGCGCCTTCACGGGCTACAATTCTTACTGGCAAGCATACACACATAAATGGTAAAGTAGACAATCTAATGCCATTTGATACTACGCAGGTCACCTTTCCTCAGTTGTTTCAAAAGGCTGGATATGAAACTGCGATGTTTGGCAAACTGCACTTTGGGAATAACCCAAAAGGCGTAGATGAGTTTATGATTCTTCCTGGTCAAGGAAACTATATAAATCCTGATTTCATCACTAAAAATGGGGACACCACAATTGTTGGATATGCTACGGACATCATTACTGATATGACCTTGAATTGGTTAGAGGAGAAACGAAACCCAGAAAAACCCTTTATGTTGATGTACTTGCATAAAGCGCCTCATAGACCATGGTGGCCAACTCCTGAAAAATTCCGGGAGTTTTACGGAAAGGAACTCCCACTTCCAGAAAGCTTGTTTGATGACTACAGTAATCGCGGTCCGGCCGCAAAAAGAGCTGAAATGAATTTGCTGACGCACATGAAATATAGTTATGATACCAAGGTGTGGCCAGAAACCATCAAGCAAATGGGAGAAGTATTACCTGAAGTGCCTGATTTGGTACAAGCATTCAACAATATCGTAGATCGAATGACAGATGAGCAAAAAGCGCTATATAAACCGTTGTTGGATTCTATAGGCAATGATTTTAAAAAGCGTTGGCCTTCAATGTCAGATGAAGAAAAAATGATTTGGAAGTATCAACGCTATATGCAGGATTATTTAGGATGTATCTCGTCAGTAGATGACAATGTGGGGCGTGTGCTGGATTATTTGGACACCAGTAAATTGGCAGAAAACACTTTGGTGGTTTACACCTCAGACCAAGGTTTTTATTTAGGGGAGCATGGATGGTTTGATAAGCGTTTTATTTATGATGAATCGTTCAAAACCCCATTGTTGATTCGTTGGCCAAATAAAATTCAAGCTGGAATCACTAATGCCGAGATGGTACAGAACTTAGATTTTGCCCAAACATTTTTGGAAGCAGCACAAATTGATGTTCCCGATGATATGCAAGGAGAAAGTTTAATGCCACTTTTAACGGGAAAGCATGGGGACTGGACACGAGATGCGGTGTATTATCATTATTATGAATACCCAGCTGAACATCAAGTGATGCGTCATTATGGTATTGTAACCAAGGAATTTAAATTAGCCCATTTCTATTATGATGTTGATGTATGGGAATTATATGATCGCCAAAATGATCCTCAGGAGCTTCATAATGTATTTGAAGACCCAAAATATGCTGATGTAGTAGTACAGTTGAAGGGCAAGCTGGAGGCACTACGAAGTCAATATGGAGATTCAGATGAACTGAATCAACATTATATTGACCTACATAATGAACGTATGGGGTTAAAACATTAAGGCATATTACCGTAAATAAAAAAGCCGCTTCATTAGAAGCGGCTTTTTTGATATGTATTCAATAATCTTAATTGTTGAGGGCTTCCGCACCACCTACAATTTCCAAGATTTCATTGGTAATTGCAGCTTGTCTTGCTTTATTATAGGTCAACTTTAACTGATCCCTAAGCTCCGTAGCATTATCGGTTGCTTTGTGCATTGCCGTCATACGTGCTCCATGTTCACTGGCGAAAGAATCACGTACTGCCTTATACAACTGTGTTTTCAACGATTTTGGAATCAATTGCTCCACGATTTCTGGCTTGGAAGGTTCAAAAATATAATCTGCCGCATTGCTATTATCGCCCTCAATTGGCACAAGCGGCAAGAATTGTTCTGTCATCACAATTTGCGTGGCAGCATTTTTGAATTTATTGTAGACCAACTCAATTCTATCATAATTCCCTTCCGTAAAGTGATCCATTAAATCTTGGGCAATGGATGCGACATTATCGAAAGTCAAATCATCAAAAACAGTGCTGTGGTTGGCAATAACATTTCCTCTTTTGCCAAGGATGTCGTTCCCTTTTTTTCCAATGGCAATAAAATCCACTTGCTTACCAGCATAGGTTTCATCCAAAAGAACATTGGATTGTTTAATGATGTTGGAATTAAAGGCACCACACAATCCACGGTTTGAGGTAATGGCTACGACCAACACCTTGTTAACCGCACGGTTATCGGCAAATTTGCTTCCGGCATCACCATCCAAGCTTGCACTAAGACTTTGCAACAATTCGGTAAGCTTATTTGCGTACGGACGCATCGCTGTAATGGCATCCTGGGCTTTTTTCAACTTTGCAGCAGATACCATTTTCATGGCACTGGTAATCTGCATGGTTGAAGATACCGAGGCTATCCTATTTCGTATTTCCTTTAGATTCGCCATTTATCTATTGGGCTTAAGCTCTATATTTTCCTGAAAGATCTTTACAAACTGAAGTCAATGTCTCAGTTACATCATCAGTCAATTTTCCGGCCTTCAATGTATCCAATACACCTCTGTGCTTGGCATTCAAGAACTCGATAAAATCTCTTTCAAACTCTTTTACTTTCTCAACAGGAACATCTCTCAACAAGTTTTTGGAACCTGCAAAGATGATGGCTACCTGATCTTCAACGGTAAATGGATCGTTTTGCGCTTGTTTCAAGATCTCAACGTTTCTACGACCTTTTTCAATTACGTTCAAGGTTGCAGCATCCAAGTCTGATCCGAACTTCGCAAAAGCTTCCAATTCACGGAACTGTGCTTGATCCAGTTTCAAGGTACCCGCTACTTTCTTCATGGATTTGATTTGTGCAGAACCACCAACACGAGATACAGAGATACCCACGTTGATCGCAGGACGTACACCTTGGTTGAACAAGTCTTGCTCCAAGAAGATCTGACCATCGGTAATCGAAATTACGTTGGTTGGGATATATGCGGAAACGTCACCAGCCTGTGTTTCAATAATTGGCAATGCAGTCAAAGATCCACCACCTTTTACCATTGGCTTAAGTGATTCCGGTAAATCGTTCATGTTTTTTGCGATATCATCATCCGCAATAACTTTTGCAGCACGCTCCAACAATCTTGAGTGAAGATAGAATACGTCACCAGGATAAGCCTCACGACCTGGAGGTCTTCTCAAAAGAAGGGAAACCTCACGGTATGCTACCGCTTGTTTTGATAGATCATCATAGATGATCAATGCTGGACGACCCGTATCTCTAAAGTATTCACCAATCGCAGCTCCTGCAAACGGTGCATATACCTGCATAGGAGCAGGGTAAGACGCGTTGGCCGCAACGATTGTTGTATAAGCCAAAGCTCCTTTATCTTCCAATGTCTTTGCAATTGCAGCAACAGTTGATGCCTTTTGACCTACTGCAACGTAGATACAGTAAACTGGTTCACCTGCATCAAAGAATTCTTTTTGGTTCAAAATGGTATCAATACAAACAGTTGTTTTACCTGTCTGACGGTCACCAATTACCAACTCACGCTGACCACGTCCAATCGGAATCATGGCATCCACCGCTTTAATACCTGTCTGTAATGGCTCGTTTACTGGTTGACGGTAGATCACCCCAGGAGCTTTACGTTCCAATGGCATTTCATAAGTGTCACCAGCAATAGGTCCTTTTCCATCAATGGGATTACCTAGTGTATCAACAACACGACCAACAATTCCCTCACCAACATTGATTGATGCGATACGCTGAGTTCTTTTTACCGTAGCACCTTCCATAACTTCTTTGGATGGACCTAGCAATACAACACCAACATTATCTTCTTCCAAGTTCAAAACGATACCCTCCATACCGCCGTCAAATTCCACAAGCTCACCATACTGAGCATTGGAAAGACCATACACACGGGCAATACCATCACCCACTTGTAATACGGTACCTACCTCATCCAAGGAAGCGGTAGCTTCAAAACCTGCTAATTGTTCTTTCAAAATTGCTGATACCTCAGCGGCTTTTACTCCTGCCATTTTTATAGACTATTTGTAAATTCTCTTTTTAATCCGTTCAATTTGTTGGCAACACTAGCATCATATTGCAAATCGCCCACGCGAAGTACAAATCCACCGATGATGCTCTCATCTATCCTATTTTCCAAGGTAACCTTGTTGCCTGTAATTTTAGCGATTTGGGCCAATACCTTTTTCTCCATTGCAGCAGTTAATGGAACTGCAGTGGTCACATAGGCTACATCCTCACCTTTCAATTGCTCATGCAAGATGACATACTTGTAGGCTACTTCCTGAAGTAGGCTTATTCTTTTATTGTCCGTCAAGGTGTTTATCAACCCCAAAGTGATCTGATTGGATTCCTTGAAAATCTTGCTTAGTACACCTTTTTTTGCCGCACTTTTGATTACCGGACTTCCCAATAGGTTTTGAAGTTCGCTACTATCATTTATTGTAGCGGCAATACTTCGCATATCTTTTTCAACGGCATCTGCCGCTTTCTTTTCGATAGCGAAATCCAAGGTTGCTTTGGCGTAACGTGCTGCTGCCCTACTTTCGTTCATCTTTTCTTAGTTCAATTCGATGTCACCCAACATATCCTGAACAAGCTTTTCTTGCTTCTTCTTATCGGACAATTCTTCTTTGATCACTTTTTCAGCAATATCAATGGAAAGATTGGCTACTTGTTTCTTGATATCGGCTACTGCGGCTTTCTTTTCGCTTTCGATAGTAGCCTGAGCCTGCTTGATCATTTTATCGCCTTCCGACTTAGCTTGTTCTTTGGCCTCAGAAATGATACCCTCTTTCAATTCACGAGCCTCTTTAAGCATAGCATCACGTTCTGCTCTAGCTTCCTTTAAAATTCGCTCATTATCTGCTTGAAGATTTTGCATATCCTTTTTGGCATCCTCGGCAGATTGTAAAGCGTTTTTAATAGACTCTTCTCTTTCACTTACTGCTCCTAATATGGGTTTCCATGCAAATTTTCTTAAAATCCCTAAAAGGATTAAAAAAGTAATTGCCGTCCAAAAGACTAATCCAAAACCTGGGTTTACTAAATCCATTTCTTAGTATATTAATAAATTCAAACTCTGTACTTGCTATAATAAAAAGTAGATACAGAAGTAACCAACCGTTACTCCTGTATCTTAATTACTAGGCTGCTGGAGCTGCTTGCAATAAAGCAACAACCACACCGAATAACGCTACCGCTTCAACGAAGGCAGCAAGAATAAGCGCAGAAGATTGAATCTTTCCGTGCATTTCTGGCTGACGAGCCATTGCTTCCATAGCTCTACCACCGATGTTACCAATACCAACACCAGCTCCGATAGCTGCTAAACCAGCACCAATAGCTGCGATTCCATAAATAGTCATACTACAAAATTTAAATTAATGATGTTCTTCTTCTGTTGCCATTCCAAAATAGAGGGCTGACAATATTGTAAATATATATGCTTGAATAGCTGTTACTACAATCTCAATTACTGTAATGAATAAAGAGAACAATACAGAAATTGGAGCAACTGCCACTGTTTCAAAAATGAAAATTAAAGACATTAAAGCCAGAATAATAATGTGTCCTGCCGTAATGTTGGCGAACAAACGAATCATAAGGGAAATCGGTTTTGTAAAAATCCCGATCAATTCAATTGGCATTAAAAATATCTTCATTGGAACCGGCACACCTGGCATCCAAAAGATGTGTTTCCAATAGTTCTTATTACCGCTAAACGTTGTTATGATAAAGGTAAACACGGCCAAGGTGCAAGTAAATGCAATATTACCACTTAGGTTAGCCCCGTTTAAAATAGGTATAAGACCAAAAATGTTGTTAATCCAAATGAAAAAGAAAATAGTCAACAAATATGGCATATACCTTTTGTATTTTTTCTCCCCAATCATTGGTTTGGCTATCTCATCACGCACAAAAACAACCAAAGGTTCAATAAAACCCGCAATTCCAGTTGGCACTTTGTCCTCGGATCTTTTGTATACACGAGCCGCAGCGGTAAAAATCAAGATTAGTACCAACACTGAAACCCACATCATAAACACGTTTCTGGTAATTGATATGTCCAATGGCTTGGATGCATTCACCGGATGGTGCTTATCATCAAATTCTACAGCTGTAGCGCCTTCGTTTAATTGGTAAATTTTCTCATGAAGCTTCACGAATTTCCCGCCATTTTTCTCAACAACAACAGTGCCATTGTCATCATGGTGGAATTCGCTTGACATGAAAGTGGTTAGACCGCTATCCGTCCAAAGAATTATGGGCAACGGAATGGAAATAGATTCATTATCGATGTCAATGATATGAAATTCATGTGCATCCTTCACGTGATGCATGATCATTTCATTTGGATCAAACTTCTTGTCCGATTCAACAACTTCATTATCCTTGGCAAATCCGGATAGTGGGATTATCATTAATATCCCTAAAATAAATGCACTTAAATTACCTATTCGCATCCGTTGGTCAGTTTAGAAAACACCGCTCTCAAAAATTCGGTGCAAATGTACATTACATTATATTAACTGACAAACAATTATAACACTGATTATTTCTGCGTTAAAAACTGATTAATACTGTAAACTTCAAATGCTAAAAAGATAAAATAAGGAACAAAAAAATTAATCACATCTCCAATTTTTTCATTGGATTTAGATAGGATTAAAGGAAGTAAAAAAATCACAACCAAAACCATTTTCAAAACCATTAATAGAATAAAAGGATTGAAAACCTGTGATTTTCCATTTGAAAAACGAAAATTAATGATAGAATACACAACCAGAACAGAAATTCCATGAAAAACATAGACATTCCATAAGGGTATGATAAATTCTTTTGAAGGCAGTAGTGCGTTTAGAAGGTAATTGTGTAATAGGTAAAGTATTATAGCTACAAAACCCAATTGTATCGTAAAAAGCAATTGTCGCTTTCTAAAGGACTCATTCATAGGAATCAACGGTTTGAAATCCTTATAATTTGTTTTATCACAAAGTAAATGGAAATTACAACCGCAAATAAAGAACAAATAACAGTGTATAAAGAATGCTTGTTAGGAAATTTTTCATCCAAAAATACTCCTAAATATGTACCGCCGCCAATTATTGCAATCATTTGAATTGCAATACCCGAAAATTTGGCATAGTTATTAAGTGACCTATTCTTTTTTTTAGGAGACTTTTGCTGGTTCATTTGTTTTGGTTGCCTGCAATTTATGCGTAGATGCGGCTGGAGCAGCACCTTTGCCCATGGTACAAGCTGCATTGAACGTAGCTCCTGGTTCTACTGCCAACTTGGAAACCTGCACAGTTCCTTCAATTGTAGCGGAAGATTTTAAAGAAAGAAGATCCTTCACCATTAATTCGCCATTGAATTTTCCTTCAATATCGGCGTTTACGCATTCTACCTTACCGTTAATGTAGCCGTCTTTTCCAATAACAACCTTACCGGATGTCTTTACGTTCCCTTCAAGTTTACCATCGATTCTAAAATCGGCCTCTGAAGTAATATCACCCTTAATTTTGGTGTTCTTTTCAATTCTGTTAGGTTGTCCTCCAAACTCGTTCATAGTTCTAGGTTTTTTGTTGTCTGAAAACATCGTTTTCTAGGGTTTTGGGGTTAAAATTTGCGCTTTGTACGCTTCTAAGTTTTTATGTACTTGAATGATTTTATAATTGTTGGATAAAACTACAAAATTCTCATCTTTGATACGGTAGTCCCTATTGTTTTTTAAGAGTTCCGCGTAGCCCAGGGCAAAATCTTTTGACTTGAATCCATGTACCACTACAAACTCATCCTCCAAGTTGTAGATATCTATGGACACCAAACTCTTGTAACGTAATTCCTTTATGGATTCTTCCAGCCGTTTTTTTAGATCAAGTGCTTTTTTATTGTCCTTGATTTTGAATGGGAATACTACTTTCCAATTTCCTTTGCCTACTGAACCTGTTTCCGGAGAAAATTCCTTGGCAGCCAGTTTGGGTAATTGCTCTGCCACCATTTGCTCAGCCTTTTTGCCTTCGGGATTATTGGGGTAGGTGAGTGCTACGTAGTTCAAGGCTTCCTTAAAAGGTTCAAACCCTTGAAGCCTGCCAATTGCATTGGCCTTCAGCATTTCAAATTTTGGCACAATAGGATCTCCGGTGAATTTGTTGATGTAATCTTGACTTTGTGTGATTACCTGTAGATAATGTTGCTGCTCATAAGACTTGTACAAAGCGGCATACCTAGCATCTGGACTATCCGTGTTGCCCTCTAATACCGCCTGTGGATTTAAGAGAATCTCAGCATACCGGGTATCCGAATGGTTTCGAATAATATCTTGTTTCATACGGTCTGCCAGTGCACTCCCGGTTTCTTCGTAAATCTTGAACAAATTGTATTTGGAAGGCAAAATCAAGCGCTCTTCTGGATTTTCGGCAAGTACGCGTTCCAATTTTCCTGCTGCTAAAAGGTTCTCCTTGAACTTTTCTTTATAGATCAATCCAAGTTGATAGTTCGCGAAATTCCTTTCGCCGCGAAGACTGTCAATTACAGTAACATCAGTCGGGATTTGTTCAAGGTAATAGTCCAGGGAATATTTTTGCTCTTCTGTTAATGGAGTATCAGCAGAATTATTGGCATCAACAAGCTGGCCTGTTGCCTCAGATGGGAGTGCTCTACTTTTATTGCTCCAGCGCCAATCATCTTCCAAAGCCCTTTCACCCCATCTTGTCCTAAAATCATTTTTCCCGTAACCTAAGCTAGTGATGTTGTAAAAATAGAATTTACCCTTGTTTTCCTTTCCTCCTTGGGATTCTGCAAAAGTGGCAAAACCAGCATTGGCTCGTTCCTGTTCTTTTTCTGCTGCTGCTTCATCTTTGCGTTTCAATTCAGCAATAAGCGCTTCAAAATAGGCAGTACGCTCTGCTTCTGGCATTTCATATAAGGTGATAACACTATCTGCATTCTGTACGATGTCCTCATACGTTATGACATCCTCTAGATTGTCCAGGATTTTTTGGACGCGTCTGTGGTCTTTGGTATTCACAGTGAGATTCGTCAAGGTGCTATCATAGTAAGCGCCGGCAGTTTTGTATTCGTCCAGATCAAAATAGTAATCCGCTAAATTTCTATAGTTGAGGGCACTCAATTTTCGTTCCCCAGTATTCGCCCTTAGGGATTTGTTGTAATAAACCAGCGCAAGACTATCAGATTGTGTGGCCATATGGTATTGTGCCAATTGTCGATAGATCTTATCTAAAAAAGGTCGGTTTTCACGGTTCTCTTCCAAATCCGTTAGGTATTCGAACAATCCTTCTTTATTCGTTTCTGTTATTTCCGTGTTTTGAATTTTCTTTAGATGCGCATTGATCATGTATACACGCGGGGAACGTCTGTTTAGCGCTATGACTTTGTCAAATGCATAATTGGCACTGTCCTTATGACCCAACTGATTGTACAATTGGCCAATGATAAAAAGATACCGTCCTTTTTCTGGATTTTTTTTCGTGTATGCTTGGGCGATCTTTAATTTTTGGATTGCTGTATCTGGAGCTTTTAGGTTTATGAAACATTGTGCAAGAACGGCATTGGCATCAGCATATTCCTGATCTTTCAATTGCTCAAACTTGAACATCCTTCTCAGGTTTTTGATGGCCAACTCTGGATTGTCCAATCGCATATTGGTTTTTTCCCGCCAAATAGTGGCTTCGTTGAGCTTGTCGCTCTCCACATATTTCCTTAGGATGTAATTGAAGGATTCCAAAGCTGGAATGTAGCGTTGATCAAAATACCGTGCTTTACCAAGCAACAGGAAGGCTTCATCCGTTTGTGGATTGCGCTCCTCATCCTTGATATCCATGCTGTGCTTTTGGATGGCCTTGGTGGCTTTTTCTTCTGCGATGATGAAATTGGGATTGTTGTCTTCGGAATCCAGTTTCACCTCATCCGTAACTTCCAAACGCTCAATGGGAAGGACTTCCCAATAGTCATCCCTATAATTGGCATGTAATTCCTGCCTACCTTGCTCAAAGGCAATATTGCCATTATACAAGGTATTGTACTTGGTATTCAAGGCGTGCCAATTCCTATTTATGAACTTGTCTTTTTTGGTGGAGCAAGAAGAAAGCAATAGTCCACCAAAGATCAGGGCCAATAAAAGTGTTTTTTGAAGCTTCAAAATTATGGATACTCGTATCTATCCTTAACTGAAAAACGGCCAGATTATTATAAGGCTGATCGGTAAAGTGCAAGTTTTTTTCATAGAGCGGGTCCAATCGTTAATATGTAGACAATCACCAAGCGCTCAAACGTTCAAAATTGGAACGATTTCTATTGTATTTTGTTTTATATGCCACCGGCGATAGACCAACGTATTTTTTAAAGACCGTACGGAATGCTTTTTGGTCCGCATATCCGACTTGATACATGACTTCATTAATGTTCTGTTGTGTGGATTCCAAGCTTCTTTTTGCAGCCTCTATTTTTACCCTTTGAATGTATTCCAAAGGCGTATTTTGTGTAGCTTTTTTGAATCTTCGAACAAAGTTCCTGCTGCTAATGGCATACATTTTGGCCAACTGCTCTACCGATATTTTTTTCTTGACGTTACTCTCAATATATACTTGTGCTTTTTGGATTGCCGCATCTTCGTGGTCTTTTTGACCTTGAAAAATGGCAAATTGGTTTTGGTTTTCACGATCCAAGTCAATTTCAAAAAATTTGGAAAGGTATATAGCGGTGGGTCTACCACAATATTTTTCAATTAGGTGTACCATTAAATTCAAAAATGAAAAGGCACCACCACTGGTGTAGATTCCATTTTCTTCCGTAACAATTTTGTTTGGGACCAAGATTACTTGCGGAAACATTTTTCTGAAAATTTCCATCCCGGCCCAATGCGTAGCGCATTGCTTGCCATCGACCAATCCGGTTTGAGCCAATAAGAAAGCACCCATGCACATACTTGCAACCTCGGTCTTGTTGATGTTTCTTTGGTGTAGTATCCAAGGGATAAAATCCTTGTTATCATCTAGATCTTCCTCCAATTTATCCGGTCGAATGGCCGGAATGAGAATCAAATCTGTTTTTTTAATGTCGTTGATCGTTCGATCACAATGGATACTGAACAACCCCTCGTAAAGCGTATAATCCAAATCCAATCCAACCAAATGGATGTCAAAAAAGTCATCCTCACGAACACCACTTTTTTTCAAGAACTGATTAGCGGCCATCAAAACCTTAAACGGACCAACAATGTTACTTAAAATGGCATTCCCTTTTGGAACCAAAATGCTTACATGTTTCATAATCAGTTGTTTTTGGAAGATAAATGTAATTCGAATCCTTGGCACATTCAACCCTTTAAAGTGTCTTATTTGACCTTAGTTGTCCATTGACCTCTTTTGTAGTTTTGGAAAGCAGGTGTTAAAACCTAGCGCCATAGCAGTATACAAACTGTATTATTTGGAGTTTATTTATTAATCATAAAACCATAGTAAAATGACAACACAGGAAGTCGCAGACAAACTAGTTGGCCTTTGCAGGGAAGGCAAGTACGAAGAAGCTTATGGCTTGTATGCGCCCAACGCAGTAAGCGTTGAAATGCCAGGAGTGCCCAATGAGCGCACAGAAGGATTGGATAATATTATTCAAGGATATGCCCAATGGGCCAGTAATATTGAAGAAGCACATGGCGGCACGGTAGGTGATCCCATGGTAGTGGGAAATCATTTTGTGGTTCCAATGACCAGCGATGTTACCTTTAAACAAGGAGGCCGTATTAACATGGAGGAGTTTTGCATGTACCAAGTTGAAAACGGAAAGATCACCAAGTCCCAGTTCTTTTATGACCCTTCAGTGATGGGGGGATAAATTAAGATTAATGCAAGGTTGGGAAATGTGGTTATTTTCCCAACTTTGTTCATAACGCTTGTCCTAACCAACAATTGGCAATGTTAGTACTACCACCCCTCCTTTTTTAGAAGGCTCAAAATATTCTTCCTTGGTAATTGTATAGCCCTGGTGTGTGTTCAGTAGCCGAATCTGATCTAAAAATCGCGTGTTGCGTTCGGAATATTGGGGATTTGTATCTGCCAAGTAACTCATCTCCTTGTCTCCATAACTGATTTCCAAAACCACATATTCTTTTTGAATTGTAATGTCAATATCAAGCACCTCTTTATGGTTTGGACTGGACATCGCATATTCTATAATATTGTCCATTAAGGTTTGTACCAAGGTAGCGGGAATCATAGCATCCCAAATACCCACTGGGTCATTCACGTTGATGTGATACTCCAAATGCTCATCGTACCTCATTTTTTGAAGTTTGAGGTACCATTGTAACATTTTGAGTTCGTCCTCCAACAAAACAACCTCTGTCCCGAGATGACTTAAATTAAAACGAACAAGCTTACTGAAGGTTGATAAGTACTCCAAAGCGGATTTTTTATCCTCCGCAGTAACATAATATTGTATAGAATTAAGCGCATTGAATACAAAGTGAGGATTTAATTGCGAATTCAAGGCTTGCAATTTCAGATTCATCATTTCCTCTTTTATCGCCAATAGGTTTGCCTGTTCATCACGCAATGCTTTTTGCGAGCGTACATTTTTCATTTTGATGGCGGCAATGGAGGCAATTGCAGCTAACATTTTCAGATGTTGCTTTGTGAAGAAATCTCTTTCAGGATGTTCACAATCTATTACTCCATAAACCACGTCTTCATGGTAAATAGGCACACAGATTTCGGAAAGACGTTGATCGTCATCTACAATATACCTGTTGTCCAAAGAAGTATCCGGAATGATTTCCGCTACCCGTGATTCTGCAACAGTTCCGGTAATTCCTGTTCCCAAGGGAATAGCTACTGGATTATGTAAACTGTAATCTTTTGGGTTTTTGGGGCCATAGGCCGCTTTTTGTACGAGCACTTCCAATTCGTCATCCAACAAATAGACAACGCAATCAACAAACCCAAGTTTGGCAATACAATTTTTGGCAAGGTCCCATAGAATTTCCTCTTCATTTTCCTTTCCAAGTAGTGATTTGGAAAAGTAGATTAGGATGTCTTCAAATTGATCGTTATTCAAGGCAGTAGGTTTTTATGGGGCCTTCAAAATAGTAATTTTTTTTGAAGCCATTGGTTTGGGCAATATGAAGTTTACTGCTGAAAACCTGCACTTTAGCAAAGTATATGCAAAAAAACACCCCACTAGGATGCGGGGTGCTTAATGATTGCGTAATGGAGCAACCTTCCTAACCAACTTTGTTTTAGAATTTAAAACTGAATCCACTATAAACACCAACAGAGAAAGGTCTAAACGACCCGGCAGTTTCTGAAAAAGTGTTTAACTGGTATTTGAAAACAGGTTCTAAATTCAATTGTACTTTGGGTGAGAACTGATAGTTGAAACCTAATCCTACATTGGTACTGAAGTTTAGGGAATTTACGTTGTTCGCTTCGCCCATTTCTGTGACCAATCCTTCAGACTCCAATAAAACGGAATTGTCTACGAGGAAAAGCGAACTTATCCCACCAATCAAGTTAACACCGAATTTTTTATCAATAAGACTATAATTCAACTCCACAGGTACTTCCAAATACCCTATTTGTTGCACCATCTTGCCCTCTAAAACTGCACTGGACTCGGCCGCAAATTCTGCAGAAGCATCATTTAAGGAACTGGTTTTTCTACTTTCCACAACTACATTTCTAGAAGTGCTGCTATAATCAATATTGTCAATCTGATTTACGCTACCATTAAGGGAATTTGAAAATACAACATCATTTGTATCGTATCCGAAGTTGACCCTATGTATCCCCGAACGAACCGTAAGTTTTTTGCCTACTTCATATGCAACTGTAAGACCGTAGCTCAAATCCAGATTTCCAGATTTTGAATTGGCCGCAAAATTGGAATGAACCGGAGAACCTTCACCAGAGGCATTAAAGTAGATAGGCGCAACAGAAGGACCAACAGACCATTTGTTGCTGGAGTTTTGTGCTACAACTTCCTCTTCCTGTTCGGCAATGGCATCAAAAATGGATTGCTTTTCATTTTCTTCAGTGACTTCCTCTTCTACTTGCGCTACAGCTTTATCGGTGTCGCTGGTATTTTTAAGATCATCCACATTTTGGTTGAAACGCTCATCAGACTGTGCTACTGCGTTTTGTTCCTTTGAATCTAAAATCGATAAATTACTGCCATCAATTTCTGTTGGAGTTTGACCTACAGCATCCTCTTTTTGATCCTTGGAAGTTTCGCTATCATTTAGCGCAACGGCCGAATAATCATTCGAATTGCTCAACCCTTGATTTGTAAGCTGCGCTTTTTGATTGGCCTGCTGACGTTTATCGTTTTGTTGACTTGAACTTTCTGTCAGACCACTATTAATGGTATTCGCATTTTCCGTTGCAACGTCGGCCACCGCATTTTGTGGAACTTGTTTTTCTTCCTCCGTTTGGTCAAGGCCAACTACAGCATCTTGACTTTCTCCTTTTGGCAATGGAATGTTATCCGAAGCTTGTGGTGTTTTAGGGGTTACCACATCTTCGGTATCCACTACCGAATTATTGTCTTGTTCGGCGTTACCGCCAAAAGGGTTAATGACATACAATAGGATTGCCAATGCTGCTGCAACCCCTCCTAGTCTCCACCAAATGGGTATTACCCTTTTCTTTTGCTTCTGCTTGTCCAAAGAACTTTCAATGGATTTCCAGACCTGATCGTCCGGTAACTCCTTAAAGTCCCCTAACTTTTCTTTGAACAATTGCTCTAAATTCCTTTTCCCCATCTAAGCAATGTTTATGTTTTCTTTTTCAATTTTTTGCCTCAAAATCATTTTTGCACGCGCCAAGTTGGACTTGGAAGTGCCGGTGGATGTCCCTAACATCTCACTGATTTCTTTATGGCTATATCCATCCAAAACGTATAGGTTGAAGGTCAACCTATATTTGTTTGGTAACTCTTGAATGTAGCCCAACAAGGTAGACAGGCTTACGTCCAAGCCCTCCGTGTCCACTTCGATTTGTTCCCCAACATTTTCGGAAACTACATCCAGATATTGTTCTTTTCTATATTTCTGCAAAACGGTGTTAACCGTGATGCGTTTTATCCAACCTTCAAATGAACCATTGAATTTATATTGATCAATTTTGTTGAAAATGGTCATAAAGCTGTCATGCAGATTATCCTCGGCTTCCGTACGGTTCCGAGAATACTTGAGGCACATTCCGAAAAGAATACCGGAATATTTCCGGTATAATTCAGCTTGCGCCTGCCTCTTGCCTTTTTTGCAATTATTTATCAGCTCTTCAATATCCAAACGTTGGTTAATTTTGGATTAGATAGTATTTAATTAGTTGGCACCTCTACTACAGGCACTGTAAATTCCAAAAATTCAGAACTATTGTCAGAAGCACTCTGACCAGCATAAAATCTGAAATTGTATTCACCAGAATATAGTACCACAAATTCAAACGTAGCCGTTACTTCCTGTATTACCTGAGCACAAGCCGTATCTTCTGTCAATACAGACCCTATTACTACAACATCCCTGTCTGTTTGTGCAGTCTGCGTTACATCAAACCCTTCAAAAAACGTACAGTCATTAGGTCGTTCATAGGTGACCTCAATACTATAGGTTTCATTGAGTTCAAAGAACTCAGGTAAATTTGCATCTACCACAGACAAGGTGGTAAAATGGAAGTTCTGACCGTCATCCAAACTACAACCATTGAACAGTAGTGCTGAACTAATTAGCATGAACAGCAATATTGCCTTTTTCATCATAAGAATTCCTTTTTCTTCCTAGATGTACAGCAATCTCAAGGGTTGCGTAGGATTTGCAACCTAAAATAATAATTTTGGGAATGTATTAGGCGGTTACCACCGCAATGGCTTCCTTAATTTTTGCTTCAAGTTCTTCGGAAAGCTCTGGATTGTCTATTAACAGGGCCTTTACGGCATCCCTACCTTGACCAAGTTTAGTATCCCCGTAGCTAAACCAAGAACCGCTTTTCTTCACAATTTCATAGGCTACACCTAAATCAAGAATTTCGCCAACTTTGGAGACACCTTCGCCATACATGATATCAAATTCCGCTGTTTTAAAAGGAGGAGCAACTTTGTTCTTCACCACTTTCACGCGGGTTTTGTTTCCTTGTACGGTACCATCGGAATCCTTTATTTGTGTGGATCGTCTGATGTCCAAGCGCACAGAAGCATAAAACTTAAGGGCATTACCCCCTGTTGTGGTCTCTGGATTACCGAACATTACGCCAATTTTTTCCCGCAATTGGTTAATGAAAACCACGGTGCAATTGGTTTTGCTTATCGTAGAAGTCAATTTCCGCAAAGCTTGGGACATCAATCGTGCATGTAAGCCCATTTTGGAATCTCCCATTTCACCTTCTATTTCACTTTTTGGTGTAAGTGCTGCAACGGAATCGATAATGACAATGTCAATGGCGCCGGAACGGATTAGATTATCGGCAATTTCCAGTGCCTGCTCTCCGTGATCGGGTTGTGAAATAATAAGATTGTCGATATCCACACCTAATTTTTGGGCATAGAAACGATCAAAAGCGTGTTCAGCATCAATAAAAGCTGCAATGCCACCATTTTTTTGCGCTTCGGCAATGGCATGGAGCGTTAAAGTTGTTTTTCCTGAAGATTCAGGACCATAGATTTCAATGACTCTTCCTCTAGGGTAACCTCCAACGCCCAAGGCAATATCCAAGCCCAATGATCCGGATGGGATAACTTCTACATCTTCAACTACACTATCCCCCAATTTCATGACAGCACCTTTACCATAGGTTTTGTCCAGTTTGTCCAAGGTCAACTTTAGGGCTTTCAATTTTGCATCTTTCTCGCTGCTCATATTTTCTATGTTAGGGAAGCTAAAATACCATTTCTTTTTGCATACAACAATAGACTCACGCAACCTTTTTGAACAACTGTATCTAAGCTATACTAACTCGTATTATCATAGCGGACCATGAAGGGTTCGTTGCCTTATGGCAAAAGGGAAAATTGCCCTATGAAAAAGGATTAATCGGTTGGGAGGGTTTCTTTTTAAGAAGCCCTTTTTCTTTTTTAGCCCGAAGCCATTACCTTTGCCAAACTTTTTACCACAGATTCTTTAACTTAAAAATTGGTATAGCATGCAACTGTACAATACTTTAAGTGCAAAGGAAAGGGAGAAACTTATTGAGGAAGCCGGTAAAGATCGGTTGACCATCTCTTTCTATAAATATGCACATATTGGCAATCCACACATTTTACGTAATCACCTTTTCTTGGCTTGGAACGATATGGATGTTCTTGGCAGGATCTATGTCGCCTATGAAGGGGTAAATGCACAACTTTCGGTTCCAGCGGAAAACTTTCAGGATTTTAAAAATCATTTGGACAGCGTTACATTTTTGGAGAATGTACGTTTGAATATTGCCGTGGAACAGGACAATAAATCTTTCTTGAAACTTAAAGTAAAAGTGCGCAAGAAAATTGTTGCCGATGGTTTGGACGATAAAAGTTTTGATGTAACCGATAAAGGAATACATGTTGGTGCCGAAAAATTCAACGAACTAATTGAAGATCCTGATACCGTTTTAGTGGACATGCGCAACCATTATGAAAGTGAGATTGGTCATTTTAAAAATGCGGTTACGCCTGATGTGGATACATTTAGGGATTCTTTGGACATAATAGAAAGCGACCTTACAGCGCATAAGGAAGACAAGAAATTGGTCATGTACTGTACCGGAGGTATCCGTTGTGAAAAGGCAAGTGCATACTATAAACACAAAGGTTTTAAAAATGTATACCAATTAGAAGGTGGTATTATTGAATATACGCGCCAGGTGAATGCAGAAGGATTAGAAAACAAATTTTTAGGGAAGAATTTTGTCTTTGACCATCGACGCGGCGAGCGGATTTCAAATGATATCATTTCCAATTGCCACCAATGCGGGAAACCCTGTGACACTCACGTGAATTGCGCCAATGAGGCCTGTCATTTGTTGTTTATCCAATGTGAGGAGTGCGCCAAGGCCATGGATGATTGTTGTTCTACGGAATGCCAAGAGGTACATGCCTTACCTTTTGAAGAACAAAAACGATTACGGAAGGGAAAAACGGTAAGCAATAAGATTTTCAAGAAAGGCCGTTCAGAGGTGTTGAAGTATAAAAAATGATAAAAAAAGAGCCCATTTTCAAATGGGCTCTTTTTAGTTGATTATTGTGGACATTCTTCGTCTCCTGTAAATAGCCATCCAATATCGATTAGATTTTGCCGTGCGGTTATAGATTCCGACGAACAATACGATAAGCCTAGGGCACCAACGGATACATCTTCATTGACACCTTGACTTGCCCAGCCAATTAAGGTGCTTTCATAATTTACTTCAGAAAGCCCGGAATTATCAAGCATGCCAACCATGGTTGTAACACTCGTAACATTCCAATTGCCCAAATCCTGATTAAATAGGTTTGCGCCATTAAACATGAGGTTCATGTTGGTAACATTGCTCATATCCCACGAGCTTACGGCTCCATTCACTTTTTCAGCACCATCAAACATACGAGCAGTATCGGTGACATTCTCCAAATTTGGGATGTCATCCGGTATGTATGATAAATTTTCGCATTCGGCAAATGCAACCCTCATACCGTTCCAACTGTTATTTCCCCACTGATCTATACCAATGAGTTTATCTTCAGATGGATTATTTTGCATTATAATTCTTGGGAATAAATCTCCCTTTATCGCTATGGTATGCATACCTATGCTAGAATAGGTGTGTTTTGGCGGTGTACTATAGGTTATGTTTTCTATAGTTCCATCACCCCAATTAATAGTGTAATCATAAGAAACATATTCATTTGTGCCCACTTGAATCTCTTCATCGGCTTGTGTAGTCTCAAAAGTCAAGATAAAGGCATCTGGATCTTCAAATAGGGATTCAATTTCATTGTTCACGGTTATTGTAACAAACGCTGCTGCAGTATTAATTCCATCACTCACAGTAACAGTA
Organism: Flagellimonas spongiicola; assembly: GCF_023502425.1. Classification (GTDB taxonomy): domain Bacteria; phylum Bacteroidota; class Bacteroidia; order Flavobacteriales; family Flavobacteriaceae; genus Flagellimonas; species Flagellimonas spongiicola. The sequence continues at coordinate 841,479 of NZ_JAMFMA010000002.1, forward strand.
ATTTGATGTGATTTTTGGGTTTCAAAGTCTAGGTTCTTCCCTTCGGCCAAACGAATTTCACCAAGTTCATTAATTACGAAAAGGTTGTTGTCATTTACTGTAATTTCAAATGCCAGTGAGCTGCCTTCTGGATCTTCTGCTTCTACATCATGCAATATTTTTTCGCTTGTTGAAAGTTCGCTTGCTGCAGAACCTTGATCTTCAATCTGCGGTGGTTGATTGGTTTCCTCTATGGTCACCACAAAATCATTAGCGCTTGTAGCGGAGCCGTTCACGGTGGATACACTTATTTTTCCAGTGGATGCTCCAGAAGGAACAGTGCCTGTTAGTTTGGTGGCAGTAGCAGCATTAAGGGTCACTGCAACACCACTCAATGTTACGGTGTTTCCCGATATCGTGGTGCCAAAATTGGTGCCGTCAATGGTAAGCATAGCTCCGATGGCTCCACTTTCGCTATGACCGGTAATTGTTGGAGGATTTTCTTCAACTTTTGGTTCATCCTTGCTGCAGGAATGCAAGGCAAAAACCAGAACACTTAAAACAAATAGGAATTTCAATTTCATAATTTGGGTTTTTACGATTAAACCCAAATGTGCCAGAATTAAATTGATATTAGTCATGCCATTTTACCAATACACCATCTGGTTTGATGGATGTCCGTTTTGGGTTGACGACAACCATTTCGCTTCTGCCTCAAATTATGCTATCTTTACCTCAAGATTATTTATGAACCTTTTTTAGCGCCTTGTGTTTTTAGGCTCTAAATCAAGATATTATATATGGGATGTAGCAGTTGTTCAACCGGCAAGGATGGACAACCGCGGGGTTGCAAGAACAATGGTACTTGTGGCACAGATGGTTGTAACAAGCTTACAGTCTTTGACTGGCTTTCCAATATGTCGCTACCCAACGGTCAAAAACCATTTGACTGTGTTGAGGTCCGATTCAAGAACAGTAGAAAAGAATTCTTTAGAAACGTAGACAACGTTCCTTTGGCTATTGGGGATGTTGTGGCTACCCAAGCCAAATCAGGTCATGATGTTGGCATTGTTACTTTGGTTGGCGAATTGGTTAAGGTACAGATGAAGCGCAAAAAGGTCGCTGCAGATGACAATACACTTCCCAAAATCTACAGGAAAGCTTCTCAACGTGATATTGACATTTGGCAAAAAAGTCGTGATAAAGAAGCCGAAGTACAGAAACGTTCTCGCGAAATAGCCATTTCGCTAAAACTTCAGATGAAACTCAGCGATGTTGAGTTTCAAGGCGATGGTTCCAAAGCCACATTTTATTACACAGCAGAAGAGCGGGTTGATTTTAGACAGTTGATCAAGGATATGGCCAAAGCCTTTGGCATCCGAATAGAGATGCGTCAAATCGGTTACCGACAAGAGGCTCAACGTTTAGGGGGTATTGGTTCCTGCGGTCGTGAACTTTGTTGTTCCACTTGGCTAACGGATTTTAGGTCCGTTAGTACGGCATCGGCACGCTATCAGCAATTGGCATTGAATCCCCAGAAATTGGCAGGGCAATGTGGCAAACTCAAATGTTGTCTCAATTACGAACTGGATATGTACTTGGAGGCCTTAAAGGATTTTCCATCCCAAGACAGTAAACTTCAAACAAAAAAAGGAGTGGCATTTTGCCAAAAGGCCGATATATTCAAAAAAACACTTTGGTTTTCTTACAGGGATGACCCAGCCACTTGGCATGCCTTGGACAAAGACAATGTCTTGGAAATTATTGCGCTGAATAAAAAAGGGCAAAAAATAGATAACCTTGAAGATTACGCACAAGATAATGTTAGCGAGGAAAAAATGGCCTTTGAGAATGTAGTTGGCCAAGACAGTCTAACCCGATTTGATCGTCCCAAGAAAAAGAAACGAAACAAGAAAAGAAGAAAAAATCGCCCAAAAGCATCTTCCAATGCACAATAAATTTTACCTGATCTTGGTTTTATGCATGAGTTTGATTTCATGCAACAGCGGTTTGGTCTTTTCAGAATATGAGGCGTTGTCAAATGGGAAATGGGAAATGGATGAAACATTGCATTTTGAGTTTTTGGAACTGGATTCCATTCAACAACACAATATGTTCATCAGTGTCAGAAATGACAACACCTTTCCGTTTAGTAACCTCTTCCTGATTACCGAGTTGGAGTTTCCTGATGGGAACACGCAACGCGACACCTTGGAATATAGAATGGCGAAACCCACCGGAGAATGGTTGGGAAAAGGTATGGGAAGTATCAAGGAAAGCAAACTTTGGTATAAGGAAAACATCGTTTTTCCAGATTCTGGCGTATATAAGTTAAGTGTTTCCCATGCCATGCGTAAAAATGGTGAAGTAGATGGATTGTTTATCCTCGATGGAATCACGGACGTAGGATTGGAAATTGAAAAAAGCACCCAATAAACAATGGCAAAAGCTAAGCACAAGCAAAAGAGCTTCCTTCCTTTCATCAAATGGTTTTGGATTCTTTTCGGAGCTGGAGTCCTTTCAGCAATTCTTATATTCTTATTGGCATCTTGGGGATTGTTTGGACCCATGCCCGAATATGAGCATCTGGAAAATCCTGAGACCAACTTAGCCACCGAAATCATTTCTTCTGACGGGAAAACCCTTGGAAAGTTCTATTTGAATGATAATCGAACTCCTGTAGCTTTTAGCGACCTGCCAAGTAACCTAGTGGATGCACTTGTTGCCACTGAAGATGCTAGGTATTTTAAACACGCTGGGATAGATGCACGGGGAACCATTAGGGCTTTCGCTTATTTAGGCAGAAAGGGAGGGGCTAGCACAATTTCACAACAACTGGCAAGGCAGCTCTTCATTGGAGCAAGGGAAAAGGAAGAGAAATCCAAGGCGTTGATTCAGAAGGTGATGGAATGGGTTTTGGCCATACGTTTGGAAAGACAGTATACTAAGGAAGAAATCATAGCGATGTACTTAAATATATATGATTTTCTAAACAATGCCGATGGTATCCGTTCCGCTTCGCGGATTTATTTTGGCAAGGAACCTATAGACCTTCGTACTGAAGAATCAGCAGTTTTGGTTGGGATGCTAAAAAACTCCTCATATTATAACCCTATCAGGAGGCCTGAATTGGTAAAAGGACGACGAAACGTGGTATTGGCGCAAATGGCCAAATACGAATACATCACCCAAGAAGAAAAGGACTCCCTTCAGAATCTGGAAATGGATATCAATTTCAGCCCGGAATCACACCGCGAAGGATTGGCCACCTATTTTAGGATGCATGCCCAACGTTGGTTGAACAGATGGGTGCGCGATAATCCAAAACCCGATGGCGAAAAATACAACATCTACCTAGACGGTTTAAAAGTATTTACGACCATAGATTCCCGTATGCAAAAGAATGCTGAAGAGGCCGTGGAGATGCACATGAAGAATCTACAGGCAGAATTCTTTCATCAGAATACGCCTAAAAGAAATCCTACTGCACCATTTGTGGATTTAACACGTGGAGCAATTGACACCATTATGCGCAGTGCCATGAGACGTTCCGTAAGATGGCGAAGTATGTCCAGGGAAGGAATAAACGAGGACTCCATCCGAAAGTCGTTCCATGTAGCAACGGAAATGACCGTTTTTGATTGGAACAGTGACTCTTTTGAAAAGGATACCATAATGACACCTTTGGATTCCATTCGTTATTACAAAACATTTTTGCGTACCGCAATGATGTCCATGGAACCACAAACCGGTCACGTTAAAGCTTGGGTAGGAGGTGTGGATTATAAACATTTTCAGTATGATAATGTTTACCAGGGCGCCCGTCAAGCAGGGTCTACGTTTAAGCCATTTGTATATGCAGCGGCCATTGATCAATTGCGTTATTCACCGTGCGATTCACTGCCGGACAATCAATATTGCATTGAGCCCTTAAAGCATGGGAACATGGAAGCATGGTGTCCGAAGAATTCAGACGGGAAGTACTCAGGGAAAAACCTGACACTTAAAAATGCCTTGGCCAATTCCGTAAACACCGTTACCGCACAACTTATAGATAAAGTAGGACCAGCTTCCGTGGTGAATATCGCTAACAGCATGGGTCTTGACAGAGACATTCCCGTGGTCCCTTCTATTGCTTTGGGCACGCATGATTTTAACGTGTATGATATGGTCGGTGCATACGGAACCTTTGCCAATCAAGGGGTGTATGTGAAACCAGTTATGATCACTAGGATTGAAGATAAAAACGGGACGGTCCTTTACGAATATGTCCCTGAAACCAAAGACGTATTAAGTAAGGATGTAGCTTACGCCATGGTAAATTTAATGGAAGGGGTAACCCAAGGGGGTTCAGGAACAAGACTACGACACACCTTTGCCAAGGAGCAATCCGTCTATAAAGACATCATTACAGGGTATCCTTATGAGTTGACAAATCCAATAGCCGGTAAAACCGGGACTACTCAAAACCAAAGCGATGGGTGGTTTATGGGAATGGTGCCCAATTTGGTTACAGGAGTTTGGGTTGGTGGTGAAGATAGAGCCGCGCATTTCCAAAGTCTACTTTATGGTCAAGGTGCTTCAATGGCCTTGCCAATTTGGGCCCTTTATATGAAGAAGAATTATGAAAACGAGGAATTGGGTGTCTCAATTGAAGCTTTTGAGGAACCCGAAGAAATGACGATAAATGTGGATTGTACCAAGATTTTGAAAGAACTTAAAGAAGAAATCGATACCGAGGACGATCTTGATGAAGATATCGGATTTTAGTCCTATGGTAAATGAATAAATTCGGCCCCAAGAAGCAGCATTGTTTCTTGGGGCTTTTTTATTTTAGTCGTAATTTCAAACGTTCAGAAAAACTATTGGAAATGATCAAAAAAACAGTTTCAAATGTACAGGATGCCTTGGAAGGTGTAGCAGACGGAATGACTTTTATGCTTGGAGGATTTGGCCTTTGCGGTATTCCGGAAAACGCTATTGGACAGTTGGTGGAATTGGGTATCCGTGACATTACATGTATATCCAACAATGCCGGTGTAGACGATTTTGGTCTGGGACTTTTATTGCAGAAGCATCAAATAAAAAAGATGATTTCTTCTTATGTGGGCGAAAACGATGAGTTTGAGCGACAGATGCTCAGCGGGGAACTGGAAGTTGAGTTAACGCCCCAAGGTACTTTGGCTGAAAAATGCAGAGCCGCCCAAGCCGGCTTTCCAGCCTTTTTTACACCCGCAGGTTACGGAACCGAAGTTGCCGAAGGAAAAGAAACCCGAGAATTTGATGGTAAGATGTATGTTCTCGAACCTGCCTACAAGGCCGATTTCGCGTTTGTAAAAGCATGGAAAGGTGATGAAGCTGGAAATTTAATATTTAAAGGAACGGCTAGAAATTTTAATCCCTGTATGTGTGGTGCGGCAAAAATCACCGTGGCTGAGGTTGAAGAATTGGTGCCCGCCGGGACTTTGGACCCCAATGAAATTCATATTCCAGGAATTTTTGTGCAACGAATTTTCCAAGGAAAGCAGTATGAAAAACGAATTGAACAGCGAACCGTTCGAATTAAATCATAATGTGCAAATAAACTAATGTTTGAATGATGGAGGTGAGGGAAAACGTAGTTGTGACTAAATCAACAGAGCTGGCTTTATTGGTAATTGAGTTTTGTGAGGAGTTGGAAGGAAATAAAAAATTCGTAGTTGCAAGACAATTACTTAAAGCGGGTACAAGTGTAGGGGCAAATATCAGAGAAGCACAGAATGCCGAAAGCATGGCTGATTTTGTCCATAAATTAAAAATCGCAGCCAAAGAATTGGAAGAAACCAAATACTGGCTGGAATTGTGTGAAAAGTCAAAATCCTACCCTTGCAATGAAGAATTGATAAGTACATCAAGTGAACTGAGCCTTATTTTGGGTAAAATAGTAAGTACAAGTAAAAAGAAATTAAACAACAGCTAAGAGTAATGTACGAATGCGTTGCTTCATTAGTAATTAATCAATTAGGAATTAAAAATGTTGGATAAAAACGGAATAGCGCAAAGAATCGCTAAAGAAGTAAAAGATGGCTATTATGTTAACCTGGGTATAGGGATACCGACTTTGGTGGCCAATTTTGTACGAGAGGATATCAGTGTTGAATTTCAATCCGAAAATGGGGTATTGGGCATGGGCCCCTTTCCATTTGAAGGTGAAGAAGATGCAGATATTATCAATGCTGGTAAGCAAACAATAACCACATTGCCCGGAGCTTCTTTTTTTGATTCTGCATTAAGTTTCAGTATGATTCGTGGTCAGCATGTTGACTTGACCATATTAGGCGCAATGGAGGTTGCGGAAAACGGTGATATTGCCAATTGGAAGATTCCGGGAAAGATGGTAAAAGGAATGGGAGGAGCTATGGATTTGGTTGCTTCCGCAGAGAATATTATTGTTGCCATGATGCACACCAACAAAGCTGGAAAATCCAAATTACTAAAAGCCTGTACCTTACCGTTAACAGGGGTCGGTTGCGTAAAGAAAATTGTCACCAATTTGGCCGTTCTGGAAGTAACCCCAGAAGGTTTTAAATTAGTGGAACGAGCTCCTGGTGTTTCCGTAGAAGAAATTGTTAATGCCACAGAGGGTAAATTACTAGTTGATGATAACGTGCCAGAGATGGTTTTGTAGGTGTTGTGGTTAAGTTTGTTCACCACAAACAGCATGATTTTCACAACATTTTTTTTATTTCATAAAACTTAAGAGGTATTTTGGATTTGTAGAATATTTTTCCCAAATTAACTCCATTAAAATCAACACCATGGCACCCAAATTAACCCGCTCCTCAGTTGAGGACAATGTACAAGTTTACAGAAACGATTTTTTTACTGGAATTATGTTGTTGATTAAAAAGCTTTTCATGCTTTAAATCAATTAATTACCACCAAAAAATCGAAGGGCCAACACCAAGTTAGGCTCTTTTTTTTATCCCTATTTTTAGGCTTATGAAACCTCTAACAACGCATTTGTCAATTCAAAAATGTACAACATCCGATGCGTCTTTATTGACGCATATTTCGCGGGATACGTTTATTGCAGCATTTGAGGCACAGAATGACCCAGATGATTTTAAGAACTACATCGAAACTGCTTTTAACGAAACGCAGTTGCTAAACGAAATAAACTCGGATGGAACGTCCTTTTATTTTGTGTATGATTCAACGGAACTTGTTGGCTATTTTAAAGTAAATATTGGTAAGTCTCAAAGCGATATCAAAGATGAAAATTCCATGGAGTTGGAACGCATTTATGTATTAGGGGGTAACCAAGGGAAAGGTATTGGCGCATGGATACTAGATCAAGTTATTGTCTTGGCCAAAAAAAATGCCCTGGATTATTTATGGTTGGGGGTATGGGAACATAACCCAAGGGCCATTAAATTTTACCTGGACAATGGATTCACAAAGTTTGGAACGCACCCTTACTTTATTGGCAAGGATAAACAAACAGATTGGTTGCTGCGCTTAGAACTTTAAAATCCGTTCCAGAAACACAATGTCCCTATCATTTTGCCTTTTACGAGCAAGTGAATTTTCGAAAGCAGTTTTTACCAATAGGCCAATTGCCACAGAATTGCCAGCAGTAAGGCTATTGGTTCTATAAACAACATCCCGGATGGTAGAAAAACTAATACCAGTTTGGGTGGCAATATCAGCCATATAATCTTTGGTAATGTTTCTTCTTAGTGTTGCTGATAAATCATCGCTTATAGGTTTTCCAAACTCTGATTCATTGAAAATGTCCTTTTTGATGCCTTGTAGGTAGATAGATTTGAGATGTCCCATCGAATAGAATTGAAGGATTAAAATACTGAAAATGGAAGTAATTCGCTTTTTCTATATTTGATCGTAAGTGAATTACAAAGGTGAGGATGATGACTACGCAGCAATGACTTGTAGCGTAAAAATATTACACAAGATAATGATTTTATGCGCATAATAAAAGAGTTAAGGAAAAAAATAGGGATAAATCAAACGGAATTTGCCAATAAAATAGGAGTAAGCCTAAGAACAATACAACTTTACGAGCGCAAGGAGGCAAACATTCCCATGAAGAACTTAAAGAAGATTGCCGAGTTTTTTGATATGACCATTCCGGAACTTTACATCCATGAGTTCCATGATCCCAAAGACAATTACGGCAAGAAGAAACCCTTCACAAAACACGGAAGCGTCTTCTACCCTTTGGATAGGGGCAAGATTTTGGCAATGACTTCCTTGGTTTTGATGGAGGACCACCAAGAGTATATTCATCGTGTAAAGGCAGGTGTGCCATCGCAAAATGCTTTTCAAACCGGCTTTGTGTTGGATGCCATGGGGGAAGAACTGCATATGGCTTTTGAGATTTCTGGAGATTCCATGTTTGATGGAAGCATTGATTCTGTTCCAAATAAATCTATTGTGCTAGGCGTTGAGTTGGATAAAAAGGAGTTTTGGAACGAAGATTATGAACTTTTGGACAAGCCCTATATTCTAGTTTGTAAAGACCGTGTTATCTGCAAACAGATACGGGGATACCATCCGGAACAAGAAACCTTTAAATGTGGGAACCTGAATACATCCCCAGAATATCAGGATTTTGACCTCCCATTTTCGGATGTTTTGCAGCTATTCAGTATTGTGAAAAAGCAATTGTAGCTATTGGATCCGAATAAGGATTTCCGCTGCTTTGTCCAATACCTCTTCGGTTTTACCAAAACAGAAACGAAGGTATCGTTGATTGTAACTTGGTCCGCAGAAAACGGAAATCGGGATGCTGGCCAATTGATATTCCTTAATCAATCGTAGGGCAAGCTCCATATCATTTTCTTCACTGATTTGGTCATAACCCAAAAGTTGAAAATAAGTACCACCTGATGGTTTAACTGTGAACTTTGAGGTTTTTATTGCTTCCAGAAAATAGTCTCGCTTCTGCTGATAAAAGGACCCTAGTTCTAAATAGTGGTCATGGTTTTTCAAATATTGGTTCAAGGCATATTGGGCTGGTCTAAAAACAGAAAACACATTATACTGATGCACCTTGTGGAATTCTTTCATAAGTTCTTTTGGCGCTACCACGTAGCCAATTTTCCAACCTGTGATGTGAAATGTTTTTCCAAATGAAGATGTAATGAAACTTCTAGAGGCCAAATCTAGATATTTTGATACACTAAGATGCGGTTTTCCATCAAATACAATATGCTCATAGACTTCATCACTTAGCAAGATCACATTGGTTCCAGATAGTATTTCTTGAAACTTTTGCATATCAGCTTCAGCCCATAGTTTACCCGTAGGGTTATGCGGATTGTTGATGATAAGCATTCGCGTGTTAGCGCCAACGGCTGATTTAAGGGCTTCCCAGTCCACTTCAAAATCCTTGCCCACCAAATCAACAGGGACTACTTTACCGCCAAAAAGCTCAATTGCTGGTTCATAACAATCATAGGCCGGACGTAGAATGATGACCTCGTCCCCAGGATTGACAAAAGCTGCAATGGTGGTAAATATAGCTTGTGTTGCCCCAGAGGTAATGGTTATCTCGGTATCAGGATGGTAATATTTACCATAGAGTTGTTCCGTTTTTTCAGATAGGGTTTCACGGAGTGCTTTAGAACCCTGCATGGGAGCATATTGGTTGTAATCCAGTTGAAGTGCTTCATCCACCAAATGAAGTAATGCAGGGTCTGGAGGAAAGTTTGGGAAACCTTGCGAAAGATTAACTGCATTATGTTGCAGGGCCAATTGGCCAATTGTAGTAAAAATTGTGGTACCTACATTGGGTAATTTGGAAATGATATTATCCATGAATTGATTGTTCCTTTAATTTGTCCAACACTTTTTGAAGGCAGCGGTCCAAGTCCTTTTTAACCTCACTTTCCCAAAACCGAAAAACGGTATAGCCCATTGCTTTCAATTCGTGATTTACCTCTTCATCCCGTTGCATATTCCGTTCAATTTTGGCTATCCAAAACTCACGATTGCTTTTGATTTTTTGTTTGCGTTCTGGCCAGTTTTGCCCGTGCCAGAACTCACCATCAATAAAAATTGCGGTCTTGTATTTTTTAAGAAGGATATCGGGCCTGCCGATCAACTTTTTATAATCAACACGATAACGATAGCCTGCGGCCCATAAGGCCTTCCGAAACCGTAATTCTGGCTTGGTGTTCCTACCACGGATTTTGCCCATTATCTTAGAGCGCTCAGGTGTGGTATAAAAACCAGAGGCTTCGTTGAAACGAGGGACTTGTATACGCTCTTTTTGGTATTTACTGGACATGATTGCTATTAGTTCCGAAATTTTTTAGTGATTTCAAGTTTATAGCCAATTCCATGTACATTCAGCAGATTGACTTGGTCATCATCCTGGAATTTCTTTCTGATTTTGGAAATAAAGGTATCCAAGCTGCGCCCAACAAATACACCTTTGCTCTCCCAAACCTCATTAAGTAGCACATCCCGAGTAACAACTTGGTTTAAATGATCGCTGAATATTTTGATCAGTTCAGCTTCTTTGGAAGTAAGCCTGAACGAGACGCCATTTCTGACCAGCATATTTTGGTCCTTGTAAAATTCGTAGCTGCCTATGGCCGAGTACGAATGTGGTAAGAAGGAAGCATTAGCTTCTTTCTTCTTGTTCCAAAACAGCAGTCCCGCACCAATGGAGGCAATAAAAAAAACGGCATACCAGGTAAAACCCATAGTAGATTCCCGTTGATTTGAAATACTAGGGAACTGAACATTAATGGTATAGCAGTTCTTGGGAAGATTCCTGCCTCTACAATGAATTAGATTTTGTTCTTCATCAACGGATTGGACATAACTATAGGATATTTCCTTGGTGTCGCAATTAACCACCTCTACAAGATAGTTGTTAGGGAGATTAAGAATTTGAAAATTATTGGCTAGGGACGCAACCAGACTGTCCGGAATAATAGGCAGTTCTGATTGAAAAGTCAATTCAAATTGATCTGACTCCAATGCAGTAACTGGCATAACCAAAGATGTGGAGTCTTTATGTTGCAAGAGAAGTGAATTCCCTGTATTTCTTAGTGCAACTTTTATTAAACTGGATAAATTTTTCTCTGGAGGTCTGGTCATCGTATTGACAACCAAATAGGAAAATACCCCTAAAACCAGGAAGCTGTATACGTAGACGATTACTTTCATTTTCCTAATACCTTGTTGTCAATATTTGCAATTTTTTGCATTTCATTTACATTTTCTTCACCACCTGAGGCATCCCCAAACATAGTTTTGTCCAAAACGAAACAATGAAAAAAATCATCTTATTAGCAGTAAGTATTGGGTTTAATACCTTTATGTATGGACAAGGTACCATAAATATTGATACAGAAAAGAGTGTTATCAAATGGACTGGATCTAAATTATTCCAGTTCAATGAGCATTATGGAACCGTAAAATTTTCTAATGGGACATTTTTATGGACGGGAGATAACATAATGGGAGGGCATTTTGTGGTAGATATGAAGTCTATTGTCAATACAGATGGTAAATACAACGAAATGCTGGTTTCACATTTAAAGAATGAGGATTTCTTTGATGTGAAAAATCATCCGATTGCCAAGTTGAAAATCACCCAGGTCTTTTACGTTGATTTCAAGGAAATAAGTGCCGAAGCATTGCTGACCATAAAAGGGATTACCCATCCCATAAATTTTAGGATGACTATTGAAGAATCAAACAAAACCCAGGTATTTAAATCAAAGTTTGTTATTGATAGAACCCGTTGGGGTATTCAATATGAATCCAAAGGATTGATTGATAGCGTTAAAGAAAATATCATTTCGGATGCCATAGGATTTGAAGTGGTTCTGGTAACCAAACCGGGATGCTAACAACGCTTGTTCGCTTGCGTTTCCTCACATTTTTATAAACAAAAAACCCAAACTTTTACTGAAGTTTGGGTTTTGGTCTTTATGTATTGGAATTTTATCCTTTAATCGAAGCGGATAGATATTCTCGGTTCATACGGGCAATATTCTCCAAGGAAATTCCTTTTGGACATTCAATTTCACAAGCTCCGGTATTTGTACAATTCCCGAAACCTTCCAAGTCCATTTGGCGAACCATATTCTCCACACGTTCCGCGGCCTCTACTTGACCCTGAGGTAATAAGGCAAACTGTGAAACTTTAGCGGAAGTGAACAACATAGCACTTGCATTTTTACAAGCTGCCACACAGGCGCCACATCCAATACAAGTTGCAGCATCCATCGCCTTATCAGCATCTTCTTTCCGAATCGGAATGGCATTTGCATCAACCGTATTTCCAGAAGTGTTTACAGAGATGTAACCACCTGCTTGTTGGATACGATCAAAAGCACTGCGATCTACGATCAAATCTTTTATCACTGGAAATGCCTTTGCTCTAAACGGCTCAATGACAATAGTATCCCCATCCTTGAATTTGCGCATATGCAATTGGCAAGTTGTGATCAATCTGTCCGGGCCATGTGGTTCTCCATTGATTTGCAGGGAACATGTACCACAGATACCTTCTCTACAATCATGATCGAACTCCACTGGTTCTTCGCCCTTGGAAACCAATTCCTCATTTAGGATATCCAACATTTCCAAAAAGGACATATCGCCTTCCACACCATCGAGGATGTAATCCACAATTTGACCCTTTGATGCAGCGTCCTTTTGTCTCCAGATTTTTAGTGTTAGCTTCATGTATTCGCTATTATGTGCTCGTGAATGATATCACAAACTATTTATAACTTCTTGTTTTAAGCTCAATATTCTCGTAAACCAATTCTTCTTTATGCAATACAGCATCTTTGGGTTCACCTTTGTATTCCCATGCCGCTACATATTTGAAGTTCTTGTCATCCCTTAAGGCTTCACCTTCTTCGGTTTGGTATTCTTCACGGAAGTGACCTCCACAAGATTCGTTTCTGTGCAAGGCATCTTTAGCGAACAATTCTCCCAATTCCAAGAAATCGGCAACACGCCCTGCTTTTTCAAGTTCTTGGTTTTTGGAATCTGCAGCTCCTGGAATCTTTACATTCTCCCAGAAATCTTTGCGCAGTTCGGCAATTTCCTTGATGGCTTCTTCGAGCTCTTTGGCGTTTCTGGACATACCACATTTATTCCACATGATCTTGCCCAGTTTTTTATGATAGTAATCCACCGAATGGATTCCTGTTCCTGACATTAATTTTTCCAGTCGGCTACGCACTTCGTTTTCCGCTGCTTCAAACTCGGGAGAATCTGTAGGGATTGCTCCAGTTCGAATATCATCGGCCAAGTAATCCCCAATAGTGTATGGAAGTACAAAATAGCCATCGGCCAAACCTTGCATCAAAGCAGAGGCACCCAATCGGTTAGCCCCGTGATCACTAAAATTGGCTTCACCTGCGCAGTAGCATCCAGGTATTGTGGTCTGAAGGTTATAATCCACCCAAACTCCACCCATGGTATAGTGAACCGCAGGATAAATCATCATAGGCGTCTTGTACGGATTCTCATCAACGATTTTCTCGTACATCTGGAAGAGGTTACCATACTTGGCTTCAATGACTTCTTCGCCTAATTTAGTAACGGTTTCCTTACTTGGATCCTTGAGTCCTGAAGTAAGTGCTTTCTCTCTACCATAGCGTTCAATTGCCGCTGCAAAATCGAGATAGACCGCCTCACCAGTTTTATTAACACCAAAACCGGCATCACAACGTTCTTTTGCAGCTCTGGAAGCAACATCCCTAGGCACCAAGTTTCCAAAAGCCGGGTATCTGCGCTCCAAATAGTAGTCTCGGTCTTCCTCCGCCAATTGTGTTGGCTTTAGCTTGCCTTCGCGAATAGCTACTGCATCTTCCATACGTTTTGGCACCCAAATTCTACCATCATTTCTCAAAGACTCTGACATCAAAGTCAATTTGGATTGATGTTCTCCGGAAACTGGAATACAGGTAGGGTGAATTTGTGTATAGCAAGGATTGGCAAAAAACGCTCCTTTTTTATGTGCTCGCCATGCGGCCATTACGTTACTGCCCATTGCATTGGTTGAAAGGAAGAAAACATTTCCATACCCCCCAGTGGCCAATACCACGGCATGAGCACTGTGTCTTTGAATTTCTCCCGAAACTAAATCACGGGCAATGATACCACGAGCTTTACCGTCAACCAATACCAAATCCATCATTTCATGACGGTTATAGGATTGAATTTTTCCTCGGTTGATTTGTCTGTTCATTGCTGCATACGCTCCCAGCAATAATTGCTGTCCAGTTTGCCCTTTGGCATAGAACGTACGTGATACTAATACACCTCCAAATGAGCGGTTGTCCAAAAGCCCACCATATTCCCGAGCAAAAGGCACTCCTTGTGCTACGCATTGATCAATGATATTCGCGGATTCTTCAGCCAGACGATAAACGTTGCCTTCACGGGAACGGTAGTCACCACCTTTGATGGTATCATAGAAAAGACGGTAGAAACTATCACCATCTCCTTGATAATTTTTGGCTGCATTTATTCCTCCTTGAGCGGCAATTGAGTGCGCTCTTCGTGGAGAATCCTGATAGCAAAATGTCTTTACATTATAGCCCAACTCTGCCAAGGTAGCGGCAGCAGCACCACCTGCTAATCCAGTACCTACAACAATTACATCAATGTTACGCTTGTTGGCTGGGTTTACTAGATTGATTTCATTCTTATGTTTGGTCCATTTATCGGCCAAAGGACCGGATGGAATTTTAGAATCCAATATGCCCATAATTAATGTGTTATTGGGTTAAGATGATGGTAAAGGGCTATGAAAACAAAAGCCAACGGAACCACCACGGCAAATATTTTAGTAAACGACTTTATGGCTGGAGTGTATTTATTGTTGACTCCCATGGATTGAAATGAAGAAGCGAATCCATGCCATAAATGCAAACTTAAAAGAACAAATGAGATTACATAAATAATGGTCCGCCAGAAAGGAGCGAACTTCTCTACCGTTTCCGCGTAGTACCGCGTTGGATTTTCCGGATTCATTTCAATGTATTTGTACGTCATTTCATGTACCCAGAAGTCATAAAAGTGCAATCCTAAAAAGGCAAGTATTGCCAAACCAGAATAGATCATATTGCGCGAAACCCAAGGTGCAGCAGCTCCTCCATTATACTTCACATAGCTGATGCCACGCGCCTGTTTGTTTTTGAGTTCCAAAGCGAATCCCATTACAAAATGCACAATTACCCCAATGATCAGGATAGGCTGCATGAGGTATTGTACCAAAGGATTGTACCCCATAAAGTGCGAAGCTTCGTTAAAAAAATCGGGAGAAATCACCGATGCAAAATTGATGGTAACGTGTAGTATTAAGAAAATTACCAGAAACAAACCCGAAAGTGCCATCACTACTTTGCGGGCAATCGAAGATTTTATCAATCCACTCATTAGCGTTGGTTTAGACAACAAATTTACGGCACGATTGAGTTTTTAACAAGCTTTCAACAGCCATTAAGGTCTTATTTAGACCCATTATACCCAAGCTATCAATCCTTCTCATTCTTAAGGATTTAATTACTTTATTTTTCCAACAAATGGGAATTTTAACCGATATTACCACTGAATTGCATCAGAAATAAGCTTATGGATATTGCGATACTTTCTGTTAGTCTTAACGTACATTCCACTCGCAGGATTCTTGAGGAAGCCCAGAACGCAGGACATTATGTGGAGCTCATTGACCACACAAGATGTTCGGTTAAACTTGGCGATGGCAAACCACAGATTTTTTTGGATGAAGAAAATGTTATTGACGAGTTTGATGCAATCATACCTCGCATTGGAGCCAAAGTGACACGGCATGGAGCTGCCATCGTCAAACAGTTTGAGATGAACAATGTGTTCAGTACAGCACGATCCTTGGGCATCACACGAGCACGAAACAAGGTAAGGACACTACAGATCATGTCCAGGAAAGGGATTCCTATTCCAGAAACGGTTTTTTCCATAAATCCGGATAATATTGAAGAACAGATAAAATTGTTGGGGGGACCTCCTGTAATCATAAAACTGCAAGAGGGTACGCACGGTATGGGGGTAATATTGGCCGAAACCAAAAAGTCGGCAAAATCCATCATAGACACGTTGTATAAAATGGATACCAGTATTCTGCTTCAACGGTATATTTCAGAAGCAAATGGAGAGGACATTCGAATTATTGTGGTGGGCAACAAGGTAGTTGCAAGCATGAAACGCACCAGTGATTTGGATGATTTTAGATCTAATGTCCACAGGGGTGCAGATACCACTGCTATCAAGCCCACGGCAAAGGAACAATTCATTGCATTGAACGCAACTAAATATTTGGGCTTGGGAGTGGCTGGCGTGGATTTGATGCGTTCAAAAAAAGGACCGGTTCTTTTGGAGGTGAATGCTTCGCCAGGACTACAAGGAATTGAGGCAGCAACTGGAGTGAATGTTGCCAAACATATTATTGATTTTGTTGAAAAGAATGCACTCAGAAGGAGAAAATAAAACCTTGACAATCAACGGAGCGGAAATTGCTCCGGGAGAAAGCAAGTTGGTACAGATCAATATTGCAAGATTGCCAACGGGAACGTTAATAGACATTCCCGTGCATGTGTTCAATGGAAAAAAACCCGGCCCTACTTTATTGGTTCAAGCTGGATTGCATGGCGACGAAATCAACGGGGTGGAGACTTTGAGAAGAGGACTTCAGGAAAAGTTGTTTCAGGTAAAGAAAGGCGCGGTGATCGTTGTTCCCATTCTTAACGTATTTGGGTTCATACATTTTTCAAGGGATGTTCCCGATGGAAAGGATGTCAACCGAAGTTTTCCAGGAAGAAAAACAGGATCGCTGGCCAGTAGGATTGCTTACAATTATACCTCGGAAATTTTACCACAAGTAGATTACGCAATCGACTTGCACACCGGTGGCGGGTTGCGCCATAATTTCCCCCAAGTACGTTACACCTTAGATGATGATCGCAGTAAGTTTTTGGCTGAAGCATTCAATGCGCCCCTGTATTTTTCGTCACGATTGATTGCTGGATCATTTCGTAAAACTGCATTCAAGTTGGAGATACCAACAATAGTGTTTGAAGCTGGAGAAAGTATGCGATTTGACGAAAATAGCATTGATGAGGGATTAAAAGGGATACAGAATGTTTTGGTCCAATTAGGAATGCGGGCCGTTAAAACCAATAAAAGGAAACATCAATCCATTCATTTGGAAGGAACAAGATGGGTCCGTGCTTCCAGGGCGGGCATGTTTATTCCAGAGGTTGAGAATGGGACAGTTATTACAAAAGACCAGATTTTGGGAATGGTTACGGACACCTTTGCTAAGAAGACCAAAAAAATCAAAGCTCCATTTGACGGTTTTGTTTTTTGTATAAACCATCAGGCCGTAGTCAATCAGGGAGATGCATTATTTCACCTCGGTTATTGACTTTGAAGTAAATTTTCCTTGGATTCCAATTTGGTTAAACTCCATTTTATGGCGCTTTCCAAATCGGAAAACTGACGGATATTGTTTTTGAAAAACATACGCTCCAGAATAAGACTTGCCAAGCCGCTTTTGGAGTAGGCAACAACCGAATACAACTCCAATTGATGCCGGTTGGTGAAGAATTTTAACCAATCCGTGGGTACAACGGAGTAATTGTTTATCCGGTTGGAAATGTAGGCAATGGGTTTTTCCCGCCCAATGATTTCGTAGGCGGCGTCTATTGTTTTTTGTGCCATGTTCCAGTTAAAAACCACATCTTCCTTAATTTCGGAAATGACAAGACCATCAAAGAAATAGAATACCCCAAACTCGTATTCACGTATTTCCCTGATGTTTTTAAAAAAATCTATTTCCCTGACACTACGCATGATTCGTTGGTGTTGAGAATTTTATTCTGGATTAAATTAGCTTTTTGAGGACGGTAAATTTAAGGATTATTGTGTGAGTTATCACGGTTTTGGTCAATAATAGCGCGCTTTTTACGGATTTTTCAACTTTTTCAGCTGAATCCGAAAAAACCATAACTTTTAGCGTAACTAATCTTAAATGTTGTTAGTAATAGGCGTACTACGTTGGCCTTATTTTTCCTTCAATTGTAGTACTTCCCAATATTATTCTTCCATATTGCTCAGTTGAATACCCAAGGCTTTTGTAGATAACTGAACTTCGATCAATGATAGCAATAAGGATACCATTAAAAATATCAAGCTAATGCCAAAGATGATATTGGCCCACACATTCATTTCAACATAAATTAAAAACATCGTGATCGCGGAGAGCAAAAAGCTAACAATGGCAGAGGCCTGCATGTTTTTGATTATACCTAAACGCTTACGTAGTTGTTCAATTTGTTTTTTTACGGGCTGAGAATCTTCCTGTAAGTATTGCTTATGAAGTTGGCGTATGAGAGCGGCAATGGCCAAATAGCGTGCATTATACGCCAACATGGTCAATGAAATTGCCGGGAATAATAGCGCCGGGATGCTTAAGGTAAGTTGCATTTATTCAATTTTGAATTCAATCTCCTCAGAAGTGCCATTGCCGGATAAGGTCACCTTGTAACTTCCTTTTGGCAAATAGGTTTTTCCATTTTTGGCAGCTTCCAATTTCATTTTATTTTTTTTCAGAAAATTGCTTTTCCCTTTTTTGGAAAATGCAAGGTCATAAGATAATATGTTCAAGCCTTTATCGGCTTCCATTTGAATGGCGCTTACCTCAACACCGTCAGCAGTGCTTACCGATGCATTGACCGTTCCAGATTGAGAAGCATAAAATGTCAGGTCCAAGCCCGGAGTGTTAGGTTCAACCCACCCATATGTTGGATTCCCCCAATTTTTGGAATGTTTGATGTTCTCCACTTTGAAGAGCGCCAATTTTTTGTTCCATAACTCAGGGGTCATTTGCTGTAATACAGAAACATCACCTTTGTAAATACTTCTGCCGTGGGTGCCGACCAAAAGATGTTTTGCTTCAGACTGAATCACTAAATCATGGATGGCAACATTTGGCATTCCATTTTGAAATAGTTCCCAGTCTTCACCACGATTGAAACTTACATAGAGTCCATTATCCGTTCCGACAAATAAAAGGTTCTCATTTTCTGGGTCTTCAACAAAAGCATTAACGGGTGCGTCTGGTATTCCGTTGGAAATTTGCTTCCAGCTTTTTCCGTAATCATCACTTACATATATAAAAGGAGTAAAGTCGTCCCATCGATAACCATTTAGGGTAGCATAAATACGTTCTTTTTTATGTTTTGAGGCAGCCACTTCGCTTACCCATTGATTTTGTGATAAGGAATTGGAAATTTGCTCCCAGCTGCCACCTCCGTTTTTAGAGACATGGATCAAGCCATCATCCGTTCCAACATAGATTAATCCGAATTTAAATGGAGATTCCGAGATGGTGGTAATCGTTCCATAAGCAACATTCCCTGTTTTCCCTCCGGAAGTAAGATCTTCGGAAATCGTTTCCCAATCATCGCCCTGATTTAGGGATCGGTGTAATTTATTACCACCTAGATACAGGATGTCCTGATTATGTTCTGATAGTAAGATGGGGGTTTGCCAATTAAAACGATAGGGAGATTCACCCAGTTCGTGTTTTGGTTGAATGTACTGACTGGTCTTGGTACTCAAATCCAAACGAAAGTAATTGCCAAACTGGAATCCGGTATAGACGATATCGGAATTTCTGTTGTCGATTTGAACTTGCATCCCATCTCCACCCAAGATCATTTGCCATGGGTTGATTCCGTTTTGTTCCCAAGCCTTATTTTCTTTATTGTCGTGTGCCCCTTTCCAAACACCGTTGTCTTGTAATCCGCCATAAACATTATAAGGGGTTTCATGATCAATGTTGATTGCATAGAACTGCCCTACTTTTGGGGAGTTGTTCTTCATCCAGTTTTCACCATCATCATAAGAGATGTTGACCCCGCCATCATTTCCATTGATCAAATGACCAGGCCTGTTTGGATTTATCCATAGCGCATGATGATCTACATGAACGTTTTCCTTTCCTATTGATGTAAATGTATCTCCTCCATCTTCTGATTTTACCAGGGGTACGCCTGCCAGATAAATACGGTCTTTAGCACTTGGGTCCACCCTAATCTGGGCAAAGTAGTACCCATAACTATAGAACAAATCATCGATGTAATCCGAGTTCATCTTTTTCCAATTTCCACCGGCATCATCACTACGGTACACTTCGGCACCAACTACAGGCGTATCGAAAAGCAACGAATTGGCATTTTCCAAATACTTGGTCAAATCCACAGGAGCAACACTTCCACTCCGCACCATTTGTTTTACGTTTTCAGCCTTGTATTTTTCCTGGAAACCGTTCGTCTTTAAAAAGTCGTTTAACTTTTTATCATCCAATGCCAAGAAAGTCTCGCTGTCCATAGATCTAAAATCCTCTTTGGTCAATTCATCTTTTTGCGCTTCCTTTTTTTTCTCCCTTCGGAATTGACTATCGTGTACAGCATAGACCGTATTGTCATCAAAAACCGCGAGTCCAATCCGTCCAACACCATCACCAGTTGGGAAACCTGAACCCTCATTAGTGACCAAGGACCAACTTGATCCACCATCAACACTTTTATAGATTCCTGAATGCGCACCATTGCCCGAAAAATTCCAAGCCTTTCTGTCTTTTTCCCATGCCGCAGCATATTGTATGTTGAAATTATTGGGCGAACAGGCAAGATCTATGATTCCCGTATTTTCATCAACAAACAAACTATGCGTCCAAGTTTGGCCACCATCAGTAGTTTTGAAAACGCCCCTTTCTGTATTTGGAGAATACAAATGACCAGTGACACCAACAACCACTTCGTTTGGGTTGTTTGGGTTTACGATGATCCTGCCAATATGATGCGAATCATGCAGTCCCATATTGGCCCAAGTTTTACCACCGTCGGTAGATTTGAGGATACCAATACCAGCGTAGGAAGAACGTGATGAATTGTTTTCCCCGGTACCTACCCAGATGGTATTGCTATTCCATTCTACGGCAATATCCCCAATATTTTGTGTATCTGAATTGTCAAGAACTGGATCAAAGGAAATGCCATTGGTGGTGGTGTGCCATAAGCCTCCTGAGGCGTAGGCCACATAAAATTCGGTTGGGTCATTTGGGTTGACATCCAAGTCCACAACCCTACCGCTCATTACAGAGGGGCCAATATTTTTTAGTGGGATATTTTTAACCGATGAGGTTTTGGCCAATTGAGCTTTCTGGGCCAAGGAAGTCATAACTTTTTCAGCAGAAGTGGCATTTTGTTGGGCCATACCCAATTGAAAAAATAAGAGCAAAGCAAACCATTGGAAATGTTTCATGTAGGAGGTGTTTTATTTCATTTGGGAAGGTATGAATTTGTCTTGGGTATCGCAATTACCTACATTTGGACAAATAGATTTTTTCACATGAAATACCATCCGATCAGCAACCAGCTTTTTATCAAAAACCGTAAAAAATTCATGGCTCAAATGAAACCAAAGAGCCTTGCGGTTTTCAACTCCAATGATATCTACCCCATAAGTGCGGATAGTACCATGAAGTTTGAGCAACACCGTGATATCTTTTACCTAAGCGGAGCTGATCAAGAGGAAACCATCCTGTTGTTGTTTCCTGAAGCTTCGGATAAAAAGCACCGGGAGATTTTGTTTGTGCGTGAGACCAACGAGCATATCGCCATTTGGGAAGGAGCTAAATTGACGAAGGCCCAGGCCACTGCCGTTTCCGGAGTAGAAACAGTGTATTGGTTGACAGATTTTGACAAGGTGTTTTTTGACTTAATGACGGAAGCGGATACGATTTATTTTAACACAAATGAGCATTACCGTCAGGCGGTGGTTACACAGACTAGGGAAGATCGCTTTATTGAAAAGTGCAAAAAGGACTTCCCGGCCCATAGTTGGGCCAAGAGCAATCCTATTTTGCAACAGATAAGAGGGGTTAAAGAACCAGAAGAAATTGCATTGATGCAGGAAGCCTGCAACATTACCGAAAAAGGTTTTAGAAGGTTACTGAGCTTTACCAAGCCCGGAGTTTGGGAATACGAAATGGAAGCGGAACTCTTGCATGAATTTGTCAGCAATAGATCTAAAGGCTTTGCCTACACGCCGATAATTGCTGCAGGTAACAATGCCAATGTACTTCATTATATAGAAAACAACCAACAAATCAAGGACGGCGATTTGATTTTGATGGATGTTGCCGCGGAATATGCCAACTACTCAAGTGACCTTACCCGAACCATACCAGTAAATGGAAAATACACCAAGCGCCAGCGAGAAGTCTACGATGCTGTACTTCGCGTGAAAAACGATGCCACAAATATGTTGGTGCCCGGAACTATTTGGGCGGAATACCATAAAGAGGTTGGTAAACTAATGACTTCTGAATTGTTAGGATTAGGATTATTGGATAAAGCGGATGTGCAAAACGAAGATCAAAACTGGCCTGCATACAAAAAGTACTTTATGCATGGCACAAGCCATCATATTGGTTTGGACACCCATGATTACGGGGAGTTAAAAACGCCAATGACCGCCAATATGGTCTTTACGGTGGAACCGGGAATTTATATCCCAGCAGAAGGATTTGGGATCCGTTTGGAGGATGACGTAGTGATCCAAGAAAAAGGGGAGCCTTTTAATTTGATGCAAAACATACCAATTGAAGCCGAGGAAATAGAAACGTTGATGAATGCATAGTTTACAATTAATAGCAACGATACTTACGTGGCAGGTTGACATTGAAAAGAAAATGGAAGAAGCGCCGGACAGTGCCTATGAAATTGGTGTTGTTATTGGGTCGTACCTTCCTTTTGTGATTTTGGTTGGTATAGCTTACGCGATTTATCACTACAATAAAAAGAAGCGGGGGTCTTAAGCTTTCCTTAAACTACACCAGATAACATAGGTCAAATTTTCTTAATCATTGGTTCTAAATCATTTAATGATGATTCATTTTACAAAGGAGGTAAGAAATTTGAAGAATAACAGTGAAGTAACAATCCCGTAAAAGTGAATATATTCTCTTATCATTTAGTTGAACTGTCCATCTTTGATTCAATAAAAAAAATATTCTCGAATCCAATTTCTGACAAAACGAAAGGACTTATTCACTGTGAATATATGACAGCGATGACCCTAGGTTCTCCTATCTTTTCTCCATCTAGGGTTTTAATTGGACAAGTTGCCGTTTTTATGCAATGGGAAAATGAAATGGCTCTTAAAAACTATATGGAACAAGACAGTTTTGGAAGAGTACTTGCAGAAGGGTGGCATGTTCGTTTGGTCTTTACTAGAATATGGGGAAAGTTCCACGGATTCAAAATATCAAACCAAATCGACAAATTAAAAAGTCCAAATTCTCCAGTAGTAGCTGTTACAATTGCAAGAATGAAACCATTGGCAATACCTAGGTTTATCCAATGGGGAAGGCCTGCAGAAAAACTAGTTAGAGATCATCCTGGAACTACTCTTTCATTGGCATCTATAAAATTTCCTACTACGGTCTCAACTTTTTCAATTTGGAAAACAGAAAAAGAAATGACAGATATGGTTCATGGCCATACAACGGTTGAAAAACCAAGACGACATGCCAATGCTATGAACGAAAGAGAAAGAAAAGATTTTCATTTCGAGTTTACAACACTTAGATTTAAGCCTCTATCAGAGTTTGGCGAATGGAAGGGAAAGTCAAACTTTATTCCCGGTATTTAAGAATTCCATAAAAATGGGAATCGCAAAGAAAAATCAAAGTATACAAGATTGGATGACACAGCAATGGGTCATTCTTTTTGGAAATAAAATTGATAAAACAAAGCACAAATGGCTTCTTGGACCTTTTGGCGAGAAAAATGGTATAGGATTAAAATTTATAAAACAATTAGCTGAAAAAGAACATTTGATTATTGATAATCAAACCAAAAACAAGGGATTGATTCAATCCATTGAACAATTATGTCTACCTAAAAATGAATCGAATAGGTTGTCTAAGGAAGTCATTGACTTTTATCAGAATACGTCTAATTATGATCTCCAATTTAAGGTGAAATGGAATCCGATTTTTAAAGGATTTGGTCTTTTAGTAAAGCTTATATTTAGTCAAAGAATAGAACAACTAAATGTTCCAATTAGAAATGTTAAGAGTGCCTCTGGATTGACAAACGAAATAATACAATTACTCGATTCTAAAACGAACGAAGTAATAAGGACAATTTGGTTTCGAGCATTTAAATCTACGGGTCAAGTTGTTTATTCTGGGGTTTATGACACTTGCCTTATGCCATCGGGGATTACTTGTATTAAGGCAATGTTTCCACTACCAAACGGGAATGCCACGGTTATTTTAACTCCAAAAGTTGGAACAAGAGGAGAACTGATACTTAGTTCAGAAGGAAAAAAAATTGGTGATAGCGGTTTCTATTTTTTATTAAAAGATTCCAAAGGGCAATTATGGGCTAAATTCATAAAGTCATTTAAAGACACCCTAGTAGTAAGAAGCTTAAAGAATAGAATAAGCGCCACACAAACCTTAACATTATGGAATATGAAAGTGTTAAGATTTGATTATGAAATAAAAAAACTCCATAATAGTGAAAGTTAACATGACTCCATGCTTTGGCATGATCAAAGACTTAAAAAACAAGTCTATTCTCTTCTAATCCCTCACCAAATTCGCCACTCCAAAAACCACCATTGCAGGGATTACCCAACCCATATGAAATTGGCTTAATGGGATGTATTGGGTAATTGGAACAATGGATTCACCCCAACCAATACTGCCTATAAAATCCGGGATACTAAATAAAACCGTAGCAACGACGACCCATTTAAAAACTTTGGGAGAAGCCCACTTTTCGGGTAGCACATTCAGCACGATCAATACTATGGTAATGGGATAAATAAACATTAAAGCAGGTAGGGCGACAGCTATGATGTACCCGACATTGAATTGCCCCATCAGTACGCCGAGAATGCAAGCAATAATGGTCGTAATAATATAGGCTTGTTGAGAATTGTTGAACCGCCCTTTTATAAAATCTGCAGTACCGGTTACAATACCTACTGCGGTTGTGAAACAGGCCAAGCTTACCAAAATACTCAAGAGCAAAGCGGCAGTGTTGCCCCAAGTTTTCTGACTTATACCGCTAAGTAATGCCGTTCGCGAAATCTCAGGATCAAAGGAATCCCCGAACAAAGCTCCTGTAATGATCAAACCAGTATATACCAAAAACAACCCCAAACCGGCAAACCAACCCGCTCTGGCAATAAGGTTTCTCTTTTCGGCATATGCCATGCCATCACTTTTCAGATTGATTGAAATGATGATCACTCCTCCTACAACTACGGCTCCAATGGCATCAAAGGTTTGATACCCTTCTAGGATTCCATGTGTAAATGGGTTAGGGAATTGGGAGGCACCAAAATTGAACTCCAATTCAAAAAAAGCGACACCCATGATCAAGGCGAGAACGATCAAAATACCCGGTGTCAAAAACTTTCCAATAACATCCAATATCTTGGAACGATTGACCACAAAGACGTAAACCAAACCAAAGTATAAGATGCTGGTAAACAAAGAGGAAGAATCCCAAATGGGTTGGATAGCCATCTCATGTGTTACAGAAGCAGTCCTTGGTGAAGGAAGAGCGATGGAAATGGCATATACGATATAACAATAGATCAGGCTGAAGCTAGGAGAAACTTTCTTTGCAAAGTCGAACATGGTCCCCTGTAATCTGGCATGGGCCAGGATTCCAAGGATAGGTATAAAAACAGCCGATAAACAAAAACCAACTGTAACCAACCACCACCATTCTCCTGATTTAAATCCCAATTGCGGGGGTAAGATCAAATTACCTGCGCCAAAAAAAAGTGAGAAAAGGGCAAAGGCCGTGATGGCCACCGTTTTTTTGTTCATAAAGTGTTAATAATTTTTTGTTAAAATAATTCAAATAATTATATTTCGAAACGCAACTCATCGGTAGAATGCAATATTTGGACGATGTTCATGCATTTCATCGAAAAACAGCTTTTTGGAATTGCTTTGCAAAATAAAAAGTTATCAACATCCGTTGCTAAAATAGATCTAATTACCAAACACGAACGTATAACATAAAATTACAGCAATATATCTACGCATTGATCGACCCCAAATCGAATAAATGCCTGCCCCAAACAACACCAAGCTTATGAAGACTTCCCCGAACCACCATGGCAACAAATTCTCTTCTTTTTTCTGCAACTTATTTGGACATCACTATGTGGTTTCCAAAAAAGTAACACAACATATTAAGGAGTACAAATGCATTCACTGCCAAAAGCAAGTCACTACAGATGCAAGCGGCAAGCTTTCCGAGCTTACCCCGGAAATGCAGGACATTAACAGTACCCTTTCCGATATGTATAGAAAGCGAAGAGGAAGACAAGTTCCTCAAGTAGCTTAACCTGTTCGGTTAAGTATTCATCGTTGTAAAGATTTTATCCCGGAGATAGCTAAAGCGCTTCGTTCAAATCGTTATGTGCCCCAAGACCTTTTGATCAGCAGTGTGCTAATTTTCGGGATTTTTTTATTCCTCATTAAATGAATTCCATCCCTGGGCTGTAAGCGCAATTTTAGTATTTGCCCTGGTAACCAAATGCGTGCCTTCTTCTTTAGCAGCAATATGACCAATTACTGTTAGATTGGGATTGGCCTTTATTTTTGGAAAATCAGTTTGGTCAATGGTAAACAATAACTCATAATCCTCGCCACCACTTAAGGCAATGGTTGTGGAATCCATTTTGAATTCTTCTGAAGTGGAGATGACCGTAGGATCCAAAGGAATTTTATCTTCAAACAAATTGCAGCCTACCTCGCTATTGGCACACAAATGAAGAATTTCCGAGGAAAGTCCATCACTGATATCGATCATGGAAGTTGGCTTGACTTCCAATTTTTCAAGCAGCTCAACAATGTCCATTCTTGCCTCTGGTTTCAATTGCCGCTCAACAATATAAGAGTAGGGTTCTAAGTCAGGTTGATTATTGGGATTAACTTTAAACACTTCCTTTTCGCGCTCTAAAACCTGCAAGCCCAAATAGGCGCCACCAAGGTCACCACTAACCACTAAAAGGTCGTTTTCTTTTGCCCCGGA
This sequence comes from Flagellimonas spongiicola, assembly GCF_023502425.1. GTDB lineage: Bacteria > Bacteroidota > Bacteroidia > Flavobacteriales > Flavobacteriaceae > Flagellimonas > Flagellimonas spongiicola. The sequence continues at coordinate 868,625 of NZ_JAMFMA010000002.1, forward strand.
GCGATAAACAAGCTTTTCAGTTTTAGCCATTCCAATAGCGGTAATGCTGATTAACATTCCTTTGGTACTGGAGGTTGTGTCCCCACCTATTAAATCTACATTATACACATTGCACGCCTGCGCCACTCCTGCATAAAATTCTTCAAGGGCCTCTAATGGAAACCTATTGGATATAGCAATGGAAACGGTAATTTGTGTGGCAATGGCATTCATGGCATATATGTCTGATAAGTTGACCATCACAGATTTATAGCCTAAATGCTTTAAGGGCATATAACTAAGGTCAAAATGCACACCTTCAACCAATAAATCCGTGGAGACTACGGCGTTCTTATCCTTAAAATTCAAGACAGCAGCATCATCCCCAATTCCTTTTAGCGTAGATGTGTGTTGTATTTCAAAGTGTTTGGTCAAATGATTGATGAGTCCAAATTCCCCAAGATTTTCAAGCGAAGTTCGCTGTTGGTTTTTATCTTCTAACATTCGGCAAAAGTAATGAGGATAATTATAAAATGGTATCTTTAAAAAAGGAACTTAAAATTGCTTTTGAAATGGGAAGACACCTCATCTTCATGCTATTAGCATTCTTTATCTTTTCGTGTACCAGCGATAATGGAACGGACCCTGCTCCAAATCCAAATCCCGGTAATGGGGGCAATCCAGGAAATGGAGGAAACCCTGGGACTGATCCACCTGATATTGGAAACGGAAGTGCAACGGTGACCGGTCTGGAACCATGTGAAGGCGGAATGGCATCAATATACCCGTGTAACGGATATGACCTTCTGGTGCAAATGAACCTTCAAGCATTCAATGCTACTTCTGCCAATGATATTTGGGGATGGACAGATATAGCTACTGGGAACGAATACGCAATTCTTGGCCTGGATAATGGTACAGCATTTATCGACATTACAGATACGGATAATCCCGTTTATTTAGGGAAGATGCTTACGGAGACTGTATCCAGTATTTGGCGAGATGTGAAAGTTTACGCTAATCATGCCTTTGTGGTATCTGAAGCAACAGGACATGGTATGCAAGTTTTTGACCTTTCCCGATTGAGCAATGTTCAAAATCCACCGCAAGTTTTTGATGCTGATGCAGTATATACGGGAATCGGAAATGCGCATAACATTGTGATCAATGAAGAAATGGGATTTGCTTATCCCGTGGGAACAGCGCGTAATGATGCTTTTGGAGGTGGTGTTCATTTTATAAGCGTGCAAAGTCCGACCAATCCATCAGGAGTTGGAGGATTTGGAGCGAAGGGGTATACACATGATGCTCAAGTAGTGACCTATAGTGGTCCCGACGCAGACTATACCGGCAGTGAAATTTTCATTGGATCCAATGAAAACGAAATTACCATTATAGACATTACGGATAAATCAAATCCGTCGGAAATCGCATCAATTGGCTATAGCAACATCGGATATACGCATCAAGGTTGGTTTACTGAAGATCACCGCTATTTTATTTTGGGTGATGAATTGGATGAGATCAATTTTGGATTCAATTCTCGGACATTGATTTTTGATTTCACGGATTTGGACGCCCCGGTTTTGCATACGACTTACCTAGGACCTACGACTGCCATTGACCACAATGGATATGTGCTTGGCAATGAGTTTTTCTTGGCCAATTATTCGGCAGGGGTGCGGGTTTTGGATATCTCTGATATTGCCAACGAGAACATCTCGGAAATTGCATTTTTCGATACCTTGCCTGCCAACAATGCACCCGGTTTTGATGGGGTATGGAGTGTCTATCCTTACTTTGAAAGCGGAAAAATAATAGTTAGCGATACCAATTCGGGATTATTTGTAATTCAAAAATCAAATTAATTTAAGCTATGAAAAAGATTTTTGGACTGCTGGTTTTACTGGCACTTTACTCTTGTAATACTGATGATGCCACGGTCAATCCTCCAACAACTGTAGATTTTACAGGCGAAGTGGATTGGATAAGGACGTTTGGAGGTTCTGGTGAAGACACGGCTCAATCCATCATTCAAACCCAAGATGGGGGATATGCTGTTTTGGGATTCAGTAATAGTGTGGACGGAGATTTAGTTGGGAAGACTACCATGGTTAATGATTACTGGCTCCTAAAATTGGATTCAGAGGGGAATTTACAATGGAGCAATACCTATGGAGGTTCCAAGGACGACCGAGGACAATCCATAATTCAGTTGAGTGATGGGGGTTATGCCATAGTTGGCTATGCCATGAGCGATGATGGAGATGGAAGCAATAATGAAGGTTTTCATGACAATTGGATATTACGATTGGATTCCACGGGTGGTATTTTATGGGAAAAGAGTTTCGGGTTTTCAGGCCACGACCACTCTTACGATGTGGTAGAAACTACCGATGGTGGATTTTTCTTTGCTGGCTTTTTGGATGTAACCTCATCAGGTGGTGCGGGCAACGAAGGTAAAGGAAGCTATTTGACCAGACATGGTGTTGGGGAATTTTGGGGCACACGATTGGATGCAGATGGCAATCTTGAATGGCGCAGGTATTTTGGCGGCACAAACAATGACAGATCTTATGGGGTAGTACAAGCAGATGACGGAGGATTCGTAATGGCAGGATCATCAGAAAGTAACGATTTTGACATTACAGACCCCAAGGGAAGTTATGATTATTGGGTAGTAAAAGTGAGTTCCACTGGGGATTTAGTTTGGCAAAAATCATTTGGAGGAACTGGAATTGATAAAGCCTATGACATTGCCAAAACGGCAGACGGCGGATACGTTGTGACCGGCAATACGTTTAGTAGTGATTCCGATGTTCAACAAAACAATGGGGAATCTGATTTATGGTTGATCAAATTAAGCGATGATGGGAATCTGCAATGGCAAAAGAATTTCGGCGGTACCGCTTTTGATTCGGGACATAGCTTAAAGACGACCTTGGACAACGGAATTGTTATTGCAGGGAATTCAAAAAGTGGTGATGGTGATTTGGTAGAGAATTTTGGGGAGAATGACCTTTGGATTCTAAAAACCAACGGCGAAGGAACCATAGAATACCAGCAGGTTTTTGGTGGTGCGGGCATTGATTTTGGCTTTGATGTATTGGAAGATCAAAATGGTCATTTATTAGTGGTAGGTGAAACTGCCAGTGATGAATTTCAAGGCCTTTCTTCAAAAGGATCTTCAGATTTGGTGGTTATTAAAATCAAATAGGCCACGTTCCATAGATAACCCCTATCGGATTATTCGTTATTATAATGTTAGTAAATGTGATAAAACCCTACTAAACACCTATATTTGTGGGCTATTTAGAATAAATCCAAGTAGAATGATCAAAGTTTCAGAATCAGCAAAACAAAAAGTGGTAAATCTTATGACCGAGGAAGGTTTTGATGCCACTACTGATTTTGTTCGCGTTGGTGTGAAAAGTGGCGGTTGTAGTGGGCTATCATATGAACTGAATTTTGATAGGACCGCTTCAGAAACTGATAAGGTTTTTGAGGACAATGCTGTGCGAATCATCGTGGACAAAAAGAGTTTTTTGTACCTAGTCGGCACCACTTTGGAATATTCAGGCGGACTAAATGGAAAGGGTTTTGTTTTTAACAACCCAAATGCGCAGCGTACCTGTGGGTGCGGTGAAAGTTTTTCACTTTAATCGATGAACATGATTCACCGTATGGTGAAGATGAATTGAAAGTATGGCTTACACTGAAGAAGAATTAAAAAAGGAACTGGAAACCAAAGAATACGAATATGGTTTCTATACCGATATAGAATCTGATACGTTTCCCAAGGGACTAAGTGAGGATATTGTCATTGCTATTTCCCAAAAGAAACAGGAACCGGAATGGATGACGGAATGGCGATTGGAAGCATTTCGTGTTTGGAAGGAAATGGAAGAACCAGAATGGGCTAACGTTAATTACGACAAACCCAATTTTCAGGATATTTCCTATTATTCAGCTCCTAATAAGAAACCGAAGTACAATAGTTTGGATGAGGTTGATCCTGAGTTGTTGGATACCTTCAAACGCTTGGGAATCTCATTGGATGAACAGAAAAAACTGGCTGGTGTAGCAGTGGATATCGTTATGGATTCCGTTTCTGTGGCAACCACCTTCAAAAAGACCCTGGCCGAAAAGGGGATTATATTTTGTTCTATTTCAGAAGCTATCCAAGAGCATCCAGAATTGGTCAAAAAGTACATTGGCACCGTAGTACCAAGAAAAGACAATTTCTATGCAGCCTTAAATTCCGCTGTATTCTCTGATGGGTCTTTCTGCTATATCCCAAAAGGAGTGAGATGTCCAATGGAATTGTCCACATATTTCAGGATTAACCAAGCAGGTACAGGACAATTTGAAAGAACCCTTGTAATTGCGGATGAAGGCAGTTATGTGAGCTACCTTGAAGGTTGCACGGCTCCATCCAGAGATGAAAACCAATTGCATGCTGCAGTAGTGGAACTAATCGCATTAGATGATGCGGAAATAAAATACTCCACGGTCCAAAACTGGTTCCCGGGCGATAAAGACGGTAAAGGTGGTGTTTTCAACTTTGTAACGAAAAGAGGACTCTGCGAAACCAATGCAAAAATTTCCTGGACGCAAGTAGAAACAGGTTCAGCGGTTACGTGGAAGTATCCTTCCTGTGTTTTAAAAGGAGATAATTCCATTGGGGAATTCTATTCTATTGCTGTGACCAACAATTTCCAGCAAGCGGATACCGGTACCAAAATGATTCACCTTGGGAAGAATACCAAGAGTACAATTATTTCCAAAGGTATCTCCGCAGGACAGTCCCAAAACAGTTATAGAGGATTGGTTCAAGTGAATAGTAGGGCAGAGAATGCTCGTAACTTTTCCCAGTGCGATTCCTTGTTGATGGGCAACAAATGTGGAGCACACACATTTCCATACATAGAAGCTAAAAACAAAACGGCTCAAATAGAGCACGAGGCAACTACAAGTAAAATTGGTGAAGACCAGATTTTTTACTGTAACCAAAGAGGGATTGATACGGAAAAGGCCATTGCATTGATAGTGAATGGCTTTAGTAAGGAAGTATTGAACAAACTCCCCATGGAATTTGCTGTGGAGGCGCAAAAATTATTGGAAATCAGTTTAGAAGGGTCAGTAGGTTAATTCGCCACCACCCGTTTAATGTTATTTGATCATTAGTTTAAAATAGAAGATTCAAGCATAAGCAATGTTAGAAATAAAGAATTTACACGCTAGCGTAGAAGAAAAGGATATCCTTAAGGGCATCAACCTTGAGGTTAAACCAGGGGAGGTTCATGCAATTATGGGTCCAAATGGTTCTGGAAAAAGCACATTAGCATCTGTAATTGCTGGGAAAGAAGAATTTGAGGTAGAAAAAGGTTCAATTTCCTTGAACGGTGAGGATTTGGAAGAATTGGCACCTGAAGAGCGTGCACATAAAGGTATTTTCCTTTCATTTCAATACCCAGTTGAAATACCAGGAGTTTCAGTGACCAACTTCATGAAAACGGCAATCAACGAATCCAGAAAAGCTAGAGGTTTGGATGATATGCCTGCCAATCAAATGTTGAAATTGATTCGTGAGAAATCCGAAATGTTGGAAATTGACCGCAAGTTTTTGTCCCGTTCACTTAATGAAGGTTTTTCAGGAGGGGAGAAAAAGCGAAATGAAATTTTCCAGATGGCGATGATGGAACCCAAATTGGCCATTTTGGATGAGACCGATTCAGGCTTGGATATTGATGCCTTGCGAATTGTTGCCAATGGTGTCAATAAGCTAAGAAGTAAGGACAATGCCATTATTGTTATCACGCACTACCAAAGATTATTGGAGTATATCGTTCCAGATTTTGTACATGTACTTCACGATGGTAAAATTGTTAAATCGGGCACCAAGGAATTGGCTTTGGAATTAGAAGACAAAGGATACGACTGGATAAAACAAGAGACGGTAGTATAAAAAAGATTTCAGATTTCGAACATCGGTTCTCAGGAAACTGGCAACTGACAACTGGAAGCTGATAACTGAACAATGAAAAATGGATTTAAAAGATAAACTACTTTCTTCATTCATAGCTTTTGAAAACAATGTGGATTTGGATAATCCCGTCCACGAAGTTCGTTCAGAGGCAATCAAGAATTTTGAGGTCAAGGGCTTTCCAACAAAAAAGGAGGAGGCATGGAAATACACATCCTTGAACAGTCTTCAAAAAGTGGATTTCAGCATCTTTCCAAAACAGGAGAACACCTTAGAATATAAAAACGTAAAGAAGTATTTCCTGCATGAAATAGACACCTATAAAATTGTGTTCATCGATGGGGTTTACAGTTCTTATCTTTCAGAAACCACGCATGATGGAGTGGATGTTTGCTTATTAAGTGCGGCTTTGACCAAACCGCAGTACAAGCAAGTTATCGATGTTTATTTCAATCAAGTAGCCTCCAGAGATGAATCCTTGACCACCTTGAATACAGCCTTTAGCAGAGAAGGTGCTTACATCTATATACCAAAAGGAAAGGTTCCTAAAAAGCCAATTCAAATTGTTCATTTTTCTACAGGTAATGAGGCGGCACTGATGCTTCAACCAAGAAATTTGATCATTGCGGAGGAGAATGCTGAAGTTCAAATAATTGAGCGCCATCAAAGTTTGACGGAAAACGAAGTGTTTACCAATTGTGTCACGGAAATTTTTGCAGCCAAGGACGCCAATGTGGACTATTACAAAGTTCAAAATGATGCTAAAACGGCCTCTTTGGTGGATAACACATATATCGCGCAAAAAGACAATAGCGTGGTACGTGTACATACCTTTTCGTTTGGCGGGAAGCTGATTCGCAATAACCTGAATTTTTATCAGAATGGCGAACACATGGATTCGGTCCTCAAAGGAATTACGATATTAGGCGACAAGCAACACGTAGATCACCATACCTTGGTACATCATGCCCAACCAAATTGCGAAAGTCATCAAGATTATAAAGGAATCTTTGGCGATAAATCAACAGGGGTATTCAATGGAAAGATCATTGTTGATCAGATTGCCCAAAAGACCAACGCATTTCAGCAGAACAATAACATCCTTTTAAGTGATAAGGCCACCATCAATACAAAGCCACAATTGGAAATCTTCGCGGATGATGTGAAGTGTTCTCATGGATGCACTATTGGGCAATTGGATGAAGATGCCTTATTCTATCTTCAGTCTCGTGGTATCCCTAAAAAAGAGGCTACGGCTTTGTTGATGTATGCATTTGCAAACAATGTGTTGGAAAGTGTTCGTATTCCAGAGCTTAAAAAGCGCATCAATAAGATTATTGCCAATACGTTGGGTGTCCGAGTTGGATTTGACCTTTAGGCTATGATTCAAACCAAATTGGACATACAGAAAATTCGGAAGGATTTTCCCATACTTTCAAGGGAAGTCAATGGCAGACCATTGGTTTATTTGGACAACGCCGCAACTTCACAAACACCTCAACAAGTAATAGATAGTATTGTTAGCTATTATCACGGTTACAATGCAAATATCCATCGTGGGGTACACACGCTATCGCAAGAAGCCACAGATGCTTATGAAATTGCGCGCGAGAAAATTCAAAAGCACTTTAATATTGCCAAATCCCATGAGGTTATATTTACTTCGGGCACTACGCATAGTATTAATTTAGTCGCAAATGGTTTTACCTCATTATTGAAGGAAGGTGACGAGATACTGGTGTCGGCAATGGAGCACCATTCAAATATAGTTCCCTGGCAAATGCTTTGTGAACGTACAGGAGCTGTTTTGAAGGTGATACCTATGGACCACAAAGGTGAGCTGGAGATGGATGCTTTTAGGGCTTTATTGTCCGAACAGACCAGAATGGTCTTTTGCAATCATGTATCCAATGCTTTAGGTACTATTAACCCAATTGAAGAAATCATTTCAGCGGCTCATGCTGTAGGCGCTGCAGTTTTGATAGATGGTGCACAAGCTGCGCCGCATATGAAAGCGGATCTGCAAGAATTGGATGTGGATTTTTATACAGTCTCGGCACACAAAATGTGTGGACCCACGGGCGTAGGCATCTTGTACGGAAAAGAAGAATGGTTGACAAAATTGCCACCCTATCAAGGAGGAGGGGAAATGATTGCTGAAGTGACTTTTGAAAAAACCACTTACGCCGACCTTCCACATAAATTTGAAGCCGGAACGCCAAACATATGCGGAGGAATAGCATTTGGAACTGCCTTGGATTACTTGAATGAAATTGGAATGGAAGCCATTGCAAATTATGAAGACAACCTGATATCCTATGCAACAGAACAATTGTTGGCTATTGAAGGCTTGAAGATTTATGGCACGGCAGATAATAAAACCTCTGTGATATCTTTCAATATTGAAGGAATTCATCCTTATGATATTGGGACCATTCTAGACAAATTGGGAATAGCAGTACGTACGGGTCATCATTGCGCCCAACCCATTATGGACTTCTATAAAATACCTGGAACGGTAAGGGCTAGTTTTAGCTTTTACAACACTGAGGAGGAAATAGATGTTCTTGTTGAAGGCGTAAAGAAAGCCAAGCAAATGTTAGCTTAGTCAACACGTTATCTTTATCTTAAAGGTTTGACGGGAGCGCTTCCTAATCGTATTTTTGAACAAAATTTAGAGATGACCATAACAGAGATTCAAGACGAGATTGTTGATGAGTTTTCCATGTTTGATGATTGGATGCAACGCTATGAATACATGATAGAACTTGGCAAGTCCCTACCATTGATAGAAGAGCAATATAAAACGGATGACAATATCATTAAGGGCTGTCAGAGCAAGGTATGGGTACATGCTGAATTGGATGAAGATAAATTGGTTTTTACAGCGGATAGTGATGCAATAATTACTAAGGGAATCATTGCTATTCTGATAAGGGCTTTTAGCAATCAAAAACCACAGGATATCATTGATGCCAATACAGAATTTATTGATGAAATAGGCTTGAAGGAACATTTGTCTCCAACAAGGGCCAATGGTCTGGTAAGTATGGTCAAGCAGATAAAACTGTATGCAGTGGCTTATCAAACGCAGTTAAATTAGGAGAAAATGAGTGAAGATACCATCATAGATACACAAGAGTTAGGCGAGAAAATCGTAGGTGTGCTCAAAACTATATATGATCCAGAAATACCAGTGGATATTTACGAATTGGGACTGATATATGATGTTTTTGTGAATGAGGAATATGACGTAAAGATATTGATGACATTGACCACGCCTAATTGTCCGGTTGCAGAAACCCTGCCTGTGGAAGTAGAGGAAAAAGTAAAATCCTTGGATGTTCTTAATGACGTGGAGGTGGAAATTACCTTTGATCCGCCATGGACTCAGGAGTTAATGAGCGAGGAAGCGAAATTGGAGCTTGGGTTTTTGTAATCTTGAAAGATGTCTGAAATTAGAAACCGTGTAGCGGAGAGCAAACTAATAACATTTGACCTCGAGGATTTGTACCAAGAAGGCCAAAGAGCCGTGGTTGATATTAAGGACTGGTTATTCGAGGGGATTATTCTTCGAGAAAAAGAATTTAGAACGCAACTAGACGAAGTGGATTGGTCGCAATATCAAGACGCTTATGTTGCAATGACTTGTTCCACTGATGCCATAGTGCCGGGTTGGGCATTTATGTTGGTGGGTTCCAAGCTTGCTCCATATGCCAAAAGAGTAGTTGCAGGAAATCTGGAAACATTGGAGACTGCATTGTACCAAAATCAACTTTCTCAACTGGATTTGAGCCCTTTTGAAGACAAACCAATTATTATTAAAGGTTGTTCCAATAAGCCAGTTCCTGAAAATGCTTACATCATGGCCATGGGTCTTATCCAAAAGGTGGCGAAAAGTGTAATGTATGGTGAGGCATGTTCTGCCGTTCCACTTTATAAAAGAAGGTAGTTTCTTACGCAAATTTTATTGGATCCAAGTGACATTTCCTAATTTTGTGGGTCTAAGCATTAAACTCCATACAACTATGAAAAAAACCATTACAGCAATTGCTGTTTTTGCTATGACTTTTTTACATGCCCAAACTGCTGATGAAATAAAGGCGGAGATGGGCCCAAAGAAAGACTCCATTGCTGCCATCCAGGGTCGGGTAGATGCGCTGCAAGCTCAATTGGATGCATTGCCCGGTTGGAAGATTGGGGCATTTGGCACCATAGGGGGTTCTTTGTCCGGCTTCAACAACTGGTTTGCCCAAGGAATTCCTAATAACAATTCTGGAACCATTGGTTTTACCGTTAACGCTTTTGCAAACCAACAAGAAGAAAAGTTCTTTTGGCGAAATGCAGTCAATGTAAATCTCAATTGGGTAAAATTGGATGATAAGGACGATGCTACAGATGACGATGGCTTTAGAGAATCCACGGATGTGTTCAATATCTCATCACTTTATGGAAGAAAGCTGACCGACAAATTTGCGATTTCAGGAATGGGAGAGTACCGAACTACCCTTCTTAGTAATTTTAATGATCCTGGTTACTTGGATTTAGGTGTCGGTGCTACCTGGACACCAGTTGCTGATTTGGTAGTGGTCATACATCCCTTGAATTATAATTTTGTGTTTAGCGATGCTGATGCCATTTTTGATTCATCCTTGGGAGCAAAAATCGTGGCCGACTATACCAAAAAGATTGGCGCTGTTAGTTTTAAAACCAATTTCTCAACTTTTCAGAGTTATAAAAGTGGGGATTTAAGTAATTGGACATGGACGAACTCTTTTGCCTATACCTTATGGAAAATGATTGGAGTTGGTTTTGATTTTGGATTGCGCAGCAACAAGCAGGAAACCCTGAATTACCTTGTTAACAATGCGCCAACACCAGATCCAACAGCTACATTCGATTCCATAGACAATGAACTGCAGACCTATTGGACATTAGGGCTGAGCTATTCGTTCTAAGTTAAGAGACTAATTTAATAAACAAAAAAGCCCTCACAATTGAGGGCTTTTCTATGGGGTTATTTTACAAAATTGGGGTGTTTTTAAGCCAAGGTCTAAGTAGGTTAGGTTTATGGTAGACCCAGTTGTAACACTAACACTTAAAAACATTATGAAAGTAATTTTTCTGTGGTTTGTCCCTAAACTTTTGTTGTGAACAACTAAAAAGTTGTGGTGGAAAATATACCCCGTTACACTTCGTCGAAGAAGTGTGCAAATCATCTAGTGTAAAATTAGTATTGATCTAGATGTTCTGGGTACAAAAAGTTGTTATATGGGAATCTGGTCACATGGATGTCCCGTACCTCGTTGTAGACTCGTTTGCGGAATTCATCTAGGTTTTCCTTGTTCAAAGCTGAGATGAACAATGCGCGATCTCCTATCCTACTGTACCAGGTTTTTTTCCATTCTTCAATGGTGAAATGTGCACTGGTCCGTTCGGTAACCAAATCATCTTCATCCAAATGTTCGGCCTGGTATTGATCTATTTTATTAAAGACCATAATGGTTTTTTTATCGGCACTTTTTATTTCATCCAAGATTTTATAGACAGAATCAATATGTTCTTCAAAATTTGGATGGGATATGTCAACAACATGCAGCAATAGATCTGCTTCCCGTACCTCATCCAAGGTGCTTTTGAAACTTTCTACTAGTTGTGTAGGCAGTTTTCTAATGAAGCCGACGGTGTCACTTAATAAGAATGGAAGGTTGCCAATCACCACTTTACGCACAGTAGTATCCAATGTCGCAAACAATTTGTTCTCGGCAAACACATCACTCTTGCTAATCACGTTCATCAAGGTTGATTTGCCTACATTGGTATAACCTACCAAGGCTACCCGAACCAATGCTCCTCTGTTTCCACGTTGGGTTTCCATTTGTCGGTCAATCTTGGTAAGTTTCTTTTTGAGCAAGGCAATTCGATCTCGAACGATACGTCTATCTGTTTCAATTTCAGTTTCCCCAGGACCACGCATTCCTATACCACCTCGTTGTCTTTCCAAGTGGGTCCATAAACCTGTTAACCGTGGGAGTAAGTATTCATATTGGGCCAACTCAACTTGGGTCCGCGCATAACTTGTCTTAGCACGTTGTGCAAAGATGTCCAAGATCAAACTTGTTCGATCAAGGATCTTGCATTTCAAGATTTTCTCAATATTGTTTTGTTGGGCTGGGGAGAGTTCATCATCAAAGATTACGGAACCAATTTGATGTTCCTTTACATACTGTTGTACTTCTTCCATTTTACCACTTCCAATATAAGTCTTGGGGTTGGGCATGTCTATACGCTGTGTAAATCGTTTAGTGACTTCTCCACCAGCTGTATAGGTCAAGAATTCCAGCTCGTCAAGATATTCTTTAACCTTGGTTTCGTTCTGTTCCTTGTTTACGACTCCTATCAACACCGCCTTTTCGTAATCTATGGTCTTTTTCTCTAGCATGAAATCAATTAAAGTGCAAATCTAATCAATGTTTTGAAAGCTGTTTTGTACTTTGTATAATAGAATACTCCTCCTATTTAAGTCGCATATTTTGAAGCATAAGGAAAACAACTTTGTCATCGCATTCTATAATTTGGAAAACTTTTTTGATACGCATGATGACCCACACACATTGGATGATGATTTTACACCATCAGGTAGAAAAGAATGGAGTGAATCACGGTTTCGGAAAAAATCCAAGAAACTTGCTCGAACCATTTCCTTAATCGGTGGTGAATATAGCTCCGAAGTACCCGTGCTGGTTGGAGTTGCAGAAGTGGAAAATGAATTGGCATTGGACAGTATTCTCCATACGAAATCACTTGAGGAAGTAAACTATGACTATGTACATTTTGAATCGCCAGATGAAAGGGGTATAGATACGGCCTTGATTTACCATAAATCCCATTTTGAAGTATTGGATGCCGAGACCATACCGCTAATGTTGACCAATGGCAATGGTGACCGCGATTATACTAGGGATATTCTATATGTACATGGTAAGTTGCACCAAGAAGAAATACATGTGTTTGTTAATCATTGGCCTTCGCGAAGGGATGGATCAGATGAAACCAAACATAAAAGAATAAAAGCTGCGGAAACCGTTTTGGCAAAAATTGAAACCTTACCAGAAGAGAACCCTAATTGTATTGTTATGGGGGACTTTAATGATGATCCAAATTCCGAAAGTATCCAAAGAATTATGGCTTCAGAACAATTTGTAAATCCTATGCAGCAGTTATTGTCACCAAAATCAGGAAGTGCCAATTACAAAGGACAATGGAGTTTATTCGATCAGATTATCATCTCGCATAGCTTTTTAAATTTTGAGAAGGGTACCCATAGCTTTAAAAAGGCAAAAATCTTTGCTCCTAAGTTCTTAAAAGAATGGAAGGGGAAATACAAAGGCAACCCCTTTCGGACTTTTGTGGGTAAAAAATACCTAGGCGGTTATAGCGACCATTTTCCGGTCTACATTGTTTTAAGGGAGAATAGGTAATATTCAAAAGAGAGAAAAGTACTACACCACAGCTTTTTAGACTTTCACAACACACTAAATTAAAAAGCCGTGTAGTTCATCGAAATAAAAGGTATTTACATCGATATTTTTGTGTCCTCTACTATGTTTGTAGTCCAAATCCTACTTATATAAATCTATGGACTGCAAAAAACCTACTTGGGCAACAGGACTTTTTTCTTCCGCAATTTTCTTCCTATTGAACGTGATTTTCACCTACGGTCAAACCGAAGGCCAGAAGGCAATTATTCGTTCCAGTACAAATTCAGTCACACTTTCAGAATTCATTGTACAGCTTAAGCAAGAACACAAAAACAAACAATCCAACATAAAGAATCTTTTGGTTTCCAAGAACTGGAAATATGCCACAAAGGAAAAAGACGGTACAGTTGTCTCACTTAATGATCTGGGTACCGATGGAACGCCATTGTTTTACACTACATTCAATGACCCTTCCGAGCAAACTTCAAGGGCGCACACACTTTATACCAATGGACTTTTGGATCTGGGATTGGATGGTGATGGCATGACCGTTGGTGTTTGGGATGCAGGTGTTGCCCTTACAACGCATCAAGAGTTTGGAGATAGGGTGAAAAATGGAGATGGCTCCGATGAAATAGATGCTCATGGCACCTTGGTTACCGGAAACCTGGTCTCAACAGGGATAAAAGCCCAAGCACAAGGCGTAGCCTATGCTGCTAACGCGATAACACATAACTGGACACGGGATAAAATTGAAGTTGCTGAAGCAGCGGCCAACGGTTTGTTGTTAAGCAATCATTCTTACGGAATTAAATCGGATCGTGTTCCGGATTGGTATTTTGGGGCGTATATCCGAGTCTCACAAGATTGGGATAAGATCATGTACAATGCACCCTATTATTTGATGGTAACTGCCGCGGGCAATTCGCAGCAATCCATGGATAATGAAAGTCCTATTTATGGCAAAACTCCTGATGGCTTTGATTTATTATTGGGATTTTCCACCTCCAAAAACGGACTTACCGTGGCCGGGGCCTATACCGAAATTGGTAAGAAAGGCGAACTGAAGAAAGCAGAAGTTGCTGCGTATAGTAGCCTAGGGCCCGTGGATGACGGAAGAATCAAGCCCGATTTGGCTGGAGATGGCTCGTCCATTTTATCAACTTCTTCTGATCATGATAAGAGCTATCAATCATCTTTTGGCACATCTATGGCTGCCCCAGGCGTTACGGGGTCCTTACTGTTGCTTCAACAATATCATGACGAACTTTACGGGAACTTTATGAAGGCGGCCACCTTAAAGGGATTGGCTTTGCATACCGCCGATGATGTTGCAGAGAAAGGCCCAGATTACAAAATGGGATGGGGTGTTATGAATGCCAAATCAGCAGCAGAACTCCTTCAAGAACGAGATTACAGCAGTTTGATAGCGGAAGAACAACTTGCAGATCAGGAAACCTTTACTTTGACAATAGATGCATTGCCGGGAGAGACTTTGTATGCTTCCATTTCATGGACGGATCCTGAGGGAACAGCCATCAACCGTGGCGAATTGAATGATGGTACAGCGGCTTTGACGAACGATTTGGATATCCGAATCACACAAAATGGAACCACCTATTTTCCGTGGAAGCTAAATCCAGTTCGGGCATCAGATGCAGCTATTCAAGGAGATAATCGTGTAGATCCTTATGAACGCATTGAAATACCGAATGCAGAAGGCAGCTATGAAATCACAATTTCCCACAAGGGTGCATTGACGAACGGCTATCAAGATTTTTCATTGATATTGTCTGGCGTAAAAGCTTCTAACTGCAGTGTTGAAATTCCTAAGGGATTGGATATGGTAGCTGCTGATACAAATGGAGTAAAAGTAAACTGGGATAGCACAGATGAAACGTTATATGAATTGCAGTATAAGGCGTTTAATGAGGCTGAGTGGACGAGCCAACTGACATGGAATAATGAAGTATCAATAGCTGATTTATCCTTGGGTCAAATTTACGAGGTCAGAATAAGGGCGATTTGTACAGAACAAGCAGTTTCGGAATTTTCGGACACGATTCAATTTGAATTTAAAGCTGAAGAATCAACGGTTTTGGAATATGAAGTATTGGCACATGGTGAAACCTTTGAAATTTCAATTTACCCGAACCCTGCAGTTGATCGCATTACCGTAGACGCGAAACTTTCCGAAGATGCCGTGTATTCAGTGGTAACCACCTCAGGGAATATTATCAAAAAAGGAAATGCCCGAGGCCCAATTGATGTAAGCTGTCTTTCTTCTGGATTATATGTTTTGGTAGTGCAAGATCATGCGGGCATTAAAAGCACTAAGTTTTATAAAAGTTAACTGCTAACAAATGTTTTATTCTATGCCACAAAAATCGGATGTCGTATCTTCTGATAACGCTACCCAACTAGTTCTGCGCAGCGTATTGGATTTTTTGTTACGCATCTTCAACAATAAATATGGCGTTCTTATTTAGATCGTAAAACCCAAATTCATTGGTGTTCCAAGGAGTTTTAAGGCGCAGCTTACTTTTGCTGACCGTACCTCTTGCCACAAATTCCTCAAAAATAGGCTCGATGTTTTGCACAAATAGTTTAATTACCGAACCACCTAACAATGGATCTTCTTTAGTATCAGCATGCCATTGTAAATGGATTTCCAAGTTTTCTCTTGCCAAACATGCGTACATTTTATCATAAGAGGTTACAGCAAATCCCATCTGTTGTTGGTACCACGCAATATCCCGTTCAATATTTTGCGATGGCATCACAGGAACGGTGTTTAGAAATTCGGTTTTCACATTCATATGTGTTTGATTTCGCTATCGGTTAACAATACTTCATTTCGTAGTCTAAGCAACACTTGGGCGGTGGTAATCACATCTAATTCGCAATAGGACACAATCCGATCAATGTCTTTTTCCAGATAAAAGACGTCTCTTACCATACTGCCATCCATATCTTCCTTTGGAGAAGGCACACCTAGTACCTGAGCCAGAAGTTTAAGTGAGGTAAAATGTTTGTAATCGCCAAATTTCCATAATTCCATAGTATCTAAATGAGGCACTTCCCAGGGTTTTTTGCCAAACAAATCAAGTTTATAAGGTAAATTAATTCCGTTGATAATCATTCTGCGTGCTATGTAGGGAAAATCAAATTCCTTACCGTTATGCGCACATAGCAGGTGTTTGGTCTGATTGAAATGTTCGAGTAATAAAGATTTAAAGGATTTTAAAAGTTCCTCTTCAGTGCCATAAAAAGAAGTGACTCTAAAGTTTCGTGTATCTCCTTTTAAAACGAAGTATCCCACCGAAATACAGACAATTTTGCCAAATTCGGCCCAAATGCCTGCACGCTCGTAAAATTCTTCTGGCGTAAATTCATCTTTTCTTTGGTATTGTGTCTTTTGTGTCCATAATTCTTGTACAGTCGCATCCAAGTTTGCGAAATCGGGATGTTGGGGAGCGGTTTCAATGTCCAAAAAAAGGACATGTTCCAGGTTAAGTTTATAAAGCATGGTGTTGTATTAAAAAAGGGTCATCTGCTTTACAGGACCCTCATGTTCCAAAAGCCATTTTTTGCGATGTAATCCACCAGCATATCCTGTTAGGTCACCATTGCTGCCAATGACCCTATGACATGGGATTACAATCCAGAGTGGGTTTTTGCCGTTGGCAGCTGCTACTGCCCGTATGGCTTTGGGGTCGCCTAAACGCTTTGAAAGCTCAAGATACGAAATTGTTTTTCCGTAGGGGATCTCTTGCAGTAAATCCCATACCTTTTTCTGGAAATCGGTTCCTTCAGGATTTAGTTTTAAGTTAAAACTTTTGCGTGTCCCTTCAAAATATTCCCTGAATTGGTAAATGGCATCTTCTAAAACTTCAGGAATTATACCTATTGGTACATCGTAATCCAAAACTCGTGCAGAAACAAGTCCATTTACATCACCTTTAAATTCGGAAATTCCAATAGGTGTCTGTAAATAAGCAACTTCCATTAGTTTACTTCATTTGAATCTTCAATAATTCCTAAACGCTTGGCTCTAGCCTCCCAATTGCGTCTAGCCAAGACTTGAAGGTCTTCCACGTTGTCACTTTCGTCCATAATTTCCAATCCAAGTAAAGTTTCTATCACATCTTCTTGGGATACCAAACCACTTACGGATCCATACTCGTCAACCACAAGGGAAATGTGCTCTTTTTGTTCCACAAATTTTTCGAAAAGCTCTGGGATTGGTTTATTTCGATTGGTCACTAACAACTCCCGCTTGATAATAGAAAGTTTTTCGTTTCCTTTTTTATTGATGATAGCTTCCAATAATTCATCTTTAAGAAAGAAACCGGTTATATTGTCCATTCTATCTTTATATAATGGTATTCTAGAAAAGCGCAATGGTCTATTCGCTTCAAAAAACTCCTTGATGGTAGTATCCTCGGAGGCAACCTTCATCACCGTCCTAGGCGTCATGACATCCTTGGCTAGAATTTCATCGAACTTAAGTAGGTTTTTAATCACTTTTGATTCCGATTCCTGAAAGACGCCTTCTTCATGGGCAATATCTGTCATGGCGGTAAAATCTTCCCTGCTCAGAACACTTCCATGGTGTCCTTTTTTGCCTATTAACTTGGTGAAAAGTTGCAATAACCATAATAATCCTGTCCATTTCAACAAGAATACCATGATACGGAGTGATTTGGCTGTAAAATTGGCAAGGCGTTTCCAATACGTTGCGCCAATGGTTTTCGGGATAATTTCAGATGCAACAAGAATCAAGATGGTCATTATTGTGGAAACAACGCCCACCATTAAATCTTCGGTAAATTCAAATCCAAACAACTTTCTTGGGGTGCTACCGTACAAGTTGGCGTAGGCCACTTTTGCCTCTACACCTACTAAAATAGCGCCAACTGTATGTGCTATGGTATTAAGGGTCAAGATGGCAATCAGCGGTTTGTCCACATCTTTTTTCAACTCTTCCAACTGCGCTGCATATTCCTTGCCTTCCTGTTTTTTGAGATTGACAAATGTTGGTGTAATACTCAGAAGTACAGCTTCTAGAATTGAACACAAAAAAGAAAAAAATATAGAAACAAAGGCGTAAAAGAGGAGTAATCCCATAGGTCTTAACTGTTGCTACTAAGGTAATTAATAGGAATGAATTGGAACGGCTCAATCAACAAGAGCATCATAAAAAATATCTTGAAGCGAAGTTCTAATGTTTAACTCGTAAAGTTTGCGGTGTGTGCGATAGGGATGAACACGATTGGAAAGAAAAATAAATACCAATTGGTTTTCCGGGTCAGCCCATACAAAAGTGCCTGTAAATCCAGCATGTCCAAAGCTTTTAGCACTGGTTTTAGGCGATGGATATGCATCTTCAAGCGCCAAGGTATCATTGCCAATTAGGGGCTTGTCAAAACCTAAACCTCTTCGATTTTCATTTTCTGGATATTGTATTTTGGTAAATTCCGCTACGGTTTTTCGGGAAATTAGTTGATTCCCGTCCATGGTTTGACCCATATTCTGATAAAACAGTAGCATCTTGGCCAAATCATCCGCGCTACCAAACAAGCCTGCATTTCCTGAGACTCCTCCCATTAAGGCCGCATTTTCGTCATGAACCCAATTTCGCACCAGAGTTTTGCGGAATAAGGTGTCAATTTCCGTTGGAACAATTTTATTGGGATAACCCTTGGTTTGAGGATTAAACCCTAATGTTTGGCAGTTCAAAGGAGTGTAAAAGGTTTTTTGAAGATAAGTTTCATAATCCATTCCTGTTAATCGGGTGATTAATTCTGGATAGATTAGAAAACTTAATCCAGAATACCGATATTTTTTAACATCGGAAACCTTGGATCGCTTAATAATTCGGTACATTTTCTTTTGGTACCTGTCACTAATAAAAAGACTGTCATAGACCTGCTTGGTAAAGTGATTTGAGCTTTCATTACGGAGGTATTTCCGTTTCGGTTTACCTTGTTTGGTCACTTTATCCAGGAATATGATATAAGGTATCAGGCCTGCTTGATGACTTAGGATTTCACGAAGCGTCAAATCTTTTTTGTCCTTTACGTTGCGCCATGACGTCCAATAGGTGCTGAAAGGAGCATCCAAATTCAATTTTCCTTCATCAACAAGCTTCATCAGAGCAGGTAATGGCCCAAGAATTTTAGTAACAGAAGCTAAATCATAGATGTCATTTTTAGCTACAGCTTGAATACTGTCATAGGTATGGAATCCGTATGTCTTATGGAATACGATCTCATTGTTTTTAGCTACCAATACTTGTGCTCCTGGAAATGCTTTTTCATGAATTCCGAGTTGCATCACTGAATCTACTTTGGATTCCATCAGGGTTTTACCTTGTTGCGGAGAAGCCTGATTTTCAGCTTCCATTTTTGACTGACAAAGCCCAATTTGACTTGTTAGCAATGCGACTAGAAGGACAAGATTTTTCATGGTTGGTAGTTGCATATGTGAAGTTAGGAATGTATCCGGACAAAATCCTTTGCAAAATAACTAGCGATGATGTTCGCTCCAGCACGTTTAATAGCTAGAAGTTGTTCCATCATAACCGTGTCATGGTCTAACCATCCTTTTTCCGCCGCAGCTTTGAGCATTGCATATTCACCAGAGACTTGATAAACGGCAACTGGGACATCAACTTCATTTTTGATTTCACGGACAATATCCAAATAGGGTAGACCGGGCTTCACCATTACAATATCAGCACCTTCATCCACGTCCATTTGCGTTTCCCGAATGGCTTCAAATCGGTTTGCAGGATCCATTTGATAGGTTTTCTTATCCTTAGGAACATTTTCAATATCCACTGGAGCTGAATCCAAAGCATCCCTGAATGGTCCATAAAACCCACTGGCATACTTTGCCGAATAACTCATAATACCTGTTTGCTGATATCCTTCGTCTTCGAGGGCTTCGCGAATGGTCAGGATTCTACCATCCATCATATCGCTAGGGGCAACAAAATCCGCACCTGCCTGAGCATGGGAGACGCTCATTTCTGCGAGAACCTCAGCTGTTTCATCATTAAGAATTTGTCCTTCGGCTACAATTCCGTCATGGCCATAGGATGAGAACGGGTCCAATGCAACATCGGTCATCACCAACATGTCAGGGCATGCCGACTTTACGGTTTTTATGGCCCTTTGCATCAAACCATCTGGATTTAATGCTTCGGTTCCTTTATTGTCCTTGAGTTTGTCATCAACTTTTACAAAAAGCAATACGGCGCACAATCCCATATTCCATAATTCCTTGATTTCTTTTTCCAGATAATCCAAACTCATGCGATAGTAATTGGGCATGGATGGAATTTCTTCCTTGACCCCTTTCCCTTCAACTACAAAGAGTGGTACCAAAAAATCATCTGGCGTCACAATGGTTTCACGAACCAATCTCCTTATGGCTTCAGTGGTTCGTAGTCTTCTATTTCGAATTAATGGATACATGTATTTGGGTTTATGCTAAACATTTATTTCTCCAACTAAATAGGGTACTGCCTTCCCAGAAATTTTAATGCGATCTCCTAAGTCTTCACAAATGAGGTCGCCACCACGTTTGGACAACTGTTTGGCAGTAAGTTTGGTTTTACCCAGAACTTTGGACCAGTAAGGCGTCATGGATGTATGCGCTGAACCGGTAACAGGGTCCTCTGGAATTCCGCATTGGGGCGCAAAGAATCTGGATACAAAATCCACTTCTTTTCCTGGTGCAGAAACAATTACACCGCGACAATCCAATTGATCTAAAAGATGGAAATTTGGTTTAATGGCTTCAATCTCGTCCTGAGAGTTATAGATCAGCAGATAATCCGTTTTTCCTTTAATGGTTTTTATCGGTGTGAGGCCAATGGCATTGTTTATTTCTGTTATTCCGCGTAAAGATGCGGTTTGATCTGCGGGAAAATCCAATGTCATCATTCCATTTGGATGACGTTCAACAGCAAGGGCCCCACTACGCGGGGAATGGAAATTGATAAGGTCATCTGGAACGCCGTGATAATTAAAAAGTACATAGGCTGTGGCCAAGGTGGCATGTCCACATAAATCCACTTCAGTTTCCGGGGTAAACCATCGTAGTTCAAATACATTGTTTTTTTGAACCACAAATGCGGTCTCTGCAAGATTGTTTTCTTCGGCAATTTTTTGCATTAATTGCGAGTCCATCCACGAATCCAAAATACAAACGGCTGCTGGGTTTCCTCCAAAAACGTGATCAGTAAAAGCGTCTATTTGGTATAAGGTCAGTTTCATAGTATAAAACTAATCATTAAACCCAGGATTTGGGGCTTTTGAGTACCTTAATGAGTTTTTCCTCTGGACTTCCTGCCTCGGGGGTATGATCATAACGCCATTGCACATGTGGCGGTAAGCTCATGAGTATGCTTTCTATTCTGCCATTGGTTTTCAATCCAAATAAGGTCCCTTTGTCATGAACAAGGTTGAATTCCACATAACGTCCACGTCTTATTTCCTGCCAATCCCTTTGGTTTTGGGAATATTCAAGCACTCTTCTTTTTAAAACGATTGGTATATAAGCGTCAAGGAAGCTGTCTCCTACTTCAGAGACGAAAGCATACCAATCTTTCATATTCGTCGCATCTGTTTTTTTACAATAATCAAAGAACAAGCCGCCAATACCTCGAGCTTCATTTCGGTGGCTATTCCAAAAATAGTCATCACATTTTTGCTTATAGTTTGGGTAAAACTCTGGATTATGTTTGTCGCAGGCAGTTTTGCAAACGGTATGAAAATGAATTGCGTCCTCTTCAAATAAATAATAGGGCGTTAGGTCCTGGCCTCCACCAAACCATTGATCCACAATGGCACCTGTTTTGTCGTACATTTCAAAATATCGCCAATTGGCATGCACGGTAGGCACCATTGGGCTTTTTGGATGCAGTACAAGACTTAACCCGCAGGCAAAAAAGTCAGCATCTTCCACACCAAAATAGTTTTGCATACTCTTGGGAAGTTCGCCATGTACTGCAGAAATATTTACGCCACCTTTTTCAAAGACATTCCCATTTTGGATGACACGAGTTCGGCCACCCCCACCTTCAGGTCTTTTCCATAGATCTTCTTCAAATTTGGCTTTGCCATCAATTTCCTCCAACTTGCTCGTGATGGTATCCTGCAGTACTTGGATGTAATTGTAGAATTGTTCTTTCATTTGGTTTGGATTATATGGACTAGTTTGTTTTCAAGATTTTGGAGGTTGGAATTATCGTCGATAAAAACGGATTCCTTGACCATTTCTATCAAGATGCGCTTTACCTCATCTTGGGTGTTGTCTTTATATTTTTTAAATACATTCCGACCCAATGAATTGTTGTGTAAATCCATTTTTTTGGCCAAGGGTTCATTTGGGAAGGCCTCTTCATGCCAATTAGTAACTTCTGTAGTCCAATCCACAGCTTTAGCTTCTTTTTTGCGCACTCGATAACAATTTAAGGCAATCGTATAGTTCCAATATGCATGTCTGAAGCCATTGGCAGGAACATTTTTATGATGCGCATCACCATAAAGGTCTGTTGCAACTGAAATACAATGCCGAGTTGCCTTAATTGTTGGAATAACGAAAAGTGGATTTTTTAGACATAGGACCAATAGTCTCCCGATATTTTTAATTCCAACCCGCGATAATGTTCGTAGCATTCCCATTCAAAATACTGGTTATGCTGATTTGTTATTTTCCAATTCGTAAAGTTGCATATCCAAAATGGTACCGCTTCCAGTCGTATGTTCCTTTTCTAGGGTTTTCTTCCAAATAAACCCATTTTTTTCTGCTACCCGAATACTGGCATGATTGGATTCATGCGCAATAATTTCGAGGATATCAAAATCATGTGTTTCAAAGGTCCAATTACAAATTTCTTTAACGGCTTGGCTCATGATACCTTGACCTTCAAATCGGTAACTTATACAATAGGCCACCTCTGCTTTCTTAGTAGATTTTCTTAGTTCTTTGACGAAAATCAATCCTATAATTGTCCTGTTCGTGTTTTCCTTAATGGTGAATATATATTCTTCTCCCGATATAAAGGATTTACTTTTATTGTGAACAAACAATTCGGAAACTGTTGGCGTACTATTCTCTCTTAGGGTTATTGGAAAGTACTCTTTTAAACGTGACTCGTTTGACACAACAAAATCACATAACCGCCAAGCATCTTTTACTTGGATGGGACTTATGCTATAGTTGCCAAATGTAATGTCAGTTTCCAAGGCAATCGTATTATTCTTAATATGATTTTACTGCTTCAATAAACGCTTGGGCATTCTCTACGGGAATGTTAGGAAGAATTCCATGGCCTAGGTTTACTATGTACTTGTCTTTTCCAAAATCCCTAATCATTTGGGTTACCATATCCTTGATTTTCTCTGGAGGGGACAATAATCGCGCAGGATCAAAATTGCCTTGAAGCGTAATAGCACCTCCGGTAAGGTATCGAGCATTTTGAGCAGAACAAGTCCAATCAACACCCACTGCAGAAGCCCCGGAATTAGCCATTTCACGCAATGCAAACCAGCACCCTTTTCCAAAAACAATTACAGGTGCTTCGTCCTTAAGTGCATCTACAATTTGTTGGATATAAGGCCATGAAAATTCTTGGTAATCTACTGGAGATAACATTCCTCCCCAAGAATCAAATACTTGAACCGCATTTACTCCAGCTTTAACTTTCTCCTTTAAATAGTTAATCGTGGTATCCGTGATTTTTTGCAAAAGTGAATGCGCCAGTTTGGGTTGTGTAAAACAAAGGCCTCTAGCTTTATCAAAACTTTTACTGCCTTGACCTTCCACGCAATAACAAAGAATAGTCCATGGGGAACCAGCGAAACCAATTAGTGGAATTTCATCATTCAATTTTTCCTTGGTCATTTTAATGGCATCAAAGACATAACCTAATGTCTCATGCACATCGGGAACAATAACCTTGTCCAAATCTTTTGCTGTACGAATGGGGTTTGGTAGGTAAGGCCCAAAATTAGGTTTCATTTCCACTTCAATATCCATGGCTTGGGGAATGACCAAAATGTCACTGAACAGAATGGCTGCATCCATTCCGTAGCGTCGAATGGGTTGTACCGTGATTTCCGATGCTAGTTCTGGAGTTTGACACCGCGTGAAGAAATCATATTTTTTCCGGAGTTCCATGAATTCGGGAAGATACCTTCCTGCTTGACGCATCATCCAGACTGGAGGGCGATTTACAGTTTCTCCTTTTAAGGCTCTTAAAAATAAATCGTTCTTAATCATGTTCTTTAAAATATTTTATGGCTTGAACTAGTACGTTTTCCACAGTTGGACGATTCGCTACTATTATGTTATTTGTGTGTTTTTTGGCTTCTTCAGCTGTAGTATTCCCAATGCAAAATATAACGCTATCACCTAGGTTATTTGCGTGCATATAACTTTTTATACCACTTGGACTAAAAAACAGAATGCCGTCAAATAACCTAACAAACTTTTTTGGTTTTAAATGTGATTGATAGGTTGTGATTTCTTTATACCGAACGTTATTATTTAATAAAACTTCTGGTAAATCTGGTCTTCTCATATTTCCGGAGAAAAACAAAAAAGACTCATTTTCATGATGATTTGAAAGATAATTGGCCAATTCTAGGGCATTTTCGGCTGTTTTTCCAACAACTAGACCATTTTCTTGCAAATAGTGTTTTGTCTTACTGCCAACACAAAAACACGTATATTTTTTGATATCAGCCTTGTCCACTGATTCCAAGAATCCTATCACCCCATTTTTACTCGTGAAAATCAATTGGGTAAAATCTTGAGGTATCTTGACGGGCAAATATTCGATTTCCAGCGCTGCGTAGCTCACCAAACCAATACCCGAATTGAGAAAAAGTTCCTTTTGCGCGGGACTTAATACCTTAGTGGAGAGTACTGTTTTCATTCCTGATCAGATCCATAAGTTTTACCCCGCCATTGGCAAGAATTTCCTTGGCACATGTGCTGCCAAAATCTTGCGTTTGATTCAACTTTATTTGACGTTCAATCTCAATCTTTTCCTTACCATCCAAAGAATACAAAACACCTTTAAAATGGACTTGTTCTGTGTTGATTTCCGCCAAAGCTCCAATTGGTGCCGTACAGCCTCCCTCCAAAGTTCTTAGGAAGTCTCGTTCAATTGCGGTAGCCACTTCAGTTTCTTTATGGTTAAGTTGCGACAAGGCTTCTAAACAATGCGCATCATTTTCCATGGCAACAACCATCATTGCTCCTTGTGCAGGTGCAGGAACCATCCAATCCAAATCCATGACATCTTTTGGCAGTAATTTGATGCGTTTTAGTCCTGCTTTGGCAAAAATTGCGCCTTGCCAGTCATTTTCTATGAGTTTTAAAAGTCGCGTATTTACATTTCCGCGCAAATCAACCACATTGTGATGTGGAAATTTATTCAACCATTGGGCTTTACGTCTTAAACTGCCTGTTGCTATGGTGACATTGCCTTCGTTTTCAAGAAAATCCAAGCCCTTGTGCACCAAAATATCCTGGGTAACTTCGCGTTCCAAAACAGCTGCTTGTACAATTCCTTTTGGTAAAAGCGTAGGAACATCCTTCATGGAATGTACAGCAATATCAATCTGACCTTTTAACATTGCAATATCCAAGGTCTTGGTAAAAATTCCTGTAATCCCTAGTTCATAAAGCGGTTTGTCCAAAACCTGGTCCCCAGTGGACTTTATGGGAACTAAAATGGTGTCGAACCCTAAACTTTCCAGTTTTTCCTGAACTGTATTGGCCTGCCATAACGCCAATTCGCTATCGCGTGTTCCGATTCGGATGATTTTCTTCATTCTGAATCGATTTCTAGCTTAAAAACTTTTTGAATGAGTTCTAGACTATCTTGAGTGTCTACGCCTGAACTTTTTAGGTGGTTGGCAAATTGCTTTGTTATTTTTTGAATTATCCTGCCAGAAATAATTTCGGCCTGATCTTCATTGAAATCGGTAATCTTTTTCGATTGAAAATCTATTTCCTCGGCCTTCATGGTATTTAATTTATCCTTTAAGGCGTTTATCACAGGTGCAAATTTTCGTGTTTCCAACCATTTTAGAAAATCCTTTTTCACCTCTTCATTAATTGCTTCCGCCTTGGGCACAAATGTTTTCCTTTTGTTTAGGGTTTCATCGGTAATTTGGGAAAGCTGGTCTAGATGCACCAATGAAACATTGTCCAATTCCAATACATCGTCAGAAACGTTCTTGGGTACCGAAAGGTCCAATATCAACAAAGGTTTTTTCGCATAAATCAATGCTTTGGATACCGTGGGCAATTGTGCTCCCGTGGCTACCACTAAAATATCCGCCTTACGGATTTCGGTCTGTAAATCCCCGTAATCTTTTACCGTCAAATGAAACTTTCCGGCAATTTCTTCAGCTTTTTCACGGGTACGATTGATTAAGGTAATATGTGAATTGTCAGAATGCTTTACCAAATTTTCGCAGGTGTTTCTGCCAATTTTTCCAGTACCAAAAAGCAGGATGTTTTTTTCACTGATATCCGGGAAATGCTTTAGGATATATTTCACGGAAGCAAAAGCAACAGAAGTTGCTCCGGAAGACAACTCTGTTTCATTTTTGATTCGTTTACTGGCCTGGATTACTGAATTGCATAACCTTTCAATAAAAGGGTTGGCCATACCGTCCTTTTTAGCGCGGTAAAACCCTTGTTTGATTTGGCTGATAATTTCAAAATCCCCAAGGATTTGACTGTCCAATCCAGTGCCAACCTTAAACATATGGGAAATTGCATCATGATTCTTGAGTACATAAGCTACCTCCTGAAATTCTTCCACACTACCTAGCGTTTGGTCGCAAAGGAGCTTGATCAATTGGAAAGGATGCTGGGCAAAACCATATAACTCAGTTCGATTGCAAGTGGAGATTGCGAGGAGGCCATCTATCCCTTGCGTTTTGGCATCTGCCATAATACGATCTATAGCAGGGACATCCAAACTGAATTTCCCCCGGACTTCCGCATCAGCTTTTTTATAGCTAAGGCCAATCGCATAGAATGAATTATGTCTTGAGATATGGTAATTCCTCATAAAGGACTAAAATCGCTCACAAAAGTAACCTCCCTATATTTTAAAAAATAACGCTAGCGGAACAATAAGTGTCACATCACTGTCAAATAAAGGGTCTTTTAGCGACAAAACTTCCAAATACCTTATTTTATTGGTATTTTTGATTAATTAGCATGCTATTTAGAGTAATTCTAAATTATGTGAAATACCAAAATAAAGAGGAAATTTAAATGAAAAATGTCGCCAAAGGTTCATATCAGGAAATATTGATTGAAGAAGGCTTTTATGTGCTTAAAATTCAGAATGATACAGATGAAACACAGCATGTTGAACGCGATATTGATAGTTCATTTATACAGTTTCATTTTTGTTTAAAAGGTGGGGGGAAATTCAATTTCAATCAAGGTAATTACCATTTGGAGGTTTCTGAGGAAAATTCACTTCTGCTGTACAATACCCAAAAAGATTTACCATTAAACCTTCATTTGCATCCAAATTCCTGGTTGGTTTCCGTTATCATGACCATCAGAAAATTTCACTCTTTGTTTTCAAGCGAGGCCAATTACATCCCTTTTTTAAGTGATGACAATAAAGAAAAGAAGTACTATTCCCAAGAAATGGTATCACCGGCAATGGCGGTTGTCCTGAGTCAGTTGATAAATTATAATTTACATCCATCCATTAAGGAGTTGTATGTACGTGCCAAGGTCTATGAGTTAATGTCCCTATATTTTAACAAAACACAGGATGCCGATTTGGAGCAATGCCCCTTTTTAGCAGATGAAGACAATGTAAGGCGCATAAAGATGGCCAAGGAAATTATGATTTCCAGAATGGCTGAGCCACCAACACTTGCAGAACTCTCCAAAGAAATTGGGTTAAGTCTGAAAAAACTAAAAGAGGGCTTTAAGCAGATTTATGGGGATTCGGTCTATGGTTTCCTATTTGACTATAAAATGGAATATGCCCGAAAAATGTTGGAAACGGGGAGTCATAATGTAAATGAAGTGGGCCTAAAAGTCGGTTACAGTACAGCTAGTCATTTTATAGCTTCATTTAAAAAGAAATATGGCACTACACCCAAAAAATATTTAACTTCAAGCTCTTAAAATCCAGTCATGAAATCCACCAAACTTTTCCTTCTGGCCATAAGTATGGTCTTCTTTTCAAATGCCCAAGAAAATCCGGATTCAGATGAGCAAGTGATCTTACCTGATTTTATTTTGGTATTCAGCAAAACCAGTGGCTATCGTCATAAGGCCATTGAAAAGGGAATGGAAACACTACGGCAACTTGGAAGGGAAAATCATTTTATCGCCTTGCAAACGGAGACGTCGGCGGATTTTAATCGCGCGAATCTTGAGAATTACAAATTGATTGTGTTTTTAAATACAACCATGGATGTTTTGAACGACCAAGAGCAAGAAGTTTTCAAAGCGTACATGGCAAAAGGGGGAAGTTATTTGGGAATCCATGCGGCTTCCGACACCGAATATGATTGGCCATGGTACGGAAAATTGGTTGGTGCATATTTTGAGAATCATCCACAACAACAGAAAGCTACAATAGATGTAGTTGATCGTAATCACCCGGCTACGGCACACCTAAAAGAAAAATGGATTCATTTTGACGAGTGGTATAATTTTATGGATATTAATCCGGACGTAAACGTGTTGATGAAATTGGATGAATCCTCTTATGACGGTGGTACAAATGGCGACAACCATCCAATTGCATGGTATCACGAATATGGCGGTGGCCGTTCATTCTATACGGGCTTAGGTCACACAAAAGAGGCATATGATGACCCTGATTTTAAACAACATCTCTTAGGTGCAATTGAGTGGTGCTTAGGGAGAAAGTAGGGTAGGTCTCGCTACAATTATTCCAATATTGCTTTTTATTTTTTTGAGATAGTCCACTAGTGGTACTTCAGTTATCCGTACCGATCCTTGTATGGAAGCATGCATTAAATGTATTCTTCCATTTTTCCGAACTGCAAATCCGGTGTGGGTTACATCCAAGCCTTTGATTGAAGTAGCCAAGGCGATAATATCTCCTGTTTGAATTAAATCTTCATTGGCTTCAATCTTTTCCTGAGGCAAAATACAAAGTGCGTGTTGGGCAAGGCTTTCCTCAACCTGAAGTATTGCATTGTAATTTTTGTCATCAACCAAAAACGGATAAAGTGGCCTATGTGTGCCCATAAAATCAATAGGCTTGGCCAATTCACTTCCACCCAATTCTGAAGTGACATCTCTTACCAGACCTTTGCCCTCATTATTCCGAATCCAGTCAGTAAAATAGTGTAAACGAGATGGATAGCCATTTAGCTTTCCGTTTCTATACCGAATGGTCTCTAAATTTTCAGTGAATGCCTCAAAATTGTTCTGGCGGTTTTTATGAAGTAATCCAAATGCCATTACATTTTCAACATAGGTAGTACAATCCAAGCCTTGAAGGTTAACCACCAATTGTTCAGTGTCACCTATTTCCAAAGTTTTCTCAACATAAGGTGTATCCAAGAAACTGGCTCCCAACTGTTGAATTAGTTCGCTGTTGGATCCGGCTTCAATTGTGGATATCAATTTTGCCTTCTCCAAAAATACAAGCGAATCCTTAGCCGTGTACTTAACTTGTCCTAAGGAAAATTGAACCAAGAATAAGAGCAACAAAATTGAAATTGTGTGTTTCATGAGATGGGATTTCCATCAAAATTAAGATTATCTATAGAGTAATAGGAAACAAATTAAGATCTTCAATCCTATAATCAGCTTCAAATAGTATTTTTACCGAGCTTTTGAAACCACTATACCGCTATGAAAGGAGTTTTACTGGTGAATTTGGGATCACCTGATAGTCCTACCGCAAAGGATGTCAAACCCTATTTGGACGAATTTTTAATGGATGAACGTGTCATTGACACCCCAAAATGGTTGCGAAATATTATCGTACGAGGAATTATTCTCAATACGAGACCGAAGAAATCCGCTGAAGCCTATTCAAAGATTTGGTGGGAGGAAGGTTCTCCCTTGATTGTAATATCCGAACGATTCCAAAAGAAATTACAGAAAGCGACCAAAATGCCAGTTGCTTTAGGGATGCGCTACGGTTCCATGAGTATCAAAAGTGCTATTCAGGAATTAAAGCAAAAGGGAGTGGATGAGATTTTGTTGGTACCCCTTTACCCACATTATGCAATGTCATCATATGAAACCGTTGTGGTTAAAGCAATGGAAGTTCAGGCAGAACATTTTCCGGATATGCAACTGACCACTTTACCAGCCTTTTATAAGAATCCAGATTATATTAAAGTCCTATCCGATAGTATATCAAAAGGATTGGAAGGTTTTGATTATGACCATATCCTTTTTTCTTATCACGGCATTCCAGAACGCCATATTCGAAAATCGGACCCTACTAAATTTCACTGTCAACTCAATGATAAGTGTTGTTCCACTAATTCCGTTGCACACCATACCTGCTATAGACATCAATGTTTGGATACCACCGCTTTAGTGAAAAAAGAGCTGGGACTTGACCCAGAAAAAACAAGTTCCTCTTTCCAATCAAGGTTAGGAAGTGATCCTTGGTTGCAACCTTTTACTGATAAAGAGTTTGAACGACTGGCCAAAGATGGTAAATCCAATCTTGTGGTGATTACGCCAGCATTTGTTAGTGACTGCTTAGAAACTTTGGAGGAAATAGCAATGGAGGGCCAAGAACAGTTTGAAGAGGCTGGCGGTAAGGCTTACAAACATATTCCTTGTTTAAACGATAACGACGATTGGGTTGCCTTGATGGCAAAATGGGTGAATACTTGGGAAGAAAACGAAAGCTTACCTGTGTAGATGGCCAAGGTCTCCGCTGATCAATTAGGTACGGAGCCAATTGGCAAACTGCTTATTAAACAAGCGGTGCCGGCTTCCATTGGAATATTGGTGATGTCCCTTAATGTTTTGGTGGATTCCATCTTTGTTGGAAATTGGATTGGCTCTATTGCCATTGCCGCTATCAATGTGGTGCTTCCTGTCTCATTTTTTATCGCGGCACTGGGTATGGCCATCGGAATTGGAGGTTCAAGCATTATTTCAAGGGCATTGGGTTCAGGGGATAAACAAAAGGCACTAAAAACATTTGGAAATCAAATTGCCCTTACGCTGCTACTTACCGTGGGGATGGTGGTATTAGGGCTTTATTTTATTGATTTCTTGATACCGGCATTTGGAGGAAAGGGAAGTATATTCCCTATGGCCAAGATTTATTACACGATCGTTTTATATGGGGTGCCATTCCTTGCCTTGTGCATGATGGGAAACACGGTTATCCGGGCAGAAGGCAAGCCAAAATTTGCCATGATCGCCATGATCATTCCTTCCGTGGGAAACTTGTTTTTAGACTACCTTTTCATCTATGTTTTTGATTGGGGCATGCATGGTGCCGCATGGGCTACGACGGCTGGATATTTACTTTGTTTTGGCTACATCTTGTACTTTTTTCTATCCAGAAATTCCGAGTTGAAGATTGGACTGTCGCACTTTGTGTTTAGCATGCCAATACTTTCCGAAATTGGGTCACTAGGTTTCGTA
The DNA here is from genome assembly GCF_023502425.1 of Flagellimonas spongiicola. Classification (GTDB taxonomy): domain Bacteria; phylum Bacteroidota; class Bacteroidia; order Flavobacteriales; family Flavobacteriaceae; genus Flagellimonas; species Flagellimonas spongiicola. The sequence goes on from NZ_JAMFMA010000002.1 coordinate 900,752, forward strand.
ACCTTATCCAGACAGGCGGTAACCAGTGTAACTTATCTTTTGATGAACAACATACTGTTCAATTTGGGAGGCGAAGCAATGGTGGCAGTCTATGCCATAATTGGAAGAATGCTGATGTTTGCCTTTTTTCCAGTGTTCGGGGTTACTCAAGGGTTTTTGCCCATTGCAGGATTCAATTATGGAGCAGCAAAATATGAGCGAGTGAAGCAGTCGATTTACACGGCAATTAAATATGCATCGCTTGTGGCAACATTGGTGTTTGTTGGCCTGATGGTCTTCCCGGATGCCATAACAGGACTGTTTTTGAGTAATAAAGATAATTTGCCAGCAGAAGAATTGGCAACTAATGCATTTGTTATGGAACATGCACCAAATGCTATGCGCATGGTGTTTGCCGCGTCACCCATTATCGCCTTACAACTGATAGGGGCAGCTTATTTTCAAGCCGTTGGAAAAGCCATTCCAGCTTTGTTGTTGACGCTTACAAGACAAGGGTTTTTCTTTATTCCGTTGATATTGATCTTACCATCCATTTTGGGAGAGTTAGGGGTATGGCTTTCATTTCCCATTGCAGATGTACTGGCAACGATTGTTACCGGATTCTATCTGCGACAGGAAATAAAAACCAAATTGAATCCCGCTCTTTAATCTGTTTTATTGATCCATCAAGGTCGCAGCCTTGCTGATAATCTTCCATTCGCCATTCAGTTTTTTAAGGAGGAACAAATCAATAAAAGTCATATTCCTTGAAGGAATTTCAATGGAAGCTTTGGCCGTTGCAATAGTGTTTTGATGATCTATAGCCAAGATTTTACCAACACGACCATTGAATTTTCCCTTTTCCCTGTTTTTGAAGAGTTCCGCATACTCTTGCGGACTAAGTATCCACAATTCCTGATCCTTTTTTGATAGAAACAAATCCGCTTCTGGGTAAAAGGCGGAAGTAATTTGTTCCATATCACTATGTGATGATCCGTTAAGGTAGGCTTCAAGGGTTACACGAATTGCATCTTCTTCTGTAGTTTGTCCTATCGCTGAAAAAGTAAATGCGAGCAGTAAAGTAGTACTAATCATTTTTTTCATGGTTCTATAATTGAGATTTAATGTTTTTGGGGATTATTTGGATTAGTTTTCCATTGTCTTCGTCCGTTAGGAGGTATAATTTTCCGTCTGGACTTTGACGCGCTTTACGAATTCGTATTCGGTCATCAATAAACAATTCCTCCACACTTTTAATGGTGTCTTCTGAGATATGAAAACGCCATAAACTACCACGTGAAAGACCCGGGACTATCAAATCGTTTTTCCAATGGGGGAACTCATCTCCAGTATAAAATGTAAGACCGGTAGGAGCCACTGTATGTGGCCAAAACCAGATTGGAGCGGTAAAGGAAACACCTTCTAATTTTGGGGGAGTATAATCTGAGCTTCTAAGCCTGCCAGAGGTCACGTTGGGCCATCCATAGTTGGCGCCTGCTTTTAGGAGATTTATTTCATCACCTTGTATGGTTCCATGTTCACTAAACCAGATTTTGTTGGTCTCAGGTTGAACCGTAATACCTTGTGCAGCCCTGATACCCATGGCGTAAACGCCAGGAACAGCCTTGTGTCCAAAATCGGGATTATCATCCGGTACGCTTCCATCAGGATTAAGACGATAAATTTTCCCTCGCTTATCGGTTACATCTTGAGCAATTGGAATTTCAGGTTCATCCCTTTCCCAAAAAAGTCGTTCTCCAATAGTGATATACAATTTACCATCACCACCAAATACCATTCCTCCGCCATAATGGAAATACTCTTTGGTGAAGGGTGCAGCCTCTAATAGTGTTTGATGATCATACAATGAATCCTTGGCCAACTTTGCCCTTACCACTTTGGTGGTAGTCCCTTGTCCTTCCTTTTTTGCTGCGTAACTAAAGTAAATCCAGGAATTTTTTTCAAATTCCGGATCTACCAAAACTTCAAAGATTCCGGAGTTATCGCCAAAATGAATTGCACGTATACTATCCGTTAGGTCATCAGGAAATCCTTTTAGGATTTGTCTGGATTTTGAATTCAAATCAACGCGGATTAAATCCCCATCTTTTTCAGAAATCAATGCATCTGTTTCAGTTAAGAATGCAATACTCCAAGGGTGGTTGAGTCCTTCTAGAACGACTTTCTTATCCGGTATAATTTTGTGCTGTCCTTCATCTTTTCCTTGCCTATTGTTTGAGCATCCAATAAATAAAAGGAGCAGAAATGGAAGAAGTTTTTTCATTTGCGAAATGTTTAGTGCAAATGAGCGCATATCCTTTCGGAAATTCTTTAAAAATCATGATTCTTAAAACGATTTCATGTCAATTGGGATTGCATATGTTTTCGATATGCAGATGGAGTCATATGTGTGTAGGCCTTAAATGCTAGATTGAACGAAGTCACATTTCCAAAGCCACAATCATAGGCAATACTGGCAATTTTACTCCCATGATGTTCAGGGTTTGTAAGCATTTGTTTTGCTTTTTCAATTCGGAAGCTATTTATGAATTCAGAAAAGTTTCGATGTTCAACGGCATTAATGGCTTGAGACAATTTTCGTGGTGTAGTATCCAAAAGTGTCGCCATGCCATCCAATGTTAAATTTGGGTTGGTGAATAGTTCTTCTTTTTGCATAAGGCCTTTAATGCGATTAACCAAAATCGCGGCGCTAGATTCATCTAATGTTGAGCTATTGTATTTGCCCAACCGAAAAGCATGCTTTTGAAGAAACAAGAAGGAAAAAACATAGATTAGGAATGAAAAGAAAACGGCTCCACTGATATAAAATGGGATGACGCGTGCCAAATTCCCCATATAGAACAACCACATTAACGCTATGCCCAACCACAAATTCCTAAACCATGAAGCTTTTTGTGGGTGAACCTCTTTACGTGAATTGCGGTAAATGGTTAATGCAACTATTAAATAAATGGCCAGATGCAGAAACACCAAAAGATAAATCACAACGCTAATAGGGCGTGCATCATTCGGAATCCAGTAACTGCATAGGGCAAAAGTTGCAAATGGAATCAAATGCAAATATTCTTGTTTGTTAAGCTTCGTTTTGGAATGGAATAGTGTTAAACTATAAAATCGCACAAATGGCCCGGTAAGTAAAATGCCCGAAATGCCAAGGTTCCGTTGCCAAGGTTCTAAATCCAAATAGACATTCAGAATCGATTTTCCAATTCGAATGGTAAGACCAAGAATGATTAAGGCCAAAAATAGATTTGAATGGTCATTGCCTTTCATTTTGGTGGTAAGATAGGTCACCAGGAATAGCGCTTGTGCTATCCCCAAGCAACTTAAGACCAATAAAAGAACATCCTGATGCATGGTTCAAAAATAGCAAGTCCAACAAAAAGAAAATTATCAATCCATTTTTAGTTTTTATTTTTATGAAAACTCTAAGATTCAAATGCGATTTAACCTCCTACCAATAATCGTTCTCCTTGTTTTGGGAACGGCTTGTACCGAAAAAAAAGAAATGAAGAAAACCTATAATTTGTTTGTTGGCACCTATACCAATGGTGATAGCGAAGGCATTTATCGGTTCACCTTTGATGCTGCGAATGGGCAATTTTCAGAGCAGACTTTAGTGGCCGCATTGCCCAATCCTTCCTATTTAAAAATCTCAGGTGACAAAAAGAATTTGTATGCCATTCAAGAAACTGCGGATTTTGATAGTTTGGGTGGAGGAATAAGTGCGTTTCGGCTACAAAATGGCATGTTGGAACAATTGAATAGTATGGGTACGGGAGGTGCACATCCATGTCATGTTTCATTATCCAATGATGGTTATGCAGTAGCTTCAAATTATTCAGGAGGAAGTATCTCCATTCATAAACTAAAAGATGATGGCTCGTTGTCTTCCCAAGTCCAATTTATTGATCACAAAGTACTGGATACGGTAAAAAAATCGCATGCACATATGGGGGAATTTGTTGGGCAAAAGCTTTATGTTTCCGATTTAGGATTGGACGCCCTAAAAGTTTACGACCGAGAGGGGGAAGATTATGTTCCAGCTAAACAAGCCTCTTTGAATCTTCCTGATGGTGCAGGCCCAAGGCATTTTGCCTTTGGGAATACTGGAATTCTATATGTAATCAATGAACTGAATTCCACTATCACGGTGTTTCAAAAAGACTCAAATTCTGAATATCAGGAAATACAGTTGCTAAGCACGCTGGACAATAATTTTAAAGGGGAGAGTTTTTGTGCGGACATCCATTTATCCGCAGACGGAAAATTTTTATATGGATCCAATAGAGGTGAAAATACAATCGTGGTTATGTCTGTTGATGCTGAAACAGGCAAATTGGAAACGGTTGGACGAACTTCAGTAGAGGGTGACTGGCCTCGAAATTTTAGTATAGACCCAAGCGGAGATTTTCTTTTAGTGGCGAATCAACGTAGCAACAATATCACTGTATTTAACAGGGATAAAGTAAATGGCACTTTGGTCTTCTCGCACGAACTGAAATTTCCCAGACCTGTTTGTTTGGAGTTTTTGGAAGATTAAACTTTAGCTATTCGCAAGTATACGTTTGGCCTTCTCTTGTAAACACTGCTTTGTCATCGGGCCTTAAGGCACCATGCCAGGTATTTTTATACCATTTTTCTGGTTCGTCATCTGCGCGGTAATCCGCAGCAAAAAAGCTATAATCGTCATTGAAAGTTAGAATGATATCACCTTGTCCATCTGCATCAATCCATCTGCCGGTCATGATATGCCCCTCTAATTTTCCCCAAATACCACCCAAGGCATTTTTGTGTTTCAGTAGATAGGACCCAGCAATTTCATCTGAATCAAAAAGCAAATCGAACCGACCGATTTCCGTGCAATAACTTTTGGATTTCACTTGATTTTCCACTTGTGCATTTAAAGGGAACAACAAAATCATGATGATAAGTAAGGGAAGTAGTTTCCTGGATATTTGCATTTTTCAGTTGTTTTTTAAAGACCGGATAACCAATTGATACGATTTTAACTTGGAAGCGTCCATGATTGAATTGGTTTCTTGATCTAGGTTTCTCAGTTGGGAATCAGAAACATAATACATACGATCATTGAGGATATCAAAAGTAGTCGGTAGGTCGGCTTCGTTTTCAAATGAGGCAAATTTTTCCGCTTGCGTAATTTCATTCAAATCTGGACTCAATTGGTATTGATAGATGCCATTAAGTGTAAAATCACGTCTACCGTTTACAATTCCAATTAGTGTCTTGTTATGGAATTTCAGCCCATCAATACCCTTATAATTATTAGGTTGATTGACCAAGCTCTTACTGGGAATATGTAAAACACGTATGCCTGTGGTATAGGAGGCAAAATAGAGATAAGTACCATCCTCAGAAATTGCAATTCCGTTGGAGTGCTTCAAATCTTCGAGCGAAACAAATACACGTAATTGATTTGTTTTAGCATCTATTGTATAAATATCGCTGCTCTCAGAGTCCGTGATATAGATATCCCCCATATGACTAATGGCTATATCGTTGAGGTATACAAAGCCAGCATCTTTTAAAGTGTATGAGCGAATGTGTTTTCCAGTGTTTTTGTCTAGGAGTAATAAGATGGACCGATTTGTTGATTTGGGTAGCATATTACCCAATGCATAAAGGGTATCCTTTGCTATGGTCATTCCAAAACCTTGCAAATACCCAAATTCGCCCGGTTGAATAAAATTGGAATGGTCTCGCCCTTCAAAATCACTTTGGACAATCTTACTGTGTTTTATGCTATTTATGAATATTCTTTCATTATCCGAATCAACTGCAATACCTTCAGGAATAAGGTTGGATTCGAAGGGTAGCGTTACGATTTGTACATTGTTCTGGCCAAGATTTTTCAATGGAATCAAGAGCAACAAAAGTGCAAGTGTTCTCATAAAGTTTTCTGATTGAGTGTGTTATCAAGTTTAGTGAAAATTTGAACAGTCGCAATACAAAGTATTGTTAAAGCTGAAGTGGCTCAGAAATACGAAAAATCACGGAAGTGTTTTTAGTTCTGCGCCAGTAATACGATTCCACCTATTAGCAACGATCCGAAGATAACGGCGAAGAAAATTTTCCAGAAACTGTATGGGCGTGATCCAGAAATTTGTCCATTTTCACCATTGATAAAGAAATTGTATTCCTTTCCCTTGTAACGATATGCACTGACATAAACAGGCAACAAAATATGCTTGAATGTTTCATCTGTCAATCGCATATCCATACTTGATATTCGTTGTGTATCCCCACCAATATCGCGCCTACACCAACGCTTGGCAATGTCCTTTGCAACATCTTTAGAGCGTAAGTGCCCTTCGCTCAATGGAATGGTATATTTTTCAGTGACAAATCCTGCTAAGAAGTTATTATGGAATGGCTGTAGTTTTTTCAAATCCCAACGCGCAATTTTATTTGGTATTCTTCCAGTACGTTGGTTCGAGGCTTTGATAATTGTATCATCTACAAAACCCGAAACGCGGCCCGAAGCAGGATACCATCTTGTTTTCCGCACAGTTTTGGTAACAACCTTGCCTTGGGCATTGCGCACTTTTTTGGTTTCGTAATAATAGATACCTCTTTGTCCAGTGTATTTGGCATCCAATTGAGCGTCAAACGTCCAATACGGTAAATAAAGTCCTTTGGTAAATTGGGGATCTAGAGATGCCTTTTTTAGTTTATTCGGTGCCCACCATAATTTATTTACCCATTTCTGGAAGATTAAAAAAGATTGTTTTTTTTCAATTTGAAAAGGAAGGACAGCACCCGGAAGAATCCACTCTTCTTTATACGCATCCTCAATAACCAATGGAGAACTGCAGTAGACGCAATGCAGGGATTTATAATTTTCCTCCACATGTTGATTTGCGCCACAATTCTTGCAATGCAACATGGAAATCTCCTCGCTGTGCCTCTGCGCACCCATTTCCTTCAAATACGGATATAGTTCCAGCTCTTCAAAACCGGTTTCACTGACTTCAATTAGCTCCTCATGACCACAGTATTCACAACTAATATTTGTGGTCCCAGGTTTGTATTTAAGCTCAGCTCCGCAGTTTGAACAAGGTTTTTTAAGCTCAGTTTTTTGGATTGATGGCTCCAAAGATTAATTATTAGGTAGAGGAGGAGGCGTATTGCCGCCTAAGAATGATTTAAGCTCTTCAACATCTTTTAAAGCAGACCAATTTGCCATTCCTTGTTTCCAAACAAGACTGTCTCTATTAATGGTCCTGTTGGCAAAAAGGGATTGTAATTGCTCAAAACTAACTGGACCTTGTTGGCTTCCATTCACTGCATAAAAATATTGGACAGAAACAGGCATTGGTGGAGGCACTGCGCCCATTTGTTGGGTACCCTGAACGTTCGTCTGTGATGTAGCTCCCATCATTCCGCCCATTTGTTGGGCCAAGACAAATCCCATTCCCATCCCCATTCCAGCACCTGCGGTACCACCTTCATTTTGGGCAGCGGCCTCAATAGCTTTAGCAGTTTTGAATTTGGTAAGTTTATCTAAATCCAATTTATCGATGCGACTGTATTCAAAAATCTCTTTCTTGAGATCTTCAGGCATCGAAACATTCTCGATATAGAATTTCTCCAAGGAAATACCAACGGTGAGAAACTCAGGTTGCATTACTTCTTGACAAGTCTCTGATAGCTCTGATGTATTTGCAGCATACAGTTCAATGGGTAGATTTGCTTCACCAACCGTATCCGTAAATCGTGTTGCGATAAGACTTTTTAGGTGTTCATTGATTTCGAAATTTGTGAAATTATTGTCGGTACCAACAATGTCAATGATAAATTTACCGGCATCAGCAATTTTAAAGGCATAGGTGCCAAATGCCCTAATCTCAACTAAGCCAAAACGGTCATCGCTTAAGGTGATTGGACTTTTGGTACCCCATTTCTCATCGGTGAACAAATGGGTGTTCACAAAATACACCTCTGCTTTAAACGGAGAATTGAAGCCATATTTCCACCCTTTCAATGTGGCAAGAATAGGAAGGTTTTTTGTAGTCAGATCATAGGTGCCCGGTTCAAATACATCAGCCAATTGGCCCTCGTTTACAAAGACTGCTGTTTGACCTTCTCGAACAATGAGTTTGGCTCCATTCTTAATTTCATTTTGGTAACGTTCAAAACGGTGTGCAATGGTGTCATCGGTGTAATCCAGCCACTCAATAATATCAATAAACTCGTGGGAGAGTTTTTCCTTGATTTTGCTAAAAATATCCATGGTTCAGTGTTTGTTATTTGTCTTTTAAAACTATGAAAAGGAAAACCTTTTCACAATCTATTCGTATACAAAACAAGGAAAATGTTTCATTGAAGGTTTAAAAACAGATGTTGAAACAGGATTATTATTCTTCTGAAAGGGCTGTTACTTCCGTTTTTTTAGCTTCCAATTCAGTGAGGTAGGCTTCTTTTTTGGATACAGAACGAATAACGAAAATGGCCAATAGTGACAACGGAATATCGAAAAGTATACCAATCATGTCGGCAGATGTGCTTGACATCAATTCTTCCAAGGTTTCAGCTCTTAAACTTGATTTAGTTATGTATTTGCCAATCATTCCCCCGATGATCCATAAAGCCCACCAAGTACCGATCAAGGCTTTGTTGGATTTCATTTCTTCACCGGTTCTTTGTTTAATCAAGTAAGACATTTTATCATCCAGTTCTTCCATGATTTGGTACGGTCTGAAAAGATTTAGTATCGGTACGAACCAAGCTCCAGCTGCCCAACCTTCGTCATAAGTTGGATTTGCCGATCTGCTACGCAAATTGTAGTAGGATCTTCGGAACCACATGATAAATGTGATTACGGAAATAACGTATAACAAAATATTGACAACACCTATAGTTCCTTCTCTCAAATCATTCATTTCCAATTGGCGATCAGATACAGGAAAACCTTCCTGAAATTTCAATAAAAGATCATATTGTAAATAAGAAGAGTAAAAAGAGAAAAATCCAAGTATAAGCAAACTCCAAATTAAGTATTCGGCCCATTTGGCGCGTTGCATATTTGGTTTAATAGGGGTTTTGATGATCGGAATACTTTTACTTTCTGGATCTAGAACATAGTAGGGACATTCGGTTTCAAAATCGGCCTCCTTTCCTGTTATTTTGCATAAGATTCCACGGTTAAAATCAAGGTGACGGTGCTTGCATTTTTTACAGAACACCAGTTGTTCATCTCGGGTCATTTGGTAAGGTTGAAGTAATTTAGGATTGATTTTACTCCCAATGTAGTCCTTTTTATACAACGCCCAAGAATTTATCGATGAATGAATGTTAAAATCGAACCATGGATTCTCTGATTTTCCATACATTTAAGAACGACTAATTCAACATCAAAGAAAATGAAACAAATGCTTTCCAAAGCCGGCCTTTCCATGCTGGTTTTTTGTCTATTTGCGACAACGTTACATTCCCAAAGAAGAAAATCAACACCATCAGGTCCTGAGTATCCAGAAGCACTTTACTCGAGTATGGAATATCGACTTGTAGGCCCTTTTAGAGGTGGTCGTTCTGCCGCAGTTACAGGGGTGCCGGGAGAACCCAATCTATTTTATTTTGGCGCCACAGGAGGTGGTGTTTGGAAAACGACTGATGGCGGTAGGTCTTGGGAGAATATTTCCGATGGTTACTTTGGTGGGAGTATTGGAGCGGTTGAGGTGTCACAGAGTGATCCAAACGTAATTTATGTAGGCGGTGGCGAAAAAACACTGCGCGGAAATGTGTCCAGCGGCTATGGTATTTGGAAAACGGAAGACGCCGGTAAAACATGGGAACAGGCAGGATTGGAAAAAAGTAGACATGTTCCTAGAATCCGAATACATCCAACGGACCATAATACGATATACGCTGCCGTACTCGGAAACATTTATAAACCGACAAAGGAGAGAGGGGTTTACAAAAGTACTGACGGGGGAAAATCTTGGCGTCAGGTTTTATATGTCAACGATCAATCAGGCGCTGTTGACTTGACCCTAGATCCAAATAACCCCAGAATTTTGTACGCATCTACATGGAGAGCAAAAAGAACACCCTATAGTTTAAGTAGTGGTGGTGATGGATCTGCATTATGGAAGAGTACGGATAGCGGTGAAACTTGGAAGGAAATTTCCAAGAATGAAGGTTTTCCGAAAGACACTTTGGGAATTATTGGCGTCACGGTATCTCCACAAAACAGTGATCGTGTATGGGCAATTGTTGAAAACAAGGAAAAAGGAGGCTTATACCGATCTGAAGATGGTGGTAAGAAATGGACCTTGATCAATGCTGAACGAAAACTGCGCCAGCGCGCTTGGTATTATACACGAGTCTATGCAGATACTGAAGATGTGAATTCCGTATATGTTATGAATGTCAGGTATCATAAATCCACTGACGGTGGTAAGAGCTTTAATACATTCAATGCACCACATGGAGATCATCATGACCTGTGGATCTCACCAGAGAATTCCAAACGCATGATAATTGGTGATGATGGAGGAGCTCAAGTGAGTTATGATGGAGGTGAAACTTGGAGTACCTATTACAATCAGCCAACAGCACAATTTTATAGAGTCACTACTGATAACGCATTTCCATATCGAATCTATGTGGCACAACAAGACAATTCCACAATTCGTATCAACCATAGAAGTGATGATGGTTCCATTGGTGAAGATGACTGGGAGCCTACTGCTGGAGGTGAATCTGCCCACATTGCAGTAGATCCAAACGATAATGATATCGTTTATGGTGGTAGTTATGGTGGTTTTTTAACCCGCGTGAATCATAAGAACAACACGGTAAGAGGAATTAATGTTTGGCCTGATAATCCTATGGGATATGGTGCCGAGGGAATGAAATATCGTTTCCAGTGGAACTTCCCTATAATTTTCAGCAAGCATGATCCTAAGAAATTATATACGTTCTCAAATCATGTACACCTGAGCACGAACGAAGGTCAAAGCTGGGAGTTACTAAGTGATGATCTTACAAGAAATGACCCCGATAAACTTGTCAGTAGCGGGGGACCAATTACCCAAGATAACACAGGGGTAGAATATTACTGTACCATTTTTGCGGCCAATGAAAGTCCACTTAAGGAAGGTTTATTATGGGTAGGAAGTGATGATGGATTGATTCATGTGACCAAGGATGGGGGATCTACATGGGAAAATGTTACACCTCCAAATATGCCGGAATGGAGTATGATTAACAGTATAGAACCCTCCAATTTTTACGAAGGCACTTGCTATGTTGCTGCTACCAGATACAAACTCGGGGATTTTCAACCCTATTTGTATAAAACCACGGATTATGGGCAAACATGGACAAAAATAACGAACGGTATAAACAATGAACATTTTACCCGTGCCCTGCGTGAAGACCCTAAAAGAAAGGGCCTACTCTACGCTGGTACGGAAACAGGAATGTATGTTTCGTTTAACGATGGACAAAAATGGGAGCAATTTCAATTGAATCTCCCTATTGTACCTATCACTGATATGACCATCAAAGACAATAATTTGATTGTCGCCACACAAGGTAGAAGTATTTGGATATTGGATGACTTAACGGTTTTGCATCAACTTGATGCTTCCAAGAAGTCGGCAAATGCCATTTTATATCAACCTAAAGATAGTTATAGGACCAAAGGCTCCGCGACAAGTGAACCATCAAAAACCGAAGGTCAGAATCATCCAAATGGTGTAGTGACACATTTTTATGTTAAGAACAAGGCTGAAAAAGACAGCATTTCATTGACGTATACGACCATGAGTGGAGATACCTTGGCTTCTTATAGCACTTATGCCAAAAAAGAAGACAAGAAACTCAACGTGAAAAAAGGCGGCAATACCCATGTTTGGGATACCCGAGGTAAAGGTGCAGAACGGTTGAAGGGTATGATATTATGGTGGGCTAATTTAAGTGGTGCCAAAGCTGTTCCGGGCTCTTATAAGGTCCATTTGAATGTTAATGGCGAGGTACAATCGCAGAATTTCAATATTCTTCCTGATCCGCGAGCAGAAGTTAGTGTTGCGGATATGCAAAAGCAATATGATTTCATTACGGATATCAATACTACTGTGGACAAGGCGCATAAATCCATTAAGAAGATTCGAAAAATAAGTGAAAAGTTAGATGCATTTACTGCGCAATACAAGGATGATGAAGCTACTAAGGATTTGGTGGAAAAAGCCAATAAACTGAAGGAGAATTTCGGGAATATCGAAAAGGCATTGTATCAAACCAAAAACCGAAGCAATCAGGACCCATTGAATTTCCCAATCCGATTAACGAACAAATTGGGACATCTGAATAGCTTGGTTTCCATAGATGATTTTCCTCCAACGGAACAAGATATCGCAGTTCAAAATGAACTAACCTCAAAGATCAACAAGGAGCTCAACGCCTTTGACGCTTTAGTGGATAAAGAAATGAAGGAATTCAATGCTGAGTTTAATGCATTGGGATTAAATTATTTATCGATAGAAGACTAAAGCCATGAATTTGAAAAAGCTAAGCTATTTAGTGACCCTTTTAATGGGGGTCTGCACTTTTGCCCAAACAGCAAATGAGTATTTCCAACCTTTGAAATACCGCAATATAGGCCCATACCGTGGCGGTCGTTCGGTAACGGCTAGTGGGGTCATCGGAGATCCATTGACGTATTATATGGGAACAACCGGTGGCGGATTATGGAAAACCTCCGATGCAGGCCAGCATTGGAACAATATTTCCGATGGATTCTTTGAACTGGGGTCAGTTGGCGCTGTAGCGGTATCCGCATCAAATCCTAATATCGTTTATGTTGGTATGGGAGAACATGCTCCACGTGGTGTAATGACCTCTTATGGTGATGGGGTCTATAAATCCAATGATGCCGGTAAAACATGGGTCAAATTAGGTTTAGAGGCCACCCAACACATATCTCGAATCATAATTCATCCAACAAATCCTGATTTGGTTTATGTTGCTGCCCAAGGTGCATTGTTTGGTCCAAATAAGGAACGCGGTCTATACCGTTCTAAGGATGGGGGTAAATCGTGGGAGAACATTTTATTTGTGAACGACCTTACTGGTGCTGCTGAACTTTCAATGGATGCTCAAAATCCTTTAGTGTTATATGCTGCCATGTGGGAACATCAGCGTAAACCACACAAGGTAATTAGTGGTGGTGAAGGTAGCGGACTATACAAATCCACGGATGGTGGTGATACTTGGACTGAACTTACCCAAGGTTTGCCGGAGGGAAAAGGGAAAATGGCCATAGCGGTCAGTCCGGCAAACTCAAACAAAGTGTATGCGTTGATTGAAAGTGACTCCAATGCGGATAAAGGAGGTTTGTTTGTCTCTAATGATGCAGGAAAGAACTGGAGCATGGTCAGCGGAGATAATCGTTTGGTACAACGTGCATGGTATTATATTGAAGTATTCCCGGACCCCAATGATGAAAACACAGTTTATGTGCTTAGCGCCAGTGCTTTCCGATCGGAGGACGGGGGTAAATCTTGGTCTCAAATTACCGGTACCCATGGAGACTACCATGATCTTTGGATAAATCCAAGTAATTCCAAGAATATGGTCATTGCCAATGATGGCGGTGCAGCAATCAGCTTTAATTATGGCGCATCTTGGTCCACTCAGGATATCATGCCAACTGCACAGTTTTATCGGATTAACGTGGACAATCAGTTCCCTTATAATATTTATGCTGGCCAACAGGATAATACCTCCGTTAAAATTGCCAGTCTTTCGGTAGGAAGGTGGAGTATCAGTAGAGAAGATTGGCATTACTCTGCCGGTGGTGAAAGTGCGTTTTTGGCTTTCGACCCAGACAATCCTCGGTACGTGATGGGAGGTAGTTACCTAGGTACCATTGAGCTGCTGGATATGGAAAGCAAGATGGGAACAAAAATTATGGCTGCTCCCATTCAATACTTAGGTAGAAAGGCTAGGGATATGAAGTACCTCTATAATTGGAATGCGCCGATTATTTGGTCCAAACATGAACCAGGAATATTTTACCATGGCGCCCAATTGGTTTTGCGTACTCGTGATAATGGATTGACTTGGGAAGAGATTTCCCCTGATCTTACCCGCAATCAAGATGACAAACAAGGGAATGGAGGTGGACCATATACCAATGAAGCTGTAGGGGCTGAAAATTATGGAACCTTGGCTTATATGATTGAGTCACCTCATGAAAAAGGGGTTTTTTATACTGGCAGTGATGATGGTTTGGTGCACGTAACAAGAAACAATGGTGAAACTTGGGAAAACGTTACGCCAAAAGGATTACAGGAATGTCTGGTGAACGCTATTGATGTATCACCACATGACCCAGGAACCGTTTATATTGCAACCACAAGATACAAGTTCAACAATTATACGCCGGCAATTTATAAAAGCACAGACTACGGTAAATCGTGGAAAAACATCAGTGCTGGAATTCCATATGGTGCCTTCACTCGAGTGGTTAGAGAGGATAATACAAAAAAGGGACTCTTGTATGCCGGCACGGAAAAAGGCATTTACATTTCTTGGAATGATGGTATTTCTTGGGAGCCACTTCAGCTTAATTTACCGAATACCCCAATCCTTGATTTAAAAGTCCATCAAGGGGATTTGATCGTTGCAACTTCAGGGCGGTCGTTTTGGATTTTGGATGATATTGGAGTGTTATCCCAATACAAAAAAGATAGAAATAACGTCCAATTGTTTAAGCCTGAAACTACAGTAAATGGATCTTGGTGGAGTCCATTAAATGGGAATAACAAAAATTTCAAAGGAACACAACCGTTTGAAGGGGTAAACCCTGCTAATGGGATGGTTTTGTATTACCATTTGCCGAACAAATTGGATAGCACGGAATTGAAATTAGAGATTTTGGATGCTCAAGGTCAGCTGATTCGAAGTCTAAGTTCTGAGCCCGATAAGAATTACATACCACATAATGGCGGTGGTCCACCACCAGCTCCGGTTTTGGGTAATGAAAAGGGACTCAATCGTTTTGTTTGGGATTTAAAACATCCTATAATGCCTGGCATACCAAATGTGTACATCGAGGCCGGTTTTACCGGTCATAAGGTACCTCCTGGGGATTATACCTTACGTTTAAAAGTTGGGGATGAAACAGTTTCAACACCAGCAAAAGTCGTACGTGTTCCAAATACGGATGTGTCTCAAGCTCAGTTTGATGAACATGATGCATTCATGTCTGATATGGAGGCAAAAGTAACTGACATGCACAATAAGGTGAATAGCCTGTTTAAAGTGCAAGGTGCAATTAGAGCTTTAATTAAGGATATGCCCGATGGTGCGTTGAAAACTGAAGGACAAGCCTTGGCGGATAAGCTTAAGGAATGGGATGAAGAAATGGTGCAACGTAAGTCACAAGCCTATGATGATGTAGAGAACTTCCCAAATAAATTTACCGCAGAGTATCTCTTTCTGATCAATCAATCCAATAGCGGTATTCCAAGGGTAAATCAATCTTCAAAGGATAGAAAAGCTGAACTTGACGCCCAATGGGTGGGTCTAAAACAAAAAGCGGAATCCTTTATAAATTCTGATATTCCAGATTTCAACGCGAAATTATGGAGTAACGGAATAGGTGCAATCCGTATATAGGGAATCCAACAAGAGTTAAGGTAAAAAGTATGGTGTTTATTGCCTTACTTTTTACCTTTACCTCAAAATATAAAATAGAACTCTTAAACGGTTGGAATATTACAACTACATAAAATCCTTGCACCTCATTTTTGTGGTAACATGGTTTGCGGGGCTATTCTATATTCCCCGTCTTTTTATTTACCATATAGAAGCTTGGCAAAAGCCTTCACCGGATCGGGAGATTCTTGCTGATCAATTGAAGTTGATGTCAAAACGATTGTGGTACATAATAACATGGCCTTCAGGTATTCTTTGTACACTTTTTGCTGTATGGCTTTTAATTCTTATGCCCCAATGGTTAAGTCAACCATGGATGCACATAAAACTATTATTTGTGGCTTTTTTGATAGGCTACCACTTAAAATGTCATCAGATTTTTAAACAATTACAGCGCGATGAGGTAAAATATACCTCTCGGTTTATGCGTATTTGGAATGAGGTTGCGACTATAATATTATTTGCTGTGGTTTTTTTGGTGATCCTTAAAAATGCATTCAATTGGATTTACGGCACGGTAGGAATTGTAGTGTTAGCCATCCTGCTAATGCTGGGCATTCGTTTATACAAGCGAATAAGGGATAAAAACCCGAATGCATAGATTAATCAATATAAATTTTCATTGGTCTGTTTATTTGAAGTTAGCGCGATAATAATTTGGTGTGATAATTGCTAACTTTATTCCCAAACCGCAACGGATTGTTCAAAAAACTCTCGCTTCGATTTAGAATTTTCTTCACCATGATTCTTTTGGTGTTGATTGCCTCCGTCTTGATTGCAGGCGTAACCATTTATCAATATCGGGAGCAGAGTAAAGATTATCACGAAAACAGACTGGAACGTAAAGAAGAGCAGATTCTTCAGAGCATTGGCTATGTTTTTAGGGAAACCACCTATCCCATTACAACTGAAAACCTGGAAAACATTTTCAAGGATGAGATTTATAAAATTGCCGATGTCCAAAACGTGACTTTTAATATTTATGATTTGGAAGGAGGTCTTATTAAAAGTTCTCGACCTGCCTTTGAAGCAGATTCCATTTCAAATTGTTTGGATGCTGAGGTTTTGAATAATCTGAAAATGCATCCGGAGCAACGTTACGTTGAAAAGAAAAGGGCTGCTGGGGATAATTATCAAGCCTCATATACCTTTATAAACGACCTACAATTTAAACCAATTGGTATAGTAAATCTTCCCTATTTTGAAGACAACTCGTTTAGTAACATGGAACTTCGGGAATTCTTGTTTAGACTTGGCGGAGTTTACTTACTGATGTTGCTTTCTGCCATACTATTGGCTTATGTGGTTTCTAAATATATTACGAGATCATTGCAAACCATTTCAGACAAAATGGAGCGTACAAGATTAACGCAGCGCAACGAGAAAATTTATATAGACAACCCTACGGATGAAATAGGGAACCTGATTGAATCATACAATGGAATGATTGATGAATTGGAGGAAAGTGCGGCAAAATTGGCCCGCAGTGAACGCGAACAGGCATGGCGTGAAATGGCCAAACAAGTAGCCCACGAAATCAAAAACCCATTGACTCCTTTGCGACTTACCATTCAAAGTTTTGAGCGAAAGTTTGATCCAAATGACCCAAAGGCAGAACAGAAAATCCAGGAATTTTCCAAAACCGTGATCCAACAGATAGATGCACTAAGCAATATAGCATCAGCATTTTCCAATTTTGCCAATATGCCTGCCCAACAGAATGAAACCTTGAATGTGGTTAAAATTGTGAAATTGGCCATGGAGATTTTTCATGAAGAGTATATCCATTTTATTTCCGATGAGAAATCAATAATAGCCAAATTGGACCGTACGCAACTGATCCGTGTCGTCACCAATTTGATAAAAAATGCAATACAAGCCGTTCCGGAAGTAGAATCTCCACGTATATTGGTCACGGTAGCTTCAGAAGGTAATCAAGTAAAAATTGCAGTCGCTGATAATGGAGTAGGCATTGCAGATGATCATAAGGATAAAATTTTTGAACCAAAATTCACAACCAAATCAAGTGGTATGGGTCTTGGTCTTGGGATGGTGAAGAATATCGTTGAAAATTACAACGGAACCATTGACTTCACCTCTCAACATGGCAAGGGCACCGTATTTACCGTGCGCTTTCCAAAAGAATAACAATAAAATCAGTAGCACACATTACACATGGAATACGAAAACATTTATATCGAGGAAGAAAACAATATCGCCACCATAACCATCAACAGGCCTAAAAAGTTGAATGCACTCAATAAAAGGACCATTTTGGAGCTACATACGGCTTTTAAAGAGTTGGAAGAAGACGCAAATACCAAAGTGATTATCATAACGGGTAGTGGGGAGAAAGCTTTTGTTGCGGGTGCGGATATATCCGAATTTGCACATTTTTCCGAAGATCAAGGACGTCAATTAGCTGCTGAAGGTCAAGAACGCTTATTTGATTTTGTCGAAAACCTTACAACACCTGTGATTGCTGCAGTCAATGGATTCGCCTTGGGTGGCGGACTGGAATTGGCCATGAGTTGCCATTTCCGTGTAGCCAGCGAAAATGCCAAAATGGGATTGCCTGAAGTATCCTTGGGCGTAATTCCTGGATATGGAGGCACCCAACGCCTTCCAAGCTTGATCGGTAAAGGCAGGGCCATGGAATTGATTATGACCGCAGGCATGACTGATGCAGCCAAAGCACTGGATTGGGGATTGGTCAATCACGTAGTGCCTCAAGATGAATTAATACCCCTATGTCTTAAAATTGCGAGCAGGATATCGAATAACTCCCCAATAGCCATAAAATATGCAATAAAAGCGGTAAATGCTGGTTTTAAGTATGATGAAAATGGTTATGCCGTGGAGATAGATGCCTTCGGTACTTGTTTTGGCACAGCGGATTTTAAAGAAGGAACTACTGCCTTTTTGGAAAAACGTAAAGCCAATTTCCCCGGTTCATAGCCAAGGTTAACCCCAACCAGACTATGATGAAACGCATCCTACTTACTTGTTTTTTGCTCACATCCTTATTGGGCACTGCTCAAGAGAAAATGCCAGTTTCCTATGATTTTGGCGAAAAATTCAATGACCGTTATCGCTATTCCAATTTATTGACCATCTCAGAAGATGGTTCTGGAGGATATATTTTGGTTAGAGCCTATTACCAGGGTCTCATCCTTAAGCCAAAGGGCTATCTGATAGAGCAATACAACAGCAATTTGGAACTGGTTTCGGAATTCAACTATAAATTAAGGGGATTGGACTTCGTGGATGGCTTCCTTCAAAATGGGCAACTAAATTTGCTATTCCTGAACTATAACTATGACAGGGCCCAATACGAATACTGGGTGCACAGGAGCCCAATAACCACATTCAACTTTACTACCGAAAAATTGTTGTCCATTGCTTCGGAAGAGGTAAGAAACCCGGTGGACAAGAATTACTATAATCGTAATTTTTCCAGTGGATTTTCTACATCCATACTATTCAACCAAGAAAAAACAGGCTTTGTTATTAGTACCCATCATAAAAAGGGAAAAAGCAATAAACATATCATTCACCTGTTCGATACCAGCTTGAATAAAAGATTTGAACATGACTTTTCTCATGAAATCGAGGAGAAGAATTACGCATTTGAGAACATGACCGTAAGTAGTGATCTATCCACTGCATATATTGTTAGCAAGGCCTATTTTAAGAAGAAACGTTTCCGCGTAGATGAGCGAAAATTCCAATATGAGTTGATAAAGGTCTCAGTAAATGGTAGTCAAACGCAATCCTTTGTGGACGTAGGCAAATACCCTGAAGCATTGTACCCCATTGTTTTCAATGACAGACTGGTCTGTACAGGATTTTATGCAGACAGAAAGGACAATAGATATAACGGAATCGCCTATTTTGACCTTGACCCAATTTCCTTAAATATCAAATCGCAGCGATACAATCCATTTTCGCAACAATTCATGGAGGACAAGTTTGGTCGCGAAGAGGACAAAGTTATCAAAAACCTTGTTTTTAAGGGAGTTGAGATAACAGAAGATCAAGAGATTTTCTTTAATGCCGAAGAGTACTTCGTGACCACGGGAATGGAAGTTACAGGGGCAGGACAACGCGTGCGCTTAGAACGTTTTCACCATAACGATATCGTAAGTGCTAAGCTTAGCAAAAATGGAGAATTAGCTTGGGCACGTAACATTAATAAAGCAGAAGTTACCCAAGGCGACGGTGCTTATGCCTCTTACAGCTCCTATTGCAAGAATGGTAAGACCTACTTCTTTATCTGCACCGCTTCTGAAAATCCACAATTGATCAATAATGAACGCTTGATTTTTAAACAAGGACTAAGTAGGAACAGAAATGTTTTTTTGATTTCCTTGGATGAAAATGGGGTTATGGATTATGAAAAGATCATAGACAATCAGGAAGCAAGATTGCCCCTAATGGTGTCCAAACCGCTAAAGGATATAGAAGATAGCAATATGTTGTTCTATGCCAAACGAGGGAGTAAAAAACAGCTTGTCAAGGTTTCATTTTTATAGAAATTATTAGAACCCCTATTTCATTTTAAAAGAACGCTTGGTTTTCATGACCCTAAAAAGGATATAATCCATAAATTTGGATTAAATCCATTAAATGAACTCCAAAAACCTACTTTCCGGTCGTGGTGCCCAAAAAAATCCGCGCAATCGCTTTTTACAGTATAGTCATGAAACACGAGATGATTTTCTTGAATTCTGTAATCTTGAGGGGGAACAAGCACATAGCTTGAAAACCGAATACATCCCCATATTTCCTAAAACCATAGTCAATAAGGTCAATAGTCCGGATGTTGGCATGGCGTATTCCATGAATCCCTACCAAGGATGCGAACATGGTTGTATTTATTGTTATGCAAGAAATACCCATGAATTCTGGGGATATAGCGCAGGGATTGACTTTGAGCAAAAGATTTTGGTTAAGAAAGATGCGCCACAGCTATTGGAGCAAAAAATCAGTAGCAAAAGATGGAAAGCCGCTACCATTGTGCTATCAGGAAACACCGATTGCTATCAACCTGCTGAGAAAACCTTTCGTATTACCAGAAAATGCTTAGAGGTCTTTTTAAAATATAGGCATCCGGTGGGCATCATTACCAAAAATGCACTGATTCTACGCGATTTGGATATTTTAACTGAATTGGGTGCCCATCAATTGATTGGGGTAAACATTTCAGTTACCTCCTTATCGGAACGTACCCGAAGAAAATTGGAGCCTAGAACCACCACAACAAAAAAGAGATTGCAAACCATTAAAAAGTTAAGTGATCAAGGTATTCCTGTTAATGCAATGCTGGCACCCATCATTCCAGGGATAAATAGCCACGAAATACTACAATTGGCCGAAACCGTATCGGATCATGGTGCATTGTCTTTCGGACATACTGTGGTGCGATTGAATGGAGCTATTGGTCAGATCTTTTCAGACTGGATCAAACAACGAATGCCCGACAAGGCCGATAAGGTCTTGAAACAAATTCAAGATTGCCACGGCGGGACGTTTAATGATAGTAGGTTTGGTATTCGAACCAGTGGGGAAGGCAAGATCGCAAAACAAATCAATGATTTGGCACGTTTGGCCAAGCAGAAATATTTTAAGGACAAGATGTTTCCTAAACTAAATACTACGCTACACGCGCAATACAAGGACGGGCAAATGAAACTCTTCTGAATTATAGCCTTCGTTTTTTAAACCCAGTTGACAACCGAACACCTACACCAATAGCCTTGGTATTATATCTACCACGCCCATATCCAAATTCGCTATAGTCAATTTGATTTAGCGATTTTCCAGCATTAAATCCGCTATAGGTAAGATAAATCCCAAGCTTTCCAACGGTGTCTACACCTAGGAATTCATAACCAAGAGATACAGACCAATAGTTGAATTTAGACTTGAACGCTTGACGCAATTCCAATTGATTACTATCCACATAGTCACCGGTGGCCTTTTGAGTTCCAAAGTGATATTTTGGAATCAATACGATCCTAGAGAAATCATCTTCAAGAAATAGTTTTGGGCCAATTCCCCACACCCAAGCATCAAAATTTCGATTGAGATAAGAACGGAAGCTAATCTCACCAGATTCATCAAAATCCCAATCCTCATCTTGATCACTTCCAAAGTAATAGGAAATTTCTACATCAGGAGCGATGAACTTATAGGCAAAAGGCTCTACGCCAATGGAAATATCGTAATAGGAACTTACATCCAATTGTTCTTCAAAGTAACCACCAAATTCCAAATAGGCTTCTGGAAATTGAACTTGAGAATATGTAGTTATTGAAAAACCGAATAAAAGAGTGGCAAAGGTTGATTTCATGATATGCCATGTATCAATTAATATGCCATAGGAAATTGTAGTTTAAAGCTATTTTTAAATATTTTTATAAAGGATGTCCAATTTTGGAAGACGTCATCGTCTTAGTACTGAAAACGAATAAAAATCAATCCTTGTTAAAGGGATAAAAACTAAATCAGATGAGCAATTTCATGTATTTATTTAGAGGAGGTGACGAGAATTTCAAAAAGCTTTCGCAAGAAGAAAAGCAAGCCCATATGGAAGTTTGGGGCGAATGGATGGGTGGATTAAAAGAAAAAGGTCAATTACTGGATGGACTACCATTAGGTGATGAGGGCAGAGTAGTACACAATAAAGGGCAACTAGTTACTAATGGCCCACACGCTGAAGGCGCTGAAGTCGTTGGGGGTTATCTTATTGTTTCGGCCAAGGACATGGATGAGGCGGTAGAATTATCAAAAGGTTGTCCCATTTTCGATTATGATGGAGCTTATGTTGAGGTTAGGGAAATCATGACCATGGACACCCATTAAAAACAATGTATTGAATAAAAATAGTCCGATGGAAAGTCGGGCTATTTTAGTTTACCCATGAGCCAAAACCAACTTAACCATACCGTAGAACATCTTTTCCGTAATGAATACGGTAGAGTTGTAGCGCTATTGACCAACAAGTTTGGCATTTCGTATGTTGAACAAATTGAAGATGCCACCCAAGACACTTTTTTAAAGGCTATGCAGATTTGGGGGTATAAATCCATTCCAGATAATCCTACTGCTTGGCTGTACCGTGTAGCCAATAATGCACTTCTCGATAAAATCCGAAAAGACAAGAAACTGAATTTTGCGGCTGACGAAGATTTACCGGATTCGGGGCAACAGGGCACGGTTTCCACAGCAAATTTGGACAATAGCATTTCAGATAGTCAATTGAAAATGATATTTGCTTGCTGTCATCCAAGCTTAACACAAGAACATCAAATTGTATTGAGCCTTAAACTTATCGGCGGGTTTAGCAACATGGAATTGGCAGAAGCGCTGATGAAAAAGGAAGAAGCTGTTGCAAAATCCTTTACAAGGGCTAAAAAGAAGTTCAGGGAAGAGGTTCAATTGTTGCAAATTCCTGTGCAGATGGGTTTGCAATCTAGGCTATTCAAGGTTTTACAGGTAATCTATTTACTGTTCACGGAAGGCTATGCAGCGACCACGGGCTCCCAGATATTAAAAAGGGATATTTGTTATGAAGCACTGAGATTGGCGTTGTTGTTGCAGGAAAATAAATATTGCAAGCACCCTAATTTGGATGCATTGATTGCATTAATGTGTTTCCACGCGTCCCGATTCGATGCCAGATTGGATGATGCCGGTGACATGGTCACCTTGGAATTTCAGGATCGTTCCAGGTACAATCAGGAGTTGATACAAATAGGAGTTCAACATTTGGAAGGAGCAGGCACATTGGACAAAGTGCCTTCAATATATCATTTGGAGGCTGCTCGCTCGTATTATCACAGTTCAGCTAAAAACTTTAATGAAACAGACTGGAAAAGTATTCTTTATTTATACGATGTTCAATTGAGACAGCAATATTCGCCTATGGTAGCCTTAAATCGAATAGTTCCTTATGCTAAGATCAATGGAGCCAAGGAAGCTTTGAATGAGCTGATGAAATTGAGGAACAAAACAGATTTTGAAAATACCGGTCTTTTCTTTGCGATAAAAGCTGAATTGGAAAAGGAGTTAGGTCAGGATAACTTCAAAGAAACACTAGGGAAAGCTATCCAATTGTCCGAAAATGAATTGGTAAAAAGACACCTCCAAAGCAAGCTCAAATAAAAAAGGCAGACTTCAAAGCCTGCCTTTTAATACTTGTTCTGAATAGGTTTATGTCAATTCCCAACCCTTTCTATATGCACGACTTACCCACTCATTGGCTTTATCGTAGTTTGTGATTTTCATGTTTTCGCCATCCCATAGCAACTTACGTCTACCAGGATAATCATAAGGCGCCCAATCACCCGGCTTTTTACCTTCTTGCAATACTTTGTATTGGTAGGCTTTTACGGCTAGATTACCCATCAGTACAGTTTCCGTTAAAGGTCCTGCCTTCGCAAAATCAGATGAAGTGGAATCACCATTGATACAGCCATTCACAAAATTTGCAATATGTCCGTTCATACTATCTGGTACTCTAGGGTACTTTGCCTCAGGGGCTTTAAATAGATCCATCATGTCAGAAGGGAGCAATCGAGCATTTCTGGAATAGGTGTCACATACCAAAATTCCTTTGTCACCATACATAACGGTTCCGCCACTTCCATCACCAAATTGTTCCCCATCTTTCAATTCATCCGGAAGGTCTGGCATTAGTCCGCCATCATACCAATTCAAGGCAATATCACCATGGAAATCATGTTCAAATTTCAGATGGATTTTGGAAGACGGAGGGCAAGATGGACTGTAATCCGCTTCTATGAAATCACCCACCCAAACTGTGGTACAACTGGCTTCTGCTTCAGTTGGATAACCTAAATCGAGCACACTGAACGGAGTCTCCATAATGTGGCAGCCCATATCGCCTAAAGCACCTGTTCCAAAATCCCACCAACCTCTCCATTTAAATGGAAGATATGCCTCATTGTAATCACGCATAGCAGCTGGCCCTAACCAAAGATCCCAATCCAAACCTTTAGGAACACGTTGTTTTTCAACGGGTACTGGCACGCCCTGTGGCCATACAGGTCGGTTTGTCCAGCACTCTATGGTATGTATTTTTCCAATAATACCGGATTCCACCCATTCCCTTGCAATTCGGCTATCATCACTTGACGCTCCTTGATTTCCCATTTGGGTCACTATACCGTTTTCAGCAGCGACCTTGGTCATCAATCTAGCCTCGTGTATGTTGTGGGTTAGCGGTTTTTCTACGTAAGCATGTTTTTTTTCACGCATAAAAGGAAGTGCAATGGTTGCATGGGTATGGTCAGGAGTGGCCACCATTACTGCATCAATATCCTTTAAATGCTTGTCGTATACTTTCCTAAAGTCCTTGTAACGCTTTACATCTGGAAATTGTTCATAAGTGCCCTGTGCTCTGCGATCATCAACATCACAAAATGAGACAAATTTTACCTTACCGGTATTGGCTAACCCTTGGATTACGCCATGACCTCTACCTCCAACACCAAAGGCGCCAACATAAAGAGTATCACTTGGAGCAACATGATTTTTACCCAACACATGACTGGGAACAATTGAAAAAGCAGCGGATGCCGCTGCCGCGTTTTTTAGGAACTTTCTTCTTTGCATTCTGGATTGATTTAGTGAAGCTTTGAAGATACAAAAAACAGTGATAGAATGCTGTTATAATTCACCATTCCATTCGGCATAAAACTGATCAAGATAATCTAACATGAACTGGTGTCTTTGGTTGGCTAATTTCTTGCCAGTTTGCGTGTTCATTTGATCTTTGAGCAATAGAAGTTTCTCGTAAAAATGATTGATGGTAGGTGCATTTGATTTCTTGTATTCCTTCTTGGACATATTCAATTTTGGTGAGATTGACGGGTTAAATAGTTCCCGGTTTTTAAATCCACCATAATTGAAAGTTCGGGCAATGCCAATGGCACCGATAGCATCCAAACGATCCGCATCTTGAACAACTTGTAGTTCCAAAGAGTTGAAGCCATTTGATTTTTTTTCCAAGCTATTCTTGAATGACATATATTTTATAATTGATACCACATGTGCTGTATGCACAGGATCAAAGTTTTTGGAAACTAGAAAATCATGTGCTGTCTTTGGCCCAATCTCTTCATCCCCGTCATGAAACTTTGGATCGGCAATATCATGAAGTAAGGCAGCCAATTGTACCACAAGGGTATTTACTTCTTCCTTTTCAGATATGAGTTTAGCCGTTTTATATACCCGTTCGGTATGGAACCAATCGTGACCTCCTTCAGCGTTCTTCAACGCCGATTTGACAAATGCTATGGTTTCTTGAATGAGGTTTTCGGTCATTGCGGTTTGACTAAGATTCCGTTGGATATTTGTTGTTCTACCTTTTTAATCAATGTATCTGGATCACCAGAATTTTCAAATGGTGGATGCACATTGAACTTTATAAAAGTACCTAGCCCCATTGGAAATTGACCATAACGGAGCATTTTCCAAGAATTGTTGATGCTAATCGGGACAATCAATGCCGACGGTGCATTTTTCATTAATACTTTGAGTCCCGTTGTTCTAAAAGGTTTAGGTTCTCCTGTTCTACTACGAGTACCTTCGGGGAATATAACAGCACTCCTATTGTACTTTTCAATATAAGCGCCTAATTTTTCCAATGCTTCAATAGATTGCTTAGGGTCTTTGCGATTGATCAAGGCGGAACCTCCATGCCTTAAATTATAGGAAACGCTGGGTATTCCTTTTCCAAGTTCAATTTTGCTTACAAACTTTGGGTGGTGTTTTCGCATGTACCAGATAATAGGTGGAATGTCATACATGCTTTGATGATTGGTCACGATAATAAGAGGTCTGTCGGCAGGCAGGTTTTGCGAATTGAAAAAGGCATACCGTGTGCCGATAATATTGGAGCAGCGCAAAATAAACCAGTTTAAGAGGCTAACACTTTTTTTATGGGCATTGTAGCCTAATACATTAAGGCAAAACCATTGAACGGGATGAAAAATCACCAAAGTTAATCCGAATGCCAAAAAATATAGTATTGTAAGTGGGTAAGACAAAAGCTTAATCATGCCTACATTTTTTTATAGAGCCAAGTTGGTAAAATCTTCAGAATAATCCCGATGATTCTCCATCTTTTTGTGATATAGACCTTGTCTTTTTTAGCCATAATAGCTTTTAAGATCTGAGCTGCAGCCTTATCGGGCTGAGCCACCCAAAACTGACCTTCTCCCTTTGCCATGTTCGTGTCTACAAACCCTGGCCTTACATCTGTGATCGAGATCCTGTGTTTTTGTTTTTGGGCCTTTTGGCGCAATCCTTCCAAATAGTTGATTTGATATGCCTTGGAAGCGTTATAGGATGGGGCAATAGCACTGCCACGCATTCCGGCAATAGAAGTAATACCTACAAGATGTCCGCTACCTTGCGTCTCAAACTTTTTGTAGGCCCAAAGTACCATTTTGGTAAATGCGGTAACGTTGAGTGTATTGGTGTCTGTTTCAAGATGTGGCGCTAAATCAGGGTTTAGTTCACCCGTGCCTGCCGAGAGTATGAAAAGGTCCAGGCCACCAAGCTGCTCGATCAGCATGTCCAGATGATTTGTTGCATTTGAATCCGTACAATCAAAACAGGAACTATAGATGTATCCTGGATTGGATTTTTCAATCGCTTGTAACAGCTCGGATCTCCTTCCTGTGACCCCAACAGTATATCCTTTTTTTAAGAGACCTAACGCGATTGCTTTTCCAATTCCCGAGGACGCGCCGACTACTATGGCTTTTTTACCCATGGATACAAAAATAAAAAACCACCCTAAAGGGTGGCTTTCAAAATTTGTGGTTTAAAACCTTTTAGCAATGATCGTTGTATGCCTCCATAAGGTTCTCTGCAATTAACTCGGCAGGTCTGCCTTCAATATGATGT
This sequence comes from Flagellimonas spongiicola, assembly GCF_023502425.1. GTDB lineage: Bacteria > Bacteroidota > Bacteroidia > Flavobacteriales > Flavobacteriaceae > Flagellimonas > Flagellimonas spongiicola. The sequence goes on from NZ_JAMFMA010000002.1 coordinate 928,385, forward strand.
CTCTCAATCATGTGTACCAATTCCCCGTTTTTGAATAAGGCCATACTTGGCGATGATGGTGGAAAAGGAACCATGCGGTTTCTTGCCGTATTGACCGCATCAGTATCAACACCAGCAAAAACAGTAACTAAATGGTCAGGTGTTTTGCTGTTTTGAAGACTGAGCTTAGCCCCTGGTCTTGCATTGGCCGCTGCACATCCGCAAACTGAATTTACCACAACCAAGGTAGTTCCTTCTTGTTGCAATGCATTTTCAACGGCTTCACTTGTATATAATTCCTCGAACCCAGCGGTGGCCAGGTCGGCTCTCATAGGTTTTACCAATTCTTCTGGATACATAGTCTAATTTTTATTAAAGGTTCAAAGATACGGCTTTTGTCGCATTTTTTACCGAAGGCTTAACAGCCCTAAGCGGTTTTGTTCCAAGCCAAAAGGCTATATTTGGGCTCTAAAATTTTACGCATGATCAAGTGGGCCGCAGCCTTCATTGGATTTATTATAAGAGGACTTGCCGGAGCAATTGTAGGTTTCGTTTTGGGGAGCTTTTTGGATAGTCTTGGGGGTTCAGGTTCTAAAGGCGGAGGTGGAAGTGTGTTTTCAGACTTCACAAGACAATCTGTTTCGCCAGCTGATTTTGAATTGAACCTGCTGTCCCTTTGTTCCATTGTGATTAAAGCAGATGGTCAAGTAAGTCAGCGGGAATTAGACTATGTGCGTCAATATTTTTTGAGCACCTACGGCAAAGAAAAGGCCAATACTATTTTTAAGACGTTCAACGATGTTATTAAGAAGAGAGAGATTTCCACCGAACGGATTTGTACGTATTTGGCGCAACGAACACGGTATGAGGTCCGTCTTCAATTGTTACACTTTTTGTTTGGAATTGCTCAGGCTGATGGTCAGGTCAGCAAAGCGGAAGTAAGTAAACTCAGGGAAATTGCTCAATATTTGCGGGTAGGCCCCTATGATTTTGAAAGTATTATGGCGATGTTCATTAAGTCCGCTGACAATGCCTACAAGATCTTGGAGATTGAAAAATCCGCTACGGATGATGAGGTTAAGAAAGCCTATCGCAAAATGGCTAAGAAATACCATCCAGATCGGGTAGTAATGGAAAATGAAGCGATCAAAAAAGGAGCAGAGGAAAAATTCAAGGAAGTACAAAAAGCTTATGAAACAATCCAAAAGGAGCGTGGCATGAGCTAATCATCAATCAATAAACTTTTTAACAATGCAGGATTTTTGGTTTTATATTCAATTGGGTTTCAATCACGTTTTGGATTTAGGCGCGTATGACCATATTTTGTTTTTATCGGCTCTAGCCATCCCTTTCACCTTCAAACAATGGAAGCATGTAGTGATATTAGCTACGATTTTTACGATAACCCATTGTACCTCTCTTGCCCTGTCTGCCTTTGAAGTAATGACGGTGGATGTGGGATTAATTGAATTTCTGATTCCCGTTACTATTTTGTTAACGGCACTTTTTAACCTTACCTATGTCTTTGGAAAAGAACTATCCGTGGGAAAGTATGTACATAGTATAGCCACGGCCTTTTTCGGATTGGTACATGGATTTGGATTTTCCAATTATTTTAAGATGTTAATGGCAGAAGAGGATGATAAAGTGATGCCGTTGTTGGGCTTTGCAACCGGAATAGAGTTTTCCCAAGTCGCCATCATCCTGATTATTTTGGCCTTGGCCTATTTCATTTTGGACGTGTTAAACGTAAAAAGAAAGCTGTTCATCGGAATTGCATCCATTTTGGTCATTATCATTACAATACCCTTGCTAATCGCTACGTTTCCCCAATAGGGCCTTCGTTAAAATTAATAGAATATAATTGTACGTGACTTGTAAAGCAGGTATATTTAAGTATTGATGATATGACGGTAAGCAAACAAGAAAAGTACGATAAGGCTTATTTAAGGATGGCTCAGGAATGGGGCAAACTGTCCTATTGTAAAAGAAAACAAGTTGGGGCCATAATTGTTAAAGATCGCATGATTATTTCAGATGGCTATAATGGTACGCCAACTGGTTTTGAGAATTTTTGCGAAGATGAAGAAGGTTACACTAAATGGTATGTGCTACATGCAGAAGCGAATGCCATTTTAAAGGTAGCTTCATCAACCCAATCTTGCGAAGGTGCAACCTTGTATATCACCTTATCTCCTTGCAGGGAGTGCAGTAAGTTGATTCATCAAGCAGGTATAAAACGTGTGGTGTATAAAACCGCATACAAAGATGATTCTGGACTTAAATTTTTAGAACGCGCAGGCGTTGAAGTCCATCATCTACCCATATTGGAAGAAATGGTCTAACCCCACCATTCAGCTATGAAAAAGAACTATCAATATATTCTGCCAACCCTACTGGCCTTTGTTTTGGCTATTGGAATCTTCATAGGAGGCAAACTTCATTTCAATGACACACCCGAAAAGCTATTCAGCACAAATTCCAAAAAGGATAAGCTAAATCGATTAATCGATTACATCGACTACGAATACGTAGACGAGATTGATACGGATAGCATTGTGGATGTAACCGTCAATAATATCTTGGGCAAATTAGATCCCCATTCCGTCTATATCCCTAGAAGCGAGATGGAGGAGGTATCCGAGAACATGAAAGGTGATTTTGTGGGCATTGGTGTGAGCTTTTATATGTATAGAGATTCTATCACTGTTATAAGAACCATAAAGAATGGACCAAGCCATAAAAGTGGTATCAAGCCAGGGGATCGCATCCTGATTGCTGGACAGGATACCTTATTTGGAAAAAGTATCCCCAATAATGAAATCGTCTCTACCCTTAAGGGCAAAATAGGGACCAAAGTGGATCTTAAGGTTTACCGAAAACAAGACGATGAGATGCTCGATGTAACAGTGACTCGTGATCGTGTTCCAATAAGGAGTGTTGATTCGTATTACATGCTCACACGGGATATGGGCTACATCAAAATCAATCGGTTTGCGGAGTCGACTTTTAATGAGTTCAAGGATGCACTTAGAAAGTTAAAATTGCGCGGAGCTGAGAAACTAGTTTTGGATTTGCGTGATAACCCAGGGGGCTATTTGGGTATTGCCGAAAAGTTGGCAGATGAATTCTTGGAAGATGACAAGTTAATCTTGTTTACCAAAAACAAAAAAGGACGGGTTAAGAAGGCATTTGCAACAAAAAAGGGAGAGTTTGAGGACAAACCTGTATATGTATTGATCAATGAACGCTCCGCGTCTGCCAGCGAAATTATTGCAGGTGCTTTGCAGGATAATGATATTGGTACCATTGTGGGTAGGCGCTCATTTGGCAAAGGATTGGTGCAACGTGAAATGGATCTTGGTGATGGTTCTGCTGTTCGCTTGACGGTTTCCCGGTACTACACGCCAACTGGAAGGTCTATTCAGCGATCGTATAAAAAAGGACATAAGGATTATTACCAAACGTTCATGGAACGCTATCACAATGGGGAATTAACTTCCGTTGATAGTATTAAAGTGGCAGATTCCTTAAAGTTTGTTACCCCAAAAGGAAAGGTGGTCTACGGTGGTGGCGGAATTATTCCAGATGTATTCGTGCCTATTGGTGATAATGAAGAAGAGGCCGTTGAGAGCTTGGACAGTGCCGAGTTCTTTTCCCGATTCATCTTCGAACATTTAGAAAAAGATAGAGGGCGATACTCCTATCTTTCTAAAAATGAATTTTTGGATGACTTCAGGGTTGACGATATTCTCTTTGATGAATTCATCCAGTTTGTGTTGAATAGAAAGATAAAACTGGATTTCTATGCCCAGGAAGATAAAATAAAGGATTACCTAAAAGCCAATATCGCGGAACAATTGTTCTCTCCCAATCTATCTGCCCAAATAAAAGGAGAGCACGATACAATGTTGGAAAAAGTAAAGGAATTGGATCAGGACATTTTCAATAAATCCATTATGGAGACCGTTCAAAACAGAAATTAGTCTTCCTTGATTTTTTTATCGATTTTTTTACTTGCCGCAAAAATCAAGACCAATACAATAGCGCAAAGCGATGCAACTATCCCAATAAGTGCAATGGTGCTATCGCCTTGAAATGGATTGTTGAAATCCACCAAGGTAAGATTGAAGGCTATTAAACCCATCGCCAGTAAGATCAATATGATTATAAAAGTTTTGTTCATCAAAGAAGATTCGTTCTAGTTCAAGAATAATTGATTGACGTTGGTAGCGAAGAGCTTGACTGCAATGGCAAGCAATATCACTCCAAAGATTTTCCGTATTACATTAAGGCCATTTTTACTTAGCAAACGCTCTATTCTGGCACTCGATTTAAGCACGATATATACAAAGATAATATTTACAAAAATGGCCACTATGATGTTCTCCACATGATATTCTGCTCTCAAAGCCAGTATGGAAGTGAGTGTTCCGGCACCGGCAATCAACGGAAAAGCAATAGGCACTACGGAAGCCGTTTCAGCTTCATCATCCTTGAACAAGCTTATACCCAATACCATCTCGAGGGCCAAAAAGAAAATGACAAATGCACCGGCCACGGCAAAGGAATTTACATCAATCCCAATGAGTTTCAGGATGCTTTCCCCAACAAAAAGAAACGCAATCATTATGACCACGGCAACTAGCGACGCTTTTTCTGATTGAATATGTCCTACCTTTTTACGTAACGAAAGAATTATGGGAATACTTCCCAAAATATCTATCACCGCAAATAGCACCATGCTCGCAGTGATTATTTCTTTTACACTGAAGTTCATAGCTTAATGTTTTAGTCCGCAAATGTACGATGAAAACAAAGCTCTTGGATTTGATTTGGATTCGGAAATCGTCAATTTTCTGTTTTCAATTAAATTTGCGTAAAAAGACGGGCAGCAATGTTTCAAATCGATAAAACCATAGTTTCCGAAGAGATTTTGGACAATGATTTTGTTTGCAATTTAAATGCGTGCAAGGGAGCTTGCTGTGTAGACGGTGAATATGGTGCTCCCCTTGAGGAGAATGAGACGGGTATATTAGTGGACATCTTTCAAAAAGTAAGACCGTATTTAAGAAAGGAAGGTGTTGATGCTATATTGGAACAAGGCGCATTTGTAAAGGGTGAAGATGGTGAATGGGAAACGCCCCTAGTGAACAAAAGCGAATGTGCCTATGTGGTTTTTGATGAAAAGGGCATTACCAAATGTGGAATAGAGGCGGCTTACCTTGATGGTGCAATTGACTGGAAAAAACCAGTTTCATGCCATTTATATCCTGTGAGAACACGTGAGTATTCAGAGTTTACAGCAGTTAACTACCACAGATGGGAAATTTGTGACCCGGCATGTGCTTTAGGTGAAGAACTGAATGTTCCGATTTATAAGTTCGTGAAAGAGGCATTGATACGAAAGTTCGGTGAAGCGTGGTATAAAGAACTTGAGGAAGTGGCAGCGGAAAATGCTAAATCGTAGGAATGTCCAAAATAACCTTTGTGCCAGTCGGATTCCCGTTATTATCAAACAAGTCTACAATATCTACATCAAAACTGTTTTGGTAGTCCTTGGAGAAATTGGCAAAGCGTTCCTTTGTGATGCGAATTCCGACCGATTTTCTTTTTAATACACGGTTTTCCTTATTGGCTTGGGCTGCTCCTCTACCTACACCATTATCCACAATTTCAATGGTAACATGGCCATCATTTTTCTTTTTGATGTTCAGGTCTATCATTTTTTCTCCTTCTTTTGGCGATAGCCCGTGCCAGAGCGAATTCTCCAAAAATGGTTGCAACGCCAACGATGGTATTTTGATGGTGTCTGGGTTTAATTTGTCATCTACATGAATCGCAAAATTGATTTCGTTGGAGAATCTTATGTTTTCGATGTTCATGTAAAGTTCCACGGTTTCCAGTTCTTCCGCCAATGTAATTTCTTTGAGCGATGAGGCTTCTAAAATCCTTCTTATCAACTTGGAGAATTTATTTAGATAGTGAACCGCATTTTTCTGCTCGTTGTTAATAATGTACAGTTTGATGGAATTCAATGAATTGAACAGGAAATGAGGGTTCATTTGACTACGAAGCATATTTTGCTCCAGTGTCAACACCCGTTTCTCATTCTTACTTTGATATTGACGATATAAGATGTAAAGTATAGAGGAGATCAGACCAACAATCAAAGCACTTACCAATAATGTGGTTTGGTTTTTACGAAGTCGCAGGCGTACAATCTCGTTTTCTTTGGCCAAAACTGAAATTTGATTGCTCTTTTTGTCCGCTTCGTATTTGACGATTACATCATTCATGTAGCGGAAGTTGGTAGCGCTGGAAATTTGTTTATTGTATTCGTCAGCGCGTTTATAATACTCATACGCATCCTTAAAATTTCCTCTGGCCTCTTCAAATTCTGAACGCTTTTGATAGGCATAAAGAACACTACTTGGCATGTTATGGGTACGAGCCATTTCCAATCCTTCCTCAATGAATTCCTCAGCTTTATCAAAATTGCCCAACTCGGTATGTGCCCATCCGGTATTGATGAAGATGGTGGAGGTGACAAAGAAGTCACCAATGGTCTTGGATTGTTCATGCAAAGGCTCTAAAAGCACTAAAGCAGCATAAGGCATATCTTGTTTTAGATAAATTTGAGCCAAGCTGTTTTTGCAAATGATTCTTCCGTATGTGGAATTGATATCTTCATTGAAGGCCAAGGACTTCCTGTAATTTTCCAGGGCACCTTCTAAATCACCCTTTAACTCCAAACATTCCCCAATATTTTGATGGTTAATGGCCAAGCCCAGTTTATTGCCCAGTTCTTCTTCCAATTTCAAGGCCCTTGTAAACTGAACTATGGCTAAATCATACTGCTCCAAGCTCTGATAAAGATTGCCAATACTGTTCAAAGAAACATTGATACTTCTTTTAATGTGATGTGAAGGATTTTCAACTGTTTCTGCCAATTCCAGTGACTGCTGATTATAATCCAATGCCGTTTTTATGGCGTCCGCTCGTCTATAAACTACACCAAGCATATTCAAACATCTAACCCTTAATTCAATATTATTGGCTTGCTCTGCAAGAGCTAGAGCTTCCTTATGTAAATCGGCGGATTCTTTGAATTTAGAGTAGTTTCTGTATTTGGCACCAATTTGATCCAATGCATAGGATTCTCCTTCCAGATAACCAGCTTCTTTGCTGAGGTTGGCAAAATAGCGAAGTAGTAAAGTGTCTCCAGTTTCTGATTTTAGTTCCGTGTTCAGGACTAAGTATGTTTTCGGGCGCATTTTAACAACACGCTCCGCTTTTTCCTTGAAAGATTCAGGAATTTCTTGTCCATAACCGAATTGAAAAAACCAAACGAAAACCCCACAAAAGAGGAGCACTCTTCTGTATATATAAATGGGGGAGGTTTTTATTGGTTGTGGAATAGGCACGAGTGTTAAAGGGGGTTACAGCATATCCAGAAAGTCGGATTTCTTCTGTCGTGAAACTGGTATCTTATGGTTGGATTCCAGAACAACATAGCCGTCGGTTTTTAAGAATTCTTTTATTTTGTTCAGATTGATGATATAGGAATTATGGATTCTGAAAAAACTGGTTTCAGGCAAGATGGTATTTACTTCTTTTAGCTTTTTAGTGAGCAATATCTTTTGGCCATCGCTTAGAAAAATGGTGCTGTAGTTTCCATCGGATTCTGCATAAAGGATATCATCGCTATTAAGGAAGAGCAATTTCCCATCCGTATTAATGGTGATTTTTTTACTCTGTGATTCCGAGTTGAAATTCAAGAGTATTTTTTCCAGTTTTTCAGCCGTCAGATTTTTGGCATTGAATTTTTTGATTTTGGCTATAGTCACTTCAAGGTCATCGGTATCAATGGGCTTCAACAGATAATCAATCGCCTCGTTCTTTAACGCCTTTAACGCATATTGGTTGTAAGCAGTGGTTATAACTACCGGGAAGTTTTTGTTTTTTAGGTTTTTAATGAACTGGAACCCATCCATTGCAGGCATTTCAATGTCAAGAAATAAACAATCCGGAGTGTTCCGCTCCAAATAATCAAGTGCTTCATGTGCATCTGTAAAAGACGCAATGATATCCACCTCATCACTGAGATTGGTCAATTCCCAACTAAGACTTTGTAGTGCTTTGACTTCGTCATCAACAATAACTGCTTCTAACATGCTCCATTTTGATATAATTCAAATTTAGGATTATTCTTAAGAAGGGACTGTATTTATGTGCTAATGGGTCTATAGTGCGTATAACTGGCATAATATGGCTGTAGACTGAAAAAAGCACTATATATCAGCTAAATTCATCAAAAAAGGAGCGAAAAACGATCAACCATTTATACATAAAAGACAACCGATTATACATACGACCATCTAGATGGAGCTTATGTTTTATACTTTGGTAGGGTCTAATTAAGATAACCAATAAACTGAATCCAATGAGAAAGTGCTTTTTGTTATTTGTGCTTTTGATTATTGCTTTAATATGCGCTTCTGTATTGGAGGAGGGTAAAGATTTAAAGATTCAATCGGAATGGACGGAAGTGGCTGACCGGCGCTAGTAACGTTCCTGATAAGTTCTTATACATTACTAAAAAATGTGCGGCCAGGGCAACCAACCTCTTGATCATAGAAACTGCTTGCAAAAAATACCCCCGCGTATTCTTAGGTATCGGTTTGGTTTTGGGTTTCGGGGGAACTACCTAAAATGAACTTTCCGAAGATGCAACGGGGAATGGCCGTACTTTTGGTAATGAATCATAAAACGACAGTCTTAGCGTAATTTCCATATGAATAAGACCAAAAAGTATATTCAACTTATACTTTTTGGTCTTTTTTTATTGGTCCAAACCTAACACCAAATATGACAATTTTATAAACTACCAAAAGTCAAGGAACATCACTTGCCAAGCTAGATTTCAACATGTTGTGTTAAAAACTTTGCCCCTCAATTCATAAATCACACTTTAAAAATTGGGCGCATTTTTGAATCTTTGTTAGCCCTATTCGCAGGGAAAATCCATTCCATTTTATAATTTTTAACGCACACTATATGTCTACCGCCATAGAACCTATTCTTCAAGAAAACAAAGACCGATTCGTCATTTTTCCCATAAAGCATCATGATTTATGGGAATGGTATAAAAAATGTGAAGCCTGTTTTTGGACTGCGGAAGAGATAGATTTGCACCAAGATTTAACAGATTGGAATAATAAACTCAGTGAAGATGAGCGCTATTTCATAAAGCATATCTTGGCCTTTTTTGCAGCTTCTGATGGTATAGTGAACGAAAATCTGGCTGAGAATTTTGTGAATGAAGTTCAATATTCAGAGGCAAAATTTTTCTATGGTTTTCAGATAATGATGGAAAACATCCACTCGGAGACCTACTCCTTGTTAATCGACACTTATGTCAAGGATGAAAAAGAGAAAAATGTGTTGTTTAAGGCCATTGAGAATTTTCCTGCCATCAAAAAGAAAGCGGATTGGGCACTAAAATGGATTGACTCTCCAAGTTTTGCAGAGCGTTTGATTGCATTTGCAGCAGTGGAAGGTATTTTCTTTTCCGGTGCATTTTGCTCAATTTTCTGGTTGAAGAAAAGAGGGTTGATGCCTGGCTTAACGTTCTCAAATGAGCTGATTTCCAGAGATGAGGGGATGCATTGTGATTATGCTGTTCATCTACACAACAAACATTTGATCAACAAAGTACCAAAAGAGCGCATTAAGGAAATTATTGTTGATGCCTTGAATATTGAGCGTGAATTCATCACGGAATCCTTGCCAGTAAGTCTTATAGGTATGAACGCCAAATTGATGACACAATATTTGGAGTTTGTAACAGATCGTTTATTGGTGGAACTCGAATGCGAAAAAGTATATAATGCCACCAATCCATTTGATTTCATGGACATGATTTCCCTTCAAGGAAAAACAAACTTCTTTGAAAAACGTGTATCGGAATACCAAAAAGCTGGAGTGCTGAACAAGGATAAAGACGCTGATTCCCAAAAAATCAGCTTTGACGCCGACTTTTAATTGAACCAACTTTATATATAGCCTCTTGCCCCAGAGGCCTTTTTTGTGAACTCAACCGAACACCCCATGTAGAATACCCTCATGACGGGTTATGCTTGGAACTAAAAACTATCGTATCACTTAAAATATTTAGAAACACATGTATGTAGTAAAAAGAGATGGAAGAAAGGAGCCGATGATGTTCGATAAGATTACGGCCCGTGTTAGAAAACTTTGCTATGGCCTAAACAACCTGGTAGACCCAGTGAAGGTGGCCATGAGGGTGATTGAAGGGTTATATGATGGGGTAACTACATCAGAACTTGATAATCTGGCAGCAGAAATTGCTGCAACCATGACCACAACACATCCAGATTATGCAAAGTTGGCAGCACGAATTTCCGTTTCCAACTTACATAAGAATACCAAAAAGTCCTTCTCAGAGACCATGAAGGATTTATATGAATACGTCAATCCGAGAACCGGAAAGAAAGCGCCATTGCTTTCTGATGAGGTTTTCAAGGTGATTTCGGAAAATTCCGAAAAGCTGGATTCGACCATAATCTATAACCGTGACTTTGGGTATGATTATTTTGGATTCAAGACTTTGGAGCGTTCCTACCTGTTGAAAATCAATGGTAAGATTGCTGAAAGGCCACAACATATGTTGATGCGTGTTGCGGTTGGAATCCATTTGAATGATTTGGACGCTGCTGTGGAGACTTATGAGTTAATGTCTAAAAAGTACTTTACGCATGCCACACCAACGCTATTTAATTCAGGTACGCCCAAACCACAAATGTCCTCATGTTTCCTTCTGGCCATGAAGGACGATAGTATTGATGGCATCTACGATACGCTTAAACAGACAGCAAAAATTTCCCAATCGGCCGGAGGAATAGGCCTATCTATTCACAATGTTAGAGCCACTGGTTCCTACATCGCAGGGACTAACGGTACATCCAATGGTATTGTACCAATGTTGCGGGTATTTAATGATACAGCAAGATATGTAGACCAAGGAGGTGGCAAGCGAAAAGGGAGTTTTGCTATCTACGTTGAGCCATGGCATGCGGATATTTTTGATTTCCTTGATCTTAAAAAGAACCATGGGAAAGAAGAAATGCGTGCTAGGGATTTGTTTTACGCCATGTGGATACCAGATTTATTCATGAAAAGAGTAGAAGCGGATGCCGAATGGACCCTAATGTGTCCAAATGAATGTCCAGACTTATTCAACACCCATAGCGAGGAGTTTGAAACCCTCTATGCACGATATGAAGCTGAAGGTAAGGGCAGAAAGACGATCAAAGCTCGTGACCTATGGGAAAAAATATTGGAATCCCAGATAGAGACAGGAACACCTTACATGCTCTATAAAGATGCTGCGAACAGAAAAAGTAACCAGAAAAATTTGGGAACTATCCGTTCATCCAATCTTTGTACTGAGATTTTGGAATATACCTCACCCGATGAAGTCGCAGTATGTAATCTAGCGTCTATTGCGTTACCAATGTTTGTTAAAAACGGCGAGTTTGACCACAAGGAGCTATTCAAAGTAACCAAGCGGGTGACCAAGAACCTGAACAAGGTCATTGATAGAAATTATTATCCTGTCAAAGAGGCCGAGAACTCAAATATGAGGCATAGGCCGGTTGGTTTGGGTGTTCAAGGCTTGGCAGACACTTTTATCATGCTTCGATTGCCTTTCACAAGTGATGAGGCAAAAAAATTGAATCAGGAGATATTTGAGACCTTGTATTTTGCTGCGGTTTCCGCCTCAATGGAAGAAGCAAAAGTGGATGGTACGTACTCAAGTTATGAAGGATCTCCAATAGCTAATGGGGAATTCCAACATAACCTTTGGGGGATAAAAGACGAAGAACTTTCCGGAAGATGGGATTGGAGCAAATTGCGAAAGGATGTTAAGAAGCATGGGGTTAGAAACTCACTTTTAGTGGCTCCAATGCCAACAGCTTCAACATCACAGATTTTAGGGAACAATGAGTGCTTTGAACCCTATACATCCAACATTTATACCCGAAGAGTACTTTCTGGCGAATTCATTGTAGTGAACAAGCACTTGTTGGAGGATTTGGTAAAATTAGGTCTGTGGAACGAAGGTTTGAAACAGGAATTGATGCGTGCCAATGGATCCATTCAACATATCGACGTAATTCCAGAGGACATTAAGGAGCTGTACAAAACAGTATGGGAACTTAGTATGAAGGACATCATTGATATGAGTAGGCAACGTGGTTATTTCATTGATCAAAGTCAATCCCTGAACTTGTTTATGGAAAATGCCAATTACTCCAAATTAACTTCTATGCATTTTTATGCATGGAAAAGTGGACTTAAAACAGGAATGTACTATTTAAGGACCAAAGCTGCAGTAGATGCCATTAAGTTTACGTTGGACAACACCAAGAAAAAGGAAGTTCCTGTGAGTGTTGCAGCAGAGGCGGAGGTGTTGGCAGCTGCTCCAAAAGTCGCTGAGAGGATACAAGTACAAGCCACTCCTGTAGAACAGCAGGAAGTTGATGTAGCGCCCATGACACCTGAAGAGATGAAGGAATTGATTGCACGTGCCAAAGAAGGTGAGGCAGATGATGATTGCCTAATGTGTGGATCATAAGTAATACTGGACTTAACAGTATGTGATAGTGTTTATTGATTAGATGCCTCGGATAGTTCACCCCACACGAACAACTTCCGAGGTGTTTTCCATTGAATTGTAAAATTCAAACCCAAAAAAAGCCGCTTTAAGCGGCTTTTTTATTAATTAATATAAGCTAATCCTATAGCGACCATGCTCTTCCTTGTGTCAAGGTATCTACATCGTCACAGGCTACGTATTGCCCTGGTATTGGTAAATAAGCTAAAACTTCTTCAGCTACAAATTCACTTGTTTTGTAAGCCCAAATTGCTGAACCTCGCATAGAATTGGCAAAGTTAAAGCAGGCTACCTCATCATCCAGTACGGCACTTCCATTGGTTTCCATGGCTTCTCTATAAGCCTCAATGGCTTCCGCGTGAAGTTCTTCGACTTCATCCGTCTGTTTCTTCAAATAAACCGCTAAAACAGGTTCCACATCTTCTGCATCCAAATCGTTCAAGGTCTCCTTCTGTGAATCGGCCAATACCTTGTCCGTGAATTTGCCCATACACATTTTTAGAAATTCCTGTTCTTCAACTGGCATAACTTCATTGGCAAACTTGTCAAGGAATACATGAACGTTTACATCTGTAGCCGAAGGCGTATCCGTTTTTGGAAGAATTATATCCAATATGGTGTGTACCACACCCCCTTCTTCCTTAGTGAAGAATTCAGGGGTCCAATCCAACACTTTTTTGCCCTTGCAACTTTGAACTAAACTTAACACGGTTGGTGCGGCAACGGCATAGCCGAAAACCATCCCCATATTTTTAAGTGCTACTCTTCTTTCCATCAGATATTTCCTTTTTTAAGTTCTTGTGCGGCATGATTGGCAGCCCTTGCAGTAAAGGCCATGTAGGTCAATGATGGATTCACACAGCTTGCTGAGGTCATAAAAGCTCCATCCGTTACATAGACGTTTTTACAATCATGAACTTGGTTGAATCCGTTCAAAACAGATGTTTTTCGGTCCCTACCCATTCTAGCAGTACCCATTTCATGGATTCCCAAACCTAAAGCGCCGGGATTGTCAAAAGGTTGCACATCGCGCAATCCTGATTTTTCCAACATTTCAACAGCTTGTTGCTGCATATCAACGCGCATTTTCAGTTCATTTTCCTTAAGCTCTGCATCAAATGTGACTGTAGGTAGTCCCCACTCATCAAGTTTGTCATAGTCTAAGGTCATGCGATTATCTTCGTAAGGAAGAACTTCTCCAAATCCACCCATTCCAAATGTCCAACCACCCGGCTTTAATATGGCATCTTTAAGATCCTTACCATGTGATACCTCAGAAATAATATCTTCCCAATTTCCTCTACTGGCACCTCCTTGGTAACCATAACCTCTAATGAAGTTATTCGACTTAGAATTTCCGTTGAGGTTTCTAAATCTTGGGATGTAAATTCCATTTGGTTTTCTTCCCTTGTAGTATTTGTCTTCGAAACCATCAAACTTACCACCAGCACCAACATTTAAATGGTGATCCATAATATTTCTACCCAATTGGTCAGAATCATTACCTAATCCATTTTCAAATCTATCGGATTTGGATTGCATTAGAATGGATGTTGATGCTATTGCTGAGGCGCAAAGGAATATTACCTTGGCCTTAAATTCAAATTCTTCCTTGGTAACTCGGTCTATCACTTTAACCCCCGTTGCTTTTTTGGTATCCGGGTCATAGATGACTTCATGCACTATGGAATCAGGACGCAAAGTCATGTTTCCAGTTCTTTCCGCGGCAGGCAATGTAGACGATACACTACTGAAATATGCACCAAAAGGACATCCTCTAATACAGCGGTTTCTATATTGGCAGCGTGTTCTGCCGTCACCTTCAAACTTTTTATCACTATTAATATGTGCTACCCTTCCCGCGGTAATAACTCTACCATCAAAATGTTCGGATACCTTTTCCCGCACATGTTGTTCCACACAATTCAACTCCATCATTGGTTCAAACTGTCCGTCCGGTAGTTGGGACAGTCCTAACTTTTCACCAGCAACCCCAATGTAGCTTTCAACTTTATCGTACCAAGGAGCAATGTCCTTGTAGCGTACAGGCCAATCAACCGCAACCCCATCATTTTTATTGGCCATAAAATCAAGATCACTCCAGCGGTAACTATGTCGGCCCCACATTATAGAGCGACCACCAACATGATAACCACGCATCCAATCAAAACGTTTGATTTCGTTATAAGGGTGTTGGATGTCATCCACAAACCAGTGTTTTGAGGGTGTCCTTACCGTATACCCTGTTCTGTTTTGCTTTTCTTGTCGGGCAATATCTTCTCGGGTAGGTTGCCCATTGTTAGGAAAATCCCAAGTGTCCATTAAGGCCGTTGGATAGTCTTCCCTGTGCTTAACCATTCTTCCACGTTCCAAGACAAGCGTCTTAAGTCCGTTTTCGCACAATTCTTTAGCAGCCCAACCACCACTAATACCCGTACCTACTACGATGGCATCATAGGATTCCTGCTCTTCGTTGTAATAAAATTTGCTCATTTATTGGGATTGTTTATTTGCTAAATGTATTAATTATTAAATTAATTTTCTACATTTAAACCCTATGTTTATTGAGAATTCGCTACTATAACGTTGTAGTTTTTATATTCCATTTAATTTTAGTTAATCAACATTTATGATTCGAAAAAGTTTTATCCGATATGGTGTTCTTGCAGGTGTGGTTTTTGGACTTTCACTCAACTATTCTTGTAAGCAAAACAAAAAAGAAGAAAATACCGAAACTGAAACTACAGAAGAAGTGGTGGAAACTGAAACTTCAAATTTTAAAATTTCCCTTGCCCAGTGGTCTATGCATAAAATGATCAGGGAAGGTGGGGTAGACCCATACACTTTTGCCGAAAAAGCTAAAGCATGGGGCTTTGAAGGATTGGAATATGTTAGTGGTCTTTACTATCCAGAATTGGAAAAGGATAATTTTTCCGAGGAAGCCATGAAGAATTTTGTGGATAAAAGTTTAGCTGAAAGCAAAAAGCATGGATTGGAAAACTTGATCATCATGATTGATGGACAGGGAGATTTGGCCACTACCGATGAAGCAGAACGTAACGCAGCAGTGGAAAACCATTATAAATGGGTGGATGCAGCAGCAGCACTAGGTTGTCATTCCATAAGGGTAAATCTTAGCGGGAGCTCAGAGCCGGAAGAATGGACAGCTGCCTCCATAGATGGATTGACCAAACTATCTACCTATGCCAAGGATAAGAACATAAATATATTGGTAGAAAATCATGGTGGCTTATCTTCAAATGGAGCTATGTTGGCCAATGTGTTTAAAGAAGTGAACATGGATAACTGTGGTACGCTACCTGATTTTGGCAATTTCTGTATTACATGGGGAGAATGGCCAGAATGCCTAGAGTGGTACGACAGATATAAAGGTATGGAGGAAATCATGCCCTATGCCAAAGCTGTAAGTGCCAAGTCTCATGATTTTGATGAAAATGGAAATGAAATACACTCGGACTACGCTCGAATGATGCAGATTGTTAAGGACGCAGGATACACCGGTTTTATTGGTGTTGAATATGAAGGAAGTGATTTGAGTGAAGAAGAAGGGATTTTGGCAACTAAAAACCTATTGCTAAAAGTTTTGTAGTAGTCGAACCACAACCTCGGACATATGAAGGGATTTTTACACCAACTCTTTGACTACAATTTTTATTGCAACAAAAAGCTGATAGCGCAATGTGATGCACTGGAAGAATTTCCGGAGCATAGCACAAAACTATTTAGTCATATTTTGAATGCACATCATATTTGGAATCAAAGAATATTGGGAAAACCTTCAGAGTACCAGGTTTGGCAAATACATCAAAAGGACAAGTGGGGTGATATCCATTATGAAAATCAACGTGCAACATTTGAAATCATAACCAATGCCGATGATTTTACAAAACGGATAGATTACGAAAACAGCGAGGGAAGAACGTATGCGAATGACCTTAAGGATATCCTATTCCATATTGTCAACCATTCTACACATCATCGAGGTCAGATACTTACGGATTTTAGAACAAATGGAATTGAACCCGAAGCGTTGGATTATATATTCTACAAAAGATAATTAAGTGCAGTTATGAAGAACGTGACAAGGTTTCAGCTTTCGTTCATGATGTTTTTGGAATTCTTTATTTGGGGTGGATGGTTTGTGACCTTGGGCACATTCTTGGGCAATAACCTTAGTGCAACCGATGGTGAGATTGCCATAGCGTTTTCCACTCAATCCTGGGGGGCGATCATTGCTCCATTCATAATCGGTTTGATAGCAGATAGATATTTCAACGCAGAACGGATTTTAGGAATCCTGCATTTGTTAGGTGCTGTGTTGCTATACCTTATGTTCCATACCACGGATTTTTCCGTTTTCTATCCTTATGTATTGGGTTATATGATTTTATACATGCCAACTTTGGCTTTGGTCAATTCCATTTCCTTCAACCAAATGACAGATCCCTCCAAGGAGTTTTCGTTTATACGAGTATTTGGTACCATAGGTTGGATCGTAGCTGGGTTGGTTATCAGTTACGTGTTTCTATGGGATTCTCCAGAAGGAATTCAATCGGGTATGTTGAAGTACACTTTCCTGATGGTTGCCTGTGCTTCCGCTCTTTTGGGGGTATTTAGTTTTAC
Organism: Flagellimonas spongiicola; assembly: GCF_023502425.1. Lineage (GTDB taxonomy): Bacteria > Bacteroidota > Bacteroidia > Flavobacteriales > Flavobacteriaceae > Flagellimonas > Flagellimonas spongiicola. The sequence goes on from NZ_JAMFMA010000002.1 coordinate 945,711, forward strand.
ACTGCCAAAAACCCCTCCAAGAGTTCAAAAAGGTGAAAAAGTCACACTCTACAGCATGTTGGGGTTGGATGCCCTAAAGCTTTTAAAAGACAAGAATTTTTTAATTTTCTTTATATCCTCGATTCTAATCTGCATTCCACTAGCCTTCTATTATCAAAATGCGAATCCATTTTTGGCGGAAATCGGATTATCCAATCCAACCGGAAAAATGACTTTGGGACAAGCTTCTGAAGTATTGTTCATGCTCTTGTTACCCTTTTTCTTTAAAAAGTTTGGCTTTAAAAAGACCATCATGGCGGGCATGTTGGCTTGGACTATAAGATATCTTTTGTTTGCTTATGGTGATGCCGGAGAATTGGCATTCATGCTTATCATCGGTATCGCGCTTCATGGGATATGCTATGATTTCTTTTTTGTATCCGGTCAAATATATACAGATACCAAAGCGGGGGAGAAATACAAAAGTGCGGCGCAGGGGTTAATCACTCTTGCTACTTATGGAGTGGGAATGCTGATCGGGTTCTGGATAGCAGGAAAAGTTGCGGAAATGTATTTGATTTCTGAAAACCTACATGACTGGGAAAATGTTTGGATAATCCCTGCTGTATTCGCATTTGTTGTCTTACTCTTATTTACCCTCTTTTTTAAGAAGGAAGAAGTATCTTATAAACCTTAATTAACCAATTTAAGAAGGAAGAAGTATCTAATAAACCTTAATTAACCAATATTAACTGAACATGGAAAATATAAATAAGAATAGGCTGTTTTTGGCTTCTTGTGTGGCACTTTTGGTCACTTCAATGACCTTTGCCATAAGAGCAAGATTGGAAACAGTTTTTGGTCCTGAAGGTGTTGGTCTTACCTTGGAGCAAATAGGATGGGCTTTTACACCTGCATTTTGGGGATTTACAATTGCAATGATTATTGGAGGGCCCTTAGTTGATTCCCTTGGAATAAAAAAGATAACATGGATGGCATTTGTTACACATGCCATCGGAATTACATGGACTATTTTGGCAAAAGATCAAACGTCATTATTCTTGGCGACTTTATTTGTTGGAATAGGCAACGGTATGGTCGAGGCGGCCCTCAATCCAATGATTGCTTCCATGTATTCAAAAAATAAAACAAAAATGCTCAATCGGTTCCATGTTTGGTTTCCAGGCGGAATTGTCATTGGCTCACTCATAGGCTGGCTCGTTATGGACGTTATGGGGCTTAGCTGGCAGATAATGGTCGGTGTTTTATTTATTCCACTGGTTATTTACGGATTAATGTTTAGGGGTCAGAACTTTCCGGTTACTGAGCGTGTTCAAATGGGCGTAAGTAACAAGAAAATGATAGCAAGTCTAGGCAAGCCACTATTCATTTTTATGGTTTTGTGCATGTTTTTAACAGCTGCGTCAGAATTGGGAACGACCCAACGTATAGAGTCATTGCTAAAGGAATCAGTGGCTGTACCTTTGTTGGTGCTTGCATTCATTAATGGGATTATGGCTTTAGGCAGGGCATTTGCAGGTCAGGTAATTCATAAATTACAACCAGCGGGGATGCTCTTGTTTTCGGCAATTTTCACCTTTATAGGGCTTTGGTTATTGACAATCACCAGCGGTGGAATGACATTTGCGGCGGCTGCTGTTTTCGCTGTAGGAGTTACTTTTTTCTGGCCAACAATGCTTGGTTTTGTTGCAGAATATCTCCCTGAAACTGGAGCATTGGGATTATCAATAATGGGTGGTGCAGGAATGTTGTCTGTTTCTGTAGTTTTGCCGCTCATGGGAAAATTAATGGATGATGCCAATGCCATGGAAGCATTACGAACAATGTCAATCTTACCAGCAATTTTGATAGCGGCATTCATAGGCCTCTATATTTACATGAAAAAAAGAACATCAAATACATAAGCAGTTAAAAACATAAATAGATGCCAAAGAAAATTAGATTAGGTATTATCGGTGGTGGTGGAGATTCATTGATTGGTGTGCTTCATAGGGTAGCCTCCTTTATCAATGACAATTATGAAATTGTAGGAGCGGTTTTTAATCCTGACCATGAGCAGAGTTTGGACTTTGCGAAAGAAATTGACGTTCCCACGAACAGAATTTATAAGGACTTTGACACATTGGTGGAAGAGGAGCTGAAATTGCCAGAGGATGAGCGTATTCAAGTATGCTCTGTACTTACACCTAACTTCCTGCATTATCCAATGGCGAAAAAGCTCTTGGAAAATGGGTTTCATGTGATTTGCGAAAAACCAATGACCATGGATTACGAGGAAGCAAAAACCCTACAAGAAGTACATCAGAAATCTGGAAAAGTCTTTGCTTTGACGCACACTTACACGGGTTATCCCATGGTACGTCAAATGCGCGAAATGATCAAAGCGGGAGCTCTGGGTAATATCCACAAAGTAGATGCTAGATACTATCAAGGATGGATCAACACCGTAATCCACGACAAGGAAAAACGCTCAACGGTTTGGCGTTTAGACCCAACAAAAGCTGGAATCAGTTCTTGTATTGGGGATATAGGAGTCCATGCTTCCAATTTAATCGAGTACACTACAGGATTGAAGATAAAATCTGTCTTATGTGATTTCAATTATCTGTATGATGATAATCAAATGGACGTTGATGGTACGGTATTGATTCGTATGGATAAACATGTGAAAGGAGTAGTAAGAGCTAGTCAAGTTGCTACGGGCGAAGAAAATGGACTGGCAATTGCAATCTACGGTGAAAAAGGGGCGTTCAGATGGGAGCAGGAAAAGCCAAATTTCCTCTACAAAATGAGTGATACCGAGCCGTTGCAGGTCTATAAACCAGGACATGCATATAACTCTGAATTGTCACTAAAAGCCTCGAAAATACCAGCTGGACATCCTGAAGGTATTTTTGATTCTATGGCGAATATTTATTTGGGTGCTGCCCGGGCTATTCGTGGAGAGGACTATAACGATGGTGAATTCCCAACGATGCAAGACGGCGTTCGAGGGATGAATTTTATCGAAAGTACCGTTGCATCACACAAACAAGGCAATGTTTGGGTGGAGCTTGATTCGTAGCTAAAAAATCAACAGGAATTATAGATGGCCGCTATTGGCGGCCATTATCTTTGATACACTTTTTCAAAACGTTCGAAGACCACTATCATGCTTTCCCTTGGCGTCCTATTGAATTCGGACAACTCTCTTGTATAATAATCCCAATGTGATTTTTGCCAATGTTCTAGGCTTTTGTCTCCTTCGCCTTCCAACCTTGCGTGCTCAGCGTGAATGGCAAAATAGGGTACTAATTTTACGGAAGTGGTCCGTATTACACATTTAGCTTTTCCAGCCCAATCCGTAACCACTGAAAAATCACCGATTTTAGGTAGGGTTTCCTGACGGTACTGCATTCCTAACAAGGAGTGAGATGTGGCGCGTTTAATATCCTTGCACACTAAATCAGCACAGGTATCCGCATCTTTTTCATTATCGCAGAAATGAATCACCTTTGGTGCATCTTCAGAGGCGAATTCCAAATGTGCGTCCAAAAAATCGCCCCATAAATTGCGGGCAGAAGCATTTTCCATAGTAGGTATTTTAGAAAATTAAATGGTTATACAATGTGGAAGTTGATTTGTTAACGGATTCGGTGTGTGCATCAACCGTTCAATTCCCACATTTTCACTAATAAATGTTCTATTTTAATTGAGGGCTTATCCCTATATTTATAACTTTCCGTACGGAAGATAAAAACATCCTCGGTTATTTCTTAAATATAGAGGATAAATCATACAATTTTAACGAACAACTAAAACTTAATATAGCATTGAGCATGAAAACAATTAAGGGTCCAGCCGTATTTCTAGCGCAATTTGTGGATAGTCAGCCACCGTTCAACACTTTGGATGGCATGTGCAAATGGGCATCTGACCTAGGATACAAAGGTATCCAAATACCTACCTGGGAATCGTTTTTAATCGATTTGGACAAGGCAGCGGAAAGCCAGGATTACTGTGATGAGTTAAAAGGGAAAATCAATTCCTATGGATTGGAAATAACCGAGCTCTCCACACATTTACAAGGACAATTGGTGGCGGTTCATCCTGCATACGATATCATGTTCGATAATTTTGCACCCGATTCTGTAAAAAACAACCCAAAAGCCCGAACCGAATGGGCGGTGGAAACCGTTAAAAAAGCGGCAACCGCAAGCAGACGATTGGGTATTTCCGCTCATGCAACCTTTTCTGGGGCGCTACTTTGGCACACTTGGCACCCATGGCCGCAACGACCACCAGGTCTGGTAGAAATGGGTTTTGAAGAACTAGCCAAAAGATGGATGCCCATTTTGAATCATTTTGATGAAGAAGGAGTTGATGTCTGTTATGAAATCCATCCTGGGGAAGATCTTCATGACGGAGATACTTTTGAACGCTTCCTGGAAGCGACGGGCAATCACAAACGAGTTAACATCCTCTACGACCCAAGTCACTTTGTTTTGCAACAACTTGATTATATCACATACATTGATCATTACCATGAATTCATAAAGTCGTTCCACGTAAAGGATTCAGAATTCAACCCAACAGGAAAAAAAGGTGCTTTTGGTGGATTTAATGATTGGGGAGATCGCGCAGGCAGATACCGTTCTTTAGGAGATGGTCAAATAGATTTTAAAACCATATTCTCAAAATTAACGCAATATGGATGTGATGTGTGGGCCGTAATGGAATGGGAGTGTTGTATTAAAAGTCCGGAACAAGGTGCACGAGAAGGCGCTAAGTTCATTCAAGACCATATAATTGAAGCCACTACCAAAACATTTGATGATTTTGCCGGTGCAGCAACGGATAAAGAGAAACTTAAAAGAATATTGGGATTATGAAAAAAATAGGAATCATTATGGTTCTATTGCTTGCATTTTCATGCAAGGAAAAGGCCAAAGAAGCCGCAACTGAAACGCAGGAAGTCAGTGCAGAAGACACACAGGAACAAGTTGCTGATGAATGGACCACCTTATTTGACGGAAATTCATTTGATGGCTGGCATTTCTACAATGCAGAAGGCGTAACTGAGCCATGGAAATTGGAAGATGGAGCTATGGTATTCTATCCACCTAGCGACAGACCAGAAGGTGCTAGTTATAATATTGTCACTGATAAAGATTATACCAATTTTGTACTCTCTTTGGAATGGAAAATTTCCGAAGGAGGCAATAGCGGGATTTTTTGGGGAATCAGTGAGGAAGAAAAATTCGGACAACCGTATCAAACAGGTCCAGAAATCCAAGTATTGGATGATGACGGACATCCTGATGCTAAAAATGGCACCACCCATCAAGCTGGAGCGCTTTACGATATGATCGCACCTTCAACAAAGGCAGTTAAACCTGCTGGGGAATGGAATATGGTGGAAATTCAAATTGACCATGAATCCAACGCCGGTCATGTTATTTTAAATGGCTCAAAAATTGTTGAATTCCCAGTACACGGAGAGGCTTGGGATGCAATGGTTGCAGATTCCAAATTTGCCGATTGGGAAGGTTTTGGGGTTTTTAAAACTGGAAAAATTGGGCTTCAAGATCATGGAGATATTGTTGCTTACAGAAACATTAAGATAAAAGAATTATAGCATGTCCCAACCCTCTAAACTAGTACTGCTGGCGATTTTGTTTTCAGCGACAACTTTTTATGGCCAAATGCAAGAGGAGCCAACAGATCCTAAAGCAACGGAATTTTATGAACCTGTACCGCCAAAAGTTACCCCGGGTATAAATGGGGCAGCACCAAGTGATGCCATTGTTCTTTTTGATGGGTCCAATTTTGATCAATGGATAAGCGCTACTGACAGTACTGCTGTACAGTGGCACTTAAACGGAGACGGAAGTATGACGGTGAAGGATAAAACAGGAAACATACAAACCAAGAAAAACTTTGGTAGCGTTCAACTGCATATAGAATGGCGTTCTCCAGCTGAAGTACAGCGAGATGGGCAAAACAGGGCCAACAGCGGTGTGTTCCTGCAGGGCTTGTACGAAGTCCAGGTTTTAGATAACAATGACAATGATACGTATGTCAATGGGCAAGTAGGGTCTATATACAAACAATCAGTGCCTTTGGCCATGGCCTCTGTGCCCAGCGGTGAATGGAATGTTTATGATATCATATTCCATGCGCCGGAATTCAGTAAAGGGGGTAACATTGTAAAACCAGCCACTATTACAGTACTGCATAATGGTGTTTTGATTCAGGATCATTTTGAAATAGAGGGTCCTTCGGAATATATAGGATGGCCAACCTATGTACCTCATGGAAAGGCTCCATTGATTTTGCAGGATCACAGGGATAATAGTAGGGTCAGTTACCGAAATATTTGGGTGAGGGAGTTGGATTGATTGCTGGCTTCCCTAAGCCTCAACGCCTTGCTATAGCATGGCTCCTATCCTAATTTAATTACCTTTGCCAAAATTTAATCATTCCGTATGATTCAATCCATGACCGGTTTTGGGAAGCATGTTATACAACTGCCTTCCAAAAAAATAACCATTGAAATCAAATCCCTAAACAGTAAAAACCTGGATATCAATGCCAGGATTCCTCAAGCTTATCGCGAAAAGGAATTGGAGCTCAGAAAAATGATTGCAGATGTGTTGGTTCGTGGCAAGGTGGATTTGAGTCTTTATGTAGAAATTACAGGAGAAGAATCTAGCGCAGAGGTAAACCAAGGCGTTGTAAAAAAGTACATGCAACAACTTTCAAACATTGCAGGAGGTGATGATTTGAAACTGATGGAACTTGCACTAAGAATGCCGGATACGCTGAAAACAGATAAAAATGATATTGATGCGGAGGAATATAATGCCATACTCACCGCATTGAAACAGGCGCTTAGCGAAATTTCCAAATTCCGTAGTGAAGAAGGAAAAGTACTAGAGCAGGATTTTCTGTCTCGATTAAAGGCCTTGAATGTCTTGCTTCAAGAGGTTAGGGATATGGACCCAGAGCGACTGAATACCGTACGTGAACGATTGGAGCGTGCTGTTGCAGAGCTTAAGGTTGACGTTGATGCCAATAGATTTGAACAAGAGCTGATTTACTATTTGGAAAAGTACGATATCACCGAGGAAAAGGTACGTTTGGACAATCATTTGAAGTATTTCGAAACCACACTGATGTCCAAAGATTCCAATGGGAAAAAGCTTGGTTTCATTGCTCAGGAAATAGGTAGGGAGATCAATACGATTGGCTCGAAAGCCAATTATGCACCAATGCAACAATTGGTGGTACAGATGAAGGATGAGTTGGAAAAGATAAAGGAGCAAATGCTGAACGTATTATGAAAAAAGGAGGTAAGCTCATTATATTTTCTGCCCCATCTGGTAGTGGTAAAACTACAATTGTAAGACATCTTTTGAAACAGCCAGAACTTAATTTGGCCTTTTCTGTTTCTGCAACTTCAAGACCGCAACGCGGAGAGGAGAAAGATGGAATCAATTATTACTTCATGTCCACTTCGGACTTCAAACAGCATATAAAAGACGGCGACTTTTTGGAATGGGAAGAGGTTTACCGGGACAATTTTTATGGGACTTTGAACAGCGAAATCGAACGTCTATGGGCAGAAGGGAAGAATGTCATCTTTGATATCGATGTGGTTGGTGGCCTCAGAATAAAAAAGAAGTTTCCAGAAAAGACATTGGCGGTATTTGTGAAGCCACCAAGTGTTGATGAACTTAAAATCAGGCTCAAAAAACGCAGCACGGAAAGCGATGACAAAATCAATATGCGCGTTGCAAAAGCATCTGTAGAATTGGCGACCGCACCACAATTTGATAACGTGATCAAAAATTATGATTTGGATGTAGCTTTAGAAGAAGCCCATCAATTGGTCGCTGAATTTGTTGGCGCAAAAGGAGCAAATATAGAAGAGGAATCTTAACATGAAACAGGTAGGTCTCTACTTCGGAACCTTTAACCCTATACATATTGGTCATTTGGCCATAGCAAACCATATGGTGGAGTTTTCTGAACTTGATGAGGTTTGGTTTGTTATTACCCCGCAAAGCCCTTTTAAAACGAAGCAATCGCTTTTAGACAACAACCATAGATATCAGATGGTTTTTGAAGCCGTACAGTTTTATCCAAAATTGAAACCAAGCAAGATTGAGTTTGATTTACCGCAACCCAATTACACGGTAAATACGCTAGTGCATTTAGAAGAGCAGTTTGGCAAGGATCATGAATTTGCTTTGATAATGGGAGAGGACAACTTGAAGAGCTTTCATAAATGGAAAAACTATGAAACCATATTAGAGAATCATTCTATCTATTGCTATCCTAGAATTTCACAAGGGGTCGTTGAACATCAATTTATGGAGCACCCAAAAATTGAACGGATAGATGCCCCGATAATGGAAATATCTTCAACCTTTATACGAAAGGCGATTAAACAGGGTAAAAATGTAAGGCCATTACTCCCTGATGCGGTATGGAAATATATGGATGAGATGAATTTTTATCGCTAAAGCGAAGTCACGGATTCTTACTGATGGCAACACCAACCATACTATCCGCTGTTCCATAATACAGATGCCATTTTCCTTCAAAGAAGACCAATCCCTCTAAAAAAGTAGTCCCATCTTTATATTGCCCTGATTTTTCAAATGGCAATTCTGGTTTAATAAATGGTGTGCTGCAACGATCTAATAGTTTCCAGGGTTCTTTGGAATCAAACAAAGCTTGGCCTCCGGTATAAACTCTATTACCTAATTCTTTTACACCAATGTTTTGTGAGTTTCCAGCATTATACAATACCACAATCCCATTTTTAGTAAGTAAGGGTGGTGGGCCGGCCTCAACAAGCCATGAATCAAAATAACCTGGTCGTGGACTTAAAACAGGAGTTAAGTGGCCTTCGTAGTTTTCAAGAGGGGTCCAATCAATCAAGTTTTTAGAGTGCGCAAGCCAGACATGTGGAACACCGTAATACATCCAGTATGTACCATTGATTTTAGCGGCAACCAACTTTCCATCCTTTAATTCGGTGATAATAGCACCTGATTTGGTCTCCAAATCCAAATACTTACCGTTTTTGTGTTTTGCAAACGCTGGTCCGTGTTTGGTCCAATCGGAAAGGTTTTGGGAAGTGGCTACTGCCAATCTTGGAACTTTACGATTCCATTGGGTATAAGTGAGCACATACAATCCTTCTTTAGTTTCAACGATTCTTGGATCCTCAGTGCCACCGGGCCATTCATTTCGCTGCTGATTATCTTTTTTAGGATAGAATATCGGTTCCTTTACTGAGTTATAGTGCAAACCATCTTTTGAGGTGGCCAAACCAATTCTTGAAGTATGCCCCCCGATTTCCTTTTCACCTAAGTGTTCCTCAGCTCGATATAAAACATGGATTTTGTTTTCTTTTACAATAGCTGCAGGATTAAAAGCTGCCATAGACTCCCAATAAACCTTGTCGCCAGAAATTGGGTCAATAAAGGAAGATTCCAAGTTTTTCTGGATGATGGGCTGGGCATTCTCCGGACGAAGAAAAGGACCTAACATCCACGATTTCTCCATTTCTTGAGCTGATGATTGCAGACAGGCAAAAATCAATACCACAAATGGAATTCTTTTGACCTTCATTATCGAGAGGCTTTCAAAACATCCGTACCCAAGTATTTATCATCCTTGTTATAATACCAAGCCCGCGTTTTAGGCATTTTTACGCCATGAATCCCTTCCAAGCCTTCCAACAGAATATACTCACCATCACCCTTTTGTTCATCATGATAAAATTGATAAACTTCCATGGCATATGTGGCAGGGTCAAAATAGAAGTACCAAACGTCTTTACCTACATTTTCATCATAGGTAATTTTTAATACAAGATATTCTTTCCCTTTAAAAGTCTTTTTGTCTACTTTAGGATCTAAATGGGCGCCGGGATCTTTCATTTTCATGGGTAACCCGTATAGATAGGTATAATAATTACGCATCATAAGACCACGATCACAATTTAAACGAAGCTCTTCTTTGTCTTTATCCGATATCTCACTGCTTCCATTTAAAGTTATGGTGCAATTCTGTTTATCAAAGGAATAGGCGTAGTTAGTATCATCTTTTGATACCGCAAGTATAAATTGTTCTTTTGGAATATTTAATTCAATTGTACTTAAGCGATCACTGGAGTTGGGTGTTTCCATAATGATTTCGAATGATCCGTTGAATTGTTTCCATTGGCCATTGGGGTCGTGGAATTCAATAGACTTATCCAACACTTCAGTTGCCGTTAATTCTTGGGAAAGAACAGGCTTGCTGCATAGCACAAGTAGCAGCAGAATAAAATAACGCATATGCAATTGGTTTTAATTTGGTTTTTGAACTCTAGCAGGTTCAACGCTGCTATCATGTTCTGCGTAATAAAGCTCTAAAAGCTTCATTGTTGATTTAATAAGATCTTTACTTTCTGAAAGTAAAGAGAAGTACAAGGTAGTGTTTTTTGGACTGGACTCCTCTGTACGTGTTCGTGCAACTTGCTTTTCAATCTTATCGGAAACCAAATCAAACATCTCATCCTTACTGGTCAGAATACCCCCGATTTTTTCAAAAGTTCGGGACTGGAATATATTCTGGGTGTCCGAAAACAATCGCTCCAGAGAAGCATCCAATTCCTTTAATTCCTTAATCTGGGTGTACTTCAGTTTTTTGTGATTGTTATGAACGTGTTTGTATCCCAAGGTCGATACATATTCCAAGGATTGTGAAAGATCTTGGAGATGTCCGAGAAGACTGATGTAAAAATTACTCGCTCCACCAACACTGGATTCATCCAAATTCTTGATGAAATAAAAGATATTGTTTTGAAGGTCTTCAATTTCCTTAGAGAGTTTATTTACCCCTTTGCGATTCTTTTTGAGCGTCTCGATATCATGTCGGGCAAGACCATTGATGGAGTTGGTGTAAATTCGATTACTCCTTTTGATCATATTCCCAATATTATCTGCACTTTCTTCAATAACACCTTGGATGGAACTACTTTCGGCTCTTCTTAAACTATCCTCTGCCTTAATTTCCTTGGTCTTTTTATTGTGCGACATATAATTCCGAAGCAAAATAACTGCCGCTGCGGCCAATAATAACACTAGAGCTATGAATTTGCCTAGATGCAAGAAATAAGCGATAATTGCCGCTGCCGCAAAAGCACTCAGGGCTGTGAAGAACCATCCGCCAATTACATTCAATACCCCGGCAACCCTGTATACGGCACTCTCAGCGCCCCACGCACGATCCGCCAATGATGTACCCATGGCAACCATAAACGTGACATATGTAGTGGATAGCGGCAATTTCATTGAGGTAGCAATGGAAATCAAAACCGAAGCAACCATAAGGTTCACGGACGCACGAACCATATCAAAAGCTGGCATGTCCTGTACTTTGCTTTTTGGAACGTAAGTGTAGGGGATTATAAATTGCTTATCCACTCTTTTTTGTAAAGAAGGTGGGATTACTTTTGATAAATTTTCAAACGTAGCGATGCTCAGTTTTACAATTTGTCTGGATAGATAATTAGGTTGAAATCGTTCATCACCTTCATCCTGTCTTGATAAATCCACACTTGTTTTTACTACACTTTTGGCTTTGGAGGAGAACCATAAGGTGATGACCATGATACCGCCAGATAGTAATAGCAATAATGTTGGTGTTTGTACAGCTGCTGAGAGACCGTTCATGTTGAATTCGGAAGCCGCAACGCCTGACGCATGCCAATCTTGAAATGATTGTAAGGCGGCAATAGGGACACCAATAAAATTCACCAGATCATTTCCTGCAAAAGCCATTGCCAGTGCAAAGGTTCCAAAGGCGATGACCCCTCTATAAATATTCCATTTAAGAAAATTAGCGGTAACCCAAGACAACAAAGTCCAAACCACTATGTTGGCCAGAATGAACAATTCCGGTTGGGTAGCAACGAATTCGGAAACCGAATCATCGAAAAGCGCAGCACTCTTCAAGCCCTTTACCAGAATGAAGTAAATAATTGCCGTTATGGCCAGACCACCAAAGATGGATTCAACCCATTTGGATTTATCCTTATAATCAAATGATATCAATAACCTGGATATGAATTGAACAATGGCCCCAATAGTAAAGGCAATGAAAACCGATAAAAGAATCCCAAAAATTATCTCCGCTGCTTTATCGGTATTGATGTAATTGGCCAAATCGGAAAAACCGCCGTCCAAATCAATGATTTTAATCAATGAAATTGCAACGGAGGCACCTAAAAGTTCAAAGACAATAGACACTGTTGTGGAGGTGGGCATACCCAATGTGTTGAAGAAATCGAGCAAGAGTATATCCGTTATCATGACGGCCATGAAAATGAACATGATTTCTTCAAATACGAATTCTCCCGGATTGAAAATACCTTTTCGTGCAACTTCCATCATACCACTGGATGACATTGCTCCAAAAGCGATGCCAATACTTGCAATGATCATGATAGTTCTAAAAGAAATGGCTTTGGAGCCAATGGCAGAGTTCAAGAAATTCACTGCATCATTACTCACACCAACTACTAAATCGGTTATTGCCAAAATTCCTAGGGCAACAACCATGAAAATGTAGATATTCTCCCCCATTATTAAAGAAATATGGCAAAAATGCCATTATAATTTCGGAATGAAGTTAACAAAGTGTTACCAAATATGGCGAGTTAACTTCCAATTATCTATAGAATTGCCTTAATGGATTTATCTTTTGACATATCTTCGTCACAAACAACAAAACCTATGGATTGGGAACGCCTACTTTCTCTAAAAAGATTCGGGGATACGCATAAGAGATTGCGTAAAGAACAAGACGAAACACGACTGGGATTTGAAGTTGATTTTGACCGCATTATATTCTCCTCTGCTTTTAGAAGTCTTCAGGATAAAACCCAAGTGGTGCCAATGCCTATTAGTGTTGGATCTAAAAAGTCCTTTGTACATACGAGGCTTACACATAGTTTGGAAGTTTCTGTTGTGGGGAGAAGCTTAGGAAGGATTGCTGGGCAACGCATATTGGAGAAACATCCCTATTTAGAGGAAGTCCATGGGTATAAATTCAATGATTTTGGGGCCATAGTGGCCGCTGCAGCTTTGGCCCATGATATTGGCAACCCTCCGTTTGGTCATAGTGGAGAAAAGTCCATTGGCAATTTCTTTGCTCAAGGGCCGGGAAAAAAACACAAAGCTGATCTAACGCCAGAGCAATATCAAGACTTGGTTGATTTTGAAGGAAATGCAAATGGGTTTAAGTTATTGACAGAATCCAAAGATGGTGTGCCGGGTGGTTTGCGTTTAAGCTATGCAACGCTGGGAACTTTTATGAAATACCCAAAAGCATCTTTGCCAAAGCGACCTTCAAAACATATTGCAGACAAAAAATTTGGATATTTTCAATCAGAACAGGAGGTATTTAAGGATGTTGTTAATGAAATTGGGCTGTTGTCAAATGAGAACAATCCAGAAGGATATTTCCGCCATCCATTGACCTATTTAGTTGAAGCTGCTGATGATATTTGTTATACCATCATTGACTTTGAAGATGGAATAAATCTTGGGTTGATTCCCGAAGAATATGCCTTGGAATACTTGATCAATCTTGTGAAGGAAAATATCAATACCAAAAAATACAATGCCATTCAAAGTTCCAGTGACCGTCTAAGTTATTTGCGGGCTTTGGCCATAAATACGTTGATCAAGGATGCCGTTGAAGTGTTCGATGTAAATTCGGAAGCGATACTTACTGGAAAATTTGACTGTGCGCTTTTGGACAAAGGAAAATACCAGGCACAAATAGATGATATCATTAAGCTGAGTGTGGAAAAGGTATACCAATCACAGGAAGTCATAGATAAAGAATTAGCGGGCTACCGCATTATATCTGACATTCTAGACATATACACATCCGCCTTATTAAATATTAAAAATGGGCTTAGCACCAATTATGACAGGCTACTTTTAAAGAGTTTACCCGAAAATTATAGAAACACTTCAGGCTCTTTATATAAGATCTTGTTGGATACCAGTTGTTATGTCGCTAGCTTATCAGATAGTGCTGCTGTGCATCTTCATAATAAACTTACGGGTAGGGAGTTTTAGAACGCGTAAGAGAGTCCCACGCCCAGCAATTGTTTGAATTGAATTTTGGCTATGCCAGGATCAATGATGGTACCGTCTTCTGCTACCACCTCGTCAAACTTAATGTCATCGTCATAAATCAAATGTGTTCCAATGTTTGTTTTGATGTATTTGTTGACCTTTAGATTGAAGTTCAATTCCCAATCCACATCCACATTTCCAAAACTCAACAAATAGTCCGTGTAAAGACTTAATCGATGATTCATCAGAACATTTTTCAAGATTTCCTTTTCCCAAGTATTGGTTACTAAAAATCCAAGTTCCATAAATAAATGCTCCCCTGCATCTACACCAAAAGCACCTTGATTGGATAACGCCTCATCCAAAACAAAAGTTGCCTTTTGAGTAACTGGCGAAATGTAGAGATTAAACTTCTTGCCATCTGGGATGTATGAGGTTCCTGCCCCTAAAAAGAGATAACCCGGGGACATAAATCTTGAAATCGGAGTTTCCCTGTCTGGATATTTAAAACCATTGGAAAACTGAGTATTGAAATTTGCCTTCACCGAATAGTACCAATTGGTTATCGTATCTTTTCTAAAACCAAAAGTTGATGAAATCCTGATTTGATCATCTGTTTTTCTTAGTTGTCTTCCTTCTTGTGCATTAAGACCATAACGTAATCTTAAATCGTTGTTCCATGTGAGGTATCGGAATTTGTAATTTCTTGTAAATCGGGCGTTAGCAAGTGCAGAAATAGAATTGTCACCACCAGCATTCCAATTCACAAAGGCTACTTCATTGATGTTCATTCCAAGTTCGTTGGTTTTGGTCCAAAAAGACTGAGGAACAAACTTTTTGAATTTCTTCAATAAGGGTTTTACCCTGTTCAATGGTGTTCGCGGATCTGTTAACTTGGCAGCACGAGTCAGATATTTAAGTTTGACATCCTTTATTTTGATGACTTGGAATTGCTCCTCCACACTATCGCGTTCAAATGACGGCAATCTGTTGACTTGCGCCTGCAATGAAAGAGAAAATAAGATGAAAAAGACGAGAATTAAGGTTGGTCGCATTTTGGTTTTTAGGTTGATTTAATAAAAGAAAGAATAGCATCAAAATCTATACCAGCCATGGCATGTGTTTCAGCTATTGTTCCATGATCAACAAAGTTATCAGGTATCGCAAAAATCTTAACAGCTTTGTTGAATTTTTCTCTGTTGGCAAATTCCAAGATGGCAGATCCGAATCCACCTGTTTCGCATCCATCTTCCAACGTTACTATTTGATCATAGGTGCCAAAAATTTCATGTAGAAGCGGTTCATCCAACGGTTTCACAAATCGCATATCATAATGCCCAATTTCTTCCGTGGATTCCACTTTTTCTAAGATTGATGGGACCAAATTTCCCATATGTCCAATCGTCAATACTGCAATTCGCGAACCTTTTTTAAGACAGCGTCCTTTGCCAATTTCAATAGGTTGGAATTCATTTCTCCACTGTACGTTATGTCCCCTGCCTCGAGGATATCGTATGGCAAGTGGGCTTGAAATACCTTGTTGTGCGGTATACATAATGTTCCGGAGCTCCATTTCGTCCATTGGAGCAAATACCTTAAGGTTAGGGATACACCGGAGGTAGGCCATATCAAAAACGCCATGATGGGTTGGACCATCTTGACCTACAAGACCAGCCCTGTCCAAGCAGAAAATTACTGGCAAATTCTGCAAGGCTACATCATGGATGACCTGGTCATAGGCCCTTTGAAGGAAAGTAGAATAAATAGTACAGAAAGGAATCAATCCTTGAGAGGCCATTCCAGCTGCCAAGGTAACCGCATGCTGCTCCGCTATGCCAACATCAAAAGCGCGTTCTGGAATTGCTTCCATCATGAATTTTAGAGAACTTCCTGTAGGCATTGCAGGAGTAATTCCAATTATTTTTTCGTTTTCCAAGGCAAGTTCTACCAATGTATGTCCAAAAACATCTTGGTATTTTGGCGGAAGGTTTTGTTGTTGTTTTTGTAAACGTTCTCCTGTGTGTTTGTCAAATTTTCCAGGTGCATGGTAAACCACTTGATCCTCTTCGGCTTTTTTCAAACCTTTGCCTTTTGTAGTGATGACATGCAGAAGCTTTGGGCCTTCTAAAGCTTTGAGACGTTCTAACTCAGCTATCAGGGCAGTTAGATCATGCCCGTCCAACGGTCCGGAATAGTTGAGGTTTAGACATTCAAAAATATTTTCATCTTTAGCCGTACCTGCTTTAACATTGGTCAGGTACTTTTTTAATGCGCCCACTGATGGATCTATGCCAATAGCATTGTCATTTAAGATGATTAAGGCATTCACATCGGAAACTCCTAGATGGTTCAATCCTTCAAAGGCCATTCCACTTGCAATGGAGGCGTCACCAACTACGGCAATGTGTTGTTTGGAGGCTTCACCTTGAAGTTTTGAAGCCATGGCCATACCAAGAATGGCAGAGATAGCGGTAGAACTATGGCCGGTTCCAAAATCGTCGTATTCACTTTCACTGCGTTTTGGGAAACCACTAATACCATCTTTTTGCCTATTGGTTTCAAAAATTTCCTTTCTGCCGGTCAGTATTTTATGTCCGTAGGCTTGATGACCCACATCCCAAATCAATTTATCTTCAGGGGTATCAAAAACATAATGTAATGCAATTGTAAGTTCCACAACGCCAAGACTTGCACCGAGGTGTCCCTCTTTTGTGGCTACAATATCAATGATAAAATCCCTAAGTTCCTTGGCTACCAAATTGAGTTGCTCAAGTGATAGTTTTTTAAGGTCTTTTGGAGAGTTGATATGTGTTAAAAGTGCTTTCAAGAAATTAAAAAACAAAAATACCCATATTCTCAAATATGATTTATGTGTAGATTAGCCTTCTTAATGAAAATTCCCTTTGGTAATGGTAGATAATCCATTTGACGATACATATTTCATGAAGAAAGCGCTTCAGGAGGCGGAAATTGCTTTTGAAAATGGTGAAGTTCCTGTTGGTGCCATTGTCGTGGTTGAAAATCGGATTATTGGAAGGGCACACAATCTAACAGAACGTCTAAATGATGTAACCGCCCACGCAGAAATGCAGGCCATAACTGCGGCATCTAATTTTTTAGGAGGGAAATATTTACACGGCTGCACTCTTTATGTGACCCTAGAACCTTGTCAAATGTGTGCAGGGGCTTTGTATTGGAGCCAAATTTCGAAAGTAGTGTATGGTGCTCCTGATTTGGAAAGAGGGTATAAAGTTATGGGAGGGCATTTACACCCAAAAACGGATGTTGTTGGTGGTATATTGGAAAACGAATCTTCAGAAATGTTGAAACGCTTCTTTATCCAACGAAGGAACTTAAATTAAAAAACCCCGATGTAAAACATCAGGGTTCTGTACTTTCAAAATAAAATATTATTAGCTGATTACCTGCACTTGTGCAGCAACCATTCCTTTTCTTCCTTCTTCTTCTTCGTATTCTACTTTGTCACCTTCGTTCAGTTCCACTCCGTTCAATGCTGTAACATGAACAAAAATGTCTTTTCCTGTTTCGTCGTTTGTTATGAACCCATAACCTTTAGATCCATTGAAAAATTTTACTGTGCCAGTCATTTAATTATGTATTGTTAAAGTACTAAAGTAGTTTATTTTATTTCTAGTCTGGTGAAATCAGGTTTAAATCTTAAGAAAATTATTGATTTCCAGCATTTTCCCCTTCCTTATCCTGCATCTTTTTAATATTCTCCTTGGTAAGCATGTAATCTTTCATGTTTTTACCTTTGCTCTCTTTATAAAGGAATAAGGGCATAGCCAAGAGGAACAAACCTGCCGTTCCCGCCCCAATATATTTATTGGCTTTGGATAGGTTTTCTTCTTTAATATTGAATCCATAAATGATGGAGCCAATAGAGGCCATTACCACCATTACGATTAAATGTTTGAACTTCAATTTCATCGGGTGTAATTGATTAGCTTCCTGCGATATGCGGTCAGTAATTTGGATTTTGATATAAACCCTACATATTTCCCTTCTTTGATTACTGGAAGATTCCACGCACCACTGTCCTGAAATTTCTGCATGACCTGCTTCATATTGTCGGTGTCATAAAAGATATGTTCGGGCGGAGCGTGCATCAAGTTTTTCACAAACAAAGTTCCGTAAAGCTCATTGTCAAACATAAATTCACGTATATCGTCCAGCACGATGATACCCATAAGTTTCTGGTTCTCATTTAATACGGGAAAAATGTTCCGTGTGGATTTAGACACAGATTGGTGCAGCATTTCGCCTAATGTCATCTCTGGTTGCACAGACTTAAAATTGGTTTCGATCACATCCTCCATTTCCATCAATCCTAAAACCATTTGATCTTTGTTATGCGTGAGCAATGCCCCAATCTTGGCTAATTCCTTGGTGTAAATGGTATAGTCCAATGCATTTTTTGTAATTAAAAATGATATGGATGCCGTTATCATAAGTGGTACAAACAACTGATAGCCCCCTGTGATTTCTGCAATCAGGAATATAGCGGTCAATGGGGCATGGATAACTCCGGCAATAAGCCCCGCCATCCCAATTAATGTAAAATTGCTTTCGGATACTTCAAACCCAAACCCTAGGTTATTTATCACCTTGGCAACAACGTTACCTAGTGCACTCCCCATTACCATGGTTGGAATAAAGATTCCGCCTGCACCACCGGCAGCAAAAGTGGCTGTCATGGCAATAGCCTTAAAAATTGTAATGCCGAAAAGCAAGGCTATTACCACCCAGATGTTATGGGTGTAATTGTCGAAAGGTGTATTCCCTAAGGCATCCAGATGCTTGCCCTCCAATAGGTTATTGATAAAACTAAACCCTTCACCATAAAGCGGTGGAATTGCATATAACATGATTCCTATAGCGATTCCCCCTACTAATAATTTGTATTTGGGACTTCTAAAGCGTTTGAAAAAATCCAAAATAGCAAAATACATTTTGGTGAAATAGATTGATGCGAAAGCAGTTCCAATGCCAAGTAAAATATAGAATAGTGTATCCTTGAGTTCAAAGCCTTCGGAAAGTGAAAAACTGAACAAGACTTCATTGCCCAAAAAGAAGTAGGAGGTAAGTACACCAGAGATGGATGCCAATAATAACGGCAACATGGATAACATGGTCAAATCCAAGGTAAACACTTCAACGGCAAAAATTATTGCCGCAATGGGCGATTGGAAAATTGAAGAGATGGCCCCTGCAGAAGCACATGCTACTAAAAGTGATCTTGTTTTGGGCTCTAAATGAAACAGTCGACTTAAATTGGAACTTATAGCGGAACCCGATTTAACTGCTGGTCCCAATAATCCAACGGAACCCCCAAATCCTACGGTCAATGGCGCTGCTATTAAAGGGGTGTATATGTTTTTAACGCTTAATAGACCACCCTTTTTTGATAAGGCAAAAATTATGGAGGAAACCGCATGCTGTATCGGCCTTTTATGTACGAACTTTACATATAGATACACCAAGGTCAAGCCAAAAACCGGTAAAATAAAATAAAGTTGATTTTGAGAGATCACAATCCCTCCTTCTAAAACAGCTTGAATAAAATAGGTGATGTTTTTAAGTGTCACTGCGGCCAACCCTGCCAAAAACCCGACGATGACACTCATAATTTGGACAAAGGTCTTGTTGGAGATATTCTTATATCGCCACTTAAGAAATCGGGTGAGTAGATTTTTCTTTTTACCGGGCATGGGAGTGTTCTACACTTAAAAGTATTAAAAAATCCCGCTCAAAGGCGGGATTCATGTTATTCCAAGTCCAGTTTTAGATGGAGTTCTTTTAATTGATCATCATCAATGTTTGCCGGAGCATCTATCATCACATCCCTACCGCTATTGTTCTTAGGGAAAGCAATAAAATCCCTAATGGTTTCCTGGCCACCAAGTATGGAAACCAATCGATCTAGCCCAAAAGCGATTCCGCCATGTGGGGGTGCGCCATATTGGAACGCATCCATTAAAAATCCGAACTGGGCTTTGGCCTCTTCCGGCGTAAAACCAAGATGCTTGAACATTGTGGCCTGTATATCCTTGTCATGGATTCGAATAGAACCACCTCCAATTTCGTTTCCATTGAGGACTAAATCGTAAGCATTTGCCTTTACATTACCTGGTTCTGTTTCCAACAATTGCAATTGACCAGGTTTTGGTGATGTAAAAGGATGGTGCATGGCATGGTATATACCAGTTTCTTCATCCAATTCCAATAATGGAAAGTCAATGACCCATAGTGGCGCAAACTCATCTGGTTTTCTTAACCCAAGTCGCTCAGCCAGTTCCATCCGCAATGCGCTCAGCTGAGATCGCGTTTCATTGGTATTGCCGGAAAGAACACAGATCAAATCACCAGCCTTGGCACCGGTAACTTCCGCCCATTTAGATAAATCGTCTTGGTCATAAAACTTGTCTACAGAAGATTTAAATGACCCATCATCGTTGCATTTTACATAGACCATTCCCTTGGCACCCACTTGTGGACGCTTAACCCAGTCTATAAGTTTATCGATTTCCTTTCTGGTGTATGATGCACCTCCAGGTACGGCAATGCCTGCCACCAATTCTGCGGTGTTGAATACATTGAATTCTTTATGTTGTGCCACGGTATTCAATTCCCCAAACTCCATTCCAAAACGAATATCCGGTTTATCGTTACCAAATCGCCTCATGGCTTCATCAAATGTGATACGCGGAAAATCACCAGTTTCCAAGCCGTGGATTTCTTTTAAAAGATGTTTGGTTAAACCTTCAAAGGCATTCAAGATATCTTCTTGTTCCACGAATGCCATTTCGCAATCTATCTGCGTAAATTCTGGCTGTCTATCCGCTCTTAAGTCCTCATCCCTAAAACACTTTACAATTTGAAAGTACTTGTCCATGCCGCCAACCATAAGCAATTGCTTAAAAGTCTGGGGGGATTGTGGAAGTGCGTAAAATTGACCTTCGTTCATTCTACTAGGCACTAAAAAATCCCTAGCACCTTCTGGAGTGGATTTTATCAGGTATGGTGTTTCAACTTCAATAAAACCTTGGTCCGATAAATATTTTCGGACTTCCATGGTCACTTTATGCCTAAAGATCAGGTTGTCTTTAACTGGATTTCTTCGAATGTCCAAATACCGATACTTCATCCGTAAATCTTCACCGCCATCGGTTTCATCTTCAATGGTAAATGGAGGTAATATGGATTCATTCAATATGTGAAGTTCATGTACCAGAACTTCAATGTCGCCAGTTGGAATGTTGGCATTTTTGGAAGCCCTTTCAATAACTTGCCCTTTTACTTGGATAACCGTTTCGCGGCCTAATTCCTTTGCTTTTTCTAGGAGATCCTTTGCCGTACGGTCTTGATCCAATACCAATTGGGTAATCCCGTAACGATCTCTAAGATCTACCCAAACAACAAATCCCTTATCGCGAACCTTTTGGACCCATCCACTTAAAATAACCTCTGAATCGATATTGGAAGCTCGTAAAGCCCCACAAGTAGTACTTCTATACATGACTTTTCTTATAGCGGGGCAAATTTAATGGTAATGTCACGATTTATTGTCAGATATATGGATTTTCTAATTCAATTGACTAGGAATAGTTTATTTGTTTGAGCGCTGTTTTTTAAGGTTGTTTACATTTAGAAAAACATCACATAACCTAAAATATACATTCGGTTGATGCAGTTTATCGAAGCGTTTTATCGATTTAATGATGCATGTGTAAAAATGTAAAACACATATAATCAAAAGAATACAAGTTTAATGTAAAATTAATGTAAATAAAAAGTTAGATAATTATGTATTAAAAGTAAAATAATGGTAACTTTATATCGTTATTAAGGCAAAACTCTATAATAAAAAACCCATATATATGAAGACAGCAATATTATTCTTGGCAGTGATGTTTTCGGTTTCAATAAATGCGCAAGCTACAGAACCGACTTTTGAAAAAGTGGGGAAAGTAGTAAAAGCTACATATTTTCACGAAAACGGAGAGATAGCCCAAACAGGATATTTCCTAAATAATGAATTACATGGACAGTGGTTTATGTATAATACTGATGGAAAGAAAATTGCCTCTGGTAAATATGTTGAAGGTAAAAAATCAGGGAAGTGGTTTTTTTGGGAAGATGAAATTTTAAAAGAGGTTGATTTTGTGGCCAACAGAATGGTCAATGTAAAAAATTGGAATCAATCGGAAGTTGTTTCCGTGGACAAATAATCCAATAGTGTGTTTAAATAGTAAGCCCCGGCATTGCCGGGGCTTTTTTTATACCATAAAATCGATTTGGCTATGCTGCCCTATCTAATTGCGGTTTGCTTTCTTGTGAAGGTTTTCTTCGTCCTCTAATTCTAATCTTTATACGGTATACGATGTTAAACAACACCGGTACAATGATTAGGGTCAAGAAGGTAGCCACAATCAATCCAAAAATTACCGTCCAGGCCAAAGGCCCCCAGAATATTACGTTGTCCCCACCAACATAGACTTGTGGGTCAAATCGTCCAAACAAGGACACAAAATTGATGTTTAAGCCAGTTGCCAAAGGTATTAATCCCAATACCGTGGTTATCGCCGTCAAAATAACGGGTCGTAGCCTTGCTTTACCTCCTTTGATTATGGCTTCAGTAACTTCGTCACGCGTCAGTAATTCTTCATCGGAAATTCCTAAGGCTACTTTCTTGCGGTCAATCAAGATTTGCGTGTAGTCCAACAGTACAACACCGTTATTCACTACAATACCTGCCAAGGAAATAATACCCATCATGGTCATCATGATCACAAAAGGCCATCCTGTTGCTACTAATCCACCAAACACACCAATAAAGCTCAGGAATATCGCCATCATAATAATTGCCGGTTTTGAGATACCCCCGAATTGGAATACCAAAATCAACATGATCAAGCCTAATCCTGCAAAAAATGCACCCATCAAAAATGCTTGCTGTTTGGATTGTTCCTCCAATTCCCCAGTATAGTCAACTTTAACTCCTTGAGGCATACCTTTAAAGTTTTCCATTTCTTTCTTGATCTGGTCCACAATAATGTTGGCATTACCACCTGGTTTTAATCCAGAGTATACTGTTACCACGCGTTCCCCATTAATGTGCTTGATAGCGTTGAATGAAGAAGTGTTCTTACGTGAGGCAACCGCAGAGATTGGAATTTCCTTGATTTGTCCAGTGGCTGGATCCCTAAAAATCATATTTTGATTGAAGAGTGCACTGGTGTTATAGCGTAAATCCTGATTGAAACGGACATTGATGTCGTAATCTTCACCGTCTTTTTTAAACACCCCGGCTTTATCTCCAAATAAGGATCTTCGCAGTTGCTGTCCTACTTGTCCAACGGATACTCCAAGTTCACCTGCTTTTTGGCGATCAACTGTCACTTGCATACCAGGGCTACTTTTGTTTACATCAACCTTTAAGCCTTCCATACCATCAACACTTTTGGAGTTGATGTAATTTTTCATCCGCTCCGCAACACTGATCAAGGTATCGTAGTTTTTACCTATCAATTCAATATTTACCGGATATCCTGCCGGAGGACCAACTGCATCCTTTTCAACAGATATGATAACCCCAGGATAAACATCGGCCAATGCATTTTGGATCCTCAATCGTAATTCTTCAGAATCCCACCCTTCACGGAATTTGAATTCCTGCATGGACAAGGTGATTTTACCTCGGTGTGGCATTTCTGCAGAAGACCCTCCTTCTGTAAATGGATTTTCTGCTCCTCTACCTACTTGGGAAACTCCGGTGTCAACCAAGAAGTTTTCACCACTATCCTTGAAGTATTGTTCTTCGTCAATAATAGCATAGACCTTTTCCTCAATGGCTTTGGTAAGTCTATTGGTCTTTTCAATATCGGTACCTTGTGGGTATTCGATATAGACATAGATTTCCTTAGGGGTATTGTCTGGGAAGAATTCCAATTTAGTTCGTTGGCTACCTACTGAAACCCCGAAAGCCATAAATGCAGCGATCAATAGAAAAATAGTAACACCAAAATACAGGTATACATTTCTCCCTCGTAATGCATGGTTAAGACGTCTTTCATACCAGTTTTCCAGACGTACCAAGCTGTTTTTTTGGAATCGTGTTGACAATGGTTTTAAAAAGTATTTGTAGATCCAGAACATTACTGCAACTACAATCATCAATGTACCCAATCCTCTGATTGGCCCACCTACAACAATTATAAAGAGGCCAAATCCACCTAGTAATATGCTTAATCGAATGAGTTGTTTTCTACTAATGAATTTTTCACCCAACTCCATAAATTGCGAAACCAACATGGAGTTCATAAAGATGGCTACGAACAAAGAAGATCCCAATACTACGGATAGGGTTATGGGGAAGTAAATCATGAATTCACCCATTATTCCTGGCCACATTCCTAGTGGAACGAAAGCTGCAACCGTAGTAGCTGTTGAAATAATAATCGGGATCGCAATTTCTCCAATACCTTTTTTGGTTGCTTCTTTTCGGGACATACCCTCTTGCTCCATAAGTCGATAGACATTTTCTACAACCACAACACCATTATCCACCAACATACCTAGACCCATGATAAGACCAAACAAGATCATGGTATTCATGGTGTAACCTAATGCGGAAAGAATCATGAAGGACATGAACATGGACATCGGAATTGCAAATCCGACGAAAAGGGCATTTCTAAACCCAAGGAAGAACATCAATACGGTTACCACTAGGATGATACCAAATATGATATTGTTCACTAGGTCATCTACCTGATTTAAAGTACTGCTACTACTATCATTGGCAAAAGTGATTTCCAGATCTTCAGGTAAATAATCCTTCTGCGCTGCTGCAACTATGGCTCTAATCTTTTCAGTGGCCTGAACTTCGTTTTTCCCTGAGCGCTTTTTGATATCCAGCATAACCACACTCTCACCCATTTCGCGGGCGTAGGTGGTTTTGTCTTCTTCAGAAAACGTGACTTGGGCAATATCTTTCAAGTAAACCGCGCCATTTTCCGATTTCACCACAAAATCATATAATTCTGAAGGCTTTTCAATTTCCCCCGTAATCCGAATGGTCCTACGCTGTCCGCTTGTAATCAAGTTCCCCGCGGACATGGTCATATTTCCATTCTTAATGGTATTGATCACATCATCGAAATTGACCTTGGCCGCCATCATTTTATTGATGTCAACCGCAACTTCCACTTCTTTGTCCTGCGCGCCTCGAATGTCTACTTGTTTGATTTCCTCAAGATTCTCTATCTCATCTTCCAAGGATTCCGCGTACTCCTTCAATTTTTCAACGGGATAATCCCCGGTGATATTGACATTCAGAATTGGGAAAGATTCAGCGAGATTAAGGTCGAAAACTGTGGGTTCTACCTTGGCATCGTTGAAAACAGGCCAATCCTCGCTGGCCTTCTCCCCATCCACTTCATCTTTAACTTCCTGTTTTGCAGCTTCTACTGAAATGTCTTCATCAAATTCCACTACCACCATGGAGTAATCTTCCTGGGAGGTAGAGGTCATTTCAACAAAGTTGCTGACATTTTTAAGACGTTCTTCTAAAGGGTCGGTGATCAATCGCTCCATATCCTCGGCAGTGTTTCCGGGATAAATGGTGCTCACGTAAATCTTGGTTTCCACGGCTTCAGGGAATTCTTCCCTTGGCATGGAAAAATAGGATGATATACCAATGAACAAGAAAATCGCGATCATCACGTATATCACTGACGGATTGTCAATGGCCCATGATGAGAGTCGAAACTCCTTGTTTGCGTTCTTTTTTGCTTTTTCCATGTTTTAGTTGTTAGCGGTTTTCACTTCGTCAAGAACTTTTACCAATTGTTCATTACGAACACTTCTTGCACCTTCTACGATAATGTCGTTACCAGGTTCCAACCCGCTAAGAACTTCAACATAATCCCCTTGGGTCTTACCGGTTTCGATAATCATACGTTTGGCTGTTCCTTCATCTTCGGAAGCATCATGTTCAACCAAGTAAACGTATTGTTCACCGGCAGCATTCTCAGATACTACACTTTGTGGAATCAAAATGGCTTCATCGCTTGTGTAATCATTGATTTTGGTAACCGCAGTAAGATTGGGTTTTATAGTTCCATTTTGGTTGGAAACAGGAATTTCAATAGTAAATGCACGGTTACCTGGGTTAATGAAATTGCCGGTTTGACGCACCTGGGATTTCACGGTTTCACCTAAAACTGGGAAATAGATTTCCACATCTTTTCCAGGTGTTACATTAGGCAAATGACTTTCAGGAACCTCCACCTCAACATACATATTGGATAGGTTCACAATTCTGAATACAGCAATTCCTGCCACAGGATTCACAACAGTTCCTTGATCTTGGATTACGTCGTCTATAATTCCTGAAAAAGGTGCACGTATTGATGATTTTGCAACTTGACTACGCATTTGCTTAACTGCACTTTCCTGTGCTTCATAAGTGGTTTTTGCTTGTAGGTACTGGATTTCTGAACCAATATTTTGTTCCCACAGTCTCTTTTGGCGTTCAAAGGTGGTTTTTGCCAACGCTGCTTGAGTTTCCATTTGTGCCAATTGGCTGGAAAGTCCCCCGTCATCAATGGAAGCCAATAATTGACCTTTAGAGACCTTTTGACCTTCTTTGACGTAAACTTTTTGAAGCGTACCAGACATTTCAGGATATACCAAAACATTCTGCTTGGTCATTACATCACCTTGAAGCTCCAAATAATGCACAAACTTTTCTGTTTTAGCCTTGATGGTGGTCACCAAAGGTAATTTGGCATTGTCGTCCAAAGCCTTTATCGCTGAATCCAATTGTTGGATTTGCGCATCCAGCGTTTTTTGTTGACTAGAAATTTCTGTTCGTTTTGCTCGAATGGCCTCCAGATTTTTTCCGGAAAGCACGCTTTCCACTGAATTTTCACCACCACCACAGGAAGCAAGGATTACAGCTGAAAGAACGATATATGATAACTTTTTCATGATTGATTGAGTTTATGCGTTTAATTGTTCAAGATTGTTTCTAATTCTGTCTTTTTATTGATGACATCCACCATGGATTGCAGGTATTCTTGCTGGGTGGAATACAATTGGGTTTGGGCTTGTCTTAATTCGAAACTAGTGGCCAACCCTTCAGAGTACTTTACTTGGTTTTTGTTTTCAATACGTTCTGCCAAACCAAGGTTTTCTTTTGAAGTTCCATATTCTTCGATTGCAAGGATGTAATCACTTTTTGCGCTTTCAAGCTGCAATTGTATTTGTTGTTCTGCCTCTGTTAGTTGGGTTTTGGCCTTTTCTAAGGCAATTTTTGCCCTTTGTGTTCCTGCAGACCTTTTCAAGGAACTGAAGATTGGTATGCTAAGGTCAAATCCAAGAATGGAAGAACCGAACCACTCCTGTCCGCTACTTAAAAAATTGAAACTTTCACTAAAGGATGAACCTCCATAATTTACAAAGGCGTTTAAGGTTGGCAGTGCTCTACTTTTTGCCAATTTGTGTTCAAAAAAGCGTTGCTCTTCCAAGTTTATGGCCAGTTTATAGTCCACATTGTTTTCAATATTGAATGGCGAATCCAAAAGACCAAAATCAATTTGCTTTTGCGTCAGATCATCCAAGTCTTCGGTTAAGGTCGTTGGGGTTTCAATGGGTAATCCCAACATGATATTGAGCATCTGCAATGTGATTTTCTCCAAACGCTTTGCGTTTTTTAACTGATTGTCTACAGAAGAAAGTGTTATTTTCAATTGATCTACACTTTCCTCATCACCCAAACCATTGTCAAAGATTTTTTGGGTCTCGTAAAGGTTCTTTTCCAAGGTACCTTTGTTGTTTTCAGAGATCAATACACTTTCCTGGGCAACGAGTACATTGCCATAGGCTTCAACCACGGATTTACGGATATCCAATTCCGTTTTTTCCTTGTTGTTTTGACTGTAACTTAAAAAAGCCTTCGTAGCCTGGACACCTACAATGTAAGATCCATCAAAAATTTGCTGGGTCAATGTGGCAGTTGCTGTTGCGGATTGGGGTTGTCCAAAGACAACTTCAATAAAAGTACCAGGCTCACCACCAAAAAATTCTGCTGGAATCTGGTTAACAGGCTGTTTCAATTGATTTTGATAGCTGATGGCTCCTGAAATCTGTGGTAGACCATCGGCTATGGTTTCCCACTTTTGTTTTTGGGCATCGATAATATCCCTATTTGCATTGATTGCACTGTAATTGTGCTCCAAGGCATGTGCAATGGCTTCGTCCAGAGTAAAACTATACGCTTGGGTTTCCTGGGCCTGGCCTATCCACGTTAGCATTAAGAATAAACTGATAATGAATGTTCGCATTAATTATTTATTTGAGTTGATGATTGAGTTTAATATTTCTCTTCCTTTGACTGTGGTAATTCCTCTAAGGTGGTATTCCAAATAATCGTCCATTAATTCCGTGATCGAGAATAATTGTAATGGGAACAGACCTTGATCCTTGATACTGTGTACTCCAGAAAAATAGATTCTGGCAATAAATCCCACATTGAGGTTTTCCCTATAAATTCCCATTTCCATCCCTCGCTTAACATTTTCCACAACGCATTCTTGCATTACCTCAAAATTCTTTTTCTTGAGGGTTTCATGTATGTGAGGGTAATACTTCTGAAGCTGATATTGCGGTGACGATTTCTCATTTTTTAAGTGCAACATCACAAACTTCTTTATCTCGTAAAGTTCCTCGATAGGATTTTTGGAAAGGGCTATAATTTCGTCGATACCATTTGAAATAAACCAGAACATATGCATAGTGGATTCTTCCACCAACTTGGTCTTGTTTTCAAAATGGGAGTAAATGGTCTTTTTGGAAATGCCCATTTCGTTGGCCAGATCATCCATGGTAACGCTCTTAAAACCAAAGGTTAAGAACATATCAGTGGCCTTGTAAAGAATTTTTTCTCTCATAATGGGCGACAAAAATAACCTAGGAAACTTTTAAAACAAAAAAAGTTTCCTAGGTTTTACATTTTTTTAACTAATGATTAACCGCATGTTAGTTTTTGCGCTAATCAATGTTGAATTGACGGGCGGCAAGGGCAATATTGGGATTTGGTGTTGCCTTGGGACTGGATCTCCAAATGAGTGTCCGCTCTTTGAATCGTTCTATTTTTTGGGCAGCTTTAGTTTTCTTTCTCGGGGTCATTTGATTTTTCGTTTTTAATGCGTTCTACGTAGGCATTGTAAGCAGCCTCTCCTTCTTCGTTCCAAAACTGATCGTAGTGGTGCCATTTGGAGTATCCTGATTTGGTTCTGCAATACCGTTCTCCCTTATGACGTTTTTTAGACCTGTGTTTGGACCCTTTTGAGGAATGATTTCCAAAACCGAAGATAAATTTGGCTAATAAGATCAATCCTAGGGCTTGCCAATAACCAATTGTGATGAGTCCAAATATTTCTGGCATCAACCAGTTCCATAGGTGCATGAAGACATAACCTGCCAGCAGTACCAAAACACAAAATATGATGAAGGCGAAGAAAATCTTAAACCCCTTTTTCACATATTTTTCCACCTTTCTTTCGTAATATCTTTCTTTAGGTTCCATATGCTTTATTTTATAATGTTGAATTTTTTATAGTTTCTAAATAATTTGATAATAAGGACATGGCCCGATGTCGTCTAGACATTAAGGTGCCAATTGATATTCCAGTATCCAATGCTATCTCTTTGTAGGTGTAACCTTCAAAATCGACAGCAATGATGATATCTTGATAGACCGGTTTCAAGGTCTTTATTCCTTGTTTCAAGGCCTCTTGCAGATTTTCTGGGTAGTTGTTACTTGCTTCACTGTAAAATAGTTCTGCAAATTCTGCCCATTGGGTCTCAAAATCCCCATCTTCATTCACCGTGTCCTTTTTTGTTCTCATGAGATCTATTATTCTATTTCGAATAGAACTGTATACAAAACCACCAATGTTGTTTATTGGGGAATAATCCACCGCTTTAGAAAACAGACGAAGTGCCACATCTTGGACAATATCCTCGGCGTCCCGTTCCGATGTATCGTCAATTCTAGACTGTACATACCCTCTCAATGAATGGTATTCTTCATTGAAAAAAGTTGATAATCGGTTGTAGTTGTCCTTATCGGCAGCCATTTCTAAAAAGCCTGTTAGTGGTCTTCATAAGTAAAGACGAACACATTCAAATCTATTGCGTTTTTTCAGTAGTTTTTTTTCAAATCTTGCTGAAAGGTTGTTTTTAAGGATTGGGATGCTGTCCAAATAGACTGTATTTTTGATCCATGATCAATTCAAAAGCCATTGAGCGTTACCGCACGAAATTTCTTGCCCATTTAGAGCAAAAACCCATTTCCAAAGAACCCCGTAATCTTTATGAACCTATAAGTTACATATTGGGGCTGGGAGGTAAAAGAATGCGCCCTGTACTTACCTTGATGACTGCTGAATTATTTGGTGGAAAGGTTGAAAATGCATTAGATGCCGCTTTGGCCATTGAGGTGTTTCATAATTTTTCATTGGTGCATGATGATATTATGGACGATGCACCTTTGCGTAGGGGGAATGCAACCGTTCATGAAAAGTGGGACGTTAATACCGGCATTCTTTCAGGGGACGCCATGTTGATTTACGCTTACCAATGTTTTGAAAACTATCCAGCAGAAACCTATAAAGCGTTGACGAAACTTTTCAGCAAAACAGCCATTGAGGTTTGTGAAGGGCAGCAATATGATGTGGATTTTGAGACCAGGGACGATGTCACAATTCCAGAATACCTGAAAATGATAGAATACAAGACAGCAGTATTAGTAGCGGCCGCTATGCAAATGGGCGCAATAGTTGCCGGGGCAAAAACAGAAGACGCCAACTCCATTTACGAGTTTGGTAGAAACTTGGGCATAGCATTTCAGTTACAAGATGACTACTTGGATGCCTTTGGGGATCCTAAAACTTTTGGGAAACAGGTTGGAGGGGATATCATGGAAAATAAAAAGACCTTTCTCTTTTTAAAAGCGATGGAATTTGCACCCAGTGATGATCGTGAAGGCCTGATGCATTTGTATTCCATACAACCGGATGATGCAATGGCTAAAGTAGATACGGTCAAGGCCATTTTTATGGAAAGTGGTGCGGTGGAAGCCACTAAAAAGGAAATTGAAAACTATACCAATAAGGCATTTTCCACTTTAGAAGGATTGAATATCCCAGATGAAAACAAAGCCCTCCTAAAAGAGTTTGGCGAAAACTTAATGCGTAGGACAGTCTAAAACATTCGTCTCATTAAGGCTTTTAGAAAGGGTATTTTGGGGCAGGCACTAATGATTTTTAAATCTTCCCAAAATGTTGTCTCATTATCTAAGAATTTTAATATCAGAGTGGCATTTCTTTTCTTGAACATCGCTTCAAAAATCGCACTTCCCAAATGATTATTGGTTTTGAGAATGTCCAACAGTAACAAATCATAAAACCAGAATTTACCCTTGGTATTGATACGTGATAACGGCTTATCCTGTTTTATGTGTTGAAGCATTCGTTGTGTCTGCTTATAGGTATTATAAAAGGTAAAGCCTGTACTTGGTTTAGCCCAACCACCTGCAATCCCAATATGGAAAATCCTTTGCGTGTTGTGTTGTTGAAAAGGATAGCAACTCATAGGAATAGTACCTTGTTCCACCTCGGTGATTGTATAGTTAATCGAACCAAATCGGGATTCGATATAGGACTTGATTCCATTTTCATAGTCCTCTTTTTCCAAAAGATCACTTGAAAACAAGGTGTACTCAAGTAAGGCTTCATTTTTTGAAAATGGGAGTATGTACATAAAACGGGTATTCCCTTTTTGAGGGATTGAAAAATCCATAAATGTGGCACAATCTTCATCAAAAACATCGTTTTCAGTTTTAATGAACCAACCAAGAAAATGTTGTTGCAGTAGTGGATATTTGTTTTGAGACTGGATCAAATTAACATCCCATAAACTACTAAAAACTTGACCGGCTTCATAGCTGTTGGTATTTGTCCGAACAACAACATGAGCATCTGTTTCATCCATTCCCAATACTTCATCATTGATCCATTCAACATTGGGTTTACCATTTATCTTGGCGCTGTAATGTTGATAAAAGTCAATGCCCTGAAGCATTTTGTAGGCATATGGTGAAATGGAAGCCTTTGTATTGATATCCTTTCCTGCAAAATGAATTTTTTGCCACGATTTGTGCAACAGTTTGTCGAATTCACCATTACCTTTTTCCCAAAAGCACCACGTACGGTCATTTGAAGATTTACTGCTTTTGTCTATTAGTAAAATGCGCTTATTGTCGAAGAAAGTGTCATTGGATAAAGCATCGGCCAATAGCATTCCGGCAGCACCTGCACCAATTATGATATAGTCGTATTTGGGCATGATCAAAAATACGAATTAAGAACTCGAACATAATCAAGGTATTTCGTGTAATTGTCTAAAACCAACAGTGGTGAAGTCGTGAAAATCACTAACTTGAGGTTAAAAGCGCAAAAATTACTATGAAATCATCCAACCTTTTGCTTCTCATTTGCTTTGCTCTAATCATGTATGCCTGTTCTAGTGAAGATCCCATTGTTGCTGATCCCCCAATTGATTCTGAATTGATTGAAGAACTCGGGTTTACATTGAACCCTTCTGGTTATGCACCGCTTACCGCGGTGATTAATCTTGAAACTAACAGCAGTGTACAAGTAGAAATTGAAATTACAGGAAAAAACGGGGCCAGCTCTAACTTAACAAAAAGATTTATCGGGACAGGAACCGAATTTGAACTAGATGTTCTTGGCCTCTATCCAGATCATCTAAATACGGTACTTGTCCGATTACTTGGTCCTTCTGGTACCAATTTGGAAACTCAAACTTTGGAAATCCAGACAGGGCCGCTAATAGCAGATATGCCGCAGATTACCATTGATACGCCTTCCAATTCAACTAATCTTGAATTCAATTTTGTCAACTATTTTGGTTTCGTTGAGAATTTTAGACCGCAACGACCATTTATCTTCGACCAATATGGTGAGATTCGATGGTACTTGAATTTCTCGATTCATCCACAACTCTCAAATCTATTCTACGATAATGGCATGACCCGTTTGAAAAACGGAAACTTGCTCTTTGGGGATGCTTCAACAAGAAGATTGTATGAAATTGACATGCTAGGGAGGGTGGAGCAATCTTGGAGCTTGCAGAATTATGATTTTCACCATCACGTAATTGAAAAACCTGACGGGAATTTTCTGGTCACCGTAACCGATACATCATTTAGTACTGTGGAAGATGTAATTGTTGAAGTAGACCGGCAAACAGGTCAGTTTATTACCATTTGGGATTTGAATGAATCCTTGGACAATACCAGAAGAGCATGGCCCACCGACTTAGCTAATCTGGAATTTGATTGGTTTCATGCCAACTCTATTGAGTATAGTTCCAATGACGAGCAGATTATCGTATCAGGAAGAACACAAGGTATAGTGAAACTAAATAGCACTAATGAAGTAAGCTATATTTTGGCCCCGCACAAAGATTGGGGCACCTCTGGCAGCGGGCAGGATCTTACACAATTCTTATTGACACCACTTGATGCCGATGATTCGGAAATCACCGATGCCGATGTATTGTTGGGCAATACCAACCATCCCGATTTTGAATGGTCTTGGTATCAACATTCCCCCATACTTTTGCCAAACGGGAATTTAATGGTATTTGACAATGGCGATAATCGGAATTACTCCAATTTTGGCCCTTATAGTAGAGCAGTGGAGTATGAGATTGATGAGGTGAATAAAACCATTAAACAAGTATGGACCTATGGTAAGGACCGTGGACAAGAAGCGTATGCCAGGATTGTCTCTAAGGTAAGTTATGTTGCCGACAACAACTCTATCCTATTTACTCCTGGATCTTCGGCAGATCAAGGAAGTGCTGCAGGAAAAGTAATTGAAGTAGATTACAATACTAAAACTGTTCGGTTTGAAGCCACAATTAGGCCGCCAAATAACGTTTTCAATATTAGCTTTCACAATGTTTTGAGGATGGATTTATACCCGAATTAGGCTAAAATACTGTATACCGCATCCCAAAAAATGCTCTTATTCCCTGATTTGGACCATACACATAACTCGGATCAAAAGTTAAAGCATAAGGATTGTCTGCGGTTGCTACTACATTACCCTGGGGGTCGAATTGTACGTTTCTATCAAATGGATCATCAGCACGAGCAATAATAAATGGGTTACCTCGATTTGGGGTCCAATCCAACAGGTTCTTCACGCCACCGTAGAGTTCAAACTTGTCTAATCCCTTGTAAGTGAATTGAATATTTTGGATGCTCCAGGTAGGTGAAAATTCTTGTCTTGGGTCCAATTCGCCAAGTGTAGGTAAGCGCATAGGACCATACAGATTACCAGTATAGTCCACCGTTAAATCAAGATTCCTGAACGTATAGGATACATTCCAAGTACCCGTGATACTTTCTGTCAATATTTGCCTTTGGGTAACGCCATCTTCAGTATTGCTAACGTCTTGCCATGTGGCGCCTACTAAAAACTTCAAACCATTCGGGAATACCAAATCCAAATTGGCACTTAGCCCTTTTGAAACAGATTTACCATCGAGGTTGTCATAAACGATTTGATTGGGGTTAGTATCGTAATCGGGAAGGATTACATTGGAGAAATGGGTATAAAAAGCGGAGGCATCTATTCCAACAAAAGTGCCATTGTCCGCATATATTTTTTTAAGGTAATTGAGATTTACATTTATAGACCTCTCAGGTTTCAGTTCCTCTGCAATAATCACATCTCTTGAACCTGTAAGTGCTGCATGATCTTCAGTAAATAGGTTAACAACCCTAAAACCAGTGCCCGTATTAACTCTAAAAATATCATTGTCCGAAATTTTCCATTTGTAGGCTGCCCGTGGGGTAAAAATGTTTCCATGCCTTTGGTCATAATCATAACGGATTCCTCCTAGAATTGAATGCTTTTCAGCAAATTTGTATTCATCTTGAACAAAAACACTGGGAATCCATACTTCATCTCTAGTCGCTGTTGCAGGGGTATTATCATCGTAATAATTATACCGTACTGCTGTTCCAAATAAAAGGTCATGCTTGTTTATGGTTTTGTCCCAAGTTAATTGTCCAAACCCAATGCGCTGATCCGCTAAATAACTAACATCACCGTAAACTGAATTTTGACTGTGATCGTTATAGGAGACAGCAAGCATTACCTTTTCGTCAATTGGCAATTGGTACTTTCCTAAAACTTCCCAACGTGTCGTATAAATACTTTCACCATAAATTTCATCTCCACCTCTAAACTCTGGAGTCCATTGTAATTCGCCACCCCAACGGTCTTCATAGAAAAATCTTCCAGCAATGGAAAATAGTTTTGAATCCTTTCGTTTAAAATTCCATTTTTGGAAAACAGAAATCCGATCTTGTAGTGTAAGGTCTGTGAAATTGTCACCATTGTTATCAATTACCTGATCGAAGTTAAAATAGTTCACGCCCAATAGTAGATCTGTGTTCTTTCCCATTTCAATTTTTGAACCTACATCTAAATTGTATTCACCCCAACCTGTTAGATAGGCATCAGCAAAAAACTCTGGGGCATTAGGGGCATGTTTGGTAATAATATTGATTAAGCCACCAACCGCTTCACTGCCATATAGTGTAGAGGCAGGTCCTTTGACGATTTCAATTTGCTCAATCAATGAATTAGGAATTCCGGATAGCCCGTATACGGTTCCAAGACCACTTACTATAGGCATCCCATCTATTAATACCAAGGTATAGGGGCCCTCCAAGCCATTAATATGGATGTCACCGGTATTACAAACATTACAGTTTATTTGAGGCCTAACACCGTTAACGTTTTGTAGCGCTTCAAAAAGATTGGGAGTTGGGTTCTTTTTAAGAAATGTTGGGGTATAAACCTCCACTGGAACCGCACTTTCAAGTCTACTTACTGGCTTTAGCGTTCCTGTTACAACGGTTTCCTCCAAGTTTTCTGCCGAAATCTCCATGTTGACATCTAGTGATTTCACTTCGTTTTTTCCGATTAGGAAGGTCGTTTTCTTGGAGATGTAACCAATGGATGTTGTTAGCAGTATATACTCACCTGGTGCTATATTGTTTAATTCATAGTAGCCATTGCTATCTGTTGCAGAACCGATTTGGGTTCCTTTTAAAAGGACATTGACGAATGGCAATGGTTCACCATTTTCTGTAATTGTACCTGTAAGGGTACTTTGCGCGAACAATCCTTGACTTAAAATAAATATAAGTACGCTAACAGCGAATGATTTACCGTTGTTTTTCAATTTGAGTAAAATAAAATTTAGACAAATCTAAAAATAGGTTTTGACAAATAAAAATGTAATTTTGAAAAAATCTTTTTTGATGACCCGTGCAGAAGAGAATTATATCAAGACTATTTTCCATTTAGGAGGCCATTCTGCAGTACCCATTGCAACTAATGCGATAGCGGAACAAATGGAGACAAAGCCCTCTTCCGTTACGGATATGGCTAAAAAGTTGGCCGAAAAAGGTTTGGTTCACTATAAAAGATATCAAGGAGTTTCACTCACCGATTCTGGAATCAAAACAGCCTTGTCCATCATTAGAAAGCATAGACTGTGGGAAGTGTTTCTAGTCAAAAAATTGG
Organism: Flagellimonas spongiicola; assembly: GCF_023502425.1. Taxonomy (GTDB): domain Bacteria; phylum Bacteroidota; class Bacteroidia; order Flavobacteriales; family Flavobacteriaceae; genus Flagellimonas; species Flagellimonas spongiicola. The sequence goes on from NZ_JAMFMA010000002.1 coordinate 982,573, forward strand.
ATTTCACTTGGGATGAGGTACATGAAGTGGCTGAACAATTGGAACATATCAAAAGTGAAAAGTTGATTGATAAGATTGACGAATTGCTCGATTTTCCAAAATACGACCCACACGGCGATCCGATTCCAAGTAAAGATGGGAAATTCATGGTAAGGGACAAGGAATTGCTAAGTGATTTGGACGCAGGCGTTTCCGGAGTCTGTGTTGGTGTAAAGGACACCTCGGCTCCGTTTTTAAAGTTCTTGGACAAAAACGGAATTGCATTGGGGAAGACCATAACCATTTTGGAAAAAGAAGATTTTGACCAATCCCTACACATTAAAATTGAAACTCAGGAATTACATATATCCCATCAAATAGCATCTAATCTTTACGTTAAAAAACACGACTAATGGAAGAAGTGATTCAGTATTTTGAGAGTATTAACCCTATCATGGCCGCCCTCTATGCAACATTGTTTACTTGGGGTTTGACTGCGGCCGGTGCAGCATTGGTCTTTTTCTTTAAAAGCATGAACCGTGCGGTGCTAGACGGTATGTTAGGCTTTACAGGTGGAGTGATGGTGGCTGCCAGTTTTTGGAGTTTATTGGCTCCTGGTATTGAATTAAGCGAAGGTGAAGGGTTTGTAAAAGTAATTCCAGCAGCAGTTGGTTTTTTGTTGGGAGCGGCATTCATATTTGCCTTGGACAAGGTTTTACCCCACCTGCACATCAATTTTAAGGAAAGTGAAGCTGAAGGTGTAAAAACACCATGGCATAGAACTACTTTATTGACTTTGGCCATAACCCTACATAACATTCCTGAAGGTTTGGCCGTTGGTGTTTTGTTTGGTGGGGTGGCTGCAGGGTTTGACGGCGCAAGCATTGGAGGTGCCGTTGCCTTGGCATTGGGAATTGGATTGCAAAATTTTCCAGAAGGTTTTGCAGTGGCAATGCCTTTAAGACGACAAGGACTAAGTCGTTTTAAGAGTTTTATGTATGGGCAGGCATCTGCCATGGTGGAACCCATTGCTGCTGTGCTTGGGGCGTGGGCAGTCCTGACGTTTGAACCAATTTTACCCTATGCACTTTCGTTTGCTGCAGGAGCGATGATTTTTGTGGTAGTGGAGGAAGTTATTCCTGAAACCCAAAGAGACAAATACACCGATATCGCCACAATGGGTTTTATCGGTGGATTTATCATAATGATGACTCTTGATGTAGGACTGGGCTAACGTTATTGTCCCAACTTTTGTTTGAAAAAGTTGCCTACTGCATTTACAGCCAAGTTTACTTCATCGTCCTGATCGTAGAACGCAAACTGATGCATTGGTGAAGGAAGTTCAGTATCAACCCACATCAGTTCCTTTTCAGAGGACGGGATGGCTTCAAAGAATTTTCTAGTATAATCCGGTAAAACACATCCATCGCTGTGAACCATAAAGACGGGTTTGTTCAATTTCACAGCTGAAGGAAATGGGTCTAAGGTCAACCAATCTTCCCAAGAGGCTACGGCAAATTGATCTTGGTTCCATTCTGGAATGGCACCTCGCTCGGGATTCAAGTAATAATCGAATTCCCCGAACATAGCTGCAGTGTTGTCCGTAGTTGAAATAGCCTTTATGTAATCGATATCACCAGTTTCCACAAACTTCTTTTTGGCCGCTTGGGCCGCTTGTATTCTAGTTTGCACACCTTCTTCACCGCCGTAAAACAATTTTACAGCCTCACCATCATGCAACCAAGATGCTGCTGTGGCCACCGCCTTTATATCTTCATCTTCGGCTGCTATCATAAAGGTGTACATAGAGCCTGCGCAAACACCAAAAGCACCAATGTTTTTAGTATCCACTTCTGGTAGGGACTTCAAAAATTGAATTGCATTTTTAATGTCCAGTATTTTAAGTGATGGACTTTCATAAGCTCGTGGCAATCCTTCACTTTCACCAAAATTTCTAAAATCGAATGCAAAGGTTATCATTCCGTCTTCAGCTAAACGCTTGGCATATAACCCTGCCATTTGTTCTTTCACGGTTGTCCAACTTCCAGAGACCACAATAGTTGGATAGGTGGAGCCTTCCTTATAGTTGGGAGGATAAAAAATGTTCCCAACCAAATTCAATCCTTCACTTTTAAAATTCACTTTTTTCATAACTACTTGTTTTGTTGTTTCAATTTGGTTTGATGTATTCTCAATTGGATTTTCCTTCTTTTCGTTTTTACAGCTTAGCATACAGGCTAAAGCCATAAGGTGCATGATATAAGTTTTCATAATCTGTTATTTGATTTTGTCCAACAACCCAAAACCGCGTGCGGCTACGATAGGGTTAAAAATTTCCACATATTCCACGATTTCTCCAGCTTTATTGAATTTAAAGATGGAATAGTAATTGTTCCTATACACACCTGTTCCTTCTTTGAGTTTGATTTCTCCGGTATACTTCACATATACCAATGTTGGGTCTTCCATGGCATAAAGCTCTTCGATAGCGAAGGTCATACCGTCAAAATTTGGGAACACAGGTTCCCAATACTTTTTAATTCCTTCTTTGCCACTAGCACCTGTTGGAAATACATCCGAGTGATAGGGATTGATGTGTTCAGCGTCTTCAGCAAACAAGCCGGCAACCGTTTCGGCATTCTCGGCGGTCAATGCTGCAAAAAAGGCTTTTACAGTTTCCTTGTTTTTAAAGGCAATTGTTGAGTTCATTTCTGTTGCATTTGTTTTTTGTTCCATTTTCGTTTGACAAGCGTTAAGACTTATGGCCAAAACCAAAATCAAAAGGCCGTTGGGTTTAAAGATTTTTGACATTTTCCACTGCTTTTTGCACCAATTTGGTATTGCCATCTTGGTATTTGTAATTAAAGGTCATTGCAGATATTCTCCATACGCCATTAACTTTTATGAGTTTGAAGTCATATGTGCCTACAACGGTCCAGATACTTCCTTCCTCATCATCCAGGTAATGAGTGGCGGTACCATAAACAAATACATGAGCTTTGTAATCCTTTACCTCACTTAAGTAATTTCCAGTTTGATGATGGGTGAAGGTAAATCCGGGTAAAACGGTTTTCCATCCGGCAGTGATTTGGGAAGGTGTTAGTTCCGCTGATGGATTGCCGGTCATGGAAGAATAGTCCAAGTTGACTTTTTCGGCAAATAGTACTTCTACAGTAGACCAATCTTTTTGATCAGTAGCAACGAACAATTTGGACACTGCTGCCCGAACTTTTTCATTTTCCATTTGTTGTGCATTTAGGGTTGTACCAAGAATTGCGATTAGTATAAAAATTGACTTTTTCATGTTTTTAGTTTAACACTACAAAGGTCAATACAGCTGGGCGCTAAGAATTTATAGAATCAAAGAAAGAAGTATAAAAATCAAAGATTCACTTTGTTTCTATAGGAGTTTGGTGTGATTTGCGTCTGTTTTTTAAAAAAACTACTGAAGTTGTTCGGGGAATCAAAGTGCAGGGAGTAGGCAATTTCCTTTACACTCATATTGGTCTGGCGTAACCGAGTTTTTGATAGTCGAAGCAGGTGCCGGAATATAAGTTGCTTTGCGGTATGTTGGGTGATTCCTTTAACAATTGTGTTCAAATGGTTCGGATGTATACCCAGCTGGTGTGCATAATAACTAGGGGAGTGCGTATTCCCTTTATTTGGTGCAGAATCAGATTGAAAATGGGTTTCAATCAATGTTTGGAATCGGGAAAGCAGGGCAACATCGGTTTTCCGAATCGCCTCTTTAGCGTCTTCCAAGTTTACTTTTGCATTGAAATAGCGTTTTACATAATTTAACAACAGCAAGGTTTGGGCCTCTAAAATGGGGAAACTGTCCAATTCCTTTTCATATTCGTCTTTTATATCCTTAAACAACCGCAGAAGATTGGAAGCCTCTGCTTTATCAATTTGAAAGGGAATGGATTTATCGATTTTTAAAAATGGGAAATCATCCAATAAACGTTGCAAGTATCTCGATTTAGCCAAGAATTCCTTGGTGAACATAATATAATAGCCCTCCCAATCTGGAACAATATCCCAAGAAGTTATTTGGAAAGGTGAATTGAAAAATACGGTTGCGCCCTCTAAAAAACTTTCATATTGTCCGGTAATCGCTTTTCCACCGCCCTCTATTTTAAGGGCAATGGCATAAAACTCATGTCTGAACGCCGGCATTTGGGATACCACGGTGGCCATGTTGTCTTGAAAACTACGAATATCAAAATCTTCCCTAATGGCATTGGGAATATTGATGGCTGAGCAATAGTCTTGTAATGTGGTGAATTTTTGAATCACTTGGATTTCCAATTACTTTTGAAAATAGCGTTTTGCTTAGAAAAACCCAAGTAATCAAATTTCTATTTTACAGTTTTCGCGCCAAATATCAACAACCAAAGACAGCTGCCCAATTCACCGATACTTGCTGGTATCGTAATATAATCAGATAGCCAAAGCTCATTATAGTCCGGGCATAGGATTCGCCCAATGGCGTCCAAGAAATACCCAATACTTCCTACCATTAAAAACAGACCTAAAATTTTGGGTAGGAATCCTGATTTGAAAACCAAATACCCAAAAGGGAACAGCCAAAGACCCCAAAAGATTTGCGCCACCAGTATTCCCTTAAAATAGGAATGAAAAGCACTCATCACTTTCGCTTCTAGCTGTGCAGGACTGTAGACGTTTAAATAAGAACTGTCACCCAAAAGCGATAAGACATCAAGTTTATGGACTACACTGCCCATTGAAATCGGAATACTTATAAACACCAGGATGACCATAACAACCGCCATGTTTTTATGGATGTTTTTGAACAATTGAAACAGCACTAAGGGAAGGAATATATAGATGAGATAACATAGTATTTCACCTAAAATTTCCAATCGGAATAAAAACTCTGATGATTTTAAGTTTGCGACTGTTGTAGCTGGATTGTCCCATACTAGAAGTTTAGAAGGGACGTACATTAGGCTGAAAATGCCGGTTATAGCGATTAAAAAGTAAAGTAAACCAGCAATGCGGGCAGTTTTTTTAGTGGTGTCCATTTGTTTTGATTGCGTTTATAATGAAGTAGACGCTACAAAAGATGAAAATGGTTGCCTGAACTTATCTCAATTCATCAAGAAGTACCCCAAAATCGTACTGTAAATCTTCGTGCAGTGCTAAAATCTTCTTTTCGATAAAAAGTATTTGTCGGTCGTAGAGATTTCGCATGGCAATATTTTGCTTGTAAGATGGCCTGAAAGATTTCATTTTTTGGCAGAAATAAAGAAGCAGTTCCACCTCAGTTTCCTTATTGCCAGAATAACGTACATATTTCTTAATGGTCCTTAGAATTTTGCGGATGCTCTTTTTGATGTAAAAGAAGCTATTGGTATTGATTTCTGCGAACATGGTATCCACCTCGTCTTTTACCGATTCAATGTAACCTGTTTCATGGTCGGCCTCAAACAATAGATAGGTGAGAAGCTCCTTGTTTTCTTTTTTGAATCTACCCAAACGCAGGCATAACGCCAGCAGTTCATCTGAGGAACGGTGTTGTAGTTCTTTTTTAAGTTGCGCTATGGTAGATGCTTTCATACTAGCTTCTCAAATAAGATGCGCCGTTTACATCAATTATGGTTCCGGAGGAATACCCAGCGCCTTCCGATGCAAGGAACATGATCGCGTGGGCCACTTCTTCAGGTTGGGCCATACGCTGAAACGGGGATTCCCGAAGTAAGTTCTCACGCTCAACAGGGGTGAGCGTCACTGCTGCCATTTCGGTTTCTGTAAATCCTGGTGCTACAACCCCAATATGAATATTGTGCTTGGCCAATTTTTTAGCCAAGGATTGACTCATGGAATTCAAGGCAGCTTTGCTGGCACCATAAGCTGGTTTAGTGGGTTCACCTCTAAATGCACCTCTAGAGGAGACATTCACAATTTTTCCACCCCCCGATTCCATCATAGTCTTCGCGCCCCAATAGCACAGATTGGAAATGGCAAACAAATTCGTTTTAAAGGTGTTTTCCCAGGCAGAGGTCCAATGTTCAAAATCCACTTCCTCAATATCGTGGAATATGGAAATACCGGCATTGTTGACCAGAATATCCAAGGAGCCATAATGGTTCACAAATTTGGTAATAAGCTCCTGTGCCCCTTCTTTTTCGCTAATATCCTGTTGGAAAAGTTGGTGGCCCTCGCCGGGTAACTCAGCAAGTGTTTCTTTTGCGGCTTCCAAATTGGAGCGGAAGTTCAGACCAATCTTTGCACCTTTTTCTGCAAATGCTATGGCGGTAGCCTTTCCAATACCTCTCGAAGCACCTGTGATAAGCACATGTTTATCCTGAAAATTCATAATACGGGCTATGCAATTAGCCCGTAAATATAAAAAAGGAATACCTGAGTTGCCTCAAGGTATTCCTAATATCGAAATCATGGTACTCGTTAATTCATTCCAGACGGGTGGCAACATCATTAAAAACCTGTAGCCAATCCTTGTCCTTTTTAAACACACTTGCCCAGCCGTCCCAAACCAGTTTATTGGGGTCGGAATACGAAATAGTAGCTCTAAAAAACCGGTCTTCAATTACGTTTTTTGGTGTAATGGCAATAATTCTATGATTTTCCTTGTCCAAATACCATTTGAATTGACCATGCAATGGGAAATCATGGGCAAAGTTAGTGGCTCTAAAACACCCTTCCTTTTTATCATAGTTGATGATATAGGAATAGAAACGTTTATGACCGTTTTTTTGAATCACAGTCTCAGATTCACATTTGATAAAACTCCCATTTAAATAATAACCACACGTACGGGTCCCAATTTCTTGATATTCTTTTTCGGTTCCAGGATAAATGGTTTCGACAATTTTCCATTTTCCAATTAGAAAATCAAGGTCTTGAATAGACTGGGAATAACTAGTTAAACAATAAATTAAGGCTAGACTGAGTAAAATCGTTTTTTGCATTGAGATATGTTTTCCAATCAAAATAGAAAGGATAACGCTGGCAGGAGTCTCAATTTAAGTTTTTAGGTCTCAATTGTTGATTTGAAGGATTAATCTTGCCTTTATACGCTACCGGTGTCATTCCCGTGTATGATTTAAAAATGCGGTTAAAAGTGGCTTTTGAATTGAACCCGGAATCGTAAGCCAAGCTAATGATCTTTAAATTGTTATTCCTTGGGTCATCCAGTTTTTCTTGTATGTCCCTTACTCGAAATTCATTTACAAAATGAAAAAAATTCTTTTGGGTTTGACTGTTTATCACACTGGAAATAGTCCTATTGGACTCTTGGACTACTTCGCTCAAGTCACTCAACGTTAAAGTTGGATTTCGGTAAAGTTTTTGTTCCTCCATAGCTGTAATCAATTTGGCCAGGACATTTTGGGATCGCGGGTCTATTGATGTAGGTGAAGTTGATAAATCCCGATGTAGTTTTAAGGTTTGCGTCTGCTGGAATCCAAAAATGCTCAACCAATACAAAACCAAAGCATATAATAGCAAGACTACAGAACGATACTCGTTCCACTGATGAAAAAAAACCATTCCACTAGCACCACTACTGATTGCCAAAAAGATGAGAATAAATACAAAGGAAGTCATGATTACCAGTATAATCTGCTTTAACCAATTTAGCTGCAAGCGCTCGGTGTTAGAGACATTGTCAAGAAGGATCTTTTGGTAATTCCTGATCAATCTAAAGGAATAGAACATATAGATTAGAATGGACAAAATAGCGACGGACTCAAAGATTTCGGATATAAAATGGAACCAATACCAAGGGGTATGGTTACCTGGAAATACCAGGTGATAGACACTATGTAAATAATTTAGAATTATAGGTGTGAAATGCCATAAATGAACCTTCCGAAACCGCCAATCAGAATTTGTTAGCGTGAGTGTATAAAAATAGAAGGATGGACCTATCCAATACGATAGCGAAAATGGTAACCAAGCTAACCAACGGTACGAATGCCAGATTTGGGGATCTAACATGTAGGGTGTGAAAGTTAAACACATGCAGATAATGGTCAAGGCCAAAAACCGATTAGCGAAACGGTTTTCTTTCTTATCAAGAATCAAGACACTAAATACAAAGCCGTTTAGTACGGCACAGATGGTGAAGAGTTGTATCAAGGTCAATTGCAGGGTCATGGGTAGCTTTTGATGCAACTAAAGATATTTCATTAATGGGATTAATTAAACAATAAAAAACCAAGTATACCAATAAATACAATCCATAAAATTCCTGCCAATACTAATCCAGCCAGGTAGCGTTTAAGCAGATTTTGCAATTGATTTTTTACTGCCATCGGAACTGCAGAGGCCGTTTTAAAAACAATAGGTTCTCGATTAAAAGGCCGTACCCAACATGATGCACCAAGATCTGTTCCCGTATCTTCAATTCGTTTTTTTAAAAAACTGAATCCCTTGGTGATGATGTAATATTCACCTACCAAGAGACCTACTCCTAGCGCGGCGAAATTAAACCCATCATGCCAGGATTGCATGGTGTCCACAATGTTCAAGCTCAATAAAAACATCTTATATTGTGAATTGCCACAATGTCCTGGAAGTTGGTTTGGGAGTTGTGGGTCAGTGACTGATCACTAAATTTTTCTCTTTAAAGCTACAAAATTTGTAATGGTTGCACTTTAACACTGAATGTGGAATGAAAATTTAAACATCCTGGATTTACATACTTTTTACGCAAAATCAATATCTAGTACTTTTGGTTGATTTCTTGTATTGCTTTTTCTAAAGCCGCGGAATAATCAATTTGAATATCTGGTTGGATACCTTTAGCTTCCCAACTGTTACCATTTTTTGGATTATAGGTCATACCTCTGGAAACCCATAATTCTAGTAATGGATCTTCAGAAACGACATAGGTTCCACCAAAGAATCCACCTCCGGCGGTTCCTTCACCAATCTGAGTGATTCTATCATTGTTTTTTAGACCAAAAACAAAGGATTCTGCCGCGGAAAATGTTTTCTTACTAGTTAATATATATATAGGTTTGTCAAAATATGAATCTAATGGAATATCCGTTTCAATAGACCATCGTTCTCTATTGATTAGACTTTTACTGCGCATTTTAAAACTAGATAAGTGAGTTTTGTTTTGGAACAAGTAACCAGAGTAATATCGAACTCCAAATGGAGCTCCGCCAATGTTCACACCAATATCAATGATTAGTGCCTTGGTGTCTTTCATTTTCAGCATCACATCATCAATGATGGCCTTATCCTGATCTGGGTCCTCTGCAATCCAATATAGAGCCAAATAACCAATATTGTTATCTAAGATTCTGGCATCAGAAATTCCAGATTTTAAATCATAATCAATGATTTTTTCACCTGAATCAATGATTGCTTTGGATTTATTTGATTTTGAAGTATAAATTTTGGTAGCTTCTTCTTCATATTCGGATTCTGAATCGTCCTCGTTAAGATTTTCATATAGCTTTAAGTGAAGATCATTGCTGGAACTGTAGAGTTGCTCATTGGTTTTTTGAATGAATTCATCCCGAGTTTTAATAGAGTGTTTATTTTCCAAATACCATTTACGAAGTTCTTGGCTGATTACTTCAGCTTTTTCTTTGTCTATATAATGCGCAACAATGCTGTCGGACATGTTACGTACGATTATATCGTAACTATCTATGGTAACAGATTTTTTTTGAAAATCACATGATTGTAATAGTGATAAAACAAGAATTAAAAAGCAATTGGAATTAAATGAAGCCTTTCTTGACATAATGCCTTGTGTTGATTGTACCAAAATTAATTCTGATTTGACCAACAATTACTCAAATGACGTTTGAATAAGTCCAGTTTTATAATTCTGGAATAAATTAAATCTCAAACATTGGCTCTTCGAATGAAATCCTTGGGCGTTGTTCCCATTATTTTTTTAAAGTAATGATAGAAATTGGATTTAGAGTTGAAACCAGCCTCATAACCAACACCTTCTAAACTATAATTCGTATTATTCTCAATTATTTTAACCGCTTCCCTTACCCTGAATTCGTTCACAAATTGGGAAAAACTAATTCCATAGGTCTCATTAATTAACTGCGATAGATAATGAGGGGTAACTCCAATTGATTCAGCGACCTCAATCAATCTTAGGTTTGGGTTTTTGAAAAGCATCTCTGTTGACATTAAATTTTGCAGTTTGGACGCATCGGATAAGGATTTTTGAAAACCGATTTTCTTTTGAGGGTATTTTATCTTGCTGCCGAAAAGGACGTTCATTAATATTGGTTTTTTGAAGGCTACTAGGCCCAAGAAAACATAGAATAATAAAGTATAAAATACACCACCTAAAATATAATTGTTAGCGGTAAAAAAAATGATAAATTGAACAATAAAAATCAGGGAATTAAAGAGATAAAATAGATTGCCGAATGCTTTGAAATCCTTGTCTATTTGCTTATAAGATATATAGAAAATATAACCCGACCACAAAACATAACCCAACCATTGAGTATAAATGAATAATATTAGGAAGTCATTCCAAAAGGCGATGTAATTTTTAAAGGGAAAAAAACTAAAGCTAACTAGTGACATCACCAAAAAAGGCAGGTAATGTAGGTGCCAGTATTTGCGATTTCCACCAATCTTATCTTGAAAGTATAGATATACACTCGGGCCTACAACTAAATTTATGATGCAACCCAATTGAAGAATAAATCGATTTGTATTCATCTCAAAAGTGTAAACTATAGTTGAGGTAATTTTTAAACTTAGAGCAATTATTGCTAGTGAAAAAAAGTAGTGGGATAAAGACTTGACTCTTTTATTCAACAGTATATAAATCACCAATAAAACTCCATGGAAAGAACCTAAAAACGAAATGAAGAAGAATAATTCTCTCATAAATATTGAAAATATACTATTGGGATAATCATCTATGGAAAGAAAAATTAATAACTACCTTATTAATCATGTGATTTTGGATGTTTTCAATTCTAATTACTGAATTAATTTAGTCCTTGAGTTAATTTGTAGCTTCTTCGAGAATGAAGGGAAGTTAAATACTGAACGGCAGTAGACCACTTCTTTTTCGTTACCTTTAAAGCTACAAATTTTGAAACAAATGAAGCACTTCTTTCTGTTCCTCCTCTGCTTAGGAACCCTTCAAATTACATCGGCACAAGAGCAAGATTTCTCCTATTTGGATGTTTTCGATTTACAATACGCATCAGACCCCCAAATTTCTCCAAATGGCGAATGGATTGTTTATCGAAGAATGGGTTTTGATATTATGAAAGATAGGTCAAAGGGTAACCTTTGGATGGTGAAGTTAGATGGTAGCGAACATCAAAAGCTAACATCCAATGAAACCAATGAAAGCAGTCCAAGATGGTCTCCATCTGGAGATCGTATTGTTTTTTCAGCAAGTACCTCCGAAGGTTCGGAAGTATACATGTATTGGGTAGCAAGTGGTAAGGTTGCCAAATTAACACAATTACCGTTCAGTCCAAGTTCCTTGACTTGGTCTCCCAATGGAAGGGAAATAGCATTCTCAATGAATGTTCCTAAAAAAGCTCCGGTCATAGCAAAGATTCCTGCCAAGCCTAAAGGGGCAAAATGGGCAGACGCACCAAGAATCACGGATCGAGTCTATCATGAAGCGGATGGCCGAGGATACATCAAACCTGGATTCAATCATGTGTTTGTGATTCCTGCATCGGGAGGTGCCGCAAGACAAATCACTTCTGGTGATTGGCATCACCGTGGACCGCTTTCATGGGGCAGCAATGGTTCTAAAATTTATTTCTCAGCAAACAGAACTGAAGATTGGGAATATACCTTCCGAAATAGCGAAATATATGCTGTGACTGTAAAGGATGGTACAATAGAAGCGCTAACGGACAGAAATGGCCCAGACTACAACCCAGTTGTTTCTCCGGATGGGAAAAGTATTGCCTACTTGGGATTTGAAGACAAGGTACAAGCCTATCAGGTTCGAAAAATCCATGTGATGAACACGGATGGATCTAACAAACAAGTACTTTCTGATGCTTTGGACAGAGGTGCATCCAATATAAAATGGAACAGTAAAGGAGACGGTATCTATTTTCAATATGATGACAAGGGAAACAGCAAAATAGGCTTTATATCGTTATCAGGGAAGGTTTCCAAATTGGCGGATAATGTGGGAGGCACCACTTTGGGAAGGCCTTATGCCAGTGGATCATATAGCGCTTCGACAAATGGGACTTTGGTCTACACCCAATCACGTCCGGATTATCCAGCGGAATTGGCCGTGCTAAAACCAAAGGCCAAAACACCACTAAAGATTACAGCGCTAAATAAGGCATTGCTGGATTATAGGAATCTTGGAAAAGTAGAGGAAGTATGGTATAAATCATCTGTTGATGATCGGGATGTTCAAGGGTGGGTGGTATATCCGCCAAACTACGATACAACTAAAAAATACCCTTTCATGGTGGAAAATCATGGTGGACCCATTCTTAATTATGGGGACCGATTTTCTGCCGAAATGCAATTGTATGCTGCCGCGGGTTATATTGTATTTTATCCTAACCCTAGAGGAAGCACCAGTTATGGTGAGGAATTTGGGAACCTACTTTATAACAACTATCCCGGTGAAGACTATGATGATGTAATGGATGGTGTGGACCATTGTATAGGCATGGGCATTGCCCATGAAGACCAGCTTTTTGTTACTGGCGGGAGTGCCGGCGGAATTATGAGCGCTTGGATGATTGGAAAAAACAAGCGGTTTGAAGCTGCCGTTGTTGCTAAACCAGTGATGAACTGGATAAGTAAAACCTTGGTTGCGGATAACTATTTCTATTATGCAGAACATCGATATCCAGGACAACCATGGGAAAATTTTGAGGGGTATTGGAAATTTTCACCCATTTCACTCGTTGGTAATATTGAGACTCCAACAATGGTTATGGTAGGGATGAACGATTTACGGACACCTCCAAGTGAAGCCAAACAATTGTACCATGCCTTAAAACTAAGAAAGATTGAAACCGTATTGGTCGAGATTCCAGGAGCAAGCCATGGAATTGCAAGTAAACCAAGTAACTTGATTACTAAGATAGCGCATACGGTGGCCTGGTTCGATAAATACAGAACAGCTAATAAAAATGAATAAAAAGAAGCGACATTGGTTTTGGAATCTATTGATAATCCTGACCTTGATTGTTTGCTTTTTTGCATTTTTAGCGCATTACAAAAACTGGTATAAGCTGGAAAATGAGGAATTTAAAGTACTCTCAGGCATTTATTATCAAAAAATTCCGTTAGCCGAAATCGATAGTTTAAAATGGGAGGCCAAACTGCCAGAATTGGAACGATCCAGCGGTTTCTCTTGGATGGTCGCGGAAAAAGGGGTTTTCATTGATTCCATTAGAAATACCAATGTGCATTTTTTTGTAGACGATCTTGAGCAGCAAAAAATCAAATTGGTCCATCATGATTCATTGCAACTTTATATCAATTTTAAGGATAGCATTGAGACCAAGGAATTTTATGATAATTTGCAAACACAAATGGAATCCCTTTTGGAAAGTTCAAATTAATGTTCCCCAAATCTTGAATATGAAGGTACGCTTAATTTTCTTTTTGTTCTCACCAGTATTTTTATGGTCACAGAACAACATTCAAGTTCACGTGGACAATGTTCCCTCGGAGCATGGAAAGGTGAATGTGGCGGTTTATGATTCCGACAAAACCTTTTTAAAGTTTGATGGGGTAGTGCAGTCCCAAAGTCTCCCCGCCAGTGAAGATGGAGTGGATTTTAGATTAGAAGGATTACCACCTGGCGAGTACGCACTTGCGGTTTTCCACGATGCTAACGGAAACAATAAATTGGACAAGAATTGGCTTGGGATACCAACAGAGAAAGTGGCCTTTTCCAAAGGAAAGATGAAAACTTTTGGCCCACCAAGTTATCGCGAATGTTGCTTTAAGGTTGAAGGAGATACCCAAGTGACCATTACCTTTTAATATGGAGACAATACTACTTGCTCAGTTCATGGGTGCATTTTACGGATTATTGGCCATAATCCTTGGCGCTTTTGGAGCACATGCACTGAAAAAGAAATTAAGTCCTGATCTACTGCAAAGTTTTGAAGTGGGTGTCCGCTATCAGATGTATCATGCAATTGTACTTTTGGTTTTGGCTTTCAATTTGAATTTTGATCAAAAATTGGACACGTATATCGTAAACTGTTTCGTTTATGGCACCCTTTTGTTTTCCTTTAGCATTTATGGTTTGTGCTTAAGTGCGGCCCAAGGTAAAAAAACGCGCTTCTTAGGACCGGTCACACCTATTGGTGGGTTATTGCTAACCCTAGGATGGGCGCTGCTATTGTATTCTTTTGTTGCGCCATTGATCTAGGATCAATCAACTTGCACTGCTTCAATTTTTGGGTAGAACCAAGGGGTATGTTGATTAGTAACGGCAACCCATTTCCAACCATCGTGTTTTCGTTGCGCACTTAATGTCATTAAACCAATTTCCCTGTAAGTTGTATCTGTTGGTTGTTCTTTTTTAAACCAAAACATCTTCCATGAATAATAGGCCAGGGCGTTCGATTCGTCTAAAAAACGGATTTTAGGCGCTCCAGTTTCATAATAATAGTCAAGCGAATCATTTTCAGCGAACATTCGGTGAAACTTTTCCATTTCCTTTTTCCCCTCAAATAGATAACCTTGGGAATTGATCCACGTGGCATCTTCAGTGAATTGAGGCATTATTGATTCTATATTTTCCTCAAGCATTGCCTTTTCCCTAAGTGCTATCATTTCAAAAAGGGTAGATTGGTCCTTCTCAAAATTCACGTTTTTGATATTGGTCGGGTCATCGGGTTGACAACCCACCAATATCAGACTGAAGATTACAATTTTTAGATTCACCTTTTATTTTCTCAAATACATATTTCCATTGATCGTATTAAGGCGCAGTTTATAGGCTGCATTTTCGAAGCTTCCTTCCACCTTTTGACCCACATGACGATCTGTTACTTTTAGATCTAATTTTTCATCAGCATAAATATTTCCATGGATGGTTTCTGCTACCATATGCGAATTTGCCATGACTAAATCAATTTCCCCATTGATGGTTTTTAGCTCCATGTTCCCACTGTATTTTTTAATGTCAATGTCACCGTTAATTAGATCTGCGGTAAAATCGCCGTCAATTACATCAGCAGTTAAACTTCCATTAATACTACTTACATTAAAGGTTGCATCGGTAGGTACATACAGGACATAATTGAATTCATATTCCTGATGATAATAGCCGTTGTTGCTTTTTTTATTGCTGTTTTTCCATTCTGCTCTATAGGCTTTGAACAAGGCCGTAGGGTCGGAAACAATATGGATGTAGTTACTGTCTTCCTTAACATCAAGTTCATAAAGATCCAGATATTTACCTCCTTCAGTGGATAAATCCGCTTTAAAATAAACTGTGGACTTGTTCCAGGTCTTCACAATTATTTTGTGTGCAAATTTGACATCCAAATCAATGACTTGATTGGTATAGTTTACATTTTTTTCAATGGTTTTTTGGGCAGGAACTGCCTGTAATGCAAGGACAAACGCCGCTATAATGAGAAGATTTTTCATGATGTTTTTTTGATGATGAATAAACTGGACTACTTTTTTCTTAAATAGATGCTTCCGTTGGTGGATTTAAGCGAAATCCGGACCCCTCCGTTATTGATTGAGGATTTGACTTTTCTTCCAGACCAAGATTTCAGCCCATCCTTTTCTTCACGTTGGATATCGAAATTGGTGTAAATGTCACCGTTGGTAGTGCTCAATTCCACGTTAGCAGGTGTGTTGGCTGGCAATGTCACGTCAACATCATCATTTGTAGTGTAAATGGAAATAGGAGTGTCCTGTTTGACTGTTCCAAAAACAACATCGATTCCTCCGTTTAAAGCGTGCGCAGTGACAGGGCCATTTATGTTGGTAATGCTAATGCTACCGTTCAATTCGGCGTTTGCTTCAATTTCACCCGCGAACCCATCAATTTTTATATCACCACTCCATGTGCTTTTCACCGACACATTTTGATCTTTCGGAAGGTAGATTTCCGCACCTTCTGATTTCCTCAAGTTTTTGACGATTAAAGAATTACCATCTTGGACCACATAAAAACCAATTTCAGTATTGTCAGTACCGCCTTCACCAACAAGTCTCAAACCTTTTGATTTTTCGGTGATTTTTTGGTTTCTGCTGCCCTTGATCATTATCTCGTTGGAGCTATGGGTTTTTAGGACAACATCCGATTTGGATTCAATTTTTACCCAGTCAATACCACTTAAACTCTTTGAATAATTGGTTTGGGCGTGGGTAGCAAACCCAAAAGTTACTGCTGTCAAAAGAATTACTAATTGTTTCATGATTTTACGTTTTTTGATGTTTAAATAATTTTTGGCAATGCCAATTCGATTTCGTTTTTAACAAAGGGTTGTGTGTCCTCCTGTTCCAGTAATTGTTGCATCGGACCAATAGCCTTTTTCTCTTGGATTTTTGTCAAACTTTGGATGATACCGATTTGAATGCTTGGATTTTTTTCTTTTTTCAAGCTTTTGATGAACACCTCTTTGACAAAATCAGTAGTCGTAAATTCTGCTAGGGCCTCAAAGGCGTTATACCGCACAATATCATTCTCATCTTGAAGCAATCGCTCTGCCAAGGCCGCCATGATCTCTTGATCCGGATTAGGAAATTCCGAAATGAAACTTACCCCTTGTATGCGTTTACTTGCGGATTGGTTTTCCATTAAGGAAAGCATGGCCATTTGTTTGTCAAGTTTACTCTGCTCCAATAGGCCTGCCAAATCTTGGTTCGATTTCTCCATCTGCATGATTCTCCCCGTTTGATAAGAAGCGATCAATAAGGCCACGCTTGCCGCTATTTTTAGAAAGTTAGTTGCCCAATTATTCCTTTTGGGTTCAAGTGGAACCACTTTAGCCTCTTTTGATTTTTCCAATTTAAGTGCTTCTTCAAAATTGGCGCGTAACCTATCTGTTGGAACAGGATTTTCTTTCTTCAGATTATGAACCAACTTTTTATACGCTTCCAATTCCGATTTGCATTCTGGAAAATAATCAACACAGTGTTCAAATTGCACCCGACGTTCAGGACTTAACTTTCCTTCCAGATAATCAGGAATTTCTGCTATAAATTGTTTGTATACTTCTTTATTCATGGTATTCTAATTGAGTTCCAAATAGATTTCCCTAAGTTTTTTCATTACCCGGCTTACTTTGGTTTTTACAGCTCCGGGAGTGCTGTTTACAATTTCCGCCAGTTCTTCATAACGGATTTCGTTGTATCGATTCAAAATGATCAGTTCTCGTTCCTGAGCATTTAACTGGTTGAGGGCATTTTGCAATTGGGCATATTCTTCATCCCTTTCTCGTATTTCTTCGGTCTTTTTATACGCCAAGACTTCAATAGGGTCATGATACTTTTGATGACGGGTAAAATGCGTTTTTAGGTTATTCCTTGCTATGCTAAACAGCCATGAAACAAATACGCCACCTTTATAGGATTCCCTATACTTTATCAGCTTGTAAAAAACATCTTGAGTCAAGTCCTCACTTAACATGGTATCGCCACACATTTTATACAGATAGTTGTATACATGTTTGTGATGCCGGTCAAAAAGTATCCTAAGCAAATCGAGATTTCCTTCGGTTACCTTCTGCATGATTATTTCATCTGAAAGCGCTTCCAATGCCGTTTTTAGCCAATTTAGTTATCCTATATAGTCAGGAATTTAAAAAAGGTTACATCCGAATGGAAAAAAAAGAGAAGAAATTTGGGATTAGTCACATCCACACCCATCCTGTCCACAGGATTTGGAGTTACCCTTCTTACTGGAAACCAAAGATTTTGGTAATAAAAACTTCCATACCAAATACCCTACCGCAATGGCAACAGTGATATAAACCAGTAAGTGTTGAATGGAATCCATTAATTAAGAATTTGAAATGCCGTTAAAGCCACAAGATACGCAAAAACACTCATGAAGACCAGTTGCAGCATTGGCCATTTCCAGCTGTTGGTTTCCCGTTTTACAATGGCGAGCGTACTCATACATTGCATGGCAAAGGCATAGAATAACATCAAGGAAATACCAGAAGCAAGATTGAACAAGGGTTTCCTTCCTGTTTCATCCAACTCCGCGGCCATCCTATTTTTAATTGTTTCTTCCTCGTCGCTACCTACGCTATATATGGTGGCTAGGGTCCCAACAAATACTTCACGAGCAGCGAAAGAAGTGAGCACTGCTATACCTATCTTCCAATCATATCCCAGCGGTTTTACAATGGGCTCTATTGCTTTTCCCGCATAGCCAATAAAAGAATGTTCCAATTTATAACTGGCAATTTCCTGGGCTTTGGCTCTCTCGGCCAACTCCAATCGAAGCTGGGTAATAGATTCGCCATTCGCATCTTGGTCATTGACTACATCACTTGCCAAATACGCATCTATATTGTTTTGGATGTAGTTTTGACTGTAAGGACTGAGCCCGTCATTTTCAATTCTTTGACCAACAATTTCCTCCGCGTTTTTAAATTGGTCTGAAATTCCATTGGAACCCAAAAACCAGAGGATAATCGATATGGCCAAAATGATCTTACCAGCTCCAAATACAAAGCTTTTGGTCTTTTCCAATACCGTATACGCCACATTTTTAAACAGGGGCAACCTGTAAGTGGGCATCTCAATCATAAACAAAGAGCGACTTTTGATCTTTAGTATCTTGTTCAATACAGATGCTGATAAAATTGCCATTCCAAACCCGAGCAGATAGAGCAACATCAAGGTAAGGGCTTGATAGCTGATGCCTAAAAAGGAACCATCTGGTATCACCAATGCGATGAGGATGAGATAAACTGGTAGTCTTGCCGAACACGTGGTAAATGGCGTAACTAAAATGGTGATCAAGCGTTCTTTCCAACTTTCAATAGTTCGCGTTGCCATAACGGCCGGGATGGCGCATGCAGTTCCGGAAATAAGAGGGACCACACTTTTACCGCTCAAGCCAAAAGGACGCATCAATCGGTCCATTAAAAATACCACACGACTCATATACCCTGATTCCTCCAACAGGGAGATGAACAGGAACAAAAATGCAATTTGAGGTACAAAAATGACGATACCGCCGATACCAACGAGTATACCTTCGGCCAATAAATCCGTAAAAACTCCAGCCGGAAGCGTACTTTTCATCCATTCGGCCGCTGCCGCAAACTGTTCGTCAATAAAATCCTGTGGATAACTGCTCCAATCAAAAATGGCTTGGAAAATCAATAATAGAATACCAAAGAAGATAACATAACCGAAAACTTTATGGGTTAAGATTTTATCCAAAGTGGCACGGAATCCTGTCGCAGCATTCGTGTCCACTTTATAGGTTTCCTTCAATGCGTTATTGATAAATTGGTAGCGCAACACGGTCTCCCGATGCTGTAATTTCTTTAATTCGTTTTCTGATTTTGTGGAAAAAGAGGTGGCATCTTGAATACGCTTTTTTTCAATGGACAGGAAGTTTACATCCTGGGTGATGACCAACCATAATTTATACAAGTCCTCCTCTGGAAAAGCCTTTTGCAATTGATTGAAATACTCCGGAGCAATCCTTGAGGTATCCAAATTTCCGGTATTGGATAAGTTTTGGTAATCTGCAATCAGGGATTTGATTTGATCAATACCTTGTCCTTTTCGTGTACTTACCAAGGCGATTTTGGTATCCAATTTTTGTTCCAAGACTGAAACATCCAAGGAAATTCCCTTACGCGACATCCTATCCGACATATTGATGACCAGAATGGAAGGTATTTTTAAATCCTTGATCTGTGTAAACAACAGAAGATTCCGTTTTAAATTTTCGACGTCACTGATCACAACCGCCACATCTGGATAGTCCTTGTTGTTTTTATTGAGCAACAACTCCACCACTACGCTTTCATCCAACGATGTGGTGTTTAAACTATAGGTTCCAGGAAGATCTAGAATATTGGCTTTAGTGCCATTTGGAAGTTTGCAGACCCCTTGTTTCTTTTCTACGGTAATGCCAGGATAGTTCCCAACTTTTTGCTTTAGACCAGTGAGCTGATTAAAAACTGAGGTTTTTCCGGTATTAGGGTTGCCTATTAATGCAACATTGATGTTTTCGCTCATACGGAGGTGGAATCTTCGTCAATATCAAGTTCAATCTGTTGAGCCAAGGAACGTCTAATGGCAATATGACTGCCGTTAACGTCAATATAAATAGGGTCTTTTAAGGGAGCGATTTGCACCAATTTCACAGTATTTCCAGGCAAACAACCTAATTCTAAAAGTTTTACGGGAAGTGCGGTGTCTGAAAACTCCTTGATTACACCCAGCTGCCCTTCTTGTAAATCCAATACTGTAGCCACCTAACTTATTTAGATTGATTTTAATTAAGAGACAAAAATAGGCAAAAACGAAGGAACAAGCATTCTAAGGTATCCGTTAAGTTCAAGCTTACTCGGCATAACTTGCTTCCAATACTTCCAAATCCTGCAGTAACTTTTGTATTTCCTCTTGATTGGTGCCATCATAAAACCCACGAATTCGTCGTTCCTTGTCCACCAAAATGAAATTCTCCGTGTGGATCATGTCAAACGGTCCTCCATCACCATCGGTTTTGACCGCTAAATACGATTTTCTGGCCAACTCATAAATCTGTTTTTTATCCCCAGTGACCAAGTTCCATTTTTGGTCTATCACGCCTTTTTCCAATGCATATTTTTTTAATTGGGGTACTGAATCAATAACGGGTGTGACGGAATGGGAAAGTAGCATCACATCTTCCTTATCCAGTATTGAACCTTGGATTTCTGCCATGTTTTTCGTCATTATGGGACAAATGGTAGGGCAGGTGGTAAAGAAAAAGTCAGCCACATAAATTTTGTTTTGATAGGTATCCTGGGTCACGGTTTCGCCGTTTTGGTTCAAAAGCGCAAAATCCGCTATGGTGTGGTATTTTTTGGTGTAGTGCAAGCTGCTGTCCACAAGTTCCTGGGCCACCATATTGGGTTGAAACACGGGGAGTGTTTTCTTGGGTTGCAAGGCGTTGTAAAACAGGTAAATTATTACGGCGGACAAAGCCAGTAAAACGAGGCCAAAAAACTTGAACTTAGAGAAAAATTGAAGCATGGTACAAAATTACATCCGAGATAAATAATCTTCAAATGAAACCGAGGTTTTGTTGCTAAAACTTTCTTAAATAAGGGGATTGATTTGATTCATCTTTTTATAACAGGCCTAAAAGCTTACTTTTGTTGGCTTAATAAAAGATATAGAAGCTAATGGATCTATTTATTCAGATCGTAATGTTTATAGTGATCATCTCTGTTTTGGTGATTTTGCACGAGTTAGGACATTTTATTCCTGCAAAATTGTTCAAAACCAAAGTAGAGAAGTTCTATTTGTTTTTTGACGTAAAGTTTTCGCTCTTCAAAAAGAAAATTGGAGAGACCGTATATGGTATTGGATGGTTGCCTTTAGGCGGGTATGTTAAGATTGCGGGAATGATCGATGAGAGCATGGATACAGACCAAATGAAGGAAGAACCGCAACCATGGGAATTTAGAAGCAAACCGGCTTGGCAACGTTTGATCATCATGCTTGGTGGTGTCACTGTCAATTTTCTTTTGGCTTGGGTGATCTACACCTTTATGTTCATGAACAATGGCGAAACCTATATTCCCGTAAACCAAATTGAACACGGATTGCATGTTGACCCTGTCAGTGAAAAAATTGGTCTGAAAACAGGGGACAAGATTCTGGAAATTGATGGAAAGAAGGTTGAGAAGTTGGACCGATACCTTTCCATGGATATTCTGTTTGGAGACGAAATCAAGGTGCTACGTGATGGTAATGAAGTGCTTGTTCCTTTAAGTGATGAAGGGAAAAAGGCGGCATTGGAAAGCAGGGGAAGACAATTTATCGTACCACGATTCCCATCGCTGGTCATTGGTCATGTAGAAGATGATTCCAATGCAGAATCTGCTGGAATACAGGTAGGGGATAAGTTTGAGCGCATCAATGACCAACAGCTCCAATTTTGGGATCAAGTAACCACCCAAATCCGCTCAAATCGAGGGGAAACCTTGAGCGTGGATATTTTACGCGATGGCCGTAAGATGAATCTTAGGGTTCAAGTGCCGGATAGTTTGCCAGTTGGGATAAGACCGGATAGTAATATTGCCGAAGAGGTGATTTCCATTACCAAGGAATACAGCTTTGCATCGGCCATTCCAAGAGGGTTTATCGAAACCATTAATGTGTTGGTACGACAGGTAAAGCAGTTTAAACTGATCTTTAACCCTATAATCCAAGGCTACAAACAAGTAAAAGGACCCATTGGTATTGTAGAAATGATGCCTACCATGTGGGATTGGGGCTTTTTCTGGAGTTTTATGGCGATGTTCTCGGTGTGGTTGGCCTTTATCAATGTCTTGCCTATTCCGGCATTGGATGGCGGACATGTGATGTTTTTACTGTATGAAATGATCAGCGGAAGACCGCCAAGCCAGAAAGTGTTGGAGCGGGGTCAAATAGTTGGTTTTGTCATTTTAATGGGATTGATGGTGGTGATTTTTGGTAATGACATTTGGAATATTATCAAAAGGTTTATTTAGGAAGAAATTGTTTGGGGTGTTATAAAGAAACTGCTATATTTGCACCCGCTTAAGGTAAAAAATTCCTCCTTAGCTCAGTTGGTTAGAGCATCTGACTGTTAATCAGAGGGTCCTTGGTTCGAGCCCAAGAGGGGGAGCAAAGCGATTTAAAACCATCCACGAAAGTGGGTGGTTTTTTTGTTGGAAGTGTTTTGTTCCAACGGGTGAAAGGTTGGGTTTAAAATCTTCAAAATCCATTAAAGTTTTGGAACGCATAATATCATTTCATCAAGTGATGAAAATTCATAATACAGTGAAATAAGTTATTTAGGTGTTTTATCAGTGATATGCTTAAAAATAAATTCTAAGGCCGTATCCTTTCCTTTTTTTGCATCGTCCAGTGTCTGTTTAATGTAATAATCTGGCATGGCACCCCTACCTTTTTGTTTTGGAGGACTGACGTTGCTATAGTATGAAATTAAAGGAACAATAACCCTAATTTGGGAGTTTGGCAACACTAATTCCCCCATGATGCCTGCTGTAACCCCCTCTACAGCACCATTGGGTTCATCTCCCACTAAAATCCCTAAATTATGTTCTTTAAAGAATGCGGGAACTTCAGCACCAGATGAAATACTGCCACCATTAAACAGGAGATAGATATCACCCTCAAATACTAGCTTATCGTAAGGTTTGTGTATTCCTTGTGCCGGATTGGTATTTATATAATGCTCAATGGATTCGGAAAGTGTTCGTTTGCTGAAAAGTTCCTTTAATGAATCCTTACCGATAGCTTTTTGTTCTTTATCGGAAAAAAAGTCCAGTGTGTCAAAGGTCACATGGTTTAGATGTTCTTTGTTTCTTGCTATGTAGGTGAAATGATTATAAAACTTAAATTCCTCTTTCATTAAATATTTGAACAATTCAGGATTAAGTTCATCCCAACCGCCTGGATTGTCTCTAATGTCAATAATCAACGTTTTTATTTTTTCAAATTTAAGTTGAGCAAAAACAGATCTGAACTTTTCGATTAACCCAAGATCTAAAAAGTGAGGTATTGTTAGAATAGCGAAACTCCTTTCCGTGTTGACCTCTAAGTTTATCTCCCTGTATTTGATATTCTTTTGGTAATCTTCGAGTAATATTTTTGAAGAAATACCATCAACACTCACCTCTCTAAATTTATTGCTTAATTTATCCTTAAGTGTTATCTGAAAGGTCTCAAGTGAATCAACTAATTCGTGATAGTAGAGCCAAAAGAAATCACTCATGACATGATATTTAGGGGATTTAATGTGCCCATCCGTAGTATGGCCTAAAAGAATCACACTATTAATTTCTTTGATGTTTCTACCGTTAATGGAAGTTATTTCAGAACCGATGATTATGCTTGAATCATTCGAGAAGTTTTTCTCGATTAACAGATGATCGTCTTCATATCTAATATCGAACGGAAATATTTTTTTAGTGTTAATTGCTGCCCCTCTAATTCTTTTACTTGGTCGGATAGATGTATGGGCGTCATGGATATGATCATTCAGTTTTGCTATTAGCCTATAGAAGGCCCTATCATCCATATTTTCATCCAGTTGTTCCAACGTTTTCTCGAAAAGGATATCCATGGAATCCTTTGAAGTATACCTGTAGATTCCGGCATTTAGCGCCTCCATACGCTGCCTATAGATTAGTAAATCTTGATAAAGCGGGCCCCCGGTGGACTTTAATGTCTGGTTTGATGTGGATTCCGCTTTTTCTAAACAATTAAAGCATAGGCTAAGAATGAACAAAAAGAATAATGCACGAAAAATTTTGAAAATTGTTGTGCTAGTTTTCATTTGATGACGATTTTGATAGCTAAGCTGATGATAGCTTTGTAAGGAACAAAATTTTAAATAGAATTATCTTCTGATTTAAGCAATCAATACAATTTTTCCCGTCTTAGAATCTCTGCGAACAATAGATTTTGTTTGATTATTACAATTTACAAATGTCGGAAAGGGGCACTTCTAAAGCCTCACTTATTCGGTATAACGTATGAATGGTTGCATTGGTTCTGCCCTTTTCAATTCTGGAAATATTAGTGGTATCAATTCGAGCCTCTATTTTCCCCACCAAATCAACTTGGGTCAGGCCTTTTTCCAAGCGAATCTTTTTTATGTTTTCCCCCAAAGCCTTCAACATTTCCGTTTTTTCCATACTTGCCATATTTGACAAGTCAAGAAAAGGTATATCTTTACGGTAATTAATGTCATATATGACAAGTTGAAGAAAACAACAATACATTTAAATGATGATGCCTACGGCTCTCCTGAAGAATTGGCTAAAATTCTTGATTTAGGTGTGGAGATGCTTTTCTATTTGGAGGAAGATTCTTTTGACCGAAAAGAGATACAGTCGGTTGTTTCTGCGCTAAGAGGAGTTATATTGGAATTACGGAATTAAAGGCCTGGCTTAAGGTTTAATTTGATAAGGGCAATGGATTATGGCCAATGTTCCTACATTTATTATATATTTCTGAATACTCCGAGTATTAGATCCCAAATTCCGTACAATATTTTTTTTGAAGTCGGTAATGGTTTTTCCTGATTAGGGTCTTCCAGCCAAAACCCACAAACATTACAAATCACTTCATTTTTATAAGTTGCACGTCCTCCAGCTCCATCCCATGTGGCAATCTCATCATCGATTCCAATTCCACCGCCGGTGTTTGTCCATTCAACTTTGTCTTTGCGAATTTTGTCTGAATAACAACGAGGACACCTTTCCTTTCCGTCTGTAAGTTTTGATTTAGGATTTTCAGAAATGAGTCGGTCTATTTTTTTTTCCGAAAAGTTCTTTTCCAATTGAAAGTCCGAAATGATTTTTCTTGTCACTTTCATATATGAGTCCTTCTTGTATTTTATAAAAAAGGCTAGCTCGTAATCATCGAGTCCATTAAGAAAATCAAGTATTCGGTTCATTTGTTAATTGTAAACAGCAACGGTCTCGGGTATGATTATTGCAACGCAATTATTTATAGCCATTGATGGGCACAGTTTAATTCGTATTTCCTTCCAGCCTTAAAAACCTTGAAGCATTATTATAAAATATATCGGCCTTCTGCTCATAAGAGAGAAATGGAGTTTCATTGATTATATCCACTGAATGCGCTATAAGCTCTGGCCATATAATCATATCAGAGCCAAACATTATACGTTTACCAAAACCTGCTAAAATCAATTTCTTTAAATGGTATTCATAAAAGTAGTTTTTTGGATATGCCCACTGAATACCACCAATATCAATATACAATTGAGGGTAGTGATATAGCATGGTAATCATTTCATCAATAAAAGGTTCACCATAGTGCATGACCGAAACACGGAGTTTTGGAAATTTTTTCAGAACATCCTCTAACAGCAATGGGTTAGACAATTTTGCTTCATAATCTGGGTAACCCATATATGGTGTTCCTGGAATTCCGCTACCTAGATGAATGGCAACAGGAATATCCATTTCTTCAGCTACCTCATAATATGGGAACATTCTTGGGTCATTTGGCGCAATGCCGCCATATTGATTTGAGATTTCACCAATAACCATTATTCCATTTTCTTCAATTAGTAATTTCATTTGGTTAGGTGTAATACTATCTCTGTTTATCCGAAATTCAAGACTAGGTATGATTTGTTTTGGGAATTTGGATTTCCATTCCAAAATGTTAGTTATTGACCCACTTGCTACTGCAACTATGTTATGATTCTTTAATTGGGTTTCTACTCCCGTTAAATATTCATTATAGCTTTTAGGAGACATTAGTGGATTTTCGCATTGAGGATGAGCAAATTTTTCATTCCAAACATCCTCGAATTTGTTTTGCGGATCAAAGTTTTCAATCAGCGTTGAAAATGGTGGACATAAACCCAAGGAGATTGGAGGCAAGTCACGCTCAATATCCGCATGGATGTGCATGTCTATTATTGGACCTTTGTAAGCTTCAATTTTTTCCAATCCCGTTTGCTTTTCTTTTTTGGAGTTGCATCCAAAAAGTATAGCGGTAAGAATAAATAGTAGTGTAAATCTCATTTTTATTAAAATTGCGCCCAAACGGTCTCGGCTATGATTTCGGCGTGGAATGATTCGGCAGAATCGTTCCGCAGTAGAAATCGGCCGTATTTATTGTTTTAGTGTTCAAATTAGTTTTTTTGCCACGCTGAATTATAGCCATTGTCATGCGTAGTTTTTAATTCAGTTCAACTTTGAGTTTAGATTCGATAAGTCCATTAATCAGCAATTCGATTTCGAACTCATTTTCTATTTTCATATAGGCGAAGTTTGTCCGTCCATATTCACAAATTCTTTTTATAATCTTTCCAACTATAATCAATAAAGCTTTTTGGATTTTACTTTCATATTGATAAAAATTCGGAAAAATTGCTTTGGTGTTCCAGTTAGTTGATTCTATTTTGCCAATTTCTGGTTTGTATTTAATGTTTTCAGCTTTTCTTATGTCCGATTCAAAAATCACAGAAGCCTTAAAATCTTTTTTGTCTGCTCGATAATCAACTTTTATCTTTTCTATGAGCTCAGGTACTTTTAAAAATAGAATTCCGCCGCCAAAAGTGTTTATTACGAGAAATTTTCCTTTGTCCAAAAAGAATTCAAAATCCGCTTTGAGAAATTCCTGTTCCTTTAAACCTAAATTTGTAGAAATAAGTTCAAACTCTCTATCAAGGTCAAAATGAAAATTCTGTCCTGTTTTGATTTCAATATCTTTTATTTCATCTGTTAGATTACTCATTTTCTCAAATTACGCACAACTTGTTTATATGAATGTAAAATACAGCTATATATCCCCATTTTGGAATAATATCGATGTAAACCTTCGTTTTTTAGTACTGGCCGCTTCTAGACCGTAGTAATATTTTCACACATAGACGTATTGAAGGGAATCCTACAAAACGGATTTGCTTATGAAAAGTGGTAGGAGATTTCCATAAGTTGTATTTTTAAGGAATAAAGGCGGTTACCTCATATAAGGAGGCAATTCAATTTGAGTCGGTTACAAAAGAGTTGTGGCGGTTGATGGTTGGGTGTAAGGTGCCGGCTTGGAAATTGAACAACGCGCATAAACTCAAGAACAAAGTATAACAACAATAAAAACGATCGTAATGAAAATGAATACACCTAAATTATTTACCTATATGTTGGCTTTTCTTTTTGTGTTGGCATCCTGCAAGCAACAAGCAAAGGAAAAACCAGAACAAGAGATGGATGAGGTTGAGGCCACCACGGAAACACCTGAAATCACATTGGAAAAACTAGAAGGGTCTCCTGCATACGCGGATGCCGTTTTGCAGTTGGAAGAACCATCAAACCTTCAGATTGCAGATGGGGGCAGTGTGGATTTTTCCTTTACCGTGAACGATTATGAACTTGGAGCTCAAACGGCAGGTCCAAATGCGGAACAATTGGCAAATTCTGGAAAAGGGCAGCACATTCACTTCATTCTGAACAACCAGCCCTACTCAGCGCATTATGAGCCAGCCTTTGCCAAGGAAATCCCCAATGGGGTACACCATTTGGTGGCGTTCTTGAGTCGTTCCTACCACGAGTCTGTGAAAAACGAAAACTCCGTTGTGGTCAAAAAACTGGAAGTTGGGGCCAATGCCACAGATTCTTTAGGACTTGATATGGAAGCTCCTACACTAATATATAGCCGTCCAAAAGGAACATATGCCGGAAAGGATGCCGAAAATCTGCTCCTTGACTTTTTCGTGTTGAACACATCCTTGTCTGAAGATGGAAATAAAGTAAAAGCCACCGTCAACGATACTGAGTTTATGATTACCGAATGGGCACCACATGTGATCAAAGGATTGCCCGTAGGAGATGTTACCATTACCTTGGAATTGGTAGATGCCGAAGGAAATATGATCAGTGGACCGTTTAACAAAGTAACCAGAACGGTTAGCTTAACGGAATAATATTGGCGTATAATTCTTAATACATTAGAGCAGGGATTTCTTCTAAATATTAGAAGACCCCTGCTTTTTTGTTTTGCAACGGAAACGAACCACCACTAACTTTTGTACCTAAAAAACACGATGAAAACAATGAAAAAATCACTTTGGGGCTTTCTTGCCTTCGCCTTGCTCTCAGGGGTTACTACTGCCCAAGACCGAATTACAGGGGAATCTTTTGCCACACGATCAGTAGTATTGGGACAAAATGGAATGGTGGCTACCAGTCACCCCCTAGCCACCCAAATAGGTTTAGAAATGCTAAAAAATGGAGGGAATGCCATTGATGCTGCCATTGCGGCCAATGCGGCCCTTGGTCTTATGGAACCTACTGGATGCGGAATAGGTGGGGATTTGTTTGCCATTGTTTGGGATGGCAAGACCAAAAAGTTATACGGACTTAATGCCAGTGGACGTTCCCCTCAAAAGTTGACTTTGGACTATTTTCAAGAACAGGGCATGGCGAAGATTCCATCCCACGGACCACTTCCTGTAAGTGTCCCTGGTGCAGTAGATGGTTGGTTTGAATTGCATCAAAAGTTTGGTTCCAGACCAATGACAGAAATCCTTGCTCCGGCCATTGACTATGCTGAAAAAGGATTTCCGCTTACTGAGCTTATCGCATGGTACATCCAACGTACGGTACCATTTTTTGAATCCAAAGGTTTCCCCAATATTGAGGATACCTATAAAGCACAAAACGGCGGAAAATTACCCGACGAAGGCGAAATCTATAAAAATCCCTATTTGGCCAATACCTATCGCAAAATCGCAGAAGGTGGAAGAGACGCTTTTTATAAAGGGGATATCGCCAAAACTGTTGGAAAGTTCATCAAGGAACAAGGGGGCTTTCTGTCTGCCAAGGATTTTGCAGCACATAAATCGGAATGGGTAGAACCAGTTTCAATCAATTACCGCGGCTATGATGTTTGGGAATTGCCACCCAACGGTCAGGGAATTGCTGCGCTTCAAATGCTGAAGATTTTGGAAGGCTATGATTTTTCAACTATTGAATTCGGAAGTGCTGAACATCTTCATTTGTTTACGGAAGCTAAAAAACTGGCCTTTGAAGATCGCGCAAAATACTATGCGGACATGGACTTTTTTGATGTCCCAGTAGACGAATTACTCTCCGAGAATTACGCAAAGGACAGAAGGGCATTAATTGGCGATAGGGCTGGCACGTATAGTGCCGGTGAAATCTCCGCAGGTGAGACTATTTATATGACGGTTGCAGACAATGAAGGCACAATGATTTCTTTGATCCAAAGCAACTATCGTGGAATGGGTTCAGGTATGGCACCTCCAAAATTAGGATTTATGCTTCAGGACCGCGGAGAGCTTTTTAGTCTTAAACGAGGACAGGCAAACACATATGAACCGCGCAAACGACCCTTTCACACCATAATTCCGGCCTTCGTAACCAAGGATGGTAAACCTTACCTAAGTTTTGGGGTTATGGGGGGTGACTTCCAACCTATGGGACACACACAAATTGTGATGAATTTGGTTGATTTTGGAATGAACATACAAGAGGCCGGCGATGCACCAAGATGGGATCATACAGGTGGAGCAAGTCCAATGGGAGCTACCACCGAGGATACGGGCTTGATTCGCACAGAATCTGGAATTCCGTATTCCACCATTCGTGGATTGATGGACAAAGGCCATAGAATGGGCACGGCAAGAGGAATTTATGGCGGCTACCAAGCTATACTGTGGGACGATGAGAACAAAGTCTATCATGGTGCCTCTGAGAGTCGCAAGGATGGGCAGGCGGCTGGTTATTAGGATAGAAAATTGAAGGTTTACCAAGGTGCGTATAAGGTATTGAAACACCAAGAATCTATACTTTTCATGTACTTGAATAATTATAATTCTTCCTTTTGATGACTGAAATCCAAAATTCACTTTTATTTCCTTAAAAGAATAAAATACCATTGCATATGAACTCTTATAGAATTCTGCTTTCGTTTGTTGTTGGCTTTTTTATCCTAGGTAGTTTATCATGGTCAACAACTGCTGTAATACCGGATACCATTGCCAATTCGTTTGTTGTAAACGAATATGAAGAAGTGCTTTCCAATTATGGCTTGGATTCAAGAATGGAGGATTTTGGGGTAGCGGGCATTAGTTTTGCAATTCTAAAAAATGGAGAATTGGACTGGACCAAAGGTTACGGGGTATTGCAAAAAGGTGGATCGGAAAAGGTCAATACCGAAACCATGTTCTCCGTTGGGTCAGTAAGTAAGGTAGGCACTGCGGTGCTGATCATGAAACTGCAAGAACTAGGATTGATTGATGTGAACCAAGACGTGAACAAATATCTTACCTCATGGAAAGTACCTGAAAATATGTACACGCGTAAAAAACCTGTAACACTGCGTCATATTTTGTCCCATACTGCAGGATTGACCGTGCATGGGTTCGCTGATTTTTATCCTGGCGAAGAATTACCCACAACAGTTCAGATTCTAGAAGGGAAATCTCCTGCGAAAAATAGACCTGTATATGTGGATATTCCAGTAGGGGACCGTTTTCGGTATTCTGGCGGAGGCACCACAATTGCGCAATTGGTTATTGAGGATTGCATGGAGGGCTCGCAATACAACATCGCCCATAAACTACTGTTTCAAGAGTTGGGCATGAAGAGGAGTAGTTATCAGAATCCGCTGCCTAAACGTTATGGAAATATTGCCAAGGCCCATAATCGAAACGGAAGGCCAGAAGCATTACCGAGAGGATATCAAGCTATGCCAGAAGCAGGGGCATCGGGTTTATGGACAACTCCAGCGGATTTTTCCAAATTGATGGCGGAGTTGATGAAAGCCTATGACGGAAACAGTAAATTCCTTGCTCAAACTACGGTAAAAGATATGATGACTCCTGTAGAGCCAAGTGATTATGGAATGGGTCCCCGGATCAAGGAGGAAAACAATCAAATCCAGTTTTCTCATGGTGGTGCCAATGATTCCTATAGAGCTCATTTTATCGGTAGTTTGACTAACAAAAACGGAATCGTCATTTTTACAAATGGTGCCAGGGGAACTGACCTAATTCGTGAGCTATTGCCATTAATGGAAGAACTACTATTTAATTAGCATGCGCGTCTGTTCTTTCATGAGCGTTTAAGAGGTCTTTTAATAACGTTCTTTTTCCAAACAAAGCGATACAATAAGAAGAGCAGCAGGAAAACTAAAAAAAGCATTAGTGCGATTCCCAACTTCATCAGTTTTGGAAACCCCATACTCAATTCAAAACTAGGACCAGGGTAGTTCAGTGTTGTATTGATCACATTTTTATCGGCATAAAAATCTGCCATTAATCCAATCACTTCTTTTTTGTAGAGTAAATCGGCCACATGACCTTTATGCGCAATAACTTTTAACTCACCGTTTTTCAAGAATGGCATTAACTCCTCTTGTACAACTTGATGTGGTGTGGAGAAATCCAATGCGCCATTGATGACTAAGATTCTGGTATATAGGGTGTCCAATTCGGTGTAGGTATCCTTTGGTTGGTCGGTTGGCCAAGATTTACCGATGTCCATTAACAATGCAGAAATAGGAGAGCCTAAGGCAGTTTTTGAAGTGCTAAATTCATTGTGGTAGCTTCTAGTTGGGTCGTAGTCTATCATCCCTTTGGAAAGAAAATCACCCCAATTCATCATTTCAGGAATAATATAATCATGTGCCATGCTTAATAAGGCAATCCCGCTATAATCCCCCTTTGCCGCAGCCAAATAGGCATCAATTACTTGAGTTGCGGAATGGGTATGGTACAACATACCAAAAGTAGCCACCTTTACTTTTCCTGGGTCGATTTCAAAAAACAGCCATCTTTTAGGAAGGTTATTTAAGACCTGATCAAAGGTTGCACTTAAATTGCCAGTTTGGGCACTGCAATAAGGATTGCTTTGACAAAGGCGATCATAATCTGCTAGTTTTTGTTCAATTATTTTTGGCTCCCAAACAAATCGGCCTGGAGGGCTGGCACCAATCATGATGGTGTGCTCTACATGTTCGCCATACTGTTTCATATAAAATTGAGCCAATCGGGTACCGTAACTTCCACTCAGAAGATTTATAGTATGGAATCCATAATGCTGACGAACAGCGTCGATATCCATCAAGGTTTGTTCAATAGTGTAACCGTTTAGATCAATTCCTTTTTTTAAAAGTCTTTCAGAACAAATGGTTGCAGCATGCTGAACGTTTCGAACTGATTTTTTAGAAAGCAAATTGTTGGTGTTCCCCCTTAAAGCATTACTGATTTCAGGACAGTTCAACTGTATTTCGCCATCAACTCCTCTATAACCAACCAGAAAGACATCATGGTTTTCTAGCAATTCTTTGGAGGGTTTATAGTCCATATTGGTCATTCCAGGTCCACCGGAAAGCCAAAAGATTGGCGTTGAGAAAATACTATTATTTGGAGATTTATAAATTCGTAATGGAACAGTAATTTTCCGGCTATCGGCAATTTGCCAGTTTTCAGGAAATTGAAATTCCAAATCAATGATGCTATCCGTTTCACTTTTGCCAGTCGAAACTTTTAGTGATTTTTGCGCATTGCCTTCAACCGAAAAGATGATTGAAAGAGAAAAGAGTCCAAACCAAAAGAGCAGCTTAGAACTAGAATAACATGGGGTTCGATTTATTTTACGTTTGATGGGCATGTTTTGGTTGCAAATGGTAGGATTTCGACACTTCAATATTACAGTTGTTGGATCGAATAAAAATTAACCGTTGTTAATTTATGTTGAAAATGAAAAATTCAGGTTTATACAAAGAACTACTATGTGATATATCGCCAATTTCAGAAGATACTTGGTCTAGATTGAAGGAGATGGCTGAAGTTCGGCACATGGATAAGAACGCATTATTGATTGGTGCGGGGTCTATAGTTAACAAAGAAGTCTTTGTAGTTAATGGCCTTCTACGATGTTATGTGCTCACAACAGAAGGAAAAGAATATACAACGGCTTTCTATCGTGAAGGTAACTTTGTTACACCTTTCTTTTCTAGGTCTGTCCATGGCAGTAGCACCGTGTCAATTGAAGTACTAGAAACGAGTGAGTTGCTTTTGTTCCCGGAACAGGACTTCACAAAATTAAGGCATGCCAATAAAGAATTAGAGCGACTTGCAGGGGTAGTGGTGCAGCAAGAATTGCAGCATAAGTCTACCAAGGAATTGAAACTTGCTACAGGAAACTTGAAGGAGTTATATGCATATTTTCAATATGCCTATAAGGGAATGGAACGTAGAGTTCAGCAAAAACATATTGCTTCTTATCTTGGAGTTGACCCGGTTTCGTTGAGTAGGATTCGGAAAAGTAACCACAAGAAAGAATCAACGCGATAAACTCAGTTCCCTGGACATTTCAAAAACTCAAAAAATGTGGATTTCAAGGGTAACTTTAATGGCAGCTTTACTACTCGTAAAGGCTATCCTTACCTAATTTTTTCTTACTTTGACATAGCAAGTAATTACCAACCTTAAGTTAGATTCTGCATGGACTATTTTGTCATTACCAGTATTCTTGTTTTTTTATCGGCAGTCTTTGGTTATCTCAATCTTCGTTTTTTCAAATTGCCCAATACCATAGGGCTTACCTTGATTACGATTCTGTTTACACTCGCAGTATTTGCATTAAGTTATTTTGATGATACGCTATTGGAAGCAGAAAGATTCATCATATCCAAAATCGATTTCAAAGTGGTCTTATTGGATATCATGTTGAGTTTTCTGCTTTTTGCAGGTGCACTTCATACAGATCTACAAAAACTTAAAGAACAACGTTGGCCAGTTTTGGTTTTTGCAACCTTTGGTGTTTTGGTCTCTACTTTTTTGGTTGGGACAGCCGTGTTTTATCTGCTGCAACTACTAGGATTGAATGTCAATTTCATTTATTGCTTATTATTTGGGGCACTCATTTCTCCAACCGATCCAATAGCGGTTCTAGGGATCTTAAAAAAAGCTGGCGCTCCTAAAAAACTTGAAATTAAGATCGTTGGCGAGTCTCTTTTCAATGATGGTGTAGGTGTGGTAGTATTCTTGACCATTTTTGGGTTGGCCAGTGGTTCTGAACCTGGGTTTTCCTTATCAAGTGTTTTGGAGCTTTTTGTTGTTGAGGTATTTGGAGGCATTTTGTGGGGTCTTTTTCTCGGGTGGTTGACCTACTATTTTATGAAGCGTATTGATGATTACAACATTGAGGTGATAATAACCTTGGCAACAGTAATGACCGGAACCATAGTGGCAACACATCTGCATATTTCTGCTCCTTTGGCTATGGTTGTTGCTGGTTTAATGATTGGTGGGAACAAAACGCGCGAACAAGCGATGTCAAAACTCACGGAAAGTTATGTAGATAAATTCTGGGAATTGATAGACATTCTTTTGAACACCATCTTGTTTGTATTGATAGGTATGGAAATGTTGGTGCTGGAATTGAATTCCACATATATTTATGCGGGCTTAATGGCAATACCCATTGCGTTACTTTGCAGATATATTTCATTGATTATCCCTGTAAAACTCTTTCAAAAAAGATTGGATTTTGTACCGAATACAACCTTGATAATGACTTGGGGTGGCCTACGTGGGGCAATTTCCATCGCTTTGGCGTTAGGTCTTACGGATTCAATGGAACGGGACCTGTTTCTTGTGATTACCTACATCATTGTAATTTTCTCAATTTTGGTGCAGGGACTCACCGTCGAAAAACTGATAAAAAAACTCAGTTTAAAAGAAGGCTGAAAAATAGCTGGTTTCAGCCATTTATTAAATTAATCCTATAAAGTCCTAGACCTTTTTGATAAACCCTTTTTTAAGCGCATCAAACATTTCCGATGAGATATCGTTGAGGTAGCCTTTGTCTTTTCCAAATACCTTTTGAACATCCTCCATTTCTGGGCTAGGTTCTTCTATGTACAATATCTCTTGTTTATCGCACATTTTCATACCTATGCTAAACCGATTTATGACTCGGTACTTTTTTACTTTGCGTATTTCCATATTAAAGTAAAGCTTTAACTATAGGACACAGGTTTTTTTGCATACGTCACAAAAATGGGAAGTAGGACAACAAGAGAGAATTAATCCTGCTTTACTTCATACAAAAGCGGCCCCCCTTTAATACCGATTTTCTTTTTGCCGGTACTCTGTAAAATGTCCATTTGGAACATTTTCTTTCGGAAGTTTCGTTTATCCAACTTCACATTCAAAATGTGTTCGTAAAGGTTTTGCAGCTCTGGCAAGGTAAATTGCTTGGGAAGAAGTTCCCCTACTACCAAGCGATCCCTAAGGTTGCTTCTAACGAATAAATATGCGTCATTCACCAGTTGTTTATGGTCAAAACCCATCAATTCCGGCAGTTCATCTACGTCAAACCATTGAATGCGTTGAACACCGCTATGCAAGGTCAGTGGGTGGTTTTCAGGTTTTACCAGAGCATAAAAACAAACGGTGATCACCCTTTTTAAAGGATGTCGGTTTAAGGTGCTGTAGGTTTTAACTTGTTCAAAATGTATATCCTTAAAACCAGTTAATACATGGAGTACTTTGGCGGCACAGTCTTCAACAGTTTCGTGGGCTTCCATGACACCTCCTGGTACCATCCAGTGATCATGGTAATCACCAACGGTTTTTTCCAATAACAGCACTTTTAGTTTATTGTCCACATAACCGAATACGGTTATATCTGCAGTGATAGAGCACTCAAAGGAATCGGGTTTTACCTGTATATGTTGAAGCTTTTCATGTGAGGCCATAGTAGGATACTAAAGTAGAATTTTTGAACTACAAAAAAAATCCATATATTTATCTGTGTAAAAAGTACACAGAATAAAACTAATCACATGCAGTTCCCAGACCATAAGGATTTAACGGATAAAGTAGTTGTTGTAACTGGTGGTGGTGGAGTGCTTTGCAGTACGCTAGCAATGTTTTTGAGTCAGCAACAAGCGAAAGTGGCAATTTTGGATGTCAATTTAAAGGCTGCTGAACAAGTTGCTGCTGATATTACAAATCAAGGAGGAACTGCAATTGGAATTGAAGCCAATGTGCTCGAAAAGGAAAGTTTGTTGCAAGCGCGTAGAACCCTTCATGAGAAATTAGGGATCTGCGACATCTTAATCAATGGGGCTGGCGGAAACCATCCAAAGGGAACAACATCTAAAACGCATTTTTTTGCTGAAGATAAAGATGCCCAAAGTGATTTGATGACATTTTTCAATTTGGATCCAGAAGGGATTCAATTTGTTTTCAACTTGAATTTTATAGGTACGCTGTTACCAACACAGGTTTTCGCTGAGGATATGGTTGGTAAGGAAGGCTGTTCCATTTTGAATATTTCTTCCATGAATGCCTATAGACCTCTTACGAAGATTCCCGCCTATAGTGGCGCCAAAGCTGCGGTCAGCAATTTTACCCAATGGCTTGCTGTTCATTTTGCACCAGTAGGGATTCGGGTCAACGCATTGGCACCTGGTTTTTTCTTGACAGAACAGAATAGAGCCTTGCTCACTGAATCGGATGGTAGCCTTACGTCCAGAGGAGAAACCATTTTGGAGCATACCCCCATGAATCGTTTTGGTGAACCTGAGGATTTAGTGGGAACAACCTTGTGGTTGACAAGTGATCAGTCCAAGTTTGTTACTGGTATTACCGTTCCAATTGATGGCGGATTTAGTGCATTCAGTGGTGTATAATGAGACAATAAAATGGGATTAGAACAAACATGGCGATGGTACGGCCCCAATGACCCGGTTACATTGGCAGATATAGCAATGGCGGGTGCCACCGGTATTGTATCAGCATTGCACCATATCCCAAATGGGGAAATTTGGACCATTGATGAAATCCTAAAACGAAAGAAAGAAATTGAAACTGGCGGTCTTACTTGGTCCGTTGTGGAAAGTATTCCGGTGCATGAAGACATAAAAAAACGCACTGGAAATTTTGAAAGTTACATCACAAACTATCAGGAAAGTATACGAAATCTAGGCAAATGTGGAATTGATACGGTATGTTACAATTTTATGCCGGTTCTGGACTGGACACGCACAGATTTGGAATATGAGATGCCCGATGGTTCCAAGGCATTACGGTTTGATGCGGTAGAATTGGCAGCATTTGAATTGTTCATTTTAAAAAGGCCTGGAGCAGAATATGCCTATTCTGAAAATCAAAAGCAAAATGCAAAACAAGCTTTTGATGCAATGAGCGAAGACCAAAAATCCAAATTGATTCGAAATATTATTGCGGGACTTCCAGGAGCTGAAGAGGGTTATACCCTTGAACAATTCCAAGAGGTATTGGATACATATAAAGGAATTGGAGATAGGGAGCTACGGGAAAATCTTTATGCTTTTGTCAAGGCAATAGCATCTGTGGCCAAAGAAGCAGGGGTTTCCTTGGCTATTCACCCAGATGACCCGCCCTTTCCAATCTTTGGTTTGCCTCGTGTATTGAGTACGGAGGCGGATGCAAAAATGTTATTGGAGGCATTTAATAGTCCCGCCAATGGACTTTGCTTCTGTACAGGATCTTTTGGCGTTCGCGAGGATAACGATTTACCAGGTATGATCGAACGTTTAGGTCATCGAATCAATTTTATTCATTTAAGAAGTACTACTAGGGATTCAGCGGGCAATTTTTATGAAGCAGATCATTTAACTGGAGATGTACCCATGTTTGAGGTGATGAAATCACTACTAGCAGAGCGTAAAAAACGAATTGACGAAGGACGTACGGACAACCGAATGCCAATGCGACCTGATCATGGGCATCAAATGTTGGATGATCTATCAAAAAAAACCAATCCCGGGTACTCCGCTATCGGTAGGCTACGTGGATTGGCAGAATTAAGGGGATTAATGATGGGGATTCAAAAAGCAATGGGATTATGAGTTTTATTTCGGATAACTTTTTGTTGGAAACC
The DNA here is from genome assembly GCF_023502425.1 of Flagellimonas spongiicola. GTDB lineage: Bacteria > Bacteroidota > Bacteroidia > Flavobacteriales > Flavobacteriaceae > Flagellimonas > Flagellimonas spongiicola. Next base: position 1,021,158 of record NZ_JAMFMA010000002.1, read on the forward strand.
TCCTATTCACATGAACTCTATCATGGGTATGCTAAACATATGCCCATTATCGATTATCATAATCACTTAGCTCCAAGTCACATAAACAACAATCATCGTTTCGAGAATATCACAGAAGTTTGGCTTTCAGAAGACCATTACAAATGGCGTGCTATGCGAACCTTTGGTATTGATGAACGATACATTACTGGTTCGGCATCAGACAAGGATAAATTCCGTAACTGGGCCAAAACAGTTCCATATACACTTCGAAATCCACTGTACCATTGGACGCATTTGGAATTGCAACGGTATTTTGATATTCCTGACTTGTTGATCGCATCTAATGCGGATTCCATTTATGAGGAGACCACCGCAATGCTTCAACAAGATAGTCATAGCACATTGGGATTGCTTCAACAGCGCCATGTCCAAGTAGTATGTACCACAGATGATCCTTTGGATTCATTACATGAACATATAGAGGCCAAACAAAAGCAACTCGGTATTGTATTGCTCCCGGCTTTCCGACCCGATAAAGCAATGGCTGTGGAAAATGGACAGTCCTTTTTGGAGTATTTGGAGCGATTAAGTGAACTGACGCATTCCATTAAATCGTTTCAGGATTATATAGATGCCCTACGCAAGCGAATTGTATTTTTTAATACGGTTGGCTGTAGATTGTCCGATCACGGATTGGATCAGCTTTACTTTTTTAACCAAGATGCTTTTGATGTTGAGCAAGTATTTAAAAAAGCTTTGGGTGCTGAGCAGCTAGCGATTGAAGAAATCCAATTTTTCAAGTTTTGCACCCTTTTGGAATTGTGCAAGGAGTACCATAAACATGGATGGGTTCAACAATTTCATCTAGGGGCATTGCGAAATAACAACAAACGTATGCTGGATCATATAGGTCCAGATGCAGGATTCGATTCTATTGGGGAATTTACCCAGGCACGAACCTTATCTGGCTTTTTGGGGAAACTGGACCAAAGTGAACAATTGGCAAAGACGATTTTGTACAATCTCAATCCGTCCCAGAATGAAGTTTTTGCTACCATGGCAGGCAATTTTAATGATGGAACGGTAAAAGGAAAGGTGCAATTTGGGGCAGCATGGTGGTATCTAGACCAATTGGATGGCATGGAAAGGCAGATCAACACACTTTCCAATATGGGATTATTGAGCTGTTTTGTAGGCATGCTAACAGACTCCCGTAGTTTTTTGTCCTTCCCACGCCATGAATATTTCAGGAGATTACTGTGCAATATGTTTGGCAATGATATTAAAAAAGGCCTGATACCAAATGATATAGGGTTTGTGGGTAAAATGATCCAAGATATCTGCTACAACAACGCTAAAGATTATTTCGATTTATCGGAACAAATAGAAGGTTTAAAAAAACAAGAGAATCTAAAGTACAACCAAAATTAAATCAACAATGGCAAAGTTAAAATGCAACATCTTATTGGGAACATTACTTATGGGACTAATTTTCGTGGGATGTTCAGAAAAGGAAAAGGATACTACACCTTGGGTGTATCTATTTGATGGCGAAACGCTAAAAGGATGGCATCAAAAAGGCGGTAACGCAACGTACGAAGTGCGTGACGGGGCAATTGTTGGTAAAACGGTGTATGACACGCCAAACTCTTTTCTAACAACGGATAGTCTTTACACCGATTTTATTTTGGAACTGGAGTATTTGGTGGACCCTTCAATGAACTCCGGAATACAGATTAGAAGTAATAGTTACCCTTACTATATGAATGGCGCCGTTCACGGATATCAAGTGGAAATTGACCCTTCAGAACGTGCATGGAGCGCTGGGATTTACGATGAAAGCCGAAGAGGTTGGCTTAATCCGCTGGTAGATAATCCAACAGCAGGTGCTGCCTTCAAACAAAACGATTGGAACCATTACAGAATTGAAGCTATTGGCGATACCTTAAAAACTTGGATTAATGGTGTGCCGGCAGCTTATTTGATTGACGACAAAACAGCAAAGGGATTTATAGCGCTGCAAGTGCATGGTATTAGCAAGGAACAAAAGGAAGGAACAGAAGTGATTTGGAAAAACGTGAGAATACTTACGGAAGACTTATCTACCTATACCAAAAAAATGGAATTGGAGCCCATTAGCACAAAAAACCAATTAACCTATCAAGAAGGTAGAAGCGGTTGGCAAATGCTGTGGGACGGTGAAACGACAAAAGGTTGGCGAGGAGCAAGATTGGATGATTTTCCAGAACAGGGCTGGCAAATGGAAGACGGTGTGTTAACGGTACTGTCGTCAGGGGGTGCAGAATCAGCGGCAGGTGGTGACATAGTTACCACTGAACTTTATGGTGATTTTGAACTTAAAGTGGATTTTAAAATCAGCGAAGGAGCCAATAGTGGTATTAAATATTATGTAAATACCGATTTGAACAAAGGACCTGGATCATCCATTGGATTGGAATATCAAATTTTGGATGACAAAAGGCATCCAGATGCCAAATTAGGGAATCATGAGGGGAGTCGTACGTTAGCGTCCCTATATGATTTGATTCAAGCCGATTTGGATAAACCAGTAAATACAATTGGTGAATGGAATACGGCACATATCATTTCCAAGAACAATCATGTTGAACATCGATTGAATGGGGTGAAAGTGTTGGAATATGAGCGTAAAAGTGATGCATATCGCAAACTCGTAAGTGAAAGTAAATATTTAAAGTGGCCAGATTTCGGTGAAGCAGATGCGGGTCATATACTGCTCCAAGATCATGGCGATTTAGTGAGCTTCAAGAATATCAAAATCAAACCAATAATAGAAGATTAAGTCATGGGAACAAGAAGGGATTTTATTAAAAAAACAACTGCAGGAACAGCTGCAATGACCATGGGGAGCGTTGTCTTTCCAAAGATGGGTTATAGGAACATTCTCGGTTCAAATGAAACTATAAATTGTGCTGTTATTGGGGTGCGAAGCAGGGCAAAGGCACATATTATTGCCATCAATGCTTTTGCCAATGCCAAGATATTGTACAATTGTGATGTAGATGACTTGATTATTGAAGAACACAATACATGGTGCCAAAACAATATCGGTTATGTCCCAAAGGTTGAGAAGGATTTTCGAAAGATACTTGAGGACAAAGATGTTGATGCCGTTTTTATTGCGACACCTGAACATTGGCATGCACCGATGTCCATTATGGCCATGGAAGCAGGAAAACATGTGTATGTAGAAAAGCCATGTAGTCATAATGCACATGAAAATACATTGCTCGTTGAAGCACAAAAGAAATATAACAAGAAGGTCCAAATGGGGAATCAACAGCGATCTGCGAGTACCTCCCAAATGGCCATCAAGGAGATTCGAGAAGGAATTATCGGGGATGTTTACAAAGGTGAAGCCTTTTATTCAAACAATAGGGGCTCCATTGGTAAAGGCAATAGTATTGAGGTGCCAAAAACCTTGGACTGGGATTTATGGCAAGGTCCAGCGCCCCGTGTAAATTACAAAGACAATATACACCCATATAACTGGCACTGGTTCCGAAACTGGGGTACAGGTGAAATCCATAACAATGGAACCCATGAAATCGATATCTGTAGATGGGCATTGGGTGTAGATTTACCAGAAACAGTAACCTCATTTGGAGGTAAATATACCTACGATGATGATTGGGAATTTGTGGATAATCAGGAAGTGACTTATGCATTTGAAGGCGATAAATTCATCACTTGGACTGGCCACAGTAGAGGAATTATGAAACCTTCAAGACCAGGAAGAGGTGTTACTATTTATGGTAGTAAAGGAAGTATTGAGTTAAGTCGTAATTTTTACAAGCTTTACGATTTAGGCGGAAATCCTATCAAATTTGAATTTGAACAATCCCAAAGTGCAACTACCAACACCCAGGGTATTGGTGGTTTGGATGTATACCATGTGGGTAATTTCTTTGATGCCATTAGGGAAGATAAAGCAATGAATGCACCAATAGCAGATGCAAGCATATCAACAATGCTTTGTCATTTGGGTAATATGGCTCAAGATGCAGGAGAAACCCTAAAAATAGACACGGCAACAGGAAAAGTTCTAAATAACGCCAAGGCCATGGAAAATTGGGGTAGGGAATATGCCAATGGTTGGGAGCCTAAAATATAGAATGATAGACTAAATGAAGCGAAGAGAATTTGTAGCAAAAAGTGGAATTGCCGCTGCGGCATTGTCCGCATCAGGCCCTATGTGGGGTATGAATACGGTTTTTGATAAGAACAGCGATGTCAGGATTGGCATAGTGGGGACCGGAGATCGTGGAGGAGGTTTGGCGCCAATCATCAATGAAATTCCAGGCATGTCTGTTACCGCCTGCTGCGACATATTGCCATTCCGTTTGGAAAGTGGTCTACAAAAAGCAGGGGGCAAAGCCAAAGGTTATTCAGATTATAGAAGTCTACTGGACGATAAAAATGTTGATGCAATATTAGTCACGGTTCCTTTTAGCGAACATGCAAAAGTTGCCACAGATGCCTTGGATGCCACCAAGCATGTTTATTGTGAGAAAACCTTGGCCAAAGGATATCAAGGCATTCAGGAATTGGTAGCTAAAGTCAAAACTTCCAAAAACATATTCCAAACCGGTCATCAATATCACAGTTCACGATTGTATACCCATGTGGTAGAGTTGATCAATCAGGGGAAAATCGGAAAGATAGTGGCCTTTGATTGTCAATGGAATCGAAATGGAAATTGGAGACGTCCCGTACCAGACCCAAAATGGGAACGTATGATCAATTGGAGAATGTATCGTGAATACTCAGGAGGTTTAGTTGCGGAGTTATGTTCGCACCAGTTGGATTTTGTGAATTGGGTCCTAAAAGCAACACCACAAAAAGTGGTAGGTATTGGCGGAATCGATTATTGGAAAGATGGTCGCGAAACCTTCGATAATGTCCAACTGATCTACAGCTATGAAAATGGGGTGAAGGCTACATTTACCTGCCTTACAGGAAATGCCATGGACGATTATAAAATCAAGGTCATGGGTGATAAAGGAACCATTATTTTAGATTATGTCAATGCTTGGTTTTACCCAGAAGGAGCTGAAGAAAAAGAACTTGGTGAAGTAGATGGTGTTTCAGGAGCTACGGTAAACTGGGTAAAAGGAAAGGGGATTCCGCTAGAAGTGGAACATTTGGATCCTAGCAAACAGGCCTTAATGGACTTTAGAGATAGCATCAGGAACAATACCAAACCCACTTCAGATATTACAACTGGAGCCAATGCAGCCGTTTGTGTACAAATGGGTCTTGATGCCATGATTGATGAACGAATAGTGGAATGGGATTTTAATTGAAAACTAGATAATCATGCCAAAATTCAGTAAAACAATTGCACTGCTGTTTTGCTTTTTTGCCGTTGTTGCCAATGCGCAACAACCAAATAAGACCAAAGTAGTACTCATTACCCTTGATGGCCTAAGGTGGCAAGAAATGTTCTCTGGTGCTGACCCTGCTTTGATTTCAAACAAAGATTATGTTCATGACACATTGCTGTTAAAACAGCTTTTTTGGAACAATGACCCAAATGTTAGGCGTAAGTTGCTCATGCCCTTTTTATGGGGTACTGTTGTTAATATGGGCCAAATTCATGGGAACCGAAACTTAGGGAGTAAAATGAATCTGACCAATTCCATGTGGTTTTCTTACCCTGGTTACAATGAGATTTTGACAGGACAAGCAGATGATAAGAGAATAGTCAGTAATGATAAAATCAATAACCCAAACACCACGATACTTGAATCCTATAACAACTTTGTTGAAGGAAATGGTAAGGTCGCGGCTTTCGGAAGTTGGGATGTTTTTCCCTATATCGTAAATGAAGAAAGGTCAAAAGTTCCAGTTAACGCAGGATTCGAGATGGCCAAGGAAAGGCCAAATGATCGCGAGCTTTTTCTGAATGTATTACAGAAACAGATTCCGAGTCCTTGGAGTTCTGTCAGATTGGATGCATTCACGCATCATTACGCATTGGAATACATGAAAAAAAATCACCCAAACCTTGTTTATATAGCTTATGGTGAAACTGATGATTTTGCTCATGAAGGGGATTATCAGGCCTATCTGAAGTCAACAAATACAACTGATAATTTCATTAAAGAGCTATGGGAGTTTACACAGACTGATGATTACTATAAAAATGAAACTGTTTTTATTATCACTACAGATCATGGAAGAGGAACTGAACCAATAAGGTCATGGAGAGATCACGGATCCCAAGTTGAAGGCGCAGATCAAGTTTGGTTAGTGGTCTTTGGAAAGAATATTTTACCAAAGGGGGAAATAGCATCGGAAAAACAACTTTTTACAAACCAAATCGCTCCAACAATAGCCAAGTGGATGGATTTTAAACTTGATGCTAAAAATGAAACGGGATCAACTTTGGAATTGGACGATTAAAATATTCGATTTGAAGTCAAATTAGTTTGAGTTAGTTTGTTAGGACCCCGCATAGTTTTGCGGGGTTTTTCATTAAATTGGACATAATATTCCATTGGAATTGATATACATTATGTTACACCTTAAACTAGGGTAGTGGACGCACTTAACGAAACTTACAGAAACATTTTTGAACCACAACTTCTTGAAGAAATTAGGGAAGTGGGTCAATTGAAAGAGTATAAAGCAGGCGAAACATTGATGGAAATTGGCAATTATATACGAAGCATGCCACTTTTACTATCTGGAGCCATCAAAATCCTGCGTGACGATGAAGAAGGTGAAGAACTACTATTGTATTATTTAGAGCGAGGCGAAACTTGCTCTGTAACTATGGCTTGTTGTATGGGCCAGACCAAAAGTGAAATCCGGGCCATTACCGAAACTGATGCACGAATGGTGATGGTGCCCGTTCAAAAAATGGAGGAGTGGATGGCTAAATATAACGGATGGAGAAGCTACGTTTTTGAAAGTTACCACAATCGTTTAAACGAGTTATTACATACAGTGGACAGCATTGCGTTCAAGAAGTTGGACCAACGATTAGTGGAATATCTTAGAAAAAAATCAGAGGTCACCAAGGACAATAGCATTCATAGTACACATCAAGAAATTGCACATGACCTACATACCTCTAGAGTGGTGGTTTCCCGTTTGCTTAAAAAACTTGAAAAGCTGAAGAAGTTGAAGCTACATCGAAACCATATTCAACTCTTGGAATTATAAGATTGTGTCCTTGGTTACATAAATTCAGCAATGGACTAACTACTTTTGCACTAAACCATAAACAATGTTGGCTCGTTATTTTCCCATCTTAAAATGGATTCGGACATACAATCGTGGCATACTTCTGAGCGATGTATCAGCAGGAATCACCTTGGGAATAATGTTGGTGCCTCAGGGAATGGCTTATGCAATGATTGCAGGATTGCCTCCTATTTATGGGCTTTACGCCGCTTTGGCACCTCAGTTGGTCTATGCACTAACGGGTACGTCCAGACAATTGGCAGTTGGACCCGTAGCCATGGATTCTCTTTTAGTTGCGGTTGGGATTGGGGCATTGAATTTGATATCGATTGAGGCGTATATTGCTGCAGTTCTCTTATTGAGTTTTATTGTCGGCGCAATTCAATTGTTGTTGGGAATCTTTCGAATGGGATTCTTTGTCAATTTCCTCTCTAAACCCATTATTAGTGGTTTTACCTCTGCCGCCGCAATTCTAATCGGGTTGGGTCAATTAAAACATATATTGGGAACGGAATTCCCTCAATCCAGCAAGATTCATGTGCTGTTGGCAAATATTTGGGAGAGCATTTTCCAACTTAATGGCTATGCATTGCTTGTGGGACTATTGGCGATTGCAATCATTGTGCTTATGGGTAAATTGAGCAAACGAATACCCGTAGCACTATTGATCGTGCTATTGGGAATCGTAGCGGTTACCTTTTTTGGTCTGGAAGATCAAGGTGTTCCACTTGTTGGCGAAGTACCCAAAGGATTGCCTTTCTTTCAGCTTCCAGATTTTCAAATTGTGGAAATTGGTAAAATTATGCCCATTGCCATTACCGTAGCACTTTATGGGTTCATGGAAGCCATTTCCATAGCCAAGACCATAGAGGAAAAACATCCGGAATATGAAATTGAGCCCAACCAGGAACTTCGTGCGTTGGGGATGTCCAATTTGTTAGGGTCATTGTTTCAATCTTTACCTGTATCTGGTAGTTTCTCCAGAACCGCAGTTAACGATCAATCCGGAGCCAAGACTGGAATGTCATTGATTTTTGCGGCACTGTTTATTGCGGTAACCTTACTCTTTTTAACGCCATTGTTTTATAACCTACCAACTGCAGTGCTCGGTGCCATTATTATGGTTTCGGTGTTTGGTTTGGTAGATTTTAAATATCCATTGACCTTGTGGAAGCATAGAAAAGACGAGTTTGTTCTACTTCAAGCTACTTTTTTCCTAACACTTTTTGTGGGCTTGATCGAGGGGATTCTATTGGGGGTATTGTTTTCGCTATTGCTGTTGGTTTATCGCACATCCCTCCCCCATATAGCAGTTTTAGGGAGAATCAAAGGAACCGACTATTTCAAAAATATAGACCGATTTTCAGAGGAAGTTGAAGTGGATGAGGATAAACTGATCATACGTTTTGATGCGCAACTTTATTTTGGGAATAGAGATTATTTTAAAAAACAACTTTACTATCACATCGATGCAAAGGGCCCCCAGCTTAAATATGTGATTTTGAGTGCTGAACCTATCAATTATATTGATAGCAGCGGGGTGGCAATGTTGGAGCGAATAGTAAAGGATTTAAAGAGTAAAGAAATAGAATTTTTGGTAACAGGTGCTATAGGTCCCGCGCGGGATATCTTTTACAGTAGTGGATTGATTCACAGTATTGGAAAAGAGAATATGTTTGTGCGCATGCCTGAGGCTATTGCCTATTGTACCAACCATAAAGTCCAGGACAAAATTCAAGAACGCTTAACGTTCCAGTCCAAAAACACCCCTTTGTAACATGAGTAACAATGGGAACGGGAAAACTAGCGTATTTTTGACTAAAATTTTAAAAGATGAAAATAGAACAAATATATACCGGATGCTTGGCGCAAGGTGCCTACTATATTGAAAGTGAAGGAGAAGTTGCGATTGTAGATCCCCTTCGTGAGGTGGAACCCTATATCAAAAGGGCAAAGGAAGATGGAGCCACCATCAAGTATATTTTTGAAACACATTTTCACGCGGATTTTGTAAGCGGCCACGTAACCCTTTCCAAAGAAACTGGAGCGCCTATTGTTTATGGGCCATTGGCCAATCCATCCTTTGATGCGATTATCGCAACAGATGGTCAGGAGTTTAAGCTCGGAAAACTTACCATTGAGGTATTGCACACCCCTGGTCATACTATGGAAAGTACCACCTATTTATTAAAAGATGAAGCAGGAGAGGACCATGCCATTTTTAGTGGTGACACACTATTCTTAGGTGATGTAGGTCGACCTGATTTAGCTCAGAAGGCTGCAGATATGACGCAAGAAGAGTTAGCAGGAACTTTGTTTGATAGTCTTCGAAATAAAATTATGCCATTAGCTGATGAAATCATTGTATATCCGGCACACGGTGCAGGTTCTGCATGTGGTAAGAACATGATGAAAGAGACTGTGGATACTTTGGGGAATCAGAAAAAAATGAACTATGCCCTAAGGGCCAATATGACCCGAGAAGAATTTATAAACGAGGTTACAGATGGTCTATTGCCACCACCACAATACTTCCCCTTGAACGTGAAAATGAACAAGGAAGGATACGAAGATATTGACGTGGTACTGGAAAGAGGAACGCAAGCCTTAAGTCCTGAAGCATTTGAAGCTGTCGCCAATGATACGGGTGCGGTGGTCTTGGATGTACGACATCAACAAGATTTTGCCGAAGGTCATGTTCCTAGATCCATCTTCATTGGACTTGGAGGAAGTTTTGCGCCATGGGTAGGTGCTTTGATTGCAGATGTAAAACAACCCATCTTACTTATAACCCCTGAAGGAAAGGAAGAGGAAACCATTACGCGATTATCCCGTGTTGGGTTTGATGGTACTCTTGGGTATCTAAAAGGAGGTGTTGCTGCTTGGAAGGCAGCAGGTAAGGATTTGGATACGGTAAAAAGTATCAATGCAGATACCTTTAAAAAGGAACTTGAGGCGAAGATTCCAGTGTTCGATGTTCGAAAAGAGACAGAGTTTTCAGCGGAACATGTTGAAGATGCGCATTTAACACCCTTGGATTTCCTAAACGATCATTTGGCCGAGTTCCCTTCCGATGAAACTTTTTATATCCACTGTGCTGGAGGATATCGCAGTATGATAGCGGCTTCTATCCTTAAAAGCAGGGGGATTCATAATCTAGTAGATATCGCGGGAGGTTTCAAAGCCATTAAAGAAGCCGGAATTCCAGTGACTGATTTTGTATGTCCAACCACCTTAAAATAGGAGATTTCAGATGTTGAAATATTGTTTGTCCTTAGTTTGTGGTTTGTTGATGCTTTCTTGTCAACCCAAAGAGAAAAGCACAATTACCAAAATTGACAAACAGACGTTGATTGAAAACGCTTTGGACAAGGATGTGCAATTGATAGATGTACGGACGCCACAAGAATTTGCAGCTGGCAGCATAGGACAAGCCATAAATTTGAATGTCAACGACGCCAATTTTTCGGAGTTGATATTGGATTTGGACAAAGAGAAACCGGTATATCTATTTTGCAAAAAAGGAGGACGAAGTAATCGTGCAGCACAAATCTTCAAAGAAAACGGTTTCACGAATATCTATGATTATTCCGGCGGTTACGATGATTGGGTCAAATCAGGGAAATAGAAAAAAATGACAACAAAAATTCAGGTGCAGAATTTAAAATGTGGAGGATGTGCACATACCATCAAAACACGTTTGTTGGAATTGCCAGGAATAACTCATGTTGAAGTTGATTCAGAACTATCTGAAGTTGAATTGGGTTATTCAGAGGAGCAAGACATGGCATTGGTCATAGCTAAATTAAAAACACTCGGCTATCCAATCAACGATGAAGAAAATGGTGTTTTGACCAAGGCAAAATCATTTGTTAGTTGTGCTGTAGGACGGTTTGGTAGCTGATTTTCAATCCGTTTTGGATTTTCTGAATCCATGGAACAATTGTCGCCAAAATCCTTTTGGCATGGTCTCGTCACCTGGATATCCCAATCTAATAGTGCCACTATCTTCAGGAATGTGGTTTGTGCTAAAAAGATAATCCCAAACACTAAGGCTTATGCCAAAATTCACTCCAAAACTATTTTTGGGGAGTATGTATGAATGGTGGTATAAATGCATAACTGGATTGTTGAACACATACTTTAAAGGGCCATAAGTTATTTTGATATTGGCGTGGTTAAGATGGCCAATGGCAATAGCAATAAAATGAACAATAAACGCCTGCTCTGGTTCAAATCCACCAAGCAGCATAACTCCAAATGTCTTCAGAGGTTTATATAGGATGTTCTCCATCCAATGATAACGCAAGTGCGCGGCAAATCCCATTTCCTTTACACTGTGATGTACTTGATGAAATCGCCATAGTACCGGAAACCGATGCAGCATTACGTGGGTGAACCACTGTACAAAATCAAGTACAATAAAGAATACAATCAATTGTAGTGCTAAAGACCAAGAGGAAATGTCTATTAGTGCAAGACTTTTGGCAGTAATCCCAATTTTACCAAATAACAATTCCAATACCTTGTAAACGCCGCTTATTACAATGGCAAAAACAAAAAAGTTGAAGAACATATAAAACCCATCCAACCAAAAGTCCTTCCTAAAAGTAGACTGATCCTTACGCCATGGAAAAGCGATTTCCATTAACCAAACGGCAATTGATATCAGAATCAACCCCCAAAAGTAATTGTTGTACCAAGGGACTTGAAACAAGATGGATTTCCAGGTCCATTGGGCCGTACCTATAAAACTATTTACAAATGCTTCAATAAATTCCATATCCAATAGTTATTCCAATGTGTACCATTCTGTTTGGTCGAGATTTTGTCGTCGTCCTTTTGCAGTTGGCGCATAGTTTTTGGCCAAGTAGGATAAAATCAGTTCTTCATTGTTGCCCAAATCCCAAAGGTTTTGGGTATCCTGCATCCAACGAATAGTCGCTTCCCAACCTTCCCTGCTCATCCTGTTTTGGGTAACTAATTTTGCAGAATGGCAGTTGGTGCAATTTTGAATCGTCGCCTCCATTCCTTCATCCACAACAAAACCTGTATCCAAATGAATCCCATTTTCAATGGCTTTATAAGTGCCCTCGGATTCTTGTTCCTGCTCAACAATGGATGTTGCAGTTTCTGGATTATTGGCTAAATAGAACAATCCACCAAAGAAAAACACGATCAAAAGCAAAAACAGGAATAGTATTCCGGTAAGTGATTTTACTTGTTGGTCAAATTGCTCCATTTATACCACCTTTACAGCAATTCGATGACACGCGTTATTGAGGTATCCTTTTGGATTCCATCCAGGTAATACCATGGGTTGGCTTTTACCATTTTGGTCGGTGGCTCTAGCCCAAATTTCATAATAGCCCTTTTTTGAGAAGGAAATTGCAGCATTAAAATGCTGCCATGCAAGTCTATTTGCAGGTTTTTTTAGTTCACAAACATTCCACGTGCTACCAAAATCCAAAGAATACTCCATGCGGGAAACCTCAAGTTCTCCCGCCCAGGCATGTCCATTGATGTTTATTCGTTGTCCTAACTTTAGCAATGCGCCGCTTTTTGGATAAGTAATCAATGATTTTACAGGCATTGACTCAATTATGCACATGTTTGATTTATCCACTTCGGTACCTGGTGCAACAGTTTCACAAGGAACCCGGTATGAAGATCCTCCCATTTTAGCCCCATCATGCACTTTGTTACGAATGCTTATTTTGTTGATCCATTTACCTGAAGCTGAAGCAGGCCATCCACCACATACCAAGCGTAAAGGATAACCATGTGCCAAAGGAATGTCATTTCCGTTCATTTGAAAAGCCAATAAAGTTTCCTCTTGCATCGCTTTTGTCAGCGGAACACCTCTGGAAATTGGTTCTTTTGTCGGGTCACCACTCAAATGGGTATCAGCTGCATGATAGCCAATATATACTGCATTTGATGAAATGCCCAAATCATTAAGAACATCTCTAAGGCGTACACCGGTCCAATTGGCGCAAGATACCGCACCAACAGTCCATTGGTTTCCTTTTGCGGGGGGATTGAATTCGCTACGCCCATTGCCACCACACTCAAGCGTTAATTGATAGGTATAGTGTTTGAATTTACTCTTTAGTTCAGCTAATGAATAGGTTTTAGGATTTGCCACCGCTTCTCCATCAAAGGTCAAAGTCCAGTTTTCTGCATCTATATTTTCAGGGATTTTCCCATTATTCCGAATGAACATGTATCTGTTCGGTGTGATTGCATCATTCAGTAAATGGGCCCGGGCCTCCATATTCCAAGGCTTGTCATTCAGTACCACCATCTCCTTATCCTTGTTGAACAATTTGAAGGGGTCGGTGTTTTGTAATGCCAATGGCACATAATCCTTAGGCATTAAATGACCATACACTATGGGTGTCCCCAAAATGGTTCCTAGCGTTCCAAGGCTAACCCTTGCTGCAAAATCACGTCGTTTCATTCCAGAAATATTCAAAACTAAAAATAGTATAAATAAATGCATGCCAATGTAACCCATGTTACCAATTTGGATGTTGACATGATTTAGTTTTGTCTAAGGTTGAATGATAATCAGGTTTAAAGCGCCAAATGCTTGAACATGATTTCGTTTTTTGATTGGTTATAGGTCATATGCCCTGGTCTCTGTGGCCAGGGTATGTTCTTGCCAAAAATTGTAACTTGAGATAAATCATAAAATATAACAAGGGGCTCCGTTACATTTGACAATAATATCCAAAATAGATACATATGTTTACTTCAATTCCATTGGTTGCTTGGGAAAACGGTATTTGGATGATAGGATTATTTGTCCTTGTAGTCATCGTTCTTATAGTTTCCGTTTTAGCTTTAATGAACAGCGGGAAAAAATAAGACGCGTAGGCGCTCTTCAAATTCCAATACATCATGATATATGAACCATGGCCATGGTATGTATCAGGACCATTAATTGTTCTGGTAATGGCAATCTTATTGTTGATGGGCAAGCGTTTTGGCATGTCCTCCAATTTGGAAACAATGTGTACCATAGGTGGTGCCGGAAAGATTTCCGATTATTTTAAAACCAATGTAAAATCCAAAAGCTGGAGCTTATTAGTGGTTTTAGGAGTTGTTTTTGGAGGCTATTTGGGGTCAAATGTGTTAACGAATAACAAAGGAGTCGCCATCTCGGAAATGACCATTTCCATGTTAAATGATTTGGGGTTCTCCAGCGCAGGAAAGGCCTATCTTCCATCCGAACTTTTCTCAACTTCAAGTTTGTCTGATCCGTTTACAGTATTGCTTCTTTTGGTTGCCGGTTTTTTGGTTGGATTTGGAGCTAGATATGCGGGTGGTTGTACTTCCGGACATGCCATTTCTGGGTTAAGCAGTTTGCAATTACCCTCGTTGATTGCCGTAATCGGCTTTTTTGCAGGCGGATTATTGATGGTTCATTTCTTTTTTCCTTTACTCTTTGGCTCATGAAAAATATAGCATTCTTTTTTGTAGGAACTTTTTTTGGTATCGTACTGATTAAGTCCGAAGCGGCATCTTGGTTCCGCATTTATGAAATGTTCCAATTTGAGTCGTTTCACATGTATGGGATAATTGGCTCTGCGGTTACCTTGGGTATACTTTTAATGCAAATTATCCAAAGGGGAAAAGTAAAATCCATCTCAGGAGAAGAGATTTCCGTAGCTCCCAAAAAGAAGACGTTTAAGGCAAATGCAATAGGTGGACTCATGTTTGGTTTAGGATGGGCTTTGGCAGGTGCTTGTCCCGGGCCAATGTATGCTTTGGCCGGTGCAGGATTTATTCCCATATTGATTGTATTGTTTGGAGCCTTGATTGGTGCATTGAGCTATGGACTTACAAAAAGCAAGCTGCCGCATTAGCACGAGAATCACAAAAAATCATATTTTTGCTATCCACTTTTGGAATCTGGCCCCGTAGTTCAATGGATAGAATAGAAGTTTCCTAAACTTTAGATGCAAGTTCGATTCTTGCCGGGGCTACTTTTTTAGTCAACTATTTTTTCCCAATGTTTTTTCAGTGATACGCCAATACTTAGCATCAACATGATTGCCACCAGTACATAAATGAATGTGGGAATTGGAATAGGATCTCCTGTGGCATAACTGTGTAGCCCGGTAAGATAGTAGTTGACTCCAAAAGAAGTCATGATAATGGACCAGAATGCGAACATACTTGCACTATTGAAAACCAAATAATTATTGAGCTTTGGTACAAATCTTAAGTGTAGTACAATGGCATAAACTATGATGCTTATCAAAGCCCAGGTTTCCTTTGGGTCCCAAGCCCAATAACGTCCCCATGATTCATTGGCCCAAACCCCACCCAAAAAAGTCCCAACGGCTAGCAAGAACAATCCGATTGTCAAAAGCAATTCGTTCATATAGGTCAATTCCAAAATATGCTTTTCAATTTTTACATGGTTTTGTTTGTTCTTAAAAAGGAACAGTATTAAAGCCATCATACCCAATACGGCACCAAGTGCAAGTGGTGCATAACTACTAACTATGGTCGCAACATGTATTTTCAACCAATAAGATTTCAATACAGGCATTAAATTGGTGATCTCCGGATTCAACCAATCCAAGTAGGAAACAAAAAGTAATGCTCCAGAAAACAAAGTAGCCAAAGGCAATGCAAATATTGATTTCCTAAAACTCAACAAACCGGAAAAGAGGAGGGCCCATGATACAAAAACGAGCATTTCATATCCGTTACTCCAAGGTGCATGTCCAGCTATGTACCATCTTAAAATGAGATTGCCACTCAATACTAAGAATGCAACAAGAACGAGCAAGAAAAATAGATTCCAAACCAAGGATATCCATTTTTTGGAGGTCAGGACCTTAACAACTGACAACAATAAAAGGATTCCGCCAAGACTAAAGAAGGCCTGAAACATCCAAAAATTGATATTGAGTTTATTGTACCATAGCTCTGCGTTCAGTTTTTGTTCTGAAGGTACAATGGCTTCGGCCAGCGTGTTCTGATATACATGGATATAGGATAGTTTTTCTGCCGCCGATGTATAATTTTGGTTGATGATATCACTAAAATACAAGGGCATAATACCTCGTGCGAATTGTGCATCTTCAGTTGGGAAATCATTAAAATGATACGTATGTGTAAACCAAGTGTTGTTTGGGTCGTTTTTATTGGGAAACAGCTTTAGATAGTTTCCAGAAAGTACATTGAACAGGATGTTGAAACGTTCATCTACTTTGATCAATTCTTTATCCGTCTCGTTTCGTTCCGCTGGTTTCTTTTGATTGGCCAATTCCACTTCACGTGATAATAGATAATTGCCATCAGAATCTAAAAAATCACCGAAGGCATACAGTTTTGATTTGGTCTCTGATAGCTTTGGTAAATGTTCAGCCAGTTTATCCTTGTCCATTTTGATAATTGGTAAATCACGCCAATCATTTGGGGCAGTGTGCATGGCCAGGAAGGCCTGATCTGCGGTCCATTTTTGGTTCTGTACCATCAAATAGGGCTTGCCCGATAGTTTTCTTAAGAACTCAGAAGCCAGGGTGTTGATTGGTTTTATACGTCCATCCAAGTCTTGCACAAAAAGTTGACCGAATGCCTCAGCATGCCCTTGGTCAATCAGAACTATCTCATTTTGATTTTCTACTTGCGCGTATGCTGAAAAAGATGCAAGAAATAGAATACCTAAAACTGCATTCTTTTTCAATTTCTTCAATTTGGAACTGATCAATCTAAACCTTGAAGTTCTACCAAACAAGGTAAACAGCATACCAATACCCATGAATAAATACCCTAAATAGGTAATCCATGTACCCAGAGCGTCTTTATTTACGGCCAATACCGTTCCTAGCTCATCGGTGTCATAACTGGCCTGATAAAATCGATAACCGCTATGATCTAGAACATTGTTCATGTAAATTCGGTACGGTATGGTATTATTGCCATCTAGGATTTCGACTTCACTGGCATAAGAAGACGGGCTTGAAGAACCAGGGTAGCGTTCCAGCTGAAAATCAGTAAGTCTTAATGCGAAAGGGAGAACAATGGAATCCGCTCCATAAGATAGGCTGAGTTTCCAAGTGTTCATATCCAACGTATGGGTAGTGGCGATAAAACCGTTTCGATATAAAAGATTTGCAGTTTTTTCTTCCGAACCATATTGAACCCTTACTTGTAGCACGTCATCTTTTAATTCATCATTATCCTTGGGTTGCTCCTGGGCGGATATCAAATCGATTTTACCTTGTTTGTGGAAGGTGTTGGGTACAAAAGAGACATCGTGCCATCGGAATAGGGTCTTTAAATGTATATTCTGAATGCTGTCCTTAGCAATTCTTCCCGCATTTTGGGAGGCCATAATGAAGAAATCCAAATCATCTGGACTCATGATCTTAAAAATACCAGACTCCTCATAAATGTTTACGGCGGAGCGATTATTGGATTCGAAACCAATCAAATGTTGATGCGCACCAATGGCTTCAACTTCACCTTTTTTCAGAATAACCGTCTTTTTTTCTGAGCCATCTGAAATTACCACTTCCAAAAGAGGTTCACCTTCCTTATGATCATCAACCACAACGGCTTCTGCATCAATCAAATAATCCAAATAGGATATAGATAAGGTTTTTCCCTTGTACGTTTCCTTGATTTCAAAAGTGTTATCGCCTTTGAGAGATAGGTCGAGTTCTTTTTTTATGATTTTATTGTCCTTGTCATCGGTAAGTTGTGCTGTCAGGAAACTAGCGTCAGAAATGATATGGTTGCTTGAATTGCCTTCTCGAATTCGCATGATACCACTTTCGGAATGATATCGGGTAATTGCGGCTCCGATTAGTATTAAGATAAAGGCCAAATGAAACATAAGGATAGGCCACTTTACTTTGCGCCACAAACGATATTTTGAAATATTGAAGAGAAAACAAACCCCAAGTCCCAACATGACCAATTCAAACCATAGCGCATTGTACACCAATTTCCAGGAAGTGGGAATGCCAAAGTCATTTTCTATAAACGTAGCCACACCCATAGACACGGCAAATACCAATAAAAGCAGTAAAGCCAGTATTGGTGAAGAAAACAAGCGGTACATTCTGCCCATAGCCTTTTACACTAAAATTAGAGTGGATTAAAGTAAAAACAAAGGTCCATCTGGTACGCACTTCAAGGTTGAATTCACCAAATGGACCGTTGAAGGATTACTTGGTTATTTAGTGCCAATAGGCATTTTTGATTCTCGTTCTTTGGCTTCTTCCAACCATTTGGGAAGGACATTCTCCAAGAAAACTTCTTTTTCATGTTCCAGTTTTTCCATATCCAGACCTATATATTCCTGGGCCTTTTCCTTGGTTGAAATATCTGGCATGGCAACGGGTTCATTATGTCCTAGCTCCGCCAAAAGTCGAGCTAATTTTAAACGTGCTTCTTGTGCTTTTACAAGACCGCTTCCTATAACGCGTCCGGTTTCCACTGGAGAATGGAATGATGAACCGTGGGAGGCGGCAGCATAGTCCCAACGCCATTGAGCGTGACGTATATCCATTAAAATTTCGGCCATTTGATTATCTGTTGCACCTAGCTCCCAACATTTACCGGCTTCAACATGTGCTCTAACCAGAAGTTCTTCAAGTTGTATTCTTGTTTCGGTGGACTTTTGTTGACGCTCATAAACGTTTTGCACCAAATTTCGTGCATCTTCCCTGTGGCAAACTTGGCAGGCGTTATTTACATTATTAAGAGGTGATTGGATATGGTGGTCAGTGTATTTTTGACCTCCCTCGCTTTTATATGGCATATGACAATCAGCACATGAGACCCCTCTTTGGGCATGAATTCCGGTTTGAAAAACCTCCCATCCTGGGTGTTGGGCTTTTAGCATCGGGGCTTTGCTAATGCTGTGTGTCCAATCCTTAAAATTGATACTGTCGTAATAGGCCTCCATTTGTTCAACGGAAGTTCCATTTTTCCATGGGAATACCAAATACGGAATACCCTCTTTTCCAGGCAGGTTTTTATTGAAGTAATATTCAACATGACACTGGGCGCAAACCAATGAACGCATTTCTTGATGGGTAGCTTTGGTGATATCCCTGCCCATGGCATCGAATGCTTCAATCAAGGCTGGTCTGGTTATTTGAAGTTTCATGGTTTCGGAATCGTGACAATCCGCACAACCAATTGGATTTACCACCTCAGAACCTTTATCTGCCCATTTACCGCTATAGAATTCAGCTACGCCATGCTCATTCATTAATCTAGGAACATCAGGACTTTTACAGGCCCAACAAGTCGCAGGCATTGGACCATCTCCCTTTCCTTTGGGACCTCCCGTTCGTAATGTATTTTGGAGATCTTCCACTGCATAAAAGTGACCTCTACCTTGATTATAGTCCTTGGAAAAACCATACCCTGCCCACAAAACCACCAATTTAGGATCTTCCTCAAGCATATCGCGCATGACCGAACCACCTTGATAGCTGGCAAATTGTGATTCAGAAGTTTGAAGAAAAGATTGGTACTCCTTGGGATAATTTTCTCCCCAGACCTCATTTCTTGGTTCTGTTTCGGCAATATCTACCTTGGGCACATATTTGTATCGTGCTTCATTTTTTCGGTTGATGATGCTAGATGCCAATAGCCCTAGCAAAAAAACAACAACAACGGTGACGATGAACAGGACTTTATTCTTCATTTTCTTGGTTTTTTAATTCTTCTGTAATCCAATCTGGTACGATGCTTTCCCCGGTATCTGTGGGGAGGGGTGCTATATTATATTGTATGGTGGATGTACCATGAACACTTCCATGGGGCACTTCCATGTGGCAACTCCAACATTTGCGCTCCGTGCGGTTTGCTGTGTGGTTGGGAAGCCAACTTTCATATTTGGTTTGGGTAACTTGCTGCACATGGCACCGGATACAATTTTCCTGAACCACCTCTTGTGATGCTTCCCTCATGAAAATTACTTCTGGCTCCGCCCTTAGCGTAAAAATTGAAGCATGGTAAAGACCATCTTTCGCTTTAAAAAAATACTTGTTGGCTATATTGTTATGCGGTACATGGCAATCATTGCAATTCGCCCATTCCCTATGTGAACTATGCATCCACGAATTGTAAACAGAGGTCATTACATGACAATTGACACAAGCTTGGGGGTCATCGGACATATAGGATACCACCTCTGCCTCTTTGGCTAAAAACAATCCAAGACCAACAATGACCGCAATGGACATAATGGCCGTGGTACGCCATCTGGAGTATTTATAAGGCAGTATCATCATGGTTGGTACGTTGTCCTTAAGTTAATCAATTTTTGGATTCCAAGTGATGAGATTGGGTTTTATGATCAGTTGTGCCCATGCCCAATTATTGGTATTGTCATGCGGTCTACCGCCTTTGATCAAACTCATACTTTCTGAAGCAAACATATGGGAATAGCCTAAATCCAATGTTACCCCCTTTATTATCTTTTGGTTAAACACCACATCTACTTCCGTACCCAAATATTTGCTTTCATCGTTGGTCAATTCCGCATTGGCCAAAAAATAATGCCCTTTGATCAACAAAGAGGATTTTTCACCTGTTGTGAATCTAACTTTGGCGTACACATCGTTCAAACCGACATTATTGGCGTGGTTGCCCACGTAGAAATAGTCCATGTAACCATTGAATTTGTGGTTGGTACCGTATAATGGGAAAAAAGACTTGTTTTTTGAATCGCCGTCTTGATCAGTCCCGCTTAGTAATTCGAAACCGACACCAAACAATGTGTTGTTTGGTTTATAATTTGCTTCCAAGGAAACTTGATAAGCGCTTAGATCAGTATCCGCAGCGGCTTTTCCAAACTGATAGTAAGCACTACCTGCAAATTTTACTTGATCTATTGGGAATTGAAAATAGGTTCCGGTGGTTTGACGATTAAACGTACCATCAGCATCTCCATTGGCATCAAACTTTTGAAACCCATTGTTTAGAAAAAGAAAACTAGCAGAAGTTTTTTCCCATTTTTTATGAAGATAGGCATACTGCATTGTTTTGTAACTGAAGAACCCCTGTATTGGAAATGCGGTAGTTTCACTAGCTATATTCTGCTGATTGAATGCAAAACCAAAATCGGCTAGGAAATCATCACTTTTATATTTGATCAAAGCGGCATCATGGAATCTACCTTGCATAGCCCAATCAAGACCACCAAAAATGCGTTGGTCGTCATAAGAAATTACCTGTCTACCTGCCTTAACCGACCAAGCTTCATCCAAAAATACTTGTGCCCAAGCTTGAAATAAGGAAAAGGAATCATTACCATCATTGATCAATATTTGACGGGTATCGCCCCAGGTGCTCACATCTTGAATACTTAAGA
Source organism: Flagellimonas spongiicola (assembly GCF_023502425.1). Lineage (GTDB taxonomy): Bacteria > Bacteroidota > Bacteroidia > Flavobacteriales > Flavobacteriaceae > Flagellimonas > Flagellimonas spongiicola. The sequence continues at coordinate 1,042,735 of NZ_JAMFMA010000002.1, forward strand.
ACAGCTTAAGTCGCTCTTGGGTATAACCGATATTTAATCTTGAACGCTGGACTACAAATGCTCCTGGATCGGCATTGTTAGGAAAAAGATTTCCAAAACCGTGACGGTACTCAAAACGAGCTCTTAGGTCTGCATCTACGACTAATTGCGCTTGTAGTGAATAAAAACTAAACAGAATTACCAATAAACTAAAAGGGGAAAATCGATTTTTCATAGGTTGATTTCGATTAGGCTTTAAGATTGAAAATTCAAATGTAGGATGTTGCGGCATCCAAGAACATGACTTATGTCATATCCATTAATCACACGATTTAAAGGTGCTGCCAATCCATTGTAACCATATGCTTTGCATATTATCACATGGGTAACTGTACTATGAACAATTGTGAGGAACCTCTTAAAGGTAGCAAAACTTAACGGAATTGTCTTACAAATAATGACTAAAACCGAGAGGGTAAAATGCAAGAAGATTAAATGTTCTTGGAGGAACTTTTCAAATTCATTGGAATCGATAAAATCCCCCCAAAACCATTAGAATTTTAGTTTTTCATCTTTGTCCCAAAGCCCCCAATAGGCCCCAACATCCCCTTCAGAACCCACTTTCCAAGATTCGTCAAACGAAGAGAAAAAGAAGATTTCAATATCATCTTCCTTAGACCATTTTTGAGTATTCATGAAGTATTTCAGGAAATTCTCATATGATGGGAACGCTCCTTCTAAGTTGGTTCCCTGACTAGGCCATCCGGTTTCAGAAATAATAACTTTTTTACCATTAGCTGCACCTAGGGCGCGTTGATACATATCCTTCATGTAGAGCAAGGAATAGTCCATGTCGCAACCTTCCCAAAACGGGTAGCAATTGGCCAAAATAACATCACAAGCTTCTGAGATTCTTGGATGATCCACAAATTCATAATAAGCATCCACATAACCAACGGGTACTTTAGAGATGGCATTTTTTACAGTGTAAATGTGTCCTAGAAGTTCATCTTCGTTTAGATCTCCCCTGTACAATACTTCATTTCCAACTGCTGCGATATCAACAAATCCCTGATTTGCCAAATCAATAAGATTGGTCACTTCCATTTTATTGATTTCGGAATCTTCACCAAGCCAGGCTCCAACCAATGTTTTGATCCCGTATTCATGTGCAATTTTGGGGATCAGTTCATTTCCCTCGGTACATGAAAAAGATCGTATCCATTGGGTATATGGCTGAATGATTTCCATTCGTCTACGGATTTGATCCTCGGTGAGTTGATCTCCAGGATTTTGACCTTCCACATACGGACTAAAACAGAGACCATGCATACCATCCTCCAATGTTTTCCTTGCCATATCCTGTAACTCCTTTTTGGATTTGTTGGAATAATCCAAGGAGGCCAATGTTAAAAATTTTTCTTTCCTTCTTGAAGACATAGACTTCTTTTATTTTTTGATTTTTATTTAGTGTTAGAGCTCACCTCTTCTATTTACCAGTTCCGCTTTGATTTCTCGAGCTCTCTTTTCGCTAAGACTGTATTTCCACATGACCCATATTGCCAAGGCTGCAGTAAATGACGGTACAATGATATCAGCAATTCTTAAGCGATTCATTGTGTCCAAGGTTTGTTCTGATGCACCTGGGTCGAAGCCTACAATTTTTAGAATGACGCCCCCCAATACAAGAGCAATGGATTGCCCAATTTTAACCATCAACCAATAAATTGCACCAAAAGTACCTTCTTTTCTAGGCATACCATTTTCCAATTCGTCCAAGTCGCAGACATCAGCAGTCATACTCATCATTAAGGTGAAAAGGCCACCCATACCGAAAGCGAAAAGTGGGATTGGAACAAAAATCAACCATGGGATTTCTGTGCCGGGCTCAATGCTGAACCAAGACATACCCACGCTTTCCAAAAATGGATTGATGGACTCAAATATTGAGCTTACCCCAGCGTTCATACTCTTGGCAAATCCGGTTTGGCTGAATTTATCGTTTAGCTCAGTGTCAAAACCCCACCATTTCAAAAGGTAACCTACAATGGATAGAGCGGTGGAAATGATAAACGCTTTACGTTTCCCCCATTTGTTTGCCATTCTTGAAATAATTGGAATCACCAAAAATGCAGTGATCATAGCATTGATGGTATTGAACCAGGCAGGCCAAGTACCAGCTAACTCATAGCTTCCGCTATACATGTAAAAAACAATAATAAAAACACCAAAAGCTGCCACTAATTGAAAGCCATTAAAGACTAAAAATGTTGCGGCACATAGTTTCATGAATGGTTTATTCTTGGAGACTTGTTTAATTCCAGCTAATAGTTCTTTCATGTTGGAGGAAAGCGTTTTAAAATTGATTTCTTTCCGATTCTCCATATTGGCCGCATCGATACCTCTACAAAAAATAGCTGGCAGTATGCCAAATACAATACACATGGCACCTACAATTAGAGCCATTGTCCGAACCCCTTCTGTTTGCGTGTTGAACGTATTTGAATCAGGAATAATGACGTATAACCATGGAACGATCATCCATGCAATTTGACCCATGGTATTGGAAAATGCCATCAGACGAGTACGTTCATTGTAATCAGGGGTCATTTCGTAACCTAAACCAACAAGTGGTGTGGCGAACATGGTATTACCAATCAGGAATAACAATTGAAGTACCATAACATGCCAAATGATATAGGTTTGGGATGCATTGTCATCAATTTGCCACATGAGGAAGAAAAGTATCCCACTAACGATAGCACCCACAAAGATGTAGGGTCTCCTACGTCCCCATTTCGATTTTGTATTGTCTGAGATGAATCCCATTATAGGGTCTGTTATGGAATCGAAAATCCTAGGCAATCCGCCTAAGAGACCTGCCCAAAGCGGGTCAACACCCCAAGCTGTTAACAAAAAAAACTGAATAAAAACACCTAATGTTCCGGGTAAGATGTTCAAAATAAAATGCCCAGCCCCAAAGGCCGCTTTTTGTCCTACGGGGACTCTGTCTTTTTTAATGGTTTTTACTTCTGACATAATCGATGTTTTAGTTAGTTTCAATAGGGGGAATCACTATGGTTTGGATAGCATGTTCACTTATGGTTATGTATTGGGATTTTTCTCCTAGGATCAATTCAAAATCTATTTTGGAATCTTGTTGATTCAATAAAACAACAGCAATGGTGCCATCTGGATTTTTTGCTGCCGTTACCTTTAGGTCGGTACTATTGTTCTCCCACCCAATTCGAATGGCATTGGGTCTAATGTATTTGCTGAAATGGGCGAGCGTATGGTAGAGTGGGGTAAAATAAACTTCATCTGCTTGAGGGTCAACTATAACAGGAGCTACGCACCAATTTTTAAACCAATTTGGGCCACCTTGTCGATCCAAGACCATGTTCCAATCTATCCAGCCATCTACCCAGTTGTTTAGGCAACCAATGATATCACCAGCATAGCGATACACAGGGACATATTTGGGATGCAGATGCTTGTCTTTTTCTGGAGCCCAATCCCAACCCCAATCCGTAGCTTCTTTAGACCAATACCAGTGGTCATCCTGCCATTTTGGAACTTCGGCATCCACACAGGCTTCAGATTGAATAAGATGTTTATTGGGTGCCTTTTGATGCGCGTATTGCAATGCTTCAGGAAATACCTCAAAAGTGCTGGCGTACCAATGTATAGCTGTTCCTGCATAATATTTTGATGTTTCTTCCGATGCATACATCACATCTACCCATTCGTTCAAGTGCTCACGATTTTGGTCATAACCCAGAATTTTGATATGCCCCTTTCCATCAGCTTCCAACCTTGGTCCTAAATGGTTTTCAACAAACCGGGTCATTTCTTCCGGGGTATAGTGCATGCTTTCCCAATTGTTGTCATTGCCTAAAGGTTCGTTTTCAACTGTGAATCCCCAAATATCAATTCCTTCAGCTTTGTAGGCATCTACATATTTTGAAAAGAATTTGGCCCAGGTACCATAGTTTTCTGGTAAAAGCTTACCTCCGCGCCAGTCTTTATTGTCTTTCATCCAGGGCGGCGCAGTCCATGGAGAAGAAAGAAGTTTAAAACCATCTTCTGAAACCGATAGGGCCTCCTTGATCATTGGAATAAGATCTTCCTTGTCTTCTTCAATAGAGAAATGTTCCAATTCCAAGTCATCGATAACTGGAGCATACGAGTAATTGCTTAGGGCAAAATCGCAAGAGTTCATATGGGTTCTGGTAAGCGAGTAGCGTGCCCCATTTGGTCCAAAATAAGCTTCTATGATTTTCTTCCGATTCGCTGCACCCAATTGATTCAGCAAATGGGCAGATGCCTCTGTGAATGAACCACCAAATCCTGTGATGGTCTGAAACTTTTCTTCAGGCTTTATTTGAATGGATCCTTGTTTCTTATTGTGGGCCCCAACTAATATTGTGGATAATTTATTACCCGACGCTGAGGTTTCAAGAACCTCAACTTTCAATTCTTTTGAGTCACATGAAGTCATTTGTGCCATTATTATCAGTGCCAATACCGTCCTGAGAAAAAGTTTCATGATAGAATTAATGTGTTACTGCTTGTTCACTTTTTAAAGGCGGGACAAGCACATCCTTCATTAAAGCTTCTTCATCCCCGTTATAAGTTTTAGTGATGGGGTTGCCATTTCTGGTCAATCCTTCAAAAACACCTTTATCTACCATTTCCCATAAGGCATATTTGGCTTGACCATCCAAAGTGATCAAACCAAAATGATTCTCCGAACCCTGTTGGTTATGCGCGTCTTTCCATTTTTCGTTGAATGCTTCAAAATAGAAGCAAGAAATACCCGCTTTGTTGGTCCATTCCCTAAGATGTTTGTGATACAGTGCTTCCTTAAATTCATCCGTTGCACGTGAACCTTTTGGTCCGTATTGCCCGTTGGATACGGTTGCCCAGCCTGTTTCTCCAATATGAATGGGTTTATTTACCCCCAAACTCTTCATATAGTTGGTCACGGAATCGTATTGTGACATGGCAAAGGCCTTTGATCTAAGCATGGCAGCCTCAATTTTTGCGATATCCGCCAATTGGGTTTCATCCTCGGGGACGCCCCAGAATTCCGGATTGTAATGTGTATTATGGTAAGCATAGGTGTGCATGGAAATATAGTCCACTGCCTTCACCAATTCCTCTAAATCTGGGGTGTGATATTCAGCATCGCCACCTCCCCATGAAGAAAAATCGTCTGAACTGGTGATCCATAATTCGCTTGGAAGTTTACCGTTCTCTTTCAAGTTTTGCAAGTGATTTACCCACTTAAGGATTACACTTGGTTGGACATAATAACTTGTGGCCCATTTTACCATGGCCTCGTTCCCAACAGCTAGGATTTTAACGATATCGGGGTATGCATTGGCCAAGGCGGCTGCTCGGGCAATTTCCGCTTCGTTTTGTTCACTTTCCACATTATGATCGGGTTCTTTTCCAGTCCATGCATTTTTACAATCAATCCAAGCGCCCAGCATGACATACATTTCAAATTCCGGATTTTCATCTTTTAATTGACGGATTGCTAGCAGTAAATTGGAGGCTTGTTGCAATTGAACATTATACGTTCTAACGATTTTGATACCCATGGCGGATAAAATTTTCATATCATCTTTCAACTCTTCAAGCGTAGGTTGGATGTCTCGTGAGATCTCACGGTATCCACCATATGATATTGCCAAATAATCCGGGTTTCCTAAAATATCCTTAGCTGTCACTTCTTTTTTAATTTGGGATTGAGGTTCTGAGATTTGACTTTTTTTCTCCTTACAGGAATGGCATATCAAAATAGCCATTAGCGGGAGAAGTGTTTTTGTTGTTAGTTTCATAATACGGAATTTTCATTCATCTCAATCTTGATTCATTTAAGTTGACGATTATATGATCTATCTTTCCTGTTCGTTGAAACAGTTGTTGGCTATTTTCTTTGTCCAGCCAGAGCGAATCGATAATTGAAGTGCCATTATTCACATCGGCAATAACGAGATGTTCTTTGTCCGAAAGCGTGTAAATTATGGGCACTTGACAATAGGTGAAGCACAACGAATCCCCTTCCAATTGAAAAGTCTGCGGAACTGAATGGACATCCACATAATTGAAAGTGGTTGTTTGATTTAAAAATTCATTTCTTCTTAACAATCCTGGATTAAAGCATAGCCTTCCCTTGGCTACCTTGATCCCTAACTCTCCAAAACGACTTAAAATATCCTCCTTGACCTGGCCTGTCATGCCTGGCTGTTGAGCACCCTTGCCTGCTGGCGTGTGTGAGTAGGGATCCGTTGGAAAAGCGCCATACAATTCAGGGGATTTATGTACACCAATACCTTCATTGATTTCATAATAATGTTCCATCAAATGACCGATAACTACCTCATTCGCTTCTTTATCAATGGCATCTGTGGTAACCTCCATTACCGCTAAAAGAAGCTTGGAAACCATATGCCAATAAATGGATCCTAAACCTTCATATCCGTAAAAAGTACCTGAACGACCCGTAAATGCTTTATGGTTGAAAACAGCTTCAAATATTTCCAGAATCAAGGGTAATTCTTTTTTGGCTACATCCGAATAGGAGGAATTGGATAAGAGTTTTATAGCATTTTCCAAATCCGCGGCATTCTTAAAATCGCCATTGAAATGGTATTCACCATTGACATCTTTTTCTATAATCTGAAGGTTTCCGTTCTTTTCTAACTCCAACAGTAATTGAGAACTGTTCATTTGTTCTTTACTGATGGTATTTTTGGTCATGAACGAAGGGAGCTCCTTGTTTGGATACAGTAAATAGCTGTATTGGTCTTCTCTGAATAAAGCACTTTGCTTAAGACCATTCAATACCTCTAGATTTTCCTCTGGTGAGAGGTAACCGGAGCTTAAAACGGCTACTTGTCCCTCTAGCATTTCACTCAAATAGGAAATGGATGCACTCTTATTTTGGTGTACTGTCATTAGGTTATAGGCATGATACATCCCATCTTTTCTCCTATTGGCCCGTATGGAGTGTTCCAAGAAGGCAAGCCCTGTATTTACCAGTTCAATGATTTCTTTGATGGATAAGGACTTTTTATCACCAGAGAATGAATGTTGATATACGTCTTCTCTAAAGTTGCTACCAGCAGTACCTAAACCTTCAACAATTTTGAACCGATTTTCATCACTAATTTCCTGAGACAACAAATCAAGATTTGCTTTTAATGTAGAAGAGATTGCATGGAAAAATGTATCCAATTCTTCCGAAATGGAAACCTCATTGACTGATGTGGTGGAGAGCACCTTTTGTAAATAGTTTAAAAATCTACGCAAGTAGTACAAGGTCACCATAGACACTCCATTCCCAACTAATGCATTGTTGGCATCATTCCATTCGGGTCGTTGGGTATTCATCCAAATTCCACCCTCCGGTACAAAATTTGACAATTTGGAAAGGACAGTTGCCAGTATTTTTTCTAAAAAATTGGCTTTATGGATTTCATTTTTCCGCGTGGTTAATAAGGCCCCATCGGCTCCAATTTTCTCCCGTCTTGATCGTATGTTTTTATCTGATTCATCATCGAATTCTATAGTGTCCTTTGGATTTTTGACGATATCCTCGAAGCTTTTTATTCTATACGGCACATTGGCGTAAACAAATAAATCTTGATCAAATAGACTTTCCAGTTTTCCAGGATCATGGTCTGTGATGAACTCTAAGAATTTAAGGAGGTAAATGATTTGATGATCTCCCCAATAACCAATGTAGGACCAAGGGTCATCAGGTTCCACGATTTCCCAGTCAAAGCCATCCTTGGTCACACGATATGGATTGTAGCCGTCAAAGGTGGTGGCATTCAAGAATTTGTGGATCATGTTTTCAATAAACTCAGGGTAGGAATGTGCCAAAGCCTCCCAATTTTGAAAGATGTCCCGCCAGTTGCCCTCATAATCCAAAATTTTGGAACCATCGAGCTCACTTTTGGTATTAATGGAAAATCGATTCCATGGTCTACTTGGGTCTCCATGCCTACGGCTGAACTTCAACGGAAGGTACTCCAAACAGAGGCGAATAAAATCCTTGTCCTCACTTTTGGATGTTACTGCTTTTAGTTGCGAAAGACTGAAGGTTTCTGGTAAATCAGTAAGGGTTTTTTGAGCATTTTCATGGACTTCTTTATTGGCTTTGGACAAATAATCCAGAAAATCCCATTTTTCAATCTTGTAGCCATCATCGAATATGCCGCCTCGCATGATATTGAAGAGCGTATTGGAAAAATGTCTCGTATCCCTAAGGCTGTCCGTGGTCAATTGTAGCCCATCTGACGCTGCGGTCAGGCCAATCAATTTTTCTGTGCCTTTGATGATATCCGCTTCTACCTCGTCCAAAATTGCAGTTGGACTGGATAGCGAATGGGACATACGCGCAATTGCGGAATGATTTTGATTGACGTTTAATGCCATCATCCATTCTTGTGCCGAATTTGGCGCTAATGCTACTTCAGAATTCATGAAGTATGCTCCTTTTTCCGCCTTAATGTCCAATTCTTCCTTTACAACACCACTATTTCTAAATGCATTCAGTTGTAAAGATGACAATAGGTATTTGGGTGAGGGTAATCCTGCAGACCAGGCAATATTGGCTTTTAGTGCTTCACTTGGTTCTGCCTTGTCCACAATTATTGCACTTAACGCATAGATTCCAATACCAGAATTCTTGATTAGTTCACTACGCTTGTAGGCATCCACTAGGTTACTTTGTCTATTTTGAAGGTCACTACCAACACCATAAGGAAGCACGTTTTGGACACCATCCAGTAAATTGACCTTGATCTTCTTGTTTGAGAGATTCCCTAAGCTTGATTTACGTACAAAACCAAAGATGTCACTCGAATTCCATTGGTATTGAAACTTTAGTTCCAGATCGTGGTTGATTTCTTCAAATAGTATTTTGTTTCCGTAAACACTTTTATAAAGATTTCTACTGATGTTATATCTACCTTTATTCATTTCTGAAAAAGGCTCCCATACCATCCGTGCTTCACCAGTGGTTATGGAAAAAATACTTTTGCAACCCGTAATTTCTGCAGCTTCCGTAATCTTGTCGTCTGTGTAATATGGAAAAAGGGCGTATTCGGCATTCTTTCTTCCTGCAGTCAATCCACCGTTACTGGATATGAACATCCAATGATCCGAATCGCTTACGATACTCATGAAAAATGGCCGTAGCGAATCGCTGTTGGAGATTTTAAAGAATTTTTCGTTGCCTATTTGAATTTGTTCCATGCTTTTGTTGGTATTCACTTCTTTGGTTTCCTTTAATAATGTAGGTTCACTCGTCATTTTAAAATTCAATCCGAATTAGGTTCTTATTAATAAATCTTCGACTTCCTCTAACGTCTTGCCTTTTGTTTCGACTACAAAACGATAAACAAACAACAGTGCTATAAAGGAAAAAATCGCGTAGATGGCAAATGTCCATGTTGGTCCTAAATTGGTAAGTTCCCACGGAAAAACTTGGGTAACGGAAAAGCTTACCAGAGAATTGAAAAAACCAACAACAGATATTGCAATGCCCTTAATTTTATTTGGGAATATCTCAGAAATAAGCGTCCACATCACAGGACCCAATGATATGGCGAATGCTGCCACATACAACAATATGGCCACTAAAACCAAACTTGCATTTATACTAATGAAGTTGGTCACATGGCTGCGTTTGAACTCCATGAACTGGTCGTCCCTTAATTTGGGTTTAACCGCTTCAAACAGTGCAGTTTGGTTGTCATATGTATTTCCTCGTAATTCCGTAAGTGTTGTAAATATTTGATAGTCATCAACTTTGCGCAATGATGATTCGTCAAACTCATATTTAGCGCTATTAAATGCAAGGGCAGCCATTACCAATGCTATTGTCATTACCGAAGAACCAATCAATAGCAAAGGTTTTCTGCCCAATCGATCTATCAACCAAATGGCGACCAAAGTGAAAATCAAATTGGTTAGGCCTACTACAATGGCCTGTAAGAATGACGAATCTGTACTTCCACCTGCTTGTTCAAAAATGGTTGGCGCATAGTAGAAAATAGCATTGATACCCGTAATCTGTTGAAAGAATGCGATTCCCAAAGCTATGATCATTATTGTGGCGTACTTGCTTTTGAATAGATCTCTTAACCTCCCCTTTTTCTCTTTTTTGGCCAATCCACGTTGGATTTCATTTACGGTAATTTCCGCATATTCCTCACCACCGATTTTTTGTAAAATCTTTCGGGCCAATTTGACCTTGTTCAATTTTTGAATCAACCATCTCGGACTTTTGGGAACAGTGAATAGCGCTATAAAATACACCACTGCTGGAATCGCTTCCACACCTAACATCCAACGCCAGCTTTGATCACCATAATCGACCAAAAAATAATTGGAAAAATAGGCTACTGAAATACCTATCACAATGTTTAACTGGTTGAAAGAAACCAAGCTGCCCCTTAATCTGGGCGGTGCAATTTCTGCAATGTAAATAGGAGCGATCAATATGGCACCGCCAATACCGACACCACCAATGATCCGAGCAATGATAAATTCTGTATAATTTGTTGCCATGGCGGACCAGCTGGCCGAAATGGCAAATAATGCGGCAACAACAATTAGTACGTTTTTACGGCCAAATCTGTCCGCTAAAGGTCCAGCAACAAGGTTACCGGCCATGGCGCCAAAGATGACACATCCGACTGCAAAGCCGAGCATGGCATCAGTCATCTCAAAATATGTGGTTATACCTTTAATGGCACCTGAGATAACTGCACTGTCAAATCCAAGAAGAAAACCGCCCAGAGCTACAATCAGACTGATTAGCACCGTATAGGATTTGTTCATTTGTAGTATTTGGTCAGTTTGTTGCATTTATGCAATGGTTTTAATTTTGTTTGATTTAGTTGGAATAGGCCGAACCCTAATAGCCCGACCTATCCAACATCCCAATAAATAATTCTTCGTTGTTATTCCTGAACGATATCATCGATGTAGTAGACTGAACCGTCACCAGCAGGTTGGCCTACATCATCAAAGTCAGGGAAAATCACAATTTTATCATATCCGTCTGCCAAATTCAGCGGAGTACTTGAGAAATCAAAAGTCAACTCTTGCCATGAATTTGCAGTGGTAAGGGTTTGATCCAAGTTATATGTTACAATAGGTCCTTGGTTTCCTTCTTTTTCCAACTGCATGCGAACATTAATTCCCGCCTTTGGGGACCAGATTTTCACTTTAAAGGTAGTGCCAGCGCCCGAATCGATATCAGATGGGAAAATGTTGAACATTCCTGAGTACCATGCAGCGTTTAAAACTTTGTCGAATTCATAAACTGTTGCGGAGGTATTGATTCCACTAGCATCCGGGTTAGCAATAGGTTGTCCAGTAACTCCGTCGCCTTCCTCAAATACGCCTGATAAGGTTTCATTGGACTCAAAGTTCACCGGCAGACTAGTAGCAGGAGCCGGTGGAGCTGCCGCTTCTTTATAGAAATAAATGTTATCGACATAAACAGTTCCCAATATATCAACTACATCCAAAATCAATTGACTAAAATCTGTAGTAGTGGCTGTAAGACCTGCAGCTTGAAGGTCTGCAATCGAGACATCGATGGATGTCCACATTCCGGCAGATAAGGTGGTACGCTCATCGCCTCTAGTATCTGGATTGGCCCCGGCAAAACCGTCTCCACCGAAATCCACAACTCCGGTGATGAAATCAAATCCAGTCGCTGTCCATACATCAATATGGAAATTGGTCATCATGGAAAGGTCCACACTAGTAGCTATGGTTTCAATTCCGGCAAAATCCAAGTCCGTATAGAGTTTAGTGTCATCTCCGGCAACTTGCACATCCATTACACCACCTCCGGCACTGAACCCAGCATAGAAGGTATCAACCGTGATATCGGTGTAAACATTACTGAACAAGGAGATAACATCTGCTGCATCTCTTGCTGGTGGAGCAGGAGCTGCAACTGTTGGTGTGTCGCCACCAGCTGCACCGTCATTGTAAAAATAGATATTGTCCACATAAACGGTTCCTATTACATCAACCACATCCAAAATCAACTGACTGAAATCTGTTGGTGTTGCTGTAAGGCCTGCAGCTTGTAAGTCGGCAATTGAAACATCGATGGATGTCCACATGCCCGCTTGCAAGGTAGTTCTTTCATCACCTCTTGTATCTGGATTTGCACCTGCAAAACCATCACCTCCGAAATCTACAACCCCGGCAATGAAATCGAATCCAGTGGCTGTCCAAACATCCATATGGAAATTGGTCATCATGGAAAGATCAACACTGGTAGCTATGGTCTCAATTCCGGCAAAGTCCAAGTCTGTGTAGAGCTTGGTATCATCACCAGCAACTTGCACATCGCTTACACCTCCACCAGCACTAAATCCGGCAAAAAAGGTATCTACGGTAATGTCTGTGTATTCATTACTGAACAAGGATATTACGTCTGCTGCATCCCTAGATGGAGGAGCTGGAGCCGCAACAGTTGGCATATCACCGCCTCCAGAACTTTCGTTGTAGAAATAAATATTATCCACATAAACAGTTCCTACTACATCAACTACATCTAAAATCAATTGGCTAAAGTCTGAAGGTGTAGCCGTAAGACCTGCAGCTTGTAAATCAGCAATGGAAACATCGATGGATGTCCACATTCCGGCCTGAAGCGTGGTTCTTTCATCGCCTCTGGTATCAGGATTCGCTCCTGCAAAGCCATCACCTCCGAAATCCACAACTCCGGCAATGAAATCGAATCCTGTAGCTGTCCAAACATCCATATGGAAATTGGTCATCATGGAAAGATCAACACTGGTTGCTATGGTTTCAATACCTGCAAAATCCAAATCCGCGTACTGTTTTACATCATCACCTGCTACTTGCATATCAACAACACCAGCTCCAGCACTAAATCCAGCAAAGAAAGTGTCTACGGTGATATCTGTATATTCATTACTGAACAAGGAAATAACATCTGCGGCATCTCTCGAAGGTGGGGCAGGTGCGGCTTCTGTTGGGGTATCTCCGCCACCAGAGGATCCCATTTGGGCAATATCATCCAAATAGAAGGTTCCAGCTGTGGTTCCTGGGCCGTCTACAAACATGGTAAAGCGTGAGAAACTATCGGTTGAAGTAAAATCAAATGACAACATTTCCCACCCAGAACCGCCATGGCTTGCACTGATTTCAGTATCGGCGCCAGTTCCTTCTTCTAATTTAACCAGAACGTCAATAGCAGTTTCTGCCCAGAAGTTCATGGTTATGGTTTGGTCTGTACTAAGATCTATGGCAGTTCCCAAGTTGAAGAAGATGCCTTCAAATTCGGCTCCGCTATTGGTAATTGCACCAACATTGGAAGCCACGTCATTACTGCCACCAGGTGCGGGATTGGCCACTACCTCGAATGCTGCTCCACTAAAAGTGGAAGCTTGATAGTCCACATTGTTGCCATCAAAAGTAATTGGCAACATGGGTGCAGCAGGAGGTGTTGGGATTGCGATTACAATTTCATCTTCAAAAGTATCTGTTGCGCCTGCAATGTTTGAAGCGGTTAAACGTACTGTGTATGTGCCGTTGGTATAGGTTTTAACCGGCTCAATTTCGGTTGAAGTTGTTCCATCTCCAAAATCCCATTGATAATTTTGAGCGTTTTCTGAGATATTTAAAAATGATACGGTACCCGTGCCAGATACGATTCGTTGGGTAAACCCTGCGACTACTTCGGGTAAAATGTTCCCTTCATCATCTTCTTCACATCCAAATAAGGATATGGCCAAAATCAAGAGTGATAGGATCTTGGCTTTTGTCGTTATATATTTCATTTTAGTATACATTAGTTGAGTTAGTTTTTATTGTTCGTAAACACGTACATAATCCACTATCATGGATTGTGGAAATTGAGTTTCAGCGTTAGGGCTTCCAACAAAGGTTCCGCCTACTGCCAAATTCATGAGGATGTAAAAGGGCTTATTGAACACCCAAGTTCCTGTTACGTCTTCAGGAGTAATTTGATTGTACAGGACATCATCAACGTAATAGTTGATGTACTCAGGTCCCCATTCGATACCAAAAACATGGAATCCTGTGTCGAATCGGTCATTTTCCAATACATATTCTTTGGATATTGCTTGACCGCCTGAGTATCCTGGCCCGTGTACGCTACCTATCAAAACTGTTGGGTTTTGACCTCGATATTCCATGATATCGATTTCCCCGGCACCAGGCCAAGGATTTTCGTCTATATCGGCGCCTAACATCCAGAATGCTGGCCAAATCCCTTGTCCGTATGGTAGTCGAATTCTAGCTTCGAATCTACCGTACTGTTGTTCAAACAGATCTTTGGTCAATAATCTAGCTGATGTGTATTGGGAGTTTTCAAATGCCTCTTGTTGAGCTGTTATCAACAAGACGCCGTTTTCCACTGTTACGTTTTCCGGACGACTAGTGTAGTATTGCAGTTCCTGATTGCCCCATCCGTTTACACCAGTTCCAATGTCATATCCCCATATGGATGCATCCGGTCTGCCTTCGACATCGAAATTGTCTTCCATAACCAAATTGGTGAATGTGGCCACGGTTTGGGTCTCATCTGCTGAACAAGCCGTAAGCAGTATGGTGAATAGTGCAACGAGGCACCATAATCCCGATATTCTTTGAATTTTACTGTATTTGTTATTTACATTCATAACCTTATTTTTTTGCTAATGATTTAGGACGTCTTATTCCGTGTAGAAATAAATATTGTCGAATATGAAGTTGGGTCCACCAGTAAGAATCAATGCTCCTAAATTGTTTTTTTGTGATGCGATATCACCATCTAGTGCAATGTCAAAAGATGTCCATTGTCCAACAGTCAAACCGGTCAAATCAAACCTACGATCTGCATCGTCTCCAGTAGGTAGCCCGGTATTAACATCGGTCTCAAGTGTTAGATTGGCTCCAATATCCCTGATTTGGATTCCCACTTCGGTACCGGCTTCCTGAACATACACATCCACATGCATGAATGTTAGCCCAGATGCGTCTACAGTGTTTTCAAAAATGATTCCTGTAAAATTGTTATTGGTGTACGCCAATACATCGCCTCCACTGGTTGAGGTAACCGAAACCTCTGTTGTGGAACCGCCAAAGCCAGGAGAGAAATTACTGGCCGTATCATTGGTATAAGCGTCGCTGAAAATGGACTTCACATTAGCAGCTGGCGTTGTAGGCTCAGGTGCGGTTTGTAAGGCGCCATTAGAGGTAACTTCAAGTGAACCATTAGCACGTACATTGCCAAGTATGGCTGAAATGGTCGAAGTACCTTCTCCAACAATTGAAATTTCACCGAGTTCACTTACCAGTGCCACATTTTCATCCGTGGAAGAAAAATCGAAATAAGAAGGTGCTACGGTTACAGTTTGGTTTACACCATTGTCCAAATTAAAGGTTTGCGTAAGTCCCGTAATTGGAATGTTTGAACCTGTAAATGCTTGTTCCACCAATTCTGCTCCAGCAAAAATTGCCGGATTGGGTTGGGCAACTGTACCTAATTTTTCGAATTGTACTTCATCCAACCAAAGTATATAGCCTCCTTCGTCTCCTTCAAAAGAGGCGCCTTCGGCTAACCAGAACATACCGGTTTCGTTGACCAATTTGGAGGCGTCAGGTATAGGTATTACATATTTTTCCCATCTGGTACTCACTGCCAAATTGTTCAAGGTCACTTGAAATTTATTACTGGTTTCTGCAGAGATTCCAAATCCAATTGCATTGATGCTTGCGGCTTGAGAAGCTTTGGCATAAAATGTAAGTGCGTCAAAACTGGATAAATCCCTATTGACTGTTGTGTTGAACGCCGCACCGACAAAACCATTTCCAAAGGCAGGGACATCAAAACGCATTGCAGCGCTGCCCATAAATACGTTGTCGTCGGTTGCTACGCTGAATGCTTCAGGGTCTGCTCCGGCGTCAACAAATGGAAAATAATCCAATCCTGCAGAAAAGGCATCAATAAAAACATCGCCATTGGCAGGGAAAGTCGCGAATTCCACATCATCCGAAAAATCTCTTTCGCAACCGGATAGAACAACAATTCCCAGGCATAGAAAAAGTACGGATCTTAAGCTGATATAATTCTTATTTTTCATTTTAGTAGTCTTTTTATTTGCCAATATTGATATGTATGTATGTCATAATTTCCCACTCACTTCCATTATCAAATCCAACTGGACTGATTATGGGTTCATTGGCAAATTCGAGTGCTGCGTTTGGTGCATAGCGGGGTGAAAATTCATCCAATGATCTCCATATTCCACGTATACCAACTTGTGTGCTGGGCAGAATAAACCAATCTGGTTTACCTAAAGTTGTGGATACATCCAACATCAACTGTAGCGGAAACGTAAGGTTGAAATCCCTGTGGTAATCAAAAGGTCCCCAGTCGTTGACCTTGACATGTGTGCGGAATTTCATGTTTTTGTAAATGGCTCTGATATCACCACCAAATCTTTTAATAAGTCGATCGCTGTCACCATTTCCTTGACCATTTCCATAGTAGAAGTTTCCAATTATCCCTAAATCCGGACTTACTTTGGATACCATCCTTGAATGGATTTCCCATAGATCCTCAGCAGGAGCTGAGTTTGGGAATGCAAAGAACTGCCTGTTGGCCAGGAAACCAATGTGTGCATCCTGAGTTGTTGGAAGATGACGGTAAACGAATCCAAGGTTCATGGCAAATTTTGCATCTTCTGCCCTGTCGTTGTCCCATTCATACATCCAAGTTCCTGGCGTTGGGTCAAATGTCAAAAGGATTTCACCGCCAGTAGTCTCCCGATTTCCACGAACTGAAAAAGGATCGTCTATGATGTTCCTTAATCTTCCTGGAGCAGTTACATCATTTGGCATTGCATCTACCAAAGGTTTTTGCCACAAGAAATTTGGTGCAATTTGAAAATTACCTGTTGCATATGTGAAACCAGTTAAGAAGTTGACTTGGTTACCACTACCGGTGTCTTTCAATTTCCAACCTGTGAAGGTCAAGGTCTGGTCGGCGCCACCATTGGCTACAAGACCCATGGAAGCCGCCTGTCCATACCAATTGAATTTACCTGCTTCATAGGTGAGTTTTATTTTTCCACCCCAATTATCACTGGCTTGGACTTGATCTTCGAAAACTACATAGTTACCGGTTGTGCCCCTTACATCTTGGAACGTGCTTCCATTCAGTGGATTACCGGCCCAAATTCCACCTAACATTACGCCAAACTTTCCAAACTCTCGCTCAATTGCAATTGTTGCTCTTTCGGTTGGCCATGGCGGAATAACACCACTACGTACTTGATTTACGTCCAAGACACGTCGACCATTTTCGTCAAATGTGATATCGGTTTCGAAATCCCGGTGGTAGATACCCGTTACATCAAACTTGCCAAGGTGCCTTTTATATTTGAAGAGCATGGTTGGGTTTGCACCCCACCATAATTGTGGTCCTACAGCGGCTTTTAATCCTTTCAGAACTCCTTTGCCGTCTACTTCAGCTCCTAGGATTTCACCATTGTAAATGTCTAGGTTTGGCCCATAATTTGCTTCTGGATAGAGTCCAAAGAAATCTCCTTCATAACCCCAGTGGTAGTGACCTGTTCTGTAAAAACCTCTTAGGTCAAAATTTTTGGCTTTCCATTCAAATTCTGCATTGTAGACCCGAATTCGATTCACATCTTGAACCAAAACGTTCCCTTGGTCGGTATTCACTTCCAATGGACGCGAATTGTTCTCATAAAAGATTTCGTTAATTGGGTTTTGGGCCACATTGCCCACCACGTTGACATTAACTTCTGCACGCATATTTGGAGCAGGATTCCCTTCTACACCGATGAAATAGGATTGCATGTGATCAAAACCTAATTGATTGGGAAAAGTGTTGGGGTCATCTGGGTCAGCATTGTCTGGTGTAGTTAGTAAACTACCACCAGTACTGAAGGTTGAGAATTTTGCTTGAAGGTTACTTATCCTTAACAAGTTACTTTGCTCTCCAGTCAAAGCTGCCTTATCGCCCCGAGCCTTCAAAACTGCATCCATCAATTGGATGTTGTCAAAATAGTTGGAAACAAATGCTTGATCAACACCATCATCATATGGGTTTAACTGATGCGCTTCTTTCAAAGCATAGTATGCAGCTCTAGGATATAATTCGTAAAGACCTCTAGGGTTTGTTGCGCCTTTTGCGCAAATTCCAAACCACTCTTCATTCATATTGTTTTCTCCTTCAGCGGGTAAATCCCTGGCGTATCCGCCATTGGACCAAGAAGCATTGTTGTCATGGACATCGGCGTTCTTTCTGTCATCAAAACCATACTTCCACCAACCATCACTGAATTGGAAGGTAAAACCACCTATGGAATTACCAACGTTTCCAACTCCTGCCGCATTTTCATAAATTTCTTTCCAATTTCCTACCATATAATAGGCTTGGGAATATTGGTCTTCCTTGTTTTCAACGGCGCTAAATGCATCGGCTCCAAACTCGGTGAACATAACCGGTTTGTTCAGCTTGTCTTTAACCACCTGGAACATATCACCAAAGGAAACTCCCCGATAGGTATTGGTTCCATAGATATCCACATCTTTGCATTCTTCTGCAACGATATCTATGAAGAGTACATCACCATTACAAATGGCGACAGGATGGGAGGTATCCATGGATTTCATCATTTTAGCTGCTTCGTTCATAAGACGATACATTGGACGACCCCTGCTTTCTCCTATAAATTGAATCCGCCCTTCATCATCCGGGAAATCTTCCGTTTCCGCTCCGGCCCAGAAAAGGCCATAGTTGTTTTCGTTTCCTAATAAATAAAGAAGCAAACCTGGAGTGTCTTTGTAACCTTCTACCAATTCCTTCATTTCCGTCATCAGAAAGTCCATTGTAGTTGGGTCGTCATAAATGGTAACTGGAGTCCATACACCATTAAGGGTTAACCCGTAGCGACCAAAAGAATGGTTCAGCATAGTGTATATGCCGTAATTCTCATAGATGTATTGAATCCATTTAGCAGGCACTCCTGTATATTGACGAATCACATTTACACCCATGTTTTTTAGTAGAGACATCTCATGATCGAGACCTGCACGGATAACATCATCGGATTTTGTCCAGAAATTGGCATTCACTGTATTGGTGCCGATTGGGATATAGTCCCAATTCATACCATTGATCATGAAGTCTTCTCCATTGACCACCAATTTCATTCCTTCTCCATCTTGTACAACTTGAACCTGACCGGTTTGGGCATAAATACCAGTTGAGAACAAAACAAGAAGCAATTGCAATACAATTTTTTTCATAGTAATGTTAGTTTTAGTTTGAAGTTCACCGGAATGGAAAGTGCGTTGTGTTCAACCATGAACCTTTGGATTTCCAATATTCGGAACGGTTAAACTTATCTTAATAAAATGAGGTATCCTTAAAAAGAACCTCTACAAAAAGCATACATCTCAAAAAAGAGTCAATAAAATTGTGAAAATCACAATAACCCCTGAATTTCTTGGGCTTCCCCCGGGATTTTTATCTTTTCAAAAAGAGGGTGTAATCAACGGTTGTATAGGTAATGTTGAGGTGGGAAAATCGCGTTGTATGGTTTTTAAAGCTTGAGGATATAATCTACGAGATTCTCGTCATGCTGTAAATCCATTTTTTTACGAAGTCTATACCGCTTTATCTCAACACTTCTTGGAGAAATGTTGAACATAGGTGCGATTTCCTTGGATGAAAGATTGAGTCTTAAATAAGCACATAATCGAATATCGTTTGGGGATAGATTGGGATGCGCTTTCTTGAGCTTTTTGAGAAATTTACGGTCAGCATTATTGAAAGCCTCCTTGAACATTTCCCAATCATCATTTTGATTTAGATTTTTATCAATAACGTTGACAATGTGCTTCACAGAGTTTTTGTCTTCAACATCACTGACCAATTGGTTTTTAATTTTAGCCAACAGTTCATTTTTCTTGATAATGCTCATTGTTGAAGCTGCAAGTTCATTGCTTTTGCTCTTGAACTCATCTTTTAGCTGCTGATTTTTGAGTTTGACAATCTCCTTTTCACTATTCGCCTTCGCCAACTCGAGTTCACGTTTGTTGCGCTCAATGATTTTTTTCTGTTTTCGATGATAATA
The DNA here is from genome assembly GCF_023502425.1 of Flagellimonas spongiicola. GTDB lineage: Bacteria > Bacteroidota > Bacteroidia > Flavobacteriales > Flavobacteriaceae > Flagellimonas > Flagellimonas spongiicola. Next base: position 1,062,909 of record NZ_JAMFMA010000002.1, read on the forward strand.
TCGTCGGTAGGAACTATGGATTGCTATTGAACCTAGGACACCGCTGATGATATACAACAATATGAACAAGTTGGATTTGTACCAAGGACGTGCTATCTTAAAGGAATAGGATGCTGTATTTTTGGATAGATTATCTCCTACCTTGGCTCGGACCTTAAAGGAATAATTCCCTGGCGGTAGATTTTCAAAGGTTACTTCATGGTCTAATGACCAATTGCTCCAATTGTCATAGATGTTTTCCAGTTTGTATTGATAATAAGGTCTCTGGAATTTTTTATAGCTCGCGGCATGAAAAGAAACAGTCAAATTGTTGTGGTCACTATCAAAATCCCCTGCATTGGTTAATTCCAGAAGTGAGTCATTGGTCAAGCCTGTATTTTTTCCTGCAAGCGCAATTTTATCAAGCTGCACTTCAAATTCTTGGTCTTGAATGGCATTCAAGTCAATTGTAAAATATCCAGAACGAGCTCCAATTAGGTACATTCCGTTGGAAATAGGTTCAACACTCTCATAACCAATTATACCATCTCGCATATCTTCCGATAAAGGAATCTGATTTATTTGAGGTGTGCCGTCCAGTCCATCTTTGGATACATATCCAATTGATGAATTGGTGAACGTCCATAACCGATTATTCGCAGCGTCATTTATCAGCTTTCCAGATACGTATTCATCATGTTCAAACAGTGGACTTAGAAAACTGTCCTTGTTGAATTTATCATTATCCCAGTCATATTTTAGCACACCATTTTTATAACCATATATAAGCTCATCTTGATATTTTACTATTCCTGAATTGGAACTTTTAATGGTTTCGTCGATGTGGAGCTGAACCACGTTTTCAAACGCATCGTCCAATTGCAGTTTGTACAAACCCTTGTATTCATGATTGACAAAAATGTTGTTATCAAATACTTCAAATTGCCTAGAGGAATTATCGAAGCCGTTTATTTTATTCCGTAGTTCCCAATTTCCATTTCTTTTTTCTAAAGTATACAGACCATCATAATTCCCTTGAATTAACCTATTCGGATGATTATCAAGTGTTCCAATTTTCCAGGTACCTTGGGTGCCATCAATTTTTGAAATAGAGGTGTTTTGGATTATAAAGGTGCCGTTGTGATGTCCGCAGAAGAGTGTGCCATGAATATTTTCCAGCGACCATACTTGACCTTCGGTGCCCTCCATAAAAGTAAAGTCGGAATCATTTGTAAGCGTTTTGTAGAATAGTCCTTGATTAGTGCCTAAGTACAAAATGTCGTTTGTAACCGCAGCGGCATAAACACTCCCCACCAATCCTTCACGATCTAGGTATACATGATATGGAGAAGTGGCATTCACACTGGTCACGCCAACATCCAATCCTAACCATATATTATTTTCTAAATCTTCAAAAAGTGATAGAACGGTATTGTTTTGAAGGCCTTTCAATTGATCAATGTGTTGAATAATCGTACCTTCAGAATCCATCAAAATAAGCCCATGCGAAATTGTGCCTAAGGCCAAATTTCCGTTGCTCAACCGTGCCCCACTATAGAGACTTATTTGATCTAGAAGTGGACTGGCTTCTGTTTCCCATTTCGATAAGCTGTTATCTTCAAATTTGTAGAAGCCCTTATTCCTTGTTAGAAACACCAAAGAACCATTTTCTTGAAATAGGTTGATGATTTCCTCACTTTGAAGGATTTCGTCTGCCAAGACAAGAAGCTCTTGTCCATTTTCAATCTTAAATACGCCCTCATTAAGTTTTTGAAAGTAAACTGTATTTTCAATAGGAAATGCTTTTGGAATAAAAGCTTCGGATTTGATGATGCTTGCGGTATTGGTTTCCAGGTTATAGGTGTAAATACGATAATGGGATTGGAAGACCATTCGTTCACCAAAATCAAGTATTTGCCAAAATTCTTCATCCTCCAAAATGGTGTCTGAAAGATTTGAGGATAAGCTGGTGTATTCAAGTACGTTGAACTTATTACGTTCCCAATAACCAAATTCCATGTAGCATCCGGTGTAGATGCGGTCACCAACAATTTTCAGGGAACGGATTATCGATTCGTTTGGCGATGGGTAAAGGGTCCATTTAGCTCCATTGTATTCCAAGAGTCCACGATTGTTTGCTACATAGATAACTTTGTCATCACCTTGGTCCAAATCCCAATTTTGACTTTCCGCATGATAATCAGACGGGCTAAAATTCTGAATAGGAGGGATTTCTTGTGATATGCCCTGAGCGAAGCAAACCAATGAGATAACCAGAAAAGCAAATTTGGGCCTTATCACAAATGTTTCGTTTCAATGGAATTGTATCCTTGAATTTTGAAACCAAGGTTCTAGAATTCGGATTACATTCCTACTGATTAAATTACGCAAAACATTTTATAATGACCTCAATTGGTCAGAGTACTGCTTAATTTTTCAATTTTGGATATGCTCGAACCCAATGATGTAGAAACCTAACTTGGCCCATTCTATTCTTGAAAACGGTATACTTTCGTATTGGTTTTCCACCTTCAAGGACTACAATGTCGCCATTGGAATTCTTCCGAATTGGATGTGATTGATCACCACTTACACTAAGTACCAATTGCTTATTTGATTTGGATATTTTGAAAACTGCGCCGATGCCCTGGGAGTATGTTCCAACTAAATCATTGGCCTCGGTTTCGGTAAATTCAGTTAGTTTGGATGTTGGGCTTTTAACAGGGGTGCAATCGCTTTTAAGAATGGTTTTCACTGCATTGGTAATTACTTCCCATTGATTGAATTCCGAACCGTTGGCTAAAACCACGATGGAGAATTCGCTTTCGGGGACACTCAAAAATGCAGCATTGTAGCCTGGTAAACCCCCGCTGTGCCAAATCGCTTTGTTTTTGCAATATTCGGAATGGAATAGACCATATCCATACGCCCAATATTCTCCTGTCATTTGTTTGTCCGCGTAGATTTGTAATAGTTGCTTCCTTAAATCATTGCTCTTCTTTTCTGGGTGTTCTTGATTGAGCCAAAACAAGAATTTGTTGAGATCGACGGCGGTTGTAAAGGCCATGCCAGACGCCCTTCCATTAGCATTGTCGGCAATGGATTTGCTGGTATTGAAATTATGATTTGACCCGGAATGGCCATAAGCCAATTGATGATCTTTTAAGTTGGCGACTCCATAAAAAGTTGAATTCATTTGCAATGGTTGAAAAACAAGTTGTTGCATTGCTTCATTGAAGTTCAAACCTGTAATCGCTTCAATAATCGCACCTGCCATATCGTATCCGTTATTGGAATAACTGAAAACCAAATCCGGATCACCGATAAAAGCACTTGCACCATATTTTTTTAGCATTTCTATTTGCCTCGACCGACCCGTTGGGCCATAATTATCTGAATCATCCTTTAAACCTGCGGTATGGGTCAATAATTGACGCGTGGTCAATGCTCCGATTCGTGGATGTAACCCTTTGAGATAGGAGGCAATGCCCGTATCCAAATCTAGTTTGCCTTGTTGCCCAAGTTTTAGTGCTGCAAATGCAAGAAAAACTTTCCCCGTAGAAGCATTACGAAACAATGTTTTAGTACTGGCTTTAATTCGCTCGCTATGGTTAGCGTAACCCAGGGTTTTATGGTATGTCCCATTTTTATAACGAATAGAAACCTGCACTGCTGGGGTGGTTCCTGAATTGCATGATTGCACTAATTGTGTTTCAAATGTTGCAAAGGATTCCCTAATCGAATTTTCGAAATCTACTTGTGCATGACCTGACCAACTGAAGCATGTCAATAACAGAATTAAAACGATAGATTTTGATAAGTACATTGATTGCTGAAGTTTAAATTATACCTCCAAAAGTCCTTTTTTGAACCCCATGAGACTTCCTGTTTGTAAAGAACAAGAGATGAGTTTAGGAATAATTTAACGCCTAATGCCCAGCTTAATATGGTATTTTTATCGTGTTTTCTTTGAATTGATTCCGTTGGTACTTCTTACAATTTTTACGGGTATAGCAATTGCTTGTGGTTTGTTTTTAATCGGTTATGTTTTCCTGATTCGAAAAGACAATCAAACCTCAGATATTTTATTGGGATTGCTTTTCATTGCCGTTGTCTTACGGTTATCCAAATCTTTGTTCGCTTTTGTGTTTAGTGTGAATTCCCTAACAGGCATTTCTTTTGGGTTGTTGGGTGCAATGACAATTGCGCCATTACTGTTGCTTTATTTTGAATCCAATAGAAAAGGTTTCGTAAAATTTAGTTATTGGCATTACTTACATTTTGTGGTGCCTATTTTGGCTTTTGCATTATTGATTTCGGATAATATAGGAGCAAGACACAGTTATTTTTTCGGACATCGTTTATTTGGAGTATACTTGATATGGATCGGATTTAATTATATAATCCGAAACCGGAGTAGATTTTCCTTTACAAGCTGGCATAGACAATTGTATTTCTGCGTAGTTGGTTTGTGGTTGTTGTTTTCTTATCAGATGTGGTTTGATGGTGCATTTAACTACGGATTGGGCATTGTTGGGGCGTCCGTAATCCTATACTACCTTTTTTTTATGGTAGTGAAGTCGCCCAAATCATTGCTAAGAAATGGTTCAACAGAGGTGCCCCCGGACTTGGTAGCGAAGGTTAAAAATTCCTTCGAGATTGAAAAAATCTACCTTAAACGGGGAATAACAGTGGCCGAGTTTGCAGCTTCACTTGGTGCGCCAAATTATTTGGTTTCAAAAGCGATTAATGTCGCTTATCATAAAGGATTTAAAGATGTAGTCAATGGTTACCGCGTAAAGGATGTTTCAACTAAACTATTGGATCCGGATTTTGCAGATGATAAGATAGAGAACTTGGCTTATGATGTCGGATTCAACACGGTATCTGTTTTTTATACGGCATTCAAGAAAGAAACCAGTATGGCTCCAAGAGACTTTCAAAAGGCCCACGGTTTAAAATAAATTCAACATGATTACCTTAGCGTAAACAATAAGTTATAATGGAGAGGAAGATTAAAAATGTGTTTGTAAAAGGGCCGATTGACCCGCAATTTATTGCAGATTCCATCGCCAATCATCAGCATAAGACACAAATTGGAGCCCATGATATTTTTTTGGGACAAGTGCGAGCAGATAAAATAGATGGGAAAACAGTAGGCGCTATTGAGTATAGTGCTTATGAAGAAATGGCGAATCTGAAATTTCATGAAATAAAGGAAGCGGCCTTCGAAAAATACGAACTAACATGTATGCATATCCATCATAGTATAGACAAAGTTCCCGTTGGGGGCTTGTGTTTGTTCGTTTTTGTTTCTTCTCCCCATCGAAGGGTTGCCTTTGACGCCATTCGATTTGTGGTGGAAGAAATAAAGGCCCAGGTTCCGGTTTTTGGAAAGGAGCTCTTTGAAGACGATTCATACCAATGGAAGGTTAATACTTAAGTAAGTTATGGTTGATATTACCCAGAAGCAGTCCACGCATAGAATGGCCTTGGCACAAGCTATTGTAAAAGTTAGTGATCAAGCCACTATAGAAGCTATCAAAAACAAAACGGTACCTAAGGGCGATGTGTTTGCCATGAGTAGGGCTGCCGGTTTCTTAGGGGTTAAAAAAACCTCCGATTTGTTACCTGATTGTCACCCCTTACCTGTGGAGCATTGCGTTATTGACTACAATATTGAAGACTTGGAGATCACGGTGAGTGTGATGGTGAAAACGTTTTACAAAACAGGTGTTGAGGTAGAAGCCATGCACGGCGCAAGCGTTGTGGCCTTAAACATGTATGATATGCTCAAGCCTATTGACAAGGGCGTGGAAATCCATCACATTAAATTATTGAAGAAAACAGGAGGTAAATCGGATATTAACAGATAGTCTTCCTTATTTCTGGGAATGTGTTTTTTGCCTAGCCAAGGTTTTTAAGCATTTCCGCAGTAGTGTCATCCAAATTGAATTCAGGTTTCCAATTCCAATCCTTTAGTGCTTGACTGTCATCAATACTACTAGGCCATGAATCTGCAATTTGTTGTCTAAAATCCGGCTCGTAGGAAATCTTAAATTCCGGAATATGGTTCTTGATACTGTCTGCAATATCTTCAGGTGTAAAACTCATACTTCCTAAGTTATAGGAAGAGCGAACACTTAGATTTTTGGCATCTGCTTCCATGAGGTTTAGGGTTGCCCTAATGGCATCGTCCATATACATCATTGGGAGTTTGGTCTCAGGGCCTAAAAAACACTTATAAGACTGGTTTTCCAATGCCTTATGGTAAATTTCAACCGCATAATCCGTAGTTCCTCCACCGGGCATGGTTTTCCAACTAATGAGCCCAGGATATCTTACACTACGCACGTCTACATCAAATTTCTTGAAATAATACTCACACCAGCGTTCCCCAGATTGTTTGCTGATCCCATAGACAGTACTCGGTTCCATAATAGTACTTTGTGCGGTATCTTCCTTTGGGGTATTTGGACCAAAAACGGCAATGCTACTTGGCCAAAAGATTTTACTGATTTTTCCTTCCTTGGCTAGATTGAGTACATTGAACAATGAGCTCATATTTAAATTCCAAGCTCGCATAGGGAATTTCTCTGCGGTTGCACTCAACATGGCTGCCATCAAATAGACCTCATCAATTTCGTAATGCATGACCACATCTTCAATAGCTTCGTAATTGGTGGCATCCAAAAGTTCAAAAGGACCTGATTCCATAAGGGTATCATTACCTTCTCGAATATCACTGGCTACTACACTTTCAGACCCATGTTTTGCACGAAGCGCCATGGTTAATTCTGTCCCAATTTGTCCGCAGGCGCCAAGAATTAGAATAGGTTTTTGCATTTAAAATGACGTTAATTAAGTTAGTGCGTAAATATAGCCTTTATTAAAATTTGTACATTCGCTTATGCGAAAATTGTCATGGATTTTAGGCTTGTTTTTTCTTGTGGTTGCATGTAAGGACAACAAGCCGGTGGAAGTGGAAACACAGTCTGAAAAAGGTGTTTTCAATTACCAAAAGCTACCCAAGCGAACGGCATTGAACGAAGAAGCAACTGCACTTACTGAAAGTTGGCCAGAGTTTATGATATTCAATACCAGTTTTGATGTTTTGTATTCCGCACGTAATAACGAGGATTTGGCATTGGCCATTGATGATCTGATTGAAAAGGAAATTACTTTGGGGAAATCGGAATATCCAGGACTGCTTGATGCATTTCAGGTAAAAAGTAGGCAGCAAGTTGTGAAAACATACTTGCTTAAGGTTAAAGCACATATTTTGAACAACAGTGAAACAACGGGACCCACTATAGAAATGCTCAATGCGTACAACGCTATGCGTAAACAATTCAACGTGGTCTTAAATAGTCAACTGGACGAAAATTTGATATTGGATGAAAATTAAATTAACCTTGACACTATTGTTGCTTGCAAGTGTAACAGTAGTTGGCCAAAACGGAAAAAAAGCAATTGATGAATTGTTGGACGCTTGGCATTTAGCAGCTTCGAAAGCTGATTTTGATGGGTACTTTTCCAAAATGACCGATGATGGGGTTTTCATTGGCACCGACGCTACGGAAAATTGGCAGAATCAGGAGTTTCGTGAATTCTCAAAACCCTATTTTGATCGTGGTAGAGCTTGGAGTTTTACTGCGGTTGAACGAAATATCTACCTGAATGACACCAATGATCTAGCTTGGTTTGACGAACTCCTGGACACCCAGATGGAGTTATGTCGAGGTTCTGGGATACTCAAAAAAGAAAATGGGCAATGGAAAATTGCCCATTATGTACTTTCTATTGCGGTTCCCAACGAGAATGTTGCGGAATTGATTCAAATCAAAAAAGAGAAGGATAGCCTTATTATGCTTGGATTAAAGCGTAAATAGCTATTATTTCTCTTCAGTAGCTCCTTCTTTTCTTGCTTGAAGCGCTTGCTTGCTTAGACTTGCCAAATTAAAATTAGGATCCAGTTGTAAAGCTTGGTCCATAGAGGCAATAGCATCATCTATTTTGGTTTTATCCTTGTTATAGATTATCAAACCTTGTAAGTGATAAAAAGCCGCTTTTAAAGGAACTTCGTAAGGTTGTTGTCTTTCGTAGAAAGCGTATTTCATATCATCTTTGGAATTGGCAATGCCATATTCAATATTGCTGCTGGCCCCATCATTGTCTCCCGTTTGGATTTTTAAATCTGCTAATTCATAAGCTAGATAGGCTGAAGGGTTTCTACTGAACAAGACGTCAAAATGTTCCAATGCTCGTTTGGGTTGATTCAAAGCTTTTAAGGAAACTGCCTTTACTTGAACCGCTAAATCAGAATCATCGGCGTTTTTTTCAATACCTATTGTATTCAATGCCTGCATATGTTGACCATTGTTCATGTACACAAAGGCCAATGTATCACGTCGCTGTTTGGACGGTGACAATACATTTAAATGCGTCAAGGCACCTATCACACCAGTAATATCCCCTTGCAATCGCATTTCTTTGTAATAGGCTTCGTAGTGCGCCGCTAAATCGTTGTTGGTTTGTGCAATTCCATTGATACCCATAAACAGTAGCACCAACACAATAACTTTTTTCATGTCTATTGATTTTAGTGCGCCAAAACTATAAAAATTATCGGTATTAAGCTGTTAAAGAATACTATATGCCTAAAAACAAAAAGATGTCCAGTGGACATCTTTTTCATTAGCAGTTTTTTTGTGGCTTAAAGTGCCATTAAAGCAATATCCTTGTCCGTATGTTGCTTTAGCAAACTGGCATAAAATGCTAAGCTTTTTACATCTGTGCCCAAACATGACTTTAGAAAGGATTCCAAGTCCTTGTAAAACAGATTCATCGGCATTGTGGACACTACCATATTAATGGTTTTTGGATCGTATTCCCGATCATCCAATACTACATCCATTTTAACCCTATGATTGTGATAATCAATTTCTACATCTGCCGCGTTATAATGTTTCCTAAGAATAGACCGATGTAAGTCCTGAAATCTTGATGTTATGTTATCCCTTGTACTACTTTTTGTAATCAAATTTTCCATCTCCATCAAGATTCTTGTTGTTAATCTTGAATTTCCCATGACTCCTCTAATTAAATCGTATACAAAATTAACGCTCAAGCTATTAAAGTATTAGAAATCAATGATTTAATTAACTTAATTTTATCTTAATTGTTGTGAAACCGCGTTAGGGTGTGGTCAATTATTCACTTATTGGAGTGTTGAACTTATGGTATTTATCAAGAAAATTCTTACTAATTACCCTTTTGCCGGAATGTAGCGTTTGGGAAGGCAAATAGTCAGGTGCTGGAATGCCCATTTTTTCTGCTTGCAGGGTGTAAAATTCCTTTTTTGTAGGATGATCGGGATATACACCGTTAAAGACTTCTCCCCAATAGTTCCTTGTGAGAATTGTAATGATCATATGAATGCAATCCTCTAAATGGATTAGATTGATAAAGTCATTCCCATTTTTGAGACCTTGTCTTCCGGATAACATGGTTACGGGATTTCTATTGGGACCGATTAAGCCTCCAAACCGAATAATGGAAGTTTGCAAACCTTCTAATGATTGAATTAGATCTTCGGATTGCAGTAATTGTTTACCGGATTCAGTAGTGGGTTTTGGGGCTGTTTGTTCGGTGACCTCACCGGTGACATCACCATAAACTGAAGTGCTACTTACAAAAAGTAGTTTGGATGGGCCATGTTTTGCAACGGCTTTGCTTAAAAGCTGAATTTTTGAGACATAGTTCTCCTTTTGACCAGCACCCCTTAGTCTGGGAGGAACATTTACGATAAGTATATCCAATTGGGATAGAAAATGCGCTATATCTCCAACAATTTGAGTTTTGGTGAGTGAGATTTGGTAGGGTATTATACCTGATTCACTTAGCACATCTATTTTGGTTTGGCTTGTTGTTGTTCCATGGACAATGTAATCCAATTGAACCAATTTTTTAGCCAATGGGAAACCAAGCCAACCACAACCTAAAACGCCAATGTTATTAGTCAAATGTTTCCGTTTTTATGACCATTATGGCATCATTCAAGACAAACGGCATTGGGATACTGTTTTTTGGACGCTCCGGTATGGTAAATTCACTATGCGATAAAAGATCATTGGAAGATTCATAAAAGGAAAGTTCCAACTTTTCATTTTTTGGAAAGCTGATTTCCAACTCTGTGTAGTCGTTGTTGCTAATATAATGCGTTACCAGTTTACTTCTTCTACGTGCCAGAAATGCTTCGGAAAGTGCTATGCCATTGACTTTGGCGGAGCTGATTTCGATACCTTCATTGGTGTATACATCCAGTCGATTGACATTTCGTTTTGGAGTAACACAGAGTTCTAGTATACGTTGATCTCCAATTACAGTATCACGAACCGTGTCGATCCAAGGAGCGGCTATATCTTTTTTGGGAATTTCCCTGATATACGAAAACCGCGATAAGTATTTGCTGGAGAGTGTTTTGAAATCAGCTTCAGTTGGTGCCTTTTTCGTATCTCCTAAAAATTGATTGTTCCAGTCAATTAAACTATGATCATAAGTGGCCCACATTGCATTGTCATTATCCGTGTTGTGCACGTATAACAAGCTGCTCGGTTTTGGTCGGTCTTCAGAAAAATCGGAGTTGATATGCGCTGCAATACCGAAGGAAAAGAACAGTATCAGAAAAACGTAGGCAAAACGCTCCTTGTTTTTTAACCCGCCCAAGAACGGAAGCGACAGGAAAAATAACAATGTTGTGAATACCGTTACGGCCACCATCATTTTTAGTCCGAGGCCAACTGGGAACATTTTGATGAATGGTGCATGCACAAATACAGCAGGTAAAATCAAGAAAAGTAGTAACAACGGGCTGGGTTTATCTTGATTGATTAGTACCATTAAGGCGGCCAGTGTTCCAAATAATGGAACAATAAAGAAACTTGCACCTTGTAGATAAATGGCTGCAAGACCACAAATAATCAGCCATAGAAACAAAGGAGCGACCAACAAATTGGCTGTTTTGATTTTGCGGAATTTATGATAAGCCCAAAAACATACGGCCAGTGACAGCATAACGTACACCAAAATCAGCAAATGCCCATTATATGTAAACCCATGGAGCATGTCCTTGAATTCCACATACCACCAAGTGATCATGGTCCACGCAAAGTAGCCCAATAGACCATTGATTACTAGTGTAATCAGCATTGGGGCAAATCCTTTAAGGATTTCCTTCAGCTTCAATTGTTCTTTCTTGATTCCAAAAAACAGAAGCAGGATCAACGCCAATACCGCTAAACCAAACATTGGCCATATCCAACCGAATGGATAGGATACCAGCCTAAAAAAGGGAAGGTTAAAATAGATGTAATCTTCTGAACTCCGGAGATCGGTCAAATCTGCATCAGCAAAATAGTGCATTAGCGGCATCAGATAACTTCCTTGATGTGCCAAGGTATTTCGGTCTAGACGGTCATAATTGTCCATTACGGTATGATAGTCGAAGTGATCGTCTATAAAAGCAAAGTTGAAACCTTGGATGTCCCCATCTTCCCTGAAAACAGTTAAGTCCGTATCATTTGGAAGCATTTTATAAATACTGTAAGCCAAAGAATTAGCAACCGGGAATTTTGGATTGGCTTCTACAAAGTGCTGAATGAGTTTTCCATTGCCTTGGTTGGTTTCAATGAGCATATAGCTAGGTCCGCCACTGCCTCTGGCCTCAAAATTAAGAACAAGGCCAACATCTTTGACCCAAGGATGTTTGTCCACAAATAGGTCTGCACCATTAAGCCCCAATTCCTCTGCATCGGACATAAGGATGATGATATCGTTAACAGGCGTTTTATCCTCAGCCAAAAACGCACGGACACCTTCCAAAATGGTGGCCACTCCACTTCCCGCGTCACTTGCTCCCAAGGAAGAATGTGGACTACTATCGTAGTGGGTAAGTAACATCAGGGCCTTACCAGCTCCAGAACCTTTAATACGGGCAAGAATATTTGTGGCCTTACTGAGATTGGCCCAGTCTCCAGCCGTGTAACCTTCCTGGGTTGAGGTTTCCAATCCCATTTTGTTCAATTCCTGAATAATATATGCCCTGACATCGGAATGGGCTGGAAAGCCAACAGCATGTGGCTCTTTTGCGATTTGTTCAATGTGGGATAATGCACGATCGGTGGAGAATGATTGCAGCGCAATATCCGCATCATGAGCATAGTTCGGCATTAAGGCCTTAAAGCTCCAATAGACCGCAAAAACCAATAGTAGTAAGGCAAGATTTCTTGAAAATTTCATAGTTCGATTAAGTTGGCGTCCAAAAATATGAAATTATAGATCCATAGCATATTCGTTGCTAAATATTTAAATATTTCGTTAAAAAACGCTATATTTATTAATTAACCCTAAAAGTTAATGGTATGGCAATCAAGAGTTTTCAAGGCGTTCGATCTAAGAGTTCTTCCAAAAAAGAATATGATGCTCCTATTCTTGTGGAGGACTATATGACCAAAAAATTAGTGACATTTTCACCTGAACAGTCCATTTTGGAGGTTATGGAAGCATTTGCCAAGTATCATATCTCTGGGGGACCGGTTATGGATAAAAATGGGTTTTTGGTGGGGATCATTTCCGAAGCGGACTGCATGAAGCAAATTTCAGAAAGTAGGTACTTTAATCAACCCATATTGGATAAAAGTGTTGAGCGTTTCATGACTAAGAATGTTCAGACAATTCCTCATGACATGAGCATATTTGACGCTGCTGGGGTGTTTGATAAACATAACAGACGTAGGTTGCCTGTTATGAAAAACGATATTCTAGTTGGTCAGATTAGTAGAAAGGATATTGTAATTGCCGCGTTAAAGTTAAGTGCCCAAAATTGGAAGTAAGCTTAACGAGTTACTCCCGTTTCACAATCATATAGTAATCGTTGTCCAAAGGCAAATAGCCAAGGTCGTATACAAAATAATAGGTGCTTCCTTTTTTGGTGGTATATAGGTTTGTGATGTATTCAAAGTCAAAACCTTTGTCCATTAATCGCATTTTGGTTGTCCTGGTTTTACCCTCTTTTAACGGAAAACTGTTTAATACGCGATAATTTTTCCGAAGTCTATTATTAATGTTGCGGACCAGGTTTTTGCTATCCTTGTTCAATCGATTGTTATACGCATTTCTGCAGTGATCAGAGCAGTATTTTTTATCTACCCGTCCTATCAACACATCTCCACATTCCAAGCAGCTCTTTTCGGACATTTCGTAAGATTTACGTCACAACAATATCGTATTTTTTCAGTAAACCGATTACATTTTCCTTGCTGAACTTGGTTTTTTTAAGTTGGTTAAGAGCAGGGTCAATGTCTATTTCGATGGATTCCGTAAAATCGGTTTGGTGTAAAACAGTATTTTCAAATATGGCTTTTTTTAGATTGCAATAGGGCAGTTGTGCGAAGCTAAGATCACTATCTGTAAAATCTGATTCCTGTAAGATGCAATTCGAAAAGAAGGTTCCTTTCAATGCCAATCCATTAAAGGAGGTAAGTGTCATATTACAATCTACAAAACGAATGGAAAGCAGTAAATGATTACATTCTTCAAATCGTAAACCGGTAAGCTTGCAACCCTTAAAAGAGGTTTCCTTAAAAATTGTGTGTTTGATGTTACTGTTGGTAAGATCGCAGTTTACAAACTCACATTCCATAAAGTTTTGATTGTCTAAATAGCCCTCCTTGAAAAGACAACCCTCAAAAACACAATTTTCATAATCACCTTTTTTCAATCGGCTTGAGGTGAAGTCTTCATTGACAAATGTTCTATCGGCGATAAAAGGAGCATTCATGGTGATTGTTGTTTGGTATAAAATTAAATAAATGTTAAAAGAAAACTTTTATTTGGAATGAACGTTCTAAAAAGAATATGTTTGTATCGGAATGAACGTTCCAAAATAAATAATAATCAATAATTCATTTTAAATGAACAAATTAGAAGGTAAAGTAGCCATAGTAACAGGTGCAACCAGCGGCATAGGTCTGGCCACCGCAAAAAAGTATTTACAAGAAGGAGCCAAAGTTGTATTGACAGGTAGAAGTCAACAAAAACTTGACGCTCTTAAAGATGAAATCTCTGGGGACTATCTATTGGTACAGGCAGAGGCATCAAGTTTAGAGGACAGTCGTGGGCTTATAGCCAAAACAATTGCCCATTTTGGTAAGATAGATGTTTTGTTTCTTAATGCTGGGGTATTTCGTTTGGAAGGAATCCATGAACTTACGGAAGAGATTTATGATGAGGTAGCGAATATCAACGTAAAAGGTCCTCTTTTTACGGTTAAAGCAGCATACGATCACGTAAATGAAGGTGGAAGCATTATTTTCAACACCTCCATTGTTAATGTAAAGGGTTTTGCTGGTATGGCCGCTTATTCGGCGAGTAAGGCTGCCTTGCGTTCCTTGACCCGTACTTTGGCGTCCGAATTTGGTCCTAAAGGAATCCGCGTAAATGCCATTGCCCCGGGTCCAATTGATACGCCTATTTATGGAAAACACAATGTGCCGCAGGAAAACATTGACCAAATGGCGTCTGGCTTTCCATCCATGGTTTCCTTGGGTAGGTTTGGAACTGCAGACGAAATTGCAACGACTGCCTTGTTTTTGGCTTCGGCGGATAGTAGTTACATCACAGGTGCCGAGATACCTGTTGATGGAGGTTTGGCACAGGTATAATTTTTTAAATAAATTTGGAACAATTATTCCAATAACATGCCTAGGACTAAACAGTTCAACGAAGAAGAAGTATTGAAGAAAGCTATGGAGCTCTTTTGGGAAAAAGGGTTCCATGCTACTTCCATTCAAGATTTGGTCTCGCATTTAGGTATCAATAGAGCCAGCTTGTACGATACTTTTGGAGGAAAGGATATTTTGTTTGACAAAGCTTTTGCACATTATAGAAAGGGTGCTACCGATTGGTTGAACGGAATATTTGAAAGTGCGGAGACTGTCAAGGGGGGATTTCAGAAACTATTCGATTCTGCAATAAAGGAATCTGTGGAAGATGAATGCCGTAGAGGCTGTTTTGTGGTAAATACTACAACAGAATTGGTCCCTGGCGACAAAGATTTATTGAAGGTATTGAGCGAGAACAAGTCAAATTTGGAATCGCTATTCCTGCTGCAAATCCAAAAAGGTATTGATTCAGGGGAATTTGCATCAAGCATGGATGCCAAAGGTGTGGCATCCATGATCTTTACTTTTTATAATGGCCTTCGTGTAGTTGCAAAAGTTGACCCTAATCCTATTGAGTTAAAAAAAATGGTTGAGGCTGCACTTTCCGTCCTGCATTGAACTTACTGCTGATAGTTCGTATAAGTGAACAGCAATTCACGCTGTTCGCTTTCCTCTTCCACTAGTACATAAACTTTCAACACATCCGTGGTCGTCTTTTCCATCGTCAAGCCCTCAAAATAAACTATGTCTTTTTCAAGTTTTACTAGTTTGAAGTCTACAGTATCGTCTTGAGCTTCCCAGCCTTTAAGTTTCCCGTCAAAGTGTTTGAGTTGTAAAATGAGGGTGTTCTTATGTTGTTTAATATGACCAAACTCGTAAAAGGTTACTTCGTCATCATGCAACAAACGAAAGGAAAACATCATGGACCCGCCCATAGGAGGGCTCCAAATTTCCTCGGCAATACCCCCTAAAGCTTCACCTCGCCAGTGACCGGCTATCCAAGATACATCTTCCAATGTGGCATTGGGCGAAATGGTATCTTTACTCAGTTGAATTGTGTGTTGCGCATAGCAGCTATGTGCTCCGAACAGTAAAAATAGAATGACATACTTCATGATTGGTGGTTTTACCTCATGACGTATGGAACCCGATTAATTGGACAATTGAAACTTGATATTTACAGAAGTTTCCACTTTTATTTTTTCAAAATCAATATCCAAAGGTTCCGCTTCAGCCATGTCCATGGCCATTGTTTTCATTTCCATTCTTGGTTGATTATACCTAGGGTAATATGGAGTGGAAGTATCCATAATATGGATGGCATTGCCAACAGTTTGTCCTAAAGGTGCAGTTAACGCCTCTGCTTTTTTCTTGGCTTTAGCCACTGCTTTCGATTTTAACTCCAGTTCTAAGGCTTCCATTTTCGAATATTCGGTTTTTTCCAGATACGTATTGGCAATCCCTAATTTCTCTAATGCCATCAGCACTTCAGCAGCTTTCTTTCCTGAATGCACCAAAAGCGCATATTGTTTGCTTTTCAAAACCTCCTTCTGTCTTAAAAAATATTTTTTAAAGTTGCTGCTCAAGTCCTTGATGACTAACTGCTTCTCCAAATCTATGCCTAGATTTCTAAGACTATTTGCCATTTTGTTCTCTTGCTCCTCAACGGATTTTCGCCCTTTAGAGTCTTTTTCTTGAATAGTGATATTAAGATAGATTTTATCTGGAGTTACCAAGGTGTCAACCCGGGCGGAAGTTTCCAAATAGGGTGAGTCCAAAAAGTTTTTTGTTTGGGAATATGCAGTCATTGTAAATACAGTAATTAAAAGAATTGTAACTAATTTTTTCATGATGTGTTTTTTTAGGTGAATGCAACTTCCATTCCAAAATTACGCTTTAAAATGTGAATTTTAGTGCAGTGTTATGCTGGTTATAAAACCAGACTTTGGCGTTGTGGACCGATCATTGTACTTTCAGAAACAATTAAACTACGAATTCGCTTTTAATGGTGCCCATGAAATTTGTAATCGCTCCTGACAAATACAAAGGTTCCCTTTCGGGGGCACAATTTTGCAATGCCGTTGAAAATGGGATCCTGCAAGTGTTCCCGAAATCGAAAATCATCAAAAAACCCTTGGCAGATGGCGGAGACGGCACCTTGGAAGTCGTTCAACAATACCTTAATGCCACACTGGAAACAGTATTTGTCCAAGATCCTTTATTCCGAGAAATAAATGCGACTTATTTGTTATCCCAGGACAAAAAAACGGCTTATGTGGAAATGTCGGAAGCTTCAGGGTACAAGTTGTTGCAACATTCCGAAATGAATTGCATGCATACAACTTCTCTTGGAACGGGTCAATTAATTGTGAATGCACTGGACCAAGGCGTCCAAAAGATAATTTTAGGAATAGGAGGAAGTGCTACTAACGACGGTGGTATGGGTTTGGCACAAGCGCTCGGGTATCGCTTTTATGATGGCGAGAACAATCCTTTGGAACCCGTTGGAAAAAATTTGGACAAAGTCCAGCGCATTGAAAAAGAGCATTTGCACCCTAGACTAAACGCTGTTGCGGTTCAAGTAGCTTGTGATGTGAACAATCCCTTTTATGGTGCTAAAGGTGCAGCACATATTTATGGTGCACAGAAAGGGGCCTCTCCAGAAGAAATTGAAATCTTGGATAATGGATTGAGACAGTTTGCTCAAGTAATCCATCTAACTTTTGGATTAGATGTACAGGGAATTCCAGGTGCGGGTGCGGCCGGAGGAATGGGTGCGGGAGCAAAGGTTTTTATGGATGCCGAATTAACTTCAGGAGTTGATTTGATCATGGAATTGGCCAATTTCAAATCCGCTGTGGTAGATGCGGACTGGATAATTACAGGAGAAGGTCAGTTAGATGGTCAGACCTTGTCTGGGAAAACCATTAATGGGGTCCTTCAAGTAGCTGCTTCACATAAAATCCCAGTTGCCGCCTTGTGTGGTTCCATAACGCTTACTATGGATCAAATCCAAGATTTAGGGTTGCAATATGCAGTCTCTATTCTTAATGAAATTGGAGATTTGGAAAAGGCAAAGTCCAATAGCTTTAGCAATTTGGAATTGGCAAGTTTTAATTTTGCCCGTTTGTTAAACCATTAAATTCAATACGATTTGTTCATTCGATATTCCAATGAAGCTTTTACAGTTTTCCATTCGTTGTCCAAAATTGAGAATACAACGGTATCCCTATAATTCCCTTGAGGATCAATTCTGTGGTTTCTAAGAATCCCTTCCTGTTTGGCGCCTAGTCTTAAAATGGCATTGCGAGAAGCCAAATTGTGGTAATGCGTACGAAACTCCACGGCAATACAGCCTAATGTTTCAAAAGCGTGCTGCAACAATAAGTATTTACATTCGGTATTGATGCCCGTTCGCTGTACCGACTTTGCATACCAGGTAGCTCCAATTTCCAGCCTTCGATTTTCCGCTTCAATATTCAAATAGCGGGTGGAACCTACAATTTTATTGGTTTTCTTGTCAATAATGGTAAAGGGAAGTGCAAGACCTTTCTGTTGATTTTCAAATGCTGAATTCAAATACTTGGAAATTGTGGCGGCTGACGGAACTGAGGTGAACCATAATTCCCATAAATTTCCATCTGAAGCCGCGTTCAACAAATCATTTTGATGTGACAGGTCCAGCGGGATGAGTTTTACCAACTTTCCTTCAAGGGCTACAGGTTTTGTCCACGGTTCCATTTGATTGACTTTTGGAATCAAAGATAAGTGTATTGTTTTTCCACTCGAGGTATTTTTTATGCATACAATGTCCACATGGGCGATAACCTTGCGCTAGTGCTTCATGCTCTGAGGAAAAGAAGACTCGATTTTGCTTGAGCATACGTTTCCCCGATTTACACTTCAGCGTGCCGTAAATCTTAAGATTGCGATTTCCACCTAAAACCAAGTTCTTGCTTTTTACTGCTTCTAGTAACGTCCTATTTGAAATATCGTTATGTGCTACCATTATTTCAATGCATCATGAAATATAATACCAAGGGAGTAACGTTGACCTTCCAATACTTCACTCACGCCATGTTTCATCTTGGTTTTATAGTACCCCCTTTTCCCTTCTTTTGGCAAATAATTGGTCGGAAAAATCAACATAGAGCCCTTGTTGGGCCTCAACACAATAGCCTTGGATTGTGCACGTGGCACCTGCATTGTTAATACAAATTCACCTCCTTTATATTCGTTATTTGGTTCAGAAAGCATCAATACCGCTTGCATGGGAAAGTACACTTCACCATACAAATCTTGATGCAAGGTGTTGTAACCGCCAACACCATATTTTAGAATCAAGGGTGTGGCTAAGCGCTGCTCTTTTGATCTACAAAGTTCCTGTAGGTCCGTTAATCTTTGAGGGAAATATTCATTAAGCTTCAGCTTTCTATGCCATTCATTCGCAATGGGGACCAAATGAGGATAGATTGTGGTCCTTAGGTTTTCAATGATCTGTGGTAAAGGATATGTAAAGTACTTATACTCACCCTTTCCAAAACGATAACGTTCCATATGCACTGTTTTACGATACAATTCAAGATTGTTATAGTCTTGGATAAGCGAATCACATTCCTCATTGTTGAGAACATAATCAATTATGGCATAGCCATTCCTTCGGATTTCACTTTGAAGTGAGTTCCAATCTATTTGCATTTCCATAATAAATTCTAGTGTTGGGTTTTCGCAGCTTCCCACCCAATTATTGAAGTTTTACGCAGCGGATCCCATCGATAACCACCTAAATTTCCAGAGGACTGGATGACCCTATGACAAGGAATCAGATAGGCTATCGGATTACTGCCTATGGCAGTACCAACGGCCCTCGAAGCATTTGGTTTTCCTATGTCTTTTGCTATGGTTCCATAGGTGGCAAGAGCACCTTTTGGGATTTTGAGCAAAGATTCCCATACCTTCAACTGAAATTCAGTACCCTTTAAATGCAATTTAATTTTTGGTATTTGACTCCAATCGTTGGCAAATATCATCAAAGCATTGACTTGAATTTGATCTACTCTTTGTTGGTAATTGGCCTTTGGGAATTCCTGCATAAGTTGGTATAGTCCTTTCTCTTCGTCTTCCACAAAGGCCACATGGCACAATCCTTTTGCTGTTGACGCAATGATTACCAATCCAAAAGGACTAATGGCATAACTGTAGTTAATTGTGAGGTTTTCGCCGCCATTTTTATACTCGCCAGGAGTCATCCCCTCAATGGACACAAATAGATCGTGTAGTCTGCTGGTACCAGACAAACCCGTTTCCATAGCGGTATCGAATAGGGTGGTTTCGGATTCCTTTAAGAGTGATTTGGCATGTTCCACACTGGTATATTGAAGGAACTTTTTTGGACTTACGCCAGCCCATTCCTTGAATAATCGCTGAAAATGATATGGGCTTAGGTGTACTTTTTCTGCAATTACAGCCAATGAAGGCTGATCCTTGAAGTTGTTTCGAATATGTGAAATTGCAGTAGCAATTCGCTGATAATTCAATTGATCTTGTTCGCTCATGACATAGTTATTTTATGCCTCAAAAGTAGTGTCGCACCCCTAGGTTCAAAACCCGTTTCTTGCTGAATGCAACGGAAAACTTAGAATTTAAAGCTTTGCTTGGACATATTGCATCGTTCTTACAAAAAGCTGTCAAACGTTTAGTAAATTTAAATGTTTTGTGTTGAGAAGCTCGCGCTATGAAACTGAAGAATTTCGTATTTCTAATCCTAATTATCGCACTTGTACTGGGCGGATTGATTTACTGGCGGGAATATGCCACAAGAGATCAGGTTTCCTTAATACACGTTTTGATTTGGCAGATAGGAGTTTGGGCGCCATGGATTTTGGGTTTTATCCTGTTGCGAAAGATGCATCGAAACCTTGTGAATACCAAGATTGGTTTGGCAAAATTAACGTTGATTGGTGTTATATTGGTAGGATTACATTTTGGTTGGTTCTTTTTGCTAAGCTCCACTGCTAGTCCGTATTTGGATTTACCTGGTTCCAGATTTGGGGTTTATCGCTATTTTTTTGTGTTTTGGACATTGATTGATTTAGCACTGCTTTGGTTTATGGTCGATAAACTGAATACCTCACAAGAGCAGGCGGAGAAAATACCATTGCTTTTGGAACTGACCCGAGGTGGCAATAAATTTTTTTGTAAACCGTCCGATATACAATGGTTGGTCTCTGAAAATTATTACACTAAATTGGCTACCAACCAAGGGATTTTCATGATGCGTAAACCTTTGAAAACATATTTGGAGATTCTTCCAATGCATACTTTTCTTAAAATCCATAGATCAACGATCATCAATATGGATTATGTAGTGGAACTTGCAAGAGGAAGCGGAAGTACCTTGGAAGTCATCATGCAAGACGGCACAAGGCGAAGGGTTAGCAAGAGTTTTATCAAAGACGTCACCCAGCTATTTAAGGAACGTGTTTATTAAGACCGTTCACTATCAATTTCCCGTTCATTTACTGCATTGTATGTTTGACCATCCTTCAAATGGGTAAGTTTAAGTGTCCATTTATATAATGAAATTCGTCAATCAACTTACCCCATGCAATTACATTTTGCACATACACGATTTCTTGTATTCAGTTTTTACCTTTTCTATTCTTTGGTCCATGCTCAAAATTTTGAGTTTGTAAGAGGAGAAGATATTGGCGTTAAACAGGGTTCACGCGGGGTATCCATTGCAGATTTGGATGGCAATGGCTACTTGGATATCGTTGTGGCCAATCAAGTAGACTCACTTTCGATGCTTGGGAACACCATTCTTTTTAATAACGGACAGAATTATGTGTTGCAATACATTGCCTCCAACAATGTTAGGGCTTGGAGTGAATCTGTGCATACCGTTGATGTGGACAATGACCGTGATTTGGATTTATTTTTCACAACACAATTTGGCACCCCCAACTTATTATTCCTCAATAATGGAGAGGGTCATTTTACCCAAAGTGATGCCAGTCAACTTACATCAGACCAGACCAATTCTCCAGGTGCCTGTTGGTGTGATTTTGATTTAGATGGAGACATGGATGTATTTGTGGTCAATAGAGATGGCGAGGACGATGCACTATATATTAACAATGGCAAGGGAAGCTTCTATAGAAAGGAAGTTGGACCTTGGATAGGTAATGGCGGAGATGGAAGATCTTGCGCATGGGGGGATATCAATGGTGATGGTTTCTTGGATTTATACGTTGCCAACTTTGTGGTGAAGGAAAATGGGCAATTTGTCGGTAAACATCGCAATTATCTTTACGTCGGAAACAAGGATAACGAGTTTGTAGAGCAGCTTAAAGGTGCTGCGGTTGAAACCTTGACTGCATCATACGGGGTAACCCTAGTTGATATGGATTATGATCACGACCTAGACATCTATGTGACCAACGTTTCAAGGTCAGATGAAAACGGTTTGTATCAAAACCAAGGCGATGGCAAGTTTGAACCGTTGACAGAAAGTGTATTGATGAATGGCAGCAATCGACCTTCAAAAGGACAGACTTGGGGGGATTTTAATTCTGATGGGCACTTAGATCTTTATGTAGCCAATGGCACGGAAGGGTATCCAGAAATACAAAATTTTCTATTCTCTGGGAACCAAGAGGAGCACTTTCAAAGGATATATGAATCAATTGTGGCTATCCAACCACATATTTCTGCAGGTACGGCTTCGGGCGATGTAGACAACGACGGTGACTTGGACATCTACGTTTGCAATTGGGGTGGAGAAGCAGAACTCAATGACTTATATCGCAATGAATCGCCTTCACAGCGTTGGCTGAAAATCAAACTGCAAGGAAATAAGTCCAATTCTTTTGGGATTGGTAGTTGGGTCATTCTAGAACTATCCGATGGTAGGCAATTAACCAGATATTTTACCAGGGAAACAGGATATGGGAGCGAAAATGCCCCAGAATTACATTTTGGGATACCCAAGAATACCAGTATTTCACAAATGAAGGTACTATGGTCTTCAGGGATAGTTGATGTTTCAAATAGTATCGCCATAAATGCCACTTATCTCGTAAAGGAAAACATCGAATTCAAAAAACTGACAAATGATTGAAACAATCCAACGAAGGGATTTTATAAAATTGTCCTTGACAGCCACGGGAGCCCTAGTATTGGGGGTACATTTGGAATCCTGTATCAACAATTCCGAAAAAGCAGAAACATTTGAATTTTCACCACTGGTCCAAATAGACACAGATGGTTGGATTACTTTGATTGCCAAAAACCCAGAAATTGGACAAGGTGTGAAGACTTCGCTTCCTATGATTTTGGCTGAGGAATTGGGAGCGGATTGGAGTAAGGTCAAGATTGTTCAAGCAGATTTTGATGTAAAATATGACGAACAATGGGCCGGAGGAAGTTATGCGATCATTTTGAATTGGGATTTGATGCGTACGGCTGGCGCCATGGTTCGGGATGTATTGTTGCAGGCGGCCTCCACAGAATGGGCATTGCCCTTTTCGGAATTAACAACTAAAAACAATCAAATAATCCATGCAAAAACCGGAAAGAAGAGTGCATTCCAGGATTTTCTAATACAAGCGTCCCAACTCCAATTGCCTGAGGAAGTGGAATTCAAACCCCAATCAGAGTATTATATTGTTGGACAAGACAAACCACAATACGGATTGAATGAAATGGTTTGTGGAAAGGCAAATTACGGCATCGATATTAAATTGCCCAACATGCTATATGCCACGGTACGCAAAAATCCGGTGCATGAGGGCAAGGTACTTCGATTTGATGCCACCAAGACACAGTCAATTCAAGGTGTGGTTGCGGTCCAGGAATTGGATAATCAAAAATATGGTGGTAGACTTTTGGCTGCCAATAGTCCCAACTTTGTTAACGGTGTGGCCGTAATGGCCGATTCCACTTGGACGGCGTTTAAAGGCGCGAAGGCATTGGAAATTGAATGGGACAATTCCAATGCAAGACAGGAGAATTCCAAAGCGATTTTTGAACGATTTTATGAGCAGCTTTCTGATACCAGTATTGAGCGAACGGATGGTGATATTAAAATGGCCGAAAGTAATGCCACCAGTATTCACGAAGCCATTTATGAACTACCTTTTTGGGCGCATGTACCCATGGAACCCATGAATTGTACCGTGGATTTTAGGGATGATTACTGTGAGGTATGGGCACCCACACAGAATCCTGAAGCCCTTCAAAATGGGTTGATAAAACTATTTGGATTGCAACCTGAGCAGATTAAGATTCATCTGCCCCGAATAGGTGGTGCGTTTGGCAGAAGATATTATGTGGATTACGCGATGGACGCGGCCATTCTTTCCCAAAAAATGAAAAGACCGGTTAAATTGCTATGGAGCAGGGAAGAAGACATCAAGCATGATTGGTACAGACCGGGAAGCGTTCAAAAAATAAGAGCAGCATTAGATCAGGAGGGAATGGTCATGGGATGGCAACATATACTTGCAAACGCATCACGGAAAACATCCTTGGGAAGAGAAGGTAGGCCAGCGGGAACGGAAATTGATGAATACGAGTTTCCAGCAGGTTTTGTATCCAACCTTCAGTTGGAATACGGTCATGTACTTAGTGATATACCACTAGGGCAATGGAGGGCAGTATCGGCATCTGCCAATGCCTTTCCAATTCATTGTTTTTTGGATGAACTGGCCTATAAAGCAGGTATGGACCCTATCGATTATTTTTTAAAGTTTTTGGGTCCAGCAAGGATGGTTCCGGTGGCAGGGGATTACGAATTTGATAATGGTCGGATGATCCATGTCATCGAGAAAGTACGGGCGCTTAGCAATTGGGATGTGCCACTTCCAAAAGGACAGGGTAGGGGGTTTGCCGCTCGCAAAGGAGCGGGTTCCTTTATTGCGGAAGTGGTCACGGTGCAGGTGGATGACAACAATCGACTTAAAATAGTAAAGGTAGATGCTGTAGTGGATTGCGGAATTGTGGTTAACCCTTCTGGTGCTGAGGCCCAGGTTGAAGGTGGTATCTTGGAAGGATTAAGTGCTGCGCTTTATGGGGAACTTACCTTTAAGGATGGTGCTACGGAACAATCCAATTTTCACAATTACCCGTGGATTCGAATGCGGGATGTGCCGGAAATTGAAGTGGAATTCATTGTGAATGACTTGCCACCCAGAGGACTTGGAGAGCCGCCTTTACCTCCAGCAATTCCAGCTTTGGCCAATGCCATTTTTGCGGCAACAGGACAACGGATACGAACGTTGCCATTGGCGCACTATTTTACTTTCGGATAAATTTTTTGTATATTAAATACATGAACTTACCAGAAGAGTTTTACCAAATATTGATTTCAATTATCTTATTGAGTGTATTAATGGTTTTTGCCAGTTTTTTCACAAAAAAGGGCAGGAACTTCAGAAGCAGTAGAAATAGAAAGGCAAGAAAGCAGTTCTAACAGCATCTACATCCAAAAGATTCCACCACTAACTCTCTTTTATAATTCGACTAGTCCATTTTTAAATTCTTGCTAATTCGTATAGAAGCTTATTATATATAGTTGCCTTTACATGAGTTGCACAAACGACTACATCCGTTTACAAACGAAAACAAACGTTTACATACCGATTTATGGTTTTTTACACCCCTAAGTTTGCCCTGTCGATGTAATTCAGCTCGATAGTATTAACTGTTTAACACGTAAAATTTAAATCATGAACTCATTAAGAAACAAAGTACAGTTGATTGGAAACTTAGGAAATGACCCAGAAATCGTGCTATTGGAAAATGGCTCCAAATTGGCCAAGTTTTCCTTGGCTACCAATGAAACCTACAAAAATGCAGAAGGGGAAAAAGTTACGGATACGCAATGGCATAACATTGTGGTTTGGGGCAAAACCGCTGATATAGTAGAAAGCTATTTGATCAAAGGAAAGGAGGTTGCCCTAGAAGGAAAGCTGGTCAATAGATCATATGAAACCAAGGAAGGTGAAAAGCGCTACATCACCGAAGTAAAGTGTCATGAACTACTCATGTTGGGTAAATAGGCACAAATTCGGATAATCGTGAAAAAAGGGGCTTTTGCCCCTTTTCTTTGTTTGGACCCAATATTAACAATAACTTAATAAGGGTTAGCGCAACAATGGGGGTGTTTGTACGTCTAATACAATAGATGCAAATGCTATGAAAACGGCTAAACTACTTACGGTATTCTTGATTTGTGGATTGACCTACTCAGTCAATGCACAAGTAGAAGAACGTACACAAAGTTTACGTTTTTATGAACAATTGGCCTTGCGTGATGCTACCTACGAGCAAGAACTTCACAAGCTGGAAGCCCAAGATGAGTTGGATTATTGGGTAGATCAGAAAAATTTTGAACGTCAATTGGGCAAAGCAAATTTTTTGGCCTATTTAACGTATATGAAGGGTAAGAAAGAAGCCTATCAATCGCATTTACAAACTTGCAATGGAAGTTGTGCGCATAGTGCGCTTTATTTGGAACGCGCCCAAGCCTATTTATCCGTTACCGATTCTGAACTACTAGCTTGGTCAGAATCCGATAATGGAACTCGGAAACTCTCGACAAAACAAGACTAAATAAAAAACCGCCATATGGCGGTTTTTTATGCTACTTTCTTTAAAAGGTCAAAACAGGGGCATCGTCCACAACGTTTGTTTTCGCCTTTTTTATATTTCTTACAACACTTGGTTTTCAGGTTATCCATGGGGAATTCCTTCAATTTTGCCTTCTGTTGCTTCTTTATTTCCTTTTTCTTTTTTCCCATCTTTTCAGTTGGATGGGCCAAAGATAATTATTTTAACTTAATCTAAATAAGTTTGTTTTCAACAATTATTCGCCTGCAGTATCCGAAGCTGCACTTTCCACTGTTATTTGTTGAATATCCCTATCAAACAAATACAATCCGCCTTTGTCATTTCCAATAAGATTAATCTTATCCAAAACAGTTCGGGCCAAAGCTTCTTCCTCCAATTGTTCAGCCACGTACCATTGCAAAAAGTTATGTGTGGCATAATCTTTTTCCTGTAAGGTTACGTGTACCAATTCGTTAATGCTTTGTGAAACGAAAATTTCATGATCATACAATTCTTGGAACATCTCTTGTAAGCCCCCAAATTCGGTTTTCGGTGCTTTCAATTCCGAAATATGTGCGTGGCCCCCTCTTTCATTTACGTATTTTACCAATTTGAGCATATGCATACGCTCCTCATCAGAATGGCCATACATGAAACCAGCAACCCCTTCAAGGCCTTTTACTTCTGCCCAACAAGCCATGGATAAATATACCTGCGAAGATTCTGCCTCTATGCGAATCTGTTCATTTAGTGCTTTTTCTAGTTTTTTTGATAGCATGTATTAAGATTTATTTACTGTAAAATTACAAAAGGCGAGACGAACCCGAAGGATTTTGAAATTCATTTAGAATTGTACGGCTACACCTAAGGTTCCTGGGCCAAAACGCATATTCCAACTCAGTTTTTTGGATTGTGCATTGTATTTTTCATTGTATTTGGAGTCTAAATAACGGTCAATGGACTCTACTATAAAAATACTCAATACCGTGCTGAAGGCTACATCCGAAACCCAATGGAAATCATCCATGATCCGTACAAAACCCGGAATAAAACCAACGGTGTAAATCCCTGCCTTTACCCATGGGTTCTTGAATTGCTTTGCAATGGCATAGGCATTGGAAAAAGCAAGCATAGCATGCCCAGATGGAAAAGAATCATAATTAAACACCCGATTTAAATGAAATGGATCATATGTACTTGAACTATCCCCACTTTTTGGACGTGCACGACCAATGATCCGTTTGCTGACCTGCTGTAAAAATCCACCTGCTGTTGCAGAAGATATCAATAGCACGCCAGTTCGTCTTAGTTTTTCATTTTTTGTGAATAAACCAGCAAGGTAAACGCCGCCAGTCATCATATAGTTATTGGCTGGATTTCCATATTCATTTCCATAATCCAACACAAACCCAGGGATATCATCACTAAAACCGTTTGTCCAATTGTTTAGTTCATCATCAACTAAAAACAAGGCCAAGGTACCTGCTGTCAGATATCCAAAGTTTGCCCAATCGTCACCTTGCCAATGAAATGGTCGAGAATATGAATGCCCAATACCACCGAATACTGCACCCATATCGTAGGTGAAATTTTTCCAGGTACTTTCTTTTTGGGAAACGATGACATCCTGGGCATTGGTAAAGACGGATGAAAACAATAAAGCAATAAGAATCAAATATTTCATGGCTGTGGTGTTTTGCGGATTATTCTAAAGTTAAAAAAATATTTCCTGGGCTAGTCTATAGGTATTTGCATGTGCCTCAACAATAATCTTGATATCCGGAGAATAGCCGCCGCCCATGCTACACTGCACAGTCAAGTTGGTATCAAAACAGCTTTGAAGCACATAACGGTCCCGTTCTTTGCAACCTTCCAAGGTCATGCCCAAGGTGCCCAATTTATCGGTGGCCACTACATCTACCCCGCTGAGGTAAAACACAAAATCAGGTTGTACCTTTTCAAATAGTTCGGGCAATGTTTGTTTCAATAATTTGAGGTAAGCAGTGTCCGAAGTACCTTTCTCCAAGGGGATGTCCAAATCTGAATTTTCTTTTTTGAACGGATAGTTACCTTGACCGTGCATTGAAAATGTAAAAACAGAAGCATCATCTTGGAAAATTTCCGCTGTGCCGTTTCCCTGATGTACATCCAAATCCACGATCAATATTTTATGGGCCAATCCTTTGTCGATTAAATAGCGTGCACCTATCGCTTGGTCATTCAACATGCAAAACGCCTCCCCACGGTTCGAATAGGCATGATGGGTGCCACCGGCAACATTCATTGCGATACCATTTTCCAAGGCAAATTCACAACCTTTAATAGTACCATCGGCAATGATTCGTTCGCGTTCTACCAAAACTTCACTTAATGGGAAACCAATTTTCCGAACCTCGCTTGGTTTTAATTGAAGTTGGACCAAATTTGTAAAATATGTTGGGGTATGCGCTCTTAAAATGTGTTGGTCATCTGGTAGCTCCGGTTGAAAGAAATTTTCCTCAATGCAGGTGCCTTCGTGTACTAATTGCTGCGGAAGCAAATCGTATTTGATCATGGGAAACCTATGGCCTTCAGGTAAAGGATGCTTGTAAATTGGGTGATATGCTATTCTAAGCATCAGTTGATGGTTTCCCCATTGCCAACTCCTCCTTCGTCAGGGTTGACAAATACCAGTTTGCCATCTTCGTTTTCGGTCATAAGGATCATGCCTTCACTTTCAACACCACGAAGCTTTCTTGGCGCCAGATTGGCCAAAACCGTAACTTTTTTACCTACGATTTCTTCTGGAGCGAAACTTTCTGCTATACCAGATACGATGGTTCTTGTATCAAGTCCGGTCTCCACCTTTAGCACTAACAATTTATTTGCTTTTGGCATTTTGGTCGCTTCTATAATGGTGCCAACGCGCATATCCAACTTGGTGAAATCATCAAATGAGATGGTTCCTTTTTGCGGGGTGACTTCTTTTTCCATTTGTTCGTTTGATTTTTTGGTGGCTTCCAATTTTTCCAATTGTACTTCAATTTCTTTGTCCTCAATCTTTCTAAAGAGTAATTCGCTCGTATTGATTTGGTGACCTTCAGGGACTAGGATTTCCGAATTGGAAACACTTTGCCAACTTGCATTGTCCCCTAAATTCAATATTCCATTAAGTTTGGTTGAGGTAAAGGGAAGAAAAGGTTCGCTCAAAACCGCTAACCCAGCAGCAATTTGTAAAGCCACCCACATAACGGTTTGCACCCGTTCAGAATCTGTTTTTATCAATTTCCAAGGTTCTTCATCGGCCAAGTATTTATTACCTAACCTCGCCAAATTCATCAATTCTTGACTGGCTTCACGGAAACGGTACCGTTCTAGGGACTGCGATAAGGTTTCTGGGAAATTCTTCAACGCTGACAACGTTTCCTTGTCAATTTGTGATAGATCCTTGGGTTCAGGAACAATACCATTGTAGTATTTATGAGTTAAAACCGCAACTCGGTTGATGAAATTACCAAAAATGGCCACCAGTTCATTATTGTTGCGGGCCTGAAAATCCTTCCATGTAAAATCGTTGTCCTTGGTTTCTGGAGCATTAGCCGTTAGTGCATATCTGAGAACGTCTTGCATTCCTGGAAATTCTTCCAAATATTCATGCAGCCATACGGCCCAATTTTTGGAAGTTGAAAGTTTGTTTCCTTCCAAATTCAGGAACTCATTGGCAGGAACGTTTTCGGGCAATATGTAATTGCCATGTGCTTTAAGCATACTAGGGAAAATGATACAATGAAAAACGATGTTATCCTTCCCGATAAAATGTAAAAGTTTAGTGCTCTCATCCTTCCAGTATGGTTCCCAATCTTTTCCTTCTCGTGCTGCCCATTCTTTGGTTGATGAAATGTAACCTATTGGGGCATCAAACCATACGTAAAGTACTTTCCCATCGCCACCTTCGACCGGTACTGGTATTCCCCAATCCAAATCTCGGGTCACTGCTCTTGGTTTTAGACCATCATCTATCCAAGATTTGCATTGGCCATATACATTGGGTTTCCAATCAGATTTATGACCTTCTAGGATCCAATCCTTTAAAAACCCTTCATATCGGTCCAAAGGCAAAAACCAATGTTTGGTTTTTTTCAAAGTTGGAACAGCTCCAGTAATAGTGGATTTTGGGTTGATCAAATCTGTTGCATTCAATGAAGAACCACAATTTTCGCACTGATCCCCGTAGGCCTCGTTATGTCCGCATACTGGACAGGTGCCTGTAACAAAGCGATCGGCCAAAAACTGCATGGCCGCTTCATCATAAAGTTGTTCTGTGACCTCTTCAATAAAATCATCCTGTTCATGTAACCGTTCAAAAAAGTCAGAGGCGGTTTTGTGATGGATATTGGCAGAAGTTCTGGAATAATTATCGAATGAAATACCGAATTCGGCAAAGGATTTTTTGATGATACCGTGGTATTTATCAATGATTTCTTGAGGGGATACCCCTTCTTTCTTCGCCTTCATTGGGATTGCCACGCCATGCTCATCACTTCCACAAATAAAGGCTACATCATGCCCTTGCAATCGCTGATAACGTGAGTAAATATCCGCAGGAACATAGACACCCGCCAAGTGGCCAATATGAATAGGACCATTGGTATATGGTAGAGCTGCAGTTATAGTGAATCTTGATGGCTTCGTATTCTGAGGCATGTTTGAATCAAATTAAGCCTCAAAAATACTGATTTAGGAAAAGATGCAATAGGAATGCCGTAAAAAAGGAAACCTCCGAAGGGTGTAACCAAATTTGGGGTGTGGGTTACACTTTCGGAGGATTCTGGAAATAAACTGTTACAACCAGTCTACATGATCATTACTGACTTACTCATTTTTTCTTCCCCAACTCGGATTTGATAAATATATTTTCCGGTAGAAAGACTATCTCGCATACGTTCCCGTATGTTGATTTCAGCAGAACCTTCCAACATCATTTCATTGAAAACGGTTCCGACATTTTGGCCTAAAATGTTGTACAATTGGATGTCCACATGGGCTGCAACCGGCATTTCCAAATGAATATGCGGTGCCTGTTGTGTTGGATAATATGGTCGATGTACGATTTGGGCCAAGGCATCTGGGTCTGGGTCTGTACCATCTGGGCTAGGAGGCGTATCTGGTAATGTAGGTGGGTCATCACTATAGACAATGTCTGGGAAGTCCACACCACTACAATTAAATCCTAAATCAACCGGAGCATAAGGGTGGTCCAATAAATGTTGTTCCACTAATGGGATAGGAACGCATAGCCATTCCGCCAAAACGGTGGCATAGAGATCCCTGAAATCCATGGTGTATTCCAAATTTCCTCGGCTATTTGGGCTGTCAAGTGCCGGATGATCACCAACAAAAGCACTGCCGTTCAATCCTGAACCAAAGAATAATGTTGGTGCTGCTTTACCGTGATCTGTACCATTAGATCCATTTTCAAAGATTCGACGTCCAAACTCGGAGAAGGTCATACTCAACACTTGCTCATCTTGTTCAGTAAATGCCAAGTCCTCATAGAAATTGTTTACAGCAATGGACAAATTTGTCATTAGGCGTTCATGAGCCAAAGGCTGGTTTCCGTGAGTATCAAAACCACCCATGGAAATCATATAAACTTTGGTGCCCAGGTTTCCTTTGATCAATCTGGCCAATAGAGCCAATTGTCTTGCAAATCCATTGTCTTGGTACTGTACTTGGTTTTGTCCTCTTTCGTAAGCTTCATGGATTTTACCTGCGTATTCGTAAGTGGTATTCGCAACACCTCTTAGAAAGCGTAATTGATCGCCGTACATACAATTGTCAAAAGGAGCATTTTCTATGTCATAGAAAAAGCCTGTCTGTGCAATTTCCTCCAATTGATCAATGTTGTTGGTTACGAAGGCGTAATTGGTTTCTTCACCTTGAAAGACCAAATTCGATAGGTTACCAATTTGGATGGCCGCTGGGGCTTCCGGTGGATTGATCAAATAGTCAGGATAGCATTGTTCAAAATGTCTTCCCATCCATCCAGTGTTCAATCCAGAAAAGCCAGTAGTGGTCAAATCCGTATTGGCATAAATATCGGATCCGGTAAAATGTGATAAACTTTGGTTTTCATAACCTACACCGTGTACAGCTTTAAACTGTCCATCGCCCCACATAGGTTCAAGGGCGCTCATGTAAGTTGGAACTCCAAAATCATCGGTAAGTTTCAGGACCTTACTTTCTGGGATATAAATGTTAGGTCTTGCATTAGCATAAGTATCATATTGTTGGATTGGGATAACCGTGCTTAACCCGTCGTTACCGCCCGAGAGTCTGATCAATATCAAAATATTGTCAGTCTCCGCATCTGCAATAGCAGAAGTAAGTGGTGATGGGGCGGAAGCAGATAGCAGATTACTGCCCAAGAACATGGATCCTGAACCTGCTATACCCAGTGCCTGGATAAAGGACCTTCGGCTCCATGCTTTATGTTCTTCATTGTGGCCATCATGTTCAAGGCCTTTGTGTGGTGATGTATCGTGGGTATGATGAGTATCGCACATGGTGTAGGGTTATTTTAGTTGGAATTCGGGTTCTCTTGATAAATGACGTAGTAGGACATACACTTGGGTAGGTACTTCCATACTTACCGCAAGCATCCATAAGCTCAATCCACCAGTTATGTAATCTGGCGAATAGTAATTTTCAGGAACATCATCAATTTTGAACGCATCCATTGCTATTTCAAAATCTTCCGGGGTCAATAACCCTTTAGGTGTAAACTTGTTTACCAATGCCCGTACAACAATTTCAGGATTACTGGTATTACTGTTCGCAGCACCAACCGCATCCATGGCCAAGGTCCTGAATTGCTCTGGGTCCGCTTGGTAGAATCGGTCTATGAAAACTTCGGCGGTTAACCAACGCCCAATAATGAAATTGGTATTGATCCATTGCCTATCTCTTTGCCACCCAGCAACATCAAAAGGATCAAACATGGTCTGACCAATAAGACTAGAGGCGTCCACAACATTCAATACCGTACCGTCGTCGTAAGTAAATCCGGTTTCTTTAAGTAAACCATTGTACAGATCAAAAGGACTCTTGATGATAACACCAATGGCGTTTTCATCAAAGAAGTGCTGACTTTTGAAGAGTTGTCTTAATACTGGAGCAATCTCAAAGTTGTTTGCAATGAAAGTGGCCGACATACCATTTATAATGGTTTGGGCATTTCCAGCATCATCATCGGAATCTGGATGAACAAAGAACTCGTATAGTTTTTTACAGATGAACCAAGCAATTTCATTGGGTCTTTCGGTAAATAGGATGTTGATTACATCGTCGTAGTTCCAGTTACCGGTCTGTCCAAAAATGGTCTTGTTTTCAGTATTGAATTCTTCTGCATCAAATGTAACCTGTGTACATCCTTCTTCACCTCGATTGGTATATCCGGATATTGCCTTGGCGGTTTCAATGATATCTTCTTCGGTATAATTGTTCCCTTCTCCCAAGGTAAATAGCTCATAAAGCTCACGAGCATAGTTTTCATTGGGATTGTTACCACGGTTTCTCACCCCATCCAAATAATACAACATGGCAGAAGTAAGACCAATCTCGCTTACAAATGTCCTGAAATTACCAAGCGCATTTCGTTGAAGATTGTTGATATAGTAATATAAAAAGGAATTACAGTCATAAACGTCGATTTCGGTCACGAAGTGATTACTCCAGAAGAAGCTCAATCGATCACGAAGGTTATTGTCCAGCAATGCATTTCCATAGGCCGTTGCGAATTCTTCGCGTTGCGCTCTTCGCATTTGACCTGCAAGGTCATCGTCTTCTGGATAATTGGCATTGGTCCAGTCTGCCCATGCAGGCGCTGGGATTGGTGGTGTGGCAATCGCTTGGTCCACAAGCGCATCCACGAGCGTATCTGCAGTTTGGCCTACTGCAGCGTTGATGGTTTGAATCGAAGCACTAAAGCCTAGCCTCCGATACAAATGGGCAGCACGCAACTCATCCAATGGAGTTGTGTACGGTGCCAAGGTTGAGGAATTACAATTGATAAAGTACTCCATAGCAATGACAGGCGTTAATTAGGTCCATAGTTTTTGGGGCAACTATATGTTTAGCTTAACGTTGGGTGTGGTTCAGTTGAGCTGACAAATTACAATCTAAACGCAATTATGACCATGAACTACCAATTTTTTCGATGAACTGCACTATTTTTTTAATATTTTTCAAAATTGATGGGAAAACACAATGATTTTGGGAGTGAAGGGGAACAGTTTGCAGTGGATTTTCTCCTAAAAGCAGGTTATGAAATCTTGGAAAGAAACTTTAGATACCTCAAAGCGGAAGTTGATATCATTGCCAAAAAAGATGACATTATGGTCATTGTTGAAGTAAAAGCAAGAAATGATGGTTTTTTAGAGGACATGAATACCGTTATCAATCGTAAAAAGATAAAATTATTGACTTTGGCTGCAGATCATTATGTAACACAAAATGCAATTGAAGAGGAGGTTCGATTCGATTTGATCACCATAATCAAAAAAAATGGTGGGTTTAATTTGGAACATGTTAAAAATGCATTCTATTTTTTCTAACCATTTGTGTTAAATGTAACAATTTGTTATTTTCGTTTTCAAACCAAACAAGATGAAGACGATATCTGCGGTAGTTGAGCACTACATCAAAAAGAAACCTTTTTTACAAAGCGCATTGGCACAAGGAATCATTAACCTAACCTCCTTATCCCGACAAATTAAACCGGAAATTTCGGACGCCCTTGGCAAAGATGTAAAAGATGGTGCTATAGTAATGGCATTGAAACGTCTATCAGATGATTTGGAATTTCGCGCAACACATCGCATAGTTAAGGTGTTGAAGAACATTGGAGAGATTACTGTGCGTTCCTCCTTGACTGATTATACATTTTTGGCTTCAGAAACAATTTTAGGACAGCAGGCAAAATTGTTGGAAGAAGTAAATGCAAACCAAGATGTATTTTATACTTCTTCACGAGGGGTGAATGAAATCAATATTGTAATAAGCAATGTTATGGATGATGTTGTTGAAAAATACTTCAGACATGAACGCTGCACCCAAAAAGCTGAAAACCTTTCTTCAATCACTGTAAAATTACCCGCCGAGAATGTTTCTGTACCGGGAATTTACTATTTCATTTTCCAACGCTTGGCTTGGGAAGGAATTGTGTTGTATGAGGTCATCTCCACAACCAATGAGTTTACCATTTTAGTTAATGAAGAGCAAGTAGATGTTGCTTTTAAAACCATTAAGGATCTAAAGAGTCTTTAGTCAGCACCAATAAACTAAAGCTTCAGGTTTTTCGTTGTTAGAAAAGATGTTTCTTTTCATATGACCAAAAAAAGAATGCTATATGGATTTTTGACCTTTTTGGTCATCTATTTATGCTATTTGGCATACATCTTTATTTTATCACCCAAAACCAATCTTCAGTCCATCTATTTAATTCCAAAGGATGCCGTATTCATTATAGAATCCGACAAACCCGTGGAAAGTTGGGCTAAAGTCAGTGAAAGTGAAGTTTGGCAGCATTTACAGCAAAACAACTACTTTGCCAATCTTACTGAGAACATTCAAAAAGTAGATACGGTCTTTAATGATAATCATCGTTTGTTCGAGTTCTTTGATGATCGTTCGTTGTTCATTTCCATCCATATGATCAGTAAAAGGGATTATGGTATTTTTTATGTCTTGGATTTAAAGCGTATTGCAAAATTAAACTTGCTCAAAACCTACATCAATACCTTGCTCAATGACAATTTTACCATGAGCAAACGAACGTACCACGGACAAGAAATACTGGAAATATATGATCGGAAGAGTAAAGAGACGATATACTTGGCCTTTATCAAGAATCAACTTGTAGCTTCTTATACCCACACTTTGGTTGAAGCATCCATTGATCAGTACCAAGAACCTATTTTAGGTCGAGATTTGAATTTCCTTGAGATAAATTCTAAGATCGGTTATGAGGATTTATTCCGATTGTATCTGCAATATGATTTTCTGGACGAATATTATCACCGGTTTTCCACAGAACCAAATGAGTGGGTGGATCGTGTAAGTGAGAATCTATTGTTTTCTGGTTTTCATATGAATTTGGATGAAAACAATACAATTACAGCAGATGGCTTTACCAATATAAGTGCAGATAACCATAATTACCTTGCTGCCCTGCAACGATCCGGGAAGGCAGAACGCGGAGTACCGCAAATAGCAACCGACCGAACGGCGCTCTACGTTAGTTATGGTTTTGATAGTTTTAAGGAATTCTACGCCAATTTCGAAGGCATTAAGAAGCAAAATCCTGAGCAATTTGAAAACTATACACAAGGCCTTCAAAAAGTCGAAAAGTTTTTGAAAATTGATGTTCAGGAAAACTTTGTGAGTTGGATCGGTGACGAAATAGCATTGGTGCAGATCCAATCAAAAATTGAAACGCGAAAAAATGAAATGGCCTTGGTTTTAAAAACCAATGATTTAGAAGAGGCTAAACGGAATTTGGATTTTGTGCTCAAACAAATCAAGAAAAAGACGCCAGTAAAGTTTAAGGCCATAACCTACAAAGAACATCAAATTAATTTTCTCTCGATAAAAGGGTTCTTCAAGTTGTTGCTGGGTAATCGTTTTAAATCATTTGATAAGCCATACTTTACCCAGATAGGAGCATATGTTGTATTTAGCAATAACCCGAATACCCTAAAGGGTATGATTGAAGATTATTTGGCGGGGAATACCTTGTCCGCGGTTCCCGAATATCAAAGCTTCAATACCAAATTCAAAAAAGAATCAAGTTTATTTGCTTATAGCAACGTTCCCTTACTTTTTGATAATTTAAAATCCATTGCCGACGGTGAAATGCGCATTGACATGCAAAAAAACAAGGATTTTATTGTGTGCTTTCAGCAAGTTGGGTTTCAACTTACACCAGAAGATGAACTTTTTGAAAGTAGACTTGTGGTTAACTTTTCTAAGGTAGATCCAACTCCAACAAAAATTGAAATCTCAAAACCCAAAATTCAAAAGGACACGGAAACCGCAATATCTGATTCGGTATTCGACTTAAAACCGATATACCCTGATGATCTTACCGCCAATGAATTTGTTAAGAACTACTCCAATGGCAATATCAGATTCGAGGTGGAACTAAAAGATGGATTGAAAC
Organism: Flagellimonas spongiicola; assembly: GCF_023502425.1. Lineage (GTDB taxonomy): Bacteria > Bacteroidota > Bacteroidia > Flavobacteriales > Flavobacteriaceae > Flagellimonas > Flagellimonas spongiicola. The sequence goes on from NZ_JAMFMA010000002.1 coordinate 1,100,424, forward strand.
ATGGTCGGTATCGCGAATTTTACAAGAACGGAGCGGAGCGAATGACAGGTAAATTTAGAAAAGATAAGCAAGTCGGGACATGGCGGTATTATGATTCTGAAGGGAATCAACTTTTGAAAAAGAAATTCTAATTAGTGGATTAATGCTCAGAAATTTCTTTATCATTCTTGTTCCGTGCTTTGTAGCCCCATTTGCATAATTGGTCCAGTACGGGGATTAAATCTGTACCTATTTCAGTTAGATAGTATTCAACATGTGGAGGAATAGTTTGAAAATCCTTTCTTATAATTAAACCGTCTGCCTCTGACTCACGCAATCGTTGTGTGAGCATTTTTTCAGAAATAAAACCGATATCCTTTTTAATCTCTCCATATCTTTTATTACCTAAGGAAATACTCCAAAGAATATTCACTTTCCATCTTCCTTTTAAAACTTCCATGGCGTGGGGCAAACCACATAAGCTTTCCAGTCTTTTTTGATTTTCAAAATTGGTAGAGGCTAATTTTCGCATTATACGTACTTTATTGTATGTACCCTAAATATAGTAAGTATTAACCAAATAGGAATACTTTTAATCTTGAAATCAATTTAATTCAGGAAACAATGAAAAAAACAAATGTATTATTTGCCCTCTTAGTTTCATTCTATATCACTTTTGGATATGGACAAAAGACCATGGAAATTCATTTTAATTCGGAAAAAGTGATCGAAATTGCATATGCGAACATCCGGGGGGGAATGGAAGCGCAATTGAACCAGGATTATTTCCCGAAAATTATTCCAATTGCTGCAAAATATGGAGGTAAAGTTCTAGGGAGCTTTGAAGTTTTGGCTGTGACCGGGGGAGAGGTAAGACCTCAATTGGTTGCTATTTTTGAATGGCCGAATCTTCAGGCGCATGCTAATTTGCTCAATGATAAGGAAGCCAAAAAAATCTTCCCAATCAGAGATACTGCCCTTACCGACATTAAGCTGTCCTATTTTGTTGTAGAAAAGGATGTGGCGGTTACCTTCCAATCAGACAAAGTGTACGAGTTTTTTAGTGGGTGGTTAACCCCGGAGGCACAAACAGCACTTCCTCAATACTTTGCCAAATCGGAAGCGCCTAAATTAAAGTATGGCCCGCCTAAATTTTTAGTGGATCTTAAACCGGCACCTGGTGTTAAGAAGGAGGATTATATCTTAATACCGGATGTTACCGGGATTGTGGAATGGAATAACACCGCCGCGTTTTATGGATTATCAGCAGATCCGGATTTTAAAAAGGTATCCCATCTGCTTGAAAGTTCAGTATCAAGGTTGGATATGATCCATACGAAGATTTTAATGCCATAGTTAGTGTGTTGATTTGTTCGTGACGGGCAGCTCTTTACAACAAAGACTGCTCGTTTTTTTTGTGATGAATTTGCCATTTGATTTTAGGATTCCTTAAGCATTCACTAACTTGATTTTTTAAATCAAAAAGTGATGAAAAGAACCCTATTGTTGATGAGCTTTTTGCTCATAGCGCTGTTGAACTCCACTTACGGCCAAGAGTATAATTTCCCTGATAGAAACAACGTTTGGAAGAAGGCTGAAAACAATCAGTTTGATTACAATGTGGATAAACTCGAAGCTGCTGTAAACTTTGCGGAATCCAATGAATATTCTGGGTCAAGAGATTTAAAACAGGCGATTATCAAAGGATTTGAGCGCGAGCCCTTTCACGATATTTTGGGTCCTACAAAAGAACGTGGAGGTCCTGCAGGATTAATTCTCAAAGACGGGTATTTACTCGCATCTTGGGGTGATATAGATCGTGTGGACATGACATTCAGTGTCACCAAAAGTTTTTTGTCCACTATGGCTGGCTTGGCGGTTGACCAAGGACTCATTTCTAACGTTGAAGATAAAATTGGAAAATACGTTTGGGACGGAACATTTGATGGTGCACACAATAGTAAAATCAACTGGGAGCACCTATTACAACAAAACTCAGATTGGTCTGGAGAACTTTGGGGCTTGGAAGACTGGGCAGATAGACCCCCACGGGAAGGTGGTTTGGATGATTGGAGGTTTCGTAAGTTGAATGAACCCGGAACCGTTATGGAGTACAACGATGTTCGTGTCAATGTTTTGGCGTACTCACTTACCCAAGTTTGGCGGAAACCACTTCCGCAGATCCTCAAGGAAAATGTCATGGATAAAATAGGAGCTTCAACAACATGGAGATGGTATGGTTATGATCACGCTTGGACAGTTATTGATGGTATGAAAATGCAATCTGTAACCGGGGGAGGACATTCTGGGGCCGGAATCTTCATTAGTGCTTCGGACATGGCGCGGTTTGGAATGGTTTTCCTAAACGATGGTAAATGGAAGAATCATCAGATTATCAGTGAAAACTGGATAAAAAAGGCAACGCAATCTTCAAAACCAAATGTAAATTACGGATACATGTGGTGGTTGAATAAAAAAGGCGAAGAACATTGGTCTGGCGTACCAGAAAACGTCTTTTATGCGGCTGGTTTTGGTGGTAACTTCATCATTGTAGACCAAGAGAATGGTTTGATAATTGTCACTAGATGGTTGGAACCAAGAAAAGCTGGAGAATTTGCCAAATTGGTGTACGAATCATTCTAACACAATATCACAAAATCCAAATCGGATGTTTTTGGAAGCATCCGATGGATTGGTATAGTTTTTAAAAACTTTTTTACCGAGTTTAAAGTTGATAGGGTTCTTAAAAATTGGACCATCAAAGCAAAATGTGTGGAATTCCCCGTTTTCCCCACATGGATCAACTTCTACAGGTAATTCTTCCAGAAGTTCCATACTGAGTTGGCGGCCAAGAAATGATTCATCCAATAGCTCGTTATTGAGGCAAACGATTACTGTGCGGAAACCTTGCGTTATAAATTCTTGATACAATTCTTTAGTGTCTTTTTTCCAGATGGGAAAAATTGCTTCAATGTCTAATTTGGATAACATTTGTTCCCGATACACTTTTAAATCTTCCAAAAAGATATCCCCAAAGGCGGCATGAGTGTATCCTTCAGCAACCAAACCCAGGATTTTGGCTCGCATCAAAAAATTGTATTCTTCCATGCTGGGTTGCTCGGGAACTTCAACTATGTCCAAGGGCAATCCAATGGATTTGGTCTGGGCAATCAAAACATCCCTTTTCAAACCATGCATGGACACACGGTCATAATGCGCATTAACCGTTGTTAACAATCGGTCTACTTGATATTTTTCCTGCTGCAGAAGTAGATATAGGGCCATGGCCGAATCTTTTCCTGAACTCCAATTGAAGTATGTTCTTGCTGGCATAATTCGAAGATATGTCATTTGGTTGTTTCTATTTTATGAATACAGTAAATTGAAGCATCTGTCTATAATGCCGTGTAAATGTCGGGTGAAATACAGCACTATTTTTTGTATAGCTGTGAGTTGCCATTTAACATTGTGCTATTCAAATTAAGATTCGTCATGAAACAGCCAGAATTAGGAAAACGAATTAGTCAGCTCAGAAAGGAAAAGGGATTTACCCAAGAAGAGTTGGTTGAGCGATGTAATATTAATGTCCGTACACTTCAGCGGATAGAAAATGGAGACGTAACGCCTCGTAGCTACACAATAAAGACCATTCTGTCTGCTTTGGACCAAGACCTTGAAAACCTACAAGATAGCAATGGGCAGCATTCAGATTCTCTACTTGGGCCAATTTCTAAACAGGAATCCAAGTCTGTTCATACGTTATTGACATGGGCTTGGGTTTCAGGTATACTTTTTTTGATCATGGCTATATTTGAAGGCATGGCCGACTATCTTAGAGTGGAAGATGGAGAATTGATATTTGGTCTCTGGGGTCACGTCGGAATCAAGTGCTTTGTGTTGGTGTTCAATCTTCTGTTCTTCTATGGATATTTGGTGGCAGGAAAAATACTCGGCAACTATTTGATGAAAATTGTTGTGGTGATCTACATGGTCACTTTAGTCGTGTTTTATGGATACGATATCTTTTCTTTATTCAATGAGGTTTTGGAAATTGAAGTGGTTTTCATGGCGGAGGGATTGGTCTTTGGTATTTTGGGAATGCTGTTCGGGACCTCGATTTTAAAATCAAGTAAAAAGTTGGGTCCAATTGCTTTTGCTGCAGGCGTCAGTGAATTTATTATGTCTTTTTGTTTGATGACGTTGGTGCTGTCAATTCTTGGATTGGTGTTGTTTTTTCCAACGGCAATTTTAGAAATGGTGCTGCTATTTAAAATCGCGCTGTTGGTAAAAGAAAAAATGGAATAATTTTTGTAGCTTTTAGAAGTGTATAACACACTCTAAATCAATCAAAAATGAAAAAATATTCACTCTATTCCGCACTTTTGGCTTTTACCTTGTTACTCTGTTTTCAAGGTTACGCTCAGAATCAATTGACAGATAATATTTATGGTGTATACTATGTTCCTTCGCTCTACACCAAATTGTATGAGAGTGATGAAGGGTCTCCGTATTTGAATCCTAAATTCACACCTGCTAAAATCAATGATTCCAAAAAGACTTATTTGGTCCGTATCAACGCGCACAAGGAAACTGCCGAAGTATGGGTAAGTGAAGACCGGGTCATAGAGCTGTCCAATGAACGTAAAAATAGCATTGCCTTGTCAGATGGTAGCGACAAAAATTATGAAGCTGCTCGTTATGTAAAACCCAAAGGAAACTACGGGAATGCCTTTTTTCAGTCCGTAGAAAAAAATGACAAATACAGTTTGTTCCTTAAAGAACGGATCAAGTATTTCAAAAAGGAAAAAGCAGAAGGTTACAAGGCTGAAAAGCCAGCACGATTTGAAAAAATAAAACCATACTACTATCTAAGGGTTGGCGCCGACGAAAAGAAAGCTTTGGTTCATTTACCGAGCAGTACTAACAAATTTGTACAAGTCTTTGCAAAAAGCAGGCATAAAGCCCTTAAAGGTTATATAAAGCAAGAAAAATTAAATCTTACTTCGGAAGACGATTTGATCAAAGTCCTAGATTACATTTACAAATCCTAATCAAACTTCTGCCGACTCCTTTTTCCGACGAAAAGGGGTCAATACTAGTAAGGCTTTTTCAATGGATTCAATTTGGTCGAACACTAGTAAAAGTCGTAGTCCATTTCTGGTTTGTTTTTCCTTGAGCTGACACTTACCAGGATTGTGCTGTACATATTTTAGTATGTTGGTAAAAACCGGACTCTGATAAAATTCCGATTGTTGGTCAGCTATAAAGTATCCAATGAATTTACCTTTTTTCAAGACTACTTTTTCCAATCCTATGTCATTTGCAATCCATTTGATACGGACTGAGTTGAGCAAGTCCACTGCAGGAGTGGGCAATTCCCCAAAGCGATCCACCAACTGATTTTCATAAGATTGAAGTCCTTCTTCATCTATTACCGCATTCAATTGGGTATATAGATTCAAGCGTTCTGTAATATTGTTGATGTAATCATCCGGATACAGCAATTCAAAATCTGTGTCAAGTTGGGTATCCTTGATAAATGTTTTAGGTTTATTTCCTTCTACCTCTTCGTAAAGTTCCTTGAACTCATTTTCCTTTAGTTCCTCAATAGCTTCGGAAAGGATTTTTTGATAGGTTTCAAAGCCAATTTCATTTATGAAACCACTTTGCTCACCCCCTAAAAGATCACCTGCGCCCCTAATTTCCAAATCCTTCATGGCAATATTGAAGCCACTACCTAAATCCGTGAATTGTTCCAATGCTTCAATTCGCTTTCTGGCATCTGGAGTCATCACCTCATAAGGTGGGGTTATGAAAAAACAAAATGCCTTTTTGTTGCTTCTACCCACTCGACCTCGCATTTGGTGCAAATCACTCAATCCAAAATTGTTGGCGTTGTGTATGAAAATGGTATTTGCATTGGTGACGTCCAAGCCACTTTCTACAATCGTTGTTGAAACCAACACATCAAATTCACCGTTCATGAAACCAATCATCAGCTGTTCCAATTTCTTGCCCTCCATTTGACCATGTCCAATACCTATTTTGGCATCGGGCACCAGCCGTTGTATCATTCCAGCTACTTCTTTTATATTTTCTATACGGTTATGGATAAAGAATACTTGCCCGCCTCTTTGAATTTCATAGGAAACAGCGTCACGTATAATTTCTTCGTTAAAACGAATAACCCTACTTTCAATGGGATATCGGTTTGGTGGCGGGGTATTGATTACGGATAAATCCCTGGCGGCCATCAAACTGAATTGAAGCGTTCTAGGTATAGGTGTAGCCGTCAATGTCAAGACATCCACATTTTCCTTGATGGATTTTAATTTGTCCTTCACCGACACACCGAATTTTTGCTCCTCGTCCACAATGAGCAATCCAAGATCCTTGAATTGTACGTTTTTATTGACCAGTTGATGTGTGCCGATAATAATATCGATTTTCCCAGTTGCCAATCGTTCAAGAATGTCCCTTTTTTCCTTTGCAGTCCTAAAGCGATTCAGATAATCTACACTTACCGGCAAATCCCCTAGACGTTTTTTAAAGGTATTGTTATGCTGAAAAGCCAATATGGTGGTGGGTACCAAAATAGCCACTTGTTTTCCGTTGTCCACCGCTTTAAAAGCAGCTCTTATGGCCACCTCGGTTTTCCCAAACCCAACATCCCCACAGATAAGTCGGTCCATTGGGCGTTCACTCTCCATGTCCCGCTTTACATCTTGAGTTGACTTCTCCTGATCGGGGGTGTCTTCATAAATGAAAGAGGCTTCCAGCTCATGCTGTAAATAGCTGTCGGGAGCATATTGGAACCCTTTTTCAAGGCGTCTTTTGGCATATACTTTAATGAGGTCAAAAGCAATTTTCTTGACCCTGCTTTTAGTTTTTTGTTTCAGCTTTTTCCAAGCTGCGGATCCTAATTTGTAGATTTTAGGAACTGCGCCGTCCTTGCCATTGAACTTTGATATTTTATGCAGGGAATGAATACTGACATAAAGGATGTCCCGGTCACCATACACTAATTTAATGGCTTCTTGTTTTTTTCCTTCCACATCAATTTTTTGCAATCCGCCAAACTTTCCAATACCATGGTCAATATGGGTCACATAGTCTCCAATCTCCAGTTTATTGAGCTCCTTGAGTGTAATGGCCTGTTTTTTGGCGTAACCATTTTTCAATTGGAACTTATGGTAACGTTCAAAGATTTGATGATCCGTATAACAAGCCAGCTTTAAGGTGTGGTCAATAAATCCTTGGTAAATAGGAAAAACCACCGTTTTGTAATGCACTTCTTGTTCAATATCCTGAAAAATATCATTGAAACGTTTTGCCTGTTGTTCAGTAGCGCAGAAAATAAAATTGGAATATCCCTTACTATGATTGTCGTTGAGGTTTTCTATCAACAAATCAAACTTTTTGTTGAAAGCAGGTTGTGGCTTGGTGTTGAAATCAATTGTTTCTTTGCCAAGTTTCTCCTCAACGTTCACAGATTTAGATTCGATTTCAACAAGCTTGAATTGACCCAACTGGGATTTCAACAGCGAGGAAGTGACGAAAAGTTCCTCTGGCTTGGAATGCTTGATTTCCTCGCTTAACGCTTTGAAATTGTCCTCGGCTTTTTCAAAAAAGGAATCGATTCGCGCATAGACCAAATCCAAGTGTTTCGCGAAAATCACCGTTTTTGGCGAGATGTATTTCAAGAAACTCTCCCTTGTTTCTTGAAGGAACTTATTCTCTACATTTGGAATGATGGTGATTTTCTTCACCTTGTCGGTGGAAAGCTGTGTTTCCACATCAAAAGTCCGGATACTGTCCACTTCGTCCCCAAAAAACTCGATGCGGTAAGGTTCATCATGAGAAAACGAAAAGACATCCACGATGCCACCGCGCACGGAAAATTCCCCTGGTTCGGTTACAAAATCAACCCTTTTGAATTGATATTCAAACAGTACTTCGTTTAAAAAATCCAGGGAAAGCGTATCCTCCAACTTGATTTTGAGCGTGTTTTTATCAAGTTCTTTTCTAGTGACCACTTTTTCGAACAATGCATCCGGATAGGTGATGATCACTGCTGGTTTTTTTCTGGAATTGATACGATTCAGAACTTCGGCCCTTAACAGTACATTGGCATTGTCCGTTTCTTCAATTTGATAGGGTCTACGATAGCTGCCTGGATAAAAAAGCACATCTTTCTCGCGAATCAATTGTTCCAAATCATTTAGATAGTATGCCGCTTCTTCTTTGTCGTTTAACAAAACCAAAAAGGGTAAATCGGATTGATTGAAAAGGGAAGCTATGGTGAAGGAGAGTGCTGAACCGGTAAGTCCACGAGCTTCAATTTGGACTACCTCTGTTTGGGATTGGTTAATAGTATCCTGCAGTTTCCCGATTTGGGGAGACTGTTCAAACAATTGGGAAACGGACGATTTGGTCAATCCTGGAAATTTGTTGCAAATATAAAGTGAAGTCTATTGGGTTACAATGCTTCCTAAAAATTTATCAGCAAGATCAATTAAGGTCTGGTATTGACTATACTTGAATCACTTCATCTTCTACAATGGCAAAAACCTTGTCCCCTTTTTTAGGATGCAAAGTATGCGTACCAGTAAATGCCCCAAAAGCAGGAAAAATAAGCTGATTTTGGGATTGAAAGAAACACGCAAGTCTTAAATTTTGGCGGCCAAACCCCCTTAATCTAATGGCTGGATGAATATGTCCGCAAAAATTAAATAGCCCATCTCTTTGTTCAGGATGATGGGTAAGTAAAAACCCTTCAACCACAAGTTCGTTGTAAATGGGGATGCCGAGTTGTTCAAATTTTAAGGGGGAAATAATATCATGATTCCCAGAGACCAATATCAGTTCCGAAGGAGTTTTAGCTACCCAGTTTTCAAACAGGTCCCATTCCTTGTTTAGTGAAGAGTGGAACAAATCCCCTAAAAAACAGATTTGAAAAGGTTCAAATTCGGCCACGATTTGATCCAAGAGGACATAGTTCTTGTGGATGGCCTTACGTGGAACCGCCGCGCCAAACTTTCTAAAATGTGCCACCTTACCCAAATGCACATCACTGATCAACAGCATGGATTTCTCCTTCCAAAAAAGACCCCCCAACGGATGAAGTACAAACTCCTGACCTAAAATTTGTATTTCTTGTGTCATTTGGTCAACAGTTTAGTCATTCGTTTGATACGATCGGCCAGTTTTTCATTTGATAACTTTTCACGCAATCGGTCTGTGATAATCGGAAAGGAAAAAGGGGTAGGATTGGTACATTGTTTCCAAATAATTTCTTGCCGACCAATACGCTCTAAGGCCAAACGCAGCCGCCCTTCCTCTAATTGATGCTCAAACGTCTCTGTAAACGCTTGTTGGTATAGCAGATTGTCGTCTTCAATGTCTTTAAATACATCGAACAACAATTGGGAACTACTTTGGAGGTGCTTCATTTTTACCCCTTTTTCAGGGTAGCCCGTAAAGACCATGCCACTAATCACGGCAATATCCCTAAATTTTCTTCGGGCCATTTCATTGGAATTTAAACTCTTTTGCAAATCTGACAGCATATAACCAGGGGTAAAGAGGTTATTGTCTAAAACAGCAGCTATGTCTATGGATTTATCGGACAGTAACTCAAAACCATAATCGTTGAACGCTAATGAGCAGGTGATAGGACTTAACAGGCTTATGCGATATGCCAAAAGACTACTCATTCCTTCATGGATGGCCCTACCTTCAAATGGATAAAAAATATGATGGTAGCCATCATTGGTTTTAAAGGTCTCAATGAGGAACTGATCCGGTTGTGGCACAATACTCTCTTCTCTTTGTTTGGCAAACATTGGAGCTAGAGCCCTAATCTCTGGAGCCTGGGTGTCAAGTGCTTGTTCGGCCGAATACAGTTCCTGACGAAGTAGTTCGGACATTTTAGCAGAAAAACTCAGTCGTCCGCCCATCCATGAAGGAATCTTGTTGCTTCTTTTTGGGGAATTTCGCACTTGGGCAGTCATTCCCTTTATTCTAATGAATTCCAAATTTCGTCCCGCAAAGGTGAAGACATCACCAGGGTTCATTTTGGAAATAAAAGACTCTTCAATGGTGCCTATGTATCCCCCTTTTTGATAGCGTACGGACAAGCTGGCGTCTCCAACAATAGTTCCAATTTGAAAACGATGGCGCCTAGCAATGGACAACAGATTCACTTTGAACTTGCCATCTTCCGTAACTTCTACTTTTTTGTATTCATCATAGCTTTTTAAACTTTGGCTTCCCATGACCAAAAAATTCAATAACCATTGCCAGATATCATGTGTCAATGTTTGAAAACAAAACGTCTGTTTCACTTCATTGAAGATTTCATCGGGATAAAACCCATCAGAAACAGCTAAAGTGGTTAGGTATTGGATAAGAACATCATAACTGTTCAAATAGGGTGTTCTATCTTCTACTGCTGCATTCAAAACTGCTTTTTGCATGGCCGAAGCTTCAATCAGTTCAATGGCATGTGTAGGTAAAAAGTAGATGACACTTTCCTTCCCCGGTCTATGACCACTCCTGCCAGCACGTTGTAGAAAACGAGCTACGCCTTTAGGTCCGCCAATCTGAACTACGGTTTCAACTGGTGCAAAATCCACTCCTAGGTCTAAACTGGAGGTACAGACAACCGCTTTAAGGCTTTCATTGCGTATGGCTTGCTCCACCCAAAGTCGAGTATCCTTATTGATGCTGCCATGGTGCATGGCAATCTCCCCCGCATATTCAGGATGTTTTTCAAGGATTTTTTGAAACCAAATTTCACATTGGCCGCGGGTATTGGTAAAAAGCAGAGTGGTTTTACTGTTGTTGATGATTGGTACAACTTCTTCCAAGAGGTGTAATCCTAAATGGCCTCTCCAGGGAAATGTTTCCATTTTGGAAGGAATAATACTCTTGACGGCAATTTTTTTGTTCAAATTGGCCTTTATCAAAACTGAATTTGCCAATTGCGGTGAAGATGGCCCTAGTAAAACTTCTCTTGCTTGTTCTAGATTGCCAATAGTTGCGGATATGCCCCAAATTCTCAGATTGGGACAAATGGTTTTTAATCGCGACAATCCTAATTCCATTTGAACTCCTCTTTTGGAGCCCAATAATTCATGCCATTCATCCACTACTATTGCGGAACAGTTTTTAAAAACAGTTTTATAGCCTTTTGATGATAAGAGCAAATGCAAACTTTCAGGTGTTGTGATCAATAGATCCGGCATGGACTTTTTTTGTCTAGCCCTTTCCGATGTCGTGGTATCACCAGTACGGATTCCAACCGTCATTTGCGTTTCCAAATCCTTTGTAATGCGCTCTGCAGACTGTCTAATTTCTTGGGATAAAGCTCTTAACGGGGTTATCCAGATGGCTTTTAGTCCCTTTTTATGCTTGGTTTTGTAGCCAGGGTTTCTGTTGATGTAATCCAAAACTATGGGAAACCACAATGCGTAGGTTTTACCACTACCCGTTGGTGCGTTCAGTAATCCGTGCTTGCCATCCAAAAACGCACCCCAAGATTGTTTTTGGAATGGAAAAGGTGACCAACCTTGCTGTTGAAACCAAGACTCAGCGATATGATACAATTCGGATTTTTCCAGTGGTTGCGTTTATGAAAATTACAAGCGGAAAGAAAATTACAATTTCTTTTGGGGATAATTTTACCGTCCTTGGTTTAAGATTTATATTTGCCCAACAAATTTTAGTGTATGCCCATTTTAGATCTATACGAGCACAGCGAGCAAAAAAGAAACTTGGCCCATTTTGCCACTTTGGCAAGTTTGGCTGCTGCTGATGGTATCATTACCGATGACGAAAAAGCCGTTCTGGACAAATTTGCATTTCGATTGAACATCTCTGATGCAGATTATAAGGAGGTAATGAAAAAGGAGAACAAATATCCGATTGAAACACCACATAGCTCAGAAAGAAGATTGATGCGTTTATTCGATTTCTTTGGAATGGCATTGGCCGATAAAAATCTGGACGATGCGCAGAAGGAAATGATAGTGAAGTACGCCGTTGGACTGGGCTATTCTCCTGAAAATGCAGAGAAGTTGGTAAACAAATCCATTGCGATTTTCACGGGTAAAATCGACTTCGAGGACTATATGTTCTTAATGGAAAAGTAATTAGGATTTGGCCATGAATTCTTCGGCCTTTTCCACCATATTCTTGCTTCCACAGAAAAAAGGAACACGTTCGTGGAGTTCGGTAGGTTGAATCTCCATGATTCTTTGGTGCCCATCACTGGCCAATCCATTGGCTTGTTCTGCTAAAAATGCCATTGGATTGCATTCGTACAGTAGACGCAGCTTCCCTTTTTGGGCCTTACTGCTCTTAGGATACATATAAATTCCTCCTTTGATCATGTTTCTATGGAAATCGGAAACCAATGATCCAATATATCTACTGGTATACGGTCTATCCCCTTCTTCTTTTTGACAATACTTGATGTAGTCCTTGACGCCTTGGGGAAAATGGATATAGTTCCCTTCGTTTACAGAGTAGATTTTGCCATCTTCTGGGAATTGCATGTTTGGATGGGACAGGTAAAAAGTTCCAATGGCAGGGTTTAAAGTGAAACCGTTTACGCCATGACCGGTGGTATAGACCAACATTGTTGATGTTCCATAGATAATGTATCCGGCAGCAACTTGGTTTTTGCCAGGTTGAAGGAAATCATCTAATGTAACCGGTGTCCCAACTGGGGTAATCCTTCTATAAATCGAAAAGATGGTACCTACCGAAACGTTTACGTCTATATTAGATGAACCATCCAAAGGATCAATGAGCACTACATATTTGTTCTGATGATTTTCATCTTGACTGTTAATGCTAATAAAGTCATCTTCTTCCTCAGAAGCGATACCGCAAACAATTTCCCTGTTTTTTAATGTTTGTATGAACTTTTCATTGGCCAAGACATCGAGCTTTTGCTGATTTTCGCCCTGGATGTTGGTATCACCCGCAGTTCCTAAAATGTCTACAAGACCAGCCTTGTTCACTTCATGGTTTACCACTTTTGCTGCTAATCGAATGGCATTGATCAATTTGGAAAGTTCCCCAGTGGAATATCGAAATTCAGTTTGGTTTTCAATAATGAATTCACCAAGGGTTTTGTTCTTGCTCGACATAGAAAATAGGACTGTTTTATTTGATGGCAAATATCGTTCATTTTGTGATACTATATCGTTTTCGCTTCGATAAAGATTTAGAAATTTATAACTTTGAGTTTTATTTATAACAATATGGATTTTTTGATTCGAGACGCAAAAAAAGAAGATATGACACAGGTTTTGGAGCTGATTCAAGAGCTGGCATTATTTGAAAAGGAACCTAACGCAGTTGAGGTAACTGTTGCAGATTTACAACGTGATGGCTTTGGGGATAAAAAGCTGTTTCACTGCTTTGTTGCTGAAAAGATGGACCGATTGGTGGGGATTGCACTTATCTATCCAAGGTATTCCACTTGGAAAGGGCCAGTGGTTCATCTTGAGGACCTTATTGTAGCCAAAGAAATGCGAGGCAGCGGATTGGGAACAGCGTTGTTGGACCAAGTTGTGAAATATGGACATGATTTGGGCGTTAAAAGAATCAGCTGGGAGGTGTTGGATTGGAATGAACCAGCCATCACGTTCTACGAGAAAAAAGGAGCCAATGTTATGCGGGATTGGGATGTGGTACAACTCAATGAAGCCGGCATTAAATCATATGTTGAAGGTTTAAATGTAACCCTCAATTAAAGGATATAAGAATAACAAATGAGAGTATTCAAGTTTGGAGGAGCATCAGTAAAAGATGCAGATAGTGTTAAGAATGTAGTAAATGTATTAAAGGAGGTTGGGCATCAGGACACTTTAGTGGTGATTTCAGCAATGGGGAAAACCACGAATGCCATGGAGAAAGTGGTGGCTGCCTATTTTAGTGATAAATCAGGTGTGTCAAATCAAATCCAGGAGGTGTCGGAGTTCCATGAAATCATACTTTCTGATTTATTCGGAAATGCTTCGCACCCTGTTTATGCTAAAGTAAAAGCCCTGTTTGATGAAGTAAAGGGCTTCTTAACTTGGAATAAATCTCCAAAAAAGTCATTTGTCTATGATCAAGTTGTAGGTTACGGGGAACTGGTTTCAACAACCATTGTTAGCGAATACCTTAATGAAGTTGGCTTATCCAATGATTGGCAAGATGTCCGAAACTTGATCAAAACAGATAACAATTACCGTGATGCCAATATCAATTGGGAGTTGACCCAGGATAGCGTATCCAAACTGGACACTTCCAAACTGTACATTACCCAAGGTTTTTTGGGTAGTGACGATAACAATTTCACTACCACTTTGGGTAGAGAAGGTTCTGATTACACTGCTGCAATTTTAGCCTATTGTCTTAATGCACAATCCGTCACCATCTGGAAAGATGTGCCTGGGGTATTGAATGCAGACCCGAGAAATTTTGAAGAAACACAGTTGTTGGATCAGATTTCGTATCGAGAGGCCATAGAATTGGCTTTCTATGGAGCGTCTGTAATTCACCCAAAAACACTACAACCCCTTCAAAGAAAGGAAATACCCTTGCATGTAAAATCCTTTGTCAATCCCAAGAATAATGGAACTACAGTTGGTAAGGGGAAAGGTATTTCACCAAAGGTGCCCTGTTTTATAGTTAAAAAAAATCAGGTATTGATTAAACTCTCGTCATTGGACTTTTCTTTCATCGTCGAAAACAATATCAGTGAGATATTTAAACTGTTCCATGACCATAAGATGAAGGTGGATTTGATCCAAAACTCGGCGATTAGCTTTTCGGTTTGCTTAGATAACAAGTTCAATGGATTACAGCCCATGCTGGATAAGCTTAAAAGGCGGTTCAATGTGGTATGTCACGAAGATGTTTCGCTGTATACGATTCGTCATTTTGATGACAATGCTGTAAAATCATTACAAAATGGCAGATCGGTTCTTGTGGAACAGCGTGGAAAAGAGACAGTTCAGCTTGTTGTAAAATAAAGTCGCTTTCTTGTAGTACTTCCCCGCAACCCGATAATGGTAATTTTCTATCTTTACGCTTACCTAATATCATTTTTATGGGGCTGGTTTCTGCGAAAGAGGTTGCAAAGGTCATACATCTTGACAAGTATGGCTTTATAGGAACCTTTATAGGTTGGTTGCTAATGGTAGCCACCAAGATCACCACCATCAATCGATTTTACAATCGGAATAAATCCCTGCCTGGCACCAAATTTTTGGATGCCATTCTCGAGCATTATGAAATTGACTTTGAAATACCCGAGGAGGATTTAAAACGTCTGCCAAAAGAAGGGCCGTATATCACAATAAGCAATCATCCGTTGGGTGGAATTGATGGCGTATTGTTACTAAAATTAATGCTTCAACAGCGCGACGATTTCAAGATTATCGCAAACTTTCTACTCCATAGAATAGAACCGCTAAAACCCTTCATAATGCCAGTTAATCCTTTTGAAAATCATAAGGATGCCAAGAGTAGTGTGATGGGCTTTAAAAATGCGCTCTTGCATTTACGCGAAGGTCGTCCACTGGGTATATTCCCGGCAGGTGAAGTTTCCACCTATAAGGATGGTAAACTTGTAGTGGACAAGCCTTGGGAAGAGGCTGCTCTAAAATTAATTCGGAAAGCGGAGGTACCTGTAGTTCCTATTTATTTCCATGCGCGAAACAGTAGGCTTTTCTATAAATTGTCTAAAATCAACGATGTTTTTAGAACGGCCAAACTACCTTCAGAAGTCACTTCTCAGCGACGAAGACCAATAAAAGTCCGTATTGGACAACCTATATCTGTGACAGCTCAAAAAGAAGAAGAAAGTTTGGAGTCGTTTACGGAATTGCTACGCAAAAAGACCTATCTCTTAGCCAATGTTTTCGAGAAAGAACGATTAATTGATCAATTACCAACAACATTAAAAATACCGAAACCTCCTAAAAAAATCGCAACTCCAGTTGGTTCAAAGGTGTTGGAGGGTGAAATAGAAAAATTACGAGAAAAAGATTGTCGCTTACTGCAGAGTAAGAACTACGAGGTTTATTTGGCACAGGCGCAAGACATGCCCTTTATCCTAAATGAAATTGGACGCCAACGTGAAATCACTTTTAGGGCCGTAGGGGAGGGTACCAACAACGCCATTGATCTGGACAAGTTTGATTCTTATTACCACCATCTTTTTTTATGGGATGATGAAGGAAAGAACATCGTAGGAGCTTATCGTATGGGCTTGGGTTCCAAGATTTTTACAGAATATGGAATTGATGGTTTTTACCTTCAGGATTTGTTTCGATTTGAGCCGGAACTCTATGGAATGATGGAAAAATCCATAGAAATGGGTCGCGCCTATATTGTTAAGGAGTACCAACAAAAACCCATGCCTTTGTTTTTGCTTTGGAAGGGGATTGTACACACCACACTGAGACATCCAGAGCACAAATACTTGATTGGTGGGGTCAGCATCAGTAATCAGTTTTCAAATTTTTCCAAGTCGTTGATGATTGAGTTTATGAAATCCAATTATTGGGATCCTTACGTTGCCCAATATATTAGACCCAAAAAGGAATTCAAAGTACAATTGAAAGATGCTGATAAAGAATTCATATTTGACGAGACTCAAGCTGATTTGAACAAGTTCGACAAATTAATCAATGAGGTTGAACCAGGCAGCCTTCGATTACCAGTGCTCATCAAAAAATACATCAAACAAAATGCAAAAGTGGTGGCCTTTAATGTGGATCCACTTTTCAACAACTCTGTGGATGGCTTGATGTACATTAAAATTGCCGACTTGCCCGAAAGCACTGTTAAACCGGTTATGGAGGAATTTCAAGCAGAATTGGAACGAAAAATGGCAGAAGGACAAGGTCCAGCTGCCATCTAAAAAACTATCCGTATCTGAGTCTAGTTTAGTAGCTCTTCCTTTACAAAATTGGAGCAAAACTCCTTTATTTCGTTTCGCGCCTTTAAAAAGGCCGAGTGTTTTTCCGCTTCAGTCCCAGTTACTTTTGATGGATCAAAAAAGTTGTGATGGATGCGCTCAGCATTGGGAGCGGGAATAAAAGGACAATTTTCCTTGGCATGATCACACACTGTGATAATGTAATCCCATGCAATTCCTTCATACTCATCCACATGATTTGAAGTATGATGGGTAATATCAATACCGTCCTCTTTCATGATGGAAACAGCACCTGGATTCAAGCCGTGTGTTTCTATTCCCGCACTATATACATTTGCAAGGGCATCTTGAAAATAATTAAGGTATCCATGTGCCATTTGACTGCGACACGAATTTCCGGTACAAAGAACCAATACGTTTTTCATTTTTCTTTTAGTTGATTAATCTATTCCAATGGTTTTACTTCTTTTCTCAAATAGCAGATTGTCTTTCCATTTGCCAGCAAGTTTGCCAACGCGCTCGCGCCTACCAATGTATCGAAAGCCTACTTTTTCATGTAGTTTTATACTAGCTTCATTTTCTGGGAATACCCCAGATTGAAGCGTCCAATAACCTGCGTTTTCACTGGTTTCAATAAGTTTTTGCAAGAGTTGTTTGCCAGATCCCTTTCCCCTGCTTTTAGCACCTACGTAAACACTTACCTCACCTACACCCCCATATACACATCTACTAGAGACTGGTGAGAGTGCTGCCCAACCTAAAATAATGCCGTTTTCCTCCGCTACCAATCTGCAGGATTCAATATGTGCCTTATCCCAATCATTGTAAGAAGGAACTTGGGTTTCAAATGTTGCAAATCCGGTGGCGATACCCTCATTATAAATTTGGGCCACTTGGTTCCAATCTGATGATTTCATTTCCCGGATTTGCATCATAGTACTATTTAACAGCAACCACTCGCAGGATTACAGCCGTTGGTTGTTTCCATTGCTTTGCTTTCATCAGCAACTTCAACACCACAGGTTTCCTTGGCTTTACAGTCGGTTTTTTGCACTGCCAATTTAAATGTCAAGCTACTTTCGTCTAGCACATAATCATCCACAAACAATTGTGCGGTATGAAAAGTCTCGTTGCTATATTCAAATTTTATTTCCGCTTCTCTAACCATGGATTTCATTCGGTCCACTTTGTTTAAAATGGCCAGTGCCTTATATGCTGACATGAATTCCCGCTTATCTTTTTCTTTTGGACTTTCCCATAATTGTACCACTGTTTCCTTCCAGAAGTCCGTACCTGAACCACAATCAACTGCATCAACGGTAATGTTCTTGACTTCTGTAATATGGTAATTGGCACCCACGAATTTTCCAGGGCTGTATTCAAACTTCAAGCTCTTGTCTTGATGTTGTTTTAAAATTGAAAGTAATTCGGATGTAATCATATTTGACAACAATTTTGATTAATATTTGAAAAAAAGGCGTCGAAGGATAGATGTAATTCCTTCCAACGTTTTGGATCTATACAATAACAAAGGTTTTTGCCTTCGTAAGTTCCTTGCAGTAGACCAATTTTTTTTATTTCGTTGAGATGTTGGGAAATAGTTGGTTGGGAGAGACCGATAACATCCACCAAATCATTGCAAATACAATTTTCCTGTTGACTGATATATTGCAGAATTGCAATACGGGCTGGATGTGCTAAAACCTTAGCAGCTTGTGCCAATTCATTTTGTGCTGTTGTGAAGATGTGTGTTTTGGAGACTCCCATGCTATGCAACTTCCTTTATCATTAAATTATATATTGCAATATTACGATGAAGCTAGCAAATAAAAAAGCTAAGTAAAGAATTCTTAGCTTTTTTTTAACCTTTTTATAATCCTTTGAACCAATTTTGGAAGTATTCACCCACCAAAAATACGGGCTTTTGTTTTCCGTTTATGGCACCAATTAGACTTACAATCCATAGAATGAATGGGAAAATCCAAGCGATAAGGTTTACAATTGGAATAAACCCTAGGACCAATCCTACAAGGAAAATTCCAAGTACTTGTCTAACATAGAATGAACCCAATTCCGTTTTGTTGCTACTATTCATGATAATAGCGATGATCCATCCAATCAATGTCAAGTGTGCAACGATGGCTACTGTTTTTCCGCTTTCGGGATTGTTGGCGTCAAATGCTTCTTTTACATCTTCGCCGAATTCCTTTGCTGCTTCTTTGGCGTTGTCAAAAGCTTCTTCTGCTTTATCGCCTAAGTCTTTGTTTTCTTCAGACATGGTATTAAAGTGTTGGTTAATTGTGTTCTTAAATGTAGCAAATTATTCCCTATCTAAAGAAACGCTTTATCAACAGGTTCCCAGAGTTCCAGTTTGTTGCCTTCAGGATCTAAAATCCATCCAAATTTGCCATAACTGTACTCTTCAACTTCACCGACAATGGTGACACCTTCCTTTTTCAATTCTTTTAATAGTTCAACTAAATTTTCAACACGAAAATTCATCATAAACTGTTTTTCGCTAGGTTGAAAGTAAGTGGTGTCTTCTTTAAAAGGGCTCCATTGCGTTGAACAATCCTTACCTTCTTTATCCTTCCACCAGAAGGTACAACCGTATTGATCTGTGTTCAATCCTAGGTGATTTTTATACCAATCTTTAATTTGATCGGGATTTTTGGTCTTAAAAAAGAAGCCTCCTAATCCTGTTACTCGATTTTTCATATTATCGTTTTATGTTTTGTTCATACAATTCAATCCAAGCTTGAGGTGTCATTTTTTGACATAGCTCTGCAATTAGAGGGTAAGGAATGTTCTCCATCTTCTTAAAACGGATGCAGCTCTTCCCCATGTCCAATTTGGTTTTTACATATTTTGGGTATTCAGAAACAAACCAATCCAATAGGTTTTTATCTGCATAGATTCCTGAATGATATAGTGCCACAAAATGTTTTTGTGAAGCTAAATTGATAAAGGGAAGGGGTAGTTTCGGGTCGCAATGATACCCATCAGGATAAAGGGAATGTGGTACTACATATCCTATCATTTTGTAGCTGATGCATTCCTGAAAGCCATCCGGAATGTTGGTTCTGATTGTGTCCCTTAATTTAGCCACCGCTTCTTTCCGGTCATCTGGAAGTTTGCTAATGTATTCGTCTGGTGTTTTGGCATCTATGGTCATATCGTTGTTTTATTTTCGTTGTAGCACCAAGGCGGAAATCAAAGAAATAATGAATCCGATGACGAAAACCGTCATTGCCATTAGCGCAAACGAAAACAGTGGATTTGAGAAAGTTTCCTTCTGGGCTTGTATTTCTTTAAGTTGGGATTCAAATTCTTCAGGCGGTAGGGAATCGCGCATATTCTTGATAGTAGCCTCATAATAGGTTTCCATAAACTCTGGATTCAAAAGTTCGGTATAAATAACATCCAATACACCAAATGCCAAAGCGGTAATAAGACTAATAAGTATTCCGATTGTGATGGCCTTTTTGAAACTAAGCTGTCCTTCGTTTACCTGGTCTCTAAAATGTTTCATCCCAAAATAAACAAAGGATAAAGAAATGACCATGCTGGCATATCCAAGTATTTCCTGAATTTCAAAAGGCAATTCATTTAAAAGAAACCAGCTGGTAAGGAAAAGAACACAAATGGTAATGGCTCCATAAAGCCCATATCGCAATACTGTATTTTTCATCTTGATTGTTTTTAAAAGTTGAAATAAAAGTAATGGGGGGGATGCTATTGGCACTCATACTAAAGTACCAAAATCATAAGAAATGGTAGCGAACAGGAACTAGGGCTAAATAATCCCAATGTTTTTGGCCTTTTGGATGGCCTGTGTTCTTCGTTTAGCGTCCAATTTGAGCAATAAATTGGAAACGTGGGTCTTAACGGTGCTTTCAGATACAAAGAGCTCATCTGCTATTTCTTTGTTGGACTGTCCTTTTGAGATTTGAAGAAGAACCTCATATTCCCTTTTACTTATGCCCAACTCTGCTATTTTTTCGGTGTTTATAGAAATATCTGGAATAGCTTTTTTTCGCAGTGTCTTTTTATTTATGATCACACCTATGATGAAAAAGACGATGGCAATAACGGCTATTACAAATTCAATGGAAAGATCACCGGAGATATAGGCGTATTTGCTCAATTGGAACAGGATGAGCAATGCGATTATTAGGGCGGAAAAAACAAAGATGGTTTTCTTCACCCTTTAAATTTAGCAAAATCTATCCTTGACTTTGTCTACAATAGTCTGCGCAAGTTTGATTTTGCTTTCCACTGTCCAGCCTGCCACATGAGGTGTTAATAGAACATTTTTGGCCTTGCGTAAATATTTGAATGCCTTTGGTTTTTGAACAAACATGTTCTCAAATGACTTCTTTTCGTATTCGAGAACATCCAACCCTGCGCCCAGTACTTTTTCAGATTTTAGTCCTTCTACCAAATCTGTGGTAATAACACATTTACCTCGGGCGGTATTGATCAACCAAAAAGGTTTGTGGAAAGCTTCGATGAAATCTTTATTCACCATACCTTGAGTCAAATCGGTTTGAGGTACATGCAAGCTGATCACGTCTGCTTTTTGCTGGAACTCCATGATTCCTACTTGCCTTGCATTTTCATCACCTACACCTCCTACAATATCATAGCAGATTACCTCCACATCAAATCCTTGTAGTTTTTTAGCAAAGGCTTTTCCCATATTTCCGTACCCAATAATACCTACCGTTTTTCCTTCCAACTCCACACCTCGATTACCTTCTCGGTCCCACTTTCCTTTTTTGACTTGACGATTGGCCTTGTTCATATTATTCATTAGGGAAAGCAACATCCCAAGGGCATGTTCTCCAACAGCGTTTCGGTTACCTTCTGGAGCCGAAGCAAGAAAAATCCCTTTTTCTTTGGCATAAGCTGTATCAATATTCTCCAAACCGGCACCAACACGGCCAATAAACTTAAGGTTTGTGGCACGGTCAAGAAACTTTCGATCTATGGTAAAGCGACTTCTGATAACGATTCCATCGTAAGCCGCGATTTTTTGTTCTACTTCGTCCTTGGATGAATGGTAATCTTCATGATTCTCAAAGCCTAAATCGGCAAACTGCTCAATAAGTAAAGGGTGGTTGGTGTCTAAGTGCAGTACTTTCATTCGCTAAATATACAATTCCCTAGATTTTCGGATATACGGTCTGGGTCTTCTCATGTTGCACGTCGCCTGTATGAGCTGTGGATAATTTTTCGAATAGCAAAACGTGTACTTCTTCTCCATTTTTTGTCATGGGATTATGTTCTACGCCTTTGGGTACAACAATTATTTCGCCTTCGTTGACAATTTCGGTTCTATCCCTGAATTGCATATGCAATGTGCCTTTTATGACTTGGAACAATTCATCTTCGTGTTCATGGGCATGCCAGACAAATTCACCTTCCAATTTAGCCAACAACACCTGCATGTCGTCTACTACCGCAATCTGATGAGGATGCCATTGTTTGGTAAACTCCGCATGCTTTTGTTTTAGGTTGATGGTTTTCATGATCAATGGATTAAATGCCCAATATCAATTTGGCGATCCAAAAATAAATGAGGATTCCAAAAATATCATTGCTTGTTGTGATAAATGGACCGGTAGCTATTGCGGGATCAATTCCACGGCGGTTTAAAAATAGGGGTGTGAATGTGCCTATGAATCCCGCCACCATGATAACGGCAATCAACGAAACTGAAATTGCCACTGCTGTAGCAAAATCACCTTGCCAGATCCAAGTAAAAATCATGAGGAGAACAGCAAGTATGAAACCGTTCAGTAGTGCTAAGAGCATTTCTTTGATCAAACGATCACTAATACTGCCTTTTAGGTCATCGTTGGCCAAACCCTGTACGATGATCGCACTCGATTGAACTCCCACATTTCCTGCCATCGCAGCGATAAGTGGTGTAAAAAAGAAAAGAATGGCATGTTTGGCGATCATTTCTTCAAAACCACCCATTATTGCGGCTGCACCCAAACCTCCAAACAAACCGAGAATCAACCACGGTAGTCTTGCTCGTGTGAGTTCCCAGATGCTATCATCCGCTTCAACATCTTGCGAAATACCTGCTGCCAATTGATAATCCTTGTCTGCTTCTTCTTTGATAACATCTACAATGTCATCAATGGTGATACGACCTACAAGTCTGCCTATTTCGTCTACAACAGGTATTGCTTCCAAATCGTATTTGGACATGATCTTTGCAACTTCTTCCGATTTTTCACTGACCGTTACCGAATCTACCTTGGGAATATATACATCCTTAATATGCGTTTTGGTGGATGTTGTCAAAAGATCTTTCAAGGATAGACGCCCTTTAAGTTTATCATCATTGTCCACCACATAAATTGAATGTACGCGGGTGACATTCTCTGCCTGGGCACGCATTTCCTTAACGCACGTCAGTACATTCCAATTTTCATTGACTTTGACCAACTCTTTCGCCATAAGTCCACCTGCGGAATTATCATCATAGCGAAGTAGGTCAACAATATCCGCCGCATGTTCCTTGTCCTCAATTTCAGAGATAACTTCTTGAACAATTTCCTTTGGAAGTTCACCAACAATATCTGCTGCATCATCCGTATCCAATTCTTCAAGCTCACCGGCAATTTCCTTAACAGACAGATTGTTCAATACCGCTTCACGGCTGTCCTCATCCATTTCTGCCAAGATATCCGAGGTCTTTTCGCTATCCAGAAGCTTGATAAGGTATGTCGCTTCATCCACTTTGAGCTCTTCCGCTATTTCGGCAATATCTGCATAGTGGAATTCTTTCATCATCAACCGTAGTGCGGCATTTTTCTTGTCCGCAATCAGTTGCCTGATGTTTACAATTAGCTCGTCTGTGAGTTTAAACGGGGTCATTGGCTATCTGCTGTGTTAACCCAATGAAATCAGCCACATTGAGCTGTTCTGGGCGCTGATCAAAGATAGTATCTTCTTTTAGATTATCAGACAGGTTAAATGTCTTAAGGCTATTGCGAAGGGTCTTGCGCCTTTGGTTGAATGCGGCCTTGACCACCCTGAAAAACAATTGTTCGTCGCAAGAAAGCTGATAATTGGGTTTACGGGTTAATTTCAAGACACCGGAATGCACCTTTGGAGGAGGGTCAAAAACTTGCGGCGGAACACTAAAAAGATATTCAGCCTCATAAAAAGCCTGCACAAGTACCGACAAAATCCCGTATGTTTTACTTCCTGGTTTTTCACAAATTCGTTGGGCTACCTCTTTTTGGAACATGCCTGAAAATTCTGGAATTTGATCTCGCTTTTCGAGCGTCTTAAAAACAATCTGACTTGAAATGTTATATGGGAAATTACCGGTAATTGCAAATTGCTCATCAGCATACAATTGCTTTAAATCGTATTTTAGGAAGTCAGCTTCAATAATAGTAAGGTGGTTGCCTTTATTGAACAATTCCGAATGTTCCAACCGAAAACTATGGTTGAGATAGATGATGGATTCTTCATCCAAATCCATTGCGACCAGATCCAAATTTCGTTGCAGAAGGTATTTGGTGAGAACGCCCATCCCAGGACCTATTTCCAAAACGTTTTGATAGTTGTTCAAGGAAAGTGTTTCTGCAATTTTTTGTGCGATACTTTCGTCTTTTAAAAAATGCTGCCCTAGGTGTTTTTTTGCTGTTACCGCATTTTCAACGTGTCCATTTCTTTTGCGATGGGGCTTAGTATTGCCGAGTTTTCTTTTACTTTTTTTAGACACGGGACACGTTTTTTACAAGTTAAATCGAATTTTCCACATAGAGCCATGCCATCAGACCGCTGCTTAATTGGAATACTTCCCTTTTATAGGCTGTGGTCTCATAAATATCCGCTTTGGCCAAATCGATGTCATTTACTTCATAAACCATACCTGGGACACTGTCATTTTTATCGTTAGTGCGCATCACCAACGGGTACCTGTTGTAGACGGCATTCTCCAATTTTTTAAAACCAGAGATAAAATCTGATTCACCTTTCAGGGTACGACCAAAAATGTACTGCTGTACTTGTGGATCTTGCAGTGTGCCATATGTGAATAAATAACCCAAACGTTATGGAATTTGTTGGCTCACTACTTCCAATTCTGTTCTAAAGGCCACAAATTTATTGGCAAAGCGTTTTTGACCTTCACTCCGCATTTGCTCTGCGTTATCCTTGTAATATGAATCCAGGGTTTTTCTGTCTTTGGTGGTATACTGAACGGAATAGGTGATACCACCCATTTCTTCTTCAATCAGGACCTTGGTCATTTTAGCATGTGAAAATTTGCCTGTAGCAAGCATGTCCGGAATGTGTTTGTCCTTCATCCAAGACAACCATTCTTCATGAACACTTTCATCTATATTGATGGTAACATTGTAAATTAGCATAGAACTAAATTAGAATAGGTCAAAAGTAGGGAGATTCAATTGATTGCATCGCCCCGAAGACGTCGAAATTCTTTTCTTGCCTTGGGAAAATAATAGCTATCCTGATAATTGTAGATAATCTTTTCATAATGGGACATTGCCTTTTCCGGCGCGTTCAAATGGGTGCGGTAGAGTTCTCCTAAAGCGAAGTTTGCATCATCAGCTAATATATCGAAGGCATAGAATTCCACAATTTTCCGATAATTGAATTCAGCATCTGTGTATCTATTTTGTTCCTCTAATAATTTGCCCTGCCTCAAAAGTGCTTCATCCTCAATTTTTTCCCCTTTGTGGTTTTCTAGAATATCATCCAGGATTGTAATGGCTTGCAATGGTTTGTTCTGATAGGCAAGTAAATCTGCCCGTGCATATTTTTTCAATGCGGTCTGCGTGGAGTCTTCTAGGGTATTGTCAGATATCAGTAGGCTTAATTGCATGGCATCATTGGCAATTAGTTGCGATGTAGACCCACGTAAAACCTTTAATTGAGTGAGCGCCCAATCAAAATCGCCTTTGTAGAAACTTGTCTGTGCAACTTTGTAACGTGCATCTTGCGCAAGGACATCATTCTTTAATCGTTTTTGAACTTGGGTGAAATAGATCAGTGCCTCGTTGAATCTTTGATGGTAAACCAGAATATCCCCTAGCGCCAATTTAAGGTATGCCTTGGCACGATTGCTTACTGGGAGCTTCAAGCTCTCTTTTAGCATGCTGATTGCGGGTTCTGGATTTTCCAATTTAAACGTCAAGAAATTGGCGTAGGCTATTTGTAATTGAAGGCTAGTGCCATTGTTTCCATATTCATCAACCAATGCCTTAAACTTCTTTTCCACATTTTCCAACGTCTTTTTATTGGAGCTTTCCAGGGCAATATCAATACGATGCAATTCGGCATTCAGCTTTGAATTGGGATTGGTGCTATGGTCTACGATATAGTCATAGATTTTTGTGGCATTTTCAAAATCCTTGTCCTCCATGGCTATTTGCCCTAGGTTTTCCAGACGGTCCAATGAGCTTTGCTCCGTTCTATTGTAGATGGCTTTTTCCTGTCCAAACGCACTGTTATATTGTTTTTGTTGAATGAACAACCAGCTCAGGAGTTCATTCCAAAGTACATCTGGGGATTTCTGTGCATTTTGAAGTAATACTTTTCTAAGGAGTTGATTGTTCGAATTTGTTGGGTCTTCCGAAATAAAATCATCAATATTCCTTAAGATATTGGAACGGGAGGTTCGTCCGTCACGAATCAGATTAAGGTAGGATTGATACATTTTTTCAATATGTCCTTGTTCCCCATAAATCCTTGCTAACTGAAAATCATAGTTCAATTCCGGCTTTAATGCCATAGCGGTGGTGTAAGCACTAATGGCCTGATCTAACAGGGCATATTTCTGGAAACGATAGCCAATACTATAGCCAAAGTTCGGATTTTCTTCAATTTTCTGGATAGCCCGCTCATAGTACTGGGTTGCTTTCTCAGCTTGATTTTGCAGCGTGTAGTTGTACCCTAGCTCTATCAAAAATGTTGGAAAAGCATAGACGTCTTCAACTTTTCTAAGGAGAAAAGTTTCTGCATCTTCATACCGTTCCAATTGTTGTAGACAGGCTACCATACCCTCGGAATAGTCAGTACGTCTTGGATTTTTTTGCACTAGTTTTTCATAGAAAACCAAAGCTTTCTCATATTCTCCATCGTTAAAGTACTGCTTGGCCAAAAAGTCTTCTTGGCCAACTACTGTCAGCAATGAAAAAACGCTAAAACAAAGGAATATAAGATACCGCAATCGTATGTTTTACTTCAAATATAACGTAGAATTATCCCTAATTCTGTTAACTGAATCTAAATATAGTGGTACTTGTTCTAGTCGATACGGTCAAAACCGCAATATGGGACAAGGACTTCCGGAATGTTTATACCGTCTTCTGTTTGATAGTTTTCAAGTATTCCAGCAAGAACGCGCGGTAGCGCCAAGGAACTTCCATTAAGTGTATGGGCCAACTGGCGTTTCCCATTTTCATCCTTGAATCTCAATTTCAGTCGATTGGCTTGGAACGTCTCAAAATTAGAAACAGAACTGATTTCCAACCATCTGTCCTGAGCTGTAGAGAAAACTTCAAAATCGAAGGTCAATGCCGAAGTGAATCCTAAATCCCCACCGCAAAGCCTTAATATTCTATAAGGTAATTGCAATTCGTTTAATATACCCTTCACGTGCTCTACCATTTCGTCCAATGCCTTGTAGGAATCATCCGGATGCTCTATTCGTACAACTTCTACTTTGTCAAACTGATGTAGACGGTTAAGACCACGAACATGTGCGCCATAGCTGCCAGCTTCCCTTCTAAAGCAAGGGGTATAACCGGTATACTTAATTGGGAAATCCTTGGATGTCAGTAAATCTTCCCTATGCAGGTTTGTGATAGGAACCTCAGCGGTCGGAATCAAATACAGATCATCCGCTTGTACATGGTACATTTGACCTTCCTTGTCTGGGAGTTGCCCTGTACCATAACCAGAAGCTTCATTGACCATATGCGGAACTTGGATTTCTGTATATCCTGCCGCGGTGTTTTTATCTAGAAAATAAGAAATCAGTGCTCTTTGCAAACGCGCCCCTTTACCTTTGTAAACTGGAAATCCGGCACCTGTAATTTTTACCCCAGACTCAAAATCGATGATATCGAATTTCTTGGCAAGTTCCCAGTGTGGGAGTGCATTTTCCACCAACTTTGGTATATCACCTTCCCTGTAAATCTCTTCATTGTCTTCATCGGAGTTGCCAGCAGGTACTGATTCGTTGGGAATGTTGGGAATTTGATACAGTTGTTCTTGGAGTGCTGTTGCGGTGGCATTGAGTTCTTCTCCCAAATTTTTTGAGGACTCCTTTAAGCCGGCGGTTTGTTCTTTCAGTGCATTGGCTTCTTGGGCTTTTCCAGATTTGAAAAGTATACCAATTTCCTTTGAAAGTTTATTGGACTCTGCTAAAGTGGCATCCAGTTCTGTTTGAATGGCGCGTCTTTTCTCATCTAAGTCCAGCACAGCGGAAAGAATAGGTTCAGCATCAAAATTTCTTTTTTTCAATGCTTGGATAATGGTATCCTTATGTTCCCTAATGGTATGTAATTGAAGCATGCCCTTGTTTTGAGCCGCAAATTTAAATCAATCTATGCAAGATGCATAACTATTCTTCCTGTTGTGAAGGCAAAATCCAATCATTATGTGCAAAGTGCTTCCATGGAACGCTAGCCAAATCCACTTTAGGGTCAATGAAATCGATATATTTAGCACTATTTACTTTAACCTTGTTTTTTACAAAAATCTGAACATCCTGTCCATTTTTAGCATATTCTTTTTTGATGTACTGCGCAAATTGCCAAGTAAAATCTGGATAGCAAGCAACCTTACGGCTTTGCTTGTTGGTGAGATGGTCTTTTAGATTGATGTATTCCATTTTACCCGATTCCTTATCAATTACTTGCATTCGAAGGGTGCCGGCCCTGCTGCGCAACATCATACGCCAACTTAGACGATGACCTTCCTCGGTCCAAAGTACATCGTCTTGGAATGTGTGATGCCTAAGTGGTAGTAAAAGTTGTACAAGGAAATAGATACTTAAAACTGATAGAATTAGATGCTTGTGTTTTGGAATTTCGGGGGTATTATCCACGTGTTCACTTTTCCGCTTAAGGAAGGTACTCCTAATACTTTTGGGCGGAAAGAAGAAAACGATGAATGCAAGTGCTAGATAGGGGAAAATCCCAATTTGGAACACGATACTGTTGAACAGATGGAAAAAGAATGATAGATAGAGGAACAATTTTCGTGTAGGTTTCCATAGAAGTGCCGGTACTACGAGTAGATCATAAACAATACCAAACACTGCAACGATTTGATGTACCCATTTCTGTTGTAGTAAGTCTCCGATTACATAGTAATCAGCTTTTGACTTCATCAAGAGTTCTATGATGCTCAAATCCAACCAGTCGTTGTATAGTTTGGCAATTGAAGCATAGGTGTAGACAATGAACAATTGAAGAATTATCATCCATCGTACCCAATTGTGCATTGTCGTAGAACGAAAACTTGGATTATGTTTGGCATCCAATGAATAATCGCGGTTAGCAGGTAAAAACGCCATAATGTACCCTAACAACATCAATAAATAATAGTGATTGTTGTACGATGTTTTTTGCATGAGGTAAACCCCAGTCCACATGATTGCAAATGTCAATGCGCTAAATCGGTATTTATACCCAAGGGTAATAAGCACACCCAAGGTTCCCATAATGGCAAAATAGATGTACATTCCATTTCCGGGCAAGGGTTGTAGCCAATCAAAACCAATGAAGTTGAAGGTGAATTTGGGTTCGACCAAAGTACGTCTAACCCATCCAGTAGCTATTGCACCGTAACATTCTGCACTTACCAAAAGGCCATAGAAAACCCGAAAGACCACTAATTGGGCGTTGTCTATCTTCTTGAAAAGAAATGAGTTCACTTTATTTAGCTATTAAAGTCAATGATGTTTCTTTATCCTTCTTCAGTTGGTTTTGAAGCTCCTGCACCGAATCAAACTTGTGTTCATCCCGTATGCGATGCAATAAATTTACTTGAATTTTTTTGTCGTAAAGATTTCCTTCAAATTCAAAGAAATTGACTTCTATGGATTTATCTTTTCCTGAAACAGTAGGGTTGTAACCAATGTTCATCATTCCATAATAGTCGTGTCCATCCAAATTACTTTGCACCACATAAACGCCATTCTTTGGTATGAGTTTATAGGTTTCGGCAATTTGTAAATTGGCCGTTGGAAACCCGAATTGTTTGCCAAGACCTTTTCCTTTTACAATTGTACCAGTTAACATGTACTTGTAATTTAGGTAGTTGTTGGCAGTGGTGATATCTCCTTCTAAAAGGGCATGTCTAATTTTGGTTGAGCTTACCGAAACATCATCTATTTCTTGTGCAGGAATTTCTTCAACTTCAAAATCCAAAGTATTCCCAAATGAAACCAAATCTTGGATGTTGGCATTTCTATTGCGCCCAAACCTATGATCATAACCGATTATGATTCGTTTGGTCTTTAAACCATTGACCAAAATATCCCTTACGAATTCCGTTGCCGACAATCTTGAGAATTCCCTGGTAAAAGGATGTACGATCAGGTAATCCAATCCCAATTTTTCCATGATAGCGGTTTTCTCTTCCAGCGTATTCAACAATTTGATTTCGGTATCTTTTTGAAGGACCATTCTAGGATGAGGGAAAAAGGTTAGCACAGTTGATTTTAATCCAGCACTTTTGGCACTATTTATGAGGCGTTCCAGTATACGGCTATGACCTATGTGAACGCCATCAAAAGTCCCAATGGTCACTGCTGTCTGAAGAGAAGTATTTGAAAACTGAGAAATGCCTTGGATTGTTTCCACTTAAACAAGAAATAAAAAAAGGCTTATTTTTGGAATAGACCGTCGCCCCATTTTGTATGAAAGCTAAATTACGTCTTGTTTTCTCAATATCCATATTTTTTGCTTGCTTTTCCTTATCTGGTCAAGAAGCGTATTGGAAGTCCGCACCGGTAAAAAAGGACTATAGAAGTGCATCCTTGGAAAATATGGAGAAGGCCAAAGGGGTGTATACCTTAGAGCAGGCTCGTTTGTTTGACGCCTTAACCACACCTTCGAGACTAACCACTAATCAGCATATTGTTTTACCTCTTGAAACAGGAGAGTTTATGACTTTTGAAGTTCATGAAACTCCTGTACTCCATAAAACCTTAGCTGCAAAATATCCAGCCATAAAATCGTATACTGGGATTAGTCAGAATGGGAAATACAAATTAAAATTGAGTCGATCCTCTAAGGGTATTGACGGAATGTTGGTGAATCTGGAAAATCAACAAACAAGCTTTATTGAAAAAGTCAAGGGTGTTGAAAATACCTATACCATATTCGAAAAAAGCTCAGGTCACGAAAGTAAAAATGGTTTTGTATGCAAAACCGCCGATATTCAAAAGACAGTTGCCAAAACAATAACACCATTAGTTGACGATCAAATGCTTCGGAAATTTCGAATTGCTGTGTCCACTTCTGGGGAGTACACCGATTATCATGGAGGTACGGTTGCCGATGCACTTGCTGCCATCAATACAACACTTACAAGAATTAATGAGGTATTTGAAACTGATTTTGGGGTGACTTTGGAATTGATACCCAACAATGATCAGATCATATTCACAAACGCAAATACCGATCCTTATAATGGAAATTTGAATTCAGAAGTTCAAACTGTATTGACTTCCACTATTGGTGAGGAAAATTATGATGTGGGCCATCTGTTTCATAAAGTGGATGAAGGTCAGGACAATGGCAACGCCGGATTTATCGGTTCGGTATGTGTCGATAATTCCAAGGGAAGTGCCTTTTCAGCAGCATTTATTCCGGAAGGAGATGTTTTTGACCTTGATTTTGTGTCCCACGAATTAGGACATCAATTTGGTGCTAATCACACTTGGTCTTTTGAAAGTGAAGGTACGGGGGTACAAGCAGAACCTGCAAGTGGAACCACCATTATGGGTTATGCAGGGATTGTGCCTGGAAATAATGTAACGCCAACCGGGAGTGATTACTTTCACTTTTACAGTATTCAACAAGTTTCCACATACCTTCAAACCGTCTCCTGTGCTGAAGAAACGGGATTGACCAATAATCCGCCGGTTTTGACACCTGTTGGGGACTTTGTTATTCCAAAAGGAACAGCATTTGTCTTGGAGGGCATAGCAACGGATCCAGATGCAGGTGATGTTCTGACCTATACTTGGGAGCAGATAGATGATGGGGTGGTAACAACTGCCACCTTTGGGCCGGAAAATCCGAGCGGAGCAAATTTTAGGTCATTGCCACCATCTACTTCCCCTATGCGATATTTTCCTAATCTGTCTAGAGTTGTTCAAGGAGAGTTAACTGAAATCGAACCTGAAACCAATGGGGATTGGGAGACGGTATCCAATGTTTCAAGAAATTTTGAATTTGCCTTTGTTGTGCGTGACAATGCGGATGGTGGAGGTCAGGTGGTATCAGATGTTTTGGATGTTCAAGTTGTGAGTGCCGGACCGTT
Source organism: Flagellimonas spongiicola (assembly GCF_023502425.1). GTDB lineage: Bacteria > Bacteroidota > Bacteroidia > Flavobacteriales > Flavobacteriaceae > Flagellimonas > Flagellimonas spongiicola. The sequence goes on from NZ_JAMFMA010000002.1 coordinate 1,132,912, forward strand.
TACAGTTACTTCCCAAGCCACAAGTGCAATCTACGATGCAGGTTCTATTCAGCAAATAACTTGGGATGTTGCTGGCACTAACATTTTACCTATCGACGCAAAAACAGTGGATATTTTCTTGTCTGTTGATGGTGGTAACACATTTCCTTTGAAGTTAGCGGAAGATGTATTGAATGATGGTGAGGCTGAGGTGCAATTGCCCGGGATGGCTTCAACCCAGGCAAGAATCATGGTCAAAGCCAGTGACAACATTTTCTTTGCGGTTAATTCATCCGATTTCACGATTCAGGAAACTTCAGTGGTTTTGGATTTTCAAGATTTGGAATTTGAGGTATGTCAACCTGATAATCTAGTAATCCCATTTACTTACAACACCTTTGGAGGATTTAATGAAAATTCTACTTTCTCAGTGGATTTGCCTGTGGGGCTAAATGGCGTCTTTGCCCCAACTCAAGCAAGTACTGATGCCACAGCAGTGCAATTGACCATTTCAAATACAAATAGCGTTGCGCCTGGTGCATACGAAATTACCGTAACATCCACTTCTGCTTCTGAAACAGTTATGGTCCCGTTAAATGTTATTGTTAAGGATAATACCTTTAGTGATGTGGTTTTACAAACTCCGCTGGACTCTGAAGGAAGCGTTTCAGTAAACACCCAACTTTTATGGGAGGTTAATGTTCAATATGATCAATACGATGTAGAAGTGGCAACGGATGCTGGTTTTGCCACTATCGTGGAATCCGCGACAGTCCCTTTTAACTTTTATCAAACAACATCATTAGCGCCACAAACAGAATACTTCTGGCGGGTACGACCTACCAATAGCTGTGGTGCTGGAACTTTTGGAACACCTTTTAGTTTTACAACCATTCAAGTGGATTGCAAGGAAGTTACTCCTGCGGGCTTGCCTTTGGATATTTCAGCAGTTGGTACATCAACAATTACCAGAAGTGTCCAAATTTTGGAAGATTTGCCCGTAAATGATATCAATGTAACGCTTGAAATCAATCATTCCTACACAGCGGATTTAATCGTTAGTTTGACCTCTCCTGCGGGTACAAGAGTAACCTTGATTTCCAATACTTGTGGCGAAGCAAATAATATAAACGCAGTATTTGACGATGCAGGAATTCCAATAGCGTGTTCAAATGATCCTGCTATTTCAGGTGCTGTTCAACCACTTGGTTTGTTAAGTGCGTTCAATGGTGAATCCGCTTTGGGGGAATGGACCTTAGAGATTCAGGACACGGCAACCGGAGATGGCGGGGCATTAGTGGATTTTTCGCTTGAAGTTTGTGCGGAAGGGGTATTTCGTCCGGATGCTGATGAAGACGGAGTCTTTGATGACGGGGATGACCTATGTCTAGGCACACCTAAAGGTGTGGAGGTGGATACCACGGGATGTCCAATTAACCGTTTTCCCAGCGATAATTTTACTGTGGAAATACAAAGCGAAAGTTGTAGAAGTTCCAATGATGGTTCCATAACCATTTCTGCACTGGATGAATCCATAACATATACTGCTGTGCTTAGTGGTGCAACTACTGCAACGGTAGACTTTACCAATACCCATGCATTCCAAAACTTACAAGCAGGAAATTACTCGGTATGCATAACTGGTACAGATGGTATGATCAACTATGCTGAAACTTGTTTTGATATAGTGCTTTCAGAACCTCAGTTGCTATCTGTATTCACAAACCTAGTTGGTAGCAATGCAGAATTAACACTACAAGGCGGTACAATTTATTCCATTGAACTTAATGGATTAGTAACGCAAACTACTGATGAGGCAATAGTTTTGGAGCTCAAAGAAGGAAGAAATTCATTAATAGTCACCACAGGATTGGAATGTCAAGGTACGTTTGAAGAATCCTATTTAATCGCAACTAGGCCCATTTTATATCCCAATGCCGTAAGCCAAAATGCCAACGTTTATCTAAATGGCTATAGCGGCAATGCCCAGGTACGGGTTTTTTCTTCAATAGGGCAATTGGTGCTAACACAGAACGCACAATTGAATGGGAATGATCTGGAAGTGGATGTAAGTAGTTTGCCAAGAGGAACCTATTATATGCAAGTGAATACTGATGACAAGCAGGAGGTAATTAAAATGATTAAGCAATGAAACGGCTTTTGACGTGTATGATGGTGGGATTGTTGCTACAGGCATGTGGCAAAAATGATGATGCTCCACCTGTACCAGAAGGTGCAAACTTGGTATTTCCTTTGGAAAATTCCGAATGCAACACTGGGGTTAGTATAAATGAAAACTTAAGCCAAGTTACTTTTGAATGGCAAGCTTCTGCCAATACGGATAGCTATACTTTGAATGTAGTGAACTTGGAAACCAATATTCCGCAGACCATATCCACGGCTGCTACTTCTGCAAGTTTGTCCATTGAAAAGGGAACACCTTTTTCTTGGTCTGTAAACTCACAAAATGCAAATTCCGACCAAACGGCAACTAGTGAAACATGGTTGTTTTATAATGCAGGTTCTCATATTAATTATGCACCTTTCCCAGCACAAATAATACATCCCGTATCTGGATCTACGGTACAAAAAAACCTTTCCAATGAAGTAGAATTGGATTGGTCTGGTTCAGATGTTGAGAATGATATTGAAAGCTTTGAAATCTTCTTTTCGGATCAAAATCCTCCAGTATCCGTTGGCACTACGGATAGGGCAACTACGGAGTTTGCAGTTGCGGTAAATTCAAGCACGGTTTACTATTGGCGGATAATTACCACGGATGCAGAAGGGAACACTTCGGACTCGGGGGTTTTTGACTTCAGGGTATTGTAATCAAGTCCCGTTAAACTGATTCATGGTGTTTTTAACACCGGCAAAGACAAAAGAACGAACAAGCTCAGAGGCTTTTTCCAAGCGTTCAGGTAGCGTTTTGTATTCTTCTTCATTCCATTTGCCTAATACATATTCTACTTGACGCCCCTTGCCAAAATCAGCCCCAACACCAAATCTAAACCTTGGATATTGTGTGGTCTGTAGGGTGTTTTGAATATGCTTAAGACCATTATGACCACCATCACTTCCCTTTGTCTTCAAACGGATTGTACCAAAAGGAAGATTAATGTCATCAGTAATTATGAGAACATTTTCTAATGGAATATTTTCTTTGTCCATCCAATATTTCACGGCTTTGCCGCTTAAATTCATGTAGGTAGATGGCTTAAGACAGAGAATACTTCGTCCTTTGTGTTTAAAAACTGCAGTGGCACCTAGCTTTGAATTTTCAAATGCGATGCTTTCTTGTTCCGCGATGAAATCCAAGACTTTAAAACCAATATTATGTCTGGTTTCATCGTAATCCGAACCAATATTGCCAAGACCTACAAGAAGATATTTTTTCATGGAATCGTGTTCATCTAGCAAAGATTTTGGAATTCCAAACAGAATGGATTTCAAAAACTGCAGCATATTGCGTGTTGGGTTTGCATAAAAATAAGAAAGCATCCCTTATTGGTTGGGATGCTTTCAAAATAATTTTTAAGTGGAAGACTACTCTGTAGCTTCCGCAGCTGGAGCTTCTGCAGCACCTTCTGCTGCTGCTTCTGTTCCTTCTTCCTCTTCTTCTTCCTCCTCATCATCAACAGATGTTCTAGAAGCTTTAACCTGTACAACAGCTGTGCTATCTGGATGCAAGATGGTGAAATCGTTGTTCAATAAGGTTTCTACAGCTATGGTTCCACCAATACGAAGTTTGGAAATGTCCACGGTGATGAAATCAGGCAGTAAATCTGGTAATGCCTTGATGGATAGTTTACGCTTTCTGAAAAGCAAGCGACCACCATTTCTAACACCAGGAGAATTTCCGTCCAAACGAACAGGGATATTCATGGTAACTGGTTTGTCCTTGAACAACTGGTAAAAATCGATGTGAAGAATTTTATCATTTACAGGATGAAATTGGATGTCCTGCAATACTGCTTCAAATTTTTGACCATCCTCCAATTCAATCACAGCAGTGTGCGCATTTGGAGTGTACACTAATTTTTTGAACGCTAGTTCATCAGCTGAAAAGTGCAATGGTGTTTCCCCTCCGTACAACACGCAAGGGACCTTTCCAGCATTACGTAAGGCTTTGGTAGAAACCTTGCCCACGCTTTCTCTTTGGGATCCTTTGATAGTAATTGACTTCATTTCTAGTAATTATAATTGTAAAATTTATTTCTTTTTATTCCGATGTATAAAGTCTTTTTGACTTTACGTAGTCGAAGGCTACATTAAAAACTTAGACGATATGGATGTGTTATGATGTACGCGATGCATTACATCTGCAAACAAATCGGCACAACTCAATACTTTTATTTTCTCTTTATCGTGTTCGACAGGAATAGAATCTGTTATGATCAATTCCGTCAATTTAGAATCTTTTATTCTTTCATAGGCATTACCACTAAGCAACCCATGAGTGGTAATAGCTCTAACGCTTAATGCGCCGCGTTCAATCATTAAATCTGCCGCTTTGGTTAATGTTCCGGCAGTATCTACCATGTCATCTACCAATACAACATTTTTCCCTGCTACCTCACCAATCAATTCCATATGGGAAATAACATTGGCTTTGGCCCTTTGCTTGTAACAAATAACAACATCACTCTCTAATGCCTTGGAATAGGCATAGGCCCTTTTGGAACCACCCATATCTGGCGATGCAATACAAAGATTATCCAGTTTAAGTCCTTCCAAATACGGCAAGAACAAGGTGGAGGCAAACAAGTGGTCAACAGGTTTTTCAAAGAACCCTTGGATTTGGTCAGCGTGCAAATCCATTGTAATGATCCTGGTTGCACCCGCGGTCTCGAGCATTTTGGCTACCAACTTTGCGGCAATGGGAACACGCGGTTTATCTTTTCTGTCCTGACGTGCCCATCCAAAATAAGGCATTACAGCAGTGATGTGACGCGCCGATGCTCTTTTGGCCGCATCCAGCATCAACAACATTTCCATTAAGTTTTCTGAACTTGGATTGGTGGATCCAATGATAAAGATTCGCGCTCCTCGAATTGATTCTTCAAAAGAAGGTTGGAACTCTCCATCGCTATATCTGGAGAAAAGTACTTTGCCAAGTTTTGCCCCATAAGATGCGGCAATTTTTTCTCCAAGAATGGTACTCTGGGTACAGGCGAAAATTTTCGGTTCAGGAACTTGGTACGGCATTGTAATCTGTTGTCGACTAGCTTTTTAAAACTTCTTTTTCACAAAAGAGGTGCAAATTTAAAAATTAAATCGGGTTGCTAAAGGATATTTCAAGGTATTTTTGGTGGTAAATGAAATTATTTTTTAGCTTTGCAGTCCCATTTCAAAAAGGGAGTACCATTTAAGCCTTGGTGGCGGAATTGGTAGACGCGCTGGATTCAAAATCCAGTTCTTTCGGGAGTGTGGGTTCGATTCCCACCCAAGGTACTATAAAAGCCGAGTTTTGCTCGGCTTTTTTATTGTCTAGGATTGTTGCAATTGCAATACTTTCGATTGTAAAGATGGAAGAATACCAAAGCCACAGTTGGAATATAAACAGCTTCTTCTATTAATGTGAAAAGGGCTAACTTTTCGTTAATAATAATTACGGTCAATACCAACCAACTCACCCAGAGTGCACGCCCTATCCATTTTTTGGATGTGTTTTTACTAGACCATATAATCGCAATAAGGGAGATAAAAAGAAAGACATAATCTAATATGCCCCACCACTGTGGTTTACCAGCTGCCAAATAGGATACATTGGCATGTGCCACAAATAATAATGGTGTTGCCAAGCAGTGTATTAAACACAATGAACTTGCTGCTGCACCAATAATGTCAGAATTGGAACTTGGATTTATGCTTTTGATTTGTATCATCGTAATTCCTGCTAAATTTGTGTCAGGTATATTGAGGGACAAAAATAGGCTATTTTTTTATAATGCAACTTAGTTGCATTTGCAATAATTTTTAATTTTGTCAAAAACAAGACATTGATAACTACTTCTGACTTACGTTATTCCTATTCCAATGCTACGGAGTTTGAATTTCCTGACATTTCCTTGAAACTGGGGGAACATCTATTGATTTTGGGCCCTTCAGGTATTGGTAAAACCACTTTGTTGCATTTATTATCTGGATTGCTTCCTACAACCCACGGTTCCATTTCCATAGCAGGTACTGAGTTGAACGGATTGGGAAGGAAAGCGTTAGATCGATTTCGCGGCGCCTCTATGGGATTGATTTTTCAGCGCTATCATTTCATTACTTCACTTACGGTAATGGAAAATCTAAAATTGCGACTTGGATTTACAAAAAAAAATATTGGATCAACCAGGATTCAGGAACTGGCAAATAGGCTGGGGTTGGCCGAATATCTCAACAAAAAAGTGACACAACTCAGTCAAGGACAACAACAACGACTTTCTATTGCATTGGGATTGATTCACAAACCAGATGTCATATTTGCAGACGAGCCTACATCCAATCTTGATGATGAAAATTGTGACAAGGTCATCCAATTACTGAAGGATGAAGCTGACCTTAGCGGTAGTAGTTTGATTATCATCACCCACGATCATAGAGTTAAATCTCATTTCCAAAATCAGTTGTCACTATGAGCTTAGCGTATCTAGCATTTCGGAATATGGTGTCCAAACCTCTAAACTTACTATTGAGTTTGTTGTTATTGGTGCTTAGTGTCTCTTTGGTAACGTTTGTACTTCAATTCAGTAAACAACTAAATAGACAACTCGATAAAAATATTGCCCCATTTGATATGGTTGTGGGTGCTAAAGGAAGCCCATTGCAATTGGTGTTGTCTTCCGTATTGCACGTAGATGATCCAACAGGTAATATACCCATGGAAGAATCGGAATTCTTGGAAAAAAGTCCGTTGGTATCAGAAGCTATACCAGTTTCCTACGGAGATAACCACATGGGATATCGAATTTTAGGAACAACTATGGGCTATTTGGATAAATACAATGTAAGCCTATCGGAAGGAGAACTTTTCGCCAAATCATTTGAAGTAGTTGTTGGTAGTACCGTGGCAAAGAACTTGGATTTACAGCTGGGCTCACAATTTTTTGGCTCTCATGGATTAGCGTCCAATAGTATAGAAACACACGAGGATCATCCCTATACTGTTACAGGTATCTTAAAATCAAATGGTTCAGTGATTGACGGATTAATTATCACTAACTTGGAAAGCGTTTGGGAGTCCCATGACCATGATCACGAAGAACAGGTTGGCGTGGACGAGGAGCATCATTCAAAAGACGTACATGATCATAAAGGTGAACACGACCATGATCATGAGCATGTGAATGAAGCTCACCATCATGAAGAGGAAGATCATGAAGATCGGGAAATTACCGCGATGTTGGTCACTTTCAGAAATCCATTGGCTATGGTGCAACTTCCAAGATTTATCAATGAAAACACCAGTATGCAAGCAGCATTACCAGGTTTCGAAATTCAAAGATTAATGAACCTTTTAGGATCAGGCGTTAAAACCATTAATGGTATTGCATTGGCTATATTACTGGTATCTGGCTTGAGTATATTTATTAGTTTGTTGAAAACCATCAGGGAACGAAGACAGGAATTGGCGTTGTTGCGTACTTATGGTCTAAGTACTTTTCAATTGCTGGGATTGGTGTTTTTGGAAGGACTGTTTTTGACGTTACTTGGATTTCTACTTGGCTGGATATTAGGTCGGGCAGGCATTTGGGCGGCTTCATTCATCACACAGACCAACTACGGATACGGTTTGGAGATGAATGGCCCTGATACTAATGAAATGATTTTGTTTGCCCTTACAATTTTGATAACAATATTAGCCACGTTGTTGGCATCTACTTCAATTTTTAAGTTGAATATTTCCAAAACCCTTTCTAATGCGTAGTTTTAAATTTTCCATAATTCTTTTGTTTTTGATTGGACATGCTGTGTCCGCTCAAGTAGAATTGAAATGGAAGGATTTTGCCGATGTAAAGTTCGAACCGGTTTATAATCCGACTTACGATGTAAATTTTTTGATGCCTACATTTGGATCTTGGATCAGTTCCTTTGAAGGGAAGGAGGTTCAGATCAAGGGCTTTTTCCTTGATATATCCGGGAATGGAGAAATCTATTTGGTCTCTGCCAAACCTATGGCCTCATGTTTTTTTTGCGGTGCTGCAGGACCTGAAACTATCATCGAGGTGGATTTTAAGGACAAACCTCCATTTAGAACCGATCAAGTAATTATGGCCACTGGTGTTTTGGAACTAAATCCGGATAATGTGGATCGATGTAATTATATTTTAAAAGAGGCGTCTGGCCAGTTGATAAATTGAACAAGAAGGTAATACCAGTTTTATTGGTTGCTTACTTTTCCATCTTTCAGAGTTTTGCTCAAGTTGACTTGGATTGGTTAGCACTACAAAATGGAATTTCGTGGGAAGCAAAAAACGGAATTTCCTTATTCAAGGAAGCAGTGTTTACCAAGGAATTGGAAGATTTGGAAGGTAAACAAGTATCCATGATAGGGTATTTTTTGGTTTTGGAAGGAACGCAATCTGTATATATGCTCTCCAAGAACCCCATGGCTTCCTGTTTTTTTTGTGGGAATGGTGGTCCTGAAACTATAGTCGAGTTGCAATTTGGTAAAAAACCAACGTATCGCATGGACGATCTCATTTCTGTTGTTGGGGTACTCCGTTTAAACAGGGATAACCCCAATCATTGTTATTATTTAATCGAAAAAGCCGAAGCTTTGAGCCTTTGAGTTATGTTGGTACAAAATCAAGGAAAAAATACAGAAGCATTAGGAAAGGTTCTTTTAAAGGAGAAAGGACTGAAACAGACCCAATTGCGTATTGAGCTCATCAAGCACTTTAATAGTGCTATGCATGCACAGTCCTATACTGATTTAAAGCAAGCAATGGTTAAAGACGTAGATAAATCTACCCTTTACCGAAATCTGGCCACCTTTGAAGAGGTTGGGTTGATTCACAGTATTAATGATCATTCCGGTGTTACAAAATACGCAAAAGGCGCATCACCCAACTCAGGACAGAGCCATGCCCATTTCGTATGTGATTCATGCGAAACTGTCTACTGCATGAAAGGAAAATCCGAACTGAAGTACGAAGTGCCACAAGGATTTACGCCCAGAAATGTGCAAACCATTATTCGAGGGAACTGCGCACACTGCGAAAGCTCCAGATAAATAGGCTATATTCATTTTAGATATACCAACAGCATCTAGTTGTAAGGTTCTTGGTATTTTTTAGGCTAATAGGCTATGGAAAAAGACCACGAACAATACCTGCTTCGTTGTGAGGAGTTGGCATCAACGGCAAAGGAAAATGGGAATAGTGCCGTAGGTAGCCTGCTTGTCTTTAACAACCAAATTGTAGCAGAAGCCGAGGAGGCCGTAGCTACCAAAAAGGACATCACGGCCCATGCCGAAATGGAGGTATTGAAAAAAGCACGAAAGGTGATAGGAAAAGATATGTCTGGGGCAATACTTTATTCCACAAAAGAGCCTTGCATCATGTGCAGCTACGCCATTCGCTACCATAAAATAGAAAAGGTCGTTTATAAAGAGGTTTCAGGTCAATTTGGTGGCGCACATGGCAATTATGATGTTCTGCTCACCAAAAATGTGCCTGAAGATTGGGGTCTACCAGTACAATGTATTCAAATGAAAGGGAAATAATATGAATTATTCAAGATTGGCATTTACGGACACTATCAAGGAATTGCAAAAGGAGCAAGGGAGCAGAAGAGGTTACGAGCGCATGGAGCGCATGGAATTACCTGATGGATTGTCGTACAGGGAAATGAGCTTTATCCAAGATCGGGACAGTTTTTATATGGCTTCCTTTGGTGAGAATGGGTTCCCGTATATACAGCATCGGGGCGGACCAAAGGGATTTTTAAAAATGATAGATGTAAAAACCTTGGCCTTTTTGGATTTTACCGGAAACAAGCAGTACATAAGCACGGGAAATATAAAAACACATAAAAAGGTTTCCTTGATCCTTATGGATTATGTGAATCGAGCACGATTGAAAATCTATGCAGAGGCAGAAATTGTCAGCTTGGAAGATAGCGCGGATTTAGCGGAACAATTGAAACTTGAGTACGATTATAAGGCAGAACGAATCATTCGCTTTCATATAAAGGCATTTGATTGGAATTGCCCCCAACATATCACTCCAAGATATACTGCTGCCGATATTGAGAAAATGAATGGCAATAGGGAGTTACAAATTAAAGCGATGGAAAAAGAAATTATCGAACTAAAACAAAAACTTAAGGAATCCGAAACGAGTTAGGGATTCATTTGGATTGTCCTATATTTATTCCGCGGGATTGATTGATAGGCTTAAAGTTCGATGCAATGATTCCGATATCAAATCTGGATTCCTAAATCGTATTTCATGGATGTTTTGAATGTTCATCACAATTTTTTCGCAACTCAAAAAACCAAGGATATCGCCTTTAGAAAGGCTGCCCTACGGCGTCTTCAAAAGGAAATTGTGGCGCGGGAAGATGAAATTTGTGATGCGTTATATGCCGATTTCAAAAAACCTAGATTTGAAACTTTAGCTGCTGAGACCCAGTTTGTTTTAGCCGAAATTAAGACCCAATTGAAAAATATTGGATATTGGTCAAGACCGGAAAGAGTTTCTTCAATTCTGGCCAATTGGCCTACTGCGGATTTCTTGTTCCCTGAACCCTATGGCAATGTCTTGCTTATTGCTCCTTGGAATTATCCATTTCAATTGGTATTTGCCCCTTTGGCTGGTGCTGTTGCGGCAGGCAATACTGTGGTGGTAAAACCATCGGAGTTAACACCCAACACATCCAAAATTTCTTCAGAGATAATCAATAAGGTTTTCGAAGAAGGACATGTGTCGATTGTTGAAGGGGGCCTTGAGGTTTCTCAACAGTTGTTGAACCAAAAATGGGATTATATATTCTTTACCGGAAGCACCAAAGTCGGTAAAATAGTTTATGAACATGCCGCTAAGAACCTGACTCCGGTAACCCTGGAATTGGGAGGTAAAAACCCATGTATAGTTGATGCTACTGCCAATATTGGTTTAAGCGCCAAACGAATTGCATGGGGTAAGTTTTTAAATGCAGGACAAACCTGTATAGCTTCTGATTATATCCTTGTGCATCATAAGGTTAAGAGTCGATTTATCGAAGCATTGAAAAAGCACATCGAAGCAAGTTTTGGTGATGTTGCCGTACCTTCAGAACATTTGGCTCGTATAATCAACCAAAAAAATTACCAACGATTAAAATCACTTTTAGAAGACCAAAATGTGATTTATGGTGGAATCACCATTGATCAGGAAAACTATATTTCGCCTACTATAATCGATGAACCCACTTTGGAAAGTCCATTGATGCAAGATGAAATATTTGGGCCCATTTTACCCATCATAGGCTATGAAACTGAAGAAGAAATCGAAAGGTATGTTTCGCATTATGAAAAACCTTTGGCGACATATGTTTTTTCGAGAAAAAAATCGTTTCAAAAGAAGATTTTAACTAAATACAGCTTTGGGGGAGGAGCCATTAATGATACAGTAATTCAAATTACCAATAAAAAACTACCTTTTGGAGGTGTTGGTGCCAGTGGGGTAGGTGGCTATCATGGGAAATCATCTTTTGACACCTTTTCCAATAAAAAAGGAATTATTAAAAAGGCGAACTGGTTAGATGTTCCATTGCGCTATCCTCCTTATAAAGTACCTGATTTTATACTAAAACGGTTTAAACATCTTTTTTGATGTCATTCTAGACCTGAGGATTATAGGATAGTACACAAGTATTCTTGTCCTACAATTCACAATTTCCACTTACATATTAAATAAGAATAATACGTATTTAATTCTTAAATAGGATTTAACCTACTTCCTTGATTTTGCATTTCATCGACAAGCCCTTTAATATACTGTCAATCAGAAGATTCTATCCTCCTGTTTAGGATGAGAATAGTAGCCTTCTTTGAAAAATCCCACAAATTCTCACAAAACACCCATCGATTATCCGATGTTTCACAACAAATGATCGATGAAATACAACATATATTCCTTTTAACCGATGCTAGTAGATATGTTTGAATATTCTTACAGGTAAGAACAACCTCATTATTTTGACTATGTACAGACCTCCAACCCCCCTAAAAAAAGGAACAATTTTCTTTTTCTTTTTGTTGTTTGTTTCTTTTCAGTGGAGTAGCGCGCAAAATTGTTCCGTAAATGCAGGGATTCCTGAAACCATCTGCGAAAATATTGTTAGCTATACCCTATCTGGTTCTTCATCAGGATTGGTTCAAAGTGGTCCCACTTGGTCACAGGTTGGTGGCCCTTCTGTAATTATTGTTGATCCATCTAACTTGAATACCCAAGTCAATGGTCTTGTTGGCGGGAATACTTATACTTTTCGTTTAAGTGCTATTTGTACAGATGGAACACCACAGTTTCAAGATGTGGACATCACTGTACAGCCAATTACAGCTGCTAATGCAGGGACCGATATTGCTTCTTGTCCGGATAATTCCGGTACCATAGTTACCAATGCCAATACACCGTTAAATGGTGGTGAAACCGGTCAATGGAGTATAGTGGGGTCAAATAATGCAGGCGTTACAATTAATTCACCAGCTTCACCGAATTCATCCTTGACTTTGGCCGAAACAAGCGCTGGTACCACAACATTACAATGGACGATAACTGGGCCAGAATATGCTCCGGGACAATCGTGCGAATCAAGTTCTACCATTACCGTTACAAACTATGGAGGTGTAAGTGTGGTGAATGCAGGACCTGATCAAAATTTGGACAACTGTTATACATTGACACAAACTACTAATTTGAACGGTAGTTTTGGCGGGAGCAATATCAACGGTCAAGTTGGAACCTGGTCCTTTGTGAGCGGACCCAATACCCCAGTAATTGCAAACGCAAACAATAACAATTCCAATGTTTCAAACCTTATTGAAGGGGTTTATACCTTCAGGTGGACCGTTGATGGAACCTGTGCCAGCGGAAATGACACGATGACTATAACAGTTGCAGAAGCAACACAAGATATAACCAATGCTACAATCCAAGATAGCAATATCAGGTTTTGTGATGCAGGAATCACAACGGTTACTTTAATAGGTTCTGTACCCTTGTTTACAGATGAAACAGTGACATGGACGCAGACTTCTGGTCCTGTTGCTGGAGTGAACATCCTAAACCCTAATTCCAGTACTACACAAATCACTGGATTGGATGGTTCCAGTACGTATGGATTTACCTACACCATTGAAAATGGTACTACATTATGTACTGATAGCGCCACGGCTACGGTACAATATTCTACTGCTCCAGTTTCAATTACAGCCAATGGAGGAAATGATATTGTGGCCACTTGCGGTGTGACCAGTGTGGACATCCCGTTTACCACTACAGGAAATGGAACAAATACCTATAGTATTATAAGTGGGCCAAGTGGGTCTACTTTGATAAACCCAGGTGCATTTGCGAACACCGGCGGGACACCATTAAACATCAATTTTGATGTAGAAGGCACCTATACCGTATTATTAAGAAGGTCGTTGGATGGATCTATCCAAACGGGCTGCGATGTTGCAACGGACGCCATAAATGTCACTGTAGCATTAAACCCTACGGCTGCAAATGCTGGAACTGATCAGACTCTTGCTTGTAATGTAGTGGCAACGGACATTACTGGAAATGTTGTTTCGGTTGGGAATTCACTCTGGTCGCAGATAAGCGGTCCCAACTCAGCAACAATAGCCACCCCATATGCCAGAACGACAAATGTCTCTGGGTTGATTCCGGGAACCTATGTGTTTCAATATGCAATTTCTGGAGGGAATGCATGTGCGCCTTCCCAAGAAGATACTGTTGAAATTGTGGTTTCATCAGATACCCCAGTTGCAACAGACGCTGGATTAGATCAAACCATTTGCTACGGTGCTCCTATAGCATTGAGTGCCAATGCGGTCCCTACTTCTAATTTGGAAGGAGAATGGACTGTCGATACGGCTCCAGCGGGGGCTTCTATTGTATTTGAAGACATCAATGATCCCAACACATTGGTTTCTGGATTGGATGATCCGAACGAAACCTATGTTTTTAGATGGACCATTTCCAACCCGAACGATCCAACTTGTCCGAATCCAGGTACGGATACCGTAACAATTACAACGAATTCAACTCAAGGTCCTACGCTTGCAGATGCAGGTGCGGATCAATGTATTGGAACGGGAATTACCACGGTGACCTTGGCCGGAAATCAACCAGCTGGAGACGAAATCGGGACTTGGACTTCGATTCCCGCAATAGGTATTGCATTCGATGATCCGAATCAATTCGATACCGATGCTACAATTAGTGTAGAGCAAAGCTATGTGTTGACTTGGACAATTTCTAAAATTGCCCCAGGTTGTCAAGATACCACGGATGAAGTGGAAATTACCATTGGACCAGACGCAATTGCAAATGCAGGACCCGATCAAACAGAATGTCAAGCTGTTTTCAACATGGATGCCTCTGGATCTGTAGGTAGTGGTGGGTTTTGGACTCAAATTTCAGGGCCTGGTGGGTATGCAATAGATGATGCTACCAGCCCAACAGCACAAATAACATTTACGTTTTCAGGTCAATATGTATTTGAATGGACGGCAAACAATGGAAGTTGCTCCTCAGATACTGATCAAGTTACCCTTAATGTTGGTATTCCACCAACTACCGCAGTGGTTACCAATCCTACGGAAACTATTTGTTCCTCAACATCTATCATTCTTGATGGAAACCCCTTCAATAGCGATATAGAAAATGGGTATTGGACATTGCTTTCTGGTGCCCCAAATACACCTGCATTTTCGGATATCAACGATCCTAATGCTACAGTAAGTGGAATGGTTTCAGGTACATACACCTTTAGATGGACCATAGCTGGAGATAGCAATTGTCCATCTAGTTTTGCCGATAAAACGGTTGATGTTTACGTACCTGCAAATGCAGGACCCGACATGGAGTTATGCAACGTTCAGAACTTTCTGTTAGAAGCAACGTTTGGATCAACAGGTACTTGGACGCAGATTTTTGGGCCTGGCGTAGCAGGAGCACCTGGTACACCAGCAACCATATCCCAAAATCCAGCAGATAGCAATGTGGCAGAAGTGAGTGATATCATTTTTGGCGCCCTTTATATTTTTGAGTTTACAACGAATTATCCCGGCGCGACCGGTTGTGGGAACACATCCGATCAAGTACGCGTTGAATCTAGTGGTTTACCATCCGTTTTACCCGATGCAGGACCCGATCAGTTACTTTGTATTGGGGATTTGGTAGTTCCAAATCAGACTACATTGGCTGGTAATATGCCTCCTGATGATGTTGATGAGGCAACATGGAGTTTTACAGAACAACCAGCTGGTAGTGCAGCAGTAATCACCAATATATTTGACCCAACATCCACAATTACTGGATTGACTGTACCAGGGACTTATATTTTGGAATGGAATTTTGAATCAGGATTTTGTTTTACAACATCTGATGTGGTTCGAATAGAAGTATACGAAGCACCATCTGCAGCTGACGCAGGCCCCGATCAATTAAACGCATGTCAGTTGGATGCCCAATTAAATGCAGTTCCACCAACAGTTGGTACTGGAACATGGACTCTAACCACTGACCCTTCTGGCGGTGCAGCTGTGATTGATAATCCTAACTCACCGACTTCCACCTTATCCAATGTAACAACAACTGGGGTTTATGTTTTAACGTGGACCGTTGCACATAATGGAGTCAGTTTTGTAGATAGTCCTTCGGCCTGTGATCCAACAACGGACACTGTGAGCATAACATTTCCAGATGATGCCCCTTCAACGGCAGATGCTGGTCCTGATCAAGAGTTGTGTGCGGCAACACAGACCAATATGGCAGCTACGGCCTTGGTTATTGGAACAGGTACATGGACACAGACAGCTGGCCCAGGTTTTGGCAGTGCGCCAGGAACTCTAGCAAATATTGTAAGTCCAAACAGCGAAACCACGTTGATAGATACTTTGGAAGCTGGTACGTATGAATTTACCTGGACCGTTGTAAACGGCGGATGTACATTCACAGATACTGTAGAAGTAGTGATTTATGCTGACCCAATAGCTACCAACGCAGGACCAGATCAGAATTTAGATCAGTTTGCTGCGGTACTTATGGCTGCAGACGCACCCATTGCGGGAACTGGAACATGGACACAGATTTCAGGACCTACCACTGTTGGCTTTGTAAATGAAAATGACCCAAACACAGAGGTCTTTGGTGCAAGTTCAGGTACTTATGTGTTTGAATGGACGGTAACAAATGGGATTTGTCCACCAGTTTCTGATACTGTGGAAGTATCGTTACTTGGAATAGATTTGGAATTATCGAAAGGAGTTTCGCCAATCACAGCAAACCCTGGAGATACGGTAACTTTTACCTTGGACGTATTTAACAACGATGCTTCAAGTGCAACTGATGCATCAGGAGTAACGGTCAGGGATGTGCTACCATCAGGTTACACATTGGTTCCTGGAACTGTGAGTAACGGTGGCGTGTACAACGCTGGTGATTTGTCCATTACTTGGTCTAATTTATCCATAAGCAATGGTGCTACTGTAAGCCTTTCTTTTGACGCCACTGTGAATGTTTCTGGAGACTATGTGAATTCTGCGGAAATTACAGCAAACGGAATATTCGACTTGGATTCTACCGTAGGTAATGGAATTCCTGGTGAAGATGATCAAGATACAGCTCAAGTTACTATTGTCACAGCTGATCTAAGTCTGGATAAAGATATTAGTGCAGCTTCAAGCGCTACACCAAATGTAGGTGATACCGTAGTTTATGAAATCACAATTACCAACGCAGGTCCAGATGCTGCTACAAATGTCTCTGTAGCGGATGTAATTCCATCCGGATTGTCCGTTGGTACGATTAACAATGGAGGCGTAAATTCATCTGGCACCATTAACTGGACAATTGCAGCACTACCCGTTGGATCTACCACTTTGAGTTATGAAACTACTGTTAATACACCAACAGGAATACCAGGTGAATTTGAAAATATAGCCCAAATTACAGCTTCCGATCAATGGGATCCTGATAGCGATGTAGGAAATGACGATGGAGACCAAAGTGAAGATGATGAAGATAATTTTACGCTTTCAGTTTCGGAACAAGCAGATTTAAGCATTTCCAAAAGTGTTATTGTAGGATCTACTACCCCTAATGTTGATGAAACTATCACTTTTGAACTTATCATAGCCAATGATGGACCAAACGATGCTTCAGGTGTGGGTGTGGAAGATGTGCTCCCAGCTGGATTTAATCTTACTGCGGTAAACGGTGGAGGTTCTTTGGTTGGCAATACGGCAAGATGGTCAGGATTATTTGTGCCCAATGGAGGCAATATTGCACTTACTTATCAGGCTTCGGTAAACGCACCAACCGGAGCGCTAGGAGAATATACAAATGCCGCTCAGATTACGTCAAGTGATCAAGTGGATTTAGATAGTGATCCAACCTCTGGGTTTGGTTCAGATGATTTAGGAGACACCATTGCAGATGATGATGAAACAAGTTTAACCTTAACGCCTCAAGAGGCCAACTTATCCGTGAACAAATCGGTGAGTGACGGTACACCAAACGTTGGTGATACCATCACTTTTACAGTACAAGTTAATAATGCTGGACCCGATGCTGCTACCAATGTTTCCGTAGTTGATGAGGTTCCTGATGGATATACCATTGTAGGTGGCAGTGTGTCCAACGGTGGAATATTCAATCTGGGAGGTTCACAAGTAATTTGGAATTTGGCCAACATACCGTTGGCAGGGTTAACATTAACCTATGAAGCTTCTGTGAATGCACCAACCGGAGCACCTGGAGAATATCAAAATACAGTAGAAATTACAGCATCGGAACAATATGATCCCAATAGTGTACCGAACAATGACGATGGTGATCAAAGTGAAGATGATGAGGATAATGCAACCGTTGTTCCAGAAGCTGCTGATTTGAGTTTGGTAAAGGATATTAGCGCAGCTTCAAGTCCCACACCAAATTCAGGAGACACGGTAATTTTTGAATTAACCATAACAAATGCAGGCCCAAGTACTGCTACCAATGTGGTATTGGAAGATGTTGTGCCTGCAGGTTATACCCTGCAAGCTGTTAATGATGGCGGTACTGATATTGCAGGTACATTCCTTAGTTGGAACATTGCCAGCATCCCAGTGGGAACGACTACAGTGACTTACGAAGTGACCGTTAATGCGCCTACAGGTGCAACTGATGAATATTTGAATGTAGCTGAGATAGCTGCAGTAGATCAATTTGATCCTGATAGTGAACCAGGAAATGACGATGGCGATCAGGACGAAGATGATGAAGACTTTTTCATTACCGTACCCCAATCCATCGATTTGGAATTGGAATTACAATCAAGTAATCTAACACCAGACGTTGGTGATGTGGTTACCTTCACAATCAATGTGAGCAATAATGGACCTAGCACCGCAACAGGTGTTTCCATAGAGAATATTGTTCCTGCAGGATTTGCTTCAATTAGTGCTATCAGTAATGGAGGGACATTCAGTTTTGTGACTGATGAGGTAACCTGGACAGGCTTGAGCATCCCAGTTGGTACAAATACTTTGTCACTTACGTTCAATGCTACCGTTCAGAATCCTACTGGCGTTTTGGGGGAATTCACGAATATCGCACAAGTCACCTTCGCAAACCAATTTGATAGTGATAGTACACCAAACAATGATGATGGAGACCAAAGTGAAGATGATGAAACTTCAATTACAACAGCGCCTTTACAATCCGATTTGTCGCTGACCAAGATTGTTGTTGACAATGATATTACACCAAATGTTGGGGAAGAAATCAGTTTTGAGATCACAGTGACGAATAGTGGTCCCAACGATGCGACCAACGTTGTGGTACAAGATTTAATCCCAACAGGATTCAATTATGTTCTCTATAGTGCCACTGCTGGAACGTATGATGATGCAACCGGTTTATGGCAAGTGGGTACAATTACCAATGGTTCCAATGAAACATTGATAATTGATGTTATAGTAAATAATACCGGGAACTATACCAATGTGGCGCAAATAACTGCTTCTGATGGTTTTGATATTGATTCAACCCCAAGCAATGGAGTAGGTGCAGAAGACGATCAAGACGAAGTAGTTGTAAATCCGGTCTCAGTTGCAGACCTGTCCTTGACAAAAAGTGTAGACAATACCAATCCTGATGTAAATACCAATGTGGTCTTCACGCTATCTGTATCCAATGCTGGACCTAGTGATGCTACCAATGTAGCAGTAACAGATCTATTACCTAATGGCTATACTTATGTTTCCGATGATGGTGCAGGAGCCTATGTGAACGGTACTGGCGTATGGACAATAGGCGGGCTGTTAAATGGGGCGACTTCAACATTAAATATTACGGCCACGGTAAACCCAACAGGGAATTACACGAACATAGCGGAAATTACCGCGGTAGATCAACCAGATATTGATTCCACGCCAAATAATGGTGTGGCCGTTGAGGATGATCAAGATGATGCGGGCATTAGTCCAAATCCTTTGGTAGATATTTCAGTCACAAAAACGGCAGATGACTTGACGCCTAATGTAGGAGATCAAATTGTGTTCACGGTAACGGTACAGAATGATGGTCCAAATGATGCCACCAATGTTGTGGTAACAGATTTCTTGGCTTCAGGATACTCTTTTGTAACTGCGGTTCCTTCAACCGGTGTTTATGAACCCTTAAATGGCTCATGGACAATAGGTAATCTAGCCAATGGAGCTTCAGAAACAATTGTGATAACCGCAGATGTTTTGGCTAATGGAGATTATACCAATATAGCGGAGTTAACGGATCTCGCAGAAACCGATGTGGATTCCGTACCTGCAAACAATGATGACACAGAAGACGACCAAGAAACCGTAGAACCAGTCCCAGTATTGGTGTCGGACCTTGTGCTTCGTAAATCGGTTGACATCCTAAGTCCCTTGGTTGGAGAAGATGTGGTTTTCAATATAAGTATAACAAATAACGGTCCGAGTGATGTCACCGGGGTGGAGGTGCTGGATTTATTGCCAACAGGTTACACCTATGTCTCTAATAGCAGAACGGCAGGGGTTTATACTCCAGGTACTGGAATTTGGGAATTGAATGGTGTAATTCCAAATGGAACAACGGAAACGTTGAATATCGTTGCTACGGTAAATGGTACTGGAGACTACTTTAATGTTACTGAGGTCTTCTCATCCAATAATTTTGACCCGAATTCCACACCGAACAACAACAATATTTTCGAAAATGATCAGGACAGCGCCGGTACAACGCCAATACCAAGTTCAGATTTGAGCTTGACCAAAACAGTTGACAATCCAAATCCGGATGTTGGATCAAATGTCACCTTTACCGTTACACTTACCAATGACGGCTTGAGTGATGCTTCAGGAATAGTTGTTTCGGATGCTTTACCTTCTGGATATACCTATGTTTCGGATGATTCCGGAGGTACGTATAGTGCTGGTTCTGGCCTATGGAATGTGGGTAACTTGGCAGGAACCACATCAATTAGCCTGAACATTGTGGCGCAGGTTAATGCAACAGGGGATTATACCAATGTTGCGGAAGTGATAGCTGCTATTCAAGTAGACCCTGATTCCACACCAGGCAATAATGACCCTACAGAAGATGATCAAGCAGAACAAAGTACTACCCCTAGAATTGTTACAGATATTTCTGTGACCAAAACAGTGGATAACTTGAGTCCTTCTGTTGGAGATCAAATAACTTTCACGGTAACCGTAAACAATGCAGGACCAAGTGATGCAACAGGTATTGTTGTAGAAGATTTATTGGCTTCTGGATATTCCTTGGTATCTGTTTTACCATCAACAGGAGTATATTACGGACTTACAGGATCTTGGGATGTTGGCGGTTTATTAAATGGCGAAACAGCTACCTTACAGATCACTGCGCAGGTTCAAGCTTCTGGAGATTATCGTAATACAGCTGAGTTGATAGCCTTAGATACTTTTGACCCTGATTCTTCACCAAATAACAATCTGAATTCTGAAGATGATCAAGATACCGTGGTACCAGTACCAGATGGTTTGGCAGATTTAGAATTGACCAAAGCAGTGGACAACCGAACGCCGAATGTTGGGGATGTGGTTGAATTTACCATTAACCTTACCAATAATGGCTTTAGTGACGCCACAGGAGTTGAAGTGACGGATATGTTACCTTCTGGTTTCACCTATCAATCGCATATTACAACCGCAGGGATATATAATTCCAACTCGGGTCTATGGACCCTTAATGGCCCCGTATTTAATAGAAGTACCGAGAGTTTGGTAATTCTGGCTACGGTGAATACACCAACTGGGGCAATGGATGAATATGTTAATGTTGCGGAAATTACTGCGAGTGATTTTACGGATCCTGATAGTGATCCAAATCAAGGTATAGATAGTGACGATCTTTCAGATGGAAACGCTGATGACGATGAAGCAGTTGCCTCTGTGATTCCGCAAACCACGGATATCGTGGTAACCAAGACTGTTGATAATACCACACCCAATATTGGTTCGCAAGTGGTGTTTACGATAACAGCAAGTAATCAAGGAAGTGTTGAAGCAACCAATATTGGCATTGAGGAAATTCTTCCTTCAGGATATAGTTTAATTACTGCCCAAGCCACTGATGGTCTATACGATGAAATTTCTGGGTTCTGGGAAATCCCGCAATTGGGATCATTAGGAACTGCAAGCCTTCAATTGACTGTTGAGGTATTGGATGTTAATGATTATCTGAATACCGCGAGTTTGGCTTTTGTAGATCAATTGGATACTAATACTGCAAACGACTCCGCCCAGGCAGAAGTAAGTCCTTCATGTTTGACTGTATACAACGAATTCTCACCAAATGGAGATGGTGTAAATGAATTCTTCAAAATAGATTGTATTTCTAGATACCCTAACAATGTGCTTCAAGTGTATAATCGCTGGGGGAACATTGTGTATGAAAAACGTTCCTATAATAATGACTGGGATGGTACTTCTACCGGAAGAGCCACCGTTCAACAAGGAGACTTATTGCCCGTGGGCACCTATTACTACGTCTTAGATCTGGGCGATGGCTCGGAACCACGAACAGATTGGCTATACATAAACAGATAGGAAAATGGGTATCAGAATGAATAGAAAAGAACAAAGAATGACAAGGCAATTCCGACTAAGCTGTATGCTGACCCTTTTGCTGGGAATTACTACTGTTTTTGCACAGCAAGACCCACAGTTTACACAATATATGTACAACACCTTGAATGTTAATCCGGCATATGCGGGATCTAGAGGTCACCTGACAGCACTGCTTATGCATCGATCCCAATGGGTTGGCGTGAATGGTGCGCCAACAACCCAGGTATTGGCCGTGGACGGACCCATGAAGAACAATGTTGGATTAGGTTTAGTATTGTCACATGACGCCCTTGGACCTGCTTCTGAAGTGTTTGTGGATGCTAATTTTTCCTATACAGTCAAGCTGGACGAAAACAATAAACGACTTTCCTTTGGTCTAAAAGGAGGTGGACGCATGTTCAATGTGGATTTCTCTAAAGGATTGGTGGAAAACCCGGATGTGGCTTTTCAGAATAATATTCAAAATAAGTTTTTCCCAACCATTGGGGCGGGAATCTATTATCACGATACTAAAAACTATTTGGGCCTTGCTGTGCCCAACTTCTTTGCCCAAGATCATTATGATGGAGAAGAACAGGAAATTGCTGCTGAGCGCTTACATTATTACTTGATTGGTGGAAAAATAATCGACCTTACTCCAGATGTAAAATTCAAACCTGCATTTTTCGTGAAATGGGTTCCTGGCGCTCCTGTTATTGCCGATATCTCTGCAAATGCAATGATTCGCGAAACTTTTACGGCCGGATTGGCATACAGATGGGACGATTCCTTTTCCGCATTATTGGGCCTTCAAATATCCCCAGATTTGAGTATGGGATATTCCTATGATTTAACTACTTCTGATTTAAGAAGTTATACCAGTGGCACCCATGAAGTGTTTCTGCGTTACGAATTCAAGACTGTTGAAAAAAGACTTAAATCCCCAAGATTCTACTAAAATGAGAAGTTTTAAAACCAACATCCCCGTTCTTATTTTTTTCCTGGGCGGTTTGCTGCACGCACAGCTAAAGTACAATGACGCCGATATCAACTTTGATAATTTGCTTTATGTAAAAGCGGCCAAGCAATATGAAACCATGGTGCGCAAAGGTGAGCAATCACAACACGTGTTACAGCGACTAGGAGATGCCTATTTTTTCAATACCGATATGGAAAATGCTGTAAAATGGTATGGGGTTCTCTTTACAAAATATGAAAAGATACTAGAGCCGAAGTACGCTTTTCGCTATGTTCATGCCCTTAAAGGCATTGGTGACTATAAGCAGGCCAAGGGTATAATGAAAATCTATACACAGAAAATGGATATGTCTGCCTATCAGGTGGCACAGTTTCATGACAATGATGAGGCTCTTGATGAACTTATGGCAAGACAGCCACAGTATTACATCAGTAATTTAGGGATTAATTCAGCTGTTGCGGATTTTGGTCCAACCTATTATAAAGATAAAATCGTTTTTTCGTCGAGTAGGGATTCCTTGACTTTCGAGTCCAGGGTATACGAATGGAACCGTCAACCCTATCTTGATTTCTTCATGGCGGATACGTTGGATTCCGGTTCGGATTTGGCTAATGTCACTTCATTTTCATCCATACTGAATACCCGTTATCATGAAGCAGGCGCTACGTTTATTCCTGAAGGAAATGTAGTTTATTTCACTAGAAATAATTACACTCATCAAACACTAGGAAGGGATGGTGAGGGTACCAATCATCTCAAAATTTATACCTCAGAATTAAGAGGAGGCGAATGGACCGAAGCACAGGAGGTTTCATTCAATAGCGAAGAGTATTCGGTAGGTCAACCTGCGTTGAGTCCAGATGGCAAAAAACTCTATTTTGTTTCCGATATGCCAGGTAGTATAGGTGGGACGGACATATTTGTTGTTGATATCCTGCGTGATGGGAGTTTTTCACAACCGCGCAATTTGGGACCTTCCATAAATACGAGCGGCAGGGAAATGTTCCCCTTCGTGACTGAAGAAAAACTGTATTTTGCTTCTGATGGGCATTTAGGATTGGGAGGACTTGATGTTTTTGAAAGTGAACTTGGCATATCAGGATATGCTGCACCCAATAATCTTGGCGTTCCATTGAACAGTAATCGTGATGACTTTGGGTATATCGTAAATGAAAAGACCCAACGAGGATATTTTTCTTCCAATCGGGAAGGCGGAAAAGGAGATGACGACATTTATTCGTTCCAACGTATGGAGGAATCCTGCGAGCAGACTGTAAAAGGTAGTGTGATCCGTAAATCCAACGCACAACCCATTGTAAATGTTATTGTGGAGTTGGTGGACACTGATGGCAATTCGTTAGGCAAAACCAGCACTGACCCATATGGAGCTTTTGAATTTGAGAATGTACTGGAATGTGAAGTGGGTTATGAAATCAAAATTAGTAAACAAGGGTTCTTACCCAATGAAACATTATTTGTAACCTCCAAGCAGAAGGATTATATAAATGATGTCCCGCTAGAAATCACAAAGGAGTTGAATAAACTTATTGTTCGCGAAAATGGAGTGCTCAAAATCAAAATCGACAATATTTATTTTGATTTAAATAAGGCCGAAATTAGACCGGATGCAGCTCAGGAATTGAATAAAATTGTTGAGGTGATGAAGGAATACCCAAAAATGGTGATCAAAATAGAAGCACATACTGATTCAAGGGGAAGTGATCGATACAATGAGACCTTATCAGATAAGCGAGCGAAATCCACAGGAAGTTATATTGTTTCCCAGGGGATAGAAGCAAGCAGAATTGAAAGTGCCATTGGCTATGGAGAGAAAGTGCTGCTGAACCAATGCAGCAATGGCGTTAGGTGTACCAATGAAGAACATGATGTCAACCGGCGATCAGAGTTCATCATCGTAAAGCTGGATTAAGCAACAACCAACACTAAATACTATCCTTGGCCTTCAACATTTGTTGAAGGTTTTTTTGTTAAAATCAATTTTGGTGCAACCCTTTACTTTTTGCATTGTCTTTGGGATAGATGAATAAGGATTATTTTTAGCTGTCATTGAATAACCGTCCGGGATTTTTGGAAACAAACGTACGTTTTACACACCAAGCATTGGTAGAACAGAGCAAGGCAGGCGACACAAACGCCCAGTATCAGCTGTATGGGCTATATGTGGATGCGATGTTCAATGTGGCTATGCGGTTGTTGACAATTCGAGAGGATGCCGAGGATGTATTGCAAGAGAGCTTTGTGGAAGCCTTTAGAAAACTGGACACTTTTAGATATGAAAGCACTTTTGGGTCTTGGCTAAAAAGAATTGTAATCAATAGAAGTATCAATCATCTAAAAGCAAAGCGGATGTTACTGTCTTCTCTAGAGAATGAGGGGGAACCTGAAGAAGAGGAACTAGAGGAAGTGGACACGCTTGAAATTGAGAAAATAAAGATCGGGCTAGGTCAATTGCCAGAGGGGTATCGTCAAATCATTACACTATATCTCATAGAAGGATATGACCACGTGGAAATTGGGGAAATATTGGGGATAAGCACCTCTACCTCCAAATCCCAATACCATAGGGCCAAAAAGAAATTGATTCAAATTGTAAAGGAATTATGATGGACAATTTTGAAAAACATATTAAAGAAAACAAGGAGTCCTTTGATGTTCACAAAGTGGATAAGGATAAGCTTTGGAAAGGAATAGCAAACGAATTACAGGAACTTGAAAAGCCCAAAGTAATTCCGTTATGGAGGTCAAGTAATCTCAGGATTGCGGCTTCTGTGGTCTTTTTAATTGGACTTTCGGTTATGACTTTTCTGCTAATAGGAAATCCTGAAACAACAGAAATTGAGGGTTACGCCAATGAAGAACTTTTTGAAATAGACCTGCACTATCAAAACCTGGTCTACCAACAAGTGCAATTGGTGAAAAACCACTCAAAGTTATCTGATCAAGACAAAGATGAATTTCTATCCTTTATGGACGAATTGGATCAGGAGTACGCACAATTAAAATTGGAAATGCAACGCAACCTAGATAATGAACTTGTGTTGGAAGCCATCGTAAATAACTATAAAAAACGCATTGAATTGATTGAAAATCTATTAAGACAGATCAATGCATCCAAAAATGAGACGGATTATGAGGGGTACATTTTATAAATACGGGTTAACGGCGCTCATCATAGGGTTGTTCACCAGCTCTGGATTTGCTCAAAATGAACATACAAAACAATGGCAAAGGAGTTATGATTTGCCAGCAAACGGAACGGTTCAGATTGAGAATAAATATGGCAATGTGGTTGTAAATGGCTGGGATCAGGATAAACTGCAGGTTACCATAGATATCAAAGTGGTGCACCGTAAAGATGATAATGCCAAGAAACTATTGGACCGCATTCAGCCAGAGGTAACCCAGGCCGGTGATTTTGTCAGGATTACGTCCCAGATAGTAGAGCGCAGTTCCAGTTTATTGAGTAGGTATTTCAATAAAGCGAACCCATTTGATTTCGATAAATCGAATATCCAAATCAATTATGAGGTTTACTTGCCCATGAACACGGAATTGGACATTACAAACAAATTCGGTGATGTTGTAATTGGTGCATGGCATGGCGATTTGGATGCCAATGTGCAACATGGGGATGTTTGGGTTAACGATGACATTTCAACAGCTAAAGTAGATATGCGCTTTGGGAAACTGAATTTAGGAACCATTGGTTATGGGAACATTAAAATGAACAATGGTGGTATAGATATTGAAGACGCGCAAAAATTGAAAATCATAAGTAGTGGAAGCAATATTCAATTGGATAAAGTGAACAACTTGGAAGTGTACTCCAGTAAAGATGAAGTAAGTCTTGAAGCTATTGGAAGTCTAAGAGGGGATTTTAAATTTTCCAATGTGGATATTTCAATTATAGAACAAGAAATGTTCCTCACATTACGAATTGCGGAAGTTGACATCAAAAAATTCATAAATCCAACTCCAGAAATTGATATTGTCCAAGAGTCTTCAGAGATAAATATGGACGTTTCGGGACTTTCGTTCGATTTTAAAGCCACTTTGGAACAAGGTTTGTTACGGGTTCCAAAGACATTTACCAACGTTAAAAGTACGGTTACCAATCCAGGTCGTAAGATTAGGGATATTACCGCAAAATATGGCTCGAGTAAAGGCGGTGACTTTTCCATTAATGGAATCAAGGGGGTCATTGTCATTACCGATTAGAACATCAATCAATAAAACAAATCAAAAAATCAGCAATCATGCAACCATCCAAAAATTACGTTGTCTTTAATGCAACAAACTATTCAAAAATGATAATGCAACAGCTATTTGTTGTTTCCATTTTCTTGCTCACCTCGGTAAGTTGGGCACAAGAAGAAACGGATTATATCGAATTCAATGATCGTAAAAATGTGGTCCATGGGGTCTATTTGGGGTTAACGACCCATTACGGTGAAATTGATGGCAAAGACTCCTACATTGGAGGGCTTAAAATAGCCTATGTGGCCAATCGACAATTTGAAGTTGGTTTCGTTGGTAATTTCCTTTATTCGGAACAGGACAACCCGCTTACGGTCAATGAAGATTTGATTGCGGTATACGGTGGATTGCATTTGGAACCCATCCTTTTTGGCGAAAACTTAGTGAGTATGTCTTTTCCTGTATTGATAGGAGCTGGAGCTGCAGGCTATTTGGGAAACAACTTTGATGATAGGGTTGATCCCGATTTTGATGATGATGATATTGATGCCGTTTTTGTCTTGGAACCTGGAGTTAATGTTCTTTTCAACATCTCTAGATATGTCCAATTAGAGGCCGGGGTTAAGTATCGTTTTTCCAGTAAACTGGACCTAGACTTGAATCCGTTGGATAGAATTAATGGTTTCTCGGGTGGCGTAGGAGTGAAGTTAGGCGTATTCAACATGGGTAGAAATCGTTATAAAAAACAACTCAACAATGAATAACAATCAATCAAAAAACGAACAGTCAGTTAATCACGACTTAGTAACCAAACATGTATTTACGGAAAATGGTGCCGTATTTGTTAGAAGCTCAGAAAACTTGAATGCCGATGAATGGTCTTTGATCAATTTTCATTGGATGCCAGTTTTGGAGCTAGAGCGCGAATTGCGTTTCCCAGTCAATCAATAATCATCATATAAACGAACATCATGAAATCAAAAAAAACTCTTTTGACAGCCACAGCTGCGGCTATTTTTCTATGCTCATGTACTACCGAAACCATTCGTGTTTCAGATGAAGTATCCACAAGGGAATATGGTTTTACAGATATTTCCAGTCTTACTGTAGCTACTGATTTTAAGGCTTATGTGCGGTTTTCGGATAACGAAGAACATGTAAGTATTACCGCCAATGAAAACATTTTCAGCAAGATCAGGATATACCAAGAGGGAGATAGGTTGACTGTCAAACTAAAAAACAATATCAACTTGAAAGGAAAGGAAACATTGAATCTATTTATTACCATGCGTGAGATAACGGATTTTAAGGTTTCCACTGATGCTGCTATCTACTTGGATGATCCGTTGAATGCTGGCTCCGTGACATTGGATATGAGCACAGACGGTTATTTTGAAGGAGATATTACGGCGGACGATTTTGATTTTCGGGCCTCTTCAGACAGTGATGCTGAGTTGTATCTGGATGCTGTTGACGTCAATTTAAATCTTTCCACTGGAGCCAAATTGGAAGGGGAGATGTATGCAGATTTTACTAGGGCACGTTTGAGTTCAGATAGCCGTGTTGAAGTCTTTGGAAAGATGAACGACTTGGATGCAGACCTGACCACGGATAGTAGATTTGGCGATTATGGATTGGAAGTGGAAGATTTGGTGATTTCATTATCAGCAGATAGTGATGGGTACTTTACGGTAAATGAAACAATAGATGTAACTGCGAATACAGACAGTCGTCTGTTTTATAAAGGTGATGCGGAAATCATTCGTCAACATTTATCCAGTGACGGTAGAGTGATTAAAAAATAATTTACGACACATTTTGTGCTCATAGTCAAGGGGTGCCATTGTTTATCTAGGTTTTTCTGAATAGCTTTAAAAAAAATCTAGGAAATGGTAACCCCTAAGTTGTTGGAAGCCTATAGACTTTTTGATGAGGCTAATGGCGAAGACCCGAATAAGGAAGAGTTTGAAGGTAAGTCGTACCCAAAAGAACTGTTGTACGCCCTTCGAATGACTGAAATGCTCCAGGATTTTGAACCCAACGCCTCGGAAGTATTACTATTGGCAGCTCGGTGCCAACATATTAGAAGATGGGAAATTTCAAGGGACCAGTACGAGAAAAATAGGCTGGGCTATCTAAGATGGCGGGAGGAGCTTAAACGATTTCATGTCGAAGTAGCATCAAAGTTACTAGTAAAGGCTGGGTATAAAGAAGGTATCATAAAACAAGTTGGCAGTTTACTATTAAAAAGAAAGCTAAAGCAAAATAAAGAGTCACAGTGTTTGGAAGATGTTGTTTGTTTGGTGTTTCTAAAATTTTATTTTCTACCCTTTGCTGAAAAACACGATGAGCGCAAAATTATAGCTATCCTTAAAAAAACATGGGGCAAAATGTCCGATGGAGGTCAAGAAACTGCCTTAAATTTGTCCTTACCTAAATCAGCAACCGACATAATAAATAAAGCATTGCAAAATGGAAAGGAATAATTTATACCCGATTTTTTTGAAAACCTCCAATCTAGAGGTGTTGATCGTTGGAGGAGGCAATGTAGGTTTGGAAAAATTGACATTTCTACTAAAATCCAGTCCAGATGCCAAGGTGCAAATGATCGCATTGGAATTTTTGGCGGATACCATTGAACTAGCCAATTCCCATACTGTTGAAATGATCCGAGCGGCTTATGATGAAGAATATTTGAAAGGGAAACATATGGTTATTGCATGTACAGATAAACCAGAAGTTAACGAGCGTGTATATAGGGATTGCCGGGCGCGTAATATTCTAGTAAACGTAGCCGATAACCCACCATTTTGTGATTTTTATATGGGGGGAATTGTGACAAAAGGCAATGTGAAAGTTGCAATTTCTACCAATGGAAAATCCCCAACTACAGCAAAGCGACTACGTCAGTTTTTTGAGGATGTAATTCCAGATAACATTGATGATTTGGTAAAGAATTTAAATGAATATAGGAAAACATTGAAAGGTGACTTTGAGGATAAAGTAGATGCATTGAATAAGTTCACTCAAAGTCTGGTAGATAAATCTGATTCCGGTAAAACCTGATTGGTATTTGAATAAAAACTACAACCGTTTCATGGCCTCGATAAGATCATCCTTTTTCCTAGGCGATAGACTAACATGACTATCGTTGCTCATGATTATGTAGCCACCATCCGCTTTGATGTACTTTTTTACTTCTTTTAGGTTGATAAGGTAACTGTTGTGTACGCGCATAAAATGATGATCTGCCAACAACATTTCATACTCTTTTAAGTGTTTACTGACCATTAAGGTACTCTTGTTTTTCAATAGGAATGAGGTGTAGGACCCATCTGCTTTACAAACGATGATTTCTTCTATCGCAATAAACTCCATTCCAATTGTTGTGGCTAGGCAGATTTTCTCTTGTCTATAACTCTCTTTGGAAAGATTTTGCATCAGCGTATCGATTTGCTCACGATAAATTCCAGTATCCACTCTGTTTCTTGCCTTTTCTACCGCTTGTTTAAGTTCATCCAAATCAATGGGTTTTAATAGGTAATCCAATGAACTGAATTTTATGGCTTTTATGGCATATTTTTCAAATGCTGTGGTAAAGATGACTTCAAAGCTTGGATTCTTTATTTGCTCTAGGACGTCAAAACCTTGTCCGCTTTGTAGTTCAATATCCAAAAAAACAACATCCGGATTAACCACGGATAAAACTTTTACAGCTTCTGTAACATTCCCTGCCGTAGCTAGTACTTTTACATCTTTACAGAATTCTTCGAGCATGGCTTTTAAAGTTTCCCTACTCTTTTTTTCGTCTTCTACGATTACAACTTTTAGAATCATTTTGTTGTTTTTAGTACAACCAGAGTTTCAAATTTTTCTCAGATCCAAGCGGATATCAGTCATCGTGGCGATGAAACTGTTATCTTTTAGCTTGTATTATTTTGAGTAATTGACGCAGTTTGGGGGCTAAATACGATTAGCTTTCAAAATAGTGCAATTATTTGGCAATTACCATAGAAAAACTAGGGATTTTATCCAATTCATTATGCGTAAAAAGCACAACCTAGTTGTTTTGGGGGAAGAAAATAGGATTTAAGATTTATGCATTTTACCCATGTTATATTTTTTAATTAAAACTCGCCAAGTTCCTGATAAGGACTGCCAAAACGCAGCATAACCCCATACCCGTGCTCAGCATTGTCCTTATTTGTACTATTGGCGAGTTAGTTTAGAAATCATTTATTAACTAAGCTAAAAGTAGGTTTCGGTTAGCATTTTTAACGTGCAGATTTGACGTATCCCTGTTTTGAATTGACCAATGACCTTTTTCTGGCAATGGATTTTGGTCACAATGAAAATTCCCACAATTTCTTTACCAAAAAAAGAACCACTGCAGTACCAAATCCCCGATATCAGAATTTGGAAACCTACAGTGGTCAGCTAAACTTGCGTCCATGGGTAAACAACAAGTTCTGGTTAGCAGCCCGTGGGCTAGAAGTTTATTTAGATTCTAAAAAACGGTAAAATGGAGCCATTTTTTCTTCATATGTCATGCTATCCCAATCCAATTGCTTACTGCTAACTGCAGCTTTAGTGGTTACAGAAAGCTCAATTTTTTCGGTTTCAATAACAAGCAATGGTCTTAGGTCCTCAGCTGTATTTTCACTTGATAGAATGGTAATTGAACCACCGGTATCGGCATTATCACCGTCTAATCGTAGACGAATACCTTTGTTGGATACATCGTTGCAAATCCATTCTTCTACAACACTTCTCGGTAATAGAATAGGTAACCAACCTGACACGGAAGTAGAAAATCCTTGAGTGCCAACATTGTATTGAATTGAGTAATTATCCGTTCCTGGAAATAGTCCTGTCCAACTATTGCTTTCTCCTCCTTTGGCATCCCAAGCATCAGGTATACTTGCATTTCCCCAAGTAACTTCCTCTTCAACAAATAGCGGATCTTCATCATTGTAAAATCCAACTTTTATATATAATGATTCAGAATCGTTATAAAAGTCTGATACATATACATATAGAATCGCTTGATTAAGGTGAAATGCACTACTACAGTCTTGATTATTTTCAATTAATGCCGATGAAATTTCTTGGGAAATATTATCAAACCTGAATAATGAATACTCGGTATCTACTGAACCTTCAGCAAAGGAAATAGCAGTTGTTATTCCATTATCACCATTGTCAGTCCCACCGATATTGTCTATGGTTGCATCTTGAGTCCCGGAGTATCCCTTAAATCCATTTTGGAAATAAAAATCCACATTGGGTTTGTCTTCTCCAGGCTCACCTTGAGGTCCGGTCTCTCCTTGAATAGAATCTCCTTTAGGGCCGGGTTCCCCAGGTTTTCCATCTTCTCCCGAACATGAGAAAAATGCTAAGGATGTTAAAGCAAAACCTAGCATACATAATCTACTTAATTTCATTCTAATATTTTTTAATGGGTTTACTAGTCTCAAAAGTAAATGCAGTTGAAATGCCCATACCTCACCAATTGATCGTTACCCATTATGAATTGACGGTTGACAGGTTTCAATGAACAATCGTTAAATAATGGTGGTGGAATTAGGACACAATCTGGGTGAATTTTGTTAGCATTGCTGCTGATGATTCGGAATTTGACGAATCTGCAGATTGTTTTAAACTATTGTAATAGGAAAGAACAGATTCATAATTAGCAAGATTTACTCCGGCACTTAATAGTGATTTATGTGTTCTGGTCTTAAAGGATTCTTTGCCGTTGCGCTCCAAAACATTAGCCTGACTGGGTTTGATAATTATGATTTTCAAAGTTTTGGCATGCCAAGCAGGAACGTGATAATTGGATACACCATCCTTTAAACATTTAAACGTCACATATACTTTGCCCGTATTTTTATATACTTGTGCAGTGTAGTCCTGAGCTATATTGTTTAAAGGCAATTTAAGATGGCCGTCCTCAGATTCCAGATAAAATAAAATTGGACAATAGCCTAAAACTTCATCCGTGATTTGTGGTACGTTTAGTGATATGGACCAACTAGGTAGTTGAGATGCCAAATCAAATGATAGCAATTCCACATAATTATTGACTCGTGAGGATTTTGCTTTTTTGACCTTATGAAGAAAATCCAATGATTTATGGTAGAGATATATGGGATATCCAATAATTAAGGATGCGCAAAAAAGGGACCAAATGATAGTTAATTGATGCATAACGTATAAATTGATAAAGTTTGGGACATATTCATATATCTAATTAACGATACTTTATACGCAATTCTATAGCTGAATGGACGTAGACAGATTATCAATTGACGAAAACACTCTTATCGATGAAATGCACGAATTTCCGGATAAAGTGCAAGAGCAAGCGGATTATCCACTTGCTCTTATGTTCTTAATCTCTTCCAACTGCTGCAGTTCTCCAACCACTTTGTCCACGTCATAATTAGCAATTCTTCTAGAGCTGTAGTTTCGCTTAATATCATTCACAAAAATGTGTATTTCAAGTGTGTAATAGTTTTCAAGTTCAAAGATTGGGTCGTCTGGCATTGGTATCCGCTCCTTTACACTTTGTTTGCCATAGGATCTTGCGTTATACACAATTTTATGGTTGTTTTCGTTTGGATCAGTCCATTCAATGGTGACTTCAATAAAATTATCCATACGTTCTCTAAGCTTATACGTAGCTCTTCTAGGGATGTTTCCATTTTCATATTCGGATTTCACTAGATTCAATATCCATTTCTCAAGAAAATTCTCCTTCATTTGTTCAAATTGATTTAATGTTTGATTTCCTTCCTTTATTGGAAGTGTTCTAATTCAAGGTTGAAAATGGGTTCCCTATAAATTGCCTGCGTTTGCAGTGAACAGGATGATAAAGTGCACTAAGCACCTTTGTGGTTCTGGGAACTATGGGTTATGAAGGTTGAAGGTACCTGGGTTAGGGGGTAAGAAGTACGTAGGTTTTGTTCCTGTTCGGATTTGGGCGTTTTTGTCTTTATTTCATTTTAATTTGTCGTTTAAAAATTTTAAAGTATTTGCTCTTGCTTCTTCACTTTGTTTGAGTCCATCATCGTCAAAACCATGTCCTACATTAGAATAAATTTTAGACTCAATGGGGTATCCTTTTTCTTGTAACAATGCTATCATACATAAGGTGTTTTCGGTCAAGTAACCATCTTCTGGTACTTGATAAAGGGTTGGGGTTTTATTCGCATATATGTTCTCCTTAGGAGCATCTTCATCGCAGGGGTTTTTGCCCCAATATCCATTTCCCATGGAACCTCCGTAGAAGATTATTCCTGCAGCAAAATTTACATCCTCGGTTTTATTTACTGGGGTTTTCACACCGGAGGATTCCCCATACTCTTTTCCGCTGAAACTTTGCGTCCATGACCAATCATCCGGTGCCAATGAATCATCAAACAATGTGGCCGCAACAGAATTTCCGCCATGTGAGAAACCTAACAATGCTATTTTGGATTTATCAACTATTGAATTTCCAGAATCATCTTTTAAACCAGTCAATACCTTGTTGGCCATATGGGCATCTTTAGGACGTACAAACTCGGAACTAATTTTAAAAACTTTCGGCGGTTCTTTCCATTCGCCCTTTCGCTCATCTGTTCCACGCCCTGAATAGCTATCAGGAAAAATGGCTGCATAACCGTTATTATTAAGAATTGCCTGCCATTCTTCAAATTGTCTGGATAACTCACCTAAATCAGGATCGTCGTCCTTCCATAATCCTCCAGACCCATGCAACACAACCACAGCGGGTAGTGGTAGTTGGTTATCAGTTCTTGATAAATCCGGTATTGATATAAACATTGGAACTTTATCTCCTTCCACCAATACCTCTACAATGGTATCGGTTGATTTGCCGGTTAATATTACATTAGTGTTTAAACCAGACAAATCATCTCCTTTACTGCAGAAGCTGAGAAACACTAGGGCAACACAGCTTAAAAATGATTTGAGTAATAATTTAAATTCGTTTTTTTTCATTTTACATTCTTTCATTAATAGGTACAAGTACAATTGGAAATACCTTGCAGCAGATTCACACCCAATGTAATTTGGTGTGTGCCATAGGAATATCCAATAATTTCATTCATTATGATTTGATTGGAATAACCGAAATAAAAATCTCCAGTTTTAAATCCAACCATTGGGGCTATGTATAAGGGTTGACCAATTTGGTCATTTAAAAAGCGAATTGTAAGACCAGCGTTGAAATAATCCAGAAAATCATACCATCTGAAAATAACATTGGTATCGGTCACTGAGCGTCTGTCACTTTCAAAATATTGAAGGAAAATAGAAGGTTCCACTTCAAATTTATCGCGCTTGTGCTTCCTGATTCGATATCCAGAATAGAGATAATAGTTGCGTAAGACATTAGGTTCAAATAATACATTATATGCTTCAAAATCTTTATTTAAAATATTGGAAGCATTCATACTGAAGTAAAAACCATCTCTTCGGAACAGAAAGCCTAAATCAAAATTTGGGTTACTGGAAGCTTTATCACCAACAATCCCCAAATCATTGTTGTCATCAAAATTTTCAACATTGATACGAAATTGGTTGAGATTAAATGAAAAAGCCAGCGACAAAAAGTTTCGTTCCTGTCTGTCCATAATCAAATGATGCGCAAAAGACACCTTTCCACCTCTTTGATGAGTCTCACCATTCGAATCGTTATAAATGACCATCCCGAGACCAGATCTATTACCGAGTCTTACATCTGCCGAAAAAGATTGCGTGTTAGGCGCATCTTGTATCCCAACCCATTGGGATAGGCCACTTGCTCGAATTTTCACATAATTTCCGATACCGGCATAAGCAGGTGACATTAAAAAAGGATTGTCTGACAAGTACTGTGACAATTGGGGGATAGTAAGTTCCTGGGCTTTGGAACCACTTAAAGTCGCAAGTAAAGTCAGGAATAGGGTTATCTTTTTCATTTTTGCTTTATCTGTATAAGGTTACATTGTCTACTTGTTTTTTTCCGTTGAGATTAACGATATACCAATAATCTCCAGAAGGAAGAGGTTTGTTGGTTTGCGGGTAGGTTCCATCCCACTGCTCTAAAGGACCAAGGCCTTGTATTTCTCTTCCATATCGATCGTAGATTAAAATGATGATTTCTTTAAGGATATCAGGGTCTAGTGTATGTGCATTTTTAATGCCCCATACATCATTGTTACCATCTCCGTTAGGTGTGAAGAAATTTGGAATATCAAGATCTACGAAGTCTATAATGGATATTACATCAATGTCTTCACAGCCATTACTGTCAACAACGCGCACGGTGAAACTTCCTTTTGAATTAATGGTATATACATTGTCTGATGTCGCAGGTTCATTTTCAAAGTAATAAGTATAAGGAGGGGCACCACCGGTTGTATTTGCTGTGATTTGATTCAAACCTGTGCTTTCTAAACTCAAGTTTAAGGGTTCAGCCCCTGTTATTGTAAATGGTAATGTTTCAGTACATCCACTTGAATGAATAACTGACACATAATGCTCACCTTCACTTATATTATTGAAATACGGACTTTGTTGTGAGTCATTTGGATTACTGGAATCAAGTGCAAATAGTATTTCAGAAGATAATTCTGGATTTTCTAGGATTATTTTGATTGAATATCCATTTGGTCCTAATGTACAATCATATGTAGTTGCTATTTGCGCATTTAGATTTGGGTTCTCACTTTCGATTTCCACAACAGACTCTTCCTCGCAACCAAAAGAATCCGTGACTACTAGATTATAGATACCGGATGATAGGTTGTTTAAGCTGATTTGATTGCTGTCGATTTCAATTCCGGATTCGGAGTTCAATTGAATGGTGTATGGAGGAATACCATTTTCTATTGATATTTCGATGATACCATCTCCAGCTCCCAAACAAGATTCATTTATGGCTATGACATTATAGGTTAACTCATTT
>NZ_JAMFMA010000003.1 GCF_023502425.1 Flagellimonas spongiicola
GCCACCGCCCCGCATATCTGTTCGTCCGCGCCCGCGTCCGCCACGGGCTGCTCGTCAATGGTAACTAAGAAATTTTGCTGATCGCTACAATTTGGAATACTTCCGGTTTCATCATAAATAAAAAGGATTCCAGACGCAGTTATAGATTCACCAGGCAGGTATTGATTGCCACCTCCATCAGGGGCATCGTAATAGGCTTGATTGCCTGTAAGGTTAGTGCCTGTAATTGGCGGAAGAAGAAAACTATCACATGCTTCTATATCTGCTAAGGCATCTATACTTGGTGTTGTGTAAACATAGATTAATTGTAAAACATCAATAAAGTTATTAGCTCCGTCAGTTACTCTATATGTTCGTGTTATTGTTTCAGGGTTGCTATTTACATCAGTAGTATCATTTAGATGTGTAACGTTGACAATACCACAATTATCTGCTTCATCTGTTACTACCAATGGGTCTGGAGCTGGAGCAGAATCACATACGGTAATTGATGGTGGATTGGAGGCTGTTGGAGGTATATTATCACCATAACCAAATGTAAAAACTTCCGTGTGTTCAAAAGTAAGTCCATCAAATTGGGCAATTCCTGCAACGATACTAGTTGAAGAGACTTGGTTAATAATACCTGTGGTGAAGTCACCATCACCATCTGTGTCAATTAACAAAAACAAATCACAGTTTCCATTAAGCAAAATATCTGAACCGTTTAAGTCAACCTGTAAACTGACATCGGAAATAGGAATGGTACCGAAGTTGGTTTTTTGAATTTGCCATTCCCGACCAATTCTAGAAGTAATAC
Source organism: Flagellimonas spongiicola (assembly GCF_023502425.1). GTDB lineage: Bacteria > Bacteroidota > Bacteroidia > Flavobacteriales > Flavobacteriaceae > Flagellimonas > Flagellimonas spongiicola. The sequence continues at coordinate 800 of NZ_JAMFMA010000003.1, forward strand.
CGGGAACCAATTCTGTGAATTGCTCATTGATATTTCCACGATCATTACCCCATAACAGATAGTTGTAGTCCTTTGGACTTCCAAACCAAGATCCATTTATCGTTGTTCTTGAATGATCAATATTTCCGGTGCTAAAGTTATTGTTTGTGGATATTGTAACTCTTGCTTCAATATTCGAACTTTCGGAAATACGTTGTTGAAGATTGTATCTTAATTTTCGATCATCTAAAGTTGTACTATTATCACCCCCATCATAGTTGTCGTATCTATCTTTTCCAATCCCTGCTATATCAAACCTATATAGGGTATTGAGATTTGGATCCCAAATTGTTGCACCACTGGCTGAAACATAAGTGTATCCAATATTACCATTAGTGCTACCAAGTGTAAGGGCAGGATCTGCGCTAAGGGTTATCCCATATTTTATTGCAAGGTAACTTTCAAGTGCTTGAATTTCATTTGGGCCTAATGGACCGTCCAAAGCAAATATTTCTGCGATACTTCCCGATAAGTTTCTATTGGGGTCGGAGCTATTGAAATGCGCACCTATTCTATTATAGGGAAATAATCTTCTATGGGCATCGGGATGTGAACGAATACCCGAAATATCAGGTAATCCGTTCACTCGAGTGGTCAACTCTTCTTGTCCAATACCTAAAGTATCTCTTCTAAAAACCCCTATTGTTGGTAGTCCTTGGGTATCTATTTTACCAGGTTCAAAAAAATCAGGGCTTGTATCTTGGGTTCTGCCAACTGAAAACCTGTTGTTTTCTGATACCCCAAGTGATAAGTTAGTGGCTTGTGAAGGATGATCGCGGACATCACCACCATAGAGCAATCGTTGCGTTTCAGCTGTATTTCCAGCTCCTAAGGCTTTAAACACGATTACAACGGTAGTCTCACCCCTTGTAACAGATTCAAATACCAAGGCATCCCCAACCCCGTCTAAATCTGCATTTCCATCAAAATATAGAACTGGGTTAAAGTTGATGTTGTCTATTGGATTTTCACGTAATTCAGGTGGTCCGGGAATTGCTCCCGTGGGGTTTAGGAAATCAACACCATTTGTGCCAAAAGGATAATCATAACCGATGGGAAATGCAGCAGAATAAGGTCCAATAGGCTCTAGGATGGCATTTTGCTCCTCATAATCAACCCAATCATACCAAGTTGTTACTGGTGTTCCGTTAGGTGGGGGTAGAGGTGTGAGGTGGTACAATTGCCCATAGGGTGGACTAGCGGGACTATTTACGGCCCGATCTGCCATAAACCAGGTATCTACTTGTTGCGCACTACAGTCAGCCGGGCCATTAAGATTATAAAGAAATGCAAAAAGCGCTAAAATTAGGAGCTTGTATTTTCTTAATAGATTAAGCTTGGAACAAAAAGTGCCAAATAGGTGTATTAGTAGAAATGGTATCATAGGCTTGTAGGTTCTGCCGACACTTTCCATTTGAAAGATTGGGATGTTTATGCAGTTTAAAAGAAGTAAAACAACTTGGAATATTAGGGGTATAATTAACAAATGCCCCTTCTCAATTGACAAATGCCCAAGTTGAATCAACGAATAGTTTTTAGGAGTTTCATTGATGCTTTAGTAATGGATTGTAGGGTGAATTCAAAAAAAATAGCCGTCAAGAATACCTTGACGGCTTAGTCATCTTATGACATAAGAACACACATGTTACACCAAATCCTATATTCTTAGTTAACCATATAAATGGAAATTAGATGACTATTTGATTTTATGATATTTTATAAAACAAGTTTGATGGTTCATTATTAAAGGAATACTACTCGAAACTTGGTTATTGATACTATTGATATACAACTAGTTATCCATTACAACCAAGGAATTTAACATTCCTTGGCGCAATGGAAACCTCAACTAAACTAAACACTTTATGACCAACAGCCTTAAAAGTGTATTGCTATGTACCGTAGTAAACCTAACTACTTAAGTACACTTCAAACATAGAATTTCATATGTGTTTTTTTCCACCGGAATTTATGAATGCCCGTTCTGAGTTCATGAATGCCCGTTTTGAATTAACGAGCGAAAAACTAGGGAATCAAGGAAGCGATAAAACTATAGTTCAGGAAGATTGTTTTTCACGTTTTTCCAAAAGTCCTGATCAAATACGCGAGTACATCCTACAATAGCCCCTTTTTCCATATGATTGGAAATGCGAATAGGAATGCACACTTCATTTTGATTTAGACTGGCTTGAAGCGCTTGACCAAAACAGGCGTAAGCCTTGGATATGTTTCCACCAAGAACTAGGGCGTCTGCATTGAACCTTTTTAACCAAGGCGCAAGGAAAGATCCTAAATCAGTGCCAAATTCCGTGAACATTTGTTTAGCCAATGGGTCAAATTCAAATAACAGAGCCAATTCCTTGACACCTGTTACCGTTTCTCCACTGAGTTCGTGGTACGCATTTACACATCCTCTTGTGGAAAAATAATCATCTGCCATCCCGTCCTTGTAGGGGAGGTTCCACAAACAACCGTTTGGAGGTACATTGGGTCCATTTACTACCGGAATACCGTTTTCAACAAATCCTGCACCTAAACCAGTTCCTAAGGTGATGAATAATTGGCGTTCAAGACCCTCTTCTTCAGCCAACCATGCTTCTCCAACAGCAAATGATGTAGCATCATTAAGAAATCGAATTGGTATCTCATCGGAGGAAATCAACAGGGGCGTTAAGTTTTGAACTACCTTAATTTCATGAAGTGCGCCATATTTGAAACCTTCAGGGTACATTGCGATGCCTTCTTTATAATTGAAAGGCCCAGGTATGGCAAAACCAATTCCCTTTAACGCCAAATTCTGGGATGCATTTATGGTTTTGTTCAAGGTACTTGCCCAAGTTTCCATAATAACGTCAAAAGGCTCAAGGTTGGCCACATGACTGGTAGCATAAGTCTCCTCCAAAATCTTCTTTTGCTTTACATCAACAACAGCTGAGGATATATGTGTGCCACCTATATCAACTCCAACTACGTATGTACCGTTTTTAGTCATTATTAAGCCTTAATGGGTTTTATTTGATATCCTTTTAAGCCATAAAATATGAGGTAAGCATAGCAGAATACAGGAATGATGAATGATAGTTGAATTCCAATACTGTCGGCAACTGCACCTTGAAGAATAGGAACCAAGGCACCACCCACAATCATCATCACCAAAAGTGAGGAAGCTTGACTGGTATACTTACCTAAATCCTTAATAGCCAAGGTGAAAATATTGGACCATAGGATGGAATTAAAAGCACCAATTGCAATGGCACTCCAAAAAGCAATTGTGCCCTGAGTTGTAATCATAATAATCAAAAGAACAATGACTATACTGGCAAATAGAGTCAAAACCCTGTGCGGTTTTGAGCCACCAATTAAGAATGCCAAATAGTTGATCACTAGGAAGAATATGAAAAACTGGATTTCAGCAAATGGTATTAATTCCAATGTAAAAGCGCCATCGTTGTTTTTAACTCCGGTGATAAAGTAAATGACCATAAATGAGATTACGGATAGTCCAGCCATGGTTATATACTTCCGTGTTTTGTCCGTCATACTCCCCATTGCAACCGACCCTAAAAATCTTCCAATCATTGCGCCACCCCAGTAATAGGAAAGGAATACGCCTCCTTGCGATTCGTCCATCCCTGCAATGCTTTCCAATTTGAAAAAATTGATTAAAAAACTACCGATGGTTACCTCTCCACCAACATATACGAAAATTGCAATCATCCCAAGGACGACATGTCTGAACTTTAGGACATATAGGCCCTTTTCTAAAGATTCTGTGTTCTTAAAGGATGGAAGGTTTACAAATTTAATTATGATGGCCAATAGGAAGAACAGGCCGCCATATATCAGATATGGAATCTTAAGTGAATCTACTGTGATTTCTCCGTTTGAAAAGACTTTGTAAAGTAATATTGCGCCTACCAAAGGCGCAAGGGTTGCTCCAAATGAATTGAACCCTTGTGCCAAATTCAACCTGCTGGAGGCGGTTTCTGGTTTTCCCAGTATTGCAGCATATGGATTGGCTGCAATTTGAAGAATCGTAACTCCGGATGCCAAAACAAAAAGCGCGCTTAGGAATATGCCGTAGCGTTGAAATATGGTTGCAGGATAGAACAAACAACAACCTAATCCACATAACAAAAGGCCAATGATAATCCCATTCTTATAACCGATTTTGGATATGGGGTCACCCTTGCTTATCGAAATAATAAAATAACCCAAGGATATAATGAAAAATGCTCCAAAAAAGGCAAACTGAATCAATGCTGCTTGGAAATAGCTAAGCTCGAACACTTCCTTTAAATGAGGAATAAGGACATCGTTCATTACCGTGATGAACCCCCACATGAAAAACAGAAACGTAATGGTCAAAAACGGTTTCCTGTAGTTCGTGGCTGTAGTGTTAAGTACGGTGTTATTATTGGGAAGGGTTGGCATATTTAAAACAAAAAATTAGGGTTTAGGATTAGAATTTATTTCTACCAAGTCCATTAGTTCGTTATTCTTACCTACGGCTATGTGTGGCTTTCCGGATATTTGAAGAAATTCCATGTTTTTTGTATCCCTTGAGAGAAATAATCCGGAATCAGCGGCATCAATAGGTTCAAACTTAAAATCACCTCTATTATTCAATAATAGGCCATAACCTGCGTCGTTTCTTGGTGTTTCTATTTCTGAAGCGAACAAGTTCCCTGCGATAATCAAATCATTTAACCCATCAGCATTGTAATCATAATCCAGAATGGCATTAATTGAAGATATTTGGGCAACTTCAGGAAAAGCAATGAATTCCAGACTACCATCGCCTTTATTTTTCAAAATGCCGCTTTTAAAATTATAAGCGCTCAAATGCAGCGCTTGCGACAGATTTTCTTGGCCGTAGATATCTTTTACTGTGGATTTGCCAAATACATCATACGAAGGTGTGATCTTCTTAATAGATGGCATTTGTTGCGAAGAACATTCTCTTCCTCTTACGGGGTACAAATCACCAAAATTGTAATAGCCAAGTACTAAGTCCTTAGAACCGTTGTTGTCAAAATCACTATAAAAAACTTCAAATGGTTCGCTTGCATTTGCTTTGTACTTGTAGTTTTCACCTAAATTCCCCAGTACTAAATCTTGATTGCCATCATTGTCAATATCCATTGCTTTGATTGCGTAATACCATCCAGTTAGGTCAATGTTTGATTGCAGCGTGGATTTTATAAAACGACCATCTTGGTTGTGAAAAACAGTAGGAGCCATCCATTCACCCACAACACATAGGTCAAGGTCATTATCCTTGTCTATATCAATCCATACAGCATCTGTTACCAAACCGAGTTCCATAAGTTCTGGCGCTTGATCCTGGGTTACATCGATAAATTTTCCATTTGTGTTAAGCAGCAGATAGCTGTTTGCGGCAGCGGGATAATCATGTGGAACAAACCGACCTCCAACAAACACATCAATGAAACCATCTTGATTGAAATCTGATAGACGAATTTTAGAGCCACTTACGGATAATTCTGGGATTACATTCTTTGTAAGCACTAGTCGGCCTGATCTGTTTTCGTATAGTCTATCGTGATAATTGGCCGAACCTTCTTCAAATTCGTTTCCACCTGTAATTACATACAGGTCTAAATCGCCATCATTGTCAAAATCAAGGAATTTAGCATCAACATCTTCATAAATTGCCTCTTGTTCGAATGATTGGGCCTGTTTAAAAGTTCCAGTATTAGTCTGTAGGTAAAGCGCCGATGCTTCGCCTGAACTCTGACCGAAATATATATCTTCTTTGTTATCTCCGTTAACATCACCAATGGCAACAGCAGGTCCAAAGTTGGATAGTTTATGGGGTAATAAAACTTGGATTAGGTAATCGTCAAAGTCGTTTTCAGTATGTGCAATTTCATGACCTATTTCTGATATATTGAATATTTTTGGTAGGATTTTAGAAACAGTGGAGGAAGCAAGTTTCTTTTGATCATATACAATTTGAGTTGTGCTGTTGACTGCAACTTGGTCCCAAGTTTGCTTTTGATCTTTGTTCCATTTCACAACAATGGAATCTATGGTTGAAGTGATTCCAAGACCAATGTTAAGCACTGGTGACACAGAGGATTGATACCCTCTTACCGTATAATTTTCGAATAGTTGCGGGTTTTGCCCTGCCGAATAGACTTCAATTTTAGCACCAATTCCCATTCTATTATTGGTTGGACCTGTAAATTGTAGTTTAATAAAATTTGATTCTGGTCGCAGGTTGGAATTGTTCTTGTAAATGCTTGCTTTTTCATCAACATTATTGATGACGATGTCCAAATCGCCATCATTGTCCAAGTCAGTATATGCGGCACCATTAGAATATGTGCTTTTTAGATTTTTAACCCATTTTTGGGTACTGTTTTCAAATTTCAGTCCTCCTTGATTTTTATAAAAATAATTTTCGTAAGGCCGATTCGGAGTTTCATTGATTAGGTATTTAACTTTATCTGGACTTGACATAAAGTCCGGATTGTCATTGAGGTATTTTTTCATTTTGGCATCAAAATCCTTGTTTCGGAAATCTCTTTTAATGCCATTGGTTATGAATATGTCTTTGAGGCCGTCGTTATCAAAGTCAGCCATAAGAGGGGCCCAACTCCAATCCGTATTGGAAATCCCTGTCATCTGTGCAATGTCTGAGAAAAATGGAGTTCCAGAACTGTCTACATGGGTACTGTGCTTTTGAAGTGCGTTATACATGTATTGGTAGTGCTTTCCAGCAGAAACATTTGTATTGAACTTTTCAGGGTTCATACTGGCCATACTGGTTTTCATACCATAATTGTCTTCAGAAACCATATCAAGTGTTATGATATCCAAATGGCCATCGTTATCGAAGTCAGCAATATCATTTCCCATGGAAAAGTTGGACATATGGTTCATTGCTTTTTTACCAACCTCTTTGAATGTTTTGTCCCTTTGGTTCAAATACAAATAATCAGGTTCGTCATAATCGTTGGATACATATAAATCAGGCCAACCGTCATTATTTAAATCCCCGATACCTATACCCAAACCATATGCGAGGTCATTGGAAAAAATCCCTACTTGTTCCGTTACATTTACAAATTTTCCATCCTGATTTTCGTAAAATCTGTCTCCATAAGCAGAGATACTTTCTTTGTTTCCAAAACTCATGGTTTGTGGATTGTGGTTCATGAGGTACATGTCCAAATCCCCATCTTGATCATAATCGAAAAAGGCTGATTGTATGGAGTTTCCCGTGTCTGCCAAACCAAAGGTTTCCGCATCTTCCTTGAAGGTTGGAATACCATCATCATTAACCCCTTGATTGACATATAGCTCGTTTTGGATTAATGCTTTTCTGGAATATGGCCCGGATTTACAGATATAAATATCCAATAGCCCATCATTGTTGATATCCACCATATTGGTGCCGGTGGACCATCCTTTAGCACCTTTTGTACCTGATTCGTTTGTGATGTCCTTGAACTCTAAATCACCTTGGTTTAAATACAAAGCGTTATTGCTAAGATTTGAGGTGAAATAAATATCATCAAGGCCGTCGTTATTAAGGTCTCCTACGGCAACTCCACCACCATTGTAAACGTATTCGTAAACAAATGAATTGGTCAGTTCGTTTTCAACGATTCGGTTTACAAACGTGATGTTTGTTTTATTGCTATCCAAGTTTTCAAAAACATAAGAGGGATCATCCTTGGATGTGTTGCAGGCAGCTATAAGGCCTACAAAAATGCAAACAGCTAGGTAATTGGAAAAACGCATTTTAGTGAATTGGAATGAGACTTTAGTTACTTACGTATTGAAGGTAGGAAACCAGTTTAAAAAAGTAAAGGAAGATTGCTCTTCCTTTACTTAAAATTAATTATGAATCAAACTAACTCAAACTATAAATTAATCTTAACGGATTAAATACTACAGTAAGTTCTTATTGTGCAAACCACAATGTGGTCGCTTGTAAATCATCTCCTTGAATTCCTTGTACAGCACTGAAGTTAGGATTGTCCTGAGCTCCAGACCCATATCTCATACGTTGTGGGTAATCACCGTTCAAATTTCCAAGACCATAAATGATTTGGTCAGATACACCTGCTGCAAGTTCTGCAGGATAACCGGTGTCTCTAACCACAGCCCAAGCTTCGAAACCATCTGTGTAGCTAGCTAACCATCTTTGGTGAGCGATTTTTTCAAGTCTCTCATCGGTTGTACCACTTGTGATATCAGCAGCAGCCTCAGTTGCAATGTATGTATCAGCATCACCTTCAGGAATATTCCAAAGTTTCATTGCTTCTTTGATTCCAGTTGCGAACAATGCCTGGGCATCTCCACCGGAAATTCCTCTTACAGCAGCTTCCGCTTGAAGGAAGTAGGACTCAGCACTTGTCAACACTATCTCAGGATAAGCATCAACTTGAGATCCTTTTTCTTGGATTACTCTATCACTTGGCGTACTGAACATATCATAACGTACGTAAGGATATGTATCACCATTGGTTCTGGTAGGCTGTCCAATAAACTGACCAGGAGCAACTTCTATTGTAGTTTCATCCCCAGCGGTTGCCAGTGTATAGTCAGCTCCGGCTTCATCAAGAGTTGCAACAACGAAATCCAAACGATCCTGATAATTAGGATCTGGAGTTTCAGCGTTGTTCACGAATATGAAGGAACCTCCTACTGCTGGTTTCGCATAAGAAGAAAGTCTAGGATCATTGTTGTCTTGCAACATGTTGATCAATGTTGCACCTACAGTCCAATCGGATCCACCTCCAAAGTTATGCCAGATATCACCATAAGCGGCAGCAGCCCATTGGCTAATCACAAAATCCTTGGTCATTACCACACTTCCATTGGCATCATCCAAAAGAGGTGCCGACAAGGCTTGATTAATAGCAGCAGTGGCGAAGTTTTCACCAGGAGCATTCAATGCACGCATTGCAATACGCAATTTCAAGGTATTGGCCATGCGCTTCCATTGTTGAAGATCACCTCCACAATAGATATCGTTCTCTCCAGCATCATTAACACCAACTCCTGTAGTTTCAGCATCACCAATTGTTGCCATTGCTTGATCTAAATCCGCAATAATTCCTTGGTAAATTACAGATTGTTCATCAAAAACAGGTGTAAGAATACCATCTACACCAGCTTCAGTGTAAGGTACCATTCCAAAGGTGTCTGTATACATTTGGTAATACAATCCTTTGATGATTAAAGACATGGCATACATGTATTCGTTCTCCAAGTCCCCACCTTCTTCTACAAACTCTTGGAAGTTAAGGATGTTTCCAAGATAATTGTTCAACCAACCAAAGGTTGCATCAGTATATCCTGCATTATAGGTATAACACAGTTCATCTGACCACCAAGAGGAGTTATGTCCAAAGGTGAAATGCCCTGCATAACGATCCGCATGGATCAAGTGCGCTCTCCAGTATGGAAAACGATCGGGAGAATACAAACGGAATTGCAGGTCAGTCAAGAAAAACTTTGCACTAACCTCATCCGCTAGAAATCCACTTTGATCAGTGTTCATTTCCGTGAAATCCTCAGTACATGATGTTGCGAACACTAGGCACAGCAACATACACATTAATAAATTAATTTTTTTCATTGCACAATTTTTTAAAAGTTAACATTTAGGCTAAGTCCAAAACTTCTAGTCGTAGGTAATGCGTAAAACAACACCCCTTGAGCAAAGTTTGAAGTTGAGTAACTGGACTCTGGGTCAAAGTTGTCAGCCTTTTTGTATAAAAATAACAAATTTCTACCTACAGCACTCAATGTAGCACTCTGTATAAACGTGTTTTCCAGAAGTTTACCAGGGAATGAGTAGCTTAAGCTAACCTCTCTTAACCTAAAATTCGTTTGGTCAAATACATATTCTGAACCAATGTTGCTTACAGCTCCCCAATAGTCCTGAGCACTAATTGTGGTGGTATTAGGTGTAAAAGTACCATCACCATTATCAATAACTCCATCTACAAGAATTCCACTTTCACGGAATTGTAATGATTTTTCTGATACTCCTGATGCATCTAATGCGGCATCGGTAAAGGAATATACTTCACCTCCAACTCTAAAGTCAATTAAAGTATTAAGTGTAAAGTTCTTGTACCTGAAAGTGTTTGTAAAACCACCTGAGAAATCAGGTTGATAGTTACCAAATTTTTCTCTTTCGGAAGTAGCTTGGGGACGTCCCTCAGCGGTAACAATCAACTGCCCTTGGTCATTTCTAAGCCAAGTTGTCGTCTCAATATCGCCAAACCCTTCTCCTGCTCGTCCTACAACTGACACAGTACCTCCATTATCGCTACTAAAGTTGAAAAAATCTTGTCCTTCAACTAAACTTACAAGCTCATTCTTGTTTCTAGCGATGTTAAGAGATGTATCCCAAGAGAAATTTTGGGTCTGCACAGGAACACCACCGACTAAAATCTCAAAACCTTTGTTGGTGATTTCACCAACGTTTGTTCTAAAGTTTTCAAATCCGGCACCAGTTCCTAGAGGTACGTCAAATATTAAATCTGTGGATTTAATGTTATAATATGAGAAATCAGCGTAAAGACGATTTCCAAGGGCTCTTAATTCTAAACCAAGCTCTGTAGAAGTTACTTCCTCTGGACGTAGACTCTCGCTAAACAAAGTGTTTTGTCTACTAACCACTACATTGTCCAAGAATCCGTTCGCAGCAATTCTAAAGGTATTCACCAACTGCTGAGGGTCTGTATCATTACCTACAGTAGCGATACTACCTCTAACTTTTAATAAGTCAATAGAGTTGCCTAAATCAAATGTTTCGTTCAATAGAACACTTAAACTTGCAGAACTATAGAAATAAGATCGGTTGTCTTCTGCAAGAGCTGAAGACCAATCATTTCTAGCTGTTAAGTCTAAATAGTATGCATCGTTATATGACAATGATGCAGAACCGTAAACGGAATTGATACTCTTTTGGATTCTTTGACCTTGAGAAGCAAAAATCTCTTCAGTATTATCCAATAATGGTCTTCCAGGTATTTTGAAATTATCACCATTAGCAGATGACCGTATCGTAGAGAAACGTAGTGCATTAGCACCTGCATTTGCCGTTAAGTTGAACTTTTCGCTCAAGTCTTTATTGAACATGAACAAGAAATCGTAGTTTGTCTCAGTTCGATCGTTTTTGGAAAAACGAATTCTTCCATCACCAAAGAAATGGTGTCCTACTCTTGTTATGCTTTCTGTGTCTTGTGTGATATCATCAGTACCTACACGAACGAACGCTGATAACCAATCGTTAAATTGATATTGCAATTTAGCAAATCCAGAAATCCTTGTTCTTCTATCGCCGTTAAAATCGTTTTGTAGAATCCAGTATGGGTTACCACCAGAAGAAGTTGGCGCTATTACTCTATAGATATCATTCGGATTGATAGGGTTTTCAATATCTTGGAAAACCTGTAAATCTGTAAGGCTTACGTTTCGCGCCAAAGGCCATAAATAGGCTGCAACCCCTTCCGTACCTTGATTAGGACGGTTACGGGCGGTTTGTAAGAAATAAGTAACCCTTGTATCCAAAGTCAATTTGTCGGTTAAATTTGCAAATGCCCTTAAATTGAAGTTGTCTCTATCGATTCCAGAGTTTGGAAGAATAGATTCTATATCTGAGTTTGTATAAGAAAATCTTACAGAAGCTTTTTCACCTCCCGCACTTAATGCAACGGTATTGATAAAGCTAGTTCCTGTCTCAAAGAAATCCTTAACGTTATTCGGTTGAGCTACATAAGCTCTTTGTTGTCCGTTGTAAGCCAATTGCTGTGAACCGTCAAATCTTGGACCCCAAGAACCTGCTCCTGCTACTGTATTTACTTGAGTAGCTAATGGGTCATCTGGGTTGATCTGTGGGAAATTCCCATCTGTACCTCTACCATATTCGTTTTGGTATTCTGGTAGTACCAATGGATCTTCAAACAAAGCATTGGAAGTAATGGAAACACCCAAACCTTTATTTAAAGAACCCTTCTTGGTGGTAATGATAATAACCCCGTTACTAGCTCTAGACCCATAAAGGGCAGCAGCGTTAGGACCTTTCAAAACGGATAAGGATTCAATATCATCTGGGTTAAGGTCAGATACACCATCACCTAAATTGCCAATGTTAAATTGACCCGATCCAGTAGGAGCGCCCAATGCAGAATTGTCAATTGGCACACCATCTACTACATACAATGGTTGGTTGTTACCTGTAATCGAGTTGTTACCTCTAATTACCACACGAGATCCACTACCAGCACCAGCAGTACCTTGTGATACTACAACACCAGCAACCTTACCAGCAAGGGAATTAACTACGTTTGGCTCTTTTGCCAAAGACACGGCACTACCGTCAACTTCGGTAACGGAATATCCTAGGGATTTCTTTTCCCTAGTGATACCAAGTGCAGTTACAACTACCTCGTCCAATAATTCAACATCCTCAGCCAAACTTACATTGATAGAAGATTGTCCGCCAACGGCAATCTCTTGATCAGTAAAACCAATTGATGTAAACACTAATACGGCAGATCCATTGGATACAGTGATGGTATAGTTACCATCAAAGTCCGTAGATGTACCGTTAGAAGTTCCTTTTTCGACAACAGTAACCCCTGGAATAGGTGTTCCAGTGCTTGTGTCGGTAACCGTTCCTGAAACGGTTGTTCCTTGCGCCATCATGCCGTTCATGCATAGAAAAGACACAAGGATTAGAAAGTAATGAAGTTTTTTGTTCATACTATATGAGTTAGGTTATTAGTTTCGAAAGCTTAATAAAAGCTTAAAGTTCACTTTATAAAAATTTAAATTCCTAATAGATCTAAGAAAATTTTTCGACTAATAACGATGCTGAAAAGCTAAAGGACATCGTTACGAAAACGTTTGAGGTGGCATTTTTCAATGAAAACCTATAATTTACAGGCTTAATGAGGTATGCGATATTTTATATGTTGTTCTATTTTACGACGAACGACAATGTTTGTGTATCGATTAAATCCTTATGGGATATGAACTGGGATTTCAGTTTATTGCCATCTACGAAAATCCCAGATCTGGTTTTGCCTGATGATTTTGAAATTTCCAATACTCCTCCGTTGTAGTATTCATCATTTAATTTAATCCGGACCTTGTCAAATAATGGTGTGGTCAAAGTATAAACTGGTTCCCCTGGACTAACAGGGTAAATACCGATCATGGAAAAAACGGCCCATGCACTCATGGTCCCTGTATCATCGTTTCCTGGTAAGCCATCTGGCGCATTTTTAAAGTATGTGGAAAGTAATTCTGAAACCGTTTTTTGTGTCCTCCATTCTTCCCCCTTTACATGGTTGAATAAATAGGGGTAAGCGATGTCTGGTTCGTTGGCCATATCAAATTGGTCTTTGTCGAACACTTCCTGAAGTTTGTTAGCAAAGGATTTAGGGCCGCCCATTAACTTCATTAGCCCCTTTGCGTCATGCGAAACCATGAAGGTGTACTGCCATGCATTCCCTTCGATGAAACCCAGGTTCTTTACAAAATTTGCTCCGGTTTCAGGATTGTAAGGGCTTAGCCAACTGCCGTCATCATTTTTGGGTCTCAAGAGATTAAATTCCTTATCAAATAGGTTTCGATACGAAATGGAACGTTTGGAAAATCGTTTGTAATCTTCTTTTTTGCCCAAAGCCTTTGCTAATTGCGCTATTGCGAAATCGGTAATATTATATTCCTGGGTTGTTGAAACGGAACCGCTGTTTGTAGTTTTTGTGGTTAAATATCCTTTTGAAATATAATCGGAAATGCCTGGTCGTAATGCGTTGCCCTCTAACTGATCTGCACTTTTGACCATCGCTTCATATGCTTTTTCCACATCGAAATCCTTAATGCCTTTTAGATAGGTGTCGGCAATCACAATTCCCGCAGGGTCTCCCACCATGGTAGTGGTTTCTGTTGCATTTAATTCCCATTTAGGTAGCCATCCGGATTCGTCATAAATCTGAAGCATGCTCTTCACCATATTGGACTGCTGCTCAGGGTAAACCAAGCTCATCAATTGATGCAGATTTCGATACGTGTCCCAGAGCGAAAAAACAGTATAGCGTGTGCCATCGGTTTTGAGGGTTTCACGGGTTCTCATCTTTGGATATTCCCCATTGACATCATTGAGCGTACTTGGATGAATCAAGGTGTGGTAAAGGGCGGTGTAAAAAATGGTTTTGTCATCTGATGTGCCCCCTTCAACCTCAATACGAGAAAGATGTTCTTCCCATTGCTTTTGCGTATCCTCCAATATCGTATCGAAAGTTTTCCCAGCAGTTTCATTTTTCAAGTTTTCACGTGCATTTTCTATGCTCACATAGGAAATACCGATTTTAAGCTCTACCTGTGTTGGTCGCTCAAAATCGTATTGCATATAAGCGCCAATGCTATCACCAACTACCTCCTTGGTATAGCCTTCCATGATACGGGTTTTCCCATTGTACCCCATCCATTGTGCTTCTTCGCCTTTATAGGAGGTCGGTCGTTTCCATGTTCCAAACGCCTTAGCTGGTTCGGAGAATTTCGCAACAAAGTATACAGGGTATGCTTCTTCGGGTTTGTAATAGCAAAACGAACCTACACTCCGGATTCCTTCAATTTCAGTGGGTGAGACTACTTTAATTTGAGCACCTTGTTCATTGGTCAATCCAAGGCCAAGGTTCAACAATATGTTTGACTTGCCTTTAGGGAAACTATATTTGCTGATTCCCGATCGTGTAGTAGCTGTTGCTTCAACTTTAATATTGTATTTGTCCAGTTCATTGGAATAATAACCGACTTTGGCAACCTCATTGGAATAGGTAGTTCCATATTGCTCATGGTCTGTTACCAGTTCACCAGTAGTTGGCATGGCAATAATAACTCCTAATTCTGGGCAGCCAACTCCGCTCAAATTCACATGACTAAATCCGGTTAAAAAACTATTATCAGAGGAGTAGGGGGTGGACCACCATCTACTGTCTTTTTCAAAAGGGAGATTTTGAGGTCCAGCAACATTGAATGGAGAAACGTAGGCCATACCTCGCACCGCAATTGGGCCTGGATTAGTTGTGCCAAAATTGGAAGTGCCAATAAACGGGTTTACATAATCCGTTGGTTTTTGTTGTGCGGTTCCAAGAATTGAAATTCCTAAGACTGCTATAAGTGCTGTTATCCTCATCTTCCGATTATTGATAGTTTAATTACTGAATCAAGATTTCATCTACAAAAAGCCATGTGCCACTGCCATTAGGGGCAGTATTTAGATTTTTGGCGTTTACTTTTACATAGCGAGCTTGTTTTGGTTCAAATTCGACAATAAAATCCTTTAAAACAGGATTTCCATTTGGAGCAAAAGCTCTCGAAATAGTTCCAACATTTTCAAATACCTCCCCATCGTTAGAAGTGGAAACTTCTACCATAGTAGGGAAGAAAATACCCGGCCCTTGATTTTCCATAGAGCCAAGAACTACCTTTTCAATTGATTTTTGCCCGCTTAGATCAATTATAGCTTCCATATCATCATTTAACCAGGCAAGCCATTGACCATCATGGAAATTTTTTGTGCCTCTTACAGCATTGACTAAAGTAGAATTACCAACACCTTGATAGCGCTCATTATAAATCGTACTGAATGCTGTTGGATGGGCGACCGCTTTATGGAATTGAATGGTATCTCGGAAGGTACTACCTATAAGTTTGCCTCCTTTGAATAGGGATGCTTGGACAATGGTAGTTTCAGTGATTTCAATTGGATTTGTGTAAACTGTTGAGTTTTGAGTCAATGCTTCATCACCAAATTGGTAACGTATATTGGCATTCGGGAATTCGTTTTGTAAGGTCAGCGTAACGGTTTTGGTTTCCGTATCTGCCTCTGTTTTGGAAGTTACCAAAAAAGCACTTTTTGCTACGTTTACACCTTGATTTTCGTATCGTTTGTATTGCGTTTCCATTCGATGCGCGAAATCGTCCCAGTTTCTTGCATCTTTTGGACTCCACACAGTTTCCGATAATGCTGCCAATCTTGGATAAAGCATATACTCCGCATGTTCTGCGGTTGGGATGTATTCTGTCCAAAGGTTAGCCTGGCCTCCCAATACATGGGTTGCTTCTTCTTCGGTCATGGTTTCCACAACAGGATCAAACTGATATACTTTGCTTAAAGGTAGATATCCGCCAATAGCTAAAGGTTCTTCGTTTTGTGGTCCTTGGTAATAATCGAAATAACAGTAGCTAGTGGGGGTCATAACTACATCATGGCCATGTTGGGCCGCTTCCAATCCACCTTCAAATCCACGCCAACTCATTACCGTAGCATCCGGGGCCAATCCGCCTTCCAAGATTTCGTCCCAACCCACTAATCGTTTGCCATGTGCATTGATGAATTTCTCCATTCGCTTAATGAAGTAACTCTGTAATTCCTCAACATCCTTTAAATTTTCATTAGCCATTCGTTTCTTGCAAAATGGACATTGTTCCCAATTGGTCTTGGTGGCTTCATCTCCGCCAATATGAATATACTGGGATGGGAAAATTTCCATTACTTCGAGAAGTACATCTTCAAGAAATTCGAAGGTCGATTCTTTTCCTGCACAGTAAATATCAGTAATTGGCCATACGCCGCCGGAAGGAACGCCAATAGCTTCAGGATTTTCGAAACATTTTAAATGGGGATAGGCGGCAATAGCACTGGTCACGTGTGCCGGCATTTCAATTTCTGGAATGACTTCAACATTTTTAGACGCGGCGTAAGCAACGATTTCCTTTAGTTCATTTTGTGTAAAAAAACCACCATAGGTTCCTTTTTGTCCTGCCTTTATTGGTTCTCTACTATTCCAATGTAACTCTTCCTGATCTACCCTCCAGGCACCAACTTCGGTTAGTTTGGGGTATTTCTTTATTTCTATTCTCCAGCCTTGGTCATCCACTAAGTGAAGATGCAGTACATTCATTTTGTGTTTGGCCAATTGATCAATGGTGTTTTTGATATATGCCTTATCCAAAAAATGCCGTGAAAGATCTAGCATCACGCCACGCCATTTAAATCTTGGGCCATCATTTATAATGACGTTTGGGACTTCCCACTGGATATTTTCCACCAGCGTATTACCTTCAAATTCTACAGGGAGTAATTGTTGTAAACTTTGTATTCCATACAAGTACCCTGCCTGGTCGTTAGCCCGGATAACAATTTTATCGCTGCTAACTTCTAATAGATAATTTTCATTTTCCAAGGAATCATCATGGGTTAACAGTATGTAGTTTGAAGCTGGTTCTGAAGCAACAATTTCGAGCTTCCAATCCGCAACGTTTTTAAAATTGGTTTGAAGCATTTCCAAGGTTTCCGAAGTAGCTTCATCCAAGGCAACCAACTTGGTGTTTTCGGTGAACGAAAATGCCCCGGGATTTAGTGTTACCTGTTTGGGTTTTGGAATAATGGTGATATCCTCTTCCGTATAGACTTTGGTGCTTTTCGTGTGGCATCCAAAGCAAACGATTGTTAGCAATGTTAAAATGCCGATTCGTATTTTTTTCATTTGTATTTGCTAAGGGGTTGGTTTATGGGTTTGATTGGATTACAGTATCTGATTCGATTTGCAATAAAGTCAAATCAGTATATCGTGAAAGGTTGTCATTATCCCAAAACATAACATGTCCTTGACCGCGATAAAGTTCAATTTCTTCTTCCAATGAAACTTCCAAAACGGTGACATAAGGATCTAAGCTATTTGCTTCAGGTGTAGAAATACGCAAAATCCCTGGGATGTTCTTCCACGCGGCACCACCATTTCTGGTAAAACTCAATTCCTCATCAGATCCAACAACTTTGATAGATTTGACTTTGGTCTGAAGACCTTTTAATGAAATGTAGTTTTTTGGATTATCAAACAAACAGAGATAGATTTTCTTTTTATCCTTTGATATCATGGAGGGTCCGTAAAAGTGACCATAAGGTAAGCCTGCTTTGGTATCAAAAACCGCATCTGAATGTTTGTTGATCCATTCCCCTAACGTTTCCAGGCGATCTTTTTGTTCTTTGGCAATTGTACCGTCAGGTTTGGGTCCAATATTGAGCAATAAATTCCCCCCATTGGAAATTACCTCAACAAAAGTCCGGATAATCTGGGACTTGGGTTTGTAATTCGTATCAGTCGGGTAATAGCCCCAATTATCATTCATGGTCATGCAGAATTCCCAAGGACCATCGGGTCGAACAACAGGTATTCCTTGTTCTGGGGTTCTGTAATCTCCATATTGATTAAGTCTGGAATTGATGATTAAATTGGGATTCCAAGATAGTAAAGTGTCCTTCAAGGCTTTTGAACGCCATTGCTCTGCTGATTTTTCCCAATCCCCATCAAACCAATATAAATCTGGTTTAAATTGGGAACTAAGTTCTTTTAATTGCCCTTGGTAAAAAGTGATAAATCGTTCCCAAGAATCCATTTTCTTTTGACCTTTTTGCGGATAGTCTTTTTTTGTATTTGGTCTAGGAAAAACCACTTCGTAATCGGGATGTGACCAATCACACAAGGAATAGTAGAGTCCCACTTTCAAATCTTGATTTCTAAGTGCATTTACATATGGGGTTACCAAATCCCGTTTAGCAGGGGTTTTGTCTACTACATTCAAATGACTTAGTTTGGTATCCCATAGCGCAACTCCATCGTGATGTTTTGTTGTCATGACTACATATCGTGCGCCTATTTTCTTGAAAAGTTTGGCCCATTCTTCGGCATTGTAATATGCTGCGGTAAACTTTTCTCCTTGTTTCATATAGTCCTCATAGGATATCTTCTTGTGATAAAGAGACCACGATTCCGTAATGCCATTCACCCCATAATAGCCCCAATGGATAAAAACACCAAGTTTGGCATCTTGGAACCATTGCATGCGAGGATCATCCTTTGGAATTTCAGTTTGTGCAAATGCATTTAGTCCAAAAAAAAGACACAACGCTACTATTCTACTTTTCATGATATGCCTTTATTGATTGGATAGGGAATATGGGGCTGCGGAATCTGAAGTGCCCCATTCCTGATTAGGTTCGGTTCCCATACTAAAATTCAGACTACCGCCTTCTTGAACCGTTTCTGTTGCTAACCAAGTCTGGTTAAATTCTGAACCGTTGAGGGTTGCATTTTGGATGAAAGGGGATGATTTCCCATTTCCATTTGCTCTAACGGTAAATGTATTCCCATTCTGAAGATGTAAAGTTGCTTCATCAAACAAGGGACTGCCTAATACATACTGATTGGTAGCTGGTGCCACTGGGTAGAAGCCCAATGCGCTATAAACATACCAAGCTGAGGTTTGACCGTTATCTTCGTCTCCACAATAACCATCTGGTGCCGGTGTATACAATTTTGTCAATACCTCGCGCACCTTTTGTTGGGTCTTCCAAGGTTGCTTGGCATAATTGTACAAGTAGATCATATGCTGTATGGGTTGATTCCCGTGGGCATAATTCCCCATGTTCATGATTTGCATTTCCCGAATCTCATGAATCGTAAATCCATAATAGGAGGCGTCGTATTCTGGGGGCATATTGAATACCCCATCAAGCATACCGGTAAATTCGGTACTGCCACCCATTAAATCTATGAGCCCTTGTACGTCGTGAAAAACACTCCAAGTATAATGTAGACTATTACCTTCGGTAAAAGCATCGCCCCATTTCAAGGGGTTAAATGGAGCTTGGAAACTTCCATCCTTGTTTTTGCCACGCATTAGTTTGGTGGTGGGGTCGAATAGTTTTTTGTAGTTGAGGGATTTTTTATAGTATTCTTCAGCAATTTCGTTTTTCCCAAGCGATTTTGCCATTTGTGCAATGGTGAAATCGGCATAGGCATATTCCAATGTTCTGGCCGCATTCTCGTTAATCCCTACATCATAAGGAACATATCCCAATTCATTGTAATAGTCCAATCCAGCCCTGCCTACACTATTTACTGGTCTTCCATCAGCCACCGTGGCATTTTTCAGTATGGCATCCAAAAGGACTTCTTTATCAAAACCTTTTACACCGCTTAAATGAGCATCTGCGATTATTGGAGCGGAATTGGACCCGATCATGCAGTCGCGATGACCTGGACTGGCCCATTCCGGAAGCCAACCGGATTCTTTGTAGGTGTTCGCCAAACCTTCCATGATATTGCTATTCAATTCGGGATACATCATATTGAAGAAAGGAAAAACGGCTCTAAAAGTGTCCCAAAAACCATTGTCGGTGAACATATATCCTGGAAGCACCTGTCCATTGTATGGACTATAGTGCACAATTTGATCATTGGCGTCCATTTCATAAAATTTTCTTGGAAACAGAAGTACCCGATACAGACAAGAATAGAAAGTACGAAGATGGTCAATGTTTGATGTACTTACTTCAATTCTATTAAGTTCATTCTCCCAAGCATTTGTAGCTGCGGTTCTGGTTTCTTTGAAGCTTTTTGACCCAATTTCCCTGTCCAAATTCAATTGTGCCTGGTCTGGACTAATGAAAGAAGAAGCGACTTTTACATGCACGGCTTCACCTCTTTTGGTCTTAAAACCGATGATAGCACCAACATGCTCACCTTCACTTTCTTGTGAGTTTTCCTTAAGGTTCCAGTTATCACCCCAAGTATGTGTCAATTCAAAATCTTTGTCAAACTCAGCAACGAAGTAATTATGGAAATTTTCAGGAACCCCTCCACTGTTATTTCTGCAATAGCCAATGATTTTTCGCTCTTCAGGAATGATTTTTACCATGGAGCCCTTAAAGAAAGCATCTAGGAGGATATAGGCCGAATCGGTTTCTGGAAAGGTAAACCTAAAATGTGCTGCACGCTCTGTGGGGGTAACTTCGGCTACCACATCGTAGTCCGCCAGATAAACACTGTAATAGTCGGGTCTTACCGTTTCTGCTTTATGTGAAAAGTGGGAAACACGTTCATCTTCTTTGTATTTTAATTCGCCGGTTACCGCCATTAAGGAGAATGCAGCATAATCATTTATCCAAGGACTGGGTTGGTGTGTCTGTTTTATACCACGAATGGTTTTTTCATCATACTTGTAGGTCCAGCCATCACCCATTTTGGAGGTCATAGGGGTCCAAAAATTCATTCCCCAAGGTGTAGCTATCGCCGGATAGGTATTTCCATTGGATAAACTAAAATCGGAATCCGTTCCCATTAAGGGATTCACGTAGGAGAGCAAAGGTTCTTTGTTTGTTGAGTCTTCCTTTATACTAGCGTTATTTGTTTCTGTGCACGAATGCAATAAAAATATTGCCATAATCGCCCATGCACTTTTCAAAAAAATTGTGGCCTTAAATTTTTTCATGCTAATAATAGATTTTGTTTGTTGCTGGATTCTCTCTTTTATTCCTGTTCGCCAAACTGGCGTCGTTGGTAAGCCGGAACTCCAATGTGCCTCCAGTTATGATTTCTTTGTGTGTGATAAAGTTTCGATTGAGTTCCTCACCATTTAAATAGATCTGTGCTACAAATTTTGAATTTTCAGCACCTTCGGCCTTAATGGTAAATATATTCCCATTCGGCATTAAGATTTCAGCCTTTTCGAACATAGGGATTCCCAAATCGTAAGCGCCTTGGGCTGGGTTAACTGGATAAAATCCTAAAGCACTGAAAATATACCAAGAGGACATCTGACCACAATCTTCATTGCCGCAATGCCCGTTAGGCTCATTTTTATACTGCCCCTCCATAATCTGCCGAACCAGTTTTTGCGTTTCCGCTGGTTGATCAATGTGATTGTAGAGGTAAGCTACATGATGGCTAGGTTCGTTGCCATGGGCATATTGCCCAATCATTCCTGTACTGAACAGCGGTAATTTATCATCAGGTTCAGGTGCATAGGAGAACATGGAGTCCAATTTTTGCGTAAATCTTTCAGGACCTCCAGTCTTGCTGATTAATCCTTCAATATCTTGTGGAACAAACCAGTAATAATGCCAAGCGTTGCTTTCACAGAAGTATGGGGTATATTCCTTAGGAATAAATGGATTTATGAAACTGCCTTCCAAATCTTTGGGTTGAAGCCAAGATGACTTCTCGTTATATAGGTTTTGCCAGTTTTTTGAACGTTGTAAAAACAATTCGTAGTCCGAATTTTTGCCCAATGCTTTGGCGAACACAGCAATGCACCAATCATCATAGGCGTATTCCATTGTTTTGGAAACTGACCAGTTTTCATGTTGTTCATCAACAGGGATATATCCCCTTTCCATATAGACATCAATCTGACGTTCTTCCTTTGTGGCACTTTGCTTGCATGCTTCGAACGCCAACTCGGTGTCAAAGTCATAACCTTTAAAATAGGCATCAACAATCACAGGTACAGCATGATACCCTATCATCATGTGGGTTTCACTGCCTTGCATGGACCAAACAGGAAGTGCTCCAGTTTCTTTGTAGTGGGCCAATAAACTCTTGACCATGTCAGGAACCCGTTCTTGTTGGATGATAGTATAAAGTGGGTGCGCAGCACGAAAGGTATCCCATAAGGAAAATGTATCATAACGATCAAAACCCGATGCTTTAGCAATGGTATCCATGCCTTCCAAATGCATGCCGTTTGTATTGTTTGCGGCTTTGTATTCCCCATTGCTGTCACTGTAAAGTGTTGGGGCCAGCATGGATTGGTACATCATTGTATAGAAAACAGAATTCTTTTGGGCATCTTTGGAAGCAATCTTGATTTTTCCTAGTTCTTTTTCCCATTGCGATTTAGCTTTCGACCTAATTGTATCAAAATTTGTGTTTGCTTCTACATCAATTGCTTTTCCAGCTGCGGCACTACTTACTGAAGAAAGCCCTGTTTTAACTACAACCTGTTCACTCTCTATTGTGCTGTAATCCAAGGAAATTTTCTTAGAGGTTGTATCGCCTTGAATTTCATATGAATTGAACGGTTTGGAAAAACGCATCTCAAAAAATAGCTGCTGGTTTCTTGCCCAACCGTTAGAATATCGGTGGCCTCTTATGGTAGAGTCGTTGACAACCTCCAAGGCGGTGTTGGTGGGGCTGTCCCAGTTGAGGCTGTAACCAAGGTCTATATGTATCTGCGAATTTTCATCTTTTGGGAAAGTGTATCGATGCACACCGACTCTGGGAGTGGCTGTCATCTCTGCTTTGATGTCAAAATCCAGTAAGTTCACCCAATAATATCCTGGTGATGCACCTTCCTGTTCATGGTTAAAACTGGAATACGGTTTAAAGTTGTTTTCCTCAATCCGATTGGAATAACGACTGTTGGTTGGCATTACCAAAATATCATACAAATCCCCAGCACCTGTACCGGTAAGATGTGTATGTGAAAAACCAGTAATGATGGAATCTTGATAATAGTAGCCGGCAATTCGGTCCCATCCAGGAATCCCAATATCAGGGCTTAACTGAACCATGCCAAACGGGGTAGTAGCTCCGGGGTAAGTGTTTCCAGGTCCGTCAGTTCCAATAAACGGGTTTACGTAGGTAGTGAGGGATTCCTCCGTTGCTTTGTTTTCTGATGGGGAAGTACATCCAATCGTAAAAATCAGTGCTCCCAATAACGCAAAACCCAACTTCATTTGCTTGATTTTTCTTTTTGTTTTTATGCTAGCTTCGAATACAAGCGGTCATTGCTCATAAGTTTTGAATTGACCCTCTTTATCCACCGACAAAATATTCCCGGTAAATGGACTCTTTACCCAAATGGTAAATCCTTTAGTATAGGTTTCCAAAACCGGAGTTATGGTTTTACCCAAAATTTGTTTTGATTTACCATTGAACTGGTCTAGAGAAACGGATTCCCAAGCTGGTTTTCCATCTCGCTGTTGTATTACTTCGCGATAGCGCTCGTAAAGATGCCACTTAATGTGTTCGTCTTGAGGTATCACAAATTCATCGGCCTTTCCGCCAACTGGGTTTTCTGTAAAATACACATAACCCCATCGTTCAGGTTCGTGCATATTGATAACATATTGCGGCGACCATACCCAATTGTTTTCATGCAAATATTCCCCTTTGTCATCTTTTTTTCTCCCGTACTTGCCGTCGGTGACTTCGAAATCCCAGTTAACCCTAGAGAAGCCAACACGCCAAAAAGTATTTTTGGGAATATTGTTGTGGTAATACCCCGTTCGCAATGCTTTGAATGGGATCTCAACTTCTATGCTCCAACCTTGATCGGTATCTGTTGGGTCATTTAAGGTGCCTTGTATAGCAACGGCGGATTTCATTCCTAATGCTTCCCAGCCATTTACTGTTTCATTACCCATGCGGTATGGAGCAGTTAAATATTGATCCCATACGGTGTTCAATATGTTCCATTCCAATTCGTAGTAGCCATGTACATCTGCCTCGGGATCTAAGAATATTTCAAAATCATTATTATGGAAAATCACTGCGTCATGTTCGGTGATATCCCCCCAAACATGAGGTTCTTCCAATTGAGCGAAAAAATAGACGTTTTCTTCATCCCATAACATTTTCATTCGCGTATTGTAGGTGGGTTTTTTGTTACCTTCAATATCTATGAAAAAATCTGACCAAGGTGCTTTTTGCCATGCTGTTTCAGCAGCCTTTCCGTCGATATTCAACTTTTCCGTGGTTCTGTAAGCCACATATTGTCTAGGGGTTTCTTGGGCAGCCAATGCTATACATCCCAAGTAAAGAAAGAAGAGTATAAAGCTGATCGCTTTTCTATTTTTTTCGAAAAATTGTTCCATGGTGAATCATAAACTGTTTTCCTTGGTGAATTTTACAATCTCTGAAATATGTCCAAATGCCATTGCCGTAACCGTGTCCGCTGCACCGTAATAGATGGCAACTTTATCTTCTTCAATTGAATGAAGACTTGCGCAAGGGAAGACTACGTTTGGAACATCTCCAACACATTCATAATGGGTCTGTGGTGATAACAAATACGGTTGGGTTCTGTATTTAACTACATCTGGTTGATTTTCATCCAATATGGCAGCGCCCATTGAATATCTAAATCCATTACAGGTATTGATCACACCATGATAGAACATTAACCAACCTTCAACTGTGCGAATCGGGACCGATCCGGCACCAATTTTAGTACATTGCCATGCACTGTCTTCAAATGGGGAAGCTTTCATAACGCATCTATGTTCTCCCCAATATTTCATGTCGGGACTAAAACTAACATAGATATCCCCAAATGGTGTATGCCCGTTATCACTTGGCCTGCTTAACATGGCATATTTCCCATTGATTTTTTCTGGAAAAAGCACACCGTTTCTGTTAAATGGTAGAAAGGCATTTTCACATTGGAAAAATTCCTTGAAATCGAATGTATAACCAATGCCGATGGTAGGGCCATGATATCCATTGCACCAGGTAATCCAATATCGGTCTTCTATATAGGTTACCCTTGGGTCGTATTTATAATCGGAATCGATCATTTGGGTATTCCCGGTTTTGAATTCAATGGGATTATGTTCGATGTCCCAATCGATTCCATTTTTGCTGAAACCAGCAAAAATATTCATTTGCACAGCTTTGTTATCACATCTGAATACTCCAGCATACCCTTCTTCAAAAGGAACTACAGCACTATTGAATATGCTGTTGGAGCTTGGTATTGCATCACGTTGGATTATCGGATTTTCACTATACCTCCAAATAACATCTTGGGTCCCTTCTGGGCGCTCTTGCCATGGTATGGTGTTCATATTTTCCAATTCTGATTTTCTGTTTTTTGATTCGTAAATGGTCTTTTGTTAATTCGGTATTTTATTGACGCGGTTCAGCCATGTATATTTCAATATAATTGAAGTCACGATAAAAACCGCCAAGGAGGCAC
Source organism: Flagellimonas spongiicola (assembly GCF_023502425.1). Taxonomy (GTDB): domain Bacteria; phylum Bacteroidota; class Bacteroidia; order Flavobacteriales; family Flavobacteriaceae; genus Flagellimonas; species Flagellimonas spongiicola. Next base: position 26,675 of record NZ_JAMFMA010000003.1, read on the forward strand.
CCATTTTTGGATAATCTCGGATGAGAAGATAAATAGGTAGTAAGATCATACTTGATTGCCAGATGATTCCGATAAGACAATTGAACATATCCAACCAGAAATCATTGTTCTTTTCAAAGTTGGAATCTTCTAATTTCAATTGGTCATGGATAGGTTTCCACCAACCCCAAGGTTTTACTTCCTTATAAAAAGATTTCAAGACGCTGGTTTCGGTGGGTTTGGTTAAATAGGTTCCCAGGAATGAACCTAACAAAGAAACCCCAAAAATAATCGGGAATAGATATATGGCATGAATGTGCGATAACTCATATAATAAGGTATCCTCAACAAAATTTGCTTTATTCTGATCTAGGAAGTATTGAAAGGTCGCTACGATCAATCCGGCAACCATGCCCCAGAAGTATCCCCAGCCATTAAAGCGCCACCAAATCCATTTTAGGAAATTGGCCGCGACATAACCCCCATATAATGCGCTGGTGATCCAAAGCGTAAGTGAATTAATGGAATCAGCAAAAAATCCCATACAAACACCTAAACCAACCACTGCAAAAGAAGCTAAATGACTTGCTTTGATGTAATGTTTATTGGTGGCTTCTGGTTTAAAGTATTTTTTATAAATATCGTTTACAATATATGCCGGACCAGAATTTACAAAGGCTGAGAATGTTGACATAAATGCGGCCAAAAGACCAGCCAATAACAAGCCTTTGATGCCAACTGGGATATGATGGTTAATAACCTTGGGTAAAATAATTTCTAAATCACCTCCATTTAAATTCGGATTTGAACTCATTTCGGGCACTAATGTAACCAGTGCAATAACTACTATTCCAGTAATAAGTAAATAACGTGGGATATAAAGTACAAGACTTGTGAACCCGCTCATATAAGCCGATTCTTTCACGGTTCTTGTTGAAAGAATACGCTGAAAATCAAAACCAGGTACAGGCCCGGCAATACTAGCGAAAAAGCCTTTGAATAAAGTCATACCTATAAATGCCCCGAACATCTTATAACCTTCAGTATCGATAAGATCATTGAATGCTTGAAATTTAGTGCTCCAATGATCTCCCAGTTCATTGCTAAAGAAAATACTGCGCCATTCTGGTGAAAGCACCGCATTGATATCAACATCTGCAACTGAAACAAAAGTATATCCCGCAATTAGCAATCCGGCAATTACCATGATTATGTATTGCAATACTTCAGTGGCAACCACAGAAAACATCCCCCCTTTAATAGTGTAAATGGTAGTAAGCACAATAATAATCAAAGCATAAGATTGTTCTGAAGTCAATAGGAGAAGATTTCCAAATTCCAAAGGAATATTCCAGGGGAGTATTATGGCCATGAATTTACCGGCACCTTCAAAAAAGTAGGCAATAAAACCGATAGTTGAGATTATGGCGAAAATAGCAATGATCAAATGCGAAGCCCTTCCCGCTTTGCCATCACCAAAGCGAGTCAAGATCCACTCGGAACCGGTCATGATGTTGGATCTACGTATCCAGACTGCAAGGAACATCATTACAAATATTTGGTTCCAGACCGGCCATAACCACATAAACATAAAGCTTTTGGCTCCGTAGAGAAACAAAATACCTACCATCCATGCGGTTCCGGACACATCAAACATACCAGAGCCATTACTTAGACCCAGATAATACCATTTGATGTTATTTCCGCCCAAAAAATACGATTCCAATCCCTTGGAAGCCTTTTTTGAAACCCATATTCCAATGAACAGGGTAAGCAAAATGTAAGCTATGATAATCGAAATGTCAATTACTTCCATACTGTAGTTACCTTCTTATTGAATTCCCCAATTCATATTGGGTTCAGGTCCCATTTCAAACTCCAAAGTTCCTCCAGCTATGAGTTCCTTGTGGGAAATATGGCTGCGTTGCATATTTTCCCCGTTTAGTTTTGCCGATTGAATGTATTTATTGATTGATGAATTGTTTTTTGCCGTAATTACAAATGTTTTATCCTTGGACACGTTCAAAGTGACTTTGTCAAATATGGGACTACCAATTTCATACTGACCGGATGCAGGATTCATCGGATAGAAGCCCATAGCACTGAAAACATACCAAGCTGACATTTGACCACAGTCCTCATTACCACTTAAGCCATTAGGTTTGGTGCTGTACTGCGTATTCAAAATTTTTCTGATCCATTCCTGTGTTTTCCAAGGTTTGTTGGCCTTATTGTACAAATAGGCAATGTGATGACTGGGTTCATTTCCATGAGCGTACTGGCCTATTAAACCTGTAATATCCGCTGAAACATTATCGCCGGAGATTTCAGAGGTTTCCGTAAATAACTGTTCCAGTTTTTCGGTGAAAGGTTCAGGGCCTCCGTGCAGCGCTATAAATGTTGGTACATCGTGGAGTACAAACCAGCTGTGCTGCCATGCATTACCTTCTGTATAATCCGTGCCTTCCCTATGGGCAGAATATTTGGGGTCAAATGGTTCGTTCCAAGTTTTTCCATCTTCGGATTTACCTCGCATAAAACCAGTTTCCTTATCGAAATGATATTTGAATGCCTTGGAACGCTTTAAGAAATATTGATAATCTTCTTCCTTTCCCAAATCTTTCGCCATTTGAGCTACGCACCAATCATTGTAAGCCAATTCCAATCCAATGGTAACCGATTCGTCCAACGAATTGAAAGGGATGTAGCCAAATTCTTTGTAAGGAGCCAATCCACGGATATCGCCCATCATGGTATTTTTGACGGCTTCATATGCTTTGTCCACATCGTAATTACGCAATCCTTTCAAATACGCTTCTGCTATCACGGAAACACCATGGTTACCAGTCATGGTATTGGTTTCGTTTCCGTAAAGTGTCCATACCGGAAGCCTACCTTGTTCTTCATAATAAGCCAACATAGATTGGACAATGTCGTCTACTTTAGCAGGATGTATGATGTTGAGTAGTGGATTTTCTGCCCGGAAAGTGTCCCAAAGTGAGAGCGTGGAGTACGCATCCCAGCCGGAAGATTTGGCTATACTATCGTTTTGCAAACGAAATTCACCATTTACATCACTGAATCGGACTGGTGCTACTTGGGTATGATAGAGTGCGGTATAAAAAATGGTTTTAAGTGAATCTTGCGGTGTCTCCACCGTAATTTTGGACAATAAATTTTCCCATTGTGAATTGGTCTTTCCCTTGACATTTTCAAATTCCTTCCCAATACCGTGTGCTGCTAAATTGGCTTTTGCATTTTCAACACTCACTGAAGAAACAGCAATCATCAGTTCCACAGTTTTAGTGCTATCGGTTGCCATAAAAAACTGTGCGCCAACTTTTTTGCCAACTACAGGGTTGGAAGTGCCGATAGTTTCGCCATCGGCTACAAAAGACGAGTTTTCAATGGCCGTTTTGCTTTTTATGGCGTAAAACAATTTTTGGTTTTTTGCCCAGCCAGTACTATGTCGATAACCAGTAATAGTATGAGCATCTTCTTGGTTTATTGCACTTTCCAGAGGTGCATCCCAATTAATCGCAAAACCTAGGTCCAATATGAACGATGGTTGGCCTTCAGTATATGCATATTTATGGAACGCCACATACTCATTGGCGGTAAGTTCCACGGTAACGGCAGGGTCGATTAAATCTACTTTGTAATATCCTGGGATTGCGATTTCTGAGTCATGGGAAAAACTACTGGTGTAGGGAAGACTATCCTTAGGTTTGCCAAAATGGGTTAACTCAACTTCTGTGTTGGTAGGCATTAAAATCAAATCAGCTAAGTCCCCTATTCCTGTCCCGCTTAAATGTAACTGACCAAATCCTGAGATAGTGTTATCTGTGATGTGATAGCCAGAACACCAATCCCATCCAGCCGTACCATTGTCAGGGCTAGGTTGCACCATTCCAAATGGGGCAGTGGCACCTGGAAATGTATGCCCATGCCCGCCTGTCCCGATGAAAGGATCGACAAAATCAGTAAGTTTTTTGGCTGGTACTTGTTTTTGGGTTTCCGCACAAGATAAACACAATAGGATAGCGGAAACAAACAGTATTGTCGTATTCCTGTTCATCGGACAATCGGGTTAGAATTGGTTATTTTTATACTTTTTTGCAAGTTTGATACGGTTTCGTTATAGTTGGTGTGCGGTAAGTCGGGTCGTGTTGATTAGTGTCTTGTAATTCTAAATATTTATAATTTTATCCGCTGGTCGAATAAATTTAGACCAACAACAAAGCCCAAAAGCTAAACAGCAGAAAAACCGTACAATCTTAAAAAACACTGCGTTTCATGTACATAAACAACAAATTGGAGGATCTCTTAAAAGTGGAAACTCCGCAGCAGTACAACATCACTTATAAGCATCATATCATATTTTGGTTGATCTATTTTTTGCTCAATACGTTGCGATGGGGTAGCATCCATAATGATTTTGCGTTGTCCTTAAAAACCAACCTGATTGGATTTCCTATACATATTGCGCTTTCCTATTTCAATATCTATTACTTGATGCCCAAGTTTGTCTATACCAGACAATATGTAACCTATGCCTTGTTGGTTCTGGCTTGCCTGTTTTTTATGCTTGTAGTGAAATTCAATCTAACGTATTATTTGGTCAGCACCAATGTGATGCCTGAAGGGGATGAATATACCGATAGCCTTACCTTGAATTATGCGATTATCACGATGTTTGGCGAGCTGTATGTGGTGGCCTTTGCAACCGCAATCAAGGTTACTGTTGACTGGTTAAGGGAGCATAGTAAATTACATGATTTGGAGAAGCGCCAATTGACAACGGAATTAAAGTTCCTTCGGTCACAAGTTTCGCCACACTTTTTCTTCAATACTTTGAATAACATATATTCCCTGACCTTAGAGAAATCGGAAAAAGCACCCGAGGTAATCCTAAAGTTATCTGGGCTGATGAGGTACCTTCTTTATGCAACTCGTAAACGAAAACAAGACTTGAAAAGTGAAATCGATTGTATCCAAAATTATATTGATTTGGAACGTATTCGATTCAACGATACCTTGGAAATCGATTTTGGAATTTCTGGAGATTTGGAAAACAAGGAAATTGCTCCCATGTTATTGGTTCCATTGATAGAAAACTGCTTTAAACATGGGGCTAGCAAGAATATTGGGGATATGAATATCACCATTGATATCGATGTGGATGACGATTTTTTGTATTTTAAAGTATCGAATACCATTCCTAAACGTGACAATAATAGCCAAGTGGCCACACGTAGTGGGGGGATTGGTTTGTCAAATGTTAAAAAGAGATTAGAACTGGGTTATGACCCAAATGATTATGAACTTTCCATATTTGAAAAGGAAAACAGGTTCCATGTTGATTTAAAACTTAAAGTATGATGACCTTCAAAGTGATTGTAGTTGATGATGAGCCTTTGGCCATCAATGTGCTGAAAAATTATGTGCAACAGGTGAACCAATTGGAATTGATCCAGACATTTTCCAATGCCGTAGATGCCAATTTGTTTCTCCAGGAAAACGAGGTGGATATCATCTTTTTGGATATCAACATGCCCATTTTGGATGGCCTTGAGTTTTTGGCGTCACTAAAAAAGGCGCCTATGATTGTGATTACCACAGCTCATGAGGAGTATGCGTTAAAGAGCTTTGAACTGGAAGCTATAGACTATTTAGTGAAACCCATACCTTTTCCTAGGTTTCTCAGGGCAATCAATAGGATTATTTCACTAAAACAAGGTGCTGCAGGCGCGGGACATAGTAGCAGTGAAAAACCAAGCATTTTTGTAAAAGTTGATAAGAAAAAGCTCCAAAAAATATTTATTGATGAAATAGTGGTAGTTGAAAGCCTTAAAGACTACATCCGTATAAAGACGACATCTGCAAAATACATCATCCATAAAACTTTGGGTAGTTTCACTGATGAGTTGCCTAGTGATAAATTCATTCGAATCCATAGGTCCTATACTATTGCCATTGACAAGGTAGAGGCCATTGAAGGAAACAGCTTGGAAGTTGACGGCATTCGTTATACAATTGGACGCAGCTACCTCAATGAAGCAAAGAGCAGAATTTTAAATGACACTATAACTTGAAGTATTTAACTGGTTTACAGTTGTTTTTCATTTGGTTTCATTGATCTTTCCCTTTTAGTTATTGGTCGAAATTTTATTGGATAAGTCATCATATCTAGGTAGCTTAAATGCGTTTGCAAATAAATACCTCAGGAGATGGTCCTTCAAACTAAACTCAATGTCTTAGTAAGGCAATTTTTAATAGGAAGTTTTTCCGCACTAATTCTTATTGGTTGCGGACAAAAAAAGGGCGGTTATATCGCTCAAGATGAAGGTGAATCTGTTGTCGCGATTCCTGATTCGGTTGATTTCTCCTTGCACATTAAGCCAATTCTGTCTGACCGTTGTTTTGCCTGTCATGGCCCAGATAAAAACGCTATAGAAGGCGGATTGTCGCTGCATAAAGCAGAGGATGCGTATGCCGCAATTGGTGAAAACAAAGATCGTTATGCGATTGTTCCTGGTGATTTGAATAAAAGTGAGTTGGTTAACAGGATACTTAGTGAAGATCCAAATTTGGTTATGCCACCTCTTGAGTCCAATCTTACATTATCGACCAGCGAAAAAGAATTATTGAAAAAATGGATTGAACAAGGTGCCGTATATAAAAAACATTGGGCATTTGTACCTCCAGAATCACCATCAATTCCTAACATAGACAACGATAGCTGGAGTCAGAATGAGATTGATAAATTCGTTTTGCAAAAATTAGGTGATCAAGGATTTACACCGTCAGAACAAGCTTCAAAAGAACAATTGATTAGGAGGGCATTTTTTAGTATTGTTGGACTACCGCCAAGTGCCGAACAGGTTACTGATTTTGTCAATAATACCACCCCAAATGCTTATGAACAAGTTATAGACTCTCTACTTGGGACTTCTGACTATGCTGAATACATGGCCGCCGATTGGATGGATGTGGCACGTTATGCGGACACCCATGGATATCAAGATGATTTTGAACGCATCATGTGGCCGTGGAGAGACTGGGTTATTCATGCGTTCAATAAAAATATGCCCTACGATGAATTTGTAACCTATCAGTTGGCAGGAGACATGCTGCCAAACGCGTCCAAAGAATCCATTTTGGCCACAGGTTTTAATAGGAATCACAAGATTACTGCAGAAGGCGGCGTTATCCCAGAAGAATATCGAATAGAATACGTAGAAGACCGAACTAATACGTTTGGCACTGCATTTTTGGGGCTTACTTTGGAATGTTCAAGATGTCATGACCATAAGTATGATCCTGTAAGCCAAGAAGAACATTTTCAATTGTTCAGTTTTTTCAATAATGTTGATGAGGATGGGTTAATGGCCAATGCCCAAGTAATACCGAAACCATATATTAATATTAGCAAAGAAGAAGCCAATGGTGTTCTGGATTTTGTGAATATGACAAATACCACAAAAGATGTTAAGGTGATGGTTATGCAGGATATGTCTAAACCTCGTGATGCCTTTGTTTTGAATCGAGGGGCTTATGATCAGCTGGGAGATCAAGTTCATGCAGACACTCCTGAAGCTATTATGCCATTTCCTGAAGATTTGCCAAAGAACAGATTAGGCTTGGCTAAATGGTTGTTTCATGACGATAATCCGTTAACGGCTAGGGTGTCTGTTAATCGTATATGGCAACGTATGTTTGGAAAAGGATTAGTGGAAAGCTCATATGATTTTGGAAATCAAGGGGCTTTACCCTCACATCCCAAGCTTTTGGATTATTTGGCTATAAAGTACAGAACCGAAGGGTGGGACATGAAAAAAATGATCAAGTACATGGCTATGTCCGCCACGTTCCAACAAAGCAGTGCCATTTCTGATGAAATGCGCGAGAAAGATCCAGAAAACACCTATTTGGCGAGGGCAACCAGGTTAAGGTTAGGTGCCGAAATGATTCGGGATCAAGCATTGAAATTAAGCGGATTGTTGAACCCTGAAATAGGTGGTCCAAGCGTTAAACCGTATCAACCTGATGGAATTTGGGAAGAAACCACAGGTGGCGGCGGTGGAAGCACTGCTAGATATATCCAAAGTGAAGGCAAGGACCTTTACCGAAAAAGTCTCTATACATTTTGGAAACGTACGGTACCACCTCCAAGCATGATGACATTTGATGCGGCTTCGCGCGATTTATGTACGGTAAAACGACAGGAGACCAATACTCCGCTACAGGCGCTTGTTTTATTGAACGACCCACAGCTCATAGAAGCGGCTCGTGCCATGGCTTCCAAAGCGTTGGTTGAGGATTCGTTACAAGGACAAATTGGGTATATATTCCAAAATGCCACATCTCGCAGACCGGATACTGCAGAAATGGATGTGCTACAGAAATTTTATGAAGATGCTTTGGCCAAGATTGAATCGGGCGAAATCATCCCAGAAGAGTATTTGGCAATAGGGGAGTATGAACCTGAAATATCAGTTTCACAAGAGACCTTGACAGCCTTGTCGTTGACAGCACAGACCATTTTCAATTTGGATGAAACTATTACACGCGGATAATCATGGGTGAAAAGAAAATATTGGCAGATAATGCCCTTAACATGAATAGAAGGGCATTTTTAGGGAAATCCGCCTTAGGTATAGGTGGAGCAGCTCTTGGCACCCTACTTGGATGCAATTTTTACCAAAAAGAGGGGGAATTGTTGACCAAGACTGACAATCCTATGGGGATTAAAGGAATCCTTCATTCCCCGCATCATGCTGCAAAGATAAAGCGTGTGATTTACCTTTTTCAAAGTGGAGGGCCATCACAATTTGAGCTATTTGACTATAAACCACTTTTAAATCAAAGAAGGGGCGAAGACCTTCCGGAGTCTATTCGCAATGGTCAACGTTTAACGGGAATGACCTCTGGACAGGATAGTTTTCCGTTGGTTGGTTCCTTATATGACTTTAAGCAGTATGGTAAAAACGGTACATGGATAAGCGATTTACTCCCTTATACTGCAAAAATGGCGGATGACATCTGTGTGATCAATTCCATGTTTACTGAAGCGATAAACCATGATCCTGCTGTAACGTTTTTCCAAACAGGCTCCCAACAACCTGGTCGACCAAGTATTGGGTCTTGGTTAAGCTATGGCCTTGGAAGTGAAAATCAAAACTTACCAGCTTTTACGGTTTTGTTGTCTAGAGGTAGCGGTAGACCCAATGGACAGCCATTGTATACACGACTTTGGGGTAACGGTTTCCTACATTCCTTGCATCAAGGGGTTCAATTTAGGGCAGCGAAAGACCCAGTTTTGTATCTAAATGATCCACAAGGGATCTCCAAATCGACAAAAAGGGCCATTCTCGATAATTTGGCGGAGTTGAATGAAAAACAATACCAAGAATTTGGTGACGAAGAAATTCAAAGTCGAATTGCACAATACGAAATGGCATATCGTATGCAGACTTCGGTCCCAGAAGTAATGAATACCGAAAAAGAACCGGATTACATTTATAAAATGTATGGTGCTGATGCAAAAATCCCAGGAACTTATGCCGCCAATTGTTTGTTGGCAAGAAGATTGGCAGAACAAGATGTGCGCTTCATCCAACTATATCACATGGGATGGGATCAGCATGCCAATTTACCAAGTGCCATAGAAAAACAAGCTAAGGATGTTGATCAAGCTTCCGCAGCTCTTGTCGCCGATTTGAAGCAACGTGGATTGTTGGATGATACCTTGGTCATATGGGGTGGGGAATTTGGACGAACAAATTACTCGCAGGGTATACTTACGGATACTAATTATGGGCGTGATCATCACCCAAGATGCTTTTCCATGTGGTTAGCAGGAGGAGGAATCAAGCCGGGAATTGTCTATGGTAAAACAGATGATTTTGGTTACAATATTGTCGAAAACCCAGTGCATGTTCATGATTTCCAGGCCACTTTATTGCACTTATTGGGTATTGACCATGAGCGCCTAACCTATAAATATCAAGGTAGACGATTCCGATTAACCGATGTTGAAGGCCATGTGGTCAAGGATATATTAGCCTAATGAGACGAAGAAAATTTATAGAAAATAGTGCGTTGGCCAGTTTAGGCATAGCAGCCGGAAGCTCACTTTCCTTTACTGATAAATTTTGGAAAGACGCCCTGATAGGTCATGGAACGCATCAATATAAAATTGATCTGGAGTGGGGGAAACTCAATAACGAAAAATTCCCTGTTAAAGATTGTCATGAAATGGTTCAAGATGCCAAAGGACGCATTATTCTTTTAACGAACCACACTAAAAACAATATTCTAATATATGACCGCTCTGGTAAATTGCTGGATTCATGGGGGACCGAGTACCCTGGAGGGCATGGACTGACGCTTCACGATGAAAATGGAACCGAATTTCTTTACATCTGCGATAATGAAAGACATGAAGTCATTAAAACAACTTTGGATGGCGAAGTGATTCAAGTATTCCCTTTTCCCCAGGAAAGCGGGAAATACAAGTCAAAAGAAGCTTACATTCCGACGGAAACCGCAATAGCAGACAACGGAGACATCTATGTGGCTGACGGTTATGGCTCTCAATACATCACGCATTATGATGCCAAGGGCAATATCAAGAACATTTTTGGAGGCAGGGGTGATGGCGCGGAACATTTTGATAACGCACACGGTATTTGCATAGATAAACGCAATCCCGGTCAACCTCATCTATTGATCACGGCTCGTCAGCAAAACAAATTGAAACGTTTCACAATGGAAGGTGAATATATGGATTCAATCGATTTGCCGGGAGCGTATATCTGTAGACCAGTAATTCATAATAGTCATGTGTATTTAGCAACCATATGGTCTGGAGATGGCTCCGAGGGGACTGGTTTTATATCCGTATTGGATGCCAATAACAGACTTATTTCTGCACCTGGAGGGAGTACGCCTGAGTACCAAAATGGCCAATTAAACCATATGCATCAAACGCTGAAGGTTTTTCGACATCCACATGATGTTTGTATAGATGCTGATGAGAATATCTATGTGGCACAATGGAATTCTTGGGGAACTTATCCCATAAAATTGTATCGGGTATGATTGGCTTTCAATGCTTTTTAAAGAAAAGGTCAAAAACCAAAAATCGACTTTTAATCCTCCTGTTTGCATTAAATTCAAGCTTTATCTTCATCGCTTGTCAATCCAAAAAAGTGGATTATCTAAAAGCAGAATCCATTCAACTGGCTTCCCCATCTATCAGAATAGATTCAGCACTGTTTGGGACATCTGCAAAAGTGTCGCTGAACTTGGCAGAAGTAGGAGCAACACTCCATTATACGCTTGATGGCAGTTTGGTGGACGAGAATTCCACACAATATATTGATCCCATTGAAGTAACTGAAACTGGAATTTTGAAGGTTCGGGCGTACCATCCAGAATTTTCAAAAAGTGATGAGCAATACGTTACGTTTCGCCAATTGAAAAATGATATTTCGATGGCAGATGTAGCTTTACTTACGGATCCGCATTCGTCCTATCCCGGAAGGGGCTCTAGAACATTGATTGATGGAAGAAAAGGAGGACTTAACTTTCGAAATGGAGACTACTGGTTGGGATTTCAGGATGGTGTGGTAGTTATCAATCTAGCTGTGGGCAAAGACTTGGAATACGATAAAATTGTGCTCAGTGTTTTGCAGGATCAAGATTCTTGGATTTTTAGCCCTTCTTCGGTGGAGGTATCTTCCAATGGGAATAGTATTGGGAGTATAAAACTGGAAGAAAGTTCCAAGGCAGGTAAAAAGCAATTGCAATACATAGAAATACCTATAACATCAAAAAATAACCAACAACTTACCATAACCATATATCCACTGAAAGGGATTCCAGATTGGCATCCAGGAAAGGGCACATTGCCTTGGACATTTGTGGATGAGATCATGGTGGAATAATAGTCTTTAATGCAACTCGGAAATTTACACCCCTTATTTGTCCATTTACCCATTGGGATATTGATTATGGCTTTTTTGATGGAATTGTTCTATTGGAAAAAACCAGAACCAAAGGATAATGGCACTATCAAGTTAACCTTGGGTATTGGTGCGCTTAGTTCCGTGTTGTCTATTGTAACAGGTTGGCTCCTTGGAGATAATGGAGGTTATGATGAACAATTGTTAGACCAACATAGATGGATTGCAGTGGCTTTTTCAATTGGTGCATTGCTATTGTTCTTTCTAAAAAAATCAACAAATAATACTACTCAAAAACTTTATATACCTGTTTTTGTACTAGTGCTAATATTGCTGACACTAACTGGCCATTATGGGGGGAGTCTTACCCATGGAGAGGATTTTCTCATGGCAAAAAAATATGAGGACCCGGTAATTGAAAATGTAGAAGACGCTGTGGTCTACACGGAGATTGTTCAACCCATATTGCAGCAAAAATGTGTGAGTTGCCACAATAGCGGCAAGGCAAAAGGCGGTTTACTCTTAACATCCAAAACAGAGATCATGAATGGAGGTGACTCTGGAGCTTTGTTGGATACTATGCAAAATGAAGATCGCAGCTTGTTGATGCATCGGATACATTTACCTGAAGAAGAGGAGGAGCACATGCCACCAAAAGGAAAGATGCAGTTGACTTCAGAAGAAATTTTACTGCTGGAATGGTGGCTGGAAAACAACTATTGTTTTGATTGTTTGGTCAAGGATTTACATCATGAAGGAAGATTGACTACAGCTTTAGAAGCCTTGGAAAAAGATACTTCATCAGAAGCACTATTGGCTGAAAAGGTAGATGCTGTACCTCAAGATTTTATTGCGCAATTGGCACAACAGAATATTTCCGCTCAACTGGTGTCAGAAGATATGCCGTTACTGGCGATAAACTTCTTGAAACGAAAGGATCTTACTGCAGAAGATTTTGAATTGTTGGAAAGCTATGATGAAAACATTGTTCAAATCAATTTGGGATATACTAACATTGATGATATCTCAATTAAATGGCTGAAGCCATTCAAAAACTTAATCAATCTACAATTACAGAATACTACGGTGACCAATTCTGGATTGAAGGAAATTAAGCGTTTTGAATTGTTGGAATCGTTGAACTTATATGGAACGGCAATTGATGATAAAGGCCTTGCAGAATTGACCAAACTTGAAAATCTTAAAAAATTATATGTGTGGCAAACACCTATTACCAAGGAAGGTCTTTTGGCTTTTAAAGAAAGCAATATGAATCTTCTAATTCAGGGACAGATTGCCGACAGTGTCTTTGCGGCCAGCACATTAGGTCCACCCACAATAATTGCAGAGCATGAAGTTTTCCATGACTCCATTCAAGTTGTTTTGGAACAATTTTTTGATGGGGCCAAAATTTTCTATCGCCTGGATTCCCAAAATAATGATACTGTTCCCAAAGAATATACAGAACCATTTTACCTGCATGAAACAGGTACTTTAAGAACTTTTGCCACCTTGGATGGATGGGAACCTAGTTTAGAGAATACCAAGGATTTTCTTAAAAGTGGTGTCGCTGTTAGTCAAATTAGCTTAAAATCCAGACCACACCCAAAATACATTTCTAAAGGCGGTCAGACGCTAACCGATTTAACAAGGGGGACTACTAATTTTGTTGATGGGAATTGGTTGGGCTTTGAAGCCAAGCATATGACTGCAACCGTTGAATTTGAAGAACCAAGTACTATATCCCAGATTGCTGTAGGTAGCCTATCTATGCCCGATAACTGGATTTTCAGTCCAATTGGGTACACGGTATGGGGGTCTGAAGATGGAAACTCGTATTCAAAACTGACATCTGTTCAATTGCCATTGGATTCCCCTTCAATTACACTGGTACGACAGATTTACAATATTGATATTCCCCCAACAAAGCTCAAGAAGCTCAGATTGGAAGTGAAAAGCCCATTAAAAAATCCAGATTGGCATCAGGTTCCTGGGGGCGATAGTTTCATCTTTTTGGATGAATTGGTCTTCAACTAATTCTTGTTAGCGGAGCTTACATCCATTACAGTTCGAAATCCCAAATGCTCGAGAGAAGAATCCAAACTGGTTGCCATTCGTGCTGTAATACGATAGCTGGCGCAATAAGACGCACTGCATAAGAAAGAACCGCCTTTTATAACACGTTCCACGGCATAAGGATTCCCGTTGTTATAAGCTATTGAGGCACCTTTCGGGTTATGCTGGGTATATCCCATGTCTTTTTGCTGTTGGTAGTAATTGCTGTTGTACCAATCACTAGTCCATTCCCACACATTCCCTGCCATATCATAAAGGCCATAGGCATTAGGAGGATAGTTCATCACTGGCGCACGACGGGTATACCCATCCATTTCGTCATTGGATTCAGGAAATTCACCTGTCCATGTATTTGCATGACGGTTTAGCTCAGCGGTTTCATTACCCCAAAAATGAATGCCAGATTCGTTTCCTCCACGCGCTGCGTATTCCCATTCCGCCTCGGTGGGTAAACGTTTTCCGGCCCAATTGCAATAGGCAACGGCATCCTCATAGGCAATGTGCACCACGGGTTCATTGTCTTTTCCATGAATTGAGCTTCCAGGGCCGTAAGGATGTTTCCAATTTGCGCCTATGGTCCATTTCCACCACTGGGAATAGTCCATTAGGTTACTGACTTTTCCTTTTTGGAATACTAAAGATCCCGGCTGCAATATAGAATCATGAGGTTTAGGAGTGCCTTCAGGAAGTTGTTTTTTCATTTCTTCCCAATCAATTTCCCTTTCCGCAAGGGTTATATACTTGGTTTCAGCAACAAACTTGGCGTATTGGGCATTGGTTACTTCCGCAATGTCCATAAAAAAGCCATCAACAGCAACTTCGTGACTTGGCTTTTCATGAGCCATGGCCATTCCATCTTGTGGTATAGCTCCTTGGGTGAAGTTACCACCAGGAATCCAAACCATACCCTTAGGAACTTTTACCTCATCAGGCATTTCCTTGATGACTGTAAAGATGGGTTGCGGTGCTATTTTTTTAAGAGATTCCTTCTCTTCGATGGTAGTGTTTTCTTGTTTGCCTTTACAGCAAACGGATAATACCAATATGGAAGTAATTAACCACGTAAACGTTGCGGATTTCATTTTCTATTTTTTACTATTGGAAAGCTGCCAAACTACGATTCAATGCCGTTGATCAATGATTTAATTTCCTTGGCGTTGGCCGTAATCTTGTCCCATTCTTCGTTCACAATCATCTCTCTTTTAGCTACCCATGAACCACCTACGGCACTTATTAGTGGGGATTCCAGATATGCTTTGGCATTATCCATGTTCACACCGCCTAATGGAATGAATTTAAGTCCAAGATGCTGGTAAGGGGCTGCCATGCTTTTTAAATGTTTCAGTCCACCTGAAGACTCGGCAGGGAAAAACTTGAGAACCCTACAACCTTCCTGAACTGCCATTTCAATGTCCGTCGGCGTCATGATTCCCGGTGCATAGGACAGTCCTTTTTTTTGTGCCATTCGAATTATTGAGGGATTGCATCCAGGAGCTACCGCAAAATCGGCACCAGAATCTAAGACGTTGGTCACTTGCTCTACGGTAAGTACCGTGCCATAGCCAAGCGTAAGTTCAGGAAATGCGCTTTTCATTTGTTTGCCTGCGTCCAAGGCAATAGGTGTCCTTAGTGTTAATTCGATAGTGTCGATTCCTCCTTTTAGCAGTGCCTCTGCCAAGGGGACTGCATGTTTTAACTCGTCAACTACCAAAACGGCGATAACGCCTGTACTATCAACTTTTCGAATTATTTCCGGGGTCATAATTTTAATTCCTTGAAGGGTTAACAATCTTGTGCATCGATAATAAGAGTATAGTAAACTCGATTAGGCTAAAATCGTCAATAGTGGGAATAAAAGCAAAGGATTCCAATCACTTTACACATATTAAACAGAATTAAGGGAAATGGCACTTTTTAAAACGGTGTACTTTGTTCGAGATGAGATGGTTTTAAACAAAAAAAACAGCCCTAAAAGGGCTGTGAATACATTACGCTATTGGTAGCGATAATTTAGGAATTATCCACTGTATCTGCACCTGGAGCGTTGCTTTTCACCGAGGCAATACCGTTTTCCATTGCTGAAGCGCTGGAGTACATTTCACTAGCTCCGATTACCTGTCCGTTGGATGCCTTAAGATTGAAATAAGGGCTTCCATCCTTTGCTGTTTTTCTATCGTAGCGATTATCGTCTTGGGAATTGGTTTTTACGGATTCAATTCCATTTTCGCATGCAGATTTGGTAGTGTAAGCTTCACTGCTAAGTATAACTTGTCCGTTTCCTGCTTTTAAATTGAACCTAAATTGCCCTGATTTGTCTGTCTTGATTTCGAATTTACCCATGGTAGTATTTTTTTATTGTAATAAAACTAAGTTTTTTATTAAAACTATGCTAATTAGACACATCAATATCCATAAAGTCACATAGATACTTGCACCTTTCAAATTCACTTTTATTAGATGCAATACGAATCCAGGATATTCCAAAATTTATGAGATAGTGTTTTGTTTAACCTTGGAATATCAAAACGTATTCTATTTCAATAGCATGCTAATAAAAATAACAGGAGATCACAATTGAAATAAGGATGTTCTAATATCTTGATGTCTGAATTCAACAGTTGGGAATGTTTCTTAAAATTTAATGAAGCCTTAAACAAACCCTATAAACGGTTCCTCTTCCCTATTTTGAACGAATTTAAACTAGACTGATTTTCGGCTTTACGACCTTCTCGATTTTGCTAAACACTTAGCATTCATTAATTTAAAGGAGCATACCTTGCTCCCCCACTTTTTTTAAGTTTCAGAAGTAACCAATATCTAGATTATGCCTATCAAAAGTTATTTAGTGCATCCAAACCTTGGCAAAAAACAGTTGCTTCATACAGCATTGTCTCAAATAGAACAATGTGAAGTAATTCCGGCCGAAAATGAAAATCTATTGATTTTGGTTACCGAAACGCAGAATAAAACCGAAGAAGAAAATCTTCAAGAACGCCTTTCTCTTTTAAAGGATATCAAACTAATGGCTTTAGTGTCTGGCTTTAACACTCCCAAAACATTTTGATATGTATGAATCACTAAAAACTAACCGGAGGGATTTTGTAAAGAAAATGGCTGCTTTATCGGCAATGACAGCGGCAGCAGGTATGTTTCCTGGAATTGTATTTGCTTCAGAACAGGAAAAAGGAATTCCGGCGAATGCCAATTTAGATTGGAAGAAAGCGCCTTGCAGATTCTGCGGTGTAGGTTGCGGAGTACTGATTGGTACTGAAAATGGAAAGGCAATAGCGGTTAAAGGTGATCCAAAATCCCCAGTGAACAAAGGATTATGTTGTGTGAAGGGATATCATTCTATAATGGCATTGTATGGTTCGGACAGGCTGACCCACCCATTGGTCAAAAAAAATGGACGTTATGTTCAAACAACCATGGATGAGGCTTTGGACCTAGTTGCTTCCAAAATGAAGGAGACCATTGCGGCACATGGAAAGGATTCGGTATCTATTTATGGATCCGGACAATGGACCATACCTGATGGATATGTTGCATCCAAACTGTTTAAAGGATGTATAGGTACTAATAATGTAGAAGCCAATGCTCGCCTATGCATGGCAACAGCAGTTACCGGGTTTTTATCGTCCTTTGGATTGGATGAGCCCATGGGTTGCTATGAAGATATAGACCATGCTGATACGTTTGTGTTGTGGGGCAACAATATGGCAGAAATGCATCCAGTTTTGTTTTCCAGATTGCTGGATCAGCGAATGAAACGAGGGGTGAAAATCATTGATTTGGCTACTCGAACCACTCGCACAAGTATGGCAGCTGATAAATCCATCATATTTAATCCACAGACTGATCTGGCTATTGCAAATGCAATTTGTTATGAGATTATTGCAAATGGCTGGATGAACAAATCTTTTGTGGATGAGCATTGTAGGTTTAGCAAAGGATTGACCAATATGGGGTATGGTTTGGAAGATAACTATGCTTTTACGGATAAACCTGAAGGGATTTCATTTGAAGACTATAAAGATTTTCTAGAAGATTATTCGCCAGAAAAAGTATCCAATTTAACAGGGGTGTCAGTCAAGGACTTGAAGTATCTCGCAGCACATTTTGGTGACCCAAATAAAAAGGTGATGTCATTGTGGTGTATGGGAATGAATCAACATTCTCGAGGAACTTGGATCAATAATTTGGTATATAATATCCATTTGTTGACGGGTAAAATATCAAGCCCAGGCAATAGTCCTTTCTCTTTAACAGGACAACCTAGTGCATGCGGCACGGTGCGTGAGGTGGGTACATTAACCCATAAACTGCCACATGGGGTTGTGGCGAACAAGGAGCATCGTGAGTTTGCAGCAAAAATATGGGGCGTACCTGTTGAAAATATAGACCCCAAACCCACCTATCATACTGTAGAAATGTTTAGGGCACTGGACCGTGGTGATATTCGATTTATGTGGATACAGGTCACTAATCCAATGGTAACAATGCCTAAACTTAAAAGATATCGGGATGGAGCTAAAAAAGAAGGTAGATTCATTGTGGTTTCTGATGTGTATCCTACACCAACTACAGACATAGCAGATGTAATATTGCCTTCGGCCATGTGGGTGGAACGTGAAGGTTTATATGGTAATTCGGAACGACGAACCCAACATTTTGAACAAATGCTTGAACCGCCAGGCGAGGCTATTAGTGATACACTTCAATTGATTGAAGTGGCCAAACGCCTTGGTTACGAAAAACAATTTGGATACAAAGAAGATACCCATATTGCTGAGATTTATAACGAATACCGTAGGCATCACGAAGGTAAAAAGCACAATTTAGCTCCTCTAGAAGTTTTAAAATCGCAGTCGGGCGCATTGTGGCCTTATGTTGATGGAAAAGAAACCAAATGGCGCTACAATTCAACCTATGATCCAGCTTGTTCCAATGGCAAGGATTTCCATTTTTACGGCAATAAAGACGGCAAAGCTGTAATATGGCAACGTCCGTATGAACCTGCTGCAGAGGAACCTGATGCCGATTATCCTTTTTGGTTAGGTACAGGTAGGGTAGTGGAACATTGGCATACGGGTTCAATGACACGGAGGATTCCTGTGCTTCATCAATCCATGCCACATTCCTATGTGGAATTGCATCCAAAGGATGCTGATAGGATGCAAATTAAAACAGGTGATAAAGTAAAACTAACAACAAGACGAGGGGAGATTACCTTGCCAGCTTCAGTAAATGAAAGAGGTGTTCCAGCACCTATGCAGGTGTTTGTTCCGTTTTTTGATGAAAGTATGCTCATTAATGATATTACATTGGACTCTTTTTGTCCAATTTCCAAGGAACCTGATTACAAAAAATGTGCTGTAAAAGTAGAAAAGGTATAGCATGAAAAAGCGATTGGGAATCTTGCTGATATTCGCGCTGTTGTTCGTTGGGTTTTTAGCGAATTGGACTTATAGTTATTATAAGGGACTCGAGGAAGCGTACATACCCATTCATGAAACAGCACCATTGCCAATAATCCCTTCAGAAAAGAAGGTGTTTGAAAGGGCTGGATTAGCCATGGAGTATCTACAAATGCCCCAGGATGAAAATCATCAACGCACACTTGCAACCTACTATGATAATCGAGCTTATCCAGGAGCACCGCCAAGTATACCCCATCCAGTTAAAGAAAAACTGGGAATGGGTGGAAAAATCTGCCTCCAATGCCATCAAAATGGTGGATTTGTTGAAAAATTCAGCGCTTATGCTCCTGTTACCCCGCATCCTGAAATGGTCAATTGTAAACAATGCCATGTTGAGCAATTGGTGAGGAATAGCTTTGAGGCTTCCAATTTTTATAAAAAGCCAGCACCTCAGGTAGGGGTAAACAATGCTTTGCCGGGAAGTCCGCCAGTAATGCCCCATCCATTACAAATGCGGGAAAACTGCCTAGCATGTCATGCAGGTCCTGCGGCAGTTAAGGAAATCTGGGTGGACCATCCTGAGCGAATTAATTGCAGACAATGCCATGTTCCAAAAGAACATGAGCTTCAAAATGTGGAATTATTTGTAAGAACCAATACCCCAAGTAAATGAAATTGGTTAGACTCATATCTTGTTCCATGCTAATTTGTGCCGCAATTGCTTGTAAGCATAATGAAGCCGAATACCATAGTTTGAAGGAAAAAATTGATGAAGAAAGCAAATCTTATCATGACCCAGGAATTTCTTCAGAAGCTTTTTTAGGCGATGTCAATACTATTGAAATAACCGAAGGGGGACATTCATTTTTGATTCCGGAAAGGAAGAGTCAGATGCAATCTTATGCTTGTTCAGAATGTCACAATCGGCCGCTTGGACAAATGCAACAAAAAGGCAAATCAAAGCGAGCGCATTGGGATATTGAACTCAACCACGCCAATTCCAATGCGATGAATTGTGCAACTTGTCATAATGGGGATAATATGGATGAAACGTTGAGTTTAACTGGTAATCCCATTGATTTCAACAGGAGCTATTTATTATGTGCGCAGTGTCATAATTCACAATTTGAAGATTGGAAGGGTGGGGCACATGGCAAAAACATCGGTGGATGGGCACAACCAAGAGCGGCAATGACCTGCATAAACTGCCATAATCCGCATCAACCGCAAATAGCGTCAAAATGGCCAGTACGATTTAACTCTCATATGGAAGAAGAAAGAAAATAGCTAGCAAGGAATTTTATGGAAGCGAATAAAAAATGGTATCAGTTGGATTTGGGACTTGGAAATAAAAAAACAAGCCAAACAACTTGTGGTTGTGGGAAATCAAGTGGTGGATGTGGCTCTACTAAGGAGGATAGCCGGCAAGCAACGCAGTCTATATCAGCAGCTGAATTCGATGCTGCTGTAGAGCAAGAAATTATGGGGGATACAGCTGTCGCCCAAACACAAAAAGATGGATTTCAACAAGTTTTTGATGTGAAGATGGACCGCAGGACCGCATTTAGAAAATTAACCGCAAGCCTATTGGTTGGAGCTGGTGCGGTACATACTTCCTGTAGTATTACCACTAGTGGAGAAGCCAAGGAAAAAGCACAGATTGATTGGGAAGAGCAATTCAAGGGCAATTATAAATTAATGACCCAAGAAGAAAAACAAGCAACAGTTGATCGTTTGGTTCGGTCTTACCAATTAAGAAAGAAAAAAAATATAAAAATGACAGCAACTGATGCTTCAAAGGACGTGCTATTTGGTTATGCTTTCAATATATCCAAATGTCAAGGTTATATGAACTGTGTCAGTGCTTGTGTAGAGGAAAACAATCAGGATCGCAACTCAGAAATGCAGTATATCCGAATCCACGAAATGAAAGATGGACAAGGATTCAAATTCAATGAAGCCGATGATAATTATTATCATGAAGTTCCTGCTGAAGGGCATTTTTATATGGGTACACAGTGTTTTCATTGTGATAATCCTCCTTGCGTGAATGTTTGCCCAGTGGAGGCAACATGGCGGGAAGAAGATGGGTTGGTGGTCATAGATTACGATTGGTGTATAGGTTGCCGCTATTGTATGGCTGCATGCCCATATGATGGTAGAAGGTTTAATTGGAGTAAGCCTGAAGTTCCAGAAGAAGAGGTGAACAAAAACCAGCATTATTTAGGCAACCGATTGCGTAAAAAAGGGGTTATGGAAAAGTGCACATTTTGTGTACAACGTTCAAGATCGGGTAGAGATCCCGCTTGTGTGGAGGCCTGTCCTACTGGTGCAAGGATCTTCGGTAACTTATTAGACCCCAATAGTACAATACGCTGGGTACTTGAGAATAAACAGGTTTTTAGACTAAAGGAAGATTTGGGTACAGAGCCCAAATTCTGGTATTTCATGGATTGAAAACAACAGGGCTAAACAATTTATAAATGGAGACGTTCAGAGCTTTTAGAAGTATGGTTAGGGATAGTTTGGGTCATATTACCCATGGTTCCAAGGTCTACCATTTATGGATGTTCCTGCTCACAGTGGTTATGTTAATAGGAATGTATGCCTATTACATACAATTGGAACAAGGTTTGAGTGCTACTGGTATGACCGACCGCGTTAGCTGGGGATTGTACATTTCGAACTTTACTTTTTTGGTCGGAGTTGCTGCGGCCGCAGTTATGTTGGTTATGCCTACCTATGTTTTACATGATATTGATTTTAAGCAGGCGGTATTGATTGGTGAAGGACTGGCAGTGGCTGCACTCATAATGTGTTTGGCTTTTATCGTTGCTGATTTGGGAGGTCCTGCTGTTGCATGGCATTTGATACCCTTTATTGGAGTATTCAACTTTCCTAATTCCATGCTGGCTTGGGATGTGATTGTTCTGAATGGTTATTTGTTTATCAATATTACAATCCCATTGTATATTTTATTTCGACACTATCAGGGAAAGGAAGCCAAGCATAACATCTATGTCCCTGGAGCTATTCTCTCTGTTTTGTGGGCAGTGGCCATTCATTTGGTCACGGCATTCCTATATCAAGGACTTCAGGCGAGACCATTTTGGAACAACGCATTATTGGGACCACGATTTTTGGCTTCGGCATTCGCTGCTGGACCAGCATTGATCATATTGGTTTTGGCGGCTATTCGAAAATTCTCAGAATTTAAGATTCCTGATAAGACCATTCGTAAGATTGCCATAATCGTGACAGTTGCTGCGCAAATCAATTTGATTATGCTTGTATCTGAATTGTTCAAGGAATTTTATGCGCCAACGCACCATAGTGAAAGCGCTATTTATTTGTACTTTGGATTAGAGGGAAAGAATGCATTGATGCCATGGATATGGACAGCAATACCCTTGAACGTATTGGCTACTGTTTTACTTACTGTGCATAAATTCAGAAGCAATTTTAAGATTTTATATTTTGCTTGTTTTATCTTGTTCGTAGCAATATGGATTGAAAAAGGGTTTGGATTGATAGTTCCTGGATTCATACCAGGACCTTATGGGAAAATTGCAGAATATACACCCACATGGGTTGAGATTTGGGTCACCTTGGGTATCTGGGCTTTAGGCGCATTTGTATTTACCATGCTTGCCAAAACAGCTATTGGAATAGAACTAGGTAAATTGCGATACCGTAAAAAAGAAACTATTCAATCAGAAACCCATTAGTTAATTAAAGGCATATGAAAATTAGAATTAGGGAAAATTCAATTCGTTTTAGATTGACCAAATCTGAAGTTCAGAAATTATGTGACGAAGGTGTATTTGAACAACAAACAAAGTTTGATGATTCAGTTTTCTCATATGCCGTGAAGGCTACTGCAGCATTTAAGAATCTACAAGCGCAGTTTTCTAATGGAACAATTACGCTATTAGTGCCAAATGAGTTACTTAGGGAATGGTATAAGAATGAAAAAGTTGGATTTTACCATACCCAGAATCTAAATAATGGGGAATCCTTATCGTTGACACTTGAAAAGGACTTCGTGTGCATGGATGAAACCATTGAGGACCAATCTGATAATTACCCGAATCCCAAAATGCTTCAGGGTTAGATTGTTTAATGACTCCGAAGAAGCTGCATAAAATCCTTTTTGTACGTCACACCAATTGGAATTTTATGTTCACCAATTAAGATTTGGTTACCCTCTACCTTTTCTATTTTGTTGGGGTTGATTAGAAAAGAACGATGAACTCTTACAAAGCCATCATTTTTTAGTTCCTTTTCCCAATTGTTCATCGTGTCCTGAACTAATAGCTTATTGTTTTGGTAATAAAAATAAACGTAGTCCACCTCAGATTTTAAGAACAGGATTTCGGCTTTACGTATCTTATAGAAAGTCTTATCGGCATAAACAAAGAGTAGGTCATTTTTTATGGTAGCTTTCTTATTGGCCAACTTATTCTGAGCTCGCATCATTGCTTTCAGAAAACGTTGATATGAAAATGGTTTTAATAAGTAATCATCAACTGCCTCTTCAAAAGCATCCACGGCATAATCACGATAGGCAGTTGTGATGATAATAATGGGTTTTACCTCCAAATTTTTCAAAAACTCAATACCATTGGCTCCAGGTAGTTGGATATCCAAAAAAATTAAATCGGAATCGCCTAAGGTTTTTGGCGCTATCCCTACTATTGAATCGTAAATTTCGATACACTCCATTCCTGGGGTCTGCGCTATGTATTTGGTCAACAACTGTTGCGCTGGCTCCTCGTCTTCTATGATAATACACTTCATGTACTATAATTGATTAGTTAATCTCTTAGTTCAATTTCAAGATGAATAAGGAATGTTTTTTCACTTTGTTTGATACTCAGATGATGCTTGTTCGGATAAATCAGTTGTAGTCTCTTTTTGGCATTTTCAAGACCTATTCCGCTTTCTTTCCAGCCTTCACTTTGTTTTTTGGAATAGTCAGGGTCAAATTGGTTTCGCACCTTTAAGTTAAGGATTCCATTTTGTTCTTGAACGCTAATAGATAGGGGTACCTGCTGGCCTTCGGTCATAGTGGAGTGTTTAAAAGCATTCTCAACAAAGGGAATCATTAGTAATGGTGCTACCTCCAATTCCGAATTTTCAATATTTTTATGGTATTGTATGGCGATTTTTTTGCCCATTCTGGCCTTTTGTAATTCGATATAATCATCAATGAATTTCACCTCTTTTGATAACGTAACAGTAGGTTTGTCACCTTCATGCATCAAATAATGAAAACTGTCCGATAACTTTAGGATTTTATCTGCCAGGATTTCGTCCTTATGTACCGCATCAGAATAAAGCATGTTAAGGGTGTTGAATAAAAAATGAGGGTTTAATTGTGCCTTGAGGCTTTTTAACTCAGCTAACACCTTTTCCTTTTCTACTTGTTCCAATTGTCGTTGATGATCCATATTTCTCTTGATCAACAACAAGGCAATAAAAAATGTATTTACTAGAAGATATTCTGCCGATTTATTGATGAAACAGGTACGAAGGTCACATTCACATTCCTGCGAATTCAAATAGCAGTTCAAAGAAACAATAGCAATCAGAACAAAAAGGATGATTACATAATTTGGCCAATAACGATTCTTTCGAGAGAGTAAAAAATAGGTAACGTATACAGAAACTGCCATGAATAACGTATTTCCAATAGCTTCTGTTGGGTTGTAAACTAATGCTCTGTAGTAACCAAATTTAATTATAGGATAGGTAATATATATGCACCAAAACAGTACATGCAGCCCTACTTCTACGTATTTTTTATGCAGTGCTTTTCCCATGTCATCAATTTACATCAAATTGTTTTGAGCTGATTCTTAACGGTTGCTTCTTATCCAACTTCTTTTGGTAAAATACCACAATCATTCAATTATTCCACTGTTGTATTGCCTAGCCTTTTTGGCACGTTCTTTCACAGTGCCACCACTAAGAGTATATGTAAAAGTAAGATAGGCAATAGTGGACTGTGGGTTATAACTGTCATTTTGAACAAAACCAACACCCGTATTGGTACTGGTACTGCCAAGATTGGAAAAGATATCTGTTATTCTCAAGTTTAGGTTTCCTTTTCCATCAAATAGCTTATGCCGAAATCCAAGATCAAAACTGCTGTAATTGCTTTCAGCAAGAAAATAATAATCACGGGGACCATAATATCTCCATGAAATTACAGCATTGGTTTTTTTGGATAGCGTTAATTGATTTCTGAAAACCAAGCTTGTGCTTCTGCTGAAATTAATACCTAATCCAAGTTGATCAATTCTTAATTTCTCATAATTCCAATTAAACCCGATACTTCCATCCCACCAAACCAAAGGCTTGAAAGTTGTAAGCAATTCCAGTCCGTAAGAATCCGCCTTGCCATTGTTGATGAGGTCATATACGTTAACACCAGCATCATTAAGAAAGTAATTGTAGGTGATGGCATCTTCTTTTAGTCGATATGACAGGGTTGGAGAGAAGCTGAAATTCTTTTTTTCAAAGCGATATGAAACGTCAAAATTGTTTGAGAACTCTGGATTTAATGATGGGTTGCCTTGGTTTAGGGTAAATTCATTGGGTTGAAAGGTAATTGGGTTGATTTGAATTAGTGTAGGTCTGCTTGTTCTCCTATTGAATCCAAAGGTTGCGGTATTTTCTTCATTCCAATTGTATTTGAGGTGTACAGATGGGAAAAGATTGGTGAAATTATTTTGGATGGAAAAATCAATTGCTTCCAAATAGGCTTCCCTTTCAAAATGTTCACCACGCAGACCTAATTGAATATTGAGCTTTGGTAGGTTATGTTGTAGCGAAGCATATAACGCGTAGGTTGATTGGGTGTTTTCAAAATTTTCCTGGGGTAAGGGAGTATTGTTTTCGATAAAGACTCTAGAGTTGTCAAGATTTTGCCGATTCCAAAGTAATCCTGTTTCCAGTTTTGTGGATTCACTTAGATTGGTTGAAAGATCAATCGCAGTATTGTAGATAATTACATCATTGTCCGTGCTGTTGTCCAATACACCTAGATTGGGCAAGAAATCACTTGCCAACACATTGGTGTTGTTGGAAATTTGGGCGTCCACCTCCAGATAATCTTCTTGGTTGAATTTATATCTATAGTTTCCATTGATTTTCAGCGTTCTATGGATGTGGTCACCTAGTGTATTTTGAGTGGTATTTTCACCATTTAAAAAAATGATTGCATCGTTATCCAGTGTATGTGAATTATCCGTGAAATCCAGCCCTATGGAAAATTCATTTTGGTCATTGGGGAACCAATCAATAGTGCCATTGAAGTTATAGACATCTCCGTTAAAGACTAAATCGTTTTCCTGCCTAAAAGGTAAAATGTCATTTCTGTCCTGTGTGAATTCGTATTTACTTATGTTTTTGGTATAAGACCCGCCAATCTTGTAACTGATTTTTTCTCCGCCGTAGTTCAGATTTATTCGAGTTCCGTAGCCACCTAGTGTATTGCCATTTAAGTTGGTGCTGAAATTGACCCCTTTCTGGATTTTGCTCTTGGTAAGAATATTTATAATACCAGTAAGTCCGTCCGCTTGGTATTTTGCGGATGGTGAAGTGATGATTTCAACTTTTATGATTTCATCGGCATTGATTTGTTGTAGTAATTCGTTGTTTTCGAGTGGTGATGGTTTTCCGTTTACCAGTACACTTACGTTATTACTTCCTCTAAGACTTATGTTCCCGTCTCGGTCCGTTTGTACTTCGGATAATTGACTCAAAATAGTTGTGGCATTACCGCCAGATGCCAATAGATCCTTACCCACATTGATGACTTTTTTATCAATCAACTGTAAAACGGTTGTTTGTTCTGCTGTTACCACCACTTCTTCCAATGCGGTTTCCTCTTCTTCCAATATAATAGTTAACTCCTCATTGTTTTCTATGATAATTGAGGAGCTATAGGTTTTAAAGCCAATAAAACTGGCTTCCAGTATATAATCACCTGCCTCATAAGCAAGTGTGAAAGTGCCGTTTTCCAATGTGGTGGTACCTTCTAAAAATTGGTTTTCGAGAGTTTTAAGGATAATTGTTGCATAGGGTATAGGTTGTTGTGAAATACCGCTGATGACCTTTCCGCTTATGGATTGACCCAGTATGAGTTGTGTTCCAAATAGGGTAATTATTAATAATGAGATTGTTCGCATTTCGATTGATTTTGATATAAATCTATCAGTGCGATGAAATCAATCGAAGTTTAATCTGTGGATGCTGGTAAACAATCTGTGAATGCAGTATTACCTTGTTGAAGGCAATAAAAAAATTGCATAAAAAAAGCTCCGAATTTTCGGAGCTTTTTGCGGTCTGGACGGGACTCGAACCCGCGACCCCCTGCGTGACAGGCAGGTATTCTAACCAACTGAACTACCAGACCAATGATTTTATCTTATTAAGACTCCAGCAAAAGCGGGATTCAAATCTTGTTCATGCTTTTTGCAAAGCGATTGCAAATATACATTGTCCTTTTTGATTCGCAAAAGTTTTTTTGAAAAAGCAACTAAACAAATTTTTGTCGCTCAATCATAAAAGTATTTAAGACCTGTGCAAAACTGGAACGGACATCCACTCCAACATACTTTATTTTGTATTGACCGCATTTCAGTTGTAAGGCCGACTGGTATTCTTGGACCTTTTTCTGATAAGCTTCTTTCACATTATCCGCATATAAATCGATATGGGCCCCGGACTCCATATCCACAAAACGCTTTGGAGTATTATCAAAATCAAAATTAAGTTCATGGGTGTGATCCATCAGATGGAACAGTACCACAGAATGCTTGTTGTACTTTAAATGTCGCAATGCTTCAAAAAGTTGCGCTTCCTCGGTTTCAGTTTGAAACATATCCGAAAAAAGAAAAATTAGACTTCTTCTATGGATTTTTTCCGCAATGTGATGAAGGTAAGTGTATGTTTTAGTGCCTGATTTTGAATCTGGACTGTTGCTTACTTCGTTTAGTTTGGCATAGAGCATCTGAAAGTGACGTTCGCTGCTCTTCTCTGAACTATAAAAATTATAGGTGTTGGAGTAGATGCTTAGGCCAACAGCATCACGTTGCTTCTTTAAGATTTGCATGAGGGCAGCGATGGACAAAACACCAAAACCAACTTTGTTGAGGTTGTCCAATGTAAGTTCAGCTACCTTGGGGAAATACATGGATGAGGAATTGTCCAAGATCATATGGCACCTTAAATTGGTTTCATCCTCGTAGCGCTTAGTATAAAGCCTATCTGTTTTGGCAAAAAGTTTCCAGTCGATATGTTTGGTACTTTCACCTGGATTGTAAATTTTGTGCTCGGCAAATTCTGCAGAAAAACCATGAAAAGGACTTTTGTGGATACCGCTGATAAACCCTTCAACAATTTGGTTGGCCAATAGCTCCAAGTTTAGGAAAAGCTGGGATTTATGTAATTCTGTCCGGAGATCCATGCCTAAAAGTTGATGGTCAAGTTAAAACAAAAAAGGTTTGGCAATTGCCAAACCTTTTGTAAAATTCCGAAGGAATAAATTTTATAATACCGCCTCTATAGCGTCAGTATAAACTTTCTTAGGGGAAACTCCAACCTGACGGTTTACGATTTCACCATTTTTGAAAACCAATACGGTAGGAATGTTACGAACACCATATTTAGCGGCAAATTGTTGATTGGCATCAACATCAACTTTACCAACTACTGCTTTTCCTTCATATTCCTGACTAACTTCTTCAATGATTGGACCAACCATTCTACAAGGTCCGCACCATGCAGCCCAAAAGTCAACTACAACGGGTTTGTCGCTTTTAAGTACTACTTCATCAAAGGTTGCATCTGTTATTTCTAGTGCCATTTTATTTATTTTAATATTCGCAAATTTAGTCAATTAAAGTCCATATTCCTTACCAACGAAGCATTCATTTTTATTATCACGCCATTGATTTAAATTATTGGAACTCAATTCAATTTGTAGTGTATCTCGTTCTCTTCCAATGCAGAAAGAAGCTCGCTATTGATTTTCACCTTTTGTTTTCTGCTGGATAAATTTAATTTGATTTCTTCCTGCATTTCATAAACCACAAAGTTCAACGGGTGATCACCTTTGTGAGACGTCAATGTGTCCTTTAAAACTTGGATTCTCTTATCCTGAAGCCTATCAATGTCTAATTTTATGGTCAATTTTTTGGCATAGGCTTCCATCACATCTTGCAATTGTTTAAAATCATTGAATTGCAATCGAGGATCTCCTTTTTTTCCGGTATCCCTGTTTACCCAGCCCTCTCGAACAAATGCTTTGACATGAACAAATGAATTGATCATCAAAAAGTGACGGAATTTGAGGTATTCTTCCCCGAAAATCCGGAATTCGTGGGAGTCTGTATAATCTTCTAAAGTGAACAAGCCCCAGCCTTTACCATTTTTAGACACACGATGTTGCACATCGGTAATAACACCTGCCACGGTAAGTTCTCGATTTACGTAGGGTTCCAATTCCGAAAAAGCAGAAACGTTGCTATTGCAAAAGGCTTTGATTTCTTTTTTGAAATCATCTAAAGGATGACCGGAAATATAAATGCCTACTACTTCTTTCTCACGACGTAATTTTTCCATGGTACCCCAATCCTCACAAGGTGGCACAACAGGCTCAGGAATTTGCACTTCACTGGCTTCTCCAAATAGACTGACTTGGGAGGAGTTTTGGTTTTCTTGGAATTTGGCACCATACTTAATGGCTTTCTCCAAAAAAGAAATACCATCATTTTCTTGATGGAAATATTGAGCTCTGTGTGTATCGCCAAAAGAATCAAAACCTCCAGCTAGAGCAAGGTTCTCAAAAGCCTTTTTGTTTGCGGCCCTAAGTTCAACCCTTTTTGCCAAATCAAATACAGATTTAAATGGCCCGTCTTCTTTTCGGTTTTCAACTATGGTCTCCACGGCTGAACGTCCCACTCCTTTTATGGCCCCCATTCCAAATCGCACGGCGTTATCTTGGTTAACCGCAAATTTGTAATAGGATTCATTGACATCTGGACCAAGTACCTCTAGTCCCATCCGTTTACATTCTTCCATAAAGAAAGTGACTTGTTTGATGTCGTTCATGTTATTCGATAGCACCGCAGCCATGTATTCTGCAGGATAATGTGCTTTTAAATACGCAGTCTGATAGGCGATGTAGGCATAGCAAGTAGAGTGACTTTTATTGAATGCGTAAGAAGCAAAGGCCTCCCAGTCCTTCCAAATTTTCTCCAATACATCTCTTGGATGCCCATTTTTTTCACCGCCATCCAAAAACTGGGGTTTTAACTTTTGAAGTAAGGCAAAAATCTTTTTTCCCATGGCCTTCCGCAAGACATCCGCATCACCTTTGGAAAAACCTGCTAATTTTTGAGAGAGTAGCATCACCTGTTCTTGATATACGGTAATGCCATAGGTTTCTTTTAAATACTCTTCCATGTCAGGAAGATCATAGGTGATTTCCTCCTCGCCATGTTTTCTGGCGATAAAACTTGGAATATATTCCATTGGACCTGGACGGTACAACGCGTTCATAGCAATCAAGTCATCAAAAACCGTAGGCTTGAGGTTTTTCATGTGTTTTTGCATTCCGGGAGATTCGTATTGGAAAATCCCTACCGTATCGCCACGTTGGAAAAGTTCATAAGTTTTTTCGTCATCCAATGGAAATTCATCTGGAATCAGCTCCACCCCGGTTCTCGCTTTAACAATTTTGACCGTGTCCTTGATCAATGTCAAGGTTTTCAGTCCCAAAAAGTCCATTTTCAGAAGGCCGGCACTTTCAACCACGGAGTTGTCAAACTGTGTAACGTATAAATCGGAATCCTTGGCTGTGGCAACAGGGACAAAATTGGTAATGTCATCAGGTGTAATAATGACACCGCACGCATGGATTCCGGTATTACGTAACGATCCTTCCAAGACTCGGGCCATCTTCACCGTCTGACCTTCCAAGTCATCACCTTCGGAAATGTTCAGGAGCTCATGGACCTTTTCCAACTCATCTGAGCGGAATTTTTTCTTGAGTGCTGCTTCTTCAACCCCAAATATCTTATTGAGTTTGGACATGTTGGGAATGAGCTTCGCTATTCTGTCCGCATCATTTAGAGGTAGATCCAGAACTCGGGCAGTATCTCGAATGGATGATTTAGCTGCCATCGTACCATAGGTGATGATTTGGGCAACTTGATTGGCTCCATATTTATTGATGACATAATCCATTACACGACCTCGTCCTTCATCATCAAAATCAATATCGATATCGGGCATGGATACCCTATCTGGGTTAAGGAAACGCTCAAAAAGTAAGTCGTATTTTAGCGGGTCAATATTGGTGATGGTAAGGCAATACGCTACAACAGAGCCAGCTGCCGAGCCTCTACCAGGCCCTACAGATACGCCCATATTCCTTGCTTCCCGAATAAAATCTTCTACAATCAGGAAATATCCGGGATACCCTGAATTTTCTATGGTGGACAACTCAAAATCGATGCGTTCCGAAATCTCCTCCGTGATTTCCCCATATCGTTTTTCTGCACCTTGATAGGTAATATGTCTTAGATAGGCATTTTCTCCTCTTTTTCCTCCATCATTTTTGTCAGCTTCATCTTTGAATTCCTCGGGAATGTCGAATTTGGGTAGGAGTACATCCCGGGCCAAATCAAAAGCTTCCACCTTGCCCACAATTTCCTGAATGTTCAAAATGGCCTGAGGTACATCTTTGAAGAGGGATTTCATCTCATCGGATGACTTGAAATAATACTCTTGGTTGGGTAAACCATAGCGATATCCCCGGCCTCGGCCTATCGGTGTGGTCTGCTTTTCGCCATCTTTTACACAAAGAAGGATGTCATGGGCTTCAGCATCCTTTTTATCGCAATAATAGGTATTGTTGGTTGCAACTAATTTAACCTCATGTTTGGCAGCTAATTGAAGAAGCACCTGATTCACACGGTCCTCATCTTCTTGGCCGTGTCGCATCATTTCAATATAAAAGTCTTCACCAAATGTTTCTTTCCACCATAGTAAGGCATCTTCAGCCTGTTTTTCCCCAACATTAAGAATTTTATTTGGAACCTCGCCATACAGATTACCGGTCAACGCTATTACGTCTTCTTTGTATTTCTCAACGATATTTCGGTCAATTCGAGGTACGTAATAAAATCCATCCGTATAGGCAATGGAAGACATTTTTGCTAGGTTGTGATACCCATTTTTATTTTTGGCCAATAGCACAATTTGATAGCCATTGTCCTTAATGTTTTTATTGCCATGATCATCACAAACCTGAAACTCGCAACCGATGATTGGAGTAATTTCCATTTCCGTAATGGCTTCTCCCTTTTCTTCCCTTTCGCTATTCCGTTCTTTGACACCTTTGTTATGCGCCTTGATTTCTTTTACAAAATGAAACGCACCCATCATGTTGGCATGATCGGTCAGTGCAACTGCGGGCATCTGGTGGTCTGCAGCTGCCTTAACCAAGCTCTTGATGTTAATCGTCGATTGAAGAACGGAGAATTGTGAGTGATTATGTAAATGTGCGAACTGCGCTGACGCCAAATCGGCCGCACTGGCCTTGATGTCCTCTTCGGAAACACCTCCGGTATCTTTGGCCCATAGTGCGTCAGCAATGGCTTTTGACGCCTTCTTAAGATTAATATGCTTTAATCCAATAAGTTGGATTTCCTGAGGGTTGGCTTCCGTAAATCGACTTTGGTAATCTGGTTGGACATCCAATTCCTCTTGGGTGTAATGTCCGTTCCGAATCAATTCGAGGAAACATCTAGTAGTGGCTTCAACATCTGCAGTTGCATTGTGCGCTTCCGCAAATGGTTCGCCAAACAAATGTTGGTGGAGTTCAGTTAATGTTGGGAGCTTGAATTTTCCGCCACGGCCACCTGGGATTTTGCAAAGTTCGGCTGTTTTCTCTGTACAGGTATCTAAAACTGGAAGTGTGGTCAAAGAGGTATCTATACCCATTCTGTGGAACTCACATCCCATGATATTCACGTCAAAATCTACATTCTGGCCAACTACAAATTTGGCTTTATCCAAGGCTAACTGAAAAGCTTTCAGCGTTTCTATAAGGTCTTGTCCCTGTTCTTCGGCCAAACCAGTTGAAATTCCATGCACTTGCTCCGACTCATATGGAATGTTAAACCCGTCAGGTCTTACCAGCATATCTTGATGCTCCACCAAATTTCCCATATCATCATGCAATTGCCAAGCAATTTGAACACATCTAGGCCAATTGTCCGTATCAGTTATGGGTGCATCCCAACGTTTAGGGAGTCCAGTGGTTTCAGTATCAAATATTAGGTACATATATCTGCTTCAGTCGAAATAAGAGATTAAAAATATATAAACGTGAGTCGAATTTAAAATGTAGTTTTTAGTAGTTATTAACCAAGGATTTTCCAATTTTGTTTAAGCCCTAACGGACAAGGGTGTTATTTTGACTTGATAGCTTAAATGATGTCATTTATACTTCTTTTTAGTCATAATAATAAGTAAATAAACTTCAACCAAATGAAAATGAACCAAGGACATAAACATTCCATTATCGTATTATTATTAGCATTTATTTTAGGCATTCCAATAAGCTCAAGTGCTCAAGCAAATGCGGATAATCCACCTAATTTCATCATCATTTTTGCGGACGACCTGGGTTATGGTGATTTGAGTTGTTACGGTAATCCCAGTATACATACACCGAATCTGGACCAAATGGCGCATGAAGGTCAAAAATGGACTAATTTTTATGTCGGCGCTAGTGTGTGTACACCTAGTAGAGCGGCATTATTAACGGGGAGACTGCCTGTTAGGAATGGTATGGCCAGTGATAAGCACCGGGTATTGTTCCCAGATTCGAAAAATGGCCTTCCAGCTACGGAAATAACGCTGGCGGAGCAATTAAAAAAAGCAGGGTATAGTACAGCTTGTATTGGTAAGTGGCATTTAGGGCACAAAGAGGAATACTTGCCTACAAATCATGGTTTTGATTATTATTACGGTATTCCTTATTCGAATGATATGGATCGTATTGCAAAATATCCAAATGGAGACTATTGGAGTCAGCAAGATGAAGCTATCAAAACGGAACATTTCAATGTTCCCTTACTACGGAACACGCAAATCGTTGAGCGTCCGGCCAATCAAAATACAATAACAAAGCGCTACAGTCAGGAAACCATCTCCTATATAAAATCCCATAAAGATGAACCCTTCTTCATCTATTTGGCACATAATTTACCGCATATTCCCTTATTCGCTTCTGATGAGGCAAGGGGTAAAAGTAAGCGAGGTTTGTATGGTGATGTAGTGCAAGAAATTGATGAGGGCATTGGACAGATTATTGCGACCCTAAAAGCTGAAGGTTTGGATGAGAACACCATAGTGGTTTTTACTTCCGACAATGGGCCATGGTTGCCTTTTAAGACAAATGGAGGGAGTGCGGGTCCACTGCGAGCTGGTAAGGGATCTACTTGGGAAGGCGGAATGCGCGAGCCGGCTATAATTTGGGGCCCAGGGATTGTAGAACCCGGCATGATAACTGATATTGGTTCTACCATGGACCTGTTTGCAACTTTTAGTGCTTTTGCCGGAGTTGAAATGCCCAAAGATAGAGTTATGGATAGCTATAATCTTAGCAGC
The DNA here is from genome assembly GCF_023502425.1 of Flagellimonas spongiicola. Taxonomy (GTDB): domain Bacteria; phylum Bacteroidota; class Bacteroidia; order Flavobacteriales; family Flavobacteriaceae; genus Flagellimonas; species Flagellimonas spongiicola. Next base: position 61,818 of record NZ_JAMFMA010000003.1, read on the forward strand.
GTACTGCAGCATCGAGAAGCAAGTCCTAGAAACCACATATTATACTATCGAGGTACGGAATTGTACGCCGCTAGATTAGGAGAATACAAAGCTCATTATATTACAGAAGGGGTTTATGGGCAATTTGGTCCGAAAAAAATTCATGAAAACCCAATTTTGTACCATTTGGGACATGATATTTCAGAACAGTTTGACGTCTCCGAAGGAAATGAAAAGAAAATACAAGAAATTGAGGCATTGGTTTTGAAACATAAATCGAAATTGGTGCTGGGAAAAGATCAATTGGCTGAACGGGAGTAGAAAGTGTTGTAATGCATTGTGTATTAAAAGAAATCAAGTATATTTGCACCCGCTTAAAGAGCAAGCGAATAAATGAATTAATAATCGGGGTCGGGCACCCTACAAATTAATGTGATATGCCAGTAAAAATTAGACTTCAGAGACACGGTAAAAAAGGAAAACCCTTCTACTGGGTTGTAGCCGCAGATTCAAGAGCAAAAAGAGACGGTAAATTTTTGGAAAAATTGGGGACTTATAACCCAAATACCAATCCTGCAACAATAAACTTGGATGTGGATGGTTCCGTGAAATGGTTGAATAATGGAGCACAACCAACCGATACGGCTAGAGCTATTCTTTCTTATAAAGGTGTTTTACTAAAGCATCATTTATTAGGTGGTGTTCGTAAAGGAGCGTTGACTGAGGAACAAGTTGAAGAAAAATTCAAAGCCTGGGTTGAAGAAAAAGAAAAAGCTGTTGCGTCAAAAGTAGATGGATTGGATAAGGCTAAAGCTGAAGCCAAGGCTAAAGCTTTGGAGGCTGAAAAAGAAGTTAGCGATAAGCGTGCTGCTGCTGCACTACCAGAAGTAGAGGAGGAAGTTGCACCAGAAGCTGAAGAGGCTGTTGAAGCTGCTACGGAAGAAGCTGTTGCTGCTGAAGAACCTACTGCTGAAGCGGAAGAAGCACCAGCTGCTGAGGCCGAAGCTGCCAAAGAAGAAGAATAAAACCCAAAACGATGCGCAAGGAAGATTGTTTCTACCTGGGCAAAATCGTTTCAAAATATAGTTTTAGGGGAGAGGTATTGGTTAAACTCGATACAGACGAACCTGAGATTTACGAAAACATGGAATCAGTATTTGTTTCATTGGGAAACAATCTGGTTCCATTTTTTATTGAACGTTGTCGCCTACATAAATCCGCATTACTTCGTATTGATTTTGAAGAGGTAAAAGATGAGACTTCCGCGGATAAGATTATGGGCTCAGAACTCTATCTACCACTGTCTATGCTTCCAGCCTTGGAAGGAAACAAATTCTACTTTCATGAAGTTGTTGGTTTTACTTTAATGGATGAGGTCCATGGTGATATTGGGGTGATACAAGCTGTAAATGACAGTGCTTCCCAAGAGTTGTTTGAAGTGGAAAAAGACGGCAAGGAACTCTTGATACCGATTAGCGATGATATCATCACCCAAGTGGATAGGAATACCAAGACTATCCATGTTAAGACTCCAGAGGGCCTGGTAGACTTGTATCTTAATTAAGATGGACAAGCCTTTTAAATTCAAACAATTTACCGTCAACCAAGATAAATGCGCAATGAAAATAGGCACGGATGGTGTATTGCTCGGAGCTTGGGCAGCTGTAGATGAGCATTTGACTTCAGTTTTAGACATAGGTGCCGGGACAGGGATACTTGCGTTGCAAATCGCACAGCGCAGCAATGCTGAACTTATAGATGCCATTGAACTGGATGAAGCTGCGTACGAACAATGTGTTGAGAATTTTGAAGCCTCACCCTGGGGTAATCGATTGTTTTGTTATCATGCTGGACTTGATGAGTTTGTAGACGAAATCGATGACACGTATGATTTGATTATTAGTAATCCACCTTTTTATTCTGAAGCTGTTGAAAGCGGTGATGTTTCAAGGGATATGGCCAGGCAAAATAGTTCATTGCCTTTTGATGAACTAATTCAAGGCGTTGCGACCTTATTAAGTCCAAATGGGATTTTTGCTGTCATTATTCCCTTTAAAGAGGAGGCAAATTTTGTTCGTATGGCAGAATCGAATGCCATGTATCCAATTAGAGTTACTAGGGTGAGAGGAAATAAAGACTCGGAAATAAAACGCAGTCTTATGGAATTTTCATTTGCCAAAGTCGAAACGAAACAGGAAGAACTGATTATAGAAACAGCGAGACACCAATACACCCAAGACTATATCAAACTAACGCGACCATTTTATTTAAAAATGTAACAATGGGTCTGCGTTAAGTTATATTTCGTTAGTACATTTGATAAAATCTTTTTTTGATGAAGCCAGATTTATTTGAAGCTCCAGATTACTACAACTTAGACGATTTATTGTCCGAAGAACATTTATTGGTTAGAGATGCTGCGCGCCAATGGGTAAAACGTGACATCTCACCTATAATTGAAGACTATGCCCAAAAGGCTGAATTCCCCAAGGAAATTATTGGTGGATTGGCAGAAATAGGTGCCTTTGGCCCATATATCCCTGAAGAATACGGTGGAGCTGGTTTGGATCAGATAAGTTATGGTTTGATCATGCAGGAAATTGAACGTGGTGATAGTGGTGTTAGATCTACTGCATCTGTACAATCTTCCTTGGTGATGTACCCTATTTTTGCTTATGGAACAGAAGAACAACGTCAAAAGTACTTGCCAAAACTTGCTTCTGGAGAGTGGATGGGCTGCTTCGGACTTACCGAACCCAACCATGGTTCCAATCCAGGAGGAATGGAAACTAAATTCAAGGATATGGGAGATCATTTTTTATTGAATGGTGCCAAACTTTGGATTTCCAATTCGCCTTTTGCTGATGTAGCAGTAGTATGGGCTAAAAATGAAGAAGGAAGAATTCATGGATTGATTGTGGAACGTGGAATGGAAGGATTTTCTACACCTGAGACCCATAACAAATGGTCACTGCGCGCTTCTGCAACTGGAGAACTTATTTTTGATAACGTTAAGGTGCCCAAGGAGAATCTATTGCCTGGAAAAAATGGACTAGGCGCTCCACTTGGTTGCCTGGATTCTGCCCGTTATGGTATTGCATGGGGCGCTATAGGTGCAGCCATGGATTGTTATGACACGGCCTTGCGTTATGCAAAAGAACGTGTGCAATTTGGTAAGCCTATTGCTGCGTATCAGTTACAACAAAAGAAATTGGCCGAGATGATTACTGAAATCACCAAGGCGCAATTGTTGGCTTTTAGGTTAGGACAACTTAAAAATGAAAGCAGGGCGACTACGGCGCAAATATCCATGGCTAAACGAAACAATGTGGACATGGCCATAAAGATTGCCCGCGAAGCACGTCAGATTTTAGGTGGTATGGGAATTACTGGTGAATACAGTATCATGCGCCATATGATGAATTTGGAAAGTGTGATTACTTATGAAGGTACACATGATATTCATCTGCTGATTACAGGGGCCGATATCACGGGTTATCCGGCATTTAAATAGGTTTACTCTTTTACAGCCTTAGGTTTCAGTAATTTTTTACTTGTTTTCATTTCTGCATAACGTGGGTCGGGAATGTAATCCTGTTTTTGCATTTTTATGACTTCAATACTTAAAAAGGCAAACTCGCTTACTACTTTTCCGTAAAAACGATAAATACCCTTCCCTCTAAAATGGTACTTGGCTGCCACAGGGGGGAACAACACCGTATCGAACACTTCTCCATGTTGATCTACCAAGGTGGCAAAGTGCATCCGCTTACCATCATGCGTATTGGTGTTCTTTACAGTAACCAGGTACCCGTAAATGTCGATATGTTTGTTGAGGTAGTGTTGTAAATCCCGTTGTCCATTTTGGTTTTTTGGCGGTTCTGCCAATAACTCAAAAGGACTACAAAGACAAAAGCCCAAAAGCTCCAATTGGTCAAATGCGGTTTCCTGATTGGTGGTATACAATTTTGGTATTTTGAACTTTTGATGACGTGGCGGGAATAATTTAGGATGTTCCAAACGGTCATTTTTGGAAAGCATCAAATGTGCCTTCCAAAGCAATTTGTGTTTGTTTATACCTGTGAATCTGAAGGCATCAATCCGGATTAGGATAGCGAGCTGCTCTACCGAAATGATGACACGGTCCAGAAAATCTTCCAAGGATTTGAAGTTTCCCTTCGACCTCCGTTCCTTCATGATCCGATCCATGACCCTGCTTTCCAGGTCGCGTAGGTAGACCATGCCCAGATAGATGTGTGTGCCATAAATGCAATTGGCTGCATGGCTATTGTTCACACAGGGAGCATGGATGGTAGCTCCTATCATTCGAGCGTCATGGATATAAAATTCCGAGCGATAGAATCCGCCCCCGTTGTTGAGTACTGCTACCATATATTCCAGAGGATAATATGCTCTTAGAAAAAGACTTTGATAGCTTTCCACGGCATAGGAAGCGGAGTGTCCTTTGGCAAAAGCGTAGCCGGCAAAACTGGCCACTTGGTTCCAAATTTCAAAAATGAGATTGTCGGAATATCCTTTTTTTCTGCAATTGGATATGAATTTGTCCTTTACTTTCTGGAACTCTTCCCGAGATCGGAATTTCCCACTCATTCCACGTCGTAAAACATCGGCTTCACCAAGATCCAAGCCGGCAAAATGATGGGCTACTTTGATCACATCCTCTTGGTAGACCATAACACCGTAAGTGTCTGGCATGATGTCCAACATTACAGGATGTGCCTTTTCTTCTGCTCTTCCCTTGTTGCGGTGCCTTAAGATGTATTCTCGCATCATGCCGCTTCTTGCAACACCAGGTCTTATAATGGAACTGGCAGCGACAAGGCCCAAATAATTGTCCACTTCCAGTTTTTTCAGGAGCATGCGCATGGCGGGGGATTCCACATAAAAGCATCCCATACACTGTGCCGTCTTGATCAGGTTGTTTATGATCTCATCTTTTTTAAAACCCTGAATGTCATGGATGTCTATGTGTTTGTGTTTTTCGGGTTGATTATAGGCGACAATTTCTAAGGCTTCCTTGATTTTACCCAGCCCACGTTGCCCCAGTATGTCAAATTTGTAGAGTCCTACATCTTCGGCAATCACCATGTCATATTGGGTGGTTGGAAATCCTTTGGGAGGTAAATGTGTGGCCGAAAACCAATGGAGTGGTTTTTCGCTGATCAAGATGCCTCCCGCGTGGATACTCAAATAATTGGGTTTGTCCTTGAGAAGATTTCCGTATTTGAGGACCAGTTTGGACATGCTGTCCAAGCTATTCTGGTCATACCTGCCCGTAATCAAAAAGTCAATTTCCTGTTTGGGCAATCCAAAGACCTTTCCTAACTCGCGGATCACACCTCGTTCCTTAAAAGTTACATAGGTTCCTAAGAGGGCCACATGTTCAAATCGTCCAAATATGTATTCGGTCATAGCAGGTCTATCCCGCCATGAAAAATCAATGTCAAAATCTGGTGGATTGGCGCGGTATAGGTTGATGAAACGCTCAAAATAAAGATCTAATTCCATAGGGTCTACATCGGTTATGCGGAGTAAATAGGCCACAATACTATTGGCGCCACTTCCTCTTCCCACATAATAGAACCCTCTGTTTCGAGCTTCGGTAACAATGTCCCAATTGATTAAGAAGTAAGAGACAAATCCCATTTTTTTGATGAGACTAAGTTCTTTGTCCAATCTAGTATGGATAGAGCTGTTTACTTCTTTATAGCGATAGGGGAGGCCTTCATAGCATAATTTTTCGATGAGTTTTTCATCTGCATCCACACTTCCAGAATAGCTTTGGAGGTTTTGTGGTTTCCGTCCGTTTGAAAAATCAAAATGTATGCTACATTGGTTCAGGAGTTTTTCCGTATTCTCCAAAATAAAGAGGTATTCGGAAAATGCAGCGGCCAAATTTTGGATTGGGAACATTTTTTCCCCTTCATCCGCTTCCTCTTCTTCGGAAAGCTTACTTAGGAGTACATTGTTGTCAATGGCCCGCAGTAAACGATGTGCATTGAAATCCGCTTTGTTTCGAAAGGTAACGGGCTGTTGTACTACTAGTTTGTTTTTCAATTTGATCAATCTTGAGAACGGTAGCCGCCTTAAATCCTGAATGGAAAACCCCACAAATTCATGCGATTCAAAATCTTCCAACTCGTTCAGCAACACCTGTTCAAAGGGATAAATGACAAATGCGTTTTTGAAGTGGGGTGCCCTGGCTGGGATTTCCAGCTCATCGTGTAGGTGATGGGATAGGAAGTCGTTCAATTCCAGATATCCTTCGTTGTTTTTCGCAATACCTAGAAAACAAGGTTGTACGCCATTCCTGAAATCGATACCCAAAAGCGGGGTAACTCCATACTCAGGTGCTTTTCTCACAAAATTGAGACCTGCCGAGGTGTTGTTGATGTCTGTCAAAACCAAGCGTTTAACATGGTTTTGCTGCGCAAGGTTCAATAGTTCCAGCTCAGAAAAAGTGCCGTAACGCAAACTGTAATATGTGTGGCAGTTCAAATACAATTTTCGGTTGTTTTCTTCATTGTTTCCGGTGGGCCAATACTACTGGTGGCTCCCCATTAAATGGATTGTGCATACTGCCTATGGTCTTTGCTCCCATGGCGGATGCGCGCAGGACACTTCTACTTCCAAACCTCTTTCGGACATAATCCATGGCTTGGTATAAGTTCAAGGCTTCTTCGGTATCTTCAAAAAGATTGATTTGATAGTTCCCGGATACCAAATGACTGAATCGGATGCCGACCAAACGTACCAGCATTCTTTTGTTGTACAGACTATTGAACAGTTCCAAAATCTTTGGAATTAGGATGTGATCTGCACTGGTATAAGGAATGCGCATTTGTTTGGAGTATGTATTGAAATCCGAATAGCGGATTTTCACAGCGATACAGGCAGTCAATTTGTCCCCTCTACGCAATTGGAAAGCCAAGTTTTCGGTCATGGCAAGTAGAATTCCCCTTAGTTTGATAACGTCAATGGTGTCTCGATCAAAAGTGCGCTCGGTGGAGATGGACTTGCGATCATGGAAAGGGATTACGGGACTATTGTCAAGACCGTTGGCCCGTTTCCAAATAACCCTGCCGTTAACGCCGAGTACCCTTTGCATAATATCCATGGGCATTTCTTGTACGGTTTTTACTTTACGAATGCCCAAATTCCGTAAGGTCTGATAGGTCTTGTCACCTACCATAGGTATTTTTTTAATGGAAAGGGGTGCCAAAAACGGTTTTTCCAAACCAAAATCAATCTTAAGCTGGTTATTGGGTTTGGCCTCATTGGTGGCAACTTTGGAAACAACTTTGTTTACGGAAAGGCCAAAGGAAATAGGTAGCCCTGTTTCCCGAATGATTTTTTTCCGCATTTCCGAAGCATATTTGTAACAGCCAAAGAAACGGTCCATGCCGGAGAGGTCCGCATAGAATTCATCTATACTGGATTTTTCAAAGAGCGGCACATGTTCCTTGATAATTTCGGTGACTACATCAGAGTATTTGCTGTAGGTCCCGGCATTGCCTCGGATAACAACTGCTTCGGGGCAGAGTTCCTTGGCCATTTTCATGGGCATGCCAGAGTGTACGCCAAATCCCCTGGTTTCGTAACTACATGCTGCAACTACGCCACGGTCACTGGTGCCGCCTACCAATAAGGGCTTGTTTTTCAGCTCCGTATTGATAATCCGTTCCACGGATACATAAAATGTATCCAAGTCCATATGTAAAATGGTCTTTTTCATTGTTTAATTGAGGGAAGGCTAAATTATGGAATAATTCCAAAAAAACGGAAAAAATCCATATAAAGAATGTGCAGAATTTTTCAAAAATCATTCCTATCTTTGTCGCGTTGTGTTGGATTTCAATCTGTAAAAGGATTGAAATCAGGTTGAGGTATCAACGTGATGCCCACCAATGAAAGGCTTTCCATATGGAAGGCTTTTTTTGTTTGGGTCAGTAAAAGATCTTAAGGGAATAGTTCGTGTGCAATGTGATGCACCAAGGAGGCGGCCAATTTAGCCGTTTGCCCATCGTTATCAAACTTAGGGTTCATTTCTGCAAAATCAACACTGATCAACTTACCAGAAGCCATAATCGTTTTTAAGCACTCCACTGCAATATGGGGCGTAAAACCCATTGGCGAAGGTGCGCTTACACCTGGCGCATAGGCAGAGGAAAATCCATCCAAATCAATGGTAACATATACTTTGTCAACCGTTTTGATGAATGCATTGATCCAAGTGTTGATTTCACTTAGAAATTGAATTTGGAATGTATCCGATAACACAAAATTGACATCCAGTTCTTTGGCCGTCTGAAAAAGATTCCGGTCGTTGGCATCTTTTCGAATCCCCAAACAGAGATAATTAAAATTAATTTCCTCTGCTTTGTTTTCCATGGCAATTTGATAGAACGGTGTGCCGGAGTTGTTGTTGTTTCCGTTTTGACGTAAATCAAAATGCGCATCAAAATTGATGATGCCAATGGATTGCCCTTGTTGTTTGGAATCCAGATGTTTTTTGATGCCGTGGTAATGTCCGTAAGCCACATCGTGCCCGCCGCCTAGAACAATGGGAAAATGCTTTTTGTCCAAAAGGGAAGTTACGCCCGTACTCAATGCATTTTGGGCAGCTTCCATGTCCCCGTCGGGACAGGTAATGTTCCCGGCATCGTATAGTTGAACCGTGCTTGGCAAATGGTTGGGCATTTTCGCCAAGCTCTTTTTGATGACATCCGGGCCATATTCCGCTCCAACCCTTCCTTGGTTTCGTTTCACACCTTCATCACAGGCATACCCCAATAAGGCAATCGATTTCTTAGGAGGTTCTGGAACCTCCATCAAAGGAACGCACTTCACTTTTTCATGAAGATAAAGGCTTTTATTGCTGATACGCCCTTGCCAATTGTTACTATCTGGGTTGGAATAATGCTTCATTGGTTAAAACAACGCGTCCAAAATATCGGTTTCCACTAAATTGGGCAAGGTTACTTTTAAATTTGGGCTGCGTTCCATCTCACGTTTGATGGCAAAAAGAGCTTCTTCGTTTCGAGCCCAACTCCTTCGGGATATTCCGTTATTGACATCATAAAACAACATGTTTTTCAATCGGCGAGAGGCTTCTTCGGAACCGTCAAGCACCATCCCAAAACCACCATTCATCACTTCACCCCATCCAACGCCGCCGCCATTGTGTATAGATACCCAAGTAGCTCCTCTAAAACTATCGCCTATAACATTATGGATGGCCATGTCCGCAGTGAATTTACTGCCATCATAAATATTACTGGTTTCCCTAAAAGGGGAATCCGTACCGCTGACATCATGGTGATCTCTGCCTAAAACCACGGGAGCCGTGATTTCACCTTTTTCAATTGCGCGATTGAAAGCTTCCGCGATTTTGGCACGTCCTTCAGCATCTGCATAAAGGATTCTAGCCTGTGATCCAACTACCAATCTATTTTGCTCAGCTTCTTCAATCCATGTGATGTTGTCCTGCATCTGCTGTTGGATTTCTTCAGGGGAAGCCGCTTTTATTGATTTCATTACCTCAAGCGCTATCGCATCGGTTTTTTGAAGGTCTTTTGGATTTCCTGAAGTACATACCCATCTAAACGGACCAAAACCATAATCAAAACACATAGGGCCAAGAATGTCTTGAACGTAGGAAGGGTACCGGAAATCTATGTTGTTGGATGCCATAACCTCACCTCCTGCGCGTGAAACTTCCAATAAAAATGCGTTCCCATAATCAAAGAAATAGGTGCCTTTTTGAGTATGCTTGTTTATGGCATTGATTTGTCTTCGCAACGATTCCTGTACCTTTTCTTTGAATGCTGTTGGGTTTTCCGCCATTAGTTCATTTGATGCTTCAAAGCTTAGCCCAACTGGATAATAGCCTCCGGCCCAAGGATTGTGTAGCGAAGTCTGATCTGAGCCCAAATGCACAAAAATGTCTTCCTCTAAAAAGCTTTCCCATACTTCCACAACATTACCGATATAGGCTAAAGAGACCACTTCGTTTCCGTTAATGGCTTTTTTGGTTCGAGCAACGAGTTCAGAAATCTCAGTACAAAGCTCATCAACCCAACCTTGTTGATGTCTTTTTTTTGCAGCTTCAGGATTTACTTCAGCGCATACTGTGATACATCCTGCAATATTTCCGGCTTTAGGTTGTGCGCCACTCATGCCTCCCAAACCTGCGGTTAAAAAGACTTTTCCTTCTGGAGTATCTTCCTTGTCCAATACTTTTCTGAAGGCGTTCATCACAGTAATGGCGGTTCCATGGACAATTCCTTGTGGGCCAATGTACATATAGGAACCGGCGGTCATCTGTCCATATTGGGTTACGCCTAGGGCATTGAATTTTTCCCAATCGTCCGGCTGGGAATAATTTGGAATCATCATGCCATTGGTGACCACAACACGAGGTGCCTCCTTTGATGATGGAAACAATCCCATGGGATGTCCGGAATACATATGAAGTGTTTGTTCTTCGGTCATTTCTGCCAAATACTTCATTGTAAGAAGGTATTGTGCCCAATTTTGAAAAACAGCTCCATTCCCTCCATAAGTAATTAATTCCTCTGGGTGCTGTGCCACGGCAGGATCCAAATTATTTTGAATCATGAGCATTATGGCTGCAGCCTGTTTGGATTGTGCAGGATATTCAGAAATGGGTCTGGCATACATTTCATAACTGGGTTTGAATCGATGCATATAGATACGACCGTAAGCCTGCAATTCTTCAGCAAATTCTTGGGCCAATTCGTGGTGCCAAGACTGAGGAAAATAACGAAGTGCATTCTGCACCGCCAATTTTTTTTCTTCTGGGGATAGGATGTCTTTTCTTTTCGGTGCGGGATTCCCTCCTGTTGGATAGGTTCGCGGTGCCGGTAGATTTTCTGGAATTCCTTGACGTATGTGTGATTTAAACTCGTGCAGTTCCATATCGATTTTATTCAAATATTAATTTTCCTGCCTTCCAGACGTTACTTGGTTTCAGTTGTCCTTGATGATAGGTTATTTCTTGATAGTTGTTGGTTGGAAAACTGACAAAATCGGCAATCATACCATGTTCGATACTTCCGCGATCAGATAGATTCAAAGCCGCGGCGGCCCTAGTAGTAATTCCAGCCAAAACTTCGGTATTGGATAGTTTTTCAAAAGTGCCCAAAATACTCGCTTGGGTCAACAAATCGCCCATAGGTGCTGAACCAGGATTGTGATCACTGGCAATGGCCAATGCGCCACCAGCGTCCAATAATTTTCTTGCTGGAGTAAAATCACAACCTAATCCAATGGATGCTCCGGGTAATGCCATGGCGATTACATTGCTTTTTGCCAAAAGCTCTATTTCCTTTTCGGTACTTGCTTCCAAGTGATCAGCACTTAGTGCTCCAAATTCTATGGCCACTTCACTGCCGCCTGTTGTAAATTGGTCGGCATGCACGGTGATATCCATTCCCAAAGATTTGGCTTTTTGGAAATAGGGTTTGATTTCCATTGGTGAAAATGCACTTTCTTCAATAAAAGCATCCACACGATTTGTTAATCCCTCTTCAATGAGTTTCGGTAACAAGCTATTAATGATTTCATCCAAGTAGTTACCTTCACCGACCCAATCCTTGGGTTTCATATGGGCGGCCAAACAGGTAGGAATCAAATCCACGGATGCGTTTTGATTTATTTTATTTATGGCTCGAAGCATTTTTAATTCCTCTTCTACCGACAGTCCATAGCCACTTTTGACTTCCAATGTGGTGATGCCATTTTTAAGGTGGGTATTACTCCTTCGGATAATTCCAGCTTCTAATTCTTCTTGTGATGCTTTACGGGTTTGAGTTACGGTATCCCAAATGCCTCCTCCGGCCTTGGCAATTTCCAAGTAAGAAACACCGGCATTTCTCATCGCATAATCTCTAGCCCTAGTTCCTCCAAAACAGATATGGGTATGTGCATCGATAAAACCAGGCAAGCAAACATGCGAACCTTCAACTCTATGTACATCCAAGTCCCTTGAATTCAATTCCTTGAAAGTCCCAATCCGTTCAACTTTTCCATTGGAAACAACGATACCTGCATTTTCAATAATAGGTAACTTGTCATCTTTTAAGCTGCCTTTCAACGGTAACTTTGACATGGGCAGTAGTTGTGCAAACGGACCGATTAATATTGGTTTATCCATAATATCAAAACGTATCAAATTCAACTTGATGTGGCGTTTTCCACGTTAATTCTTTATCTGTCATAACTTGCTCCACAAGATTGATGATTTCTCCTTCTTGTATCATTTGGACACCTTTTTCAATGTCGTCTGCAAATACGCGATCGCTATCAGCAAATGAGACCTTTGTTCTTATGAATTTATGGATTTCATCTAAAAGCACTCCAGATTTTAGCGGTTTTCTGTACTCGAATGCTTGAGCAGCGGTCAACAATTCTATAGACAGAATTTTTTCAGTGTTTTCAATAATCCGAAGCGCTTTTCTACCACTGATGGATCCCATGCTTACATGATCTTCTTGTCCCAAAGAAGTGGGTATACTATCTGCACTTGCTGGAAAACACAAACTCTTATTTTCACTTGCCAATGCTGCGGATGTGTACTGAAGAATCATATATCCCGAATTGATTCCGGTATCCTCCATAAGTAATTTGGGGACGCCGGGACTGTTGCCTTCCAAAGCGAGATAAATTCTACGGTCAGAAATATTACCAAGTTCTGAAGAAGCCAATGCTGCATAATCCAATGCCATGGCAAGGGGTTGTCCGTGGAAATTACCCCCACTTATGGTGAGTTCATCATCAATGATAACGGGATTGTCGGTTACGGAATTCAACTCTATTTCCAACAATTCCTTGAGATGTAGCCAGGCATTTCTGGAAGCTCCATGAACCTGTGGTATACAGCGCAAAGAGTAGGGGTCCTGTACTCGTTCACAGTCTATATGGTCCTCCAATATCTCAGAACCTTGTAATAGCGTGCGAATTCTACCGGCAACATGTTGGTTTCCTTTAAAGGGCCGCAAAGCATGTAGTTCTTCATAAAAGGGTTTTATGGAGCCTTGTAATCCTTCCAACATCATGGCGCCAATTATATCGGCCTGCCTCAAAGCATATTGCATTTTCTGAACCACTAAAACGGCATGAGCTGCTATGAATTGAGTGCCATTTATGAGTGCCAAACCTTCTTTGGGACCAAGTTCAATAGGTTCAAGGCCATTCTTTTTAAATAATTCTTTGGTAGGCATTTGTTTTCCTTTAAATAGCACTTTTCCAAGACCTATCAAAGGAAGAAATAGATGTGATAAAGGTGCTAGATCTCCAGAGGCACCTACGGAACCTTGGGAAGGAACCACAGGAATAGCATCATTTTCCATGTGCCATAACATTCGTTCTATGGTGGATTTTGCGATTCCGGAAAAACCCTTTGCCAACGCATGGATTTTCAAAATCAACATGATTTTTGCCAATTTGATGGAAATGGGATCGCCTACGCCCACACTATGACTTTGTAAAATATTGGATTGAAGAATCCTAGTGTCTTCCTTTGAAATTTTGGTGTTGCATAATGGGCCAAATCCGGTATTTATCCCATAAACAATATTGCCTTTTTCCACAATTCGCTGCACCCGAAGATGGCTTTCCTCAATTTTCACAAAACACTGCTCGGATACAATACCTTGAACAGTCCCTTCAGCAATGGCCAAGGCAATACCGGCGGTTAAATGATCTTCGCCAAAATGGAAGATTTTGGATTGTTTCATACCTAATTATTTATCAGATAAAGGTAGAATTCGTGTTTAATAATTACCAATACTTATTTTTGTAACAATTAATAAGCATGAATTATCAAATTGAACTGAGACATTTTATTTATTTCTTGGCAGTTGCGGAGGAGTTACACTTTAGAAAAGCTGCTGAAAAACTCTTTATTTCCCAACCAGGTCTGAGCACCCAAATAAAGCAAATGGAAGAAATTTTGGAGACACAGCTTTTCATTCGTGATAAGAAAAAGGTACAGTTAACACCGGCTGGAAAATACTTGAAAGGCGAGGTGGAGTTCATTTTAAATCATTTAGACCAGATCAAAAAGCAGTTAAAGCAAATTGGAAAAGGGGACTTGGGAGAGATTCGTATTGGTTTTTTAGGTTCTGCGATGCAAAATGTAGTACCAAATCTGTTGCTCAAGTTGAAAGAAAAGTATCCCTTGATACATACGAGTCTGGAAGAACTTTCAAATAGGGCGCAGATCAATGCCATAATGCATGATCGATTGGATTTGGGATTCGTTCGTTTGTCCAGAGTCGCGAAAGGATTGGAAATAAAACCCATTTACGAAGACACTTTTTCTTTGGTAATACCAGCAGACCACCCCTTGGAGGCCAGTTCGTTTAAGAACATCAAACAAGTGAAGGATGAGGCGTTTATCTTGTTTTCGCAGGATTATAGTCCACTGTATTACGACACGGTCTTGAGTATTTGCGAAGATGGAGGTTTCACGCCTAGAGTATCCCATAAATCCGTGCATGCACAAACCATTTTTAAACTGGTAGAAAACAAGTTAGGTATTGCCATTGTGCCAACAGCGCTTCAATATGGCTTTCAAATGGATGTGAAATTCATTGAATTAAAGCGCATAAAACAGCGTGCTGTATTGTCCATGGTGTGGAAGCAGGATCATAGAAATCCCGCATTGCAAAACTGCTTGGATTTGCTTTTGCATATTTAAACTGGGCAAGCAGTATATTTATGATCTAAAATTTAGCTATGATTTTTGATTTGATAAAAAACCGAAGGAGTGTCTTTCCTGTTCAATACAATGACCGTCCAATTTCCAAAGAAACCATTGAACGGATTTTGGAAGCAGCGAACTGGGCCCCGAACCATAAAAAAACCGAACCATGGCGTTTCAAGGTTTTAATGAATGGTCACAAAGAGGCATTGGGTAAGTTTCTATCGGAAAAATACCAACAGGTCGACCCAAAACCAAAACAGGTTAAAATCAAAAAGCTACAAGAAAACCCAACAAAAGCAGCAGCATTAATTGCCATTTGCATGCAACGGGATCCTAATGAAAGCCTACCGGAATGGGAGGAGTTGGCGGCAACTGCCATGGCAGTTCAGAATATGTGGTTGTGCTGTACTGAGCTTGGAATAGGGAGTTATTGGAGTTCTCCTGGCCTAATAAAATATATGGATGAATTTTTTGATCTTAATAAAGGAGAAAAATGTTTGGGTTTCTTTTATATGGGCTATTTTGATGACCCAGTAAACGCAGGAGCGCGCGGTGCAATTGGAGATAAGGTTCAATGGTTAGAATGAAAAAATATCTCCGGCATATTTTACCGTAACGACTATAAAGAAAACCAAATAGGCTGCTGTAATAACAAATTTTAAAAAGGTTCCGGTCAAAAAGCCAATAAACGAACCCAATGCCGCTTTCATGGCGGTTTTTTGATCTGCCTTATTTACCAATTCCCCAACCAAAGCACCAACAAAGGGCCATATAATAATACCAAAGGGCCCAAACACCGGGAAGAATATGGCGACCAATAAACCAATTATGGTACCCCACATTCCTGCTTTACTACCGCCAAATTTTTTGGTACCCGCTGCAGGAATCACATAATCCAAAACGGTAATGCCCAAGGCAAGAACCAATGTTCCGCCCAATATCCACCAATTGTCAGGTACTGCTTTGGTCATATAGAGCAGTAAAAGTCCAACCCAGCTGAGCGGTGGTCCTGGTAATACAGGAAGAAAACTCCCTAGAATACCAACCAGCATCAGAATAAAACCCAGTATGAGTAATACAATGTCCATAATCGTTTTTCCTATCAGACAAATTTAGCGAGGAAATGTTACAATTAAGTGAACCAAATCTGATTGTAAATTGGAATTGAATAGACTAAAAAATCGTAATTTCAGCCAAATTCCATGGGCTTTATGCGGAAACTATTGGGTTTATTCATTTTAGGCTTGGGGCTTACCTCATGTGAGCTTTTTATGTCTACCCAAGAAAAGACCGATAAATTGGTGCATGATGAATTAATCAAAGTCAATTGGAATGAAGTGGACAGTTACCCTTTGTTTGTTGGGGAGTGTGATGAACTGGCGATTAAAGAGGTGCAGCGGGATTGTTTTCAAGCTACTCTGATGCGGTACTTTACGGAAGCAGTTTCCGATTTGCAATTTCAAGTAAATACAGAACTCAATGAAACCATATATGTGGATTTTGAGGTGGATGAACATGGCTTTATCCTGATTACAAATTTTGAAGAAAGTAATGCGGTGTTAAGTGAAATTGAGAATTTCAATGATTTAATCAGTGAACGTCTTAATGATTTAACTACCGTCAAAGCTGCCATTTATCGAGGTATTAAGGTAGCCATCCGCGTTAGACTTCCCATTGTATTAAATACGCAATAGTATTGGCAACAGAAAAGATAATTTTAGGAATAGACCCCGGTACCACCGTAATGGGCTTTGGAATCATTAAAGTGGTGAACAAAAAAATGCAGTTCATTCAAATGAATGAATTAATGCTCAAAAAATACAATGACCATTACACCAAACTAAAACTCATCTTTGAACGTACGCTGGAACTCATTGATACCTATCATCCTGATGAAATTGCTATTGAAGCTCCTTTTTTTGGTAAAAATGTACAGTCCATGTTAAAACTGGGAAGGGCGCAAGGTGTTGCCATGGCAGCAGGCCTATCCCGCCAGGTACCTATCACGGAGTATATGCCGAAAAAAATAAAAATGGCTATTACTGGAAACGGAAATGCCAGTAAGGAACAGGTGGCTAAAATGCTTCAGAGTATGTTGCAACTAAAAACATTACCCAAGAACTTGGATAGTACTGATGGTTTGGCCGCCGCTGTATGCCACTTCTATAATGAAGGGCGTGTTGATGTGGGTAAACACTATACCGGTTGGGAAGCCTTCGTGAAGCAAAACCCCAAAAAGGTCAATAGTAAATAATCCACCGTAACTTGGCAATGGGCAATTGACCGTTATTATGTCTGGTATCTACATCCATATCCCATTTTGCAAACAGGCATGCCATTATTGCGATTTTCATTTTTCTACCCAACTAGGTCGAAAAAAGGAGCTTCTGGACGCATTGCACATTGAATTGAAAATGCGACAATCTGAATTCAAGGATATTGAAGTAGAGACCATTTATTTTGGCGGTGGAACACCATCAGTATTAGAGACCAACGAAATTGAAGACCTTATACGAACGGTTTATGAAAATTATAGCATCCTACCTGAACCAGAAATCACCTTGGAAGCTAATCCAGACGATTTGCCCAAATCCAAAATCGATGCTCTGGCTCAATCTCCTGTCAATCGATTGAGTATTGGAATCCAATCATTCTATGATGAAGATTTGAAGCTCATGAACCGAGCACACAATGCGCAAGAGGCGAAGCAATGTGTGGAAGATGCAGCTGAAGTGTTTAAAAATATAACCATCGATTTGATTTATGGAATCCCAGGGATGACTAATGAAAGATGGATTTCAAATATTAATACAACACTTGAATTGGAGTTGCCTCATATATCCAGTTATGCTTTGACCGTTGAGCCAAAAACGGCACTTAAAAAATTCATTGAAACAGGCAAAATAGCTCCTATTGATGAAAAGCAAAGTCAAGAACAGTTCCATGTGCTATTGGAACTTTTGGAAGCGAATGGATTCATCAACTATGAAATATCCAATTTTGGCAAACCAGGTTATTTTTCCAGAAACAACAGTTCGTATTGGCTAGGGAAACCCTATTTGGGAATTGGTCCTTCCGCCCATTCCTTTGACGGTCGCCACAGAAGTTGGAATATAAATAACAACATAAAGTATACCAAGGCAATCCAGGATGGGGTGCTTCCCTCAGAGAAAGAACATCTGTCTATAACAGATAATTACAATGAATATGTGATGACCGGTTTAAGAACCATATGGGGGGTTTCTTTGGATAGGGTCCAAACTGAATTTGGACCTCGGTATTTGGATTATTTGAAGCAACAGAGTAAACGTTTTCTAGATTCAGGTTTGTTGAAAGTTGAAGGGGATACTTTATTGACAACGACCAAAGGAAAGTTTTTGGCGGATGGCATGGCATCGGATTTATTTATGGTTAACTTGGATGTATGATCGCTACCATTCGTTTAAATTCTAGAAATCTACAACTGGACCTAAGCGAACCCTTGGATATTTCGATTCCCTTGAGAGGGGGACAGGACAATATCAATGCATGGTACTTGGACCCTCCACAAATTAAACCACATGAGGACGGTGATTTTATTGGGAAGGTGTCGGAAGGTGCTTCTACAAATTTCAATACGATACAATTTAATCCACATTCGCATGTGACACATACCGAGTGTTTGGGTCATATAACAAAGGCGTTCCATTCTGTCAATAGAACATTGAAGCGTTATTTCTTCTTTGCTGAGTTGATCACTGTAGCACCAGAAAAAATAGGGAATGATTTTGTGATATCAGAAAAACAGCTGCGTTACGCCCTGGGAAATAAAAAACGAGAGGCTTTGGTAGTGCGAACTATCCCCAACCTCACTAACAAGTGTTCCGCAAAATACTCGAATACCAATCCAGCCTTTTTTTTAAGGGAGGCGATAACGTATTTAGTATCCAAAGGAATTGAACATTTATTGGTTGATCTGCCTTCCGTGGATAAAGAGAAGGATGATGGAGCATTGGCAGGTCACAAGGCATTTTGGGATGTCGATGGTAATCCTCGTACACAGGCAACTATTACGGAGTTTATATACGTGGATAATACTATTGAGGATGGGAGCTACGTGCTTGAGCTTCAAGTGGCACCTTTTGAAAACGATGCAAGTCCCAGTCGGCCATTATTATATAAAATAATATAGGTATGAAAACAATCATAAAGTTAGAGGAATTGTTCATGCTGATTTTGGGGATATTCCTTTTTAGTCAACTACAATATGCTTGGTGGTGGTTTTTGGTATTGATATTACTTCCCGATATAGGCATGTTTGGTTACGCATTGGGAGACAAAGTGGGAGCTCACATATATAATGTGTTCCATCATAAAGGATTAGGCATCTTGTTATATTTGATTGGAGTATTCTTGGCATATCCAATACTTCAATTGATAGGCGTCATATTGTTTTCGCATGCATCAATGGATCGTATTTTTGGTTATGGGCTTAAGTACGACAAGGGATTTAAGTTCACACACTTAGGTAAAATAGGTAAAGAAGATGGGTGATTTATTAGAAGTCATTCTAGGATTAATACTTGGTGCCATTATAATGTATTGGTTCTTTTCACTATTCCGACGAAAAAGGAACAAGGATTTGACCAAACAACAATCCACGGTGCTCTTGGATAAAATCAGAAGTGTTTGCAAATTAGTGTCCGTAGAAGGTGATTTTGCGGAGATTTACAATTATGAAAACACCAAGGAAGGTTTCTTCAGTTTATTGAGCAGTAAAAAAAAGGCCTTGATCATTGTAAAGGCAAAAGCTCATATAGGGTATGATCTTTCCAAATTGGATTTAAAAGCAGACGATGCAAAAAAGACCATTATCTTAAATAATTTTCCACGACCGGAAGTGTTGTCCATTGAACCTGAATTGCAATTTTATGATATCAAGAATGGACTTTTCAATAGCTTTACGCCAAATGACCTAACGAACCTGAATCAGGAAGCCAAAGATCATATCAAACAAAAGATACCAGAAAGCGGTTTAATGGATACGGCACGGACAGAAGCATTACAGGCGGTTTTATTGGTTGAAAAGATCGTGGAGACCATTGGCTGGAAATTGGATTACAGCGCTTTGGAAATATCGAATAGGGATAAGCAATTTTTAGAGCAATAAAAGTAGCATATGAAAACCACAGTTATAACTTTACTAGTGTGCCTTTGCTTAGGCACTGCAATGGCACAAAACCAAGATTCAATGAAAACATTTGACCCTGCATTTGCACATACGGTTTACTTCTGGTTTAAAGACCCAGACAATACTGCAGATCGTAATTTATTTGAAACCTCTTTAAAAAAGTTCTTGGACAATTCTGCATACGCCAAGACCAATTTTATTGGTAAGCCGCCAAAAGCTACCCGAGAGGTTGTGGATGGTTCGTTTACGTATTCCTTGATTGTTACATTTGAATCTGCAGAGGCCCAAGAAGGCTATCAGAATGAGCAACCACATTTGACATTCATAGAAGAATGCAAACATTTATGGGAAAAGGTTATTGTTTATGATTCATTTGGGGTAGCGAAATGAACGTTGAGGAACTACGCCAGTTGTGCATCCGAAAAAAAGGAGTGACCGAAGAATTTCCTTTTGATGAATCTACATTGGTATTTAAGGTAATGGGCAAGATGTTCGCTTTAGTCGCGCTTGAGCGTTTACCACCACAGTGTAACCTAAAATGCGATCCAGAGAAGGCGATTGAATTGCGTGAAGCGTATGATGGTGAAATCATACCTGGGTATCATATGAGCAAGAAACATTGGAACACCCTAATGTTGGAAAGCTTACCACCTGAACTTATACAAGAACTATTGGATCATTCGTATGATTTAGTCGTAAGCGGATTGACCAAAAAACTTCAGAACGAACTGGCGGCCTTGCCTTGATTTTGAAAAAATGTGAAATGCTTTATCGACAGTTATCTACAATTCGTCGATAGTTTTTTTATATTTGACTTGTTTGTAGTCTTTTTCTGATTGATGTTCCCCACTTTTGTATACTAAACCGAATTAGATCATGAATGTGCTGTTCATAGAAGATGATATGATTGAGACCATGAAATTGCAACGAGCAATTTCTAAGTTTGAATCAAAGCACAAGATTATCGAGGCCAAAAATGGTGAAGAGGCCTTAGAGATCTTGAATGGGGGAACTCCGCCCGATATCATTTTATTGGATTTGAATATGCCTAGGATGAGTGGACTGGAATTTCTCTCAGTTATCAAAAAAGATGAAAGGTTGAAATACTTACCAACTATCATTTTAACCACATCTGAAAACCGCGTTGATTTACTTAAATGTTTCGAAATTGGAATAGCTGGTTATATTATTAAGCCATTAAAATATGAAGATTACGAAGCCAAATTGAAGAAGGTTTTTGATTACTGGGAAATCAGTGAATTGATCAAAGGCTAACAAAAAACCGTATTTCACAACATATTTTTTATAATACGGTAGTACAATTCCTACATTTAAATCATAATATTCTTTATTATGAAAGGAATTGTTTTTACCGAATTTCTGGAAATGGTCGAGTCCAACTACGGACTTGAGACTGTTGATTCCCTGATTGAAAATTGTGATCTTCCGTCTGGGGGTGCCTACACTTCCGTTGGCACTTATGATTTTAATGAGATGGTAAGTTTGATTACCGAGCTTGGTAAACAGACAGGCCTAACACAAGACCAACTACTACATAGTTTTGGTCTTTTCTTGTTTAATGGACTTGTAGCTACCCATCCTGAGGTAGTTTCGAGCTATAAGAATCCTATTGGTTTGCTCCATAGTATTGAAGATCATATTCATGTGCATGTACGCAAACTATACCCAGATGCAGAACTTCCTCAATTCAAGGTGCTTTCCAAATCGGATACAACATTAGAGATGATCTATACTTCGTCCCGTGGATTGTATTCCTTGGCACATGGGTTAATTGAAAAAACCTTTGAACATTTCGGTAAAAAGGTAAACGTCGAGTACAAATTATTAAACGAAAATGGTACGGAAGTAAAATTCCGGCTAACACAAAATGGATAGTAACGAAGTATCCATATTAAAACGGGCCCTTGAACGGGAAAAGAAAGCTCGTAAAGCAGCCGAAGGTCTACTGGAGACCAAGGCGAAAGAGTTGTACGACGCATCCATCCATTTAAAGGAGGCCAATGGTCGTCTTGAGAGTCTGATCAACAAAAAAGGTGATCGGATAGACAGTGCTTTCGTAAACATTATCGATCCCTATGTGGTCATGGATATGATGACCAATGTGATCAATATGAACGCATCGGCCAAGGAATTCTTGGGATATGATCATACCAAAGAACAGGTGCAACTTTCTAATATTGTGCATCCGGATTATTTGGAATACACCGCAGAATCATTCCAAAAATTAATGCAGGTAGGAATATTAAAAAATTATGAAGCCAAGATAATAACCAAAACAGTTGGAGAAAAGTATGTGAACATAAATGCCAGTTTGATTTATAATGAAAATGGCAGTCCAATTGCAGCTCAGGGAGTAATTCGGGATATCACCAAAGAGGTTGAAATCAAGAAACTTCTAGAAGATCAAAAGAAACAGCAGGACATTATAGTTGAAAATTCTTCCCTAGGGATCCTGCTTATTGTAAAAGACAAAATTTTAAAGGCCAATAAGTCATTTGTAGATCTACTGGGCTACAATGAGATAGAGTTGAAAAATAAATCCATTAATGATATATCCTCCTTGGAAGACAGTGATTTGTATGAGAATTTGCTGAAGAAAAGTCTTGAGGACGATACCAAGAAATTTACCATCATCAGAAAATTTTTCAAGAAAAACGGAAAAACACTTTACGGCAAAACTTCCATGAGTAATGTGTTGGATTCTAAAGGGAACATTGAATACAGTGTTGCCATGATTGAAGATATAACCCGGGAAAAAAGGGCAGAGGAGCAAATTAGGGCCTCTGAGGAACGAATGGCCACGCTCATTAAAAACCTCCAAACAGGCGTGTTGTTGGAAGATCAGAATAGAAAGATCGTATTGGCCAATCAAAAATTCTGTGACCTCTTCGGAATTCCAGTTAGTCCTGATACTTTGAAAGGTGTGAATAGTGAGAAATCCATTCACAAATACAAGAACATGTTTTCTGAACCAGATGATACCCTGGGAAGAATCAATGAGGTAATCCAGAAAAAAGAAGTCATATCTGCCGATGAATTGGAATTGTTAGATGGTCGAACTTTTGAACGTGACTTTATTCCCTTGTTCAATAACGATGAATATCAAGGTCATTTATGGACCTACAGCGATATTACATTAAGAAAGAACTACCGTAAAAATCTCGAAATCCAAAAAGAAAAGTACGGCAGTATTATTGCCAACATGAATTTGGGACTGGTTGAGGTGGACAACGATGAGAACATCCTGATGGTGAACCAGAGCTTTAGTGAAATGATAGGCATACCTGCAGATGATCTTATAGGAAAGAACACAACAGAGGCATTTAAAATTGATATTCAAGATCAAGATAAAATCAAGGAACACAACAAGAAAAGATTAAAAGGTATTTCAGATTCCTACGAAGTCTCTGTAAAAGTGGCCAATGGAGAACAACGTTTTTGGCTGATCAGTGGCGCACCTCGGTATGATGACGCAGGAAACGTAGTAGGATCTATTGGAATTCACCTGGACATAACGGATCAGAAAAACCTTGAACTACAAAAAGAAAACCTGGTATTGGAATTGGAGGCCAGTAATAAAGGTCTTCAGGAATATGCACACATTGTTTCCCATGATCTGAAATCACCATTAAGAAGTGTAAGTGCTTTGGCTACTTGGCTCTACGATGATTACAAGGATACGCTGGATGAAAATGGACGGTACAACCTCAAGATGATGCAAGAGAAAATTGAGGGTATGGACAAGCTTATTACCGGTATCCTTAAATACTCCACGGTAAACAACGATGTACTTGATAATACCGAGGTGGATGTCAATGAGGTAATCCAAGAGATTAAGGAAATCATCTTTATTCCAGAACATGTTTCCATAGTGCCAAGAAGGAAATTACCAAAGATTAAGGCGGACAAAACCAAAATCCATCAATTATTCCAGAATTTTTTGAGCAATGCGGTAGTGAATATTGATAAGAAGGAAGGACTGGTGGAAATAGACTATGTGGAGCATTCAAAATACTGGGAATTCAGTATCAAGGATAATGGAGTAGGCATACCTAAAGAATACCATGAAAAGATTTTCCAGATTTTCCAATCTATTGGCAATAAGGAACGATCTACGGGAATTGGACTGTCTATTGTAAAGAAAATTATTGATCGATATAGCGGCAAAGTTTGGCTGCAAAGTGAAATTGGTGAAGGAACAACATTCTATTTCACCCTTAAAAAATAACCCAAAAGTAAAAAGCCATGAAAGTAAATCAAGCAAAACGAATTAAAGGAGGAGAATGGGAATTTTCCCAGAACCAACCACTAAAGGAACCGTTGGTATTGGTTTTTGGTGACAGATTTTTATTGGAAGATGAAAACATCCACAGCGAAATCAAGAATTTATTCCCTGATGGGCACTTGGTTTTTGGATCCACCTCAGGTGAAATAATGGAAACCAATGTTTTTGAAGAGAGTATTATTATCACCGCGATAGAATTTGAGCGTACCAACTTTTCAATAGTAAGTGAGAATATTGAGGATTATGTGGATATCGAAAAGATGGGTGCCGCTATTTCAGAAAAATTTGATACGGAACAATTGAGTCATATGTTCATTGTTTCTGATGGGAGTTTTGTGAATGGAAGCGGTTTAATAGAAGGCTTGGAATCCGTAGATGGTTTTAAAGCTTCCATAACAGGAGGGCTTTGTGGAGACGGTGCAAGATTTGAAAAGACATTGACTTCCTATAATGAAAACCCGAAACAAGGCGAGGTAATTGCCATTGGATTTTATGGGAAAGAACTGGAAGTGAGCTATGCCAACTTTGGCGGGTGGACACCCTTTGGTCCTGAGCGAACCATTACTAAATCTGAAGGCAATGTGCTTTATGAAATTGATGGCAAACCAGCTCTAGATCTCTATAAAAAATATTTAGGAGAGAAGGCCAATGAACTTCCACAAGCTGCTTTACTTTACCCTTTGACCGTACAGCAGAACAATGAATCTGAACCTTTGGTGAGAACCATTCTTAACATCGATGAAGATTCTAGTTCCATGATATTGGCCGGAGATGTGCCAATGAATTCCAAGGTACAATTGATGATGTCTACCATGGATGATATTGCTGAAGGAGCGTCTAGCGCCGCAGAATTAGCAATGCGAGACCGAAACAAAAAACCGGAGCTGGCAATTTTGGTGAGTTGTGTAGGTAGAAAATTGGTTTTGGACCAACGTACCGAGGATGAGATCGAAGAAGTTGCCGATGTAATTGGCGAACAAGCAAAAATCACAGGATTCTATTCCTATGGAGAGATGGCCCCTTTCGCAGGCAAAAACGAATGCCAATTGCACAATCAAACCATGACATTAACCCTATTGAGTGAGTAAATGCATACCCTGCTAAAAAGACAACTGAAGAAGTTTATGCCCAAGGAATTCCTTGAGCATCCAGACATGGACAAGTTTTTGGAATCTGTGGACAAATCCTATTCGGATTATGACCAGAAGCTCAAAATGATCCAACGGGCAACTTCTTTGAGTTCAGAGGAACTATATCAAGCAAACCAACGCCTTAACAAGGAAACGGAAGGACAACGTAAGGTATTGGAATCTTTGAGCAAAGCAGTTGCCTCCATGCAGGACAAGACCAGTGATCGCGTGTTGGATTTCAACCCACAAAAATTAGTTGAGGATATTGAAAAACAAGCTTTGAAATTGGTGAAACTCACTTCTGAAAAAGATATGCTGCTCAAGAATTTGGAGCAACAGAATGAGTCCTTGAACAACTATGCCCATATGGTCTCACATGACCTCAAATCACCAATTCGGAATGTTCATTCATTGGTAAGTTGGGTATTTGAAGATGGACAAGAGGATTTTAAGGAAAACAGTCGTGATAACGTTCAGTTGATCTTCCAAAATCTCGCAAAAATGGATAGTCTGATAGATGGAATTCTCCGACATTCAACCATAGATTCCATACAAGAAAGCGAATCTGCCATTGATTTGGTCACTTTGATAGAGGAAATAGAGAGAACAATCTATGTTCCGGATAATATTACGATCAAAAAGAGCAAGAATTTGCCAACACTTTTTACTGGAAAATATCGAATAGAACAGTTGTTTAAAAACCTATTGACCAACGCCATAAGTGCCACCGAAGCAAACCCTGAAGGACAGATTTTCTTGGATGTAAAAGAAGAAGAGAAGGAATGGATGTTCAGTGTCTCAGATAATGGAAAGGGTATTCCAAAGCACCTTCAAAACGGCATCTTCGGGATGTTCAAAAAGTTGGAAAACAACTCAGATGCTACTGGAATTGGACTGGCATTGGTAAAGAAGATAATCAATTACTACGAAGGTGATATTTGGCTTTCTTCTCAAGAAGACATGGGAACCACCTTCTTTTTCACAATAAAAAAGTAAACGAAATGACAGAGATACCCAACCTAGATTATATCAAGGAAATTTCAGGCGGTAATGAGGAATTTGAGAAGAAATTCTTAAGCATCATACAAGCGGAATTTCCAAAAGAAAAGAATGATTATATCGAAAATCTGGAATCCAATAACTTAGGTGAATCTGCCAAAATCGTTCATAAGATCAAGCACAAACTAGGAATTTTGGGTTTGACTGGAGGCTACAAATTAGCTGTAAAGTATGAAGAAGATTTAAAATATGGAGACACCAAACTCAAGGAAGACTTCCTTGATATTTTGACATCTGTTGAAGAGTTTATCGTAAAAATAGGGTAAAGTGAGGTGTATAATTGTAGATGATGAAGCAAGTGCTAGGGCTATTGTAAGAGAGCTCTGCCGAGCCATCCCAGAAATGGAAGTTGTGGCTGAGTTTCCTGATGCTTTGGAAGCGCTTAAATTCCTTAAGGATAACAAGATTGACCTTGTTTTTCTAGATATCCATATGCCTAAACTTACGGGTGTAGATTTCATTGAAACCGCGGTTGATCCGCCCAAAATTGTGTTGACAACATCCGATAAGGAATTTGCCATTGAAGCTTATGGCTACGAGTTTATACTGGATTATTTAGTAAAACCGATTTCCACAGAACGCTTCCAGAAGTGTGCCATGAAATTGTACAATACATTCATAAAAAACAATATTGAATCAGATCGTGAGCTTCAATCCAATGAGGACGATGAGCTTTATATTAATATAGATCGACGTCTGATTAAATTAAAGTTTGGTGAAATCCAATTGATAGAAGCCAAAGGCGATTATATCGAAATCCAGACCACGGATACGAGGTACCGTGTACATTCTACGTTAAAGAAAATCAAGGAAAAATTACCTGATTCCAGGTTTTTACAAGTACATAGGTCTTACATCATCAATTTCTCCCAAATAGTCGATATACAGGACAATAGCGTCTTAATTGAGCGGAATGTGATACCCATTAGTCGCTCCAATAGACCAGAGTTGATGCAGCGATTGAACTTGCTCTAAAAGAAAGAAAAATACTACAAAACTATTTTGAACGTTAAAATAGATAGACACTTTTTGAAAATGTTAAATGATAGAAAAAAATTCATATTAAATCTTTTTACATATGTCATTAGAAATACGAGAGAACAGAGGAATATTTGAAATTTTAGGCAAGGTAACCACTCCTCAAATTGGCGCGTTGAATTCATACTTTCAAGCGGTGCTAGAACGTGAGGATAGCATAGTGGTTAGCTTGGAAAGTGTCACTGACTTGGATGCATCTGCTGTTCGATTCTTTGAAAAGCTATATCAGGATTCCGCACGACAAAACAAAGTGGTTTCCTTAATAGGCAGGCAGAATAGCACCTTGATGGAGATTTTCAATACCACAAGAACCAATTATATTCTAAGTCCGGACCGTATTTAATCTCTAAAAGTTATTCAGATGAAAGTAACCGACTATCAATCGTATTTTGGAGCTACACCTAAAAGTTTAAATGATGCGGATTTCAATCGATTGGTAACCTATTTTGATTTATTGCGACAGGTTGAAAAACCGGTTGTTAGTCTTATCACCCCAATTTTTAGGGCAAAGGAAACATTGGTAGCCCATTTACTTTCACTTTCAAACTTAAAAACCATTATTCCTTACGAAGTCATTTTTGTAGAGAATAATGCCGACGAGGAAAGTCTTGCCATCTTAAATCAATTAGGGGCCAAGGTGGTGAGTGAGCCCCGTCAAGGCATAACACACGCAAGACAAAAAGGACTTGTTGAGGCTCGGGGTAAAATCTTATGTAGCATGGATCCTGATAGTATTTATGATCCGTATTACATTGATAAAATGGCACTTCCATTTTTTATTGATAAGGACTTGGTATTATGTTACTCCATATCACAAAGCTATGAGGATAACTTTCAGCTATCCCCAAAAATGCGACTGAGAAACAAATTGAAATTGGTCTATTTTCGATGGAAGTTATCAGGTAAGTTTACAACGAAAATCAAGCATATCCGAGCCGTTGCCATGGCTATTAGGAGAGATGCTCTTGAACCAATTGGTTACGAAACGGACCTAAAGGCGGTCTCCGGTTGTGATGACGGGATGCTGGCCATGCATCTTCATAACCTAGGTTCTTTCAAATACATACCAGTTGACGTTTATACGGCTTTGCCACCTAAACGGGAGCCAGGTAAACCATTCCCATTTTGCAACGAACGTTTTCTGAAATCCAATAACCAATTGGAGGATACTTTTAGAGAACTACAGATTTCCAATGTGGAGCATTGAATTGCTTCTAATCTTATATTTCCTTTTGATTTAGGTTCTAGAAATTCCCAATTAAAGTGGGTGGGAATACCGAACACCTAAAATCGATGTGCGCTACATCGATAAGGTATTAAATTACCTGACCTCCCATAATACGTTGCTTACAACATACTCCCTTGATTTGACAACATAGAATATATAAAAAGTAATAATAATCCTACTTTTCAATTGTGTTTAGTACTACAAATTAAAAAAATGTAATTATGAAAATTCTAGTGGTTGACGACAAGCAGTCTTTGAGTGAATTGGTTTCACAATTCCTAGGACAATCTTACCAGGTTACTACCATGGAAGATGGCATGGCTGCCCTTACATGGATGCAAGAAGGAAATATTCCAGATTTGGTAATCACCGATTTGGAAATGCCCAATATGGACGGATTCGAATTGATCGAGAAAATCAAGGAAAGCGGATATTTTTCCAACATTCCAATTATCGTACTCAGCTGTAGAGACAGTAGTTCGGACCGTATCCAATGTTTGAAATTGGGCGCAGATGATTATTTGGTAAAGCCATTTAATCCTGAAGAACTACTTATTCGAGTTGAAAAGTTATTGATTAGGGCATAGACCATGGAAGTAAAAGTGGATAAAAAAGTTTGCCTGCTATATGTAGGTATGGACAAAACGGTTGTGGACCAATTTAAGGCCCACATCGGTAATTTGGATTTTCATGAGGCAAAAAATGCCGTCTTGGCCATAAAATGGTTAGAAGAAAACCCAAATGTCGATGCTATTTTGTGCGAAAAACAGATACCTGGACAAACAGGTATTGAATTTCATAAAACCTTAAGGGAAAAGTTTGCGGATAGTACCGCAATACCTTTCATTTTAGTGGCAAAATCAAGAGATAAAAACGATTTGTCCGAGGCTGTAAAAAATGGAATAGATGATTTTTATGTCCAACCATTATCCACAGGGAGAATTCTAGATCGGGTTCAATTCCTAAAAGAATTAAAAGCAAACCTGAAAAAGGAAAAGATCGCAGCTCCAAAAGGGGATCTAGTAGAGTATAAAATTGGCTTTTGGAAACGCTCTTTTGATATCCTAGTGGCCAGCTCGGCATTGCTATTTGCATCTCCTTTTCTATTGCTTTTCATAGCAGCAATTCGATTGGAATCCAAAGGAAAAGTTTATTACATCTCCAAAAGAGTGGGTACTGGTTACAAGATTTTTGACTTTTACAAGTTGAGATCCATGTATCCAGATGCGGACAAGCGCTTGAAAGAATTCCAGCATTTAAACCAATACATCCACGATGATGTGGAAGAACAGCAAGTAGCACGCCCTACAACTGAAACTTCTGGAGGTACAGTTCTGATTGGTGATGATACCGAGGTTGATGAAATTCAGCACAATAACAAGCGAAAAGAAAGTGCTGAAAGTGCTTTTGTAAAATTTGAGAATGATCCAAGAATTACAAAAGTGGGACACATTATCAGAAAGTTGAGTATTGATGAATTACCACAGTTGATCAATGTTTTAAAAGGGGATATGTCCATTGTGGGGAACCGGCCCTTGCCGCTTTATGAAGCGGAAATGCTAACAACAGATGAGTGGACCGATCGTTTCAATGGGCCTGCGGGTATTACCGGACTGTGGCAGGTTGAAGCCCGAGGAAGAACAGCAAAGATGTCACCAGAGGAACGTAAATCCTTGGATATAAAATACGTGAAATATGCAAACAGCAAATATGCTTTTTTGATTGATATGTGGATTGTACTCCGAACCTTTAAAGCTGTTTTTCAAAAGGAGAATGTATAGCAATGAAAAAAACGAACCTAATATTCTTAGTGCTGGCCTTGCTATGCAGTATATCCTATGGACAATCTATAAATGATTTTATCGAAAAAAGTCTTGAGGAAAATGATATATCCAAAAAATTACCACCAATAGATACTTTGGTGGCAATGGCAAAAGCGTATTCGCCATTTATTAAGGTCACCATATCTGAACAACAATATCGGGATGGCGTGGTGTCATCAGAGCAGCGCGCTTGGTTGGAGTATATCAATTTCGAAGCCGGTTATAACTATGGTATTTTCGACAACCTAAGTAATTCCCAAATAGCTGGCGACCCTCAGAGCCAACAATTGTTTTCCAGTGAACAGAGTAGATACAGCGTGGGCGTGTCATTAAGGTTACCATTAGCTGCCATAGTCAATCGAAGGGCCAAAATATTAAGTGCAAAGGGAGAGGCGGAAAAAGCACGCTTTGAAACACAAGTAGCTGAAGTGGAACTTGAACAAAAAGTAGTTGATCTCTATAATGAACTGCTTAAATCACATCGCCTGTTTTTTATTTCAGGATCCATTGTAGATAATTTCCGAGTACAATCTATACGGGCTGAAAAAGACTTTGCCAATGGGGTAATTAACATTGCTGAGTATACCCGATTGCAACAAATGATGAACCAAGCGACCATGGGGTTTGAACTCCAACGGTCAGATTTTATTTCTTCGGTAATGGCATTGGAAAACATTATTGGAGCAGAACTGAATATTTAATATGAAGTTTAATCTTCTCTTTTTTGTACGTCTTCTAGTTAGGCATATGGGCCTCTTGGTCGCTATGCCCATTATTTTGGGTTCCCTAGTGTTTTATATGACGCGGGATGAGCCAAAAGTCTATAACTCCAAAGCTAGGGTGTATACCGGTATAGCAACAGGTTCCAATATTGAATTGGAGAATACTAAAATTGATTTTAGGGCTACCAATACTGCATATGACAACCTTTTGAACCTTATAAAGGCACGTACCACTATTGAAATTGTAGGCCTTAAATTATTCGCCCAACATATGGCGTTGGACAGTGCCGACATTAAAATCATCTCCCATGCCAAGTTCTTGAAATTAATGGAGGATGTACCTGAAGAAGTGAAAGAATTGGTGGTAAAAGGAGATACGGAGAAGACCTATGAGAATTTTGTTCAACTAAAAGAAGCCAACCATACCAACTACATCTATAAATTGATAAATCTGGACCATCCGGATTATAGCATTGAAAAGATTTTGGGTCGAATAGGTTTACGAAGAATATCCAACAGTGATTTTGTGGATATTGATTTTGAGTCCGAGGATCCAGCCATTTGCCAAAACACCTTGTTGATACTTTGTGAAACCTTTGTGCAACTTAATGCGGACATCAAAGTAAATCAATCTGATGCTGTTGTAAAATACTTCCAAGGACAGTTGAACAAGTCAACGGATCATTTGCATGATGCGGAAGATGAATTGTTGGATTTCAATCGAACGAACAACATTATCAACTATTACGAACAAACAAAACACATTGCTGCTGAAAAAGAGGAATTTGAAATCAAATTCTTCGAAGTGCAGCGAAAATTCCATGCATCAAGAGCGGTACTAAGTGTTTTGGAATCCAAATTGGAAACCCATGACCGAAAACGAATTTCCAGTCAAAGCATTATGGAAATCCGAAAAGAGCTATCTACCCTGAACTTTGAGGTGTCCATGATGACCCTGGGAATGGAAAAGGATTCTGTGCAACGACAAAAAGATGCTGTGGAGGTCACCAAAAAAATGACGAGGATAGAAGAGCTGGAAGGCAAACTTACAGCTCATATCGATACGCTTTACACCACGGATTATAGCACAAGAAGTGTGGCATCTACCAGTGTTTTGGCGGATTGGTTACAAAATACGATTGAATACGAAGGGTACAATGCCCAATTGAAGGTGATGGAGGAAAAACGTAAAGAATTTGAAAAGTTGTACCAAGAATTTTCACCACTAGGAGCTACAATGAAGCGTTTGGAACGTAAAATTGATATCGCGGAACGTGAATATTTAAGCCTCTTACATAGTTTGGGACTTGCAAAATTGCGTCAACAAAATGTGGAACTGAAATCCAATATTAAACTTACCGAAGTTCCTTTTTACCCTATTAGTCCTAAGCCAAGTAAGCGTATGTTGCTTGTGATTGTTGCTGGCATAGTTGGCTTCGTGTTAGTTGCTGCATCCATATTGGTCTTGGAACTATTGGACGGTAACATCAATACTGCAAATAGGGCAGAAGACAAGATAGAATTAAAGGTGTCCTCGATTTTCCCTGTTATCAGCGCAAAGAATAAGAAAATAGACTACGCCTATTTGCAGAATAAAGCGGTAAATGCCATTTCCAGAAATGTAATACTTAATCAATTCAAAAAAGAGAAAGAAAATACACCGGTGGTAAATATGCTGTTTTCCACTCAAGAAAATGAAGGTAAAACCTTTATCTGTAAACATTTGATATCCAAACTTTGTGAGTTGGATTATAATATTTTACATGTCACATATGATGATGAGGACATAGGGATATCTGGGGATTTTTATAGCAAAATTATTTATGAAATAAGCGATAAACTTTATAAGATCTCCAATGTTCAAGAATTTGATCAAAATGCTGAGATTTCGGAATTCAATGACTTTGATTTTGTGATTTTGGAAATACCAAGCATTATCAAAAACCCATTTCCAGTTAAGCTAGCCTCTACCATGGATTACACATTTTTGGTCACTAGGGCAAATAGAGCTTGGGGAGAAGCAGATAAAAACGCCCTGGAATTGTTCAATGAAGCAACTACCGGTCCAGAACCTACTATCATTCTAAATGGAGTGAAAGTCCTGGAAATGGAAACCGTTGTTGGAGATCTTCCAAAAAAACGATCCTTGATCCGAAGCTGGATCAAAAAGGTGGTTCAGTTTAGATTTTTCACCAAGAAAACCGTGGCATAATGTTGGGTAAGCTGAAAAACATAGGTAAGGAAAAAAACCTCTCCTCTTTAATGGCCAATGTAAGTGTGGCATTTATGGGGTTGGTCAGCTTTATGCTTTTGACACGCCAGCTGAATAAAGAACTCTTTGGGGAATGGGTACTTTTCATCACCTTGGCAACCTTTGTGGATTTACTTCGTTTTGGTTTGACCAGAACATCTGCCGTACGTTTACTATCAGGCGCCGATAGCAATGCTCAAAGGACCATATTGGGTGCTACCTTTCGTATCAATTTAATAGTACTTGCCATTTTGACCTTGATCTGTTGGTCACTTTTTGGTATCATCAATTTTTTATCAATTGAAATCAATAACGGGTATACACTTTTCTTAAAATTCTATCCTTTTCTAGCGCTTTCAAATCTTAGCTGGAATAATGCCATGTCCCTGTTTCAAGCAGAACAGAACTTCAGGAGAATGATGGTGGTCCGGATTGCGAATGTTGGACTTTTCTGTCTTTTTCTTCTGTTAAACCAATGGTGGTTGCAGCTGGGCCTGATTGAAATTATTTGGGTCAATATTGCTGTTAACGCTGTGTCAGGAGTATGGTGCTCTCTAAGAAATTGGGATGGGTTGGTATTCTTGAAACATGCCAAAAGAAAGGTAGAAAAAGAGCTTATCAATTTCGGAAAATACTCCATGGGTACCTTGATTAGTTCTAGCTTGCTGAAAAGCTCAGATACTTTCATTATTGGTATGAGTCCGTTTTTGGGCTCCGTCGGAATTGCGATGTACGCAATTCCATTGAAATTGACCGATCTTCTGGGTATTCCACTGCATAGTTTCGCAATGACAGCTTACCCAAGAATGTCCAAAAAAGCATTGGAAGGTGACTTGTTCGGTACTAAAAAGATATTTTATGCCTATGTCGGCATCATTACCCTTCTGTTTTTCCCAGTAGCATTGGGAAGTTTTGTTTTTGCAGAGGAGTTGGTTTTGTTTTTAGGTGGGAATGAATACTTGGATTCTTTGCCTTTGTTAACCTTAATATTCAGGGTGTTTACGGTATATATTATGCTACTTCCACTAGATCGTTTTACGGGTGTCTTATTGGATAGTATAAACAAGCCAAAACTGAATCTTTACAAGGTATTGGCCATGACAACGGCAAATATTGTTTTGAACGTATTGGCCGTTTTTGTATTTAAGAGTTTAATTGCTGTAGCCATAGGAACAGTGGTGTTTACCTTACTTGGAATATTCCTCGGGTTCTTTTATCTGAAAAAGGAGGTTCAAATCCAAAGTCGACAGATTGTTTCCGAAAGTGTTTCCTTCATTAGAAACCTTAAAACCCATCTGAGCTAATGAATCCCTTTGAATCTACACATGGTGCGGATTATTTGAGGAAACCATTACCTATTTTGGTGTTGTTGAGCATTGTATTCACAACAGCTCATTTAACTGCAACGAGGGGCTTGGTAGCAGGTATTGGCATCATGATATTGCCCTTTGCGATTTTGTATATGGGTGCCTTATTTGTGAAACCTAGAATTGGAATCATTACGATATTGATATTCAACTTCTTTGTTTTGGGAATAGGAAGATATATTCCTATGACATGGGGATTGCTCATGGATGGATTGATGGTATTGATGTATCTGGCTTTGTTCTTTAAAGCCTTTCGAATTAAAGTTCCCTGGGAACGTGCCAATTCACAATTGACACTATTGGTTACAATTTGGTTCGGTTATGCTGTGTTGCAGATTGTAAATCCGGAAGCTGTTAGTGTGGCGGCATGGTTTTATGCAATGCGTGGTTTAGCATTATATCAATGGTTATTTGTGCCCCTGGCTTTTATACTATTCAACAAAGAAAAAGACTTACATATTTTCTTTGTCATATGGGGGTTGCTATCCGTTTTGGCGACAATGAAAGGTATGCAGCAACTGATTTTTGGTGTTGACTCCTATGAACAGGCCTGGTTGGATGCGGGGGGGGATGTAACACACATTTTATTTGGAAAACTTCGAATTTTTTCCTTCTATTCAGATGCTGGACAGTTTGGAGCTTCGCAGGGACATACCGGGGTCGTATTTGGGGTATTGGCGCTGTTTGCCAAAAATCGAAAATTTCAAATTTTTTGTGGCATAGTAGCGATGGCCGGTTTACTAGGCATGATGATATCTGGGACTCGGGGCGCAATTGCAGTACCAGCTATGGGCGGTGTTATGTTTATTTTAGTTAGAAAGCATATCCCAAGTATCATTCTTGGAGTAGTTGCGGGGATAGGAATTTTTGTCTTTTTTAAGTACACCACCATTGGAAATGATAATGATCAGATACGAAGAATGCGAACTGCATTTGATCCCAATGATGCTTCATTGGAAATGCGACGTATAAATCAAGCAAAACTCAAAGGATATTTGGCCACAAGACCATTAGGCGGTGGAATAGGATCTACTGGAAACTGGGGAAAGCGATTTTCACCCAATACCTTTTTGGCCAATACAGCAACGGACAGTTGGTTTGTTGCAGTTTGGGCAGATACGGGCATTGTTGGACTATATCTACACTTATTCATTCTCTTTTTTGTCCTTATAACCGGGGCATACAATTGTATGTTCAAAATAAGGGACGATTGGTTGAAAGGACGTATTACCGCTTTGGTTTGTGGGATGGCCGGAATAATGTTGGCCTCTTATGGGAATGGGGTTTTCGGACAATTCCCTACATGTATTTTGATGTATACCGGAATGGTGTTCATTTTCATTGCACCCAAACTAGATAAAAAGATTATGGCTGAAAAAGAAGCCCAAATGGAATTACAAGCGACATAAACTATAAAATATGGAACCCTTAGTTTCAATCATAACCATTAATTACAATGAGTCCAATGTAACGTTGGACATGTTGGAATCTGCCAGAAATCTAACGTATTCCAACTATGAAATCATTGTAGTGGATAACGCATCACCTAATGACAATCCGGATATTATAAAAGAAAAATATCCCGAAGTCGTTTTGATTAAAAGTCTCGAAAATCTTGGCTTTGCAGGAGGTAACAATCTTGGTGTGAAACAGGCTAAGGGAGGGTATTTGTTGTTTATCAATAATGATACAATTGTGCCACCTGATTTCATTCAACCCTTGGTAGAAACGCTCCAAAATGACGAAAGTATCGGAATGGTCAGTCCTAAAATCAAATTCCATTGGGACCCAAGTTTAATCCAATATGCAGGCTACACGCCCATGAACCATTGGACCATCAGAAACAATAGCATCGGATACCACCAAAAGGACGATGGTACATATGATAAGCCAGGAGAAACCCAATCCATTCATGGTGCAGCAATGATGGTTCCTAGAACGGTGGTTGATAAAGTTGGTATGATGACAGAAGTCTATTTTCTTTACTATGAAGAGCATGATTGGGCGGAGATGATTAAAAGGGGAGGCTACAGGATCTATTATCAACCGAAATCTTATATCCTTCATAAAGAATCCATTTCAACAGGCAAGTTCAGCCCATTGAAAACCTATTACATCTCACGGAACCGGATTTTGTTTGCCAGAAGAAATTTTAAACCCTTTCAGCTAGTTGTCAGTATGCTGTTTCAGTCTTTGGTTTCCGTTCCCAAGAATAGTCTTAAGTTCTTGGTGAAAAGAGAGTTTGAACATTTGCGGGCATTTTGGCGCGCAATAGGTTGGAATCTTACACACGGTGCTAGTACATAGATACCGGTTTCTTCACGGATAAGGAATTCGAATATATACCTACAAGGCTTTCATTTACAACATGAAACCTTGCTTATACAACAAATACTTTTCTTTCTTAAAATGTAGGATAATATTTACAAAACTATATTCAAACCTACAGTAATGTATAAAAAATTTAGAACATCCATTTTGTTTTCAGCTATACTCTTGGGCTTCCTTGGTTGCGTAAGTGAAAAGGATTTAGACCCTCCAATTGATAGCACGGACGATGATATTAATGTGGATGACGGACCTCTGGCCGCATTGAATGTGGCTGCAAGTTTTAACTATACCACTAAACAAGATGTTGATGTAACATTGGATGTCCCTACTTTTTTGAGTAAAGCCGTTTTTCAGCTATATAGTAAAACGGGCAACCATGACAGTATACCATTTGGGCGTGCGACCTTTGATTCGAACGGGCACTTTGAACAAAGCTTTGCCATTCAAGCGCAAGCAGATAGTGTGTTGTTGTATTCCGATTATATTGGACTGACCCGAGATGTACGTCTTTCCATAGCAAATGGATCGGTATCATTCGATTATAGACCCCTTTATGAGCGCGCGAGTTCAAGTAAGTCAACGGGAAATGTAATGGCCGGTAAGGGAGTCACTAACAGAACAGCAAAAGCAACATATACATATTTAAGCGGATTCAATTCCTTGGGGGTTCCTGCTGAGATGGAACTACCGGATATTATTCAACAAAATTTATTGGACGATATCAATGCTTCCTTGCCAGAATACAGCAGGGTTCCCATAGCCAATCCACAGTTTTTGGCCAATAGTAGTGAAACCAGTATGGTGTTGACCGATTTGGCTGATGTTTGGGTCACCTTTGTTTCTGAAGGTGCTGGCTATCGAAATGCATTGGGTTATTACTCCTATGAGTTAGGAAATGCACCAGCAAGTCCCGATGAGATTGCTGCGCATAATGTAATATTTCCAAATACTTCAATGATTGGGTCTTCAGGAGGACTAGTGCCGGGAGATCGTGTTTATTTGGGGAGATTCCCTCCAAATACGGTAATCTCATGGTTTATTGTGGCAAACGGATGGAATGGTTCTGGTGTCACGGATGGTCGTGGAATATATTATTCAGAACCAAGTTTCAATCCAGAAAATTCCAACTTGAACACCCATGTAGTACAATTGTATGATAGTGCGAGGGAAATCAATTTCCTGGCATTTGAAGATTTGCGAAGAGATCAGGGTTCTGATGATGATTTCAATGATGCGGTTTTTTATGCACGCGCAAACCCGGTTGAGTCCATTGAATTGAACAATGTGGTTGCATTGATCCCAGCTAATGATGAAGATGGAGACGGTGTAAATGATGAATTGGATGATTTCCCTTTTGATACCAATAAGGCGTTCAATAACTTTTCCCCTACTGCGAACCTAACTGGTGTACTTGCGTTTGAGGATTTATGGCCTAGCCAAGGAGATTACGATTTCAACGATTTGGTCGTCACCTACAGTTATAATTTGATTACCAACGCTTCCAACTTAATTACAAGAATTGAAGGGACTTTTACGATAGACAATATTGGTGGTGCCCTTCACAATGGATTTGCTTTGGCATTTCCCATTGATCCAACACTTGTGGATGAGGTGCAAGGACAAGTGATCAATGCCAACTACATCAGTTTAAACGCCAATGGCACAGAAGCTGGTACAGCCGCAGATGAAACGGTAATATTTGTAGCTGGTAATACCATTGAAATGGAAGGTGATGTCATAGAATTGGGAATTGATTTCAATACCCCAATAAGCTATGAGGATTTAGGACTGGTGCCTTTCAATCCATTCTTGATATCCAATGCAACAAGGGCAACGGAAGTACACCTTCCAGACATGCCACCAACAAGTAAGGCGGCCTCATTGGGCACAAATGATGATGATAGCGATCCATCGCAAAATAGATATTACAAAACAACAAAAAACCTACCATGGGCATTGAACATCTTCGATGATTTTATCCCACCGCAGGAATCCATTCCAATAACCATTGAGTATCCAAAGTTTGTCAATTGGGCAAATTCGGGCGGTACCCAAGATTTGGATTGGTACGAAAGATAATTTAAAACATAACAAACCTTAATACACTTCAAATTATGAACATTACAGTAATAGGTACAGGTTACGTAGGCTTGGTAACGGGTACTTGCTTTGCAGAGACCGGAATTAATGTGGTCTGCGTGGACATTGATGAAAAGAAAGTGGAAATGCTCCGCAGAGGGGAAGTTCCAATTTATGAACCAGGACTTGATGTGCTGCTTGAACGTAACATGGACAAGGGAAGAATATCCTTTACCACAAGTTTGAAAAAAGGCATTCAGAACAGTGATGCGGTTTTTATCGCTGTAGGTACACCACCAGATGAAGATGGTAGTGCAGACTTAAAATATGTCTTGGGTGTGGCGCGTGAAATTGGCCAGCACATGGAAGATTACAAAGTAATCATTACCAAGAGTACGGTACCAGTGGGTACCTCCTTCAAGGTAAAATCAGCAGTTGAGGAAGAATTACAGAAGCGTGATGTACGCATTCCGTTTGATGTAGCTTCCAATCCAGAATTCTTAAAAGAAGGAAGTGCTGTTGACGATTTCCTAAAACCGGACCGAATTGTTGTTGGTATAGAAAGTAAGCGTGCTGAAAAAGTGATGAAACGACTGTACAAACCATTCTTGATGAACGGTCATCCATTATTGTTCATGGATATTTTTTCATCAGAGATGACAAAATATGCCGCAAATTCCATGTTGGCAACAAAGATCAGTTTCATGAATGATATTGCCAACCTATGTGAGTTGGTAGGAGCAAACGTGGATTTGGTACGAAAAGGTATTGGTTCAGATTCACGAATAGGTAACAAATTCATCTATCCAGGAACTGGATATGGAGGAAGTTGTTTCCCTAAAGATGTTCAGGCCTTGGTGCGTACAGCAGATGAGTACGGGCATTCGCTTGAAGTATTGAAAGCTGTTGAAAGTGTGAACTACAGACAAAAGTCAGTACTGGTCAACAAAATCAAAAGTCATTTTGGCGAAAACCTAAAAGGCAAACAGTTTGGACTTTGGGGCTTGGCATTTAAACCTAAGACGGACGACATGCGAGAAGCACCTGCCTTGGTGATTATTGAAGAGTTAAAAGCATTGGGTGCCAACGTTAGGGCATACGATCCTGTGGCTATGGAAGAGGCCGAGCGAATTCTAGGAGATAAAATAGAATACGCCAAGGATGAATACGATGCCATTATTGATGCAGACGCATTGATTGTTGTCACGGAATGGTCTGAATTCAGGATGCCGAACTTCAGGATTCTTGAAAAGCTTATGGTAGAGAAAACCATTTTTGATGGTCGTAACATTTACGATCCAGAAGAAATGGAAGAATCGGAATTTACCTATTACAGTATTGGTAGGGATGCCGTTGGAAACATAAAAAAAGAAACGGTTAAAGCCTAAAAAAATGAAACGGATATTAGTTACAGGTGGAGCCGGATTTGTGGGTTCACATCTTTGTGAAAGACTCTTAAATGAAGGAAATGAAGTAATATGTATGGACAATTACTTCACCGGAAGAAAGAGTAAGGTAGTGCATCTCATGGACAACCCATATTTTGAAGTGATCCGCCATGATGTTACACTGCCCTATTTTCTTGAGGTAGATGAAATTTACAATCTCGCATGTCCGGCATCTCCCGTACATTATCAGCATAATCCCATAAAAACCATAAAGACTTCCGTATTAGGAGCAATTAATATGTTGGGATTGGCAAAACGTATAAACGCAAAAATTCTTCAAGCTTCAACCAGTGAAGTATACGGAGATCCAGAATTACATCCACAACCCGAAGGGTATTGGGGTCATGTTAATCCAATAGGAATCCGTTCCTGTTACGATGAAGGAAAACGCTGTGCGGAATCCTTGTTTGTCAACTATCATGGATTCAACAATGTGTTGGTGAAAATCGTTAGGATTTTTAATACCTACGGACCACGAATGGAACCTGACGATGGTCGCGTGGTATCCAATTTCATAATGCAAGCATTGCAAGGCAAGGATATAACCGTGTTTGGCGATGGTATGCAAACCAGAAGCTTCCAGTTTGTAAGTGATCTTGTAGATGGAATGATCAAAATGATGGGTACTGAAGATGAGTTCATTGGCCCAATAAATATTGGCAATCCAGGAGAATTCACCATGTTGGAGTTGGCAGAGAATATCATTGACCTAACAGGTTCAAAATCCAAAATAATTCATTTGCCTTTACCGTCAGACGACCCAATGCAACGAAAGCCAGATATCACTTTGGCTCAAGAAAAGTTGTCAGGATGGAGTCCTAAGGTGGAGCTTCGAGAAGGATTGGGCCATACGATAGCATATTTTGACAACTTGTTAAAAGATCAGTCCATTAAGGAATTGGTCGCCGGTTAATACGAAGAGGATGGATGTATTAAGAATCATTATCAATTTTATAGAGTTCCTCTTACTTGGATATTTTGGGTTCGCATCCATCTATGTCTTTGTCTTTTCGGTTGCTGGACTTTTTAAGGCTAAGGAACGGGATATTTTATCGGTGAAACAGCGAAAATTTGCTGTTTTGATACCGGGATACAAAGAAGACAATGTAATTATCGAAGTTGCGAAAAGTGCACTTAAGCAAAGTTATCCTTCACACCTTTATGAAGTTGTGATAATTGCCGATTCATTTCAGAAAAAAACCTTGGATGCATTAAGGCAATTACCAATTCGTTTGGTAGAGGTTTCCTTTGAAAAAAGTACCAAATCCAAAGCACTGAATAAGGCCATGAAGGTAATTGGTGACGAATACCATGTGGCTTTGATATTGGATGCTGACAACATCATGGAAAAGGATTTTGTTTTAAAAATCAATGAGGCGTTCAATCAAGGATACAAAGTAGTGCAGGGACATCGTATTGCCAAAAACACCAATACCTCCTTTGCTATTTTGGATGCAATAAGTGAAGAAGTCAATAATCACATATTTAGAAAAGGACATCGGGTATTTGGACTATCCTCTGCTTTGATTGGTTCGGGTATGGCGTTTGACTACTACTTTTTCAAAATTACCATGGCCAAGGTTAATGCCGTGGGTGGTTTTGATAAGGAATTGGAATTGAAATTGCTCAAAAACCGCATAAAAATTGAATACTTGAACGGTGCATTGGTTTTGGATGAAAAAGTACAGAAATCGGAAGTATTCGCTAATCAACGTAAACGATGGCTATCCGCGCAATTCGTCTATTTTGCCCGTTACTTTTTTCCTGGCCTAAAAGAACTGATTACCAAAGGTAACATCGATTTTTTTGACAAGGTCTATCAAATGATTTCACCACCACGCGTTTTGCTATTGGGTTTGGTGACCATACTCACGGCAGTCTACGCATTGGTTCAAATCGTATTGCCTGAGAATCTTCTTGTCATTACAGCTCCTTGGTGGTATGCGGTCTTTGGATTGACCATAGCTGCATTTGCATTCGCAATACCTAAAAAATTCTACAATATGAGCACATTAAATGCGATTCTGACCTTGCCAAAGGCATTCGCGTTGATGTTTTTGTCCCTTTTCAAATTAAAAGGGGCCAACAAAAAATTCATCCATACCCAACATGGAACAGTTAATCCTTAGTTATCGATTATGAAGATTGGAATTGAAGGACAACGCCTTTTTAGGAAAAAGAAACATGGTATGGACATGGTGGCTTTGGAATTGATCAAGAGTCTCCAAAACATAGACCATGAAAACGAATACGTCATTTTTGTCAGACCAGACTTGGATGACTCTTGCATCCCCAAAGCGGAAAATTTCAAAATCGTGGAATTGGAATCTCGATGGGGATACCCGGGTTGGGAACAACTTGTGCTGCCAAGGGCTGCAAGAAAAGAGGGGTGTGACGTGCTACATTGCACTAGTAATACAGGGCCATTATTCTCAAGGGTGCCCTTGATAACCACCTTGCACGATATCATTTATTTGGAGAGTATCAGCCTTTTTAAAAAGGAAGGTACCTGGTACCAAAAGTTTGGCAATATGTATCGAAGGTACTTTGTACCTCCCGTGATTCGAAAAAGTAAAAAAGTCATTACGGTATCCAACTACGAGAAAGAACGTATTAACTCCCATTTCGGATTCAAGGACAACCGATTGA
This sequence comes from Flagellimonas spongiicola, assembly GCF_023502425.1. Classification (GTDB taxonomy): domain Bacteria; phylum Bacteroidota; class Bacteroidia; order Flavobacteriales; family Flavobacteriaceae; genus Flagellimonas; species Flagellimonas spongiicola. The sequence continues at coordinate 105,150 of NZ_JAMFMA010000003.1, forward strand.
CTGCCATTTATAATGGTGTTGGAAACCATTTTAAAAAAGTGGTCAACCCAGTACGATTGAAACGGATAAAGGAAGCATACAATCTGCCTGATAACTTTTTCTTTTTCTTAGGGAATACGGATCCAAAGAAAAACACCAAAGGTGTACTGAAGGCATTTGCCGATTTCAATAAAATATATCCAGGAAAATACCAATTGGTAATGCTGGACTATGATGAAGAAGAACTGCAAAAATTATTGCTGGCAAATGGAAGTCCGGAAATCAGGGAATTGATTCACTTGACAGGATATGTTCCCAATGCGGACTTGCCTGCATTGATCAATCAAGCTACCATATTCCTTTATCCTTCCCTTCGGGAAAGTTTTGGAATTCCAATTTTGGAAGGTATGGCCTGTGGGGTTCCCGTTATCACTTCCAATACTTCATCAATGCCAGAAGTTGCTGGTGATGGATCTGCATTGATGGTTGATCCTACAAAGCCATTGGAAATTACCGAAGCTATGAGACGCCTAGTTGAGGACAAGATGCTCGCAAAAATGCTTGGTGATAAAGGAATAGAACGCGCTAAAGAGTTTTCTTGGGATACCATGGCAAAGAACGTACTGAAACTATATAAAGATGTCTTTTCGGAACTAAAAAAGAATTGATATGATCAAAGGACAGGATATCATCGTTGTGGGCATTCAAGCTTGGGACATAGAAATTGGCAGCAATTGTAAAAATATTGCCGTTGAATTTGCCAAACATAACCGCGTGCTTTATGTAAATCCACCTTTGGATCGTGCAACCTTAAAACGGGACAAGAACTCAGAAAAAGTTCAAAAAAGGCTTCGCATTGCTAAAGGCGAGGAAACAGGATTGGTTCCAGTTCAAGAAAACTTATGGAATCTATTCCCAAAATCCATGACAGAATCCATCAATTGGATACCCTCCCACTTCCTTTTCAAAAAATTGAATAGGCGAAATGCCAAGCTTTTTTCAAATGATATTTTGGAAGCGATGCATAAGTTGAAGTTCAAGAACGTATTGCTATTTAATGATAGTTCCATGTTTTTAGGACTTCATTTAAAGGAATTTCTAAAACCACAGAGCTACACGTATTACATGAGGGATTATTTGATAAAGGTTCCCTACTGGAGAAAACATGGCGAACGTATTGAACCTCAAGTAATCGAATTGGCCGATACGGTGGTAAATAACTCCACATTGTATGCGGAGTATGGTGCCCTTTATAATCCCAATAGTTACATGGTAGGTCAAGGCTGTGATGTGGCCTTGTTCAACGATGCCGAGAATCAAATAGAAGTTCCTCCGGAATTCAAGGAAATTCCAGGTCCAATTTTAGGCTATGTTGGCTACCTGACCAGTATGCGATTGGATATAGCATTGTTGGAACATATGGCAAAAGCGAAAAAGGATTGGAGTATCGTATTGGTTGGGCCCGAAGATGACGATTTTAAAAAGTCCAATCTTCACCAATTGGATAATGTACACTTCTTAGGCAGCAAAGATGCTGCTGAACTCCCCGCATATGTAAAAGGGTTTGACGTAGCAATGAACCCTCAGGTGGTCAACGACTGGACCATAGGAAATTATCCAAGAAAGATTGATGAATACTTGGCAATGGGAAAACCAACATTGGCAACCCGGACCAAAGCCATGGAGATGTTCCAAGATCATGTGTACTTAGGTAGTACAAAAGAGGAATACATCAAATTGGCAGAAAAAGCGCTTGCGGATAATTCTGAGCAACTTCAGCAAAGCAGGATTGAATTTGCCAAGAGCCATACTTGGGAGAACAACGTAAAGGCAATTTACGAAGCCATTAAAAAATCAGCTTAAAATATCTAGTTATGGGAATCAAGGAAAAAATCAAGAACAATAATCGGATCAAAAAATTGGTACATTGGATGTTGATTCCCAAAAATCAAGCAAAACCTAGACTTTGGGTCAGATGGTTTGTAAATCCATTTTATCACAAAAAGGGGAAAGGTGCTACCATTTGCCGCAGGACAAGAATGGACGTATTGCCATGGAACGGCTTTGAGTTAGGTTCCAATTCCACTATTGAAGACTTCTCTACGGTCAACAATGGCGTTGGGCCGGTAAAAATTGGAGATCGCACACGAATTGGTCTGGGGAATACCATTATTGGACCAGTGACCATCGGAAATGATGTTCGATTGGCTCAGAACATAGTGTTGTCCGGCCTTAATCACAACTATGAAGATGTTTCACAACCTATTCACGCCCAAGGGGTATCCACGGCAACAATTGTTGTTAAGGAAGAGACATGGATTGGTGCCAATGCCGTGGTAGTTGCTGGTGTTACAATCGGAAAGCACTGCATTATTGCTGGAGGGAGTGTGGTCACAAAAGATATTCCTGATTATTCTGTTGCAGTAGGAAATCCAGCCAGGGTGGTAAAGACCTACAATCATGATACAGGAGCATGGGAAAAAGCGGTGAAAAAAAATCTCGTGGCAGTTTAATTTCAATTCGTAAAGCGTTAAAAGTATGGAGTATTTCAAGATAGTTTTCTGGATAGCGTTGTTTGTGATTTTCTATTCCTATTTGGGATATGGGATATTGCTTTTTGCAATAATTAAGCTAAGACGGGTTATGGGATTGGCTAAGAAATTTGAAGGGAATGAGGATTATGAACCTCAGGTAACACTCTTTGTTTCTGCGTTTAATGAAAAAGACTTTTTGGACCGCAAAGTGAAAAATTCCAAAAATCTAAACTATCCTGAAGACAAGGTAACACAGATTTGGGTCACGGATGGCTCTGATGACGGAACGCCAGAATTGTTGCGTAACTACGATGGAGTTGAGGTATACCATAAAGATGAAAGAGCTGGTAAAATAGCAGCCATGAACCGCGGAATGGAGTTTGTAAAAACGCCAATCGTTATTTTTTCAGACGCAAATACCGATTTAGGAGAAAACGCCATACGAGAAATAGTTCGTTTGTTTAGGAATCCCAAGGTTGGATGCGTTTCTGGCGAAAAAAGGATTTATTCCAAAGCGGTGGATGGCGCTGCCGGTGCGGGTGAAGGCATGTACTGGAAGTATGAGTCCCAGTTAAAAAAATGGGACGCGGAACTATATTCTGTGGTCGGTGCAGCGGGCGAATTGTTCGCCATTAGAACGGAATTATGGCAAGAAGTAGAGCGCGATACGTTACTTGACGATTTTATGATCTCTTTACGCGTTGCCATGTCGGGTTACACCATCCAGTACAATCCGGAAGCATATGCTATTGAAACTGCCTCTGCAAATGTCAAGGAAGAATTGAAACGGAAAATACGAATCTCAGCTGGAGGGATCCAATCCGTGGTTAGATTACACCCATTGCTGAACTTCTTTAAATATGGGACCTTATCGTTCCAATACATTTCGCATCGAGTATTACGCTGGACTTTGACACCCTTGTTACTACTGCTGATCATTCCCATTAATTTGATTTTGGCCATGAACGAAGGGCTATTTGAATTCCGGTTATTTAGTATTTTGTTTTGGGGTCAGGTACTGTTTTATGCTTCAGCTTTGCTGGGTTGGTTCTTGGAAAATCGCCAGATTCGATTAAAGGTTCTGTTTATTCCCTATTATTTTTTCATCATGAACCTTTCTGTTTTTCTTGGCTTTGCAAGGTATCTAAAAGGAAATCAATCGGTTAACTGGGAACGAGCAAAACGCGGTGTACAGAAAGAGGCTATCGCCTAGCTTTCTTCGGAATAAATGGGGAGGTCAAAGTAGAAAGTACTGCCTTTACCCACTTCACTGCGAATTTTCAAACTGCCGCCATTTTTGATGACGAAATTTTGACATAGAATTAAACCAAGACCAGTCCCTGGTTCTTTTTCAGTACCCAATTTGCTAAAGTGTTCGTTGGGATTCAGGATTTTTTTGATGTCCTCTTTTGGAATCCCATTACCGTTGTCCTCAATTTCTATTACAACAGTCTCCTTACTTAGCTTGCTATTGATTTTGATTCTGCCTTCCAAAGGTGTGAACTTGATGGCGTTGGACACAATATTCCGCAATACCGTTTTGATCATATTATTGTCCGCAAATGCAAAAACGCCTTCGGGGACATTGTTTTCCATAACGATTTTCTTGTGATCACTACCTAACTGTAGCAATCGAAAAGTCTGCTGAACCAAATCATTTATATCCAATTTTTCAGGGATCATTTGGATTTGATCACTTTCGGATTTGGCCCAACCCAATAGGTTCTGAAGAAGATTCAGGGCTTCATCCATTGTATTCAATAGATCATAGACCGTTTCGTCTAAAAACTTGTCATCTTTTGGGTCGATAATACCCCGCATGATGAAATCCATTTTCAATTTGGCCGCACTAAGCGGAGATCTAAGGTCATGGCCTATAATCGAAAACATTCGGTCTTTTAGATCATTGGATTGCTTAAGATTTAGTGCTTGTTCCTCAATCTGATTTTTAGCCCGGACCAAGGCAACATGCGTATGTATACGGGCTACGAGCTCTTGTTCGTTAAATGGTTTGGTAACATAATCCACACCACCTACTTCAAAACCTTTGATTTTATCTTGCACATTTACCTTTCCCGTAAGGAAAATAATAGGGATGTCCTTGTATTCTTTGTGCTCTTTTATTTTCTCACAGAGCTCAAATCCTTCAATTCTTGGCATAATCACATCCAACAGGATTAAATCTGGTTTGCGTTCTGCCAATAATTCGAAGAAGTAATCGTCATCGCTGGTGCCTTTGATTTCATATTGGTTCCGTTCCAATATGAATTGAAGTAACTCAAGATTGAGTTGTTCATCATCAACGGCAAGGATATAGGGTTTTTCCGTAACTTGGTGTTCCATTTAAGCGCTAAAGTCCTTTACGAAAGTAGGAAAAAGATTTTAGGATTGATACGAATTTCCTTTCGGTCATGCTTAATATGACCATTATAATAGGTTGAGGCCGCTTTAAAAGCTATATTGAAGTGTTCCACCAACAAAAACCGACCATTCACAACATTAATTGAACCCAAATAAAAAGTAGGATTATATTTACAAAGTAAGTAATAAAAGTAAAATATTCATGACTCATATCTTGGTAACCGGGGGCGCAGGATTTATCGGTTCCAACTTTGTCCCCTATTTTTTGGAAGCTAATCCCGATAGCCATTTAGTCAATATTGATGCTCTTACCTATGCAGGTAATTTGGACAATTTGATAGAAGTGGAAGGGCATGAACGGTACACCTTTGTTAAAGGTGATATCTGTGACCGAAAACTCATAGAACAACTATTTGAACAGTTTGATATCAAGGGAGTTATTCATTTTGCCGCAGAGTCACATGTGGATAATTCAATTACAAATCCGGATGCATTTATGCAGACGAATATTTTAGGCACGTTCAACTTGATTGATGTTGCCAAAAATTACTGGATGGTTAGTCCTGGAGTCTATAAAGAAGCATACAAGCATTCAAGATTCCATCATGTTTCCACAGATGAGGTATATGGTACTTTAGGTAAGGAAGGGTTGTTCATGGAAACAACACCTTATGCACCAAACAGTCCTTATAGTGCCTCCAAGGCTTCTTCCGATTTTATTGTTAGAAGTTACCATCATACCTATGGTATGAATGTGGTTACCACCAATTGCTCCAACAATTATGGACCAAAACAACATGATGAAAAGTTGATTCCAACCATAATCCGAAAGGCATTGGGTGGGGAGTCCATTCCAATTTATGGCGATGGTTCCAATATCCGTGATTGGTTGTACGTTTTAGACCATTGCAAGGGAATTGCTTTGGCTTATTTCAATGGTGTTTCTGGTGAGACGTACAACATTGGAGGTAGAAACGAAAGAAACAATCTTTATATAGCAAAAAAGGTATGTGAGCTCCTAGATTTAAAACATCCTAGAAAAGATAGCTCGTCGTACAAGGATTTGATCACTTATGTAAAGGATAGGGCAGGGCACGATTTCAGATACGCCATTGATGCCTCAAAAATAGAAAATGAATTAGGCTGGAAAGCCGATGAGAACTTTGAAAGTGGGATTGATAAAACCATAGATTGGTATTTAAAGAAATTTATCGAAAACAATACAAAGAGTTTGGCTTAGGGAAATCCTGGCACAATACCCCAAAACAATGAAAGGAATAATATTAGCAGGTGGCTCTGGAACGCGTTTGCACCCCATAACCTTGGCGGTGAGCAAACAACTGATGCCCATATACGACAAACCAATGATCTATTACCCGCTGTCCACTCTAATTGAGTCGGGAATTTGGGAAATATTGATCATATCAACTCCACATGACTTACCAATGTTCCAACGCCTATTGGGTGATGGACGTAAATACGGGTGTAAATTTGAATACGCGGTCCAAGATCAACCCAACGGTTTGGCTGAGGCCTTTATTATTGGAGAAAAGTTTATTGGCGATGACAAAGTGGCCTTGATTCTTGGGGATAACATCTTCTACGGTACCGGTTTGGAGACTTTATTGCAGTCCAACAATAATCCGGATGGGGGAATTATTTATGCTTACCACGTTAATGACCCGGAGCGCTATGGTGTTGTGGAATTTGATGAAGAAGGTAGTGTGCTTTCCATAGAAGAGAAGCCAAAGAAGCCAAAATCCAATTATGCGGTCCCTGGAATTTATTTCTATGATAACGATGTTGTGGAGATTGCCAAGAACATTGAGCCTAGTGCCAGAGGCGAATTGGAAATTACGGATATCAATCAAGAATATTTAAGAAGAGGAAAACTCAAAGTGAGCATAATGGATAGGGGTACAGCCTGGTTGGATACCGGTACTTTCAAGTCCTTAATGCAGGCGTCACAATTTGTCCAGGTCATTGAAGAACGTCAAGGACTTAAAATTGGAGCTATTGAATCTTCAGCTTATAAAATGGGATTCATCACAAAAAATCAGTTTAAAAAACTAACCGAACCTTTCCTAAAAAGTGGGTATAGTACCCGATTATTGGAGGTATTATCTTAAGCACTATGGAAATTCGTAAAACAGAAATAGAAGGTTGTTTTATCCTGGAACCGAGGGTCTTTGAAGACAAGCGTGGGTATTTCATGGAAAGTTACAACCAAGAAAAATTTGAACGACTTACTGGGGCAAAGCCCTTTTTTGTTCAGGATAACGAATCCCTGTCCTTAAAAGGCGTATTGCGGGGTTTGCATTTTCAAAAAGGCGAACATGCCCAGGCCAAATTGGTACGCGTTTTGGATGGCGAGGTGTTGGATGTTGCTGTGGATATTAGGCCAAACTCAAAAACCTTTGGGAAGGTCGTGACCACCTTGTTGTCTTCCAACAACAAAAAGCAAATGTTCGTACCAAGGGGTTGCGCACATGGGTTTGTGACCTTGAGTGACACAGCGAAATTCTCCTATAAATGCGATAATTTTTACAATGCTGAATCTGAAGGAGGCATTATTTACAATGATCCAGCGTTTAATATTGACTGGATTTTAAATCAAGAGGATTTGATCATTTCAGAAAAGGATATAGCGTTACCTGCCTTCAAAGAAGCGGTGCCGCATTAATTTAATTGGTATATGAAAATATTGGTAACCGGGGCATCCGGGCAATTAGGAAGTACATTCAAAGCATTGGCGGATGGCGGTCATGCAAAAGGACTGGATTTTGAGTTTCGCTCATCAGCAGAACTTGATATAACAGACTTTGCCGCTGTACGTGAAGAATTGCTTTCAAAAGATTACGCCTATTGCGTCAATTGCGCGGCCTTTACCAATGTGGACAAAGCGGAGACGGATAACGAATTGGCTTATACCATCAATGTGTCAGGTGCCAGAAATTTGGCCATGAACTGTAACGAAAGCACTACCGTGCTGATTCATATCTCCACAGATTTTGTTTTTGATGGGTTCTTGAACACGCCTTATTTGGAAGACGACATTGCACGTCCTATCGGTTTTTATGGCGATACCAAATTCAAAGGTGAACGGGCAATTGTTAACAATTTAGAAGAGTATTTTATCCTAAGAACTTCTTGGTTGTATTCCGAGTTTGGACATAATTTCATGAAAACCATGATTAGACTGGGTAATGAGCGGGATGAATTATCAGTGGTCTATGATCAAGTAGGCACACCCACTTATGCCTCAGATTTGGCCAAAGTAATATTACACATCATAAATGCCCATAGCATAGACTATGGAGTTTACAATTATAGCAATGAGGGAGTGGCCAGTTGGTACGATTTTGCCAAGGCAATATTTGACCAATTTGGGATTGAAGTCCAACTAAATCCCATTCGTTCCGAAGAATATCCTACACCGGCTGAGCGGCCAAAATTCAGTGTGCTGGATAAATCTAAAATCAAGAATACCTTTAAGTTGGCTATTCCTCATTGGAAGGACAGCCTTTCCGTTGCGCTTAAGGCCTATTCCAAGATAAATATTTGATTTTACAGCCCCTTACCAATTTAAATAAGAGTATTCCATTAGGGATGATTAAAATCCTATGATTTCCCTTTTTTTGTAGTCTTGAGTTACGTGCTACTCGTTAAGTTAAGTCGCTAAATAGTATTTCTTTCAGATGTTATCAGAATAATATGAGTTATGTGGAAAATTACAGTGGCACTTATCGGTCTTGTGTATGATTAGTTGCGGACTTTTCCAACGGAAAATGTCCGCCTGATTTTAAAGATAATTGATTGCAGGAATTTCCAAGTGGAAATTCCGCCCGCAATTAATTATACACCATGTTAGCAATAGTTTTTAGTAACTCTTTTTTTGTCTTGAATGAGTTTGTTTTCGAAGTCGTGTCGGCAACAATTCTCTTCCTCTCTTTTTTTAATTCCTTTAACTCAATCCTAATACTACCAATCAGTCCATTCGAGTTGTCTTTTTCAGCCTCGGAAAGTTCGTCTTCCAAAGTTTCAATATCTAAGTCCAATTGATTGAGTTCATTATTACCATAATAGTAAATTTGTCTTTTCTGTTCGAATTCTTTTAATAACTCTTCCAAGCAAGGTGCGAAGGACCCATTTCTAATATCAAATATTACGGGTTCATTTTTTGGTAAAGAGTCCAATAGGCTTACTAAAGTGTTGTTTCCGTCTCGACATCCAGAAATCCTGCCCCAAACCCGATATTCAATTGGATTATTGCTTACCCTCTTTATTGGCAAACCGTAATGAAAGTAATCCTGAATATTTTCAGTAAGGCTTTGTCCTTTATTATTGTTTTTGATTGTACTATGAGCTAATTCAAAAAAAGCATCCAGAATTTGGTAGTCCTTCTGATATTTCTCCTGCCTATTTGGATTTGTTGAAATCAAAAAAATAGAGTCATTCCATTGATTAATTTTACTAAACCTAAAACTAATTCCGTCGAGCACTTCGCGTCCATGTCGAATTGAACTGTCCAATTTGACAGACTCTATCCTTTCCAAAAATGTATTTAGCTCCTTTCGGTCGATTTCATATTCCACATTAATTAAGTGGTTCGACCCTTGAATGTGTCCTTCAATCTTAAATTGCTTACTATCTTGGTACAGTATTCCTTTATCAATGTCAATAGTATATTGAACAGGTGTAATAAATGCGGGATAAAATTCAAAGACAATTTTATCGCTACCGCACGAGATTAAAAGCAATGAAAACAGTACGGTAATGATTCGATTCAATTTTCTTAAATTATTGCTAACATAAAAGATATCAATCGTTTTAATGATTTATATCTTACGCTAAGGGAAGTTAACGGATTTTTAGCTAAAATGCCTTGCTAAGTTTACGGATGCTTCGGTTGGATTGACAAATGCATGTTCCCCGGTCAATTTATTCGGAAACAATGCTTTTATCAGGCCATAGCATTTAAAATTGGTCTGTAAAACACTTAGTTGTACGGCGTAATTGAGCCTATTAAAGCCCCTTCACCTGCACCTTATGGAAGCTGTCCGCTTGTAGTCGTAGCAATTCCTCTGCCTTCTCCTTTTTATACCGATAGAGTTCCTCCTCATTTCGTATATCGGCATAAATCTGTTCATTGATGGCACCATCGGTAGCTAACAATAACTTACGTTGCTCGACTTTTTGGGTGACCCAAGTGGCCACAACGCTCTCTTGTTCTTCAAACTTATAGTCGTACTCCCCTTTGGGCGCCAATAATTTGGCAATGATGGGTGCAGTTTCAATTGCTAAAAACAACAAGAAAATAAAGAAGGAAGGAAACCAGGGTAGCTTTCCAAGCGCATTGATTCGAGCCATCAAACCATCAAAACCATCTATAATGGGTTGGGAGTTTTCAACGGCAGTGTTATAATCGGTGCCAAGTGCTGCAATTTGAGATTCCAAGTTTTCAATTTTGGAGGTATTGGTTTCTTTTAACTGGTTTAACTCGGCTAAATAAGCATCGTGTTTGTCGCGCTTTTCTTTGTAAACAGGTCCCTTGCCCAATAAACCTGTTCCAGCGGTTCCTTCGGCTTCGGAGATATAGGTGTCATACAGTGCATTGGTCTCCGCTTCTTTAGCAGTGATTTCTGCCTTTAAATTGGAGATTTCCTGATTTAGCGCCTCAACTTGTGGTGTGTACTGTAAGGCAATTTGCTCTTGATTGGCCAAGGTCATGGCATTTTTCTCTTCCAAAAGAACCTGGTCTATTTCCTTTTGGAAAATTTTCATTTCAAGGGGTTTGGATATCACCACCGCAATGATGATTGCCAAAATAAGTCGTGGTGCGGCTTGCAAAAGTTCACTTTTAAAATTGTCCCTTTTTTTAATGGTGGAAACAATGTAACGGTCCAGGTTAAAAATCAACAGTCCCCAGATGAAGCCAAAGAAAATAGCTGTGTATATGTTGTCGAATACGGTATAGAGGGCATAGCCGCTGGCAATAAATGCCATGACGGCCGTAAAAAATACAGTAGCGCCAATACCTGCATATTTATTACGCTCCCCGTTGGAGCATGTCTCTAGAATTTGGGTGTCCGCACCCGAACAGAAAATAAAAAATCGTTGTAACATGATAGTGTTCGTTTGGTTTTGATTGAATCTCTTAAAACCAAGGGAATCCTTACGAACAAAGAAGAGAGGTTGGCGTGTTCTACTTTGCACGAATGAATGATGAGTTCCTCGGCAATGGTATTAGAACGCAGTTTTTGGCAATTTGTTACAGAAAAAGCCCTGAAATCAAGGCTTTAACTGTTTTTTAGGTTGAGGGCGATGAGGTAAACAGGATGGATTTGTATTGAAAAAGGGCTTCAATTACACTCTTATGTCTGTACCTGTTGTACAGAAACTTAGGTGGGTGCCAGTATTGCGGAATTCAAAAAATAAAGTATATTGGCGCATATTTTGAATAAAAGTTGTATAACTTTTGTAGCTTTTTTCTACTTCTCAACCTTCGCAGAATAATTTGGGGATACTATAAACCCTAAATTATATCAAAATGAAAAAAGCTTTTTATGTAATTGGTGTGGCCCTTTTTACTTCAACCTTATTGGTCGCATGCGAAGCAGAAACTATTGATGAACAAGTTGAAATTCTATCTCCGGATAAAAGAAAAGACGAACCTATCGGTAAGGATAATTAGTGTTTTAGGCCTGCTTATTTTTATAAGCAGGCTAATTTATGTTCCCTTCATTAATGAGTGGGATATTGAATTTGACCAAGGACTTTTTGGGTTTAGATGGTTTTCAACATTTCTATCCAGAATAGGAAATGAAATTGCATGGATGGCCATGGGGCTATTTGTAAAATACCTAGTCCATCATTTAGATCCTGAAGCCGTTCTAATAAAGAGGTATACCAGTTGGTTGGCAAATCTGGTATTGGTTGTCGCCATTTACTTTATGTGTTGGGCGTTTTACGACAGCTACAATTTTAGCCTCCCTTTTGAGCTCTTATTTGCCTGTTTTACTTCCATAGCCGCATTTTATGTAATGAACAAATTGTTTTTCCCTTTGGTGAATTACATTCAAAAGTTGCTAGGTAAAATAAGAATGCTCACGGATATCATCATTCTGGAAGCTCCAAACCATGTAACGGAAACCTCAGACTGGGAACAAGAAGTAGTACAACCCACTTTGGATAAACTTAATGAGTAGAAAAAAAAGAAATAAAGAACTTTATAAGAAGGGCTTTATTTCTGATGAAGCACTTAAGGCCATAGATTTGGAAATGTACCGCATCTTGGTAGATAAAAATAGAAAAGAGTTGGAGGCCGCCAAAAAGCAATTTGAAGAAGCGCTGGCCGAAGCGCGCAAAAAAAGAATGCTACTGCTATTGATTTTCTTTCAACTTTTGCTCAATTATTTCTGAAGCCAATGAATAGGCTTGGGCATAGACCTTGTCCCTAAAATCTTGGTTTTCCAGAAAGACATCAAAATTCCGCAATACAAAATCCATGACCAAATCGGTAGATAGGCCATCGGATTTGGACAGAAAGAGTTTAAGTATTCGCGGATCTTTGGAAAGGTTCCTTCGGATGAATTCTGTTTTGGTACTTGGAATTTTTTCGCCGTTTTCCCAATTGTTTATCGTACCCCTGCTAACACCCAGCAAACTGGCAGCTTCCTGTTTTCCAAGTTGGGAATTTGCCATTAGTTCCAGAAATTCTTCGGTATTCAAAACGTTAAATAATTAATTTGTTATGTATAATATTAATTTATAATGTAAAATATTGTACATTTATTCATATTGTAATTCCCCAACTCTGCAAATATCAAATATAAAGGAAATCATACAATTCTAATTTAATTGATGGCTTTGCAGAAGGCTTTACAATTGCAACCCAAAAATGAATAGAGCAATGGAAACCATAGAAAAATCCCTACAGGCGGCCATAAGCCGCAATAAGTCACATAAGGCCAAAGTAGAGAAATACATAAGAAGAGCTAAGGCCTTGGAACGTATATCGGAGTCCCTTGAGGCATCCATCTATTACCGATTGGCTGAACTGGAAAAGAAAGATGAGTCCAGACACCAAAACTATATCCAAGCCCTTAAGTTTTACTTAAAGCACCAAACAAAATAGTACAGTTTTTCTCTTATAGTTTAGTTACGCACCTATTCCTTTTGCAATTCTGTATAGAATTTGTAGAAATATGGAATGGTCTCAATACCCTTTAAAAAGTTCCACACCCCAAAATGCTCGTTAGGGGAGTGTATGGCATCACTATCCAATCCAAATCCAAGTAAAATGGTTTTGCTTTTCAGTACTTCCTCAAACAAGGCAACAATAGGAATACTACCTCCGGTACGTTGCGGAACCGGTTTTTTGCCAAATGTTTTTTCCATGGCCATGGACGCTGCTTTATAACCCAAACTATCTATAGGAGTTACATAACCTTGCCCACCATGGTGAGGTGTTACCTTTACTTTTACGCCTTTAGGTGCGATGGACTCAAAGTGCTTGGTAAACAAATCGGTGATCTCGTTCCAATCTTGATGCGGAACCAAACGCATGGAAATCTTTGCAAATGCCTGACTGGCAATAACTGTTTTGGCGCCTTCACCCGTGTATCCGCCCCAAATGCCATTTACATCCAAGGTGGGTCTAATGGAATAGCGCTCAGAGGTACTGTAACCAGCCTCACCATAAACGTCATCTATATCCAATGCTTGTTTGTATTCGTCCAAATCAAAAGGTGCTTTAGCCATTTCTGCCCGCTCAGCATCAGATAGGATTTCCACCTTATCGTAAAAACCAGGAATGGTGATATGATTGTTTTCATCATGTAAGGAAGCAATCATTTTTGACAGAACGTTGATAGGATTCGGTACTGCACCGCCGTAAATTCCGGAATGTAAATCCCGATTAGGTCCGGTGACCTCGACTTCCACATAGCTCAAACCTCGCAATCCGGTGGTAATGGAAGGTACATCATTTCCAATAATGCCAGTGTCCGAAATCAATATGATGTCATTGTCCAGCTTATCCTTGTGTTCCAATAAAAAGTCTGCAAGGCTATCGCTACCAACTTCTTCCTCGCCTTCGATCATGAATTTCACATTACAAGGAAGGGTGTTGTTTTTGATCATAAATTCCACGGCCTTCACATGCATAAAAAATTGGCCTTTATCATCACAGGCACCACGCGCAAAAATGGCACCATCAGGATGTAGGTCCGTTGGTTTGATCACCGGCTCAAAAGGTGGAGAATTCCATAGATCCATAGGGTCTGGCGGTTGCACATCATAGTGACCATAGACCAAGACTGTAGGTAAATTGGGATCTATGGTTTTTTCACCATAAACCACAGGATAGCCCTTGGTCTCACAAATTTCAGTATTGTCGCAACCTGCTTCATCCAATGAACGCTGAACGGCCTTGGCAGTTTCCAAAACGTCTTGGGAATAAGCAGTGTCTGCACTAATTGAGGGTATTTTTAGCAATTCAATAAGCTCGTTTATAAAACGGTCTTTATGGGAATTAATGTAGTCGTTTATTTGTTCCATGAAGTAATTTAAAAGGACACTAAAAGTACAAAAAACAAGTTTTTAAAATGGGGATGCATTGTAATCGGAAAATTGAATTATATTTGCAGACCTTTTTGCGGGTGTGGTGGAATTGGTAGACACGCTAGACTTAGGATCTAGTGCCGCGAGGCGTGGGGGTTCGACTCCCTTCACCCGCACAGCATTAAAAAAAGCTTCTCATTTGAGAAGCTTTTTTTATGTATGACAGATTTAATCACGATTGCATATTTAGTTTCTAGGATTATGATTGATAATAAGATTTTTTAAATCAATTCTCTTACCTCTCAACTCAAAATCAGATCTAGATAACCTAAAGTCCTTTAAATTGAACATGAGGCTTCCTATTGCCAGGTCAGGAGGTAAATTTTCCAATTTTTTTTCAAGATCTTTTAAAAATTCCAAGTATTCAGGATTATTCTTGAAATCGTGTTTGTTTTGTAAAAACAAGTCTTGTAATTCTTTATCCTTGGATGTAACAACGATATCAGTCAGAACACATCCTTTACGCCAATAAACGTCATAGTTAAATTCAAAGGTGTATTCCTTGTCCATTATTTTCTTGAATTCCTTGAATATCCCTATTGCACATTTTTCAAGAATCTCATCTTCATGTTTTTCCAGGAAAAAGCCTGTATAAATAGTTACAGTAAACAGATGCATTTTTTGACTATTTTAGGTTAAGGTGATTAATTTCTTCTTTAATGGAAAGAATTAACAATCTTGAGTTGTTTACACAATCATCCTTGGTATTTTGCCATTGTTCAAATTTAAAGTCTTTCGGTTCATCAATAGCAATTAATTCAATCATCTGATTCAAAGAATCAATAAGTGTTGAATGTATTTGAATTTTGGGATTTAATAATAGCTCGATCTTTAATTTTGAATTATGAATAATTGCGATGACTTCTTCCAATTCCACAATATCCATATTCTTGTTTGGAGTGAGCTTAATCGTATGTGATAAAAAATCAGTCAAGTTATCGATTATGGTATTAAGGTTATCTTGTTGATTTTGCACTTTGAGATTAGCTTGAAACTCAGCAAGCTTAAGTTGTTTGTTACTTTCAATCTGGGACTTTATGTTTTCCTTGGAATTGGTTATTTGGCTATTGGTACTTTGTAGCATTGACTTCCGTTGCATAAAAGCCACAATTATATGGACCAGTGCCGAAATGATGCCTATTGCCAAGGCGACTATCCAAGGTGTTGAGTCGTTATCAGTTTGTTTCTCATTTAAATCTATTGTAGGGGTCAATTTTAGATTCAGAGTGTCGGGTAACTCGATTCGATATACAGCGGAATTAGCATAATCAGGCGATACAATTGAGTCAATGCTCTTTGCTTTTATCTTCAATTCCTGAAATCCGAAAGATATCTGAATTCCTAGGACGAAAAATATCAAAACCAAAAAACATTTTAAAACGCTGTGTCGCAATCTCCTCGTGAATTGTAATGCTTACTTAACTAATAGGTGAATCAAATTTAACATTAATATGTCTTTTCTTGTTAAATCGTTTCTTAAATAATTCCTGCGCTATGAAATTTGACTAATCTTAGTATTTCCCGCAGTACAATTGATTGAATATTTGAGTGAATCAACCATCCTGTTGCTAATATTTACTTAAATCCTCCCCATCTATTCTCAATTGTTTTTTAACTAATCTTAAAAATGATAGTTTTACCAGATTCAGCTAAGCATTGAGAATTGGATGATTTGATCATTTTAGGATTGATTGCTGGGGTAGCTGTGGCCACTAGCATGTTTTTGGCCACGTACTTTCTGGCAAAATCAAAAAATAAACCGCAGGATAAGTTGTTGGGGTTGCTTTTCTTGGCCATCAGTTTACGACTCAGCAAATCAATTTCGTTTTTTATTTTCCATTCTATTGCACCTATTGGATTGGCCATTGGCTTCTTGGGACTTTCAGCAATTGGTCCACTGCTGTATCTGTACATAAGGTCATCCTCGGAGCATGCAAATATGTTTCAAAATAGCGATTGGTTCCATGCGGTAGTTCCCATTGCGGGAGCCATGGCGTGTTTGTTCCTAAATCTTTACCCTACTACTTTGTTGTATTGGGGAACAACGGCTCTCTTGTTCATTTACTTGGTTTTTTCGGTATATCGATTTATCCAAAACCAATATACCGTTGTACGGTTAAGACAATGGAATTTAAGAATCCTCATTGTGGTGTGTTTAATTTGGGGTGCATTCGTTTACCAACATGTGACTTCTGGGATTCCTGATTATGCCATTGGCTCTGGAATTGCTGCCGTACCCATTTACTACATCTTCATTTATGCGTTAAGATGGCCTATTACCAATGCAAAAGCTGCAGCAAAGAAATTACCCTTGGATTGTTTACAGAACATTCAACATGCATTTGAAAAGGAGGCTGTGTTCTTAAATAAAGGGGTTTCCTTGTCTAAATTTTCGGAAGAATTGAACATCCCCGCCTATTTGATAACCAACGCGGTAAAGGAATTGTATGGGAAAACCTTCCCTGAAACGGTGAATCATTTTAGGATAGAAGCTTTAAAACGAAAGCTTCAAGACCCGGACACCTACAATACCAAAATTGAAGCCCTTGCCTACGAGGTTGGGTTTAACTCTCCTTCTGTATTTTATTCGGAGTTTAAGAAATCTACGGGGGTAAGTCCAAGTAAATACAAAGCCAATTTCCATTCTACAAAAGCCTAAAGGGAAAACAATCGCCTCATTTAAGTAGTCAGTGGCCTTTCGTTAAGGGCTGTTAAATTTTCCGGTAATCTTCTTAAAAGTATCTACGGATTTTGGAAATCAATAGGTCGTTCCCGAGCTATAAGCTTAAAATTGTTCCAGCATATTCGGAGGTTTTACGGATTAGGCATTCGTGTACTTCAAATCACTCTTTAACCAATAGCAAACAACTTCCAAGCATGAAACATCGCTTGATTTACTTTTTACTGTTCGTATTCCTTGTTTCCTGCCAATCCAAAGAGGAGAAAGCAAGTATAGCCAAAGGCAAAGAAGTGTATATCGCCAATTGTATCACCTGTCATCAACCCGATGGGATGGGTGTAGAAGCCATGTATCCTTCATTGGTAAAACCGGAAACCATAATCTGGGCACAAACGGAGCGGGCCATAAACCTAATAAAGAATGGCTCTGGTTTTGAAGCCGGAATGAAGCCAGTGGCATTAACGGACCAAGAAATCATGGATGTTATAAACTTCATACAGAATTCATGGGGTAACGAAGCATCATTTTTAACCCTTTCCCAAATCAAGGAAATGAAAAGAAACAACTAATGGCGAACTACACTCTAGAGATAAACAATAATTCGTATTCCGTTGATGTAACTCCGGATACACCCTTATTATGGGTTTTAAGGGATGTACTGAAATTGTATGGAACCAAATATGGATGTGGGATAGCCCAGTGCGGCGCTTGTACCGTTCATATTAATGGATTGCCTATGCGGTCTTGCAGTATTCCCATTGAAAAAGTAAACGGACAATCCATAAGAACTATCGAAGGTTTGTCAGATACTGCTGATCATCCCGTTCAATTGGCTTGGGAAGAGGTCGATGTTCCCCAATGCGGCTATTGCCAATCAGGGCAGATAATGAGTGCGGTGGCATTGCTGGAGCGGAATCCAAATCCATCAGATGAAGAAATCAATAGGGCCATGAAAGGAAATATATGTCGTTGCGGAACCTATGCAAGAATTCGTAGTGCCATTAAAACTGCTGCCAAAAACATGGAATCATGAAAATCAACAGAAGGGATTTTTTAAAAGTTAGCGGAAAAGTAGGGGGTGGTTTGATGATTTCATTAAGCCTGCCTATGTATGGAAAAATTGGTGAAACAACGAAGGAAGGCGTTGAAATTCCATTCAATAAGTTTATTTCAATAGATCCAAATGGCGAGATTACCATTATGCTTACCAAGCATGAAATGGGACAGGGAACAGGAACATCCATTCCTACGATTATTGCTGATGAGTTGGATGCTGACTGGAACAAAGTCAAGATTAAACAAATTGAGTATAGCCCTGATTACACCTGGCATGAAATGGGTACTACAGGAGGAAGTGGTTCCATATCAAGAACGTGGGATGCTGTTCGGAATGCTGGTGCAACCGCAAAGCAACTATTAGTTCAAGCTGCTTCCCAAAGATGGAATGTGGATGCAGTGGCCATGGAAGTGAGTAACAGCTTTATCACCAATTTGGTCACTGGGGAGAAACTCGAATACGGAGAATTGGCAGAAGCAGCATCAAAACTACCAGTGCCAGAAGAAGTGATCCTTAAAACTCATGAGGAATATGTTTATATAGGAAAACCAATCAAAAATCGCATTACCAAGGAGGTGGTCTCCGGGCAGTCCAGATATGGTTTAGACATGGATATGCCGGATTTGGTTTATGCGTCAATTGAAAAATGTCCAATCTACAAGGGCAAACTCAAATCTTATGATGATTCCGAGGCTAGACAAATTGAGGGCGTCCTGGACATTTTTCCAATTGGGTTTTCAGATGAAATAAAAAGTAGTTTGAACCCCACACTTGGCTATGTGAATGAAGGGGTTGTTATTGTCGCCAAATCAACATGGATTGCCTTTAAAGCCAGAAAAGCATTGATTGTTGAATGGGATGGACTGGAAAACGGAGCAAGAAGTATTGAGTCCTTAAATGCGGATATGCGAGCTTTGAAGGATGCCCCAGAACACCTGACCATGGATCTAGGGAATATTGGCCCCAGTTTTTCCAGTACGCAAAATGAGACCATGAGCATGGAATATGACAATCCGTATCAAGCCCATGCCCTGATGGAACCATTAAATGCCACCGCAGATTATCGGGAAGATAAGTGTGAAATATGGGTGGGGACGCAAGATGCGGAACAAACCATTGGTGAGGTGGCAAAGGCCATGGAAATTTCCACCGATAAAGTGATTGTGCATAATTTGAAATCTGGGGGGTCATTTGGTAGGCGCTATCATGCAGATACTTCCATAGAGGCTGCATTTGTCTCGAGAAAGATGCAAAAACCTGTCAAAGTAATCTGGACTCGGGAAGATGAAGTGCGCAATGATCATTTCCAACCCTATCTAAAGAACTATTTAAGGGCAGCCATTAGTCCTGAAAATGAGGTCGTGGCTATTGAAAATAAGGCTATGGCCACCGTGGAATATGTCACTTGGACGGAAAAATGGGAGCACTACTACGCCTTCCCGAATATTCGTTGTCACCGTAGTATGGTCCCAACCGTCTTACATGAAGGGGCTTGGCGAAGTGTTGGGGAACACTCAGCGGCTTTGTCAAAAGAGTGTTTTATAGATGAGTTGGCTCTTAAATTGAACAAAGATCCGTTGGACTATCGAATGGAACTACTTAGTCGTGAAGTGGATTGGGGAGATCCCAAGGATTTTCCAGATTGGGCAGTAGATTTCATGATACCACGAAAAAAGTTACTTCGTGAGCGACAAGTTGAGGTACTTTCCTATGCGAAAAAACACGGATTATGGAACAAAACAACCGAGCCGGGTAAGGGCATTGGTTTTGCGATGGCGAATTTTGGTCCTACGGTATGTGCAGAAATTGCAGAGGTTAGCATGGATGAGGAGTTTGGGTTTAAGGTAGACAAAGTAACGGCTATTGTGCATTGTGGAATGGTCATCAATCCTCACATTGGTAAAGGGCAGATTGAAGGTTCAATAATTTGGGCATTGTCGGCTGTGAAGTATGGGGGTATGGAAGTTGAAAATGGGAAGGTACAACGCAGCAATTTCCACGATAACAAAGTACTACGGATGGATGAACTTCCAGAAATTGAAGTCATTTTCATTGAAAGTCAAGAACGACCTTGTGGTTTAGGAGAGCCTGGAACCCCACCACTTGCTCCAGCGGTTCTGAATGCCATTTATGATGCTTCCGGTCTCCGTGTTCGTAAAATACCCGTATTGGAAGAAGATTTAAACACATTCTTCAATAGTGTGGCCATGACCTAAATTTTTAGGAGGTTCTCTATCACAGATGCCTCGATCAGTGTGCATTGTAAACTGCAATTCTCCTCATTTGTGATGCATAAGTTTCCGTTTGGAGTTCCAATTCCTACGTTCGTATAAAAGTTTAGGCGTAGCGAAATATCAGTCCTATTTTTCAAAAAACAATCAATTCCAAATAGTTATGAAGATAGGCAAGCAATTGCATTTAATGATTTTGTTAGTGTCGTTTAGCGTTGTCAATGCACAACAAATAGACAACGGATTTTCCGAACAGACTTTTTACTTTACCGCTTGGGGAGATGTGAACAAGGGCGATGGTAAAAGTGAAGCATCGGTGGAAGTACAAAAACAGCGATTGCAGAAGTTGGCAGCTGCTGGAATAACTGATTTACTGCCAAATGCTAGTACTGCTCGTCTCAAAGAACTAATTCCATTGGCCAAAGAATACGGAATAAGAGTTCATGCCTGGCTATGGATGATGAATATCGGCGGGCTTGAAGAAGCGCAAAAACATCCAGAATGGTATTCTGTGAATGCACTTGGTCAAAATTGTAGGGATTATGATCCCTATGTCAGCTATTATAATTTTTTGAGTCCATTTTCAGAAGGAGCTCGTGAATTCATAAAAAATAGAGTAAAGGAAAAGGCGGAAATCCCTGGAATAGCCTCAGTGCATTTTGACTACATCCGATTTGTGGATGTCATTTTAGGTGCAGATCTACAAAAAAAATACAAGCATAATGGAGAACCATTGGTCCAGGATCATATAATTGATGCCTACGATTTTGGATATCATCCGAATGCAAGAAAGGAATTCAAGGAAATGTTTGGGACAGATCCAATGGAGTTGGAGGACAGGGCAGAGAATCCTGCTTGGCAGCAGTTTCGAATGAATGCTATTACGTCCTTGGTCAATGAGAGTGTGGAATTATGTCACGAAAGAGGAGTAGCTACATCCGCGGCCGTTTTCCCTTTTCCACAATTGGCAAGGGAGTATGTTCGGCAAGACTGGATTCACTGGAATTTAGATACGTTTTTTCCGATGGCGTACAAGAAAGACCATCAAGGGAATGTGAATTGGGTTGGTTTTGCAACTCAAGAAGGGGTACGTGACCTTGGTAATAAGCAGGATTTGATCACTGGAATCCTAAACGGTCATTACGGAGAAAACTACGAGGACTTTGAAAAAGCAATAGAGTTATCGCACCAGAAGGGCGCAAAAGGAATTAGTTTTTTTACTGCAGGTTCTTTAGATGAGAAACATTTGGAAATCATAAAGAAATGGCATAAGAAACTGAATGGTAAATAAATCAAATACGAAGAAGGGGACTTGAAAAGTCCCCTTTTTTATTCAATTCGTGTTCTACTCCACATGGGCAAAAACCTTGTTTACAATCTTCCAATCACCATCTATTTTGGCCAATGAGAGGTAATCGTAATAATTGAAACCAAACATTTGTAATCGCAATTTGGCCATAGCGATTTTACCAAGGACTTCTATCCCAAGAATCTCAGTGTGGTAAGCATCATCCAATTCTTTTGGACTTTGACGGTTTTTCACACCCTCAATATACTCCGACACATGTTTTAAATAGGCATCACCTTTGATGTCTCCATACAGGTAACCATCCATTTGAAAAACACGAGTCAATTTTTCCGTATTCCCTTCGTAAATGCCATCAAAGTAATCCAGGATTACGCTTTCAATGGCTTTGAAACTTGTCGCATTCATCATTTTACATTTTAAATAGCATGGCCAACAGTATGACCTCCTGCAACATTTATGGTTTCTCCGGTAATAAATTCGGATGAGGCTAGATAATAAGCGGCTTCTGCTACTTCATAGGCCTCTCCAATTCGATTCAGCAGATGCAAGCCTGCTAGGCTATCAGCATCTTCAATACCGATTTTACCCTGTAATGGGCTTCTGATAATTCCTGGCGCAATAGTGTTCACTCGGATGTTTTTCTTGCCGAATTCTGCAGCCAATTGCCTGGAAAGGGAATGAATTGCTCCTTTGCTGGCAAGCGGTGCTGTTGCCGGGAATCCATCAATTGCGTGATCCACTAATACTGTTCCAACATTGATAATGGATCCACCACCATGCTCCACCATTTCTGGAATTGCGGCTTGGGATGTGAAATAGGTTCCCTTTAAATTAATGTTCCAGTAGAAATCCAAATCGGTTTCTTCAACATCCAAAAAAGGTTTTGGTGCAAAAACCCCGGCATTGTTTATAAGAACATCCACGGTGCCAAATACCTCCTTGGCCATGGCCACTAGTCGCTTCCCAGTTTCTTTTAAACTGATATCACCAGCAAAATATATAGCATTAGCTGGTGATCCCAATTCTTTATAAGCGGCAACTAAGTTTTCCTTATTGGAAGAATTTAGGACCACATTGCTTCCTTTATCTACAAAATATTGAGCTATTGCTTTCCCGATTCCTGTAGAAGCTCCTGTAACGATTACGGTTTTGTTTTTCATTTTTTTGATCTTTTTGTTCCTGTGTATTGTTTACCATCGTAGCCCCAATTGTCTATTGGAACTTCGTCAATGACCACGTGGGTTGATTTTGGATTCTTGTCCAAAACATCAACTAAAAGTTGTGTAACCCCAGTAATCAATCTTTGTTTTTCTTCCTTGGTCACCTCTTCATCTGTGACCTTGATGTTTACATAAGGCATAATTTTGTGTTTTAAATTTCTATACAAAATTGCACCAGTGGATT
This sequence comes from Flagellimonas spongiicola, assembly GCF_023502425.1. Taxonomy (GTDB): domain Bacteria; phylum Bacteroidota; class Bacteroidia; order Flavobacteriales; family Flavobacteriaceae; genus Flagellimonas; species Flagellimonas spongiicola. The sequence goes on from NZ_JAMFMA010000003.1 coordinate 128,329, forward strand.
CTGAGGGGAAAGGAGCTAAATCACTTCTTTGAAGTGAGCTATGTCACATGGCTAACAGAAAGAATGTTAGTCGTTTAACCTGCTTAAGGTCTCGCGGGAAACACCAAGGTAAGCGGCAATCATTTTTTTAGGAACGCGTTGAAATAAGGATGGGTATTGCTCCAATAATAGTTGGTAGCGGACTTTGCTGGAATTTTTTAAGAGGGAGAGAATTCGGTTCTGTAAGGCAATTCGCCCCATTTTACTTTTTTTGGCCCAAAACCGTTCCATTTTATGCATTGAAGCCGTTAACTTTTCACGGTTTTCAAAATTGATATACAAGAGGTCACAATCCTCTATACAATCGATATAGATTTTTGAGGGGACTTGTTTGACAAAGGATTCGTAATCTGTGATCCACCAATTCTCCATGCCAAACTGAAGAATATGTTCCTTACCCGTTTCGTCCAAGAAGTAACTCTTTAAACAGCCAGATAAAACCCAATATTCCCGTTTTACAATTTCTCCTTCCTGTACGAGATATTGGTGCCTCCTTTTGCTGATTTTTTCGAAATGCCCTAGAACAAATTCAAATTCCTCATCGGTTAATGAAATGATTTCTTCAATATGTTTTCGTAAAGGATGCATCATGGGTTTGACATTTACACCCAAAGGGTGATACTGATATTTTCATCGACTTTTATTTGGGTCTTCTTTCTGATTTCACCCTTAACTGGAAGATAGTAGGTCTTGGATTTTGAATCGAACCAAATGGCAGTATCCCATTTTACGGATTGAATTTGGGCCGCTGCTTTCATACGACCCCAACCTTCTTCCTGCCATTGCAGATTTTCCCTAATTTCTTTGGAAATATCTTTTGGTACGGAAATAAAATGCCAGCTACCTGAGGATTGGTCCCGCCACATCTTAGATGTGAATTTGTAGGTGATTTTGCCGTCCATGTCCATTTATTTTTCCAAGGATTCCCTATCCCATTTAGAGGTATTTGCAGCAGCTTCATACGTGGTTTGAAGGAATGCATAAAGCATTTCCTCTGGATTGGAAGCTTTTTGTACATCTTCGTACTTTAGAAAAAACTCACCCATGTCCTCACTATAAAACGCTTCTTTGGGTTCTACTTTTTGGTTGCCGAATTCTGAGTCGCTAGGGTAGGCATAAGCGTAGAAAGCTGGAAATGGAAAGTCTTTGGAACCTGGCCAAAATCCTGCACTGCTCACTTCCTTTGAATATGCTTCTTGCATTACTTCCAAAGGCATATTGGGCATACCTCCAGGATGTAAGGGAGCACTATTCCCGGAAAATCGAGTGACGGCTAAATCAAATGCGCCCCAAAACAAATGCACTGGACTGCATTTTCCTACGAAGTCACCTCTAAATTTATGGAATACGGCATTGGTCTTCAGCATGGCCTGCCACAAGGCATGGGCGGCGTTCGGGTCATACGATTTATTGATTGTATTTTCCCTGAAAGGAATTGCCGGTTCTATTTCGTTAGGGCTACCATGGATTTTTATTTTAAGCCCCATCTGATCCAGTATGCGAAACAACTTGTCGTGAAAATCGGCTACGCTCATGGGTGTCAAGCCCATTATCTGGGTTTCTTGGCCGCCGCATTCAATTTGCAACTGGTGCTTTTCAAAGTCAAAGTCTATCTGGAATATTTTATCACCATACGGAATGCTATGTGTTGAGAAACCATGGGACGAAATGTACAGTGCGGTATGCCAAGAATGGTTTTGCCATGGCATGGCACGTAATCGTATTTTTCCAACAATCTGAATCCATTGGTGAAGCGTTTCTAAAGTATCTTGAATCTCCTGAAAATTCAGGATTGGCCACAAAATGTTATTGGATGAACCCATGAAATCTAAATTTAGAACCTAAAAATTAGTAATAAATCAAATAGTATTATATGCTATGAAGTTACCTTATACTTGGTAATTATCAAATCATATAATTATGGCTTGCATCAGATTTTGAATATAAATGAAAACTAGCCTTTTCTGACCGTTTCATTTTGCCTCGGCTCTCCTAAAACTTCAAAAACATTGTCTGCATAGTAATTTCGGAATTGTGCTGGTAAACCTTCCCCTTGACCAATAGATGGTTTATTCTGTAAATGATAATGTAAGTGTGGCTCGGTGGAATTTCCACTATTTCCCGTTTGCCCTAAATTATCACCTTGATTAACAAATTCACCAATATTGACTGAAATTGAATTTTGTTTAAAATGTGCCAAAACGGAAAATTCATCATTACCATGATCTATTATTATATAGTTCCCAAATAATTCATTTTTATTGGTTTCACCAGGTTTATTGTCCGCAACTGAGTTGAGCAATGCTACAACCTGACCATCTGCTGGGGCTTCTAAAGGTTTGCCAAAGCAGTGGTAGTCCTCATTTTTGGAACCATCGCCTAGAAAGGTAGAACCATTTTCAAATTGTACTACATCTATTGCAAAACGTTGATTGCTTATTGAAGCATGATAGTTTTCTGCAAGGGTACGACCACCCCATACTACATACCATTCTTCCGCAAATGGTAATTGAAGGGATGTGGTAGTTAAGTAGTCCAATTCCCCACTGGGGGCTAATTTTTCTTCATGGCAGTTGGTAGAAAGAAAAGCTAGCAATACTAACGATTTAGATATTAATTTATTTGTTTTCATAGTATCATGAATTAAGGGTTAACAGATATCTATTTGTAAACAAAAAATTAATTCTCAGTACGCAAAGATACTATATCATTTGTTTGGCCTTACCAAATATTGAATAGAGGAATATCCTAATTGATTAAAAAGTGTGGGAGATGATTTTAGAAAACGTTCTTTGGATGTTTCTATAAACCAAGCTTTGGCGACCTTACTATTATTGGATAAACGACTGTCTTGCCATTCTTCGATTCCCGGTATTGACAGATCCTCCCAGTTTTCATTGATAAAACAAATGGCCTTAATGTTCTTATTGTAGGCGAATGAGAAGAAATTAGCAAACCAAGAACTCCATACTTTTTCATCATCTTTTTTAATCCCATAAATGGGATTAGCTTCTGCAATCATTACAGGTTTATGGTGTTGTTTTGCAAATTCCAATATATTGTCACAATCCGTCCCAAAATCCGTGCCATGATATGCATGTCCAAAAACTGAAATTCCCACCCAATTAACATATTCGTCTCCGGGATACCATTCTGAAATTGCATGGTCATTATAGGGTTTAGAAGCATAGGAGTGCCAGACAAAGGCAATGTTTTTTGCACCGCTCTTTCGCAATATTTTGACAATTTTTCGGTAGGCTTTCACATATTCTTTTGGGTCCAATTCATTATGCGGACCATCAAATTCATAGCCGATTCGAAGATAAATTGGCCGATTAGTACGCTTTGCCCATGCCCCAAATTTCTTGATGTTTTGATTGTAATCACCATGGGCAGTCTTTTTTGCAATTGACCATTTACCAACCATCCAAAGCCCACTGTGTATTGCTGAATTTGGAAATGAATCTATCAACATTTGGTGATGTTGCGAACTTCCTGTATTGTTTTTATGCTTGTGCGTAATTCCCTTGAATTCCGGAATTCCCCAATAGGTCGACCATCCTCCAGGTTGCGGCATATTCCCAAAATGTTTTTGATATTCTTGGATGCGCTCCACGGTTTGTCCCATGATGAGCAATGTTTTGCCAGCAGGAGGAACAAATTTTGACAAATGATAGTCGTACTCGTAATAAGGATTGATTACAGTATCAATTTTGGAAGCCATTTCTTCAATCGTCAAAACTTGCTTTGAATCATTTTCTTGACCATGGAGATTACTGAAAAAACATAAACCAATCAGCGCAATTGAAGTCTTCCAGAGTAAAAGTCTTTTTTCCATGTTTCTTTGGCTAGTTGTGCATGTTTTTGTTTTAAGATAAGACAGAATCGATTCTAATTTAAGTGGTTTAACCGAACAGCATTTCCAGCATTTTACCGGCTCGTTTTGATATTGATTTTCGTTCATCCTTGGCCAATCGAATTAGATGCGATTTAATCCATTCCTTTAAATCAGCATCTTTTTTGGACCATTTGGATAAGGTGTTTATAGACTGATTAAGTACAATCCAATCTGAATGGTTTGCCAAATTGTACTTCATTATTTCCTTAGCCTTTGTGACTTGATTTGGCGACATTTCTTTTTCAAGGGACAAAAACAATTGTGCCAATGTCCATTGTGTTGATGCTTGATCAATTTTTGCGATTTCATCTATAAAACGATCAATGTAGGGTAGTAGTAGTGCTTTGTTTGCTTTGCAAACCCGTTTCATTGCGTTTGAAGTACGTAGACGCACCACTTCGTCCGCACTGAAATAACAATTGAAAAGGGCATCAAATTCGATAGGGTTTGCCAATACCTGATCTACCACTTCAACTGTATTTCCCAAAGAATTAGGGTGCCCGCCAGTTAATCTACTTTCAAAGTTTGTCATATCATATTGCTAATTATTCAATCACATACCAGTTATACCAATTGGGTTCCACTTCTACCGTAATAGCTATTTCATACGCACGATTCAATTCATAAGTTTTGGGTGAAATATGCTTCTCACTAACCTTCGCTAGTGTATCTAGACCTGTATAATATAAGGGAACTTTAATTTTTTTTCGAATCAACTTATCCGTTGGATTGAAGACAAGTAAAAAGCCTTTTTGGTTTAGGTTGGGATTTACATGCATCATATAATCAATGTCCCTACCATCTGCCCTACGAAGATGGATGATATCACTTTCCAAGATATCGCGGTATTTTTTGTACCAAGCAACCACTCGTTTTACCATCTGCTTGGTCGTCTCGGTGTCATATAACCTTGGACCTCTTAGCGCGGATTGGATGCCCATGCCAAGGTTACTTACCAGCATCATTTCATAATGATCTAGGTGTTCATTTAACGGTTCTATGGTAGCGGCTGCACCACCACCGTGATATTGTGCCAATGGAATAAAACTCCAACGCATGGACGGGGTACTTTCCCAAGTGCCATCAAAAATATTTTGACGTGTGTGAATCAACTGATGCCTACGAGGCAATGACCAATTATTTTCCCTGTAGCCTACACCATTTTGATTGGAACCTGCCAAATAGTAATAGTCAGGTACTCGTAAATAAATGCCTTGGGTCTTGCACCATTTATAAAAATCCGTGATTTTTTTCCATTGTCTGTATTGGGAATCCCCTAATCCCAGATGACCTGGATGGTCTTTGGAAGCACAAACGTCTCCAGGATAGTTGCCATCATGGGTGAAGGTCATAAATCCAGTTTCCGAAAACATGCGATACATTTTTCTGAAATACTCTTGTCCCCAATTGCTTTCAAGACATGGCGAATTGCCAAAAGTGGCAAACCCTCCGGTTTTTCGCGTTTTTGGATTCACGACATCATCTTGTTCGCTAATGCTTCTTGAAGCCAAAAGCGAATAAGTACCGATTTTGATGCCTTTATCATTCGCATACTGAGCATATTTTTTCATGTTCTCATAGTTGGCTTGGCTTTCATCTTCAGGATTAAAACCGCTTCCAAAGGAGAAATTCAACATTTCATAACCGACTTCCGCGGTTTGGTCTATGCCATTGGTGTATTCATCCCAATTAGAACTGGTGATATGGAACATCATGGGATTTTCAGTGATCCAAGGAGCAACTACACGATACATTTTTCGTTGCGCCAAGCCTTTCCGCTCTTTATCATAGGAATCGTGAGGAATCATAAAAGTGCGAATGGATTCCATGGATTTACCTGCATCTAAATTGATATGGTAACCGTTATCAGGATAGATTCGCATGGAATTTGGCACCGCTTGGACCCAAGATATCTGCGTCACATAGTCTTGATCGGTACCCCAATGTACGGTTTGGCTATTGGCTACCGAAGCGGCCATTGATGAAAATGCCATATCCGTTTCAAAATGGATGTTAGGCTTGAGTTTAAGGTCATCCCGACCACGATAGTCCCCATAAGGATGGTGGTCGGCTATACCCAAATATTCGGAAACAATCTGATCTACCTTTACTGCTTGTTGGCCGTTATTGGTTATTTCTACCCATTTGGATAGTGCAGGAATGCCATCGTACATCTCATAATTGATAGAAATGGTCAACTCCTGCAAATTTCTCAATCGTTGACTGATTTTTTCAATTTCATTAGGATCCAACTTTCCGTAGGCTGAAAAACTGTTGATTTTGAGTCGTACCAGTTCACCTGGGGTATCGTTATCCATGCCATTGGCATTTTTGCCCAGTTTTCCTATCCTAACGGCTATTGGGTCGGGTACCGTAGTCTTAAAATCAATACTTTCATACGTTTTCCAGGTACCCTCCTTTGGTTTGGCTTCACAGTGTACGAGATTACCATCAATTCTCAATCGAAAAAACCAAGTCCCGCTAAAATCCACATTGTCTTTTCCGCCGGCCTGTATGTTTTCATTTTGTCCATCAAAAACTGTAAATCGCCACGCACCTTCATTTTTTGAACCGGATTCGTTTCCTGGGCGCATATTGAACTTTATGATTCTATCCTCCCAGACCAAGGCAATTCCTGGCCCCCAATAACCGCTAAGGTCGGTTCCTGCATCTATTGAAGTCTCTACGAGTCCTATGGTTTCTGCCAGTGCATACTCGGCATATACCGCTGTATTGTTTGGGGTGTAAATTTCACCGGGTTTTCCCTCATTGAAGAATGAGCTTCGCTCATGTAAAGGACTGGTTCGAATTTTCCAATCTGCTTTCATTGCTGCGAAATCATCTTTGAATATTTCTTTTCTTCCTACATGACTTTGTTGGGACAAGGTGATCAAATCGGTGGCTGGAACTTTGTCCAGTTGATAATCCATCTTTAATCTTATACCCTTCGGAGGCCAAGAAACATTTGGCGCTACATGTCTTACTTGTTTCCATTCAAACCTCTTTTGTGGGGCCAAGGTTTTAAACCCCTTGAATTTGAAAGCCAATGGGTTAGCGGTTAAGCTATTTAACCAATCCGGATACAGGAAGGCAAGATTAAGTTGCCCATTTAATCCACCCACATCCATGGTAAACCCGTTAATGGAAACAATGGCTTCCGGTTTTATGGCCCGAATGTGTTCTTCTTGTTTGCCTAAAACTTTTAAGCTTGTTGTTGCAGCATTAGGACTAAGTTTGAATGACCGGGAAATGATTCCGTTCGAGAGTATGATTTCATCTCCAGAGACGGTTTTGAATAATTGGGATTTCTCTGCGATATTCCCTAAAAGCCAATCCCGTTCACTACCAGAATCATAGGTGCCTGAAATTTCCTGAAGCGAAGAAAGTTGATCATACTGTTCCTGTCCCCAACTAAGTGTAGCGTAAAATAAATAGATCGATACACCAATTAAACGTCTCATAACTAAGCTATGTTTATTGATATTTAGCAGGAATAGGGTTATCAGGTCTCTCACTATCGAACATCCAAGATAGAATCCACCATCGGTCTCCATCAAAATACAATTGAATACTATTGATGCCTCTTGCCACTACAGGTCCGTCTTTTTCAGTTTTCGTTTCGTAGGTGCTCCAAACATGGGTAATGTTTCCAAACTGTTCTACTTTTCTACTCACTTCATATTCCCAAAAACCCGCTTTAGGTGTGCCAAATCCTTTATGATAATCCTCTAAGCTCTGGGTGAGAATATAGATTTTTCCTTCCCTGTTTTTACCAGTAATGCTTATCAACGCATCTGGATGATGCAAAGAATTGTCTCTTTCCCAATCCCGTGGGGAATTGGCCGGGCCAGAAATCACATCGTAATAGGCTTTTAAAATACCGTCTAAGGTTTGGACATCCTGTACTATTGGGTAGGTGTTTGCTTGGGTGCTTTGCCCAAATACCATTCCAGTTGACAGCAAGAGGAATACAACGAGTAAGAACGAATTTCGATTTGTTTTCATTTATTGATAGTGCTAGGTTCTGTTCAAATAGAATATGGATCTAATTGGCATCCAGCGATGCTTAGCACTAAAGATAACCTTTACGTTTTAGGTAATTTATTCCTCGGAATAGTTATTTTCTACCTCCTTCAAAAGTTGGTCAAGAATAATCCTGTTAAGCCATTTACCTTTTAGCACAACTCCAAATATGGATTTTGTGTGCTTTATATTCTCCAAAGGATTTTTGTTTAGAAGCACAAAATCGGCAAGTTTTCCTTCAGATATTGTACCACTCTGCGTTATAGTGTTTAGGTACCGCGCAGGAACCAAAGTTGCCGTTTTGAGGGTTTCATAATTGCTCAAACCAGACGCATGTATCAGTTCCAATTCCCGATGAAGGGAAAATCCAGGTAAAAATAAGCCGTAGGTATCACTGCCCGCCATTAATGGTACACCCTGATCGTGTAGCATTTTGGTAAACATTTTTTGCCAGTTGAGTTCATTTTGCAGTCGTTTTAAAGATTCTGGCGCAATAAACCATTTGTGAACTCGGTAGTTGATTCGGACAGATGTCCAATAATCCGAGTAGTGTTTTGGCAAATATTTGAGGTTGTCATCCGCATGGAGTTCCGCTGACTTTTGTTTATCCGCATACCTACGTATCATTTCAAAAATTCCCAAAGTTGGAGAAACGTAAATTCCACTTGACTTAATGTCTTGGGCTGCCCTTTTCAAATAATATTGGTCATGTAATTTATCCTCGGGAAGTATATACATGAACTCCTCCATATGTGCTATGGATTTTATACGAAGACTATATTCCAAAGGCATTTTACGCTGACCATGACCTACCACATCAATGCCCGCTTCATTCGTCCTATCCAATAGCTTCAGATAGATGTCTTTTGGCAGGTTGTCTGCTATTTTTAAGAAATCATAGCCGCGATCTTTATGGAATTGCACCACACTTTCCACCGAATCAATATGTTGAAAATGGTCTCTTTTTAAATAAGGGCCAGTTGTATAATAATGGGGTGCAAAAAATTCATTGTTTCGTGACTGATTTCTGATTTTGATATGGTCCTGTCCATCGTATTCCGCCATATTTCTAGCTGAGGTTATTCCATTTGCAATCAAAAGCTTGAATTCATTTTCAATGTTGTTTTGAAGATGGAAATGAGTTTCGACCAATCCGGGAATCATGAACTTACCCTCAGCATCTATGGTTTGATCTACTGGTATAGGAGGCTGACTCAGGGTGGGTTCTATTTTTAGGATTTTTCCGTTGGCTATTATGACCCGATGATTTTTCAAAATAGTATCCCTGTCCATTGGGATAACATTGACCTTTTCAAAAGAAATAATCTGCTCCTGTGTGGCGCAATATGTACTAATGATCGAGAGTAAACCTAATAGGAGTAAGAATTTTGTACGCATGTTGTTTTGTTTGGAACAAACGTACTTAGGTACAGAACAGTTGAAGTTCAGAAAGCTTAACTCATGATAATTTGGAACTTATTTATTCTTGAATTCCCTAGGCGTAAGTCCAGTTTCTTTTTTGAAATTTGTGTAAAAACTCGTTTTGGAATTGAAGCCACATTCCAAGCCAATTTCCAATAAACTATATCGGTTAAATTCGGGATCATTAATTAATTTCTTTACCTCTTCTACACGACGAGAATTGATGAAATCCGGAAAATTAACGCCGGCATTTTCATTGACAATTTGAGAAAGATAGCCGGAACTTATTCCTAGCTTATCAGCCACTTTTTCTCTGCTTAAATTAGGGTCAAAGTGAATTTTTTCAGTATCTAATAAGTTGATTAGTGAGTCAAAGTGGGAACGCTTGGCTGCAGGTTTATTAGCGCTTACGGCTATTTCTTTTCTCCGAATACTTCGAATTTCAAATTGATCATTGCTAAGCTTAAACTGAAAAAGGCCATGATAAATTAACCAGTAGATAAAAATTGAAGCAAAAGTCCATAAATAGGTTAGGGGCAACTTTTCCGAGAACAAGAACCGATAAGATTCCAATACCACACCAAAAACCAATAGTGCAGAGGTAAACACCCACAAATAGAAAAGCCATTTCTTTTGAACTGGTCGATTTGTGATTCGAATTTGTTTGTATGAAAGATATACCATTAGCAATGGGAAAATAACTGAAAGTAGACTTATGGATTTGTAAAAGAAACTATAGCCATCAATGGTCTTAAAGGGGAGTATGAACAAGTCAAAATTGATACTAAGGGACAACATTATGTTCAATGTGCTTAACAACACAAATGGCAGGTAAAAGTAGCGGTAGGACTTTAAGGTTTTGGACTTTTGAACGCTATTGCGAACAAAAAAGAAGAATAGGGTGACAGGATATAGAAACTGCCATAGGAACAAGTCGAGGATATTTATTAACAAAGGATTTGTACCTATGTCCCAAAACCAATTGTTTAAACCCACCACAGCAATAATCAATAAAGTATAACCCAAAGGATTGTTGCTCTTACTTTTGAAAAATTTTGAGAATAGAATGGTAAAGCCTAGTGCAAAGCAATGCAGAATGCCAATTAAAATTACTATTTCAAGCACTGAAACTTCGATATACGGTGAATTTAGAGCAGCCCATTTAAACCGGAACTGCATGAAAAATTAAGTTTAAATATCTAGTTGTGTTCCTTTATTGGAATCCAAATTTCCTCTTCGGAATTGGGGTCATTGTTTTTATAGTTTTTCCCTAAGACTTCAAAGTGCGGCCTATCATCTACTACAAAAGCAGAATTCGGAATCCATTCTGAAAAGATATATTGATATATGGTTGTATCCGCACTGGAACCTTTATAATCAAAAACGGCATATAGCCCACCAATTAAATCAAAAGATTCCATCCCTTTAGGGATGTTTTCAAATTCTGAAACCTCTAAGGTTGCCCATTTTTCAAATTGCCTGGCAGGTGAAAAAGCGCTGTAGTAATCTGTTGGATAGATTTGCATTGAAATTTTGTCTGCGGTTACCCTGTTTCCAATCTCCTTGATACGTGGGGCAAATTGCCTCCATAATTGTCCTGTTTTATTTTGGACTAGGTTCATACTGAGATGCAACCCAACAAGTTTTTTGGGTGCTAAAGTTTCTATTCTAGGTTCCATTTTATGGAATTGTTTTTAGGTCTTTTGGATGATTAAATCACAGTACAAACTACAGTTGTCAAGATATGCGAATGGTTGGTATACTGGATTATAAATATCCAAACCACTTGGCATAGTTGTCAACGTTTTTCCAATCAAAATTCCAAAGTGCTTTGAGCATACTACCAATGGCTCCCATGCTTTCACCATCTATATCTTTACTTGCCGCCATTCTCCCATTGGCCATCATGGAATCGGGATAGTATTCTACAGCTACATCCAACAACGCCCGTTGCATTTCATTGTTTCCGGTATTGTGATAGAGATAAATGGCTGTGGTACTTAAGTTATTGGCCGCAAGGGCATCCAATTTATTTCCGTAGGTTGAGAAAAGCGCTTTGTAGGCCTCTTTTGCCTTATCGTAGGATTCATTCTGGATTAATTCCAAAGCAGTAAACTCATCTTTTCCCAATTTATCAAGTACTCGGGAATTTCCATCCGCTTTTATCAAAGTCAGTTCATTATTGGAGGCCATTAAATCGAATCTCAGATTGTCTGCATGGAATGTGGAATCATTTACAATAGTCAAATCAGATTCCATTAAGCCTGAAATGTTGATGTTTCCTTGTGTCAAGTTTAAATGCAACGTTTTGTCGGGACTAAATTCATAACGTCCGTTATAACTTGAAAAAGCTTCATCTCCAAGATCCCATTTGGGCATATTCATGAATAATGTGTCTTTCATGATTTTATCCAAAATTGGATTTGCGCCAGATAATTCTTCCTTAAAGCTCATATCGTATGGTATTGTAGGGGAAAATGTGTTGTATGAATCATCGTAATAAGTGTTCTCCCAAAACAATTTTGATATTTGCCAAGTCATGCGATTCATATGAAGATCGTAGAATAAACCGTCTCCAGGTAAATTGTTGTAATCTGCAAAGGGCACGCCGGCGAAAGTGGCTTTCGTTTTTGTTGAAAGATTGGTGGCAAAACAAATAGCTGCGGAGAAAGTTCTGTGCCCGGTTATTACATAAAGAATACCCTTTTTATTGATTTTGGGTCTTTTTTGAATTTCAGCTACCAGCTTGGTGGTCAGAAAATTATTTCCTCCACCATTATTTCGTAAATCGATAACAAACTTGTTTATGACGTTGGTTTCAGCTACATCCATGAGTTCATCAATGAAATCGGGCATAGATTGATTGGGCATTTCGAAGACACTGTTGTATTTCATATAAAGCAGCTTTGTCTCTGGTTTATACTCATACCAATATGCGGCACTTCTATTTTCCCTGTATTTTGAAATTTTGATGTCATCTAAAGCATTCAAGTTGACCATACCACTTTCTTCTGAAAATCCATCAAGCTCTAAAAGGTGTTTGGACCCTTGTAAATCGATGAATTCAAAAGTTGCTTTTTTGTTATTTTCCGTTAGACCCAAGCCATACAGTAAACCCGGTCTTCTGATATAAATTTCGCCGTACATTTTATATCCGCTTTCGTTTACACTCGGGGAAATGGTTTTTATTTTTTGAAGCACTTTTTCAATGGGATGCCCATTTACTCCAGTGATTTTATGACCCAGGATTTCTGAAATCGAACTATCGGCTTCCACAATGTAAAGCCCATCCTTGTAAAACTTGGTACGTATAGGAAATCCACCAACATCATCAGCATAATTGGCAATACGTGTATGACCATCTTTTAGTAAAGCTGATACTTCCATTAAAGAGATGCGCATTTTATCGCGATCAAGCTTACCTTCAGCATGGTGAACAATTTGTCTTAAACTATCGATCTTCGTTTTGACAGCCTCTCTGGTTGGTGCTGCCCAATCTGGATTTGCATGGTAGGTGAGCAAGGATACCTCCAATTTGTCCAAATCCCTAATCCATTCGCTCTCCTCTGAGATGACCAGGGCATGAACCCTATGGAATGACCAAGTGATACAATAGAGGAAAATAGGAATCAGAATTAAAATGAGGATGAATCGGAAGATCTTCCATAGGATTTTCAAGAATCGTTTTAAGAGTTTCATCAGTGTTCGTTTTTAGTTGAATTAGTTAGTTTATTATATGTTGTTATTGTGATGTAAACAAATCTCTGCCAAGCAGTACAAAAGCAATTCCCATAATAGCGGTGCCGATGGTTCCTCCCCATGCAGGCGTGGAAATTAAAGAGACCAAAGGAATACCAACTAAACCTGTTAGAATCATAATTGGCGCTAAACGTGCAATTTTCCCAATACGCAGCATAGTAATACAGAACATTATCCATCCAAATGTGAATGTTAACAATGCAATCATTGTACCTATGTTATACAAAGAAAATCCCACAGTTTCATCTAAAGAATTTAAAGCATCTGGGTCAATAATGGCTAACTCAGGAATCACGAAAATTTGATACCATTCATTAGCAAGAGTAAAAGCATTCCCAAAAAAGACGATAATGAACGATAAGTAATCGAAACTAGTTAAGTTTTTGGCGTGAGCTAATAGCAAACCTATAAGCCCGAATAATAAGAACCCCACTCCAAGGGCAGCAGCACTCATCCGATATATAAATATTGAAGATTGTGCTATTACGGAAGTTGGTGCTTCAAAATCAATTAATGGCGTTAGTACCGAGTTGGTAATAATAAAAAAGATGCCTCCTATGATTAAGGAAATGGCACTTAACTGTATGATATTCTTCATGTTACTGAATTTAAGATTACATAGAGTCTTTCATTAAATCTCAGTTGTTACATGTTTGAATCATTGGAATGCGTAGTACTTATTATGCAATTTTTCTCGATTTGATTGACATTCATTAAAGCTAATAATATGTGATTAAGTTAATGATTTTTAATGAAGTGGATTAATGCAAGCTATTACTATGCTTGGTTAATTTACATCTTTCGTAATGTGTGGATATTTTTCGAATGTAAGATCTATCAACTTATTCGAATTCCTCAATTCCAATACCTTTTTTTCGGAACATGTCCAATGCGCGCTTTTCACCCTTGAAAATTGATAACTAGATGCCTCAAAACAGTTTGTAATACAATCCAGATAGCGCCAAAGAAAACCCAAATTGACCTCAATGCCCATATGGTAAATTGAATCTGTTTTCTCAAGTCCTTGATGAGGAGATAACTTTTTCAATTGCCCATAATCGAATGACCAACACATTAAACTTGGATACACGTTGTTTTTTAAGATTGGCAATTCACCCTCGTTTCCAGCTCCTAAAGCCCTAAATCCATTTTTGTCCTTTACAAGGAATGCCAATAATTGTTCACCTACAAAGTAGTCTGTCCATCTCACTGCACAAGCCCAGTCGTTGAATTTACGTATTGTGATTACTCCGTCGATTTGTCCAATACTTTGGCTAACTTCAAGCTCATATACAAGATTATCTACGCACGTGATTTCCCCTGCAACAATTGAATCTGCCTTTAGTGTCATGGTTAAGATATCCATGGAAACGAATTCTGCTCTAGTACTACTTACAATGAAAAATAATATAAGTGCGAGTGATTTTTTCATCAGAAATATTTGTTGGAAGATGATAGTATGGTTCAAGTTCCTAATTTTAATTATTGGTACACCCGTATATAATCCACTACCATTTCACTTTCAGTAAAATTAGGGTCAATGTCAGGTTCAATAGCAATATTGAAAATGAAATAGTAATCCATGCCAAAAGGCCAGGTATCTGCATTTCTTTCTTTAGGTTGATAGGTGTAATGTGTTTTGCCATCCACTCCAAAATCCATTTTCTCAGGGGTCCATTGCAAACTATAGACATGAAATTCCCCAGATGCATCCACAAGTTGCTGCCCACCTAGATTTTTTACGTAGTAACCATAACTGTCCCCATTGTGTACGGCACTTTGTACAAAATTTTGATTTTTACCCCAATGTTCCAAGATGTCTATTTCACCACAATTAGGCCATGGGGTTGTACCATATCCTTTGGTTTGCCAATAGGCGCCATCTTCATCAATATTTTGGTTCAACATCCAAATGGCGGGCCATGTACCTATCCCTTGAGGTAATTTAGCGCGAACTTCTACTTTTCCATAAGTAAAGGCAAATTTGGAATTGAGTCGAGCGGCCGTATACGCTTTGGTTTCACCTTGGTCTTCAAAGGTTTCTTTTTTGGCTACTAAATGAAGATAACCGTCTTTGACAAAGGTGTTGGAAGTTCTATCGGTGTAATGTTGGATTAACCCACCCCACCAACTACCTCCTGGTGGCAATTTGGTCTGGAGAAACCATTTTTCGGTATCAATCTGTCCCTCTCCTTCAAATTCATCAGACCATACCAATGTTTTGTAATCCAACTCATTTATTTCTGTGGTGTTTTCCGTGGATGCAACAGGATTTACTTCTGATGTCAATCCGTTCCAGATAAAATAAGTGAGTGTCCCTATTAAAAGAATTGAAAGGACTATAAATCGAAGTTGTTTGGTCATAACCTTAAGTATTGTCGTCTCCTTAAAGTTCCAAAAACTTAAAGTATTTAACAACTTAATTGACTTTACCTCTGGTGAAAAGGAAAAATTGTGATGTGCTAGTGGGTACTTGAATCATTAAATTGCCATAACACGTTTACAATTTGCCATTTGTTGTTGAGTTGAACAATGTGCATATAATCAATCCAGTCGTCCGCAATTAGTTTTACAGATGCGGTCTTGTCAAAAATATCAAGGATGATGACCTCTTTTTTGGGATTTGACGGGAACTTATCCCCATTCTCATTATACGTTTCTGCCAACAGGACCATGGCATCCGTAAAGGTCTCCCTCAAATATTCCTTCCCGGTGGATTTATCCATCCAAAATGTTCGTTTTACCATTCTTGGATGAGCAGAACGTTCAAACTGCTCTGGCTTAGTATTGTGTTGGGATTCGATATAATCCAAAGCGGCCTGGGTAATAGCAAGGGAATCCTGTTTAGTTTGAGCGGATACACTTAGGTAACTAATGCAAAAAAGTAATAGGCAAATGGGTTTCATTCTAATGATCGTTTTTTTGATTTTAAACCGTGGGATTAACCAAAAATAACATTTGATGCGCTACCCTTTTGTGGATGATTGTTTTTTTATGAATGGATTAACAGCTAGTGTTTTGGGTTTCGTACAATTCACAATTCCTGGAAAACATTTACACCTTGAGCCAATTCGGAATCTGTGGTCATCTCAAAATGTTCGGTCAATGTGATTTTACCATTTTCCTTGGAGATTGTACATGAAGACTCCCCATGATCCATAAGGCCATCCATTCGCATTTGGCAATAGGTGAATTTTAAATTTTCTTGATTAAGATTTCCAACTAAAAATCCTTTGGAAATCTTTCCGCCAGCATAATTGGCAGTTACTACATTTTCGTTCTGGGTAAACTCAAATATGGTTTCAGAATTTACAATACCGTTGGGAGCGGTCTTGATTACCTTCATTTTGATATTGTGCAACATAGCCTTTCTACTTCTTGTATTAACCTAGCTAGTCACAAAGATATCCGTAATTGCCAAACGAATTACAGAGTCCTAGAGGTGGATGTAAGACTATTACGGTAAAAAAAAGCTAGTAATTGATTGTTTGCTCCTCCTGCTCAGCTTCGGGGTTTGGGTCGGCAACTCCCTCCATTCCCAGCTCTGGAATGACCAATAATGGTATTTGCGTATGAAAGGCAGTACGTTTAACTATGGGTTCACGTGTCATCTGTTCCATATAACTATGTTGGTAATTCAACATGGCCAATAAGTGGATGTTCAGCTCTTGTGAGAAAATTTCCAGCGTTTTGGAAACAGAACTTAACTCAGACACGGTATGAACGTAATGTTCGGTATCATTCAAATATCTACGAAGCATGTTCAAATTGAACTGCTGTAATTCTGAAAGCGCTTTAATACCCTGCTGTACATGAACTATACGTATCGTTGCTTGGAACATTTCTGCAAGTTCTAATAATGGACTTAATTCAGATGTGGTATAGAATCTATTGAAATCCGTTGCAAAAGCAATTTCCGAAGGGGTTGTGAAATCAAAGTTCTGAGGGATTGCTAGAATTGGACATTTTTTGGTGCTTTTGATGATGCGCACCGTATTACTGCCCATAAAAACTTCATCAATTCCAGAAGCACCTTTGGTACCTGTTATAATAAGATGGATACCTAAAGAATCGACCAAGTCTTTGACTTCTTCTGTTAATAGATTGAATGAGGAAATCGTTTCAAAAGTATGACCAGTTTTACCATATTTACTTTGGATACGATTCACGGTCTTGCGCAATCCTTCCTCAGAAGCATCTCTTACGGCATCAACAATACGAACGCCATCTATCATTTTGGCCATAAACCGCCCGCTAGGAATAACCGGGGTATAGGTATTCAGAAAGTAGAAAGTACATCGTTTGTCTCTGAAAAGTTGCATGGCGTAATCAATGGCGTTCCATGCATTATCCGAAAAATCCGTGGGTATCAATATCTTTTGCATACGGCTATAAAAAAAGGTCAAGGTAAAATTACCGCAATGCAAAAGGGGATACTATGACAAATGTCAGTTTTGGGGATTGTGATTAAAATCCTTCAACCAATTCAACAAGTTTGCGCTCGTTTTTGATGCCAATTCGTTTGCCTGAAGTGTGAATCAATCCTTTTTTCTTGAATTCAGATATGATACGAATTGCAGATTCAGTAGCAGTGCCCACTACATTGGAAATGTCTTCCCGTGAGAGCGTCAGTGCTAAAAATCCTTCCTCATCTTCTCCAAAGTTGTTTTTCAGGTATAGGAATGCTTCGGCAATACGTTGTTTTACCGTTTTCTGACTCATGTTTACGATAACATCATCGGCCTCCTTAAGGTCATGTGCCATATGGCGCAATACTTCCAAAGTAAAATCGGGGTTTTTATGCAGTGTATGGATGATACTCTCCTTCGGAATAAAACAAACCTCCATATCGTTTACTGCAGTGGCAGAAAGGTTGGTGCTTTCTTCGGCAATAACGGAACGTTGACCAATTACTTCACCTTTGGTGGCCAATTTTACAATTTGGTCCTTACCATTGGCACTTAATTTAGATAGTTTGGAAACACCATCACGAACGCAATAAACCCCATTCAGCTTATCACCTTCCTCAAAAAGCGGGTCGCCTTTCTTGATTTTTTTGGTGGTTTTGGAATCTGAAACTTTCTTCAACTCCTCCTTGCTCATGGCTCGCAGTGAGTTGAACTGCCTGATAATACAATTTTCACACCTACTTTCCATAGTTTTTTGGTTTACCTGATATGACAAAATTAAGCCTTAAGGCTTTATCAATAACTGATAAATGTCATATTTTTAGAAAAGGTTGTGTCCCAATTTTGCCGTAGGTAAAGCAAATGTAAATGACAAACATGACATGTTATCATTGTGGTGATGACTGTGGCAGGGACCATGTACATTTTGATGACAAGGATTTTTGCTGCCATGGTTGTAAAACAGTGTACGAAATTTTCACCTCAAATGGCCTATCTAATTTTTACGAGATTGAGACCAAGGCAGGAATCAGCCCCAAAGAGGTAAGAAGCAAGTACGATTTTCTAGACAATCAGGAAATCGTTGATAAGCTTACGGAATTTAATGAAGAAGGAGTACAGGTCATCAATTTAAGTATTCCTTCCATTCATTGTAGTTCGTGCATATGGGTGCTTGAAAACCTTAACAAGTTGCATCCATCAATTAGCAATTCACAGGTTGATTTTCCCAAAAAGACACTTCGCGTAACCTATTCATCAACGGATTTTTCATTAAAAGGCTTGGTGCTAATGTTAAGTAGCATTGGTTATGAACCTTATATTTCCTTGGATGAATATGATAAGAAGGATAAAAAAATAGACCGCTCGCTGATCTACAAATTGGGCGTTGCCGGATTTGCATTTGGCAACGTTATGTTGCTGTCGTTTCCCGAGTATTTTGAAGTGGAGGAATTTTGGTTGGAACAATACAAGCCTGTGTTTCGTTGGCTCATGTTTGCTTTTTCCTTACCAGTGGTTTTCTACGCTTCCCAGGATTATTTCAAGGCTGCATTTAAAGGACTGAAATCAAAACTGTTGAATATAGATGTACCCATTGCTTTGGGAATTCTTACCCTGTTTTTGAGAAGTACCGCCGATATTGCCTTTGACTTAGGTTCCGGTTTTTTTGATAGCCTAACAGGATTGGTGTTTTTTCTATTGCTAGGGAAGTTCTTTCAACAACGCACCTATGCCTTTCTTTCATTTGAACGGGATTACAAATCCTATTTTCCAATTGCGGTAACCCGTTTGAATCCTGATAAATCTGAGGAGAACATTCAAATCTATAAAGTAAAAGTTGGAGATCGGCTTTTAATACGAAGCAACGAGATCATACCTGTGGATTGTGTTTTGATCAAAGGATCCGCAGAAATTGATTACAGTTTCGTAACTGGTGAATCCCAAGCGGTTTTTAAAGAAAATGGTGAAAAACTTTATGCCGGCGGAAAACAGCTTTCAGGTCTTTTGGTGGTTGAGGTATTGAAGTCGGTTTCACAAAGCTACTTAACCCAATTATGGGGTAATTTAGTCTTTTCCAAAGATAAGGCAAGCACATTCCGGACCTTGACAGATAGTATTGGAAAGCGTTTTACAGCTGGGGTTTTGACCATAGCAACGATTTCAACCTTGTTTTGGTTGTTTTATGAACCTAGTATGGCTCTAAATGTATTTACTGCGGTATTGATCATCGCGTGCCCATGTGCCATTGCACTTGCGGCACCTTTTACTTTGGGCAATATGCTACGCATTTTTGGTAGACATAAATTGTATCTAAAAAATACCAACGTTATAGAACGGCTTGCCAAAATTGATACTGCAATTTTTGACAAGACTGGTACCTTGACCACCACTAAGAAAGACACTATTATTTATGAAGGTGTTGAACTTACTCCTGAAGAGACGATCTTGCTGAAAACCACGTTACGAGCATCCAACCATCCATTAAGTCGTTCACTTTATGATATACTAAAAGCCAACGAAATAGCCACTTTGGATGAATTTGAGGAACACACCGGTAAAGGGGTGGTGGGTAAATTGGATTCGCATACTATTAAGGCGGGTTCTTCGGTCTACGTTGGTGAAGGTGTGTCTGGTGATTCAATTGCCGAAACAGCGGTGTATATCAGTTCAAATGATGCGTTTAAGGGTCGTTTTGTATTTAAAAACAGCTATAGGGAAGGTGTTTCCAATATCTTCAAGGCACTTGGAAAATCAATGCAAATAGGAATACTTTCAGGGGACAATGATGGCGAACGGAAGCAATTGCAGGAATTATTGCCGGTACGGACGCAAATGCACTTCAACCAAAAACCTGAGGACAAGCTCAACCACATACAACGTTTGCAGCGCGAACATAAAGTAATGATGGTTGGAGATGGTTTAAATGACGCTGGAGCATTGGCGCAAAGTGACGTTGGAATAGCGGTTTCCGAAGATATAAATGTGTTTTCACCTGCTTGTGATGGAATATTGGATGCGTCACAATTTGATGACCTGCCTTTGTTTATGGAATTATCTAGAAAATCCATACAGGTAATCAAAATGAGTTTTGTGCTATCGTTATGTTACAATGTTGTGGGAATTTATTTTGCGGTTACCGGGCAGTTACAGCCAGTGATAGCTGCAATCTTAATGCCGCTGAGCTCTATAAGCATTGTTTTATTCACTACCTTAATGACGAATGCCCTAGGCCGTAAAATCTCGATGAAAAAAGGCACGATAGATAGCTTTTCGACAAGCTAACTCAATAACTCCGCGAAGCAGCCTAAGATACTAGGTGGGTTGACCATCTATTGCTTGCGGAAACACATAAGGTAGTTTTAGAAGCGAAAAAATAGTGACTTTTTGGTACTATCCGAGAAGTGATTAGTAAGCGTAATAATAAATAACAGAAATAGCTTTAAAAGCTGATATATGTCATTTTTTAGGAGATGACCTAGAAGTAGTTTTACACGCAAATTCAGGTAGGTATGAGTGTCATTTATGTGTTGTTGGCCATAAGCATTACAGTTGCACTGGTCTTTTTTGCAGCATTTGTATTGTCCGTAAAAAAAGGACAGTATGATGATGCCTATACACCTTCTGTACGGATGTTGTTTGAAGATGAACTTTTAGATGCATCCGGCACATCGACCACCGAACAAAAAGAAATCACACAAACAAAAAGAACAAACCAATAAATATGGAAATACAACAATTTCGTTACGACAACAAGATCGTACAAAAGTTCTTATACGCCACCATGTTGTGGGGTGTAGTTGGAATGCTGGTAGGACTCCTGTTGGCATTCATGTTTTTGTTCCCTAACATTACTGATGGCATTTCATGGTTGAGTTTTGGACGGATACGTCCATTGCACACCAATGCCGTTATTTTCGCGTTTGTGGGGAACGCCATTTTTGCTGGGGTATATTATTCTACCCAGCGACTCCTGAAAACAAGAATGTTCAGTGATGCACTGAGCAATATTAATTTTTGGGGATGGCAATTGATAATCGTGGCAGCGGCCATAACCTTACCTTTAGGTTATACCACTTCCAAGGAATATGCAGAATTGGAATGGCCCATTGACTTGGCCATTGCCGTAATTTGGGTAGTCTTTGGATGGAACTTGATCGCAACCATACTAAAAAGGAGACAACGTCACTTGTATGTTGCCATTTGGTTCTATTTGGCCACCTTCGTTACTGTAGCGGTCTTGCACATTTTCAATAGTTTGGAGCTGCCTGTTTCTGCATTGAAGAGTTACTCTGTGTATGCAGGGGTACAAGATGCTTTGGTACAATGGTGGTATGGTCACAATGCGGTGGCATTTTTCTTGACCACACCATTCCTGGGTTTGATGTACTATTTTGTGCCTAAAGCAGCGAATAGACCTATTTATTCTTATCGATTGTCCATTGTTCACTTTTGGTCGTTGATTTTCATATATATCTGGGCAGGACCACACCACTTACTGTATTCGTCATTACCAGATTGGGCACAAAACCTTGGTGTTGTGTTCTCAGTGATGCTTATTGCACCATCTTGGGGAGGTATGATCAACGGTTTGTTGACATTACGAGGTGTGTGGGATAAAGTTAGAAGTGATGCCACCTTGAAATTTATGGTAGTAGCCATTACCGGTTATGGTATGGCCACTTTTGAAGGTCCTATGCTATCCCTTAAAAATGTAAATGCCATTGCACACTTTAGTGATTGGATTATTGCCCACGTGCACGTCGGCGCATTGGCTTGGAATGGCTTTATGACATTTGGTATGATCTACTGGTTGGTACCTAAAATGTTCAAGACAACCTTGTATTCCAAAGGCTTAGCCAATTTCCATTTCTGGATAGGAACCTTGGGTATCATTCTTTATGCATTACCAATGTATGTGGCAGGGTTTACCCAAGCTTTAATGTGGAAGGAGTTCAATCCAGATGGTAGCTTGGTGTATGGTAACTTCTTGGAAACAGTTACCCAGATCATTCCAATGTACTGGATGAGGGCCATTGGAGGTACCATGTTTATTATTGGTATGCTGATTATGATCTACAACGTTGTTGTGACCATTAGAAAGGGTAGCAGTGTTGAGGATGAACTTGCTGAGGCACCTGCCTTGGAACGAGTATCCAAAAAACGTGTCGCAGGAGAAACCTTCCATAATTGGTTGGAACGTAAGCCTGTTCAGCTGACCATTTTGGCAACCATAGCCATATTAATTGGAGGTGTCATTCAAATTGTGCCTACCATATTGGTCAAATCCAATATTCCTACAATAACAAGTGTGAAACCGTATACACCTCTGGAATTGGAAGGACGTGATCTATATATCCGGGAAGGTTGTGTGGGATGCCATTCCCAGATGATCAGACCTTTTAGAAGTGAAGTGGAACGTTACGGCGAATATGCCAAAGCAGGAGAATTCGTTTACGATCATCCGTTCCTTTGGGGAAGTAAGCGAACCGGACCCGATTTATTACGAGTTGGAGGAAAGTACTCCGATAATTGGCATCTAAACCATATGTACGATCCTCAAAGTACATCAGCAGGATCTATTATGCCAGCGTATCAATGGTTGGTTCGAGATGAGCATGACAGAAGTGCTGTACAAAGCAAAATGGAGGCCATGGTGAAGTTGGGTGTTCCTTATTCCGAAGAGGACATTGCCAATGCACCTCAATCTATGGCAGAACAAGCTGAAGCCATTGAGAAAAATCTATACACAGATCCAGAATTTGCCAAGACCTATGAAGCGGATAAGAAATACGCTCAAGAAAATGGCGAGGAATTCGTGGAAATGAGAAATCGTGAGATAGTGGCGCTG
Source organism: Flagellimonas spongiicola (assembly GCF_023502425.1). Lineage (GTDB taxonomy): Bacteria > Bacteroidota > Bacteroidia > Flavobacteriales > Flavobacteriaceae > Flagellimonas > Flagellimonas spongiicola. The sequence goes on from NZ_JAMFMA010000003.1 coordinate 151,724, forward strand.
ATAGCGTACTTGCAGCGATTGGGAACGGATATCAAGGTTCAGGAAACCGGAGAGTTACTATCACAGAACAACGAATAAAAAGAATATAAGATGTTGAAATTTGTAAAAAGTCATATGGAAACGATAGATGGAGTAGCCAGCTATCCTATGATATCATTGATGATCTTCTTTGTGTTCTTTGTAGCCTTGTTCTGGTGGGTTTTTACCGCTACTAAAGAGCATGTAAAGGAAATGGGCGAATTGCCATTAGATAACGATCAACCTAACAAACTATAATATTATGAGCACAAGAACACCTTGGTGGATACGTATTCCAGTAATCTTCTTTTTGATTTTCGGGTTGATGGAGTACTTCATAGATTCGGGAAACAAACCCGCAATAATTGAATATCCGATTACGCAATTTTTCCTGCTATTGGTTCTTATGATCTTAATTGCGATTGAGCTCATCCTCAAAGCAATTGAAAACGTAATGCTGCAAACGCTTTCTGAAGAAGCTAAAGCCAGATATTTAGAGACCAAAAGCGAAAAGCGTGAGTGGAAATGGGCCAAAAACCTGTACAAACGCTTGACCAAAACAAAGGAGATAGAGGCGGAAAATGAAATCATCATGGACCATAACTATGATGGAATCCGAGAATTGGACAATGTCTTGCCACCTTGGTGGGTCTACCTTTTCTATGCGACCATCGTTTTTGCAGTGGTTTATATGGTACGTTTTCATGTCATCGGAGAATACGATCAAGCTTTGGAATACGAGCAAGAAGTAGCTGCGGCCAAAATCGCTATTGAAGAATACAAAAAAACAGCTAAGGATTTGGTGGATGTAAACACGGTTGAATTCCTGTCTGATGCGTCTGACTTGAGTGCCGGTGAGAAAATATTCACCACCAATTGCGTGGTTTGTCACATGGCCGATGGCGGGGGTGGTATTGGACCAAACCTTACGGATGAATATTGGATATTGGGCGGCGGAATCAAAAACGTATTCAATACCATATCTGAAGGAGGCCGTGATGGTAAAGGAATGGTAGCATGGAAACAAAGTTTGAAACCGGCCGAAATGGCACAAGTAGCAAGTTACGTGCTTACCTTAGGTGGAACAACGCCAGCAAACCCTAAGGCAGCTGAAGGAGAAATTTGGATTGATCCAGATGCTCCAGCGGTTGAGGAATCAGAAGAAGCTCCAATGGAGCAAGTTTCCGATTCCACGGATGTGGCTATGAATTGATTGGATAGGCAAACAAAATTGCAATGGAAGAAAATTTCAGGGACTCCATAGGCACCATTACCAAAGAAGGTAAAAGAGCTTGGATTTATCCCAAAAAACCTAGCGGGCAGTTTTATAAGTATCGCAAATATGTGAGCTATGCCCTGTTGCTATTTTTGTTTGCCTCCCCTTTTATAAAGATTAAAGGGCATCAATTTCTACTCTTTAATGTGGTAGACAGGAGGTTCAATATTTTTGGATTTCCATTTTGGCCCCAAGACTTCCACCTTGTTGTGGTTTCAATGATCATCGCGGTTATTTTCATTGCACTTTTTACCGTTGCATATGGCCGAATCTTCTGTGGTTGGATTTGTCCCCAGACCATTTTCATGGAGATGGTTTTTAGAAGGATTGAATTTTGGATTGATGGTGATCGCGGAGCACAATCAAGATTACAGAAAGCACCTTGGAACGCAAAAAAAATAGGGAAGCGTTCCTTAAAATGGACCCTGTTTTTTATCATTTCCTTTTTGATCGCCAATGTATTCTTGGCTTATTTGATAGGAAGCGATAAACTTATCGCATATGTAACAGACGGGCCCATGGCCCATTTGGGCACCATGGTCCCACTATTGATTTTTACCGGGGTCTTTTACTTTGTCTTTGCATGGTTCCGGGAACAGGTATGTATAATTGCCTGCCCTTATGGTAGATTGCAAGGGGTCCTATTGGATGATAAATCCATTGTTGTTGCATATGATCATAAAAGGGGAGAGGGAGAAGCAGGTAGAAAGAAATTTAGAAAGAACGAAGATCGCGAAGCACTGGGTCATGGCGATTGTATCGATTGTTTTCAATGCGTCAATGTTTGCCCAACAGGTATAGATATTCGTAATGGTACCCAGCTGGAATGCGTGAATTGTACAGCTTGTATTGATGAGTGTGATCATATCATGGAAAGTATCAACAAGCCTAAGGGGTTGATTCGATATGCCAGTGAAAATGAAATCAATAAAAAAGAAAAGTTCAAGTTCACTGCCAGGATGAAGGGATACACTGCAGTCCTTTTTATTTTGACAGGAATCTTAATCGGAATGCTATTCTTGCGAAATGAGTTGGAAGCTAATATTTTAAGGTTGCCGGGGCAGTTGTATGAACGAAAGGAAAACAATGTCATCAGTAATGTTTATACCTATAAATTGGTGAATAAGACAACCACGGATGTTGAAGACGTAAGTTTTAAATTGCTTTCCCATAAAGGAAGCATAAAACTGGTATCCTACGATAGTTTTACGGTTCCTGCAGAGGAATTGGCAGAAGGCACCTTGTTCATAGAAATCAACGCATCGGCTTTAACAGGTGATAAGGATAAATTGAAAATAGGTGTTTATTGTGGGGAGAAATTAATTGAGACTACAGTTACTCAGTTTTTGGCTCCTAGGAGTTACAATTAAATTGAAAATCATGAAAATAAATTGGGGAACAGGTATTGTATTGGCATTTGTGGCATTTATCAGCTTTATTCTCTATTTCGTCGTCCGAATGAGCACTGATGACAGGGCAAATCATGATTTGGTTACTGAAGATTATTACAAACAGGAATTGGCCTATCAAAAAGAAATTGACGCCTCTAAAACAGCTGCTGAAAAGAATGCCAAGTTAAAAGTGGAAAAAGTAACAGAAGGTTTACGGATAACCTTTCCTGATCAATACAATTACAAAAAAATACAAGGTTTAGTGTCCCTATACAGACCGTCCAACAAGCATTTGGACTTAGACTTTCCATTAAGTTTGTCCAATACACATTTGCTCATACCTGACAGTCGCTTGGTGGGCGGTCGCTGGGATATTACCATCAAATGGTCCTATGAAGGTAATACCTTTTTACACAAAGAAAAATTGATATATTAATATCATGTTGGTATCCGCATTGGCATTGGGATTGTTAGGAAGCTTGCACTGTTTGGGCATGTGCGGTCCTATTGCCTTTATGCTGCCGTTGGATCATCAAAACCATGGAAAGAAAATAGGGCAAATATTCATCTATCATTTTGGTAGATTGATGGCTTATGGAACCATTGGCGTTCTCTTCGGCTTTTTGGGAAAAGGACTTTCCCTTTTCGGAATACAGCAAAAATTATCAATTGGTATGGGGATATTGATGATTGTGTTGGTTTTGGTCCCAACGCGGTACTTCAATACATACAAAATCTCAAAACCAGTTTACCAGGCACTGGGTAAAATCAAATCCAAATTGGGAACTGAGTTGAAGAAAAAAACACCAGATGCTTTTTTAACCATTGGTTTTCTAAATGGGTTTTTGCCATGTGGTTTGGTGTATATGGCCTTACTTGGAGCCATTGCCTTGGGAAATGCTTGGCAGGGTGCTCTGTACATGATGTTATTCGGTGCAGGTACAATTCCATTAATGACAACTGCGGCATTTTCGCATACGTTGTTTCCAGCAACTCTAAAATCAAAAATCAGGAAATTGGTCCCGATATTTGTTGTTTTAATTGGTGCGTTGTTCATATTGAGAGGTATGGGATTAGGAATTCCATATGTTTCACCCAAACCCATGAACCCGCAAATGGAAGCAGCCAGTATGGAATGCCATCAACCTTAATATAACAACAGTGAAGATAACAACAGCAGAAGAAGCCGTAGGCATTGTAAAATCAGGAGATAGAGTGTTTGTGCAGGGTGCAGCAATGACTCCTAATGAACTTGTTGATGCTTTATGTGAAAGACACAAGGAACTGGAAAATGTTGAAATTGTTTCCATCCATACGGAAGGAAATGCTCCTTATACTGAAGCTCCTTATTCCGAAGCATTCCACCTTAATTCCTGTTTTGTGGGAAGCAATGTTCGAAAGAGTGTAAATACGCCTGATGCGGGATATATACCCATATTTTTAAGTGAGATACCCTGGTTGTTCAAACGAAATATCCTACCATTGGATGTGGCAATTGTCCAGGTTTCAGTGCCAGACAAACACGGGTATTGTTCATTAGGAGTATCTGTGGATGTTGCGTTACCCGCGGTCCGGACCGCAAAAAAAATAATTGCGCAAATAAATCCTTCGGTACCACGAACACATGGTACTGGAATAGTTCATATTGATGAAATCGAATTTGCAATTGAGGTGGATAGACCTATCCATGAACACAACCAAGGACCAATTTCTGATTTGGAACATGCCATCGGAGCTAATGTAGCATCGTTGATAGAAGATGGAGCAACGCTTCAAATGGGTATAGGAAACATTCCCAATGCCGTTTTAAACAATCTGAACAACCATCAAAGGTTAGGGATACATACGGAAATGTTTTCCGACGGGGTTCTTCCACTAATCGAAAAAGGTGTTATTACCGGGGTCGATAAAGCAGTGAAACGTGGTAAGATTGTAAGTTGTTTTGCTGTTGGGTCAAGAAAGTTGTATGATTTTATCGATGACAACCCAATTTGTGATTTCAGGGATTCTGGCTATACCAACGATACGGCAAGAATCCGGAGAAATCCAAAGGTTACGGCGATCAATAGCGCCATTGAGATTGATTTGACGGGTCAAGTTTGTGCTGACACGATTGGCAGTTATCAATTTTCTGGTGTGGGAGGTCAGATGGATTTTATTAGGGGAGCTTCTTTATCAGAAGGAGGTAAGCCCATTTTTGCTATGTCTGCTGCAACAAAAAAAGGCGTGTCCAAAATAGTTCCTTTCCTGAAGGAAGGAGCGGGGGTTACCACTACTCGGGCACACGTACATTACGTAGCCACTGAATTTGGTGTGGTAAACCTATATGGAAAGAATTTACAACAACGCGCCGCCGCTCTAACTTCCATTGCACATCCTGATCATAGGGATATGCTCGAAAAGGCGGCCTATGAAAGGTTTCACCAATAAGGAAAATAAATAGTAGCTTGGAAACAAAAAAAGGGAAGCAAATGCTTCCCTTTTTCCGTCGCAAAACTCAATCAAAGTACCAATCAATCAAATTTTAAAGGTCACCACAGCCGTATTTGAATGATTGGCAATATTTTCCCCTATACTTCCCATGAAAAAATGGGTTAATCCTTTTCTTCCATGCGTAGGGATTCCTATTAAATCCGCAGCTACGGATTCACTAAAGTTCAAAACTCCTTTTTCCACATTGTAGTCATTGTAGATTTGGACTTCCAAGCCTACTTTGGCCAGATTAAGGAATCTGGAAACTCTATTGTAGGCGTCCTCGGTGCTTAAAAACTCATCCCCTGGTGTGTTAATGTAAACCAGGTGTAGCTTGGACTTAAAGGTCTTGGCCATTTCAACAGCTTTTAATAGAGCCGGAACACTTTCTTCTTTAAAGTCGCAGGCAAAAACAAAACGTTCAGCTCTAAATTTCTCAATATCCCCCTTAATGACCAAGACCGGTATATCTGAAGTCCTAACTACGCGCTCTGTATTAGAGCCGATAAATATTTCTTGTAAGCCGTCTGTGCCATGGGACCCCATGACAATCAAGTCGGCATTGTGTTTTTTCGCTACATCGTTTACCTCACTAAACACTTTGTAGTGTTTGATGATGGGCACAATGTTGATACCTTTCAAATACGCTTTATCCAAAAAGTCGTTAAAGCGTTTCTCCCCGATTTTTATCAAGTGTACAATCTGTTCTTGCGATACGTATCCGGTATCGGACATAATTGCTGGAGAAAGTTCCAACATATGTAACACCAAGAGTTCAGAACCGTGCTCTTTGGCAAGTGAAGCCGCTACTTTAAGCGCTTTTTCAGATTGTTGGGAGAAATCTACGGGTACAATTATACTTTTCATTTGATTCGGGTTTTAAGTTAAACGGTCATGGAAAACAATCTAGTTTCTGGCTTTTTACGGTGTAATTTTAAATCAAAAGCCATACTGATGTTCCTGATAAAAGGTCTTCCTTTTGGAGTTACTTTAATCTGGTTGGCACCTATTTCTACCAATCCGTCCGACTCCAATTCGGCAAGGTTCTCAATGATTTTCTGAAAATCATGTATTTGCATATGGCCCATGTCCCAATTGGTTTCAAATTGACACATGAGATTAAGAATGTGTTTACGTATAACTTGGTCTTCCTCCGTTAAAATGTGACCTCTAAAAATGGGAATTACGCCACTATTCACTAAATGTTCATATTCTTCAATGCTTTTCACATTTTGAGCAAATCCATACCAGCTATCACTGATGCTGGAAACGCCTAAACCAATCATCAATTCGGTCTTTGAAGGTGTATACCCCATGAAGTTTCGATGCAGAGTGCCATTTTCCAATGCTAAGGCAAGACTGTCAGTAGGTAAGGCAAAATGATCCATTCCTACATCTTTATAGCCAAACTTGCTAAGCATACTTTTGCCCATTTCATATTGTTCTTTTTTCTCATCAGAATTTGGAAGGTCAGATTCTTTGTATCCACGTTGTCCATTACCTTTCATCCATGGTACGTGTGCATAACTGTAAAATGCAATACGATCAGGTTTTAAACTATTGGTGCGTACCACTGTTTCCTTCACATCTTTCAACGTCTGAAAGGGTAATCCATAGATTATATCATGTCCAACGGAAGTATATCCTATTTCCCGGGCCCATTCGGTCACCTTTTTTACGTTTTCAAAAGGTTGAATTCTATTGATGGCCTTCTGTACGGTCAAATTGTAATCTTGCACACCCAGACAGACCCTTCTAAACCCCACATCAAAAAGGGCCTGGAGGTGCGCTTTGGTTGTATTGTTGGGATGACCTTCAAAACTGAATTCTGGTTCATCAGCCATTTTCCCCAACCGAAGAATTCCATTGATCAAAAATTTTAGGTTGTCTGGCGAAAAGAATGTTGGGGTACCACCACCTAAATGAATTTCTTTAATTATGGGTCTTGATTCCAATAGATCACAATAAAGCGACCATTCCTTGAGCACTGTGTTTACGTAAGGTGCTTCAAGTTCATGTCTTTTGGTAATGCGCTTATGACATCCACAGAACGTACACATGCTTTCACAAAAAGGAAGATGGATGTATAGGCTTATCCCTTCATCCGATGATTCGTTGTAAGCTTTAAGGACACTTGCTTTCCATTTTTTGCCTGAAAAACTCTCCAAATCCCAATACGGAACTGTGGGATAACTGGTATATCGAGGTCCTGGAACGTTATATTTCTGAACTAGACACATAGGGGTTTATTTGATACCTCAAAATTAGCATTGGGATTTCGCTAAAAACATGATAATTGTCAGTGTGCTACTTGAACTACTGACAACCGTCATATTTTAACACACTACGCCTTTGTAGATTTATACCCGACCGAAAATCCATCAAGTTCATTATCATGGGAGAACATATTTCCAAAAGCAAATTTGATCAGGCAGAACGGAAAGCCTTTGTAAAACATCTCATTGACGACATAAAGGCATTGGAATTGATGCTGGATCAAAATCTAATTGAAAGTGATGTGGTGCGCATTGGTGCCGAACAGGAATTATGTCTCGTTGATGAAGGATATAGACCTGCAGGTGATGCCATTGAATTGTTAAAAGCGATAGATGACAGCCATTTCACTACAGAATTGGCCAATTACAATATTGAAATCAATTTGGATCCATTCAAATTGCAAGATGACTGTTTTGAAAAAGTGGAAAAGCAGTTAATGGAATTATTGGATAAGGCACATGCCAAGGCTGAAGGACTTGGAATGAAAATCATATTAACAGGTATTTTGCCTACCATCAGTAAGAATGAACTAGGAATTGATTTTATGACACCAATTCCGCGTTATCACAAACTGAATGAAGTGTTGACCAAATGCCGGGGAGATCATTTCTCCTTAAAGATTAGAGGCGTGGATGAGCTTACCCTTCGTCATGATTCCGTACTTTTTGAAGCCTGTAATACTAGCTTTCAGCTGCATTTACAAATTCCGCAAGAAGATTTCATACCAAGTTATAATTGGGGACAGGCTATTGCCGGCCCTGTATTAGGAGTTTGTAGCAACTCACCTTTACTAATGGGCAGAGAGCTTTGGAAAGAAACGAGGATTGCCCTGTTTCAACAAAGTTTGGATACCCGTAAATGGTCGCATGCCCTAAAAGAACAGGTGGCAAGAGTTGGATTCGGTAACCATTGGCAAAAAGAATCAGTGGCTGAGATTTTTAAAGAAGATATATCCACTCACCGAATTCTATTGACTAAACCGATTCATCACAATTCATTGGAAGTACTTGAGAATGGAGCAATACCAAAGTTGGAGGCTTTAAATCTTTACAACGGAACTGTTTATCGTTGGAACAGACCTTGCTATGGCGTAGGTGGTGGTAAGCCTCATTTGCGCATTGAGAACCGCTACATTCCGTCTGGACCATCTGTTTTGGATGAGATGGCCAATTTTGCCTTTTGGGTAGGATTGATGGTAGGTCGTCCAAAAGAATTTGATTATATGCCAAGTGTCATGGATTTTAAGGAGGCAAAGCTCAATTTCATTAAGACCGCAATTAGTGGGAGGCAAACGGTATTGTCCTGGTTGGGTAAAACCGTAACACTGAAAAAGCTAATTCTAAACAAATTCCTGCCTATTTCAAGAGCTGGCTTGCTAGCACACGGAATACAGCAAAACACAATAGATAAACTCTTGGGTATAATTGCTGAAAGAGTACAAAAAGGTACAGGTGCAGAATGGCAAATAAAAAATTTCAGAGGGTTAAAAAGTGAATTAAAAACTGATTCAGCTTTGGTCAAGCTGACCAAGGCCATCTATACGAATCAAAGAATGAATGTTCCTGTACATGAATGGCCTTCAATCCAAAGAAAAGCCAAGCCCAAGGATAACTATGAATGGGTAGGCCAGCTTATGTCGACAAAATTGATAAAGCTCTATGAAAATGATTATGCAAATCTGGCGGTTTCGATAATGGAATGGAACAACATCCATCATATCCCCGTGGAAAATGAAAAAGGAGAACTTTCTGGGCTTCTTACCTGGAGCCATATCCAAGCTTTGGACAAGCATAAACATAAAGAAGATGCCTTGGTTTCTGATATTATGATCAATAAGGTGGTCACCGTACAACCTCGGACCAAAATAGAAACGGCCAAAAAATTAATGATGGATTATCAGATAGGATCTTTGCCTGTATGTGTAGGCTCGCATTTGGTAGGAATAATAAGTAAGGTCGATATATGACCATGGGTAAAGTATATAGTAAAGCTCTGGGTGAATCATTGAAAATCCAAAGAATAATAGGGCACATTAAAGGCAAGGAATCCGGTCCCACAGTGGTATTTTTTGCAGGAATTCATGGGAATGAACCGGCAGGTGTATTTGCATTGCATCAAGTGGTTCGTACTTTGAAGTTAGAGCAACGATCACTAGCCGGGGAGTGTTTTGCCATTGCGGGAAATTTAAAGGCTTTGGAGAACAATGTCCGTTATATGGACAAAGATCTAAATCGAATATGGTCTGCCGATGAAATGAGCAATTATAGTGAAAAAACGGACTGCCTTTGCGAAGATGTTTCTGAGCAAAATGAAATTAAAGCATTGCTAACTTCCATTCTTGAAAAGAGTAAACCTCCATTCTATTTTATCGATTTACATACCACAAGTAGCCCTACATCGCCATTTATGGTGTTAAACGACAGTTTATTAAACCGAAAGTTTGCCACTAATTATCCCTTGCCAATCATACTTGGGATAGAAGAATATTTGGATGGCGCCCTTTTAAGCTACATCAATGAGTTGGGCTATGTTTCACTCGGATTTGAGAGTGGAAGTCACGATGATATTGTTTCAATCCAAAATTCCATAGATTTTGTAAGATACACGCTAGGGCTAACAGGTTGCGTCGATTATCTGCCCCAGGAATTAGAAGAATTAAAGCTAAAAATCCATAATTCAGCACTGGTTATAAACCGGTTTTATGAGATTTATTACCAGCATGATATTGAAAAGGAAGATGTTTTTAACATGTTTCCGGGCTTCAGCAACTTTCAAAAAGTACCAAAAGGTACCCAATTAGCTATTGAAAATGGAGAAACCTTGATTACCAATAAAAAACGGCAAATCTTTATGCCGCTTTACCAAAAGTTGGGTAGTGAAGGCTTCTATTTTATACAATCAATCCCAGCTGTTTTACTCTGGATATCCAAATTACTTCGCAAGGTTAAACTAGACCACGTTTTGGCGAAAATGCCCGGCATTAGATGGAAATCAAGCGCAAAGGATACGTTGATTGTTGATCAACGGGTTGCCAAGTATTTGGCGAAATCCATATTCCATTTATTGGGGTACAGGGCAAGACAATTGGATAAGGCTCATTTGATTGTAAAAAATAGGGAATCTGCATCTAGAAAATCAGAATACAAAATCACACAATGGTATTAAAGAAAAGCCCCCTTGAATCCAAATCCAAGGAGGCTGCAGATAGTGAGTTTAGTATTATTTCACTATAAAATTGATTGGGATGGCATAAGTTACTCGAACGGCCTTACCTCTTTGGATACCTGGTTTTACCTTCGGTAAAGCGGCAATGATCCGTACAGCTTCTTCTTCTAGTAATCGGTCTGGTCCTCTTTGTCTAATGTTGGTCACATTCCCTCTGGAATCAATCACAAATTGAACGAAGACTCTTCCTTTGATACTCATCTCCAAAGCAGGTTTAGGGTAGACAATTGTGTTTCTTACGTGTTCCTGAACTTTTTGATTGAAACATTCTTTACGTTCAGACTCCGTGGCCAAATCTTCGCATCCAGGAAAAACGGGTACATGCTCAATGACAGCAAAAGGTACAATTTCCTCTTCTTCCACTTCTCCAACTTCAACATCATCAATGTCCACCACAACATCTTCAATATAGGCGTCTTGATTACTTTCAGTACTTTCAATGATCGTTTCCTCTATATCCTCCACATCTTCAACGACTTCAATTACATCAGGAGCGGATGGCGGAGGTGGAGGTGGTGTGGTGCGTACCATCTCCGTAATGGGAACATCTTCTTTCAGATCGTCCATAACGTGAACCACGTCGGTGACGTCTGTTTCTTTGTCGTAGGTCTTGACCTCAAATGATTGCCATGTAACAAACAAAACTGAAGTCAAACCTATCATAAAATATAGGCTGCTGTTGCGACCAATATCGGCATTAGGGTTTTTTTTTGGTTTCATGACTTATCTTATTTAACTCTGATAAAAGTAGACTTGTCATTTGTCAAAAAACATGATAAAGGTCAGTTTTGATGAGTATTCAATAATTTTAACTATGAAAAAATGCTTAATCCTCAAAAAGAGCAATTTCATCCCGTCTTAGATCAATGTTGAAATTCAGCCCCATTAGAACAGCATCCAATGCAGAATTTCTAAAATGATTTTTCAAATAGCCTATGTCAATCTTCAAATTTGGAGTCAACTTCCTTCCAAGACCTATATAAAACCTATTTTGATTGAACCAATGGTTATCTAAGTTGACAAAAAGTTCATTTGAGGTTTTAAAATAGACATTACGGGATATAGGTCTCGTGTATTGTAAGCGATAACGAAATCTATTAGTGAAATATGTAGTTTCCGGTTTGTTGATCCAGCGATTTTCCAATCGGAACCGGTGCGACAAATTGTTCTTGGCTATTGCAGTTTTCAAGGTAAACTGTTCATAGATCCAATATTGTTTGGTGTTTGTGGCTATCCCTGTTTCTGGATAGGATTTTGAATTCACATAAGCTATACCGCCAGTGAAACTGGATTTGTCATTAAAATGATAGGTAATTCCAGTTCTGATAAAGGAGAAATCATACGTTTCAAAAAGCTCGTGGTGCCTTAGAATACCAGCCACTGGTATACTCCAATTTTCATTAAGTGTACCGGTTCCAGAAAATTCCAGCCACGAGCCTGAGGAATTCTCGTCAAAGTTTTGCGCCAATACAATGCTTTGATACAGTACGAATAGTATTGAATAACCGAATCTTGCGTACACTGTTGCAACTTTAAAATAGAGTGCAAAGTTTATTCATATCCATTGGTGTAAAAATGATAGATATCAGGAATCCTGAAGAATTAATGTTTGGGTAATATTAAGGCCAAACCTATTGGTTATCTTGGGGTCTATCATTATTGGATATCAATACTTTGGGGCCAATTTGATACATACCTACCAAAACTGACTTCTATCATATTTTAGGAAATAGCCTGGTTCTAATTTTGAATCAAAGATTTTGAACATTTAAACTTTTAGGTATGAGCATCAAGAATATATTAATCCCGTTTGATTTTACAGAAGCTTCAATTAGTGCATTGGAATACACAATGAATTTTGTTGGTCCAACCAGAAACATAAATATCGAAGCTTTATATGTATCTGCAATTCCAACTTCTGCTTCACAAGTGGACACACTTAACCAAGATTTTAGCAAAGTAATCGCCTCGTTGAATAAAAAAGTAATGCATAGTCCAATCCTGAAAGCAATATCTGGCGATGTCGTTGATGGTATACTTGAACATCAACGTCAGGTTGATGCGGACTTGATTTTTATGGGGACCATGGGAGATAAGATCACAGATGAAGCAATTACCAATACCTCAAAATTGGTGCTGGAAGCTAATTGTCCAGTGATTTCCATACCATTTGGATGCCCTATCAAGGAGCCAAAGGATATCGCTCTTGTATTGGGTGGTGAGGAAATTGATGATAAAAAGGTATTAAGGACCTTGTTGGATGTGGCCCGCACTTTTGACTCCAGAGTACATGCCTTGACCATTTATAAAGAGTCAATTTATGCAGAAGAGACCGTGACGGAGAGCAACGAAAATACATTGGAATATTACTTGGAACATTTTTACGAAGAGCATGCTTTCAGTAAAAACCAAGATGTTGAAGAAGGTATACTGGACTATATCAACAAGAAGAACATAGATCTATTGGCAATATTACCAAGGAACCATACCAATATGAGTTCACCTTCTGAAGGTAGGTTAACCAAGCTGTTGACCTTGCATTCTGATATTCCTGTTCTGACTTTGGATTAATGGAAACAACAATAACAAAAGTATGACCACAATTCTAGTAATACTGGTTATTACGATCATATTGTTTGTTTGGGGCAAATTCCCACCAGATGTAGTGGCCTTAATGTCAATGCTGTCACTATATCTGACTGGAATTTTGGACATCACTGAAACCTTGATTGGCTTCAGTAACTCCACGGTGATAATGATTGCAGCCTTGTTCATTATTGGGGAAGGCCTTTCCAGAACTGGTTGGACGGCCTTAGCAGGACAACGCTTTGTAAAGTGGGCAAAGAGTAGCGTGCCACGACTTCTGGTAATTGTCACCTTGGGTTCTAGCTTACTATCAGGTTTTGTTAGTAATACAGGTACAGTAGCAGCCCTGTTGCCAGTTACGGTTACCGCCGCGTGGAATGCCGGAACCTTGCCTTCAAAATTACTGATGCCGGTTGCATTTGGCTCCAATACAGGAGGATTACTGACCTTGACGGGAACACCTCCTAATATTATTGCTAGTAATGCATTGGTGGAGAATGGCTTTGAAGGCTTTTCGTTCTTTGAATTTGGATTGATTGGTCTACCACTATTGTTGATATCAATTCTGTATTTCCGTTATGTTGGTTATCGCTTGTTGCCAAGTCATACCACAAAAAACAAGCCAATGGCTTTGGATCAGGAAATGCACAAATGGATTGAAAACTATAGTATTGGAGACAATATCTATCGCTTGAGGATTCGGTCTATGTCACAATTGATCAACACAAAAGTTGGGGATTGGGATTTTGAGGATGTGCACAACGTGTCTCTTATGCGCTTAAAACGAAGACATCCAAATCCATTGCAGGGAATTCATCAGTTTGTTGAATTACCTGCTCTAGAAACCGAGATGCGCTATCATGATATCATTACGGTTAAAGGAACGGCGGCAGATGTTGATAAACTTATTCTGAAGTTTAGTTTGGGCGTGCTTCCTTGGAAACCAGAGAAAGACCTATTGAAAAAAGAATTGATCAATCAAGAAGTTGGTTTGGCTGAAATGATCATTACACCAAAATCTGTTTTTGTAGGTAAGACACTTCCGTTAGGTCATTATTTGAAGCAAGCCGGAGTACAATTATTGGCTGCTTCAAGACATAACAGACCTTTAAGTGGCAAGATTAAGATAGAAGCCGGAGATGCATTTATCATCAGAGGACAATGGGAAAACATAGAGGCTTTGACTTCCATGTACGACAACCTGGTAATTTCCGGCAGTCCGGAAGCATTATCCAAAAACGTGGATGAATTAACACCAAGAAGCTATATAGCCTTGGGAACCTTGGTGCTGATGATCGTATTGTTGGTATTTAAGATTCTACCTGGAGCAATTGCAGCTTTGGCCTGTGCCGGAATCATGATGTTGACTGGATGTGTGCCGATAAGTAAGGCGTATAAGGGAATTAGTTGGACCAGTGTGGTCATGATAGCAGCCATGATTCCCATGGGATTGGCCTTGCAGAAAACAGGAGTTGCCCAATTGGCTGCAAATGGTTTGGTGGAAGCCTTGGGGAGTATACATCCAACTGCACTATTGGCAGGCATATTTCTTTTGACCACCACCTTTAGTCAAACGATCAACAATTCCGCAACAGCTGTACTAATGGCTCCAATAGCTATAATGGCGTCAACAACATTGGGGGTATCGCCAAAGCCTTTTATGATTGCCGTAGCCATCAGTGCATCAACTGCATTTTTAACCCCAGTGGGGACCACTACCAATGCCATGGTGTTGTCCTCAGGAGGATACAATTTTATGGATTATGTGAAAGTAGGAGGGCCGTTGCTGCTGCTATTTTTCATTGCAACATTAATACTGGTTCCTGCAATATGGAGCTTTTAACCTAAAAATAGGAAATTATGAACGACGTTATGGAAACAACAAAAGATTTAAGCAAATATGGCTTAGAGAATGCAACAGCGCATTGGAACCTTAGCGCCGAAACCCTTCAACAAATCACCGTTGATAAAGGAATGGGCGTAGAATCAGAAAATGGTACACTTTCCGTAAACACCGGAAAATTTACGGGACGTTCACCAAAAGACCGTTTTTTGGTAAAAGATGATTACACTAAAGATAAAGTATGGTGGGGTAGGATCAATAAACCCATTTCACCTGAAAATTTTGATAAACTTCAGGCCGAAGTGGTCAATTACATGGATGGCAAGGAACTGTATGTTAGGGATGCCGCCGTTTGTGCTGATCCCAAATATAAAATGAACGTTAGGGTCATTGCTGAATATCCTTGGTCCAGTTACTTTATCAAAAACATGTTCATTCGATTGAGCGAAGCTGAACTGCAAAATTTTGAGGAAGAATGGTTAGTGCTCTGTGCGCCCGGATATGAATGCCCAAATCCAGAGGAATACGGAATCATTGCGGGGAACTTTTCAATTTTGAACTGGAGTAAAAAAGTAGCACTCGTTGGCGGTTCTGAGTATCCTGGAGAAATGAAAAAAGGAATATTCACTGCTTTGAATTTTGTGCTACCGGTTGAAAAAAATGTTTTGCCCATGCACTGCTCCGCCAATGTTGGTGAAGAAGGGGATACTGCAATTTATTTCGGACTTTCGGGTACAGGTAAAACAACCCTTTCGGCAGATCCAAAAAGAAAGTTGATTGGTGATGATGAGCATGGCTGGACGGAAGAAAACACCATCTTCAATTTTGAAGGAGGATGTTATGCCAAGGTGATTGACTTGACGGAAGAAAAGGAACCGGATATTTATAGAGCAATCAGACCGGGTGCGCTTTTGGAGAATATTGTTTTTAAAGAAGGAACAAAGGAGGTGGATTACTTTGATAGCAGTATAACCCAAAACACACGGGTAAGTTATCCAATTGATCATATCGATAACATTCAGACACCTTCTTATGCAACCAATCCAAAGAACATCTTCTTTTTAACCTGTGATGCCTTTGGCGTATTGCCTCCAGTGTCCAAGCTAACCCCAGGTCAAGCGGCATATCATTTTATCTCTGGTTATACGGCCAAAGTTGCAGGTACAGAAGCGGGCATCAATGAACCGGTACCTTCGTTTTCTGCATGTTTTGGTGAACCTTTCATGCCTTTGCACCCAGCAGTTTATGCCGAAATGTTGAGCAAAAAGATGAGAGAGGCAGGAGTCAATGTGTGGTTGATCAACACAGGATGGTCAGGAGGACCTTACGGGGTTGGATCCCGAATTAAGTTGAAATATACTAGGGCCATGATATCCGCTATTTTGGAAGGGAAGTTGGATGAGGTGGAATATGATGCACACCCAGTATTTGGATTACATATGCCAAAATACTGCCCAGGTGTTCCAACCGAAATTTTAGATCCAATGAACACTTGGTTGCAAAAAGGAGCCTATGTGAGCAAATCCATCCAGTTGGCACATTCATTTCACATTAACTTTGATAAATTTGCTAGTGAGGCGTCAGAAGAAATCCTTAATGGAGGTCCGCTGATTGATTCTCATCATGGATTGGATGATCATTTTTAATCGTTTTAGAACGTGAGCGAAACAAATAGGTTTCAAATAGCAAATTTGGGTAAGCCCAATTACAAATCTCCCCTGCAGTTAAGTACTGTCAGGGGAGATCATATCTTCAATTTTGTCAAGGAGTCCGATAAATTGGTTTTCGACTTATCGCTGGATAGCTATGCTAGTTGCCTATCCAACGGGGAGGAACCGCAATGTCTGGAAAAAGCGGGACCTAGACAGGATATATTTTTTAAACCTGAAGACACCACAGCTGCGATTGTTACCTGTGGGGGCTTATGTCCAGGAATCAATAATGTGATTCGTGGTGTTGTGATGGCACTTCATTATTTCTACGGAATAAAACGCATCATTGGTATTCCTTATGGCTACGAAGGGCTTAACCCTGAAATGGGCCATGAACTTATTGAACTGACCCCAGACAAAGTCAAGGATATCCATCAATTTGGAGGTACTTTTCTTGGTTCTTCCAGAGGCGGCCAGGATGTATCGACCATGGTGGATACATTGGAATCCAATCATGTGAACATGTTATTTGCGATTGGGGGGGATGGTACACTTAAAGGTGTTGACGCTATTGGTGAAGAGATCAAAAAAAGAAGTGCCGATATCAGCGTTGTTGGTATTCCAAAAACCATTGATAATGATATAGATCTTATTGATGAATCCTTTGGGTTTGAAACGGCATTTGATGTTGCGAGTCCAATAATTAGGGATGCACATAACGAAGCTGCCGGCGCTTTCAATGGGATTTCCATAGTGAAATTAATGGGGCGCGATAGTGGGTTTATAGCAGCCTCTGCGGCGCTAGCTATGCCTGTTGTTAATTTTGTGTTGATTCCCGAAATGGATTTTCAATTGGAAGGGGAATTGGGTTTCTTGGGAGTGCTCAAAAAACGGTTGCAGCAAAAGAAACATGCGGTAATTGTAGTTGCTGAAGGTGCTGGACAACAATTGTTTGAAGACCAGAACAGAGTTCAAGATGCTTCCGGGAATATCAAACATGCAGATATTGGGATATTTCTAAAGGATAAGATCAAGGAATACTTCACGGAAACTCCAGTCACGATTAAATATATAGACCCTAGTTACATTGTTAGAAGTGCTCCTGCAAATTCCAGTGATAGTGTGTATTGTAGTAGATTAGCGTATCACGCAGTACATGGGGCCATGGCAGGAAAGACACAATTTGTTTCTTGTAAAGTAAACAACAAATTTGTCTACATCCCCATTAAAGAGGTGACCAAAAAACGCAAGAAAATAGATTTGGAGAGTGAATTTTGGTTCTCCGTACTTCAAAGCACCGGTCAGCCTTTCTTACTGAAATAGAGGGTACAAAAGAACTTTCATCATTTTATTGGTGCCATTCCCGTCTCTTTACGGAAATATACCTTTATCAATCCTGACATTTGTCATTTTATTCCGATTGGGTACTGGCTAGTTTTATATTGATTTTAAAAACAAATGTTATGGTTATCAATATTCAATATCAAAAAATGCCGTCCAGTGAATCCTTGAATAAACTGTTGCTTAAAAAATTGCATCGATTGGGTGATAAATATAGCTGGGTCATTAAAGCCAATGTATTGTTTAAGGAAGAACATGATAAATCGGGAGAAGACAATATTTGCGAGATAGAATTGAGTGCTCCTGGACCAAGAATGTTTGCCAAATCTAGATCCAATGATTTTGAGAAAGCGATGGCAGAGACCATAAATGACCTTAAAAGACAATTGGAAAAGAGACATGATATGTTTGTAAGACATTGACAGGGTTATCCTGAGAGGGATTAAGGAAATTTTTTAAATACAATGCCATGAAAACCAAATTGATGTTATTGTCATTGGTGCTGATGACAAGTTGTGCTTCCACTAAATTGGTGGAAACATGGAAGAATCCAGAGCACGTTGTTTTTGATGCCGGCAAAGTATTGATTGTTGGCATGAGCCAAGACGATGAGGTCCGACTGGAATTTGAAAGTCAGATGAAGGAAAAGTTGGAGAAGTTAGGTGTAGAAGCTATGCGCAGTGTTGATTTGTTCGATGTTGAATTTACATCTTCTGAAAAATCTGAAGAAGAACTTTCAGATGTGGAACAGCAACTTTTGGACAAAGGATTTGATGCTATTTTGTTCACTAAGGTAGTTGGTACTGAAAACAGAAGAACTTTCAGGGAACGTATGAACAAATTCAATAATCTGTATAGCAGGTTTAGCGCTGATTATTTAGGACATCAGGATATGTATTATGACCCTGAATATTATGACACCTTCAATTTGTACTACATAGAAACAGCACTTTATTGTATTTGTGTGGACAAAGACCGCGAGTTGATTTGGAAAGGTGACTTTGAGGTAGAGGAACCCAGTAAGGCCAGTAAGACCATAGACGCCTATATCAAATTAATGACCACGGCAATGGCAGATGTGGACGTAATTTTTTAATCAATTAGAAATAGAAAAGGATGCGGTAGGTGACTACCGCATTTTTTTTATCCAAGAATACCTAGAAAATCCAAAAGGATACAAACCGGTATGGCAACCAAAATCAATACCAAGACGAAAACCATCAATCGTAAAAAACCGACAAGCATTTTGTTGCCAAAAGAAATATCATCAGTCATAATAGTGTTATTTCCTTTCAATTTACGGAATAATTCAGAGAAATCGCCTTGTTTTCAGATGGTTATTCGACCAACTGAACGCTTTTAAGTATGTCCTGTACTATTTCGATTTTCCGCTTAGGGTATTTCCCAATTCTTCCAATGAGACACCTTTGGTTTCTGGCATTCGGAAAAGAACCCATAACAGCTGTAAAACCATCATAAAGGCAAAAAACAAGAATATGGGCCATGGGTTGTCCTTGAAAATACCTTTGTCAGCGTCTAAGAATATTGGTGTGGTCAGGGTAATCAAAGCAGCAAACACCCAATGTGTGCCTGTTCCCCAGGATTGGCCAGAAGCGCGAACTTTACTTGGGAATATCTCGGAAATGAACACCCAAATTACGGCCCCCTGTCCAACAGCATGTGATGCAATGAAAACCAAGATGAAGGTCAATAATAAGGTAGAACTTGCATCACTGTAAAAACAATATCCAACCATGGCAAGACTAAGTATGTAGCCTATAGAACCAATTTTCATCAATTGTTTTCTGCCCAAGTAATCGATGAGTCGAATGCCCAGTAAGGTGAAAATTAAATTGACAACACCAATGGAAATTGAACTGAACAAAGATTCTTTGGATGCCAAACCGGCCCGCTCCAATATTTCGGGAGCATAGTATAGCACAAAGTTGATTCCCGACAACTGGTTAAAAAATGCGATCAAGAAAGCCAAGGAGAGTTGTTTGTTGTACTTTCCGGAGAACAAATTTTCTTTTGCCAATGATTTTCCTAGGACTTCTTTGATTTGGGTCAATCTAACTTTGGCTTGTTCCATACTGGTGATGTATTCCAGTGTTTTTAGTGCACCTTCCTCATCCTGCTTTTGGGATAATAACCATCTAGGACTCTTAGGAACAGTAAGAACCATTAAGGTGTAGCCAAAAGCTGGTATTGCTTCTACACCTAACATCCATCGCCAGTCATTTGCGCCATCAAATCCCTTTAGGAAATAATTGGAAAAAAAGGCTATCAGAATTCCGAAGACGATATTGAATTGATACATTGCCCCGAGTTTTCCTCTATTTTTCGGAGTTGATATTTCCGATATATATATTGGTGCTGCAACACTTGAAGCTCCAACGCCTACTCCGCCAATAAATCTAAAGAATGAAAACAAATAGGGGTCATGGGCAACAGCGGAGCCCAACGCAGAAATAAAATAAAGCACACCAATCCAGACCAAGGTATTCTTTCGTCCAAATTTGTCGCAAGGAATGCTACCTAATAATGAACCTAAAACCGTTCCCCATAAGGCCATGCTCATAATGAAAACACCATGAAATACAGGGGAGGTATTCCATAATTCCTTTATGGGAAGATTGGCTCCGGAGATAACTACAGTGTCAAATCCAAATAGAAATCCTGCCAGGGCGGCGGTAAGGGAGATTTTGAAAATACGCTGGTTCATAAGGTTGATTTTTTCTAAATCTAGGAAAAAATCAAAGAACCTTTTTAATCGTCTTCATGAAGCTATCAGTGGCACCCAGATTATTTTGGATGTACGAAGTATTGATTTCACCTATGGATTCTCGGTATTTAGAATCGGTAACAAATTTGTCCATAAGAATTTTGAATTCCGTTTTGTTTTGCACTGTCTGGATGCCTTTAAGAGCAACCAAATCCTCTGCTTCCTTGAATCCAGAATAATCTGGGCCAATAATGATGGGTACTCCAAAAACTGCCGGTTCTAGCGTATTGTGAAGACCTGTTGCAAAAGCACCACCAACATAAGCAATGTTGGCATAGCTGTAAATCTTGGTTAATAACCCTATCGTATCTACAATCAGTACTTGATAACTGGACAATTCATTGTCGTTTATTTCGGAATAGCAAATTGCAGGTACTTCCAGACTTGCCTTTAACTTGTCTATTTTGGAAGGTTTTATGGTATGCGGGGCCAACACAAACTTGATGTTGTGGGTGGTAGCATTGATATAATTGACAAGGATTTCTTCATCTTCAGGCCATGTGCTGCCTGCAACACAACAGAGTTGCTCGCTTTTAAATCCGTCCATAAAATCCATTGCATTGTGCTGATCCAATATTTTTGCGACACGATCAAACCGAGTATCTCCACTTACCGTGGTATTCGTAAATCCAATTTCTTGCAATAAGGTTTTAGATCCTATATCCTGAACAAAGAAATGATCAAATGCCTTAAGGCTTTTTCGCATAAACCCACCCCATGGTTTAAAATAAACCTGTCCTTGTGAGAAAATTGCTGAAACTAAAAAGGTAGGGATGCCACTTTCTTTGAGTCCAAGAAGAAAATTTGGCCAGATCTCATATTTTACAAAAATGGCCAAGTCAATTGGGAATGCATCCAAAAATTGCTGCACATTGGATTTAGTATCCATTGGCAAGTATAAAATGTGATTGGCAACCCCGGAATTCTTCTTAACCTCATACCCAGAAGGAGAGAAAAAGGTGAGAATGAACTTGCGCTTTGGGTACGCTACCTTAAGCTTTTCCAAAATGGGTAAACCTTGTTCAAATTCCCCCAACGAAGCCACATGCATCCAAATGAATTTGTCATTTTGGAAATTGCTCTTATTCAGGAGTTGTTTGGTTTCTTTTCTACCCTTTACGAATAAATCGATTTTGGAACTGAACAAAGCTACCACGTGGAGCCCCCACCATGTCAGTTTTAGTAAAAAGTTATACAATGTTCGCAAAGGCATCATTTTTCGCTAAATTACATTCTTTCCGTAAGAGGTAATTATGGCAATCGATTTTCTTAATTTTGTGACTCAAATTAGCTTGATGAAAAAAATACAAATGGTTGACCTTAAAGGTCAGTATGAGGGAATCAAAGAGGAAGTGAATTCTTCAATTTCAGAAGTTTTGGAAACTTCAGCATTTATTAATGGTCCCTATGTACGCGAATTTCAAAAAGATTTAGAATCGTATTTGGACGTAAAACACGTAATACCGTGTGCCAACGGTACAGATGCCTTGCAAATTTGTATGATGGGCCTTGGCTTGAAACCAGGGGATGAGGTCATTACTGCGGATTTTACTTTTGCTGCAACTGTAGAGGTGATTGGACTCTTGAACCTTACACCGGTCCTGGTAGATGTTGAACCTGATTCATTTAATATTGATCCCAAAGCTATTGAAAAGGCGATTACCCCGAAGACCAAGGCCATAGTTCCGGTTCATTTGTTTGGGCAATGTGCCAATATGGACGCCATAATGGAGATTGCCGATAAGCACAATCTGTATGTGATTGAAGATAATGCCCAAGCTATAGGAGCAAATTATACGTTTGAAAATGGAGATAAGAAAAAAGCAGGTACCATTGGTCATGTTGCCTCTACTTCCTTTTTCCCTTCTAAAAACCTGGGTTGTTATGGAGATGGTGGTGCTATTTTCACCAATGATGATGACTTGGCACATATTATTCGTGGTATGGTAAATCATGGTATGTACAAGCGCTATTACCATGATGTGGTTGGGGTAAACTCTCGATTAGACTCTATTCAAGCAGCAGTGTTAAAAGCAAAATTACCGAATCTTGATGCTTATAATACCAAGCGCAAAGAAGCAGCTAGTAAGTACAATAGAGCTTTTAAAGATCAAGCTAATATTGTAACACCTCAGATGCCTAAAGGATGTGGAGATATATGTGTTGATTGCGATTGCCATGTCTTTCACCAATACACCTTACGTATTTTGAACGAAAAAAGAGACAGCCTTGTGCAACATTTAAATGATAATGGCGTTCCTTGTGGAGTGTATTATCCTGTTCCGTTGCATCTTCAAAAGGCATACAAGGATGAAAGATATAATGAAGCAGATTTTCCTGTGACCAATCAGTTGGTCAAGGAAGTTATTTCCTTGCCAATGCATACAGAGCTGGATGATGAACAAATCGATTTTATAACCAATTTGGTCATTGACTTTGTAAATAACCCATCATGAAAATACTTGTTACTGGAGGACTCGGTTTTATAGGTTCCCACACTGTAGTTGAACTTCAAAACGAGGGTTTTGAGGTAGTAATCATAGATAATCTTTCCAATTCATCTGAAGATGTATTGGATGGTATCGAATCAATCACGGGAAAAAAACCGCATTTTGAAAAAATGGATTTGCGGGACAAGCCTAAAGTACACGAGTTTTTTCAGAAGTATAACGATTTAGAAGGCGTTATTCATTTTGCAGCTTCTAAGGCTGTAGGGGAAAGTGTAGAACAACCACTGTTGTATTACGAAAATAACTTGGGTGTTCTGGTATACTTACTTCAGGAATTAACGCAAAAAGGGAAATCCAGTTTTATATTTAGCTCATCTTGCACGGTTTATGGACAGGCGGATACCTTGCCGATAACCGAAGATGCTCCAGTAAAACCAGCGGAATCACCTTATGGAAATACAAAACAGATTGGTGAGGAAATCATTCGAGATACCTGTGGGGTAAACCCAAATTTGAGTGCAATAGCATTGCGTTATTTTAATCCAATTGGAGCACACCCCTCCGTAAAAATTGGGGAATTGCCGTTGGGCGTACCTCAAAACCTTGTCCCATATATTACTCAAACAGGGATGGGACTTAGAGAACAACTATCCGTTTTTGGAGACGATTACCCCACCGAGGATGGAACCTGCATACGTGATTACATTCATGTAGTGGATGTTGCAAAAGCACATGTAGTTGCATTACAACGCCTATTGCAGAATAAAAATGAACAGAATTATGAAGTGTTCAATCTAGGGACTGGAAAAGGTAGTTCTGTTCTTGAGGTAATCAACAGTTTTGAGAAAGTATCAGGCGAAAAATTGAACTATAAAATTGTAGACCGAAGAGCTGGAGATGTAATTCAAGCCTATGCTGATACGGCAAAAGCTAATGATGTGTTGGGATGGAAAGCACTGTCTACTTTAGATGACTCCATGAAATCCGCTTGGGAATGGGAGCAAAAAGTCAGGGGATAACCACTAATCAAAATTAATTTTGAAGGCCCATCTTAAGATGGGCCTTTTCATTTAAGACCATTTTTGAATTAGTAACTGGTTATTGCGATGTTAGTCGTTATTCTTACTTTTAAAAGAATAATCAATAGCTAAGTCAAAATGAAAAACCTTCTATTAGTTCCTGCATTGTTTTTTGGATCAATTCTCATTGCTCAGGAAACCTACCTCCAATGTGGTCAAATTGTTGATGTTGTAAACGGGAAAGTGCTCACCGATAAAACCATTATTATTTCCGGCAATACCATTACCAGTATTGAAAATGGATTCCAGAATGGGGATTCGGATGTTACGGTTATTGATTTAAAAGACAAGACGGTGATGCCTGGTTTCATTGATATGCATGTTCATATTGAGGGGCAATCCAGCCCGCAAAGATATATTCAGAGATTCACCTTAAATGAGGCGGATGTAGCATTGCAATCCACTGTTTATGCGAAAAATACCCTAATGGCCGGTTTTACTACGGTTAGAGACCTTGGTGGCAGTGGTGTAAACATAGCACTACGTAAGGCTATAGCAAAAGGTAGCGTAGTTGGGCCAAGAATATTCACAGCTGGTAAAGCGATAGGCACAACAGGAGGGCATGCTGATCCTACAAATGGAATGCGAAAAGATCTTATGGGTGATCCAGGACCTAAAGAAGGTGTGGTCAATTCAGCCGAAGATGCCAAAAAAGCAGTTAGACAGCGCTATAAAGATGGGGCGGATGTCATTAAGATTACAGCTACCGGAGGTGTTCTTAGTGTTGCCAAAAGTGGACAAAATCCGCAATTCACCTTGGAGGAAATTAAGGCAATCACGGCCACAGCAAAAGACTATGGGATGCTGACTGCGGCTCATGCTCATGGTGATGAAGGTATGAGACGAGCGGTTATTGGAGGAATAAAAACTATTGAACATGGTACCCTTATGAGTGAGGAAACCATGGATTTAATGGTTAAGCATAAAACATTCTTGGTGCCAACCATTACTGCTGGCAAACAGGTTACAGAAAAAGCAAAAATAAAGGGATTCTTTCCAGAAGTAGTCGCCAAAAAAGCAGCCGCGATTGGACCAAAAATCCAAACCATGTTCGAAAAAGCCTATAAAAAAGGAGTCCCTATTGCATTTGGAACAGATGCAGGGGTTTTTCCACATGGTGAGAATGCTCGAGAATTTGTTTACATGACGGAAGCGGGCATGCCCATAATGGAGGCACTAAAATCGGCAACAGTTACCAATGCGGAACTTTTAGGTATGGGTGACAATTTAGGCCAACTTAAACAAGGGTATATAGCAGATATCATAGCAGTAGATGAAAATCCAAAGGATAATGTAGAGACACTTCGTAATGTGTCCTTTGTGATGAAGGAGGGAAAAGTATACAAATCCAGATAAACCAAACTTTAGGCAAAGACGTATTTATCCTGTGCAATTTCAATTTAACGATAGCGTAGGAGTGCTGGAACAAGCAAAGAAGGAGGAGCTTATTAAAGACCTACTAACTCAGGTGCAGAAGGACTTTATAAGGGCCAACGCTTCTATTCAACTTGCTTTCAATCTACCAATTTCGGATTTGGTCACCTTACTTCAGGAAAAGATCTACGTGCTGGTTCTAGAAAAGTATCAGGAGTTTCTTAATCTATTGTACGCAGTGGATATACCAGAATCTCAAATATTGAAGTTAGCTTCTAAGGATCCTGTCGACTTATCATCCGAAGTTTGTTTTTTGATACTCAAAAGAGAATGGCAGAAAGTCTGGTTCAGACATAAATTTAACTCCTAGCAATATTTTGTCAAATTAGGTCAAGAATGTTGAACTGCCTATTGTATTTGTTGTATTTTTGACTAAATTTTTGCTTTGCATTTGATAGAAACTATCAATGGATAAATATTCCTTTTTAAATGCTGCGCATACATCGTTTTTTGCGGAGCAATATGATAAATACCTTACAAGTCCAGACAGTCTTGAACCAAGTTGGAGGGCTTTTTTCCAAGGTTTCGATTTTGGAATGGAAAGTTCCTTGGACGAATTGGAACTAACCTCTGAAAATGGGGTGGTTACCATGCCTAACGGACAAGCAGTAACTGTTCCCCAATCACTTCAGAAAGAATTTCAGGTTGTTAAACTGATTAACGGATATCGGTCACGTGGGCATTTGTTTGCGCAGACCAATCCAGTTCGGGAGCGTAGAAAATACATTCCAACATTGGAGATTTCCAATTTTGGGTTATCCAATGAAGATTTGGATACTGTGTTTGATGCCGGAAAGATTATAGGTATAGGGCCAAGTACCCTTAAAAATATTGTAGCTCACTTAGAAAGTATTTATTGTGATGCTATTGGGGTTGAGTATATGTATATCCGTACACCGGAACGCATACAATGGATTCAAGACTGGTTGAACGTTAATGATAACCATCCCAGTTTTTCTCCGGAAGAGAAAAAGACTATACTAAGGAAGCTAAATGAAGCAGTTTCATTTGAAAGTTTTCTGCATACCAAATATGTAGGGCAAAAGCGATTTTCCCTAGAGGGAGGTGAATCCTTGATTCCTGCACTGGATGTCATCATTGAAAAAGCTGCGGATGCGGGTGTGAAACAGTTCGTGATGGGGATGGCCCATAGAGGAAGGCTAAGCGTTTTGACCAATATTTTTGGGAAATCACCAAAAGACATTTTTAGTGAATTTGATGGAAAGGATTATGAAGAGGCTATTTTTGATGGGGATGTAAAATATCATTTGGGCTGGACTTCCCGTAGGGAAACCGACTCTGGAAAAGTGGTCAATATGAATATTGCACCAAACCCTTCCCATTTAGAGACGGTAAATTCCATTGTTGAAGGAATCACTCGAGCTAAACAAGACCGATATCATCAAGATAATGTGTCGGAGGTGTTGCCAATACTTGTTCATGGTGATGCGGCTTTTGCGGGACAAGGGATAGCCTATGAAATTATTCAGATGGCCCGTTTGGATGGCTATCATACAGGCGGAACCATCCATATTGTGGTAAACAACCAAATAGGATTTACGACAAATTATTTGGATGCACGTTCCTCTACATATTGCACAGACGTAGGTAAAGTAACCTTGTCGCCTGTACTGCATGTTAACGCAGATGATGCGGAAGCAGTTGTTCATGCGGCCACTTTTGCCCTTGAATATAGAATGCGTTTTAAACGTGATGTATTCTTGGACTTATTGGGGTATAGGAAATACGGGCATAATGAAGGTGATGAACCTAAATTTACCCAACCCCTACTATATAAATCCATATCCAAACACAAAAACCCAAGGGATATCTACGCTGAACGATTGATTCAAGAAGGAATCATCGATCAGGACTATGTAAAGAACCTAGAAGCAGAATACAAGAAAAACCTTGAAGAGGATTTGTTGGATTCAAGAAAGGTTGAAAAAACTGTAATCACACCATTCATGCAAGATGAATGGGAAGGTTTTGGGCAGGTTACTGAAGTAGCAATGCTAGGTGAGGTAGATACAAAATATCCTATCAAGAAATTAGATAACATCGCGAAAAGTATCACAGCTCTGCCAGAAGGAAAAAAATTCCTCCGCAAACTGGAACGTTTGGTTGCTGCGCGTAATAAAATGTATTTTGAGGACAATCAATTGGATTGGGCCATGGGAGAACTTTTGGCCTACGGTTCTTTGATTGAGGAAGGTTACGATGTTCGTATGACCGGGCAGGATGTAGAGCGAGGGACCTTCTCCCATAGACATGCGGTCATAAAGACCGAAATGCATGAGGAGGAAGTGACTTTGCTGAATGAATTAGGAGAAAACCAGAACGGTAAATTCCATATATACAATTCCCTCCTATCTGAGTATGCGGTTATGGGATTTGATTATGGCTATGCAATGGCCAGTCCTAAGACCCTTACCATTTGGGAAGCGCAGTTT
Organism: Flagellimonas spongiicola; assembly: GCF_023502425.1. Classification (GTDB taxonomy): domain Bacteria; phylum Bacteroidota; class Bacteroidia; order Flavobacteriales; family Flavobacteriaceae; genus Flagellimonas; species Flagellimonas spongiicola. Next base: position 180,006 of record NZ_JAMFMA010000003.1, read on the forward strand.
GGTGATTTCAGTAATGGCGCTCAAATTGTAATCGACCAATACCTTTCTTCTGCGGAAGACAAGTGGAAATTGCAAAACGGATTGGTGCTGTTGTTGCCTCACGGTTATGAAGGTCAAGGAGCTGAACATTCTTCTGCCAGAATGGAAAGATACCTTCAGCTTTGTGCCAAAGACAATATGTATGTGGCTGATGTAACTACGCCAGCGAACATGTTCCATCTGCTGCGTAGGCAAATGAAAGCGGAATTTAGAAAGCCATTGGTCGTATTTACCCCAAAGAGCTTGTTGAGACACCCAAAAGTGTTGTCTACTAAGGAAGAGATGGCAAAAGGAAGTTTCCAGCCTTTAATTGATGATTCCGCTGCAACGGCTCCCAAAGTGAAGACCTTGGTATTCTGTACGGGTAAATTCTATTATGACCTTTTGGCTAAAAAAGAGGAATTGAAGAGAGATGATGTCGCCTTAGTGCGATTGGAGCAATTGTTCCCGCTTCCTGCAAAAGAAATGCGAAACATCATGAAAAAATACAAGAATGCGGATGACGTTGTTTGGGCTCAAGAAGAGCCAAGAAATATGGGTGCTTGGGGGCATCTGTTGATGCATTTTGAAGAAGCAAAAACATTCAGGGTTGCGTCCAGAAGATTCTATGGTGCGCCTGCGGCAGGTAGTGCGGTAAGGTCACAGAGAAGGCACGCTCAGGTTATTGCTTACGTCTTTGATAAGACACAAGATAATATGGTAAGAAGATAATTTAAAAGCATAAAACTAGAATAACATGGTTTTAGAAATGAAAGTTCCCTCGCCAGGGGAGTCCATTACCGAAGTTGAAATCGCGGAATGGTTGGTTCAAGATGGTGATTATGTAGAAAAAGACCAGGCAATTGCCGAGGTTGATTCAGATAAGGCCACATTGGAATTACCAGCCGAGGAAAGTGGTATCATCACCCTAAAAGCGGAAGAAGGTGACGCAGTTGCTGTGGGTGAAGTCGTTTGTTTGATAGATACCAGTGCTGCCAAGCCAGAAGGTGGAGCCGTAGAAGAACCAAAGGTGGAAGCTAAAGAGGAACCGGCAAAAGTGGAGGCTCCAAAACCTGTGGAAGCAAAAAAAGAAACCTATGCGTCAGGTACTCCTTCCCCCGCGGCAAAGAAAATATTGGATGAAAAAAGAATCGAACCGTCATCTGTCGCAGGAACTGGACGTGATGGTAGAGTTACCAAAGATGATGCAGTAAAGGCAGTACCTTCAATGGGAACACCAACCGGAGGTAATAGGGGAGAATCACGTTCCAAACTTTCCATGTTACGCAGAAAAGTAGCTGAACGATTGGTTTCTGCTAAAAATGAAACTGCCATGTTGACTACCTTTAATGAGGTGGACATGTCGCCAATATTTGCCTTGCGCAAAGAGTACAAGGAAGCATTCAAAGAGAAGCATGGCGTAAGTCTGGGCTTTATGTCATTCTTCACCAAGGCTGTCATCAGGGCGTTACAAATGTATCCTGCAGTGAATTCGATGATTGATGGCAAAGAAATGATTACGTACGACTTCTGTGATATAAGTATTGCGGTATCAGGTCCAAAGGGATTAATGGTGCCTGTAATCAGAAATGCGGAAAACCTTACGTTCCGTGGAGTTGAAGCTGAGGTAAAACGACTGGCCTTGCGCGCACGAGACGGACAAATAACGGTTGATGAAATGACAGGAGGAACTTTTACAATCTCCAATGGTGGGGTGTTCGGTTCAATGTTGTCCACTCCTATAATCAATCCACCCCAAAGTGGAATCTTAGGAATGCATAATATTGTGGAAAGACCTATCGCTAAAGACGGTCAAGTGGTGATTGCACCAATAATGTATGTTGCCCTTTCTTATGATCATCGAATTATTGATGGAAAAGAATCTGTTGGATTTCTAGTGGCAGTGAAAGAAGCTTTAGAAAATCCAGAAGAACTATTGATGGATGGCAATGTGAAAAAGGCACTGGAGCTTTAAACATCCATTCTGAACATAATTAGGCCTTTACTTTTTTAAGTAAAGGCTTTTTTTGTCATAATCAATAACAGCCTTCGCTTTTTTCAAGACATCGGCACCTATGATTCCGTCAACGGGTAAAGAGTTATGGGAGGTAAGTGCTTGGTTGACATGGATTAAATCAAACAAAACTATTTTCTGTTTCTTTTTCGTCCAATCTCCAATTTGGATTTTGTTTTTGGTGGAGATTAAGGTTTCCATTTCTGTTGCACCTGCCCCAGCAGCTTTAATGTCGGTTACCTCAGAAATCATATTGAAATGTTCAATCTTATCCATGCCGACACAGGTGCTGGACGCGCCAGTGTCCAATATAAACCGACCTGATATTCCATTGATCATGGCAGATATTTCAAAATGATTGGTTTCTGTCAATAGTAGTGGAATACGAACATATTTTTTGTATTTCAGAAACTTTTTGAGGGTTTTCATCCACGATTTTTTTTAAAGATAAACCTATTTTTGCGGAAGTAAATTGTACAGATGCAAAAGATAATTTTAATACTGGTAGTGGTACTTTTGGCATTTTCTTGTGGCAGTAAAAAGCAAGAACCAGCTGAACTGAAATTGGTTAAAAAGTATATTCAGGCCTTAAACCAATCTGATTATTCTACCGTGATATCCCTGTTCAAAGATAGCGTTCGCATGAATGAATTGGTGTACAAGAGTACTTTTTCCAAGCAGCAATACTATTCCTTGTTTCAATGGGATTCTGTATTTAAGCCAACCTACACCATAGAGGAGATTCAATGGATGGACGGGTATGTTGAAATGAAGGTGGCCAAAAAATGTGAAAGAATCCTCTTCTTAAATGAAGAACCAATTGTGACCAAAGAACAGGTTTATTTCGATGAAAAAGGTATTAAAAGTGTTGACATTATAGAGTACATAATTTTTAATGACGAATTGTGGAACACCAACAGAGAGAAGTTGGTCACTTGGACTGCAAACAATCATCCGGACATCGATGGGTTTTTGTATGATCAAAGTTTGGAAGGTGGTTTAAAATTTAAGGAGGCCATTTATCGATTTCAAAAAATAGACACTGTTCAGAATTAGGCAGAAAGGAATAATGATCATAACAGATACACATACACATTTATATAGTGAGGCCTTTGATGGCGATCGGGCAGAGATTATAAAATCGGCTATGGACTTAGGTGTGCAGCGTTTTTTTATTCCAGCAATAGATTCAACCTATACGCAATCCATGTTGGATTTGGAGGAAAAGTTTCCAGACCAAATGTTTTTGATGATGGGTTTACATCCCACGTATGTCAAGGAGAATTATTTGGAAGAATTAGCGCATGTAGAAGCATTGCTGTCAGAACGCAAGTTTTATGCGGTTGGTGAAATTGGGATTGACCTTTATTGGGATAAGAGTTTTTTAAAACAACAACAAGAAGCCTTTGTACATCAAATCAGATTGGCTAAAAAATATGGATTGCCCATCGTAATCCATTCCAGAGAATCTTTTGACGAAATTTTCGAGATTTTGGAACAGGAAAAAGGCGATGACCTTCGCGGTATTTTCCATTGCTTTACGGGTACCCTGGAACAAGCCCATACAGCCATTTCGTACAATATGAAATTAGGTATTGGTGGTGTGGCAACATTCAAGAACGGGAAAATAGACCAGTTTTTGAATAAGATAGATTTGGAACACATTGTTCTAGAAACAGATTCGCCGTATTTGGCTCCAGTACCCTACCGTGGAAAGCGAAACGAAAGTGCTTATATTATTAAGGTATTGGATAAACTATCGGAAATCTATACACTTGGTCAAGAGAAAATTGCCGACATTACCACCGAAAATTCAAAACAGGTTTTTGGTATTTAATAGTTTAGGATGAAATCTAAAATTCTGCTCATATATACAGGTGGTACCATTGGGATGGTCAAGGATTATGATACCGGTGCACTCAAAGCATTCAATTTTGAGGAACTGGTAAACAATATTCCGGAATTAAATCAATTGGATTGTGATATTCAAGGTATGTCCTTTGATACACCTATCGACTCGTCCAATATGAACCCAGTGTATTGGAGAGATATTGCACAAATTATAGAGGACAACTATGAAGCATTTGATGGTTTTGTTGTTTTGCATGGAAGCGATACGATGAGTTACTCCGCCTCTGCGCTTAGTTTTATGCTTGAAAATCTAGGGAAACCGGTAATTTTTACAGGATCGCAATTACCTATTGGAGACCTTCGCACCGATGCAAAGGAAAATTTGATAACATCCATTCAAATTGCTGCACTCAAGAAAAAAGGAGGGCCGGTGGTGCAGGAGGTAGGATTGTATTTTGAATATAAATTGTATCGAGCCAACAGAACGACCAAAATAAATGCAGAACATTTTGAGGCATTTGCTTCGTTAAATTATCCGCCTTTAGTGGAATCTGGAGTTCATTTAAAGGTCCATGAAACTTACTTGTTGAAACGACAGGCTAAACTCAAGCCACTTCAGGTACATAAGAAGATGGATAACAATGTGGCCTTGTTGAAATTGTTTCCCGGAATTAACAAGGAGGTTCTTACTTCTGTGTTGAATATTACAAATTTAAAGGCATTGGTTCTGGAAACCTATGGCGCAGGTAATGCCCCAATGGACGAATGGTTTTTGGATAGTTTGGAAAATGCTATTAAAAATGGGTTACATATAATTAATGTAACACAGTGTTCGGGTGGAGCAGTTGCCATGGGTCATTATGAAACCAGCGAACGACTCAAGGAACTGCAATTGATTAATGGCAAGGACATTACGTCTGAAGCTGCCATGGCCAAAGTAATGTACCTGTTAGGGACTAAAGTTTCAGGTAAACTATTCAAGACGATTTTCGAGACTTCATTGCGCGGTGAGATGGTCTAAAATTAACGCCTCAAATTTCATTTAATAATTATTTTTTCGTTTATTGGGCGGCCTAACTATGATTAAACAGAGAGGTGGCCGAGTGGTCGAAGGCGCACGCCTGGAAAGTGTGTATACACCAAAAGTGTATCGAGGGTTCGAATCCCTTCCTCTCTGCTAGGTATTTAAATTATATGGTATTAAAATTTTTATATCTTTAACATTATTAACTAACTAAATTTAAGTTTTAGAAAAATGAAAAAATTATCCTTTACTCTGGCTGCTGCCGGAATGTTTGTGATGGGAACTTCAACTGCATCAGCGGCCATGTTTCAAGATGAAGCTGCTGCCGAAGCCAGCAAAGGTTTTACCCAAGTATTGAAAGAACAGTTTATCCAAGGTGGACCTGCCTTCATGGGAATCGTACTTTTATGTTTGATTTTGGGATTGGCAGTTGCTATTGAGAGAATAATTTATTTGAATTTGGCCAGTACCAATTCTGCTAAATTGAAACAACAAGTGGAAGACGCTTTGGCTTCCGGTGGTGTTGAAGCTGCTAAAGAAGTATGCAGAAACACTAAAGGACCTGTTGCTTCTATTTTCTACCAAGGATTGGATAGGGCTGGAGAAGGATTGGAATCCGCCGAAAAAGCTGTAGTTGCCTACGGTGGTGTTCAAATGGGACAATTAGAGAAAAACGTTTCTTGGTTATCTTTGTTTATCGCTATTGCTCCTATGCTTGGGTTCATGGGTACGGTAATCGGTATGATTGCTGCATTCCAGAAAATTGCAGCTGTTGGTAACTTGAGTGCATCTTTGATCGCTGGTGATATCCAGGTAGCACTTTTGACAACGGTATTTGGTTTGATCACTGCAATTATCCTTCAAATTTTCTACAACTATATCATTGCTAAAATCGATAGTATCGTAAATGACATGGAAGACTCCTCTATATCTTTAATAGATATGTTGGCTGCCCACAAAAAATAATTACGAAATAATAAACTATCGAAAGTCATGAATAAAATAATTAAAATAGTACTTATTGTCATTGGGCTGGTTGCTACAGTTCTATGGTTCGGTATGCCGTCAGGTGATGATCCAGATGCCATTAATAGTGGCTCCATGAATTTCATGTTCTTGATCATGTACCTTTTGTTGGCCATTGCTGTGGTTTCAACAGTATTTTTTGGACTTAAAAAATTGCTTTCAACTCCAGGAAGCCTCAAAAAGGCATTGTTTGCCATTGGTGGTTTGGCCATAGTAGTTGCAATTTCTTACGGTTTGTCATCTGGTGCAGAAGCAAAAGCTGTAGCAGACGCTATGGCCGATAAAGGTGCTACTGAAAGCACAGTGAAAAACATTGGTATGGGTTTAAATGTGTTCTTTATCCTTACAACTGTTGCTGTATTGCTTATGGTTTTGCCAGGATTGAAAAAAATGTTTGTTAAGTAAAAACTAAAGTTATGGCTAGAAGAAACGGAGCACCGGAAGTTAACGCCGGTTCCATGGCAGACATAGCTTTCCTTCTACTTATCTTTTTCTTGGTTACTACTACCATTGAAACAGATGCTGGTTTGGATCGTATGTTGCCTCCTATGGAGCCGCCAGAAGAGGATGTGGTGATTAGACAGAAGAATATCTTCACCGTAAACATCAATAAAAATGGTCAGCTTTTAGTTGAGGATGAATTGATGCCTCTAAACAATCTTAGAGATGCGGCAATTGCCTTTTTGGAAAATGGAGCGGATGGTTCTTGTGATTACTGTCAAGGTAGCAAAGATCCAGCTTCATCAGATAATCCTTCAAAAGCGATTATTTCCTTAAAGAACGATAGAGAGACCAAGTACAGTACCTATATCACAGTACAGAATGAGTTGGTTGGAGCTTATAATGATTTGAGAAACCGTGCCTCCCAACGAATATTCGGAACGGATTTTACGGAAATGGAATCAGAATATTTGAATCCGGAAACTGCATCTGCCGTGAGAGATGAATTGAAAGATAAAGTGAAGCGTATCCAAGATATGTTCCCACAGAAACTTTCAGAAGCTGAAACAACTAGTAACTAAAGAATAGATTATGGCCAAGTTTGCAAAAAAGAAAGATGGGGATTTGCCAGCGGTATCTACCGCTTCGTTGCCCGACATCGTCTTTATGTTACTGTTTTTCTTTATGACAGTAACTACCATGAAAGATAGTTCTTTATTGGTTGAAAATACGTTGCCAAATGCTTCTGAAATAAAGAAGTTGGAAAAGAAGGATAGGGTTATCTATATCTATGTAGGAAAGCCCACCCAAGAATATCAAAAGGTTTTTGGTACAGAGCCAAAAATTCAGCTAAACGATAAGTTTGCTAATGTTGATGAAGTTGGATCCTATATCTTAGCCGAGCGCGCTAAAAAACCACAAGAATTACAAAACGTATTGACTACTGCGTTAAAGGTTGATAAGAATGCCAATATGGGTCTTATTGCCGATATTAAACAAGAATTGAGAAAAGTAAATGCTTTGAAGGTTAACTATACGACCTACGAAGGAAATGCTTTCAATAATCTTCAGTAGCCAATAACTTAGATTTAGTGGAAAACGCTCCAAGCATTTTAGTTTGGAGCGTTTTTTTATTGGTTTCAATTCTGGGAAGCTAATATTCAGCCAGTATGGAATAATTATTGCGATTTGACTGTTGGGTCTGCGATGACTCAAAATCAGAAAGTCCAACTAAACATTATCATTATGGCTAGAAACAATGAAATCCCAGAAGTCAATGCTGGGTCAATGGCGGATATTGCCTTCCTGTTATTGATTTTTTTCCTAGTTACCGCAACCATCCAAACCGATATGGGATTGGATCGAAAATTACCGCCCAAGGAACCTTCACCGCCCGTTCCTTTGAATGAAAGAAACGTCCTAAGAGTAGTCTTGAACAAGAACGATGAGCTTATGGTAGAAAGTGAACTTTTGTCCATTAATGAGTTGCGAAGTTCCGCTGTAGCTTTTTTAGACAATGGGAGCGATACCAAGAGTTGTAACTATTGTGGAGGAGAAAGAGATCCATACTCATCTGAAAACCCAGATAAGGCAATTATCTCCTTGAACAGTGATAGGGAAGCAAGTTATGGGATGTATGTCAAGGTCCAGAATGAGCTCACAGCTGCTTATATGAAGCTTAGAAACCGTGAATCACTTAGGTTGTATGGTCTTGAGTATTCTGAATTGGAAGGAATCTACAATGACTCCCAAACTTCGGTGATAGACAAAAAACAGATAAAGGATAAAATAACCACTATCCGTAACCTATTTCCGATGCGATTATCTGAAGCAGAAACTAGACAATCCTTAAAATAGAAACTATGGACTACAAAAGAAAAAAGTATAAAAAACTACCTGCAATATCTACAGCATCCTTGCCTGATATTGTCTTTATATTACTGTTTTTTTTCATGACGGTCACAACAATCAAGGATAGCCCGCTATTGGTGGACAATGAACTGCCAATGGCCGATCAAATCAACAAACTGGATAAGAAAGACAGGGTAGTTGATATTTATGTTGGCAAGCCAGCTCAAGAGTTGGCAACGGTTTTTGGTGCTGAACCCAAAATACAATTGGATGATAGATTGGCGAAGGTATCAGATGTGGCTCCTTATGTGCTTTCCCAACTCGCTCAAAAACCTGAGGAATTACGAAACCTGATCACAGTTTCCCTAAAAGTAGATAAAAAAGTGAAACTGGGTATAGTATCAGACATTAAAGAGGAGCTGAGAAGCATAAATGTATTAAAGGTGAACTACACCACTTATGAAGGTGATGCAGTCAATGAAGTATATTAAAAAACATGATTAATTGAAAAAACAATCCAAATGTGTAATTTGGATTGTTTTTATTTAACAACTGTATGAGATATTGGTTTTCCCTGGGGGTTCTATTAATCGGATTGTTTCAAACGTCCCAAGTCATGGCTCAAGAAATTGAGTCATTGGATGAGCGCTACCTTGAGGATCAATTTTATGTTGGGTTGGGATTCAATTTCATGTTGGATAGGCCTACTAATGTGGTTCAGCGAAGCCTGTCCTATAACCTTCAAGGAGGATTCATAAAGGATATTCCATTCAACAGAAATCGGAATTTTGGTATTGGGATTGGTCTTGGATATGGGGTAAACTCATTTTATTCCAATATTCAAGCTGAGGAAAATAATGGCAATATCACATATCAAGTGGTAAGTACGGATGCTATTGTAAGAAGTAAATTTGAAACACATACCTTGGAGTTTCCTTTTGAATTGCGATGGAGGACATCAACAGCATCAGAATACAAGTTCTGGAGAGTTTACGCCGGTGCCAAATTTGGCTATGTTTTTTCCGGTAGGTCTAGATTGGTCTTGGAAGAAGGGTCCAATGGATTTTCCAATTCTGACCTACAAGATTGGCAATATGGACTTACTTTAAGTTTTGGCTACAATACTTGGAATATAAGGGCGTATTATGCATTAAATCCTCTATTGAATGATGGGATACAATTGGATAACGGTGAAGCAATTGATATGCGGGTTCTACGCATAGGTGTTATCTTCTATATTTTATAGCCAATATTTCAGAATAAGAAGTTGGGAACCTACTCCAACAAAAAATCCTATTGCTAATTCCGCACTGCTATGCGCTTTCAAGTATAATCTTGAAGTGGCAACAAGGCCTGTCAATAAGGTAAATAGGCTTATTCCTAGGGTAATGTTCTTTTCAAAATGAATGCTAAGGCCAATCATGAACATTAAGACACTACCCATCCCGATCAGATGCATACTTGTTTTGAATTTTAGAAAAAGCAGAATTAATGCTGCTCCAGTGGCCATTAATAATCCCGTAAAAAAGAAAAATAGCTCATTCACATAGTTATTTGGAATCACCTTGTACAGTATCATCAAAAACAATACGCAGCTTATATAGAGCGGATATTTTCGTTCTTGGATAGTGGGTAAAAATATAGAATGGATAACCCCTAGATTTTTAAGTATCAGGAAAAAGATTATTGGGATGATTACGGTGAGGATAAAAATGGGTAATACATTTCCACTTTGCACCTCTAAAGAACTATAGGGGGTGAGCTTAAAAAATAACAGTGTACCGCCTATTGGGACAAACAAAGGATGGAAAATGTAAGACACAATGTTGAGCAGATGGCGCATTAGATTTGCTTTCTTAGCCGTGCAACTGGAATGCCCAATTGTTCCCTGTACTTGGCTACTGTCCTTCGGGCAATGGGATAACCACGCTCTTTGAGAATTTTCGCCAGCTTATCATCTGTCAAAGGCTTCTTTTTTTCTTCTTCACCTATGACTGTTTCCAATATTTTTTTGATTTCCTTGGTCGAAACATCCTCCCCTTGCTCATTCTTCATAGCTTCCGAGAAATATTCCTTGATCAATTTGGTGCCATAAGGCGTATCCACATACTTGCTATTGGCTACCCTTGAAACTGTGGACACATCCATGCCAATTTGGTCGGCAATATCTTTTAAGATCATGGGGCGCAATCGACGTTCATCCCCAGTAAGGAAATATTCCTTTTGATAATGCATAATGGCATTCATGGTAACAAACAGTGTCTGTTGTCGCTGTTTTATGGCGTCAATAAACCATTTGGCAGCATCCAATTTTTGCTTGATGAATAGTACAGTGTCTTTTTGGGTTTTGGATTTGTCCTTGGAGTTTTTATACCCTTCCAACATATTACTGTAATCCCTGCTGACGTGAAGCTCGGGAGCATTTCGACCGTTAAGGGTTAGTTCCAATTCCCCTTCAACTATCTTAATTGAAAAATCAGGTACAATATGTTCAATAATACGGGTTCCGCCGGCATAAGAACCTCCAGGTTTCGGATTTAATTTCTCAATCTCCGAAATAGCATCTTTCAACTCTTCCTCCCCAATATGATGTTTCTGGAGGAGTTTGGAATAATGTTTTTTGGTGAATTGATCAAAGGATTTTTCCAAAACCGCAATCGCCAATTCTATGGCTGGTGATTTATCCTTACGTTTTAATTGAATGATAAGACATTCCCCCAAAGATCTTGCGCCAACGCCAGGTGGGTCCAAAGCCTGAACTGTTTTGAGCACCGCTTCAATATTGGTTTCCTCTACATAGATGTTTTGCGTAAATGCTAAATCGTCCATGATATCGGATAATGGACGACGGATATAACCACTTTCATCTACACTGCCCACTAGGAATTCAGCTATTGCCCATTCCTCATCGTCAAGGTAAACCGTATTCAATTGATTGATCAAGTATTGATTAAATGAGATTCCGCTGGCATAGGGAATACTCTTTTCATCATCGTCGGCACTATAATTACTGGTTTGCGTCCTATAGTCTGGGACTTCGTCGTCACTCAGGTAATCGTCAATATTGATTTCATCCGCCGCAATAGTTTCGCTATCCGCAGTGTCATCGTATGCCTCATCGTATACATCATCAGCCCCTTCTGCTTTCTCCTTGCCACTTTCCAAAGCAGGGTTTTCCTCCAATTCTTGTTTTAAGCGTTGCTCAAAAGCCTGTGTGGGCAACTGAATCAACTTCATAAGCTGAATCTGCTGCGGGGACAGTTTCTGGGAAAGCTTGAATTGGAGGTGTTGTTTTAGCATAGGGTTCTACCGTATTCTATGAGTATAAAATTAAGTAAACCAATTAAAATTCGGCATTTTGCGGAGTTCTTGGGTAAGGAATCACATCACGGATATTTCCCATACCTGTCGCAAATTGAACCATTCGCTCAAAACCTAAGCCAAATCCACTGTGCACGGCAGTTCCAAATCTTCGTAAGTCCAAATACCACCAAAGTTCCTTTTCGTCGATATTCAAGTCCTTGATTTTTTGCTGTAATACTTCCAAACGTTCTTCTCTTTGGGAGCCACCAACTATTTCGCCAATTCCTGGGAATAAAACATCCATGGCCCTAACCGTTTTTCCATCCTCATTCAAACGCATATAGAATGCTTTGATGTTGGCGGGGTAATCAAAAAGAATCACTGGGCATTTAAAGTGCTTTTCCACTAAAAACCGCTCATGTTCACTTTGCAAATCCGCTCCCCATTCATCAATAGGAAATTGAAATCTTTTCTTTTTGTTGGGTTTACAGTTTCTTAGTATTTCTATAGCTTCCGTGTATGTAACACGCTTAAAGTTGTTGTCAACAATAAATTTCAACTTTTCAATTAAGGCCATATCCGAACGCTCATTTTGAGGTTTGGATTTTTCTTCGTCCAACAACCTTTTCTCCAAAAATTCAAGATCATCCTTGCAGTTCTCAAGCACATAGCTCAAGATAGATTTAATGAACTCTTCTGCAAGGTCCATGTTGGCATCTAAATCATAAAAAGCCATTTCTGGTTCAATCATCCAAAATTCTGCCAAGTGCCTTGAAGTATTGGAGTTTTCCGCCCTAAATGTTGGGCCAAAGGTATAAACGTTGCCTAATCCCATGGCATAGGTTTCTGCCTCTAATTGCCCGGATACTGTAAGATTGGTTTCCTTACCAAAGAAATCTTGGGAATAATCAATGGCTCCTGAATCATCCAATGGTGGTGATTTCGGGTCCAAAGTGCTTACCCTAAACATTTCTCCTGCTCCTTCAGCATCTGACCCAGTAATTATGGGTGCATGCATGTAATAGAATCCTTTCTGTTGAAAGTACTGATGTACTGCAAAAGACAAGGCCGAGCGAACTCGCATCACCGCTGAGAACGTATTGGTGCGCACCCTAAGGTGAGCCTTTTCCCTTAAAAACTCAAGGGAGTGTTTTTTGGGTTGAATCGGATAGGTTTCCGGGTCGGCCGTTCCATGAACAAAAACAGCTGTTGCTTGGATTTCAACACTTTGACCTCTTCCTTGACTCTCTACTAGTGTACCTGTAACTTTTAATGCAGCTCCAGTTGAAATTTGTTTTAATAGATCTTCATCAAAATTTTCAAAATCGATAACGCATTGCAGATTATGGATTATTGAACCATCATTTAACGCTACAAAGCGATTACTTCTGAAGGTTTTAACCCATCCATTTACTTCGACATGCTCTCCAATAGGTTGCTTTTTCAGCAATTCTTTTACGGAATACGATTTCATTTTGATTGTAATAAATTAAACGGTAAAGATAGCTTTTTGGTCAAAAAAGAAAGCTATTGAACAACTAATAAAAGGATGTTTTCACCTATTTGTCCTTGATATTGACCTCTTCTTGTGGAAGTATGTCTATCTGTGGTTTCTTCAATACCTGTTTATTGGCAATACTGCGCTCTAAGGATAATAACAGCGATGGTAATAGGACCAAGTTGGCAAGCATGGCAAATAACAAAGTGGCGGACACCAATCCTCCTAATGCTTTTGTGCCCCCAAAACTGGAAATGATGAATACGGAAAATCCGAAGAATAAAACTATAGAGGTATAAAACATACTCACTCCAGTTTCCCGTAAAGCGCCATATACAGATTTTTTGATATGCCAACGGTTTGCTGTCAATTCTTGACGGTACTTGGCAAGAAAGTGAATGGTATCATCAACGGATATGCCAAAAGCGATACTAAAAACAAGGATTGTTGAGGGTTTAATGGGAACCCCTAAATATCCCATGACGCCAGCTGTTATTACCAAAGGTAATAGATTGGGTACCAGGGATATGATTATCATTCTAAAGGATCGGAACAAATAGGCCATGAACAGAGAAATCAAACCAATGGCAAGTGCCAACGATAGCAATAGGTTCTTCACCAAATATTTCGTTCCTTTTAAGAATAACAGCGCTTTCCCGGTCATATAGACGTTAAATCGTTCTGCAGGGAAGAATTTAACAATGGACTCCTGAACGTCTTGTTCTATCTCTTCCATCCGGTCGATTTTGACATCACGCATAAAGGTGGTCAATCGGGCGGTTTGCCCCGTGCTGTCTACAAAACTTTCCAGTAAGTCACCATCAGATGAGGATTTTCGGGCCACATCCATGATAAAGGTGTTTTCCTGGGAAGTTGGTAATTGATAGTACTTGGGGATTCCACTATAGAATGCTTGTTTGGAATATTTCACCAAGTTCACCACCGAAACGGGTTTACTTAGTTCTGGAATTTCTTCAATAACAGTTCCCAATTGATCCATTCGTCGTAATGTGGACGGTTTAGTCACGCCGTTCTTACGTTTGGTATCCACAACGATTTCCATTGGCATTATACCGTCAAATTCTTCTTCAAAGAAGCGAATATCCTTAAAATAATGCGTGTTTTTGGGTAGATCTTCAATTCTACTACCTGTTATTTTTATTTGGTAAATCCCAATAATGCTCAGCACTAGAACTATCACGGAGGTAATATAAACGCCAATTCTATGATTGCGAACAATGTGCTCCATTTTATTCACAAAGAAATCAATCCATCTTTTATTCAGATGTTTTAGGTGCTTGGTTTTAGGCAGGGGCATAAAACTATACACTATGGGAATGATAAGTAGGGATAGGATAAATATTCCAATGATGTTAATGGATGCTACAATACCAAATTCCTTTAGCAAATCACTATCTAAAATGATAAAGGTCGCAAAACCCGATGCCGTTGTGATATTGGTCATCAATGTTGCATTTCCAATTTTTGAGATAACGCGTTGTAAGGATAAGGCCTGGTTACCATGTTTTTTGACTTCTTGCTGATATTTGTTAATCAAGAAAATACAGTTGGGGATACCAATTACAATGATCAACGGAGGTATCAATGCAGTCAAAATCGTGATTTCATAGCGGAAAAGGCCCAAAATCCCGAAGGCCCACATAACTCCAATAATCACTACAAACATGGATATGAATGTGGCTCTGAAGCTTCTAAAAAAGAAGAAGAAAATTATAGAGGTAACCAATAAGGCTGCTCCAATAAAAATTCCGATTTCATCTACTATGGATTTGGTATTCCATGTCCTTATGTATGGCATGCCAGATACCCGGACATCCAGATTGGTTTCATCTTCAAAACCTTTGACCAAATCTCCAAGGTCGTTTAAAATAAACTCGTTCCTTACCCGAGTGTTCATTATGTCCTTATCCAAATAGGCGATCGTTTGGATTGTTCCACTCTCGGCATTGTAAATCAAATTGTCATAGAATGGTAATTCTTGGAACAAGTGATTTTTCAGGGCTAGAATTTCATCTTCTGTTTTTGGAGTTTCTTCAATCAGGGGTTCCATAACGAACACCTGTTGTTCATTGTCTTTTTTCAAGACTTTGAGGTTGTCAGTAGAAACCACATAATCTATTTCCGGAAAAGCTTCAAGCTGTTTGCTCAGTTTATTCCAGCGGTTGAATTTACTTGGGGTAAACAATGAAGAGTCACGAACAGCCAGAACAATTGCATTTCCTTCTTCCCCGAAAATACTTTTGAATGCATTGTATTGAACGGTGGCTGGATGGTCATCAGGTAAGATGTTGGCCTCAGTATTGGAAAACTGCATGTTTTTCCATTGCATGGCCAAGAAAACAGTGAAGGCGGTAACCGCTAGAAGTATTAGGATTCTGTTCCTTAGAATTAGGCGTGCCACTGTGGGCCAAAATCCGCTTGTAAGCTTTGCTACCATACCATTTTTATTGGGCGCAAAGGTAGAAAATGATTGGTTGTGTTCCTAGTGAAAGCAAGGTTTGCTTCCAAGGATTAGACCTTCATGATTTCAGCCTCCTTTACGGTAAGGATTGCGTCTACTTTTTTAATGAAAGTATCCGTTAAATCCTGGACGTCCACTTCGGCATTACTTAGTAAATCTTCGGAAATTTCAAGTTTTTTCAGTTCCTTGTTGGCATCCTGTCTTGCATTTCTGATACCTACTTTGGCATCTTCTGCCTCGGACTTAGCTTGTTTCACCAGTTGGATTCTGCGTTCCTCCGTTAATGGTGGAACATTGATAATGATGGTTTCGCCATTGTTCATTGGGTTAAAACCCAAATTAGCGTTCATTATCGCGGTTTCTATTTCTTGAAGTAATGACTTTTCCCAAGGTTGAACGGAAATGGTTCTGGCATCTGGTGTGTTGATGTTGGAAACCTGGGACAATGGGGTAGGGGAACCATAATAGTCCACCATTACCG
Source organism: Flagellimonas spongiicola (assembly GCF_023502425.1). Taxonomy (GTDB): domain Bacteria; phylum Bacteroidota; class Bacteroidia; order Flavobacteriales; family Flavobacteriaceae; genus Flagellimonas; species Flagellimonas spongiicola. Next base: position 195,995 of record NZ_JAMFMA010000003.1, read on the forward strand.
TAGATAACATAACAGGGCTTGCTTTACCAGCTCGGATTTTAACCAAGGCCTTTTCCAAGTGTAAAATGCTACCGTCCATACTTTCTTTGGTAGTGTCCAGAATAAAAGTTACTTCTTCGTTCATGATATTAAATTTTTACTACGGTCATCAAACCTTGTTCCAAATTAAACATTGACTACCGTTCCTATGTTTTCACCAGATACAATTCGCATTAAATTTCCTCGGGTGTTCATATCGAAAACCACAATTGGAAGTTCGTTTTCTTGGCTTAGCGTAAAAGCAGTAGTATCCATTACTTTTAAACCTTTGGAAAGTACATCGCTAAAAGTTATGGAGTCGAACTTGGTTGCGGTTTTGTCCTTCTCCGGATCAGAAGTGTAGATTCCGTCTACTCGAGTTCCTTTTAAAATTACATCTGCCTTGATTTCGATAGCACGAAGGACTGCTGCTGAATCGGTTGTGAAATAAGGGTTTCCTGTACCACCACCAAAAATCACCACTCTACCTTTCTCCAAATGACGCATTGCTCTTCTTCGAATAAAAGGTTCTGCTACTTCGTTAATTTTTATTGCCGATTGTAACCGCGTTTCAACACCTTGAAGTTCTAAAGCGCTCTGTAGTGCCAATCCGTTGATTACGGTTGCAAGCATTCCCATATGATCACCTTGAACACGATCCATTCCTTGACTGGTGCCTGATAAACCCCTGAAGATATTTCCTCCGCCAATAACAATGGCCACTTCAATGCCTTTTTCAACTATGGCCTTGATGTCTTCTGCATAATCCGATAAACGTTTGGCGTCTATTCCGTACTGTTGTTCGCCCATGAGGGCTTCGCCGCTAAGCTTTAATAAAACTCTTTTGTATTGCATGAGGATGTCTTGAAGTCCGGACAAAAATAATCAAAATTATTTATGGGAAATCAGTCTAAAATTGGTTGAGGAGAAAGCAATTTGCAGAAAAAAACCATACATTCTGTAACCATTCCAAAAAACAACAGTATATCCTTCAACAACACAAAACCATTAGTCTTGCAAGATCTTGATGACAACGCCTTGATGCTCAAAGTGAAAAACGGTGATCTAGATAAACTAGGTCTGCTATACGAGCGTCACAAAAAGCGTCTTTTTGGATTCTTTTACAATTTGGGCAATGCTCCGTCTGAGAGTGAGGATATGGTTCAAAATGTTTTTATGCGAATTCTAAAATATAGGAAATCGTATACAGGGGAGGGTTTGTTTGCAGCCTGGATGTTCCGAATGGCACGAAATGTCAATTACGATCATCATGGTAGATCTTCCAAAAACAGAAGTCTTGAAATGGTAGACCCTGATACGGTTAGGTTGGAAAGGGAAGAAGGGGACGATCATCTGGATAAAAAAGAAAATACGCAGCAATTAAATAGGGCCCTTTCATTGTTGCCAACTGAAAAAAGGGAAGTGTTGGTTTTAAGTAAGCTACGTGAATTAAAATTTCGGGAGTTGGCTGAAATTTTGGGATGCTCGGAAGGGGCAGCAAAGGTGAGGGTGCATCGCGCACTAAATGATTTAAGGAAGATATATATACAATTGGAAACTGTTTGATCATGAATGAAGAACAATTTGAAGTAAAGGTCATGGATTATTTGGCCGATGTAATGACGGTTGACGAACGAGCGGCATTTGAAACCATTCTCAAATCAGATGAGACTTACAATCAAAAGTATAAGGCGTTATTGAAAAGCTGGAACAGCATGCAAAATATGAATGCACCAGAACCTAGCGAATCAATGGATGAAGCCTTTTATGGCATGTTGGATTTAGCCTTGGAGAAAACCAAACTAAAGCAGCGTCCTAATCGATTGTTTGATGGTTTACGCACAATTTTGAAACCGCAATGGGCATTGGGAGTGGTATTGCTCGCTTTGGGCGTTGCAATAGGGTATTGGATTAACACTGAAGATACACCTGATTCAGTGGTACTAACCGAGAGCAGCAATGAGGCGCAGGAAATAAGGCAAAAACTAGTATTGACCTTGTTGGAGCAACCTTCTGCGAACCAGCGGCTTCAGGGCGTTAGTGAGGCCAATAAAATTGGTTCTGCAGATGAAATTGTCATTAAAGCCTTACTGCAGACACTAAATCATGATGCGAATGTGAATGTTCGATTGGCAGCCATTGAATCCCTTACTCACTATGTAGATCAACCCAAGGTTCGGCAAGGATTGGTCCAGGCAATTCCGAATCAAGAGTCTCCAATCTTGCAAATTACATTGGCAAATTTAATGGTGGCCTTGCAAGAGAAATCGTCTATAGAACCATTCAGGCAATTGTTGAAAGAAAAACAGCTTGACACCACAGTGCAAAAGAAAATCAGGACCAGTATAGAGTCCATAATTTAAATAGAACATCAGGTCCTAAATGGACAACATCAATTTACGAACAGTCAAATTATAATTCAATGAAACAATTAGGTTTATGGGTGCTTCTGCTATTTATTGCGGGAGTATCCGGGGCTGAAGCCCAAAAGAAAGAAGTTACCGAAGTCATCAAAAAACAGATTGCCCTGTCCAATCAAGAAGCAAATATGCTTATAGTTAAGAATGTTTTTGGTGATGTAACAGTTGAAGGCTATTCAGGGGATCAAATTATCCTTGAGGTCGAAAAGAAGATATTTGCCAAATCGGACAAGTATTTAGAGCTGGGTAAATCGGAATTAACACTAGAGGTTATAGAAAGCGCGAATCGCGTTGTATTGCACCCAATGGCTCCTTATATGGAATTTGATGGCGATAAACTAAAATTCAATTGGTGTGGGGATCAGGGGGAGCCTGATTATCAACATCGTATGGACTTCAATATAAAAGTTCCCAATGCTGTAAAGTTGGATTTATGTACGGTAAATGATGGGGAGGTAACGGTACGTAATACCAAAGGGGCGCACATCAATGCCGAGAATATCAATGGCGGTATTACTTTGGATGGAATTACAGGCCAAACTAGAGTGCATTGCATCAATGGTGAAGTGAATATTACCTACGCGGATAACCCTAAGAATGACTCCGAGTACTTTGCGTTAAATGGCGATATCAACGTGCATTACAAGAATTCACTTTCGGCTAACATTGCTTTTAAAAGCATGAATGGTGAGATATATACAGATTTTGATATCAACAAGCAGTATATGAAAACAAACAAATCTGATGGGAAAAAGAACGGCCCTAAATTTAAATATGAGGCAAAACCAGTAGTTCAGATCGGTTCAGGACAAGTTGATTTTGATTTTGAAACCTTGAATGGGGATGTCTTCATCAAAAAAATATAATGTTATGAGAAATAATAGAAAAATTAGCTTAACGATCGCATTGTACTGTATGGCGATAATCAGCAGCACGGCTCAGGAAACGGATTTATTTACTGTTCCACTTAGCGACCCTGGAGCACCTGGAAAACTAATTGTTGAACAAGTATCGGGTTCCATCACAGTCCAAGGATATTCAGGATCTGAGGTTACTGTTCAGGCATCCTTTGATGACGGAAAATCAAGGCATAAGGAAAAAACCAAAAATGGAATGAGGAAAATAGGAAATTCTTCATTGTCCATAAGCGCAGAGGAAAAGAACAATGTGGTCACCATTGATAATGATCAAGTAAATAAAACCACTAATTTAATAGTGAAGGTACCTCGGAATTTCGCACTGCATCTCTCTACAATTAATCATGGGAACATTGAGGTGAGTAATGTAAACGGTGAAATGGAAATCAGTAATGTGAATGGCGCAATTACACTTGATAACATTAGTGGTTCTGCTACCACGGATACTGTAAATGGAGATATTAAGGTAACTTTTGAGTCGATCACATCAGACGCCCCAATGGGCTTTAGCAGCTTAAACGGCGATTTGGATATTACTTTTCCCAGTTCGTTGAAGGCAAACGTAAAAGCAAAGACGGATATGGGGGATATCTTAACCGATTTTGATATGGTTGTAATGGAAAACGTCCCGGAAGTAAATAAAAATAGCGAATCAGGTACTTATAAAGTACAATTGGAACAATGGGTTCGTGGAAAGATTAATGGAGGTGGTCCGGAAATGTTGTTCAAAACATTCAATGGGGATATTATGATCAAATCGAAATAAGGGATTTGATAACTTTTAGGAATAAAAAAACCGCTCTGAAAAGAGCGGTTTTTTTGTGTTATTACTTTTTGCTTACCCCAATGCTACACGTTGGAAACCTGTTACTTCCAAAGAAGCGTCTACAGATTTTACGTATTGGGCTACACTTTGCTTGCTGTCTTTGATGAAAGCTTGATTAACCAAAGTGTTGTCCTTGAAGAAACGCTTAAGTTTTCCTTTGGCGATGTTTTCCAACATGGCTTCAGGTTTTCCTTCTTGACGTAGTTGATCTTTTGCAATCTCGATTTCTTTGTCAATTACAGATTGATCAACGCCTTCTTCATTCAATGCAATTGGATTCATTGCAGCAGCTTGCATTGCAACATCTTTGGCAGCCTCAGCAGCACCATCTACAGAAGCAGATAATCCAACCAATGTAGCAATCTTGTTACCAGCATGAATATAGGAACCTACAAAAGGAGCATCCAATTTTGCGAAACTACCGATTTCGATTTTTTCACCAATTACACCTGTTTGCTCAGTTAATTTTTCAGCAACCGTCATTCCGTTAAAAGGAGCATCAAGGAATGCTTCTTTATTGTCGAATCCAAGTGCTACATCAGCCAAATCGTTGGCCAAGGTTACGAAAGTCTCGTTTTTAGCAACGAAATCAGTCTCACAGTTCAAGGAGATAATTACTCCGGCAGAACTCTCTGCATTCACTTTCGCGATAGCGGCACCTTCAGAAGAATCTCTGTCAGCTCTCTTGGCGGCTACTTTTTGTCCTTTTTTACGAAGGATTTCAATTGCTTTTTCAAAATCACCATCAGCTTCAACCAAAGCATTCTTGCAATCCATCATCCCAGCTCCGGTGGTTTTTCTTAGTTTATTTACTTCTGCGGCGGTAATCTTTGCCATTTTTTCTTTCTTTTAAGATTTATGTAAAGTAAAACACTATTTAAGTGTTTCGTTTTAGCGTAATGTTATCAGTTGATTATTCTACGCCACCTTTGGCGTTATCTTGCCACTCCTTAAGCTCATCCCATTTACCATCGGCAGCCATTTGGGCTTGCTTTGGCCAAGAAGTAGGATCCAAATGAGCCATTCTTGAACTGGCTTCTGTAAGGATTTCCTTGATTTTCTCCGGATCAGCTTTAGCAAGTTTCGCATAGGTATCGATTCCATTGTTTACCAATGCTTCAGCAGCTTTTGGTCCAGCACCTTCAATTTTGGTAAGGTCATCTGCTTTTTCAGCTTTTGCCGCTTCCTTTGGTGCTTCAACTTTTTCTTCTTTGGCCTCAACTGGAGCCGGAGTTTCCTCCTTAACTTCTTTTACCACAGCTTTTTCCGCTTTAGTTGGAGCTTTTTCCTTTGCAGGAGCAGCTTTGGCAGCTGGAGCTTCAGCTTTTCCCTCTTGCTTATCGTTCTTTCTTTCCGCCAAACCTTCTGCTACAGCCTCGGTGACTTGAGTCATGATAGCTTCAATTGATTTACCTGCGTCATCATTAGCAGGAATAACATAATCAATAGGTCTTGGGTCAGAGTTAGTATCGACCATTGCAAAAATCGGAATGTTCAATTTTTGAGCTTCTTTAACGGCAATGTGCTCTCTCATGGTATCCACGATGAAAATTGCCCCAGGCAAACGAGTCATATCGGCAATAGAACCTAAGTTTTTCTCCAACTTAGCTCTAAGACGATCTACCTGTAATCTTTCTTTTTTGGACAACGTATTGAATGTGCCATCCTTCTTCATGCGATCAATAGCTGCCATTTTCTTAACGGCTTTACGAATCGTTACAAAGTTGGTCAACATACCTCCAGGCCATCTTTCAGTGATGTACGGCATGTTTATTTTAGACACTTTGTCCGCAACAATGTCCTTAGCTTGTTTTTTAGTAGCTACGAAAAGGATTTTTCTCCCAGATGCTGCAATTTTTTTAAGTGCTTCATTAGCCTCGTCCAATTTTGCAACTGTCTTGTAGAGATTGATAACGTGGATACCGTTACGCTCCATGTAGATGTATGGAGACATGTTTGGGTTCCACTTTCTTGTTAAGTGTCCAAAGTGAACACCTGCTTCAAGTAAGTCTTTAACTTCAATGTTACTTGCCATTTTATGTACTTAGTTTACGTTCCGTTGTAGTAGCAATGACCTGGTGGTTGCATTACTGCGCGCCCTGACCATTTAGATGCTAAACTAAATTCCAAAAAGTTCGTTTTTTTCCTTTTGGAACAACGACAACTTGGTTAAAAATATAACCCTGAAACAAATCAGGGTTTTCAATGAACTTATATAATGCGGTGCGTGGGCACCAAAAATATTAACGTTTAGAGAACTGGAATTTCTTACGGGCTTTCTTCTGACCGAATTTCTTTCTTTCCACCATTCTTGGGTCTCTAGTCAATAGGCCTTCTGGTTTAAGAACAGTTCTATTTTCTTCGTTTATTTCGCACAATGCTCTAGAAAGTGCCAAACGAACAGCTTCTGCTTGTCCTGTGATACCACCTCCGTAAACATTTACTTTTACATCGTAAGTATCTTCAGTTTCTGTTAAGGCAAAAGGTTGCTTTACCTTGTATTGCAATGGAGCAGTGGTAAAATATTCCTTTAAATCTCTTTTGTTTATAGTGATGTTTCCTTTTCCTTCAGAAACATATACTCTTGCTACAGCAGTTTTTCTTCTACCAATTTTGTGAACCACTTCCATTATTTGTAGTCGTTTAGGTTAATTGCCTTTGGTTTCTGTGCTTCTTGGTTATGCTCAGTACCAGCATAAACCTTTAGGTTTCTAAACAAATCTGCTCCCAGTCTGTTTTTAGGTAGCATACCCTTAATGGATTTTTCAACAATCCTTTCTGGGTGTTTATCCAATAATTCTTTTGCGGTAGTGGAACGCTGACCTCCAGGATACCCAGTATATCTAAGGTACTCTTTGTCTTCCCACTTATTTCCACTCAACTTGATTTTCTCTGCGTTGATCACAATTACATTATCTCCACAATCCACATGAGGAGTGAAATTTGGCTTGTGTTTCCCTCTTAGCAACTTGGCTACTTTGGATGCCAATCTTCCTAATGTTTCTCCTTCAGCATCAACCAATAACCATTGTTTGTCAACTGTTGATTTATTGGCAGAAATAGTCTTATAACTTAATGTGTCCACTTCTAGAATATTATTGATTTAAAAACCTATCCCGAATAACGGGCTGCAAATGTACAATTATTAGATTGAATTACAAATGGTTGATTGGGAATATTTTTGACTTTTTCCCAAAGGCAGCCAATTGAATCTAAAGCAGGTGCAAAACTATGCTATAATTCTGTTAAAAACAGGGTAAAAATTAATAGAGGGTGTAACTGTTGACTAATTTATGGGTCTTTAAGACAGCTATTCAATCAAAAAACGCTCTATCGTGTCAAGACTAATCATCTTATCCACATTACTATTTCTATATTTTAATGTGCAGGCCCAAGATTCCACCTTGGTCGTTCCCAAAAAGATATATGTAACCGCTCCTATTGGTGAAGAAGCACCACCAAATATTGATGGACTTTTGAATGATTCCGCATGGAACCTTGTGGAATGGGCTGGTGACTATATCGAATTTATCCCAGATGAGAACACTGAGCCCACCGATCAGACGAGATTCAAAATTGTTTACGATAGCAAGTTCCTATATATAGGTGTCCGGTGTTATGATTCTGAACCGGATAAAATTGTAAAACGAATGTCAAGACGTGATGGCTTTGAAGGAGATTTTATTGAATTCAACATTGATAGCTACCACGATAAACGAACCGCATTTTCATTTACTACAAGTGTATCTGGCGTAAAAGGAGATGAATTTGTTTCTAATAACGGGACCAATTGGGATGAAAGTTGGAACCCTATTTGGTATACGAAGACCAACATTGATGAAGAAGGATGGACAGCGGAATTCAAAATACCCTTGAGTCAATTGAAATTTGGATCCTCCGAAAACCAAGTGTGGGGCCTTCAAAGTACCCGACGGATATTTAGAGCGGAAGAACGTTCTGTTTGGCAGCGGAAACCAATAGATCAACCGGGATGGGTAAGTGAATTTGGAGAGCTCCACGGATTAAAAAATATTGAACCGCAAAAGCAGTTGGAGATTCAGCCATATACTGTAACCAGCGGGGAAACTTATGAGGCGGAAGAGGGAAACCCATTTCGTGATGGAAATGAAAGTGAGCTCACCGTTGGACTTGATGCCAAAATTGGTGTTACCAATGATTTAACTTTAGATCTCACGGTGAATCCGGATTTTGGTCAGGTGGAGGCTGATCCATCTGCAATAGCGTTAGATGGATTTCAAATCTTCTTTCGGGAGCAACGGCCATTTTTTGTGGAGAACAAGAACATATTCGACTTCAGGGTATCTGAATCTGAAGCCGGGAATACCTTCGGATTTGATAATGTTTTCTATTCAAGAAGAATAGGAAGAAGCCCACAGGGTTCTGTTGATGCCGGAGATACAGAATTTGTGGATCAGCCAGATAACACACCTATAATAGGTGCCGCTAAATTCAGTGGAAAAACCAAGGATGGATGGGCCATTGGTGCTTTGGAAAGTGTAACGGCAAGACGATATGCAACCATAAGAAACGGCGTAGGGGAGGAACGTAGGCAAATTGTGGAACCATTGACCAATTATTTCGTAGGGAGGTTGCAAAAAGACTTCAATGACAGGAATTCCTATATCGGAGGAATATTTACAGGAACCAACAGAGATGATCTTATTGACGAGTTGGATTTTTTACATAAATCTGCATTTACCGGAGGATTGGATTTCAAACATCAATGGCATAACAGAGACTGGTATGTTGAAGGAAACTTTATTGTAAGTCATGTAAAAGGGAGTGCCGAGGCAATTCAGAATACCCAAGAATCCATAACACACTTATTTCAGCGCGTTGGTGCGGACCACGTAACTGTTGATGAAAACAGAACCGCATTGACGGGTACGGGTGGGAACATCCAAATTGGCAAGATTGGAAATGGGCATTGGCGATTTGAATCAGGTGGTACTTGGAGATCACCGGAATTGGAATTGAACGATCTCGGTTTTCAGAGACAATCCGATGATATAAGGCACTATACTTGGGTAGGTTATCAAACCTTAAAGCCTGACAGTACATTTAGAAGGGTGGGGATAAACTATAATCATTGGGCTGCATTCGATTTTGGCGGTAACCATAATTATCTTCAGTTCAATACCAACAGTTGGCAGAACTGGAAAAACAACTGGTTCACTAATGTAGGTTTTAATTTTGCACCGGTGGATTACGATAATTTTGCATTGCGCGGAGGGCCCCGACTAAGACAATCCCAATGGGTTAGTTTTTGGAATAGTATTAACACCGATAATAGGAAAAAAGTGCGATTTAGCTTTTTCCAGAATGGTAGAAGAGCTGTGGACAATTCCTTCCGCTTCTACTCCGTGGAAACCGGACTTACATACCAGCCGATCAATGCGCTGCGGATATCCGCCTCTCCATCGTTACGTATTAATAACAATAAACTGCAGTACATAGACAATATAGATGACGTTAATGGCTCGGTCAGATACTTAAATGGTGAAATCAATCAACGTACACTGAGCATGTCTTTTCGATTGAATTATAACATTAACCCTAACCTGACCATCCAGTATTGGGGACAACCATTCATTTCTCGAGGACGCTATTCTAATTTTAAGCACGTTACAAGTCCAGAGGCAAAATACTTTGAAGATCGTTTTATGGCATATACCGGAGATCAATTGAGTTTTTCTGATGAGACCTTTTCTGTGGATGAGAATTTGGATGGCAACACGGATTTCACTTTTGATGATCCCGACTTTTCCTTTGTGCAATTTCGCTCTAATCTGGTTGTGCGATGGGAATATGTACCTGGCTCTGAAATATTTCTAGTGTGGTCCCAGGATGTTTCGCAATCCGGTGATCCAACGCAGGGATTACTGCCTAGTTTGGGGGATAACATCTTTGGACAAAAGCCTCAAAACATCTTTTTGCTCAAAGCCACCTATAGATTTGTCCTTTAAATTGCCGTTTTTCTTTGGTCTGAGAGGTACTTTTTAGCGCCATTTTGCGTTATCTCGATAATAACCCCACAAACTAAAGACATGAAAAAGAGTATACTACTGTTATTACTGACAGGATTTTTTGTGATTTCCTGTTCTACTGACAGTATTGAACAATCTGGTGCTAATACCGATATGGAACAAGGCTCTGATGACGATTCCAATGGTGATGCAGGAGATGGTTCTAATTCTGATGATGGTTCGGGAGACGGAAATGAAGGTCAAGGTCAGGATATAATGGACAGCGAATTGGTCGGTGTTTGGTTAATGACCGATCTACGTTTTGATGAATCCTTGAACAATGACCAATTAGAGTTTGCCAAGCAAATCTTGGATTACCTTAATGCCAACGGTTGTGATTTAGTGGTGTTGACCTTTAATGAGGATGGCACTGCTACTTCTGCGGATAAAATAGATTTGTTGTCGATCAATGTAGGTGTAGGTGGATTGGAGATTCCTTGTCCTGCGGAAAGTGATATGGAATCCAGCACATGGAGTTTAGATGGCGATCAATTGACCTTGGTCACAGCTGACATGGAAGAGACTACAATTACAATTACCTTGGAAGATGAAAATACATTGGTTATTGACGGAGCGGATATTGACCCGAACAATTACCAAGGCGCAGAAGCGGTTTTCACTAAACAGGTTGAAGAATAAGAAAAACCCTTAAGCATAAAAAAAGCCCCAAAATTAACTTTGGGGCTTTATTATTTCAAGTGCTTTTACCAACGCCTGATTCGCTTCATTGTCACCAATGGTTATCCGGACTTTTCCAGGTGCACCAAATTGCGATACAGGCCGGACCATTATACCAAGTTCCATGATGCGTTCCGTGAATTCAAATTCAGGAATTGGGGGGTCAATTAAAAAGAAGTTGGCCTGAGTTGGCCAATAGGAAATTCCTAATCGGTCAAATTCTTGGGCTAGATATTCGCGGCCTTGGTTTACGGTTTTTACCGTTTCCTCAATAAAAACCTTGTCTTCTAATGCACCTATTGCTCCTTCAATAGAAGTAAGTGGTAATAAAAAGGGTTTATGGATTTGCCTCAGATAGGTGGCGATGGTTTCTGTGGTATACCCATAACCTATACGTTGGCCGGCCAGTCCATAGGTTTTGGAAAAACTGTTGATTCCAATTACGTTTTGCCCATTTTTCACATAAGGTAGCGCAGAGGTATAATCCGGAGCATCCGTAAAGTGTCGGTAAACCTCATCAAAAACGACAAGAATAGTATCCGGAATTCGCGACAAAAACTCATCCACCTCAACTTTCGGAATATAAGTACCTGTTGGGTTATTTGGACTGGTCAGAAATATGATTTTGGTCTTATCTGTAATGGAATTCAATATACCTTCCATATCCAATTTGTAATCAGGTTCCAAAAGAGGAACATCTACCTGCTTGGCACCATACCAACCAGAAAAAACGGAATAAGGTAAAAAACAAGGATTGGAGAAAATGACCTCATCACCCTCGTTTATAAACGCCCGAAGAAGCATGTCAATGATTTCGGAACCACTGTTTCCGCAGATGAATTGGTTTTCGTCTAATTGGTTCTCGAAATCCTTGACCAAGGCGCGTCGTAATCTAATATCCGTTTGGTCTGGATAAACATGTACGTTTTCCGAAGCCTTTATCATAGCTTGTGTTGCCTTTGGGGATTGACCTAAAGGATTTTCATTAGATGAAAGCTTGTAGATTTTTTTACCAGGACTAACGGGGATGTTTTTACCACCTTCGTAAACTTTTTTAGGTTCCAGGTAAGACTTGAAAATAGAGGTTATTCCTGATTTCATCAATTGATTTTTTCAGCATGCATCAGAATGGAAATGGCTTTTACCGTTTCTCCAGATTCCAATATTTTCTGGGAGATCCAATGCAATTCTTCTTTTAGTTTGATAGGGTTTTCCTTTAATTTTTTATGAAGCATCACTACTTCATCATCTTCAGCGATAGCATTTACTTCAGAAGAAGAGGGTAATTTTTCCAGGTTCCCAAGTCTTCCTAGATTATTACCTGTTAAAATGGTACTGTTACGAATACCCTCTGGCAAGTTGTCTACACCAATCCCTTTGGTTTGAATGGGTTTTGGGATTTCAAAAAGTGAATCTCCGCTGGCTCTGGTGTACCAACTACCACCCATGCGTCCTACCAAATCCAATTTAAGTGGGTCTAATTTTCCAGTGTCATTCAAGAATTTTTCTTGAATATGGATCAATTCCACTTTTGCTATAATTAGATTTCCAGCGCCAGGGGTATTGCCTAATTCGATGATTTTATCAACGGTACATTCAAAAGAAACCGGAGATTCCGCAACCCGCGGCGGTTTGACTTTTTCACTAGGAGCTGCCGTCAAACCAGATTTTACAAATTCATTGACATCTTTCTCATATGCTGTACTTGAGAGAGACATTTGTTCCACTATTGGAAAATCAACAATATTGATCACGACTTCGGGAACTTCCTTAGTATTCAAAAGGGAATGCTTCAACGTATTACCTCTTCCTCTTGCAGGAGAAAACACCATGATGGGTGGATTGGAACTGAAGACATTGAAAAAACTGAACGGACTAAGGTTAATGTTCCCCTCTTTATCTATGGTGCTAGCAAAACAAATTGGTCTCGGCGCTACAGCAGTAAGCAAATAGGAATGTAGTTCCGGTTGACTTATGGATGATGGGTCAATGGTCATGGTTGTGGACATGGATTCGATTTATTAGCTACTAAGATAAATCTATTTTGCTGGTAGTACTTTGGCTGAAACTTCACCAAAACCAACTCGTTTACCATCCTTTTCAGAATGCCCTCTAATGATTACCGTGTCGCCATCGTTAATGAATTTACGTTCCGAGCCGTCTTTCATTTTTAATGGTTTGGTCCCCATCCAAGCCAATTCCAACATCGAGCCGTAAGAGTTCTCATCTTTTCCTGAAATGGTTCCAGAACCGTAAAGATCACCTACATTGATGTTGCATCCGTTAACAGTATGATGGGCCAATTGTTGGGCCATATTCCAATACATGTATTTGAAATTGGAATTACAGACTACCTGTTCCTCGGCACCTTCAGGTTGAATACCAACCTGCAATTTTATATCATAGTTTTTATTCCCTTCATACGCTAAATAGGGAAGAACCTTTGGTTCTTGTTTTGGTCCTGAAACTCGAAAAGGCTCCAATGCCTCCAGGGTAACTATCCATGGTGAAATGTGTGATGCAAAATTCTTGGCCAAGAATGGGCCAAGGGGAACATATTCCCATTTTTGAATATCACGTGCAGACCAATCATTCAGCAATACCATACCGAAAATGTAATCTTCTGCATCTTCTGTGGCTATGGATTCACCTAAATTGGTGTTTTTTCCTGTGATAAACCCCATTTCCAATTCAAAGTCCAAACGCTGACAAGGACCATAGATGGGTGCCTCAGCATCCTTCGGTAAGGTCTGTCCCTTTGGTCGGTGCATAGGTAAACCACTAGCAACAATAGAACTTGCTCTACCATGGTATCCAACAGGAATGTGCTTCCAATTGGGCATCAATGCATTTTCTGGACCACGGAACATGATTCCTACATTCGTCGCATGCTCAATACTAGAGTAAAAATCTGTGTAATCGCCTATATAAACAGGCATATGTATTTGTGCTTCGGATTGAAGTACGAATAATTCCGGCTTATCGGCCAACACGGAATTTTCGTCCTGTAACCAATGCTGGATATCCCTTCGGACCTTGTTGGTAATGGATTTTCCCAATGCGATAAAATCATTTAAGACCTCTTTTTCAAGAATAGCTGTGTTGAAGTCAAAAACATCCAATTCCGCAACAGCGGCTAAATCTAAAATATGTTCACCAATGGCAACACCAGCTCTTGGACTACGGTCTGCTGTAGAGAAAATCCCAAACGGGATGTTATGGATGGAAAAATCTGAATTTTCAGGTACGTTAATGATCATAGTATATTATTGTGATTCCTATACCCAGGAATATTGAATTTATTTTAATGGTTTGATTTAAACTCTTATTCAACCCATGACTTATAATAGGTGCCATCATCTATTTTAAGTGCATTCTCAGTGACCTTTAGCGGTTTGAAGGTGTCTATCATTACCGCAAGCTCTTCTGTCCCTTTTTTGCCAATGCTACCTTCATAAGTGCCAGGATGTGGACCATGTGGGATTCCTGCAGGGTGCAAAGTAATATACCCTGGCCCGATACCGGTCCTGCTCATAAAATCCCCATCAACATAGTACAACACTTCATCAGAATCTATATTAGAGTGATTGTATGGTGCTGGAATTGCCTTTGGGTGATAATCATATAAGCGAGGGCAGAAAGAACAAACCACAAATGCTGAGGTTTCAAAAGTTTGATGCACCGGTGGTGGTTGATGGACCCTTCCAGTAATGGGCTCAAAGTTATGGATGGAAAATCCGTAGGGGAAATTGTATCCATCCCAGCCAACAACATCAAAAGGGTGGGTACTATACACCAAGCTGTGCAACATTCCTTGCTTTTTGATTTTTAGGACAAACTCTCCCTTTTCATCATAGGTTTCCAAATCTTGGGGAAGTTTATAATCCCTTTCACAAAAGGGGGAATGTTCCAATAGTTGCCCAAACCAATTTCTGTAGCGTTTAGGAGTATAGATAGGGTGGAAGGATTCCGCATACAAAATGCGATTATCTTCCGTATCAAATTCAATTTGATAGATCATGCCCCTCGGAATGATTAAGTAATCCCCATATTCAAATGGAATGTTCCCCAAAAATGTACGAAGTGTCCCTGTACCCTTGTGGATGAACAAAAGTTCGTCTGCATCCGAATTTTTATAAAAATATGCGGTCAAGGATTTTTTTGGCGCAGCAAGACCAACATGTACATCACTGTTTACCAGCATTGGTTCTCTTGCCTCGAGAAAATCATCTTTAGGTGTAACATCAAAACCAATCAATTTTCGAGATGTGATGTTCCTATCCACTGCGATTTTAGGGTTCACATCTATCGCTTCCCCAATTGCAGATACTTGGGTAGGTCTGTGATGATGATAAATCAATGATGACATCCCATCAAAACCAATGGTTCCGAACAACTGTTCATAATACAGATTGCCATTTGGCTTTGTAAACTGGGTATGCCTTTTCTGTGGAATTTCGCCAAGCTTGTGATATATAGGCATATGAAGATTGTTAAATGTTGAGTAAATCACCCCAAGATAATAAACCTTGGGGGAGTTGCTTTCAACGGATTAATGTAAAGTCCCTCTAACTTCCTGTTCCCGCTCAATGGCTTCGAACAATGCCTTAAAGTTACCTTTTCCAAACGACTGTGCTCCTTTTCTTTGGATGATTTCAAAGAACATGGTAGGCCTTGGTTCTACAGGTCGCGTGAATATTTGAAGCAAATAACCTTCATCATCCCTATCTACCAAAATTCCTAACTCTTTAAGTGGAGCAATATCCTCATCAATTTTCCCTACACGATCGGTTACAGCATCATAATAGGTGTCCGGTACCCTAAGAAACTCTACGCCACGACTTCTCAATTGTCTTACCGTTGTAATGATATCATCGGTGGCTACAGCAATATGCTGTACACCTTCGCCCTCATAAAAATCAAGATATTCCTCTACTTGGGATTTCTTCTTTCCTTCTGCAGGCTCATTGATTGGAAACTTGATACGTCCATTACCATTACTCATCACCTTACTCATAAGTGCAGTATATTCTGTGGAAATATCGTTGTCATCAAACGAAAGAATGTTTACGAAGCCCATTACATTTTCATAGAATTCCACCCAATGGTTCATTTTGTTCCATCCAACATTGCCCACCATATGGTCAACAAATTTTAGGCCTGTTGGTTCAGGATTGTAGTCAGGTGTTTCCCATTTTTTATAACCTGGCATAAAAACGCCATTGTAATCTTTTCGTTCCACAAAAATGTGGACTGTTTCACCATAGGTGTAAATTCCAGAGCGAACAATTTTACCTGATTCGTCTTCGGTGGTTTCTGGCTCCATATAAGATCTTGCACCCCGTTCCATTGCGGTGTTGTAAGCGTAAGTGGCATCATCTACCCAAAGTGCCACTACCTTTATACCATCACCATGTTGGTCAATATGTCTTCCAATATCAGTTCCACTTTTTAATGGAGAGGTAAGAATCAATCGTATTTTATCTTGGATCACAACATAACTTTCACGATCGGTAAGTCCGGTTTCTAAACCTGCGTAGGCATGAGACTGAAAACCAAAGGCAGTTTTATAAAAGTGTGCAGCTTGCTTTGAATTACTTACATAAAGCTCAATGTAATCCGTACCGTTGATGGGCATAAAGTCCTTTGCGGCATCATGGATTTTTGGGATTGCAGTAGTTTCCATAGGATTATATTTAGATTTAATTAGATAATTGTTGTTAATGCAACAAAAATAAATATTTTGAATCGGATTTTTAGGGATGGAAGCATTTTTTTTGTTAAAATTGAATGAAGTTTAGGTGAGGAACAGAAATTTGGTCAAATCATGAGCCATTTATGCTGTTTTGCTTAAAGTTATGGATTATGCTGAATCAAATAGATGAAATCTCTGGAATAGGCTTGCACTTGGATCTTGTATTGCGATGTATCCAGGATGCATATCTTAAAAAGTTCGCAGAATTGGGTGTGGATTTAACCATTGAGCAATGGGTAATTCTCCATCGAATTTCCGAGTTAGGCAAAGAAGCTTCCCAGCGTGAAATTGTACGAACGAATTTTAGAAATAGGGCGACAACCTCTAGGGTAATTGGAAAGTTGGAAAAAAAGGAATGGATTACCAAGACACGTTTTGAAGGAGATCAAAAACGCTTTAAGCTGGAAGTTACACGGAAGGGCAGACGGGTCATCAATAAAATCTTACCGCATGCCGTGGAACTTAGAAAACTTGCAATCAATAATTTAGATCGTTCGGAATTTGATGTTTTCTTGAAAGTGCTGAACCAAATAGGAAATAATTATTCCGATGGTTTGGATAACGCTTAAATTTTATTGATAATTCTCATGGATCTCCCAATTCTCTAAACTTAAACCTTTCATTGGCAGCAGGTACATGCTCGCGCTTCATTATATCCTCAATTCTTTCGACAATTTCGGGATGCTGTTGCGCTAGGTCGTTTTGCTCTTCTATATCTGTTTTTAAATTATAGAGCTCAATCTTTAGGTTGCCTTCGAAGATGTTTTTACGGATACCTTTCCAGTCGCCAATTCTTACAGCCTGTTGACCTTTGTAACTTGGGAATTCCCAGTATAGGTAATCATGTTCAGGTTGTTTCTTACCTAATAATTCAGGCAAGAAACTGATGCCGTCAATCTCATTTGGAGCCTCTATTCCTGCTACTTCACATAAAGTTGGCATCACATCGTAGAAAACAGATTGATGCGCAGAAGTACTACCCTCCTTTATTTTTTGGGGCCAACTGGCCACAAAGGGTACCCGAATGCCACCCTCATACACATGTCCCTTCGTTTTTCCAGCTCCGTTGGTAAATGGTTTTGAACTCTCAAAATGTTCAAAATCAACACCACCAGTATAAGTAGGACCATTGTCGCTGGTGAAGAGAATCAAAGTGTTTTCGTAAATGCCCAGGTCTTTCAATTTTTGGATCAATTCCCCCAAGTGCTGGTCCAGCAACGTTATCATGGCTGCATAGGATGCCTTAGGGTAAGGATTAGGAAAATATCCTTGATCTCCAATATAAGGTTCTTCGTTACCAATAATATCTAGATACGGTTTTGCGTATTTTTTTGGAATTTGCAAAGGCAAGTGGGGTAGCGGAGAAGCATAATAAAGAAAAAAGGAGCTGTCCTTATTGTGCTCCATAAAGGTCAATGCTTTTTCGTGGATAACATCAGGTGCATATTCCGGTTGGTAAAACTTATCGTAACTTTTTTCATCCAATGGATTCAAGGAGGAGTCCAATCGTTCATGAGGAGCGATCAACTCATTTTTGAGATACACTTTGTTCTCGTTTTCCCATAAGTGACTTGGAAAAAGATTATGAGCCTGTCTTTGGCAATTGTATCCAAAGAAATAGTCAAAACCCTGTTTGTTGGGGACACCTTCAGTATTTGGTGCGCCCAAACCCCATTTTCCAAAAACTCCAGTAGTATACCCGGCTTCCTTTAATTTTTTGGCAATGGTTATGGTGTTTTCAGGGATAGGTCTTTGACCTTCCAAATTTGGGTTGCTGAATGCTTTTTTATAATCCCAGACCTCTCCACGTTCCCGCCATTCATCATTCCCTCGGATATAGGCATGCCCAGCGTGTTTTCCAGTCATTAAAATATATCGTGCTGGAGCGCAAACCGGGGCGCCGGAATAATGCTGAGTAAATTTCATGCCCCGCTCTACTAGTGAATCAATATTTGGAGTTTTTATAATTTCCTGCCCATAGGCCCCAACTTCGCCATAACCCAAATCATCTGCCAAGAAATATATGATGTTGGGTTTTTCTGATTGACTAAACAGAGAGATTCCGCAGCATAAAGCTGCTAATACGGCGATTTTCGTTCTTAAGTGCATGTGTTGGTTTTTAATGGGCTTCAAGCCAATTTTCACCTAGTCCAACTTCCACATCCAGCGGTACCGCAAGTTGATAGGCATTTTCCATTTCCGATTTGATCAATTCTTTTACTTTATCCAATTCTGGCTTGTAGGCATCAAATACCAGTTCATCATGTACTTGCAATAGCATTCTGGTCTTATAACTTCCTTCTGCTAATTTATTGTGGATATTGATCATTGCAATTTTTATAATATCCGCAGCGCTTCCTTGGATTGGAGCATTAACGGCATTTCGCTCCGCGGCACCTCGAACTACCTGATTCCCAGCATTGATATCCTTCAAGTATCTTCTGCGGCCCAAAACGGTTTGCACATAGCCATTGTCCCGTGCAAAATCCACTTGTTCGCTCATGTAGTTCCTTAATTTTGGATAGGTCTTATAGTAGGTCTCGATCAATTCTTTGGCTTCTGACCTACTCAAGTCGGTTTGATTGCTTAAACCAAAGGCAGAAACGCCATAAATAATACCAAAATTGACAGTTTTTGCATTGCTTCGTTGCTCTCGTGTGACTTCATCAATGGGAACGTTAAATACTCTAGCTGCTGTGGATGCATGGATATCCTCCCCGTTTTTAAAAGCCTCGATCATGGTGTCTTCCTCACTGAGTGCAGCGATGATGCGTAGTTCAATTTGTGAATAATCCGCCGCCAAAAGGGTGTAATTCTCATCTCTTGGAATGAAAGCTTTTCGCACCTGTCTGCCACGTTCTGTTCTGATTGGTATGTTTTGCAGGTTGGGGTTGTTGCTACTTAATCGCCCGGTTGCAGCAACGGTTTGCATATAATCCGTGTGTACCCTACCACTATGCTCCTGTACCTCATTGGGTAATGCATCCACATAGGTGCTCTTTAATTTACTGAGACCTCTAAAATCCAAAACATTTTGTATGATTTCATGGTCCTTGGCCAGGTAGGATAGTACATCTTCAGCGGTGGAGTATTGACCTGTTTTGGTCTTTTTGGGTTTATCTACCAATTTGAGCTTTTCAAACAGGATTTCACCGAGTTGTTTGGGTGATGCAATATTGAACTGTTGTCCTGCCGCTTCATAGATTTTTTGCTCCAATGAGTTGATATCCTTATCCAAATCGGTTGATAATTCGTGCAAAAAGGATTTATCCAGATTAATACCTTCGGTCTCCATGTCTGCAAGTACTCGAAGCAGTGGTATCTCGATGGTCTCGAATAGGGCATCCGTTTTTGCGTCGGCCAATTCTGGCCTAAACTGCTGCGCAAGTTGAAGCGTAATATCGGCATCCTCTACCGCATATTCTGTTTGTTTTTCCAAAGGAACTTGACGCATGGTCAATTGATTCTTTCCCTTTTTGCCAATCAATTCAGTAATGGATACTGGTGTATAATTAAGGTAGGTCTCAGCCAATACGTCCATGTTGTGTCGCATATCCGGATTGATGAGATAATGGGCCAACATGGTATCAAAGAGTTTTCCTTTGACCTCGATACCATAATTCTTCATCACCTTGATGTCGTACTTCAAGTTTTGTCCTACTTTTTCAATTGTTTCGGATTCGAAAAAGGGTTTTAAGACTTCCAATAATTCCAGAGCTTCTTCGTGTGATTCCGGAATTGGCACATAGTAGCCCTTTTTGGCCTCCCAACTAAATGCAATACCTACAAGCTCCGCAGCCAGGGGATTAATTGAGGTAGTTTCGGTATCGAAACAAACCGATTGTTGCTGCATCAATTTTTTCATGAAAAGATCAAGTCCTACTCCCGGATTGATGGTTTGATAAAGATGACCAACATCTGCCACGGTATTTCTTCCCGAGCTATCTTTTATGGTTGCAGGTACGTTTGAGGGGTCGCTTCCAAACAAACTGAATTGACCACTACCTGCGGCTGCAGCTTTTGGTGTTGAAGCCGTCCCTTTTTCCTCAGTTGGATTCGTAGGTGCTTCTGATCTGAAAATTTTGATAAATTGATCTTTCAGTCTTCTAAATTCCAATTCGTCAAATAGGTGTTGTACCTTTTCGGTATTAGGTTCCGACATTTCGTAGTCGTCCGCATTGAACGTAACATCACAATCAATTTTAATTTCCGCCAATTTTCTGGATAATCTACCTAGCTCAGCATTGGCTTCCACTTTTTCCTTCATCTTACCTTTCAGCTGATCGGTGTTGGCAAGTAGGCCTTCCAATGAATCGAATTCTGCCAAGAATTTTTTGGCGGTTTTATCGCCTACGCCTGGAAGACCCGGAATGTTGTCACTGGCATCACCCATCATTCCCAAATAATCAATGACTTGCTCCGGACGTTGAACACCAAACCGCTTTTGAACTTCAGGAATACCCCATATTTCTATGCCATTTCCCATTCGAGCAGGACGATACATAAAAATATTTTCAGAAACCAATTGTCCAAAATCCTTATCCGGAGTTACCATAAAAACCTTATAGTTTTCTTTTTCAGCCTGTTTGGCAAGAGTTCCTATAATGTCATCTGCCTCATAACCTTCCAAAACCACTACTGGGATGTTCATGGCTTTTAATATATCCTGTATATAAGGAACTGCGATACGGATTGCATCTGGTGTCTCATCACGATTAGCCTTGTAATCTTCAAAAAGTTCCGTGCGTTCCACACTGCCTCCTTTATCAAAACAAACGGCCAAATGATCTGGTTTTTCCCGTTTGATCACATCAAAAAGGGAATTCACGAAACCCATAATTGCAGAGGTATCCATTCCCTTGGAATTGATTCTAGGGTTTTTCAATAAGGCATAATAGCCTCTAAAGATCAAGGCGTAAGCATCCAGAAGGAAGAGTCTTTTTTGATCTGACATAGGTATTGGTTAGATGTTTGAAATTAAAAAAGCAATTGATTTTGAATAGCTTTTAAAGGTAGAAAAAAGATGCTGGAATGCAGCTTCAAGATTCTAAAATCCGGAATGAATGCAGGGGTTATCCGTTGTAAAAACTTTCCACCGATTTGTTCTCATGCCCATTTTCCGAAAATTCACGATAGGTAAAACCTGGATGAACACAATATCCGCCGGTTTCTCCATTTTTATTTACCGCAATAAAACCTATTTGGAAATCTTTTCGGCCTTCATTTTTCTTCATAATTCGTTTTACCCCTTCTTCGCAGGCATCTTGTGGGGATTTACCTTGTCGCATCAATTCAACAATTAAAAAACTGCCCACAGTACGTACAACTTCTTCTCCAACGCCAGTGGCAGTAGCTCCCCCAACCTCATTGTCTACGTAAAGGCCAGCCCCTATGATAGGTGAATCACCAACTCGACCTGCCATTTTATAACCCATTCCGCTCGTGGTACAAGCTCCGGCAATATCGCCGTTGGCATCTATGGCCAACATACCAATGGTATCGTGGTTTTCTATGTTGATGATTGTTTCATACTTAGACTCCTTTTTCCATTCTTCCCATTCCTTTCTCGATTGTTCGGTCAATAAATTCGTTTTTTCAAAGCCTTGTTGATAGGCAAAAAGCTCCGCACCTTTTCCTGCTAAAATCACATGTGGGGTTTCTTCCATCACCTTGCGGGCAACAGATATAGGATGGGCAATGTTCTCCATACACATCACAGAACCGCAATTGGCATCCTTATCCATAATGCAGGCGTCCAAAGTCACTCTACCTTCCCGGTCGGGTCTACCACCAACACCTACAGTTTGGTTGTTGGTATCCGCCTCTTCCACTTTCACGCCTTCTTCCACGGCATCCAAAGCACTGCCATTTGCGCTTAAAACTTCCCATGCTTTTGCTGATGCATTTTGGAAATTCCATGTACAAATTACTATTGGCTTAATTACTGCCGCCATTGCATTTGCAGTATTCGTGGATGTTTCAGTTTTGCAAGAAGCTAGAACAGGGGCAGAGATGATGCCGGCCGTTGATAGGCTGGATTTTTTTAAAAAATTTCTTCGTTTCATGGAATTGGTTTGACCTTAACTTTGGTAAGGATTATTGTTGTTATCTTGAAAACTTAAATATAGGAATATGCTTGTAGAAGTCTGTGCCAATTCATTGGAATCTGCTTTAAATGCACAAGAAGCTGGGGCTGATAGAATTGAGTTATGCTCGGAGCTAGGTGTTGGCGGGATTACGCCCTCATTTGGTTTGTTGAAACTGGTGAAAGAGCAGTTGCATATTCCTGTGCATGTCTTAATCCGCCCAAGAAGCGGACATTTTAGTTATACGAATCATGAACTGGAAACCATGTTGAAGGATATTTCCTTTTGCCGTGAACTTGGGGTAGAGGGAATTGTCAGTGGTGTGCTGCATCCGAATTTTGAATTGGATATCTACAATACGCAAAAGTTGATGGCGCAGGCCGAGGGAATGTTGTTTACGTTCCATCGTGCATTCGATTGGGTGAGAAATCCAAAGGAAACCTACCAAAAATTAGATAATCTGGGGGTTGATTATGTTTTAACATCTGGGCAACAAGTAAATGCCGCTAAGGGACTGGAGTTGCTTAAATCTTTGAATGAAGCTTCGGAAAATTGCATAGTAATGGCGGGTGGAGGATTGAATCCGGAGAACATTTCATTGTTCAAAAACGCAAAAATGAAGGCGATTCATCTTTCCGGTACAACTTTTGGAAATTCCATGGATTTAAAAGGAAAACTGCCGATGAATTCGGCAAATCATTTAAAGGAAGACGATGTTGCCGTAACAAATACAGATAAGGTTCGTCAAATTGTACACAGCGTTAAATAATCGCCAAAAACCACCGGTCAAAATCGAAAGAAATATCTTTATAAAAAATTTTGCATGCCTAGGTTCCTCATTGTACTCTCAATAATTTATGTGGTTTTGGCCATATATGGCTTTCAAGGATTCAAGACCCTGTTTAAAAGTACGTGGGTACACCTATTTTATGGGCTGCTTTTTTTGGCTGCACTTCTTAATTTTATAATTCGCGTAATCAATTATACTCCGGGTGATGGGGTTAGAGGCCAACTAGCCGTGGCTGGGGGAATATTCTTTTCTTTTTTGATTTTAGGAATTGTATTTGGCATATTCCTATTGCTGGAAGATGTGGTCCGACTGTTTGTATTTGGCTATAACAAAATAGCAGGATTGACGGAGCCACAAACCAATTTCTTTCCATCTCGTAGGAAGTTTATCAGTGGGATTGCCTTAGGTATTGCCGCCTTGCCATTTGGTGCGCTGCTTTATGGTATGTATCGTGGAAAATACAATTACAAAGTCCTAAAATATGAAATGGCTTTTGATGATTTGCCAGATGCTTTTGATGGCTATCAAATTACCCAAATATCAGATGTGCATAGCGGTAGTTTTGATAATCATGACAAAGTAGCCTACGGAATAGATTTGATCAATAAGCAACAAAGCGATGTGATCTTGTTTACCGGGGATATGGTTAACGATAAAGCAGTGGAAATGGAACCATGGACAGCACTTTTTTCAAAGCTGGAGGCTAAAGATGGGGTATATTCTGTTTTAGGGAATCATGATTATGGGGACTATACATCATGGCCATCCGAAGAAGCCAAGGCTCAAAACCTGCAAGATTTGAAGGACCTGCAAAAGGAAATGGGGTTTGATCTCTTATTGGATACACATCGCTATTTGGAAAAAGACGGTCAACGAATTGCCTTATTGGGGGTTGAAAATTGGGGTAGAGGTGGCTTTAAAAAGGCAGGGGATTTGCAGAAAGCCAAATCTGGTGTTGCTAAAGAAGATTTCAAAATTCTGATGAGTCATGATCCATCACATTGGGAAGATGTGGTTATTCATGACGACTATCATTTCCATCTTACCTTAAGTGGACATACCCATGGTATGCAATTTGGAGTGGAGATACCCGGTTGGGTAAAATGGAGTCCGGTAAAATGGCGATATAAATATTGGGCAGGAGTTTATGAAGAGCTCAACCAATACATCAATGTTAACCGCGGCTTTGGATTTATCGGATATCCAGGTAGGGTTGGTATATGGCCAGAGATTACCGTGATTACCTTAAAAAAGAAAGGTTTAACGTGAATTTAACGAAGTAGACTTGGGGTTAGTTAACGGGGTCATCAAAATTTTAACAAATTTTCTTACTTTTACCCTGTAAACCTAGGAATATTCATGTCTAAATTTGGTGAACTTATCGATTTAAAAGTGCCAGTGTTGCTGGACTTTTATGCAGAATGGAATGAACAATCTACTTCCATGCACCCTGTGTTGCGCGATGTTGCAGCGGCCTTGGGTGATAAAGGAAAGGTAATCAAGATTGATGTGGACAAAAACAAGGAGCTTTCCCAAGCTCTGCGCATCAAAGGGTTACCAACATTAATGATCTATAAAAAAGGAGAGATGGTCTGGCGACAGAGCGGTGAGCAAGACGCTAATACGCTAATCGGCATCTTAAACGAGTATATTTAAAAAAAGCGAGGTTTTTCACCTCGCTTTTTTTATTCCAATGCTGTTGTTGTGTCCCTTGGAGCTTCAATAGTATCCATAGGAATTGTATCTCCCATATCTGGGTCTGGTTCCGGGTCTTCAAACAAGTCTTCATCGCCGTCTCCCATAAACTGGGAAAACTTATCAATGTATTCATTGAAAATCAATGTTTCTGAAGTAGCCTTATCGCGATCTTGGTTTTCAATTAGGATGTCAATGATTCTTCGATATGCCTGCATATCGGCCAAAACTTCATCCAATTGTTCATATTGTTCATCTAATGGAATTCCAGAGTAGTATTCCAATCGTTCTTGATATACCTTTTTTAACTTCTCGAACAACGCCCTAGCCTTCTCCTTTTCGCCAACCTTGTAGTATCCATCCATATAGGGTTCAACGAAAGCGTAGAAGCCATACGATTCAACTGGCATATTGGTCATGGCTATATCAATGACCTCGCTTGCTTTATCAATCTTGTTTTCTTGAAGTAGTTGTTCCAGTAATCTGGCAAGATTGCTTCGGAACGACAATCCCTGGGAACGTGTTTGAGGGTCGTGGTATATCCCAGTATCTCCAGAGTTCCCCCAATCCCATTTTTTGATGATATTGTACATCAAATCGCTATCGATTCGGCCCATTTCAAAAGAACTTTCGTTCTCGGTCTTTATCGGCACCAATTTATAAATCAACCCGTCAAGTTGCAGGTATTCTTTCAACCAGATATACTCTGCACTGTCAAAGCTACCTCCTGAGAAATAAATTGGTCTTTTCCAATCATTATTCGCCAACAGGTCCAACATCAATATCCTGTTTTTTGGTAATGCTCCTTGTGGCAAATCAATATCGATATAATCCAAAATCAAATCTGCATCCTCAGGTTTTACCAAGCCACTATCCAGTACATTTTGTTTGTTCACAGGAACACGGATTTTGTTTGTAGGATAGTAAATGATATTCAAGGTGCCTTCCGGAACAACACTGATATCAGCGCCTTGCTTTTCCAACAAATAGCGGTATTTGGTTTGAGGCTTATCACTCCCAATCCAATTGATGAAGTCCTTAATATCCCATCTGTTATCCGTTATGCCCTGGTAATAAACTGCATCTCTTGAACCATAACGATATTTATCATGGGTCAATTGAGAAGGTATCGGTTGACTTTCATAAGCTTGACGTTTCATTTGATCAATGTACCAGTCCGTTGCAAATAAACTGGTGTTCACAATACGGACATCGGTTCTATGTCCTTCTATTTCCTGAACATACCAAAGTGGAAAGGTGTCGTTATCTCCAATGGTGAATAAAATGGCACCTGCATCCTCTTGGCATGAATCCAAGTATGCTTTGGCAGTTGATTGTGCAGTATACCTGTTTGCCCTGTCATGATCATCCCAATTTTGATAGGCCATGAGTAAGGGTACTGAAAGTAGACATAATGTAGTCAATGCCGGTGCGGCTATCTTGGCTGAAATCAACTTTCGGAATTCATCAAATAAACCATAGACCCCTAAACCAATCCACATACAGAACACGTAGAAAGAACCTACTAAGGAATAGTCTCTTTCCCGTGGTTGGAATACATAAGGGTTAGTGTAAAATTGGATGGCCAAACCTGTAAACATAAAGAATACAAAAAGCACCCAAAACTGTTTCGGGTTTTTTGAAATCTGAAATACAATTCCTATTATTCCTAATAGTAAGGGCAAGAAGAAATAGGTGTTTCGGCCCTTATTATTGGTCCAATCGCTTGGAAGATTTTCTTGACTACCTAATCTTAAACTGTCAATAAATCCTATGCCGCTCAACCAATTTCCATTTTCATCGTAACGCCCTTGGACATCATTTTGTCTACCTGCAAAATTCCACATGAAGTAGCGCATATACATGTACCCAAATTGGTATTCGAACATATACCGAATATTCTGGCCCAGACTAGGTGGCTCCACTTCGATATATTCTCCAAATTCCCTCAAGAATCTCATGTATTGTTCGGCATCCAATTCCCCTCGGTCATAGGAAGCTTTAAAATGGGCTACGGCTTCGCGAAGATCATTTTGGGATATGTATTCAGATTTGATTTTGAAATCCAATACACCAAAATAGCGCATATAATTTTCCGCATGTTGGGCACTCCAAAGTCTAGGTAACCAACCTACATGTTTTTCATGCGGACCTTGGATGGCTCCTTTGTAATTGTTCACAATGACATACTTCCCAAGTTTTTCATCTTTTTCATACTTAGGACGATCGTCTCTGTCTTCACCGGCAGGAGCAAAAGTATCTGAATAGTAGGCTCCATAAAATGGACTGTCAACTCCCGGATATTGTTCACGGTTGTAATACGCCAATAAGGAACGGGCATCTGCAGGATCATTTTCATTCACAACAGTCTTGGCATTGGCACGAATAGGTAACATTAACCAGGATGAGAATCCGAGAAGTAGGAACATTAGGCAAAGGATAACAAGATTCCCAGTCCTAAATTCGTTTTTCCGAGTATACCGTAAGGCAAAATAAAATGCTGCTACAAATAGGAGGCCCATTATGATGGTTCCAGAGTTGAAGGGAAGGCCAATGCTATTGATAAAGAACACCTCGCTCCAACCAAAGAGTTTTAGCACATAGGTCAAAGAGAATTTATAGACTAGCATCAACAACGTTATAACAACGATGTTTGCCAGTAAGAAGTTCTTTATGGTCGTCTTTTTGTAGGTTTTAAAATAATACAACAAGCCGATTGATGGAATGGCCAAAAAGCCCATAAACTGGATTCCAAACGTGAGTCCAATCACAAAGCAGATCAGCAGTAGCCAACGATTGCCTCGGGGGTCGTCCAAATTATCAACCCATTTTAGACCCATCCATAATAAAAGGGCCATGATAAAACTCGCCATGGCATATACTTCCGTTTCTACGGCATTGAACCAAAAGCTGTCTGAAAAAGTAAACGCCAAAGCACCTACTAAACCACTACCGAAGATTGCAATCGCCTTGCTGTTTGAAATTAGTTTTTTCTTCTTGATTAGCTTTCTGGTCAAATTGGTAATGGTCCAAAATGTGAAGAGTACAGCAAATGCACTAGAAACAATAGACACGGCATTTACCATCAATGCGATTTTAGTGGTATCGCCAAAGGCAAAGATGGAAAAGAAAGCCCCTATCATTTGTAATAATGGTGCCCCTGGAGGGTGTCCAACCTGTAATTTTGCTGATGTGGTAATATATTCACCAGCATCCCAGAAACTTCCCGTGGGTTCTACGGTTAGCGAATAAACGATAAGTGCTATTGTGAAAGTGGCCCACCCGAAAATGGTGTCCCATTTCTTGAAGTTTTCTGCAAACATATATATGGTCTTAACCAGTTGGGGCGAATTTAGTAAATATACTAGAGACGCTTGGCTAATTTTGGAAAAGCTTTAACAACAGTTGTCTATTGAAAAAACCTTAGGATTCTGAATATTTTATTTGCTGAAATGAAAGTTTGTTATAAATTTGCACCCTCAATTACGGTAATGGCCCATGGTGTAATTGGCAACACAGCTGGTTTTGGTCCAGTCGTTCTAGGTTCGAGTCCTAGTGGGCCAACAAAAAGCCTCCTTATATACCAAATATAGGAGGTTTTTTTATTTAGGGGAAAATAGGCTTACATTCTTAATGATTTTGAAAACAAGGGAATTGTCGTATATTTGCACCACTGAACGGATATAAAAGTATTCATGAGGGGACTTCGAGTCCCCTCTTTTATTACTTGTATTTATGCTAAAGGAGAAAGTAGAAACTTTATTGAACAATGCGCTTGAGGAAAATCCTGCTTTGTTTTTAATTGATTTTACTGTTGGAAATGACAACACTATTCGTGTGGTGTTGGATGGTGATGAAGGGGTCAATCTTCAAGATTGTATGAACGTTAGCCGGGCCATTGAGCATAATTTAGACCGTGAGGAGGTTGATTTTTCTTTAGAGGTAACATCTGCGGGTGCTACCTCACCTTTACAATTGCCACGTCAGTTCAGGAAAAATATAGGAAGAAAATTAACGGTCCGTACCAACGATAATGAATTTGAAGGTACACTGGCCGAAGCCACTGATGATACAATTACCTTAAAGTGGAAGGCACGTGAGCCTAAGCCGGTAGGTAAAGGAAAAGTAACGGTTCAGAAGAAGGAAGTCATTGCTTTTTCTGAAATCCATCAAGCAAAAGTTGTTTTAAAATTTTAATGTAATTCAAAAATGGAAAACCTAGCGCTCATCGAATCCTTTTCGGAATTTAAGGACGATAAGTTTATAGATAGGGTAACGCTTATGGCGATTTTGGAAGATGTATTCCGAAATGCCTTGAAGAAAAAATTTGGTTCTGACGAAAACTTTGACATTATCATTAACCCAGATAAAGGGGATTTGGAGATTTGGAGAAACCGAATTGTTGTTGAAGATGGTATGGTTGAGGAACCAAATGAGGAAATCTCACTTTCGGAAGCGAGAAAAATAGAGCCTGATTTTGAAGTAGGCGAAGATGTATCCGAAGAAGTGAAATTGATGGATTTGGGAAGAAGGGCGATTTTGGCATTGCGTCAAAATTTGATTTCCAAGATCCATGAGCATGATAATACCACTATCTATAAGCAATTTAAAGACTTGGAAGGTGAGATTTATACTGCGGAGGTTCATCATATCCGTCACAAGGCTATTATTCTATTAGATGATGAAGGAAACGAAATCATTCTACCTAAGGATAGGCAAATACCATCTGATTTCTTCCGTAAAGGAGATAATGTTAGAGGTGTGATTGAAAGTGTTGAGCTTAAAGGGAATAAACCGGCAATTATAATGTCTAGAACATCTCCAGTTTTCTTGGAGCAATTGTTCTTCCAAGAAATCCCTGAAGTGTTTGATGGATTGATTACCATCAAGAAAGCAGTAAGGATTCCAGGTGAAAAAGCAAAAGTCGCCGTGGATTCTTATGACGATAGAATTGATCCAGTTGGTGCCTGTGTTGGTATGAAAGGATCAAGAATACATGGAATTGTTAGGGAGTTAGGCAATGAAAATATCGATGTCATCAACTGGACCAACAATTCGCAATTAATGGTAACGAGGGCATTGAGTCCGGCAAGAGTTTCTTCTGTTAAATTGAATGATGAGAAGAAAACGGCGCAAGTTTATTTAAAACCGGAAGAAGTCTCCAAAGCAATTGGTAGAGGTGGACATAATATTCGATTGGCGGGACAACTTACTGGTTATGAGATTGATGTATTCAGAGAAGGCGTAGAAGAAGATGTGGAATTAACTGAATTCTCAGATGAGATAGAAGCATGGGTAATTGAAGAATTCAAGAAAATTGGATTGGACACCGCCCGTAGCGTTCTAGAACAAGATGTCAATGATTTGATCAAACGTACCGATTTAGAAGAAGAAACAGTTCAAGAAGTGGTGCGTATCCTCAAAGAGGAATTTGAAGATTAAACTATATATTAGCAGCAAATTTAAGGGCTAGGAAAAATAATTTATGGCAGGAAACCCAACAATAAGGCTTAATAAAGTTCTCAGGGAATTGAACATTTCACTGGATAGGGCAGTGGACTATCTAGCGGCAGAGGGTCATGAGGTAGAGGCACGTCCTACCACTAAGATAACAGATGAAGTGTATCAAGTCCTGTTGGATGAATTCCAAACGGACAAGAGCAAGAAGGTTGCTTCCAAAGAAGTAGGAGAGGAAAAACGAAAGGAGAAGGAAGCGCTCAGAATCCAAATGGAACAGGAGCAGGAAGAACGTAGATTGGCCAGGGAAAAAAGGAATGCCGATCAGGTGATCAAGGCAAAGGCAGAGCTAGCGGGACCTAAAACCGTTGGTAAAATCGACCTTGATAAGAAGCCAGAACCACCCAAGGAAGAAGAACCAAAAGCTGCGGAAAAAGAAGAGCCAAAAGTGGCTGAAGCTCCAGTTGAGGAAAAGCCAAAGGTTGTTGAAGAGGCTAAGCCAGCTGTTGCGGCTAAAGTAGAAGCTAAAAAAGAGGAGCCAGAACAACCTAAAGAACCGGAGGCGATTCGTACGCAATACAAAAAATTATCTGGACCCAAAATCACTGGGGATAAAATTGATCTTTCCCAATTCAATAAGCCTAAAAAGAAGAAGGAAGAAGCCAAAACCGGTTCAAATAGTGATGCAGGCGCCGATCGCAAGAAGCGACGCAAGCGAATAGTAAGTAATAATAACTCCCAATCTGGAGGACGACCAAATCAGAGAGGAAACAACGGACAAAGAGGTAGAGGACAACGTTCCACAGCTCCTAAGGTTGAGCCCACTGAAGAAGAAGTACAAAAACAGGTAAGGGAGACCCTTGAAAAATTACAAGGGAAATCCAATAAAGGTAAAGGCGCAAAATATAGAAGAGAAAAGCGTGATCAACACCGTCAACAAACGGAGAAGGATCTTGAGCAGCAAGAACTGGAAAGCAAAATCCTCAAAGTTACAGAGTTTGTCACCGTTAATGAGGTGGCAACCATGATGAACGTGTCCACTACGCAAATTATATCGGCGTGTATGTCTCTTGGAATCATGGTGACATTGAACCAGCGATTGGATGCGGAAACGCTTTCTATTGTTGCGGATGAGTTTGGTTATGAAGTGGAATTTGTAACTGCAGAGATAGAAGAGTCCATTGAAGAGGATGTTGATGCGCCAGAGGATTTGCAGCCTAGAGCACCTATTGTTACAGTTATGGGTCACGTTGACCATGGTAAAACTTCCTTGCTGGATTACATTCGACAAGAGAATGTAATTGCTGGTGAAAGCGGTGGAATTACACAGCACATCGGCGCTTATGGAGTGTCTTTGGAAGACGGACAGAAAATCACCTTCTTGGATACACCGGGTCACGAAGCGTTTACCGCAATGCGTGCCAGAGGTGCACAAGTAACGGATATTGCCATAATTGTTGTAGCTGCAGATGATGATATCATGCCGCAAACCAAGGAAGCAATAAGTCATGCCCAAGCTGCTAATGTTCCAATTATTTTCGCAATTAATAAAATCGATAGACCAACAGCGAATCCAGATAAGATTAAAGAAGGGCTTGCGGCAATGAACCTATTGGTTGAAGATTGGGGTGGTAAAATTCAATCCCATGATATTTCAGCCAAAACGGGTCAAGGCGTGAATGAACTTTTAGAAAAAGTCTTGTTGGAGGCTGAGTTATTGGAATTGAAAGCCAATCCTGAAAAACTGGCTACAGGGACTGTGGTTGAAGCTTTCTTGGATAAAGGTCGTGGGTATGTTTCCACGATTTTGGTACAGGCCGGTACATTAGAGATAGGAGACTATGTCTTGGCCGGAACTTGCAGTGGAAAGGTGAAAGCGATGCAGGATGAGCGCGGAAAGAACATCAAGAAGGCGGGTCCAGCTACACCAATATCCATATTAGGTTTAGATGGTGCTCCACAGGCTGGTGATAAATTCAATGTGTTGCAGGATGAAAGGGAAGCGAAACAAATTGCTGCAAAACGTTCTCAATTGCAGCGTGAGCAATCAGTTCGTACACAGCGACATATTACCTTGGACGAAATTGGTCGTCGAATCGCGTTGGGTGACTTCCAGGAATTGAACATTATCCTTAAAGGGGATGTGGATGGTTCTGTTGAGGCGCTTACGGATTCCTTCCAGAAATTATCTACGGATGAAATACAAGTAAATATCATTCATAAAGGTGTTGGTGCAATCACAGAATCTGATGTATTGTTGGCAAGTGCTTCTGATGCAATTATCATTGGATTTAATGTAAGACCAATGGGTAATGCCAGAACCGTTGCCGATAAGGAAGAAATCGATATCAGAATGTACTCCATCATTTATGATGCGATAAATGATCTTAAGGATGCGATGGAAGGCATGCTTTCACCAGAAATGAAAGAAGAGATTACTGGTAATGCGGAAATAAGAGAAACCTTTAAGATATCCAAGATCGGTACAATTGCAGGTTGTATGGTGACCAGCGGTAAGGTCTTTAGGAATTCCCAAATTCGATTGATTCGGGATGGTGTAGTAATCTTCACTGGAGAGTTGGCTTCCTTGAAGCGTTTCAAAGATGATGTGAAGGAAGTATCTAAAGGGTACGATTGCGGATTGCAAATCAAGAATTACAACGACATCAAAGAAGGGGATATCGTAGAAGCATTCCAAGAAGTTGCTGTTAAAAAGAAACTATAGTAATCGATATAAATAAAATAAAAAATCCCGCTTTTGCGGGATTTTTTTTATGCTTTGTTGTAATGAAATCTCATTTCTAACGGGACGTGCCTTCTGGCTTTAATAGCATGGCATCAGGATATTTTTTTCTGACTTCCAGATATTTACGTTCCGCTTCCAATTTAGTCTTGAACTTGCCAAGACGTACCCTGTAGGTAGGTGATTCAAATTCTATTTTAGAGTCCCATCCAGGGAAATCAATGTCAATTTTGGACTTTAGGTTTTGTGCTTTTTCATAGCTGCCAAAACCAACTTGAATTTGATAGAAATCCGCTTTGGAATTGACTTGTGTGTATAATTTCATCAGTTCATCAATTCGAGGATCTTGCTCAATTGTAACCTGTCCTTCTTGTGCAGAAAGTTGAGTGGATAAACCTAACAAAATCAAAGTAAAAGCAATGTTTTTCATAAGATTTGAAATGTTAACAAAAAACCTATCCTACAAATGTAAATTATTCGGTTCTAATCGATCTACTTTCAACTTATTTAGAATGCTTATAAATTAGAAATTATAGATCCATTAACATTTTGAAAAATGACCTTATTCCGTACTTTTGTCTGCGATTTTAGGCCATCCAAATGCTATTGTTCTCAGTATCAATAGGAATAATCGTGCCAAAGATTTCGATAGAAATTCTATTAGTATGAAAAAGGTTTTATACCGCCATCTATTTTCAAAAGTTTTAGGTTTTTCTCTCCTACTTTTCTCCGTTTCATTTTATGCGCAAGAAGAGGCTGCCACCGCTGAGGTTGTTGCAGAGTCTGCTGCGGGCGGTGATCCTGTAAAAGGGAAGCAGTTGTTCAATCAGAATTGTGCCGCTTGTCACGCATTGGATAGAAAAATGACCGGGCCAGCTTTGGCCAATGTGGAAAGCAGGTTATCCGAAGATGAAGGTCTTGATAAGGAGTGGCTTTATGCTTGGATCAAGAACAGTCCAGGGATGATTAAGTCAGGTGATGCATATGCAAATAAGATATATGCAGAGTACAATCAAGCGGCAATGACCGCTTTCCCCACCTTGTCAAATCAAGATATTGATGATATCCTAGCGTATACAGCTGCACCACCACCTGCACCGGTAACACCAGCTGCAACAGCTGCTGCTGGAGGGACGGAGTCATCTAGTGGAATTTCCAATGAAATGATTTTAGGTGCGCTTGCATTGGTGTTCGCTTTATTGGTCGTAATGCTGATTTTGGTGAACAACACCTTGCGACGAATTGCCGAAGCCAATGGAGTTGAATTGGAAGCGCAGAAGGAAAAAACAATTCCGATTTGGAAAGCTTTTGCCAAAAATCAATTCTTGGTTTTGGTCACTGCTATCTTCTTTTTGTTGGCGAGTGCATATTTTGCTTATGGTTGGATGATGCAGATTGGAGTTGATCAAGGATATGCTCCAGTACAGCCAATTCATTACTCGCATAAAGTACACGCTGGTGATAATAAAATTGAGTGTAAGTATTGTCACTCATCGGCTAGGGTTTCCAAAACTTCTGGGATTCCTTCTTTGAATGTGTGTATGAATTGCCACAAATCGATTTATGAATATAAGGGCAATCCTGAAGGTCCAAGTGCTGAAGATTTGGCAAATGGTTATACCAATGAATTCTACACAGGAGAAATCAAAAAATTATATAAGGCCGTAGGATGGGACGAAGAAAACCAGCGCTATACTGGTGAGACCCAGCCGGTGGAATGGGTGCGAATCCATAACCTGCCTGATTTTGCATATTTCAATCACTCACAACACGTTTCAGTGGCAGGTATTGAATGTCAGACTTGTCATGGTCCTGTAGAGGAAATGGAAGTGATGTATCAATATGCACCATTAACTATGGGTTGGTGTATTAATTGTCACCGAGAAACCAATGTTAAGGTCGAGGGTAATGAATACTACGAGGCCATTCACGCTGAACTTTCCAAAAAGTATGGTGTGGAAGAATTGACCGCTGCTATGATGGGTGGTTTAGAATGTGGTAAATGCCACTATTAAAATAAAAAGAAGATAATCTCAGATATATCGTATGGCATCAAACAAAAAATATTGGAAGAGCGAAGCGGAGTTAAATCCAAACGATTCCATTGTTGAGGCGCTAAGAAACAACGAATTTACCGAGGAGATTCCTGTTGATGAGTTTTTAGGGGATAAAGAAAATTTGTCTGCATCAACAACAAACCGTAGGGATTTCTTGAAGTATGTGGGCTTTAGTACGGCTGCGGCTACCATGGCTGCATGTGAAGGTCCAGTGCGTAAATCAATTCCATATGTGGTTCAGCCTGACAATATTGTGCCGGGTGTTGCTAACTATTATGCGACCACAATCGCTGATGGATTTGATTTTGCCAGTATTTTGGTAAAGACCCGTGAAGGTCGACCTATCAAGATTGAAAATAATACGGATGCTAAGGTGAATGGAAGTGCAAATGCAAGAGTGCAGGCCTCTGTTTTATCTTTATATGATAGCAAAAGGGTTCAAGGTCCTTCACAAAACGGAGAGGCAGTTGAATGGAACATTTTGGATGCGAATGTGAAATCCAAATTGGGTAGCCTTAAAGGTTCCAATAGACAAATCGCATTGTTGACGCAAACCTATGCAAGTCCTTCAACAGAGAAATTGATCGCTGAATTCAAAGCTGAATATGGCGAGAATGTAAATCATGTGGTTTACGATGCGATTTCTGAGGATGCTGCCCTAAATGCTTTTGAAGCAGCCTACGGTGAACGAGCTTTGGCTGATTATGATTTTGGCAAAGCGGATTTGATTGTTTCTTTCGGTGCGGATTTCTTGGGAGATTGGCAAGGTGGAGGTTATGATAGTGCATATGCCAAAGGACGTGTTCCAAAAGAAGGAAAGATGGCCAAACATATCCAGTTGGAAGGAAATATGTCATTGACTGGGGCTAATGCAGATAAGCGTTACCCAATGACTGCTGCCCAACAAAAAATCGCATTGGCTAAATTATACGGCAAATTGAATGGCACAAGCGTTGGTGGTGGAACATCGGATGTAGATGGTGCTGTTGAGGCCATTGCCGCTCAAATCAAAAAAGCTGGGAACAAAGCGGTTGTAGTAACCGGATTGAATGATATTAATGCACAGATGGTCGTATTGGCCATAAATAAGATGTTGGCAAGTGAGGCTTTCGATGCTTCAAGTCCAAAATATGTGCGACAAGGTAATACCGCAAAGGTTTCCAAATTGATTTCCGATATGAACGCGGGAAGAGTTGGATTGTTGATCATGGACGGGGTGAATCCTGTTTATTCTTTACCAAACTCCGCAGATTTTGTTGCTGGTCTTGGTAAGGTGGATGTTTCCGTAAACTTCTCGTTCAGCAACGATGAAACTGCCCAGTCTACGCAATTTGTAGCTGCTGCTTCACATTATTTGGAATCTTGGGGAGATGCGCAACTCAAGAAAGGTCAGTTTAGTTTGGCACAACCGGCGATTCGTGAATTGTTCGATACCCGTCAATTCCAGACGGCGTTGTTGAACTGGATGGGTAAAGGGCAATCTTACTACGAGTATATCAAAGAAAATTGGAGCACTACTATTTTGCAAGGTGCAGATTGGAATAAGGCATTGCAAGATGGTGTTTTTGTACCTTCAGTTGTGAGTGCAGAAGAAAATAGTGCGGCCGCGGAAGTTGAAACTGATGCTGAGACTGCGGAAGGTAATTCCGCAATGGATTCTGTTACTGCTGCTGTGCGCACGCTGGTAAATTCCACAGCTTCAGGAATGGAGTTGATCATGTATTCCAAAGTTGGAATGGGAGATGGTAAACAGGCCGGTAACCCATGGCTGCAAGAGTTTCCTGATCCAATTTCAAGAGTGTCGTGGGATAACTACGTAACCGTATCCAAAGCTGACGCTGTAAATCTTGATTTAGAGAATTACAATGTAGCGGATGGTGGAATGAACGGTAGTTACGTAAACTTAACGGTGGATGGAACGGTACTTGAAAAAGTTCCAGTTGTGATCCAGCCAGGTCAGGCAGCTGGAACCGTGGGTATTTCTTTTGGTTATGGCAGGGAAGCCGGAATGAAAGAAGAAATGGCTACAGGTGTCAATGCCTTTACTTTATATAAAGATTTTTCAGATGTTCAGTCAGTTTCCATTGAGAAAGCTGCTGGAGATCATGAGTTCGCATGTGTACAGTTGCACAAAACCTTAATGGGTAGAGGCGATATTATAAAAGAGACCACTTTAGAGATTTTCAATACTAAAGATCATCAAGAGTGGAATCCAATGCCTCATGTCAGTCTTAATCACCAAGAAATTCCGGTAACATCACCAGATGCTGATCTATGGCAAGAATTTGATCGTTCCATTGGACATCATTTCAACCTTTCCATAGATTTAAATGCTTGTACTGGTTGTGGGGCTTGTGTTATTGCTTGTCACGCGGAAAACAATGTGCCAGTTGTTGGTAAAGAGGAGATTCGTCGCTCTAGGGATATGCACTGGTTGCGTATTGATAGATATTACTCGTCTGAGGAGACATTTGAACAGGACAATGAAAAGAAGGATAACCTTGAAGGCTTGTTCGGTGATAATGGTGCGCTAGGTGGATTTGGTGAAATGGAAGATGCTTCGGCAAATCCTGAAGTAGCTTTCCAACCAGTGATGTGTCAACATTGTAACCATGCACCTTGTGAAACCGTATGTCCAGTTGCGGCAACATCTCATGGTAGACAAGGTCAAAACCAAATGGCATACAATCGTTGTGTAGGTACTAGATATTGTGCCAACAACTGTCCTTATAAAGTTCGTCGTTTCAACTGGTTCTTGTACCATGACAATGATGAATTTGATTTCAACATGAACAATGATCTTGGTAAAATGGTGATCAACCCAGATGTGAATGTACGTTCCAGAGGGGTAATGGAAAAATGTTCCATGTGTATCCAAATGACGCAGAAAACCATTTTGGATGCCAAGAGAGATGGGCGTCCAATCAAGGATGGCGAATTCCAAACGGCTTGTTCTGCAGCTTGTAGCAGTGGTGCAATGGTCTTTGGGGATATCAACGATAAGCATAGCAAGATTGCTGAGTTGAAAGAAGATGATAGAATGTACCATTTATTGGAGCATGTGGGAACTAAACCAAATGTGTTCTATCATGTTAAAGTGAGAAACACCAACGAGGCTTAATCAATAAATAAGAAGTAACTAGAAGATAAATTATGGCATCGCATTACGAAGCACCTATTCGAAAGCCCTTAGTACTTGGAGATAAAGGATACCACGATGTAACTGTGGATATCGCTGCTCCTGTAGAGGGAAGAGCCAACAAACAATGGTGGATTGTATTTTCCATTGCATTGGTGGCATTCCTTTGGGGTCTGGGATGTATCATTTATACCATTTCAACAGGTATTGGGGTTTGGGGTCTAAACCGAACCGTTAACTGGGCTTGGGATATCACCAACTTCGTTTGGTGGGTAGGTATTGGTCACGCAGGAACATTGATTTCGGCAGTATTGTTGCTTTTCCGTCAAAAATGGAGAATGGCAATTAACCGTTCGGCAGAAGCGATGACCATTTTCTCAGTTGTTCAGGCTGGTTTGTTCCCAATTATTCACATGGGGAGACCATGGTTAGGATACTGGGTACTTCCTATACCTAACCAATTTGGATCTCTTTGGGTGAACTTCAACTCGCCACTACTTTGGGACGTGTTTGCGATTTCCACTTATCTTTCGGTGTCATTGGTATTCTGGTGGACAGGATTGCTGCCTGATTTTGCCATGATCCGTGACCGTGCAATAAAGCCCTTCCAGAAGAAAATCTATAGTCTTTTAAGTTTTGGTTGGACTGGTCGCGCAAAAGATTGGCAACGTTTTGAGGAAGTTTCCTTGGTATTGGCAGGTTTGGCAACTCCATTGGTACTTTCCGTACACACTATTGTATCCTTTGACTTTGCTACATCGGTAATTCCTGGATGGCACACTACCATTTTCCCACCGTATTTCGTTGCAGGGGCAATTTTCTCTGGATTTGCAATGGTAAATACACTTTTGATCATCATGCGTAAAGTATGTAACCTTGAAGCGTATATTACAGTACAACATATTGAATTGATGAACATTGTAATTATGATTACCGGTTCCATAGTGGGCTGTGCATATATTACGGAGTTGTTCATCGCTTGGTATTCAGGAGTGGAATATGAGCAATATGCATTCTTGAATCGTGCAACTGGACCTTACTGGTGGGCTTACTGGTCTATGATGACCTGTAACGTATTCTCGCCTCAGTTCATGTGGTTCAAGAAATTGAGAACCAGTATCATGTTCTCCTTCTTTATTTCGATTGTCGTGAATATTGGTATGTGGTTCGAGCGTTTCGTGATTATCGTAACATCGTTACACAGGGATTACCTTCCATCTTCTTGGACAATGTTCTCACCAACTTTTGTCGATATCGGAATCTTTGTGGGTACCATTGGATTCTTCTTTGTATTGTTCCTTTTGTATTCAAGAACATTCCCGGTTATTGCACAGGCGGAAGTAAAATCCATTTTGAAATCCTCTGGTGAGCGTTTTAAAAATCTTAGGGATGCTGGAAAACCTTTATACGAAAAACCAGCAGCCACTGGTAAAATAGAGAAAGCTGAAAAAAAGGAATCAGCTGAGGCAGATTCTGCTCAAGTATCATCATTGTTGGACGCTATCGGAACTTTTGATGCGGATAAGGACACTGCCGATGATTTAAAGAAAGTAAAAGGTATAGGTCCGCAAATGGAAGAGACCTTGAACCAAATCGGAATATTCACATTTGCCCAGGTAAGTAAGATGACCGAAAAAGAATATGATCTGTTGGATTCAATTACAGGTTCTTTCCCAGGAAGAGCACAGCGAGATGATTGGGCTGGACAGGCTAAAAAACTAAACGATAAAAAGTAGTTATGGCTTCAAAAGTTATACAGGCACTTTACAATGACGATGATGTGTTGATGCATGCCGTGAAAAAGGTACGTGCAGAGCACCATCATATTGAAGAGGTATATACGCCCTTCCCAGTGCACGGTTTGGACAAGGCTATGGGTCTTGAAGATACACGTATTGCTATTACATCCTTTATGTATGGCTGTTTGGGATTGGCAGTGGCCATTATCATGATGAATTACATCATGATTGCTGACTGGCCTCAGGACATAGGTGGTAAACCTAGCTTTAGTTACTTGGAAAATATGCCGGCATTTGTTCCGATCATGTTTGAAATGACTGTGTTTTTTGCGGCGCACTTAATGGTGATTACGTTCTATTTAAGAAGTAGAATGTGGCCATTCAAAAAAGCGGAGAACCCAGATGTTAGAACTACTGATGATCACTTTTTAATGGAAATAGGTGTTCATGATAACGAGGATGAATTGACTGCATTGTTACAGGAAACTGGAGCTGTGGAGATAAAAGTTACAGAAAAGGAGTCTTAATAATATGAAGCATTTAGGTAAAATAAGTATTGTTTTCGCCTTGGTTCTTTCCTTGGCATCTTGTGCTGACAAGAACAGCCCAAACTATCAATACATGCCAAACATGTATGAGCCAGTTGGGTATGAAGCTTATCAAGGCTTTAACGATGGCGAAACCGTAAGAATTGGAATTTTCAAAGGTGTTTCATCTGCTTTGATTCCTCCAGCAAATACTGTTGCAAGAGGTTATCTGCCTTACAAATTCGAGAATACTCCAGAAGGAAAGGATTTAGCTCGTTTGGAGCCTAGTCCATTGGATTCATTGGATATGGAAGCCAATTTAGCAACAGGAAAAGAATTGTATGATATCTATTGTGCCATTTGTCACGGTCCAAAAGGAAAAGGGCAAGGTACTTTGGTGAAGCGTGAGAAAATATTGGGTGTGCCAAGTTATGATGACGTGGCACGTAACATTACCGTAGGAAGTACGTACCATACCATGTACTATGGATTGAATTCCATGGGCTCTTATGCCGCACAATTTGCGAATGAGGAAGAAATGTGGCAAGTAGCTGAGTACGTAATGAAATTAAAGGAAGACCTAACAAAATAATTGGACAAGTTTACTATGTATACGTTTTCAAACAAACTAAGAATAGGATCTTTCATTGCAATGGCAGTGGGACTGATTTTTTTGGCAATCGGTTTTGTTTCTGCGCCAAGCACTGTTGAAGAAGCAAAAGCCATTGTTGCCGCTGCACATGATGATGGTCATGGTGGTGGACATGGTGAAGAAGCTACTACCCACGCAGTTGCCAGCGATCATGGAGCAGAAGAAGCTCATGGTGAAGGACACGATGCCTCACATGATGAACATTTGTTGCACCAATTGCAAAACAGACCATGGTCTGCGTTATATGTTGCTGCTTTCTTTTTCTTTATGATCTCATTGGGTGTACTTGCGTTTTACGCTATACAACGTGCAGCCCAAGCAGGTTGGTCTCCTTTATTATTTAGAGTAATGGAAGGAATTACGGCCTATTTGGTACCAGGCGGAATTATTGTGTTCGTGATTTTGGTACTTTCCGTTTTGCATATGAACCATATGTTCGTATGGATGGATGCTGATGTTGTTGCCCATGATAAACTTTTACAAGGAAAAGCAGGCTACTTGAATCCTACGTTCTTCTTGGTTAGAGCAACAATCTTTTTGGGAGGTTGGATTTTCTACAGACAATATTCAAGAAAATTATCATTGGCCCAAGACGAATCAGATGATAATTCCAACTTCGTAAAGAATTTTAGATGGTCTGCAGGTTTCTTGGTATTCTATCTTGTAACCGAATCCATGATGTCTTGGGATTGGATCATGAGTGTTGACCCACACTGGTTCAGTACATTGTTTGGTTGGTACGTGTTTGCAAGTATGTTTGTATCAGGGATTACCGTTATTGCCATGGTAGTGATGTACCTGAAATCCAAAGGATATTTGCAAGAAGTTAACGATAGCCATTTACACGATTTGGCCAAGTTTATGTTTGCTATTAGTATTTTCTGGACCTACTTATGGTTTGCACAGTTCATGTTGATATGGTATGCAAACATTCCAGAAGAAGTAACTTATTACGTTGCACGAATTGAAGATTATAAATTGCCATTCTTCGGTATGTTGGTCATGAACTTCATCTTCCCATTATTGGTATTGATGAACAGTGACTACAAGCGAGTAAATTGGTTTGTGGTTATGGCCGGTATTGTTGTGTTGGCAGGACACTATTTGGATGTGTTCAACATGATTATGCCTGCTACGGTGGGAGACCAATGGCATATAGGAATACCTGAGATTGGAGGAATACTTTTCTTTGGCGGATTATTTGTTTACTGGGTGTTCACGGCGCTTACAAAAGCTCCGTTGTTGCCAAAACGAAATCCTTTCCTTGAAGAAAGTAGACAATTTCATTATTAATACGATTAAGTCTTAGAGAGATATACAATGACTGCATTATTAACATTGACTGTTTTAGTATTAGTGGCAATTGCAATCTGGCAAATGACCAAGATTTTTGAATTGTCACAGCTAAAATCAGAAAACACGGGAATAGCAACAGATAAGGATAACAAATACAATGGCTATTTGCTTTATGCTTTCCTCATTTTCATCTACGGAATTACCATTTTCAGTTTTGCAAAATATTCCAAATTCCTATTACCTGAAGCATCTTCTGCCCATGGTGGCGAGTATGATCAATTGATGTGGGTTTCATTCGCCATCATCTTTTTTGTGCAATTTATTACACAAGCATTATTGCACTATTTCGGCTATAAATACCGAGGAGAAGAAGGTAAGAAGGCTTTATTCTTTGCAGATAATGATCGCTTGGAATTTATTTGGACAATTATACCAGTAATTGTTTTAGCAGGTTTGATTTTGTGGGGTTTGTACACATGGACAAACATTATGGACATCAATGAGGATGATGACCCATTGATTGTGGAATTATATGCCCAACAATTTAACTGGTCCGCTAGATATGGAGGGGATGACAACGTACTTGGTGATGCAAGTGTTCGTTTGATTGATATTGATCGTGCCAATGTCCTTGGTCTGGATGAATCTGACCCTAACGGGGCTGATGACGTCATCGTAAAAGAATTGCATTTGCCAGTAGGACGCAAAGTAAACTTCATGATGCGTTCTCAAGACGTTTTGCATTCAGCCTATATGCCACATTTTAGAGCACAAATGAACTGTGTGCCAGGAATGATCACCCAGTTCTCATTTACTCCAACGGTTACCACTGCGGATATGAGATTGAACCCAGATGTGGTTGATAAAGTTAAAAGAACAAATGCCATCAGAGCCAAAAGGGCTGCGGAAGGTAAACCAAACTCAGAACCATGGGAGTTCGACTATATTTTGCTTTGTAATAAGATTTGTGGAAAATCACATTACAATATGCAAATGAAGATTATTGTAGAAACGGAAGAAGAATACAATAAGTGGATAGCCGAACAGGCAACATTCAAGGAAACCATTGCACTTGCCGAATAATTGCCTAAAAAAAACGATAACAAAATTTAAAATAGATTATGTCAGCTACTGAACACGGACACGACGATCACGGACATCATCATAAAGAAACCTTTGTAACCAAATATATCTTTAGTCAAGACCATAAGATGATTGCGAAGCAATATCTTATTACGGGTGTTTTGATTATGGGCTTCATCGGAATAGCAATGTCATTGTTGTTTAGAATGCAATTAGCTTGGCCAGGGGAATCCTTCTCTGTTTTTGAGGCGTTCTTAGGTAAATGGGCGCCAGATGGTGTAATGGACGCTGATATCTATTTGGGTCTGGTGACCATGCATGGAACCATTATGGTGTTCTTTGTATTGACGGCCGGTCTAAGTGGTACATTTAGTAACCTTTTAATTCCTTTGCAGATTGGTGCACGTGATATGGCATCGGGCTTTTTGAACATGCTTTCCTTTTGGATGTTCTTCTTGTCTGCCGTTATTATGGTGATTTCATTGTTTGTTGAGGCCGGACCAGCAGCAGCAGGATGGACGATCTATCCGCCGCTAAGCGCCTTGCCTATGGCACAACCAGGTTCGGGTGCCGGGATGACACTTTGGTTGGTTTCCATGGCAATTTTCATCGCATCATCATTATTGGGTTCCTTGAACTATATCGTAACAGTGTTGAACTTAAGAACCAAAGGTATGTCAATGACACGTTTGCCGTTGACAATTTGGGCCTTCTTCGTTACAGCTGTAATCGGTGTTATTTCCTTCCCAGTATTACTATCAGCAGCATTGTTGTTGATTATGGATAGAAGTTTCGGAACATCCTTTTTCCTTTCAGATATTTTTATTCAAGGAGAAGTGTTACATTACCAAGGGGGGTCACCAGTATTGTTC
This sequence comes from Flagellimonas spongiicola, assembly GCF_023502425.1. GTDB lineage: Bacteria > Bacteroidota > Bacteroidia > Flavobacteriales > Flavobacteriaceae > Flagellimonas > Flagellimonas spongiicola. The sequence goes on from NZ_JAMFMA010000003.1 coordinate 240,792, forward strand.
GAGCACTTGTTTTGGTTCTTGGGTCACCCAGAGGTATATATTGTAATACTTCCAGCTATGGGTATTGTATCTGAGGTAATGGCGGTTAACGCACGTAAACCCATTTTCGGATATAGGGCGATGATTGCATCTATCTTGGCAATTGCGTTCTTATCCACAATTGTATGGGGTCACCATATGTTCATCTCAGGGATGAATCCATTCTTAGGTTCTGTATTTACATTTACTACCCTATTGATTGCGATACCATCAGCGGTAAAAGCGTTCAACTGGATAACGACCCTGTGGAAAGGAAATCTCCAGTTAAATCCTGGGATGTTATTCTCCATTGGTATGGTTTCTACCTTTATTACAGGAGGATTGACCGGAATTATCTTAGGGGATAGTACTTTGGATATCAACGTACATGATACTTATTTTGTAGTTGCCCACTTCCACTTGGTAATGGGTATCTCTGCACTATATGGATTGTTTGCTGGGGTGTACCACTGGTTCCCAAAAATGTTCCAAGGTAGGATGATGAACAAGAATTTAGGTTATGTACACTTCTGGATAACAGCAATTGGATCATATGGGATATTTTTCCCAATGCACTTTGTTGGTATGGCTGGTGTTCCAAGAAGATACTATGAGAATACAGCATTCCCAATATTCGATGAATTGACTAATGTACAGGTATTGATGACAGTATTTGCCATCATTACAGCTGGAGCTCAATTGATTTTTGCCTTTAACTTCATACGTAGTATTTTCTACGGAAAGAAAGGGCCTTTGAATCCTTGGAAGGCAACAACATTGGAATGGACAGCACCACAGGAACATATCCATGGAAACTGGCCAGGAGCTATCCCACATGTGCATCGTTGGGCTTACGACTACAGTAAGACCTATGAAAACGGAGAATATATTCTTCCTGGACAAGACTTTGTACCTCAGACAGTCCCATTACAAGACAATGAGGAAGAATTAAACCATTAATAAAGGTTTAATCGAAAAAATTGGCCCATCCTTTTAGGATGGGCTTTTTTGTTGAGTGACTTTGGTACAGCAATTGTTAATACGAATTGTAATATCTTTAATAACCCTATAAATCCAATAGCCTTGAAAAAACTGGTCATTCTATTCATAGTGTTAATGTGTCAAGTAACACTTTGCGCACAACGAAAACCTAAAATCAAAGGGAGTCGAATTGTAACAGAAGTAACAGGTGAACTGCCTATGTTTGATGCGGTTCAATTGAATGATGATTTGGATATTGTCCTAAAGAAATCTTTTGGGCCTGGCTATCGCATAGAAGCAGACGATAACTTGGTGGATATACTAAAGTTCAAGGTTGAAGATGGAACACTTATCATTAGTTCTTTTTATGATATCACCGCTAAAAAGAAACTGGATATCACTGTGAATTTTACGGAGCTTAGGGCAATTTCCGCTAAAAAAGGAAGTATCACAACTCCAGAAATGATCAGTAGTGATGAACTCTTTGTAGATGCCTTTTCAGATGCTCAACTGAATCTTCAGGCAAGTGCAGCGGTAATGGATATCAATATGGAAGACAGCAGTAGGGCGGATTTTAATGTTGATGTAGATTCATTGAATATCAGTATTAATGGGCGCGCAGAAAGCTACATATATGCAGTTAATGGTGTGAGTCTTGTAGATGTAGAGCAAAATGGCTCGCTTACCCTGGAAGGAACTTCAGAAAAGATTGATTTGACCCTAACGGACAATTCTAAAGCCAAGGCAGGAAAGATGGAAGCGGGCAATGTAAAACTGAAAATTGAAAATGCGGCAACTGCAAGAATCTATGCCTACAAGGAATTGGAGTTAAGTGCAATTGACAACACAAGAGTATATTTGTACGGAAATCCAAAAGTTAATATTGTAGAATTTTCTAATACTACCCAATTACTGAAAAAGGAGGAACAATAGTTATTTATGAACGAAAATCTAGATCCTACATCCCAGAATTTTTCCCAAGAGGAAATAGATATTGAAAGGGCATTGCGCCCTGTTACTTTCGATGATTTTACGGGCCAGGAGCAGGTTCTGGAAAACCTAAAGATTTTTGTCCAAGCAGCTAATCTTAGGGGAGAGGCATTGGACCATACATTGTTTCATGGGCCTCCCGGATTGGGTAAAACAACTTTGGCCCATATCCTTGCAAATGAGTTGGGTGTTGGGATTAAGGTTACGTCAGGGCCAGTTTTGGACAAACCAGGGGATTTAGCGGGACTCTTGACCAATCTTGAAGAACGCGATGTACTCTTTATTGATGAAATCCATCGATTGAGTCCCATTGTTGAGGAATACTTGTATTCAGCAATGGAAGACTATAAAATCGATATCATGATTGAAACTGGACCAAATGCCCGCACCGTTCAAATTAATTTAAGTCCATTTACATTGATTGGAGCTACAACCCGCTCTGGGTTGCTTACAGCGCCGATGCGTGCAAGGTTTGGCATACAAAGCAGACTTCAATACTACAATACTGAATTGTTATCGACAATTGTGGAAAGAAGCGCCCATATCTTAAAAGTACCCATCTCCAATGAAGCAGCAATTGAAATTGCAGGTCGGAGTAGAGGTACACCTAGGATTTGCAATGCGCTATTGCGAAGAGTTCGGGATTTTGCCCAAATAAAAGGAGATGGCAACATTGATATGAAGATTTCAAAATTTGGTTTGAAAGCTTTGAATGTAGATGCACACGGTCTTGATGAAATGGACAATAAAATTCTTTCTACCATCATAGATAAATTCAAAGGAGGTCCAGTGGGGATTACTACGTTGGCAACTGCAGTGTCGGAAAGTGCGGAGACCATAGAAGAAGTATATGAACCTTTCTTGATACAGCAAGGGTTTATTATGCGCACCCCCCGTGGTAGAGAGGTTACGGAGTTGGCCTATAAACACCTTGGTAAAGTCAAAGGAGGGCCACAGGGAGAGTTATTCTGATAAACTCGCATCCAAAATTTTATCCAAGCCCCATTTCAAGGTATGCAACATTTTCTCGTTGCTCAGGGCACAGACATCCTTTGAAGCAATTACAGCTTCAATTCCAATTAACAAAACCCCTAAGCTAACGAGCATTTCAGTCTCTTTCGAATCCATGTCTGGTGCTTTTTCGGCAAATAGCTTTCTGAGTAGATTGCGTCGGTTTTGACCGCGTTCCAATTTTGGGTCGGATAATAAAGCGGCACCCAAGAATTTTTTGGAAGTATTCTCGTGCTCCAGTATAAAATTCAGATGCTCTTGTTGAACAGCTAATAGGGCATCTTTTAAATTGTGATTGGCGTGCTGTTCAAGTAACGCTTCTGTATTTGGTACATTCAATTGCAAAACCAGTTCCGTTGAAAGTGAATCGATATTAGAATAATAGCGGTATATGGTTGCTCGGGATATATTGGCTTCAGCAGCAACGTTTTCCATGGTAATTGGAATTTCTTGTTCCACAAGTTTGCTTGCGGCCTGTAAGATGCTATTCCGTGTTTCTTGTTTTTGTTTCTGCCTTCCTGATTCTAAATGCCCTTTACTCATGAGACAAATGTCTTATAAAATTTTGAAATGTAAAAACAATTGTGTAGTATTGTGAGACAAAAATCTCACGAAATGAAAGATTCAGCTACAGTTTGGGTTCTAGGACACAAAATCACGTTTCACCCAACAACCGGAGATTACGATTTAATTGCCTGCGAAACACCGGGAGGAAGTCAAGGCCCACCACCGCATGTGCATTCCAATTACAAAGAGGCATTTTTGATTTTGGATGGTGAGATGGAGTTCTTTGTAAACGGAACAACCCAAACGCTTGGTCCTGGCGAATCCATAGATATACCACCTGGAACCTTGCACACCTTCAATAACAAAAGCGATAAAACCTGCTCTTGGATAAATATTCATAGTCCTAAAGGGTTTTCCAAGTTTTTCAGAACCTACGGGATAGAGGATGGGACAGAAGGTGCCATTGAAAAGTCGGTGAGTCCTGAAATAATCCAGAAAGTATTGCAAACCGCTCGTGATTTTGACATGGCCATTCCTGAAATTCCTATGGTGTGATCGTATTTGGTTTCGTATCTTGAGCACCTAGGATTTATGATGAGCCACGGGTGTCCAAGAACGAATTGAAAAATAAATACACTTCTTTAATTAAGACCGAAGCCAAGCGCCTCGGTTTTTTGTCTTGTGGCATATCCCAAGCTGGATTTTTGGAAGAAGAAGCACCGCGATTGGAAAATTGGCTTCAAAATGGAATGCATGGACAAATGCAATACATGGAAAACCATTTTGATAAACGATTGGATCCAACCAAACTTGTGGATGGTGCTAAATCGGTCGTTTCGCTACTGCTCAATTATTATCCTGAGAACAAACAAAAGTCTGATGCTTACAAGATTTCCAAATATGCCTATGGCAAAGACTATCATTTTGTAATTAAGGATAAACTTAAATCCCTAATGTCTTTTATACAAGAGGAAATTGGCGAGGTACATGGAAGGGCATTTGTGGATTCCGCCCCGGTTTTGGACAAAGCTTGGGCAGCTAAAAGCGGCTTGGGTTGGATTGGAAAGCACAGCAACCTTTTAACACAACAAGTAGGGTCCTTTTACTTTATTGCTGAATTGATATTGGATTTGGAATTGGATTATGACAATCCAACAACGGACCATTGTGGTACATGTACAGCTTGTATTGACGCCTGCCCAACGGATGCCATTGTGCAACCATATGTTGTTGATGGAAGTAAATGCATTTCTTATTTTACTATCGAACTCAAAGATGCAATTCCAACCGAATTCAAAGACAAAATGGATAATTGGATGTTTGGGTGTGATATATGCCAAGACGTTTGCCCATGGAACCGATTCTCGAAACCTCACCAAGAACCTTTGTTTCAACCTCACCCTGAGCTATTGCATATGAGTAAGGGAGATTGGGAAGAAATAACCGAAGAAGTTTTTCGTGAGTTATTTAGAAAATCCGCGGTAAAACGAACCAAATACGAAGGTTTAAAACGCAATATCCAATTCCTGAAATAAGAACTCCATAAATTTCAAACGTTTTCGTTGGTAATATTTCAATTTTGGCCATTGTATTTTACCAATCGACTAAGGAAAATACTATATTCATAGAATTGAATTATTGAGTAAATACCAATTGAATTAAATCTTCGCAGGCATGGGCACAATTACGAAACCCCGATTAGGTTTTTGGCAAATATGGAATATGAATGTTGGGTTTTTGGGAATCCAATACAGTTTTGGACTGCAACAGACGGCAATAAATCCAATTTTTCTTTTTTTAGGTGCCTCAGAGGAAATGTTGCCCATATTAAACATTGCTGGACCCGTAACCGGTTTGATAGTGCAACCAATAATTGGAGCAGTATCTGATAAGACGTGGTCACCAAAATGGGGTAGGCGTAAACCTTTCTTTTTGATTGGTGCGATTATGGGAAGTCTCTGTTTGTTCGCTTTCCCTTTAAGTCCGGCGCTATGGTTTGCGGTTGGCTTGCTTTGGATACTGGATGTAGGAAATAATATGGCCATGGAACCCTACCGTGCTTTTGTAGGAGATAAACTTCCTGATAGTCAACTAAATATTGGATACCAAATGCAAAGTTTGTTTGTAGGAGCCGGTATCCTTTTGGCGAATGCTTCAATCTTTTTGTTTCAATCTTGGTTTGGAGGCGGTGAGGAGACAACCGGCTCAATCCCAACGTGGCTATATAACTCATTTTTCATAGGATCTTTTTTGTCAATCGCAACTATATTGTGGTCTGTATTAAAGACCCCTGAGATTCCGCCATCAGATGAAGAATTAAAAGAAATCAATGAGCACAAGGGCTTGCCTTTTATCGAACGCTTTAAAATGCCGTTCAGGGAAATTGGAGCCGCAGTTAAGGAAATGCCCAAATTTATGTGGAAGCTTTCAGGAGTCTACTTGTTTCAGTGGTATGCCCTTTTTGTTTACTGGCAGTTTATTACACCTTTGTTCCGTGCTACAATGGGGTTTGATACTTCTGAAGCGGCAGCTCAAGCGGCTAAAATGAGTACAACTTATAATATTGTAACAGCGGTAGTGGCCCTTATTTTGGTTCCACTTACCGTCAAGTTCGGAGGTAAGAAAATTTATGCTCTAAGTCTTGTGGGTACCGGGTTGGCATTGTTTGCCATTCCCAATATTTCGGACCCTGTAATGGTACTATTCCCTATGATTCTATTTGGAATCGGTTGGGCGGCCATGATGGGAATTCCTTATAGTATGGTTTCCAAAATCGTACCGCAAGAAAGAAGAGGAGTGTATATGGGTATTCTAAACATGATGATTGTAATCCCAATGGGAATTCAAACTTTGTCATTTGGGCCCATATTCAAAAACCTTTTAGGTGCGAATTCAATCAACGCGATGTTCTTTGCCGGTACCTGTTTTATTATTGCGGCAGTTTTGGCCATGCGGTTGAATGTCAAAAAAGATGCATAATCAGTTTTCTATTTGAACTTACATCCTGAGCGTATTCAGGAAATGGATTCCGATTTTATGTAGGTATTCTAACGGAATGCCATAAATTTACCGATTCAAATTTCAGGTATGAGCAAAGATAAACAGCGAAAGGAAGCATTACTATATCATGCTAAACCACAGCCCGGTAAGATAAAAGTTGTACCCACCAAACCTTATGCTACACAACGCGATTTGGCATTGGCTTATTCCCCAGGAGTGGCAGAACCTTGCTTAGAGATTGAAAAGAACAAGGAGGACGTTTACAGATACACGGCAAAAGGAAATATAGTTGCCGTAATCTCAAACGGAACTGCGGTTTTGGGCTTAGGTAATATTGGTCCAGAAGCTTCCAAACCAGTAATGGAAGGAAAGAGTTTGCTCTTCAAGATTTTTGCTGATATCGATGGGATTGACATTGAATTGGATACGGAAGATGTTGAAAAGTTCATTGAAACCGTAAAAACGATTGCACCAACTTTTGGAGGGATAAATTTAGAGGATATCAAAGCGCCGGAAGCCTTTGAAATTGAAAGACGGTTAAAGGAAGAGCTGGATATTCCTGTAATGCATGATGACCAGCATGGAACTGCTATCATCTCCGCTGCTGCCTTGCTAAATGCCTTGGAAATAACAGGTAAAAAGATTGATGAGGTGAAGATCGTGGTAAGTGGGGCAGGAGCGGCTGCAGTATCTTGCACACGTTTATATAAGGCATTTGGTGCCAAGGCTGAAAATATTGCCATGCTTGACAGCAAGGGGGTAATACGAAGTGACCGCGCCAATTTGACCAAGGAGAAATTGGAATTTGCTACAGATCGCAAAATTGACACCTTGGACGAAGCGCTCAAGGATGCCGATGTTTTTATTGGCCTTTCCATCGCCAATATCATGACACCCCAAATGCTGGAATCCATGGCCAAAAACCCTATTGTCTTTGCCATGGCCAATCCAGACCCTGAAATAGAATATAATTTGGCTTGCCAAACCAGAAAGGATATCATCATGGCGACCGGTCGTTCAGACCATCCAAATCAGGTGAATAATGTTTTGGGATTTCCATTTATTTTTAGGGGAGCTTTGGACGTTCGTGCTACAAAGATCAATGAAGAAATGAAAATGGCTGCGGTGAGGGCGTTGGCAGATTTAGCCCGTGAGCCAGTTCCAGAACAGGTCAATATTGCCTATGACGCCACTCGTTTGACCTTTGGGAAGGATTATATCATCCCAAAACCATTTGATCCAAGATTGATTACAAAAATTCCACCAGCTGTTGCAAAAGCGGCCATGGATAGTGGAGTGGCAAAGTCACCCATAAAAGATTGGGCAAGGTATGAGGAAGAATTATACCAACGCTCTGGTAACGATAATAAAGTGGTTCGTTTGATGCATAATAGAGCTCGAATCAATCCAAAACGTATTGTGTTTGCCGAAGCCGAATTATTGGATGTGATGAAGGCTGCACAAATTGTTTATGAAGAGGGAATTGCCATTCCTATTCTTTTAGGTAATCGTGAGATTATTGAAGGTCTTAAAAAGGATTTGGATTTTGATGCGGAAGTTGAAATTATAGACCCAAGATCAGAAGAAGCCAGTGAAGTGCGTACCAGGTATGCAATGAAACTATGGGAATCCCGAAAAAGAAAAGGTGAAACGCAATATAGTGCTCGGATAAACATGGGGAAACGAAATTATTTCGGTTCCATGATGCTGTTGGAAGGTGATGCCGATGGCATGATTTCTGGCTATTCCAGAGCATACCCTAAAGTATTGAAGCCTGTTTTTGAGGTTTTGGGCAGGGCTAAAGGTGTGACCAATGCTTCAACCGTAAACATTATGATTACTGACCGTGGACCTTTGTTTTTGGCAGATACGTCCATAAATGTAGATCCAAATGCAGAAGAATTGGCGGAAATTGCCCAGATGACCGCAAATGTGGCCAATACCTTCGGATTTAATCCAGTAATGGCCTTGTTGTCCTATGCAAATTATGGGTCTTCCAGTCATCCTAATGCGCAAAAGGTAAGGGAGGCTGTCCGAATATTACATGAAACCAATCCCGATTTGGTCGTAGATGGTGAGATTCAAACGGATTTTGCCCTAGATCAGGATTTATGTCATAACAATTTCCCATTTTCCAAATTAGCGGGTAAAAAGACCAATACATTGATTTTCCCAAATTTGGATTCTGCCAATATCACCTATAAATTATTGAAAGGACTCCATAATGCGGAATCAATAGGGCCAATAATGGTTGGTTTAAGAAGATCAGCTCATATTTTACAATTGGGTGCCAGTGTTGATGAAATGGTGAATATGGCTGCTGTAGCTGTTATTGATGCCCAAGAAAGAGAGAAACGAAGATTGGCGCATATGCATGCTGAAGAGTAACTTAGCAGAAAAGTAAAACCATGATTACCCATCTTTCAGGAAAACTTGTTGAAAAGAACCCAACCTATGTAATTGTAGAATGCAATGGTGTTGGCTATTTTCTGAACATTTCACTACATACGTTTTCCTTGTTGAAGGATGAGGAAAACATAAGACTTTTCACCCATCTACAGGTGAAAGAGGATTCACATACCCTATTCGGCTTTGTGGAAAAAGCCGAACGGGAGATTTTTCGACTTTTAATATCAGTTTCGGGCATTGGATCTAGCACGGCAAGAACAATGTTATCGTCTTTATCACCGACCCAAGTTCGGGATGCAATTGCCAATGGAGATGTCCCTTCCATACAGGCAATCAAGGGGATAGGAGCTAAAACTGCCCAGCGTGTCATTTTGGATTTAAAAGACAAGATTTTAAAAGTCTATGATATGGGTGAAGTTTCCCTTCAATCAAACAATACTAGCAAAGAAGAAGCGTTATCTGCTTTAGAGGTTCTCGGTTTTGTCCGTAGGCAGTCAGAAAAGGTTGTGGACAAGGTACTGGCCGAGGACACTACTTTAAGCGTTGAGGACATTATTAAACGAGCGCTGAAAAATTTGTAACTAGTTTGAAAAGAGGGGCAAAACCGATACTTAAATCGATAAGATTTAGGTACTTTTTCTTTTTTATCTGTTTTCTAATCGCCGCCAATTCTTGGGGCCAGGAAACTACCGAGCAAGCGCAAGATTCCGTGAAAACGGGAGTTGCACTAGGTAGATTGATATTGGAAAATCCAGATAGCATTATTGCCAAGTACTCCTACGATCCAAAAACTGACCGATACATATACACCGAAAGTATTGGGGATTTTAATGTTTCCTATCCGATAATATTAACGCCAGATCAATACTTTGAGTTAGTGCGTAAAGAGCAAATGAAATCCTATTTCAAGGAAAAGATTGATGCTTTTACCGGAAAAAAAGAAGGAAGCGAGGAAGCCCGTAAAAACCTATTGCCCAATTTTTATGTGAACAGTAGCTTTTTTGAATCCATTTTTGGTGGAAATACCATTGAAGTAATACCCCAAGGTTCTGTAGCTATGGATTTGGGAATCTTATGGCAAAAAAATGATAACCCAGCCTTATCGCCAAGGAACAGGACCAACCTTTCATTTGATTTTGATCAGCGTATAAGTTTAAGTCTTTTAGGTAAAGTAGGTGAACGTTTACAAGTAACGGCCAACTACGATACAGAGGCTACTTTTGATTTCCAGAACTTGGTAAAGTTGGATTACACGCCAACTGAAGATGATATTCTAAGAAAAATTGAGGTTGGTAATGTAAACATGCCACTAAACAGTTCCTTGATTACAGGTGCTCAGAGTCTATTTGGAGTAAAGACCCAATTGCAATTTGGAAAAACCACCGTAACAGCTGTCTTCTCAGAACAGCGATCACAAAACAATACTGTTGTGGCGCAAGGAGGTGGAACGCTTAATGAATTTGCCCTGACAGCCTTGGATTATGACGAAGACAAACACTTCTTCCTAGCACAATATTTTAGAGATAATTATGACCGAGCCTTGGAAAATTACCCCTTTATCCGGAGTGAAGTCCAAATAACCCGTCTTGAAGTTTGGGTGACCAATAGAAACCAGCAGACTTTGAATGTTAGGAACGTGGTGGCTATCCAAGATTTGGGAGAAGGAGAATTGAATCAGGATGGAAATCCGAAAACACGAATAGGTTTAGCCGGTGGTGCCCCTGCCGGTTTCTTCAATGTGTTTGGCAACAACGCGCCACCACAAAACGGCGCTAACGATTTTGATCCAAACCAAATTGGAACCGGAGCACTTACCGATGCCATTCGAGATATCGCAACCGTAGAGCAAGGATTCAACATTCCAGGATATCAAGTGAATCAAGGATTTGATTATGCAATTTTGGAAAATGCCCGAAAATTGGAACAAGGACGGGATTACCAGTTCGATACGCAGTTAGGGTATATTTCCTTGAACCAAAGATTGAGCAATGATGAGGTTTTGGGCGTTGCTTTCCAGTATACCATCGGAGATCAGGTGTTCCAGGTTGGTGAATTTGCAAATGGAGGTGTTGATGCAACAACAGTTTCAGGAGGCGTTAATCCAATTATTGAGAACAATACGTTGATCCTAAAGTTGCTGAAAAGTAACATCACCAACGTGGACGATCCTATTTGGGATTTGATGATGAAGAACATCTATGCAACTGGTGCTTTTCAATTAAGTCAGGAAGATTTTAAGCTAAATATTCTCTATTCGGACCCTACCCCAAGAAATTACATTACCCCAGTTGACCCTAACCAAGGTTGGCCAACAGGATTGGAAGAAAGAATTCTTATTGATGTATTTAACTTGGACCGCTTGAATATTTATAATGATGTACAGCCCGGCGGTGATGGTTTCTTCGACTATGTACCCGGAATTACTGTGGATACCCAAAGTGGTCGTATCATTTTCACCAAGGTGGAACCTTTCGGTGAATTCTTATTTGATCAATTAGGTGGAGGTACATATGATGTAGAAAACGACCAAGGGTATAACCCCAACCAGCAACGCTATGTCTTCCGAAATATGTATGCCAAAACCAAGGCAGCTTCACTTCAGGATGCAGAAAAAAATAGATTCCAAATAAAAGGACGCTATAAATCTGAAGGAAATAATGGAATCCCAATTGGAGCTTTCAATGTTCCAAGGGGTTCTGTACGGGTAACAGCTGGAGGGCGACAATTGCAAGAAGGAATTGATTATACAGTGAATTATCAAGCCGGTACGGTTCAAATCTTAGACCCTAGTTTGGCGGCATCCAATACACCGATCAATATATCTGTTGAAAATAATGCAGTATTTGGGCAACAGACACGAAGATTCACGGGCGTAAATGTTGAGCATCAATTCAATGAAAATTTTGTTTTGGGTGGGACCATTCTCAATTTAAATGAGCGACCCTTGACCCAAAAATCCAATTTTGGGGTAGAACCTGTGAACAACACTATTTTTGGATTGAATGGTAATTTCAGTACCGAATTGCCTTTCTTGACGCGTTTAGCGAACAAATTACCGAACATAGATACCGATGTACCCTCTAATCTTTCCTTGCGTGGAGAGGTGGCATTCCTAAAACCAAATTCACCCAAGAATGCGGATTTCCAAGGAGAGACAACGACCTATTTGGATGATTTTGAAGGTGCGCAGGCGTTAATCGATATACGTTCCAGTTTGGGATGGACTTTGGCGAGTCCACCAGTGGAATTCTTGCAGGACAGAACCGATATTGATGTGGGTTATGAGCGTGCAAAAATGGCCTGGTATACCATCGACCCTATATTTTATACCAACCAAAGACCATCAGGAATATCAGATAATGATATTTCCTTGAATGAAACCCGGAGGGTGTTTATCAATGAGGTTTTTACAGAAACAGATATCGCCCAAGGGCAAACACAGGTTCAGGGTACGTTGGACATGGTGTACTATCCAAATGCAAAAGGTCCCTACAATGCCAACCCAAATTTTGATGCAGAAGTACCCCAAGACAAATGGGCCGGTATCATGAGACCATTGAGTAGTACCAATTTTGAGCAGTCCAACGTGGAGTTTGTTCAGTTTTGGGTGCTTGATCCTTATGTGGATGGGCAAGCTATTGGAGCCAACTCGGGTGAATTGGTTATCAATTTGGGAAATATATCCGAGGACATTCTTAAGGATGGTAGAAAGCAATACGAAAACGGGTTACCTGCAAGCACCAATAACGAAATTCCAAGGTCGACAATTTGGGGTCAAGTACCATCCACCCAATCGCTGGTTTATGCTTTTGATGCTGATGAAAATAATAGAGCGCTTCAGGATGTTGGTTTTGATGGTTTCGATGATACCGAGGAAGCTGCTATTTACAATGGACCGGCGGAAGATCCCGCTTTGGACAATTATCAATACTACTTGAACAGGGAAGGTGGAATTTTAGAGCGATATTTTGACTTTAATAACCCTGACGGTAACTCGCCTGTGGCCGTAACCAATACAAATCGAGGGTCAACAACTTTACCTGATGTAGAAGATATTGATCGCGATTTGACCATGAACACGGTAAACAGCTATTATGAGTATCGCATCCAAATTAGACCCAACACTGCTATCAATGACCAATATGTAACGGATATTCGAGAAGGTCTTACCCCTGATCTTCCAAACGGCACACAATTGAACAGAAGATGGATTCAGTATAAAATTCCTTTGAGCGATTTCACAGATGCTGTAGGTGGAATTACGGATTTCCGATCCATTAGTTTTATGCGGATGTACATGACAGGATTCCAAGATGATATGGTGCTTCGTTTTGCTACCTTGGATTTGGTTCGCGGAGATTGGAGGAGTTACACCAATTCATTGCAGCCCGATGTGGACAATGATCCTTCGGATGATGGAACCATTACAGATGTGAACACAGTGAACATTGAAGAGAACTTTGGTCGTCAGCCTATCCCGTATGTTTTGCCTCCTGGGGTGGTTCGTGAGCAATTGAACAATAACAACACCATTATAAGACAAAATGAGCAATCGCTTTCTTTTGTAGTGGAGAATTTGGAATCACGGGATTCTAGAGGGGTGTTTAAAAATGTAAACATTGATGTGAGGCAATATGAGCGTATTAAAATGTTCATGCACGCCGAAAAAATCCTAAATGGGGATTATTCAGATGACGATACCCCATTGGTTGGTTTTTTAAGGATAGGTACAGATTTCTCAGAGAATTTTTATCAAATAGAACTTCCGCTTCAATTTACTCCCTTCAATGCTACATCTGCTGAGGAAATCTGGCCAGAAGTAAATGAAATAGATATTGCACTTAGTGATTTGAACAAAGTGAAATCACGCGGTATAGCAGAACAATCTTTGAACCAAATCAATTTTTATGAAATTGTGGATGGTGAGGCTGTTTTGGTAGATGAATTTGCGCCAAGAACCTTGGGTACGCTACGTATTGGAATACGTGGTAATCCATCTTTAGGTAGTATCCGTGGTATGATGGTGGGGGTTAAGAATATTGATGATCTGCCTGCAAGAGGTGAGGTGTGGTTCAATGAATTACGTTTGGCCGGATTGGACAATAATGGCGGTTGGGCGGCAATAGCTGCATTAGATGCTAACATGGCCGATTTTGCAAATGTTACTGCCACAGGAAGCAAAAGTACCTCAGGTTTTGGTTCCATTGATCAAATGCCAAATGAACGCTCACGTGAAGATGCCATTTCCTATGATGTTGTGACCAATGTAAATGTGGGACAATTGCTGCCAAAGCAATGGGGAATCCAGATTCCATTCAATTATGGGATTTCCGAAACGCTGATTACACCAGAATTTGACCCGGTTTACGATGATCTTAAGTTGGATGATCGAATTGCCGCCGCTACTACACAAGAAGAAGCAGAAACAATTAAAGAACAAGCAGAAGATTATACCAAACGAAGAAGCATCAACTTGATTGGTGTGCGGAAAAATAGGGGGCCAGAGGCAAAGGAAAATTTCTTCGACGTAGAAAATTTCACGTTTAACTATTCCTACAATGAAACCAACCACAGGGATTTTGAAGTAGCTGATTTACGGGATCAAAATGTGACCACAGGATTTGTGTACAATCATAATTTTAAACCTGCACCTGTTGCTCCGTTTGCCAAAAATGATTCCTTATTGACTGGGAAATACTGGCAATGGTTAAAAGACTTGAATTTCAATTTATTGCCTACAAGTGTTTCGGTAAACGCGAATTACAATCGCGCATTCAACCAACAACGCTTCCGTGATGTGTTGGAGCCAGGGGTTGATGCTTTGGAATTACCATTATTACAACAGCGCAACTACTTGTTCAACTGGCAATACACGCTTAACTACAGCATTACAAAATCCTTGCGGTTGAATTTGACCGCTTCCAATAACAACATTGTTAGAAATTATTTCAATTTAGATGACGATCCAGATTCAGGCATCAATGAAACTTTAGATCTATGGGACGGTTTCTTCGATATTGGAGAGCCAAATAGGCATCAGCAGAACATGCAATTGAATTATGAATTGCCATTTGATAAATTCCCATTCTTGAATTTTATCAACGCTCAATACAGTTACACCAGTAATTTTGATTGGCAACGCGGTGGTGACGCGTTGTTGGAAGTTGCAGGTGAGAACATCAATACGGTTCAAAATGCCAGTACCCATAACTTGACGGCCAACCTCGGCATGCAGCGCTTTTACGACTATATCGGACTCAAGAAACGAGATGGCAAGGTCACAGCTGCGCAGGCACAACAACGTAGAGATAAGGCAGGAAATCCAGCATCCGGTGACGAAGATCAAAAACCTTTAAAGAAAACGGGTAAAGGCTTCAATACGTTGGTTGATGTATTGACCATGGTGAAACGTGTAAATGTCAACTACAGTAGAAATAGTGGAACCGTTTTGCCTGGATATACCCAGTCCATCGGATTTATTGGAACAGCAAGACCAAGCTTGGGCTTTGTTTTCGGTAGTCAAGCGGATGTGCGTTATGAAGCTGCCCGGAATGGCTGGTTGACAACATTCCCAGAGTTCAATTCGCAGTTCATGCAGAATACCAATCGCCAATTGAACATAACGGCAACGGCCCAGCCCACACAAGATTTGACAATTGACCTTACCGCTGATCGTTTGCTTACAAGAAGTTTACAAGAAAACTACAGTCCTGAAGAATGGATCAATGAGCAGAATGGTTTGGTGAACGAGCTGAGCAATTTTAGTATTTCAACGGTTATGATCGGAACTATTTTCAACAAGAGTGATGAGTTCGATTCCAAAACCTTTGAGCAATTCAAAGCGAACCGAATTACCATTGCCAATAGGTTGGTTTCGGATCGTGGGCAGGATCCTGGACCACTTGATGAAGACGGTTTTCCGCAGCGCTATGGCAAAACCCAGCAGGAGGTTCTATTACCTGCCTTCTTTGCAGCATATACGGGACAAGATGTAAATAGAGTGAACTTGGATGTTTACCGCGAAATCCCAATACCAAACTGGAATGTAAAATATACCGGTTTGATGAAAAATCGTTGGTTTAAAAAGAAGTTCAAGCGTTTTTCATTGACTCATGGGTATAGAGCATCTTACAGTGTCAACTCCATCCAAAGTAATTTAGAGCGTCAAAACAATCAGTTTGATCCAGAAACGGAAGACCTGTTGCCGGAAAACATTATTAATAATGTGGTGTTGACGGATCAGTTTAATCCATTGATTCGTGTTGATTTTGAAATGAAGAATTCCTTCAGTCTTTTGGCAGAGGTGCGAACAGATAGGGTGTTGACTTTGAGTTTCGACAATAATTTGATGACGGAAATCAACGGTAAGGAATATACTTTAGGCTTGGGTTATCGATTCAAAGATGTGAAGTTTGTAACCAATATTGGTGGAGAGCGAACGCGCTTGAAGGGTGACTTGAATCTAAAGGCAGATCTCTCGTTGCGTGACAATATCACCATTATCAGGAATTTGGACATAGATAACAATCAGATTACATCAGGACAGAAATTGGCGTCATTGAAGTTCACTGCTGACTATGCCTTGAGCAAGAGTTTGAACGCCCTGTTCTTCTATGATCATTCCTTTTCCAAATTCGCCGTATCCACAGCATTTCCACAGACCACAATCAATGCTGGGTTCACCTTGCGTTACAATTTCGGAAACTAATGTTTAGCGTCTTGGGAATCATTTTTCCAACCATTTATTAATGTTGTAAATAATTCTTGAAAAGCAAAAGCTGATCCGTTACATTTGTCATCTGACTAAATCAAATAGACAATGAACATACCAGCAGAATTAAAGTACACCAAAGACCACGAATGGATTAAAATTGACGGGGATGTTGCCACCGTTGGAATTACCGATTTTGCCCAGGGAGAACTTGGCGATATTGTTTATGTGGAAGTTGAGACTTTGGATGAAACATTGGATAGGGAAGAAGTTTTCGGTACTGTTGAAGCCGTTAAGACCGTTTCTGACTTATTTTTACCTTTGAGCGGTGAGATCGTTGAATTTAATGAAGCGCTAGAAGATGAGCCAGAAAAAGTCAATTCTGATCCTTACGGTGAAGGTTGGATGATCAAAATCAAGATCAGCGATGCATCAGAAATTGATGACTTAATGAGCGATGAAGATTACAAAGCATTGATTGGTGCTTAAAAAATATATATTTACCATACTTTTTATAGGCTGGGTAATGTTGATAACATTTCTCAGCTTATTTTCTTTTCCAGATGTTGGGCCGGACACAGATGAAATTCCACATTTGGACAAAGCTGCCCATTTTGTGTTTTATTTTGTCTTTGCCATTGCTGCCTGTCTTATGATTCGGGAAAGAAGTAATTGGAAAATTGCAATGAAGAATGGAATAAGATTCAGTCTTATTGCGGCTATATTATATGGTATAATAATTGAGGTTCTACAAAATACATTTACCCAGGACCGTATGGCCGAAACCGGGGATGTTATAGCGAATACCTTGGGGGCATTCGCAGGAGTTCTCTTAATTAAATGGTATTTTTCTAAAGAAAGGCCGTTAAAATGGAAATTTTAATTGTTTATTTCATCAATTAATAATTAAATTAGCAAACACTAAATTCAGAACGATGGAACTAAAAAAGAATCCAAAAGCAGATGTAGGAAAAAACAGTTCACTCTATTTTGTAATAGGGTTGGCCGCTGTTTTGGGGTTGGTTTACGGAGCCATGGAGTGGAAAAAATATGATAAGGCAAACGATTATGACATTTCCATGAATATTGAAGATCAGTTGGACGAGGAAGTTCCGATGACGGAGCAGATCAAGACACCTCCACCACCTCCACCACCAGCAGCTCCTGAAGTAATCGAAGTAGTAGAAGATGAAGAAGAAGTTGAAGAAACTGTAATCGAATCTACCGAAACCAGTCAGGAAGAAGAGGTAATGGAAGTTGAGGAAGTTGAGGTTGAAGAGATTGATGAAGACATTTCAGTTCCTTTTGCTGTAATTGAGGACGTACCTGTATTTCCTGGTTGTGAAGGATCAAGCAATAAAAAACAATGTTTCCAGGATATGATGCAGAAGCATATCCGTAAGAATTTCCGTTACCCTGAAATTGCTCAGGAAATGGGTGTTCAAGGAAGGGTAAACGTAATCTTTGTTATCCAGAAAGATGGAAGCATCGGTAACATTAGAATGCGTGGTCCAGATAAAAACTTGGAGAAAGAAGCAATGCGTATTATCCAGAAGTTACCTAAAATGACTCCTGGTAAGCAAAGAGGTAGAGCTGTAAAAGTTCCATTTAGTATTCCAATTACCTTTAAGCTTCAGTAATAGAAAACTTAGGATTCCTGTTGAGGCAGGAATGAAAAAGCCCTGATGGAAACGTCAGGGCTTTTTTTGGTATTCTATTTGTCTGCAAGACTTCGATAAGCCGTTTCGCGCATTTTTTCAGGATTGATATAGGCGTTTCCGTGGGTCACATCATACTTTGCCAACAAGGAGGTATTGTTCTTTACCTCTTCAAGACTTTTCCCAGCATCAATTTCGTGTTGTACTAAACCACGGATGTCCTCCAGCATGGCAACAAAACCTTCCAATTCCTTTTTATTTGAAGGTCTGCCATGTCCAGGAATGATCTTGGTGTCCTCGTTTATGACCAACAATGCGTGCTTGCTCGCTTCAATATAGCCATCCAAACTTCCGCCACTGTTAAGATCAATAAAGGGATATCTACCTGCAAAATAGGTGTCGCCCATATGGAGTACATTTTCGTTTACAAAATAGATCTGTGTATCGCCATCAGTATGGGCATTGTGCACGTGCATTAACAATATTGTTTCATCACCATCATAAAATGTCATCCCATTGGAATGGGTAATTTCAGGTAGGCTTTTCTCATAATCGGATTGCGACATTTTAGCATCCGCAACCCTTTTTTGTCCACGATCCACTAGTCGGGTACGAACGCGGTCCTGAGCTACAATGGTGGTCTCAGAAGTATTGAAATTGGCATTACCGCCTGTATGATCTCCATGCATATGCGTATTTATCAAGTACGTAATGGGTTTATCAGATAATGTAGCTATGGTTTGCTTTAGCTTCGCACTAAGTGGTGCAAATTGATCATCGATCATAAAAAGATGTTCCTCGCCTGTGTAAATGCCAATATTCCCACCTCTTCCGGTTAGCATATAAACGTTTTGGGATAGCGTGTCGACCGTTATGGCGACTTCATCATTTTGGGCTTGGACCATGGAAGTGAACAAAATGCCAAGGGCTAAAAGCAAACGCATAGAATTGATTTTTAGGGTTGATATATGGACTTGGACGTAATCCATTTTCAAAAATAACACAAAGACTAGCAATAGGTTGGAAATGATATAGGCTGGCGTTATCTTTGCCTGCCAATAAAAATTTGCATGAAAACCGCTGTGGGTACTGTTAAAAACACTACTTTTTCCTTGATGTTCGCTGATTTCAAGGAAATCACCAAGGCCAAATTGGCGGTAAGTGTGGTGTTTTCATCTATTGCTGGATATTTTTTAGGTGCCTATCAGATTGATTTGGTTTCACTCTTGCTATTGGCATTTGGCGGCTATTGCATGGTTGGCGCTTCCAATGCCTATAATCAGGTGATAGAAAAGGATTTGGATGTTTTGATGAAGCGTACCCGGAACCGCCCAATTCCCGCTGGACGGATGACGGTTCAAACGGCTTTGACCATTGCGGTGACCATGACCATCCTAGGGGTGGTGGCCTTATATATTTTAAGTCCTAAAACCGCCATGTTCGGCGCTATTTCCATTTTTTTATATACCAGTGCGTACACACCACTGAAGACAATAACACCACTTTCCGTTTTTGTTGGTGCCATACCAGGAGCCATACCTTTTATGTTGGGTTGGGTTGCTGCTACCAATGATTTTGGAATTGAACCCGGAACACTGTTTATGATTCAATTTTTTTGGCAATTCCCACATTTTTGGGCTTTAGGATGGATGTTGGATGAAGATTATAAAAAAGGGGGCTTCAAGATGTTGCCAACGGGTAAAAAGGATACCGGGACAATTCTTCAGATTATCCTTTACACCATTTGGATGATCGTAATTTCCGTCATGCCGGTTTTTGGTTTTACAGGAAGATTGCATTTGTCCATTCCTGCTGCGATTTTGGTTCTGATTGCCGGACTTGTAATGTTGGTTTTCGCTTTCAAACTCTATGAAAAACGCGACAATCCCGCAGCAAGGAAACTGATGTTGGCCAGTGTGACCTACATTTCATTGATTCAGATTATTTACGTTTTAGATAAGTTTATTGGTTAGTACTATGGATTTGACCGAAGTTGATATTGAAGTAAAAAACAGAAGGGCAAAAAAAATGATGCTATGGTTTGGCATCGTTAGTTTGATTATGGGTTTTGCTGGTTGGACCAGTGCCTATATTGTGAGCAGTAAGCGCGAGGATTGGATCAGTGATTTGGATTTGCCACAGGCATTTTTCATCAGTACGGTCTTAATTGTTTTAAGCAGTATTACCTATTTCATGGCCAAACAGGCTGTTGCAACAAATGCGCAAAAAAAGGCAAGTATCCTGCTTATTACCACTTTGGGCCTTGGGATTACCTTTATTGTGTTCCAGTTCATTGGTTTTTCACAGATGTTGGATAACGGTTACTACTTTACAGGGCCTACCAGTAACATTAAGATGTCTTATGTGTTTTTGATTGCCGCCGTACATATTGTGCACCTTGTGGCGGGAATAATTTCGCTTTTGGTGGTCTTGGTTCAGCAACTACGTGGTAAATACCTTCCAGGTCATATGTTGGGCTTGGAATTGGGAGTAACATTTTGGCATTTTTTGGATTTTCTTTGGGTATACCTCATACTTTTCATGTATTTCGTGAAATAAATTTTACTTGAAGCAGTTTTCATTCAACTTTGTCTTTTTCAATACAGCAAAAGATGTATTTTTGCTAAAGTTTTATTAAAACGACCTTTTATATATGGATACAACGGTAGCAACCGGTAGTGAAGAAAGCGTTTGGGGAGGCGGAAATCGTCCACTAAATGCGAGTTACGGAAAAATGATGATGTGGTTTTTCATCGTATCTGATGCCTTGACCTTCTCTGGATTCTTGGTGTCTTATGGCTTTTCAAGGTTCAAGTTCATTGAAACTTGGCCAATTGCCGATGAGGTGTTTACCCACGTACCATTCTTCCATGGGAATTACCCGATGATTTATGTAGCCTTCATGACGTTTATTCTCATCATGTCTTCTGTAACCATGGTATTGGCTGTGGATGCAGGACATAAAATGAAAAAGAACCGTGTTATCTGGTACATGTTCGCCACCATTATCGGTGGTGCGATTTTCGTAGGCTCTCAGGCTTGGGAATGGGCAACTTTTATAAAAGGTGATTTTGGAGCTGTTGAAACCAAGGGTGGTAGAATCCTTCAATTTGTGCATGCTGATTCTGGAGAAAGAGCTGCTCTAGCGGATTTTGCAGTTACCTTACCTGAAGACCGAGTAAAACACCTTAAAAGTGAAGGAGTTTGGTATATGGATGAAGGTTATCAAACCTCATTCTCATTGAATGAAGTTGTAGAAGGTTTCAAAGCCAATTCCGATATCCTGATTCGAACAGAAACAATTAATGAGGAAGGAGAAAAAACGGTATTGGATCGTGAAGGTTCTTTAGCCAAATTAATGGATGCTACCCAGGTTGTTGAAGGGGCTAATCTTATCCATAATGAATATGGTAGTCGATTATTTGCTGACTTCTTCTTTTTTATCACTGGATTCCACGGATTCCACGTATTCTCAGGTGTAGTAATCAATATCATTATCTTTTTCAATATCATAATTGGAACTTATGAAAGAAGGGGCCACTATGAAATGGTTGAAAAAGTGGGGCTGTACTGGCACTTTGTAGATTTGGTTTGGGTATTTGTATTTACATTCTTCTATCTCGTTTAATTGATATCAATTTCCATCTAACAGGAAAGACACAAAATATAACACATGGCACACGATCATAAATTAGAAATATTTAGAGGCCTTTGGAAATTTAAATCCAATGTTCAAAAAATATGGGGTGTACTAGCATTCTTGTCCTTAGTAACGGCTATTGAAGTTATTTTGGGTATTTATAAGCCTGCGGCTTTAACCGGGAATTTCTTTCTTGGGATGAAAATCCTAAACTGGATTTTCATCATTTTGACATTAGTTAAGGCCTATTACATTGCATGGGATTTCATGCACCTACGCGATGAGAAAAGTTCTTTGCGTAGAGCAATTGTATGGACTCCAATTTTCTTGATATGCTATTTGATATTCATTCTGCTTTTTGAAGCGGATTATATTTATACCGTTTTCAAGGAAGGATATATGACTTGGAATTTTTAATCCATGTTTAACGAATTTAAAAGGCGGTTTCTTAACCGTCTTTTTTTATTTTTGCACTCAGCAAAATAATTATGAAGAAGGGCTTTGTATTAGTAATCCTATTTGTATTTCCAATAGTGGCCTATCTTTTTTTCGCTTCAGGGGTGAACAATTTTGGTAGACTGCCAGTACTCACCAAATCCGTTCAAGACCTCACCCATTTTGAAGGCGATGTTAGTTTAAAAGACCATATTACCGTATTAGGTTTTCTGGGAAATAACATCGATTTGAAAAAAGGGAATGCCTTCAACCTCAACCAGAAGATTTACAAACGTTTTGGGAAATTCAAGGATTTCCAAATTGTTATGGTTGCACCCAGTGATCAAGAATCCAAGGTGCAGGATTTAAAAAAGGAATTGGGCAAGTTGTCAGAAATAGATAAATGGTATTTTACCTATGGCAGCTCCACGGAAATAAAACGTCTGTTCAACAGTCTTGGTACTAGCTTGGAGCTTGATCCCGATTTAGGTACGCCTTACGTCTTTATTATTGATAAAGAACAAAATCTAAGAGGGCGAACAGATGATGAAGATGAAGGGGTGAAATACGGGTTTAACACCATTTCTGTTGCCGAATTGAATAATAAAATGGAGGATGACGTGAAGATTATCCTTGCTGAATATCGCCTCGCCTTAAAAAAGAACAATGCCGACAGGAGCAACAAATAAGAAAAAGTACACCTATGTTTGGGTGTCAGCCATCATTTTAATATTTGGCATTTTTGCGGTTTATGAAATCACTAAAAGAGTAGGGGAAGGTACAGTAGTTGAAAATGATCGTATGACTTTGCCCAATAGTCAATCCTCGGTTGGGTTTGTCATTAGTAATGGTCAAAAGCGAAAGGTTCCTGAGTTTTCCTTTTTAAACCAGGATAGTACGGTGGTAACCAATGCGGATTATTTGGGGAAAGTTTATGTAGTGGAATTCTTTTTTTCCACCTGCCCCACCATTTGTCCGATCATGACAAAGAATTTGGTGGAATTGCAAGATACTTTTAAAGATTACCCAGAATTTGGTGTAGCATCTTTTACAATAAACCCTAGATATGACACACCGGAGATTCTTAAAAAGTACGCTGGTAAATATGGCATAACCGACCCAGATTGGCACTTAATGACGGGAGATAGGGATAAAATATATAGTTTGGCGCAAGAAGGATTTTATATTGTAGCCAATGAGGATGAAAGCGTCCCTGGGGGCTTTGAACATTCTGGGATGTTTGCATTAGTTGACAAGAACGGTAATATCCGTTCCAGAAATGATGAGTTTGGAAACCCGTTGATCTACTACAGGGGAACCATTACAGAAAAACAAGGGGTTAGTGCAGAAGGAGAAGCACAACAAATAACCATACTAAAAGAAGATATCAAAAAACTACTATTGGAGGAATGATGGAAAATGAAGTGATAGCAGCCAAGGAAAAACGATTCAAGAATTTAATAACGATTATTTCAATCGCGGTACCAGTAGTTGTAGCGCTCTTATTTGGCTACAAGGTCCCTAATGCCAAACCTTTGACCTTTTTACCTCCAATTTATGCCACAATCAATGGGTTAACGGCTGTTTTATTGGTTTGGGCGGTAATTGCCATCAAAAATGGCAAGCGTGGTTTGCATCAAAAACTAATGACGACCTGCATTGTGCTCTCCGCACTTTTTCTGGTTATGTACGTGGCCTATCATATGACGTCTGATAGCACTAAATTTGGTGGTGACGGCGTTGTTCAATACATCTATTTCTTTATTTTGATTACCCATATTGCCTTGTCCATAGCAGTTATCCCTTTGGTTCTGGTAACTTATTCCAAAGGATATTTGGGCGATTTCACTGGGCATCGGAAATGGGCCAAGTTCACCTTCCCAATTTGGTTGTATGTGGCTGTAACCGGCGTGGTGGTTTACTTAATGATTTCTCCATATTATGTCCATTGATCGCAACTCTATATTTAGTTCTTTGACCTCAAAAAGATCCACTGCTAACAAAGGCCGTTCTTTTGGGGTGTTCTTGATTTTTTTGGTGCTGCTTTGTGTGCCTCAAATTGCGGATGCGCAATGCGCAATGTGTAGGGCGGTAGTTGAAAGTGATGTTGATGGCAGCACAGCTGAGGGAATAAATAATGGCATCGTTTATCTAATGGCCATTCCATATATTTTAGTGGGAGCACTTTTCTTTTTCGTATACAAAAAGCTAAAAGGATAAAGAAAATTTAAGGTATTAACATTTTTTCTTGCCAAAAGTGTAACATTTTTGTGGGATGATTGTCTAATTAGATATACGCTAGCGTATTTCATCAATCATCAAACACCGACCATCATGTTTGACATCGAAAGGTGGCAAGAAATTTTTGACACCATCCGCAAGAACAAATTGCGAACTTTCCTTACCGGGCTATCCGTGGCTTCGGGCATATTTATATTGGTAATTTTATTGGGATTTGGCCAAGGCATGCGCAATGGCATTGAACACGAGTTCAAACAAGATGCTACCACCAGTATTTGGGCATGGCCAGAGATTACATCAAAAGCTTACCAAGGTCTTAATCCAGGTAGGGTAATCCAATTCAAGAATACGGATTACGAAATGGCAGGCAGAATGTTCAAGGAAGATATTGAATATGAGTCTCCCCGAGTCTTTGTTCGCAGTGTAAATATTAATTACGGCAGTGAATCCCTCGTGTATGGCATCCGAGGCGTATCCCCAGAATTTCAATTCATTGAAGGTTTTTCCACCGTAGAAGGTCGTTTTATCAATTATAAGGATGAAGTGTCTTTGGGTAAAGTGGCGGTTATCGGTAAAAAGATAAAGGAAGATGTATTCAAGGATGTGGAATCACCAATCGGGGAAATCATAGACATTTCTGGAATCCGTTTTACTATAATTGGAGTGTTTAACGAGCAAAATGAAAGGGAAGAAGAAGTAATTTACATTCCAATATCTACTGCACAACGTGTTTTTAATGGTAACGACAGATTAGATACGATGTCCTACACCTTGCCTCCTGCTGAGAATTTTGACGAAGCTGTGGCACAAGCCGTTAAATTCAAAGACAATCTCAGGGAATACTTAAAAAAAGAACATAAAGTAGCTCCGGATGATGAATCTGGTGTTCGTGTTTGGAGTGCGATGGAAGAAGCTAAGCGCTACTATGGCATAACCAACAATATGAAATTGTTCTTCTGGTTCGTGGGTGGTTGTACCATCATTGCCGGAGTTGTAGGCGTGAGTAACATTATGCTCATTGTTGTCAAGGAACGAACAAGGGAAATTGGAATACGGAAAGCACTGGGGGCCAAGCCATGGTCCATAGTGGGTATGATTCTTCACGAATCCATTTTTGTGACTGCAATTTCAGGATTTGCCGGACTTATATTTAGTATGGCCCTATTGGAGTTTGTTGGACCCCATGTTCAAATTGAATATGTGAAGAACCCGTCGGTAAATTTCAATGTTGCCTTTTCTACAGTAATGGTTTTGGTTGTGGCAGGTGCATTGGCAGGTTTGGTACCGGCATTACGGGCAACAAGGGTTCAAGTAATAGAATCCTTGAGAGACGAATAACAACCAATTAAACGCTAACAAAATGTTCAACAGGGATAGATGGCGAGAAATATTGGAAGTACTGACCAGCAACGTGGGAAGAACCATTCTAACCGCATTTGGTGTGTGCTGGGGTATTTTCATTCTTATTGTGTTATTGGCTGCAGGCAAAGGATTTGAAAATGGCATCCGAGCGGATTTTGGGGATATCGCTACCAATACCATGTTCATGTGGACACGCAGGACTACCAAACCTTATGAAGGACTACCAAAAGATCGCAGCTTTGAGTTCAAAGTAAGTGATGTACAAGCCATTTGGGATAATGTTCCCAATCTTCGTTTTGTCTCTCCACGCAATCAGCTAGGTGGTTTTCGTGGTGGTGGTAATGTAATACGAGGTATTCGGGTAGGTGCCTATAATGTGTATGGTGATTATCCTGAAATCATAAACCAGGATCCCATGTCGGTCACCTCAGGTAGGTTTATCAATCATAATGATATAAAGGATAAACGAAAAGTAGCGGTCATAGGGCAAGGCGTAAAATCCGAGTTGTATGACAAAGACGAAGAAGTGCTAGGAAGTTATATTAAGATTCAAGGTGTGAATTTTATGGTTATCGGCACCTACAAGAAAAAGAACAACGACGGTGATGGTGAAGAAGCACAAAAGGAGATTTATGTGCCTTTTACTGCCTTTTCCCAGGCATTTAATAGAGGTGAAGATGTAGGTTGGATGGCAATTACCGCCCATGACGGAAGTTCCATTTCCGAATTGAAACACAATATCATCGATGTGATGAAGACCCGACATAAAATTCACCCAGAAGATAAACGTGCTGTTGGGCATTTTGATCTTTACGAACAATTTAATCGGGTAGAAAGTTTGTTTGTAGGGCTCAAGGCCATTGCCTATCTGGTAGGAATTATGGTGCTACTCTCCGGAATCATTGGTGTGAGCAATATTATGCTCATTGTTGTTAAGGAGCGAACCAAGGAAATTGGCATCCGCCGTGCATTGGGCGAACAACCTTGGTCCATAAAAAAACAGATACTTATGGAATCAATTTTCTTGACCATTATTTCAGGGATGGCGGGAATTATATTTGGATCATTGGTCATTTACGGTATTAATTCCCTACTGGACAACACTGGTCCAGTGGACATGTTCGTAAACCCTAGTGTAAGCGTAAGTGTGGTAAGTGGGGCCATGATGATTTTAATAATTTCAGGGCTACTTGCAGGTTTTATACCGGCCAATAGTGCCATTAAGGTAAGACCCATAGAAGCCTTAAGAACGGAATAAGTCTAATTCAATCAATTAACTATAAAGTCAAAATGAAAAAGTCAGTAACCATTATCATCTTATTACTCATTGTGGTAGTGTTTGGAGGTTCAATGTATTACCTCTATCAAAAGAATTCTGAAGACCCTGTGGTTTATGAAACTGAGAAACCATCAAAACAAAACATTGTAAAGAAAGCAGTGGCTACCGGAAGCATTCTTCCTTTGGAAGAGGTATTGATCAAACCAAACATTTCGGGAGTTATCGAAGAAATCTATGTGGAAGGCGGGGACTACGTAAAATCTGGGGATCTATTGGCCAAAATCAAGGTGGTGCCAAATTTAAACGCATTGAACGATGCTAGAAATGCCATTGATGAGGCCAAAATCAATTTGGATGACCAACGCAGAAATTATGAGCGACAAAGCTCGCTGTTTGGTAAGGGTGTAATTTCTAAAGCAGATTTAGAGCGTGCGCAAGTAGCATTTGATCAAGCGAAACAGGCCTATGGCGCAGCAAACAAAAGATTTGATATTGTAAAAACAGGAACAACCCGAGGGTTGAGCAATGCAGCTAATACTTTGATCAAATCAACTGTAAGTGGTATGGTTCTGGAAGTACCTGTAGAAGTGGGTAACCAAGTAATTGAGAGTAACAATTTTAATGAAGGAACTACTATAGCTGCAGTTGCAGATGTTGAAAAAATGATTTTTGAAGGAAAGGTGGATGAATCCGAAGTAGGTAAAATCAAAGAAGACCTTCCATTGGAAATAACAGTAGGTGCCATTGAAAATCAGGTTTTTGATGCCGTCCTGGATTATATCGCGCCTAAAGGAAAAGAAGAAAATGGAGCCATACAATTTGAAATAAAAGGAACCCTCAAAAAACGGGATTCCGTGTTTATACGGGCTGGTTTAAGTGCGAACGCCTCAATTATATTGGCAAGGGCTGATGATGTCATCGCATTGAAGGAAGCATTAGTGCAGTTTGATGGAGAAACCAAAGAACCTTATGTGGAAATAGAGACTGCAGATCAACAATTTGAACGCAAAGATGTAGAATTGGGAATTAGTGATGGTATCTTCGTGGAAGTCAAATCCGGGCTCTCGGCAGATGATAAAGTCAAGGTTTGGAACGCAGTTGAAGACGAAGAAAACGCCAATTAATACCTGATTCAAAAAAAATTAAAAATTCTTGTAACAATTCAGGCACTTAATAGTCCTATTACAAGAGTTACAATCCCTTAGATCAAAGATTAACCAATCATGATAGAAATTAAAGACCTTCACAAATCCTATAGGATGGGAAGCAATTCCCTTCACGTATTAAAGGGAATCAATTTTACAGCAGAAGAAGGTGAGCTTGTCGCAATTATGGGATCCTCTGGCTCTGGTAAATCCACCTTACTTAATATTTTGGGTATGTTGGATTTGGCCGACAGTGGCGAATATACCTTGGACAATGTTCCGATCAAGGATTTGAGCGAAACAAAAGCGGCACAGTATCGAAACAAATTTTTGGGATTCATCTTCCAATCCTTTAACCTGATCAATTATAAATCAGCTTTGGAAAATGTTGCCTTGCCCCTATACTATCAAAAGGTAGGAAGGAAAGAGCGGCAGGAAAAAGCACTTAATTATTTGGAAAGAGTAGGTTTAAAGGAATGGGCTACGCATTTGCCAAGTGAACTTTCTGGTGGTCAAAAACAAAGGGTGGCCATAGCAAGGGCAATGGCGGCCGAACCGAAAGTACTATTGGCGGATGAGCCAACAGGAGCATTGGATAGTAAAACCTCCTATGAGGTGATGGATTTGATCCAAAAAATAAACGACGAAGGCAATACCATATTGGTAGTGACACACGAGGAAGACATTGCTCATATGTGCAAGCGAATTGTGCATTTAAAGGATGGCGTTATCGTGGAAGATAAAAAAATAGAACAAGTAAGGGCCCAACAATATGTTTGATCGGGATATTTGGCAAGAAATTTTCCATACCCTCAGGAACAACAAATTGAGGACATTCCTCACCGGTTTTTCCGTAGGGTGGGCTATTTTCATATTGGTAATGCTACTGGCTTCAGTTAACGGAATGCAGAATGGATTCACCAATCAGTTCAATGACGATGCCACCAACTCCATTTTTATTCGACCCGGAACTACAGCAGAGGCATATGGTGGTTTTGAAGCAGGAAGACGTATCCAACTCAAAAATGATGACTACGAATACCTTAAAAGTAGTTTTCCTAAAGATATAGAGTACATCAGCTCCCGTTATTTCACCGGAACAACGGCGCGCTATAAAGCAGAAACAGGGTCTTATTCCGTGCAAGCGGTTCACCCGGATCATCAAATCATTGAAAAAACTTTGATTACAGAAGGACGGTTTTTCAACGATGCGGATGTGCAAAACCGAGCCAAAGTTGCCGTATTGGGTAGAAAGGTAGCAGAAGATTTGTTCAAGGACGAGGAGCCCCTAGGGAAATTTGTAGAATTCAATGGATTACCCTTTAGGGTAATTGGAATTTTTACGGATGATGGGGATGACAATGCAGAACGAAGGATTTATGCGCCAATTACCACCTATCAAAGAATCTATGGCAACACCAATATCATCAATCAAGTGGTGTTGACCTATAACCCAACATATGATTTGACACGAGCTTTGGAATTTTCTGGGAAATTGGAAGATTTGATGAAGCGTAGACATAAAGTTGCTCCAGAGGACCAGGCCGGTATCAATGTTTGGAATTATGCGGAAGCTTTTGATAATATTAGCAGTTTTACCACAGTGTTAAGCGCTATCAGTATCGGTGTTGGCTTTTTAATATTGATTGCTGGTATTGTTGGTATTGGGAATATAATGGTGTTCACAATCAAGGAAAGAACAAAGGAAATTGGAGTGCGCAAGGCCTTGGGCGCCCAACCAAAGCAAATTATCAATCTTGTACTCTTAGAGTCGGTTTTCATTACGGCTATTTCCGGATTCATAGGTCTGATATTTGCTTGGATCATATTGTCCGTAATAGGCCCTACTATAGATACTCCGGCATTTTCAAATCCGTCGGTTAGCTTGTCAACTGTAATAACAGCAACCATTATTTTAATTGTTGCAGGTGTTTTGGCAGGATTGATTCCCGCAATTAAAGCGGCAAATGTAAAACCCATTGTGGCACTAAGTGATAAATAATTATGTGGTTATTCGATAGAGATTTATGGATTGAAGTATTCCACACCTTGGGAAAGAATATGTTCCGCACTTTCTTGACCATGTTGGGTGTCATTTTCGCAATGGTAATTCTGGTATTGCTGCTAGGTTCCTCTAACGGGATGAGTAATGGTTTTGATAAGATTTTTGCAGGTACTGCCTCCAATAGTTTATTTGTATGGGGTCAATCCACATCTGAACCGTATAAAGGTTTTGAACGTGGCAGACGTATCCGCTATAAAATTGAGGATGCTGAAATTTTAAAGCGTGAAATTCCAGAGATTGAAGTTTTGGCACCAAGAATTGAATTGGGGGGACACCGTGATGTGGTTACCGTTTATAGAAATGGTCAAACTAGTGGTTCCTCGGTTTATGGGGATTATCCCGAAATTGATAATATCACCAAAAAGAAGTTGGTTGAAGGTCGGTTTTTAAACCAAACGGATATCGATGACTCCAAAAAGGTATGCGTAATTGGAGAGGAAACCTACAAACTTCTTTTTGAAAAAGGAGAAGATGCGATTGGACAGGATATTCGAATCAATGGGGTTTTCTTTTCCGTAGTGGGAATTTATAAACCTAACAACAATATTAATATTGACGGTGAAAATGCGGTGTTCATTCCCTTTACCACTTTCCAGAAAGCATTTAACACGGGAGATCGCATGGGCTGGATGGCCATTGCTGTTGAACCTAACACTAAAGTCACCATTGTTGAGAGTAGGATTAAGGATATCTTAAAGAACAAATACGATATCCATCCAGATGATGAACGGGCCATTGGTAGTTTTGATATGTCAGAGATATTCAACAATATTTCGGCTTTTACCACGGTATTGAAAGGCTTTTCCTTTTTTGTAGGGATTTTTACGCTGCTCGCTGGTGTAATTGCCATTAGTAATATTCTTTTAATTACCGTAAAAGAGCGTACAAAGGAAATTGGGGTAAGACGTGCCTTGGGAGCAACTCCCCGTGTAGTAAGACGTCAAATTGTTGTAGAAGCTATTGTCTTGACCGCTTTTGCTGGATTGATAGGATTTGCTATTTCAGTAGGTATTCTTGCCTTTTTGGATTCGATGTGGGGTAGTGGAGAAGACTTCCCATTTGTAAAACCAATGGTGAGCGTACCTCAGTTTACGGTTTCCTTCTTTCTGATGGTAAGTTTGAGTCTGCTTATTGGAATGATTCCAGCAAACAGAGCCGTAAAAGTTAGGCCAATTGAAGCACTACGAGAAGAATAACGAAAAACAAAAATTAAATAACAACGATCAAATAAATAAAAATGAATAAGTACGTAAAATACGGGTTAATCACGGTTGTAATAATCGGTATTCTAGCTGCTACCGTCTATTTTTTGAAACAAAATAGCGAACCGACCCAGATTTATGAAACCGAGTCTTTGGAGCGAAAGGATATCGTGAACAAAGTTATTGTAACCGGTAAGGTTATTCCAGAGGATGAAATCAATATTAAGCCACAGATTTCTGGAATCATTGATAAAATTTACTTGGATGAAGGTGTCGAAGTAAAGGCTGGGGACTTAATTGCGGTCATTAAGGTTGTTCCCAATGAGCAATCCTTGAATCAGGCAGCAGGTCGTGTTAGAAATGCAGAATTGGCGCTTAACAATGCCAAAATCGAGTATGATAGGAATAAGGCACTGTTTGACAAAGGAGTGATTTCAAGTCAGGATTTCAACAACCAACAACTAACATACGACCAGGCAATACAGGAGTTGAAAAATTCCCGTGCTGATTACCAAATCATCCGTAAGGGTTCGGCTGGTGGCTCTTCTAGTGCCAACACGAATATTCGTGCAACGGTATCCGGAACTATATTGGAGATTCCAGTGGAAGAAGGAGATCAGG
The DNA here is from genome assembly GCF_023502425.1 of Flagellimonas spongiicola. Lineage (GTDB taxonomy): Bacteria > Bacteroidota > Bacteroidia > Flavobacteriales > Flavobacteriaceae > Flagellimonas > Flagellimonas spongiicola. The sequence goes on from NZ_JAMFMA010000003.1 coordinate 273,067, forward strand.
TAATTCAAAGTAACAACTTCAATGACGGTACTACAATCGCCACTATCGCTGATATGAACAAAATGATCTTTGAAGGCGAAGTGGATGAAGCTGAAGTTGGAAAGTTACATGTTGGTATGCCGTTGGAAATCAGTCTAGGTGCCTTGGAAAAAAACAAGTTTGACGCTGAGTTGAAATTCATTGCTCCAAAAGGTGTAGAGGAAGAAGGTGCAGTCCAATTTAAAATAGAAGGAGATTTAGTAGTAAACGACAGCACTTATGTAAGAGCCGGATATAGTGCAAATGCCTCTATTGTTTTGGAAGAGAAAAAGGATGTATTGGCATTGAAGGAAGCATTACTTCAATTTGATAAGGAATCTGAAAAACCTTATGTGGAAGTGGAAACTGGTGAAAACGAATTTGAACGCAAGGAATTGGAACTGGGTGTAAGCGATGGTATCGATGTGGAAATCGTATCAGGACTTGACGAAGGTGACAAAGTCAAGGTTTGGAACAAATTGGAGAAGAAGGAAGATGATGATTCATAAGTGTAGCCAACCCATATTCATCAATCTGAAAAATCAAAAAACAAATGAAATTTAAGATCACATTGCTCATGGTACTGGGAACAGTACTAATGACCAACGCGCAAATGAAAAAGTGGACCTTGGAAGAATGTGTCACATTTGCCGTAGAGAATAACTTGACCATAGAACAGTTTGAGCTGGATTTGGAAAATGCGAAAATTGATAAATCCGATGCCATTGGTAACATGTTGCCAAACTTGAATGGTACTACTACGATTTCGAGCAATACAGGATTCTCCATTAATCCAACCAATAACTTACCGACAAATAGCACCGCGTTTAACGTGAATGGTAACGTAAGCTCTAATGTTACTTTATTTGATGGACTGCGTAATCTTAGGCAGCTAAATCGTGCGAAGATGAATGCAATAGCCAATCAATACCGATTGGATGATTTAAAGGATGATATCAAATTAAGTGTCGCCAACGCTTATTTGGGGGTTATTTCTAACAAAGAACAATTGAGGACGTTCAGAGCACAGTATGCGGTTACGGAGCAAGACCTGAAGAGAACAAAGGAATTGGTTGAATCCGGGGTTGTGCCTAGAGGCGACTTATTGGAAATTGAGGCAACTGCCGCAGATCAAGAACAACAAATTGTAAATGGGGAAAGTTTGGTATTGATTTCGAGGATAAATTTGGCTCAGCTGCTACAGATTACGGACTATGAAAATTTTGATGTAGCTGACGCAGAGTATCAAATTCCTCCGTCGGATATATTGAATAATTCAGCAAAGGTAATTTTTGACAAGGCACTTAGCTTTAGGAATGATATCAAATTCTCGGAGTCCAATGTGAAATTGGCAGAGGAAGACCTGAAAATTGCTAAAGGTGCTTATTCCCCGACCTTATCTGCATTTTTTCAATATGGTACTAGATATTCAGATGTGACACAAATACCTGATGGAAATGGTGTGCCATTTACACCAAACTTTACAGATCAGTTATGGATATTCGACGGTATCTCATATGGTGCACAATTAAATGTTCCAATTTTCAATGGTTGGAGCACTCGGAACAATGTGAAGCGTTCCCAAATCAGTTTGCAGAAGGCTAAACTTCAGTTTGAGCAGGATAAATTGGATTTAGAAACCAATATCCAGCAGGCTTATGTGGATGTGACCACATTTTACAAGGCTTATGAAGCTGCCGAAAAAACCTTGGAAGCGCGAAGACTTGCTTACGATTATGCTAAAGAACGATTCAATGTCGGTTTGATGAATGCCTTTGATTTCAGTCAAGCACAATCAAGGGTCGACAATGCAGAAGCATCCGTAATCAGGACAAAGTACGATTACATTTTCCGTTTGAAGATATTGGAATTCTATTTTGGGATACCAATTTCACTAAACTAGTATCTTTGTGGCCGCTATGGCCATAATACTGAATTTAGAGACTGCAACTACCAATTGCTCTGTTAGCATTTCTGATGGAGATAAGGTAATCTGTTTAAAGGAAAACAATGCGATAAATTATTCGCATTCAGAACAACTACATGTATACATCAAGGAAGCTTTGGAAGAGGCTTCCTTGTCTTTTTCCAATTTAGATGCAATTGCCGTGAGTAAGGGGCCTGGTTCGTACACGGGTTTACGGATAGGCGTTTCAGCCGCCAAGGGCTTGGCATTTTCTTTGAATATCCCCTTGATTTCCATTCCTACTTTGCAAAGTATGGCCAGCCAAGTTAAGGCAGCTACAGATGAAGTGATCATTCCCGTTTTGGATGCAAGACGAATGGAAGTCTATTCAGCGGTTTATAATTCAGAATGGAAAGAAATCAGGGAAACCCAAGCTGAAATAATAGAAGCAGGTTCCTTTGCAAAATTTAAGGAGTATTCGAAAATCCTTATCGCAGGAAATGGTGCAGAAAAGTGTAAAGACCTACTCAAGGACGATGTGTTTAGTTTCAATACAGAAATTGTGCCTTCCGCCCGAGAAATGGCAGGCATTGCGTATCCAAAATTCCTGAATAAGGATTTTGAGGATGTTGCATATTTTGAACCTTATTACCTTAAGGATTTCGTACTTCAGACAAAGAAAAAAGCTTAATTGGCTTCGTGCACCACACGCTGAGGAAATGGAATCTCAATTCCAGCTTGATCAAATCTCAGTTTGGTTTCTTCAATCACATAAAAATGAGCGGGCCAGAACACATCATTTTTTGCCCAAAACCGTAAAGTAAGATTTACTGAGCTATCGCCCAACTCACCTACATAAACCTCAGGTATTGGTTCTTTTAGTATTTTGGGGCTATCGGCACATATTTTTAATAAAATGTCTTTGGCTTCCTTGATATTGGAACCGTAGCCAATGCCCACATCAAATTTATCTCTACGGGTATCCTCCATATTGTAATTCACAATACTACCATTGGAAAGCTGACCATTCGGAATTATGGCTACTTGGTTTCCAAAAGTGTTCAATTTGGTACTGAAAATACTTATTTGCTTTACGGTGCCTTCCAAACCTTGTGCAGAAATCCAATCGCCGACCTTGAAGGGTTTGAAGATAAGAATGAGCACGCCGCCAGCAAAATTAGCAAGTGACCCTTGCAAGGCTAATCCAATGGCAAGCCCTGCTGCACCCACCATCGCAACAAGGGAGGACGATTTTACGCCCAATTGCGTTACCACCACTACAAATAACAAAACTTTAAGTGTGACGCTTATAAAGCTTTGAAGAAAACTTTCCAGGGTTTCATCGTAATCTTTTTTGTCAAAAAAGCGACTTACCATACGATTGATGAATCGCACTATCCATAATCCGACAAAGAATATAATGATGGCCAATACGAGGTCCGGCATAAATTCCCAGAACCAATCAATAGCGTTTTCCAAATGTTGTTCAAAATCCCGTAGTTCCTTCATATTCTTATAGATTGAATTACAAAATTAGTTGTTTCGGGCCTGATTATGGGCCCGGGTAGAATGTCTTATTATTTAATTAGAGCTATCGCTGCATCAGCTTCTTGTACAGGAAGTTTGCATGCCCCTTCAATACAGACATAGACAAAGGTTTCGCCCTCAGCATATCGGTTTTTCAACAAATCCACAGGTCCATCTTTCGCGGATCCAACCAAAATGCTGTTAGGAATATAACTGTGACTGATTTCCTTTCCCAATTGCTTGTAATTTTCGCCAACAACAGCTATTTCATAGAAGTTTTGGTTTTCAAATAAGACAAGGTTAAGCCAATTGGTATAGCCTTGACCACTTTGCAGGAATTCATCCTGAACGTTCCTTAGCATTTGCTCTGCTATATCTCCAAAGCCTTCCTCTGGAAATAGCTTATGGAATTTCAAGAGATTTTTGGCCATAATGGAGTTTGAAGAAGAAATTTCCTTATCTATGGTTTCAATAGATCTTCTAATCAAAGATTTGTCTGAATCCGAAGTGTAAAAGAACATCCCTGAATTTTCGTCATAGAAATGGACTTTGGCGTATTCCATCAATTTTTTGGCATGATCTAACCATTTCTCATCAAAAGTCACTTCGTAGAGCCCCAAAAAGGCTTCACTCAAAATAGCATAATCCTCCAAGAAGGCATCAATATCACTTTTTCCATCTTTATGGTTTCGATACAAGGAGTAATCCTCTTTTACCATGGCAGTTTCTAGGAATTGAGCGTTTTTGAGCGCTAATTCGAGATATTCATCTTGTCCTAGGTATCTGTATGCATCAACAAGACCACTTAACATAAGGCCGTTCCATGATGTTAAGATTTTATCATCCAATCTTGGTTTTGACCTTTTATTGCGCTCTCCCTTTAAAATCGCTCGTGTATTATCTATTTTTTCCCGTAATTCCGAGACGGTTAGGTTGTGTTTCTCGGCAATCTCCAAATCTTCCTTATCACGGATCAGTACATAGTTGCCATGTTCCCAAAGACCATACGAATTAATATTGTAATAGTCCTTGAACAATTCAAAATCAGCGCCTAATAACTCCGTAAGTTGTTCCTTGGTCCATACATAATAGGCACCCTCTTCCAACGCTCCATTTTCATCCAAACTGTCTGCGTCCAATGAGGAGTAGAACCCGCCGTTTTCATCCATGAGTTCTTCTTGAACAAAGCCTATGGTTTTCTGAACGATATCCTTGTATAAGTCGTTGCCGGTCAAGGCGTACGCTTTCGCATACAAACTAGTGAGTGGCCCATTATCGTATAACATTTTCTCAAAATGTGGCACATGCCATTTTGTGTCCACGGAATATCTCGAAAAACCGCCTCCTACTTGGTCAAATACTCCTCCAAATGCAATACGATTCAATGTGACTTCAACCTGTTCCATAAGTTCGGGTTTGTCGTTCATTGAAGCATAATTCATCAAAAACTCCCAGTTGTTGGGCATCATAAATTTTGGAGCCCGTTTATGTCCACCAAGAAAATTATCGAAATGGCGCGACCAGTTTGCTACTGCTTCATCCAATTGTTCCAAGGTAAAAACTCCAGAGTACGATTTGTTCTCTACTAGGTTGATGGCATTAATACCATTGGCCAGGTCCGTTGCATAACTGACAATTCGTGATTTGTCATTTTTATACAACTCAATTAATTGATTAAGGGATTTTGTCCAATTGTCCTTTGGAAGATAGGTTGCGCCCCAAAATGGACGTCCATCAGGTAGTGCCACAATGTTCAGTGGCCAACCACCATTCCCTGACATCATGGTAATGGCATCCATATAAATTTGGTCTACATCGGGGCGTTCTTCCCGATCAATTTTTATGTTGATGAAATTATCGTTCATCAATTGGGCAACAGAATCATTTTCAAAACATTCCTTCTCCATAACATGGCACCAATGGCAAGAAGCATATCCAATACTTATCAGCAGTGGTTTATCCTCCTTGACCGCCCTTTCCAAAACTTCAGGTCGCCATGCTTCCCAATTTACCGGGTTATGGGCATGTTGTAGCAGATAAGGACTTGTTTCGTTGATTAAGGCATTGGTGTGCTTGTGTGTCACTTTATCGGATTTTTGCATGCAACCAATTGCTAATGAAAGTAACACGCATATGAGGATTGTTTTTTTGATCATACAGTCATATTCGGACATAAAAAAACGCCCATTTAGGGCGTTTTATGTACTGCCCTTTGATTATTTTACCTCAAAGGTAATTTTTACATTGACCCGGTAATCATCAATTTTGCCATCCTTTACAGACGCACTTTGCTCATTGATGTATACCGAGCGTATGTTTTTCACGGACTTGGATGCTTGCTCCAAGGCGTTTTTTGCGGCTTGTTCCCAACTTTCGTCAGAATTGGCCAATACTTCGATTACTTTTAAAACTGCCATAATAGTTAATGATTTTAAATTTATTCAATTTACCAAAAATTGACCACTATTGGCGGTTTCAATAGGGAAATCAACCGTTGATGGCGACCACCTCGTTTACTTTGTCACCCATCATGTTCTTGAGCATGGTTTCTATGCCGTTTTTAAGGGTGAAGGTGGAGGAAGGACAGCCGCTACAAGCACCTTGAAGTACTACATTCACCGTTTTGGTTTCTTCCTCATAGGATTGAAATAGGATATTGCCACCATCACTGGCAACGGCAGGTTTCACATACTCATCCAAAATATCAATGATTTGAAGTGAAGTATCGTCGTATTGGTTCTGATTAACCTGCTGTTCCGCCGTTTCCTTTGATTTTTGAATACTTGCCGCGGATACTACTTCTTTCCCGTCCAAAAGAAAATTACGGATGAACTCTCGAAGCTCCATGGTAACATCTTCCCATTCAGCAACGTCAAATTTGGTCACTGAAACATAATTTTCATCAAAAAACACTTCCTTGACAAATGGGAAATGAAAAAGCTCCTGTGCTAGCTGGCTATCTTTGGCTTCGTCTATATTTTTGAACTCATAGGTGGCAGGAACTATTTTTTTGTTGGATACAAACTTCATAACCCCCGGATTTGGTGTCACTTCAGCATATACTGTGATAGGTAGTTTTTTCTGAACCTCTTCTTCATTTACTACAGGCCCGCCGTCATTTAGGTATTCCACTAGTTGTTGTGCTACTTCATCCTTCACATCTTCCCATTCTACAATATCAAATCGTTCTAGAGCGATGAAATTGCCGGAAATATAGACGGTCTTTATGAATGGGAGATAGAATAGCTGTTGCGCCAAAGGTGATGCCTTGGCTTCATCTATGTTTTTATACTCATAATTGGCTTTTGCCAAAAAATGATTTGCCTCAAATTTTAGGATTTTTGGGTTATTTGTAGGTGCAACGGTAATGTGGTATTCTTTCATAGCCAAAATTTGTACAAAAATACCAAAGTAAAGATGAGGGGCAAAATATATAATAATGTATGGCGTCGGGCGTTATTTAAATGTTTGATTACCTTTAAACCCCAACTATAGCCCAAAACACTGCATGAGACGCTATTTAACCTCACTGATTATTATGCTCTTGTTCGGCCTTACATCCAAGGCGCAAGAAGGTATTCCGGTATATTTCGATTATTTGGCGGATAACTACTATTTGGTGTATCCATCTATGGCTGGTATTTCCGAAGGAACCAAAATCAGATTAACAGCTCGTAAACAATGGTTCAATGTTGATGAAGCGCCAAGTTTGCAAACCTTGAATTTTAATTCCAGAGTTGGTGACAAAAGCGGAATTGGAGCAATATTGTTCAATGATAGTAACGGATATCATTCCCAAACAGGGTTTAAGGCTACCTACGCCCACCATCTACAAATGGGAGGTGATTTCCGAACTTTGAACCAAGTTTCATTTGGACTTAGTGCAGGAGTCATTTTAAGCAGTTTGGATGAGACCGAGTTTAGATCCATAATTCCTGATCCAATAGTCACGGGAACTAAAAACACCACAAGTTATTTCAATGTTGATTTAGGTGTTTCCTATAATTTCATGGAATTCTATGCCCATGCGGCTATTTTGAATGTTTTGGGAAGTGGAAGGGACTTATACACCGCAGCTGAATTTGACAATCTTAGAAGATATTTGTTGTCTGCAGGATATGTTTTTGGAAGGACAACTAGAATTGAACCTTCAATTTTGTTTCAATTAACAGATTTTACAAAGGAAAAAACAATAGATATCAATGCTAAGGTCTATAGGGATGTTAGTTTTGGTACGGTATGGGCCGGACTTTCTTATCGCAGAAGTTTTGATGGAGCCCAGTTTCAGACCAACGGCGGATTTGGAGAACAGAGACTGCAATTGTTCACGCCTATTATCGGTGTCAATGTGAATCAGTTTTTGTTTTCATATAATTATTCCTATCAGTCTGGCGATATCCGTTTTGATAATGGAGGATTCCATCAGATTACCTTGGGGTATGAATTTGGTCAAAGCGATGACGGCAAACGATACGATTGTTATTGCCCGGCTGCCAATAACTAAAAATGGCCCACCCCGCAGGATGGACCATTCAAACTACAATCATCACACAACTAATCCCACTTGTAGTTTTTCTTTGCTGCTTGAGTCTTAATCGCATTTAGCATGGCATTCTCAAGCTCACCCGATTCCTCTTTTTGATTTTCGGCTATGAACTTCTTACGCTTTACATTCAGTTCTTGAATTTGTTTTTGAATGGCCTTGCGCTCTTCTTTTTTTTCGGATATATAGCGTTCTATTTCATTTTTCGACTTTCCTTTTAATTCCGCAGGTAATTCTTCCTCTGCCAATTGAGCAAGCTCTACCTCGTCTGCTTCAACGGCATCAACCAAATCCCATTTGGAATTTTTGTACAGTCTTGAACTTTTACTCACTGATCTTTTAACGGCAACTTCCTTGTCCATAGAATATGCTTTGGAATCCTCCGCTGCTTGTGCTGCAACTTTTTGAGAACCTAAATAACCATAGGAGACATAGGTTTTGTTCAATTTGGAATTAAGCTGGATTATGATGTCGTCATAAGGAGTTTCTATATGCACCACTTGTTGATTATGATCAATCGCCATATAATCACCACCGGTAATTGAAGCGCCATTTTTCCAATCTGTTGAGATGCCTTGTTCGTAGTTGCCACAGAAAATGGTATTTACCACAACATCTTTTTCCTTAGCATTATGGGCTGCGTCCTTATAATTCAATTTGCCTTGGGTAAATGGTTCGTTTCCAGCAATGAAAATCATTTTAAGGTCATCTGGATTTTTGCCCCAATCCAATTGTTTTAAGGAGGTTTGAATGACCTCGCCACAGAACTCTTCTCCGCCATTTGTTGTTAAGGAAAATAGTTTTTCTGAGATTTCATCCAGATCATCACTAAAGCCCAGAACTTGTCTTATGTATCCTTCGCTTGAAGATAAATTGTCATTACCATATTCGTACAGCGCAATCTGCAATTCTGGACGGATTTCATTGCCGCATCTGGCATGGGTAAATTCATTTACAATATCCCAAAGCTGACCTTTGGCCTGATTGATCAATCCATCCATACTGTTACTAGTGTCCAACAATAAAGCGATTTTCACAAACTGTTTTGCCGGTTGTTCCTTCGTGACACTTGTGAGCAACGTGGTGGTTTTATGTTCTTTTGCCATTAGATTACAGCTATATAAAGTACTTGCTGTGACCAAAAGCACCATTCCTAATAATTGATTTAGATATTTCATAGTTCAATGTTTATTAAATATGGGCTAAAACTAGAACCAGCTTTTTTGGATAAAAACTCGAAATGAGTAAACAGTCATTTTGGATGAGTGACCGGGAAGTATGGTTTTGTAAAGCCGGATATTGGTGTGTAAAAAGGATTGCAATTAAGCTTTGGCCATTTTCTATTACGCTTTGGATGAACTAAGTTTACATCAGTATTGCTACCATGGGTAAGAAGACATACATATGGATTGTGTTTCTGGTTTTTTCCTTTTACGGAATGGCCCAGGAACAAACACGAAGAGAATTGGTGCAAATCAAAGGGTCGGTAAAAGGAAAGGAAAACTACATGCCGGTCCCTGGGGTTGAAGTTTCCACAGATACGGGTTATTATACAACTACCAATGGTCAAGGAGAATTTGTTATTAGGGCGGCTGTCGGAGATATGCTGATTTTTGAAAGTCAGGATTTTGAAACGGTACGTCACCAAGTAACTTCGGATGAAGACATAGTTGTCTATGTAAAAGGATATGAAGCATCCAGGTCTCAGAAAAAAAATAAACGGACTAATACAGTTTCTAAAGCGAAGGATAGTCATCAACAACTTTTGGATTCAGCAAATGCTTATAAGCGGTCAGATCTGGAAAAAAGCGTTGATTTTATTACCCAATCCATTGCGCAACTAGGAAAACGTGCGGATAGGGTTCAATTGTCCAATTCATTATTTGCTTTGGGGGAAATCTATCTCTATCATGCGCAATATGACTTGGCCATTAGCAGTTTGAAAGATGCTTTGGCGGCAAGACGTACTGCCAAAACTGAATTGCTCCTGGGTCAGGCTTATAATTTGAATAACCAATATGATTTGGCGGAGTCCACATTGTTACCCTTAGTGGATGTTAATGGTTTGGTACCCTATCAACGTGTTCAGATCAATGAGGGATTAGGCGATGCTTACAAAGGGCAAGGGGATGTTACCAAAGCTCTGGACTATTACCAAGAAGGACTTCAGATTGCCCAAAAAAATCAAATCTCACCAAAAGTGATTGATTTGAACTCCAAGATAGCTGATGCATATGCCAGTGATAATAGAATCATCGAAGCCGAAGGATTTTTTAATAACTCCCTAAATCTATCCAAGGAAGTTGCGCCAGAACGACAAATTCAGGAAAATGAAAAAGTAGCCGATTTCTATAATGAGAAAAACAGGTATGATGATGAAATTCAGTTGCGCAAGCAAAGTCTTAATGAATTGCAGCAATTACCTGCGGCAACCGTGAACAAAAGTAGTGGTGACATCGGATTACCGGACACGATTACTTCCCAACAAATCAATTATAAAATTGGTAGGGCATATATAGCACAGGATAAGTTGGATGAAGCTATTCCATATTTGCAGCGAAGCATTGTGGAGGCAGACAATGAAGACGATTTGGTAGTACAAAAAGATGCGACTCGGAGACTTTCCGAGGTGTACAAATACAAAGGCGATTTTACCAAGGCGCTGGAGACGTATCAGGATTATGTTGCCGTTGTAGATAGCCTGTATGCGCGCAAGGAGCAAGAAATTTCTAGGGCAGCACGGTTTAATAGAGAGATAGCAACCCAGCAAAATCGAATTTCCACTCTGGAACAAGAACGGGAACTTTCCCAAAGTAAGTATAGCTTGGCGGTGACGGAACAGCAATTATATGAGGAGTCCAGCAAACGGCAAAAATGGATCATCTACTCATTGCTTTTTGGGATGATGTTATTGGCGTTGATGGCGTTTCTATTTTACAGGACCAATCAACAACAAAAACTGGCTAACAATCTCTTGGCCTTAAAATCATTGAGAACTCAGATGAACCCCCATTTTATCTTTAACGCATTGAACTCGGTGAACAATTTCATTGCCAAAAGTGATGAACGAAGTGCCAATCGATTTTTAAGCGATTTTTCGGTTTTGATGCGCAGCGTGCTAGAAAATTCGGAGGAGGATTTTATCCCATTAAGTAAAGAATTGGAGCTGTTGGAGCTGTATGTAAAATTGGAACATTCCCGTTTTGAAGATAAATTCGATTACCAAATCAGAATCGACCAAAAATTGGATATTGAAGCGTTCTCAATCCCACCAATGTTGTTACAGCCATATATAGAAAATGCAATTTGGCATGGACTCAGATATAAAGAAGAAAAAGGATTTTTGAATATTAACATTCAAGAGGCAACCAAGGATGTTTTGGAAATTTCGATTGAGGACAATGGCATAGGAAGGAAAAAATCGGCCGCCCTTAAAACCGAAAACCAAAAAAAGCAAAAATCCAAAGGCATGGGCAATATCAAAAAACGGATTCAGATATTGAATGAGATGTACAAGGATAAAGTAGCTGTTTCCATTTCAGATTTAAATGATGACACAACAGGCACTAAAGTAGTGTTGAAATTGAAAAAAGACGCATGGAGTTGAAGGCTATAATTGTTGAAGACGAGGCGAATAGCAGGGAAATTTTAAGAAATTACCTGGCTAAATATTGCCCTAATGTAAAGCTACTTGGGGAAGCTTCAAATATAGCTGAAGGCTTGGAGTTGATAAATCAAAACGAATTGGATCTGGTGTTCTTGGATGTTGAGATGCCATTTGGGAATGCCTTTGATTTGTTGGATAAGCTGCCGGAAAGAACGTTTGAGACGGTTTTTGTTACAGCGTATAACCATTATGCAATTGATGCATTAAACAATCATGCCGCGTATTACCTGATGAAACCCATCAATATTGATGAATTGATTAAAGCTGTGGAATACGTCCACGAAATAAAAGAGAAAGAAGATGCATTAGAAGGTCAAGTTCTTCAAGCAAAACCGTTAAAGGCAGAAGGCAAGATCACAATTCCGCAACAAGATGGTTTTCAGGTTTTGGATGTTTCCGATATTTACTTCTGTAAAGCAGATGACAACTATACCGAGATTTATTTGGAAAAAAAGAAAATCTTGGTGAGCAAAACATTGAAATATTTTGAAGATGCCTTGTCCGATTATGCCTTTGCCCGCATTCATAAATCCTATCTCGTAAATGTGGGAGAGGTTATTAAATATAAAAAAGGAAAGGGTGGGAGTGTGGTCCTTTCCAATGGCAAGGAATTGTCCGTCTCCGCATCTAAAAAAGCAACATTACTTTCATATTTTCAATAAACCAGATAACTATGGTACTAAAATCAGTTAGGGGGAATACCCCTAAAATTGGCGAAGATTGTTTTATCGCTGAGAACGCAACTTTGGTTGGAGAAATCAGCATGGGAGACCAATGCAGCATTTGGTTTAATGCCGTGGTACGTGGCGATGTGAACTTCATTAAAATGGGTAACAAGGTAAATGTACAAGATGGTGCAGTAATCCATGGCACGTATCAAAAGTCTCCAACTACAATAGGGGACAATGTTTCCATTGGCCATAACGCAATAGTCCATGGTTGTACCATAAAAGATAATGTACTCGTTGGGATGGGAAGTATTTTAATGGATGATTGTATCGTGGAAAGTAACTCAATCATTGCTGCTGGAGCTGTCCTTACCAAAGGAACACATGTTGAAAGCGGGACAATCTACGCTGGAATGCCAGCGAAAAAAATAAAGGATATCAGCCCAGAACTCAGCGCTGGGGAAATAGATCGTATTGCAAATGCGTACATTACCTATTCTGGATGGTTTAAGGAAGAATGAAGAAACAAGTATTCCGTAAAACCGCAGGATTGAGAAAACAAAATACCCTATTTTAGCGGAATTAAAACTACACCAAATGAACGCATATATATTTCCAGGACAAGGGGCCCAGTTTGTGGGTATGGGATTAGATCTTTACGAAAACCATCCAGTGGCACAAGAGCTTTTTGAAGACGCAAATGAAATCCTAGGCTTCTCTATAACCGATGTTATGTTTGAAGGTACTCCAGAAGATTTAAAACAGACGAAAGTTACCCAGCCGGCCATTTTCTTGCATTCCGTAATATTGAGTAAAGTACTTGGTGATGCGTTCAAACCAGATATGGTCGCAGGGCATTCATTGGGAGAATTTTCGGCCTTGGTTGCAAACGGTACCCTCAATTTTGAAGATGGTTTGAAATTGGTTTCACAGCGTGCTATGGCAATGCAAAAGGCTTGTGAGTTAAAACCAAGTACAATGGCGGCTGTTTTAGGCTTGGAAGATAATGTAGTGGAAGGTATTTGCGCTGGAATTGACGGCGTTGTTGTTCCAGCAAATTACAATTGCCCAGGTCAATTGGTGATTTCAGGTGATGTTGATGCAGTAACGGTAGCTTGTGATCAATTAAAAGAAGCAGGTGCGCGTAGAGCGCTTATGTTACCTGTTGGCGGTGCATTTCATTCTCCACTTATGGAGCCAGCTCGGGAAGAATTGGCGTCTGCCATCGAGGCAACAAATTTTAATAATCCTTTATGTCCAATTTACCAAAATGTACCGACTACTGCCGTAACTAGTGCTGAAGAAATCAAGCAAAATTTGATTCTTCAATTGACCGCCCCTGTAAAATGGACGCAGAGTATACAGCAGATGATTAAAGATGGTGCTACATCTTTTGTTGAGGTTGGTCCCGGTAAAGTACTTCAAGGTTTGGTCAGGAAAATAGATTCAAGTGCTGAAACTTCCTTAGCGACTGTTTAATTCTTGATTTTTTGACCCAATTGGGTAATTCACCCAAGAAAGCTAGATTTAATCTGTAAAGTTGGTGCTTTCCTTCAATTTTTAGTAATATTGATTCTTCCCAAATAACCTACCGACGATGGCCTAAAAACCCTATCAAAAATCTTAAAATAGGCAATGTTGACCTTCTTGAAAAGTGCTACGAAAATTCAAAATTCCTTTTTGGGTAAGCAATCATTTGTATTTGGTCTGTTAATTATTCTGTGTTCCGTAAATGCATATGCCCAGAATATCACAATTAGCGATGAAACGGAAGCTGAGGGAGATAATTTGGTATTTACCGTAACGCTTTCTGCACCTAGTGTGGGTGATACAGACATTACTTTTGAAACCAATGACGGTACGGCAACCACAGCGGATAATGACTATACGGACAATGATGATGTACTCACCATTTCCGATGGTCTCAGTAGTGGGCAAATAACTATTATCACTACTGAAGATACTACAGTTGAGGGTAATGAAACTTTAACGGTTGATTTGATAAGTACTACCGCGGGAACAATCACTGATAGCCAAGGGTTGGGTACGATCAATAATGATGACGATTATACAGCCACGATCACGGCCACGGACGACACGGCCACGGAGGCGGGAGTGACCACGGGGGAGTACGAAATAAGCCTTGACGCGGTGAACACCAGCGGAGGAACGATCACGGTGAACTATACGGTCGGGGGCACTGCAGGGGCAGGAGACTACAACGCGATAGGCACCAGTGTTGGCATAGCCAACGGTGCACAGACGGCTACGATAACATTGACCCCTGTTAACGACACTGACGTTGAGCCCAATGAGACGGTCATCGTCACCTTGGGAACTGGCACGGGCTATACTGTCGGAGCACCCAACAATGCAACGGTCACGATTGAGAGCGAGGATGTTGCAGCGGACCCTGTTGCCACGATCACGGCCACGGACGATACGGCCACGGAGGCGGGAGTGACCACGGGCGAATACGAAATAAGCCTTGACGCGGTGAACACCAGCGGAGGAACGATCACGGTGAACTATACGGTCGGGGGCACTGCAGGGGCAGGGGACTACAACGCGATAGGCACCAGTGTTGGCATAGCCAACGGCGCACAGACCGCGACGATAACATTGACCCCTGTTAACGACACTGATGTTGAGCCCAATGAGACGGTCATCGTCACCTTGGGAGCGGGCACGGGCTATACTGTCGGAGCGCCCAACAATGCGACGGTCACCATAGAGAGCGAGGATGTCGCTCCAGACCCTGTTGCCACGATCACGGCCACGGACGATACGGCCACGGAGGCGGGAGTGACCACGGGCGAATACGAAATAAGCCTTGACGCGGTGAACACCAGTGGCGGAACGATCACGGTGAACTATACTGTGGGGGGCACTGCAGGGGCAGGGGATTACAACGCGATAGGTACCAGTGTTGGAATAGCTAATGGCGCGCAGACCGCGACTATAACATTGACCCCTGTTAACGACACTGAGGTTGAGCCCAATGAGACGGTCATCGTCACCTTGGGGGCGGGCACGGGCTATACTGTCGGAGCACCCAACAATGCGACGGTCACGATAGAGAGCGAGGACGTTGCAGCGGACCCTGTTGCCACGATCACGGCCACGGACGACACGGCCACGGAGGCGGGAGTGACCACGGGGGAGTACGAAATAAGCCTTGACGCGGTGAACACCAGCGGAGGAACGATCACGGTGAACTATACTGTCGGGGGCACTGCAGGGGCAGGGGACTACAACTCGATAGGCACCAGTGTTGGCATAGCCAACGGTGCACAGACGGCTACGATAACATTGACCCCGTTGAACGACACTGATGTTGAGCCCAATGAGACGGTCATCGTCACCTTGGGAGCGGGCACGGGCTATACTGTCGGAGCACCCAACAATGCGACGGTCACGATAGAGAGCGAGGATGTCGCTCCAGACCCTGTTGCCACGATCACGGCCACGGACGATACGGCCACGGAGGTGGGAGTGACCACGGGGGAGTACGAAATAAGCCTTGACGCGGTGAACACCAGCGGAGGAACGATCACGGTGAACTATACGGTGGGGGGTACTGCAGGGGCAGGTGACTACAATGCCATCGGCACCAGTGTTGGCATAGCCAACGGTGCACAGACCGCGACGATAACATTGACCCCTGTTAACGACACGGATGTTGAGCCCAATGAGACGGTCATCGTCACCTTGGGGGCGGGCACGGGCTATACTGTCGGAGCACCCAACAATGCGACGGTCACGATAGAGAGCGAGGACGTTGCAGCGGACCCTGTTGCCACGATCACGGCCACGGACGACACGGCCACTGAGGCGGGAGTGACCACGGGGGAGTACGAAATAAGCCTTGACGCGGTGAACACCAGCGGAGGAACGATCACGGTGAACTATACGGTGGGGGGCACAGCAGGAGCAGGAGACTACAATGCGATAGGTGCCAGTGTTGGCATAGCCAACGGTGCGCAGACCGCGACGATAACATTGACTCCAGTTAATGATTTATTAATCGAAGTAAATGAAACTGTCATTGTTACATTAGCCGGTGGAACAGGTTATACTGTAGGATCACCTAACAATGCCACCGTAACGATTGAGAGTGAGGATGGTTGTGCCGGAGGAACTATAGCGCCAACCCTTAACGGATTAATACCTACTGAATTTTGTGATGCATTTTCCCAAGATTTGGATTTATACACATTAAGTGTTCCTCCAGCAGGTTCAGACTTACGATGGAGTACCAACCCCAATACTGCAATAACAGGTGATTTTTTACCTACAAGTACAGTAAATACAGCTGACACGTATTACGGTTTTTTCTACGATGCATTGAATAATTGTGCCAGTCCAACATTGACGGTGAATATAGTCGCAAACTCAACGCCTTCTGCGGGTACACCAACAAACGTATCTAGTTGCAGCAATGCTGCGGATGGAATAAGTACTGTGGATTTGGATAATCAATTGACCGGTGCTGATGCAGGAAATTGGTCCTTGTCTAGTGCGCCAGGGGGTGCTTCAATCAATATTGGAGCTGGTAATGTGGTCGATTTTAACGGTCAACCAGAAGGAGATTATGATTTTACCTACACTACAACTGGGGCACAAGCACCTTGTGTGAATCAAAATTCAGTTTTGACCATATCAGTAATCGATTGCTCAACACCGTGTAATGCTGGGGATAGTGCTCCAGTACTTGATACGGACCAACCTACAGATTTCTGTGATCTTGTTGCTGCTGATTTAGATGATTACGTAACTAATACCGCACCTGTTGGGAGCGTCCTGACTTGGAGTACAAACCCTGACCCATTGGAGACCATTGCACATAGAAGTAGCAATGTGGCTGCGCCAGGTTCCTATTTTGGTTTTTTCTATGACAGTGTCAACGGTTGTGCAAGCCCAACTTTAACGGTTACTTTAACATTGAATCTTACACCAGTAGTCAATACTTCTTCTGGCGATGATAGGTGTGGTCCAGGGGTGTTAACATTAACAGCTTCAACTTCTGATGATGCGGTGCTAAATTGGTACGATAGTGCCACTGATGGAAATTTCTTGGGAACAGGGGAAAATTTTGAAACACCTTCGTTAACGGAAACTACTTCCTTTTTTGTGGAAGCTACAGCCAATGGATGTACCTCGATAAGAACAGAAGTAATTGCAACGATAAATCCAAACCCATCGACAGGTGTACCAAGCAATACTATAGCGTGTAATGCAGCCGGAAATGGAGGTCCAACAATATTGGATTTAGATGATACGCTTACTGGAGAAGATGCTGGAAATTGGGCCGTTGTAACTGATCCTTCTAGTGGAGCCCTGGTAATTAATGGCGACAATACTGTTGATTTTGAAGGACTGCCTTCTGGTGACTACGTGTTTGAATTTACTACTACGGGCGCTATTGCACCATGTACAAATACGTCAGTGCAAGTCACAATTTTGGTAAGTGATTGTATCGTAGATAATGATGGTGATGGATTGACCAATGGGGAAGAAAGCAACCTAGAGACAGACCCAAATAACCCAGATACTGATGGAGATGGTTTAACAGATGGAGAAGAGGTATTGGTAATTGACGACCCAAGTACACCATTGGTGCCTGAAGAAGCTACTAATCCCCTAGATGGTTGTGACCCTTTTCTAACGCCAGCTTGTAATCCTCCAGATATTGATTTGGCGATTACCAAGGAAGTTGATGATGACACGCCTTTGATTCAAAGTGAAATCATCTTCACCATCACATTGGAAAACACTACAATGGATCGCGTTTTGGATATTGAAGTACAAGACCTGATCGATAGTAATTCTGGATTCCTTTATGTATCCCATTCCTCATCGGATGGTGTGTATGATCCATTAACAGGTATTTGGTCAATAGATGAAATGGCACCTGAAGAGACTATGACACTACAAATTACGGTAACCGTGGTAGTTTCTGGAGCACTGCAGAATACGGCAAGTATCATTAGTTCATTTCCTAATGATGGTGTTTCCAGTAATGATACAGCATCAGTTTCGATTACGGCAAATCAGGAACAGTGCACCTCGCCGGGAACCTTGTGTACTATTTTTTCTCCCAATAACGGTGATGGTATCAACGATACCTTGATATTGGTTGATCACGAAAATTATCCAAATAATACTTTAGAGATTTTTGACAGGTACGGCAATTCGGTATTTGAAATGCAAGGATATAACAGCACGTGGTCAGGCAAAGGCAAAAATGGGGATTTGCCCAAAGGCACTTACTTTTATGTGTTAGATCTTGAAGGCGATGGAAGCCAAGTATCAAAAGGATGGATTCAAATAATTAGATAATTACGGATGTTGAAAACCAGAAGTTTTGTAAAATACAGATTGTTCGTACTGACTTTGGTTTCCTTTGTAGGCTTTTCATGGGCACAAAAGGAACCCCAGTATACACAATACATGTATAATATTGGGAGCTTTAATCCGGCCTATGTTGGAACCGTTGAGCATCCCGATATTTCTGGCTTATATCGTGCGCAATGGGTAGATATCCCAGGGGCTCCAACTACAATGCGATTTGGCGCAAATGTGCCGTTTTCCAATGAACGTATGGGATTGGGTTTAAATGTGGTATTGGATGAGCTGGGACCATCCAAACAAACATATGCCAACATGGCTTATAGTTATCAAATCAATTTATCTGATGACGCAAAGTTGTCTTTTGGTATGTCTGCTGGTGGGTCTTTTTTAAGTCTTGATTATTCTCAAGGTAGTTTTGTGGATCCATCCGATCCGGCAATCCTTGGCAATGATTTTAGTAATTTTTATCCAACTGTGGGTGCCGGTTTATTTTTGTATGAGGATGATTGGTATTTGGGGATGTCCGTTCCTAATTTCCTAACCAACGCCTTATACAACGATGAAGTAGCGACCATAGTTGAGGACAAGCTTCAGTACAATTTTATTGGAGGTTATGTCTTTCAACTTTCAGATAGGACTAAGTTCAAACCAGCATTTATGCTGAATTCACTCGGTGGAGCACCAGTTACAGTAAATCTATCTGCGAATTTTCAATTTTTGGATGTATTTACCTTGGGTGGGGCTTATAGATTTGATAATGCGGTAAGTGGATTGGCAGGATTTCAAATATCCAATTCACTTTTCATAGGATACACTTATGATTACAATACGAATGGTCTCGGTGAATTTTCCGGGCGATCTCATGAAGCAGTATTGAAATTTTATATAGGTAGAGAGGGAACTGCTCGAGGGCCAAGAAATAAAAATAAAAACCTAAAGGGTAAACCTAAACAAATTGACTCGCCAAGATTTTTCTGATTATGTCAAAGATTAAAACATTTTGCTTTTCGTTAGTAGCCTTTTCATGTATTGGCCTGGTAGGTTACGGGCAAGGTAAAAAATCGAAAGGAGACGACTATTTTTTTCAGTATCAGTATGGTCAGGCGGTAATGGCCTATGAATCGGAGATGTTGAAAGGTACATTGACACCAGAACAGTTTTTGAATTTAGCAGAAGCATATTTTAATATCGATAACTTTCAAAAAGCGTCAGAGACCTATTTTGAATTGTATGAGAAGGAAATCCCAATGGGGAATCACCATTTCAATAAAATGCTTCAAAGTTTATCAATGACATCCAGTAAGAATCGAATTGAAGCGATTTTGGCTACTAAATTCTCCAATTTTGAAACAGAATTTATGGAGAACCTTGAGTTCAACAACCAATTATTGAATGGTGCAAATAGTATTTCTGAAACTGAATTCAAGATTTTCAATTTAAATGGAAATAGTCCTCAATCAGATTTTTCGCCTTCCTTTCATAGTGATAAACTGCTTTTTTCCAGTGGTCGGTCACAAGACAAAAAATTCCGGTATGTTCCAACGGGTGAAGGATACTTGAACATATATGAAGGGGAATTGAGCTCTGATGGCCAGATAAACGCTGCAATGCCATTCACGGGAATTCCATCTTCCAATTATCACAAGGCCACTCCTTTTTATTCCGAAAAATTGGAGAGTATATTCTATGTGTTGTCTAATACTCAAAATGGGGAATTGGCATTCGATTCCAATGGAAAAAACTCCTTGGCCGTTGGGATGCAGATTAAAAATGGCCCACATCGTATGTTGCTCAAGGATTTAAGCACTTCTTTTTATTACCCATTTTATGATGAAGAGAGCGAGAAATTGTATTTCTCTGCCAATTTTGATTATGGCTATGGCGGAACGGATATATATTATGTACACACGAATAAAGGACAAATAATGTCAGCACCTATAAATCTAGGTCCACGAATTAACTCCCCTGGTAATGAAATAGCACCTTATCTGTTTGATGATAGTTTTTATTTTTCATCTGATGTTTTCTATGGTTTAGGTGGAATGGACATTTATAAGTCAAATATTGAGGGCGATACATTTAGCATTCCAGTAAATCTGGGTCAAGGTGTCAACTCATCCAAGGATGATTTTGGATTGATAATTAGAGATCACGAAGAGGGCATGCTGGGTTATTTTGCATCTAATAGACTTGGAGGAAAAGGAAATGATGATCTATATGGCTTTAAAGTGGACAAAAAGCCAGGACTCAAGACATTGATTTTTAAAGGTCGTGTTGTTAAAACGAACGACCCTGGTGAAGCAGTTGAGCGGGCGGAAGTTAGGCTTTTGGGTCTTGAAGGAAATCTATTATCAGAAACCTTTACTGCCACAGATGGTACTTATCGTATGGAAATACCTTGGACAAACGAATTGAAGTTGGTTACCAATAAGGATCGTTATTCATTTAAAGAAAAGTATTTTTCGGAAGAAGAATTGGATGCGCTTGAAGGTAATAATACGGATGTTTCCATATCCGCCTATGATGATCTTGTAGAAGAGAAGGAAAATCAAAAAGTAGTAAAACTGAATGAATTCTTTTTTGCTCGGAGTAGAACACAGCTTACACCTGAGATTACCCAAGAATTGGATAAGGTGGTCGCATTCGTAAAGGAATTTCCTCAAGCACAACTGAGAATTGAAACTCATACCGATAGCCGTGGTGGCAGTAGTACTAATTTTAGACTCACCCAAGGACGTTCAGATGCGGTTAAGGACTATTTGATTGGAAAGGGCGTACCAGCAGGTAATATTTTATATTCTATTGGCTATGGGGAAGATAAAATATTGAATAATTGTACCAATGGGGTATATTGTTTAGAATTCCTACACAAACAAAATCAGCGAACATTGATTGTAGTACTCAACGATAATCTAATGTTTGATTGAAATGCTTAAACTAAAAGTATCCAACAATAGTAAAGGGCAAAGAAAGATAGAAATATCATTCCTAGGTAAGTAAGTATCTGCAATCCCATTTTAGGTCGCTGTGCTTCGGGTACATCGTTCCCCATCACTGTTTTCAAATTCATCCACCCAACTAAAGGAGCCATAACAAAGGAGACAAAGGTTGCCAGTGCTACTAAATTCCCCATGTTGGCACCAAACCCTACAATTACAATCCAGTTGATCAGTGCCATTAAAATTACAGTAACCGCAAAGGAGTGCTTACTACTAAAAATAGATTTATCTGGAAATAGTTTTTGAAGTACATCCAAGCTGACACGAGAAACCGCGTCATGTGCGGTCATACATGTACTGAACATAGTTGCGAATGCGGCAACCGCAATCAATATATACGCCCAATTACCAATATGGGTAGTGAAAAGATTTACTACCTGATCAGCAAAAACCACGGCATTTCCACTTAACTCTGTACCAGTGCCATACAGGGTCATCCAACCTATGATCAAAAAGAAAACAGCCAATAACGCGGTCATTATATAGCCTGCATTGAATTCCTGTAACGATTCCTTAAGGGTTGGCTTTTCTTTCATGGTTTTCTGGTTTTCCATGCTCCAAAGACTCACCCAACCAGAAGCTTCCACCGCTGTTGGCATCCAGCCCACCAAACTAATCAAAAACAGAATGCCAACTTCATTGAAAATTTCGGGTCTTTGGAACGTTTCAGCTCCAGGAACTGCTCCTTTATTCAAAACCATTACTGTTGTAATAAGTAACGCTACGAACAAGATGGAGATTACGGCCTTTAAAGAGTTTTCCAAAAACCGGTACTTACCGATAATCAAAACTGTACCTATGAAAACGAATAAACAAAGGGCTACAACCCCTTCACTTACGCCCGAAATGTCAAACAAGTTCATCAATAGTCCGGCAGTAACAATATAAAGTGCGGCGAGAATTGTAAATGTTGAAACCACGGTAACCAAAGCGTATATCCACAAATACTTTCGACCTAAATTCAAATAACCTTGAATCAAACTTTGATCCGTTACCGAAGTATATCGAATACCAAATTCAAAAAATGGATATTTAAGAATATTGGCGAGAACAATCGGAATTACCATGACCCAACCATATTGGGCACCGGCTTTTGTTGATAGTACTAAATGGGAGGTACCAATGGCCATACTTGCAAAGAGTAAACCGGGTCCTAGGTTTCTGAGAAGCGTTTTTAATTTTGACATGTAGTGAAAAGTACGTGTGTCTAAAATAGTATATTTATGCTTCTTCGTACAAATGAATGATAAATCGCTATTGATTCCAATAAAATCTTAACTAGATGAAGCTCATGAAGAAACTGCTAAAAGGATTTTTCATATTAATTGCAATTCTGATTGTTGGTTACCTAATGGGACCTAAGGTGAATAAACCAAATTTGGATATTACGCTTCCTAATGTGGCTACAAACCTGAAGGATTTGGAGCGGAAAATTGCTGAAAATGAAGCTTCAATTGGTAACATAAAATCGGACAATGCGGCCAAAATCATTTGGTTTGATAGTATTCCAGCCAAGACAACATATAGCATCGTTTACTTGCACGGTTGGTCTGCGAGTAGGATGGAAGGTAACCCAATTCATATACAGACGGCTAAGAAATTTGGTTGTAATCTGTATTTGCCAAGGTTGGCAGGCCATGGTTTGGATGAACAAGAACCAATGATGAACATAACATCAGATGCCGTAATCAACTCAGCAAAAGAGGCCATTGCCGTAGCAAAAATGATGGGTGAAAAGGTGATTGTAATGGCCACCTCAACGGGAGGGACATTGGCTTTACATTTGGCTCAAGGTGATCCAGATATTGCGGCAATTATATTGTATTCACCTAACATTAAAATTTATGACCCAAATGCAAAACTGCTCTCGGGACCCTGGGGTTTGCAATTGGCTCGATTGGTTAAACAAAGTAACTATCATGAATTTAAATCCACCACGGAGAAAAAGAAATACTGGACTACAAATTATAGGTTGGAGTCATTAACACAGTTGCAATCCTTAATTGATAACACCATGGTTCCAGAAACCTTTCAAAATATTAAACAACCTGTTTTCCTTGGCTATTACTATAAGAATGAGTCATTGCAGGACCAAGTGGTTTCCGTTCCGGCGATGCTTGAAATGTACAATCAATTGGGTACACCTAATAATCTGAAACGTAAAGAGGCTTTTGCGGAAACTGGTAATCATGTAATGACAAGTTATTTGACATCCAAGGATTTGGAATCCGTGCAAATCGCCACAAATAATTTTCTAATGGAAGTATTGGGATTGGAAGTCATATCAACGGGTTCCAATAATGGTTTGTTGATAAAGGAAATTTTGTAATTTGTTAAAGTTTTATTAGAAAATAGGAAACCTAGACGACTGGTCATATATTTGTGGCCGCGATGGAGATGAAGACAGCAAAAGGAGAGCAAAAATCGTGTCAATTACTGGAAAAAGGCATGGAGGTGATGTGGTCCAAAGGATACAATGCCACCAGCGTCAACGATATTGTTCAGGCAGCGGGAGTGCCGAAAGGATCATTTTACTTTTATTTTGATAGCAAGGAGGATTTTGCTGTGAAAGCTCTTGAAGTGTACTTCAGGGAACATTTTGAACCGGCAAAAAAAATATTGGATAATACTGATTTTTCACCCAAAGAAAGAATTTTAAACTTTTATCAATTCAGAAACAATGTCTTGCTGGAAGAATTGGATTGTAAAATGGGTTGTTTGGCCTGTAATTTAGGTAGTGAAATGGCAGAACACAGCGAAAAAATCAGGAATTCGATAGTAACCAAGGAAAAGATGATTCATGAAGCGATTGCAGAAGTGGTCATTGAAGCTCAAGAAGCAGGTGAAATCAGTAAAGAATTGAACGCTAAGGATGTAGTTTCTTTTTTTGAAGATGCGGGCAAAGGAGCCATGGTTTCAATGAAGGAATTGCAAAGTGCTTATCCAATAGACAATTTTATGTCGATGTTAAGAACCTTTATGTTCAGCTAATTTTTTTTTTGACCATCCAATAGATGACTGGTCAATTATTATAATAATTAATTACTTACCTATGTAGCATTAGTATAAATAAAAAGTTGACCGGACAATTATATAAAAACATGTCCAAAAACATCTTGACAATTCGTCAATTCAAAAACATCTCAATAAACCTTAATCAATGAATGCAATCAAAAAAACCAAAAATGCCGCAAACGCGTTTGCGAAGAACTGGGCAAATTTTGTGATCAGATACAAATGGCCCGTACTTATTATGACTTTACTACTTGCCATGGGACTCGGATCCCAGGGTAAGATGGAATTTGATGGGGACTATCATGTGTTCTTTAGCGAATCAAACCCTGAATTGGAAGCTTTTGACGCTTTACAGGACAAGTATACCAAGGACGACAATATAATTGTTGTGCTAGCACCTAAAAATGGTGACATTTTTACCCGGAAAAACCTTATTGCGATTGAGGAGCTTACAGCTGAAGCTTGGAATACGCCTTATTCATCAAGGGTAGATGCTGTTACCAATTTTCAACATACCAGTGCGGTAGGGGATGATTTATATGTTGATGACCTTTCTTATGATTCTGCGAACAAAACCAATGAAGAAATTGAAGGCATCAGAGAAAAGGCACTGAAGGAACCTTTACTTGTTCATCGAATCATCAATGAGGAAGGTAGTGTAACTGCAATCAATATCACTGTTCGGTTACCTGGTGAGGATAGTGCAAAAGAAATCCCGGAAGTTACTATTGCTACAAGGGAGATGATATCCAAATTTCAGGAAAAACATCCGGAGTTTGATGTGTACACCACGGGATTGGTACCGTTGAACACTGCATTTTTTGAATCCTCCCAAAAGGATTTAATGTTGACCATGGTCATGCTGCTTATTGTAATAATTGTCACCTTGATTCTTACGCGAAACATTTTCGCTACAATAGCCACGCTATTTGTGGTAATCTTTTCCATTGTTAGTGCGGTTGGTTTTGTTGGGCTCAATGGTATCAAATTAACACCGCCTTCAGCTGTTTTCCCAACAATGATATTAACGCTTGCCGTTGCGGACAGTATACACATCTTGATTACCTATCTCCAGAAATGGCGCAAAGATGGTCTGGACAAGAAGGCAGCACTGGTAGAATCCATGCGGTTGAATTTTATGCCTGTGTTCATCACTAGTTTGACCACGGTTATTGGCTTCTTGACCCTGAACTATGGGGATGTACCACCTTTTTGGGACTTAGGTAACATCGTGGCTTTTGGAATGACTATGGCATTTTTATTTTCAACAACAACCCTACCTGCATTAATGGCCATTTTTCCAATATGGAAACCTAAAGCAGTAAAAACGAATAAAGAAGTAACTACTAGTGGTTACGCTAAGCTTGGACAGTATGTTGTTCGGCAGCCTGTTAAATTGACCGTCATTTCATTAGCCATAATTGGAATGTTAACCTATTTGGCCACTAAAAATGTGTTCAATGATGAGTTCGTGGAATACTTTGATAACACGGTTCAGTTTAGACAGGACAGTGATTTCATAAACGAAAACCTGACGGGTTTTTACAATGTTGAATTCTCAGTTGGAAGTGGAGAAAGTGGTGGAATCAACAACCCGGAATATCTTCAAAAACTTAATGATTTTGAAGATTGGTTGGAAGAACAACCCGAAGTAGTGCATGTTAACGCATTTAGTGAGGTGGCCAGAAGAGTAAACAGGTCTATGCATGGGGATGATCAATCTTTTTATAAGGTACCTGAGAATCGCGAGGAGGCTGCACAATATCTGCTACTTTACGAATTGTCATTGCCTTTTGGCCTGGACTTAAACAATCAAATAAATGTGGACAAGTCAGAATCTAGGGTAACCGTAACACTTCAGAACAATTCAAGCGCAGAAATGATTGCATTTGCAGAACGCTCCGAAAAGTGGCTTAGGGACAACACTCCTGAAGCTATGAATTCAATAGGAGTGAGCCCTACTTTGATGTTCTCAAAACTTGGGTTTAGACAAGCAGATAGCATGCTCAAAGGAAACATCATTGCACTGTTATTGATTTCATTGGTGTTGATGATTGCACTGCGAAACGTGAAATTAGGATTACTCAGCATCATTCCAAACGTGACACCAGTTTTAGTCGGTTTTGGACTGTGGTTTTTGTTAAAAGGTACTATCAACACTGGTATGGTCATCGTTTTTGGGATGACCTTAGGAATCATTGTGGATGATACCGTGCATTTTATGAGCAAATTCTTAAGGGCAAGACGTGAATTGGGTTATGATGCCAAGGATGCAATTATTTATGCATTTGAAACCGTGGGTAAGGCTTTGGTGACTACAACAACTGTGTTGTTAGCTGGATTTATTGTTCTGTCCACGTCAAGTTTTGCCTTGAATAGTTATATGGCCCGTATTACAGTAATCATCATTTTGGCGGCACTGATCATAGACTTCATCCTGTTGCCCTCACTTCTAATTTTGGTAAGTGGGGACAAGGGTAAAGTGGAAACACCGTCACACGTACAAGTTCAATTGGATAAATAAACAGTAACATTCAAATTATACAGCATGAAAAAATATAGAATTTTTACAGCAGCGTTTACAGCAATATTGGCTATTTCCATGAGTTACGGCCAGTCGTCGGAGGAACGCGGATTACAAATTGCAAAGGCCGCAGAAAAAGCGGATGAGGGATTCGGAAGTTCCATTGTGGAACTCAAAATGACTTTAAAGAATAAAAATGGTCAGACCAGTGAACGCTACCTGACAACACGTACTTTGGAACTGACTGAGGATGGTGATAAATCGCTGATAGTTTTTGACAGTCCTAAAGACGTAAAGGGTACAGCGACACTGACCTTTACCCATAAAGTAGGTGCGGATGATCAGTGGTTATATCTGCCCTCAATCAAAAGAGTGAAGCGAATTTCATCAAACAACAAATCAGGGCCATTTGTAGGTAGCGAGTTCGCCTACGAAGACCTCTCATCCCAAGAAGTGGAAAAATACGCTTATAAATTTCTAAAGGAAGATGGAGATATGTTGATTGTGGAACAGGACCCAGTTGATCCAAAATCAGGTTATACAAGAAGAGTGGCGACCTATAACAAAGGGAAAGGGTATCGTTTGGAAAAGATTGAATTCTATGATCGTAAAAATGCGTTGTTGAAGACTTTGGATTACAGCGATTATAAACTTTACAAAAACAAGTTTTGGAGGGCATTGAGCCTTAATATGGTCAATCATCAAAGTAACAAAGAAACTTTGTTGAAATTCAGCGAATACAATTTTGGTTCTGAATTGGTTGACGAGGATTTTACAGAAGTTGCATTGAAAAGGGCAGGGAGGTAATCCTTGATCCATTTTTGTCTGAATGAGTGCCATGACCGAGGAACTGTTCGCGTACAAGTGTTAGTTATGATCATATGAAGAAGAAAGCTTGTATAC
Source organism: Flagellimonas spongiicola (assembly GCF_023502425.1). Classification (GTDB taxonomy): domain Bacteria; phylum Bacteroidota; class Bacteroidia; order Flavobacteriales; family Flavobacteriaceae; genus Flagellimonas; species Flagellimonas spongiicola. The sequence continues at coordinate 301,191 of NZ_JAMFMA010000003.1, forward strand.
CTTGGTTATGGCATCTCAATAATACCCCATCTAGATATGCGAAAAATTGGAAAGAACACGATTTTTGCAATGGTTTTCCTTCTTGGTTTGTTTGTTGGGAAATCGCAAGAAGAAAAAGAAAAGCCCATACATGACCTGGAACTGGAATTGGAAGCAGAGTACCGCTATTTTATGGATAATGCCCAATTTCCAGGTCAGGAGGACCATTACCCGTCTATTGCCATAAGACCAGAATATACTTTGGAATGGAACAAAGGATATGAGAGTATAAACTTTACTGGTTTCTTAAGGTTGGATAGGGATGATAAACGTACACATTGGGACATTCGTGAATTGTACTACCAAAAGGCAAAGAATAATTGGGAACTAAGTTTAGGTTTAAAGAAAGTCTATTGGGGGGTAGCTGAAAGTAATCACCTAGTTGATATCATAAACCAAACAGATGCGGTTGAGACTTTTGACGGGGAAGAGAAATTGGGGCAACCCATGGCACAGTTTAGCTATATCACCAAGAATTTTGGAACCTTCGATTTTTTTTATTTGCCCTACCATCGAAAACGCACATTTGCAGGCGAGGAAGGACGATTACGTTTTGGGACAGTTATAGATAAGGACGATTTAGGGTATGAAAGTGGCGCCAAAGAATGGCGTCAAGACTTGGCAATACGTTGGAAACACTATTTTGGGATTTTCGATTTGGGGCTTTCTCATTTTTATGGAACCGGTAGGGAACCTTTATTTGTTTTTGATGCGCTTGGAAACATAAATGCATTCTATCCGGTAATTCATCAAACAGGACTTGATTTGCAGATAACACATGATGCCTTCCTATGGAAGTTTGAATCCATCTATAGAAATGCGGACGCTCAGGATTTCATCGCTTTGGTTGCTGGCTTGGAATATACCTTTAGCAATATTGACGGTAATGGACTAGATATTGGGCTATTGGGTGAATATTTATTCGACGAACGTGATGAACTTGCACTTACCGCACTTCAAAATGACGTTTTTTTTGGTAGTAGAATTGCTTTCAATGATGTACAGGATACATCCATTTTAATTGGAGGTATTGCGGATTTGGAATCCAGCAGTAAAATCTTCAGTGTAGAAGGGTCGAGACGATTCGGTTCCAACTGGAGAATGGAACTGGAAGCACGTATTTTTAGTGCCATTGAACCCAACGAATTGATTTTATCCAACTTTAGTGAAGATAGTTTTTTGAGGTTCACAATCTCTCGTTTTTTTTAAAATGTATTGCCACATATAAACTAACTCAAGAACATAGGCAATTCCAATCAAAAGCCCTGATTTAAATCAGGGCTTTTGAATTTGGTATGAACTTAAGGCTATTCTTTTGAAGAACTCAAATAAGAATCCAGTTCTAAGTATTTTGAATGGATTGTGGATAGTGCAAAGGCCGCTGCAGCTGCAGAGTACACAGAATAATCAAACGCACCTTTTACATTATAGGCAATGCTGATTGCCAACGCAAAAAGTAGTAGTAATAATCCAGATAGTTTGGCAATAAGCTCTGTTTTGAATCCAACCAAAAGCAGAAGCGCAAATAGTACTTCCAAAACGGTAGCAACAATTGCTACAATTGGAATTGTGCTTTTAGGAAACCATGGGTTAATGGATTGGGTGTAAGCCTCAAAGGCCTCCCAATTGCCCCAAGCTGAAAGCTCATCTGGCCAGTAACCAAGTCGATCAGCCACTGCAGATAAAAAAGCAGATGATAGTGCTAACCGTAAAAATAATTTGATGTATTTCACATTCATGATGTTGAGATTTTGATACAAATTTAACCGGACAAAATCCCGAAATCTTTGACAATTGTCAAAAAAATCATGCGGTTCTCCGAATTCGACTCAGGGTTTCTTGAGTCATACCCAAATAGGATGCTATATGCCCTAAATTAACACGTTGAATTAATTTCGGACGTGTTTTTAGTAAGTTGTCATAACGTTCCTTGGCCGTGAAAAATAGAAATTCCTCAATTCGGTCTGCGCCTTCTGTATACATGCGCTCCAGCACCAAACGTACATATTTTTCGTATTGTGGATGATTGGAGAGTATTGTTTGTAAATCTTGGTAAGAGATGTAGAATAATTCACTGTCCTCAAGCAATTCAACACTATATCTGCTTTTTTTCAAACTAATAATGCTGTCCACAGCAGTAATGATTTCACCTTCAGAAGCCAAATGTACTGTAATGTCCTTCCCTTCTTTGTAAAAATAAGTTCTTGCCATTCCAGATTGAAGAAAATAAATGTCTTTGCAGATGGTGCCAGCTTCATGAAGTAAATGGGTTTTTGGTAATTTTTTGTGCTTCATGGCCCCAAAGATCGTACCAATCAAATCCAAAGGTACAATGTCATCCAATTGGTTGAAATTCATAAGAATAGATGGTGAAAGTTTGCGAAAAAATTGATACTTCAAAGATAAAAGTTACGCATGGGATCAAAGTAAGTTTTAACGGGAATCTAACACGGAATGAATGTTGTCATACTATTTGAAATTCCTGTAAATTCACGGTAGCTAAAATGACCACTAAACCAAACCTATGTATCGAATCAACCTTAAACTTGTATGCTCCCTTATAGTCTTCATTATAGTGTTTGGTTGCAGTAAGCCGAACAAAATGAATGTGCTCTTTATCATATCGGATGACTTAACCACTACGGCGATTTCCTCCTATGGCAATGGGCGGATACATACGCCAAATATTGACGGATTGGCAGCTCAAGGAACACGATACACCAGAGCTTACTGTCAATATCCCGTTTGTGGTCCGTCAAGAGCATCTTTTCTCTCTGGCTACTATCCAAATGCCACTCAAACTTATGGTTATGTGAGTGGGCGTGAGAATATTGGGGATGAACGTATAACTTGGCCGCAATTATTCAAGAACAAAGGTTATTACACAGCACGGGTAGGCAAAATCTACCATATGGGTGTGCCAATTGATATTGAATTAGGTTCGGATGGCACGGATGACCCTGCCTCATGGACTGAGCGTTTCAATAGCCAAGGTCCGGAATGGAAAGCCCCTGGTGACGGTGAATTGGTTCAAAACAATCCAGATGGGTCTGAACCCATAAAAGGTGGCAATGTAATGACCATTGTGAAAGCAGATGGAAACGATTTGGTGCATGCCGATGGGAAAACCGCGGAAAAGGCATCGGAACTTTTACGGGTACATAAGGACACACCATTTTTTCTTGCAGTTGGTTTTGTACGTCCCCATGTACCGTTTGTTGCCCCACGGGAGGATTTTGAACCCTATCCTTTTCAGAATATAAAACTGCCCCACAATTTTGAATCAGATTGGGATGATATTCCGGAGAAGGGAATCAATTATGTGACCAGTAAGAATGCTGAAATGTCCGATGTTCAGAAACAAAAAGCGATTGCTGCCTATTATGCGTCGGTCACCTATATGGATAGGCAGGTAGGCAAGGTGCTCCAAACGTTAGAAGAAGAGGGTTTGGATGACAATACCATTGTTGTATTTACTTCTGATCATGGATTTCATTTGGGAGAACATGAATTTTGGATGAAAGTGAGTGTCAAGGAAGAATCCGCTAAGGTGCCTTTGATTATAAAGGTACCCAGGAAAAAGGCTGCGATTTGCCATTCATTTGCTGAGTTATTGGATTTGTATCCAACGGTTGCTGAGTTAGCTGGGTTGCCTTATTCCCAAAACTTGCAAGGCAAAAGTCTGGTTCAAACCTTGACTGATCCTGAACATGAAGTCAGGGATATGGCGTTTTCCGTAACCCAAAATGGCGAAACCTTTTTATTGCGTAATGACAAATGGGCGTATATACAATATGGGGAAGATGCCGCTTTAGGCATCGAGTTGTTCGATATGGAAAAAGACCCGGAACAATTCCATAATCTGGCTCAATTGCCTGAATATGCCCAACAAGTCAAATGGTTTAAGGATAGATTAGTCCAAAAATTGGTTGAGGTCCGAACCAATGATCTTGGAATTACCTATAAAATCAATTAGCGTGATGGAAAAGCTTGGATTTTTTGGTTTTATACTGTTGTTCTTGTTTTCATGCAATTCTAAAAACGAATCTTCCACGGAAACACGTCCGCCCAACATTATTTTGATCATGGCGGACGATCTAGGGTACGAAACCCTTGGTGTAAATGGCAGTAATAGCTATTTGACACCCAACTTAGATCAAATGGCGGCTCAGGGAATGCGATTCCAAAATTGCTATTCGACTCCACTATGCACCCCTTCCCGAGTGCAAATAATGACGGGTAAGTACAATTTTCGAAACTATATAGGTTTTGGTCTGTTGGACAAACAGGAGAAAACCTTTGGCCATTATATGAAAGATTTGGGTTATAGGACTTATGTGGCGGGAAAATGGCAGTTACTCGGCAATACGTATCAGCAAGAGTTGGCTGGCAATAAAATTGGTTCCTTACCGGAGGAAGCCGGTTTTGAAGATTATTGTTTATGGCAAGTGGATACTTTAGGCTCAAGGTATAAATCCCCAGTTGTTAGCATCAAAGGTAAAGGTGTTGTGGAATTCAAGGATAAGTACGGACCTGATCTGTTCGTTGATCATATCGAGGAATTTATGAAAACCAATCGGGAGCATCCGTTTTTTGTATACTACCCCATGGTATTGACGCATGACCCTTTTGTTCCGACACCTGAAAATCCTGAATTCGCCCATTTTGATAATGCTTCCAAAACCAATGATCCAAAATATTTTGGAGAGATGGTCACCTATATGGATAAGCTGGTTGGAAGAATTATAGATCATACCGAAACTCTAGGAATTCAAGAGCATACCTTGATATTGTTTGTTGGAGACAACGGAACGGACAGGGATGTAATCTCACGATTTTATGAGGATACTATTCAAGGCGATAAAGGATATACAACTGCAGCAGGAACCCACGTGCCTTTTATTGCCCATTGGAAGGGTAAAATAAAACCAGAAAGCAGTAATGATAACTTGGTGGACTTTACGGATTTCTTGCCTACGCTCGTTGAAGCTGCTAAAGGTGAAAAACTAGATGTGAATCAAACGGATGGGTTAAGTTTTTATCCACAATTGGTCAATGAAAAAGGTCAAGCAAGGGATTGGATTTTCTGTGATTATAGTCCGAACTGGGGAAAATTTGAACCAAAGCGTTACGTCCAGGATAAAAACTGGAAGTATTATAACAACGGGGAGTTGTACAATCTAAATGAAGATAGAATGGAAAAGCAACCATTGAACGTTAATGCACAAGATTCGTTTGTTCAACAACGGGTTTCGGTTTTTCAGAAAGTTTTGGAAAGTTATCAATGAAGTACAAAGATGTTATAGAGTTTCCATTATTTGTTTACTGCATATTGTTGAATTAACTTTAAGGGTTAAACCAAAGTTCAACTAAAAAACAGACAGGCGTACCTATCCCTGGAGTAGGTGTGATTTGTTGTGACCTATGAAACCTCAATTAGTCGATAGAACCAATCGCCTGAATCGGACACTATCCGAAAAACTGCATTCATTTCCTTATTTTTTTAAGGTATGGCATTACCATCCCGAAATTGAATTGGTGCTGATCAAAAAAAGTTCTGGGGTTATTTTTCTTGGCAACGACATGGAACGCTTTGAGCCAGGAGATGTTTTTTTGTTTGGCAGCAATGTTCCCCATATGTTGCTGAACGACCAAAGGTATTTTAAAGAAGGTTCCAAGTTAAAAGCTGAATCCTTGGTTATTCATTTTGATAAGGCTTTAATGGAAAGTGATATATTAAAATTGCCGGAGGCTTCAGAATTGGGTAGTTTCTTCGAGGATGCAAAAGGAGCCATCAAATTCGATTCCAGCTTAAAAAGTGTGGTTGAAAAGCGTATCACTGCGATGTTCAAGATGGGAAATTTTGAAAAAATCATCGCGATGCTGCAACTACTAATGGTTTTGGGAAAAGACAAGGGGTATAGCGTAATCAATGCTGCTGAGGGCACGGCAAATAGCAATCAGACGGATACCAACCACAACATGGACCAGGTGTACGATTACATTTATTGCAATTTCAAGGAAAATATAGAACTGGATAAGCTAGCGGATATTGCGTGTATGAATAAATCCTCATTTTGCAGATACTTCAAAAAAATGAATAGTAAAACAATTTCCAGGTTTGTCAACGAATTGAGGGTAGGGTATGCATGTCAATTGCTACAAGAAAACCAATATAGTATTTCAATGATTTGCTATGAAAGCGGTTTCAACAACATTTCAAATTTTAATCGGCAGTTTCGGAATATCATGAATATTTCGCCATCGGACTACATCAAAAAATTCAATCAAGGAAAATCTTCCTTATCGGATTAACATCCATCTACTTTACCAAATGTTTAGGTAAGTCCTTTATGGATTCACAACAAATTTGTTCCATTACTTGTTGCAATTCTGTTTTTAGCAATGAAATGGTATGATTCCCTCCCTGTTTGCCAAGTGCTGCTACGCCATACATAAAGGATCGTCCAAGAAAAGTAAATTCGGCGCCTGAAGCCAAGGTTCTGGCAATATCCGGGCCTGATCGTATTCCGCTGTCCATCATGACCTTTATTTTGGATCCATAGCTTTCTGCTATACGATTTAAAGGTTTAATAGTGGATTCACCGGCATCCAACTGTCTGCCTCCGTGATTGGAAACTATAATGCCGTCTAATCCAAGTTTAATTGCTTTTTCGGCATCACTTTCACTGGCGACGCCTTTTAGCACAATTTTACCTTTCCATTTATCGCGAATGGCACCAATTTTATCCTCATTCAATCTGCCGGAAAAAGTTTGGTCCATGAATTTACCAAGTTTACTCAAATCCAATCCTTTGGGCATATAAGGGCGTAAAGTTTCAAAATTGGGTTGGCCATGTATTAATGTTTGTATAGCCCAATGTGGTTTGCCCAAGATTTGAATAAGGTTGTTGATTGACATCTTTGGAGGCATGGATAAGCCATTTCTTATATCTCTCGGACGAAATCCAAATGTTGGAACATCACAAAGTAAAACCAGGACGGGATAGCCAGCATCTTCTGCCCTTTTTAGAATGTCGTCCCTTAACTCATCTTTGGCGGGGTGATACAGTTGGAACCATGCACGGCCATGTGTTAATTCTGCAATTCGTTCAATACTGCTTGTAGTTACGGTACTGAGGATAAAAGGGATATTATGTTCATATGCAGCTTTGGCTAAAATTTCAGGTGCATTGGGCCACATCAAACCTTGAAGACCGATAGGTGCAATTCCAAATGGAGCATCGTAGATATGTCCAAACAGTTCGGTCTGCATATTGGAATGTTCATGCTTTTCAATGTAGTAAGGTGTGAGCTCTACCTGACGTATTTCTGCGGTATTCTTGATTAGATTAACATCTTCATTGCAGCCGCCGTCCAAGTATTCAAATGCAAACTTGGGTATTTTCCTTTTAGCCTTCATTCTTAAATCCGAAATGGAAGGGTATTTGGAATTTATGGTTATAGATGCGGATTGCGCCATATATGCAATAGGTATTGACTAAAGTTCGAATATTTTTTCCATAAGCAACCATTTTTCACCTGGTTTTGCCATGGGTAGTGCTTGTTGGTAATTCCACATAAGTTCTTCCCACTGCTGCACAACGGTGTTGTTGGCATCCATTTCCGCTTTGGTTTCAAATGAAAAGGAATCAAGTGCTTCAATTGTCATAAAAAGGCGGTTGCCTAATAGATAGATTTTCATTGATTCAATACCTGATTCTTTGATGCTCAGCTCAATTTCTGGCCATATCTTTTTATGGAATTGTTTGTACTCAGCAATCAATTCTGGGTCGTTTTTCAAGTCCAAAGCCAAAGCATAATGTTTCATGGGTTTAGGCTTTTGAGTAGACTTTAAAGGTTCTGTAACCGTAGATTCCGACAATCAAGAAACACGAAAGCGGTAATACAAATGAAAAGTTCACTTCTGGTACACCAAGAATCCTAACATCAGCGTAACCAGAGCCACCAATATCCAATATCAAACCTTGTAAAATTGGCATAAAGGCACCACCAACAATGGCCATCACCAGGAAGGCAGACGCAGCTTTGGCATCGTCCCCTAGACCATTTAATGCAATACCATAAATGGTTGGGAACATCAATGACATGCAAAACGAGACCATGACCAGCGAATATAGGCCTGTCATTCCTTCAATAAATATTGCTCCCGAACAAAAAACAATGGCAAGCATGGCCAATAACATGAGCAGTTTTCCAGAATTTATGAATTTGAGGAGGTACGTACATAGAAAACGACCTGCTAAGAAAATACCTAGGGCAGCATATGCATAATTAACTGCATTCCGATTATCTATTCCTAAATTTTCTGCATATTGATAGATATAGGTCCAACACATAATTTGAGCGCCCACATAGAACATTTGCGATAATACACCTCCAACAAATCGTTCTTTTTTGAATATCCGCTTAATAGAATCCCAAAGGCCAACTGAATTTTTGTCCTCTTTCTTTTCTGGCATTTTCACTACGGAAATTACTACTAACATTACTAAAACAAATATGCCCAGTGCAACATATGGATTCCGGATAACTGTCAGATCTGATGTTTTAACAGCTGCTTTTGCAGTTTCAGAAAGTGTTTCATAAATGCTGTTGCCGTTGGCGTCAACATCGTCGGATTGTAAAGCACCTAGAATGAATGTTTGTGCTACAAACAATCCAGATAAGGCACCAAGTGGATTGAATGCTTGTGCCAAATTAAGTCGTTGGGTAGCGGTTTCTTCATCTCCCATGGCCATGATGTATGGATTAGCAGTAGTTTCCAAAAATGCCAAACCAAAGGTTAAAATGTACAAAGCCAATAAGAAAAAGAAATAATTCTCCATGGCTGTGGCAGGAAAGAACAACAAGGCACCTGTGGCATACAATACCAATCCAAAAATGATTCCACGTTTATAGGAATATTTCTTTACGATATATGCAGCTGGCAAGGCCATGGTAAAATAACCCCCATAAAAAGCAGCTTGCACCCATGAAGCTTGGGTGTTGTTCAATTCAAGGATTTTCTTGAAAGCGGAAACCATAGGATTCGTAATGTCATTGGCAAAACCCCATAAAGCAAATAAGGAGGTAATCAATATAAAAGGAACCAAAACGGATTTGGAAACTACGGGGGCTTTTTGATTTTCTGGCATTGGTGTAAAGTTTGGTTGGTTATTTAAGTGCTCTATCCAAATGGGTATATCCACCATCTACATGAATAATCTGTCCTGTAGTGTGACTGGATTTATTCGATAAAAGAAAAGCCACCATGTTGGCAATTTCTGTTTCAGTGGTCATTCTCTTACCCAAGGGTATGCGTTCGGTTATTTCCGTTAGTTTTTTTTCTGGCTCAGGGAAGGTCTTTATCCATTTATCGTATAAAGAAGTGTAACATTCTGCAACAATTACTGCATTAACGCGGATTTGGTAGGGAAGCAATTCAACCGCCCATTCTCGTGTCAGTGCATTTCTACCACCGTTGGCAGCGGCATATCCGGATGTTCCTCCTTGACCTGTTTCTGCAGTTTTGGAACCAATATTCACAATGGCTCCTTTGCTGGCTTTTAATTGGGGTAAAGCATAATGGGCCATTAGATAATAATGGGTAAGATTTCTGTTTATGGATTGTACAAACTTGTCGTATCCACCATTTTCCAATCCTACGCCGTCATTGATTCCGGCATTGTTCACCAAACCGTCTATCTTACCAAATTTTTGGATAACGATATCCACTGCAGCTTTACATTGGCGCGGATCTGTCAATTCGGCAATGGCATAAAAAGCATTTCCGCCATTTTGTTTTATAGATTCCACGGCTTTTATCACATCAGGTTTTGTCCTGCCAACAATCACTGGGATTGCTCCTTCATTAGCAAGTACGTTACATATGCCGTTTCCAATTCCCTTGGAACCTCCTGTAACCACAATAACCTTATTTTTCAATTCTAAATCCATTTAACCTCCGCTTTGTTCCAAATGGTAAAATTTACAGGCATTCAAACCCATGATACTAGCTAATTCTTCATCAGAAAAGTAGTTTTTGATAATAGAAAGTACTTCCTTGTAACTGGCTGCGACCAAACATACGGGCCAATCAGAACCATACATCAATCTATCCACGCCAAAAGCTTGTGTCACCACATCTAAAAATACTTTAAAATCATCTACATTCCACCGAAATTCCTCTGTTTCAGTGACCATTCCGGAAACTTTGCAATACAGATTTTCCAATTCGCCCAATGCCTTTATTTTTGATTTCCAAGCCTTGTCCATTCCTTTCGAAATGCTGGGTTTCGCAATATGGTCCAGGACGAATTGCTGGTCAGGATTTTTTTGAACCAATGCAATGGCGGCATCCAATTGTTGAGGATAAATCAATATATCATAGGTGAGTCCAAACTGGCTTAATTTTGCTATTCCTGATTGAAATTCGGATCGCAGCATAAAATCGTTTGGCTCGCTTTGCACAATATGTCTTATTCCTTTTAGTGATTCATGTTGTGCGAAATACGCTAAGCGAGCTTCAACATTGGGTGCCATAAGATCTACCCAGCCCACTACACCTTTAATAAAATGATGTTCCTTGGCACAGTCCAACAAATACTCCGTTTCAGATTCAGTTTGGTCGGCTTGAACAGCTATACAACCATCAATTCCATTGGTTTCAAGAATTGGTTGTAGATCAGTTGGAGTAAAATCCCTACGGATTTTGGCCATGGAATCATCTATCCATCCGTGAGTTACCGGATTGTATTTCCAAAAATGTTGATGACTATCTATGACCATGGAACCAAGCGTATTTTATCCGTTTAATTTTATAAATCCTCCATCAATGGGGAAATCCGTGCCGGTTATAAATGCTGCTTCATCGGAACATAAATACAAAGCGAGATTAGCTACCTCTTCTGGCTTACCCATCCTTCCGATTGGCTGTGTTTTGGAAAGTTTATCAAACATCTCCTCCACATTATTGGGATAATTCTTATTTAAAAAACCATCAACAAAAGGCGTATGGATTCTTGCCGGAGAAATACTATTGCATCTTATATTGCAATCTAAGTAGTCTTTTGCAACGGAGTAGGTCATGGCCAAGGCAGCACCCTTGGTCATGGAATAGGCAAAGCGGTCCGCTACGGCTACCGATCCAGCAATAGAAACCATATTTAAGATTACACCACCAGATTTCTTCATATGTGGTATGGCAGCATGAATACAATTATAAACACCTTTTATGTTCACGGCGTACAGTCGGTCTAAGTCTTCTTCAGAGGTGCCCTCCACATTCCCCACATGCGCAATACCGGCATTGTTTACCAATATATTGATGGCATGTTTATTCAAAATATTAGCTACGACCTTTTGTACTTGGGATTGATTTGAAACATCACAAGAATGTGATTCTGCTTGTCCATTGCTTTTTTCTATTTCAGCGATGGTGGCATCGGCATTTTCTGAATTTAATTCAATAATATGAACATAAGCTCCCTGCTGAGCAAAGGTTTTGGAAATTGCTTGTCCAATACCACTGCCACCTCCCGTAATAAGGGCAACTTTATTTTTGAGCGAAAATTTCATCAAAAGTAATTTAATGAGGTATTGTCTAGCTGACAAACCTTGGTGATGGAAAATTAGATTTTTGTCTTTCCAAAGGCAAGAATCACATTAACCTGTTGTGATACTTCTTTTGCACACGAGCTTGTTTTTGAAGCAATCTTACATATGTGATATAGAAAATGTATCGCAGATAGACCTCCATAATATGATAGTATGTATACAAAATGACGTAATAAGGATTAAACAGAGCAAACTAAGTATGGATGGTAGTATACCTATCAGTGGTATCCCAGCTTAATGAAATTTACATTTATACCTAACTATGAAATCTCCAATTAACATCGGTATTTTCAGTATGAAACTGATAGGAATATTGCTTTTGGTTTTGGCAACTGCTTGTACGACCCAATTGGAGAATCCAAAACCAGATGAATTGAAACTTTGGTATACCAAAGAAGCAAAGTCATGGATGCGGGAGGCGCTGCCCATTGGGAATGGTTATATGGGAGCCATGGTCTTTGGTGGAATTGATAAAGAACAGATTCAATTTAATGAAGAATCCCTATGGTCGGGAGGTCCTGGGGAATGGGAAGCATATAACGGGGGTAATAGGGCAGGAGCTCATGAATACCTACCATTGGTTCGGGAATTACTTTCTGCTGGAAAATACGAAGAAGCACACCAATTAGCTGGAAAGGAACTTACAGGAGTAATTAAGAACAATACTGAGCATGGGCTATGGGAAGGATATGGCGCATACCAAGCCTTTGGAGATTTGTACGTGGAAGTAGAAAATGTAGGTGCTATAACTGAATATAAAAGGGAATTGAATATTTCCAAGGCACTAGCTGAAGTGCGTTACAAATCAGGGGATACCAATCATAAACGGAGCTATTTTGCTAATTATCCAAATCGCGTCATGGTTTTCAAATTTGAAAATGATGCAAACGGAGGACTTGATTATGATATAGAACTGCAGACCCCGCATACAAATGTTCAGTACCATCAGCATGCGGATGAACTCATTTTGGAAGGAAAATTGCAAAATAACGGTATGGCATTTGGTGCACGTGTATTGGTTACCTCCAATGACGGTCAGATTTCAATTACTGAAAACAAAATCAATGTCGAAAGCGCCAAGAGTGTAACCTTAAAACTAATCGCGGAAACCGACTATACCACTGATTATCCTCATTATAAGGGCAATGATTTTGAATCACATTTAGCGCAACGCGCAACTATACTTAAAACCAAAAGTTTTGACAATTTATTAGCTGAGCATATTGCGGACTACCAAACCCTTTTTAATCGGGTTTCACTAGAATTGGGGTCAACCGAAGCGAACACGCTTCCTACGGATGAACGATTGTTAAAGTATGGAAAAGGCTTCGCTGATCCAAGTTTGGAATCCTTATACTTTCAGTACGGTAGGTATTTGTTGATAAGTAGCTCAAGGCCAGGAACCCTGCCGGCCAACTTACAAGGTAAATGGAATGATAAAATGGCTCCGCCGTGGGCATCGGATTACCACATGAACATTAATGAACAAATGATCTATTGGCCGGCTGAAAGTACCAACTTGAGTGAGTGCCATAAGCCATTGCTGGATTATATGGAAACCCTGGTGGAGCCCGGAAAGCGCAGTGCAAGAGATTTTTTCAATGCCGATGGCTGGATTGTGAATACTATGAACAACACCTTTGGGTTTACAGCGCCGGGATGGGATTTTCCATGGGGTTTTTTCCCTGGTGGAGCTGCCTGGCTTAGCCAACATGCATGGGAACATTATGGCTATACACAAGATGAAGTTTATCTGGAAGAACAAGCTTTTCCTTTGATGAAAGAAGCAGCGCAATTTTGGTTGGATTATTTGGTGGAATCTGAGGACGGCTTTTTGGTTTCTGCCCCATCATACTCCCCAGAACATGGTGGGATTTCGTCTGGAGCTTCAATGGACATGCAAATTGTTTGGGACTTATTCACCAATTGTATAGCGGCCTGTGAGTTATTGGAAGAGGAGTCCGAATTTAAAAAGCAATTGGAGTCTGCAAAAAACAAGCTGTTGCCACCACAAATTGGAAGCTGGGGGCAACTACAGGAATGGAAGGAAGATCGAGATGATCCTAAAAACAAACATCGACATATTTCACACTTATTTGCCTTGCATCCCGGCAATCAAATCAATTTGGAGGATACTCCGGATTTGGCCCAAGCGGCAAAAGTATCCCTTAATGCTAGAGGTGATGAAGGGACTGGGTGGTCATTAGGATGGAAAATTAATTTTTGGGCAAGGTTACAAGATGGTAACAGGTCGCATAAAATGATCAGTAGATTGTTAAGGACCACCACGGATGAAGGATTCGATATGATTCAAGGAGGCGGTACCTATAACAATTTATTGTGTGCCCATCCACCATTTCAATTGGACGGGAATATGGGAGCAACGGCTGGAATAGCTGAAATGTTGTTGCAATCCCAAGGAGGAAGAATCAGATTGTTACCTGCGCTTCCAGATGCATGGAAATCCGGATCTGTCACGGGTTTGAAGGCCAGAGGGAATTTTGAAATAGACATGAAATGGCATAAAGGACGCTTACAATGGTCGCGAATCAAGTCAATTCTTGGAAACAACTGCACTTTAGAATACAATGGCATCAAAAGAAACATAACACTAGGAGAAAATCAAACCCTTGTATTAGGGCCCGATTTGCTGCCCCTTGATTGAGGTTAGTTAGATGAAGAACCAATTACGGATACGTAAAAAACGAATACATGCTTAAACCAATTTTAAAATTTCTTGGACTAGTCATAACTGTCATAATTGTAGGTTGCCAACCCACCGTTGCGCCACCAAAACCACATGGGCCTTTGCCTTCAGCAAAACAATTGGAGTGGCACGAATTGGAATTCTATGCTTTTGTGCATTTTACAACCAATACTTTTACCGATAGGGAATGGGGGTTTGGTGATGAATCACCAGAATTGTTCAACCCAACTGAGCTAGATACTAGGCAATGGGCCAGAATAGCTAAGGAAGCCGGAATGAAAGGAATTATTCTCACGGCAAAACACCATGATGGGTTTTGTTTGTGGCCATCAAAATACACCGATCATTCTGTTGAGAATTCCCCATGGAAAGATGGAAAAGGGGATGTGGTGCAGGAATTGGCAGATGCATGCAGGGAATATGGATTGAAGTTGGGATTGTATTTGTCGCCATGGGATAGAAATCATCCGGAATATGGTAGGGAGGAATACGTCATTTATTTTCGAAATCAGTTGAAGGAATTGCTGACAAACTACGGGGATGTTTTCGAAATGTGGTTTGACGGGGCTAACGGAGGCGATGGATATTACGGAGGTGCCAACGAAACCCGTAAAATAAACACCTTGGAATATTACGATTGGCAAACCACCTATGATTCCATTTATAAATGGTCCCCTAAAACATTGGTTTGGGGTATTGGCCCTTCAGAAGCCCGTTGGATTGGAAATGAGGAGGGTTATGCCAATTCCACCAATTGGAGTATGTTAAAACAAGAGGAGTTATTGAAAGGGAACGTCCATTATACCGAGTTTATGAGTGGTCATGAAGACGGTGAACGTTGGGTTCCCGGAGAAGCGGATGTTTCCATCAGACCAGGATGGTTTTATCATGCCACTCAAGACAATCATGTTCGCTCACTTGGGGAGGTTGTAGACATTTATTACAAATCAATAGGTCGAAATGCCAATCTATTATTGAATTTGCCCGTGGACCGCAGAGGTTTGGTACACGATAATGACGAAGCAAGACTTATGGAAATGGTTGAGGTTATTAAAAGTGACTTTGAAAAGGAATTATTAAAGGATTCCAAGGTCATGGTTGATAATATTCGTGGGAATTCCAGTATATATTCCGCTGAAAACTTAATCGATGGGGATAAAGAAACCTATTGGACTACGGATGATTCCTTGAAGACGGCATCAATTACGTTCAAGTTTGATGAACCTAGGGCTGTGAACAGGGTTTTGCTTCAAGAATATATAAAATTAGGTCAACGCGTTCGTGAATTTAATGTGGAGGCTTTGGTTAACGGTCGTTGGGAAACCATTACGAATGAAACCACCATTGGTTATAAACGTATACTTAGGACCACCCGGGTAAATGCCATTGCGCTACGGATAAATATTACGGATGCTAGGGCATGTCCAATTCTACAAACGATACAAGCATTCAATGCACCAACTTTTGTACATGGCCCAAAGATCTTGCGTGATAAAAATGGAATGGTCACTATAGAAGCATTAAATCCAAGTGAGCAATTGTATTATACACTAGACGGTTCCGAGCCTACGGAAAATAGCATTCCATATACTGAACCTTTTCCTGTGAATAAATCGGGCAGTATTAAAGCTATTTCCAGAAATACGAAGGAAGGAATCAACAGTAAACCCGTGCATATTTGGTTAGGTACAAGTAAACACAGCTGGATAGCGACTACTACTGGAAAGGGAAAGACCACTAACCTTGAAAAATCTATTGACGATGATTTATCCACTGAAATTGAATTAGCTGTCCCAGGTCAGCTTGTTATAGATTTCAATGAAGTTTTGGAGGTTGATGGATTCACTTATATGCCGTCCAATTCGGGTGGTAAAATTAGAACCTATCAGCTATTCACTAGTTTGGATGGATTGGTTTGGACCGAACAAATGAAAGGCGAATTTTCCAATATCAAACACAATCCAATAGTACAGGAACAATTATTTAAGGCAGCTACCACCGCAAGATATTTAAAGCTAGTTGCCAAAGAAGAAGTAGAAGGTAAAAGGAAAGTCTCAATTGCGGAAATAGGAATAATAGAATAGGTAAGCCAATTTAATTCAAAAGTACTATGAGCTTAAGTACTGCAAACCAAGTACAAGTAGTTGCATATAGTAAAGTGGTTTCTACCCTATTCATCAGATATATTTGTTTTAATCATCATAAAATACCAATCAATGAATGGTAAAATAATTTCCTTGGAAGCCAAGGATATACGATTTCCCACAAGTCAGGATTTAGATGGATCAGACGCCATGAATCCCGATCCGGATTATTCAGCAGCATATGTTATACTCAAGACGGATCGTGAGGACGATGTGGAAGGGCATGGGTTGACGTTTACGATTGGTAGAGGGAATCAATTATGTGTTCAGGCTATTGAGGCACTTTCCCATCTCGTTGTTGGGCAAGAGATAGAACATATAGTTGGAGATTTTGGTAAGTTTTGGAACAAACTGATTGTTGGAGACAGTCAGTTACGGTGGTTAGGGCCTGAGAAGGGTGTTATCCATTTGGCAACGGGAGCGGTTGTTAACGCGATTTGGGACCTCTATGCCAAAATAAACAATAAACCGCTTTGGCAGCTTTTGGCAGATATGAGTCCGGAAGAATTGGTTCGTTGCGTTGACTTCAGTTATATAACCGATGCCATAACCCCAGAGGAAGCTTTGGAGATTTTAAAAGCGAAAGCAGCTACCAAGCAAGACCGGGTCAACTATTTAAAGAAAAATGGTTATCCGGCTTATACCACCTCGGCAGGATGGCTTGGTTACAGTGAGGAAAAGGTTAGGCGACTGTCAAGAGAAGCCGTGGAAGAGGGTTGGAAGCATATTAAAATGAAAGTGGGCGGTAATTTGGATGAGGATATGAAAAGAGCATCCATAATCCGCGAAGAAATTGGCCCAGACTTGAAATTAATGATGGATGCAAACCAAAAATGGGATGTTGATGAAGCAATCAAGAATATCAAACAATTGGCCAAATACGATATCTATTGGTTTGAAGAACCTACCAGTCCAGACGACGTTTTAGGGCATAAAGCAATTGCTGATGCCATAAGGCCAATTAAAGTTGCTACAGGGGAACACTGTCAGAATCGGGTTATTTTCAAACAATTTATGCAGGCAGATGCTATTGACGTTTGCCAAATCGATAGTTGTAGGGTAGGTGGTGTCAACGAGTTATTGGCCATCATGCTTATGGCGGCCAAATTCAATGTACCCGTATGTCCGCACGCAGGAGGTGTTGGACTATGCGAGCATGTGCAGCATTTGAGTATGTTGGATTACATAGCCATAAGTGGTTCATTAGATGAACGAATTATTGAATATGTGGATCATTTGCACGAACATTTCCTAGATCCTGTGGTTATAAAGAATGGAGCCTATCAAGTGCCTACAATGCCAGGGTATAGCATAGAAATTAAGGAATCATCCTTGGTTGCCTATGAATTTCCGAATGGATCGGTTTGGCAAGATATCCGAGCAAATGACACGGTACAATATTCATAAAACAATTAAGTAAAAGCACTTATGAAATTAGTTAGATACGGAAAGTCAGGGAATGAAAAACCCGCAGTACTTGTTGATACCACGCTATATGATGTGACAGCTATTATAGGTGATTTTGATGATTCCTTTTTTACCGAAAATGGTATTGAAAAATTGCACGAATATATCGCGTCCGACGATGCTGAAGGAATAGAATTGACCGATGATGTGCGCCTTGGACCTCCAATCACTGGCGTGTCTAAAATCGTATGCGTTGGCCTCAATTACGCAAAACATGCTGCAGAAAGTGGTATGGATGTTCCCACAGAACCAGTATTGTTTTTTAAAGCCACCACAGCAATTACAGGCCCCTTTGATGATGTTGTTATTCCAAAAGGCAGTACAAAAACTGATTGGGAAGTGGAATTGGCAGTAGTTATTGGAAAGAAAGCAAGTTATGTGGCCAAGGAATCAGCGATGGACTATGTGGCCGGTTATATGGTGCACAACGATGTAAGTGAACGTGAATTCCAATTGGAAAAGGGCGGACAATGGGTAAAAGGTAAGAGCTGCGATACGTTTGCGCCAATTGGACCTTATTTGGTAACTAAAGATGAAATTTCCAATCCCCATGATTTGAATCTTTGGTTAAAACTGAATGGAAAAACAATGCAATCTTCCAACACCTCAGATTTGGTTTTTGATATCCCAACTTTAGTCAGTTACATAAGCGAGTACATGACGTTGTTACCTGGAGATATTATCTCAACCGGCACACCGTTTGGAGTTGGATTGGGTTTAAACCCGCCATTATACCTTAAACCCGGAGATGTAATGGAATTAGGCATTGATGGTCTAGGCGTTTCCAAACAAACCGCAATAGCATATAAGAGCAAATGATAAGCCAATTTGTCGGATGAAAGTTTATAAAACAGGTACTACTGCCTATATCGAATACAAGGGTACTTTTTATACGAAAGAGGTTCTGGATTGGGATGCTTTTCTGAACAGACCAAATTTGCACAGGACGCTATCCGATGAAATTGATAGCTGGAATAAAACCAACGATTCCTTTTTACGTCAAACTAAATTGGACCCACCTTTGGGAAGTCAGGAAATTTGGGCGGCCGGTGTTACCTATGAACGTAGCAAATCTGCACGAATGGATGAAGCCAAAGCTTCTGGAGGCGCTATTTTCTACGATAAGGTGTATGACGCCGAACGGCCGGAGTTGTTTTTTAAATCTACGGCTCGTAGATGCGTTGGCCACGGTGAAGAAGTATTCATTCGCAAGGATTCTTCATGGAACGTACCAGAACCTGAACTCACCTTATTTGTTAATTCCAATGGCAATATTGAAGGGTATACTATTGGGAATGATATGAGTTCCAGAAGTATTGAAGGTGAGAATCCGTTATACCTTCCACAAGCGAAAACCTATGAAAAAAGTGCTGCAATAGGCCCTTGTTTATTGGTTTTGGAAAACCAGATTCCTTCAACTACGGAAATCCATATCCAAATAGCGCGTAAGGACCAAATCATGTATGAAGAGAATGTGGCCATATCTAAAATCAAACGTGGTTTTGACGAACTGGTCGGGTTTTTATTCCGGGAATGTGATTTTCCAGACGGAGTCTTTTTAATGACAGGAACCTGTTTGGTTCCGCCAGATGAATTCAGTTTGGCTGTTGGGGATTTGATTAGCATATCCATAGATCAGATCGGGACTTTGGTCAATCATGTCGCTGTAAAGTCCAACAAATGATTGGAATTGGCTATGGAATAAAGACAAGGTGTTTAATTTATTAAATCCATAAAACATGAAATCTAAAAAGAATGAGTTCAGTTTAGTCCCTATCACATGGCTAATGCTTGTTATGGCTTGTATTTCGGTATGGAGCTGTGCTGAAAAAACGGAAGTAGAACAACCACCAAACATTGTATTCTTTTTTGTTGATGACATGGGTTGGCAAAACACTTCAGTACCATTTCATACAGAAGTTACGGCATTAAATAAGCAATACCGCACACCCAACATGGAGCGTTTGGCAAGAGACGGAATGAAATTTACCCAGGCCTATGCAACAGCGGTTTGCTCACCTTCGCGAATAAGTTTAATGACAGGAATAAATGGTGCAAGACATGGCGTAACCAACTGGACTCTCATTAAAAACAAAGCCACGGAATATGAGCATGAAAAGGTGATAGCTGCTGAGTGGAACGTAAATGGTTTGCAACCTGTCCCAGGTATAGAAAGGACAGTACATGCTGAAACCTTACCGCAATTGTTAAAAACTGCGGGCTACAAAACAATCCATGCGGGTAAGGCACATTTTGGGGCTAAGGAAACACCAGGAGAAGATCCATTGAATCTAGGGTTTGATGTAAATATTGCTGGACATGCTGCAGGAGGACCTGGGAGTTACCTTGGGCAAAATAACTTTAGCGCTACTTGGAGAGGCGGAATGGACGTATGGAATGTGCCGGGATTGGAAAAATACCATGGCGAGGATATCTTTTTAACGGAAGCATTGACCGTTGAGGCCAACAAAGCGCTGGAAACCGCCGTATCAGAAAACCAACCATTCTATCTCTATATGTCCCATTATGCGGTACACGCACCTTGGGAAATTGATCAGAGATTTTATCAAAAGTACATTGACGCTGGAATGAATGAGTTTGAGGCGACTTTAGCCACGATGGTAGAAGGAATGGATAAATCCTTAGGTGATATTTTGGATAAGTTGGATGAATTGGGTGTTACGGATAATACCATTATTGTGTTTATGTCTGATAATGGCGCTCCTAAAAATACACCAATAAATGTGCCCTTGCGGGGCCATAAATTAACCCCATATGAAGGGGGCTCACGCGTACCTTTATTGGTAAAATGGCCAGATGTTGTGAACCCAGCGACGGTGAATAACCAATACTTGATAATCGAGGACATCTTTCCAACACTATTGGAAATGGCCGGTTTGGAGGAAGAAGCAGATAAAAGTGTGGATGGTAAGAGTTTTATGCCCCTGTTGACCGGTAATGGAACATATGAAAAAGATCGTCCTATATTTTGGCATTTTCCAAGCACCTACGAATTTACTCCTTACAGTGCCGTTCGAAAAGGAGATTGGAAGTTGATTTATCACCATATAGACCGGAATTTCGAATTGTTCAATCTTGAGGAAGATATTGGCGAAACCAATGATCTTTATACTACCAATTCAGAAAAGGGCAACGAATTGGCAAAGCTACTTTCCGATTATTTAGAAAGTGTTTCAGCCCATATGCCAACGGACAAAGAAACAGGAGAACCTGTAGAATATCCTAATGCAGTAGTACAATAGAAACTATGAATATCAAGAAAGTACTTCTTCTATCCATCTGTTTAATAAGTATTATGGCTTGTAAAGAAGAAACTGAAACGGTTGCACAACCCAATTTTTTGTTTCTGTTTGCGGACGATTATACTTATGAGGCGATACACGCTTTGGGCAATACCACAATTGAAACGCCAAATCTTGACCGACTAACCAAAAGTGGCACTACTTTCACGCATGCTTATAATATGGGTGGGTGGAATGGTGCCATATGCGTAGCCTCAAGGGCAATGATTATTTCAGGTAGAAGTATGTGGAATGCCCACGATTTGACCAAAGATTGGCAAAAAAAAGATACGGTTGCACTCAACAATACATGGGGGCGTTTGATGGCTTCAAAAGGTTACAACACCTATATGACCGGGAAATGGCATGTATTAGCACCAGCAGATTATGTTTTCGATACAGCACGTAATATTAGGCCCGGAATGCCCGATGACTTAAGAGGTGAAGCCAATTGGCCGGAAATACATAAAGCTTACAAGGAAAACAAGGACGTAAAATCCATGATGCCGGTAGCTTATTTTAGACCAATTGGTGCGCAAGATACCTTATGGTCACCTAGTGATCCAAAATTTAAAGGGTTTTGGGAAGGGGGTAAACACTGGAGTGAGGTAATAAAGGAAGATGCCTTGGATTATCTTGAGAACGCTGCAACCAAACAAGATCCATTCTTTATGTATTTGGCATTTAATGCTCCTCACGATCCGCGTCAAGCACCTCAGGAGTTTTTGGATAAATATGAGTTGGATAACATTCCCTTACCGGAAAATTGGCTGCCGGAATACCCTTATAATGAAGCTATGAATAGTGGTTTCACCATGCGAGATGAGGCATTGGCACCATTTCCACGTACTCCTTTTGCGATTAAGACCCATTTAAAGGAATATTATGCAATCATCACACATTTGGATGCTCAAATAGGTAAAATATTGGATGCCTTGGAAGCTTCGGGGAAAATGGACAATACCTACATCTTCTTTACAGGCGATCACGGATTATCAGTTGGACATCACGGACTATTGGGAAAGCAAAACATGTTCGATCATAGCATCCGCGTTCCCCTGATGATCGCCGGACCGGATATTCCCCAAGATAAAAAAGTTACAACGGATGTCTATTTGCAGGATCTAATGGCTACAAGCTTGGATCTAGCTAGAATTGAAAAGCCGGATTATGTGGAGTTTCATAGTCTAATTCCATTGATTAATGGAGAAACTGAACAAGGGTTTTTGAATGATGGGGTGTATGGTGCATTCGAAAAGGACTCGCAACGCATGATACGCAAGGACGGCTTCAAACTGATTGTTTATCCCAAAATAGAAAAGGTCCTGCTGTTCGATTTGGATAAGGATCCATTGGAAATGAATGATCTTGCAGCGAAGCCAGAAATGACAAATTTGGTAAAATCAATGTTTACAGATTTGATGGATTTGCAAATAAAAATGAATGACCCCTTGGATTTGAAAGACTTGTATCAAAGATTATAAGGAGTATTTCAGTAAAAAAAATACCCATACTAATAGAATTATAGCATGAGAACTAGACTATTATTGATTGCATTGGCGATCACGGTTTATCAACCTTTAGTTAACGCACAAGAGAAGACGTATACTGCAGATTGGAAATCTTTGGACTCTAGACCAGTAGCAGATTGGTTTTCCGATGCCAAATTTGGAATATTTATCCATTGGGGACCCTACTCTGTGCCGTCCTGGTCACCAAAAGGTACGTATGAGGAGTGGTATCAAACTTGGTTTCAGTCCGAAAGTGTATTTGGTAATGGAAAATTTACAGGGCAAGAGATACCAGATTTTCACAAAAGTACTTACGGAGCGGATTTTAACTATATCGATTTTGCAAAATTGTGGAAAGCTGAATTGTATAATCCCGTTAAATGGGCGGAAATATTTAAAAAATCAGGAGCAAAATATGTGGTGATGACGTCCAAGCATCACGATGGATTTGCATTGTGGCCGAATGAGCATGCAACAAAATCTAGAGGTCACCTTTGGAATAGTGTGGTTACCGGACCTAAGCGTGATTTGGTTGGAGATTTTGTTACCGCAATGAAGGATGCAGGCCTTAAGGCAGGATTGTATTACTCACTCTATGAATGGTACCATCCTTGGTACCAGGCGGGATTGGACAAATTCGTAACTGATTACTACCACCCACAATTCAAGGATTTGGTGGATAACTATGAACCGGACCTCATTTATGCCGACGGAGAATGGGAAAAAGATGATTCGTATTGGAGAAGCAAAGAGTTGTTGGCTTGGTTATTCAATGATTCAAAAGTGAAGGACGACGTGGTCATCAATGATAGATGGGTTAAAGGACAACGTCATAAGCATGGTGGGTTTTACACGACGGAATACCTGCGGGAAGAAGTGAATTTTGATAAACCGTGGGAAGAAATTCGCGGTATGGGTCTATCATTTGGTTACAATAGGAACGAAGACATTGAAGACTACAATTCCCCACAAATGTTGATTTTAATGCTGTCGGATATTGTGAGCCAAGGAGGTAATCTTTGCATCAATGTTGGTCCCGCTGCTGACGGTAAGATTCCTGTAATAATGCAAGAACGCCTGCTTCAAATTGGAAAATGGTTAGCAACCAATGGAGACGCCATTTATGGTACAAAAAAATGGAAGCGCTCCTACCAATGGTCACCAGGTGATAGAAATTTTCAATTATTGGAAGAAGGCCAAAGTTATGTGGAAGGCGATTATATACTGAAACAAACGGTGTGGCAACAACCTGGCAAGGCAGTGAAGGAGCTTTTCTTTACTAAAAAAGACAATGATGTTTATGCCATCAGTCCTAAATGGCCTGGTAAGGAACTTGTCATCAAGGATGTAAAGTTAAAGACGGACACCAAGATTACGTTATTGGCCACTGGTGAAAATCTAGCGTACCAAAAGCAGGGTAAGGACGTAATTGTAACCCTTCCAGAATTTAATCCTAACAATTTCCAACCGGAGGATTACTATGCTTTTGTGTTCAAAATCAGTCAGGTAAACTAAATTAATACAAATATATGCTTCAGCACTCAATAAGGCTTCGGATACCTTCTATACTTGTGATAATCCAATGTTTCATGTGGGTTGGTTGTAATGATAAGCCAGAAACTGAAGCGGAAGGAATGCCCAATATTATTTTTGTATTGGCAGATGACTTGGGTTATGGTGATATTAGTGCCTACAATCCAACCGGAAAGATATATACACCCAATATAGATCGTCTTGCAGCTGGTGGAATGCGATTTACAGATGCGCATACAAGTTCGTCCGTATGCACCCCAACACGTTATGGTATTTTGACGGGTAGGTATAATTGGCGTTCCACATTAAAACAAGGCGTACTGACTGGTAGATCAAATGCTTTGATTCCAAACACGAGAAGTACCGTTGCTTCCATTTTAAAAAAACGGGGATATCAAACGGCGTTTATTGGAAAATGGCATTTAGGATGGGATTGGGCGCAAACTGACACCTTGGAGGCAGGCGAGGGCTGGAATCCTGAAGATTTTGACAATATTGATTTTTCTAAACCGATCACCAACAATCCAAATGATCTGGGTTTTGATTATGCATATGGGCATAGTGGCTCATTGGATATGGCACCCTATGTTTATGTGGAAAACGGACAAGTAACGGCAATTCCTACGGTAAGTACGGTTAACACTGGAGAATATAGTTGGTGGCGTGAAGGCCCTACAGCGCCTGACTTTATTCATGATCAAGTGACTCCTAATTTTTTCGATAGGGCCATTGGATATGTCAAAGAACAATCCAATACTGCAAAACCATTTTTCTTATACCTACCATTACCATCCCCCCATACTCCTATTTTACCTTTAAAGGAATGGCAAGGAAAAAGTAATTTAAATCCGTATGGTGATTTCATGGTTATGATAGACCATTACATGGGTGTTTTGATGCAGACCCTTGATGAGGCAGGTGTTTCCAACAATACCTTGGTAATTTTTACCAGCGATAACGGATGTTCGCCAGCTGCCAATATTGAACAGATGAAAGAATTGGGGCATCTTCCCAATGGGCAATTTCGTGGTCATAAAGCGGATATCTATGAAGGTGGTCATCGCGTGCCATTTATAGTTCGGTGGCCCGGTAAGGTCAAAGCTGGCAGAATCAGTGATGAGGTGGTAAGTCTCAATGATTTAATGGCGACAGTATCTGCAATTTCTGGATATGAATTAAAGGATGATGAAGGTGAGGACAGTTATAATATTTTACCGGTTTTAGAGGGGCATACCTTGAACGAACCGCTACGCGAAGCTACGGTTCACCATTCCATTAATGGCAGTTTTGCCATACGGAAAGGGGAGTGGAAGTTGGCCATGTGTCCTGGGTCTGGTGGATGGAGCTTTCCCAGGCCCGGTAAAGATCAGACCGTTTTGGATACCTTGCCAAAAATGCAACTTTTCAATGTAAAGACTGACCCTCAAGAAACCCAAAACCTGTTGGATTCAAATTCAGAAAAGGCATCTGTATTAAAAGAACTGCTTACCCAATACATTCAGAATGGACGCAGTACCCCTGGTATAGCTCAAACCAATGATGGGACTGCTCATTGGAGACAACTGTGGTGGATGGATGAAAATTGAATAGAAATCCAATTAGGTAAGCAAATAAATTAAACAAATAAGGTTTAGCGTGCCAAAAATCAATTCAAATACCAAGCCTTGAATTAAATCTTTGCTCGGTTTTCCGTCCACAACTTGGCTTAAGATCCTACCCAAAGCAAAACCTACAAAAACGAGTGTTGCCACAATAAAAGAAGTAAATCGGAAATCTGATAGTAGTAAACCAAGTAAGATTAAGATGCCAGCAAAGAGTGTTACCGATCCAATTCCTCGCATTTCATTAGATAAGTCCCGGTCGTTATTTAAAGTATTGTTAGGATTGGCTAAATAGGTTTTGAGGCAATACGAATTTGCAGGTTTAAATAATCTCATAATACCCACAAAAAAAAGCATAAGTCCTGATAGTGAAAGTGTTATAATTTGAAAAATTTCCATATGTATGCGTTTTAATAGATTACTATCGCAAAAGTAATGGAGCATTGTGACAAGGGTGTGTCAGGGGTAATTTGAATTTTTTACATAACGTTCAAAATAGTCCTTCAATGTCATTTGGTGGGGACTGAACACTTCATTAAGGTGTTTGATGTTTAAAATAAAATCTATTCTAAAAGCCCTAAAATCTTTTCTTAACCTGCAGAAAGCAATGAGTATAAAATTTCCATTGATACTATAAATGGCAAAGGGTTCAACGTTACGGGCTGTTTGTTTTTTCTCAGAAGAACGGTATTCAATCTGAAGCAATTGAAAATGAATAATTGCCGCTTGCAATTGCATGAGATTATTGCTGCTACGCTCTTGTTTGTTATTACCCCCAAAGTATATACGATCGGCCAATAAATCAGCATTGCCTTTTTGGGAGTACCGTAGGATAGATTTTATTTTTTCCACAGCACTAGACATGTTTTCAACTAAGGAGCGGTCTTTGTTTTTAAGTACCAATTGCTCTATAGTTATTAAAGCATTCGCCTCATCTTCAGTAAAAAGTACCGGCGGTAGATGATAACCTTCCATGATGGAATACCCTTTTCCTTCCTGTGTTATAATGGGTATTCCGGACTTTTCCAATGTCCGTATATCCCGGTAAATAGTCCTTATACTTACTTGATGTCGGTTGGCCAATTGGGAGGCTGTTACCAATTGCTTGGACTGTAATTGGGTAAGTATTGCCGTTAGCCTGGAAAGTCTAGGTTTTTCTTCTTCCATTGTTCAAAGAATCAACAATTGGAACTATGGTAACTCCAATTGAGGTTTTAAAGGAGAAGTTAACCAAAATTGTCAAATAGCATGGATAAGAATATTGGATTACCGATCAGTGAGTCTTGCTTCCTTGGTACCATCTGGATTGATCAAAAAGATGTCCCCTTTGTCTTTTTCGCCAAAACGGTAGGAAGAAAATGCGATCATGGTTCCATTTGGTGACCAACTGGGGAGCACGTCCCGAACTTCGTTAAATGTGATTTGTGTTTGATTTGTACCATCTGAAGCCATTGTGAATAATTCAAAGTCGCCATCTCTATCCGAGGCGAAAGCTATGGTGTCGTCTGAAGACCAATCCGCCTGTATATCATTGAATGAATTGTCTGTAAGTTGCGTTAGTTCTTCATTTTTCAAATCCATTAGATATAAATTGTAGCTTCCTGTTCGGTTACTTTGATAAAGGATCTTAGTACCATCTGGCGACCAGCAAGCTAGTTTATCCGCAGCGGGATTTTTAGAAAGGTTTACCGGATTTTTGCCATCGCTTTGCATCAGTATGATATCACTGTTTACGGCTTTTCCAATGCAATTGGAGCAATACAGTAGCTGTTTCCCATCAGGGGATACTCTTGGCGATGTGTTGAATGCAGTGGTGTCAACACTTTTAGTAAGTTGGGTAAACGTTCCATCCTTTTTCAATGAAAATATCTCAGAACCTCCAAATCGTTCGGATTTACCAAAATCCGAACTTACATAGATAATGTCCTCGCCTAGCACGGTGTCACTCCACCATTCGTTGTGATAAGTGTCTGTAAGCCGAGTTAGTGCTGTTTTATCCGTATTTATGGTGTAAAGCTCAGCACCTTCAGGGTCGTGTCTGTAGGTATAGAAAAGCAATGTATGATCATTCTGCCAACGAGGTGCCGTGTCATACACTAATGAATCCGAAGATTTTACTGCGATTTCACTAGGTTGCTCCGTTTTATGTTGCTTACAACTTGCAATACCAACTAGGAGTACGCAAATAAGTAGATGAAATTGTACGCTAATTTGTTTGTGTTTGCTCCTAGCGATTTGGAAGGTATTAAACATGGATTTTGATTTCAAAGTAATTATCGAAGATTGCTTGTATTGATTCATCAAAAATTTATTGATAGAACCCCAAATTGCCCATTTTAGCGATACTGGTGAGATTTACATCGACCACTATTCTTTGTCCAGTTACACAATTACAGGCTTCACATTGTTCAGGTAGGATTGATTGGTCAAACTCAATATTTTGCACCGAAACATCATTGTTCTCCAAATAGTCCTTTAGCGCAATTTCAGTTACTTCGTTGGAATCGTTTTCAGTAGTTTCCCAGGGATCTGCACACTTGGTTTGGTCCCAATAAAAAACCGTAGGGTCAGCATCAACAGCATCCGTAGCGCAGCTCTGAATTAAAACCAACAGTACGCCAAGTGCGTATTGTTTCTTAACATTCATGGCAATTCTAGTTTTGGTACAAACTAATAAAACAATCGGTTTATGCCTATCAATTTGAAGTAGGAAATATCACATTTGATTTCAATGCCATTTGAATAGCGGCAAGCGTACCTAAATTGTCAAATTGGTTGAAATTGCTAAGATTGTACGTCTGATCAGACGTACTCAGCAATTACGGTTACTGCTTAAGCTGCTTTTTCTTGGTTTTGAAATCCTTGGTAATTTCCGCTCTATCATACTCATCCCCCAAGGTTGTATAGGCAACGTAGGTTAATTTGTTGCCCTCGATTGTGATGACCTGAAAGAATTGGGTTTGTTCCGCAGCGTTGTCCAGTTGATAGCCTTGTTCCTCATAGGTTTTCATTTGTTCGGAATCCAAGCTGTATTGTTTTGGCCCACTTACGGAGGTAACATAAATAGTTCCAACAGAACCATTCGAATCAGTTTCTGAAGATCTTTCTGGTACGTGACCTCTGGCATAGGTATGATCATGACCATTTAAAACCAAATCAACTCCATATTTGTCAAAAATTGGCCTCCAATGTTCTCTGGCAAATTGAAAATCACGTCCCTTGGCCGGTGAAAACACCGAGTGATGACAGGTGATGATGTTCCATTTGGCCTGTGATTCTTTAAGTTGTTTTTCTATATATGCGGATTGTTCCTCCAGTAATTCGTTGGAATTGAGTACGATGATGCGTACATCTTGATGGTCCACCGTATACACTGTTTCATGCAGTGCTGGGTCTAGATCCGTTTCAATAGGTAATGTAAACTGAGGTCGCCATTGAAGGGCCAATTTTCTCGGTTCACCTTCTGCCACAGGTCTGAATTCATGGTTACCTACAACCGGAATAGCCGTCCATTGACTGTGAATGAACCCTCCTGCTTTATACCACTCCGCCCATTCCTGATCACTATGTGCACTATTGATTAAATCTCCTGCATGAATCGCGAATGAAGCACTTGGTGCCATTAAATAGGCCATACGGATAACCCTTGACCAATGGGCAAGAACATTGTTCTGTGCATCACCAAAATAAACGAATTGAGTAGGGGCATAGCGTGATTTTGCGGTTCGGAATTGTATCCATTCAGACCAATGGTCATATCCGTCACCCACGCGGTAGACATACTGTTTATCTGGTAGTAACCCTTCAAAGGATACACTGTGGTAGTTTACCATTAAGGACGCATTGCCCTTGTAAAGTCCTAAATCAAAAGGTTCAGTAGTTGCTGCCTTTGTTTCTGCATTTTCGGTAAATTTAGAATTGACCGTGGCTTCTGCTATTTGGGCAACTGCTTGCGTAACACTTGTGTCTGTTCTCCAGGTAACCGCCCTGCTGGTGGCAGGGTTACCATTAAAGGTTAGCATAATACGATCCGGATCTTTACTCGGGATTTCCCAATGGTGCAAATCATCGTGTTGATGTTGCGCCATCAAGGGTAAAAAGAAAAGAAAGAAGATGGCATTTACTGCAATTGAGTACGGTTTGCGTATTGACATTTTAATGGTGTTTTTGGTATCTGTTGAATCAGGGATGAAATTAGCAATCTGAGGTTTATCAAAGCCGTAGGGGGCTGTTATTAATTAGTTAAATATGATTCACAGCCCAATCGTAATGTTACTTTCTTCTTCTATACTTGTCTTGCACGATTTGCTTTAAAAATACTTTGGAAGAAACATGGTCAAAGTTCAAAGGTTTGTCAATTTTGCCAAACAAAGGGAAGCCTCCGCCCAATAAAATGGGTATCGTGGAAATAATCAATTCATCAATTAAATCTTCCTTCAAAAAATTCTGAATGGTTCTGCCGCCATCTATGTAAAGAACCTTAAATCCTTGGCTTCGAATTTGTTCTAGGATGCTGCTGAGCTCTCCATTCAAAATGGTAATCTTTCCGATTAGGTTTTCAGGAATTTCTTTTAGCGTGCTGCTCAATACGAAGACGTGTTTTTCATATGGCCAATCAATCCCAAAACCAAGAACCGTTTCATAGGTGGTTCTACCCATCACAATGGCATCAATCTCCTGCATTAAATCTGAAAATCCCATTTCTACATTCTCTGGGTTTGGAATGGATTCCAGCCAATCCAGTTCGCCATTTTTTCCAGCAATGAAACCATCTAAACTTCTAGCTATGAATATAATGTTCTTACTTGCCATACATGAGAATTTTAGTTTGGGTTAACAGTTAAGATTTCCGCTTACAATAACAACGTTACCGAGATGAAGGTCTCTACTTCTGCATCGTCACCTAAATAGTACTTTTCACCATGAACAGTGACATCTACGCGAAAAGCTCTATTGAGTTCTTGATCCTGCCAAATATCCGTCCAAGTTGCAACGATTGCATCGGGCATTTTTCCTTTTGAGGTATATTTTATGGATTCACCAATACATAGTTCTCTGCCTATAAACCCTTCAGGAATTACATTCAAATTGCCAACAGGAAGACCAATGATCACCGTATACTTTCCGATGTCTTTGTTTTCATAGTCCGTATAAACGGCATAAATGTCTTCACTGATTTTATTGGGTACTTGTTTTTGAATGTCTTCACTCCAAAATCGATCCCACAGTTTTTCAATATCTATCAGGGATTGCCCATTTTCATTGGTCGTAACAATGGAAATCCCGATAATGCTAAAACAATTCAATTTGTCCATATTCAGTGCGCTGATTTGATAAATTTACTTAAGTTCTTGCAAGATTAAAGATAAAGATAGGATAGTCGGAATCCTTCCACTGACGAAAAATCAATCTTTCTGTTTCTAATCCAAGCATAGGTTTTCTAATTTGGAATTCATTTTGGGTGAATTAATAAAAATAGCTTGTCTCATTTATCCAATGGAAACGCCTTTTCATCAATCTAAATGAATTTATGGCCTTACCATTGCGTTTTGCAACAAGGTATATGGAATCATTTTTTATACTTCCTTCAAAATGTACTATTGAATCGTTGATTATTTCAAAACGAAACCTACTTGCTATTTGACGGTTGACCAATATGGAATCCATCTGCATCCAGGTGGCATCAGATAATCCCTTTTCGTTATAAATCTCTTGCATTTTGACAGCGAGTTCAGTGGGGTCTCCATAAACTATGATTTCATTTTTTTCAGCTAGCGATTTGATGTAGGCCAAGCTGTCTTCTTGGAATCGTATTGCCTCCAATAGTTGGTCGCCAATAATGATTTGGTTCCACCGCGCAGGGTCGCTCATGGATAAAGTATCGTTATTGATAATAAACGAGTTTACATCATATATCCCAAGGTATTTTGCCTTCATGCTAGTGTCTTCATTAATACTTTTGTTGTAGTTGGTATAATCGTAAATCAAGTAGATCATGAAGTAACCAATGACCGCACTTTTAAGAATGATTTTTGCCTTGGACATCCAGCGTTGTTTAAATTTAGGTGCTTTAATTGCGGGTAGTGAAACGGGCTTTTCACTAATGAAAAATTCGACTATTCTATTGACATCGCGAAGTATTAGAAAGAATGCCATAAGAAATAAGGCAGTAGGATACATTTTTGCGTGAACATCGTAATTGTAGTTCACGACAATAACATTTGAAAGGGTAGCCATGGTTAATAAGGCGCCTAGTGTAGTTGTCCTTCTGAAAAGTAATAGCAATGCCGCACTTTCGGCAAGACCCATAAAAATATTGTAGGTGTAGGAATATCCGAAAAATGCCCAGGCTAGATGCATAGGAGACATATCGCCAACACGTTCGGTAAGCGTATAGTAACCTAAGTCAGGGAATTGTGTTTTGAAGAATTTTTCCAGAGCAAACAGAAACATGGTGAATGCCAGATAATACCGGATAATGGCGGTTAACCAGTAATAAGCCTGCTGGTAATTTTGACGTTTTTTATCTACTAAACTCCATACAAATGAGCCAATTACGGCTATAACGGTAATAATGGTGTAAAGTAAATAGACATAGGTTCTATCATTATGTTCACCATCATATGGAGAAATGATGATATCGCTAATTCCCAGAAGTTCTTGACCTACCCAGGTAACCAGATTGTCCAATAGGGTGGATAGTGGCCCGTAATAGTAAAGCTGGGACAATATTGGATTTACGGACCAATCCATAAGCAGGATAAAAAGAAGAAAGCATATGAAAGCAAATCGAAAACAAATTTTTTGATATGCTTTCCATTTTTTAGGGATTTCCTTTTTGGTCATGTTTTTTCGGTACGTAGAATTTTATCCATTTTTCTTCCCTTGGCCAACTCATCCACTAACTTGTCCAAATACCGGCAATTCCTATACAAAATGTAAGCATCCGGTATTTCCTCAATGCGATAACCACAGATTACCCCTTTAATGAGATGTGCATTGGGATGGATTTCAGCTTCATTGAAAAAAGTTTCGAAAGTCACTTTTCTATCAATTAATTCTTGCAGTTTGTCTTTGCTAAAACCGGTCAACCAATCAATCACTTGATGTAATTCTTCCACAGTTCTACCTTTTTTCTCCACCTTGGTCACATAATGGGGGTAGACTGATGAAAAGGTCATTTTGGCGATTTTTTCATTTTTTTCTGCTGTAACTTCCATTTTAAGGTTTCGTTTACTGTTTACGTACCGCTTTCAGTTTTCTTTTTAATCGGAATGCAATAAGGGTAGGAATCAAGGCTATCAACAGCCCAATTAACAATCCCTTTATGGTGAATTGCATGGTTCTAGGCGTATCAATATCATGTCTATGGTTCCATATTTCCACAATCTTACCTTCATCATTGATTCGAAAAACATTGATGATTGGTATCGTGCCTTCACCAATTAGAAAATTGCCAGTGAATGTGGATGGGTCATAGGTTGCTTCCCAGCGTGTTGCTACCAGGTCACCTTCAGCTATTTGGTAATTGACTTTAGAGTCCCAATTCCCATTGTCCCAAAAGAAGTCAGCGATATTTTTCTGTTCCACAGCGGGTTCAGTAGCACCTTTACGATCACCGATGTCATGGACAACATAGGTGTCGGCAACATATTCAGTATAATTGTCCGTGTTGTCTGTAAACCAGAGGTCCTGATAAAAGTTGCGGGCAATTTCTTTGTTCCGATCTTGCCTGTTTTGGATTACAAGGCTATCACTTTGGGAATATGAGTTCATCCACATACCAACTAGTGCGAGGAGAAGCATTGTCTGTTTCATTATACATAGAATTTTGGTTGATTTATTTTGCATGCTATATGTGTCACCAAAAACTTTGGTAACGACTAAACACGGAATACTTCCGCGTCTCAAATACCAATAATGTGTAGGAGGAATTACCTTAAAGTTAAGGAATTACAATTATTTGCTCGCTAATAAACCATCTTGGGGCGATTGATAAAGGCAAGAATGGCAAGTCTTCATTTAAAACAGAAGTCTTGAAAACCTGAACTTTTAATTACTCGGCTACAAGTATTTACCGAATTTCTGGAATAAAATAGCTAATGCACTACTTCTCTTCAATTAGCAATGCAGGAATATTCAAAGACCTGAATAATGCATTGTATTCCTTCATTTCTGTGTTGATTATAGCATCCCGCTCATCTGCATACACTTTCCAATCTTCCATTAAGTCCTTATAACGCTCCTTGGCTCCTTGCGTGACCTTTGGGTCTGCCTGATCTATATAATTCATTAGTTGAATAAGCTGTGCATTGAGTTTATTGTTGAAATTGATTACGTCTTGAAATGTTTTTTGTTTGTCTTGAATTAAATTCTCCTCCCAATTATTAATGCGTTTCTGTAATACTTCCCCTTTTTCAACTAACGCGGATGCTTTGACATTCACTTTCAACAGTTTTGCATAATTGGTCAGTTGCGACTTGGCTGATCGCATTTGATTGACGGATTCATGCATTTCTTTAAGTGTTTTTTCTATTCCAACTAGCAAAGATTGTTGTTCCGTAAAATCTGCAGCTGTAGCCTTAATGGCTGGATTAGGTAGGATTTCCGCAGTTGTTTCCACAGATTCTCCCTCCAATGTTAACCTTAATGTATAGCTACCAGGAGCCACACTTGATCCTCCTAGGCCCCCAAACACAAAAACCTTGTTGATGGCGGGAATAGCTTCGCGATTAAAGTCCCACGTAAATCTGTTGTACCCTTTTTTAGAGGGTAGGACTTCTGGTTTGGAGGGACCTCCTGGCCATGTTTTAAAATCTTTCGGTTTTTTGTTGGTATAGGAGCGAATCACTTTTGAACCTTCAAGTACATCCAGTTTTAGGTGTAAGGAATCCGCATCCTTGTCTAAGTAATAATCAAAGGTCACCCCGCTTTTTGGATTACTACCTTGTCCAACAGCCTTGGATACACCACCAAAAATTCGATAACTTGGTTTTGGTTGAAAAATCTGAAATGCGTGAGAAGCACTCGTTATGTTTTGAAGCACTCCCAAATCATCCAAAATCCAGAATCCACGACCGGAAGTTGCAGCAACCAGATCATTGTCTTGTATGATCAAATCATTGATGGCAACCACGGGTAAATTCAAGTTGAGCCTTTGCCAATTTGCGCCATCATCATTCGAAACATATAGGCCGGTTTCGGTACCGGCGAACAGTAAACCAGCTTGTTTTTTATCGGCTCTAACCACTCTTGTAAATCCGTTTGGATCATCCAAGCCATTGACAATCTTGGTCCAAGTTTGGCCATAATCATTGGTTTTGAAAATATAGGAGTTAAGGTCCAATGATTTGTACCGCATAACAACTACGTAAGCCACTGCTAGATTATGTTCCGAGATGTCAATACTATTGATGATACCATCCGAAATTCCGGGAGGGGTGATGTTTTCCCAACTTGTCCCTCCGTTTTTTGTAATGTGCAACAACCCATCGTCACTACCGGCATAAAGCAAACCTTCTTGGTGCTGCGATTCCACCAACGCGGTAATGGTATTGTAATTTTCTCCTCCAGCAGCTTCGTTGGTATAAGGACCTCCGCCAGGACCATGTTTGTCTTTTTCATTTTTAGTGAGGTCTGGGCTTACTGAAGTCCAATTTAGTCCACCATCCGTGGTTTTGAAGACCACATTTCCTGCATGATAGATAGTGCTTCTGTTGTGCGGTGATGTAATTATCGGGGCATTCCAGTTGTAGCGGTATTTGGCGTCTTTGGGCGCAATACTCAAGCCCAGTTCTGGATACTCTTTGATAGGTTTCTGTGCCCTTGAAGTTTTGGTCCATTTACTGATATTGCCTTGATAGGTTCCGCCGTATACGATTTCCGGATTATCCGGGTCAAAAGCTATAAAAGCGCTTTCTCCGCCAGCTACGGAATACCAATCTTTCCAGTCAATACCTTCGTCATTGGTACGACTGGCAATTGAAATTGCTGAGTTATCTTGCTGTCCGCCATAAACGTTATAGGGAACTAGATTATCTGTAATTACCCGATAAAACTGTGACGTGGGTTGATTTTGCTGTGTGCTCCAACTTTTACCCCCGTTAAACGATATATTGGCACCGCCATCATTGGAGTTGATAAGATTCGTATTGTCATAAGGATTGATCCACAAATGATGATTGTCTCCATGGGGAACAGGAATGTTGGTAAAGCTTTTACCTCCGTCAATGGATTTCATCACCGGGGCATTCAAAACATAGACTACATTTTCGTTTTGAGGGTCCGCGAAAATCTCCATATAGTACCATGACCGAGCTATGTTCACGCGGTTACTGTTCACCTGCTTCCATTTTTTTCCGGCATCATCGGAACGATAAACCCCTCCTTTTTTTCCTTCGGCCTCAATGACGGCAAAAACACGTTCTGGATTAGCCCTTGAAACCGAAATTCCGGATTTGCCAAATTCCTTTGGTAAGCCTTCTTCCATTTTATTCCAAGTATCGCCGCCATCCGTTGATTTATACAAACAGGAATTTGCACCACCGGATTCCATGATCCAAGGGTAACGGCGATGTTGCCACATTGAAGCATATAAAATCCGTGGATTGGTCATATCCATGGATAAAGACGATGCACCAGTTGTTGAATTGACTGATAATACTTGTACCCAAGACTTACCCCCGTCCATACTTCTATAAATACCACGCTCATTGGTTGGTGCATATTGCGCACCTTGGGCAGCAACGTAAATGATGTCTGGGTTTGTTGGGTGGATAATCACATCAGAAATATGACGTGTTTTGTCCAGACCTATGTGCGACCAGGTCTTTCCCGCGTCGGTTGATTTATAAACACCATCACCCATAGAGGTCATAACACCTCGAGCAGCATGTTCACCCATGCCAACTACAACCACATTTGTATCGCTTTCTGATACTGCAATTGCACCAACAGAACCTGTCTTGAAGAATTTGTCGGAAATGTTTTTCCAGGTGATCCCATCATCTGTGGTTTTATAAACACCCCCGCCCGTAGATCCCATATAGTAGGTGTGGGGTTGGC
Organism: Flagellimonas spongiicola; assembly: GCF_023502425.1. Taxonomy (GTDB): domain Bacteria; phylum Bacteroidota; class Bacteroidia; order Flavobacteriales; family Flavobacteriaceae; genus Flagellimonas; species Flagellimonas spongiicola. The sequence goes on from NZ_JAMFMA010000003.1 coordinate 338,178, forward strand.
CTATTACGCCAGATGAGGTAACACTCCTTCCGCCTCTAAATGGACCAATATTACGCCACTTCAAACCATGGAACAAGGAATCCACTAGTTTTACTGTAGGTTCTGTGGTTGCCTTTTTTCTTCGTTGCGCTTGATTGGTCAGGGGCAGCAACAACAGGCTGATTAGAAGTAATTTTAGGGTCGTACAAAATCGGGATTTGTCAGTAAAAGTTGTTGAAAGTGAAATAGATTTAATCATGCTTCAATGGTTGGTTAATTTGAATTATCACAACCTTGTCAATGCATTTACAGCTACTTAAAAAGCAAATTAATTCCCTTAACTGACGTATTCGGCTGTTAATAGTATCTAGGATTTGAAGATACTAATTTGTCGCAAAATTAGACAACCGATCGGGTCTTAACTTTAGCCTATGTTTTAATGCGCACTTAGACATAAATCCGATACACTATTTCATATCCGTTCTATCTCTTTATAGATGATTCTTTTTGAACGCTCGAATACTTCACCGCCGAATTCTTCATTGTTCAAAGAAATTGTAGAAATATCAGTTATACCCATAATACCGAAAATGAAGTTCAAGTAGGTCGTCTGGAAATTCATATGTGCGTTTTTTTCATTTTCACCATATCCGGTATCTCCACGACTGGACAGAATAAACATTTTTTTATTCTTAAGAAGTCCAACATAATCCCCATCAGGCTTACCTGAGCGAAATTTCCAAGTTTCATTAATTCTCATAAGTTGGTCGATATAGGATTTTAAACCACTGGGAATTGACCAATTATACATAGGAGTCCCGATTACATAAATATTATGATCCTTAAATTCATTGACCAGTTGGTTGCTCAATTTAACACCTAACTGGTTTTTTTCAGTTCTGTCCGAAGGCTTGATAAAAGCGCTGGCAATCCATTTTTCATCAACTGCTGGGATTGTTTCCAAGCCAACTTCTCGATGGGTAAAAATGTCATCAGGATTTTTCTTTTTCCAGTTTTCTACAAAAAGTTGAGTCAATTTTCTGCTATGCGATTTTTTGTTTCTCACACTCGCATTAATTATCAGTATTTTATTCATTTTACTCGATTTTGATTTACACAACAAAGTTCCAAATCGAAAAAGTGAAAAAAATTGATATAGTTTAAGATTACTGCTTTTTTGTTCGGATACGACTCAAAAACTCGGCAGTAATGCCCAAATACGAGGCAATTAAATAGTTGGGTACCCGTTCTGCTATTTTGGGATAGGTTGCTATAAAATCGAAGTACCTTTTTTCTGCATCCATGACATTGTTGATGATTAATCTTCGCTGTAGACTTCCAACATAGCCTTCAAGAATAATTCTAAAAAAGCGTTCAAGTTTGGGAATTTGGTGAAGCATATCCTGAAATGCATCATATCGGATTTGAAGAATTTCCGTACTCTCGATTGCTTGTATGTTGTAGGCAGAAGGTTTTTGTGTTCGAAAGCTCTCGATATCAGTTGCCCACCAATTCTCTATCGCAAAGTACAGTACTTCTTCTTTCCCACTTTCGGTATTTATAATATAGGCCTTTAGCGCTCCTTTTACCACAAAGTTGTCGGTCCGACAAGTTTCACCATTCCTGAGAATATAGTCGCCTTTGTCAAGTGATTTATTGCTCCAAAACGTCTTTATCAAATTTTCCTCATCAGAATTTAATTCAACGTGTTTGGAAATTGAATTAATAAGACTTTCAGTCATTTTAATAGTGAATAATGGTGCGCATCTAAATTAATTCCCACGTGGCCTAAAATGATTGAAATGAGAACACTCAATACCTCCAACTGGTCAAATCAGCCCCACTTGGTGCAACGTTTTGTACTCTATCTACATATTTTTTGATGAACATTTGATGGTATCGCAGTCTGCTGATATGATTTACATTGTCATGATCTCCATTCCAGCAATGCTCCGCTCTATCCCCATAGTCCACTTCTCCGTTATAATAGGGTGCCGTGGTTTCAGAGAGGATTTCTTCGGCCAAATAAACGGCATTGTTCAAGTAGTAATTATCCATATCCCCGCAGTACAAGTGGATTTTGTTTTTCCAATCCTCTCCGTGTTTTGCCCAATCTCTTTTGAGGATATAGGCAAGGTCATAATTTTCTTTCCAATAGGCTGCCACTTCCTTATCAATTTCTCCGGTTAAGCGGTCCCAGATTCTTTTGGGATAACCCTCATCATCTACAGGGGAATATGTTGCTTCCCAAATATCCCACTGCTGACCAGAACGTCCTTTTGATCCCAACACCAATTCTCGATAGTTCATATCCTTCAGCGTGGCATCTACATTCCCTAAATAATCGCGATGCCCTGCTACCAGTGTTTTTCGGAATGTTCCTTCTTGGTAGTAGGCATTGTCATCATCATAGATGTTTACCAAACAGTAAGCCCTAAAATCTATTGGGTCAGGGCAGGCCGCAAAGCACATACCGTATTCCGTAGGATACTTAACTTGAACGGCAAGTGCTTCCCATCCTCCGGTACTTCCGCCATAGACAAATCGTGACCATCCTTCTCCAATTCCCCTAAACTCTGCTTCGATATGGGGAATAAGTTCGTAGGTGATCGCATCGCCATAAGGACCCTGAGCGGCACTGTTTACTGCATAGGAATCATCATAGTAGGGGGTTGGGTGTTGTATTTTGATGGCGAGAACCCTCGGAAAATCTGGACCGGTCCATGTTTTATAAAAATCATAGGCTTCTTGCTGAACAATACGATTATACCCGTCCACATTGAAACGCTCACTATATTCTGACTTAAGGTCAGGGTCTGGTGGCGTAGTTCGGAATCCTCCAAAATCACTTGGAAAATGTCCGTGCATTATAGCGAGCGGATATTTTACATCGGGATGTGACTCCCATCCTTCAGGTAATAATACATGCGCGCCCAAATACATATCTCTGCCCCAAAACTCACTCAGTAATTTACTATTGATTTTTATATGTTTGATGTATTTAGTGTCTTCGGGCTCCGCGATAGGGGGAATTTTTTGGTCTAAGTTTAGCGTAAGATTTGGCAGCTCTCCATTATTGATGGTAATTTTCTGTGGAGTGGAGTAAAGATTCCCAGGAGCACGGTTCCATTGCTGACCTTCACCTCTGTCCATTGGCAATTTTACTATATGTCCATCGGCGCGTTCAAAGGTTTCATATTTATGGAAAAGTGCCTGCACATAATAATCTCCAGAGGGTAAATCTTGAAAATTATCAATCGGGTAACCAAATGCATCACAGTTAAATTGTTGTGTCTCGTTTGGCTTCCAATTCAATACATCCATACCAAAGCCTTGACAGGTTTTGGCATCATCCCTAAGCTGAAATCGAGGTTCGGTTTCTATCCCTTCAGAAATCAAGAGAATCAAACGTCCGTCCAACGCTTCTTCGTAATGCTCTGAAGGATAGGCAAGTTGAATGTTAACTGTTGCTTTGTCGTTGGTTACAACAATACATGAGGTAGTAAATAATGCAAAAAAGACAGTAAGCAGTGCAGCTACAGAAGATGGTTTTTTCATTTTTTGATGGTTTTCATGTTTGTTTTGTTATCAATGGTAATCCCACTGTACTATTTCGAAAAAATCATTTCCAAACCTTTCGCGTATGAGTTTCTGTAAGGTCTCGTCATCCAATTCACCAGCAACCTCAGGACTGGTTTCCATTAAAAAATTCCTGAACTGGTTTAGAATAGTATCTCCAAATAATTCATGAAGTTTTTTTGCTCTAAAAAAAAACTGGGTTTGATACCAACCGTAGTTTTGTCCTGCTTGCATAATCGTGAAATAATCATTCTCAAATTGACTTAAAGTCTTGAATTTTAGATTATCCCATTGTTTTCCTTTTGACATTACAGATTGCAGTACATCCATACGGTTGAACACCATTTCCGAATCGAGACTCCTTGCTGCCCCAACTTGACATAAATTGCCGAACAATTCATTTAACCACTTGCGTTGGGAGTATTTGCCAGTTCTGTAGAACTGATACAAATGCCCCAATTCATGCAAGGAAAGTGCATCTCGGTAAAAAAGGTCAAGATCTATGTCTTCCCCAAAGTGTTTTTTAAGGAGTTTATGGACTGGTTCAGGTGCATTTTTAATTCCATTTTCCGCATTAAGTGCAATCACGGATTTACCAAGACCTAAAACCATGTTACCTTGGTAGTATGCTTGAGGCATTCCAGGTGGAGGTGAAAATGCATACTTGTCCCAATTTTCACTATCAATAAAAAGTACTGCAAACTTGAGATTCTCGCTAAAAACGTTATCAAAATATTTTTTTGACGTGTCAAGTAATAAAATACTATTATTTATGTTTTTCGGTTCTTCTAAGGAAGCATATACTTCAAATTCATCAGTTAGTTCTTGTTTAAAGAGTCCTTCATGCTTAGATCTATCAATCCAATTTGACTCTCTTTTCTCACAGGAAATAAGCGCAGTGAATAGCAAGAAGATAAATCTAAGCTTCATATTTGTTTTTAACTGTAGGTTGGTAATTCAGTTTAAATACTGAAAACGAACTGGTTGATTCAACGCAATTAGTAGCTCCATTTAAAAGTAGTTATTTTTAAATTGGATATGCATTGCTCGGAAATTCGTACAATATCAGAATGTTGGTTAGTCCCGTAATTGAAACAAGATGTCCATTATTTCAATTTTTGGTGCTTCGGTTACTTCATAGGCTTCAGGAATGCTTTTAGCCAAATCCGATTCGCGGAATAGTCGAAGTGATTCTGCAGAATCCCAAACGTAAATACCACCATAGTGGCCTGGCTGATCCTTTTTTACATAATATTTTTGAATGAGCCCTGGAATGGCTTTGAATTTGGACTCTCTTTCCTTGGCCTTATAAAAAAGGACATCCTCTTGTAGATTGGATTTTAAACTAACAAACTGTAAAATCATGATTATCGATGGTTTTTATAGTAGTCATATATGTGCACCATTTTAATCAGGAGCCATCAGTTTCCTTTAATTTTATGGTGTTTCTCAAGAATTTCAAGGATTTTGTTTTTGGGGATTGACTTCACTTCATGACCATCCCTACCGGTCATTGTCTCAGCCGCAAACAAGGAGTTTAAGATTGCTTCTTCCGTGGCTTCAATAGTGGCAAGAAAGAGAGGTGACATGGCCTCGTTTCGCATTACCTTGGATTCCCTGTGTATTTCTTCACTTGAATATGGAATTAAATTTTTCTTTGCTGTGGAAAGGGCAATAACGTAATCTCCGCTACCATTGGATGCTATCCCTCCAGTTTTTGCCAAGCCCATAATGGCTCGTTTAGCCAGTCGCTCCAAATTTCTTGAATCCAGAGGGGCATCTGTAATGACCACTATCATACAGGACCCATCTACGTCATATTTGAATTGGGAAGGATAATTGTTCAACTCCTTTGCAACTGGTGCACCGTTGATTTCCAAAACGCCTCCAAAGTTGGACTGTACCAATACACCTACGGTGTAACCTCCAAATTTATCGGTTACTACACGTGACGCTGTTCCTATTCCACCTTTATATTGAAAACACACAGTACCTGTTCCCGCCCCAACATTTCCTTCATCCACGGGACCACTGCTAGCCTTATCTATCGCATCAAGCACATGGTCTTGCGTGATGTGTCTTCCCCGGATATCATTTAACCAACCATCATTGGTTTCGCCAACAATGGAATTAACAGAGCGTACATTTGGATTGGCATTTAGGGTATAGCTTATAAGGGCATCGCTGGCAACAGGAACACTAAGTGTATTGGTCAAGACAATAGGCGTTTCTATATTCCCTAATTCCTTAACCTGACTGTATCCTGCCAACTTTCCAAATCCATTTCCGATATAGATGGCCGCGGGAACCTTTAATTGAAATAAATTTCCAGAATGTGGTAAAATTGCCGTTACGCCTGTTCGTATATGTTCCCCTTTATATCGGGTAGTGTGTCCCACTTTGACACCTTCAACATCGGTAATTGCATTGTTTTTTCCAGTTTTTAAAACACCAATCTCAATTCCATAGTCACGTAACCTTTTGTTTTGCGAATAAACATTGTGGGAAATCAAAATTGCGATTACCCACGCCATGGTAGCTGTTCTCATTTCAAACTTTTCACTGTTGGTGTCAAAAGGATTCCGCTTAAATGCTGGATAGAATCCATTCTCCTAAAAATAGTGAAATAATACCTTGAAAACTGATTAGCAGCTTGATATTATGACTGGTAGTGGCTTTGAATTTTCAATTAACGCCTGCAGTGGATTATTATTTAGAGTTTCCTTGGCAACAATACCAACAAAGAAGAGAAGCTTTACTTATGCTTAAAATTTTATTAGGACAGGAAGATGGTCTGAGGGGTATAGATTAATCTTTCTTTTATCGTCTATAGCCCTATAGCTGCTTACCATTATGTTGCGTACAAAGATATAATCAATTCTTTTTGTGAGCACTTTTTGAGTGTCAAACGCATTGAATGTACCGATAGGACCATAACTGCCATCAATGTTCTCGGAAAAACAGTCTTTTAGATGTTGGGACAATATCTTTATGGGCTTATCCATGGGCAAGCAATTTAAATCCCCCATTACGATAATCTGTTCATCTAGCAATTGATGTTGGTTCAGGTACTTCATAAGTAGTTCTGCGGATTTTTCCCTGGCTTTTGCTCCAAGATGGTCAAAATGACAATTGAAAACATGAATGGTCTCCCCACTTTCCTTGTTCTTGAAGCCACCATATACAACGATCCGATTTAAACTTGCATCCCAGCCTATGGATGGTTTATCTGGAGTTTCGGACAACCAGAACAATTCACTTTTCAATAGCTGGTATTTATCCTTATTGAAAAATAACGGGACGCCTTCACTATTCGTGCCAATGCCGTCCCTGCCATGTCCAATATGATCATAATCTTGAAGTTTGCTGGCAATAAAATCACTTTGATGTGGTAATGCTTCTTGCAATCCGAAAAAATCAGGGTGGTAATGGTTTAATAGAGTCACAACCTCACTTTTTCTAAATTCCCACCAATTTTCCCCATCGTCTGGATTGTCGTATCGAATATTGAATGACATCACCTGGGTTTGTCCAATTAAGGAAAAATGGATCATCATTAAAAAACAAAAAAGGCTAAGTGATTTTGAAAATTTCATCGTGTTGGTATTGTGAATGGATTGCTTTAGACCGCAAAGGTATGGTAAAGCACTTTTTGAAAATAGATGTGGCTAATCGCCTAGTTCCAAAATCAGTTCAGATATGAAAAATTCGGCAGCATTTTTTTCACCTCTTGGGGCATAAAGAACATTGTTTTTTGGATTGAATTCAATATCCCCAAAGTAGGCATCGGTTTGCAGCAACTTAATAATGTTTTCTTTTCCGTTAAAATAATAAAGGCCGCTGTTTTCTACCGTTGTTAAAAAATAGCCACCCTGACCATCCGGGCTAATGCCATCAAAGTCCTTTATCATCGGGTTCAATGGCAATAAGGCGATTTCTTTGGAACCCAAATCAATGCTACTGATATCCAATCCAGCTACAACTAGCTTATCATTTTGAAAACATATCCCATTTGCCAATTTAAGCTTTTCTGGTTCTTTAAGCCATTGCTCCAAAACGCCATTGTTTAGTTTGAAGATGGAATGTACGAATGAAGCGGAAACGAAGACTTCCCCCTTTTTAGTAATAGCAACATCGTTTAAACCTGAATTGGAAATTGGTTCAGCAAAACGATTAATAATCTTCCCATTCTTGGTATTTATTTGCACAAGAGAATTGACATCGGCGACATACAAAATGGAATCATAAATGGCCATTCCAGTTGGTCTATTGAGGCCAGTTACCCATTTCAGGTCCATTAGCTGACCTTCTTTGGAAATTTTGGAGATAAAGCCGTTGCTACCTGGTTTATAATCCAAACCATTGGAAACATAAAAAACCTGATTCAGGTTATCATAGGTGATACTTTCTACGTTCAGAAAACCATGATGATTCCAGTTTTTTGAGGAAGGAATATCCCAACTTCGAGCTGTCTGATCCGATTGGTTTTTACAGCCAATCAGTATAAGAACTAAAGATAATATTATCAATCTTTTATTCATATCCAAGGCAATAGGTTTTCATTTCAACTATTTTTTCATTGCAGATGCATTTTCATTCCTTCGTGGGTTGCTTTAAACCCAAGGTCTTCATAAAATTTAATGGCTTTCGGACGTTTTTTGTCTGTTGTGAGCTGAATTAAATGTGCGTTTCGCTTTCGGGATTGGTCAATGGCCCATTCGAACATTGTTTTCCCAATTCCCAGGCCCATGTGGTCTTTTCGTATTCGAACTGCTTCAATTTGAGCTCGTATGCCGCCCCGGTAGGTAAGATATTGTATAAATGACAATTGCAAGGTTCCAATGATTTCAGATTTCTCGTTTTCAACAACGATCAATTCCTGATTTGGGTCCTTGTCAATATTTTCATAGGCTTGAAGATATGCTGTGGGCAATGGGATTTGAAAGTTTTCACGTGTTTTCCCCAGTTCATCATCCGCAATCATTTGGACTATTTCGTTTACATCATTTCTGGTAGCTTTTCTGAAATTCATTTTAAGATTTTCTAATGGTCACTAAAAACAAAAGGTCTCGGTTATACTTTAATTTAACCGAGACCTTTTGACTATAATAATTCTGTTTTCATGTTCACATCGAAAACAAAAAACCTTACTTCTCCGTACCCAGGATTATTGGTCCGTCAGTGTTACTATGCATCGTGTTTTGAAAGTTGGAAATCTCATTGTTTTTGAATTGATTCCATGCTTGTTGAACGGCTTGCCATTCGCCATGTAACTTCTCATACACTTCCACGTATTGATTTGCCGGTTTGAAGTCGGCAACAGCAATAGTGCCCGCTAAGTAATTCAATTTTTCCATGAGCATACCTGGTAATCGAATCTGATCTTGACCTTTGCCTGTATGCTTTAATTGCAGCATCTTATTCTCAATTTCTGTCGCCGTACTATCCAGTTTTTGAACTTGCTCAGCTTTATCACCGGAAACAAGAGGAAGCATGTCTTTCAGTTGTCGCCGAATTTTTTCTGCCTCATTCACGGTTTTTGAAATCGCCTCATAATCGCTTCGGATTTTATCCAAAAGCTCTTTCTGCGCATCGATGTCACTTGCAGTTCCCTCTGTATTGGGATCCTTCATCAAATTAAAACTCTGACGCTGTACTTCATCACCAACTTGAAGACTTACAGTGTAGGTTCCTGGACTCGCCATTAGAGACATAGGTGGCACCAATGATTTCCGGGTTCTTTTTTCTGATAGTTGAATCCAAGGTGCATATAGGGGTTTGGTCCGTAAAACCAATTTGGTACTTGGGTCTTCCTTAAAGTCCCACCATACACGATTAATTCCCGGTTTCCCTTTATGTTTAAGGGTTCTAACTGTTTTGCCATCTGCATTGGCGATAACAAGGGAAACGCTGTCTTTTGCTTCTCCCGATTGCCAGTAATGAAGCGATGTACCCGCTGGTGGGTCATCCCCAAAAGAAGCTTCCTTAAAGAATTGCATTACCATAGAAACCGGCTGTAATCGATATGCATTCTTCGGTTTGAATAAATGCAGGGCAGAATTTTTCACATCTCCATTAAATTGCTGAAGTGGTGTTACATCATCTAAAATCCAAATTCCACGACCATAGGTGCCCACTACTAAATCATTGAAATGTTCAGGAATGTCCATCCAATACATAGGGCTAGAGGGTAAATTGGTCATTAGGGATTGCCAATTGGCGCCTTTATCCAAGGAGAAGTACAAGGCATTCTCGGTTCCCAAATAGAGCAAATTAGGATTTATTGGATCTTCCTTGATCATGCGACAATAGCTCAATTTTCCACGTTCTATTCCTGCAGTGATTTTTGTCCAACTTTTTCCATAATCAGTGGTTCGGTAAACATAGGGGTTAAAATCGCCCATCTCATGGGCGTCCACGGTAAGGTAAGCTGTCCCCTCTGCATGCTTGGAAGCCTCAATATTCCGCACAGCACCGTAACTTGGCATTGAAGGGATTTTTGCGGTAACATTGCTCCAATTGGTACCATTGTCTTGACTCATATGTACCAACCCATCGTTGGTACCGGCCCATAACAGGCCTTGTTTCAATGGGGATTCTTCCAATGCATAAACCACATTGGCATATTCCACCCCAATATTGTCGCCTGTAAGACCTCCTGAAAACTGCTGTTTGCTTGGGTCATTAAGGCTTAAATCTGGACTGACGATTTCCCAGTTTTGCCCACCATTGGTTGTTCGATGTACATATTGACTTGCCACATAAACGGTGTTGTTGTCATGTGGTGAAATGAGCAATGGGAAAGTCCATTGGAATCTGTATTTGACATCAGCTGCTGGCATACCTGCGGTCAGTTCTGGCCATACTTCAACCTGTCTAAATTGCCCTGAATTTTCATTGTAACGTGTAACTACGCCACCTAGTGCACCAAATCCAGATGCACTGGACCAAACGATATTTGGGTCCGTAGGGTCAGCCGTGGCAAAGCCACTTTCCCCACCACCTACATCATGCCATAGGCCTGTTGGGATAAAACCGCCAAAAAAGCTTTGCATTCTACTTCTACTTGGACCTTTCATGGAAGGGCCATCCTGTCTGTTGGTAAGAACGTTGTAAGGTACGGCAGTATCTGTGGTTACATGGTATAACTGCGCTACGGGCAATTGGACTCTATGCCATGATTTCCCACGGTTATGGCTTATGGATAGGCCACCATCACCTACCACAATCTGTCGGTTACCATTGGTGGGGTCAACCCACATTTCGTGATGGTCCCAATTGGGTGCTGTTCCTGGGGCTGCAAGTGAGGCTGTTTTACCACCATCGATACTGGTAGCGTATGCGGCAGAAAAGAAATAGATTTCATTGGCATTGTCAGGTGATGCCGTACACCTGGTATAATAGGCTCCACGTCCTGTGAGGTCTCTATCTGAATTGATTAATGCAAAGGTATTTCCTCTGTCTTCGGAACGCCAAAGTTCTCCGGTATTTGTAGGTTCACCGCCCAATGGAATCCCATCTCCTGTTTCAATTAAGGCGTATAATCTTCCTTGTTGGGCAGGAGTCATTGCCAACGCAATTTTGCCCACTTCACCTTTTGGAAGGCCTTTACTTTTTAATTTTTCCCAGGTTTCGCCACCATCAAGAGATCGATAAATGCCACCACCGGGTCCTCCACTTGTGCGTGTCCATGGGCGTATTTCCAAGGACCACATTCCAGCAAAAAGAATCCGAGGATTATAAGGGTCCATAACCAAATCCGAAGCTCCGGTGCGTTTGTCCACATGAAGTACTTGATTCCAAGTCTTTCCACCATCCGTCGTTTTGTAGATTCCACGCTCTTGTTGTGGGGTATAGCCATGCCCTAAGGCTGCCACATATGCTACTTCAGGATTTGTGGGATGTACTATGATTCTACTGATTCGTCCTGTGCTTTCCAGACCAAGATGTGTCCAATTGGCTCCGCCATCAGTTGATCGCCAAACACCGTTTCCTATGGAAACATTTGAACGAATAAAAGATTCACCCGTGCCGGCGTAAACTACTTCAGGTTCACTCGGAGCCAAAGCAAGCGCACCAATGGAATGTACCCGTTGTTTATCAAAAACAGGCTTCCAGTTGAGCCCACCATCTACCGTTTTCCAAATGCCCCCAGAGGCAGCACCTACATAATAGGTCATAGGGTCGCCCGCAGCACCAGTGACAGAAATTATTCGATTACCAATTGGGCCAATATGACGGAATTTCAGTTGATCCATCTGTTTGGCGGGAAGCTGTTGGGCAGCAACATTAAGGGGGAGGAATAAGATAAAGGCTAGGAAGCCTAGGATAGTTGTTTTCATATGAGGATGTGTGTCGGTTACAATTTCCCTAAGCTAGTAAAAACTAGCATCATACGAAAGCCTTATATGCGAAAAGAACTATCTCTAAACCGTAGTGCTTGTAGTGAGTTCCTGTAAGGATTTTAATCGTTATAGTTCAAATTGAATAAGTGTAATATTACATTTAATTTTTTAAGCGTGGAGACGTTTTCTCTATCAGTTCAAGTGGTTTATCCAAAAAGGAATGTGGAATCCATTTTCTTTATTCCGAAAGATTTAATTGCCAAGAAATGCCATATTTATCTTCGCACCATCCAAATTTTTTACCAAATCCGTAATCGCCAATGCCTCTGTAATTGTCTAGTGGAACCATAACCTGTCCATCATTTGAAGAAAGTGCTTCGAACAGCGTTTGAATCTGGTCTTCGGTGTCACAGGATACAAAAATGGAAACTCCAGGAGTAAAAGACCAAGCGTGATCATAATTACTTTCTGAAACCATATATTCTACATCGTTTAAGATAAACACGCCATGTTTAATAAGTTCGGGTGTTCCTCCAGCCTCTCCTTCTGAGTATTTGATTATGTTTTTTACTTCAGAATTGGGGAAGATGGATACATAGAAATTAATAGCTTCTTCTGCCTTGCCACAATATTCACCTACAAATGTTAAAAATGTAGTTGTTTTCATTTTTTCATAAGCTTTGGTTAAATCAAATTTGTCCTGCTTTAAATGTGAAGCTGTTTTTGAAGTTCTAATTCATGGTCTTAATTTAGTGCTTTTCGATTAGTTTGCTATGTAGATTGGAATGGATTTATGCAAAGGGTTTTTATTCCAACATGAAAAAACCAAGAGAATAGACTCTGGCCTGCACGCTATTTTCTGTACTATTTTTCACTGCGTATTGATAAAAGTATCTTCAAAAAACCTTTTCCACTCTCCGTCGACCATTTTTTCGCCGTATTCTTGAAAGCCACCATCTGTGGTTCCGGTGAAAAAAAACCGCGTTTTTTCATCACGCCAAACGATAAGTTGTCCACCCTTAAATTCCGCAGGGTATACTGTTGCACCGTCTTTTGAAAAGCGATGGTAGTAGTATTTCTGGTCTTTTTCATCGTAATTGATAATGGTATGGAGCTGCAAAAACTCGGTATTCAAATCGATTACCAAAATGGACCTGTCCAAATCGTAAGCTATATTCTCGTAGGCCGCACCTTCTTTGGTAACCACCCCATTGCTAATGATTTTTGTAGTACCTACCCATTCTCCGACCAAATAGTTGAGTTGTGCCATCTTTTCTTTGGCTGTAGTTTGTGCGAATAAGGAATGAATCAAGAAAATCAGTGCGAAAAAACATAGGTGTTTTGAAGCTTTTTGATGGCTCATAGGTGGTGGTTTAATGCTGGGTCCTGCGATTTTGGTTCGGATTAATTGCTTTCATTTGTTTTGGATGAACCAACCAATAGTTTTTGTATTTGAATGAGTTCCCCTTTTGTTAAATGGCGCCATTTACCGATGGGAACATCCAAATCAATATTCATGATGCGATAACGTTCCAATTTTGAAACCTTGTTCCCAAGATGTTCGCACATCCTTCTGATTTGTCTGTTTAAACCTTGGGTGAGGGTGATTTTAAATTCAAATTTACCAACCTGCTCAACAAAACACTTTTTGGTCACCGTTCCCAAGATTGGTACGCCATTGCCCATTTTTTTGATAAACGATTGCGTAATTGGTCGAGTTACAGTAACCAGGTATTCCTTTTCATGATTATTCCTGGCGCGAAGAATCTTATTTACAATATCGCCATCATTGGTCAACAGAATTAATCCCTGACTGTCCTTGTCCAGTCTTCCAATCGGAAAAATACGTTCAGGGTAATTGATAAAATCAATGATATTGTTTTTCTCTCTTTTGGTATCAGTGGTGCAAACAATGCCCCTAGGTTTGTTGAAGGCAAGGTAAACTAGTTTATCGATCTTGGCGGAAATCAGTTGACCATCCAATCTAATTTCATCACCTGCGGAAACCTTGCTGCCCATTTCCGCAACCTTGCCGTTTATGGTAACCCGTTTTTGCTCCACAAACTTATCAGCTGCCCTGCGGGAACAATACCCAACTTCACTAAAGTACTTGTTGATGCGAACTGCATGTTTTTCTCCCATGACTATAAATGATAGTGTATTCGTTTACTATGATTTGGATAAGGATTCATAAATATTAATTTGGTCTTAGGAGAATCGTTAAAATAGCAACGTTCTGGCTAAAATGTCGTGCAACGGTTAGGTTGGTTGGGCATGCATTTTAGCTCTTGTTGTAGCACGTTTTTATTTTAATATTTTCTCAATCGAGTCTCTGTCAACCTTCAATCTTTCCAAGATGAATTGGGCAAATCGCTTATTTGATTTTTTGTATTTATCAAAATCATCCATTAGCCCTGAAACATAAAGCCGTTCGTTTACAGTCATTCCACCGATTCCATTCAAATCTGGTTTTTCAAGAGCACTCATGATTTTTTGCTGAAGTTCTCTCCATTCTTGTTGCCTTCTAATTCGAGCAATTATATCTGAGTCCTTATCTCCATGAATGTCTCTCATTTTGTAATCGGCTTCCGCTGGGTTGTCGGGATTGACAAATTGGTTAATGCTCAAATTGAATAGAGCCTGACCAAATCGCAGTTCGGGGTCTCGATTCAGTGCTTCTTCGATTGCATTTAAGATTATTCTATGCTCTTTAGTCATTCCTGAATGAAACACAACGTTTTGTATAAGAAACGTTGCCATCCCGCAGGGTGGTTATGTTTTTTATACCTTGTTGTATGCCGTTTTATTTTTAAAAGTATCCATCAGTTAGTACAGAACCCTCCTCTGGGTCTTCATCATTAAGCATAGATTCAATGTGATTGAGAAACCTTGTAAAGACATTAGCATCATAAGGGTTACTTTCTAAATAGTTCTTAAAACTATCTGCATTTGCAACTCTGCCTGCCGAAGTTGAGTAATTTTTTCTGATGTTAGAGCTTATTCGTTTAGCCTTTCTCAAAATTAATACTTCATCAATGTCTGTTGGTGCTGTACTTACTGGGGTCATGTCTAACCATTCACATAATAGAAAGTATTTTGAACCTGGTATAGCTGTTTTTACATCATGTGCAGTTGCATTTGCTTCCTGAAACATTGTTTTATCAAGGTTCGTTTTACATTCTGAGGTTACATAACCTAAGTAGGCATCTTTAGTCTCATATTCTGTAAACGTATCATTGTGCGAAGTTCTAATAAACAATTTTTTGGCTATGGCAAAGTCTTGGTCTTTAGTTCTGATTTCAACTCCACCACCTTTTTTAGTATCATTAAGAGTTGACTTAAAGTACATTGCAGAGAAACACTTTCGAGGACCAAAGACAATAGTATTATTCAAAGATGGAAATTTCTTTGAGGTCAAATGAGGTAGAAATTCTTCAATTACGGTATTATCAAGTTTTAATTGTCCTTTCTGTCTGTAGAGAAAATCATTAGGGCTACAGAAGATTAAGTCATAATCTATATAGAACTTGTAATCATTAAATAGTTGAATCAAATCAGGGATTAACGATTCACTATCGTTGTCAATATTTGAAATATCGGCAATCCATTGATTATATTTTTGAATTGCTTGTTGTAACCTAGGCTTTTCATTTGCTGGTAACTTTTCGTTTTCAAGAGCTGCTTTTAGCTTATCGAGATGAGGAGTTGGTAAACTCATATTAATCTTTTGAATATATAATTGATGGTTCTACACTAGTGCCCTTTTGAATAGCTTCTTTCAAATCTTCAAGGCTTTCGTCAGGAGCATATTTTAATGCTTTTTTCAGGTAATTAATTCCTATTTCTTTTGCTGATTTAATAGATGATTCTTTGAAATTAAAGTCTATTGAAAATCGAAGAATCTCTTCATAAATTTCTAATCCAAATTTATTCCTAAACATTCTTGGTTGTTCTCCTACCAATCTAAATCCTAGCAAGTTGGCGACTTCAGTTAGAAGTTTTGCATTAGAAAATGATGTTTTACGAACAGATGATTCACGTCCAACAATGAAAATGATTTTCGCATCTGGCTTACAAATTCTTTTTAAGTCTTCAAAAACTTGGAAAATGTCCATTGCATATTGAACAACTGTCAAAAATCTATTGGACCTGAACTTTCGATTTGAACCTATTTCTGATTTTGCTACTCTAAGAACATTATATCCTGTAGCTTCTACTGACCTCCTATAGTTTTGATGATAATTAAATACGTTTATATATGGAGGAGAAGTAATAACAAAATCTATTGAATTATTCCTGATTTTTGATTTTCGGGCATCTCCAAGAAATATGTTTATTTCTTTATTAGTCTGAGGTAGGCTTTTAATTTTTGATTTAAGATTTTCCCATGCTACTTGCAATTTTCCGTGCGTTAGCTTTTTTTGCTCAAAATCTAGCCCTATTATCAATGCATTTATTATTAATCCATTGATTGAATCTTTATTCTCATTTAGAGCTGTTACCAGCTCATTTTTAAGGTCATTTAAATCTTTGCCTTGTGCATTATTAAATAAATCCTCAAGTGGGAAATAATCAAGAATGAGGTTTTCAACAAATTCAATTGATGAGTTGAGTATGTCTCTGTCAATTTGAGTTAATCTATAAATTGAAGCTAAGCCGAAGGCTGCTGGATTTAATTCTGTACCAAAAGCTTTTAAATTAAATAGGGCTGATTCAAGAAGTAAAGTTCCACTACCACAAAAAGGGTCAT
Source organism: Flagellimonas spongiicola (assembly GCF_023502425.1). Lineage (GTDB taxonomy): Bacteria > Bacteroidota > Bacteroidia > Flavobacteriales > Flavobacteriaceae > Flagellimonas > Flagellimonas spongiicola. The sequence goes on from NZ_JAMFMA010000003.1 coordinate 354,831, forward strand.
ACATTACATCATTTTCCCCAGAATAATTCTCAATTAGAGATTCAATTAATTGTGGAGAAAATTGACCTCTCCAAGCAAAAAGATTACTTCTTTTTTTGTCCGCAATGTCTACCAATTCCTTTGGTAAATCTTCTTCAAGTGATTTCTTTAAAGTTGTATGTTCTTTTATCTCAAGCATTCAAGCACTAATTTTTTGTTGAGATTAATAATTCTCTAACGTCTAAATCCAAAACTTTAGCTATTAGAAACAATGTTTCTACCCTTGGTTGCATCTCATTTCTGCACCATTTTGATACTGTTGTTCGGTTCATTTCTAATTGGTCAGCTAACCAATTATTAGTTTTTCCTTGTTCAGCTAAAACAGCCTTTATTCGGTTGAAAACTTCTTTATCCATGATGAATTATTATCGTTCAAAGCCAAATGTAATGACTTCATTTTTAATGTTAATGGCATTATTTTATGCTTTTTAGTATTCAATTAAATATTTTTAATATCTTTGTTATGCTTTAAAAGCATAAAATAAACCTATTAAGGTTTTTTTTGAATATTTTAAAAACATAATATTATGAGCAAAAGATATACCAAAGCAGATTTAGAAGAAATTGTTTACAGACAACTAGAAAACTTAAATGCTATGCACGATTTATTGAGCATTATGAAAGTCCAAAATGATTTAATCCAAAGTATCAACCAAACACTCAGGGAAGAAATCGGTCAATTCAAAGAGCAACAGTTCAAATATCCGACAAGTAGAAATTCGAAGTGATTACGGTCCAAATATTTTTAATGAGTGGTTAGTTTTTCCACAATGGTATACAACGGTCTCGTATAACCGTCAGTTACGGGTTTATATGCTTTAATTTTCGGTTTGGCACTGACGTTCGCAATTCCGAGTGGATTCTGACGTAGTCGAATCCGCCGTAATTGCGGTTATACATTGTTGTAAGTAGTTTTTTATTCATTCCACAACTCTTTTTTCAAATTCAAGTTCGTTGTATTCAGGGTTATTTTCCGAATAATTAATTTCAAACTTATCTCCAATTTTTATAGATTCCTTTTTTATCGTCAGTTTTTGATTTTCGGTATATTTTTTTCCGTTTACTATAAATTCATATTGCACAAAAAAACCTCTCTGAAACCTTTCTTCGATTTCAGTAATGGTTCCGACTGTAATTTTTGAATTTTTAAGTTCACTCTTTTCCTTTAAACTGCTCCAAAATCCGATTCCTATTAACGAAATGATAAACACAATTAAAATCTGAAATTGCCATTTATTTTTCCTCTTTTTTTCTTTCAATTCAATTCGATTTATTTTTTTGAGTGTGGTTTTCGAAAATTACTTACAACTATTGGATATAAAGACTATTCCGTATATCCCTTCATATTTGTACTAAATGTACTACTTATTTATACATTTTCTATATATTGCCAATGGTATGTCGGTGCGGGATTTTATGAAAATATTGGAGGTTAAAAGGTATAGTGATAATACAATCAATAGCTATGCCTCTATTGTTAAACTTGCAAGACATTTTTTTAAAAAACCGCTGGACCAAATAAATGAAACAGAGCTTCACCGTTATTTCTATTTTATGGTGCATACGAAAAAGGTTTCCTATTCTTACCAAAAACAAATTGCACTTGCATTAAAACTCTATTACAAGGAAATGTTTAACAAAAACATTAATCTAGAGTTTTTGTTTCCAGCTAGAAAGCCACAAAAATTACCTGTCATCCTTTCTAAAAAAGAGGTAATGCTATTAATACAAAATGCAAATAACGCCAAACACAAGTGTATGATTGCACTTACTTATAGTGCTGGATTGCGTATTGGAGAGCTTTTAGCGTTGAAAATTAGAGATATTGATTCCGATAGGATGGTCATCCATATAAGAAACGCAAAAGGAAATAAGGATAGGATCGTACCCTTAGCTGAAAAAATTGTTGGGAAATTACGTAGCTATTATAAGGAGTTTTTACCAAAAGAATATCTTTTTGAAGGACAAAAAGGAGGTAAGTACAGTGCTTCCAGTCTCAATAAGTTGCTCAAACTTGCGGCAAAAAGAGCGAAGATCAGTAAAAATATTACTACTCACAGCCTTAGGCATAGTTATGCCACGCATCTTTTGGAAAAAGGAACAGACATTCGAGTAATTCAAAAACTTTTAGGGCATAATTCCATTAAGACCACAATGATTTATACGCATGTAACGGAGCCAACTCTCCTAAATATCACAAGCCCATTTGACGATTTGTAATGGTTCTTCAATCATCAAGAAATAAAAATCCCTGAAAATCTTAAGACTTTCAGGGATTATGTACTCTAGGCGGGAATTGCCTATTTTGTCTTCGAACTTTTACAAATTATAATTTGCCCAACTCCTCAAACAAAAAAAGCCGTAAACTAGGTTACGACTTTTCTACTAATTGGTACTCGAGGCGGGACTTGAACCCGCACGGCCACAATGGCCATTGGATTTTAAGTCCAACGTGTCTACCAATTCCACCACTCGAGCATTGGACTGCAAAAAAAAACTCCACTCTTGTGCTGTGAGCGGAGTTGAAGTCGAGCGAAAAACGGGATTCGAACCCGCGACCTCCACCTTGGCAAGGTGATGCTCTACCAACTGAGCTATTTTCGCATTTACAAGAACTAGCACCCATTTTTCCGGTGCGGATGCAAATTTAATATATTTCTTTAAATGCGAAAGAATTTTTTAGGAAGAAGCCGTTTTCTTTTTACTCAATAACCGCTTTATCTCATTTAATTTCATCAAAGCCTCCACCGGCGTCAAGGTATCTATGTCCAAATGAAGGATTTCATCCTTGATTTCCTCCAATAGTGGATCATCCAGATTAAAGAAGCTGAGCTGCATTTCATTTTGGCTCGCCTGAAGCGTATCCGAAATCTCATCACTGGAATGCGACTTTTCCAATTTTTTCAGGATTTTATTGGCCTTTTGGATGACTTGTTGGGGCATGCCCGCCATTTTTGCCACATGGATTCCAAAACTATGCTCGCTGCCACCGGGCACCAATTTTCGGAGAAAGAGTACATTGTCCTTCAATTCCTTAACCGAAACATTGTAATTTTTGATGCGATCAAAGGTGTTACACATTTCATTCAGTTCGTGGTAATGGGTGGCAAATAAGGTTTTGGCCTTGGCCGGATGTTCATGCAGGTACTCAGAGATGGCCCAGGCAATGGATATTCCATCATAGGTGCTGGTTCCTCTTCCAATTTCATCCAATAAGACCAGACTCCGTTCCGAAAGGTTGTTCAAAATCGATGCAGTCTCGTTCATTTCCACCATAAAGGTGGATTCGCCCATACTGATGTTGTCACTGGCACCTACCCTCGTGAATATCTTGTCCACAATACCCAAATGGGCCTCCGAAGCAGGAACAAAACTTCCCATCTGGGCCAAAAGAACGATCAAGGCAGTTTGCCGCAATATGGCCGATTTACCACTCATGTTGGGTCCCGTGATCATAATAATCTGCTGCGCCTCTCGATCTAGGTATACATCATTGGTCACATAACTTTCCCCAAGGGGCAATTGCTTTTCTATTACCGGATGTCGCCCATCTTTAATATGGAGTTGGGTGGAATCCGATAGTTGCGGTTCCACATAATCGTTTTCCCGGGCCAGCTGGGCAAAACCACAAAGGCAGTCCAACTTGGCAATCAAGTAGGCATTGCGCTGCACCGGACTGATGAATTCCTGCATCCAGACCAATAACTGCTCAAACAATTGCTGCTCCAATTGAAGGATACGTTCTTCTGCACCCAATATCTTGGCCTCGTATTCCTTGAGTTCCTCCGTAATATAGCGTTCCGCATTCACCAAGGTCTGTTTGCGTATCCATTCCTCTGGGACTTTGTCCTTATGGGTGTTGCGCACTTCAATATAGTATCCAAAAACATTGTTGGAAGCTATTTTCAGGCTAGTGATACCTGTACGTTCGGTTTCCCGTTCCAACATTTTATCCAGGTAATCCTTGCTGGAAAAAGCCAAGTTTCGCAATTCATCCAATTCCTCGGAATAACCATCCGCAATGGTTTTGCCTTTGGCAAGGTTAACCGGGGCATCCTCATCCAAAATCGTTTTGATTTTGGTGCGCAAACTTTCACAAGCGTCCAATTCCAAACCTATTTGCTGTAAGGAAGTGTTCGGACTTTCTTGGGCAAGTTGTTTGATAGGCACCAAGGCTTCCAAAGAGTTTTTCAATTGTATGACTTCCTTGGGGTTGATTTTACCTGTGGCCAATTTGGAGATCAAACGCTCCAGATCACCCATGGGTTTGATCCAATGCTGAATTTTCTCCAAAAGCGTGTCATCAGCTTTTAGATGGGAAACCACCTGATGCCGTAGTTGTATTTTTTCTAGGTTTTTGAGCGGAAGGGCCAGCCAGCGTTTAAGCAGTCTACCACCCATGGGCGACAAGGTCTTGTCGATAATGTCCAAGAGGGTCACCGCATTCAAGTTGGTGGAATGGTAGAGTTCCAAGTTTCGGATGGTAAATCGGTCCATCCAAACATATTCCTCCTCTGCAATCCGCTGGATTTTATTGATATGCTGCAGTTGTTTGTGCTGCGTTTCCGATAAATAGTGCAGAACTGCTCCTGAGGCGATGATGCCTTGGGTCAAATGGTCTATCCCAAAACCTTGTAATGATTTGGTCTTGAAATGCCCATTTAGACTTTCAAATGCATAATCCTCCTGAAAAATCCAATCTTCAAGAAAAAAACTATGGAAATGCGGACCGAAAACCTCCAAAAACTCTTTTTTATGGCTTTTGGACACCAAGATTTCATTAGGAGCAAAATTCTGTAATAGTTTGTCCACCTGTTCCGAGCTACCCTCAGCGGTTAGGAATTCCCCCGTGGAAATGTCCAAAAAAGAAACGCCCAATCGGTTTCGCCCAAAATGAACCGCACAAAGGAAATTGTTATCCTTGGCGGTCAAAATATCATCATTTAATGCGACACCCGGAGTAACCAATTCGGTAACCCCCCGCTTTACAATGCTTTTAGTCATTTTTGGGTCTTCCAACTGATCACAGATGGCCACCCGCTGTCCTGCTTTTACCAATTTTGGTAAATAGGTGTTGAGCGAATGGTGCGGAAAACCTGCCAATTCCGTTTTATCGCCCCCATTGTTTCTGTGGGTCAAGATAATGCCCAAAATCTTGGAGGCCTTTACGGCATCTTCCCCAAAAGTCTCGTAAAAATCGCCTACACGGAATAGCAATAAGGCATCAGGATGTTTGGTCTTGATGGTATTGTATTGCTGCATTAAAGGAGTAACCTTCTTGGATTTGGATGAAGCTGCCAATTGCTCTTATTTGAAATTAGAAAGATGCGATTCAAACGAATGTAGCCTTTTCCACCTTTTTCCAAAATTATTGTTGATATTTTTGCCGGGATAGTTGAAAAATATGAAACGGAAACTGGAAAACAGCGAATTGGGAAGATTGGATGTGGAGGCTTTTAAAAAAGTGGAAAAGTCGCGAATCATTGTGGTTTTGGACAATATCCGAAGCTTGAATAACATCGGATCCGTTTTTCGTACCGCAGATGCATTCTTGGTACAGAAGATCTATTTGTGCGGGATTACGGCCACGCCACCACATAAGGATATTCGCAAAACTGCCTTGGGTGCCACAGAAAGTGTGGATTGGGAATACCGAGATTCAACGCTGCCTTTGATTGAAGAGTTAAACACCAAAGGTATCAGGACCATTGCTGTAGAGCAAGCGGAAACTGCTATTATGCTGGATGCATTCGAACCGAATATGGGTGAGACCGTTGCCTTGGTTTTTGGTCATGAGGTAAAAGGAGTTTCCCAGGATGTGGTTTCGGTCTGTAAGGAGGTTTTGGAAATTCCGCAATTTGGGACAAAACATTCATTGAATATCTCGGTAAGTGCAGGAATTGTTGTTTGGGATATTTGGAACAAACAGAACGGTCAAAAAACAAAAAAGCCCTGAAAAATCAGGGCTAAACATATAGTTTGAGTTAGTTAGTTTCTCGTTTAGAGAGGTCTAATAAAATAAAACCATTCGTTATATCCAAAATTTTTTCTAAAATTTCTCTTAAAAGGAAAGATTCAAAATAGCGTTTTCCACTGCTAAAAGCACGGTTTCATAATCTTGGGGATTATGTACAAAATCCAAGTGGCTGATATCCAAAATCATGCTGTTCTGATTGGGATGCCCTTTGATGAAATCCAAATACCCTTGGTTGATTTTTTCCAAATAATCGCTCGGTATTTTTTGTTCGTAATCCCGACCTCTTTTTTGGATGTTGGCCAATAAACGTTCTGTATTCTGATAGAGGTATAGGTAAATATCCGGCTTTTTAACCTCGCGGTACATAAAATTGAAAACCTTCCGGTACAAATTGAATTCTTCCTCCTGTAAGGTGATTTTTGCGAAAATTAAGGATTTGAAGATGTCGTAATCACTTACCATAAAACTCTTGAACAAGTCAAACTGGGAAGTGTCGTCCGTGAATTGTTGGTAACGGTCCGCCAAAAAAGACATTTCCAAAGGAAAGGCATAGCGGGATTGGTCCTCATAAAACTTAGGAAGGAAAGGATTGTCCGCGAAGCGTTCCAAGACCAATTTGCCATTAAAATCGTCTGCAATCATTTTGGAAAGCGTGGTTTTGCCCGCGCCAATGTTTCCTTCAATGGCCAAGAACTGCAACTGTCCAAAAACGGCAGCTCTGTCTAGTTGTAGTTTATGATTGGTCTTTATCAGGTCACTTCGGTCCTTACATTGTTGCAATAGGTTCCGGATGTCCTTTTCCAAAATTGGATGATACAGTTGTGGGGCAATATCCGCCAAAGGCTTCAAAACAAAATTACGTTCGTGCATGCTAGGATGCGGAACGGTCAAATTCTCATTTTGGATAACCTGGTTATCATAAAGGATGATGTCAATATCCAATGTGCGTGATGTATAGCCTTCGGTTTGCGAACGTTCGCGACCAAAATCCTTTTCGATTTGTAGCAGTTTCACCAACAAATCCGTAGGTGCAAGTTCCGTTTGAATAACAAGACAGGCATTGAGGAAATCACCACCTTCAAAACCAACCGCTTCATTTTCATACACAGCAGAAGCGGCCTCCACTTTTCCCAATTGTCGGGAAATCTCCAAAACCGCCTTTTGCAACGTAAGGGCACGGTTTCCCATGTTACTGCCCAACGACAGATATGCCTTTTGTGTTCCTTTCATAATCAAGGAAACAAAATAACAAAACAATCCACAATGGTTATCTTTGGACCTAAATAAAATTTGATTGCATGAAGTTTTTGAGAAATCTTTTGGCTGCTATTTTGGGCTGTTTGATGGCGTTTGGAATTTTGATGGCCATGTTTTTCTTTTTCCTGTTTTTGGTAGGAAATGCAGATGAAGGTGTTGCGGTAGGACCGAACTCCATTTTGGAATTGAGTTTTACGGAACCAATCCGCGATTATGTTGGCAGGGATGAAACGGATCCGTTTGCAGGTTTGTGGGAGAATGAAGTTGGATTGGACGACATTGTCCATGGTATTCACGTGGCAACCACTGATGATACTATTGAGGGAATTAGTTTAACGACAAGTTTTATACAAGCGGGATTGGCGCAAACCCAGGAAATTCGGGAAGCACTTTCCGATTTCAAGGCTTCAGGTAAGTTTATCTATGCCCATTCCGATTTTTTCAGTCAAAAGGACTATTATTTGGCCAGTGTGGCTGATGCCATCTATTTAAATCCGGTTGGTGCCATGGATTTCAAGGGACTAGCTTCCGAAGTACTTTACTTTAAAGACCTTCAAGAAAAAACCGGGTTGAAAATGGAGGTAATTCGTCATGGTAAATACAAAAGCGCTGTTGAACCTTATCTTTCGGATCGCATGAGTGATGAAAATAGGGAGCAAATCAAAGTGCTGATAACTTCCCTTTGGGATCAAATGATTACTGACATTGGTGCATCAAGAGATCTGAGCAATGACGCTTTGAACCGTATTGCGGATACCTTGGGAGCCAGGACACCGGAGTATGCCGTACAGAACAATCTTATAGACGGACATGTACATTTTGATGAATATGAGGAACTGCTTCGGGAGAAAATGGGCTTGGAATCACAGGAATCCCTCAATTATGTGGATTTTGAGGATTATATGATGATTTCCGGCGGGAAACGACTTAAAAAAGGTTCCGACAAAGTTGCGGTGATTTATGCGCAAGGCGAGATATTTTATGGTGAAGGTGGCAAAGAATTCATCGGACAAGGTATCGTGACCCGTGCCTTACAAAAAGCAGCGAACAGTTCAAGTGTAAAAGCAATCGTACTACGTGTGGATTCACCGGGCGGGAGCGCCTTGGTTTCAGACATTATTTGGCGAGAAGTTGTATTGGCAAAAAAAGAGAAACCCGTGGTGGTTTCTTTCGGAAACGTAGCGGCGTCAGGAGGTTATTATATTGGCGTTGGTGGTGACCGAATATTTGCGGAACCGACTACCATTACAGGTTCTATTGGGGTCTTTGGAACCATTCCCAATGCACATGAATTGGCTACCAACATCGGAATCAATGCGGAACAAGTGGGTACCAACCAAAACTCCATTGATTATTCTTTGTTCGAACCTATGTCGGATTCGTTCCGATCAGTGGTTCAAGAAGGTATTGAGGATACCTATATGACATTTTTGAATCGTGTAGCGGAAGGAAGAAATATGAGTATTGAGCAGATTGATGCCTTGGCGCAAGGAAGGGTCTGGAGTGGTGTGGATGCCGTAGCGAACGGTTTGGTCGATGAACTTGGCAGCTTGGATGATGCCATTGAGGCGGCAGCTGAAATGGCTGAATTGGACAATTATGGTATACGTAAATATCCAAAGTACAAATCCAATTTTGAACGTTTTATGGATGATATGTCCAGTGCAAAATCAAATCTTGGTGCCATCTTCATTAAGGAAGAGTTGGGGGAAGAAGCCTATAGCATATTAAAGGAATTCAAGAATATCAGCAATCAAAAAGGAATACAGGCCAGAATGCCATTTAGTCTCAACATAAAATAACGGATGACGCAAAAGGACAAGAAGTTAGCGTTTTCCATTTACCTCTATTTGGGAGCTTTGTTCATCACCTCATTGGTGGTGTCTAATTTAATATTCCAAAAATTCTTCTATTGGAACCCTTTTGGGGATATTGAAGTTTTTGGCGCACCCCTCTTTGAAGTCTCCGTAGGTATATTGCCTTATCCCATTACGTTTTTAATTACGGATTTGATTTCGGAAATATTCGGAAAGAAAAGGGCGAATCAGGTGGTAATTGCAGGTATTTTTGCGTCTTTTTTCTCCTTGTTGATAGTTACCACGGCCAATTTAGCGCCAGCAACGGATTGGTCCCCTGTAAACAATGAACTATTCAGTTCGGTGTTTGGGAATACTGTTGTGGCTGTTTTTGCTTCAATGATGGCCTATTTGTTGGCCCAGTTCATAGATATTCAGTTGTACCACTTTTGGAAAAGGGTTACTAAAGGCAAATATTTATGGCTCCGGAATAACTTTTCTACCTTTTCATCTCAGTTTATAGATACGTTTACAGTTGTGCTGTTACTCTGTACTTTTGGAGAGATTCCATGGGAATTATTCTATGGTTTGGTGATTAGTGGTTTTCTTTTTAAAGTATTTATTGCGCTCTTGGACACCCCTTTGCTCTATCTTTTCGTATATCTCTTGCGGAAAAGATTTAACTTAAAAATAGGGGAGGAGATTCACTTGGATTAAGTTCTTCTTTCTTACTTTGTTACAAATTCCCAAATTATGAAACGAAAACTGCTTAAAATCGTTGGAGTTGGCCTGCTTATTAGTGTAGGGTTGCTCTTTACACTCCCGTTGCTATTGGAAGGTAAGATTTCCGAAATCATCAAAAACAAGGTCAACCAAAACATCAATGCTACATTGGACTTTGAATCGGCTAGTCTGAGTTTGCTTAAAAGTTTTCCCAATGCACATCTGGAACTTCAGGACCTTTCTTTGATCAATAATGTTCCTTTTGAAGGCGATACACTGTTTGCTGCAGATGCGATTGCCTTGAAAATGGGGATATCCGAGCTTTTAAAATCAGCAGAAGAACCTATTGGGATAAAAAGCTTGGAGGTAGATGGTGCGAATGTATTGATTCAGAATGATGCAGAAGGGAATGCCAATTATGATATAGGTAAAGCTTCTTCGACTCCCCAGGACGAAACCGCATCAGAAACAAATAGTTTTAGTTTGGAATTGGACACTTACGCTATAACCAATTCCCAAATTATATATAAAGACCTTGAGTCAGGAATGCGACTTTCCCTAACCGAACTGAACCATTCGGGTACAGGGGATTTGTCATTGGAACAATCGGAGTTGAATACCTTGACCGATGCCCTTGTCTCCTTTGAAATGGATAGTACAAGGTATTTAAACAACAACAAGTTGTTCTTGGATGCATTGATAGGAATAGATTTGAATCAAAACAAATATTCCTTTTTGGACAATAAGGCCATGGTGAACCAATTACCGCTGGTCTTTGATGGCTTTGTGCAGGTTAATGAAGGAAACCAGGAAGTGGACATTACATTCAAGACACCATCTTCAGATTTCAAGAATTTTTTGGCTGTTGTTCCTGAGGCGTACGCAACAAACCTTGATGGCGTTCAAACCTCTGGAAATTTTGAAGTGGAAGGTCATTTTAAGGGAATAGTTGATGCCATCCATATTCCAACCTTTGGTATCAAGTTGAAATCGGAAAACGCATCGTTCAAGTATCCAGAACTGCCCAAGTCTGTGCAAAATGTTTTTATTGATACAGAGATTAAAAATGAATCAGGACTAGCAGATGATACCTACGTGGATATCAATAGACTTTCTTTTGCTATTGACCAAGATAAGTTTAATATGAACGCCAAACTGCGTGAATTGACCGGGAATACCAAGGTAAATGCGCATTTGGATGGAGTTGTGAATTTAGCCAACCTTTCTAGGGCGTATCCAATGCCCGAAGATTATGGTTTAAAAGGAAAACTGACAGCCGATGTGACCACAGCCTTTGATATGTCTTCTTTGGAGCGCAAAGCATACGGCAATACACGAACCGCGGGTCAGCTACAATTGGATGCTTTTGAATACAATTCCGAAGAACTAAAGCATCCGGTAACTATTACCACTGCGGTAGTTAATTTGACACCTGACCAAGTAATTCTTGAAAAGTTTGATGGCAAAACTGGGAATACGGACTTTAAGGCCAGTGGAATTTTAACCAATCTGCTTGGATTCCTGTTCAACAATGAAAATGTGGAGGGCAATTTCAGTCTTGACGCAAATACCTTTGCCTTGAATGATTTTATGGTAGAAGAGGCTTCGGAAAAAAGTGAACCTAATAATGGTCAGGAAAACACAGAAGAAAAAATCAAGATTCCCTCCTTCTTGGATTGTACCATCAACGCATCCGCCAATACGGTTTTGTATGATAATCTCAGCTTGAGGAATGTAAAGGGAAAACTCATCATCAAGGATGAAACGGCAATTCTAGAAGGATTACGGTCGGATTTGTTTGGAGGGGTAGTTGGTGTCAATGGTTCTGTTTCAACTAAAGAGGACCAAGCCATGTTCGCCATGGATTTAGGTTTGGAAAATTTGAATATTGGTGAGTCGTTTGGTGCTATGGAATTGTTTAAAACATTGGCGCCATTGGCGAATGCCTTGCAGGGAACGTTTAACTCCAACATGAAGATCGGTGGAAATTTAAACAATGATTTTACGCCTGATTTGGCTACCATTTCGGGAAATCTTCTGGCGGAACTTTTGGCTACAAAAGTAGATGCGGAAAAAGCGCCTTTGTTCTCCGCATTGAATGATCAGCTTAATTTCCTGAATTCGGAAGAATTGGATTTAAGTGGGCTTAAAACAGCTTTGAGTTTTGATAATGGCGCCGTTTCAGTAAAACCGTTTGAGTTAAAATACAAGGATATTGCGGTAAATGTTGCTGGGAGCCATACGTTTGACCGTCAATTGCAATACAACGCTACCTTGGATGTGCCTTCCAAATACTTAGGTGATGAGGTTAATAGCCTAATCGCCAAATTGGATGATTCAGATTTGGAAAGCCTGACAATTCCCGTTACTGCAAAAATAGGTGGGGACTACTCTAATCCTAAGGTTCAAACTGATTGGAGCTCCGGAATTTCCAAATTGACAAACCAACTTGTAGAAATCCAAAAACAAAAATTGGTGAATCAAGGAAAGGACAAAGCCAAGGATTTAATTGCGGATGTATTTAATCAAGAAAAGGATTCCGCCCAAGCTGAAGATGATTCCCTCCAGAAAACCATTGGTGGCCTATTGGGCAACAAGGAAACGACTGAAGATTCAACCAACACGGATGATGACGCTGTGAAAAAAACGGCTAAATCGGTATTGGGTAGTTTGCTGGGTAAAAAGAAAAAGGACTCGGTGGAATAAGAATTCAAAGCTCTATTTCACAGATTTCGTAATTACCATTTCTATAAGCGGTTACAAGAATTTTGTTTTCAAATGGATGCCAATTGGGTAGGGTATCCCCATCTTCATTGAATGTGATTCTTTTTTCATCACTTCCATCAATGTTTCGAATGAATATTTCTGGGCGTGTTTCTTTCATAGAGGTGGCGTAAACAAGTTTGTCATCAGTATTGGACCAGGATGGGCAGAAATTGTGTTTGGGCCAATCTGTAATCCTACTTTCTTTTCCTGTTTTTACATCAAGAATATAGATTTCGTCATCCACGTTAGCTGTTTCTTTCCTTGAGAAGTAACTTAGTTTACTGCCATCATTGGACCATTTTGGATAGAAGTTGCGATAGGCGTTTGCAACCAATGTCTTTATTATTTTTCCTTTTTGGTTCAATAAGAGGATATGGGAATTGTTCTCGCCAACAATGTAACTGCAAGCTATATGCCTGCCATTTGGGGAAAATGATGCAAACATAGGCTCTCCATACGCGCTACTATTGTTGATTTGTTTTATTCGCTTGCTTTTTAGGTTGAAAGTAAAAAGTGCCGTTTGCCCTTTGCGAGAAGATTCAAAGAGGATGCTTTTGCTATTAGGATGCCAAGATGGCCTGCGATCATCATTTGGGTCTTGTGTGATTTGTTTCACTTGACCTCCAGTTTTATCCATTAGATAAATATTCCAGTTTCCATCCCTATTGGATTCGAATACAATCCATTCACCATTTGGAGAATACGAAGCATAGCGATCTTCGGAAGGATGATTTGTTAGGCATTTTTCTGGAAATTTGGTTTGACCAATTACATCATTGGTGGATTGCAACAGCACACAGCAAAAGAATAGCAATCTGAATAATTTTGAAGCCACGATCATTGTCTGTTGTTTGCAATACGTATCAATTTATGGCTTTTCGGCGATAGTCTTTGATAATTTGGGAAATATCAATGCTATAAATATTGGTGTCTTTACTAGGTAGACTGTCACTGCTAGTGAAGAATAGTTCTTTGGTTGCTTCCCTAAGGACAGGATATAAATCACTACCTGAAGTGTTTAGCTCTTTTATGTTTTGGGGTTTTGACCATGACACACCTTTTTTGAAACTAATGTACAGATCTCCATAGCCGCTAACATTTTCACTACGCTCAGAAGCTTCAAACAGGAGAATGTTGCCATTGTCATTTACCTCTACATTCCATTCACCTTTGGATGTATTTATGGGTTTCCCAATATTTGTTGGGGATAGCAATTGCCCGTCTTCCTGTTTTGTAAAATACAAATCACCTTGCCCCATACCTCCGTTTCTTGTGGATGCAAAATAGAGGTTGCCAGATCTATCTGTGGTGGGACTATATTCACTTGCATCTGAATTAATGGGGTATGGTAATGGTTTTGCAACTCCCCAACTACCATTATCCGATTTTGAGATCACCCATATGTTGGAGGAAGAAGGAAAACCGTCAATAGGTCTACTTGAGATAAAATACATGTGATTTCCATCCGGAGTTAGGTGTGGGTCACTATCATTGAAAGTTCCGGAGAATTCTGCTATTTTGGGTTCTGTCCAATGGGTGTCTTTATGTTCCGATCTGTAAATTGTACTTTTCATCTCACCAGAACCCCAAGCCTGGAAACTACGTGCAAAATAGATTATAGTGCCATCTGGAGAAAAAGTGGTGGCATACTCAACATTCTCTGTGGATATGGTATTTGGGGCAAATAAGACTTTTTGCGCTTGTTGGCCAAAAAGTGGAAACCCGAATAAAAAAGTCAATCCGAGGAAGGGCCAATTTACGTAGCGTCCAACAATGGTATTAAAGAAAATCGATTCCAACATAATACCCTTCATTTGCACGGATATTAAAGACAGTTTGGTCTTCAAAGATGAGGTATTGCCCTTTTATGCCTTTCAATACCCCGGTATAACTAGGTGTTTTTAGGAGATTAAGACTTTTCACTTTTTCAGGATATTGCAGGACTGGAAATTCGAGATGCGTTTCTGAATTTGAATCAATAAAGTAATCTGCCACTTCTGATGGAATATAGTCTTTTAACTTGTCCCTCCATTCTGCCAAGTTTACATCTTCAATGTCATTCTTTAGCATTTTCTGCCAGCTCGTTTTGTCACTTACATGGGCTTTTAGGGCAACTTCTGTGATTCCTGCTAAATAACGATTTGGTGTTTCAACAATTTCCATGGCCTCATGTGCACCTTGATCAATCCACCTTGTTGGGACTTGACTTTTTCTGGTCACTCCAACCTTAACATTGCTGGAATTTGCCAGATACACGATATGAGGTTGTAATTGTGCCTTTTTTTCGTACTCCAAATCACGGTCTTCTATGCCTAAGTGTGCTTTGCTGAGTTCGGGCTTCATAATCCATTCACCTGCTGCTGCGGATTCAAAAAAATAGGATCTACAAAACCCTTGTCGGTAAATGGGTTCGTTTTTTCCAGTACCAAGGCATTGAAATTTGATAAAATCTATTTGAATCCTTCGGTTCAAGGCTTGGTTCATATGGATGAAATCGTTCTCGAATTCCAGATAATATTGAATGGGATTTCCGTTCTCGGTTTGCATTTTACGGAGTACACCTTCGTATAGCATAGTTTTATGACTGATTTAAAACTGATTTGAAAATCTAGGGGAGATACTTTATTTTAGCTCATGTGGCCTTGCCCCAACTTGGTTAAAGATACCGAAAAATGCCAATACCCTTATTTAATTCCATCGCATCTTGGTTACTGAAAAAGCGCTATCATCAAATGGAGCTTTTTTTAAAATATCCATTGGATGTTCAGCAGGAATTGCTGCATAACCTTGTGGATTTTGCCAAGGATACTCAAATAGGAAAGCAATTTGGTTTTCAAGATATTACCAGCTATTCCGAATTTGCAGAGCGTGTGCCTATCCGAAATTATGAGGGTGTGGCAGATCTTATTGAAAGGTCTAGGAAGGGTGAACAAAACATTTTTTGGCCTACCTCCATTAAATGGTTTGCCAAGAGTAGTGGTACAACAAATGCCAAGAGTAAGTTCATCCCGGTTAGCACGGAAGCCTTAGAAGATTGTCATTATAAATCCAGTAAGGATTTGTTATGCCTTTATTTGAACAACAATGAGAATTCGCAATTGTTTCGCGGTAAGAGCCTGCGACTAGGAGGGAGTAAGGAGCTCTACGAAGACAATGGAACATTTTTTGGAGATCTTTCAGCCATTCTAATTGATAATATGCCGCTATGGGCAGAATACAGCAGTACGCCAAGTAGTAAAGTATCTCTGATGAGCGAATGGGAATCCAAATTGGAAGCCATAATTGAGGAAAGTATTCAAGAAAATGTGACAAGTTTAGCCGGTGTGCCTTCTTGGATGCTGGTTTTGTTGAACAATGTCTTGGAAAAGACCGGTAAAAATCATTTGTTCGAGATATGGGAAAATCTAGAAGTCTATTTCCATGGAGGCGTAAGTTTCACACCTTATCGAGATCAGTATAAGAAATTGCTCCCGAGACGTAATTTCAATTATTATGAGACCTATAATGCTTCAGAGGGTTTTTTTGGTATCCAAGACCGAAATAATGCAGATGATCTTTTGTTGATGTTGGACTATGGCATTTTCTATGAATTCATCCCCATGGATACCTATGAGAAAGATGAAAAACCGGTGCCACTATGGGATGTGAAAAAGGGGGTCAACTATGCCATGGTGATAACCACCAATGCTGGTCTATGGCGTTACAAGATTGGTGATACGGTTCGATTTACCTCCACAAATCCCTATCGTATCCGAATTACTGGTAGGACCAAACATCATATCAACGCATTTGGTGAAGAATTGATCATTGAAAACGCGGAAGAGGCATTGAAGCAGATTTGTAAAAAGACGAATGCGGAGATAATGGATTACACCGCGGCTCCCATATTTATGGATGGATCTGAAAAGGGGGCACATGAATGGATAATCGAGTTTCGTAAACCTCCGGAAGATGTAAACTATTTCACTGAATTTTTGGATAACGCCCTTAAGTCCTTGAATTCTGATTATGAAGCCAAGAGATACAATAATATTACCCTTAAAATGCCCACAGTTCATGTGGCACGTCAAAATCTATTTCATGATTGGCTGAAATCCAAGAATAAGCTTGGGGGGCAACATAAGATTCCTAGGTTATCAAACGAGCGAAATCACCTAGAAGAGCTTTTGCAAATGAACTCAATACATAGTTAATTGGATTTTCTACATTTTACGAAAACGTTTTCGTAAATCTTTGCCATTCGTCGAACAATTTTTTCTTTTGGACAAATAAATATGGTATTCTATCGTTAATGACTGAAGTTTGGTTCAGATAATTTTAAGTTCCCTAATCTTAAAACTAAACTAAAAAAGTACTAACATGGCTGAAAAACTTGTAGTTATCTCCGATATGTGGGGGGTAAAAAAAGGACTTTGGATTACTTCATATTTTGGTTATTTACAACAATACTACAATATTGAATTCCACGATTGCCAACAACTGGCAGACATTGATATTCCTGTATTAACAGAAGAGAACATCCACAATGCCTTTGTAAATGGAGGTATTGATACTGCGGTTGCCCATTTACTTAAAAAGGAAACGGAGCCAGCACACTATTTGGCATTTAGTACTGGCGGTACCATAGCATGGAAAGCTGCATTAAAAGGCTTGCCGATGAAATCTTTGACCGCTATTTCTCCTACTAGAATTCGTTTTGAGGAAAACAAGCCTGAAATTCCAATGGATTTGATTTTTGGTGAATGTGACAAATTCAAGCCAAGTATGAAATGGGCTATGAAAGTTGGTGCTGACTTAAAGATTATCCCAAGTTTTGGGCATCAATTGTACTCCGACGAAAAAATCATTACCGATGTCTGCTTGGATCTTTTGGAAAAAGTAACCAAAAAAGCAATCTAGGATACTGCTTTTAATTTTTTGATGGTCTCGTAGGATAGTTTTTCCTCAGCGTAGGCTTTTGTAACCTTGAATTCTTTGTCTTCAGTACTTGGAAGCTCAAACATTGCGTCAGTAAATACTGCCTCGCATAATGAGCGAAGTCCTCTTGCACCTAATTTGTATTCGACTGCTTTATCCACAATGTAGGTCAAGGCTTGCTCTGTAATACTAAAGGTTATGCCGTCCATGGCAAACAATTTTTCGTATTGCTTGATAATGGCATTTTTAGGTTCAGTAAGAATAGCGCGCAAGGTTTTGGCATCCAATGGGTTCATATGTGTCAAAACGGGTAGACGTCCAATTATCTCAGGGATCAAGCCAAATTCTTTTAGATCCTTTGGAATAATGTATTGCAAGATATTTTCATTGTCCAAACGATCTTCAGCTTTAGAAGCGCTATACCCTACAGCTTGCATGTTCAAACGTTTGGTAATGATTCGTTCAATACCATCAAAGGCACCTCCTGCAACAAAAAGTATGTTTTCGGTGTTGACTTCTATGAATTTCTGATCTGGATGTTTCCGGCCACCTTTAGGTGGTACGTTGACTACTGTTCCTTCCAACAATTTCAAAAGTCCTTGCTGAACACCTTCACCGGATACATCACGCGTAATAGAAGGGTTGTCACTCTTACGGGCAATCTTATCTATCTCATCAATAAATACGATACCGCGTTCTGCTTTTTCTAAATTGTAATCTGCAGCTTGCAACAAGCGTGTAAGTATACTTTCCACATCTTCACCAACATAGCCTGCTTCCGTAAGCACAGTGGCATCTACAATGGCGAGTGGTACATTAAGCATTCTTGCTATGGTCTTGGCAATTAGGGTTTTCCCCGTACCGGTTTGCCCTACCATCACAATGTTACTTTTTTGGATTTCTACCTCGTCTTCCTTGCTTTTGGGTTGTAGTAATCTCTTGTAATGGTTATAAACGGCAACGGACATTACTTTTTTTGTGCGCTCTTGTCCAATCACGAAGGTGTCAAGGAAATCTCTGATTTCCATTGGTTTTTTTAAGACCAATTCTGAGGATAGGTCTTGATTTTTGGATTGTTTGGATTCCTCAGCTACAATACTGTATGCTTGTTCAATACAGCGATCGCAGATGTGCGCATCCAAGCCAGCTATCAATAAATTGGTTTCCGGCTTCTTTCTTCCACAAAACGAACATTCCAAGTTTTCCTTTGCCATATTCAGCTTACTAACATTACTGTTCAACCACTAATAACGGAAAAAAACTCCATTTGGTTTATTCCAAAGCGGTGGTTTTGACGGTATCAGTCGTTTTTATCCTTTCTCTCTTACCAATATTTCATCGATCATACCGTATTTTTTGGCCTCATCGGCTTTCATCCAGTAATCACGATCACTATCGTCACTTACCTTATCAAATTTTTGTCCAGAATGTTTAGCAATGATGTGATAGAGTTCTTCTTTTAGTTTCAAAATTTCCCGAGCAGTGATTTCAATATCACTGGCTTGTCCCTGTGCACCACCCATAGGTTGATGGATCATTACCCTGGAATGGGTAAGGCCACTTCTTTTACCTTCATGACCCGCACAAAGCAATACAGCTGCCATAGATGCTGCAATACCAGTACAAATGGTTGCTACATCAGGTTTAATGAACTGCATGGTGTCATAAATGCCCAAACCGGCATAAACACTTCCTCCCGGGGAATTGATATAGATTTGAATGTCTTTGGATGCATCTGCACTTTCCAAAAACAGCAACTGTGCTTGAACAATATTAGCCACTTGATCATTGATTCCTGTACCTAAAAAGATGATACGATCCATCATCAATCTAGAAAAGACGTCCATTGCAATGGCGTTCAATTGTCTTTCCTCAATAATATTTGGAGTCATGCCCACAGGATACATGCTACTCATGATCTTGTCATAATACATGCTGTTAATTCCGTGATGTTGTGTGGCGTATTTTTTAAATTCTTTACCGTAATCCATAGGATTTCTTTCGATTTTGCTTAAAAAAAAGGTGCCGAAAAATAAATTTTCCGGCACCGTAAAGATACTTAATTTTCTTTTAGCTCCTGTTTAGCTATAAGCTTCCTTGACAAAGTCGTCATAGTTAACTTCTTTCACCTTTAAATTGCCGTTTTCCTTATAATAAGTCAATAATTTTTGACTCATCAATTGATCGGATAATCTTTTTACCTCGTCTTGGTTCCCCATAATCCTGTTGGCGATGTTCTCCAACTCTTCTTCTTGTGGATCCATATGACCGTATTGCGCCATTTGTGATTTGATGAAACCTTTGGCAAATTCTTTTAGTTCATCAAATTGTACCTGAAGGTCGTTTTCTTTTATGATTTTACCTTCAATCAACTGATAGCGAAGTCCTTTTTCAGATTTTTCGAATTCTTCACTGGCTTCATCGTCAGTCAAAGGATTTTCACCGCTCACCTGAATCCATTTTTTCAAGAATTCTGATGGAAGTTCAAATTTGGTGTCATCAATTAATTTTTCGGTGATATCATTCAAAAGCTTTTGATCGGACTGTTGCTCAAATTGCTTTTCAGAATCTTCTTTGATTCTTTCACGTAATTCTTTTTCAGAACTTACGCCGTCTTTTCCAAAAAGCTTATCAAATAACTCTTGATCTAATACTGCTGCTTCACGCTCATTGATTTCCTCAATATTGAAGGTTACATCAATATTCAGTTTTTCAGCTTTTTCGCGATCAATTCCCAAAGCACTGGACAATAGGTAATCCTCTTTGAACAATCCTTTGGTTTTTAGGTTAACACTTTCACCTACTTTTTTGCCCACTAAGGCATCAACCGCTTTTTTGCTTTTGATTTTATCTAATTCAATAGTGGTTTTATGCTCAATTTCCTCTGCTTCATTAACAAAAGTCCCTGTAACTTCATCTTTCTTGCCTACTTCTGTCTTGGAAACCAATTTGCCGTATTGTTTTTGAATACGCTCCACCTGCTCATCTATCATCTTCTTGTCTGCAACAATTTTATAGTGGGTCACGGCTTTTTTGGTCTTGACCTTTACATCAAAGTTGGGTGCTAATCCCAATTCAAATTCAAAATCAAGATTTTCATTGTCCCAGTCAAAATTATCTTGTTGCTTTGGAAGAGGATTCCCCAAAACATCCAACTTTTCCTCGGTAAGATATTTGTTGAGGTTGTCTTGAAGTAATTTATTCACCTCGTCCACCAAAACAGCTTTTCCATACTGCTTTTTGATAAGACCCATGGGTACCTGACCTTTACGGAAACCAGGAATATTGGCTTGTTTTCTGTAATCTTTTAGGATATTGTCAACTTTTTCTTGATAATCATCCTTGCTGATGGCCACTTTCACCACGGCGTTTAGCTCATCTATCTGCTCTTTTGTGATATTCATCTCCTACCTAATTTGCTATTCAAAAATGGGTGGCAAAAGTAATGCATTTTCATTAGTAGGGCAACTTTTTAAAGTGTTGAATTTCAAATGAAAACTTTTCTACTTGTCCTCTTTCAGTAAAGAGTGTAAAATTGATTGCAGGAAGGAAAGCAATAGGCTGAAAATTATAGCCCATAATACACTTGAAACCTCAAATCCTGGAATGAAATGCGCGGCAGTCAAAATAAGGATCGCATTGATTATCAAAAGAAATAATCCCAGGGTGAGGATGGTAATGGGTAACGTAAGAATCACCAAAATAGGTTTCACTAAAAAATTGAGGACACTTAATACCAAGGCAACAATTATTGCGGTTTGGTACGAATCCACTCCAACACCGGGCAATACATAGCTTAGTATGACAACCGCCAAGGCATTCAGTAATAGTTTCAAAATAAGTTTCATGAGGTATGGTTTAAATAAAAAAGGCATCGCAATTGCGATGCCTTAATATAGTGAATTTAAGTGTAGATCAATCGATGTATAGTCCAGTAAAATCCAAAGGATTTACCCCAGGTAGGTTGGAGCCATATTTGGTATTTATAGCCTCAAGAAAAGCATTTGCAATAATAGCATAACCTCTAGGTGCTGGATGAACTCCATCTAACGAAAATCCTCCTCCTGTAGCGAAGGTGCTGGTTACAACACTTCCGTCGGCTTGAGGGAATCCAGTACTGTTCAATTCGGCCAATTTGGTGTTCATGTCAACCAATGCCAAATCGTATTGGGTGGCTAGCGCAGCAATTGTGGCATTATATGCATTTAAAGCAGTTTCAATAGCCAATTGCTCTTCTGGGGTTAAAACCCAATTATCTGCCAATGGAATTGCTACACCGTTAATTGAAGTGGGATCTGCGGGATTCGCTAACGTGCCTATGAATGCACTGGACGGTAAAATCAACAGGTCCTCTGCAGTAGCTTGTCTCATATTTATTAAACCTGGATCAACACCTGTCAAATCTGTTAAATCTTCATCAAGCAATACTACAGCATTGGTGTCTCCAGCAGCAAACGATATTGTTCTTTTTGCCACTTCATCAGCCGTTATCAAGTTAAAACTCTGCGCTAGTAATAGGCCTCCGTTGTAAGCAGCATATGCTCCATTTAACAAATCTGCAGTTGCTTGATCAAGTGGGACGGGATTATGCGGAACGGTTGTAAAGTATGGAACATCTGTTACGCTAGGTAAATTAGCAATAGCACCATCAGCGCCACCGGCTGTCATTGTGCTAAGGATGCCATCCAATGCACCGGCAAATACCATTGGGTCAGTAATATCATTCCTGCCATAGGAGGCTGGGTTAAGATTTCCTGTCTGATCTACGCCAGAGCCGCCATTTGTCGCATATAATAATATGTCATTTGAACCAATCCAGGAAGTAAAGAAGGTTGCCCCTTGTGTTGCGGCATCACCAATTACGGTAGCGGTTTCCGAAGATGAGAAACGTGCAAAATATGGGTTGGCAGTTCCCATGGCCACTCCTGCTACGCTGCCATAACCTGGAGCAAGCAATTCATAACTTTTTGCGCCTGGTACTCCCATGTTATTAAAGGAACCCGAAAGTTTAGTAGATACTTCTGTACTGCCGGCACCGTCTTTTACAGTTGGTGCGGGACCATCAGGTGTGAACAATAAAATCAATCTATTATTACTTATCGGATTGCCCTGTAAGGTCAGACCTCCTAAGTTGTCATTCATTAAAGGTTGGTTAAAAGCACCACCACCAACCAAAGCAAAGTTGGAAGCCAACATGTTTGGAAAGGAGGCTTCTTGTCCTGCAATAAACAATGCGTTATCTGAAAATCCAGCGGTAAGTGAGTTTCCTACCGCAACATAATTGGAAAAATTCGCAGATCCTGCTGTATATGATGGCGTTGGGTCAGGGTCCGGGTTTGTTGCTGGGTCATCATCTTCACACGCAACAAAAATCAACCCTAGTAGAGGGAGTAATAGGGCATAAAACTTTTTCATACTAATAGCTATTTGAGTTAGACTAGGTTACCTAATGGTTACCCCGATTTGACCAAATCTATATCAAATTTGTCATCCAGACAATAAAATGGGCAAAAAAATTATGCATGCATAATAAAATGCATTGTTTTTTACGAATTCAGAAATGCTATGGACTTATCAAAAAACTGACTGGGATTTTCCGCATGCAACCAGTGTCCTGCTTTTTCTATTGTTTGGATATCAGCCTTTGGGAAATGTCGTTTTATTTCGGTGTAATCGTTGGGAAGAATGTACTCTGATCGATCTCCTCTTAGAAAAAGTGTGGGTCCATCAAAGGTAGCATTGGTGTCAATGCTTTCACCAATTTCATCCATTTTATCCTTTAAAACGCTATAATTTAAGCGCAACCCAAGCTTTCCAGGTTCAGCCCAATAAAGGTTTTTTAGTAAAAATTGCCGAGTGCCGAACTCTGACAGATACTTTGAAAGTACTTCATCCGCTTGTTTACGGGAATTGATGATGTCAAAATCCAAATGCCCTAATGCATCAATTATAGGCTGGTGATGCGGGGGATAGTATTTTGGCGAAATATCCGCAACCAATAGCTTGTTGATGACTTCTGGATGTGAAGTTGCGAGTTGCATTGCAGTTTTACCTCCCATTGAGTGCCCGATGATTGCTGCGCTGTCCAAGTTGTTTATGTACATGTAGTGCAATACATCCTGAGCCATTAGCTGATAGTCAAATTCTACAGCGTGAAAACTCTTTCCGTGGTTGCGCTGGTCTACAAGATGCACATGATATCCTTGCTCGGCATATTTGGCACCTAGTGTTTTCCAATTATCGGACATCCCTAGAAAACCATGTAAAATAATCAAGGGTTTGCCTTCGCCTAATATTTTAGCATGCAATACTTCCATTACTTCAATCTGTGTAAGTACATGTTAACCACATTTTCAATCCCTAAATAAATGGATTCACAAATTAGTGCGTGACCTATGGAAACTTCCAATAGATTGGGAATGTTGTCCTTAAAGAACGTAATGTTATCCAAACTAAGGTCATGCCCTGCGTTGACGCCTAAGTTTAAGTCATTTGCTACGTAAGCGGCATCGGCAAAAGGACGAACCCCAGTTTCCTTTTCACCTTTTAGAAATGCATCCGCATAGCTTTCGGTATATAGTTCAATGCGGTCAGTGCCAGTTTCTGCAGCACCCTGTACCATCTTTACATCCGGATCTACGAATATAGAGGTGCGAATTCCGTTTTTCTTGAAGGTCTTTATTACGTCAATCAAAAAATCCTTGTGTTTTAGCGTATCCCACCCGGCATTTGAAGTAATGGCATCTTCAGCATCTGGTACCAATGTTACTTGGGTTGGCTTCACTTCCAAAACCAGGTCTATGAACTTGGGAATGGGATTTCCTTCAATATTGAACTCTGTTGAGACAACCTTTTTAAGGTCTCGCGCATCTTGATAACGGATATGGCGTTCATCAGGTCTTGGATGAATGGTAATTCCTTGAGCACCGAACGACTCTATATCTTGAGTGGATTTTACGAGGTTGGGAACATTACCACCTCTAGAATTACGAAGCGTGGCCAGCTTATTTATATTGACACTAAGTTTTGTCATGGATTTCCTTTTTTTGGAATGTCAAAAATACAAATTGGGCACGCCTTTTGCGATATAAAATTAGTATTTTGCACCCAATAGAATAGTTATGCAAATCCAAAGCAAAATTATCAACACTGTCCCTATTTTCGAGGTTTCAGAAACTTTGGAAGAAGTTATTGGTTTTTTTAAGGAAACCACTTTTTCGCATGTAGCGGTAACCGAGAACGGATCATATATTGGCTCGCTGTCTGAAAATGACCTTGCTTGCTTTGAGCCAGATAAAACGATTGATGCGTTTCGAATTGATTTGGAAAACTTTTTTGTAAAGAAAGACACCTTGTGGTTGGATGTGTTGGAGGCTTTTGCCAGAAATGAAGCCAATATTATCCCGGTATTGGATGAGCAACAAGTTATTGTTGGCTATTATGACCTTGGAGATGTTGTAGCCGATTTTATTGACACACCATTTTTTAAAGAGCCTGGTGGGATTTTGGTTATTGCAACGGGGATTAAGGATTACTCCTTTAGCGAAATTGCCCAAATTGTGGAAAGCAATAATGCACGACTTCTAGGTGCATTTATCACGGATTCCCAAAATGATGTTGTTCAGATTACCCTTAAGATAGGTACGCTGAACCTCAATGAAGTTGCACAGACCTTTAGGCGCTATAACTATTCCATAGTTTTTGGAAACTCTGATGATCAATTCTTGGAAGACCTAAAGCAACGATCGGATTACTTGGAAAAATACCTTAACGTTTAATATGAAAGTCGCGATTTATGGCCAGACTTTCAATGAGCAAGACAAAACTTGTGTGTGGGACTTGTTGGAAGAACTGAAAGGGGAAAATGCCACTGTTTTTATAGAAGAGGAATTCTGTATGCAAATAGATGGATGCCTCTCAGGATATGAGTATGGTAAGTTTTCTCAGGATACCGGCTTGGACAGTACTTTTGATATGTTCGTAAGTTTTGGTGGTGACGGGACCATGTTGCGCGCTGTGACCTATGTGCGTGATTTGGGAATACCAATAGTAGGCGTCAATACCGGAAGACTTGGATTTTTGTCCACTTTCAAAAAAGAAGATGTTAGAAAAGTAGTTACAGAGTTTGTAGCAGGACATTACAGTATAGAAGAACGCAGTTTGGTAGAAGTGGCCCTTGGCCCTGATCTGGAAGAGTTTGGGGAATTGAACTTTGCAATGAACGAAATAACCGTCAGTAGAAAGGATACAACATCCATGATTACTGTGGATACCTATCTTAATGAAGAATATCTCACTTCGTATTGGGCAGATGGTCTTATCATTGCTACACCAACAGGTTCAACGGGGTATTCCTTGAGTTGTGGAGGACCTGTTATTGTGCCAACAGCTAAATCTTTGGT
Source organism: Flagellimonas spongiicola (assembly GCF_023502425.1). GTDB lineage: Bacteria > Bacteroidota > Bacteroidia > Flavobacteriales > Flavobacteriaceae > Flagellimonas > Flagellimonas spongiicola. The sequence continues at coordinate 380,708 of NZ_JAMFMA010000003.1, forward strand.
ATTAACACCTATTGCTCCACATAATCTTAGTGCTAGGCCCTTGGTGATTTCTGATGATGTTCACATACGGCTTCGGGTTTCAGGACGGGAAGAAAATCATTTGGTCTCTTTGGATTCAAGAATTGCGAGCATTCCCAATGGAAAGGAAATTCGAATCAGAAAATCCGATTTTACGATAAAAATGATTGAATATAAGTCAGAAAGCTTCTTAAAAACCCTGCGGAACAAATTACTTTGGGGCGAAGATAAACGCAATTAGCAGTGTTGAAACAATAAAAGAAGTCAAAAACTGTTTAACAAGGGAGAACTTTTGTAACCCAATATTCTATAGACTTTCCTCTACTTCTAAAATGTATAATTTTTTGAAAAGCATGCGAATAGTCCTGTTTGCTATTTTCTTTTGTGCTGCCTTGCAAGTAAACGCACAAACCTATGAAATTGGTGTGTTTGCTGGTGGTGCCAATGGTATTGGAGACGTAGGTAGAACCAATTATATCTTACCTAGTGGCCCAGCTTTTGGTGGAATCTTTAAATGGAATAAAAGTAAGAGATACTCCTGGCGTGCAACAGCCATCTATGGGAAGTTCTCTTTTGATGATACTAAATCAAGTCAACCGGCAAGGGTTCAAAGGGGTTATGAGGTGGATAATTCCGTTTTGGAAGCATCAGTGGGACTGGAATTCAACTTTGTTGAATATAACCTTCATAAGCTGGGACCTGCCTTTACACCTTACCTTTACACGGGTTTTACCTATTTCAGGTACGATTTTAATTATTTTGATGCCCTTCAAGTGCAGGATATTAACCAAAAAGACGGTAGTTTTGCAATTCCAATGACGGTAGGGGCCAAGTATCGCCTAAATCAGTTTTTGATTTTGGGTGCTGAAATTGGGGCACGATATACCTTTACGGATAACTTGGATGCAAGTAATCCCACGGGTTCCAATTTTGAGCAATTTAGATTCGGAAACATCTTGAGCGACGACTGGTACGTTTTTTCAGGTTTTACATTGACGTATACCTTTGGACGTAAACCTTGCCAGGATTGTTTTGAATAATAATGCACACTTTAGCGGACGTAGATAAAAATAAGATTCCCAAGCATGTTGCCGTAATTATGGACGGTAATGGTCGCTGGGCCAAACAGCGAGGGAAATTAAGGGTTTTTGGACATGAAAATGGTGTTGAGGCGGTTCGAAGAACTGTGGAAAACTGTGCCAAACTCCAAATAGACTACCTAACACTTTACGCTTTTTCAACAGAAAATTGGAACCGCCCAAAACTGGAAGTACAAACTTTAATGAAACTTCTAGTTGCTTCATTGCGAAAAGAGCTGAAAACGCTTAATAAGAATAACATAAGGCTCAAAACCATTGGTAATATTGATTCTTTGCCTTCCAAGGCGCAAAAAGAGTTGCAGGAAGTAATTTCCAAGACATCCAGTAATACAGGAACTACACTTACTCTGGCACTTAGTTATGGGTCACGGGAAGAGCTGAAATCCGCGGTAAAGGAGATTGCATCCAAAGTTAAAAATAATATAATTTCACTTGAAAATATTGACGAAACCGTTATAAATACACATCTTTACACGCATTTTTTGCCAGATGTGGACCTGCTGATCCGTACTAGTGGAGAACAAAGAATCAGTAATTTTTTACTTTGGCAGATTGCATACGCCGAATTATATTTTATTGACGTATTTTGGCCCGATTTTAGTGAACATCATTTGGTAGAGGCAATATTAAGTTACCAAAATAGAGAACGACGATTTGGAAAAACAAGCGAACAACTCAATTAAGCAAACACAATATACTACCCGGCTATACCTTAAACTACTCCTCTTACTTCTTTTCACCGCCAATGGCTTTGCACAAGAAACCTCATTTGAGGACGGGAAGGATTATATTTTGGGAGGTCTCTCGGTTACCGGTCTGCAAAGTTATAATGAGCAGACTGTAAAAACCTATACAGGCTTAAGGGTTGGTCAACCCATAACTATTCCAGGGGATGAGATAAGTGCCGTTATAAAAAAGTTATGGAGTCTTGAGCTTTTCAGCAATGTGGAGATGTACTACACAAAAATTGAAGGGAATGAGATTTTCTTGGAGTTGAATATCCTTGAGCGCCCCACCTTATCCAACGTTACCGTATATGGGGTTAAAAAGCGAAAGGTTGAGGATATCATCAATGACACCGATCTTAAAAAGGGAAAGAAAATTACCGAAAGCTTAATTGCTAACACCAAGAATTACCTTCAGAACAAATACAAAAAACAAGGCTTTTTAAATGCTCAGGTACAAATTGTTACTGCGTCCGATACAACTGGGACGAATACTGAGAACATGGTCATCAATGTTAAAAAAGGTGATAAGGTCAAAATCAGGAATATTGTATTTGACGGTAATGAGAAATTAGGCGATAAACGACTTCAAAAATCGCTGAAAAATACCAAGAAAAAGAAATTTTACCGTTTTTGGAAAAAGTCAAAATTTATAGAGGCAGATTATAAAGAAGACCTTTCTAGTTTAGTTGATGCCTATGCAGAACGAGGATACCGAGATGCCCGTGTTTTGAATGACACCTTTGTCAAGGTAGATGAAAACAATATTGATTTACGTATCAAAGTTGAGGAAGGTGATAAATACTACTTTGGTGACATCAATTTTGTTGGTAATTCGGTTTATACGGATAGACAGTTAAGCCAAATACTCGGAATTCGAAAGGGTGCAACATACAATGGTGTACTGCTTAAGAAGCGTATAGCGGATGATACCAAACCAGATGGTCAAGACCTTACCAATCTTTATCAAAACAACGGATACTTATTCTCAAGTATAAATCCCGTTGAAGTATCTGCAGTAAACGATACCATTGACTTTGAAATACGAATTATTGAAGGGAAGGAAACTTTCTTGGATCATGTTACCGTAGTTGGGAACGATAAGACCAATGACCATGTGATTTTCCGTGAACTAAGAACACGTCCAGGTCAGAAGTACAGTAAGGACAATATTGTTCGTAGTATTCGTGAATTAGGGCAACTAGGATTTTTTGATGCTGAGCAAATCGCTCCGGATATTCAAAACCCTGACCCCAATGCAGGTACTGTGGATGTTCAGTATAGTTTGGTGGAGTCGGGTTCCAGTCAGATTGAACTACAAGGTGGTTTCGGTGGAGGTGGCTTCATCGGTACCTTAGGGCTTTCATTCAGTAACTTTTCTTTAAAGAACATTTTTAATGGTGAGGCCTATAAGCCTGTACCAATGGGAGATGGTCAAACTTTTGCCCTTAGATTACAAGCAAGTAGGACCTTTAGAGTTTATAGTTTGAATTTTTCGGAGCCATGGCTTGGAGGTAAAAAACCGGTACGTTTCAACTTGTCACTTTCCAGAACGCAACAATTTGCAACAAATTTCAATAATCAAGGTAGAATAGATGTAGACAGGGACCGAGGATTTGCAATTACCGGAGTTTCTGCTGGTTTGGCAAAGAGGGTGCAATGGCCAGATGATTTCTTTACCATTTCGCATTCCTTGGCGTATCAGTTGTATGATTTCAACGATTTTAACAATGGTCTATTTAATTTTGGTAACGGTAGTTCCAATTCATTGAGTTATACGTTGGGTATCTCTCGTAGTTCGCAAGGACCTAGTAGAATTTTCCCATTGAGCGGTTCCAACTTTGAATTGACGGCTAAATTCACACCACCCTATTCCTGGTTCAGTGGAAAGGACTTCAAGCAAATTAAAACCGATATTAATGATATTACAACACGATTGTTCGAATTGGGCCCTACACCTGGAACCATAGAAGAACAAATTGAGTTCAACGAATTAAGTAACGAATTGGAACGCTTGGAGGAAGAAAGATTCAAGTTGTTGGAATTTTATAAAATCAAGTTCAAAGGAGATTGGTACACCAATCTAGTGGATAAATTAGTGTTACGTACCAATGCAGAATTTGGGTTCTTGGGTAGCTATAACAATGATATAGGAGCGGTTCCATTTGAACGATTCTTCGTAGGAGGTGATGGTTTAGGAAACTTTACTTTGGATGGTAGGGACGTAGTTCAATTAAGAGGTTATGAAAATAGCTCCTTGACGCCATTTAGTATAAACCCAATTACTGGTAACCAAGAAAGAGATGGGGGAACCATTTATAATAAATTCTCCTTGGAATTGCGTTATCCACTTACTTTGAAACCATCGGCATCCATCTATGCGCTTTCATTTTTAGAAGCAGGTAACGCCTTCAACAATTTTAGTGAGTATAATCCGTTTGAATTAAAAAGATCTGCCGGAGTGGGGCTTCGAATTTTTATGCCGGCATTCGGTCTATTGGGTATAGACTTTGGATATGGGTTTGATAGAGATGCAAATCCAAACTCCACAGGACCAAGTGGCTGGCAAACGCACTTCATTATCGGGCAGCAGTTTTAACCATAAGATTATCATGTCTTAAAAATGTAAATAGCTCATTATAAATTAATTAGTTATTTTGGCATGATATTTTCTTTGTAACAAACGGAAACAAAAAATGAAGACCAAAGTTCTTTTGACATTACTTGTTTTGATGCTATCCTTTTATGGTTTCTCCCAGCGAGGTGTGCGTATTGGCTATGTAGACATGGAGTATATCCTCGAAAATGTAGAGGAATATCGGGATGCCACAGAACAATTAAATACCAAGGCTTTAAAGTGGAAACAGGAAATTGAGCTCAAACAAAGTGTAGTTGAGCAAATGAAGAAGGATTTAATGGCTGAAAAAGTTTTGTTGACGGATGAGCTCATTGCAGAACGTGAGGAGGAAATCCAAATACTTGAAACGGAAATGCTGGACTATCAGCAAGATCGTTTTGGTCCACAAGGAGATTTGGTTTTGCAAAAGCAATTGCTGATACAGCCTATCCAGGATCAAGTTTTCAATGAGGTCCAGAAGATAGGCGGAAATAAAAGATATGATTTTATTTTTGATAAATCAGCAGATGTCGTAATGTTGTATTCCGAAAAAAGACACGATATCAGTGACTTGGTTCTAAGGGAAATAGCTCGCACAAGAAAGGTGAGCAAATCCAATAAGAAAGAAAAGGAACAAAATAGGCTGGATCGCTTTCAGGAAGAGCAGGCAGAAGAGGATAAGGAGATCAGTGAAGCCTTGAAACAACGTAAAGCCCAAGCAGATGAAAGCCAAGCTGCCAAAGCAAAAGCTGCTGAAGACCGTAGAACAGAACAATTGAGACTACGGGAAGAACGTAAAAAGGCTTACGAAGCAAGAAGAAAGAAATTATTGGAAGAGCGCGATGCCAAACGGAAAGCCAAATTGGAGGAACGAAAAAAAGCGCAAGAACAACAACAGGATTCAATACAAAAATAATATTGAAACACTAATAGTAAAATTCAAAATAGTATAACTTAGAGAATCATGAAAAATGTAAAGAAGATTGCTGTAGCCCTAGTCTTATTTGTTGCAGCTACGGGTTTTGTAAACGCACAAAGTAAGGTTGCGCATATCAATGTACAGCAATTGTTGTCCGAAATGCCGGAGATGAAAGCAGCTCAAGCCGAGCTTAAGAAATTGCAGGAAACTTACAGAGCGGATATCGAAAGCTCCATGACTGAGCTAAAAAATAAATATACCCAATATTCAAACGAAGCTACTTCTAAATCTGAAGAGGAAAACCAGAAGAGAGCAGTAGAACTTCAAGGATATGAAAAGAATATCCAGGAGGCTGAACAAGCAGCTCTTCAGGAAATGCAGAAAAAGCAGCAAGAATTGTTTGCTCCAATTTCCGATAAGGCCAAAGCAGCAATCGAAAAGGTAGCCGCAGCCCAAGGTTATGATTATGTAGTGGACGCAAGCCCAGGATTGAGCTTGATCGTTGCCAAAGGAAAAGATCTTTTACCTGATGTAAAACAGGAATTAGGCTTCTAAGGACCCGATAACGATTTAAAAAACCGCTTCTCTTAGGACAAGCGGTTTTTTTGTACCATCAATTTTAGTAGCTATTTTTAAGCATGACAAAACCAATTGGGTTCTTCGATTCCGGGGTAGGGGGTACTTCCATTTGGAAAGAGGTCCATCAACTGCTTCCTTCAGAGGACACCATATATTTGGCGGATAGTGCTAATGCTCCTTATGGTGCGCGTTCTAAAGAAGAAATCCTTAGGTTGAGCATAAAGAATACAGAAATCTTATTAAAGCACGATTGTAAACTGATTGTTGTTGCATGTAATACCGCGACAACAAATGCCATAGCCTACCTAAGAGTCAACTATCAAGTCCCTTTTATAGGTATTGAACCGGCCATTAAGCCTGCGGCACTTCAAACCAACACCAAAAAAGTAGGTATACTGGCTACCAAGGGTACGCTGTCTAGTAGTTTGTTCTTCGGCACATCCAAAATGTTTGCGGCCGGTATCGAGGTCCTGGAACAAGAAGGAACAGGTTTAGTGGAATTGATAGAGGCAGGCAAGGTAAATTCAGATGAAACCAAAGAACTTTTAAAAACGTACTTACAACCAATGCTGGATGAAGGTATAGATCATTTGGTCCTTGGATGTACGCATTACCCTTATTTGATACCCGTGCTAAGACAGATTGTCCCGAACACTGTTGTGATCATTGATTCTGGTGAAGCAGTTGCCCGGCAAACCAAGGCTATTTTGGAGCAAAATGGACTATTGGCATCACTGCGTCCGTCTCAACATACGTTTTTTTCCAATGCAGAGTTCACTGTTTTGGAGCAACTTGTTGGGGGCGGGAATACCACTGTGAAGTTTCTCCAATTTTAACGGCTATGCTCGAGTATAAGTAAGATAGGTAAAACTATATTCATGCTTGTCATCCTTTGGATGATGTTCCTCTTTGGTTAGTTTCCATACTGATTCATCAATCTCAGGAAAATAGGCATCAGCATCAAAAGAAGCATGGATACGGGTTAATTCGATTTCAGTGGCAATTGCTATGGATTGCCGATAAATTTCACCACCACCAATGATAAAAGCGGTTTCATTTACGTTTACCAAAGCCAAAGCCTCCTCTAGGGAATGAACTATTTTACAGGGAAATTTGGGTTCATAACCTTTATCTCGTGTTATAGCAATATGCTCACGATTGGGTAACGCTTTAGGAAAACTTTCAAGGGTTTTTCGTCCCATGATAATTTTATGGCCAGAAGTCAAGGATTTGAACCTTTTGAAATCGTCGGGTAAATGCCAAGGTAAATCGTTGTCTTTTCCTAAAGCATTGTTTTCACCTGCAGCAGCTATAATGATCAATCGCTTCATTGATCTTTTTTTTTATTGACATTTGAAAGCGGAAACTCTGTTTCAATCTCCTTCTGAATCTCCGAAATTCTTTGTTTTTGTTGCGCCACTAACTTTTCCCTTTGTTTACGCTCCCAGTCATTTCCCATAAACTTATGGGTCACAAATACATTGAAAGCGTGATATAGAAAAATAAACGACCAAATCAGGATTCCCCAGATAAACCAATCATAACTTTCGCCATACTTAAGAATCTTATTAATCAATACCAAAAGAATACTACCAATTAAAAAGATGACAAAGTGAGAGAACAGGCGCTTTTTCTGACGGATGCGCTTTTGGGCATTTTCCAGCAGTTCGTGCTGCTCCATGTCAACAGTGTTTTGAGGTTTCTTTTTGGAAAACATTGAATGGCTATCTTTAACAACAAATATAATTGATATCAATCCAAATTAGCGCCCATGAACCATCTAAGAAAGAAGTTTCCATTCCTCCAACAAGGTATATACGCCAACACAGCTGCAACCGGCTTGTTGTATGAAGATCTTATGGAGTGGCGCCAGGAACACGATCTTGATTTTCTTATTGGAGGGAGCAGAATGAAGGAAATTTGGTATGATAAGATTGACGAAGTCAAGTTGACGATCGCTGATTTTTTTAGTTGTGAAAAGGAGAACGTAGCACTGGTGCCAAATTTCACGATTGGTTTGAATATGCTTCTAGAGGGATTATCTAAGGAATATAAAGTGTTGTTGTTGGATAATGATTATCCCTCACTTAATTGGCCCTTTGAGCGAAGAAATTTTGAGCGAGAGTACATTTCAATCGCGGAGAATATGGAGCAACATATTCTTGATAAATTGAAAACTAGGAATTTTAATGTGTTGGCCCTTAGTTTGGTGCAATGGATCAATGGCGTCAAGATTGATTTGGAGTTCTTAAAGAACATTAAAAAGGATTACCCAGACTTACTGATCATAGCCGATGGCACACAATTTTGTGGTACACAAAACTTCAATTTTTTGGAATCTGGTATAGATATTCTAGGTGCAAGTGCGTATAAATGGCTCTTGGCCGGATATGGTAATGGATTCTTTTTACTTCGAGATGGTGTATCTGAAAGATTGGATGTAAAGGCCATAGGCAACTGGTCGGTAGATCGCGCAGGAGATTTGTCGACTGATATCCCATTGAATAAACTATTGCAGCCCGGTCATTTGGATTCCTTGAATTTTGGTAGCCTTCAGTTCTCAATGGATTTTTTAAGCAATATAGGAATGGATCATATAGAGGCCCAAGTAAAGCAATTGTCACAAAAAGCTCATAAAGCATTTACAGATTTGGACCTACTCCAACCTTATGTTGCCAATAGAAAGGACCACAGTAGCATTTTCAATATTCGGGCAGACAAGAATGTTTTTCAAAAATTAAGTGATGAAAATGTGGTTTGTGTACAGCGAGGAGACGGAATTCGGCTAAGTTTTCACTTCTACAATACAGAAAATGAGATTGATGCGATTGTGGATTTACTAAAATCCTAAATGGCAATTATTGTATAATGCAAATTTTATAACCGATATTTTTTCAAAGTAACCCCATTGTTAGCGGCATTTTACGAATTTGATAAATCGCTTTTGACTTATTGTGGGGAAACTGTTTTATAGTTTGCTTTGTCCTGTATTTACTAATGAAAATTAGAGTATCATGGCAATAAAGAAACAATACCTAAAAAGCAAGCCGGTATGTAAGGTTACATTTACCGTGCCTGCGGAAGAAGCAAAGAATGTTGCGGTTGTTGGAGATTTCAATAACTGGAGTCCAAAAGGAAGTACATTGAAGAAATTGAAGAATGGAACGTTCAAAGGTACTTTTGATCTACCTAAGGAAAATTCATTTGAATTTAGATATTTAGTAGACGGTGCTTACATCAATGATGAAGCAGCTGACCGTTACCAATGGAATGACTTTGCAGGAGCAGAAAACGCTGTTCTGGAGTTATAGTTTAGTCAGTTCCTTAAAATAAAAAGAACCAAGATTTGGGTAATTTTACCCTATGATCTTGGTTTTTTTTTATGGATTAGATTCGGTGTTACTCTTCCACGGATACCCCTTTCCAGAATGCAACTCTTCCTTTAATGGGTTTAGCTAATTCACTTACTTCAGGGTAGAACCATGCGGCATCCTTGTTTTCTTTGCCATCCACTTCCAAAGTATAATAGCTGGCTACACCTTTCCACGGACATGTGGTATGGCTTTCGCTGGATTTAAAGAATTCCTTTTTAATACTTTCTGCGGGAAAGTAATGGTTGTTTTCAATAACTACCGTATCGTCACTTTCGGCGATTACAGTATTGTTCCAAATGGCTTTCATCTGTTATTTTTTAAATACGTAATTCTTGTAATGCTGCTGTGCATCCGTAAATTGGGATACAATGCTTAAACCTGATTTATCGGCTAGCCATTCCACAACAGCGTCATCATATTTTTGGGAAATTTCCGTATGGATTGTTTCCCACTGATTAAGACGTATTTCCAAGCCTAACCTTTCAATGGTTACGGAAACTGGCGCAGTGGCGACCAAAAAACTTTTGGCAGTACCTGTTTCAGGATCATAAACTTCCCAGTGGATAAACTTATCCAAATCAAAATTACCGTCTAGCTCTCGATTGATTCGCCGTAAAATATTTTTATTGAATGCAGCGGTAATCCCAGTTTGATCATTATAGGCATCCAGGATGGTTTGTGGGTGTTTTTTTTGGTCAAATCCCATAAAGACCAAATCACCTTCATTAATGGAATCTCTTAGATTATTGAGAAAATCAACCGCTTGCTCATGCAATAAGTTACCAATATTGGAACCCAAAAAGAGAATGATTTTCTTTCTGCCGTTGGCTTGATTTATATCACGAAGCGTTTCAAAGTAGGTTCCTTGAATGGGATTTACTTCTAAATTCGGGATTTCAGCCTTTAACGAGGCTTCTAATTGATCCAAGGCGTTTTGACTGATATCAATAGGTCGATAATCAAAAACGGTCTTGTTCTCGACCAAATGATTAAGCAGAATCTTGGTTTTTTTACCATCGCCAGCCCCTAATTCAAACAGACTGAATGGGACATTATCTGCTTGAAACAATGCTGAAATCTCAGATTTGTTGGCGCCCAGAATATTAAATTCACAATCGGTGAGATAATATTCAGGCATGGCCATGATGTCTTGGAACAGTTTATCTCCAATTTCATCATAAAAATACTTGGAGGATAAATGTTTTGGGTAAGCAGTCAATCCTTCAAACACCTCCTTTTCAAATTCGGAGGTGAAGTTTTTGGTTTTCTGATTTTGCATAATTGCTTCGTCGGGATTATTTAACTAACCTTAAACCGGTGAATTGCCAACGCAGTGGTGGTTGGAAAAAATTTCTATAGGTTGGCCTGGTATGGTTGTTTGGTGTGGCCACCGAACCTCCGCGTAATACCTTTTGATTGACCATAAATTTGCCATTGTATTCGCCTAGGGCACCGGGTGCTTTTTGGTAATTGGGATAAGGCAAATAAGCACTTTCCGTCCATTCCCAGCGTTTGCCCCATGGAAAATAACTTTGCGCCGCTTCCCATTCAAATTCTGTTGGTAGCCTACATCCTTTCCACTGCGCAAAAGCAAAGGACTCGTAATAGGAAATGTGTGTTAATGGTGAATTCCCATCCACCATTTTCAGTCCGGAAGATGTGTAATGCCACCATTCTCCATCGATTTTATGCCAATATAACGGAGAAACCACTTTATTTTGATTTACCCAATCCCATCCCTCTGCATGCCAAAGGTCAAATTGACTGTAGCCACCAGCAATAATAAATTCCGTGAATTCACCATTGGTCACTAGCTTGTTTGATATTTCATAGGGATGTAAGTAAACCTTGTGCCTTCCCAATTCATTATCATAGCAAAAATCCTCAGTGGCATGGCCAACTCCATAAATGCCTTCTTCCATATGAATCCATTCTTGTTGATGGGTTTCAATCGGATGGTCTAGAAAGGTTGCGGAGTATTCCGGTAGAAGAGGGTTGTTGCCAAGTATGTATTTGATATCGGTCAGCAGCAATTCCTGATGTTGCTTTTCATGATGAATCCCAATTTCCAATAAATCATGCAGTTCTTTGGCGGGATTAGTTTCAAAATATGTTTTGATATGATTGGTTACATATGCTCTGTATTCGTAAACCTTTTTCACAGAAGGTCTGGAGAGATTACCGCGATCAGAACGAACAACACGTTTACCTACAGTTTCGTAATAGCTATTGAAAACGAATGAGAAATCAGCATCAAATTCCTGATAATTTGCGCAATGCGGTTTCAAGATAAATTCCTCAAAAAACCAAGTGGTGTGTCCCAAATGCCATTTAGGAGGACTTACATCTACAATTGGTTGAACTACATAATCTTCAATTTCCAGCGGTTTGCACAAATCTTCCGAAGTCTGCCGGGTTTCCAAAAAGAAATCCAACAAGGAATCTGTTAGAATCATGAATGGGATTTTCTATTAAAGATAGGGAATATGCGTTAGTTTGCGGCATATACCGGAAGACTAAAACTAAAAGATGTTCCTTCGTTGGGTTTACTGAACACTTTGATACTGCTATTGTGGATTTCCATAATTTTCTTGACTATGGCCAACCCTAAGCCAGCCCCTGCTTTTTCCTTCCCGTTTTTGGTCTGACGGTACCGTTCAAAAATCAAGGCTTGATTGTCCTTTTTAATACCCGGTCCGGAATCCTTGATTGTAACTTCCACATCATTTTCTCCAGACTCGATTTTCACTGTGACTTTACCACCTTCAGGGGTAAACTTCAAGGCATTGTCCATTAAGTTTTGAATGGCCCGTTCCACCAGTGAAATATCAGCAAAGACAAGTGGGACGTTGTCTTCCATGGATAATTTAAGTTCAATGTTTTTTTGCTCAGCAATCAATGCATAGTTTCTTCGGATATCATTGGCCAACTCGCTGATCAAGAACGGTTCTTTTTCTGGTTGGATTTGGTTGGCTTCCAATTTAGAATATTCAAATAGCTGAGAAACCAGTTTAGATAATCGCTCACTACTTCTGCTAACTGTTTTAAGGTATTCTTTTCTTTCCTCTGGTGTTAATTGTTCATCCTTCATATGCAAGGTCTCAATATATCCTTGAATAACAGAAAGAGGTGTTCGTAGATCATGGGAAATGTTGGCGATGAGTTCTTGCCGTAGTTGTTCAACTGACTTGATTTTTTCAATATCGGAAAGAATGGTATCCGCCATGCTATTATACGTGCTGGCCACATTGGCTAGGTCTGTTTTTTCAGCATTCTCTATTCGGTACTCCAGGTCACCTTGTTGAAAGCGTTTTGCGGCATAGATGATTTTACGAAGACTTCGGGTCAAATACCAGATAACCAAAACACCTAGTAGCGTGGCAAATATGAGGGTGAGTAAGGAACCCCGAAGACCTAATCGCATGAAATAACTATTAAATAGATCGCTGCGTGTCGCTAGAAAATCCTCGCCGGCCAAAATGATATAGACATATCCTTCGTGACCATCCTTATTGAATTCCGCTGCAGAAAAAATGGTCTGTTTACTTAAGTCTTTTGGATCATCGCCCAATACGTAATTACTACCACTTTCATTGATGAATTGATGAATAGGTTCAAGATTAATTCTTTTTTCCTTGGTTTCCGGAGCATCATGGTCCAAAACCACTGAGTACTGCACTTTTCCCTGTTTGTCCAGTAAATACACTTCAATGGCCCTGTTTACAGCCATCATATCATGCATGATGTCCCCAAATAACGCTTTGTTCACGTTTCCAACAGAATCGAATGGCTGGGTATTTGCAAATTTTTCTTCAATAAGGTCGTGTGCCAAATTAGCATGCAGACGCTGGGTAGTTTCGTTAAAATACTTATTGGAGAGATAAATGGATGTAATGGTATATCCAATTCCAGCTAGCAAAAGAATCGCTAAAAACGACAGTGTAAGTTTTAGTATAAAGCGTAAGGAGAGTATACTGTTTTTCATGCTTGTCTCAGTTGGTTTTCCAGCAATTCCTCATTGAATTTATACCCTACACCCCAGGTGGTTAGGATGAATTTAGGATTGCTCATGTCGGGTTCAATTTTGGATCTTAATCTATTGATGTGGGAGTTCACGGTATGCTCATACCCTTTAAAATCATAGCCCCAGATCATATTGAGGAGTTTACTGCGATCATAACTTTTCCCCGGGTTTGAAGACAACAATACCAAAAGCTCAAACTCTTTTGGTGAAAGCTCTACTTTTTTGCCATCCAATAGCACTTTGCGCATATCAATATCAATGGATAAAACGTCAAATTGCATCAGTTTGGGATTTTCTTCCTGTGCGGTCTCCACCACATCCATTTTCTGACGCCTAAAGATCGCTTTGACCCTAGCAATGAATTCTCGAACGCTAAAAGGTTTGGTAAGGTAATCATCTGCGCCTACTTCCAATCCAAGGACCTTGTCGATCTCTTCAGAACGTGCGGTAAGCATCATAATAGGTGTAGTGATATTTTTTGCCCGAACTTTTTGACAAATTTCAATGCCATCCATTTCTGGTAACATCACATCTAGAATTATCAAATCCGGATTTTCATTGATTGCTTTTTCCAGACCGGTATCCCCTTGCGTTGCCGTAAGGACTTCACAGCCTAAATCCTTTAAATGGATTTCTAACAAGCGAACGATTTCCAAATCGTCCTCAACAATCAACACTTTTTTCATATTCGGCTAATTAAATAGTAAAGTATCACGGAAAGTTCACCAAATGCTAAAAACTTGATGCATAATCCCTTACTAAAAGTCCGATTTTACGTGATTTCTTTACAAAATTTTCAATATATTATCGTAAAACACTGAAATACAGCAATTAAACTTTCTTTAATCTTCTGTGATACTTCTGCAATGATTGTAAACGTGCTTTGTGTTGCAATTAAAAAAACACAGAAAATGAGCAACTTAAAAAAATTATGGATTCTAGTGGGAATTGTCGTTTTAGCTGCAGGTTGTAGCAACGAAAATGACGATGAACCCATTGTGCTGGAAGCAGGGACGCTTTCAGGCGGACCTTTTAACATCACGGTTGATGGAACACCGGATATGATTTCCGGGGTTGCATTGGATGCCTCAAATTTGGCTGGTAGCAACACCACTTACGTAATTACAGATGATTCACGGAACATTCTAGGCTTACCACCAACCTTGGAAGCATTGGAAGGCGTTGATTTTGACGCAGCAGGTGTAGGTGTTTGCTTTGTTTATCATTTGGTTTACGAAGAAGGATTAAGCGGATTGGAAGCAGGGATGAATTTGGATGATCTCAATGGGGATTTTGACTTGTCCAATGCTTTGACCGTTACCAGGACAGCTTTGAATGCTGGGGAGTTATCTGGTGGACCTTATACATTCGTAGTAGACGGAACGCCTGATATGGTCAGTGAAATTTCATTGGATGATACCAATCTTAATGGTACCAATCAAACTTTTGTAATTACAGATGATCAAAGCAATATTTTGGGATTACCTCCAACCATAGAAGCACTGGAAGGTGTAAACTTTGATGGTGCCGGTGTTGGAGTTTGCTTTATTTGGCATATTACTTATGAAGATGGTTTAACCGGTTTGGAAGCGGGTAACAATGTTGCGGATTTAAGCGGTAACTACGCTTTGTCAAATTCCATTATGGTTACCAGAAATGGATTGAATGCTGGAAGTATTTCCGGAGGTCCATTTACATTTACTGTGGATGGGACACCTGACATGGTCAGTGGAATTACCTTGGATGATACTGAGCTAACAGGTTCTATGCAAGGTTGGGTTATTACCGATGATGAGAACAATATTTTAGGCTTGCCACCAACTTTGGAAGCTGTTGAAGGTGTGGATTTTGACGGTGCGGGAGCAGGAGTATGTTTCATTTGGCACATCACTTATGAGGAGGGTTTAACTGGTTTGGAAGCGGGTAACAATGTTTCTGATTTGGAAGGACCTTACGGTTTGTCAAACTCCATCATGGTGACTAGGAATGCTTTGAATGCTGGTTCTTTGGCTGGTGGACCATTCAACTTTATTGTAGATGGTGTGGCAGATATGGTTAGTGGAATTACCTTGGACGATTCAGAATTGAATGGATCCATGCAAGGTTGGGTCATTACGGATGATTCAAACAATATCTTGGGCTTGCCACCAACATTGGATGCAGTAGAAGGTGTAGATTTTGATGCTGCTGGAGTTGGGGTTTGCTTGATTTGGCATATCACTTATGAAGAAGGTTTGACCGGCTTGGAAGCAGGAATGAATGTCTCTGATCTGCAAGGTTATTATGCCCTTTCCAACGAATTGACTGTATATAGAGATGCGTTGGATGCTGGGAGTATCAATGGGGGTCCGTTTGATTTTACTGTCGATGGAAACCCAGATATGGTCAGTGGAATTTCACTGGATGATACCAATTTGAACGGAACTAACCAAGGTTGGGTAATTACAGACGATCAAAACAATATATTAGGTCTTCCACCTACTTTGGAAGCTGTAGAAGGTGTCAATTTTGATGCTGCTGGCGCAGGTGTATGTTTAATCTGGCATATCACATATCAGGATGGTTTAACTGGTTTGGAAGCCGGGAACAATGTATCTGATTTAAACGGTGCCTACGCACTTTCAAACTCTTTGACCGTAACCAGAAATGCCCTGAATGCGGGAAGTCTAGCTGGAGGTCCATTTGTGTTCAAAGTGGATGGCACTCCTGATATGGTAAGTGGTATAACCCTTGACGATTCCGAGCTCAATGGTTCTATGCAAGGTTGGGTAATTACTGATGATTCAAACAATATCTTAGGCTTACCTCCAACATTGGATGCTGTAGAAGGTGTTGACTTTGATGCCGCAGGTGTTGGTGTCTGCTTTATCTGGCATATTACGTATGAAGCTGGTCTTTCAGGACTGGAAGCAGGAATGAACGTGGCGGACCTGGATGGTTATTACGCGCTATCCAATTCCATAGAAGTTACACGGGAATTGCCCCATTAAGCAAACATGAAAAAGAGAATGTTCTAAAGTTAGAGTTAATTGTTTGCAAAGTGCACCCAGGCATTAGTCTGGGTGCTTCTTTTTTATGAGATAGGAGATTAGCCTTGAAATGGTCTAAACCTCGTATTCTTCCGCTTCAATTTTTATTCGATTACCACCAGCATTGATAGCTTCATGGATTTTGTAGATACATACCTCAGATTTGTAAGAGGTAATAGCGTCATAATTCAAGGACTCCTCTTCCCGGACAGATTCAATGAAATTGAACAAGTGGGCCGTATGACTGGCTAAATTGTACACCTTGTCCATATCCTTCATTTCATTGATGTCATAGCTGATTTGAGGTGCGGTTTCTTTAATCCCGGAATCCCCTGATTCCTTTTCCTTGTATTTCTGCATATCCGCTAGGTTGCTAATGTAACCTGCATCAATATATTGTTGCCATTTGTTGGCCTCAACACGTGATTCACGATATATTTTATTGTCTTTTCCTTGTGAAATGATAAATGCGCCATCATCCCCGATAAATCGCTCATAAACACCAATAGCCCTAGAGTTAGAGATGTTTTCATAAATACCGATGGCAGGTCCTTTTGGGGTATCGTATTCCAAGATTGTGGCCATGGTATCCGCTTGTTCAAAATTGAAGTACGAATTGTTGCCTGCGGCATAAACGGTGTGCGGATAAGCGCCAAAATACCAATTGAAAATATCAATCTGATGTGACCCTAAATCGGAAACTACACCACCGCCTAATTTCTTATAATTACGCCAGTTGTAAACCTGATCCACAGTGTCAAAACCGTACTGCTTTAATTTGCCAAGATCAAGATTGTCTTTTTTGTTGGGTTGTTGTGTCCAAATACGGGATCTGTTCCATTGGCCAATAGCGTGGGTAAGCCTACCGAACATTTGTTCTTTTTCCAATAAGATCTGATGGGTAAAACGATAGCGGTCATCACTTCGACGTTGCCGCCCAATTTGGAGTAATTTGCCTGATTTTTTCATGGCCTCAGCCATTTTACGGGCATCTTCAATATTGTTGGACATTGCTTTTTCGCAATACACATGGATTCCGGCTTCCAGTGCGTCTACTGCATGCTTCATATGCCAGAAATCTGGAGTTGTCAAGACTACAGCATCCAATTTTTCCTTTTCCAACATCTCATAGAAATTCTCATAGGCCTTCACCTTTGTCCCATACTGACTGTTGAACTGGTTTTTTGCATTCTCCCTTCGGCTTTCCACAATATCACAGACAGCTACCAAATTGGCACTTGGAATTTTTGGGATGTTTCTGAATATAACGCCCCCTCCTCGGCCACCGCAGCCAACAACACCTACATTAACTTTGTCGCCAACTTTTAGCGGGTTAGCGGTAATGCTGAATGGGTTGGCCAGCATCAATCCTGTTCCGAATAGTGTAGACGTTTTGATAAAGTTTCTTCTGTCCGTATGATTTGAAGTACTCATTGAAAATCTTAATTGTTTAGTTCAGTAAATGTGGCTAGTCGTTCAAATGTAAGCTATTTCAATCAATGGAAAAGAGCTTTCCATCCTTGCTATACGCCACCCATGCAATTTCCTGTACGTTTTTAACAATATTTTCAATTTCCTTTACAGATTGAAGAAAAAATCCGGTTGCAAATGCATCTGAATATGCAGCTTTTTTACTTGCTACCCAGATTCGGTCAAATTCTGAAACACCAGAATTTTTACCTGTCCTAGGGTCAAAAATATGATTGCCTTGATGAAAGGTTCCAGAGGCGCTCACTGCAATAGCATCCAATGTTATGGTTTTATGTTCTTCGGAGGCACTTAAGGAATGAGTCCACTTTTCACCTTCTTTCGGCGAACCTTTTGTCAATATGGTACTCTCCCCGGCACTGATGCAATAATTTTCAATTTCCATTTCATGAAGCAGAAGTGAAAGTTGATCTAATGCATAACCCTTTCCGATACCGCCCAGATCAAAGTACATACCTGGTTGAATACAATAGAAATAAGGCTTTTCTGGATCTACGTAAAGACTGGCTTTTGATTTTTCCTCTTGGGCCTTGATCAAGGCCTTATTCATCTCGAATTCATTTAGAATACCCTCTTTGGCAGCCCGAAAAATATTCATGTGTTCCGCTACACCAATATCAAAAGTACCCTGGGTCCATTGCTGCACTTCAATTGCTTGTTTAATGATTTCCCAAGTTTCATGTTCCAAAGCCAATTGGGAATCCGCATGCAATTTGTTAATACGACTAATATCACTGTCAGCGACAAATCGGCTAAGGAAATGTTCCAATTCATCCAAGCGTTGAAAGCAACGCTGGGTCACGTTTCGCGCATAGTTAATATCCACTTCGGTCATCGTAATTAGAAAACGAGTGGCCATTGCCTGGTGTTCAAAATTATGCATTGGTTTTGTGCGGTTTTTTGGAGGCTAAAGGTACTTAAATCGATGTAAGGATTAGTACTTAAACAAAACCGGATTCAAATGTGAATCAATGACGGAATCTATTGCTACCCCAGGACACCATGTCTTCCAATCATTGATTTGACCATCGTTTTCAGGCTTTTTTAATAGCATGTTATTATCCATATAAATGGAAGTCATCACCTTACGAGTTCGCGTTGTAGTGTTTGGTCCGGCCCTGTGAAAAATCCATCCGGAATGAAAACTGACCTCTCCAATATCAAAAGGTTCAGAAATTTTTGGACAATCACTTACTTTGAGTTTTTCGTCAATCTGTATTTCACTTTCATCACTGATGGAAAGATCCCTTCCCGTTAGGATATTTTGACTGCCAGCTGCAAATTCCAATGGTCCCATTTCCGAAGGGACTGCTTGCAGGGGAATCCATACCGTAATGACCTTATCTGAGGACAAGGGCCAGTAATATTGATCGGCATGCCAAGGTGTTATTCCTCCGCCGCCTTCTTTAAAAAGGGCTTGGTCATGATACATGCGTACACCCTCCACCTCCATAAGGTCAGCAGCCAATTGAGCTAGTCGTTTGCAGCATACCAGTGCTTTGATGTTGTCATCCAAAGTCCAAAGATTGAATATCTGCAAAAAGGCTTTTCCATAAGTGTCACGATCCTCTAAAGGTGAGGTTTGGGTGTTTTGCTCTTTAACCTTCGCAGAAATGATGCTGTTAAAATGGGTAACTATTTCAGGAGACAAGACCTCTTTGATTTTGATAAAGGCATTTTTTCGGTAAAAATCAAGTTGAGTTTGACTTAATGTATATGATTGGTCAAGGCTGCTGAGGTCCATCGAAATAGGTTTTACCATTCTAAGTTAATCAAAATGTATCTTCCGCTTAACCTGCCATTTGCAGCTCACGGGTTTTTAATTGGCAATAAAAGATTGCGTGGAGGCTCCTGAGGCATTTAAGGCCTTTGTATGTTTTTTGAGTAACTGCATAGCGGCTTTATTGATTTTTTTGACTCCAACAGTTTTCCATTTTGCCAACTCAATTTCCACCTCTGTTTTGAATAGTTTTTTGGATAAATCCCGAATCACAAAATAGTTGGCGATTTGATGCCCGTTTTCACTTTCGCTATTGCTGTTTTCAGAAAAAAAGGTGATCAAATTAAACAGCGTGTCTTGGGCCAGACTTAACTCGGTTAGTTTTGCCCGATATTCCAAATCGGCGGATTTTAGATCTGGCCACAAAGGCTTGTCTGCAAAATGTCTTGCTTCATGAGCCAAATAGCTGATTCTAAAATTCTCACTGGTTAAATCATATGCTTTTTTTACGCAATAAATACCTTCTGCTTCCGTCCAGCCTCCTGGATGGTGGGCGCCTAAGGTGGCATATTCCATCCAGCCTAATGTGGCAAAATCTTCCATAAAATAAACGGGAACGTCCTGAATTTCGCCTTTGCCTAGATCTACTTGGTAAACCTTTGGAGTTTGCTTTTTCCAGACCATTAAATCAATTAGTCTGCCGTGATAGGTGACCTCTTTGGTAGTGTACATCCCTTGCTCTAGAATGTAATCCCTAAGATAAAAGCCCAAACTGTCCCGCGTAACTTTTTTACCGCGTACGGGTGGGTAATTTTTCATTAAGAAAGGAACCACATTACCAGCCAATTCCCGTTCAAAGTTTTGGTAAGGGTCCAATAGTGATTTTCGCCAATAACTTTTGAAATACGAAATCAAGGTTTCTATTTGGGAGTTTGGAGTGCCAATGGTCTTATCTGCATCGCCCTTAAATCGTTGTTCAAATGTGGTTTTGAACTTTAGATCTTTCGCATTTAGGCCATCTTTATTCAGAAGTTTGAATATTGGCGTTACGTTGGCATCCATACCGTAGGCATAGATTTCACTATATGGAAGCGTTGATTTTTGCTGCTGTGCCTTCCCTCCGAAAACTGAAAGGAGTAAGAAGGCACAAAGGATTTCTTTGAATTTAAACATGATTACGTGATTTGATTGATTAGACAAAAATCAAGCGTATTACGTTTAGGAAATTGTACCAGATTAACTATTTAGGATATTCCGGAACCGATTGGGCGAAATTCCATAGGCCATTTTGAAGGAACGGATGAAATGGGCATCATCAAAAAATCCATTGGCATATGAAATATCCGAAATGGATTGGTGTGTAGTGGACAATAAATAGACTGCGTTATGTAATTTGGACTTGAGTTGAAACTCTCCTATGGTGAGCCCTTTTTCAGCCTTAAAGGCCCTTGCCATATAAACAGGATGCACGTGTATGCGTTCTGAAAGGGATTGCAATGAATGAAACTGTTCAAGTTCGTTCTTAAGGATACTATCAACCTTAGGGATCCATGCCTTGGAACCACTGTCCATTTTGTAAGGACTGATTACATGCAACCAATCCAAAATCAATTCGGTGCTTAGGTCGGCATTGTAATCGATTTTAAAGTTGAGGAGCAGTTTATACAATGAAGGGAAGGCCGTTTTATTGAAATGTATGTGGGTGTTTGGTAGTTTTACTTCCCAATCCAAGCGTTGTTGCCAATCTTTTTTGAACTCGATATTGAAGCAAGTTGCTGAATCTTCCAGAAAGGTGTTTTGATGGCACCAAGAAGTGGGACGAAACAATACATCCGAAGGCTGAACCAAGGTATTCGAACCATCACTATGCTCTAAATAGCTGCCAGAAGTAAGTACACTTATATAGCTGTTGTCATGGTAATGGTCTTCCAAGACACTTTCTGGGGAATAGGCCGTTAAACTTAGTTTAAAGAAGTCGTTTTCCCGTGCATCCAGATATTCGCCAAAATAAGTACCTTCCTTTAGGTTGCGCATGCCAAAAGTCTCAGTTGATCTCTATTAAAAGTAGCCAAGTGCTTCATTTTGTTACAAATTACACCTTGTGATTTACATGGCTATACTTCCTGCACATAAAAAAACGCCTCCCTAGAATTATCGGTTAACAGAATTCTATCACCTTCATCAGACACCAAGGTGCCTCCTAGATTCAAGATTTTATCTCGTGTTTTGGAAAGGTCTTCCACCCCAAAGCTGCAGACCCAGTATTCATATTTACCCTTAAAATCGTTGGGGATTTCCATAAGGTCCGCAATATGGTCTCCATTATGGGTTTGGATGTTGTAGGTGTCGTTACCGCGATTTACGAAATCCCAATTAAAGATTCCTTCGTAAAAAGGAATTACGTTGGCTGCATTGGATACGTGGAGTTCGTTCCAAATGAGAGTGTTGGCCTCGTTTTGGGTACGGGTGTGGGTAAGGTTTTCGCCTTCGTACACGGTAAATCCCGACCCTTGGGGGTCACGAATCAATGCTACGTTGCCCAATACACTCTCATCTACCATTTCAATGATCCCGCCCAGCTTCTTTGCTTTGTCCACTGTCTGGTCTACACTGCTCACCTGAATATAGGACATCCAAAAATGGGGCATGCGCATTTGTTTGAACTTTTCTGGGGTTTCGTACAGCCCACAAATCTCTTTATTGCCCTTGTAGGCCGAGTAGTAGCCATCCGATTCATAATAGGTCCACCCAAAAACAGTTTCGTAAAAGACCATGGTCTCTTTGGGAGTGTATGTAGAAAGGTCGGCGAATATAAAATTGTTCGGTTTCATATGCTTAAAAATACTTATTGTTTGGGCATCCAATCCGGAGGTTTTACAAAGGCTAGTAACTTATTGGAAAAGCCTTTGATTTCCCCTAGTTTTTTCACAAAGCGACTTATACCATGGAAGAACACTACAATAGGGTTGACACTGTTTATGGGTTGCGAAATACCATAGACCACCTTTTCTTTTTCGGGCTCAAAAGTGCCCAGCATACGATCCCAGATAATCAAAATTCCGGCATAGTTCTTATCCCAATACTGCCGGTTGGAGCCGTGGTGCACCCGGTGGTGCGAAGGTGTATTAAAGATAAACTCAATGGGTTTGGTGAGTTTGCCAATGATCTCCGTATGCAATAAGGTCTGAAAGACCTGTACAAATACTTCGGACAGCAGTACCAGAATAGGATCAAAGCCCAGCATAACTATGGGTAGCGAAAACACAATGGGCATAATGGCATCCAGCGGCCCAAAGCGGTACGCAACCGACATATTAAAGTGGGGCGAGCTATGGTGTACCGTATGTGTGGCCCACCCAATACCTATCCGGTGCATGGTACGATGTTCCCAGTAATAGGCAAAATCGGCCAGGAGCACACAGCAAATGATCGTGGCCCAATTGAGCTCCAAATGCGGTAGGCTGATGTTGTTGTAGACCCAATAATACACCTTGGTGATGGCTAGGATGCCCAGGATGATCTCAATTAAAAAGAAGCCACCAAAGGTGAGGATGTTGGCGATACTGTCCAATACCAGATCCTTGCTCAGGCGTTTGAGGTAGGCATAACGAATGAGCTCCAGTATAAAAAAGGGTATGATGATATAGAACAGACTCAGGTCGTTGAAAATGTAAAACCAATAGTTTACATCCAACCATTCCAGTTTTTTTGCTAAAAATTCAATCATGTTAGTGTCTTTTCCAGGTTTCTACATCGGCGTAGCCGTAGTAGTCATAACTTAGGTTAAAGGTATTTTCATTTACTCTGGCGATCTTACAGGCCACTTCGTATTGCTTACCCTCGTAGGTAATGGTGTAAATGCCCTTGCCTTTGCGACCATTGAATTTGGTTACGGTAAGGACCTTGTCACCCTCGGCATTTACGGCATAGCCCATCTGATCTACGTATTGATGTAAGTAGGCATTGAAGGTCTTATCCTCCTTTTTGATATCGTAGATGATCGCGCCATTGTAATCCTCCGTTTTATAGCTCACCTGCCATTTGTCGATGAGAAAATCTGTTTCTGGATCATTGGCTGATGTTGCCGTTGGTGTTTCCGAAGGAGTTGCGGCTTCCGATTCTTCTACAGGAGCACTGTTGGTTTCCTGCGTAGGAACGGGGTTGTCGTCTGATATTTCCACACCAAATGAGAACAGGTGTGCCAGTCCGGCTAGGAAAATGATAATCCCCAAACTCCTAAAAACTAAGGTTGAATTTTTCATATCTGATTGTTTTGGACAAAAGTAGGAGGGCAAAATTTGTGTTCTTTTGATCTATATCAAAAAATCACTTTTGGGCGCGAATACGGCTCAAAGTCTCTTGGGTAACACCTAAAAAAGAGGCAATAAGCCCCAATTTTACCCGAAGCTCCAATTGGGGGAAGCTCTGCTTGAGCAATAAGTACTTTTCCTTGGCGGATAAAAAGGACCACCCTTTGGAGAACTCGTCCAAAAAGGCCAGCATTTCTTCGGCCAGCAAACGGGCAAAGTTGCCAAAGGCCGGGTAATCCGCAATTAGTTTTTGATAATTGGAATAACTGATACGGTACAGTACGCAGTCCTCCAGACATTCCACCTCCTCAAAACTGGGCTTTTGTGCATAAAAACTGTACCAAGCGGTAACAAATTGGTTTTCCGTGTAGAACCACGAAGTAATTTGCTTGCCATTATGGTAATGATAAGTGTGTACCGCCCCTTTTTCTATAAAATAAAGATGTCCAGCCTTGTTGTTTTCCAATAGTACTTTCTCGCCTTTTTGGGCCTTCACCACCTCAAAACTGGATTGGATGGCCTCTTTAAGCGGTACGCTTACATAAGCACGGGTGGCGATGGACTGTAAGAGGTTTTGCACTTTATGGGTTAGAATGGTGAAGCGTTAAAGATAACTAAAGTGGAAATGTCCCAGATGTAATTTGTTAACCAATCAAGGTGAATTAACGCCACATTTTATCATATAATTTTGGACAGATACCTTTCATTGTTTCGGGTTTCTCTTCTGACCAATTGAATTCAAATTGAGGGTAGTTTCCTTCTCCAAACTGAAAATCCTCGGAAATATAATCGTAAAGTTCTTTTCCGGTTTTTTGACTAAATGCTTCTAGGGCGACATACCAAAATGATTCAAAATCGTAAATATCGATGCTTTCGTCATATTGAGAAATTAAGGTGTCTGGATTCTCTTTAGCCGAATAGTAAACATCTTTACCTCTGGAAATAACCCAATTTCTAAAATACTCGAATCCGTCGTCGGAACAACCTCCATTCATTATGTAGCCCGCACACCACATTTCTGAGTTATAGGTGTCGTAAAGTAGTTTATCCGTTCTTAATCTAAATCCAATAATCTCTTTTGGGGATAATCGTTGAATTTCCTTTATAAGAAACCTTTCTTGATCATCTTGATTGTTGGTTTTTTGAAGAGATAAGTCTACAATATTCCAAAAAACTTCTTCATTCAATAATTCACTTGTTGCTTGAATCTGTGAACTATTGCCGAATAGTTTATCAAAAAATCCCATAGTGTAGTTTTGGTTAGAGTTAAAATGGATTGCAATTGTAGTGATGAATACATACAGAAAAAAACCAGTCCTAAGCATATATTAGAAGTCAAATAGTTTTTTGAGCTCAATATCAAGGGCATTTGCAATGGTGTATAGCGTATACGTGTTCGCAGAAACCTTATGATTTTCTATAAGTTCGATGTGTTGTTTGTCTTTGTTGCATAGTCTGCCCAGCTCAGCTTGAGAAATACCTTTTTCTTTCCTCAATTGTTTGATTCGAGCGCCTATTTTTTTTGATAATTCCTGTTTCGACAACATCTAAAAGTTCCTAGCAAAACAAATTTGGATAGATTAAGTCGATACAGGGTCATAACAAATTATGACTTTTGACGATAAAACGATATATTTGGGTCATATTATATTATGACGATGAAGAATTCTGATAAAATAAACTTGACCGAAGAATTAACCGATTTGATTGAAGATGGTTATGGCGGCTCCGCTGAATTCACCAAAATTTTAGATCTTGGAATAGAAATGCTCTTTTATGTGGAAGAAGAAGCCTTTACCCAACGGGAAATTCAACAAGTGGTAACCGCCTTAAGAGGAATTATTGGAGTTTTGAGGGGGTGAATAGGAGAAATGGCAAGTAGTCATTGATTCGGTTGGCTTTTTAGCTCGCTAATAATTCTAATTGTTCTTTTAATTGATTGTTCATTTGTTTTTTTCGGTTAGTTTTTGAAAACTAAGCTTGTTTTCCCAACAATATTCTAAGTCAGATTTACACATCAATTTTAACTCATGGCTCAATATTTCTCCGTTATACTTTAGTTTTTCTTTGGAAACTCCAACTGCAGAGTCTTTTACTAGATCTGTTTCGTGTTTCATAATTCTAAATCTGGTAGTTTGATATAAATCTCTTCTTCCAATTTCAAAACTTATTTTTTCGTTTTCGATTTTTAGGTTTTCCATGCTATTTCCGTAAAAAAAAATACCATGCCCACCACTAGCTTCCGTGCCAAAATAAAGTCCATTATACTCCCCTTTTAAGGTGTCAATAGCTATATAATGATTTCCGGATTGTTCAGCTGTCTTGAATTCGTAAATTCCAATTAAATCTGGGTTTAATCGTACTAGTTTGACCTTTGGTTTTGTTTTTTCAGGCTCGTGCGTTTTTAACCAATCTGGATCATTTGCCTTGGTGGTGTAATTCCATAAAAGTTCCCAATCACCGTTCAAGGTTTTAGTAATAAAAATTTTGTTCCCATTAGTTTTATATGTGTGACCATAATACTCAAGCACTTGAATGGTGTTATTAAATTCAATAGAGTCTAGTTCGGGGTCACCATAGAATTTATCTTCGTTATTCTTGCTCAAATAGTGTGGCTTGTATTCCACAAAACGGCTTTGGTTACATGACATTAAAGTGAAAATCCATGCAATTAAAAGTGTTGTATTCCTGAGATGTTTTTGAAACATGTATGATGTTAAATATCGAGAGTAGCTTTTTGCTAATGATTAAAATTCTTCTTTATAAACCTAATTTTGGCAAAACAAAGAAAACAAATGCTGTGATAATAATAAACCAAAAGATAAACCCGTAGAATTTGGCTTCTCTCACTTGCCGGAGTTTTTTGTCAAACCCATGTGTTTGAAACCGTTCATATTCCGATTCCGAGAAGTTATCCTTGATCCACCGCGAATTTGGCTGTAAAAAAGACCAGAAGAAAAAGTTGAACCATTCCTCTCGTGTCAAAGGTTCATCCTTACGTTTTTCCTGATAATCCTTGAATTTCGAATACTCTTCTTCCAGCTTGTTCAATTCCAAATCGGACAAATCACGTTTATCAAGTTCAGTTTGCGCTTCGTCTACCAAGGTTTTGGAAGAACCGTTTTTTATTTGGTCAAACAGTTCAACGTTTGTATATCTGTAGATTTTTTTGTTTGGCATAGCGGATTTTTGGGGCTTATTGAGATTAGTTATCTGTGCTATTACCCATCAGCATTTATTTCTTTTTTGAATTCTTGAATTTTCTGATATTTATCAATTTCCAATAAATTCAGAAGTTGGTGCCAACTAACAATCCCTTTCTTGTGGTAGTGAACCAGGATTTCCTTGCAATATTTAAGTCTATTTGATTCGGTTTGAAGAAAGTTACCTTGTATTTTTTGCCCACTTTTTGAAGTTAGCGTAAATCTACTACTCAAGCCATTGGACAACATTGGGGAAAATGTAAAACGTGAACTTATGTGTTTACCTCTTACCGTAGAGCTGAGAAAACTTAATTCTCTAACTTTAGATAAATCGTATTCTTTATCATCAACGATTATTTTTTCTTCAAACAGTGATAGATTTCCTGAATAGGTACCTAGTTCTTTTTCATATCTGAAGAAACAGCTGATGGTATAACCAATCATATAAAGGCTCCATATTATGGCAAAAATGATTCTCCAGTTTTTAAGATAATAACCAAATGATGGTTCTAAATAAATGATGGAGAAAACAAAAATGGTTAAAATGATTGCTCCCCATTGTTCAGGATAAATGTAAAACCCCTTCTTCTTTTTAAATATTCTAAAGCTCCTTGGACTGATAGTACTATCTTGAATAATTGTTTCCGCTATTTTTACCCCGGGGAAATTTACTTAATTTATCCTTTTGAATTCCACCCAAAACGGCATGATATGTTTGCCATCAATGGCGTAATGGGTCAATAGGTCGCAGTCCATGTTTGGGAGATATACGTTTTTTAGTTCCAGTACATCCACGTTATCTTGGGAATTTGTCTGCTGTTTTACTAGTGTGTTGGCTTCCAGATAGAGTCGCCCACCAGCTTTTACAGGTTTTATAAACTTCATGCGTATGTTGTAATGGCCTTCTTCAATACGCACCTTCCAAGTACCGTAAATTTCTTCTTGGTTCCAGATACCGCGTTCACCTCCGGCATCGTTCCGGTTCAGGAAAATGGGATTTTCAGCTTTGCTCCCCACAACAATTCGAGGTTGGTTTATGAGGTTTTCAGAAGTGATTAATTCGTTATAAAGTCCATCAAGCTCTGTTTTAAGGGCTGTGGCCTTCGCTTTGTCTTCCAAAACCAAGTTGTTTTGCTCATATGGGTCGGTTTTAAGATTAAACAATTCAAAATCCTCAAGGGCGGCGTTGTAATTGGTCTTTCCCACCAATTTGTAACCATCTTTTTGCAACGCCATATTGTAGTACAGTTCGGGATAGCGGCGCGTCCAGTAAAAAAATAGGGAACGGTTTGCCCAATCCACCGTCTTGCCGTGGATCAAGGGGAGCAGACTTTTTCCATCGAGTTGCCGGTTTATGGGTAGGTCTACCTTACAGACATCGGCCAAGGTAGGCAGCACATCAATATGGGCACTTAGGGTTTCTATGTCCTTGTTTTGGGCAAAAGCTTTGGGGTACTTCACATAAAAAGGTACACGCACCCCACCTTGGTATACATTGCCTTTGCGGCCACGCATCCCGGCCACGTAGCGTCGCTGTTGTGGGCCGTTGTCCGTCATAAAAATGATCAGGGTGTTGTCCGCTATGTTCAGATCTTCCAATTTTTTAAAGAGTTTGCCAAGATTGTCATCAATATTGGAGACCATGGCATACACTTTTCGTGCATCTTCTTTGTCCTTTTCACTCATTTCCGGAAAAGGGCGATTATCGCCTTCAAATCCTGAGGTAGGGTCAATGTCCTTATACTTTTGGTAGTATTCGTCCGGTACCTGTAACGGGGTATGCGGTGCATTAAAGGAGAGGTAACAAAAGAAGGGGGCATCCTTGTTTTGCTCAATGAATTGGATAGCGCCATCCGCAAAAATATCCGAACAATAGCCTTGGTAGGCTTCTTGTTGGTTGTTGTGCCAAAGTACAGGGTCAAAATAGCTGGTGTCTCCTTTAAAATAGGTGGTAATGTCGCCCACCTGTCCCATACCACCAGAAAGATGGATCAAAGATTCGTCAAAACCTTGGTCGCTGGGTCGGCTGGGGTAGTTGTCGCCTAAATGCCATTTGCCAAAAACGCCTGTAGTGTAGCCTCCTTTTTTCAGCATTTCGGCAATGGTCACCTCATTGGATGCCATGATCGCGCCGCCATTGTAGGTGTCGCGCACGCCTGTACGCAAGGAGTATCTACCCGTCATTAAACTGGAACGGGTAGGGGCGCAGACCGGGGAGACGTAAAAATTGTTAAAGCGTACACTTTCGGTAGCAAATTGGTCAATAACCGGGGTCTGTACATGGGGGTTACCGGTAATACCCAAATCCCCATAACCTTGATCATCGGTAATGATCACAATTACATTGGGGTGCTCTTGTGCCTGGGCAAAATTTAAAGCAGTGCAAAGCGTCAGTATTGAGAATGCAACTTGTAACACATTTTCAATTCTTGACGTCATGGCTGTGGTTTTTAAGGTTGTTTATACCGCTACAACGCCTTTAATGTGCGGGTGCGGGTCGTAATTGAGCAGTTCAAAATCATTGAAGGTGAAATCGAAGATATTTTTGACGGCTGGATTTATTTTCATGGTTGGTAAAGGTCTTGGGCCCCTACTCAATTGTAGTTCCACCTGATCTCGGTGGTTGTTGTAAATATGGGCATCACCAAAGGTGTGAATGAAATCACCGGGCTCATAACCACAAACTTGCGCCATCATCATGGTGAATAGCGCGTAGGATGCAATATTGAACGGTACGCCCAAGAAAATATCGGCACTACGTTGGTACAATTGGCAAGACAGTTTGCCATCGGCCACATAAAATTGGAAAAAGGCATGACAGGGGGGAAGGGCGGCTTTTCCATTGGCCACATTTTCACTAAACGATACCGAAGTATCTGGCAATACGCTGGGGTTCCAAGCAGAAACTAACATTCTACGACTGTTCGGATTGGTTTTCAAGGTTTCGATGACCTCTTTTATTTGGTCGATTTCCTCACTGTTCCAATTACGCCATTGGTGTCCGTAGACAGGACCTAGGTCTCCGTTTTCATCAGCCCACTCGTTCCAAATACGTACTCCGTTTTCCTGCAGGTAACTCACATTGGTATCACCCTTTAAAAACCATAACAATTCGTGTACAATGGATTTTAAGTGCAATTTTTTGGTGGTTACCATAGGGAAGCCTTCGGAAAGATCAAACCGCATTTGATAGCCAAAAACGCTGACGGTTCCTGTACCTGTACGGTCTCCTTTGGCATTTCCTTCGGTGAGTACGTGTTTGAGTAAGTCGTGGTATTGTTTCATAGTGGGGTTAAAGTTACGGGGTAAAGGGGAAAGGGTAAAAGGTAAAGGGCGGGAGTTTTGAGCAATTTATTAACCGTTGGGTTAGGGGGGAGAGGTTAAGGGTGAAAGGTGGAAGATGAAGGGTGGAGGGTTAAGGGTGGAGGGTTAAGGGTTAGGGGTGAAAGGTGAAGGTGAGAGTTATCTTTGGTATTTGATCAAGGATGCTATTCTCCTTTGTAATGTTTGGATTTGATAAATTATTGAAGCAGCTTGTTTGATGTTGATATATCCCAAGTCTTGACATAAAATGATATGGGATTCAAGCTCGTATGCGGATCCTAAACTTATTTGTAGAAATCGGGCAAAATCTTTGTTCGAATATTTACCACATCCTTCAGCGATATTGGCAGGTATTGAAACTACACATCTCTGAATCTGTTGAATAAGACCATAGGTCTCTTGTTTTGGTATAAGCTTGGTGATTAGGTATACTTCTTTCACCAATTTCCTGGCATCTTTCCATACTTCCAACTCTCGAAAATTGCGCATAACAACGACCTTTACGTGTTTTCGAGGTCGATAATACTTTTCCGGCCCTAGCTTAACCCTTGACCTTTCATCATTCGCGCTATCCCAGAATCATTCCAGCGATAGTGGCCGAAAGTAGTGAGGCCAAGGAACCGCCCAATACGGCGCGCATACCGAATTCGGAAAGGGTTTTGCGTTGCCCTGGAGCCAAAGAACCAATTCCACCAATCTGTATACCGATTGAGGCAAAATTGGCAAATCCACATAGCATGTAAGTAGCCATGATCACGGATTTATTGTATGTAAAATGTAGATTATTGGTCATGGTTTTGAGCTCTGCGAGTTGGATGTAACCCACAAATTCACTTGCAGCTAATTTGATTCCCAGCAATTGCCCCATGAGCATAATATCTTCGTTGGCTACACCTATCAACCACATCAATGGAGCGAAAATCGTACCGAGAATGGCTTCTAAGGAGAAGCTTTCGTAGGGGGAGTTGGCTGCAATCCAATTGTTGAAAGTAGTAAGGTCGCCAAACCAACCTAGAATGCCATTGATCATGGCAATAAAGGCCACAAATACCAAAAGCATGGCACCTACATTCATGGCCAATTTTAATCCTTCGGTTGTTCCGTTGGAAATGGCATCTAAAATGTTTGCACCTATTTTTTCGGAAGATACATGAACATCTGTATTTACTTCTTCAGTTTGGGGATATAGAATTTTTGAAACCACAATTGCCCCTGGAGCAGCCATTACCGATGCCGCTAACAGGTGTTTTGCAAAAACCAATCGAAGCTCTGGGTCATCGCCACCTAAAAATCCGATATACGCCGCTAGTACGGCTCCGGCCACCGTGGCCATTCCACCGATCATGACCAAAAGGATTTCGGATTTGTTCATTTTTTCCAAATAGGCCTTGATAAGCAGCGGTGCTTCAGTTTGACCTAAAAATATGTTTCCGGCGATGGAAAGACTCTCCGCACCTGAAATGCCCAAAGATTTGGATAATAACCAAGCCAATGCCCGCACTACTTTTTGGATGACGCCTAAGTAGAACAAAACCGAAGTAAGGGCCGAAAAGAATATGATAGTGGGAAGTACCTGAAAAGCGAAAATAAATCCGAAGGTATCCATATCCACTACCAATCCTTCGAATAGAAACTTACTTCCTGCCCGTGTGTAATCTAAAAGTCTTATGAATTTATCGCCAATCCATTCAAAAATTACTTTTATGAATGATACTTTAAGTACGCCGATAGCAACTATAAATTGAATCGAAAGTCCAATTCCAACCGTCTTCCAGTTGATGGCGCTGCGGTTTGCACTGAATAAAAAGGAAATCAGTATCAATACCACCATACCCAGGGCACCACGCCATAGGGTATTTATGGAAAAACCTTGGTTGGGTACCAATTGTGGGGTATTGGGTTGGGAAATATCGTTTATTATGGTGGTGTCAACCGTAGTGGCAACTGAATCTGCAGGAAGAATTTCTTGTCCAAATGCAGTGGTTACGGCAAAACACAAAAACACAAAGAAAATTCTGGAATATTTTGGCATGAAGGGGTTATTTGCGTTTGGAGATTTCGTCCCGAAGTTTGGCAGCCTTTTCGTAGTCTTCATTGGTTACTGCCTTGTCCAATTCTTTATGGAGTTCTTCGAGTGTCATCTCTCGATATCCTTGAGATGATGCTCCAGTTTCGATTTCAACCGTTTCTCCTTCTTGGAGGATTTCATCCACTACAATGCTATCATCGTCTTCATTCTCTTCATTTTCCTTAGAGGAGAATTTGAGGTAGATGCCTGCTTTGTCCAAAATGGTTTTGTACGTAAAAATAGGGGCATCAAACCGAAGTGCGAGTGCTATGGCATCACTGGTACGGGCATCAACTATTTCCTCTACTTTGTCCCGTTCACAAATGATACTGGAGTAAAATACCCCATCGACCAATTTGTGGATAATGACTTGTTTGACCACAATTTCAAAACGGTCGGCAAAATTCTTGAAAAGATCGTGAGTTAGAGGTCTTGGCGGTTTTATTTCCTTTTCCAACGCAATAGCAATGGACTGCGCTTCAAACGCACCGATTACGATGGGCAGCTTGCGATCACCTTCCACTTCATTCAAAATAAGGGCATAGGCACCATTTTGGGTTTGGCTATAGGATATCCCCTTTATTTTTAATCGTACTAAGCTCATATCAACCTCCTAAATATGAAAAAGGCCGTTCAAATAAGTGGCACTACCATTATCTGAACAGCCCCTTGCAAAAGGCAAATTAACAAAATTTAAGTGTTCTGCGCTTTAAATTCCTTTAATTTTTCGATGAGCTCCGGTACCACTTCAAAAGCGTCCCCAACGATGCCATAATCCGCTGCTTTAAAGAAGGGCGCTTCTGGATCATTGTTGATAACAACTTTGGTTTTTGATGAACTAACACCGGCTAAATGCTGAATGGCACCCGAGATGCCTATCGCGATGTAAAGGTTACTTGCCACAGGTTTACCGGTTTGCCCTACGTGTTCGCCGTGAGGTCTCCATCCTAAATCGGAAACGGGCTTGGAACAGGCCGTTGCTGCTCCTAGAACATCGGCTAATTCTTCAATCATGCCCCAGTTTTCAGGTCCTTTTAGTCCTCGACCACCTGAAACCACAATATCAGCATCAGCAATAGTAGCTTTACCTATTACCTTATCTACTTCCACGGATTTAGTGGCGAAATCTGCATCACCAAGGTTGGCGGAAAAGTCTTCAACGGCGGCATCAGTTTGATTTTCATGCACCCCGTAGGAATTATTGGAAACCCCTACAATTTTGGTGTCCGCATTGATTTCGGTGTGTGCAAATCCCTTATTACTGAACGCCGTACGCTTTACCACAAACGGGGAGGTACTATCTGGCGCTGCTACCACATTGGGTACATAACCTGCGTTTAACTTTGCAGTTAGAATAGGTGCCAAGAATTTGGTATCGGCACTTGAACTAAGGATAATCACTTTTGCACCTTCAGCTTCCGCAGCTTGTGCCAGTACATTGGCATAGGCTTTTGCATTGAAGGTGTCTAAATCTCCATTGGATACCTTGAGTACTTTTGAAACACCGTACGCTCCCAAATTACTGTCGTCATTGGCATTGATGGTAACAGCAGTGACTGATTCACCCATATCTTGTGCAACTTGGTAAGCATAAGAAGCTACTTCGTGGGCATTTTTCTTGAAATTTCCTTTATCGGATTCTGTATATACTAAGATTGACATGTTTTCTTTTTTAAATGACTTTAGCTTCGCTATGCAATAAATTCACTAATTCGCCTACATTACCAGCATCAACCAGTTTAACAGGTCCTTTTGCAGCTGGTTTTTCAAATTTTTGATCTTGTGTAGGTTGTGGTGCATCCACAGGTTCTACTACATTTAAGACTTTTTTACGTGCCATCATGATTCCACGCATGTTTGGGATTCGAAGGTCACTTTCGTCCACCAAACCTTTTTGTCCACCAATGACTAAAGGCAGGCTAGTACTAATGGTCTCTTTTCCCCCATCTATTTCACGAGATGCAGTAGCGTTGTTACCGTCAACTTCCAAACCAATACAAGTATTCACAAAATTCATGTCCAATAGTGTGGCAACAATACCAGGTACCATTCCACCATTGTAATCAATGGATTCACGACCAGCGATTACCAAATCGTATCCTCCGTTTTTTATGACTTCCGCCAATTGTCTTGCCACGAAGAAACCATCGGTAGGTTCAGCATTGATTCGTATGGCTTCATCGGCACCAATGGCCAATGCTTTTCGTATCGTCGGTTCGGTTTGAGCACCACCAACGGTGGCTACATGAACTGCTGCCCCTTGTTTTTCCTTGAACCACATGGCGCGGGTCAATCCAAATTCGTCATTGGGGTTAATCACAAACTGAACTCCATTTGTGTCAAACTTGGTGTCACCATCTGTAAAATTGATTTTAGAAGTGGTGTCCGGGACGTTGCTAATGCAAACTAAAATCTTCATATGATATATATGTTTAAGGCTTCAAAGATAGCTATAAAAATACAAAATTTATTATGCATGCATAATAAATTTTGTTCTTTTTTTGCTTTGATGTCCTATAATGTTCCCATGGTTTTTGCTATTTTTGCGTGCGTTTTTAAGCACACTAACGAATCTTTTTAGTACTACTTAATGAAAACACTACAGTTCAGGCAAGCCATAGCCGAGGCAATGTCCGAGGAGATGCGAAGAGATGATAGCATATACTTAATGGGAGAAGAGGTAGCCGAATACAACGGTGCCTACAAAGCTTCAAAAGGAATGTTGGATGAGTTTGGTCCTGAGAGGGTTTTGGATACACCTATTTCAGAACTTGGTTTTGCAGGAATCGGTGTAGGTTCCGCCATGATTGGTAACCGCCCAATAATTGAATTCATGACCTTCAACTTCTCATTGGTGGGAATTGATCAGATTATCAATAATGCAGCTAAAATTAGGCAGATGTCCGCTGGGCAATTTCCTTGCCCTATTGTTTTTCGTGGACCTACAGCTTCTGCGGGTCAGCTAGCAGCTACGCACTCACAAGCATTTGAAAGCTGGTATGCCAATTGCCCAGGTTTAAAGGTGGTTGTACCTTCAAATCCTGCTGATGCCAAAGGTTTATTGAAATCGGCTATCCGTGATGATGATCCGGTAATTTTTATGGAATCTGAGCAGATGTATGGGGATAAAGGTGAAGTTCCAGAAGGAGAGTACACTATTCCTTTGGGTGTTGCAGATATTAAAAGAGAAGGAACGGACGTAACTATTGTGTCCTTTGGTAAGATTATAAAAGAGGCATATAAAGCGGCTGATGAACTTGCAAAAGAAGGTGTTAGCTGTGAAATCATAGATTTACGTACTGTACGTCCTATGGATCATGACGCAATTTTGAATTCTGTCAAGAAGACGAATCGAATGGTGATTTTGGAAGAAGCATGGCCATTTGGCAATGTGGCCACCGAAATTATTTATCATGTTCAGGACAAAGCATTCGATTATTTGGATGCTCCGATAGTAAAAATCAATACAGCAGATACACCAGCACCGTATTCTCCAGTATTATTAGCAGAATGGTTGCCAAATCATCAGGATGTGATCAAGGCTGTTAAGAAAGTGTTATATAAATAATCAGTTTATATTTGTAAGGTATATTAGCCTCGTCGACAATTGTTGACGAGGTTTCTTTTTAAGGAATAGTTTTTGATAGATAATTACGTTTAAAATCAAATTGACCATTAAAGCATGCGGAATCCTTAGGATTTTAGATTGCTCTATTCATCATATCATGAAACGATTCCTAATCATAATATTCTTTTTTTCGTTTTTTACCGGCTTTTCACAGACTAAACTTAGTGGTATTGTAATAGATGAGTCTGGCTCTCCTATTGCATTTGCCAATATCGTTTTCCCAAATTCCACGGAGGGTACCATTACCAATGATAATGGGCGGTTTTATATTGAATCCGATAATACCTATGATTCGGTAACTATATCTTTTATTGGTTACGAATCGATGGATATCCAACTGGATAAAAAAGTGAACTACAACATGGAAATTGTGCTTAACGAATCCATGGAGCAGTTGAAGGAGGTTGTGGTTTATACGGGTAAGCAATCCAAGAAAAACAATCCAGCGGTTGATATTCTTAAAAAGATTTGGGCCAAAAAACGTGAGAACGGGGTTCGAAAATTTAAGCAGTATCAATACGATAAATACGAGAAAATTGAATTTGACTTAAATACCATTGACAGTGCCTTGATCAAGAGTAAGCTATTCCGAGGTCTGGAATTCATGTTCGAGAATTTGGATACTTCCCGAGTTACCGGTAAAACCTATCTACCAATGTTTCTCAATGAAACTTTTTCCAAGGTGTATGGGGATAATGTGATCCAAGAGGAAAAAGAAGATGTTCTAGGGAATAAAAGCTCCGGCTTTGAAGGACATCAGGCAATTACGGCATTTGTTGAGGATTTATACACGGATTACGATGTCTATGATAATTATTTGAAGTTCTTCGACAAGAGTTTTACCAGTCCATTATCCAAGACAGGGGTCGATACCTATAATTATGTGTTATCGGACAGTACCTATATTGATAACAAATGGTGCTATAACATTATCTATTATCCCAGACGTAAAAACGAGTTGACCTTTAAAGGGGATTTTTGGGTTGCAGATACCACCTTCGCGATTAAGAAGATCAACTTGCAGGTTACTAAAAGTGCGAACATTAATTGGGTGAAGGAAATTTACATTGAACAGGAGTTTGATGTAGTGAACGATTCCGTATTCCTATTGAAACGGGATTATATGCTGAGTGATTTCAGTATTTCCAAAAAAGAGAAGTCCCGGGGAATTTATGGTAAACGAACATCTGTTTATGACAATTACCAATTTAACACCAGTAGACCCGAAGATTTCTATAAATCGGTATCCGACCCCTATGACCCCAGGGTTTTTTCAAGGGATAGTACATTTTGGTCCAATGCTAGATTGGAACGGTTAAATGATGATGAATTCGGAATTTTCCAATTGTTGGACACCCTCAAAACCGTTCCCAAATTCAGAACCTACTACGATATTGTAAGTATTCTGGGCTCTGGTTATGTGGAAATTGATAAATGGAACATAGACATTGGGGATATTTACAGCACTTTTGGATTCAATGATGCCGAAGGAACTCGAATTCGGGCCGGTGCTCGAACCTATTTTGGGCAAAACGATACCTGGCGACTGGAAGGGTATATGGCTTATGGATTTACGGATAAAAAATTTAAACACGGATTTTCTGCTAAATTCTTGCTGGATCGCAAATCTCGCTTGATCGTGTCAGGAGGACATCGGCGTGATATAGAACAACTCGGATTGAGTCTGACCAGTACCAATGATGTTTTGGGAAGAAGTATAGCATCATCTTCGTTGGTCACCGTGGGTAATAATAATAGATTGACCAACATTGACCTTTCTACCTTCAATGTTGAAATGGAACCTTTGAAGAATTTCAGGGTTCGCTTCGGTAGTAGTTTTCGGAATTTAAGTTCTGCTTTGCCCGAAGATTTTAATTTGGATTATGTAGATCCAGAATCACCCACAGGGGTTTCATCAGAGGTAAAACAGTTTGATATCAATACTACATTGATTTATACCCCAGGTCGAAGGATCATTGGTTATGGTGTGGAACCAGTAAACGTCAATGATGATTACAGTACCTTACTATTGAACTATACCAAAGGTATAGAAGGCTTTTTGGAAAGTGATTTCGATTACGAACGCTTGCAATTTTCATATCGTCAACCTTGGCAGATTGGTGGTTTTGGACGATTGACCAGTAGTGTTGAGCTTGGTAAGACCTTTGGTGAAGTACCTTTGAGTTTGTTAAGTGTTGTGCCTGGTAACCAAACACTTTTCTCCTTGTACAATACTTTTCCCAATCTGGATTTCTATGAATTTGTGACGGATACCTACGCGACTTTGCATTTGGAACATAATTTCAACGGACGCATCTTTTCCCGCATTCCCATACTCCGAAATTGGAATTTGAGGGAAATTGTCGGATTACGAGGCGCTTGGGGACAATTGTCCGATGAAAACAGAGCTTTGAGTGCACCAGCCAATATTCCGCTTATGGCGCCAGAAGATCAGATTTATTGGGAATATTCCTTTGGAATTGGAAACATCTTCAAAATCTTCCGCATCGATTTTAATTTCCGTGGGAATTACCTTGACAATCCCGATGCCCGTCGATTTGGGGTGACTGGAAGCTTCGGATTTAACTTTTAATCAACATATTCACTGCATTTTGTTGGCTTCGTTCCTTTATATGTGACTATTTTTGCAAAAATTTTAATGCGATACGATGGCGAAAAAAGGAGAAGTTACTTTTGATGTTTTAATAGAGATACCCAAAGGAAGTCGTAATAAATACGAATACGATTTTGCCCTTCATAAAATCCGATTTGATAGAACTTTGTTTTCTTCCATGATGTACCCTGGTGATTACGGCTTTGTGCCCGAAACCTTAGCGCTGGATAAAGATCCATTGGACGTTTTGGTGTTAGGTACCGAACCCACATATCCAATGGTAGTGATGGAAGTTAAACCTATAGGGGTTTTCCATATGACAGATGAAAAAGGACCGGATGAAAAAATCATTTGTGTACCTGTTAGTGACCCGGTCTGGAACAAAAAAAATGATGTAAGTGATATCAACCCACATCGTCAAAAGGAAATAGAACACTTCTTTAAAGTGTACAAGGACCTGGAAGAAAAGAAAGTAGATACCGGTGGTTGGGGTGATGCCAAGGAAGCCATTGAAATTTATAGAAAATGTGTGGAGCGCTATGAAGAGAGTGAACACAAAAAGAAACGAACCTTTACCATTTAGGTAATAAGAACGAGCTAATTATGCGCTTTTGGTCATCAAAAGCGCATTTTTTTTATTAGTGTGTATTTTACTACTTTTGCTGCCACTTAAAAACTCATAAATAACTAGACAATTATGGAATTAATCGTAAAATTTCTGCCTGCATTCGGTGTTTTGGCCTTATTGTATGTTTTTATCAAAAACATATGGGTGTCAAAACAAGAAGTAGGGGATGAGAAGATGGCACGTATCGCCAAAAACATTGCTGATGGTGCAATGTCATTCTTAAAGGCAGAATACAAAATACTTAGCATATTCGTTATCGCGGTAGCAATCTTGCTTTACTTTAAAGGAAGCAGTGAAGATGGCTCCAACGGAATGGTTGCCGTATCATTTATTGTAGGTGCAATTTGTTCTGCATTGGCAGGTTTCATTGGAATGAAGGTAGCTACAAAGGCGAACGTAAGAACTACAAATGCTGCGAGACAATCCTTAGGTAAGGCCTTAGAAGTTGCTTTTGCCGGAGGTGCTGTAATGGGACTTGGTGTAGTTGGATTAGGTGTGCTTGGTTTGAGCGGTCTATTTATGATTTATAGCGGACAAGGTTGGGAAATGTCGGAAGTATTGAATGTATTATCTGGTTTTTCCTTAGGTGCTTCTTCTATTGCACTTTTTGCGCGCGTTGGTGGTGGTATCTATACTAAGGCTGCTGACGTAGGTGCTGATCTTGTTGGTAAGGTTGAGGCAGGTATTCCAGAGGATCACCCGCTTAACCCTGCAACTATTGCGGATAACGTTGGTGATAATGTAGGTGACGTTGCTGGTATGGGTGCGGACTTGTTTGAATCTTATGTAGGTTCCATTATTGGTACCATGGTTTTGGGAGCCATTATTGTTACTCCTAATTTTGATGGTCTAGGAGCAGTTTACTTGCCATTGGCTTTGGCCGCTGTTGGTATCATCATGTCCATTATCGGTACTTTCTTTGTAAGAGTTAAGGATGGTGGTAACCCACAAACAGCATTGAACATTGGTGAATTTGGTTCTGCAGGTTTAATGTTGGTAGCTTCTTACTTTTTGATCAATGGTTTTATTCCTGAATCAATTGAAGGATTGCCATTTGGTGCAATGGGTGTATTCTGGGCAACAATCTCTGGTTTGGTTGCTGGATTGCTTGTTGGTAAAGTAACTGAATATTATACGGGTACAGGAACTAAGCCTGTTAATTCTATTGTGCGTCAGTCAGAAACTGGTTCTGCTACTAATATTATTGCTGGACTTGGTGTGGGTATGATGTCTACCATGATTCCAATTATATTGATTGCAGCTGCAATCATTGTTTCCCACCACTTTGCTGGTCTTTACGGTATTGCAATTGCTGCGGTAGGTATGCTAGCGAATACAGGTATTCAACTGGCTGTTGATGCTTACGGTCCAATATCCGATAACGCCGGTGGTATTGCTGAGATGGCTGAATTGCCAAGTGAGGTAAGAGAACGTACGGATAAATTGGATGCAGTTGGTAACACTACCGCTGCTATTGGTAAAGGATTTGCAATTGCTTCAGCAGCATTGACTGCTTTGGCATTGTTCGCTGCGTTTATGCAGACTGCGGGTATTGAATCCATCGATGTTTCCCAGCCTAAAATTATGGCTGGTCTATTGGTAGGTGGTATGCTACCATTTGTGTTCTCTGCTTTATCTATGAATGCTGTTGGACGCGCTGCGATGGCTATGATCGAAGAAGTTCGTCGTCAGTTCAGGGATATTCCTGCACTTAAGAATGCATTGGAAATCATGGTGAAGTATGATTCTGATTTATCAAAAGCAACAGAAGAAGATCGTAAGATTTTTGATGCTGCTGACGGAGTTGCCGAATATGATAAGTGTGTTGCGATTTCCACACAGGCTTCCATCAAGGAAATGGTATTACCTGGATTGTTGGCAATTGCAGTTCCTGTTGCTGTTGGATTCCTTGGAGGAGCCAACATGCTAGGAGGTTTACTTGCAGGTGTAACTACCGCTGGTGTACTTATGGCAATTTTCCAATCCAATGCCGGTGGTGCATGGGATAACGCAAAAAAGACTATTGAGAGTGAAGGACGTAAAGGTTCTGACGCGCATAAAGCTGCGGTAGTAGGAGATACAGTAGGTGATCCTTTCAAGGATACTTCAGGACCATCTTTGAACATCTTGTTGAAATTAATGTCTGTTGTGGCATTGGTAATTGCTCCTAGTTTGGTGAGCCTTTCCCCTGCTGATGAAGTGAGTATGCTTAAAGAGGATGGCACAAAGATTTCAATTACTACTGAGGGTATGAAGGAAACTGTTGCTGTTGAAAAGCAAGTTCGTGTTGAGATGAGCAATACGGCTGAAGGTGAGTTTAAAGCAGTGGTTACTTCCATACATACTGAAGCTGGAGAAGAAAAAGAAGAAGTAAAGGAGTTTGTTGGAGCTACCAAAGAAGAAGTCCAAAAGTTAGTGGACGAATATACGGAAGAGTCCAAAGGGTAAATTCCTTAATGCATAATATAGAAGAGGCCTCGCAATAGCGAGGCCTTTTTTGTTTCAGATATATGATCAAGCTTAATTCAATCGGAAAGTAATAGGGATTGAAAATGGAACTTTTACCGGTGTGCCTCTTTGCTTTCCAGGGGTCATTTTTGGAAGTTTCCCAATGATTCTTGATGCTTCTGTTTCCAATACTTCATGCGGACCGCGCATTCGGACATCTGCTATACTTCCGTCTTTTTGGATGGTGAAAATTACATTCACTCTACCTTGTAATCCCATTTCCTGAGCTATTTCAGGGTATCTGAAATTACGTCTAACGTGTTTTTGCATCATTTCTTGAAAGCATACCTTTTTGTCTTGGGCGTTTTCACAACCTGGAAATATGGGTGCGTCTTCAATTGCAATAAATGAGATTTCATCCAGTATTGGTTCTTCAACCACAGGAATATCATCAACCTCAATTACTTCATCCAAATAATCCGTTTCTGTAGAGGCGAAGTCGGTTTCTATGACCTTTTCCACATCAGGTACAATCTCCAAGATAGTTGGCTGGACTTTAGGTGGTGGCGGAGGTGGTAACTTTTGAATGGTAACAGGAGGTAATTCATCTAATTCGTTAAGTAATGTTGCATCCGTTAGATCAACATAAGGTGTTTTTTGGTAAGATTTCCATTCCAATGCTACATAAGTCAATAGCAGGACAGCGGTAAGCCCAACAACAAAATAGAGCATGCTGTTACGTTTCAATTCCATTTCTTGATACTTTTTTGGTTCCATAATTTTCATTTTTAAGCCTAGTAAGGATATAGGCAGTTAATACCATTGTCCAATCTAGGCTGAAAGCGATTCAATAAAAACCAAGAATGAGTCACTGCACCCTTTGGGTGAGTGAAAAATAGAATTTCAAAGTAGTTATAGGTATAGGACTAGAAAAGTCCGTGAAGCTCAGCGTCAATTCGGTTGATTACGGTTCCAAGGTCTTCTGGATTATCCACAAAATTCAAATTGTCAACATCGAAAATGAGAAGTTTCCCTTTTTCGTATGTATTTACCCAAGCTTCGTAACGTTCGTTCAATCGGCTTAGATAATCAATAGAGATACTGTTTTCATAATCCCTGCCTCTTTTGTGTATTTGATTGACCAAATTTGGAATTGAACTTCTGAGATAAATCAATAAATCAGGTGGTTGAACCAAGGTTTCCATCAATTCAAATAGGCTGGAGTAGTTCTCAAAATCCCTATTTGTCATAAGTCCCATGGCATGTAAGTTGGGTGCGAAAATATGAGCATCTTCGTAAATGGTACGATCTTGAATCACGTTTTTACCACTTTCCCTGATTTTCAGAATTTGACGATATCTACTATTCAGAAAGTAGATTTGGAGATTGAAACTCCATCGTTCCATCTGGGTATAAAAATCATCCAGATAGGGATTGTCAACTACATCTTCAAATTGGGCGTCCCATTTGTAATGTTTTGCCAATAAGTTGGTTAGGGTGGTCTTTCCGGCTCCAATGTTTCCTGCTACAGCAACGTGCATGGGGTAGTGGTGTTTAAGTTTGGTCTATAATTTATTGGGGGGAACCCAGTCACGCAATATACAAAGTATATCCAGTTGGTGAAAAAAATAGGAAGGAAATGGGATGAAATACCAAGCAAAGAATAAAGTTTTAAATTTTGTGCCAAAGGTGTACTTTTGTGCTTCCAAATGAGGACAGATTTGACTGATTGCAACCTCTTGTTCCGAATTCGATTCGGAGTATAAAAATGCTAAAGCAGTTTATCCCAAAAAATAAGGGAATTCTCTTCTGGGATTTGTAAACTTCTTTGCGTCTTTCCGTCAAATCGAGTCCAACTAAAAATTGAAAATGGCATATTTGTTTACGTCCGAATCTGTTAGTGAAGGACACCCAGATAAAATCGCAGATCAAATAAGTGATGCATTATTGGATAACTTTTTGGCTTTTGATCCAGAAAGCAAAGTGGCGTGTGAAACTTTGGTAACCACTGGACAGGTTGTTTTAGCAGGTGAAGTAAAAAGCCGGACCTATTTGGATGTCCAGAACATTGCCAGGGAAGTTATCAATACCATCGGGTATACAAAAGGAGAATATCAGTTCAGCGGGGATTCCTGTGGGGTGATATCATTGATTCATGAACAATCCCAAGATATAAACCAAGGGGTGGATCGTGGTGCGAAGGAAGAGCAAGGTGCTGGCGACCAAGGTATGATGTTTGGGTACGCCACGAAGGAGACGGAAAATTACATGCCATTGGCTTTAGATATTTCCCATAAAATTCTTCAAGTTCTAGCAGATTTAAGACATGATGGCTCTCAGATTGGCTACTTAAGACCTGACGCCAAAGCACAGGTTACCATAGAATACTCAGACGACAATGTACCGCAACGTATTGATACGATTGTTGTGTCCACGCAGCATGATGATTTTGATGAAGATGATGCCATGCTTGCCAAAATCAAAAAGGACATAATTGAAGTATTGATACCGAAAGTAAAAGCCTTACTGCCTGCAGCTATTCAGAAGCTTTTCAATGATGAAATCAAATACCATATCAATCCTACAGGCAAATTTGTAATTGGTGGACCTCATGGAGATGCTGGACTTACGGGTCGCAAAATTATTGTGGATACTTATGGTGGAAAAGGCGCGCATGGAGGTGGCGCATTTAGTGGAAAGGACCCTAGTAAAGTAGATCGTAGTGCGGCATATGCTGCGAGGCATGTTGCCAAAAACTTGGTAGCAGCTGGTGTTGCCGATGAAATTTTGG
Source organism: Flagellimonas spongiicola (assembly GCF_023502425.1). GTDB lineage: Bacteria > Bacteroidota > Bacteroidia > Flavobacteriales > Flavobacteriaceae > Flagellimonas > Flagellimonas spongiicola. Next base: position 425,315 of record NZ_JAMFMA010000003.1, read on the forward strand.
TACAGGTAAGTTATGCTATTGGTGTAGTGGAACCCACTTCTATTTTTGTGGATACTTATGGAACTGCAAAAGTAGATTTGACAGATGGGGAAATTGCTAGTAAAACGGCTGAATTGTTTGACATGAGACCCTTCGCCATTGAGGAGCGATTAAAGTTGCGGAACCCCATTTATTTGGAAACCGCAGCCTATGGTCACATGGGAAAACAACCGCAGATGGTTGCCAAAATATTTGAATCTCCATACAATGGGAGAATCGAAAAGGAAGTGGAGCTATTTACATGGGAGAAGCTTGATAAAGTAGATGAGGTGAAAAAGCAATTCGGGATTTAAATCACGGATTCAATGTAGCTTTTTCGGTGGTATCGATTTTACCTACGTCAATAGTCAACCCGTCATTTTCGCGTTTAACGGTGTAAACGAACTTCTCTCCCCATTTGATTTCATCAGCTTTATATGAAGATCGTGAGTACACGGTCTGTGAAGATGATTCGTCAAATGCCTTTATGGCAATAATGAATTCTGCATCTTTTTTGGCCAAGTCACCTGGTGACATCTTGAAAAGTGGACTGCTTTCCGAAATAGGATGTACTATAGTCCACATATAAGGCATGAAGGCCACGTACTTTCGTTCCAAATCCAGGGCAAAAAAGTCACGCAATTCGGAGTTGTCTCTTTGCATTGCCAAATTGATTTGCACTTCCATCTCCAACAACTGATTATTTTGTGGATTGGTAACTCGGAACATGAAGCCATTGATCTGTTGATAGGGAGCAATAACCGCATGCTGGCTATAACGGATTTTGGAGGAAGGTCTTGAAAACCGGCCATAAAGTACACCGGTAGCAAGGGCAAAACCCAAAAGACCCAACATGGATTCTATTGCGGCAACTATGTTTGCAGGATACCCCATTGGTGCAACTCTTCCGTAACCTAAAGTGGTTATGGTCTGTGCGCTGAAGAAAAAGCCTTCCATGAATTCATCAAACCCGTTTGCAGCTTCAATACCCGTTAAGTTTTCTACACCGATTAAGGTATAAATGGATGCGAAAACAGTATTGATTACAAAATATCCCAGCAGAATGCATCCAAAAAAACGGGACCAGGACATGGTAATCAAGGAATGGAAGAAATTCAAGCGTTCAAAGAACGGAACATTGATTTTCTTCACGTTAAAGGTTCCATCCTTGTTCAATGCCCTATATCCGCCAACATCATTTTTAGTGCCTAAGCCTAGATCGTTGAACTTGCGTTTTTGCTTTGCCATTTTTAGGAATGGGTTGGTTTTTCGTTACAAACGAAGTTAACCGAAATCCGGACATAAAAAAAAGGGGACGTGCTAGCGATATTTTGTAGCTTTAGGCCTCAATCAAAATTCAAATTCATGCGAATCTCCTTCCGTTTGTCCGTCGTTATTTTAGTAATGATGGTCTTACAATCCTGCCAAGAAACTACAAAAACTAAAGTCAAGGACGAAAATTACGTTTCAGAAAACTATACTAAAAAGGAGGTTGACATTGAAATGCGGGATGGAGTGAAACTTCATACGACAATCTATTCGCCCAAGGATACATCCAAGGAATACCCCATTTTAATGCAACGTACCCCTTATAGTTCAAGACCATATGGCGAAGAGAATTTCCGCTCGCGAATAGGTCCGAATGAACATCTTATGAAGGAAGGGAATATCATTGTATATCAAGATGTAAGAGGTAGATGGCTTAGCGAAGGACATTATGAGAATATGCGCGCTTACATTCCAAATAAAACCAATAATGATCAAGTAGACGAGAGTTCGGACACCTATGACACCATAGATTGGCTGGTTAACAATGTAGAACATAACAACGGTAAAGTAGGCGTTTGGGGTATCTCATATCCAGGATTTTATGCCACGTATGCTACGGTTGATGCGCATCCTGCTTTAAAGGCGGCATCACCACAAGCATGTATTGGAGATTTCTTTTTTGATGATTTCCATCACAATGGAGCCTATTTGTTGAGTTATTTTAGAGCAACTTCTTTATTCGGTACCCCCAGACCAAACAATGATCAACCTATTGACACGGCTTGGTATGTTTTACCGGATATTCAGACTGAAGATCAATACCAATTCTTTCTGGATAATGGCCCATTGGAAAACCTAAACTCATTTTTTGAATATGAAACTGTTGACACCCCTACACTTAGACCGGATGGAGTTACTGACGATTACTTCTGGAATGAATTAAAGGAACATCCTAATTACGATGAACTTTGGCAACGTAGGGGTATTATCCAACATTTAAAGGATGTAAAATCACACGTTGCTACGATGATTGTCGGTGGTTGGTTTGATGCAGAAGATCTTTATGGGCCCTTGGAGACCTATAAAAACATTGAGGCTCACAATGAAGGAAATTATAATACCATGGTTTTCGGACCATGGGATCATGGAGGTTGGGCAAGAACCAAGGATAGGAATGTAGTAGGTAACTACTATTTTGGGGATTCAATTTCCTTGTTTTATCAAAAGAACATTGAAACCAAATTCTTCAACCACTTTTTAAAAGGCAGTGGCGATCATAATACTGGTTTACCCGAGGCTTATGTTTTTGATTCTGGGAAAAAGGCATGGAGTACATTGGATTCGTGGCCGCCTAAAAATGCTGAGAAAAAAACATTCTATCTAGCTGATGAGGAAAAATTAACGACAACCGAGGGTGCTCCATTGGCATTGAAATTTGTAAGCAATGTCAAAAAACCTGTGCCATACTCAGAAGATATCAAATCGGTATTTACCCCAAGAAAATATATGACGGACGATCAGCGCTTTGCGGCTCGAAGATCTGATGTTTTGGTCTTTGAAACCGAGGTGATGGAAAAGGATATGACTTTGGCAGGGGACATCATGGCCAAATTAAAAGTCGCAACCACTGGTACTGCTGCGGATTGGATTGTCAAAATTATAGACGTACATCCTTCAAACTCTGAAACAAATGAAGAAATGCAGGACCACCTAAAAATGGCGAACTATCATTTAATGGTGAGAAGTGAGGTATTACGTGGCCGTTTCAGGAATAGCTTTTCTAATCCAGAGCCTTTTGAGCCCAATAAAAAAACGGATGTGAACATTAAATTGCAAGATGTTTATCACACCATAAAAAAAGGACATAGACTGCAGGTTCAGGTACAAAGTACCTGGTTCCCACTTATTGATTTAAATCCGCAAACCTATGTGGATAATATCTTTAAAGCTCAAGAAAGTGACTTCAAAACCCAAACACATTCCGTTTTCACGGATTCAGAAATTGAATTTACCGTGTTGAATTAGGATTTACTTATTTTTTGCAGAAATGATTAGGATATTAAATTTTTCTGCCTTTATCTTTGTTGCCTAAGTTCAAACACGTATTGAATAGTTATCAAGAAAGGTGGAGGGAATAGACCCTATGAAGCCTTAGCAACCCTTGGCCCTGATCCAAGAAGGTGCTAAATTCTATCCTGTGAGGGAATAGATAACAACGATCGAATAGCTTCGATTTCTCTTTCTTATAACTTTTTGATTTTACCCGTTGATTTAAAATTGACCGGGGTTTGGCTTTTTAAATTGTTTTTGTTGACTAAAATTTAAAAAACTGGAAATCATGAGTGATCAAAAATTTGCAACCAACGCCCTTCATGCAGGGCACGATGTTACTGCCAATGGAGGAACAAGGGCAGTACCTATTTATCAAAGTACAGCATATGTATTCAATGATTCGGACCATGCAGCCAATCTGTTCTCTTTGGCTGAGTTCGGAAACATCTACACCCGAATCAATAATCCTACCAACGACATACTGGAACAACGACTTGCGGCTTTGGAGGGTGGAATTGCCTCTGTGGTATGTTCATCAGGTACAGGTGCTATCAATACAGCATTACTTGTATTGTTGAAAGCGGGAGATCATATAGTTGCTTCCAATAGCCTTTATGGTGGCACATATAACCTGTTTAGTGTAACCCTTCCAAGATTGGGAATCACCACCACATTTGTAGATCCATCAGATGCTTCAAATTTTGGAAAAGCTGTGCAGGAAAATACAAGGGCATTCTTTGTAGAATCTCTAGGAAATCCAAAATTGGATGTTCTTGATTTAAAAGCGATTTCCAAAGAAGCGCAAGCTGCTGAAGTGCCATTTATTGTGGACAATACGGTAGCTTCACCAGCCTTATTGAATCCTATTGAGCATGGCGCGAACATCGTTATCCATTCCTTGACCAAATACATCAATGGTAATGGAACTGCCTTAGGAGGTGCTATTATTGACGCAGGCACCTTTAATTGGGCCAACGGGAAGTTTCCGGAATTCACTGAACCTTCACCTGGCTATCATGGTTTGGTGTATCATGATGCATTGGGACCAGCAGCTTTTATTGCCAAGGTGCGAATTGAAGGCTTGCGCGACCATGGTGCTTGCCTAAGTCCTTTTAATGCTTTTCAAATCATCCAAGGGTTGGAAACACTCGAAGTTCGCATGAAAAAACACAGTGAAAATGCTTTGGCATTAGCTAAATGGTTGGAGGGCCGAGATGAAGTTACTTGGGTCAATTATCCAGGATTGGATTCCAGCAAATACAAGCAATTGTCAGATGAGTACCTTCCCAATGGCCAAAGTAGCATACTGACTTTTGGTGTAAACGGTGGCTTTGAATCTTCCAAAAAAATTGCCGATGAAACAAAGATATTCTCCCTCTTGGCCAATATTGGAGATACCAAATCTTTGATCATTCACCCTGCAAGCACAACCCATCAGCAGTTAGATGATGCCCAACAAGAATCAACCGGAGTGACAAAGGATTTAATTCGACTTTCCGTAGGCTTGGAAAATCTTGAAGATTTAAAAGCGGATTTGGAAAGTGCCTTTGCAACTTTAGATTAGCAAGACGGATAATAGGTTTTAATAGTTGAAAGGAATGCTCAGCAAACTGGAAATAAAGAAGTTTACAACCCTCAATGGCAAATCCCAAGATTTGGAACTGTCATATCAAATCTTTGGGCAAAAACTACATACGGCTCCTATTGTATTGGTCAATCATGCCCTTACTGGAAATTCAAATGTTACTGGTGAAAACGGATGGTGGTCCGAGATTATAGGGAAAGAGAAATGCATTGACACCGAAGTCTATACTATTCTAGCGTTCAATGTGCCAGGTAACGGCTATGATGGTTTTGTAGTGGACAATTACAAGGATTTTGTTGCGGGGGATGTAGCTCGTATTTTTTTGCAGGGGTTGGCGCAATTGAAAATTGAACGATTGTTTGCGATTATTGGTGGTTCTTTGGGTGGAGGTATAGCCTGGGAAATGGCGGCGCTTCATCCTAATTTGACCAGGCATTTGATTCCGGTTGCTTCAGATTGGAAATCGACCGATTGGTTGATCGCCAATTGCCAAATCCAAGAGCAGTTTTTGGTGAATTCCAAACAACCAGTCCATGATGCCCGAATGCATGCGATGTTATGTTACCGTACGCCAGAGTCGTTTAAGGAACGATTTAAACGTAGCACTAATGAAGAGCTCCAGGTTTTCAATGTGGAGAGTTGGCTGATGCACCATGGTAAGAAATTGCAAGAACGCTTTCAGTTATCCGCCTACAAGTTGATGAACCAATTGCTAAAAACCATTGATATCACTAGAAATGGCGATGAAGCATTTCAACAATTACAGGCAAGTGATACCAAGATCCACATCATTGGAGTTAATTCGGATTTATTTTTTACAGCTGAGGAAAACAAGGAAACCTTTCGCCACCTAGCACAAGCTAATGCCAATGTCACATATGGTGAAGTTCAATCCTTGCACGGACATGATGCTTTTTTGATAGAATTCCAGCAATTGGAGAACTTATTGAATCCAATTTTCCAAAAGCAATCCATACTTGAACGAATCAAGATTTTAAAATTCGGAGGTAAATCTTTGGCCAATGGAGAGGGCTTGGAAAATGTACTTTCTGTAATTGAAAAACGTGCCAACAACCAAGAACATTTTGCCGTGGTACTTTCCGCAAGAGGTAAGGCCACGGACGAGTTGGAAGAAATGCTGAATAAAGCAGCCCGAGGTGAACAATTCCAAGAAGACCTGAAGGCATTTGCAAGCTATCAAAAAGCCGTAGTGGACAATATTGATTTAGCAAGCGAATTCCAAACAATTGAAAAATTGCTCAAAGGGGTTTCGTTGACCGGGGATTATAGTCTAAAAACCCAGGATGAGTTATTGGCTTTTGGTGAATTGATATCTGCAAAGGTGGTAACTGCCTTGTTGCAAAAAAGAAATGTGCCTGCACGCTTCGTAGATTCTCGTACTTTGCTCAAAACCGATGATGCGTTTAACAATGCTGAAGTAGACGAATCTGTTTCAAAAGAAAATGTAATTCGTTGTTTTCGGGAACTGGAACTAGGGGAAATAGTAGTTACAACCGGTTTTATCGCGTCAACGGAAAATGGTGAAACTACTACCTTGGGTCGGAATGGAAGTAACTATTCCGCTGCTCTTTTGGCCAATTATCTAGATGCCCAAGTGCTGGTCAATTATACCCATGTTGATGGAATTTATACAGCCAATCCAGATTTGGTGTCAGATGCCAAACTCATTGATTCCATTTCTTATGAGGAGGCTAATGAATTGGCGAACTTTGGTGCCAACATTCTTCATGCAAAGACGATTATCCCATTAATAGAAAAGAATATTCCGCTGCGAATTAAAAACACATTTAATGATCAAAGTAAGGGTACATTAATAGGTCCAAAAACTGGTAATGGAGGCATTAAGTCATTATCTGTTTTGGAAAACGTGTCTCTAGTGAATCTGTCTGGACGTGGATTACTGGGAAAAGTGGGAATCGATGCCCGGATATTTAGGGTTTTGGGGCAGAACAACATCAGTGTGGGTATAATCTCGCAAGGATCTTCTGAGCGAGGTATAGGCTTGGTGGTGGATTCCAAACAGGCCCAAAAAGCAAAAAAAGTACTGGATGTTGAGTTTGAAACCGATTATTCAGCCCAAGATGTGAATCAGATTACAGTTGAGAAGGATGTTTCGGTGATATCCATTGTTGGAATGGATTTAAGTACATTCCATAAACCCTTCAATGCCTTGGTAAAAAACCATATAGTGCCCTTGCTGTTCAACAATACCGTAACCGGGAAAAACGTCAGTTTGGTAGTTCGTAAATCGGATTTGAATAAAGCCATCAATGTGGTTCATGGTCAGATCTTTGGTATCGCCAAAAAAGTGAATCTGGCAATTTTCGGTCATGGAAATGTGGGAGGGACCTTAATTGACCAAATTTTGGAATCAAAGGAAAGTATTGAACAAAGAAAAGGGATAGATCTTAGGGTTTTTGCTGTTACCAATTCTAAGCAGGCATTACTAAATAAAAAAGGTGTAGCGCATACCTGGGAATCGGATTTGGAGAAGAAAGGACAAGATTATGGAATTCTGGATATCGTTCAATATGCGAAGGACCATCATTTGGAAAATTTGATAGCTGTTGATAATACTGCCAGCGAAACCTTTGTCACTGATTATGGTTTACTGATTGAAAACGGGTTTGATTTAGTGTCTTCAAATAAAATTGCGAATACATTGCAGTTCGATTTTTACAATGCCATACGTTCTGATTTGGAAAAACATCAAAAACAATATTTGTACGAAACCAATGTAGGAGCTGGTCTTCCATTGATTGATACCATAAAGTTATTGCATTTATCTGGCGAGAACATAACACGAATAAAGGGAGTCTTTTCAGGTTCATTGAGCTATATTTTCAACACCTATTCGGAATCTGAGGCCAGTTTTTCAGAAATTGTTGAAGATGCCATGAAACAGGGATTTACAGAGCCTGATCCCAGAGAAGACCTTTCAGGAAATGATGTAGGACGAAAGTTGCTCATTTTAGCCAGGGAATTGGATCTTAAAAATGAATTTACCGATATCGACATTGAGAACCTGATACCGGAAGAATTACGTGAATCCAGTTTTGAGGATTTCCAGTCTAAGATACAAGTAATGGACGCTGTTTTCAATGCTATTAAAGCAAAACAGCAAGAAGGGCATGTGCTTCGTTATGTAGGCGACTTACATGGTGATTTGCAACAGGACAAAGGACAATTGGAAGTGAAGTTGATATCGGTTCCAAAGGAAAGTGCGTTGGGTCAGGTTAGCGGTTCTGATTCCATAATTGAGATTTATACTGAATCATACGGTGAAAACCCACTGGTTATACAGGGAGCTGGTGCCGGTGCGGCAGTGACGGCCCGGGGAGTTTTTGGCGATATATTACGAATAGCAGAAAAAATGTAATTGGCATGAGCAGAAAATTTGAAACAGAAGCCATACGTACGCAAACGGAACGAACGCAATTTTTGGAACATTCTACACCTATGTATCTTACCTCGAGCTTTGTATTTGAGGATGCCGAAGATATGAGGGCTTCCTTTGCTGAAGAAAAGGATAGGAATATCTATTCTAGATACTCAAATCCCAATTCCAATGAGTTTATAGCGAAAGTTTGTAAAATGGAAGGAGCTGAGGCTGGCTTCGCATTTGCTTCAGGCATGGCTGCCGTTTATTCCACATTTGCAGCATTACTGGAAAGTGGTGACCACATCATTTCGTCAAAAAGTGTTTTTGGTTCTACACATTCATTGTTTACCCAATTTTTCCCAAAATGGAATATTGCAACGGATTATTTTGATGTAGATGAATTGGATGGTATTGAAGCTTTGATCCAACCAAATACCAAAATTCTGTATGCGGAATCCCCTACCAATCCAGGTGTAGATGTTTTAGATTTGGAAGCTCTAGGGGCTATTGCCAAAAAATACAATCTGATTTTTATTATTGACAATTGTTTTGCATCACCCTATTTACAACAGCCTATAAAGTTTGGCGCTAATTTGGTTATTCATTCCGGTACCAAATTAATGGATGGTCAAGGTAGGGTATTGGCAGGAATAACAGTTGGTGATGGGGCCCTTGTGGACAAAATTTACAGGTTTGCCAGAATCACTGGCCCTGCACTTTCGCCTTTCAACGCGTGGGTGCTTTCCAAGAGTTTGGAAACCTTGGCGTTGCGAGTGGACAGGCATTGTGAAAATGCCCTACAATTGGCAACATTTTTGGAAAGTCACCCAAAAGTTTCATGGGTGAAATATCCATTTTTGAAGTCACATCCAAATTATGAGGTTGCCAAAAGGCAAATGAAAGCCGGTGGTTGTGTAGTTGCATTTGAAGTAAATGGTGGTTTAGAGGCAGGTAGAAATTTCTTTGATGCAATACAGTTGTTATCACTTTCAGCAAATCTTGGGGATTCCCGTAGCATAGTAACCCATCCTGCTTCAACAACACATAGTAAACTCTCCTCAGAGGAACGTTTGGCAGTTGGAATAACAGATGGAACGGTAAGGGTTTCTGTGGGGCTGGAGCATATTGATGATATTATTGCAGATATTCAACAAGCTTTGGAGCGATAAAGGTGTCATCAACCTAATCAACACGAATTTTTGGCTATATTCGTGAGATGCTCTCCAAGAAGACAAAATACGGCTTAAAAGCACTTACTTATCTAGCTTCAATTGACTCAAAGGAGCCGGTGCAAATTGCTGAAATCGCAAAGCACGAGAATATATCCCAAAAATTTTTGGAGAGTATATTACTTACACTCCGTAGAAATGGATTCTTGGGCTCTAAGAAAGGTAAGGGTGGAGGCTATTACCTGATTAAAGAACCAGAGGAAATTGTGATGACCGCGGTAATACGTGTATTGGAAGGTCCAATTGCAATGGTGCCGTGCGTTAGCCTAAATTTCTACGAAAAATGCGATGACTGTCCAGACGAGAACAAATGTTCAGTGCACAAATTAATGCTGCAAGTTCGGGATGGGGCCTTGGAAGTGTACCGGAACAATACATTGGCTGACTTGATCGCCTAATACACAAAACTTCAGATCCATCTATTCTAGGGTGGGAATTTCTTAAATTTTCAAAGCTATTTTGTTAAAATCTATAAAAACGATAGGGTAAAGGTAATTTTGTGTTCAAATTAACGATTGGTTCAAAAAATATAACCTACTTTTGAATTTCCTATTAAGTTAGTAGGGTATTAAAATAGCAAATGATAGCAGACCAATTAATTCTAGATAACGGAGGAAAGAGAGATACCTATACCAAGGATAAAAACTCCGAAAGTCCAAAGCGAAGTATCGTAAAATCCATAAGTTGGAGAATTGTTGGTACGTTGGACACCATCATAATCTCTTGGATCATTACAGGGACCCTTTCATTGGCGTTTTCCATCGGTTTGGTGGAATTGGTCACCAAGATGGTCCTTTATTTTTTCCACGAGCGCATTTGGAATAAGATTTCTTGGGGTAGATAAAGTTATAATCGTATGGCATTTACAGTTGCAGACATTGAGAATTTAAACAAGCAGTTTAGGGGAATTCCGCCACAGGAGATTATTTCGTGGGCCATTAGCAATGGAACCAATCCTGTAGTAACCACCAATTTCAGACCTTATGAGGTTGCTATATTACATGCGGTGACCGATGTTGACGCCGATATTCCTGTAATATGGTGCGATACTGGATATAATACCCCAAACACCTACAAACATGCAGAAGAACTAATTTCCCGATTGGGCTTGAACGTTCAATTGTATGTGCCTAAGCAAACCTCTTCACATCGTGATGCTGTAATGGGAATACCAAACATTGAAGACCCGTTGCATGCTGTTTTTACAGAGCAGGTGAAACTAGAACCCTTTCGAAGGGCAATGGAGGAGCATAAACCAGATGTTTGGTTTACAAATTTGAGAAAAGGACAAACCGCTCACCGCGATTCTTTGGATGTGCTGAGCTTAAGCAATGATGGAGTACTAAAAGTCAGTCCTTTTTATTATTGGGATGATACGCAATTGGATGCCTATTTAAAATCGTACGATCTACCAAACGAACATAAATATTTTGATCCGACCAAAGTGTTGGAGAATCGTGAATGTGGATTACATACTTAAACTAAAGAATACAACCTTATTTTCCGATTATCGGAAATCTAAATAAAACAAAGACTTGAATACATTAACAGAAGAAATAGTAAAACCTGAAGTGTTGGAACTACCGGAAAGACCTATTGCAAATGCCTTAGAGCATGAAGCCATTTATATTTTTCGCGAGGTTGCGGCCCAGTTTGAAAAGCCTGTACTCCTATTTTCTGGAGGGAAAGACTCCATTACCTTGGTTCGATTGGCGCAGAAAGCGTTTTGGCCCGCAAAGATTCCATTTCCATTAATGCACATTGATACGGGGCATAATTTCCCAGAGACCATTGAATTTAGGGATAAGTTGGTAGATGAGTTGGGCGTGGAATTGATAGTACGCAAAGTTCAGGATTCCATTGATCAAGGCAAAGTAGTTGAGGAGACCGGGAAATATGCAAGTAGAAACATGCTTCAAACCACTACACTTTTGGATGCCATTGAGGAGTTCAAATTTGATGCCTGTATTGGTGGTGCCAGACGTGACGAAGAAAAAGCACGTGCCAAGGAGCGCATCTTTTCTGTACGTGATGATTTTGGACAATGGGATGAAAAGAACCAAAGACCGGAATTGTTCGATATGTTGAACGGTCAGATAGAATTAGGTCAAAATGTCCGTGTCTTCCCAATAAGTAATTGGACAGAGCTTGACGTTTGGAGCTACATTGAAAAAGAAAATATAGAAATACCATCCATCTATTTTGCGCATAAGCGAAATGTTTTTTTAAGAGATGGATTGATTTGGTCTGCAGAAGACGCCGTTGTATTTAGAGCAGCAGATGAAACAGTTGAAGAACGTATGGTTCGCTTCCGTACCGTTGGCGATATGAGTTGTACCGCTGCTGTTGAATCCCATGCTGATACTATCGAAAAAGTAGTAGTGGAAATACGGGAATCAAAAATCTCGGAACGAGGAGCACGAATCGATGATAAACGTTCTGAGGCGGCAATGGAAAAGCGCAAACAACAAGGTTATTTCTAAATCGAACTAAAGAAAAAGACATTGAAAGTACTTAAGATAGCAACAGCAGGAAGTGTAGACGATGGTAAAAGTACCTTAATTGGGAGGCTGCTTTATGATACCAAATCATTGACTGACGATAAATTGGAAGCCATCGAAAAAACCAGTAAGCAAAAAGGATATGATTATCTGGATTTTTCACTGGCAACAGATGGTCTAGTGGCAGAAAGAGAACAGGGAATTACGATTGATGTAGCCCACATTTACTTTTCTACTGCTTCCAAGAGTTACATTATAGCAGATACTCCTGGCCACGTGGAGTACACGAGAAATATGGTTACTGGGGCATCCACGTCCCAAGCTGCCATTATTTTGATTGATGCCAGAAAAGGGGTGATCGAACAGACCAATAGGCATTTTTTCATCAACAATCTACTTCGTATTAAAGATGTGATTGTGGCGATCAATAAAATGGACTTGGTCGATTATTCTGAGGAAGTATTCAATACGATAAAGTCAGATTTTGAAAAATTGATGGCCAAACGTGATTATCAAGGTCAAAAAATCACATTTATTCCTGTAAGTGCCTTAAAGGGAGATAATGTGGTAAATAGTTCTGAGCGCACACCTTGGTATAATGGACAAACGTTGTTGGAGCACTTAGAAGAATTGGATTTGGAAGACATCTACAACACGGGTACTCCAAGGTTCCCAGTTCAATATGTTGTGCGCCCAAAAACAGAAGAATTTCATGATTTCCGTGGATTTACTGGTAAAGTGTACGGCGGGGAATTGAGTGTTGGTGATGAAATTGTGGTATTACCATCCATGACAAGATCCAAGATCAAGAATATTTTCTTTTATGATCAGGAATACCAGACAGCACCAAGACGCTCATCCGTTACCATTACCTTAGAAGATGAGGTAAATGTGAGTAGGGGTGATATGTTAGTGAAAGTTGGAGATTTACCTACTATTGACAAGCAATTGACGGCAACAGTATCGTGGATGGATTCTGATAGTCTTGTTACCGGGGGCAAGTATGTGGTTCAACACGGAATCAATAAGGTATTGGCCAAAGTTGATGCTATAGAGCATAAAATCAATCCGGATTATAGCGGAATTGAAGAAAACGCAAACACTTTACAAATGAATGACATTGCTAAAGTGCGTTTGAAATTCAACAAGCCGATTTTTTATGACCGTTTTAAAGATCATAGAACCAATGGCTCGTTTATCATAATAGATACTAGAACTAATCATACGGCAGGAGTAGGGTTTATAGAGTAGACTATCCACTATAAACGTTATTCTTGACGATGTAAGGAAAAATTTTAATTATATCCTATTAATTAGATAGGAAAACTAGGAATATGAGAAGCTTTAGAACAGAAATAGAAAATCCACTTGTAGAAAAGGATATTATTGAATTGGATAGAAAAATCCGAGAATTCAATGGGGGAAATATTGATGAGGAAAAGTTCCGAAGTCTTCGCTTGGCCCGAGGGGTCTATGGTCAGCGCCAACAAGGTGTGCAAATGATTCGGATTAAACTACCTTATGGAAAAGTCACCTCCAAACAGTTGCTCCGAATCGCTGATGTTTCTGATGAATATTCACGAGGTAGATTGCATATTACCACCAGACAGGATATACAAATCCATTATGTAGATCTTAACAGGACCCCAGAACTTTGGGCCGAATTGGAACGGGATGATGTTACGCTTCGTGAAGCTTGTGGAAATACCGTGAGAAATGTTACGGCTAGTGAAACAGCGGGTATTGATATAAACGAACCTTTTGATGTTTCACCTTATGCCCATGCCGTTTTCCAATATTTCCTAAGAAATCCTATTGGGCAAGAAATGGGAAGGAAGTTCAAGGTGTCTTTTTCTGCGAGTGATGCCGATACAGGATTGTCCTACATGCATGATTTGGGATTCATCGCTAAGGTAAAAAACGGGGAACGAGGATTTAAAGTCATGTTGGCTGGAGGATTAGGTTCACAACCTCGTCATGCCGATGAACTCTATAGTTTTTTGCCTGCGGATAAGATCATTCCATTGATGGAAGGTGTCATACGAATATTTGATCGTCATGGTGAACGGAAAAGTAGGGCAAAAGCGCGATTGAAGTTTCTCTTAAAGGATATTGGATTGGACGGTTTCAAGATACTATTGGAACAAGAGCAATTGGCAATTCCGCACCAAACCTACCCCATAGATTATGAAAGTTACCCATCTACTTCGGTAGCTGAAGTTGAGACACCGAATGTCGTAATACCTAACCAAGCTGCATTTGAAAAATGGAAATCCACCAATTTGGTTCCGCAAAAGCAAAAAGGGTACGTTGCAATTGGTATCAAAGTGCTTTTGGGTGATTTCTATACGGATAAGGCTAGAAAACTGGCTCGATTGGTGCAAAACTATGCTGCTGGTGAAATCAGATTATCCTTAAGACAGAACATCCTAATCCCTTATGTCAAAGAGGAACTAATACCTTTTTTCTATCAAGAATTGGAAAAATTGGACTTTGTTGAAGCTGGGTATAATAAAGCATTGGATATCACCGCATGTCCCGGAACGGATACCTGTAATCTTGGTATCGCAAGTAGTACAGGAATAGCTGAGGAATTGGAACGGTTAATCAAGGCTGAATATCCAGAGTATATTGATAATCCGGATGTGGTAATTAAAATTAGTGGCTGTATGAATGCATGTGGTCAGCACACAATGGCCAACATCGGTTTTCAAGGTATGTCCGTTAGAACAAAGGATAAATTAGTTGCTCCGGCGCTCCAGGTATTGCTAGGCGGTGGAAATTTTGGGAACGGCAACGCCCGCTTTGCAGATAAGGTTATCAAGATTCCTAGTAAAAGAGGCCCACAGGCATTGCGATTGATTTTGGATGATTTCAACGCCAATGGAAATGGAGCAAGTTTTGCTGATTATTATTGGGAAAAAGGAGAACCCTATTTCTATGATTTTCTAAAACCATTGGCAGACGTTGACAATCTTGTTCTTGATGATTTTATTGATTGGGGAAACGAAGAGAAGTATAAAAAGGAAATCGGAATAGGAGAATGCGCAGGTGTAATAGTGGATTTGGTGGCTACCCTTTTCTTTGAGAGTCAGGAGAAAATTGATAGTGCAAGGGAAGCATTGTTGGAAGAACGATGGGCAGCGAGTGTTTATTACTCCTATCAATCTATCGTGAATTCGGCAAAAGCACTTCTTACTTCCGGAAAAGTAAAAGTCAATACCCATGCAGGTATCATCCGTGATTTTGATACGCATTATGTCGCTACAAGAAAAATACCATTTACTGGCGGTTTTGAAGCTTTGGCATTGCAATTGAACAAACAAAAGCCTTCTAAGGAATTTGCTCAAAATTTTCTATCCGACGCCATGTTGGTATTGGATCGTTTGGAAGCTTTTAGAAAAATGGAGTTGAGTCATGCATAAGGGAAAACTAACTGTTGTTGGGGCTGGTCCAGGCGATGTGGATTTGATTACCCTTAAAGGGATTAAGGCATTGCAGAGCGCGGCTGTGGTTTTGTATGATGCCTTAGTAGATACCGCCTTATTGGAGTATGCTCCAAAAGCAGAAAAGATTTTTGTGGGCAAACGCAAGGGTTGTTATGCCTACCAACAGGTTCAAATCAATGAGTTGATTGTCCAAAGAGCAAAATTGAAAGGCCATGTGGTAAGACTTAAAGGAGGTGATCCCTTTGTCTTTGGAAGAGGTGCAGAGGAAATGGAATATGCCGCTGAATTTGGTTTGGATGTAGCAGTAGTTCCTGGAATCTCTTCTTCTGTTTCAGTACCTGCTGCACAAAACATTCCAGTTACAAAAAGAGGAGCTGCCGAAAGTTTTTGGGTAATAACAGGCACAACAAAATCGCATGAGCTTTCCCAAGATGTTGCCTTGGCAGCAAAATCCAATGCTACAGTGGTCATTCTAATGGGGATGTCCAAATTGCATGAAATCATGGAATTATTCAAAAAAGAAGGAAAACAAAATATCCCTGTTGCCATCATTCAAAATGGCACCACGGTAAATGAAAAAATAGGAATTGGAACTGTTGCTTCCATTGAGTACAAGGCAAAGGAGCAGCAGTTATCCAATCCTGCAATAATCGTGATTGGAGCGGTTGTAAATCACAGGCACAACCTAATCCAATTGCAAAATGAGTTCAGTAAAAAGGAAATTGAGTTAGCAGAATTACAATAAGATGATAAAAACGGATATACTTATAATCGGTGCGGGTCCTACGGGCTTGTTCACTGTATTTGAAGCAGGACTTTTAAAATTGAAGACCCATTTGATTGACGCCTTACCAGAACCTGGTGGCCAATGTTCAGAGATTTACCCTAAAAAACCGATTTATGATATTCCCGCCTACCCAGAAATATTGGCAGGGGACTTGGTGGATCGCCTGATGGAACAAATAAAACCGTTTGAACCGGGATTTACTTTGGGTGAACGTGCAGAAACCCTAGAGAAACAAGATGATGGCTCCTTTATTGTTACCACGAACAAAGGAACCAAACATCATGCTCCCGTGGTGGTAATTGCGGGTGGGCTTGGTTCTTTTGAGCCAAGAAAACCGTTGATTTCCAACATTGCGGACTATGAAGATAATGGCGTGGTCTATATGATCAAGGACCCAGAGGTTTATCGCGATAAAAAAGTTGTGATTGCAGGAGGTGGTGATTCTGCATTAGATTGGGCGATTTATTTAGCTGATGTAGCTTCAGAAGTAGCATTGGTGCATCGTCGCAACGAATTCAGAGGTGCACTGGATTCTGTTGAAAAAGCATCTGAATTGGCTAAAATCGGAAAAATTCAACTCTATACGGAAGCTGAGGTAAAGGAAATCCATGGCGAAGATCAACTTAAAGCCGTTGTAATCAAGCACAATGACGAAGCCAAAGGGCAGACCTATTTGGAAACGGATTACTTTATCCCATTGTTCGGGCTATCCCCAAAATTAGGTCCAATTGGCAATTGGGGCTTGGAAATTGAGAAAAATGCCATCAAAGTCAATAATGCTAAAGATTACCAAACCAACATTCCAGGTGTATTTGCCATTGGAGACGTTAATACCTATCCTGGAAAACTAAAATTGATCCTTTCCGGTTTTCACGAAGCTGCTGTAATGTGTCAATACGCATATCAAATCATCAATCCGGATAAAAGGTTTGTCATGAAGTATACCACAGTAGGGGGTGTACAAGGATTTGATGGCTCTAAAAAGGAAGCAAAAAAAGAAGTTGTACAAAGTATTGTATAATAGCAATTAGCACTAATTTTGAGTCAGCAAGCACCTTTTTGGTTTCAATACTTTAAGGGTGTTTGCAAACAAAAAACAGAAATCTGTTGTTTTTAAGGACAAAACACTTTTATTTTGTCCCCAGTTCATAAAAAGACTGAATTTGTTATCAAGAAAGGTGGAGGGAATAGACCCGATGAAACCTTAGCAACCCTCGACTTCGAGAAGGTGCTAAATTCTACCCAACCAAATGGGAAGGATAACCAAGCATTACGGGACTCCGTATCTTTTTCACAATTCTTGATATCATTTATTTAACAGCCTTCCTGAGTAGATTGGACTTAGGAATAAATGTATTGATAGGATATGTCAAAAATTGAGAAATTACTGGAGGAACACATACTGGTTCTAGATGGCGCCATGGGAACCATGTTGCAGCGTTATGCATTCAAGGAAGAAGATTTTAGAGGTGATAGATTCAAGGATTGGAAGCATCCTTTAATGGGTAATAATGATTTGTTATCCTTGACTCAGCCAGATGCTATTGCAGAAGTACATAGAAAGTACTTTGAAGCAGGAGCTGATATCGTTGAAACGAATACCTTTTCCGGGACAACCATAGCCATGGCAGACTACCACATGGAGGAATTGGTCTACGAGCTCAACTACCAATCTGCAAAAATTGCCAAGGAAGTGGCACAAGAGTTTACCGAAAAAGACCCCACTAAACCGAGGTTTGTTGCTGGCAGTATTGGTCCAACCAATAAAACCGCTAGTATGTCGCCTGATGTAAACGATCCAGGTTTTAGGGCAATATCTTTTGATGAGCTACGAATAGCGTACAAAGAGCAAGTGGAAGCCTTGTTGGATGGAGGTGCGGATATTTTGTTGGTTGAAACCATTTTTGATACACTTAATGCTAAAGCTGCCCTTTTTGCCATTGAGGAAGTGAAGGAAGAGCGTAATATCCATGTTCCGGTAATGGTTAGTGGTACGATAACGGATGCCTCAGGCAGGACATTGTCAGGTCAAACAGCAGAAGCTTTTTTAATTTCTATTTCGCATTTGCCAATTCTTACTGTTGGTTTCAATTGTGCTTTGGGTGCAAGTCAGTTGGTTCCCCATTTGGAAGTACTTTCAGCCAAAACAGAGTTTGGAGTATCAGCACATCCAAATGCTGGATTACCCAATGCATTTGGAGCTTATGATGAAACACCAGAACAAATGGCCGCGCAAATTAAAGAATACTTGGAAAAAGGATTGGTTAACATTGTTGGGGGCTGCTGTGGTACTACACCTGAGCATATAAAAGCTATTGCTGATTTGGCGGCGCAGTTTCAACCAAGAAAGTTAGAACAAGAGACAGTTTCGTAAGCGATGAAAATTACTTTAAAGCATAGCCTTCCAATACTAGTTTTTATCCTGTTTGCCCAAGGCTGCAAAAAGAAGGAAAACCCCATTAGTGTCGCCAACAACAAACTTAGTTTAGTAGGCATTGCTGGAACATGGAAACTGGTTTATGGGGAAATAAGGGAAAATGATAGTATTGAACTAAAGGATCTATCCCAAGCAGATTTTATCAAAATCCTGAATAATGACCATTTCGCATTTATCAATCAACCAAAGAATGGGGATGAGGGTTTTTATGCAGGTGCAGGAACCTACGAATTGGATGGGAATGCTTATACCGAAATTCTTGAATATATCGATTATGAGGAAATAAGAGGACATCGGTTTCCTTTCCAAATAGAAATCAAAGGTGATACCCTGATTCAATCCGGAGTTGAAGATGTCCCGGAAGCAGGAATCAAAAGATATATCGTTGAAAAATACCTCAGAATTGAATAACCTTCCATAGAAATGCTAAATAAACCATCACGATATCTAAAACTTTCCGGTCTTGAACCCTTGATAATTACCCCTGATAGTAATTTTATCAACGTGGGTGAAAGAACCAATGTGGCAGGTTCAAAGAAATTTCTACGATTGATAAAAGAGCGCAAGTTGGAAGAAGCCCTGGATGTAGCACGACATCAAGTAGAAGGAGGTGCCCAGATTATTGATATCAACATGGATGACGGACTTATCGATGGTAAGGAAGCCATGGTCAATTTTTTAAACCTTATAGCTTCCGAACCTGACATTGCACGGGTTCCCATCATGATTGATAGTTCCAAATGGGAAATCATCGAGGCCGGTCTTCAGGTGGTACAAGGTAAGTGCGTGGTCAATTCAATCAGTTTAAAAGAAGGAGAAGCAGAATTCATCCGGCAGGCTACACTAATCAAAAGATACGGTGCGGCTGTTATTGTGATGGCATTTGATGAAGTTGGACAAGCAGATACCTACGAAAGGCGGGTAGAAATAGCTCAACGTTCCTACGATGTTCTTGTAAACCAGGTGAACTTTCCGCCTGAAGACATCATTTTTGACCTGAATATTTTTCCGGTGGCAACGGGTATGGACGAGCATCGAAAAAATGCGTTGGATTTTATAGAAGGTACACGATGGGTTCGTAACAACCTACCGTATTGCAGCGTGAGTGGGGGTGTGAGCAATGTGTCATTTTCATTTAGAGGGAACAATCCTGTGCGTGAGGCCATGCATTCTGTCTTTTTATACCATGCCATCGAAGCAGGTATGAATATGGGTATCGTAAATCCTGCACTTTTAGAAGTTTATGATGATATCCCTGCAGATTTACTGGAGCATGTAGAAGATGTGATTCTAAATCGGAGAGACGATGCTACTGAACGACTCTTGGAATTTGCTGAAACCGTGGTGGGTAAAGCCAAGGAATCCAAAGTGGACTTGTCTTGGCGTAAGGAACCGCTTCAAAATCGGATTACAAGGGCCTTGGTCAAGGGTATTGATCAATACATTGTGGAGGATGTAGAAGAAGCGCGCTTGCTGGCTTCTCGTCCCTTAGAGGTCATCGAAGGGAATTTGATGAAGGGCATGAATGTCGTTGGTGATCTATTTGGAAGCGGCAAAATGTTCTTACCGCAGGTAGTGAAATCTGCCCGTGTAATGAAAAAGGCAGTTGCACACCTAACACCATTTATTGAAGCCTCGAAGGATAAAAATACCGCTGCAGCAGGAAAAATTCTTATGGCCACAGTTAAAGGAGATGTGCATGATATTGGTAAAAACATTGTGAGTGTGGTGTTGGCCTGCAACAATTATGAGATTGTGGATTTAGGGGTTATGGTACCGCCAGAAGTCATTATCCAAAAAGCCAAGGATGAACAAGTGGATGTTATTGGATTAAGCGGTTTGATTACCCCATCTCTAGATGAAATGGTCTTTCTAGCGAAAGAAATGGAACGACAAAGTTTTTCGGTTCCACTTTTAATAGGCGGTGCTACAACGAGTAAAGCGCATACCGCTGTAAAAATTGATCCTGTTTACAGTCAATCCGTAGTACATGTCAATGATGCTTCAAGGGCTGTAACCGTTGTTGGGGATTTGCTAAAAAAGGAGACCTCGGATGGCTATAAAAAAGCGATCAAATTAGATTACGAAAGTTTTCGGGACAAGTTTTTGAATCGAAGCAAGCAAAAGGAATATCTATCCATTGATGATGCTAGAAAGAACAAGCTTAAAATTGATTGGAAACCAGAGGATATCGTAAAACCCAATCAAATGGGAATTCAAGTTTTGGAAGATTTTGACCTAAAGAAACTTCAGGATTACATTGATTGGAGTCCATTTTTCAGAAGCTGGGACTTACACGGTAAATATCCTAATATCTTGACCGATGAAATAGTTGGGAAACAAGCCACCGAATTGTTTGAGGATGCCAAGACCATGCTTGATGAGATTTTGGATCAGAAATTATTGAAGGCCAAGGCGGTGTTTGGAATATTTCCGGCAAACCAAATTGAAGATGATGATATTAAGCTTGAACTGGAAGGTACACAACCATTTATATTTAGAACATTACGGCAACAACTGAAGAAAAGGGCAGGAGTGCCCAATATTGCATTGGCCGACTTCATTGCTCCAAAATCTTCCGGAATCCAAGATTATGTAGGGTGTTTTTGTGTTACCACGGGGTTTGGAACCCAAGAATTGGCCAGCTCCTATGAAAAAAACTTGGATGACTATGGTTCCATTATGGTGAAGGCATTGGCTGACCGACTTGCGGAAGCTTTTGCAGAATACCTGCACAAAGAGGTGCGAACCAAGTATTGGGGATACACCTCTACAGAGTCCTTGTCCAACACCGAACTTATTGATGAAAAATACCAAGGAATACGTCCTGCACCGGGTTATCCAGCTTGTCCTGATCATCTGGAAAAATTAACCATCTGGGAATTGCTTCAAGTTAAAGAACGTATAGGAGTGGAATTAACCGATAGCTTGGCAATGTGGCCAGCTGCCAGCGTTAGTGGCTATTATTTTGCACATCCAGAAGCCAAGTACTTTGGATTGGGTAAAATTCAAAAAGACCAAGTTGAGGATTTTGCAAAGCGCAAGGATATCGCAATTTCGGAAGCAGAAAAATGGCTAGCGCCAAATATTGTTGAAAATTGACCTTAAAACCGAATGAAAGTTACAGACCATATTAAACAATCCAAAGGAGAGACACTCTTCAGTTTTGAGATTATTCCACCAGTAAAAGGAAGGAGTATACAAGAACTATACGACAATATTGACCCATTGATGGAATTCCAACCTCCATTTATTGACGTGACCACCTCGCGTGAGGAGTTTGTATATATCGACAGGGATGGGTTATTGGATAAAAAGTTGACCAGAATGCGACCAGGAACTCTTGGTATTTGTGCATCCATCAAACACAAATATGATGTGGATACGGTACCCCATGTCCTTTGTGGCGGGTTTACACGCGAGGAAACAGAGTATTTGTTGGTGGACTGTCATTATTTAGGTATTGATAATGTAATGGCCTTGCGGGGTGATGCGATGAAGGAGGAAAAGTACTTTGCGCCAACCAATGGGGGTCATAAATTCGCATCGGATTTGGTGGGTCAAATTCAGGAATTGAACAAAGGAAATTACCTGCATGAAGTCATTGAAACTGATAATTGTGCTAATTTTTGTGTAGGCGTCGCGGGCTATCCAGAAAAACATATGGAAGCGCCCTCACTCAAATCGGATTTAAAAAGGTTGAAACATAAGGTGGATCTCGGGGCTGATTATGTTGTTACTCAAATGTTTTTTGATAACCAGAAATTTTTTCAGTTTGTTGAAGAGGTGCGAAAAATAGGTATTGAAGTGCCAATTATTCCGGGTATTAAACCTATAGCCGTTAAAAGGCATTTGCAACTGTTACCGCAGGTTTTTCGTGTGGATATCCCAGAGGATTTGATAGAGGCCGTGGAATCCTGTAAAAGCAACAAAGAAGTACGACAAGTTGGTGTGGAATGGTGTATCCAACAATCCAAGGAGCTAAAAGATGCCGGAGTTCCTGTTTTACATTATTATTCCATGGGTAAATCGGATAATATCATGTCCATCGCCAAAGAAGTTTTTTAAACAGGAATACCCTTGTTTGTAGCAAAGTCATCGATTAAATATGACTATTTTTGGGCTTCATGAAGTGCCTACTTTCATTTTTTATAGTGGTTCCGGTCTTTGTGTTTCAGTGTTTTGCCCAAACTGACACAGATGGTAAGAAGTATATATTGGATGCCAGTCCTTTCTATGGATCGGTACTTCTGCACAATCCGGATATTTCCCATTTGATTACGGAACATCCCAGTGGCTTTATTTTGGGATTGAGCCAGAAACGTTATGGTCAAGAAGAATGGGAAGCACTTTATGGTTACCCGGATACGGGCTTTACCTTTATCTATCAAAACATGCAAAACCCCACATTGGGGGAACATTATAGCGTTTACGCGCACTTTAATTTTTATCTACTTAAGCGAAATGTCCAGTTAAGGGTGGGGCAAGGAGTGGCATATAACACCAACCCTTATGACAAAAATTCCAATTTCCGGAACAATGCGTATGGAACACATGTACTGAGCTCCACCATGATGATGCTCAATTATCAAAAAGACCGACTTTGGAAGAACTTGGGATTAAAAGCTGGATTTTCTTTGATCCATTATTCCAATGCTAACTTTAAAGCACCTAATACATCGACCAACACATTTGCATTGAATTTTGGGTTTACCTACGATTTGAACCCTAAAATGAACCCCGAATTTATTTCGAAACAAATTTCAGAAAAGACGGTAGAACCTGTTAAATTGAATTTGGTGTTGAGAGGGGGCGTAAATGAAAGCGATGTGATCAATTCTGGACGCTATGGCTTCTGGATTTTATCGGCATATGCTGATAAACGGTTGGGTAGAAAGAGCGCGATACAATTTGGGGCAGATGCATTTTTCTCCAACTTTTTAAAAGAACTGATTCGTTTGCAGGCAACTTCGTTTCCAGAATTGAATGTGGCCTCTGATACCGATTTTAAACGTGTTGGGTTGTTTGTGGGCCATGAGTTGTTCATTAATAAAATGAGTGTGGAGACACAGTTAGGCTACTATGTTTATTATCCATTTGATTTTGAAGGAAGAGTTTACAATCGAATTGGAATGAAACGCTATTTTGCTGATACCATTTTTGGTGCGATAAGTTTAAAATCACATGGCGCAAAAGCAGAAACTGTAGAATTTGGTATAGGGATTAGACTATAACGTAAATGGTAAAACATCTTAGTTCATATCGATTATCCATGCACTTGAAGCACCAGGGATTGTTTGTTTATTATTTGGTGACATTGTTATTGTTCTCCTGTAATGGGGAAAATGCTCCGGACTGTTTTCAAAATGCGGGTGATTTAACCCAGCGTTCAGTGGATATTGGCCCATTTACCAAAATAACCGTATTTGAACGTATCAATCTAGTGTTAAGGTCAGGGCCAGATCATCAAGTTATGGTAGAGACCGGGGAGTTTCTTCAAAATGAAATTTCAGCAATAGTGGAAGGAGATAGACTGGTTTTGCGCAATGAAAACGGCTGCAACTTGTTTCGAGAATATGGCCTTACCACAATTTACGTCACAGCACCTAACATTGATTTAATCAGGAGCAGCACAGGACTTTTGATATCTAGCCAAGGCGTGCTGGACTATCCCAATCTAACTTTGATCTCAGAGAGCTTCAATAATCCAGAGACCGAAACTACGGATGGCAGTTTCGATTTGGATTTGAACGCAACAAGTGTGCAAATAGTAGTCAATGGTATAGCTTACTTTAAATTGGCAGGCACTACAGAACAACTTGATGTAAACATAGCAGCAGGAGATTCACGGGTGGAAGCCGAAAACTTGATTGCCACCAATGTTATCGTGAACCATAGGGGAACCAATGACATTTTTGTTAATCCACAACAGCGAATTTCAGGAGTGATTCGGAGTACTGGGGATGTGATAAGCACTAATCGCCCACCGGAGGTTTCCGTGGAAGAACTCTTCAATGGGCGATTGATTTTTACTGACTGATCACTTTATTGGGATATAGATTTCAGTCTTCAGTTTACTTTCTTCAGTCCGTTCAGGATTGTTGAGGTATTTTTCACGCAAAGGCGCATCCCGCAGTTCGTGTCCACTTTCAAGTAACCAAGTATTGAATATGTGGTCATAAACTTGATCTAAATTTTTATAGGTCCCTTGGTAATGGAACACTACAAACTTACCACCCTCCAGTTTTTTTATCCCAACCTCGCCAGAGGGTTTTGCTTCTTTATGGATGATTAAACAAGCATCGTAACGGATATTGCTTTCTTCAGTTACTTTGGGGTCGTCGTAAGGTAGACCTATGTGTTCAATACCCGCAGTAAATAGTTTTTGACTTTTGACAATGGACCATAAAGTAGTCCAAGCCCCTGGATAATCTAATTTTTGATAGGCACCTTTTAAGGTGATGTAGATACAGTTTTTATCCTCAATGTTCAGGATTTTTGGTTTTTTGATGTTCAATGCTGTTGCTTCCATTGGATTGACATTTTGAAAAGTTATGGATTTGTTTTTTCGATATTCCGAAGGACTGATACCAAAATGCGACTTAAAAGCCTTGCTCAAGGAAGAAGGTGAATCGTAGCCGATTGCATATCCAATGCGCTCCATGGATTCATCACTGTAACGTATCATTTTGGCGGCTGTCTCCAACCTTATCCTTGAGATATAGGAGCCAATAGGCTCGCCTAACAAGGCCCTCATGATGCGATGGAAATGAAAGGGTGAAAAATGTGAGATTTCTGCCAATTTTTTGATATCTATCTTTTCATCCAGATGATCATGGATATAGGCAACAACCCGATTCATTTGTTGATAGTAATAATCTTTATTGTGCTTGTTTTGAGTCATTATCGGAATTTGTTTGAACAAATGTAGATTGTCTTCAAAAGGATCTCTTTTCCATTCTTGCTGAATCTACAACTAGCGTTATTTTTGTTTTGATTAGAAATGAAAATCCATAGCACAAAGGTATTAGCAAGTTAATTCAACATATCAAATCGTGGTTTATCCCTACAGCGCCAAAATCGACAGAAGAAGTATCAGATTTTGCCAGGGTAGATGTGCGTTGCCAGAATCTTGTAAATTCTAAAAAAGTGCCCGGCCTTTCCATTACCGTAATTCAAAATGGGAAAATTAGATTTAAAAATGGCTATGGTTATTGCAATTTGGAAGAAAAGTCAAAGGTAGATGTAACGAATACAGTTTTCAGGATTGCCAGTATTTCCAAATGCATCACAGGATTGGCATTAGCTAAGATGGCGGAGGAAGGAATATTAAACTTTGATGATTCCGTATACACCTATCTTCCAGATTATCCAAAGAAAGGTTTGGATATTACACTTCGGCAATTGGCGGGACATACTGCAGGAATACGAGCCTATCGCGGTAAGGAATATGCCTTGAACAAGAATTTGACTATTAAAGACAGCTTGAGCTTATTTCAAGATGATCCTTTGCAATTTAATCCTGGTGAAGGATATCTGTACAATAGCTTCGATTTTGCGCTACTTTCCCGTGTGATGGAGGTAGCCAGTGGAATTCCATTTGAAATTTATGTAAAAGAAAATGTATTGGAACCCATTGGATTGAAATGCACATTTACACCTGAGGAAATCAATGGTAAAACGGTAGATTTTACAACAAGAGCTTTAGAACTAGCTTCGTTCTATACAAAAACAAGGAATGGTTTTAAGGAAGCAGTTGCCGTGAACAATCAGTACAAATTGGCCGGGGGAGGTTACCTATCTACCAGTATGGATGTGGCCAAACTTGGACACTATATCATGGAAAAACAGAATGCCGAAAATCCATTTTTAAGGGAAATACTGAAATCACAATACGTCAATGGCAATCCTACGTACTATGGTATGGGTTTTCAGGTAAGTCTGGATAAGGCAGGAAGACGATTCTTCGGTCATGTTGGTAATAGCGTTGGGGCATATTCCAATTTTTTCTGTTATTCAAAAACTGAAACTGTCATATCCATTTTGGTCAACTGTACAGATCCAAAAATCCAGTTGGAATTGGACGAAATGGTGAATTGTATACTAGCTGAAAAATAACTAGCTTCGAATATCATGGTTCAAAGACTAATATTCTTCATTGTTTTGATGGGCACCCAAGCCATTTCGGCACAGGCGGTTTCCGGTTACGTCAATTTTGATAAGGAAGGAGATTGGCATCCAATGGTTGAACTGAGCCAGGTTTCTTTGGACGAGTTTGAAGGCATAAAAGCCAATAGACCTTTGACCAAGGTAGCCATTTCTGAGGATGGTTATTTTAAGATTGACAAGAAATACTTCTCGGATAAAAACAAGCTGTATCAACTCCATGTTAGGCGTTTGAACAAAATTGTAAACGATACAGTGAACAAGCAAGTCACCTTTATGCTTTCCAATAAAGATCGCATGGTCTTTGAGAAAGGCAATCGGGTTTTCTCGAAATACGTTACCTCAAATTCCGGAGATTTGGAGTGGCAAAAAATGCGGGATTTTCAAAGTAAGTTAATAACGCAGTACGTAAACGATGAGATTATC
This sequence comes from Flagellimonas spongiicola, assembly GCF_023502425.1. Lineage (GTDB taxonomy): Bacteria > Bacteroidota > Bacteroidia > Flavobacteriales > Flavobacteriaceae > Flagellimonas > Flagellimonas spongiicola. The sequence continues at coordinate 452,637 of NZ_JAMFMA010000003.1, forward strand.
TCAAATTCGCAAAAATCATATGTAAAGGACTCTTTGCAGATTTTGATGGTAAAACTTATCGGGATAAAACAATTGGCCGAGAATCAGCTTCTGGATAGGGATATCCACGAAAATCCTAGTTATTATATTGCATTGTTGGGTCAACTTAAAGAAAGTACCATTCAACCTACAGAATATTGGTTTTTGGAGAAAAGGTTGGCATACCTATCGCAAACCAAGCTGGAACAGGATTTAAAAGTGAGTCGTTTCCTCAATGTTGGACTGATTGTTTTGCTTGTACTAATTGGAATTGTTACACTCGGCATAAAGTCACAGACTAAGATTATCTCGCCATTAAGTAGACAAGAGGAGAACATAAAGAACCTCATACTGCAAGGGAAGAGTAATAAGGAAATTGCTGATGAACTTTTTATTAGTTTAAGTACGGTAAAAACCCACATCACCCATATCTACAATAAGCTCCAAGTAACCAATAGACGCGAATTATTGTCGAAAAATGCAGGTACTAGCACCTAAATCAGACCTCCAAAGCTTGTAGTCACTCATTTCTGTCAATTTCTTTGATTCAAAATATTCGTTTTGAAACATAAGATTACACTCTTGTTTTATTTAACCTTGACTATTGGATTTGGACAGCAAACTTTTTCAATAAAAGGTAAGATTACAGACACTGATGGAATTACAATTGAATTTGGTGAAGTCTTGCTCCTGAAAAAGGAACAGGCGAATCCAGTTAGATATGTCCCGATTGAACAGGGTTTTTTCACGTTGGACGATCTTCCAAGAGGTAACTATTCACTTCGCATTAATTGTGCGGGTTTTAAAGAATTATCCACTGAAGTATACTTGGATGACAATAAATTCGTGGAATACCAGCTAACACAAAGTGTTAATCAGTTGGATGAAGTAACAATGGTGGCCACTAAAAATCCAATTAGCTATAAAAATGGTACTGTTGAAGTGGACGTCCAAAACCCTGTATTTTCGGCAATTCCAGATACACTTGGTGTACTTGCACGGATTCCAAACGTACAATTGTCCCCCGCAAGGGATAATATTACAGTAATTGGTAAAGGCAATCCTCTGATTTATTTGGACAATCAATTGGTGGATTTTGAAGTACTTTCCACATTGAACGTCGCAAATCTATCATCAGTTGAATTGATTATGAATCCCTCCTCCAAATATGAAGCAAGTGGACGGGCAGTTTTGGTACTCAAAAGCAAAAGGAACACCAAACGGGGAATAAATGGTAGTCTTCAAGAAACAGCCTCCTTTAAAAGGAATTACAACAATTATCTCGCCGCTAACACCAATTTTGGAAATGGCAAATTGGAGGTGAGAGCAAGCGCAAATCTTAATCATTTACAAACTTGGGAAAGCAATGGTTTTTTATTTGAAATTCCAAGAGCACAAATAACCTCCGATTATTTGGTTTTGGTCCCTAAAAACAAAAGAATCCAGCGAAATTATGGTTTGGGCGTCTATCTACCATTAAATGGAGATTCGTATATCTCGGTCAATTCCGTGGGAAAGTTTCAAACCGATGAATTTGACATTGTAACTGCGTCTTTTTTAGCCATTGGAGAAGAATCGTCAACCATATACACCCTAACTGATAATGACAATTCCAATGACTACATTACCAGCAACCTGAATTTTAACAGATCATTTGATGATGAATGGGAATTGTTTTTGGGTGCACAACATTCGTATTTTGCCCGGAAATTAGGTACGGAAATCGCCAATGGAATTACAACGGAAGACTATAACTTGGAACAAACACGTGATCAAAAGTTCACATTGAACACTTGGGCATTGCGAATGGATGTGGCTTATGACATTAAAACCGATGCAAAGTGGGAGTGGGGAGCAAGTTCCAGTCAAGCCAGGGCAAATGCGTTTTCGTTGATTGAAAACCTTTCCGATACAGAGAATACAATCATAGATTTTGCATATACCGAGCAGTTATATGCGGCGTATACTAATCTATCTCTGCAACTCTTAAAAAGTTGGAAATTGGATTCGGGATTGCGAATGGAGCACAATGAAGTGAAAAGCGAACTGGAAACTATTGAAACCCCATTGGTTGAAAGAAAAAAAACAAGGTTTTTTCCAAAATTTGCTATGCACTTCGATTTTAAAAATGGGATTTCTTTATCTAGCAGTTATGCAAAAAGTATAGCACGACCAAATTACGCACGAACCAGTTCCATTGCCGCATTTATCAACCCCGTATTGGAAGGCACTGGTAATATTAACTTACAGCCCAGTATCACTGATGAAGTATCTATGAATGTCCAGCACAAGGATAAATCATTGCGGTTTGGTTTTTATAAAACAAACTACCCATTTAATTTCACCATAAGTTATGATGATTCCCTGGGGGTAGCAGCCCTATCCCAAGTCAATTTGGACAAGGAACAAGGGTATTACATCAGTGCATTGCTACCGTTTTCAAAAGGAATTTGGACATCCAACAATACAATCAGTCTAAATCGGAATAAAATTTCTGATGATACTGGTGTCGAAGGACGAACAACTCCATTTTTATACCTCTATTCACAGCATCAATTTAAAATTACAAAGGACACTACACTGGCTTTTAGTGCATGGGCCATGACAAAAAGAAACGAGGGCCTGTTTCAACGGAACGCATTATGTTCCGGTGAGTTGACTTTTGCCCAGAAAATTGGGCAATCCTTGATGATCACCCTGCGCATTAATGACATTTTCAGACAACTGGAGTTTGAAGATAGTTACCAGATAGCTGGTGTGAGGGCATCTGGGAGCTATTTTTCTGATGGCCGTGAATTAGCCTGTTCCATAAAATACAATTGGGGACAAAAAAGAGATGCGAAATTTAAAAACAAAGATGTTGATGAAAATTTAAATCGAATAAATTAAAAAAGTTAGGAATCCTTATTATATTTGTATTGCAATTTTGCAATAACAAAAACTAAAATCAATGAGTAAATCAATTTTTTATCATGCAGGATGTCCAGTATGCGTGGATGCGGAACAAGAACTAGTAACGCTATTAGGTGCCGACAATGTTAGCGTAGTTAATATTGGCGAAGAAAGGGCCAGAATATCTGAGGCGGAAGCAGTCGGTGTGAAGTCGGTTCCGGCCTTGTTGACACCTAATGGAAATGTGTTGCACATTAACTATGGAGCTTCTATTGAAGATGTAAAGGCTTAGTTTTAATCCATAAAGTTAGGAGTCCTACATATATTTTTTAGGTTTAAACGTACAAGGTTAATTAGGATAACTAACTTTGTCTACCGGGTTTTCCCGGTAGACTTTGTGTACATGAGCGTAAAAAAAGTTTTTGACCCAAATACCCAGCAAAACGATTTGTCCAGTAAAATCGTAGTTGGACTTGAACGAATTTCACAGGCGTTCAAGGTGTTACTATGGCAACAAGCCAAAGAACTGGGTCTAAGTCCTATACAGATACAAATTCTCATATTTATCGCTCATCATAATGGGCCACTTAATAATGTAAGTGCTTTGGCACAAGAGTTTAATGTTACAAAACCTACCATAAGTGACGCTATAAAAGTATTGGAACGAAAGTCATTGGTAATAAAAGATCATTCTTCTCCAGATAGCAGAAGTTACACGTTATTGCTATCTAATCTTGGTCAGGATGTGGTTAAGAATACTGAGAATTTTACCTCTTATCTAGTTACGCAAATTGATAAGTTGAACGAGGAGGATCAAAAAGGGTTGTATAGAATCCTTGGAAATTTAATCTATCAATTAAATAAAAATGGTATTCTATCGGTACAGCGCACCTGTTATGCTTGTAAATTTTATCAAAAGACCACCTCAAATCATTATTGTCACTTACTGGAACAGCAATTAAAAGATGCTGATATTCGATTGGATTGCGTTGAATTTGAAGCAAACGTATGATTTCCGAAGCCCTTTTGATGCAATATGGCGCGCACAAGTTTTCAGTGCGAAAAAAGGAGGTCTTGTTTCATTTAGATTCACGACCTCAATATTTTTACCAGGTTCATCAAGGTAGAATCAAAATGAATTATTTCAATGAAGACGGGAAGGAGTTCATTCAAGGAATTTTCACTGCTGGTCAAAGTTTTGGTGAACCACCTCTCTTCGAAGAATTGAGCTATCCGGCGCAAGCAGAAGCTGTTGAAGATTCCGTACTATGGAAATTGGAGAAATCGAATTTCTTTACATTACTAAAGGCAAATCCCGAAGTTCATTTGGAACTTACCAAAGTGCTGGCAAGTAGATTGCATTATAAAGCTACAATGGTTGCTGAGATCTCCACGGAAAATCCAGAACATCGTTTACTGAAGCTTATTGATTATTTTAAGGTTCATATTTACGATATTCCTATTGAAACACCCTATTTGGTGGAACTTTCCAGACAGCAACTAGCCGATTTGACTGGACTTAGGGTTGAAACCGTCATAAGAGCGATAAAATCCTTGGAAAAAAAAGGAGAACTGAGTCTAGATGCGCACAAAATCCGTCGTTGAATTAATGCCTCATATCTAGTTTTATGATTTCGGTCATAAAATTGGCTGATGGTTCCGAAATAATTTTGTCAAAAACAATGACAAATGACATGATTATGGAACGCTATCTTAAAAGTCTGGAAGTATTTGAAAAAGATATTCGTGGGTATTCTACCATCGGAATAATAGCTCAAAGTTGCTTGGGTTCAGCCGCTGCCATGTTTATATTGATTAATGGCGTAAGCCCTTGGCAAATGTTTCAGTTATTTTTGGTTACCATAGCCTGTATGGGTTTTAATGCAGCGGTTTTGTCTCAGTTAAAGCCAAAGGTAGTTTTCAATCTGTTTCTAAGTAGTTGGATGATTAGTACCATTGTAATAATTCTAAATTTGTGGTAGTATGGAAAGAATGGATTTAACCACTAGGGAGGACGTTAATTTATTGGTTACCAAATTTTATGAAAAGGTAAGGGCAGACAAGGAAATCGGACATTTTTTTAATGAATTGATTGAAGATTGGCCCGAACATATGGAAAAACTGACCAATTTCTGGGAAACCAATTTGTTCTTTGTTCCAAAATACAGGGGAAACCCCTTGAAGGTGCATGCAGAGGTTGACGCCAAAACCGGATACACGATTACAAACTATCACTTTGGTATTTGGTTAAGACATTGGATTGGCACCATCGACACCTATTTTGTAGGAACCAATGCAGAGAAAGCAAAACAGCGCGCCAGAAATATAAGTGTGCGTATGTTCATCGCTATTTTTGAACAGCAAAAACAGCAACTTTCACAATAAACAAGTTTATTGGTTATCAGGGCATTCTTTTGCAAAATGCTCGCATAAGTCCAATGTTTCTTGAACTTGGTCCATTGTAGTTCTTGGATTTATCAAACACATACGCAATACCACTTGTCCATGCAATATGGTAGTGACTAAAAGTGCCTCTCGTGAAGCCACAACATGCTCTGAAATGTACTGATTTATTTTATCCAGAGTATTGGCGTTGTGCTTTTTACCCAAAGGATGATATCTGAAATTGATCACTGCCAGGGTTGCAGGAAAAACAACCTCCCATTCTCCGCTCTTTCTAAGGCGTTTCTCCACGGCTTCAGCCAAATCAAAATTATAGGTGATCGCTTTTCGAAATTCCTGCAGACCAAAGGTTTTTATAGACATGTAGAATTTAAGAGCACGGAATCTACGGGTCAGTTGAATGCCATGGTCATAAAAATTAATTTCTGAAGTATTGCCCTCAATATCCCTCAAATACTCAGGTTTCTCAGTAAAGGTTTGACTAAGAAACTTATGATTGCGAACTAAAAGGCAACCCATTTCATAAGGTTGATAGAACCATTTATGCGGGTCTACCGTGAGCGAATCCGCTTTTTCGATACCCTTTAAAACTTGTTTTCCATTTTTGGCAAGAATTGCTGCTGCTCCGTACGCGCCATCAATATGGAACCAAATGTCTTCTTGTTTGCAAATGGAGGATAGCTCTGTCAGGGGATCAACCGTTCCAGTATTTGTGGTTCCCGAAGTAGCAATTAAGCAAAATGGGTGAAGTCCTTCCAACCTGTCCTTTGCGATACAATTTTTAAGTTTGTTCACTGCAAATTTGAACTCCCCATCCGTGGGAATTATTCTGATCTGTTCTTTTTTAAATCCTAAAACCCTTATGGCTTTAATGTTTGAAGAATGCGCTTGATCAGAGAGGTAAATCACGGCTTTTGAGAAATCCGAACCACATTTTATTCTTCGTGCTGTGGCCAAAGCCGTTAAATTGGCCATGGATCCACCGCTAGTAAAAATTCCGCCACCCTTTTTCGCAGGAAAACCGAAAATTTTCAACAGCCATTGGATTGTGATGATTTCCAACTCTGCCGCTGCTGGTGAAGCTGCCCATCCGCCGGAAAAAACATTGAAACCTGTTGCTAGGGCATCGGCCATTACACTTACGTAATTGCTTGGCCCAGGAACAAAGGAGTACGATTTTGGATGCGCCATATTCGTACTGTTCGTCATAACATGCTCCAAAACAAAGTCCAGAACTTTTGCAGACTCCACTCCCTTTTCAGGAGCTTCTTCCAGAAAAAGGGAATCCATTTCCTTGCGTGATCCCAATGCTACAGGTAATTGATCTTGCTGTGTATGATGATGATCTACAATGGCGTCAACAATGCGGTAACCTAAATTGGTCATCTCATCTTTCGATAATTCTAGCGTAGCACGGTTCTTCTTCATATTGAAATACTCAAAATTTGCTGCAAAATTACCCATTTGTCATGGCAACAAAATGACTTTTAGCAGAAATCGAAAGGAAAAAATGGGGTTAGGAGGTAAGTTCAGTGAACAAACTTTCAAGATTTTTGTTTTTTCGACTTAGTTGGAGTGTTTTCAACTTATTGTCATGAGCAAAATCAAAAACCGCAGGCCGCATATCCTTATCCGTATTGAAAGTGATTTCATAGACAAATCCTCCGGTGTTCTTCACACGAGCTACGTGAGGTAATTTGTTCAGTAACACATCTTCAACCCGATAATCGAATTCAACCTCAATAATCTGTTCATTCGCATCTCGTAGGGCCTCCAACTTTTTATCGGCAACAAGTTGTCCTTTGTTAATGAGAATTACTCTATCACAAACTGCTTCAACTTCTTTCATGATGTGTGTTGAAAGTAATATCGTTTTTTCTTTCCCAATTTCACGAATGAGTTTACGGATTTCAACCAATTGATTAGGGTCTAGTCCAGTAGTTGGTTCATCAAGTATTAGCACCTCTGGGTCGTGCAATAATGCGGCGGCCAAACCTACTCTTTGCCGGTATCCTTTGGATAGTTGACCTATTTTTTTATGTGCTTCCGGGCTTAGTCCCGTTTTTTCAACTACATCATCAATTCTAATTTTATCTACCCCATAAACACTGGCATTGAAGGACAAGTATTCTTTCACATACATATCCAGATATAAAGGATTATGCTCAGGAAGATAACCGATACTTTCTTGAACCTGCTTTTTAGCTGAAGTAAGATTGAATCCATTAACCTTCGCCTCCCCCGAATCTGCCTTGTAATAAGTGGTCAGAATTCGCATCATGGTGGATTTGCCGGCGCCATTTGGACCTAGGAAGCCAACTATTTCACCTTTATCAATAGTAAAGGAGACATCGTTCAGGGCAATTTGTTTTCCGAAAGTCTTGGTTATGTTCTTAACGGCAATGGACATGAAATTGAATTTAAATCCAAAAATACGGTTTTAACTGTTTGTGAATTGCCGGAGGTTTTAAAATGATTCCATTGAAAATTCCCAACAAAACATGTGTTTCGGCTATGGAAATTCAAAAAAAAGGACGCATAAACAAAAAATCGAAAAAAATTCGGGCATTAGGATGGCATTTCATATGAATGTCTATCTTAGCCTCAGATTTTATCAAAAATGACAAAAACATATTTCTGGAACGGTTTTTATTTCTACTTCTTTTTTAAGAGAAGCGAGGGACTGTTCTAGATATATATAACGTATAACAACAGATTAAGTCCCGGTGTAGATCGGGACTTTTTTTTTACAATGGATTTAAGAGTCGCCATACAAGGTATCAAGGGTTCAAACCATCATCAGGTAGCTATGGACTATTTTGGAAAGGACATTAAACTGGTAGAATGTTTGTCCTTTGATACCATGATCGAACATATTTGCAATGGGACTGCCGATAAGGGAATCATGGCCATAGAGAATTCGATTGCCGGTTCTATTATTCCCAATTACAACTTGGTTTACCATAATAACATCCACATTATAGGTGAACATTATTTGAGCATCCATCATAATTTGATGGCCTTGAAAGGGGTGGCGATAGAACAAATTGAAGAAGTGCGTTCCCATCCCATGGCGTTGTTGCAGTGCAAGAAGTTTTTGAAGCAGTACCCAAAAATCAAACTGGTGGAAGATGTGGATACCGCTGAAACCGCAAGAAAAATTCAGGAGGGACAATTAAAGACCATAGCTGCAATTGCCCCTAAAGTAGCCGCAACATTGTATGATTTAAATATCATTGCTCCGGAAATCCAAACCATAAAGAACAACGCGACCCGCTTTATAATTCTCAAAAAGGTAAATAAAGTATTGCCCAAAGAAGAAATCAATAAGGCTTCTTTGCGATTTATTACCGATCACAAAAGAGGGAGTTTGGCAACGGTATTGAATGTGATGAGTGATTGCAATTTGAATTTGACGAAGATTCAATCTCTACCTGTTATAGAAACGCCTTGGAAGTATGCATTTTTTGTTGATGTGACTTTTGATGAATACCAAAACTTTGAAAAGGCCAAATCTTTATTGGAAATAATGTCCGAGGACTTTAGGTTACTTGGCGAATACAAAAATGCCCTGTTGCCATGATCACAGCAGATAGATTAAAAACCGTTCAAGAATACTACTTCTCTAGAAAACTGAGAGAGGTAAGAGGATTGATCAATGAAGGTAAACCCATAATCAACATGGGGATTGGTAGTCCAGATTTGGCGCCATCACCAGAGGTTTTGGAAACCTTGAAAGACGCCATTACTGACATTGGTGCGCATCAATACCAGAGTTATCAAGGACTTCCAGAGTTGCGCGCTGCTATTTCTCAGTTTTACAAGGACAAATTTGCGGTGGAAACCGATGCCAGTTCGGAGATTTTACCACTAATGGGTTCCAAAGAGGGTATCATGCATATTGGGATGGCTTTTCTAAATGAAGGCGATGAGGTGTTGTTGCCAAATCCTGGATACCCAACCTATACTTCGGTTAGTAAATTGATTGGAGCAATACCTCGCACTTATGAACTGAAGGAAGAGAATGGATGGTTTCCGGATTTGCAGGAATTGGAGCAAACGGACTTATCAAAAGTTAAGGTGATGTGGGTAAGCTATCCACACATGCCTACAGGAGCAACGGCCAGTAAAGAAAAATTGACACAATTGGTGGATTTTGCCAGAAAACATGGGATTCTATTGGTAAATGACAATCCATACAGCTTTGTTCTGTCTCAAAACCCAACCAGTATCTTATCCATTTCAGGTGCAAAAGATTGTGCCTTGGAGCTGAATAGTTTGAGCAAAACCTTCAACATGGCCGGCTGGCGTGTGGGTATGGTTCTAGGGAATAAGGATCATATAAATGCAATTCTTAAGGTGAAAAGTAATATGGATTCAGGAATGTTCTATGGAATCCAAAAGGGTGCAATTGCTGCATTGAAAAGTGGAAAGGAGTGGTTCAACGCTTTAGATGAAGTCTATACCAAAAGAAGGGAGCTCATGTTTCAACTTGCAGATAAATTGGGTTGCAGCTATGATCGAAATGCGGTTGGCATGTTTGTTTGGTGCAAACTACCTAAGGGATCAGTAGGTTCGGAAAAATTTATTGATAAGGTATTGGAAGACAAGCATATTTTCATTGCTCCAGGCACCATATTTGGAAGTAATGGCGAAGGGTATATTCGTTTTTCCCTTTGTGTCAAAGAAGAAAAAATCAAGGAAGCCATAGAAAGATTTTAAAATGAATTTAATTGTAATAGGAATAGGGCTTATTGGCGGTTCTTTTGCGAAGGATGTGAAAAAAATTCATCCTGACACCCAAATTACCGGAATTGACAAAAGCGAGGAGCATTTGGAAGAAGCTTTGCAATTGGGTCTCATAGATCAAAAAGGGGATTATACTTCTTTGGCCACAGCCGATATGGTGTTTGTGAGTATTCCAGTAAATGCACTGGTCAAGGAGTTACCCAAGATACTGGATTCAGTTGGGGATGATACGGTGGTGATTGATACCGGCTCAACCAAAGAATTAATTTGTGCAGCCGTTGAAAACCATCCAAACAGAAGAAATTACCTAGCATGCCACCCTATTGCAGGTACTGAGTTTTCGGGCCCCAGTGCGGCGATCAATGGATTGTACCATGGAAAGACCAACATTATATGTGAGGTTGAAAAGACTGCGTTCAAGCTTCAAGAGCGGGCGTTGGAGCTGTTCCAAGGCATGAACATGCGTATCCGCTACATGAATCCTTCGGCACATGACAAACATATCGCCTATGTCTCCCATTTATCACATATCAGCTCATTTATGTTGGGAAAGACAGTTATAGAAAAAGAAAAGAATGAGCGTGATATTTTTGACCTCGCTGGCAGTGGATTTGAAAGTACGGTCCGATTGGCAAAGAGCTCACCGGATATGTGGACACCCATTTTTGAACAGAACAAGGAGAATGTGGTTGAGTCCTTGGAAGAGTACATCCAGAATCTAGAAACTTTCAAGCAATTGCTATTGGATAATGCCTATGAAAATGTTCATCAAGAAATGAATAACACCAACAGAATAAAACAAATATTAAAAGGAATACCCCTAACAAAAAGTTAGAATCAATTATGGAAAACAAAAAGGAAATGAGAAAGTGGTTGGATGATATGGGATTACCTCATCCATTGGTGATAGCCGGACCCTGCAGTGCTGAAACGGAAGAGCAGGTGTTGAAAATTGCCCATGAACTAAAAGACACCGATGTAAACTACTACCGCGCAGGAATCTGGAAGCCTAGAACACGACCAGGTAATTTTGAAGGGGTAGGTGCCATTGGCTTAAAGTGGTTGCAAAAAGTGAAGGAAGAAACAGGCTTGAAGACCGCTACGGAGGTTGCCAATAGAGCCCATGTAGATTTGGCGTTGGAACATGATGTTGATCTTTTATGGATTGGCGCTAGATCCACAGTAAGTCCATTTATTGTTCAGGAAATAGCAGATGCACTTGAAGGAACGGATAAAATTGTCTTGATCAAAAACCCGGTGAATCCAGATTTATCACTTTGGTTAGGTGCTGTAGAGCGCTTGTATTCCGCGGATATCAAAAAACTAGGGGTTATCCATAGAGGTTTCTCTACTTATGAAAAGACCAAATACCGAAATATTCCAGAATGGCAAATGGCTATTGAGTTACAATCCAAATTTCCTGATTTGCCAATTATCAATGACCCAAGTCATATAACGGGTAAACGAGACATGATATTTGATGTATCCCAGACTGCATTGGATCTAAATTTTGATGGTTTGATGATTGAAACACACCATGATCCAGATAATGCATGGTCAGATGCCGCGCAGCAGGTAACTCCAGATACGTTGGTTCAAATCATGAAGGACTTGAGAATACGTAAAGAAACTGATGTGGAAGCCGAGTACAATAGCAAACTGAGCAATCTACGTGCGCAAATAGACGTAATTGACAATCAATTGATCGATATGTTAGGTAAACGCATGAAAGTATCCGATGGGATTGGCGAATTGAAAAAGCAAAAGAATGTTGCCGTACTTCAGACCAACCGTTGGAATGCCATATTAGGTAAGATGATATTGGAGGGCGAATCACAAGGGCTTAGTGAAGAGTTTGTTTTGCGTATGTTCAAGGCAATCCACCAAGAGTCCATTAATCACCAAGAGAAGATTATCAACGCATAAGTCGCTTCTCAAGAACTAAAAATGCCATTTGAATGGGAGCACCCATTATCAAATGGCATTTTTTTTTGCTTCAACCGTAACAGTCACCTTTATTAGGTCTCTTTATATCAGTTAATTCAATCAAGACCATGAAAAATACGATAACACTAACATTATTGTTGTTTGTAACAACTTTAGCAGCACAAAGAACTATAGATACTGAAGTTGGGGAATTCAATGAAATCAAAGTTTTTGATTTGATTGAAGTCAACCTTATCCAATCTGACGAAAATCGCATTGTGATCAAAGGAAGAAATGTGGACGATATTAAATGGGCCAATAAAAATGGCGTATTAAAACTTCGAATGCAGTTGGACATGAAGTTCACAGGTGAGGATACCTTCATTGAAGTCTATTATACGGACCTGGATGTTATTGATGGAAATGAAGGGGCGCAAATTACCTGCAACGAATTGGTGAAAAAGAACAATTTGGAGCTTCGGGCACAAGAAGGAGCACGCATAAGAATTGGGATGGAAGTTGATCATGTGGATATTCGTGCAGTAACAGGAGGTATTGTTGAGGCTTCTGGATTGGCAAGTAATCAATCCATAGTATTAAATACCGGAGGTATTTTTGACGGCAGGGACTTACGTACGGCAAGTACGGATATCAAGATTTCTGCTGGAGGTGAAGCAGATGTTTTTGCTTCGGAGGTTGTTGACATCAATGTACGAGCTGGCGGGGATGTAAATGTATATGGTAAACCCAAGAAGGTGTACAAGAGTACATTTGCCGGTGGAAGAATTCACGTAGTCGACTAGTTCGTAAATTCAATAAAGTAAAAAGCCCTCTTAAAGAGGGCTTTTTTAATGACTATCTTTTGAAAATATACCGGGTAATGAATATGCCTTGACCATCACCTTTTCCACCTTCACTTTCAACAGCACTGTTAACAAAGGCTAACTCCCAGCCATTGGCAATCATATCATTGATCATTGAAGTGATCAATGCATCGTTCGCTGCAATGTTCTGAAAGCGAATACCACCTAAATTGTAAAAGTTCAAAAGTTTGGTCTCTTCAAAATTCTTTACACGGATTTCGCCCCTTTTGGATTTGTTCCGAGTATTGTCCTCTTCGGTTTGTACGCTTGTAAATTCCCTATAATCCTTGTCTTCCAGAGCATTGACGATACGAGATCGCCCAAGGCCATTGGGAACAATGGATTCTACACTGGTGATTACCTTATATTCTTGGGCGTTAATGCCGAATGTCATACCTAGGGCCAAGCCCATCAAAATAAATACTTTCTTCATAATGTAATTTTAGTTCTTTTCTAAAGACAAGAAACAAAGTCAAAGGGTTGCATAAGACCAAAAAAAAGCTCCTTGCGTTAACAAGGAGCTATAAAATATTGGTAGTCTACCTTACTTTCTAAAAATGTAACGGGTAATGAAAATACCTTGTCCGTCTCCTTTTCCACCTTCACTTTCCACGGCACTGTTTACAAATGCAAGTTCCCAACCATTGGCTATCATATCATTGATCATGGAAGTGATCAAAGCATCGTTAGCTGCAATGTTTTGGAAACGAATACCACCCAGGTTGTAGAAGTTCAAAAGTTTGGTTTCCTCAAAGTTTTTTACTCGAATATCCCCTCTTTTGGATTTGTTACGGGTATTGTCTTCTTCGGTCTGAACACTTGTGTATTCACGGTAATCCTTGTCTTCCAAGGCGTTTACGATCCTGGAACGTCCAAGTCCGTTAGGTACAATGGATTCCACACTGGTGATCACTTTGTACTGTTGTGCATTCATTTCGAAGGTTGCGGCCAATGCCACAAAAGCGATAAAAAGGATTTTTTTCATAATTAATGATTGAAGTTGATTGTATCTGTACACAAAGATATACGCCGTTATAGGAGGATTATTGTTTCTTTGTACTGAAAATATGAACAAATAGTGCAAGGAACTGTTTATAAATCCACTGGTAGCTGGTACACCGTAAAGGCGGAGAATTCCGAATTTTATGAGTGTAGGATAAAGGGCAAGTTCCGCATTAAAGGCATAAAGAGTACCAACCCGGTGGCCGTTGGAGACATTGTGGAATTTGAATTGACCGAGGTTGGCGGTGAAACCGTTGCGGTAATCACAGCCATTAAGGACCGAAAAAACTACATCATTCGTAAATCGGTTAAACTGTCCAAACAAACGCACATAATCGCTGCCAACCTTGATCAGGTATTTTTATTGGTCACTTTAAATAATCCACCAACGTTTACAAGTTTTATTGATCGATTTTTGGTGACTGCGGAAGCTTATGATATTCCTGTTGTCTTGCTGTTCAATAAAATGGATGGGTATGACGAGGACGAAATGGTGGAAGTCAACTATTTGATTCAATTGTACCGCTCCATTGGCTATAACTGTATTGAAATTGCAGCAAAAACCGGGGAAAATGTCGATAAAGTGAAATCCCTAATGCTTGATAAAACAAGTATGTTCGCCGGACATTCAGGGGTAGGTAAATCCACATTGGTTAATGCTTTGGAGCCTGGATTGCAGTTAAAAACGGCAAAAATCTCTGAACAACACCTACAAGGTCAGCACACGACCACCTTCGCAGAAATGTACGATTTGTTGTTTGGCGCTCGGATAATAGACACGCCGGGAATCAAGGGTTTTGGTATTGTTGATATGGAAAAAGATGAGATTGGCGATTATTTTCCTGAGTTCTTTGAATTGAAATCCCAATGTAGATTTAACAATTGTCTGCATTTGGATGAGCCAAAATGTGCCGTAAAAGCGGCCTTGGATGAAGATAAGATAGCATGGAATAGGTACCGTAGTTATGTGCAAATGGTGATGGGTGAAGAGGAGAATTATAGAGTGGATATCCATAAAGAACGTTAAATGAGGGCGGTAGTTCAAAGAGTTTCCAAAGCAAGTGTCACCGTAGATGAAAAGAAAGTTTCTGAAATAGGTCTTGGATTATTGGTTTTGCTTGGAATTGAGGATGAAGACAATGAAATGGATATCAATTGGTTGTCCAATAAAATTGCAAATTTGCGCATATTCAATGATGCGAATAACGTGATGAATCATTCCGTACAGGATGTTAATGGCGACGCCATTGTAGTCAGCCAGTTTACGTTGCACGCAGCAACAAAAAAAGGCAATCGACCTTCCTACATAAAAGCTTCCAAGCCAGATGTTGCCATACCACTTTACGAAAAGTTTGTTCAAAGAATGGAGCAGGATTTAGGTAAAAAGGTAGGAACAGGAATTTTTGGGGCGGACATGAAAGTTGACTTGCTCAATGATGGCCCCGTTACCATAATAATCGATACAAAGAACAAGGAATAACGTCCATTCGTCGATTAAAACTTTTCTTTTTGTAGGAAAATTGACATATTCGTACTGCAATTATCAACCTACTCACCATCAATGCGAATTCCTACCCTGTTTCTCGCCTTTTTTAGTTTTTTCATTTCATTTTCCCAAGAATACGCAGTAAGCAACATTTCAGAAGCATTGTTGAAGAATGCGGATGTTGTGGTTCGTTTGGATCAGATGAACGTTTTAGTGAAGGAACGAGATGAGATGTTGGTCACTTCCAAACGTATTGTCACCGTGCTCAATGAAAGTGGGGATGACTTTGTTCATGCTTGGGGATTTTATGATAAAAGTACAAGGATTACCGAAATTGAAGCCAAAATATACAATGCTCAGGGAAAGGAAATTAAAAAGATAAAACAAAAGGATTTTCAAGACCAAAGTGCCGTGTCCGGGGGGACACTCTATTCAGATTCCAGGGTATTGTTTATGCGTTATACTCCAACAGATTATCCATATACCGTAGAATTCACTAGGTCATACAATACTATTAATACTGCATTTGTGCCACCTTGGTTTTTCGTGGATGGGTATCGAGTGAGTACAGAAAAGAGTCTATACACCTTCCAAATAGATTGTGGTATTACCTTTCGACATAAAGAGTTAAATCTCGATGACTATGGAATTGAATTTGTTGATCAAGGGAATAGAGTAAGTTATTCGGGTAATAATATAAATGCAATAAAACGAGAAGCCTACTCTCCATCCTTGCGAGAGTTTACACCCAGAATTCAGATTGCTTTGAATCAATTTCATTTAGAAGGAGTAGATGGATCAGGTGAAAATTGGGAAGACCTTGGACGATGGATTTATAACGAACTATTGACCGGCCAGGGAGAGTTGGATGCGCAAACGATCCAAAAAGCCAAAGATTTAGTGGCAAATACCAACGATCCATTAGAGAAGGTCCGTAAGATTTATGATTTTGTACAAAGCAACACAAGATATATTAGTGTTCAATTAGGTATTGGAGGTTGGATGCCCATAAGTGCTTCTGAAGTGGACCGTGTAAAATATGGGGATTGTAAAGGCCTTACGAATTATATGATGGCTTTGCTTAATGCCGTAGGTGTCGAATCCTATTATACTGTGGTTTATGCTGGGCGACAGAAAAGGGATTTTGACGAAGGCTTCACGTTGATGCAAGGGAATCATGCCTTTTTGAATGTGCCTATTGGAGATGATGAAGTTTGGTTGGAGTGCACAAGTCAAGTAACCCCAGTTAATCATTTGGGCATATTCACGGATAATAGAAACGTGTTGAAGGTTACCCCAACAGGAGGTGAACTTGTAAGAACCAAAGCATATTCGGATGAGGAGAATTACCAATTGACGAAAGCCGAATACTTTGCAAAAGCAGACGGCCTAATTGAAGGTAAGGTGGAAATACTATCAACCGGAACACAATACAACCAAAAATTCCGAAATCTACAAAAGACGGAATTGGAACGTGAAAAATTCTATAAGGATTATTGGGGATACATCAATAACCTGAGTCTTGGAAAAATAGATTTTACCAATGATAAAAGAACCATTGAGTTTAAGGAGATTGTGGAATTTAGCGCTGATGCCTACTTATCTTCTGTAGATGGGAAATTAATGTTTGCACCAAATATTGGAAATAGAAATCTACATGTACCAGAAAAAATAAGGAGTCGTAAACGAGACTTACTTATTTCCAGAGGTTATTTGGATGAAGATGAATTTTTGATTCACCTCCCCGATGGTTATGAGCCAGAATCACTGCTGGGCACAACAAAATTGGATACAAAATTTGGGTTGTATGAAATCGAACTTTCAGAAAAACAAACGGGAATTTTACTGTATAAGAGAAAGTTGCTAATTAAGTCGGGTCGTTATTCTAAAGAAGATTATAAGGCTTTCCGGGATTTTAGGAGGCAAATAGCACGTCACGACAATTCCAGAATAATACTAACCAAAACTAAACCATGAAGACAAAATTATTGATCATCTTTTTAATTGGATTTCAAATTACATATTCCAACGATATAAAATTTGGTAAGGTTTCCAAGGCGGAATTAGAAGAAACCCAACACTCAAAGGAGGCGGATGCAAGTGCTGCGATTTTGTATAAAAAAGAAAGGGTGACCTATAATTACGGGGCCGATGAAGGTTGGGCTATGTTAAAAGAAGTCCATTTAAGGGTTAAGATTTATAAAAAAGAGGGTTTGGATTGGGCAACCATTTCCGCGCCATTATACATTTCCAATGGCGATGAAGAAACCGTATCCGGTGTTAAAGGCTATACATTCAACTTGGTTGATGGCAAGGTAACAGAAGAAAAGCTTAAAAAGGATGGTATTTTTATCGAAGAAGTCAATAAATATAGAAGGAAGGCATCATTTACCTTGCCAGAGGTAAAAGTAGGTAGTGTAATTGACTTGACCTATACGGTTAAATCGCCATTGTTTTGGCATATGGATGATTTTTGGTTTCAATACGCCATTCCTGTAAATAAAGTCCATTTAAGATTGGACATTCCACAATACTTTGTATTTAAAAGATATACAAAAGGTTTTTACCCAATTCAATTGAACCAGACAAGGGAGAATAGACAAATAAATATTTCATATAGAGCTCAAGATGATACGAGATCTGTAGCGTATTCAAGGCATACGGGTACTCTGGATTTTTACGAAAATGTTTATGAGGTAAATGCTACGGATTTACCCTCTTTAGTTGAAGAGGAGTATACCAACAATATAGATAATTACAGAGCGGCAATCAAATTTGAACTAGCATCCACCCAATTTCCAAATCGACCTTATAAGAATTACAGCTTAAGTTGGGAAGATGTTGCCAAATCAATTTATCAGTATGATAGTTTTGGTAATGAGTTGAGGAAAACCAATTATTATAAAGACGATATTGATCAACTGTTATCAGGCGTTACAGAGAAGGAAGAAAAGATCCAAAGAATATTCGCTTTCGTTCAGTTTAAAATGAACTGGAATAATTTTTATGGTGTCGGCGCAAGCGATGGTGTAAAGAAAGCTTATAAGGAAGGTTCTGGAAACGTTGGTGCCATAAATTTGATGTTAACTAGTATGCTCAGGTATGCCGGGATAAAGGCTAATCCTATATTGGTTAGTACAAAATCAAACGGTATTCCTTTGTATCCAACTTCTGATGGATTCAATTATGTGATAGCTGGAGTAGAAGTATTGAATGATGTAATTCTATTGGATGCAACAGAAAAAAATGCATATCCAGGAATATTACCCGAACGTGCCTTGAATTGGATGGGTAGATTGATTCGCGAGGATGGTTCTTCTACCCAGGCGCAATTGATACCAAAAGAACTTTCTAAAGAACTACATTATGTAAACGCCACTATTTTAGCTGATGGCACCGTGGAAGGTAAGACTAGAAACCAATACACCAAACAATTTGCGCTTTCGTTTAGAGATCATATGGACGACACGGATGAAGAATCCTATCTGGATGAGATGGAAAATCAGTTAGGCGAAATGGAAGTGGATAATTATGAATTGAAAAATAAAAAGACGCCAACCAAACCAGTAGTTGAAACATGTACCTTTTCTAAAGAGAATCAAGGCGAGATTATTGGAAATAAGATGTATATATCGCCAATGTTATTCCTAGGACAAAAACACAATCCATTTAAAATGGACAAAAGGGAGTACCCCGTTGATTTCAGTTTTCCAAGACAAAAGAAATATATGGTAAGCATAACGGTTCCAGAAGGGTATCAAATCGAATCTATTCCGGAAAATACCGTAGTGCAATTGCCAGGGAATGCTGGTAAATTTTCGTATCGAATTGTCACTAAAGGAAATCAAATCAACGTTAATGCAACAACTGAATTAAATACAGCCTTTTTCCCAACTGAATATTATGATGCATTGAAAGAATACTACAAGAATTTGGTGCAAAAACACTCAGAAAAGGTAGTTTTGTCCAAAATCTAGGACATGAATATCCAAAATGCCCAAAAAGCAGTTGATGAGTGGATTCAAAACCATGGGGTACGCTATTTCAATGAGCTTACCAACATGGCTCAATTAACCGAGGAAGTAGGTGAGGTTGCACGTATCATAGCTCGGCGCTATGGAGAACAAAGCGAAAAGGAATCCGATAAGGATAAGGATTTGGGAGAAGAATTGGCCGATGTTATGTTCGTTGTGCTTTGTTTGGCGAACCAAACAGGAGTGGATTTGCAGGACGCTTTTGATAAAAAATTGGACCTTAAGGCAAAACGGGACCATGATCGTCATCAGAATAACAAAAAGCTTAAATAAAGTTAGTCCAGCACAAGAACAATAAACGGGTTTTTTCTAGCTTTGGCTTTTCAACCAAATACCAACGCTTTGAAACTGAAATTGTCCTTTCCCAGCGATAAGAAAATCACGAAATCCGTGGCCATAACTGGTTCCAAAAGTGAGACAAATCGGTCCTTGCTTTTGCGGGCCCTTTATCCAAACATCAAGATTGAAAACCTTTCAAACTCTGATGATGGTGAGGTCATGCAAAAAGGCTTGTCAATCAGTAAGGGTATTGTGGATATTCACCACGCAGGAACGGCTATGCGTTTCTTGACCGCCTATTTTGCTTCCCAAGCAGGAAAAGAGGTTACCTTGACCGGCTCTCAAAGAATGCAAGAAAGGCCTATCAAAGTGCTTGTTGAAGCGCTTCAAAGTATGGGGGCTGACATTACCTACATAAAAAATGAGGGTTATCCCCCTATACAAATCAAGGGTAGGGCATTGGACAAAAGTGAAGTCAGATTACCTGCCAATATTAGTAGTCAGTATATTTCTGCCTTATTGATGATCGCACCAAGTTTGCCCAATGGTTTAAAATTGGACTTGGTGGGCAAAATAACATCAGTTCCATATATCAAAATGACTTTGGGTTTATTGCGTCAAATAGGAGTTGAATCGCATTTTGATGGCAATATGATTACCGTTTTACCAAAGCCAGCAGTGGAAGAAAGTACATTGGTCGTGGAATCTGATTGGAGTTCAGCAAGTTACTTTTACAGCATTGCAGCACTTAGTGAAGTTGGGTCCCAAATAGAATTATCAGCCTATAAAGAAAATTCCCTTCAAGGAGACAGTGTTCTTTCCACCATTTATAGGGATTTTGGTGTTGAAACTACATTTGAGGACAATAAAATACTTCTTAAAAAAGCGAGAGAATGTGAACTTAAAACTGTTGCATATGATTTGGCCAATGCACCAGATATTGCACAGACCATTTCAGTTACCTGTTTTGGTTTGGGAATGGGCTGTCATCTAACCGGTTTGCATACGTTACCCATCAAGGAAACCGACCGTTTAGGTGCCATGAAAACAGAATTGGAAAAAGTAGGGGCCACTGTGGAAATTAATCATGAAAGCCTGACACTTAAACCATCCACACGAATTGTTTCAGGGGCAAGCATTGATACGTATCACGATCACCGAATGGCGATGGCATTTGGCCCACTTGCACTTAAAACCACCCTTAAGGTCAATGATGCGGGCGTAGTTTCTAAATCCTATCCGGACTATTGGAAGGACCTGGAAATCCTAGGTTTTCAAGTAGAAAAGCTGTAATTCGCATTTAATCATCAATTTACTTGACATCCCCTATGTCGAGATTGTATATTTGCGCTCTTTAAAATTTACCAAAACAAGTCTACATGAAATTATCAAACTTCAACTTTGAATTACCAAATGATCTATTAGCAGAATATCCTGCGGAAAACAGGGACGAGGCAAAATTGATGGTAATTCACAGGGAAACGGGAAAAATTGAGCATAAAATGTTCAAAGACCTAATCGATTATTTTGATGAAGGAGATGTGATGGTGTTGAACAATACCAAGGTATTTCCAGCCAGACTATATGGGAACAAGGAGAAAACCGGAGCTAGGATTGAAGTGTTCTTACTACGTGAATTGAACCAAGAGCAACGTCTGTGGGATGTTTTGGTTGATCCGGCACGGAAAATCAGAATAGGGAACAAATTGTATTTTGGAGAAGACGAGAGTTTAGTGGCTGAAGTTATTGATAATACCACTTCAAGAGGAAGAACTTTACGTTTCCTTTATGATGGATCTTACACTGATTTTAGAAGAAAATTGAGAGAATTGGGCCAGACCCCACTTCCCAAGTACATTAAAAGAGATGTTGAGCCAGAGGATGAGAACCGCTACCAAACTATTTATGCAAAATATGAAGGAGCAGTAGCTGCACCAACAGCTGGATTACATTTTTCCAAGCACCTTTTAAAAAGATTGGAGATCAAAGGGATTGATTTTGCCGAAGTAACACTTCATGTTGGTTTGGGAACCTTTAACCCAGTTGAGGTTGAGGATTTGTCAAAACATAAAATGGACAGTGAGGAATTGGTAATCGATGAAAAAGCCACTGATATTGTAAATAATGCGAAAAGTAGTAAAAGGAAAGTTTGTGCAGTAGGAACAACGGTAATGCGAGGATTGGAAAGTGCGGTTTCTTCGGAACATACTCTTAACACATTTGAAGGATGGACCAACAAGTTTATTTTTCCACCCTATGATTTCAGTATTGCCAATTGTATGATTACCAATTTCCACTTGCCAAAATCTACATTGTTAATGATGGTTTCTGCATTTATTGGTCATGATTTAATGAAAAAAGCGTACAAACAAGCAATCTTGGAACAATACAAATTCTACTCCTATGGAGATGCAATGCTTGTACTATAGGTACTGATTGTTAAGATAAATTGAAAGATTCTATCCCGATTGGCTAAGCTTTTCGGGATTTTTCTTGACTATATTTAAGGAATGGAAGTCAAAAAAAAGGATATAAGGGCATTGACCAAGGAACAACTTCGGGATTTTTTTGTTTCCCAAGGCGACAAGCCGTTCCGAGGAAACCAAGTCTATGAATGGCTGTGGCAAAAATCCGCTCACTCCTTTGATGCGATGTCCAATATTTCCAAAGCTACCCGAAAGATGTTGGAAGAAAACTTCGTAATCAATCACATACGGGTAGACCAGATGCAACGAAGCGCTGACGGGACAATCAAAAATGCAGTACGACTTCATGATGGTTTGGTAGTTGAATCTGTTCTAATTCCAACCGATACAAGAACTACCGCTTGCGTATCCAGCCAAGTTGGGTGTAGTTTGGACTGTAAATTTTGTGCTACAGCAAGGTTAAAACGGATGCGTAACCTCAATCCTGATGAAATTTATGATCAGGTAGTTGCCATTGACAATGAAAGTAGATTGTATTTTGACCGTCCGTTGAGCAATATTGTATTCATGGGAATGGGAGAGCCGCTCATGAACTATAATAATGTACTCAAAGCGATTGAGAAAATAACGTCCCCTGAAGGATTGGGGATGTCACCTAAACGTATTGTGGTGTCCACATCGGGAGTGCCCAAGATGATAAGGAAAATGGCGGATGAGGAGGTGAAATTTGGTCTGGCTGTATCCTTGCATTCAGCAATTGATGAGGTTCGTACCAATATTATGCCTTTTAATGCCACGTTTCCATTAAAAGACCTCAGAGAAGCCCTTCAATATTGGTATGCCAAAACCAAAAACAGAATTACATACGAATATGTGGTTTGGAAGGGAATAAATGACACCCAGGAGGCGGTGGATGCTTTGGTGAAATTCTGCAAATTTGCACCTAGTAAAGTCAATCTTATTGAATACAACCCCATTGATGACGGTGCGTTTCAGCAAGCGTCCGAAGCTGCGGTCAGTATGTATACACGAACTTTGGAAAAAAATGGCATCACGGTGACGGTAAGACGCTCTAGGGGCAAGGATATAGATGCGGCTTGCGGACAATTGGCGAACAAACAATAAGTCAATACCATACCTTTCAATTTATCCAATGTCATCAACAGTTTACCGATGCTTTGAACCTACTGGCTTAAATCTTTGGTTATCCTGTGCTGAACTCTCGCTTTTTCCCTACTTTTAGCCTCCAAAACGCAATTAACTAAAGGCATTGCATTGAAGGTAGTTTCGCAGATCAAGGAACCCATTGAACGGGAAATGCAACTTTTTGAGGAGAAGTTTCTAAAATCGATGTCCTCTAAGGTGGCTTTGTTCAATAGAATCACCTTTTATATTGTGAATCGTAAGGGCAAGCAAATGCGCCCTATGTTTGTTTTTCTCACCGCTAAGATGATCAATAACGGTCAAGTAAACGAGCGAACCTATACCGGAGCCTCCATTATTGAATTGATCCATACGGCCAGTTTGGTCCATGATGATGTGGTGGATGATAGCCACAAGCGAAGAGGCTTCTTCTCTATTAATGCATTATGGAAAAACAAAATCGCAGTTCTGGTTGGGGACTTTCTGTTCTCCAAAGGCGTGCTGGTTGCGTTGGAAAACAAGAACTATGACTTGTTGCACATCATCTCCAATGCAGTTAGGGATATGAGTGAAGGGGAATTGCTCCAAATTGAAAAGGCAAGATTACTTGATATTACAGAGGAGGTTTATTACGACATCATAAGACAAAAGACAGCTACACTTATTGCTGCATGTTGTAGCATGGGCGCATGTTCTGTAAGGCCTGATTCAGAAGAAGTGGAAATTTTCCGAAGATTTGGGGAGCTTTGTGGTATGGCATTTCAAATTAAGGATGATCTCTTTGATTACGGAGAAGAGAAAATCGGGAAGCCAACAGGTATTGACATCAAGGAGCAAAAAATGACCTTGCCTTTGATCTACGCCTTAAATCAAAGTGATAAGGAGCAACGGCGTTGGCTTATCAATTCCATAAAAAAGCACAATAAAAATAGAAAACGCGTAAAAGAAGTAATCGGCTATGTTAAGGAAAAAGGCGGATTGGAATATGCGGTTTCAAAAATGCTCGAATTTAAAGACGAAGCCCTATCGCTTTTAGATAAATATCCCGATTCTGAATACAAAAGTGCGCTTACCTTGATGGTCAATTATGTAGTTGACCGTAAAAAATAAGTCTGTCCTACATCTTTTTTTAAAAAATTTCGATTCCCAGGCAACGGTTTTGAAAGCGGGCGCGTCTATCTTTATAACAATCCAAACGAGAACCACTGTTGAGAATTGTTCCATTATATACCAATGAGAAGCAGCTGATCAGAAAGGCAATTTCTGGTGACCGCAATTATCAGAAATTGCTTTATGACCGATTTGCACCAAAAATGCTTGGTGTCTGCCGGCAATACATTCGAGATGTTCAGTTTGCAGAGGATGTAATGGTGAATGGATTTGTGAAGGTGTTTCAAAATCTGGAATCCTTTCAATTTAAAGGAAGTTTTGAAGGCTGGATTCGGAAAATAATGGTTAGGGAAAGCATTTCTTATGTACGAAAGAAACAGTTTGTGGTATATGATGATGAAGTAGTTGAAACTGGAAATGCCAGTAGCACGGATAGCCACTCGTTATTAGATGCTGAGTATGTTCAAAAATTGATTGATAAGCTTCCTGAAGGATATAAAATGGTGTTCTTACTCTATGCGATAGAGGGCTATAAGCATAATGAAATAGCTGAAATGTTGAAAATATCCGAGGGCACATCAAAATCACAGCTATTCAAGGCTAGGAAAATGTTGCAAGAGAATTTAAAGTTACAAGGGGTTACGGGTTCAAAGAAATCCCTGAAAAAATAGAGGAGTCATGGAGAAATTGGAAAAACACATAAAAAAGGAATTGGAAACAAGGGAAATAACACCCAGCAAGGATGCATGGGAAAAAATTTCCCATCAGTTGGAACCAGCACATAAGAAAGGTGCTGGGTTTTCATATAAATATGCGGTAGCTGCAGGTTTTATAGGACTGTTGATTGCATCACTATTTTTCTTGAACACGCAATCAGAAAAAGAACCAATTCAATTGGTAGAGGAAAATAATGAAGAGGTTCCGGTTTTATCCACTGACAAGAAAAATGTGGATCTAGCTAAAGAAATTACTACGGAAGCTATTGTGGAAGTCGTTGAAGATGAGCCAAAAGAATCGACTTCAAAACAACCAATCAATATTGCACCAAAAGTTTTAAATGCCAATGAAATTGCCTCCAAACAGGAAGTGGATCAATTGACCCTGGATGATGCGAACCCGTTGATTTCGGAAAAAATAAATGAAGTTTTCGCTCAAGTGGCATTGTTGGAGCAAATCAATGAAAATGTCAGTGATGCAGAAGTAGATTCCCTTTTGCGAGCTGCTCAAGCGGAAATCATTAAGGAAAAAGTATTTCAAGACAACGGGAGTATAGATGCCATGGCCCTATTAACAGAGGTAGAAGACGAATTGGATGCTTCGCTACGTGATCAACTATTCGATACGTTGAAAGATGGTTATTTCAAACTGCGAACTGCAGTTGCTGACCGGAACAATTAGAATTTATTCATCAATCAATCATACCTTTTTGCTTCCCCCTCGGAACTTTCGTTTTGAGGGGACTCAAGGAGGGTTAATCTTAATCAAACATGAGAATTATTACCATTTATTTATCGGCATTTTTACTACTGCTTATTACGCAACAAATGACCGGTCAAGAGGATTATAAACGTCAAATTGAAAAATTAAAAGATAAAAAGGAACAAATAGCCCACGAAGAAAAGGAAGCCTTAAAGGAAGAAGTCCGCGATATCAATGATCGCATGGACAACGGCGATTTAAGCGAGGATGAGGCCAAATTACTCAAAGCAGAAGTAGCCAAAAAACGTGCTTTGAATATTGAGAACCGTGTTGCAATTATTGACAATCAAATAGCAATTTTGGAAAGGAACAAAGGACGAGGTATAAGTATCTTGGATGGTGATACCCAGTTTTTTGAAGAAGATGGATTTTCAATACGTATTGATGGGGAGCCCATATTTATTGGAAACCATAGGCGATGGGAACGGGAAGTTAAATATGATAGGCGAACACATTCTGATTTAGTTGTTGCTTTTGGTTTAAATAATGCAATTATAGAAGGGGAGTCGTTTAATGATAGTCCATATACTTTGTTTGGGAGTAAATTTTTTGAAATTGGATATTCTTGGACTACTAGAGTGTTTAAAAACACTAATTGGCTTAGGTTCAGATATGGTATTTCATTTCAATTCAATGGACTAAAAACGAATAATCAAGTCTTTTCGGTAGTACAAAATCCCGATATATTGAATAGCTCATCAGTGGTGTTAACTGATGTAAGAAGTTTCACCTCTTCCGGTAGTTTTAAAAAAGTGAAACTTAGGAAAGACAGTTTCATCATACCTTTATTCCTTGAATTTGGCCCATCAGTTAGGAAAGATCATGGAAACTATTTTCGTTACTCTACAAGGGATCAATTCAAAATTGGTTTAGGAGTATTCTATGGATACAATTACAAAACCATCCAAAAAATTAAAGAAGGAGATGCGGTAGTTGAAGATTTCGAGTATTTGCAATCGTTGTATCCATTGTCCAACTCTGTAGATACTGGAGATATAGGAGGAATCTCAGCTTATGCCGGTGTAGGTGAAATGACGTTATATTTTAAGTACGAGATTAACGATTTGTTTTTTGAAAGCTTTGATCAACCCAATCAAAACAATATTTCTTTAGGCCTTCGGTTCGATTTATAACCATTACGTAAGAAAAGCGTAGCTGGTATGGACTGTGTTTATCAATTCAACTAGCTGCGCTCTTATAGTCCTGTAGGGCCTTTTTCATTTCTTGGGAAAACTCCTCTTTGTAAAACCCCCTTTTACAATGACCACATTCCGCAAATTGGGACGTGCCAATTGGGATGATGGGTATCCAAAATAAATGGATGAAATTTGTTTGTGAAATTGCCGTTAATGACCCTGTTTGATGGCAATGTGGGCAATTTACACCTACCAATTGTTTCGTCACTTTTTTCCCAGTTCTTGTTCCGAAGAAGAAAATCATTCTTTTTTAGAATGAAATTACGATATTCAAAAAATACTAGGAACTCAGAGCATGTATTAAATCTTAAATTTTTAAGGTACAAATATGAGGTTGATATGCATTGGATTAAGTTGTTGCGGCCTTAGGGTTGGGACCAAACTCATTGTCAATTGGATCACTATCCTTGATCATTAGTATAAGCAACCAAATACCACCTATAACAGGCACTAGTCCAATGAATATCCAGGTCCAGTTTTTTCCAATATCATGCAATCTTCGGACGCAGACAGCTACCCCGGGAACCAATGTGCCGAGGGCGTAAAGCGGATAAAGAATACCCATTCCGCTATCTGCAAGGCCGGTTACAATATCCAAGGTCATGGCAATTCCTGCGAAAAGCATATTAAATAACAAGAACATCCAATATTCCTTTCGTCTTGCTCTTCCATTAAAATCTGCGTACTGTTTCAGTACTTTTAAATACCATTTCATAATTAAACTAGTTGGTTATCCTACTCGTATGGCTTTTCGGTTCCGCCCCGTTTGTGGTTTCTGGTCTCCAGATTTATTTTAGAAAGTAATGTAGTTGTGCAAAAAAAATTGAAGTGATTTGACGAATGACCAATTTGAGTTGATGGATAGGGTATTTTGAAGTCATGTTAACCTAAAAAAGAATAATCTTGAATAGGTTACCCTCGGAATTTGTTGGCCATTTTATGAGCTAAAGGTTAACTGCTTTTTTTGCATAAGTAAATTGACTCTGAATCCAATAATCCATATTTGTATTTTTCTTCTGGAGTAAATTGAGATGAATAATCAATCACATCTACCTGAAAACCTACATGTTCTAGACGCCATTTAAAATCCTTCCCATACCACCGCACATGGTCTTTTTGTCCAAATGCTATTTTCCTTTCACTCGGTTTGGTGATTCTCCGGTCCTCATACGTGTTTTCTAAAGTGGGGTGGATTGGTACCTGAATAATTGCGAAACCTTTTTTGTTCAATACGCGATGCAGTTCTTTCATCGCCAGAGCATCATCCAGGACATGTTCTAATACGTGATTACAGAGGATAAAATCAAAGTACCCAGATTCAAACGGAATGTTTGTAATATCTACTTTTGACACGTTCACGGGACCTTTCCATTTGTATTTGTTGGGTGTTAAATCACATGGCTTATAGTTTATCCCTTTTATTGAAGAAAAGTAATTGTAAAAAAACTTCTCAGGTGCAAAGTGCAATATTTTGTAATTAGATGCATTGTCCGTAAAACTTCCTAATTCGTTTTGGAAAAACAAATGCAATAGACGATGCCGCTCAAGAGATCCGCAATTTTTGCATCTTGCATTTAAACGCTTGGGCTTACCGAAATTCATGAAATTAGAAAATCTTGAACTGCAGATTGGACATAAAACACCCTTTGAATTCAATGTAATTGCTGATTTGGAATGCTCTTTTACGCTTCCTGACCAAAACTTTAATGTCCTTGGCTTCATAGTTGTAGAAGATTGGTTTAGTGCAGAAAGGTGGAATTGTTTTTGAAAAATGTGGAGGATAAATTGATCAATGACCGCTATGATCTGACGAATGATATCTAATTTTGGAAATCCGTTTTTTAATTACCTTTAGAGGCTCAATAATTCCAGATATTGATTTCCAAAACAACCATAGATCAAGTTTATGAAACCGCTCGCGTAGAAGAGGTGATCGGGGATTATGTGCAATTGAAGAAATCCGGGTCCAATTTTAAGGGACTAAGCCCTTTTACCGATGAGCGTACTCCGAGTTTCATGGTATCTCCGGTAAAACAGATATGGAAGGATTTTAGTAGTGGGAAAGGTGGTAACGTTGTGGCCTTTTTAATGGAACACGAACACTTTTCGTATCCAGAGGCCATAAAATACTTGGCCAAGAAATACAATATAGAAATTGAGGAAACCGAGCAAACCGATGAACAAAAGGAGCAAGCCAATGAAAGGGAAAGTTTGTATTTGGTGTCTGAACATGCACAAAAGTACTTTGAGGAAACACTTTGGGAATCGGAACCAGGCAAGGCCATAGGGTTGACCTATTTTAAAGAACGGGGCTTTACTGATGAAACCATTAAAAAGTTTGGATTGGGCTATAGCCTTGATGAATGGGAGGCATTTACCAATTCGGCCATAGAACAAGGTTACCAGCTGGAGTTTTTAGAGAAAACCGGCCTTACGATAGTTAAGGAACAAGCTTCAGGTGAATCCAAAAAGTTTGATCGTTTCAAAGGGAGGGTCATGTTTCCTATTCACTCCATGAGTGGGCGTGTTTTGGGCTTTGGAGGTCGGATACTTACAAATGACAAAAAAGCCGCCAAATATCTTAACTCACCGGAAAGTGATATCTACCATAAAAGCAAAGTGCTTTACGGCATATACTATGCAAAGCAATCCATAGCGAAAGAAGACAATTGCTATTTGGTAGAAGGTTATACGGATGTCATCCAAATGTACCAAAAGGGGGTGCATAATGTTGTTTCTTCAAGTGGTACTGCATTGACTCCGGAACAAATCCGACTCATCAATCGACTTACCAAGAACATTACGGTGTTATTTGATGGTGATGCTGCTGGTTTACGTGCGTCTCTGCGCGGTATTGATTTGATTTTGGAGCAAGGAATGAATGTCAAGGTCTGTACATTCCCAGAAGGGGAAGACCCTGATAGTTTTGCCAAAAACAATACCTATGAAGATATGGTGTTGTACCTGGAAGAAAATGCCAAGGACTTTATCCAGTTCAAGACATCACTGTTGGTCCAAGAAGCTGCCAACGATCCCATTAGACGTGCGGATACAGTAAGGGATATTGTCAATAGCATCAGTAAGATACCCGATCAAATTAAAAGGGAAATCTATATTCAGGAATGTGCCAAACTCATGAGCATTTCTGAAGAAGTCCTCTACAACACGCTCGCACAAATCACAAAGAAGGATATTGCTGATGCTACCAAAAAAGCAAAACAAGAGCAAAAACCTTTTGAAGTTGTTAAATCTGAAAAGCCAACTGAGAAAGTAGATGTGCAATACGAGCTGGAGAAACAGATTATTGAACTGTTATTACTTTACGGTAGTCAAAAGCAAGAGTTTGAAGACTTGGTATTAAAGGAGAACGAAGAAGGGGATTTGGTACTTGAGCCAGAAATTGTGGAAGCCAAAGTCTATGAAAAGGTATACCTGGATTTACAGGAGGACGAAATAGAGTTGACCAACGATCAGTTTAGATCTATCTACTATAAATTGATCGAAGATTTAAATGAGAAAGAAGAATTTACCGTGAACAGCTTTCTTTCTAACTTGGACCAGGAAATGGTTAGTGAGGTATCTTCCATTTTGATGGAAGAAGAACGCTATGTATTGCACGATTGGGAGCGTAAAGACATCTATCCAAAGGATAAGGGACTTGGGATTGCCCAATTAGTTGGTGAAACCATACTTACGTTACGATGTAATTTGATTAAAAACAGAATCAAACAACTCCAAAAAAATACAGAGGGGAACAACGGTGATAATTCTGAAGTGCTCGAAGAGATTGTAAATTACCTTCAACTGAACAAGCTCCTCAATGCAAAACTGAATCGAGTGCTCTCTTAACAAAAAATCCCGCACTTTAAGCACGGGATTCAATTAAATAGTACGTATTAAATATTGGTTTAGTAAAGTTCCAATGCTTTGGCCTGCTGTAACAGGTCCACTAAGTTATCTACGTTTAGCTTCTTCATTAAACGAGCTTTGTAGGTGCTTACCGTTTTTTCGTTTAAATTGAGTCCTTCGGCAACTTCTTTGTTTCGTTTTCCGCTTGCCAATAATTTAAGAACTTCCACTTCTCTAGAGGATAGTTTTCTAAAGAATCTACGTGGTTTTTGGGTTCCTTCATCAAATGCCAATCTTTGCGCAAGTTCATTTGTGATGAACATGTTTCCTTGGCTAACTTTTCGTACAGCGGTTACAATGTAATCCAAGTCTGCACTTTTTGAAAGATAACCAAAGGCACCGGCGCGAATGGTACTTAAGGCATAAACATCTTCGGATTGTCCACTATACATTAGGGTTTTAACGGAAGGATACTCTTGTTTCAGTTTTCTTAAGGTGGCAATTCCATTGATTTCAGGAATGTCCATTTCCAACATAACTACGTCGGGGGAAATTTTGTCCAATGTTTCAAATAAATCTGTGGTAGTGGAAACATCAGCAATGACCTCAATATCTGAACTATGCTCGAGGACCTGCTTTAGGCCCAAGCGAACAATGGGATGGTTGTCAGCTATTAATACTTTAATCATTTGGTTTGAGTTTTACTTTGTTTAGTACTTAATTACTTACGTGGCGTAGCAGGCAAGTTAACAAATTGGGAACGTAAAACTGTAATTTTTTTCTTAAAACCTTAGAATTTCTGGGGTTTTTTTCGTCTTAAGCTGGGTTTTTTCGGTCAAAATGCTACTTTAGGCTAGCAGGAATTTCACAAATTGGTATCGGAATCATCTTATGCCTATTCGCAGTATTAAACTTTTTGTAAATTAAGAAAACTTCTTTTTGTCTGTCAGAAAAATCGTCAGAAGTCTTTCCTTGATCGTCCATTTCCATAGCCCACTCCAATTCTGGGTATGAGGCACCAATCTGGTCTTCATCGGTTCTACTGTCTCCCCATAGACCATCTGTTGGCGCAGCTTCCATAATATCTTGATTTACCCCTAAGCTATCGCCAATGGCATAGACTTCGGTTTTCATTAAA
Source organism: Flagellimonas spongiicola (assembly GCF_023502425.1). Taxonomy (GTDB): domain Bacteria; phylum Bacteroidota; class Bacteroidia; order Flavobacteriales; family Flavobacteriaceae; genus Flagellimonas; species Flagellimonas spongiicola. The sequence continues at coordinate 484,630 of NZ_JAMFMA010000003.1, forward strand.
TCCGCAATGGGGCTTAAATCTACCCCGCCATCCCCATATTTGGTGTAAAATCCAATTCCAAAGTCTTCCACTTTGTTGCCTGTTCCCGCGACCAAATAGCCCTCCAAAGCTGCAAAATAGTATAAGGTAGTCATGCGCAGGCGCGCTCTGGAATTTGCCAAAGACATAAAACGCTCTTCTTCGTTATCAACTGAAGGCAATGCAGCCACAAGATTATCAAATACTGGAGTAAGGTTTACCGGCTGCCTATTTACATTTGGGAAATGCTCCATGAGCCAATTGATATGTTTATCGGCACGGGTCACCTGATTGGCACCTTGATGAATTGGCATTTCCACGCAAAGTAATTCTAGTCCCGTTTTTGCGCATAGGGTTGAGGTTACCGCTGAGTCGATTCCCCCGGAAACACCAATCACAAAACCTTTGCAATTTGCATTGGTTGCGTAGTCCTTTAACCAATTCACAATATGATCAATCACCTTTTCAGTTTGCATTTCTTTCTTTTTAGATTCAATAAATTACCTTTGTGCCCTGTAAATTTAAATGCTGCGGTGCTAAAAGTAAAGAGCTTAACAAAATACTTTGGATTACGGTTTTTAGTCGGTTGTCTATTCTTGGGATTTTCATGTAAGCAAGAGGATAAAACCAAATTGGAAATTGAAAAAATTCCTGTAAATCTTAATATCTCTAGGTTTGACAGGGAATTTTCACAGGCTTCAGCAGAAAACTTGGGAGAATTAAAGCAACAGTATCCTTATCTATTTCCTGCACAATTCCCGGACAGCATCTGGTTGGCAAAACTATCAGATACGATTCAAATAGAATTATCGGAAGAAGTTGAAATGGAATTTGGCGATTTTAAAGCTGAAGCCGATGCATTGACCCAACTTTTCAAACATATCAAGTATTATTTTCCACAAACCTCGGTGCCAGAAGTTGTCACCATAACTTCGGACGTACGCTACAATGACAGGGTAATTTTGACCGATACCTTGTTGTTATTGGGACTTGATTGTTATTTAGGGCAAGATCACCGTTTTTATCAAAGTATCCAGAGATATGTGGCCACGGGGTTGGATAAAAGATACATCGATTCAGATGTTGCAAGTGCTTTTGCCAAAAAAGTGATACGTTACCCACGAAATAGAACCTTTCTTGCTCGGATGGTGCATTACGGGAAAGAATTGTATTTGAAAGACCGCTTGTTACCAGAAGCCAAGGATGCGGATAAAATTGGTTATACCGACGAAGAAATGGAATGGGCGTTGGCAAATGAAGAACAAATCTGGCGTCATTTTGTGGAAAGAGAACTATTATATAGCACGGATTCCAAATTGGACCGAAGATTCCTTGATCCAGCTCCTTTTTCAAAATTCCAATTGGAACTGGATAATGAATCCCCTGGACGCTTAGGTAGGTATATGGGATGGCAAATAGTACGGGCATTTATGAAGAACAATGATTTGAGCCTACAGCAGATGCTGTCCGTATCAGGAGATGAAATTTTTAGAAAATCGAATTACAAACCAAGAAAATAAATGGCAGTAGCACATACATCAGAGATAAAGTTGACCGTTGGACTTGATGAAAATCGTATCCCTGAAAAACTCAATTGGTCAGCACAAGATGGGGGAGTGGTAAATGAAGAAGCAAAAGCTATGATGCTTTCTGTTTGGGATAGTAAAAATCAAGAGTCCTTAAAAATTGATTTATGGACCAAGGATATGCCTGTGGATGAAATGAAAGTGTTTTTCCATCAAACTTTGGTGACCATGGCAGATACATTTATGAAAGCTACCCAAGATGAAAAAATGACCGCTACCATGCGGGATTTTTGCGAATATTTTGCTGAAAAGCTGGAAATCCAAAAGAAGTGATTACGCTATAGGATGGTCTAAACGATTGAATTTATCCCGATCATCCCCACGTAATTGTAATCCCTTTTCAATCTTATCCTTAGTGGGCCTTAGTATATACAGATAAAGTATCAGTATAGCTGCTATATATAAATAGGTAAGATTGTTGGTTTGAAAAAAGGCAACGGCTGCAAGAAAAGCCGGACCTTCAATCAAGGCATATTTTATAAGGGAAGCGGTTTGAAACTTGGCCAATTTGTTTTGAAGCGAATCAGCTTTCCTTGCTGCAATCAAGCTTTGTTTGAATAATAAGTTTCCCATGAATATTCCCGAGAGCGCAATTATAGGAACTACCAGCATAAAAGTATCATCGGTATTGGAGTAGTCCAGAAAAGTATCTTTCGCCTGAGCATATGCAACAAAACCAAAAAGCGTTGGTGCTGATAACAAGCCTAAATGTATAATGGTTATGGTTTTTATAAAATGGCGTGGAGTAAGTGCGGTTTGGTTCTGCATTTGTTCAGATTAAGTTGTCGATGTTTAAATATGTTAGGTATAGACAGAGTCCGTGGACCAATTGATCAAAACCTAATACAGGATAAAATAATCTTGCATTGTCCTGGTATTTCAATGCAAGTTTACTTGTAAAAAAGTCGGTGATTAGGTGCAGCAAGCCATTGATCACAACGAATAAAATGGCTTCATTGATTGCAAATATGAAAAATGCAAAAATACCCAGTATAAGACTGTACGTAGCTACATGGATTCCTAACCATTTAATACTGACTCCTTTGTTCAAAGCCATTTTTGAGCTTTGTAAGACATAATCCCCAATCCAATGTGCTATTAAAATCACCGCAAACTGCATAGGGTCAAGATAGTATTTCGCTTGAGTAATACCTAATCCAATAAATTGATGTTTGGAGAATTTATACTTTTAGGTTGGGATTTGGATAACGTGTTAGTTACTACCGTAATTGTAGACCATTAAGAAGCAAATCTTTGTTTACATCTTCATTTGGTTTAACTAAAAAAGGAAAAAAGAAAATTGGAAGAATTCAAATTGTTGTTTGTTTATAATGCCAACTCTGGCAAAAGAAATGCACTGTTGGATACTGTGCATAAGGTTTTTAGTCCGTCTACATACCAATGCAGGTTATGTGACATTACATATGGGTTGATGACTGAGAAAAAAGAATGGAAAAATTTTAGGAAAACCAGTGGCATTCAAATGGAATTTCTTCATAAAGATGAATTCTTTATGAAGTATGGTCATAATTTTGGCTATCCAGCTATTATTCGCGCTGATAAGAACGGATTGCAAGAACTCATATCTTCAGAGGAATTGGCGTATTTGAGTAATCCAAGTCAACTGATAGATTTGATAATGGAAAAAATTTCGAATCAGTTGGTGTAGAATCCGTTATTGATTTCTCCAATATAACTTAACAACGCATCTCTGCCCATGTGTTTGGAAGATGAGGTCACAAAGTGTGGAGGTGCTTCTGCCCAAGCACCTTCTAATAGTATCCTTAAATAGGTGTTCACATGATTGACTATGGCACCTGGCTTTAATTTATCTGCCTTTGTGAATATAATTGCAAAAGGAATCCCATTGGTACCTAACCATTCCATGAATTCCACATCTATAGGTTGGGGTTCATGTCTTATATCTACCAAAACAAATGCGCAAACCAATTGCTTACGCTTAACAAAATACTCCGTGATATACTTCTGAAATACTTTTTTGTCTTTTTTGGAAACACGTGCATAGCCATAGCCAGGTAAATCCACCAGGAACCAATTCTTATTGATTTTGAAATGATTGATAAGCTGGGTTTTCCCTGGTCTGCCAGAGGTCTTGGCCAAATGCTTGCGTTCCATTAGCATGTTGATCAATGAGGACTTTCCAACATTGGATCGTCCAATGAAGGCATATTCCGGTAACGGTTCGTTAGGGCATTTAGCCACATTGGAATTGCTCATTACAAATTCAGCCGAGGTAATCTTCACGCAAATGGGATTTAATAATCAGAAACAAAGATACATACAAGTTGCATCTTCCATTGCTGTGTGCAAATGAGTCAGGTTAGTTTAGAAATTTCTTTGGACCAACCAAGCTTCCAATATCTTGTTGAATTCATCAGGATGCTCCATCATTGGGGCATGACCACATTTCTCTATCCAGAATAAATCAGAATCAGGTAGTAGTTCGTGAAATTCCGTGGCAACATTGGGTGGAGTTACAGAATCATTTTCTCCCCAAATAATGCAGGTAGGCGTATTCATATGTGGTAAGTCCTTGGACATATTATGTCTAATGGCACTTTTAGCTATCGCCAAGGTCTTTACCAATTTCATGCGGTCGTTCACAGTGGCAAAAACTTCGTCCACTATTTCTTTTGTGGCAACAGCAGGGTCATAAAAAACATCTTGAGCTTTCTTTTTTATGAATTCGTAATCCCCGCGTTTAGGATATCCATCACCCATGGCACTCTCATACAGTCCAGAACTGCCAGTGATTACCAATGCCTTAACTATTTCAGGATACATTTTGGTGTGCAACAAACCAATATGGCCGCCCAAGGAATTTCCCAAAAGGATAACATCGTTCAATCCTTTGAATTCTATAAACTCTTTTAAGAATTTGGCAAAGTTTTTAACCGTTGTCTTTAACATCGGCATGTCATAGATGGGAAGCTCTGGAATAAGTACTTGATAACCTTTGGCTGGAAAATACTCAGTAACGCCTTGGAAGTTGCTCAAACCGCCCATTAATCCATGTAGAATGATCATTGGCGTTCCTTCACCTATTTCTATGTATCTGAATTTACCTTCCTCTATGATTTGGTCTTCCATCTATAGCACGTTGGTCTTGGTAGGCAAATATAGACAATTCAAACTACACAAAAATTGAGTTTTGACAGATCAAAATTGCGGTCAATTCCATCAATGGAATTGATGTCCAAAAACCTCAAAAAACAACTTGCGAACAATTTTGTGGTGAATTTCATGTATTTCAACTAAAAAGTGGAGTTTTTATTAACAAATGTGTTTTTAAGTGGAGAAATGTGGAAATAAAATCTATATATTTGAGTTATAGTTAATAACCAATTGAACATTCGTGACCCACATCATAGGACAACATGACTGTAAAGCTGATGCCAAAGGGAGGGTAATCTTACCCATTTCCCTGAAGAATCAGTTGTTGCCTGTTTTAAAGGATGGGTTCGTAATAAAACGCTCGGTTTTCCAGCAATGCTTAGAGTTGTATCCAAAACATGAATTTGATCTTCTAATGCAAAAAGTGCTTAAGAAAAGTAAGATCAATCGCAAGTATGATGCATTCGTAAGGAATTTTGTGGCCGGGATGAAGGAAGTTGCCATTGATGGTGATACGGGAAGACTCCAAATACCCAAAAACTTGGTGGGTTATGCCGAAATAGGTAAGGAAGTAGTGCTCAATGCGGTTTTTGACAAGATAGAAATCTGGAACAAAGAAATGTACGAGAAAGTCTTGGCAGAAGGTGAAAAGGACTACGCGGATTTGGCGGAGGAGATTTTTGCAGACGATGAATAGTGCATATCACAATCCTGTTTTACTGCATGAAACGGTAAGCGGGCTTGATATAAAAGAAAATGGAGTGTATGTGGATGTCACTTTTGGTGGCGGAGGACATTCCAAGGAAATATTGAAAAGGTTGGGGTCGGAAGGTAAGTTGTTTGCCTTTGATCAAGATGAAGATGCGCTGGCAAATGCTATCGAAGATGAACGATTTCAATTGATCAACCAAAACTTTCAATTCCTAAAACAATATTTGAAGTTCTATGGCATTCGGAAAGTTGATGGAATCCTAGCGGATTTTGGAGTTTCCTCACATCAGTTTGATGAGGGTGAACGGGGGTTTTCAATTCGCTTTAATGCGGCATTGGACATGCGCATGGATAGGAGTGGGAGTTTATCTGCCTTTGATGTGGTAAACACCTATTCCCAAGAAGATTTGGGGTCTGTGCTTTATCAATATGGCGAGCTTAGAAACGCAAGAGCCCTAGCTAAAACAATCGTTGAGGCAAGAGCTGAGGGTCAAATTAAAACCACGGATGATTTAAAATCGGTTTTATCCAAGCATTTGCCCAAAATGAAAGAGAACAAGATTTTGGCGCAAATCTATCAGGCGATTAGGATTGAGGTAAACCAAGAGATAGCAGTTTTAAAAGCATTTTTACTGCAGACACCAGAGTTATTGGATAAAGGAGGGAGATTGAGTTTGATCAGTTATCACTCATTGGAAGATAGATTGGTAAAACGCTTTATCCGCGCGGGCAAATTTGAAGGAGAGCCAGAAAAGGATTTTTATGGAAACATAGATGTTCCCTTTAAAAAGGTAGGAGGACTAATAGTTCCATCAAAAGAAGAAATAGCATTGAACAATAGGGCACGAAGTGCGAAACTCCGCATAGCGGAACGTATTTAAGAACACGTAATGAAAAAAGGACTACTGGACATACTAAAAGGAAAATTTTTGGTAAGCGGAGACGCTCCCAAGAATTGGATGTTTTTGCTGTTTGCTTCCTTTTTGGCTGCTATGATGATTTCCAGCAGTCATAATGCGGATAAAAAAGTACATGAGATCGCTGCCTTGAATGAGGAGGTCAGAAAACTCAAAAGTGAATTTTTTGAGTACCGTTCCACCGTACAACAATTAAAGTTGGAATCTACCCTTCGGGAAACAGTTGCCGATGCGGGTCTAGCACCTTCAAGTAATCCACCTCAGAAAATCAAAGTAAAGTCCGAAGATTAATGGCTATCACCGAAAAAAATATCATGAATCGCTTGTATCTGGTGGCAGGCTGTCTCTTGGTTTTTGCCATTGCTGTTGTAGCGCGTTTGGTGGATATCCAAATGGTGAAAGGTGACGATTATAAGGAATTGGCTTTGAGTAAGACCGAAAAAATGTTCACCATTGAGCCAAATCGAGGGAATTTGTATTCGGATGATGGGAGTCTTTTGGCGGCGTCCGTGCCGAAATATGAAATCCGATTTGACGCAAAGACAGTATCAGAGGAGAATTTTCAAGAAAATGTAGGTGCGCTATCTGATTCGTTGGGTGTGCTGTTCAATCGCCCTTCATCATACTATCGACAGCTATTTAGAAAAGCAAGGGCCAATGGCAACAGGTATAAATTGGTAGCACGAAATGTAGACTATTTGGATTATGTGCGAATCAAGCAGTTCCCATTGTTCAATAAGGGGCCATACAAAGGGGGCTTTATTGAAACCCATCGGGTGGTTCGGGAATATCCATTGGGGAAAATGGCTGCGAGGAGCATAGGTTATGAACGCGTAGATGAAAACGGCTACTATACTAGAGTTGGATTGGATGGCGCTTTTGGTGAACAATACTTGCGTGGCAAGGAAGGAAAGCGACTCAAGCAGAAGATAGCAAAAGGGCAATGGAAACCCGTGGGATTGGATAATATCGTAGAGCCACGGGATGGGTTGGATGTAATTTCCACAATAGACATCAATATACAAGACATAGCACATCACGAACTATTGGCGCAACTTGAAAAATATCAGGCCGATCATGGATGTGTGGTTGTGATGGAAACAAATACAGGCGAAGTAAAGGCTATTTCCAACCTTGGGCGGACTTCTGAAGGGAAATATTATGAGAAGCTAAACTATGCTATTGGAGAATCCCATGAGCCAGGATCTACATTTAAGTTAATGTCCTTGGTGGCGGCTTTGGAAGACAAGGTTATTGATACCAGCACCGTCATCGATACCGAAAAAGGACGCTACCGCATATATGATCGGGTTGTCAAGGATTCCAAATGGGGTGGGTATGGCAAAATCCCGGTATCTGAAGCTTTTGCGGTTTCGTCAAACACCGCATTTGCCAAAATAATCCATGAAAATTATAAAGAAACTCCAGGCAAATTTGTCAACCGCTTAATGAATATGGGGCTTCATAAAAAATTGGAACTGCCAATCATTGGAGAAGGTAAACCTGTGATTCGATATCCTGGTGACCCGGGTTGGTCCGGTATTTCATTAGGGTGGATGTCCCATGGCTATGAAGTATCCTTAACGCCAATCCAAACATTGGCATTTTATAATGCTATCGCAAATGACGGGGAGCTGGTAAAGCCACGATTGATAAAGGCTGTAAAGGATGGTAGCAAGGTTATCGAGTACTTTGATAAAGACGTATTGATACCGTCAATTTGTTCTAATGAGACAGTGTCCAAGGTAAAGCAACTAATGAAAGACGTGGTTGAGAAGGATTATGGAACAGGACATCGATTGTATTCCAAAAGTTTTTCCATGGCTGGGAAGACAGGAACCACACAAAAGAACTATGTGGCCAAGGATCCAGATAGATTGGCATATATCTCGTCTTTTGCGGGATACTTTCCTGCTGATAACCCAAAATACTCCTGCATTGTGGTAATTCATGAGCCAGATAAGAGTGTAGGTTATTATGGCGCTGATGTTTCAGGACCTGTGTTCAAATCCATGGCTCAGAAAATATATGCTACATCCCCGATCATAGATGAGGTAAAGGGAAAGGCATTTGTAGAGGATGAATTGGATGCAGAATATCAATCGTATTATGCGCAAGTGCAGAAAAAGTACAGCCAGGTACCTAACGTAAAAGGTATGTGTGGTATGGATGCAGTTGCCATATTGGAAAACCTTGGGATGCAAGTGGAGGTGATTGGAAATGGAAAGGTGAAAAAACAATCAGTCAATCAAGGAACAGCTATTAACCAGGTAACAAAAATTGTACTGGAACTTTCGTGAAATTGTTAAAGGACATACTATTTGGAGTGCGCTTATCTGCGGTGAGTGGGGATACCAACGTTATGGTAAATCAAATCCATTTTGATTCCAGAAAAGTTGAAATGGATGATTTGTTCGTAGCGGTTAGAGGTACGATAACTGATGGGCATCAATACATTCAAAAGGCAGTTGAATCTGGAGCGCGGGCTATTGTTTGTGAAGAATTGCCAGAGTTGATGGTGAACGGTGTGACCTACATCAAGGTTGCTGATAGCAATAGTGCATTGGCCATCTTGGCTTCAAACTATTTTGATAATCCATCCAAGAATTTAAAGCTGGTGGGTATTACCGGGACCAATGGGAAAACTACGGTAAGTACCCTTTTGTACAATCTTTTCAAAAAAGCGGGTTACAAAGTCGGGCTAATTTCAACCATCAAGGTCATGGTGGATGATAAAACATATAAGACAAGTCATACTACGCCAGATGTATTGACCATCAACCAACATCTATCGGAGATGAATGATGAAGGTATAGAGTATTGTTTTATGGAAGTCAGTTCACACGGCATCCATCAGAAACGGACAGAGGGCTTACATTTTACAGGTGCAATTTTCACCAATCTGTCACATGATCATTTGGATTACCATAAAACTTTTGCGGAGTATCGTGATACCAAAAAAAGGTTGTTTGATAACCTTCCTAAATCAGCTTTTGCCTTAACCAATATTGATGATAAGAATGGTAAAATCATGTTGCAGAATACCAAGGCAAAAAAGCAAACCTATGCCTTGAAGTCTTATGCGGATTTCCGAGCCCAAATTTTGGAAAGGCAGTTCAACGGTCAATTGCTGAAAATTGATGAGAACGAGATTTGGACAAGGTTGATAGGTGATTTCAATGCATATAACCTATTGGCAATTTATGCAACTGCAGACCTACTGGGTCTTGAAAAAATGGAAACATTAAAACTTATCAGTGAGCTGGAAACAGTTGACGGTAGGTTCCAATATTTTATATCGAAAGAGAGAATTACGGCTATTGTTGATTATGCCCATACGCCGGATGCACTAAAAAATGTATTGGTTACCATCAATGCATTGAGGACTGGAAATGAAAACGTCATCACCGTAGTGGGGTGTGGTGGTGATCGTGACAAGTCTAAGCGTCCGGTTATGGGTCATATCGCCTCAGAAATGAGCAATCAAGCAATTTTCACATCGGATAACCCTAGAACTGAAGACCCTGAAACCATTATCGAGGAAATGGAAGCGGGTGTTGAACCTCAAAATACAAGGAAGGTGTTGTCTATTGAGAACCGCAAACAAGCCATTAAAACGGCTTGTAAACTGGCTTTGGCCAATGATATCATTTTGGTTACGGGAAAAGGGCATGAAACCTATCAGGAAACCAATGGGGTGCGAGTGGATTTTGATGATTTCAAGGAAGTTAAAGAGGCTTTGGAGAGCCTCAATAAATAGCGAAACGAGGACCTATGTTGTATTATTTGTTTGAATACTTGGAAAAACAATACCAGTTGCCTGGAGCGGGACTTTTTGGGTTCTTGACCTTTAGGGCGGCAATGTCCGTGTTGTTATCCTTGTTGATTGCAATGGTTTACGGTAAACGTATTATCCTCTTTTTGCAAAAACAACAAATTGGTGAGAGTATTCGTGATTTGGGACTTGAAGGACAAAAGCAAAAAGCGGGAACTCCTACCATGGGTGGAATCATTATTATCATGTCCACGTTGATTCCGGTTCTACTTTTCGCAGACTTGAAAAACATCTATGTGATCCTGCTTATCGTCACCACAATTTGGATGGGGATTATAGGCTTTATCGACGATTACATCAAAATTTTCAAAAAAGACAAGAAAGGACTTAAAGGTCGCTTCAAGGTAATGGGCCAAGTGGTGCTTGGTTTGATCGTAGGTTCCGTCATGTACTTTCATCCGGAAGTCACTATTAAAGAAAAGGATGGTACGCGAATCACGGAAAGCTTTGCTGTTGAAAAAGTATTTGGTCAAGAAACCAAGGGTGTAATGACCAATGTTCCTTTTTTCAAGGATAATGAACTTAACTATGCCGATTGGATTTCTTGGATGGGTGAGGGTATGGAAAGTTATGCCTGGCTAATTTTTATCCCAGTTGTGATCATCATTGTAACCGCTGTATCCAATGGCGCTAATCTAACAGATGGAATAGATGGTTTGGCTGCTGGATCGTCGGCAATCATGGTTTTGACCCTGGGAATTTTTGCATGGGTCTCCGGGAACATCCAGTTTTCAGATTATCTAGATATTTTTTACATACCACGAGTAGGGGAATTGTTGATTTTCATTGCAGCATTTGTTGGGGCATTGATTGGATTCTTGTGGTACAATGCGTATCCAGCTCAAGTTTTTATGGGGGATACAGGAAGTTTGACCATTGGCGGGGTTATAGCCGTAATTGCAATTATTGTTCGTAAGGAATTGTTGATACCAATCTTGTGTGGCATATTTTTCGCCGAGACGCTGTCAGTAATGTTGCAGGTAAGCTACTTCAAACGAACAAAAAAGAAATACGGTGAAGGAAAGCGACTTTTCCTTATGGCACCCTTGCATCACCACTATCAAAAGAAATTATATCACGAAAGCAAAATAGTCACACGATTCTGGATTATCGGGATTTTGCTAGCAGTAATAAGTATCGTCACCCTAAAAATTAGGTAGATGGCTTTATTAGTGGTGCTTGGTGGTGGAGAAAGCGGAGTTGGTACCGCCATTTTAGGACAAAAAGTGGGATTTGAAGTTTTTGTCTCGGACAAAGGCGAAATAAAAGATAAATACAGCAAAGTTCTTGAACATTTTGAGATTGAATGGGAATCTGGACAGCATACAGAAACAAAGATTCTAAATGCTGATTTGGTGATGAAAAGCCCTGGTATTCCTGATAAGGTGCCGTTGGTACAAAAACTGGTTGAAAATGGCGTTCCAGTGATTTCTGAGATTGAGTTTGCCTCAAAATATACTGATGCCAACTTGATTGGAATCACAGGAAGCAATGGAAAGACCACCACTACAATGCTTACGCATCATCTGCTGTTAGGAGGAGCGTTAAATGCTGGTATGGCAGGTAATATTGGTGATAGCTATGCTAAAATGGTGGCCGAGCAGAATTATGACCATTATGTGTTGGAAATCAGCAGTTTTCAGTTGGATGGAATAGTTGATTTTAAACCGCATATCGCGATTTTGACCAATATCACCCCAGACCATTTGGATCGGTATGAGTACAAATTTGAAAATTATATCGCATCCAAATTTAGGATAGCAATGAATCAAGAAGCATCGGATTACTTGATATACGATGCAGATGATCCGATTATAAGTAGTTGGCTGAATAAAAACCCAGTTCAATCCAAATTAATACCCTTTTCCTTAAAGGAGAAGCAACAAATTGGAGCTTGGCTTGATAACAATACGATTAGAATGAATGTAGAACATAAAACCTTGGAAATGAGTACAGATATTTTGGCCCTTGAAGGTCAGCACAACGTAAAGAACACCATGGCTGCAAGTTTAGCGGCATTATTGGTGAACGTAAGAAAGGAGACTATCCGTCAAAGTATCCAGTCGTTTCAAGGGGTGCCTCATCGATTGGAAAAAGTTTTGAAAATCAATCATGTAGAGTACGTAAACGATTCTAAGGCAACAAATGTGAATGCAACCTATTATGCTTTGGATGGTATTAAAAAGCCATTGGTTTGGATTGTAGGTGGTGTGGATAAGGGGAATGATTATTCCGAATTGATGCCATTGGTTCGTGAAAAGGTAAAGGCAATAATTTGTCTTGGAATGGACAATTCAAAACTTAAAGAAGCTTTTGGGAATGTGATTGATTTAATGGTCGAGACCTATTCCATGGAGGAAGCGGTAAAAGTGGCCTATAAAATATCCGAACGCGGTGATGCTGTTTTGTTATCTCCAGCTTGCGCAAGTTTTGATTTGTTCGAAAACTATGAAGATCGGGGTAATCAATTTAAATCAGCCGTAAAAAATTTGTAAAACATGCTTTCGGTACTAAGAAATTTGAAAGGGGATAAAGCTATATGGGGACTCGTGGCCCTATTGGCCCTTTTCTCATTTTTGCCAGTTTACAGCGCGAGTACCAATCTGGTTTACGTTAATGACGATGGAACCACTGTTGGTCACTTGGTGAAGCATGCCGTACTTCTTTTTCTCGGATTTGGGATAATTTACGCAGTCCACAGAATACCAACCCACTATTTCAAGGGTCTTTCCATAATTGCGTTGCCTATTGTTTTGATTTTGTTGGCGTATACCTTGACTGTGGAAACGCGTATAGGTGGAGTTACAGCTAATAGATGGATTAAAATTCCATTTGTAGGGGTCAATTTTCAGACTTCTACATTGGCTTCGGTGGTATTGATGATTTGGATTGCACGCTATCTCACTAAAATAAAGGATACAGTAATTACATTCAAGGAAAGTATACTGCCCTTGTGGCTGCCTACAGTCCTAGTGGTTTTACTAATACTTCCAGAGAACTTTTCAACGGCCGCCATTATATCATTTATGGTTTTGGTGTTGTGTTTTCTAGGAGGTTATCCCTTAAAATATTTGTTCAGTATTGTTGGTGCTGGTCTTGTTCTTGGAGCAATGTTTTTGTTTGTAGTATTTAAGACACCAGAAGTGATTCCAGGACAACGTGCTACAACTTGGAAATCAAGAATTGAGACATTTTGGAGCCCAGAAAAAGCGGACAAAGATGATTTGCATCAATTAACGTTGGCAAAAATCGCAATAGCAGAAGGCGGTGTAGTAGGTAAGGGAGCAGGAAAAAGTGTGATAAAGAATATGTTGTCCCAAAGTACTTCGGATTTCATTTTTGCCATAATAATTGAAGAATATGGTCTTCTAGGGGGAGGAGCCTTGTTGTTTTTCTATTTGTTGCTGTTGTTCAGAATTGTGGTAGTGGCAAATTCATCCAAAACCATATTTTCAAAATTATTGGTTATTGGTGTTGGTCTACCCATAGTTTTCCAGGCGTTTATCAATATGGCGGTAGTGGTGCAGTTATTTCCAGTAACCGGTCAGCCCTTGCCATTGATTAGTATGGGGGGAACATCCATTTGGATGACATGCATGGCAATTGGGATTGTCTTAAGTGCTAGTAACAAGAAGGAAAATTTAGAGGAGGAATCCTTAGAAATAGATGAAACAAACCCTTTAGAAGTATTGAGTGGGCAATTATAGGTTCATACTTTCTGGTGGGGGAACAGGTGGTCATATTTATCCGGCCATTGCCATAGCAAATGAGCTAAAAAAGAGGTATCCAACGGCTGAATTTTTATTTGTTGGAGCCAAGGATAAAATGGAAATGGAAAAGGTGCCACAGGCAGGATATCAAATAGAAGGTCTGTGGATTAGTGGAATACAAAGGAAACTGACATTCAAGAATCTCATGTTTCCATTTAAACTGATAAGTAGTTTGTTGAGAGCACGCAACATAGTAAGAAGCTTTAGACCAAATGTAGCTATAGGTACTGGAGGATTTGCCAGTGGGCCATTACTGCGTATGGCGGCAGGTGCCAAGGTGCCATGTGTCCTTCAAGAACAAAATTCCTACGCAGGCATTACCAATAAGTTATTAGCGTCCAAAGCCAAAAGTATTTGTGTTGCTTACGATGACATGGAACGATTTTTTCCAGCTAACAAAATTGTGAAAACAGGGAATCCAGTACGTCAGGATTTGGTGGATTTAGAGGTGGGTAAGGATGAAGCTTCAGCGCACTTTGGGTTAGTCCCTAAAAATAAAACTGTACTTGTTCTTGGTGGAAGTTTAGGTGCGAGACGAATCAATCAATTGATTGAAAAAGAGTTGGAGTTTTTTAAAGCTAAAGGGATTCAGCTTTTATGGCAATGTGGTAAGCTATATTATGAAGACTATAAGCAGTACGAATCCAAGACGGTAAAAGTCCATGCGTTCCTAAATGATATGGCGCAAGCATATGCCGCGGCCGATTTCATTATTTCACGGTCCGGTGCAAGTTCAGTTTCGGAATTGTGTTTAGTTGGCAAACCTGTGCTATTTATTCCATCACCTAATGTGGCAGAAGACCATCAAACAAAGAATGCTTTGGCATTATCTTCCAAAGGAGCGGCCCTCTTACTGAAGGAAACAGAGTTGGATGCAAAATTCCAATCGGTTTTTGCGGAATTATTGACCTCTGAAAACACACAAGACGAATTATCCCAAAACATAAAGAAGCTGGCATTGCCCAAGGCTACCCAGCACATTGTGGATGAAATAGAAAAACTACTCAAATGAATTTGAAAGACATACATAGGGTCTTTTTTATCGGTATAGGCGGCATAGGGATGTCGGCCTTGGCACGGTATTTTAAGCATTTGGGCAAAGAAGTGATGGGTTATGACAAAACACCTTCCCCAATCACCAAAGATTTAAATCTATCAGGGATTGATGTGCATTTTGAAGATGCGGTAGCACTGATCCCGGAGAATTATAAGAATATAAATGACACTTTGGTCGTCTACACGCCGGCGGTCCCTCAAACACATACCCAACTATTGCATTTTCAAGATTTGGGATTTGAGGTGAAAAAACGTTCTGAGGTATTGGGGATGATAACAAGGGATACGTTTTGCTTTGCCGTTGCAGGAACGCATGGTAAAACTACTACCTCTTGTATTTTGGCGCATTTACTTAAGGAGACACAAACTCCATTTACCGCATTTCTTGGAGGTATCTCGGAAGATTTTAACAGCAACTTCGTATTGGAGGGGATTGAAAATTCTGTGGTGGAAGCTGATGAATTCGATCGTTCGTTTTTACAACTTTCACCTAATGTCGCATGCGTTACCTCAATGGATGCAGACCATTTGGATATTTACGGAAATTCGTCCGAATTGGAATACTCCTTTCGGGAATTCGTAAAGCGAATTAAGCCCAATGGAAAACTATTGGTCCGCAATGGACTACCATTGGAAGGAATCACTTTTGGAATAGAAGATGATTCTGATTACAGTATTAGGAACATAACCATTGAACAGGGTACCTACATATTTGATTTGATAACACCGAAAGCGGTTTTGGGTCAAGTCAAGTTCAACAAACCAGGCAGACATAATCTGCTTAATGGATTAGCGGCTTTTGCAATGGCGGTACAGGCTGGTTCCCCTCCGTACCGCCTAGCTGAAGCATTGGGAACATTTAAGGGGGTGCAAAGGCGGTTTTCATATCAAATAAAGGAAAAGGATTTTGTTTTTATTGATGACTATGCGCATCATCCCACAGAAATAAATGCAGTACACGATGCGATCCGGGAAATGCATCCAGATCAATTGATCACTGCAGTTTTTCAACCCCATTTATACTCAAGGACGCAGGATTTTGTGGATGATTTTGCACAAAGTCTTTCCCAGTTTGATGAAGTATTGCTTTTAGAGATATATCCTGCAAGGGAAAAACCTATAACAGGAGTTACTTCCAGTTGGCTTTTGGAGAAAATAGACAATCCAAGAAAGCAACTGGTCGATAAATCAAATTTGATTGATGAGTTAAAGAAAAATGAAACAGGAGTTTTGGTGACCATGGGGGCCGGTGATATTGGTCTTGAGGTGCCAAAAATCAAAAAAGAATTGGCGTATGCAAGTTAATTGGAACCACTTAAAGCTTGTTTTTCTGTTTCTAACGGTTATTGCATTATACAGTTTTGCGGATTACCGGAGTAGTCAGAAAAATGTGGATGATATTGTTGTTAAATTTTTGGGAGACAACGACTTATATCTCACGGAAGCCTCAGTTAATAAATTGTTAATACAAAATTACGGCACGGTAAAAAATAGGCCCAAAGAAGAATTAGTTTTGAATACCATAGAGGAGGTATTACTGTCCAACGATATGGTTAAAAACGCCCAAGTCTATCTTACTGTAAACGGAGAACTTATATCCAAGATTGTTCAGAGAAAGCCAATTGGAAGGGTAGAGGGAGTCTCCAAATTTTATTTGGATGATATGGGTAAACGTATGCCCATGTCCCAGAATCATTCCGCTCGGGTACCTATAATCACAGGTAAGATTACAGGTAAATCCCTGGAGGATGCCTATGTTATTTTGAATTATATCAACGAAGACGATTTTCTAAGGAAAAATGTCATCGGAATACATATTGAGGAAGAAGGAAAGTACCAACTAAAATTCCGACTGGAAAATTTTGTCGTGAATTTGGGCGGTGTGGACAACCTTAATGAAAAGTTCAAAAATTTTATGGCCTTTTATGCTAAAGCTGCCAAGGATAAATCCTTGGAGAAATATGCAATAGTAAGTTTAGAATTCAGCAATCAAGTGGTTTGTACCAAAATTTAAAGTATGGAACAGGGTAAATATTCAGTTGGCTTGGACATTGGAACTACCAAGATCGTAGCGATTATTGGAAGGGAAAACGAATACGGTAAGATTGAGATCCTGGGAACAGGAAGATCTAAAAGTTTGGGCGTGCATCGAGGCGTTGTGAACAATATCACCCAAACCATCTCATCAATTCAACAAGCGGTGGAACAAGCCGAATTGAATTCAGGATTGAAGATTGGTTCTGTGGTAGTAGGTATTGCAGGACAGCATATTCGCAGTCTCCAGCACAGCGATTACATCACAAGACCCAATTCGGAAGAAGTAATCAATGATGACGACCTGGAAAAGCTTTGTAATCAAGTGTACAAGCTGGTAATGCTTCCAGGCGAAGAAATCATCCATGTATTGCCGCAAGAGTACAAGGTAGATGGGCAATCTGAAATAAAGGAGCCTAAAGGAATGTATGGCGGTCGATTGGAAGCCAACTTCCACGTTGTTGTAGGTCAGGTTTCATCAATAAAGAACATAGGTCGCTGTATAAAAAGCGCCGGACTGGATTTAGGTAACATTACTTTGGAACCACTGGCATCTGCAGAGGCAGTGTTAAGTCAAGAGGAAAAAGAAGCAGGAGTCGCATTGATTGATATAGGAGGTGGTACCACGGACTTGGCAATTTTTAAAGATGGTATTATCCGCCATACTTCCGTAATACCTTTTGGCGGAAATGTAATTACAGAAGACATTAAGGAGGGCTGTTCAATTATTGAAAAACAAGCAGAACTCCTAAAAATGAAATTTGGTTCCGCATGGCCTGGTGAAAACAAGGATAATGAAATTGTTTCAATTCCTGGATTACGTGGTCGCGAACCCAAGGAAATCACGTTGAAAAACTTGTCCAAGATTATTCATGCTAGGGTTGTGGAGATTGTGGAACAAGTGTATGTGGAAATTAAAAACTACGGCCACGAAGAGCAAAAAAAGAAACTAATTGCCGGTATCGTACTTACCGGTGGAGGAAGCCAATTGAATCATTTGAAGCAATTGGTAGAATATATCACTGGGATGGATACCCGTATTGGTTATCCTAACGAACATTTGGCTGGGGATTCCGATGAGGAAATAGCCAGTCCATTATATGCAACGGCCGTTGGGTTGCTAATGAATGCTTTGGAAACCACAGCCAATCAAAATGCCACTGAGGAAGAGGCGGTATTGGAAGAGGAGAAGGTATTGGTAGGGCAAGAGCATGTTGGAAGCCCATCTAGTAAAGAACGTAAATCGATATTTGACAAATGGTCTGAAAAATTAAAAGACTTTTTGGATAACGCAGAATAATAACCCCATTAAACGAAACAAAACTGTCATGAGTAAGAGCACCGAATTTGACAATATCGCTTTTGATCTCCCCAAAAACAAAAGCAACGTGATTAAAGTAATCGGCGTCGGAGGTGGTGGTGGCAATGCCATCAATCACATGTTCCAAGCCGGAATAAACGGAGTGGACTTCGTCATCTGTAATACAGACGCCCAAGCGCTTCAAAACAGTCCGATTCCAAATAAAATCCAACTGGGCGTATCGCTTACAGAAGGATTAGGAGCTGGCGCCAATCCGGAGGTTGGTGAGCAAGCAGCTTTAGAAAGTATGGAGGAAGTTAAGGCCATGCTGGAAGGTAATACCAAAATGGCATTTATTACAGCCGGTATGGGTGGGGGAACTGGAACAGGTGCTGCCCCAATCATTGCAAAGGTCGCCAGAGAGATGGATGTGCTTACCGTCGGAATTGTGACCATTCCTTTTCAATTTGAAGGAGCAATGCGTAACAAACAGGCCCAAACCGGGATTGAGAAACTGCGAGCTAATGTGGATTCACTGATTGTTATCAATAATAACAAGTTACGTGAGGTATATGGTAATTTGGGGTTCAAAGCAGGTTTTTCAAAAGCGGACGAAGTATTAGCTACTGCTGCTAGGGGGATAGCAGAGGTAATTACGCACCACTACACACAGAATATTGACCTTAGGGACGCTAAGACCGTATTGTCCAAAAGTGGAACCGCCATTATGGGGTCTTCCACAGCTTCTGGTTCCGCTAGAGCTAGCGAAGCAATCATGAAAGCGCTGGATTCGCCATTGTTGAATGACAACAAAATCAATGGTGCCAAAAACGTATTGTTGCTCATCGTTTCAGGAACACAGGAAATTACAATTGATGAAATAGGGGAAATCAATGATTTCATTCAAATTGAAGCTGGTCATGGCGCAAATATCATCATGGGTGTTGGGGAAGATGAAAACCTCGGTGATGCTATCGCTGTTACTGTTATCGCTACGGGTTTCAATGTTGATCAGCAAGATCATATTGTAAACACTGAGAGCAAGAAAGTATTCTACACTTTGGAAGATGAACAAACCGCAGAACAGGATCTAACACCTGAGGCAACATCCGTCCAAGAAATCAAGGTTGAAAAAACGCCGGTAATAGAGGAACCCAAGGTTGTAAAGCACACCTTGGAAATGGAGGAAGAAACCATTACGCCTGAACCGCCAAAAAAAGAATTGGAGTCTGATTTGATTCCAACCACAAATTATATCCGAAACTTCAATGTTTTCTACGAAGAAGTAGTTCCTGAAAATGTGGAAGATGATTTTGTTATCGTAGAAGCCAAGAGCATTTTAAATAACATTGATGTTGTTGAGCCAGAGGTTGTAGCTCCAAAGGCCGAAGAGGATCAATTTGCATTGACTTTCGATATGCCTTTAAATGCCGTTGAACAAGAAGAGGATGAAGAACAGCATACCATCACCTTTGATTTAGACAACGACACAATCAAGGATATAGATGTAAAGGAATACGTAGAGGTAAAGCCAGTATTGGAATACAACAAAGAAAGTGAGACCCGCTACAATCTGGAAGAATACATGGAACTGGAAACCCAGTTAACCGGAGCTAGATCAGTGGCTGAGACCCATGAACCCAAACTAGTGGAAAACGAGTTGGTATTTGAGAAGAAGACCATTACACCAGAAGCCTCACAAGGCGAGGGCAAACCATCAGGGGACATGGATCCTATGAATAGTTCCATAAGTGATATGCTTAAGGACAGGGCCGATGAACGTAGAAAAAAGCTTAAGAATTTCAATTATAAGTTTCAGAACAACAGGAACAGTATTGATGAAATTGAGAAGCAACCAGCTTATAAAAGACAAGGTGTAGATCTTTCTGAAACACCAAAGGAACAAAAAGTGTCACGCACCACTTTGAGTGAAGACAGCAATGACGAAATGCAATTGCGGTCCAACAACTCGTTCCTGCACGATAATGTTGATTAGTAGTGTTTAAATTGTATCCATTTTAAATGGAAATGATAAGCCCGATGGTTAAGAGACTTTCGGGTTTATTTTTTATCTTCGCAGCCCAAAATAAATTGGATTATGAGTTTGCAAGCACAGGTTATGACAGAGATGAAGGCCGCAATGAAAGCGAAGGATACTTTGGCTTTGGAGGCATTGCGAGCTA
This sequence comes from Flagellimonas spongiicola, assembly GCF_023502425.1. Classification (GTDB taxonomy): domain Bacteria; phylum Bacteroidota; class Bacteroidia; order Flavobacteriales; family Flavobacteriaceae; genus Flagellimonas; species Flagellimonas spongiicola. The sequence goes on from NZ_JAMFMA010000003.1 coordinate 505,175, forward strand.
TTAAATCGGCCCTATTGCTAGCAGGAACTGAGAAGGGAGCTGCTGGTGAATTGTCTGAGGCAGATGAGATTAAATTGGTGCAGAAGTTGGTAAAGCAACGAAAAGATAGTGCAACCATCTTTCAAGAACAAGGAAGAGCGGATTTGGCTGAACCTGAGTTAGCTCAAGCAGCAATAATCGAAAAGTTCTTACCGGAGCAATTGACGGCAGAGGAAATTGAGAAAGTCGTGGTGCAAACCATAGATGCAGTAGGCGCAGAAGGAATGAAAGATATGGGTAAGGTCATGGGAATCGTGTCCAAGGAATTGGCCGGTCAAGCAGATGGCAAAACCATTTCAACAATTGTAAAAGAGAAATTAAGCTCTTAATTAAATGGCCACGTAGCTCAGCTGAATAGAGCACTGGATTTCGGCTCCAGCGGTCGGGGGTTTGAATCCCTCCGTGGTCACGAATAAATAAAAAAGCTTCACGTCAAATCAAGTTTACTTGAATTTGTAAGTGGGGCTTTTTTATTTTCAAAGCGGAGCTTTTAAGGGATGCCGAGAAAAGGGAGGAATCCCTCCTAACCCTAAATTCAACTTCAAGTTTACTTGAGCGTTTTTTTTTGGACTGTTTTCACAGCGAAACTTTGTCAGGACAATCAGTCAACATCCTTCAAGGTTTGTACAATACGAATCTCAAAATTACGGGTGAGCTTGTTTCTATCTTTTTTTAAAAAGTGTTTTAAAAGTTGCTTCTCGGTTTCATCGTATTCAAATTCATCCAAGACATCCAATAAATCTGCACTTGCCAAAATTTTCGCGTAGTGTTCATTGCGTACTTCAACCACAAAATTTACCAAGGTATCCACTTCCTTTTGCTTAATGTTCAAGAATTTGGCCATTATCGAATTCACATACTTGGAAAAGTAGATGAAGCCAAATATGGTTGCAACAAAAATCAAAGAGTAGAGTAGATAGTATTGCTCTTGAATCCATTTCTCGTCCCGAAACACGTATGACAATTGAAGCGAGAATATTATAATGGGAACTGAAAGGGACCATTTATACGGATTGAAGAAAAAGGCCGTTGCCAAAATCAAAATCGTTAATGTTTGGCAAATGGTCCATAAAAAAACATCCAAGCTGGTATAATATTCAAATTGATACGCAACTTGGATGTCAAAATACTCTACAAACTTATCAGTGTATATTAAAATACCTGAGAGTAGAACTAGAAATGTTCCAAAAGCCCTAGTTACTATTGTTTCCGGGTCTTCTGATATTTTTGGGTGTAACTTCACCCGTTGGTTTGATAGTTTCGAAAAAAGTTTTGTCATTAATCTCATTGTATACTTGTTCTTGTTCTGAGATTGAAGATTTTTCACAGGATATCGACATGATTGCGATACCAAATACCAAAGTCAAAGTTTTAATTACATTTTTCATAATAAAAAGTTTAATACAGCCATCGGAGCCTTGTACACACTTTTTATCAATCAAAAATGATAGGGAAAACGGTTCTTGCAAAATCCCACATGATAAAACCCCGATTGGCAAATAATAATTATTGAACCTGTGCTCGGGAACCAACAGGAAATAGATTTCGGTTTTTCCTTTACGCTATCTGAGCAGGAATAGATTGTTGGAGATTGAATTGTTCCTGAATTATAGTATAATATATTTCTATATAATACGTCGGAAAAATAGGGAATAAATTTAAAACCAGATTACACGAAATCCTTAAAAATTTTAAGTGTTTTCAGTAATACATTCACTTTAAAATCAACCACTTGTGCGTTTCATGTTTTGTATATTGCCCCCAATAGGTACAAAGGACCGGAGTTAATCCTGTCGGCAATGAGCTAGGTTAACCCCTAGCTTTTTGTTTATGATGGTATATGGTCAACTGGCTCATATTAAATAGGGTACACATGAATCCATATCAGTCCTAGCATTACAAAATGAAATTAAATTAAAAATGAAATAATAGTACCCATATTGGCGATTTTTCAACCTCCTAAAAAAAAATTAAGCCAGTAAGAACATTGGGTTTCCTTGAATAGACAAGGGATTAACCCAATTCAACTCAACAATAGATAAATGTAATTGAAGTATGGCGACGACACCGAATCTTGTAAAATATTTGTCCAAGGAGGTTAAGGACATGGATATGACAATAAATGGAGTAGAAAAGGAAGTCCTTGAGGCTTTGCGAAAGTTTTTTAGCCCTAGAGTAAAGGGAGAACATCATTACTATATACAAACACTTTATCAAGAACGCTGCTTCTTGCTATCGGTTGGAATACGTAAATCCAGGAAAATTGCAGCGTCACGCGTTAAAGTACCATTTGGTCCGGATATGGTGGAGGAAATTTGTGAGAAGTTGTCAGAAAAATTAAAGGAACGCTACCGGCTAGGGTAGAAAAAGGAGCTTAAATATTCCATCGAAGTCCATATTTTCCATCCATCTTTCTTAAGCGCAGGAAAGATGTTGTGGCCTCGTTTTCAACAATATAAACCTAAGTTTTATGTAAAAGCTCTATCTTTTGCTGTTGAAAATCATAAGTCAAACCTCATAAATGCGGATCAAGCCGTTTCTTTGTTTTGTTCTTTTCATGTTATTTTGGGCCTGCGATGATACTAATCCAAAGGAGGTTAAAAAAATGATTGTACAGGAAATAGCATTTGAAGGTGCCATTACTTTAGATACGGTTGCAAGGTTGTTGGACGAGCATTCTCAAACACATTATCTAAATGAAGTAAATTGGGAAGCTTTTCCATATCAACCAAAGGTAGGCTTTAAAATTGCCCATAGTAATAATCAGATTTGGCTAAAGTACGAAGTGGAAGAAGAATACATCCTTGGTGAAAAAACCGAGCCCAATAGTTTTGTTTTCCGAGATAGTTGCGTAGAATTTTTCTTTGACCCGCTTTCGGATGGTAACTATTACAACTTTGAAATCAATTGTATTGGAACAACGCTACTTGCGCATGGGCCGGGACGAAGGCCAAGGCAATATGCTTCTGATGATGTGATTCAAAACACTTTGAAACGTGCTTCTTCCTTGGGTACTCAGCCTTTTAGTGAGAAGGACGGAGGACATTCCTGGGAGATTACAATTGTTATACCAGCAGAAACTTTGACCCAAAACCCGGATATTCAATTGAAAGGCTTAAAATCTCGCGCTAATTTTTACAAATGTGCAGATGGCACCTCCAAAAAGCACTATTTGAGTTGGAATCCAATTCAAACCAAAAAACCAGATTTTCATAGGCCCGAGTATTTTGGGGAATTAGTGTTTGAGTAGTTGTTCGTCTTTTGGTTTTTCTAGGAAAACAACAGTTGATTCAGTCGACTTATCTTCATTTTTTAACAGGGAATAACCCATAATTTGACGGTCATGGTTGAAAACGTGTTGAACGCCTTGTTTTGATTGTAGTTTGGTCTAAATCTTTTGTTTTAAGTAAGTTAAGAAAGTAGTTTTAAAGGGAGTATCCATGGTCTTATAGATTATAATGCTTCAATATGATGTCATTTCGTATCCTTTGATGTCATATTAATAGTATTATAACTGACCTTGAGCAACACCTTATGAACAATCAACCATCAACCAAAAAACACACCATTTGTATCAAATTACTTTTGGTTCTTCTTGCTACACCAATCCTTCTTGTTCAATGCACAAAAAAAGAAAATGGACCCAAGAATGCTGGCTTGTTTGTGCCTGATGGATTTGAAGTCGTTACGGTTGTCGACAGCACGGAAGGGAAGGTTCGGCATATGGCCGTTACAGAGGATGGTTTTCTTTATGCCAAACTCCGAAATTCCAGTGCAAAAGGTTCAATTACCGTATTTGAGGATACAGACGGTGATGGAGAAGCCAATACTATAGAAAGTTTTGGGTCCTATCGCACAAGTCAAAAATGGAGTTATGCCACAGGAATGCATGTGTACAATGGGTACCTCTATTTTAGTTCAGAATTGGTTGTTTATCGCTATAAGTTAAAGCCTGGTACTTTGGTTCCCGAAGGCGATATGGAAATCGTCTTTACAGATGACCATCCACATGGTAAGCATGAACATATTGGTAAACCTTTGGCTTTTGATGATGAAGGCCATATGTATATTCCATTTGGAGCACCTTCAAATGCATGTCAAAGCCCAAAGAGAACACCTGGTGCACCAGGGTTGGATCCCTGTCCACAGTTGGAAGATCATGCAGGTATTTGGCGATTTGATGCCAATAAATTGAACCAGACCCAAAAGGACGGTGTTAAGTATGCTTCTGGAATTCGCAGTGTTGTAGCCATGGATTGGAATCCTGCCGATAAGAATCTTTATGTGGTGGTTCATGGTCGGGATGATTTATTGCGACTTTTCCCGGATAAATACGACCCGTGGCAAAGTGCATTATTGCCTTCGGAAGAATTCATAAGAGTTACAGAAGGTTCGGATTTTGGATGGCCTTATTGTTACTATGACCAAATTCAAGAAAAGAAAGTTTTGGCGCCAGAGTATGGTGGTGATGGACTAATAATAGGGCGTTGCGATCAATATGATGATCCTATTATTGGGTTCCCGGGTCATTGGGCACCTAATGATTTGGTGTTTTATCAAGGGGATACCTTTCCAGAACGCTATAAAAATGGGGCCTTCATCGCATTTCATGGTTCAACCAATAGAGCTCCTTATCCCCAATCAGGATATTTTGTAGGCTTCGTTCCCTTTGAAAATGGAAAGCCCTCCGGTGGGTATGAGGTTTTTATTGATGGTTTTGCAGGGGTTGACCCTTTGGAAAGTGTCAATGACGCGGTTTATCGTCCTATGGGTATTGCATTTGGTCCGGATGGCGGGATGTATGTTTCAGATTCTGTAAAAGGCAAAATTTGGAAAATCACGTTTACAGGGGATAGAGAAAATTTTGGGTCGGAGCAATTGGCGCAAATGGAACTTCGCAAAGAGTTATCCCACATAAGAACACCAGATAGGATAGCGGATAATCTGATGCGTGAAAATGTATCCGGTGGAGAGAAAACCTACTATACCTATTGCAGTGCATGTCATCAAAATGATGGTGGCGGAGCAACGGGAAGATTTCCACCAATAGCCAATACAGATTGGGTAAATGGTGATAAAGAACGACTCATTAAAATTATGCTGGAAGGCATGGAAGGCAGTATCCAAGTGCATGGGGAAACCTATAATGGAGTTATGCCACAGCATAGTTTTTTATCCGATAAAGACATTGCTGAGGTACTGACATACATCCGCACGAATTTTGGGAATAAAGCCAGTGCCATAAGCACAGATGAGGTAAAATCAATTAGGGATAACCTTTAGGTTATACTGCAATTGGGGTCGATGGCCTGCAAATAGGACTACAATTACTGAAAAATGAGAACACATATTAGAAATTTGGGATGTATTCTACTCGCATTGATTACGGTGAATGCAATGATTGCCCAGGAGTATGATCTATTGATTAATGACGGGCATGTTATAGATGTCAAAAATGGGATAGACCAAGAAATGGATGTGGCCATTTTGGATGGAAAAATCGCTAAAGTTTCCAATAGGATACCTTCTAATCAAGCAAAAAAGACAATAGAAGCTAAAGGTTTTTATGTTGTGCCAGGCTTGTTGGACATCCATACCCATAACTTCCATGGAACGGTTCCATTTGGTTACCTGAACAATAGTTTTGCGGCATTACCACCAGATGGATTTACTTTTAGAAGTGGTGTGACTACTGTGGCAGATGCTGGTAGTTCTGGATGGAAGGATTTTAGGAAATTCAAAGAACAGGTGGTAGATCGCTCAAAAACTAGGGTGTTGGCCTTTCTAAATATTGTGGGATTGGGAATGAAAGGTGGAGCCATTGAACAAGATGTTTTGGATATGGATCCAAAGTTAACCGCAATGATTGCCAAACAATTCCCGGATATTGTTATAGGGATAAAACTGGCACATTACAGTGGATACAATTGGACGCCAACAGAACGTGCTGTAGAAGCTGGTGAAATGGCCAATATTCCGGTAATGATAGATTTTGGCGGCAGTGAACCTGAACTTCCCATTGAAACCTTGTTTTTGGAAAAATTGAGACCTGGGGATATTTTTACCCATGCTTATGCACATGTAAACGGCAGAACCCCAATTGTTGATGAAAATGGAAAAGTTCGGGATTATGTTTTTAAAGCCCAACAACGCGGGATTATTTTTGACGTAGGTCATGGTGGAGGTAGTTTTTTGTTTGAACAAGCGGTCCCAGCCATGCAGCAGGGATTAAAACCCAACTCAATCAGCACGGATTTGCATACAGGTAGTATGAATGGGGGCATGAAAAGTCAAATCAACGTCATGTCAAAGTTTCTCAATATGAATATGCCTTTGACCGAAGTTATTGCAGCATCCACTTGGGAACCCGCCAAAATCATTCAACGGGAAGATTTGGGACATTTATCTGAAGGCGCTGTGGCAGATGTAGCAATCTTGAATCTCAGAATGGGAGAATTTGGCTTTATTGATGTCAGAAGAAAAAAGATCAACGGGGATAAAAAACTGGAATGTGAACTTACCTTGCGAGAAGGTGAGGTAGTTTGGGACCTTAACGGTATTGCAAGTAACCCTTGGAACAAAAACTAACGTAAAATCAATTGACCAACTAATGAAAAAACCATACAAACTACTTTTAATTGCCGCTCTGGTATTTCTAATAGCAGCTATTGTAATGCTCATTTTGGGTTATGGTGCGCAAAGTGGACCTGCTATAGTGTTCTTTTTCTTGTTATTGGCTTTGGCCATACGAGGGCATAAAAAATTCAAAGGATTCTCCTTTACGGTGTTGGTATTTGCTGCCGTTAGCGTTTCCATGTTTTATCCGGCATATTTTACCAGTATTGGCAGTTTTCAATTGAAATCACTGATAGTGCCCCTTTTGCAGTTGATTATGTTCGGTATGGGTACGGCAATGAGCATCAAGGACTTTGCAGGAGTAGTTCGTATGCCAAAGGGTGTTTTGGTAGGATTGCTATGTCAGTTTACTATAATGCCTGTTTTGGGTTTTGCTATTGCTACCTTATTTGGTTTCCCAGCCGAGATTGCAGCCGGAGTAGTGCTAGTTGGTTCTTCACCAAGCGGTTTGGCCTCAAATGTAATGGCCTATTTGGCAAAAGCGAATCTTGCATTGTCGGTTACATTAACCGCTGTCTCCACGGTTTTGGCGCCTTTGATGACGCCCCTTCTTATGGAGTCTTTTGCAGGACAATTTGTACCGATTGATTTCGTAGGAATGATGCTCAGCATCGTTAAGATTGTGATTTTACCCATTATAGCAGGTTTGTTGTTCAATTACTTTTTCCATGGTAAAGCAAAATGGTTGGATAAGGCTATGCCAATAGTTTCCATGGCTGGTATCGCGTTGATCATTGCTATCATAACTGCAGCTGGTAGGGACAGTCTTTTGACCATTGGACTCTTTCTGATTTTAGCGGCTATCATTCATAATATAGCGGGTTATTTCCTTGGCTATTGGTCTTGTAGGGCTCTTAAAATGAAAGAACAGGATTGTAGGACCATTGCGCTAGAGGTGGGTATGCAAAATGGCGGATTGGCATCAGGTATTGCATTGGAAATGGGTAAAGTGGCCACCATTGGCCTTGCACCAGCTGTGTTTGGGCCATGGATGAATATTTCTGGTTCATCATTAGCAACCTGGTGGCGAGATCGAGACCCGAACAAGGAAGTGGAAAATACTGATAAAACATAATTCAAATGAAAAAACAAACATATTCAATGATGATTTGGCGAGGAAGAGTTCTTTTTACAGGACTGTTTTTGTTCCTGTTGAATATCGGGCTCGCCCAAACAATGACCAAGGAGCAAATGCTATTCTTGACGCCACAATGGACAGGAGAACGTTTTGAGGATGGTCGTCCTAAAGTAGCGGATGATGTTTTAGAACGCATGAAACAAGTTACCATCGAGGAAGCCTGGGGTGTACTCCGAAATGAAGGTTATCACAATCAATTTGAAAGTGGTTGGCAGCCATTGCATGATGATGTTCCCATTGTTGGAAGAGCACTGACCGTACAATACATGCCCAATCGACCAGATGTGTCAGATCAGATTAAAAGCAAGGGCAAATCAGATGGGAGGATTGGAAACACCAATTCATGGCCTATAGATATGCTGGTTGAAGGCGATGTCTATGTTGCAGATGCCTTTGGTAAAATCGTAAACGGAACACTAATTGGTGATAACCTCGGGAATTCCATCTACGCCAAATCTAAGAATGGTGTAGTGTTCAATGCATCTAGCAGGGATATGGAAGGGCTTTCTGAAATACAAGGATTCAATGCTTTTGTACGTGGTTGGGATCCATCGTTTTTAACTGAGGTGATGTTACTTAGCATCAATTCGCCAATTCGGATTGGAGCTGCCACTGTGCTTCCAGGGGATATCGTTTTGGCAAAACGCGAAGGTATCATGTTTATTCCAGCACATCTGGCTGAAAAGGTAGTTGTTACATCAGAAGTAGTAAGATTAAGAGACCTTTTTGCAATAACGCGATTAAAGGAAGGAAAATACACACCTGGACAAATCGATAATAAATGGACCGAGGAAATTGAAAAGGATTTCTCAGACTGGCTACGAAGTCATATCGATGAGCTGCCTGTTCCAAAGGAACAAGTACGGGAGCTATTGAAAAAACGAATGTGGTAAGAATCAGAACAACAAACAAAACAATATAATAATGGAAAGAACAGATAGAAGATCAGCATTTAAAAAATTAGGAATGGGAGTTGCAGCCCTTTTGGGTGCAGGGTCCGTTAAAGCAATGGGGAAATCTCCCAACCCTAAAAAAGAAGTAGTTGGGGCTATAGTGCAGGACAAAAAGGTTCCATTGTTTTCTGGGGCAGTAAAACACGGAAACACCCTTTATGTGGCCGGTAAGGGCGCGCATTTTGAAGGCGATATCAAATCACATACCGACCATGTTCTTAAGGAAATTGAAAAGGAATTGGTTAAAAACGGTTCTTCCATGGATAAGGTACTCAAGGTGAATGTGTATTTGCATGATTTAAACGATTATCACGGCATGAATGAAGTGTATCGTGGACGATTCGGGGATAATCCACCGGTAAGAACCACGGTGGCCGTGTATGGCGGAGTGCCAGGGGATTCCTTGGTGGAGATAGATTGTATAGCAGCAGTGGATTAAAATTTGATGAAATGAAAAAATCACAGGATAAACTTTCGAGAAGAAAAATATTGAAAACCCTTTCCAGTCTACCTGTTGTAGGTGGTTTGGTTGGAACTGGCTTATTAAGCCCACAAATGATGCATGCGGCCGTGGAAACACCGGCATCGCGTAATTTTTTCAAGGAATTGGGAATACGCACCTTTATCAATGCTGCGGGGACCTATACCTCAATGACAGGCTCCTTGATGTCTAATGAAGTTTTGGAAGCCATTTCGTTTGGGGCTACTGAATATGTGAATTTAGACGAACTCCAAGACAAGGTTGGAGAGCGAATTGCGGAATTATTGCAATGTGAATATGCTACGGTCACATCTGGGGCATTTGGGGCCATGTCAATAGGTACAGCTGGAGTCTTGGCAGGAATGGATGAAAAAAAGGTGGCCCAATTACCAGATTCAACGGGTATGAAAAATGAAGTGATTCTTCAAGAATCACACAATATTGGTTATTCTAAAGCTTTGACCAATGTTGGCGCAAAATTGGTTTGGGTCAAAACCGCCAAGGAATTAGAAAAAGCCATTACTAAAAATACGGCTATGCTCTGGTTCTTGAATGCCAATACGGAACAAGGTGAAATTAAAAGAGAAGAGTTTGTAGCCCTTGGTAAAAAGCATGGAATACCCACTTTTATCGATTGCGCTGCGGATGTTCCACCAGTGGATAACTTATTTAAGTTTACCAAAATGGGATTTGATTTAGTCGCTTTTTCTGGCGGAAAAGGAATTCGAGGACCGCAAAGTGCCGGTTTATTGCTTGGAAAGCGCAAATATATTAAGGCTGCCAGATTGCATACACCGCCTAGAGGAACCACTATAGGACGCGGTATGAAAGTGAACAAAGAAGAAGTACTGGGAATGTTGGTTGCGCTGGAAACCTATTTACAGAAGGACCACAAAGCAGAATGGCAACTTTGGGAACGACAAATACAATTGATCAGCGACAGTGCCTCCTCGGTCAATGGCGTTAAAACGGAAATACACGTGCCGCCTCATGCAAATCATGTACCATCTCTTCGAATAACTTGGGATGATACAGTGGTCAAAATTACTGGGGATGAAGCTCGAAAAAAACTCAAGGAAGGTCACCCGTCCATTGCTACTGTAGGCGGCAAGGACAATATCGGTATTACAACGTGGATGATGGTTCCAGGTCAAGAGCGAATTGTGGCACAACGGGTGAAGGAAGTACTCGAAAACGCTTAAATTTATACCAAACCAATAAATTTTAGATATGAAGACCGTATTGCGTACGATGCTAGCTATGCTTTTCTTGGCAGGATGTGGAACAGCTCCTGAAAAAGCTGAAGTCTCTACTGAAGAAACGCCAATAGTGCAGAAGGACCCTAACTACAATCCGGAAGCTAAATTGGAGGAATTGGGTATCGTGCTAAGTGAACCTTCGGCTCCAGTAGCCAATTATGTTAATGCGGTACGCACCGGAAATTTAATATTCTTGGCTGGAAAAGGACCAAAGCAGGCCAATGGTGAATACATCACAGGTAAAATTGGTCAAGACCTTACCATTGAAGACGGATACAAAGCTGCTAGACTTACCGGGATTAATCAACTTGCGGTGTTGAAAGCCGAATTGGGTGATTTAAGTAAGGTAAAACGAATTGTAAAAGTTTTGGGAATGGTAAATGCCGATCCAGAGTTCACGGATCATCCAAAGGTGGTTAACGGGTTTTCGGATTTAATGGTCGAAGTATTTGGAGAAAAAGGGAAGCACGCACGTGCTGCCGTAGGTATGGGATCATTACCAACCAACATAGCTGTAGAAATAGAGATGATAGTGGAAGTGGAATAAGAATTCAATTTTGTTTTGGATTAATTTAATTGCTGTTTAAGAAAAGATTTTGGACTCATACCCGTTTCTCTTTTGAACATTTTGCTAAAGTTTTGAGGGTAATCAAACCCTAGTTCATAGGCAATTTCACTGATGGATTTTAAACTTCCAAGTAGTTCATCCTTAGCTTTTTCAAGGATGAACTGATTGATATGTTCCTTACCACTCTTCCCTGTTTCTGTTTTTAGTGTATCACTTAGATAACGTTGTGAAACCGTTAATAGCTCTGCGATGGTATTGAGATTGGGGAGCCCGTTTAAGTGGTCGTCTTCATAATAACGTCTCAATTCAGTATTGAATTTATCTAATAGCTTACTTGACGATTCTTGACGATTTATAAATTGACGTTTGTAAAAGCGATCTGCAAACTTGAGCAACGTTTCAAGTTGGGAAATGATGATGTCCTTGCTAAACTCATCTTGGTTGTTACGATACTCAGATTTAATAGTATCGAAAATGGACTGCATTATATTCTCTTCCTTAGGAGATAAGTGCAATGCTTCATTAATTGTGTATGAAAAATAACCATAGGCCTTGATTTTATCAGATAAGCCTGTCCCTCTAATAAAATCTTCATGAAAGGTGATAAAAAAGCCTTGGTCCTCAATTTCAATAAAATCATCCCATTGTGCAATTTGGCGTGGAGCCATAAATACCATAGCTCCATTTGCAAAATCATATTTGGTTCGCCCATAGGATAGATTACCTGAAACAAGTTTCTTTAAGGAAATGGAATAAAAATCATTCGTAATAGGTGGGGAACTATCCCTAAAACCATGCATAAGTGTGGAATCAATGGGAACTACACTTAATAAAGGATGCTCTGGCCTAGGAAAATTGAGATACCCTAAGTATTCCGATAAACTGCTAAAATGCTTCATAGGAAGGTTAGATTTGAACGATTTCTATTCCATTAATTTTGCCTTTAGCTTTCTAGCCACCACGGTATCATATATGATTTTGAGTTTGCTTATTTTGTTTTTCGCATCAAACTCAATGATGTCAACTACATCAAACTCCACGAACATATCGTTTTTTAATGACCATTTGTAGGTAAAATACAACGCTAATTGATTGGAGTTGGCATCTTGAAAAATTCCGTTTAAATGCAATTCGGAATTCTCTGTATCGTTATTCAGTTTGATGTAAAACTCACTGGCAGGCAGCATACCATATAAAGGAGAATCCACAAGCGCATTTGCTGTAAACAAGCTTAATAAATTCTCAATATCCCCTTTTTCCAAATGATTTAGATATGAACTTGCTACTTGCTTTCTATTCATTGTATTAAGGTTATAGTACCATCAAGTTAACCATTATTAATTTACATAAGTATCGAACCAGGCAATCATTTGCTCAGGATTTTCACCAAAGTAATTGTATCCATCAAAACGCTTTGTGGTCCCTTCAACCCAATATAATTTTTTGTTAGCTGCACCAAGACTATCATAGGTTTTTTGTACATCGTCTGGAATAGTCCATGCGTCTTCCTTTGTTTGGATGATAAACGTTGGAACCTTAACATTATGCGCATAGTGATGAGGAGACATATCACTACTCTTAAATCCTCCCAATTTTAGTTGTTCCTCATCCAAAACTTCCATGTACTCACCTAAACCCATATTGTTGAGCGTAATTTGCGTCATAATATGCATGGATGCAGGTTGCGGGCATACAAATGCCTTTACATCCTCAAAATATTCTGGATGTTTTGTCTTTGCGACCATTGCGGCATTCCCTCCAGCACAGGGATTAAATAGACCAACTTGCATATGTTTTAATCCATCATGATTTTGAACATACTGCATTGCACCAACAACATCTTGGTATTCCAACAAACCTACCCCAGAGACATTGTCGTTTGCAGAAGCACTTTCCCCGTGGTTTCTTAAATCATAGGTAAACACATTATAGCCTGCTTTATTTAAGGCTTTGTATATATTTAAAAAATTTACTTCAACATCTTGAAATTGATTCCATGGATCCAAATGCCCAGGAAATCCATAGCGATTGAACGTCATAGGATGGTTACAGATAATCAATTTGTTGGAATCTTGAAATGGAATATACCATGCTTTCAATTCAACTCCATCCATGGATTTAAAAGTCACGTCTTCGTACTGTAAATTATAATCCGCGGGTGTTTTAAGAAAAGGGGTTGGATGATCCACTTTTACCAAGCTATACGCCAAACCCTTAATCGTAGTTAATTGTTCATTGGATATTTGTGCCATGATTATTATTTTGAATTTACTTGGTACAAAGTTCCAATTGATATTTCACACAAACGTATGCCGTTTTACGGATTTTGTATTCCATTTTACATAAAGAATGAATCAAAAGCCCCGGAAGTTTTCTTTGGTAGTAATCGTCTGGATTAATTCAATTGCATCTCAATATAGGCCTTAGGACTCATGCCTACTTTCTTTTTAAATAAACGGGAGAAGTATTGCGGATACTCAAAACCTAATTTATAGGCTGTATCGCTAATGGAATTATTAGGATTTAATAACATGTTCTTCGCCTCATCGATTAGGTAAAGATTGATTTGATCAACTGCTGTTTTTCCGGTTTCCGCTTTTATGGTATCGCTCATATAGCGATGACTAATACCCAATTGTTGCGCCATCCAATCCACAGTTGGAATTCCTCTCACTTCAAGTTGTTGGGTCTCAAAATAGACGTTGAGAACATTCCGAAATCGCGTAAACAATTCTTGATTGATGTCTTTTCTATTCAAAAATTGACGCTTGTAAAACCGATCTGCGTATTTAAGTAGAGTTTCCATATGGGAAAGGATAATCTCCTTACTAAACTCATCTTGATTGTTGTGGTATTCAATCTTAATGCTGTTGAATATGGATTTCATGAGTTCTTCTTCCCTAGGAGATAGATGTAATGCCTCGTTGGCGTGGTAATTGAAGTAGTTGTACTTTTTTATTTTTTCAAAAAGAGGACTTCCGTTCAAATAATCTTTATGAAATGCAATATGATAGCTTTCGGAACTGTATACCATTCCTTTAAATGATAGACTTTGGTTGGGAGCCGTAAATAGTAGTGTTCCATTGGTGCAATCGTATTTTGTACGACCGTAAACCAATTCTCCCGAAAGTATTTTCTTAAAGCTTATGGCGTAAAAATTACTGGTAATTTGTATCGGCTCGTCATAATTTTCGCTTTCACAATTTGCAAATTCATCAGCTTTCAGTGCTGTATGGATAATACTAAAAAGTGGATTCTCCGGCGCTGGAATATCGAAATGTTTATGAAAGTCCGTAATGGATTTAAACTGGTAACTTGGCATCTTCATGTAATCAATTCGTATTAAAGTTACGTTTTTGAGCGATTTAAACACTCAAAATCTTAACGCAATGATTTTTGTATTTCAATCTTAGTAGTTGTCCTTGTTGACTTGGCTAAAATTGAGGGTTTTCACTTGACTAGATCTTCGGAATTAGCTCCAAGGTCGAAGCCTCGTGTTTTTTACGGTCATAAGTCAGACGCATTAATGGGTAAAGAATACTCATCTTTCTAAAATAGGCCTTGTTGACCAAGGGGTTAATAGTGTTCAAGTCGGTAGGAACAACCCCATCAATGGGGATGATGATATCGCCAAATTTTATGGCTCCATCCGGATTTTCAAGAAAAGCATCATACCAACTTCGTTTCCCAAATTTATATTGACGCACAAAGTACCTACCCTTTACCTCTACAATCGTAATGTCGATAAAGCGATGCGCTCCGCATCTTATCTGATGTACCCAACTTTTTTTGACCAATTTGGATATTTCTTGAGTTGTCATGGGAATAAAGTATTGTTTTAAACCAATTAATAGGAGAAGAGGTTACAACGTAACCTCTTCTAAACCTTTCTTTCTTATTTATTGAAGAAGTCTGCAACAGCATCCGTTGATACCTTTACGGCATCTGGTTTATAGTAGAAATCAACATGGCTAAATTCCTCTAACGCCACTACTTCATGCTCATTGGTAAGTTTATCAATAAATGCAGTAGAGCAAATTGCCGTAGGAGCATTTTTACCGTAAACTACTAAAGTAGGTTGTGCTATTTTATCAGCATAAGCTTCTCCGATTGAGATTAGGGATTGCATGGCTTGATCACCAATATGCATATTGGTATAATTTTCGACAGCTTTTGGCCCTCTAAATCCATCTCGTCCATAGTAATCATAGGACTCGCCAGCCATTTCTGGGACAGCGGCGGTACCTACAAATTCCTCTCTCGACTGTTCATCGGTAAGTCCAAATGGAGCAACATAATCAGGTTCGCCGGTTTCGTATTGTTTTTGCATGGAGGCATTTGCTGCTGCAATTGTTTGATTTGCAACGTTCTTATCCGTCCATTGAAAAGCATCTGCGGCCATCATTCCGGAAACCGTTGCTATTTTCTTGATTCTGTGATCAGTTACGGCTGCGGACGCAATTATGGAACCACCTTGACATACACCAAGCCCATAAATTTCCTCAACAAAAGGAAGGGTTCCCAAATAAGAAACAGCATCCCACGTATTTTCGATTAACCTAAACATATATCTAGATTGTTTGAACTCTCCTGGTAATGCTGGCGAATCACCCATACCAAGGTAGTCAAAGCCCAAATAGATGAACCCTCTATTGGCCATTTCTGGGCCATAGGTAGCCGGAATTTGCTCTTTAACTTGTGGAAATGGACTAGCACCTACGATTGCCTTGTATTTCTTGTTTGGATCAAAACCTTCGGGTAGATATAGATCTCCTACTAAGTCAACTCCAAATGATTTAAAGGTCACTGTGTTTTTTCCTGATTTTAGATTTTCCATTGTATTTTCTTTTTTAATGTTTATTGAATTTTGTACTGATTCAGCATTTGCCTCAACACCGTTTTTTTGATTCTTTTGGCAGCTTACAAAGAGTATTGCAATACTTACTACACCGAGAACTTTTTTCATGTTGATTCTGTTTTTAATGATTAACTGATGCAAATTTCAGAAGTGCGCCTACTTTGACACTTAAACATTTTGGTATAAGACCAATACATTTTGGTGTAAACCTCTAAATGATTGTTTTCTGCAACTTTTGAATGCTTTATTTTAACCCTATCAATTCCTTTTTCCTTTATTAGAATCCTACTACCTTTAGCCACTAATTATAATCTGGACAATTATGCAATTGAGTGGGAAAAATATCCTCGGAAACATAGAATCTGCCGAAGGCAAAACAACCTTTTATGCCAACAATCCGGCAACTGGAGAAGCTTTGGAAGTCGCATTTATTGAGGCTACACAAGCTGAAGTTGACAAAGCGGTTGTTTTGGCTGAAGCTGCTTTTGAACTTTACCGACAAAAATCGGGTGTGGAACGTGCCGAATTCTTGGACACGATTGCCGAGGAACTTGCCCAATTGGAATCAACACTTGTAGCACGATGTACTTTAGAGACTGGACTTCCTGAAGGTAGATTAAAGGGTGAATTGGGAAGAACCACGGGTCAATTGCGATTGTTCGCCAATTTGTTGCGAGAAGGTTCTTGGGTTGATGCCAGAATTGATCGTGCAAATCCTGATAGAACACCGGTTCCAAAACCAGACACCCGTCAAATGCAAATTGCTCTTGGACCTGTAGGAGTCTTTGGAGCAAGTAATTTTCCGTTGGCCTTCTCTGTAGCAGGAGGAGATACCGCTTCGGCACTCGCGGCTGGATGCCCTGTGGTGGTTAAAGCGCATCCTGCACACCCTGGAACTTCCGAATTGGTAGGAAAGGCCATCGCCAAGGCAGCAGAAGATTGTAATATGCCCAACGGTGTGTTTTCTTTGGTGCAAGGTGCGGCAATAGCAGTGGGTCAAGCTATTGTAAGACATCCTTTGATCAAGGCAATAGGATTCACAGGTTCTTTTCGAGGAGGAAAAGCACTTTTTGATGAAGCGGCGCGAAGGGATGAACCGATTCCCGTTTATGCAGAAATGGGAAGCTCTAATCCGGTATTTATGTTGCCTGGTGTTATCGCACAAAATTCCGAAACCTTAGCAACAGGTCTTGCTGGTTCTGTACAACTAGGTGTGGGACAATTTTGTACCAATCCTGGGATTACCATAATTCAAAATTCTGAGCATGCCAACAAGTTTGAAAAAGAGCTTGAAAAGCAAATAACCGCATCGGAATCTGCAACTATGCTGACCGAAGCCATTCAGAATAATTTTGCTTCTGGATTGGAATCCTTAAAATCGAAAAACAAGGTGACCTCCGTTGGTAAAGGCAATCAATCAGAAGGTGGCGCGCAAGGAATCGCAGAAGTACTTTCTACCACTGCTTCCGATTTTATAGCTGATAAGGAAATGGAAGAAGAGGTTTTTGGGCCTACTACACTTTTGGTTAAATCCAATAATAAAGACGAAATGCTACAAATAGCCAGGAACTTAAATGGGCACCTTACAGCAACAGTGCACGGTACACCTAAAGATTTGGAAGATTATGCGGACTTATTGAAATTGTTGGAACGAAAGGTAGGTCGACTTCTTATCAATGCATTTCCAACTGGAGTGGAAGTTTGTCACTCCATGGTACACGGTGGCCCCTTTCCTGCAACATCGGATGCCAGGATGACTTCTGTTGGCACGGCTGCAATAACAAGATTTACGAGACCAATTTGTTATCAAGGATTTCCAGATTCCTTATTGCCAGAAGCACTTAAAGAAGCAAACCCATTGAATATCCTTCGATTGGAGGATGGTACCTATGTGATGCCAAAGTAATAGAGGAAATCAACGCTCTTTTTGCAAGGTTTTTACGTCTGCAATAAGTTGATTTATGGCTGTTTTGTTCAATCCGTTGTAAATGCCGCGGATATGCCTGTTTTTGTCGATTAAGACAAAGTTTTCGGTATGAAGAAATTCATCTTCGGTTTTCTGAAACCCTAAGTCTTCTTCTATAAAATAGGCAAAACGTCCTAAGTTGTAAATGTCTTTGCGTTTCCCGGTTACCAAATGCCATTTATTGTCAACGACACCCTTGGCGTCTGCATAATGCCTTAGTATAGGCACAGAATCCAATTCTGGAGTTACAGAATGGGATAGCAATAATATGTCAGCATCGTTAAGGAATGCATCTTGTAACAATGTCATGTTTTGTGTCATTTTAGGACATATCCCTGGGCAGGAAGTAAAAAAGAAATCAGTGATGTAAATTTTGTTTTCAAAGGTTTTTTCCGTCAATGTATCCCCCATCTGATTAATCAATGTAAAATTGGGAATCCTATGGATTCCAGTAATTGAATCACTTTGCTTTGATAACCAAAGGGGGGTAAATGAGGGTTCGTCATAATACGGTAAAACCGCAACTCGACTTTCTTTTTCGGTATTTCTTTTCTCACCACATGCCATCAGCACTGTGGTAAGTAGAGCGAATAAGTAAAAACCTGCTTTATTGTTGTACCACTTCATCCTTAAGTTCATAACAAAGGTTAGATCTTTTAAGTCCAAAAAATCGACCATTTTTGGCTTCGTAGTTGGCATATAGTTTTCCGCTTTGCAACCATGCCTGCTGCAATCCGTCCTCTTTTCCAAAGTTTAAATGGATTAAACGTGCTAATTGTCCGTTTGGGTACCATTTACATTGTTTTCCATGGCGTTCACCCATTACATAAAAAGAAGTTGTGCTCAAGTTGCCATTGGACCACCAGCTTTTAAGTTCTTTATTCAGCCTGTTATGCGCGTATTGTCCTTCCGTTCTAAGTTGTCCGGTTGGATACCATTTACGAAATACGCCATGCTTTTTTCCATTTTTAAAAGCAATTTGTTCTGCTAAGGTGCCATTGGCATGGTAAGAAAGCGCATAGCCAGTAAATGGAGTGTCATTATAATACCATTTACCTTCCAATGGATGCAACTCCAATTCGTGTTTATAAGCTTCTTGTGCGTGGATTCTAAAAGATTCCAATATGTTGTGCGCTGGGTCGTTATCCGTCACCAGAAACGCCAACAATCCTATGTATATGATTTTAATTGATTGCATTAGGAGTACCTTGATAATCACCTGGGAAAATCACATAGTATTGATTTAGATAAAGCTCATTCTCCATATGGTAATGATACTCAGGCTCGGAACTATGTTGTGTTATACCAAAATGCCCTCCTGACGCGTCCAAGTCCGTAGGGTAATCACCTGTAGCATGGCATTTTCTTCCGTAGATAAAAAAACCATCAGATAATATTCCAATGAGATTGTCGTCATCCTCTGACCAAGCCGTGGGTTCCAGATGGTAATGATACTCCGCTGGACCAATATGTCCACCAGTATAATCTAAACTAGCTGCAGCATCATTTAGCGCTCCATTTCCCTCTTGATCATTGAAAATTGCCGCACCGCTAACTGCAATACCAATGGCACCCATATTGGTAGAGGTGCTACTTGAAGCTAATTCTGGATTTTGGGGTACCCTTAAAGTAGCTTCTCCGTTAAAATTTGGTATCCTGCTTGGGGTCAGTTCCACTCCGGGCTCATCAATGTACAATTCATGTCCTGCGCCCCAATACACCGTTGTATGATTGGGTAAGCCATTGGTTTCAATAACAACATTACTACCCTCTAGGTAGATATCGGTATTGTCTTCGTCAAATTCTAGAAACGCGGGATGAAGTTCCCCTGAGTTTATGATTTCATCATCATCTGCGCCAATTGACAAATCATCTTCTGTATCAGCACTACAGGCCAGAAAACCAGCCAATACAATTGTAAAACTAGTAGCGGAAGTCATAATCCGATTAAATAACTTTTCCTTTTTCATATGTAAAAGATTTTTATGGGGTTTACTGATTTCTTTCCCTTCTCTTGGGTTTTGGGGCTTTGTTGAACTCCTCTTCAGTTATGAAACCATCTTCATTTAGGTCTACTTTATCAAAGTCACGTTTTAATGGACCCTTCACTTCATTTGAAGATAGTTTTCCATCTTCATTACTATCTAAATCCTTCAAGAGTTGTTCAAAACTTGGCGGTCCTTTGTGCGCTCTATTTTGGTCTTGCCTTTGGGCATAAAGGGTAGAGATACCAATCAGCAATACTGTAGCAACTGTTACACCTGACTTCATTCTTTTTCTATTCATTCGTATCTATTTTGTATGTTGTTTTAGATGTGAACGAATGAAAAAACTTGTGCAAGCCTGATAATTTTTTTGAAAAGACCTTCTTAACTTGCATGGAAAACAACGCACTAACCTCTTGGATGACAAGGAATTTTTAACTGAACTAAAGGCGCAAAAACACGCTGCTTATGCAAGGTTGATGGCAGAATTTCAGGAAAAAGTCTTTAATACCTGTCTTTCTTTTGTTCCCAATCAAGAAGATGCTGAGGACATTGCCCAAGAAGTTTTTGTAGAAGTTTTTCATTCCATTTCAAAATTTAAGGGAGATTCCAAATTGAGCACTTGGATATATCGGATTTCGGTGAATAAGTGCTTGGAATTTATTCGTAAAAAAAACACGAAAAAGCGATTTGGATTTATGCAATCGATTACCGGGAACTTAATTCCGATGGATAGGTCTTCTTACTTCACGGTATTTGATCATCCTGGAATTGTTCTGGAAAACAAGGAACGCAGTGAAATGCTATTCCTGGCAATCAACAAATTACCTGAGGCACAACGGGTGGTTTTTACATTGAACAAAATTGATGGTTTAAGCTATAAGGAAGTTAGTGGGATAACAGGGAAAAGTGTTTCTTCAATTGAGTCATTGCTTTTTAGAGCAAGAAGGAACCTGCAGAAAATTTTGGAAAATTATTATAAAAATGACCATTGAAGCGCAAGAAAAAAAACAAAAAAACATCTAAATAGATAACTCAAAAAGATATGGATGCGGAAAAGACTACATCTCAAAAAATAACTGAGATCCTCGACGCTGGTGTTACGATTGAATCAGTGAAAACTCCACCTTTTTTTAAGGATAAGGTGTTACAGCGTCTCTCCAGGGACAGTGAAACAAGGAGTACAGGTGCATTATTACCCTGGTTTGTTCCCAAATACCAATGGGCTACTTTATTGATAATGGTATTGTTGAACTTAGTTGCGCTCTATTACTACAATAAGGAAAGTCAAGTTGATGAACTTCAGACTTTAGTGGAGTATTACCAACTTTCACCTACTGACGGAAATTCAATCCTAAATTAATTTGGCATGAAGAAGAATCTACTTTTCTCAGCTTTATTGATTTTCCTAATGGTAATGAATGGTGTACTGCTATTTATGCTTTTGAATCAGAACGAAAAGCCTCCTAGGCCATCACGTGATTTTATGACACAAGAACTCAATTTCAGTGTGGAGCAAACTACTGAATTTATGAGGTTGGAAAGACAGCACCGGAGTAGGATGCGTGCACTTGATGATGAGTTGATATTTTTGAGAAGATCCTTTTTTACTATTGATGAGGACGTAGCTATAAAGACTTCTCAAAAAGATTCCTTATCAGAAAGAATGGGTGTGTTGTTTGTGGCAAAAAACAATGAGATTTACAGTCACTTCCAGAATATTGCCTCCATTTGTAATCCTGAACAGCGGGAGCAGCTTGAAGAAATTATGCAAAGGGCAATGCGACATGGTCCAGGTAGGGGAGGCCCACCTGGTGGTCATCCAAAAGGTCCACCCCCTCACTAACTAGTTCGCATATGTTAATTTTCACTTAAACCCGCAGTTCCATACAAGTTTTTAGAAAAATTGACATCTAATAACATAGGAGTCGGTCCTAATGATTGATGAATAGATTTTTTGGTTAGAAAGGCCCATGAGATGCTTCTCATGGGCTTTTAAATTGGCAATTATGGGCAATGATTTGGGGTTCATTGTAATGGAACACCTATCCATGCGACCTATGAGGGAAAGTCACTAAAATGAAAAAGATTGTTTTTATCCTACTGATTTTATCGGCAATTGCGGCCTTAGGGCAATCCAAACATGTGAACACAAAAAAGGGATTGGCCGCTAAAGGTTATGATGTTGTTGCCTATTTTGATGGTAATGCAGCGGAAGGTAACAAGGTGTTTTCAACCAACTATGAGGGTGTTGAATATCGTTTTTCCACACTAGGTAACAAGGAAAGGTTTGAAAAAGAACCTACTAAATTCTTACCGGCATATGGAGGTTACTGTGCATATGCAGTAGCAGTATCGGGTAAAAAAGTGAACATAAATCCAGAAACCTTTGAAATCAGGGAAGGCAAACTTTATTTGTTCTATAATTCCGGCAATACCAATACCTTGGAACTCTGGCTCCAAGAATCACCGGATGAACTGCGTTCCAAAGCAGATAAAAACTGGCAAACCATTGTAGAACGATAATCTTAAGCTTAGGTTAAAGTCGATAATCTACAGTTTAATATTTCTGGATACTGTAGGGTATGCCTATTTTAGAGACAGTAAATTGATTAATTTGTTGCAGCCTAATATCACAGATGTATAGATTTTTAAAAGTTGGATTTTATGGAATGCTAGTAAGCTTTTTGGGGGCTCTACCGTTAGGAACCTTAAATCTAACGGCATTTGATATTGCTGCATCAGAAGGGTTAGTCGCAGCATTGTGGTTTGCCTTTGCTGTTATTTTGGTGGAATTGATTATGGTAAGAATAGCATTGTATGGCAGCGAATACCTTGATATTAGCGGACGTGTGACCAATTACCTTCTTCCATTGGGCGTTTTGTTATTATTATATCTGTCAACTTCCAGTTTTCTTTCTGCACAGCACACGCAAGAGTTAAGCTCTAATTCAGCGTTTTTTCCAAAAATAAGTTCGGCTTTTGTTCTGGGATTACTGTTAAGTGCCTTAAATCCATTACAGATACCTTTTTGGTTAACTTGGAGCAAGGTGTTAACGGCTAAGGGTATTCTAAAGAAAAGCAAAGGGTTCTATAATTTTTACCTCATGGGAATTGGTATAGGAAGTTTTATCGGACTGGCTATTTTCATTTTTGTTGGGAAATATATTTTCAACAATTACTCAGATTACAGTTTCATTACAAGTATTTTAATGGGAGTATTGTATTTAGGATTTGCAATCTATCTCCTGTATGTATTCATAAAAAGACATCTCAACTTAAAAACCTCATAAAGAACATGTTCAAATCTTCATTAGGAACGTTGGAACAATTCAAGGATATTCTTGAAGCCTTACCAGAATCATGTTATTCAAAATCATGTGAAGTCCTTTCCAATGCTAGTATTGGTCAACATACGCGCCATATCATCGAGTTGTATCTCTGTTTGCTCAATGGCTATGAGTGTGCTGATGTTTCCTATGACCGAAGGGAACGAAATCGGAAAATTGAGCAAGATCCATTGTATGCCATCCAACAAATTTCTTGGATACAGGATAACTTGGAAAAACCAAATAAACCTGTTACGGTTAGTTACGATTTAAATGGCATTGAAAATTACCTGGATTCCAACTATTTCCGCGAAGTCATGTACAACCTTGAACATACCATACATCATCATGCCCTGATCAAAATTGGTATTCAACACTTCACGGATTTAAATGTTCCCGAGTCATTTGGCGTAGCGCCATCTACACTTCAACATAGACAAGCATGTGCACAGTAAGCTACATAAGAAGAAATTCCAAGACATTCATTACTTCTAATAGAGATGAACACATAGCACGTCCTTCAGCATTGGAACCGAAAGAGGAGGTAATCAATGGAGTTCGTGTAATCTTTCCAAAAGATCCTCAGGCAGGTGGTAGCTGGTTCGCTTTTAACGAAAATGGTTTGGTAGTTGTACTATTGAATGGCGCCTTCGAAAACCATAAAAGAAAACTTCCATATGAAAAGAGCAGAGGTGTTTTACTTTTGGAAGTAGTATGTCATGAGCAACCTCAGGAGCTACTTTTCCAGATGGATTTGACGAAAATAGAACCTTTTACAATCGTTGTTAATCAAGGTAATGTCTTATTTGAGTTCAGATGGGATGGAGAAGAGAAACATCACAAGATGTTGGATGCCAATGCAGATTACATATGGTCTTCGTCGACGCTTTATGACCAACAGGCTAGGGCCAAAAGAGCAACACTTTTCCAATCTTTTATCAATTCAGGCAGTGAATTGGAAGGGAAGAGTATTCTAGACTTTCATTCATCCAACCAACAAGATTATGAGAACGGATTTATTATTGATCGGGAAACCGGGTTGAAAACTTTTAGTGTTACCCAAGTTATAAGCTCGCAGTTAGGTACACATATGAAACATCTTGATCTGCGCAACCAGAAGGAATTCAACGCTAGATTTATAAATGAAAATTTAACAACGGCCTT
Source organism: Flagellimonas spongiicola (assembly GCF_023502425.1). Classification (GTDB taxonomy): domain Bacteria; phylum Bacteroidota; class Bacteroidia; order Flavobacteriales; family Flavobacteriaceae; genus Flagellimonas; species Flagellimonas spongiicola. Next base: position 529,551 of record NZ_JAMFMA010000003.1, read on the forward strand.
ATGAACTGGCGCTTAAAATGGCATAAATTGACACATTGGGAATATTGGCCGCTATGGGCCATATATTACCCTCTATTTCCAGTTTGGGTGTATTTTTCAATCAAGGCAAGGTCATTTTTCTTTTTCAATGCTGCCAACCCATCTATGAAGAATGGTGGAATGGCCATGGAGTCGAAAATGGATATTTACAACCTCATTCCCAATGAGCACATTCCAGAGACCATTTTTGTTGCCAAGAATTCCAATCCAAAACAGATGTTGGAGCGAATCTTGGAAGCTGGAATCAAGTTTCCATTTATTGCAAAACCAGATATTGGAATGAAAGCATTCGGAGTTGAGAAAATCTGGAATGCACAAGAATTTCAGGCCTATTGCAAGAAAACACCAGAAAATTTCTTGGTTCAGGAATTGATACCCTTTACTAAGGAGGTAGGGGTGTTCTATGTTCGAATGCCAGGCGAATCCAAGGGCAAAGTCACAGGAATTGTGTCAAAGGAGTTTTTGTCTGTAATTGGAGATGGAAACAGCAATATTTTACAACTGATTAAGAAAGACCCACGAAGTCATTTTCAACTTAAACCCCTTCAAAAGAAATTTGGCGCAATATTGAATCAAGTATTGCCCAAGGGTGAAGAATTCATATTGGTGCCATTTGGTAGCCATACTCGTGGAGCAAAGTTTGTGGACATTTCACATAAATTGAACGATGGGATATTGAATACCATAAATAGCGTTTGTTCTAGAATGAATGGTTTCCATTATGGACGTCTGGATATATTGTACCATTCGCTGGAAGACTTGGCAGCGGGTAAAAACTTTAGTGTTATAGAGATTAACGGTGCAGGCGGGGAAGCAACGCATATTTACGACCCTAAACATTCCCTGTTTTTTGCCTGGAAAGAAATTACGAGGCATTGGTCCTATCTTAATCAGATTAGTATTCTGAATCATAGGGAAGGGCATTCCTATCTTAGTTTTAGTGATGGTAGGGCAATGTTGAAAGCCAATGGCGCCCTCGAAGCACAATTAAAGATGATTTAGTGAAAAAGTACCTGCTATACCTATTCATTTTTGGAACGTTCAGCATCGCTAATGGACAAAACACTGGATTTGGGGTCTCTTTTCAAGCCTATCCTGCCGGCGTTATCCCTACTTTGAATTTACAGCATGGAATCAATGAAAATACCACGATGTTGCTTAGGGTAGGAGCCAATTTTACAGATCGTAAGGATTTTAGTGACGTAAATATTAGTGAAGAAGGGGAAGGTTTTGGTGGTTCATTGGGCATTAGAAAGCACTTTCCATCTGGTAAAGGAGAATTTATCGCAGGATTGAATTTGGATGTATGGAGTATGAATATAGATTGGATTGACATTGGACCAGCCGATGCTCCTATTACCGGAAGTACTTATGTTTTGATTGTACAACCATGGTTGGAAGGTGGCTATTTTCTTCCTCTAGGAAATGGTAAAACCAAATTAGGCCTCACATTGGGATTGGGTAGGGAATTTAATGCCATAACAAGCGGGGAAGAAGTGGAACAAGGTTTTATAGGTAGTGCTTTGTTACACTATCTGATTATGCTTTAGCGCATATAACCATCCAATGCTTCTGAAAAAAATTGAGTTACTTGGTTTTTAGTCACTCCCGAAGCCGCTAAAACAGCACCTTTAAAATTGTCATTTACCCAGTTGCCATGGGATAATCTATTAAATGCCCAAGTATTCAGGTTGTTGTGACCTCGATATCCACTGAGATAAAAATAAAAGTCATCGACAATGGCATCTGGTGTTGCCATACCAAGTCCAATGGATTTCCCTGAGCCATTATTCAAAGCAGAAAATGCTCCGGTGTCAAAATGATGGGGCCATACGCGAATTTCAGATTTTAAGTGTTGGGCGTTCAAAAAAGACTGAATGGCGTCCTGGGCCAAACTTCTAAATTCAATCAGTGTATTAATCTGTTCCTTGTCTGGTGGGCCAAAAACAAAACCTGAGTCTGTTGTGTAAGGTAATTTATAGTGCAATTGATAGGAATAAGGTTTTAATTCCATCTTGCTGGAGGTTTCCTGAAGCCATTGCAGAATGGATGCATGGCTATTGCCTTCAAGTCCTATAAAGTCTTCTGAATTGCTCCACAATAGTCCATACCGTTCATAATCCAAGCATAATCTATTGCCAGAATTGTCCAATTCTCTAGTTTGAAGTTGGTTTTCGTCTTTTGCAAAGCTCAGATTGGTATGGCTATCATCAGCTTTGGCCTCCAAAAAGCTCTTTCCTCCCATGGCAAGATATTGGGCAGCCAAATGCATATGTCGCAACATTTCCATAGTGATTTCTAATAGGTCATCACTTAAATTTACGGAATTTTATAAGGAAAGGGAAGGCAGAGGGTAAGAGATGACTTTTAGCGGCAAATTAAACTTGCTTTAACTTCTCTTTGATGCTATTGATGATTATTGGGGCATGAATCCTAGAGTTTTCAATAAACCATTTATGGGTTTCCATACCACCGCAAATAACCCCAGCCAGAAAAAGACCCTTTACATTGGATTCCATGGTTTCGGGATTGTAAGAGGGTAATTTTTTATTATCTTGGGATAGTTCGATTCCCAAATCTTGCAGAAATTTGAAATTTGGCCGATAACCAGTTAATGCAAGAACAAAATCATTTTCCAACACAATGGCGCCTTTTGGCGTGTTAATGGTCAATGTTGTTGGAGAAATAGAAGTAACGTTTGCATTGTAATAGGCTTTTATACTTCCTTCCTCAATTCGATTAATGATATCTGGACGCACCCAATACTTTACGCGCTTTCCGACCTCTGGACCTCTTATGATCAAGGTGACTTCAGCCCCTTTCCTCCAGCATTCCAATGCTGCATCTATTGCTGAGTTGGATGCCCCTACTATGGCCAATTTTTGGCTTGCATAAAAATGTGGATCCTTGTAATAATGCGAAACTTTGGGTAGCTCTTCACCTTGAACGTTGATTTTATTGGGGAGATCATAAAAACCGGTGGCAACAATTACATTTTTGGCTAAGTAATTGGCTTTGTCCGTTTCGATTTCAAAAAAATCATTTTTTTTGGTTACCGTACCCACTTTCTCAAAGAGATTGATGTTGAGGTTGTTGGATGTCACAATTCTTCTATAGTACTCCAATGCCTCATTTCGCTTGGGTTTAGCTTCTTTGCTTATAAATGGAATGTCATCAATTTCCAGTTTTTCGGAGGAAGAAAAAAACTGCATGTTGATGGGATAATTGAATAGGGAATTTACAATAGGTCCTTTCTCAATAATGACATAGGAAAGACCATTTTTTTTGGCCTCCAATCCACAAGCAATACCAATAGGGCCACCGCCAACAATAACAATATCAAAATTGTCCTGCATTAGTTTATCCTTTGCTTAAGATCTTGAATTGTTGCTGTTGGATCATCACTTTTGAAGACAAAGCTTCCGGCAACTAATACATCAGCCCCTGCTTCTATTAGTTTAGCGGCATTCCCGGAATTAACACCTCCATCAATTTCGATTAAGGTTTTAGTATTTTTCTTTTGGATAAGCGCTTTCAAATCTCTTACTTTTTGATAGGTGTTCTCAATAAACGATTGTCCTCCAAAACCAGGATTCACACTCATTAAACAAACCAAATCAATATCTTGGATGGTATCTTCAAGCAGGTTTACCGAAGTATGTGGATTTAGTGCAACCCCTGCAAGCATACCTTCACTTTTTATGGATTGTAGTGTACGATGTAGGTGGTTGCAGGCTTCGTAATGCACAGTAAGATTATTGGCGCCCAAATTGGCAAATGTCTTAATGTACCTGTCGGGATCCACGATCATAAGGTGTACATCCAAAGTTTTTTGGGCATGTAAGGCGATAGCCTTGATTATAGGCATTCCAAAGGAAATATTTGGTACGAATACACCGTCCATAACATCCAAATGAAACCAACCGGCTTCACTTTGGTTCACCATTTCAATATCACGTTGTAAATTGGCAAAATCTGCTGCCAAAAGGGAAGGAGCAACTATCTTTTCACTCATTTCATTCTATAGCTTGCACAAAAATAACGAAATGATCCGGCATTGTGCTCCTTACCCTGAGATTGCTAAAGCCAATAGGTGACTTTAAGAACAACCGACCTGTTTTTGATGCCCAATCCTTGGGTGTCGTGATTTTCATTGAAGATTAGGAATATATCAGACATTGGACTGTATCTCCATTGGAATCTGGAAAACACACTAAAATTATCCCCTTGGGTGTTGTATTGCAGTACGTTCCTAAGGAACAGCTTATTGGAAAAGCTAATATCCCCATTGAACCGAATCAGGTGTAATTGGTCTTCTCCAAAACCTTCGGCCAATCGAATATCATTATAGTCATATGTGATTCCAAAGCTTCCCCAAGGTCTGAGTCTGTATGAACCTTGCACCATTGCCCCCATTCTAGTTCCGTTGAAAAATTGCCCATAGGCAAGTCGTGTGTTCCATACAAAAGCTTTCCTGACATCGGAATCATAACGTAGTTCAGCCCAAGGGAACGAATAATCACCAACAGGGATTGGCGTATAATCATCACCCAAAAGACCCGTTGGGAACATGAGGTTTACCTTACGATACCTTGATAACAACGTTAATCTGGCCGTATTTCGATAATAAAAATCCCATCCAAAGTTGTTTTGGCTTTCATTAAAAGAACCATCGGGATTCAAGTATAAGTTGTGCCATGTGCGTAGCCCATGTGAGTTTAATTTTTTGGTTTCATCATCAATAAATGTTAGATAACGAACCCAAGGATTGATCAAAGTATATCCAACCCTTGTGGTTTCCTCGGTTATTGCATTGTAGTTTTCCAGTCGCGGATTGACCCCCAACTCGGTAATGTAATTGTCACCAACCACATTAAAAGTCCAACCTGAGCGGAAACGTTTTGAAGTAAATGAACCTACAAATCCATAAAAGTGGGTGTTGTCATAGTTTTCGGGTGTTATGGACGTATGATATAAAAAGGTGGTGTTTAACTTACCACTTTCTGACACATAACTGAATTCCAAACCTGCATTTCTGGAAAATTCCAAATCCTGTGTTGTGCTGGTAGCCTGTCTGTTCATGAAAATACCCTTGATCACAGAGCGTTTCAAAATTTTATGTTGAAATGCTCCAACACTATAATTCTGCGCAGCTAAATCGTCGGTTTGTTGGGTTTGTAAGTTCATTACGCCAATCCTAAGGTTTGGGGTAACATTTCCCGTCAATCGGCCACCAAAATCTATGGGTGTGGGTGTACCATCAATAATCCCGATACGTCTTGAGAAAAATGGTCGAACATCATAGCTTCCAAAACTTGAAAAGATATCACTGTTTTCGAGAAAGAAATTACGCTGTTCCGGGAGAAAGATACTAAAGCGGGTAATGTTAGTTACCTGTTGGTCCACATCTGCATTGGAGAAGTCCGGAAACAAGGTTAAATCCAAATTAAGATTACTTGTCAACGCTATTTTCACTTCCCCACCAATATCACTATTGAAATCGGCTTCAAGTTGCTCGCTGTCTTCAAAATCCCTTAATGTTGATGAAGTTACATACGGATTGAGAATAAAAGCTCCTTTTGCCTTTTCTGGGCTTTTGTCCCAGTTTAGCGTGCCCATGAAATTCATGCTTGCGGTGCTAAAGTTCAATGGGTATAGGGTCCAAGTGGTATACGCATTGTTTTGTTTGTCCCCGCGAATAAAATTAATTCCCCAATTACTTTGGTTTGGATTGTAACGAAGGGTTTTGAAAGGAATCGCCATTTCCACAATCCAATATCCATCATATTGCGCTGTTCTAGAAGCCCATTTATTGTCCCAATTTTCCGAGAAATCTGTTTGTGACCCTCTAATGGTTAAATCGCCTTCTATTTCTGAACCACCTGCGGTAACACCAAAAAGAAAACCACTTTGTTTATTGTTAACAGGATCTAAAACAATTGAAAAGTTGTCACTATCCCAATAATCTTGGCGATTGTCACGCATAAGGGATTGAACGATCCGTTTTCCTTTATCGTAGCACTTGGCCATAACATAAAGGTTTTGATGGTCATATGTGAGCTTGACCTCTGTTTGATTTTCCGCAAAACCGGTATCGGTTGGCCAATGATTGTAAAAAGGACTAAAAGGTTGGTATTCTGTCCATTCATCTTCTCCAATGACAGCGTCCAAGGTGATTTCAGTAGTAGCCCTTTGGATATTATACTTGAAATTGGCCCTGGTATCACCGCCATCGTATTGGGAAAATGTAAGGATAGGTAATAGAAATAGTATAGTCGGCCAAAAGGATTTCATGTGACTGTAGTTTTTTGATGATGTATCAAAGAACTATTGCTTATACCCCAATTTCAAGTGTTGTTTGGCTATGCTGGCTAAATCGAGGTAGATGACACTTAAGGTCGGTTTGGTGCCGAAAACGTACTTTTCACTGTCGTAACTGTGATGGTAAAGGTATTGAGCCCTGATTTAAGGAATGCTTAACGTTATTGTAGTAAAACGCGCTTTTATTTTGCTCGGTCTTGAAGTACTTCCATGGCTTGGGAACGATAATTTCTACCTACCGGCAGTTCTTTACCATTTACCTCCACCATGATGCTGTTGAAAGCAGTTACCTTGTCAGCAGAAACAATAAAAGACCTGTGGATTCGTATAAATTGTTTTTTAGGTAGTTTTTCTGCCAGGTATCCTATGCGTTGTGTGGTGTTGATTTTATTTGTGCCAGAGTGGATGATAACTTTGTCATTCAGACTTTCCAAATAACTGATTTCTGATAAATCCAACTTAACAATTTTTCGTTGTGATTTTATGTACAACAACTCAGGTTCATCCGATAGTGTTGGTTTACTAATCGTTTCTGTTGGAGACGCTAATCTATCAGGGTCTAAATTGCCATTTAGAAATTTGTTAGCTTTCGCTACGGATTTCATGAACCTTCCCAAAGAGATGGGTTTCAATAGGTAATCAATGGCATCCAATTCAAAAGCTTTGATGGCATATTCGCGATAGGCAGTTGTGAAGACCACTAGAGGAATAGGGTTTAGGGATTCTAGCAACTCCATACCGTTGATTTTGGGCATTTTAATATCCAAAAACATCAGGTCTATTTTATGTTTTTGCAAATAGCCAAAAGCTTCTACTGCATTGGCACATACCGCGATTACTTCCAGTTGGTCCATTTGCTTGGCATAACCCTCCAAAACGTCACGCGCCAAAGGTTCGTCATCTACGATTATGCATTTCATTTTTTGGGCCATAACTGTGCGAAATTAAGAACTTATATCGCTAAGGTCAATTTCAAGTTTCACCAAGAAACTATCAGGTTCTTCCAAGATTTTTAGTTCATGTTTGTCGGGAAAGAACAAGTCTAAACGCCTGCGAACATTTTTAAGGCCTATGTTCTTATCACTATCCAAATTTTCCGAGATTTCAGATGGGGCCTTGCTGTTTTCGACCATAAACTGTAATTGTTGCTCATGAAGCTTAAGATCAATAGTGATCCACGAGTCTTCAATTAGACTGTCCGCACCATGTTTGAATGCGTTTTCCACAAATGGCAATAAAAGCAATGGTGGAATTAGACTTTCCTTATTGTCATCCCTTATGTTTGCTGATATTGTGAGATTTTCACCGTAGCGTAAGCGTTCCAATGCCACCAAATTCATGAGTTGTTCCCACTCTTTTTCCACAGTGATCAACTTGTCATTGCATTCATAAAGCATGTAATCCAAGAATTTCGATAAACCCAAAACCGCATCTGGTGTTTTTGCTGATTTATTTAGTGATAGGGAGTAAATGCTATTCAATGTATTGAATAGAAAATGCGGATGTATTTGTGCCTTTAGAAATTTAAGCTCGGTTTCTACTTTTTCCTTTTCCAAAGCTTTGTTTATTTGGTCTTTTTGGAAAATGAAACGTTGTAATTTGATGGCCATTGCCACAAATACCGGAATGTACACTACTAATAACGAATTAAATACTTTTGGTGCGTACCAGACTGGGTCTTTCCAATTGCCTGTTTCATACTTAAACCATCGGTAAAGGTATCGCCAGTTTAAGTAACGATCAATTAACGCCATAGAGATTCCCAAAATCAACAAAAGTATGATGTACTTCGTAAATTTCTTGGAGTACAAGTACTTTGGCATTAAATAATAAAGCGTGATGTAGGTTGGGATAATTTTCCAAGGTAAAAGGAACAAGAGTTGTAAAAATTCATCCCAGTAGTTGTTGTTTTTGTAACTACCCCAGAATACAGTGTAGAAAAGAATATACGCCAACCAAAATAGAATGTGATAATAAACTCGGTATTTGGCGTATTGTTTTTGTTCTATCATGTCCGTAATGCTTTTTCTTTAGAAAAAAAGCCCAAAACATAGTTTTGGATGATGAAAATACGAAATACGGTCTTAGTTAAAGCCTAAGCCCCGTAGACAACCGTTTTTCAAAGTTAAATGCATAAAACAAAGTGAATAAGGGTTGAAGTAATACGGATTTAGACGGGAAATCGGCCTGCTTTTACGGAACTTCCTAAAATGAAAAAACTCCGGTAATCAGCCGGAGTTTATTCATCAATCAAAAAACGAACAGTCATGATAAACTGTTGTAGGTTTACAAATTACAACTTTCCTGCCAAAAAACAAATTTAAGGATAGTTTAACGTGTAATTCGTGTGGGTAATCTTACAATTAACCCAAATATGTCTTCAAAATTTTACTTCTGGAGGTATGTTTCAACCTTCTAATTGCTTTTTCCTTAATCTGACGTACACGCTCTCTGGTCAAATCAAAAGTTTCACCAATTTCTTCTAGCGTCATTGAGTGTTGTCCTGCCAAACCGAAGTAAAGACGGATAACATCAGCTTCTCGAGGTGTCAAAGTCTCTAATGCTCTTTCAATTTCTGTACGCAATGATTCGTGCAATAATTCTTTATCAGGATTGGGTGATTCACCACTTCGCAGAACGTCATACAAATTAGAATCCTCACCATCAATCAAAGGTGCGTCCATAGATACGTGACGACCTGAATTTTTCAAGGATTGCTTTACATCCTCAACGGTCATGTCCAATTCTTTGGCAATTTCCTCTGCAGAAGGTATACGTTCATGTGCTTGCTCCAAAAATGCAAAAGTCTTGTTGATTTTGTTGATGGAACCAATCTTGTTCAATGGTAAACGTACAATACGCGATTGCTCTGCCAATGCCTGAAGAATAGATTGACGAATCCACCAAACGGCGTAGGATATAAATTTAAATCCACGGGTTTCATCAAAACGTTGTGCTGCTTTGATTAGGCCTAAATTTCCTTCATTGATCAAATCAGGAAGGGTCAATCCTTGGTTTTGGTACTGTTTTGCAACCGAAACCACGAACCTGAGGTTGGCTTTAGTTAATTTTTCCAAGGCTATCTGGTCTCCCGCTTTAATTCGCTGTGCCAATTCCACCTCCTCATCGGCAGTGATCAAATCCACTTTACCGATTTCCTGTAAATACTTGTCCAACGATGCGGTTTCCCTATTGGTAACCTGTTTTGTAATCTTTAACTGTCTCATCTAAATTTCCCTTCTTTTTTTATTTTTCGAACCGGAGCTCATTAAGTTATACGTAGGAATTTTGAAAAAGTTACAATTTGGTAAAATTTATTTCGATTTTTTTTAGTAAATAAAAAGCCCCGTATCATAAATACAGGGCTTTTACTGTGGGCTAAAAAAGGGTATTGATTAATCCCTTCTAGGCTTTCTGTCACGATTGTTACCTCTGCGATCTCCGCCTCTTCGATCCCCGCCTCGGTCATTTCTTGGTGGACGCTCCTTGTAACCTTCAGGTTTGGGAAGAAGTGCCTTTCTAGAAACTTTTTCTTTACGGGTCCTTGGATCCAATCCAAAGTACTTTACATCAAAAACATCGCCCATGTTAACTACATCGGATACATTTTCGGTACGTTCCCAAGCTAGTTCGGAAACGTGCAATAGTACTTCATTACCTGGGGCTTCCATGTATTCCACAACAGCTCCAAAGTCAAGCATCTTGATGACTTTAACCTCATAAACGCTACCTACTTCTGGTTTGAACATCACTGCATCTATTTTTGCAATAACTGCATCAATACCGGCTTGATCTGTACCTAAAATCTCTACGATACCTTCTTCAGTATCTGGATCTTCGTTGATAACTATAGTAGTATTGGTTTCTTTCTGAAGTTCTTGGATCACCTTACCGCCAGAACCTATTACGGCTCCAATATATTCACCAGGAATAATTTTGGTAACAATTTTTGGTGCGTAGGATTTCACGTCTGGTTTTGGATCTGCAATAGTATCCGTAAGCTTGCCCAAAATGTGCAATCTACCATCTTTGGCTTGCATTAAGGCTTTTACCAAGATTTCATAAGAAAGTCCTTTTACCTTAATGTCCATTTGACAGGCAGTAATACCGTCTGAGGTACCAGTTACTTTAAAATCCATATCACCTAAGTGATCTTCATCACCCAAGATATCTGAAAGTACTGCGTAATTACCTGAATCTGCATCGGATATCAATCCCATTGCTATACCGGAAACAGGCTTTTTCAATTGTACACCAGCATCCATCAACGCCATTGTACCGGAACAAACGGTAGCCATAGAGGAAGATCCATTGGATTCCAATACTTCAGATACAACTCTTACAGTGTAAGGGCAATCATCCGGAATCATTCCTTTAAGTGCACGTTGTGCCAAATTTCCGTGTCCTACTTCTCTTCGTGAGGTACCACGAATTGGTCTTGCCTCACCAGTTGAGAAAGGAGGGAAGTTATAATGCAAATAGAATGTTTCTTCACCTTCGTAAGATGGCATGTCTATTTGATTTGCTTCTCTGGACGTACCTAGAGTTACAGTTGCCAAGGCTTGGGTTTCCCCTCTTGTAAAGATGGAAGAACCATGAACAGATGGCAAGTAATCGATTTCACACCAGATAGGTCTGATTTCATCGGTTTTACGTCCATCCAATCGTAAACCTTCGTTTAGGGTAAGGTCTCTAACCGCGGCTTTTTCTGCTTTATAGAAGTATTTGGAAACCAATCCTCCGATTTCTTCAAGTTCTTCTTCGCTAAAAGTGGCCTCAACTTCTTCCTTGATAGCTTGAAATGCTTCGCTTCGTTCATGTTTGGCAGAACCTGCTTTAGCAATAGCGTAAACCTTATCATAAGTAAGGTCATGTACTTTCTTTGCTAATTCTTCATCTTCTTGTTCAGGCTCATATTCACGAGTTTCTTTTTTGCCAAAAGCTTCGGCCAATTTAAGTTGTGCCTCGCATTGTACTTTAATGGCTTCGTGCGCAAACTTAATGGCTTCTACCATTTCTTCTTCGGAAATTTCATCCATTTCCCCTTCCACCATCATTACGGAATCAGCAGAAGCACCGATTACCATATCAATATCTGAATCCTTCAATTGCTCACGAGTAGGATTGATGATCAATTCACCATTTATCCTTCCTACACGAACTTCGGAAATTGCGCATTCAAATGGGAAATCTGAAAGCTGGATTGCAGCAGAAGCTGCCAAACCGGCCATGGCATCAGGCATTACGTTTTCATCGTGGGACATCAACTGAATCATTACCTGTGTCTCGGCATGATAGTCTTTTGGGAACAATGGGCGCAAAACCCTATCCACCAAACGCATGGTCAATACTTCACCATCGCTAGGTCTTGCTTCACGTTTGAAGAATCCACCGGGGTAACGTCCGGCAGCAGCAAATTTTTCGCGATAATCTACCGTTAACGGTAAAAAATCGACATCGCTTTGTTTGTAATTTGAAACAACTGTACATAATAACATACACTTGCCAGATTGGACAACAACAGAACCGTGAGCCTGTTTAGCCAATTTTCCGGTTTCGATAGAGATTTCCCTACCGTCACCAAGGTCTATGACCTCTTTAAAAGTTTTTGGAATCATAAAATTAGTCTTACCCAACACTAAGGGAGTGTGGGTCGTTAAACATTTGGTCTACCGCCATCCGGACGGTCGGGTTGTGTTGTGTTGTGTGCTCGATAGCACGGACCAATGAAAAACTATAGGTAGCTTTTTGTGAATACTTACACGCTAAATAATAGCGTATAAAAATAATGGGAGCTTACCTAGGCTCCCACTATTTTTATTTTCTAATACCAAGATCCTTAATTAGGATACGGTACTTTTCAATATCTTTTTTCTTTAGGTAATCCAAAAGACTACGTCTTTTACCTACCAATTTCACCAAAGAACGCTCGGTGTTGTAATCCTTGTGGTTCTTTTTAAGGTGTTGTGTTAAATGGTTGATACGGTGTGTGAACAAAGCGATTTGTCCTTCCGTAGAACCAGTGTTGCTCTCAGAGCCGCCGTGTTTTTTAAAAATCTCGGCTTTTACTTCTTTAGTTAAATACATTCCAATATTTATTTAAATGATTTTTATGTACCCGATCGTCTATCAATCAGCGTGCAAAGATAAACCTTTTTTTGTAATGAAAAATGCATGTTTGAATTAAACCTTTTAAACGCCGAAAGGTCAAAGAAACAAACCATTAAATACAATCATTATGAAAAAGAGTCTCAAACAATTGAACTTGAAAGGAATTATGTCGCTTATGTTGGCAACAGCTTTAACGGTGGTTTCCTGTACAAATGAAGAAACTGCGTCAGATGAATTAACCAATACTGGTGACGAGGTGATTTCCGCCACGGAACTACAATTCAGTGATGAATCAGAAATGATTTCAGAAGAAGTAACTACCATTGCGGAAGATGTTTATGCCACGGATGAAATCTCCATGACTTCCAAGGCTGATTATCAATCTGATCATTTGCCGGATTGCGTTACAATTACAACGGTGGTAACGGATACTACCCGCGAAAAAACCATAGATTTTGGCGAAGGCTGTGAGTTGCCCAACGGCAATTTGCTTTCGGGAATCATCCATTTAAGTTATGCCAAGGATATGGAGTTGGCTTCGAAGACCATTGCGCTCTCTTTGGAGAATTTTACCTTCAATGGGGTTTCAGTAGAGGGTTCTGCTGATATCTTAAGAGTACGTTCCAATGACAATGGCAATCCACAAGGTACTGCCAATGCTACCTTTAAGGCTACATGGCCAGAAGGTGATACCGCTTCTTTTGAAGGAACACGTACCCGCGAATGGATTGAAGGGTATGGCTCTGGATTTTGGGGCGATAATGTATTTCTGATTACTGGTAAACGTACCTATGTTGGGCGAGAAGGAAATGTCTTTATAAAAGAGGTGATAAGTCCTTTGCGGAGAGAAATGTCGTGTAGGTTTATTGTTAGCGGGGTTTTGGAAATATCCAGAAATGACAACACCGCCAGTCTTGATTTTGGGGATGGTAGTTGTGATGCTAAAGGTGTTCTAACCCAACCAGATGGCACTGAAACCGAAATTTTCCTAAGAAGGTTTTGGAAGCGTTAATAAGGTTTGAAAAAATAAAAGCCCCGATAATCGGGGCTTTTATTATGAACGTACCGGTTGATTTGAAATCAAGTCGATATAAAGATTAATTTTCCTTTTCAATTCCTTTCTATGGGAAATGAAATCCAAGAAGCCATGTTCTTTCAAGAATTCCGAAGTTTGAAAACCTTCTGGTAAATCTTTACCCACGGTATCTTTAACTACCCTTGGACCTGCAAACCCGATTAATGCTCCAGGTTCAGCAATATTAATATCACCTAACATTGCATAGGAAGCAGTGGTTCCACCAGTGGTAGGATCCGTACAAAGTGAGATGTATGGTATTTTCGCTTCAGCCAATTGTGCCAATTTCGCAGAAGTTTTAGCCAATTGCATCAAAGAAAGTGCAGCTTCCATCATACGGGCACCACCCGATTTTGAAATCATCAAAAATGGAACTTTTTTCTTTTTTGCAACATCAATGGCCCGAGCTATTTTCTCCCCAACAACACTACCCATAGATCCACCGATAAAGCTGAAATCCATACAGGCTATCACCAATTCTTTCCCCATGGATTTGCCAATGGCGGTACGAACCGCATCTTTCAATCCTGTCTTTTGCTGGGCAGCTTTTAAACGCTCTGAATATTTTTTGGTATCCACGAATTTCAAGGGGTCTTTGGCTGAAAGTTTTTCATCCAATTCCTTGAATTCATTATTGTCAAAAAGAATTTCAAAATATTCTTTACTTCCTATCCGAACATGATAATCATCTTCCGGACTCACGTAAAAATTCTTAGCTAAATCTTCAGACTCTACTATTTTACCTGTTGGTGATTTGTACCACAGGCCTTTGGGAGTGTCTTTTTTTTCCTCCGTAGCGGTTTGAATCCCTTTTTCCTTTCTCTTAAACCAAGACGACATGCAATCAATATTAAATTAAACGGCTATTAGTGGTAAGCTACAACGTGTTGATGTTGTTCAAATCTTCAAATGCTTTTTTCAATCGCTCTACAAAGGACTTTTCACCTTCACGCAACCATACCCTTGGGTCATAGAACTTTTTGTTTGGTTGGTCGTCACCATCTGGATTGCCAATTTGCGATTGAAGGTAACCAGACTTATCCTGAACGTAATCACGAACTCCCGAAAGGAATGCGTATTGAAGGTCGGTATCGATGTTCATTTTAATTACGCCATAACCAATGGACTCCCTGATTTCCTCCACAGAGGAACCAGAACCACCGTGGAATACAAAATCTATATGGTTGTGCTCAACACCATACTTTTCTGAAACGAATTCTTGTGAATTTTTAAGGATTTTTGGTGTTAAAGTGACGTTTCCAGGTTTGTAAACACCATGTACATTACCAAATGCTGCTGCAACCGTGAATTTAGGACTCACTTTTGAAAGTTCTTCATAGGCGTAGGCCACTTCTTCCGGTTGGGTGTATAATTTTGAACTGTCCACATCGGTATTGTCAACACCATCTTCTTCTCCTCCGGTAACACCTAGTTCAATTTCCAATGTCATATCCATCTTGCTCATGCGTTCTAGATACTTCTTGCAGATTTCGATGTTCTCTTCAATGGGCTCTTCAGATAAATCAATCATGTGTGAGCTAAACAACGATTTTCCTGTAGCAGCGTAATGTTCTTCACTTGCCTCCAACATACCGTCTATCCAAGGCAATAGTTTTTTAGCGCAGTGGTCTGTGTGAAGAATTACTGTGGCACCATAGGCCTCAGCCATTTCATGAACATGCTTGGCACCGGCAACAGCACCTAAAACAGCTGCTCTTTGATTTTCATTGGGCAATCCTTTTCCAGCATTGAATTGTGCGCCTCCATTGGAAAATTGAATAATAACCGGAGAATTCAGTGCCGCAGCGGTTTCCAAAACGGAATTGATTGTATTGGAACCGATTACGTTAACTGCTGGTAGGGCGTAACCATTTTCTTTTGCGTGGTTGAATATAGCCTGGACTTCATCACCAGTAGCGACACCGGGCTTGATATTGTGGGACATAATTTTAGTTAGTTATGGGTTGAATCAAGGAACAAAAGTAATAAAATATTTAGTCTAGAAAGGATAATTGATTCCGATATTGAATACTGCATTTCTGAGGTTGTAATCACTGAACCAGCGTCTTGAAGCTTCTTCGGCCGGATTGTAAGTTTTGAGGCCCATATCGAGTCGGAAAACAAAATAGGTGAAATCGTATCTCAGACCCAATCCAGTTCCGAGGGCAATATCCGCTAACGAACCTAAATCACTGAAAACCGCATCAGGATTTTCTTCATTGTCAAAAACGTTCCATATGTTTCCGGCATCGGCAAACAAAGCACCTTTAACATCACCTGCAATTGGAAAACGATACTCCAAGTTAAGGGCGATTTTAAGATTGGCCTCATTAAAATCGTTAAGGTTGTTAGTGCTACCTGGACCAAGTTCGTACGCATTCCATGCGCGATTGTCGTTGGAACCGCCTGCAAAATAACTTCGTACAAATGGGATGCTTTCTGAATTCCCGTAAGGAACGGCCATCCCAAGAAAACTCCTGAATGCCAAAACCTCGCTACTAGAGAGCTCCCAATGCCTAATAAAGTCAAATTCAGTTTTTACATATTGTGAAAAGGGGACACTGAAAACCAATAACTGATCATCATCGTTTTTGTTGTACGGTACGATACCGTCCAATATTGAGAGCAGATTTCCCGCGCTTTCCAATTTTATCCGTAGTTGATAGAAATTATTATCGTTAATATCTGTCCTACTGTCTTTGGTGAAGGTGTAGTTACTGGCGAAAATCAGATTGTTTTCAGTCAAACGTTGCTGACGTTCATCTATGCTTTGAACTGAAGCCACGGTCTCAGAATCTGCAGATGATCCGGGAGCCAAAATGGCGTCAATAAAAGAATTGGCCCCTTCGGGAATTAATAAATTCAATTCATCGTTGTCGTCCAGCATGGGATCCACGTTTTCATCATAAAAGTCTTCGAATCCTGGTTCACTTTCAAAATCATCTGCTATCCCATCCAAAGTACTGTAGGTATTTTGGTAGACATTGAAAAAATTGTCAGTGTTAACATTACGAACAAACTCGACATTGAGTAATTCTATATTGTTTTTTAACGAAGTAGACGGACTCCAGTTATATGATAAAATCGTATTAAAGGATTGCCTGTCCAAACCTAAATTTTGCTGAAAATTGGTACCAATAAGGAATCTACTCTGCGGCAACATATAATAGGGTATGATTTTCTCCGTATTAAAGGGAAACCATATTCGTGGAAATGTAATGTTGATATCGCCTCCCAGTTCAGATGTAAAGGTTTCGTTGGAAAGAGATGGATTGGTCAGAAGTCCGACAGAGCCTCTAGCAGAAATATTAAGTGTTTCCGCTCCGCCAAAAACATTACGTGTAATTACTGTAGCTCCAAAAACGGTTCCAACTTGTTGAATGTTCGAATGAGTGACATCAAAATCCAAATTCAGGGAAAATTTGGGTCTAGGAGCCAGGTAGATATTGGATGTCAGTTGTGTTCTCGTACTATCTGGAATAAATTCAATGTTAGGGTACTTAAAGGTATTTAGGTTTGTAATTTGTCGATAGGTTCGAATTCTGTCCAAATCACGATAAATACTATCCTTCAAAAAGAAAATTGCATCGGCTAAGGCCTTTGGCCTATATTTTAACTCGTTGTTATAGAAGATGGTATAGTTGTCATAATCTATGGATTTTAAGGAATCCCCGGTTGCGGTTATTTGATAATCAGCGTAAATATTGATTTTTTTGAATCGATGGATTCGGTAATCATTAGTATTGGTACTATCATTTACGCTACGCGGATTCTGAATGTTCAATTGCACATCCATTAGTTGATCATCTGCGGCAATAGTTGTATCTCTCAGAATGTCATAGTTAATAGAGCTTTCTTGAAAATTGTAAACCCCGGAATTACGAAACAATGCTGTTAGTCGTTCACGTTCATTGTTGAAATTGGCAAGATCAAATTGCTCTCCTTGTTTTACAAATGAAGCTTCTACAGTGGTATTGTAAATGGAATCAAGGTCCTTGGAAGCAATGTTCGTAGTGATCGTATCGATATGGAAAGGCTTCTCCAGATTGATGTTATACTCAATTTCTGCCCGTTTTTTGCGCTTGCTGTTAACAATTGTATACGCGCCTGAATTGTTGAAATAACCTTTGCTATTGTAATAGGCTTCCAATCTTTCGATGGATTTTTGCGTAAGTGCTGTGTCAATTATGGCTGGTGGTTCTCCTATCCTTTTGAAAAAATCACTTGCACCTTTGACCACAAATGACTCCCTCAAACGATCCACTTGTTTTTTGGACAGAAAATTGTTCAAACGTTGTTCTCTTTTCTCTTTCCGATGAAGCCAATCCGTAAATGAAGAATCTGGATTTTCCTTGGCAAGATTGTATAAATTAAGACGTAGTGGATAACCGAGAACCGTGCTATTCGGTTTTTGGGCAATTAAACCTCGTATATCTTCGTTGGAAATCTTTTCGTCATCAGCGTATATGGAGTTTTTTATAAGGAGTAGTTCGTCGTCTTCTACCTTTTTTAGGGTATTGCAACCCACCATGGTCAGCATAAGCAACAATAATCCTATTTTTGCCCAATAACGCAATAGACCATAAGAACCCCTCATAGACGCCAAAAATACACGATTTAGATGGTTACCAAAAACCAAATTAAACTAGTTGTTAGCTTACATCAAAAAAAGTACCGAAGTCAACATGGACTCTTTGTGGCAGAAGGGAAAAAAACAGTAAATGAGCTGGTAGACGCCGGATTAAAGGTGTTTAAGCTGTTTGTGACTGCAGAATCCAAAAAATTGCCAACCGTCGATTTGGAAATCGTAACAGAACAGGAAATGAAACAGCTGAGCACACAATCCACTCCAAGTGGTATCCTTGGTGTGTTTCATATTCCTATGGCCCCTGATATTATATTTAAGGATTGGATTCTCGCCTTGGATGCCGTTCGTGATCCTGGAAATCTTGGCACAATCATCAGACTATGTGATTGGTTTGGCATTGATCAATTAATATGCTCCTCGGACACGGTGGATTGTTATAATCCAAAAGTACTTCAAGCCACTATGGGCTCAATTAGTCGCGTACATATCAAGTACGTGGACTTGATTGAATTCTTGGGAAGAAGTGAACTTCCAGTTTATGGGGCTTATATGGATGGCAGGAAAGTTTATGATGCCGATTTGCCGGAAGGTGGAATTTTGGTGATGGGAAATGAAGCTAATGGAATTTCCGATGCTGTGGCAA
The DNA here is from genome assembly GCF_023502425.1 of Flagellimonas spongiicola. Lineage (GTDB taxonomy): Bacteria > Bacteroidota > Bacteroidia > Flavobacteriales > Flavobacteriaceae > Flagellimonas > Flagellimonas spongiicola. The sequence goes on from NZ_JAMFMA010000003.1 coordinate 548,328, forward strand.
GATTGATTAAGAACAAAATTGCAATTCCACAATTTGGTTCGCAATCAACGGAAAGTCTTAATGTGGCCACTGCCACTGCAATTTTATTGAATGAAATTAGACGGGATTAGTCTAAAGTAAGTAACATTTCAAGTGGAATATTACTCAAAAGTGAAGTTGATGAAAAATCCACGGGTACGCATTCCTTCAATATTCCCGGTCCAGGGACTGTTTGGGTCGTTGTCCGGTACTAATTCATCCGAAAGTGCAAATACACCCCGTATTGAAGGTGAAAACTTAAAGTATTCGGTGTAAATGTCTATACCGAAACCAAGTTCATAACCATATACATTTTTCTTCATCCGGAATTCACCGCTACTATTGTCGTCCAAACTATCTTCTTTGCTACCTAAGTTCATAGAGGCGTAAACACCTCCGGTAATAAAAGGTTTCCAGTTGCCAAACCGTCTTGCACTGGCTTTCATCAACAACGGAAATCGGATGTAGGTAGAGCGAACCTCCCGAATTGCATCGGCTTCGTTCGTAAATCCAGGAAATCCAAGAATTCTTTGACTGTAAAGTAATCCAGGTTCAAATCTAGCATCTAAAAATTCATTGATACGTAGTTCTCCAATCAATCCAACATTGAAACCATAGCTTTTATCCACCAATATGTCCTGACCAACATTATTCTTGTATTCAAATTGGAAATCGTACTGATTTAAACCGAGGTAATACCCCCAATTGAGTAGCTTTAAATCCTCTGTTTGAAGATTAAGCACAGGGTCTTTTTTGAATTGGGACAAAGCGCCTTGGCATACCAATAACAGGCCAAGTAACGATAAGAGGTTTTTCATCAATTTATTTTGTAGCGACATATATAGATGCCACCCCAAATGTCTGGGGCATGTTCTCTATACCTATAAACCCAATTTTGCCCAAAATATTGTTGAATGCTTGACCGTGTGGAAACTTGGATGCGGATTCGCTAAGGTAGGCGTAAGCGGAACGATCTTTAGAAAAGATTTTACCAATGGTCGGCAGTAGGTATCTACAATAAAGATGGTAACCTTGTTTGTATGGCGTTTTAGTTGGAACCGAAGTTTCCAAAATCACCAAACCACCGCCAGGTTTTAGCACACGATGGATTTCTTGCAAGCCTTTTTCCAGATTTTCAAAGTTACGAACACCAAATGCTACAGTAGCCGCATCAAAGGAGTTATCTTCAAATTCAAGATTTTCACTATCGCCAACCACCATGTCAATGGTTTGGTCCAGTTTTCGGTCTTTGATTTTGTCACGACCCACTTCCAACATACCAGGTGAAATATCCAAACCAACAATTCGTTCAGCGCCTGTTGTGGTCAATGCAATTGCCAAATCACCAGTTCCAGTGGCAATATCCAGTATGGATTTTGGCTTTTTGTCTTTTAGGATTTGCACCACCCTTTTACGCCATTTTACATCAATCCCAAATGAAATTACGCGATTAAGTCCGTCATAATCCTTGGAAATAGTATCGAACATCTGGGTTACTTGCTCTTTTTTTCCGAGTTCCGAATCTTTGTAAGGCGTAACTTTTTTGGACATGGTTTGAATTTGCCCGCAAATATACAACTTAGCCCTATGGAAGTCGTACAAAAATATTTATGTAATTTTGCCTCGCAACTAAGGAATTCTTTTCCGTAACATGTTACCTATGCGTTTTTTGGGCCAAGCGGTCTTTTCTTTTTTTACCATTTGTATCGCACAGATTGAATTTATTTAAGAACATCTTATTTTAATCGATGAAGATCATTATTGCCGGAGCTGGTGAAGTAGGTTTTCATTTGGCAAAACTATTGTCATATGAAGCACAGGATATTACTTTGATTGATACGGATAAGGAAAGCCTTACTTATGCGGATAACCATTTGGATATTCGTGTATTACGGGGAGATGCAACTTCCATTGAAGTCCTAAAGGATGCTAAAGTGGATAGTTCGGAACTTGTTATTGGGGTAACCGCCTCTGAAACTACGAATCTAACACTTTGTATGTTGGCCAAGCAACTGGGATGCAAACGTACCATTGCTCGGATTTCCAATACAGAATTCATGGACAATCGGGAACTTATCAAATTTGATGAGTTGGGAATCGATGAATTGATATCCCCAGAGGAATTGGCCGCAACAGAAATTCAATTGTTGCTCAATCAATCTGCATTTAACGATACCTATGAATTTGAGGACGGTCTCTTGACCATGATCGGTGTATTCCTACCAAAATCTGCACCATTTGTGGGTAAAATGGTAAAAGAGGCTGCCAAAATATTTCCAGAATTGCATTTTATGCCCATTGCTTTACAACGTATGGGCACGCAATTCACATTGATCCCTAGGGGTGATACCATCTTCAAAGAAGGAGATCAAGTGTATTTTATTACGACCAGTGAAGGTGTAGAGGAGCTCTACAAATTGACAGGGATGCAAAAGAAGGAAATCAAAAATGTGATGATATTGGGCGGAAGTAAGGTAGGGTTTAAGACTGCTCGTGACCTCTGTACCAAAAAATTCAATGTGAAATTGATTGAAAAGGACAAGGAGAAGGCTTTCGATATTGCAGATGATTTACCCCATGCTTTAGTTATTAATGGAGACGGTAGAAATGTAGAGTTGTTGGATGAAGAGAGTTTAGATTCCATGGATGCGTTTATCGCGGTTACCGGAAATTCGGAAACCAATATCATGTCTTGTTTGGTAGCGAAATCAAAAAAAATCAAGAAAACTATCGCTATGGTGGAGAATATGGATTATTTCCAATTGTCTCAATCCATTGGTGTAGATACTTTGATCAATAAAAAACTATTGGCTGCCAATAATATTTTTAGATATATCCGTAGGGGAGAAGTATTGGCATTAACCCGACTCAATAATTTAAATGCTGAAATCCTTGAATTTGAAGTGAAGGCCACCTCCTTAGTGAATGGTGAGATAATCAGGGAATTGAATTTTCCTCGTGAAGCAAGTATTGGAGGAGTGATTCGGGACGGTAAAGGAATCATTGCTCTTGGGGATTTCAAAATTTTGGAAGGCGACCGTGTAGTGGTTTGCTGTTTGCCAAAGGCTATCCCGCGAATTGAAAAGCTATTCCTCTAATGGGCTTGAATGCACGAATAATTGTTCATATCATGGGACTATTGCTTTTATGCAATGGCTCCTTTATGTTGGTGGCGGCTTTTATCAGTGGGCTTTATAAAGACGGTGTCACTTTGGATATCACATTGGCGGCAATTGTAACCATGCTGTTTGGGGTAATGGCCATGTTTTATACCAGAGGCCATAAAAAGGAAGTAAAGCGCAAAGAAGGATACATTGTGGTCACCTTTGGATGGATTATTATGTCCATTTCTGGAACTTTACCCTATTTGTTTTCAGGTGCAATACCAAGTATAACTGATGCGTTTTTTGAGACCATTTCAGGATATACCACAACTGGCGCGTCCATTCTAAACGATATTGAAGCCCTTCCCAAAGGAATTTTGTTCTGGCGTAGTCTTACCCATTGGATCGGTGGTATGGGTATCATAGTTTTGGCCATTGCAATTCTACCATTATTGGGTATTGGGGGAATGCAGCTCTTTGCGGCTGAAGCTCCTGGCCCTGCAGGTGATAAATTGCATCCTAGGATTACTGACACGGCCAAACGCCTATGGTTGATTTATTTTGGGTATACAGTAGCGGAAACGGTGTTATTGAAGTTGGCAGGGATGTCTTTGTTCGATGCTATGAATCACTCTTTGGCAACCTTGTCCACAGGTGGTTTCTCTACGAAAAATGCCAGTTTGGCCTATTGGAATCATCAACCCATAATCCAATATATTACCATTGTATTCATGTTTTTGGCAGGGAGCAATTTTGTATTGAGTTATTTTGCTTTTACAGGAAAAGTGCAACGTATCATCAAAGATGAAGAGTTTAAATATTACACTTCGTTCATCATCTTGTTTACTATTGCTGCTTTTTTGGTAGTTAACTTCAAGGTTGATGTTCCTGTTTCCGATTTTCATCCCATGGTATGGGGTGCGGCCGAAAGCGCTTTTAGACATGCGTTGTTTCAAGTTGTGGCAATTGTGACCACAACGGGATTTGTAACAGCAGATTTCACGAGTTGGACCCCTTTTTTAACTGTATTTTTCTTTGGCCTTATGTTTTTGGGTGGATCCGCTGGTTCTACGGCAGGTGGTATCAAAGTGATGCGACATTTGCTTATCATCAAGAATGGAATTTTGGAATTTAAACGCACCTTGCATACCAATGCTGTAATACCTGTGCGATACAATGAAAAAACAGTAACTGAGCATATAGTTTACAATATCATCGCCTTTTTTGTGCTGTACATGTTGCTGTTCATTATAGGATCTTTGGTACTCGGTTTTCTTGGACTTGATTTTGTTTCAGCAATTGGAGGCTCGGCCTCATCCTTGGGAAATGTGGGACCTGCTTTGGGAGAATTGAATCCTGTAAGTAATTATGCCAGTTTACCCAATGCTGGTAAGTGGTGGTGTGGATTTCTAATGTTACTTGGGCGATTGGAATTATTTACAGTTCTTATTGTATTGACTCCATATTTCTGGAAAAAAACGTAGCTTTCCTTCCCTAATCAAAAAGGCTGCGAATATGAAGTATTCAATCGCTATGCTTTTGTGCTTTACACTAGCATTCATTAATTGCACATCCTCTGAAAAGGAAGACAAAGCTGCTATACTTCAATTATTGAAGAAGCAAGAAAAAGCTTGGTCTAACCACGATTTGGTCGGGTTTATGGAAACCTATTGGGAAAGTGATTCCTTGAAATTTTATGGTGCAAACGGTCTTACCCTTGGCTGGAAAAACACCTTGGAAGGTTACAAAAAAAGATATCCTACAAAGAATGAAACGGGTACGCTCAACTTTACCATTGATGATATCACGAGAATTAGTGATGACGCATACCATGTTATGGGCCAATATCACTTGAAAAGGAATGTTGGAGATGCAAATGGGGTTTTTCTGATCATATTTCGAAGAATCAATGGCGAATGGAAAATAGTAGCGGACATGTCTTGCTAAACTTCATCAACCCAAGAACGTATGCACCAACCTGTTCAAATTGATTCAACCTTCATAGAAAACCATACTGATTTTAATGAGTTGATAAGGCTATTGCAGGAAGCATTCGCTGCAAATAGCGTTATTGTGCCTCAACGGCATCATCATGATTTTCCGAATCCGGCAACAACAAAGGATACCACACTATTATTGATGCCAGCTTGGAACCCAGGATTTGAAGCCGGTGTCAAGGTAGTAACGGTTAACCCTGGTAACAATCAATTTGAATTGCCTGCTATTCAAGGTAGCTATCTGTATATGGATGCAAAAACCGGTGTGTTAAAAGCGATAATGGAAGCTAAAAACCTAACGGCAAAACGTACCGCTGCTGCTTCGGCACTTGCTTCATCTATGCTTTCCAGGCCAGAAACCAAGTCCATGTTGATGATTGGGACAGGTGCATTGTCAATTAATTTGATTAAAGCACATGCTTCCGTCAGACCGATTGAAGAGGTATTTGTTTGGGGCCGGAATCCAGCAAAAGCAACAATAATTTGTGATCAACTTAAAACCGAAAAGTTTAAGACATTACCTGTAAATACCATTAAAGAGGTTATTTCTAAAGTTGATTTGGTAAGCTGCGCAACACTCTCGGAGCAGCCATTGGTTTTAGGAGCTGACGTTGTGCCGGGACAGCATATAGATTTGGTTGGGGCCTATAAACCCAATATGCGGGAATCTGATGATGGTTTGTTGCGGCGGGCTTCCATTTTTTTGGATGTTATGGAAGGTGGCCTAAAAGAAAGCGGTGACATTGCGATTCCATTACAAGAAGGATTGATTACCAAAGAAGACATAAAAGCGGATTTATTCGATCTATGCGCAAACAAGCATTCAGGTAGAACTGATAGTACTGAAATCACGCTATTCAAATCTGTGGGACATGCCCTTGAGGATTTGATAGCAGCAAAATATTACTATTCCAAATACAACTAATGGGAAAAGTTTTTGATAGGATACTTCAAAACACATCCTTTGATGTGCCAAAAGATTGGTTGCAAATCAAAACCATCGATATGCATACTGGAGGTGAACCACTTCGTGTGATAATTAGTGGATTTCCAGAATTACAAGGGGACAATGTTCTGGAGTACCGTAGGTATTGTAAAGAGCATTATGACGATTTAAGAACAGCTTTAATGTTTGAACCAAGAGGTCATGCAGACATGTACGGTTGTCTTTTGGTACCTCCCAACGATGATGATGGGGATTTTGGAGTTTTGTTTTTGCACAATGAGGGCTATAGTACTATGTGCGGTCATGCGATCATTGCCATTTCTACTCTGGCAATTGAAATGAATTGGGTAGAGGCTTCAGATGGTGAAGTGGAGTTGAAAATAGATGCGCCTTGTGGTCGCATACATTCCTTTATACAAATTGAAGATAATACGGTCAAAGGCGTGCGATTTCATTGTGTGCCAAGTTTTGTGGTAGGTCTTGATCAGCAGGTGGAAATTGAAGGATTGGGAACTATTACCTATGATTTAGCTTATGGCGGGGCATTTTACGCCTATGTGGATCTGGCAAAAAACAATTTGGGTCTAAAATTGACAACAGATAACTATCGCGATCTAATAACCAAAGGCATGCGAATCAAAAATGAGGTGATGCAACAAAATGCCAATATTAATCATCCCTTTGAGAAGGATTTGAGCTTTTTGTATGGTACTATTTTTATTGGTGATTCGCTTACACCGGAAGTAGATAGTAAAAATGTCTGCATTTTTGCTGAAGGCGAGGTGGACCGTTGTCCTACAGGTTCAGGGGTTTCTGGTAGGATGGCAATTCATTGGGCAAGAAACCAAATTAAGGTTGACGCGTATATGACCATAGAAAGTATAACCGGATCCAAATTCAAAGGCAGTGTGGTCAAAGAATTGGATTATGGTCCGTTTAGGGCAGTAATTCCAGAAGTGGAAGGCACAGCTCATATTACAGGTATGCATACCTTTGTCATTGATCCAAAAGATCCCATGAAAAAAGGGTTTATCTTAAGATAAACCCTTTATAAATCAAGAGTTATTTTGCTTAAACCACCGCTGCAATTCGCGCAATGGCCTCTTTTATTTCTTCAACACTTGCTGCATAAGAAATACGAATGGAATTTCCGTTTCCAAACGCATCCCCAGTAACGGTTGCTACATTTGCTTCTTCCAAAATATACAGCGCAAAATCAGACGCGTTGTTGATTTTCTTTCCGTTTAAAGTTTTTCCAAAATAGGCTGAAATGTCTGGATATACATAGAAGGCACCTTGGGGTTCGTTACACTTAAACCCAGGAATGCCGTTTAAGAGTTCCAAGATTAATTTTCTCCTGTTTTTGAATTCATCCACCATGTACTGCACTCTTGAAGGCGGTTCCAACAAAGCGGTGATAACTGCACGTTGTGCAATACAGTTGGCACCACTGGTAACCTGTCCTTGAAGCTTGTTACAAGCTCTGGCAATATATTCAGGGGCTCCTATATAGCCAATTCGCCATCCGGTCATAGCAAAGGCCTTGGCAACACCATTTACGGTGACAGTGCGGTCGTACATATCGTCAAAAGACGCCATAGACGCATGTTCAGTTACCCCGTAATTGATATGTTCATAAATTTCATCACTAACCACAATAACCTGTGGATGTTTCTGCAATACATCAGCCAAACCTCTTAACTCTGCTTTGCTATATATGGATCCGCTTGGGTTGCAAGGAGAGGAATACCAAAGCATTTTGGTTTTGGGTGTAATTGCGGCCTCCAACTGAGCTGGGGTCATTTTAAAGTCGTTTTCTATCGAAGTTGCAACTTCAACAGGCACGCCACCCGCCAATTTCACAATATCACTATAACTTACCCAGTAGGGGCAGGGTAGGATAACTTCATCACCCTCGTCCAAACACGACTGCGCAATATTGTACAAAGCCTGCTTTGCACCGGTGGAGACAACAATTTGTGATCTACCGTAATCCAAATTGTTATCTCTCTTGAATTTTGTGATTATAGCATCCTTGAGTTCTACGTATCCATCTACTGGCGTGTAGGAATTGTACCCGTCGTTTACAGCTTGAATAGCCGCAGCCTTAATATAATCTGGAGTATTAAAGTCGGGTTCACCTAAACTTAGGCCAATAATATCTTTTCCTGCTGCTCTTAATTCCCTTGCTTTTGCAGCCATTTCAAGGGTAGCTGAAGGAACTAGGTTTTTGATCCTTTCAGAAAGTTGGTTGCTCATTGGAATAGCTCTTTTACTGGTACTGTAAGGCTGGGTTTTTTCCCAACTCTTTCAAATGTTTGAAGTGCGAAATTATAGCTTTTCTGGTAGTTTTATATTCGTGGTAAGGCAAATTAAACTCCTTAGCTGTCTGTTTCACAATTTTGGAAATTTTTGTGTAGTGAATGTGACTGATATTCGGAAAAATATGATGCTCTACTTGGTGGTTCAATCCTCCAGTGAACCAGTTGACGATTCTATTTTTTGTGCCAAAATTCACTGTGGTGGATAGCTGGTGAATCGCCCATGTGTTTTCCATGGTTCCATTTTCATCAGGTAGCGGTGTTTCCGCATGATCAACAATATGCGCCAATTGGAATACTACGCTTAATATCACGCCTGCAACATAGTGCATGATAAAGAAGCCCAACAATACCTGCCACCAAGGAATTTCCACAAAAATTAGAGGCAATACGATCCAAACGGTAACATATATCAATTTGGTGATTACCAATGTGCTCCAATTAATTACTGGATTGGGTAATTTCCCATAGGACAATTTGCGCTTCATGTAGCGGTACATTTGTTGAAAATCCGTGGTTATTGCCCAATTGAAGGTTAGTAATCCGTAAAGGAAAATTGAGTAGAAATGTTGAAATTTATGATGTTTCTTCCATTCAGCATGCTCCGAGAAACGAAGTACTCTTCCAGCCTCCATATCTTCGTCATGTTCATGGATATTTGTAAAGGTGTGATGCAGCACATTATGTTGTACTTGCCAGTTATAAACGTTTCCAGCCAAAATGTAAATACTACCACCCATAAGCTTGTTTACCCATTTTTTGGTGGAATATGATCCATGATTTCCATCATGCATTACATTCATTCCAACACCTGCCATACCTACGCCCATTGTAATAGAAAGCAAAACATAGCCCCAGAATGGTAAATCCAAGGTTAACATTAAGAAATACGGCATCAAGAAGACAGAAAACATTACTATGGTCTTGAAATGTAACTTCCAATTACCAGTTTTCTTGATCTTGTTTTCACTGAAGTAGTGGTTTACCCTTTTGTTCAATGTCCTAAAGAATTGTGCGGAATCTTTTCTTGAAAACCGAATGGTCTCTTTATCCATAAATATGTTTTTTACAAAGGTAGCCATTATGGCGCCCTTGGAGTGTCTTTTTTTAAAACGATAAATCGCAGCCCAAAAGTATTAATTTTGCCGAAAATAAGCGATAACTTATGGGTGTAGAACTGATCTTTAACTATTTTACGACACTCACCGACAAGCAAAAAGAACATTTTGCTGCATTAGAGGAACTTTACCAGGATTGGAACAAGAAAATCAATGTAGTTTCCAGAAAGGACATTGATGAATTGTATTTGCGCCATGTACTGCATTCCTTGGGGATAGCCAAGATTCAGGAATTCAATGACAATGCCGCAATATTGGATGTCGGTACTGGTGGTGGATTTCCAGGGATTCCTTTGGCAATATTATTTCCTGAAGTTCAATTTACACTAGTTGATGCCATTGGAAAAAAAATAAGAGTGGTCCAAGAGGTGGTAGAAGGACTTCAATTGGAAAATGTGAATGCCTTGCATTCCCGGGTTGAGGATATAGATGGGCAATATGATTTCATTGTAAGTAGGGCAGTAGCGGCAATGCCGACTTTTGTGCGATGGACCAAAGGAAAAATAAAAAAGGATTCCTCGCATGACCGAAAAAATGGAATACTCTATTTAAAAGGCGGCGATCTTACGGAAGAATTGCAAGGTTACACAAATGTCCAGATTTATGAATTAGCAGCGTATTTCACTGAAAGTTTCTTCGAAACAAAGAAGGTGGTTTACTTACCGCAAAAGTTCAAAGGTTAGATGCTTAATGTATCGTAATACAATAATCTGCATTTTTTAGCATAGGACTTTAGATAACACCAAAATCTATCCCGACGGACCCTTAGTTTCATCAGCAAAATTTGATATTTAATGGGTATTTCCATGTAAACCGAGTTAATATACATCAGTAAATTACAAATAATTTACAATTAATTAACGTTAAATTTACAAATAAATTGTTCTTGACACCCAATTTGAACTATAGTTGTATCAACTAAACGGTTCAAAATACCAAGCATAATACATGTAAAAATCGTATTGTTTTGAAGGTCTGGGAAGCTCGTTCTTAATGGTACACACCAATACTCATCAGCCAAGGCCGAATAAACGTTGTCAAGTCATAACGTTCTCCAGTTTTGGTATTTAGAAAATTATGGTCACCATGAGGTAGGATTTGAATTGTGTGGTTCGGATTATTGAAGTTTTCCAATGCCTGTATGGATGCATTTACGGGTATCACGGGATCATTTGTTCCGAAAAACCATAAGGTCTTAACTTTCTGATCTTCGAGTATTTTCCTAGGGTCAAATCCTGTGAAACCATCAAAATCCTTAAGTTTTTGGTCTGCTTCTGAAATTGGAATTCCATCAGTTACCCCATCACCAGTTAAATTGCTGAAATAAGCCTCTTCTCCAGCGGAAATGGAAACGCCTTCACCAATGATCATAAAATCAACTTGATTGGATTTATGCGTAGCTAACGGCATGATCCAACCAGCTTGACTTCCGCCAATCAACCCGACTTTTGAATCAACTAATTCTGGTTGTCGTTTCAGCCAATCGATAGCAGCAACTAGGTCGTCTGCCAATAGGTTGAACCAATCAGTGCTTCTTGATACACTGAAATACTCATAGGTGCCTTGTGATTTTCCAACACCTCTTTTATCATATGCCAAAACCGAAAACCCCAAATCTGACGCCATTTTGGTGTAAAAGAAAACATCTTCGTGTGTTGATGGTGCAGAACCATGAACAATTACAACTGCACCTTTAATGGCTTCGGTTGCATATGGAGTGTAGTAAACACCATTTAATACAATGTCATCATTTTTAAATTGTACTTCCGACTTATGGTAACCTTTAATTTTACTATCACTGATCGGAATCAAAGTCATTTGACAGGTGGGGCAAGTGCCAGGTGCATCATATAGGGTATGATGGCAATTGAACCCACACGGTGGACATCTATATTGGTTTGTCTGGCCCTGACAAGATTGATAGAAAACGAAGGCTGCAAATAGAATGATGGTGAGCCTTAATTTCATTATAATTTTAAATATTTGGTTTTGTTGTCGGCCAAATAATACCCCGTTACTTTCCCGTTTGAATTTCTTTCAAACTGAATGGCATCATTCCCCACATCTGAGAATAAATCTCCTGATTCATGATATACGGGATAGGCAATCTCGTTGATCACGGCTTCCAGATAACCCCTGTTCTTGTTTAATCGAATAGCCAGTTGGGTATTGTTTTCATATTCATATTGACCTTCAAACTCTTCTAAAAAGTTGTTTGCAGTTTGCGCTAGGTATGGATTGTCGTCTGAAAGAATAAGACCGTTACCAATTTGCCAATTATCATATTCCATGTAATATGCTGTTCTTTTAGCAGCGTTCAAACCTTGCAATTTAGCAACCAAGTGCAATGCGCCATCAATTCCCGCAGAAATACCAGCAGTGGTGATTACTTCGCCATTGTCCACGTATCGGACATCTTTTCTAACATCAATTTTAGGGTAATTCTTTTCAAAATTGTTTAGGGCACTATGGAATGTTGTTGCGGTTTTTCCGTCTAATATCCCAGCTTCTGCCAAAACAAATGCGCCTGTGCATACTGAGAAATGGTATTCAATATCTTCTTGCGCTTTTATCCAATCTATGACTTTTTTGTTTTGGGCTGGTGCGTTTGCATTTCCTCCAAAAAAGGCGAGGATATCTGCTTCAGGGGCATTGTCAATGCTATAATCAGGAACTACGTCCAAAACGCCTTGGGATACAATAGGCTCTTGTTTTTCCGAAACGGTAAACACACGATATCCGGAATAAACGAAAACTTCCAGCGGTCCGGCAAAATCAAGGACCTCCACTCCGTCTTGAAGGTAAAAGGCAATGGTTTTGGTCATGTCTTGTTCTACCAATGCCATGTTGCAATGCTCGCAGACTCCCGGGGAATCATGAACAATTTCGTCACAATCACTATTGCAAGGTGGGCATACGTATTTTGAGCCTGGAACTTGTGCTGTTTGCGCCATAGTGCTTGAGATCATAAGGGAAAGGATAAGTGTTAGAATTGACTGTCTCATGTTTTTCTGATTGAAATTGAAGACAAACTTATCACTTTAACTAAGTGGGTTAAAGGACAATGCTACGCAGTATTAGGACATCTTTAATTATAGCTCCGAAGGAAGCGTGTCTGTATGTTTTCTTAGTAAATACCTAAGTTGATTGCTGCTTTTTAACCCGCATGCATTAGCAGCTGCGCTCACTTTTGAGCCATCTGAAAGAAGTTGTAATGCACGCTCAACCCGTAGCTTTTCAAGGTAAGCGCCTACCGTGAGTCCTGTAACTTTTTTAAACAGTCTTGTAAGATTCCTGGGACTCATGTGAACCAAATCTGCCAAAGTTTCCATTTTAACTTTTTTGGCCAAATGATGTGCCAGATAGTCTTGAACTTGATGGATTCGGTTATCCAAATGGTTCCGATATTGCAGAAAAACACTCAGCTGAGGATCACTCTCCGTTCTGCGAAAGTAGATTACTACTGCTTTGGCAATCTTTGTAGCAAACACGGGTCCGTATAATTCTTCCAAAACAAACAAGGCCAGGTCAATACCTGAAGAAACTCCAGCGCTTGAATAAATAGTACCGTCTTTTACGATCAATCGGTCAGTTAACAGTTTTGATTTTGGAAATCTATTTTGGAAATCGTCCATGTATTTCCAATGCGTTGTACACTTTTTATCGTCAAACAAACCTGCAAAACCTAAAATATATGCTCCGGTGCAAACCGCACAAATACGTGCTCCATTTTCTTTTTGATTTTTCAACCAGTTGAGGAAATCTTGGTTTTTGGCCGCATATCCTACTTCTGCAAATAGATGTCCTTCTAAACCTGGGATAAAGAGCAGGTCGTTGGCGTTTAATTGAAAGGAATTGTAGGGACTTAAATTCCCTAAAGAAAGGCCTGTGCAGGACACTTCAGCATTGGAAGTGTTCATACTTAGGTAGTGGGCTTCAATGTTGGCGCCGTACAGATTGGCCTCGTATAATAAATGAGCTGGACCAGCCAAGTCGAGAAGTTGGACTTCTGGCGGAACCACAAAAAATGCTCTGTATGCTATGGCGTTGGATTGCATTGTGAGGTATAAAAATAGCCGTTATTCCAATACAAAGGAATAACGGCTATTTGAGAATTTGTTTTGGACTGTTATCCTAAGAAAGGGTAACGGTAATCTTCTGGGGTTACAAAAGTCTCTTTGATTAAACGCGGAGAAACCCAGCGAAGTAAATTCTGTGCAGAACCAGCCTTATCATTTGTACCGGAAGCTCTTGCTCCGCCAAATGGCTGTTGACCTACTACGGCCCCAGTTGGTTTGTCATTGATATAGAAGTTACCTGCGCAATTTTGAAGTGCTTTGGTAGCCTCGTCTATTGCGTACCTATCTGTAGAAATAACTGCTCCTGTTAGCGCATATTCGGAGGTGCTGTCTACAAGCTCCAATGTTTTGCCCCAATCTGCATCTTCATAGATATAAACGGTAACAACAGGGCCAAATAGCTCGGTACACATCGTAGTATATTTTGGATCTTTGGTTAAAATAACCGTTGGTTCCACAAAATAGCCCACGGATTTGTCATACCCGCCTCCTGCTATGATTTCAGCATCTTTGTCCGCTTTGGCCTGATCAATGAACTTGGCCAATTTATCAAAGGACCCTTCATGGATCACAGCAGTGATGAAATTGCTCATGTCTGCAGGAGAACCTGGCTTATTGAATGAAGCAATGTCCGCTTTTACCAAATCCAATACCTCATCCGCAATGGATTTTGGTAGATAGACTCTTGAGGCGGCACTACATTTTTGTCCTTGGAATTCGAATGCACCTCTTGTAATAGCGGTAGCAACCTGTGCTGGCTTTGCTGAAGGATGGGCAAGAATAAAGTCTTTTCCACCAGTTTCACCAACTATTCTTGGGTAAGTTTTATAGGTGTGGATATTGTTTCCGATTTGTTTCCATAATTCTTTGAAAACAAAGGTGGAACCAGTAAAGTGCAAGCCAGAAAAATCAGGATGGGAAAGTACAGTTTCCGTAACCATAATTGGGTCACCCATAACCATGTTGATGACACCATCAGGAAGACCGGCTTCTTTAAATACATCCATGACAACTTTTGCTGAAAAAACTTGACTGTCACTTGGTTTCCATAAAACAACATTACCCATCATAGCAGCACTGGCGGGAAGGTTTCCTGCAATGGCTGTAAAGTTGAATGGGGTAATGGCATAAACAAAACCTTCCAATGGCCTATACTCAACTCTGTTCCAAATACCGTCTGCAGATTCTGGTTGTTCTGCATATATCTGGGACATGTACTCCACATTGAAACGTAAAAAATCAATGTATTCACAGGCGGCATCTATCTCTGCTTGGTGTATGGTTTTTGACTGGGCCATCATCGTTGCGGCATTGATTTTTGCGCGATATGGACCTGCAACCAATTCCGCTGCTTTCAAGAAGATTGCAGCACGTTGCTCCCAAGTAAGATTTGCCCATTTTTCACGAGCTTCAAGTCCTGCGGCAATGGCTTTTTCCACATGCTTTTTTTCAGCCACATGGTAGGTGCCCACAACATGTGCGTGCTCGTGTGGAGGCGACATGGTCTGTGTGTTTCCAGTTCTGATTTCTTCAGAACCAATGTACAAAGGGACGTCTACATTTCCGTTGTAGTAGGCATCATACTGTTGAAGCACTTCTTCTCTCTCCGGAGTGCCAGGAGCATAACTTTTTATAGGTTCGTTGTAAGCGGTTGGAACCTGAAAAAAACCTTTTCCCATAGTGGTGATTTTATGTTTTTAAAATTCCACCAAAGGTAGTAAAGAAAAAAGGATTTAAATGCGAATAATTTGAAGCCTAGGAATAAATTATGGCATCAGTTGATGGCAAAAGGAGCCGAGAATTTAAAGGTTGGAATATCCACTTCAAATTCTTCGGTATTTGAGAAGTTCACCATATGGTAATAGCCCCTCATGGCGCCAATTGGAGAAGCTAAAAGGCATCCGGAACTGTAGGTATGTGACTTACCTGGTTTTAGTACTGGCTTCTTGCCAACTACGCCTTCACCGTCTACGGTTTCCATTTCTTTTAGCGCATCAAAAATATCCCAGTGTCTTGCCACTAATTGTACGGCATCTCTGCTTTGGTTCTCAATGGTGATGGTATACCCAAATGCATAATGCATCTTGTAGTTTTTGAAAAATGTACCTTCAAAAGTGGTTTTAACGGATACTTTTATTCCTTTGGTGATTTGTGTAAACATAGCTTAATATGTAAAAACGCTTCCTGTCAATAAACCTAATAACACAAAGAATGCCAAAAAGGCAAAAATCGAATTCAGGAAGAAATATTTCAAAATTGTCTTTATCCTTCCCTGACCGTAAAAATTTCGCATCGATTTGTACAGATATACACTGAAAATCAGCAAAAATATCCACATGGTAGAAGTGCTAAAAAGCAAATCTATTATCAGGCTAAGGATGAGCAAGATAAATAATAATGACTGGTTGTGGAAACTAAAGATAAGATGATCGGTGTAGGTGTATTTTTTTCTGATGTACACCATCCAAATGAAAACGGTGAACAATGGAAGGAAGAAGAAAATGACAAATGGCAACTTGGACAAGGTGGCATTTAGAAAAGTACCAGGCTCTTTGATTACACGCAATAAACTACTGGTTGAATTGTAGGCCATTCTGGTGGAAAGCCCACCTCCGATTTCATATTTTGTCTTTGCTTCTTCAAAACTGGTCAGGGAGTCAAATCGGATCATATTGGAAAAGAACTCCATTTTTTCGGCATATCCGCCAAACCCACTATTCCCACGAATCCCTTCGTAATATTTTTTGGGATCAGCCAACATAATAGAATCCTTATTGGCTTCATTTTCGAGGTAGCGACCGGAAAAAACACCTAAAGAGTCCAGATACTGAATTTGTTGTGTGGCAGGAGCATCACTTAACCCCATGGAATCCATTTCTTGGAGGCTTTTGGTGACTTGTTCTTTTATCAAGGTGCTATCTGCCGTTAATTGACCAGAACTCAAATCAAATGAAACTGGAACTGAACTATTGATATTGCCATTGAGATTCTCTGCTGCCTTATCCAATTCTGAAAAACTGTTGTTGTAAGCGAAGAGCAGGAAATACAGAAACGCCAAACTCAATAAAAACCGAAAGGGGTTGGTGTATGTTACACGCTTACCTTGAATGTAATCCTTGGTGATGGAACCAGGCCGCAATAGAAGGGCAGCGAGTGTTTTAAGTAACTTGGAATCGTAGTTGATGAGACTGGAGAAAAATTCATCCCAAAAATCTTTTAGGACCAATTTTTTGATGCTATTGGCTTGGCCGCAGTTTGGGCAGTACTTATCACTGATGTCCAATATATGGCCACAATTTAGGCATTCGGTTCCCCTGAATTTCAGTTCGTACCGTCCCTTGGAAACGATGGTTGGTTTATTTCCCATTCCTTAGCTGGTTTAGGCTAAGATAATTAATTGCTGATTGTTCTGGAATTTACGCTACCTATTCCTATTATGCTATCGTAGATGTTACCAAAATCCCTGTAGTAGACCAATATGAGGTAATTGTTTTCGGTGAAGTGATAGTTTCCAGAAACGAAATTGGGCTCAATGGTTCCATCTGCTCTTTCCACCACATATTTGTAATTGTAAAAACCTTGTTTTATGGGTAATGAAAGCTCCATTTTGGCATTATCAGGGTTAAATTCCATGAGGTTTTCTTCTTCAAGTGCATAGTTGTTGAACTTACCCACGACGTAAACCTTGTCCAGGCCAATTTCATTGGTATAGGGAAGGCTAAAATGCACCTTGGAATATTCGGCTTCACGAGAGACGTCCTCACCTTGCAAAGTGCGAACCACAAAATCACCATTGATATCTGGAAAATAGGTGTAGGGCTGATTGGTTCTGAAATCGTTGGTGAACAGGTAATGATGGTATAAGTCTTTGAATTCAATGTTGGAGATAGCGAATGTAGGGGAACGAAGATCCTTGGTGTCAAAGTTGAGAAACTCATTTCCCCCATAAAAACTGGTCTCTTGGTCATACTTGTATACGAGTTCTGTGCCAATAGTGAATTGTGGTTGGATATTGTACAAAGTGGTGGGCCAAAAGTGATTTTGGATTAGGGCCACTTTTACTTCCTTTTTAGGATTTACAACTGGAAATCCAGCCGTATTTATTCGGAACTGAACTACTTGTTTTTCATTCAAATAGTTAAAGTCCCTGGAGCGCTTAACGGTGCCTCCAACCCGCACCAAGTCCTTGTAGACCACAAATCTTCGTGAGAATTGCAACTCACCATACATATTATAAATCTCGATGAGATAGTTGCCACTTACTTTCAGTTTCACATTTTGGTTAGGAATGGTCAAGCGATAGTTGGAGTATGGTTGTAAAGTGGTGTAACTGTTTTCGTAATCAATGATGCGTTGGTTGTCTGCTCCAATAAGGTATTGTGATTTCAATAATTGGGAAGGTGTCCAATCATAATCACAGTGAATAATTTTGTAATAATAGTCCTGTTCGCTTGCAGTTAGGTCGTCAAATTCCAAGGTCATTGTCTCACCAAGCTGAATTACTGGAAATTGATCTTCAGTAGGTCCGCGGAATACAATTGTCTTTATGTTTTCTGGTGGGTTGACTTCTTCCTGCACCTGGGCATGCACACCAGTTATGAAGAGCAAAAGACAGAATTGTTTGATCAATAAGCGCATATTGGGACTTAAATTTGGGTAAAGGTAAACAAAAAGCATTCCGAATTGGAATAGTTGGTATTGTTGGGTTTAATCCATTATTTAGAATAATTATAAATAAAAGACAGCCCATGTTTTAACGAGGGTAAATTGCGTGATAAACTTTAAATTTGCAGCGAATTTATTTAACCATAAGGTCTATAATAATATGTCTAAAGACATCCGGATTAAGAAAGGGTTGGACATCAACCTTGTCGGGGCAGCAGAACAGACTACTTCCAAAGCCGTTTTAAGTAACGTATATGCCCTAAACCTAGACGATTTTCATGGAATTACCCCAAAAATGTTGGTCAAGCAAGGTGCTGAGGTCAAGGCTGGGGAACCACTTTTCTACAACAAGAGCAGGGAAGACATGCAGTTTGTTTCCCCAGTTAGTGGCGAATTGGTTGAAATCGTAAGAGGTGCAAGAAGAAAAATATTGACGCTAAAAATCTTGGCTGACAAAACCCAGGAATATGTAGCGCACAAGCCTCTTGATGTTTCCGCTGCAGATGGCGATTCAATTCGAGAGTTTTTCTTGAAATCAGGCGCTTGGCCGTTTATCAAGCAACGCCCGTACGACATTATTGCCAATCCAGACGAAACGCCTAAGGCAGTTTTCGTTTCCGGATATACCACGGCTCCTTTAGCTGCAGATGCCGATTATGTCCTACAAGGTAAAGAGGCTGAATTGCAGGCGGCGATTGATGCTTTATCCAAATTAACACCAGGAAAGATTCATGTTTCTGTTGGTAAAGGAGGAAACTCGGTCTTGTCTAAACTAAACGGTGTTCAATTGCATTCGGTTTCAGGACCACACCCTGCAGGTTTGATTGGTACCCAGATCAATAAAATAGATCCAATTAACAAGGGTGAGGTGGTATGGACGCTGGCTCCACAAGATCTGATCATCATTGGAGAGTTATTATTGACGGGTAAATTCAATGCAGAGCGAACAGTTGCCTTAGCTGGTTCTATTGTTAAGGCGCCAAAATATTACACAACAAAGATCGGTGCGGAGATTTCCACTTTTCTATATGCTAGTGGAGTTAATGAAGATAAATATCGCTTGATCAATGGGGATGTATTGACAGGCTCTCGAACACATCCCGAAGGATATTTAGGGTTCTATAACAATACAGTTACGGCGATTCCAGAAGGAGACGATTATGAATTCTTCGGATGGAACAAACCGATTTTCAATAAAATTTCTACAACCAGGGCTTTGACCTTCTCTTGGATGCAGCCAAAGAAGAAATACGATTTAACCACCAATACAAATGGTGAGCATAGAGCCTTTGTTGTAACAGGACAATATGAGCAGGTTTTTCCAATGGATATCTATCCGTTGCAACTTTTAAAAGCTTGTATGGTCAAGGATTTGGATGAAATGGAGCAATTGGGCCTATATGAGGTTGCGCCTGAGGATTTTGCATTAACAGAGTTCATTTGCATCTCCAAACAGCCACATCAGCAGATCATTAGAGAAGGATTAGACTTACTACATCAAGAAATTGGATAAAAATGGGATTGAAAGAAAAGTTACATGAAACCAAACTGAAGTTCCAGGGCAAGAAAATGGCCCCGGCCTTCAACGCGATACACACTTTTTTGTATGCCCCCAATGAGACTACACATTCAGGAGCACATGTAAGGGGTGCAGACGATTTAAAGCGTACCATGAACACTGTGATCATGGCATTGGTACCTTGTTTGATATTCGGAATGTTCAATACCGGTTATCAGCATTTTGGAGCTATAAATGGCTTCCCTGAGACATTCTCGCTATTTGACCATTTCTTGACGTGGGATAATTTCTGGATGGGACTTATTACCATTTTGCCTCTGGTAATTGTATCCTACGGAGTTGGTCTGGCTGTTGAATTCGTTTTTGCGGTTATTAAAGGACACGAAGTTGAAGAAGGGTACTTGGTTACAGGTATGTTGGTGCCTTTGATTGTTCCTGTGGATTTGCCACTTTGGATGTTGGCAGTAGCCGTAGTATTCGGGGTAGTTATTGGAAAAGAGGTTTTTGGAGGTACAGGTATGAACATCCTAAACCCTGCATTGACCATTCGTGCCTTTTTGTTCTTTGCGTATCCAACCTGGATGAGTGGGGACAAAGTATGGGTACATGGAGCTGTTGATGGAGTAACCCAATCAGGAACCGCGGATGCAATTTCAGGTGAAACTGTTTTGGGATATCTAGCACAAGGAAATACTTCTGGAATTGCAGATAAATATGACTTGGCAGATATGTTCTACGGATTTATTCCGGGTTCAGTTGGAGAGACATCTACCTTATTGATTTTATTGGGTGGTCTGTTCTTGATCTTTTCAAAAATCGCTTCTTGGAGAATCATGGTGAGTGCCGTAATTGGTTCATTGGCAATGGGATTGATCTTTAATGGAATTGTTGCCGCAGAATGGATTCCGGAGTACAGCAAGTTCTATAGTTTAATGAGTTTTGAATACTGGCAACACTTACTGGTGGGTGGTCTTGCTTTCGGTATCGTCTTTATGGCTACCGACCCTGTTACGGGAGCGCAGACCAATCGTGGTAAATGGGTTTATGGTTTCTTGATTGGATTCATGTCCGTTATGATTCGAGTCTTTAACCCAGGATATCCAGAAGGTGTATTCTTGGCCATTCTATTAATGAATGTATTTGCTCCAACAATTGACCACTACGTGGTAAGAGGCAATGTAAAGAGAAGATTGAAACGCTTGAAAAACGCCACTATCTACCCAAAGGTATCTGAAGGGGCAGAGGCATTAAAAACGGAAACAGTTTAGTTATGGCAATTAATACGGAGAAAAACTCATATACTGTAATTTTTGCAGCCGTGATGGTGATTATTGTAGGTTCCCTATTGGCCTTTTTGGCTTCCGGGTTACGACCAAGAATCGATGAGAACGAACGTTTTGAGAAGCAACAAAACATTCTTTACGCCATGGGTGTAAATCAGAATGAAGGTGAAGGAAGTGTTAGTTTTATTCCAACAGATATTGTTGAAGAAGAATTTGCCAAGTATATCAAAAAGCAATTGGTGGTTCTAGGAACTGATACTAAAGAAAGGGAAGAAGCATATCTAATTGATATGAAGAAGCAATTGAACATCATCAAAAATGGTGATGAGGCGGAACTTCCTTTGTTCATTGGAGAAAAAGACGGGAAGGAATTCTATATCATCCCTATGTACGGTAAAGGACTTTGGGATGCCATTTGGGGTTTTATTTCCTTGGATAAGAATATGGTTGTACAAGGCGTGGTATTTGACCATAAAGGGGAAACACCAGGTTTGGGAGCCAATATCAAGCTTCGCTTTTTTATGGATGATTTTACGGGTGAATCCGTTTTGGATGGGAATAGAATATCTGGTATTAGCGTGGTAAAAGGAAACAATGATCCTTTGAACAACGATAAAGAAGATAACCAAGTGGATGCCCTTGCTGGAGCAACCATTACCGGTAACGGGGTAACCGCAATGATCAAGGAGACCTTGAAATTATACAAACCTTATTTAGAAACCATTAGAACCAAGTAATATGGCGCTATTATCAAAAAAAGATGCAAATCTAATTTTAGACCCATTAGCGGATAACAACCCAATTACCATACAGGTTTTGGGAATCTGTTCCGCATTGGCAATTACCGCCGAGTTAAAGGCTTCTGTGGTTATGGCATTGTCTGTACTATTTGTTTTGGGTGTGGGTAATGTGGTCATTTCATTATTGAGAAACGTAATTCCCTCCAAAATCAGGATTATAGTTCAATTGATTGTTGTAGCCACACTGGTTATTGTAGTGGATCAAGTTCTAAAAGCCTTTGCTTATGAGTTAAGTAAAACCCTAGCGGTTTTTGTAGGCTTGATTATTACCAACTGTATTATCATGGGACGTTTTGAAGCTTTTGCTTTAGGTAACGGACCTTGGAAATCCTTTTTGGATGGTATTGGAAACGCCTTGGGTTACGGTGTTATATTGATCATTGTTGGCTTTTTCAGAGAGCTATTGGGTTCTGGAACCTTATTTGGAATTCCAGTTTTAGGTGATCCAATCAGAAAAACTGGGTTGTATTCTACGGGTTACGAGAACAATGGATTTATGATTATTCCACCTGCAGCGCTAATTGTAGTGGGTATAATTATCTGGGTTCAACGTTCTAGAAACAAGGCATTAATTGAAGAAGCGTAAATAGGAGATTATGTTAGAGCATTTAGAATTATTTTTTAAGTCCATCTTCATCGATAATATGGTGTTTGCGGTCTTTTTGGGAATGTGTTCCTATTTGGCCGTATCTAAAAAAGTTTCAACCGCAGTAGGATTAGGTGCAGCTGTAATTTTCGTTTTGGCGGTTACAGTACCATTAAACTGGTTGTTAGATCAATATTTACTTAGGGATGGCGCATTGGTGTGGTTAGGCCCAGAGTATGCGGATTACAACTTGAGTTTTCTATCGTTTATCCTATTTATTGCAACTATTGCGACCATGGTACAATTGGTAGAGATTGTTGTTGAAAAATTCTCACCATCCTTATATAACTCCTTGGGTATATTCTTACCATTGATTGCGGTAAACTGTGCCATTTTAGGAGGGTCATTGTTCATGCAAGCGCGTGAGATTCCAAGTTTGGGATTAGCGTTCAATTACGGGGTCAGTTCCGGTATTGGCTGGTTCTTGGCAATTTTGGCCATAGCCGCTATTCGCGAGAAAATAAGATATTCCAATGTACCTGCACCACTTCGTGGTTTGGGTATTACGTTCATCATAACGGGATTGATGGGCATTGGTTTCCAAAGTTTTGGGGGTATGTTGACAGGTGATAATGAACCACCAGAGGAAGTACAAAGTGCAACCGTGGAAACCATTGATGAGAAAGAAATTAATAAGGAGATTGAAGACAAAGAGAAAGCAGTTTCCTATAACGAAGTTGTAAACAAATAAGCATGATTTTAGCCACAAGTACTGGAGGTACTATTCTAATTACAGTTGTAGCGTTTTTGGTTTTGTTGTTACTATTGGTGGCCTTATTACTGTTCACCAAAGAAAAACTGTCCCCATCAGGGCCGGTTACCATTACCATTAATGGAGAGAAAAAAATCGAAGTACCATCTGGTAGCTCACTACTTTCCACTCTAGGAAATCAGAAAGTGTTTTTACCTTCTGCCTGTGGTGGAGGTGGAACTTGTATCCAATGTGAATGTCATGTACATGCTGGTGGAGGAGAAGCATTGCCTACAGAGACGCCTCATTTTTCCAAGAAGGAATTGAACGCCGGAGCCCGTTTGGCTTGTCAGGTGAAAGTAAAGCAGGATATGGACATTTCCATTCCTGAAGAAGTTTTCGGTATCAAGAAATGGGCGGCCAAAGTGGTAAGAAATTACAATGTGGCTTCCTTTATCAAAGAGTTTGTGGTAGAAATCCCTGAGGAAATGAACTACAAAGCAGGGGGTTATATCCAAATTGAAATACCCCCATGTGAGGTTAAATATGCTGATATTGACATAACCGCACACCCAGAGGAACATGAAACTCCGGATAAATTCCAAGAAGAATGGGATAAATTCAATTTATGGCCATTGGTTATGAAGAATCCCGAAACTGTGGAACGTGCTTATTCCATGGCTTCCTATCCTGCAGAAGGTAGGGAAATCATGTTGAATGTACGTATTGCTACTCCACCGTGGGATCGCTCAAAGAATGGATGGATGGATGTCAACCCTGGTGTTGCCTCTTCCTATATTTTTGGATTGAAACCTGGTGACCCAGTAACCATTTCTGGTCCATTTGGGGAATTCTTCATCAATGAATCCGATGCGGAAATGTTGTATGTTGGTGGAGGTGCTGGTATGGCACCAATGCGTTCGCATTTGTACCACTTGTTCAAAACATTGAAAACCAACAGAAAGGTTACGTACTGGTACGGAGGTCGTTCCAAAAGAGAGTTGTTTTATTTAGAGCATTTCCGTGACTTGGAACGAAATTTCCCAAATTTCAAATTCTATATGGCACTTTCAGAACCATTGGAAGAAGATAATTGGAAAGTGAAAAAGGATATCAACGATGAAGCAGGTGATGGATTTGTTGGATTTATTCATAATTGTGTAATTGACAATTATTTGAATCATCATGATGCACCAGAAGATATTGAACTTTATTTCTGTGGACCACCTTTAATGAACAAGGCAGTGCAGAAAATGGGTGAAGATTTTGGTATTCCAGATGAGAATATCAGATTTGATGACTTTGGTGGATAATCGAATTTATAGTGCAACCTCGAGCAAGGTCGAGAGGTACAAAATAAACCTAACCGACGTGCAAGCGTCGGTTTTTTTATGAGCGAACGTAGACAACTTACAGAACAGGAATTACATAACCTCGCAATGAATATTGTGGGGAAGGAATTGGAGGCAGATGGTTTTGAATTTATGGCCATCAATAGCAAGCTGATGAAAAATCCACAATACGTTTGCCTCAAGAATAAAATCCTTCACTTTATTGTCGTTCGTGATGTATCCTATCCAAAGAATCCATTGGATTATGATTTGGAATTAATGCAAAAGGTCAAGGATCATGCGGACAAGTTTGAAGCCAAAACTTATTTTGCCGGTGTTGGACTATCCAATGCACAAGATCAAATGCTTCCTGTATATCTAAATGAAGAATACATAGTGGATTATCAAGGATTAATAGAAATAGATAAATGAAAAATAGTTTAAGGGCAATATTATTGGTTCTAATGGTTGGTTGCAGTTCCAATCCTTTGATTAAAAACCAGACCGTTGGCAATGCATTGGGAACAACCTATTCCATCATTTATATTGCAGATGAAACTTTGGATTATCAACAGGAGATTGATTCGCTGTTCCAAGTTTTGAATCAATCTATGTCCACCTATATACCAACTTCGGATATATCAAGAATTAACAACGGTGATGTTTCGATTTCCGTAGATCATATGTTCAAAGATGTGTATAAAACCTCCTCTGAAGTTTATAAAGCTTCTAACGGTTATTTTGACCCAACAATAGGTGTTTTGGCTAATGCTTGGGGATTTGGACCTGGAGCGCAGCTTTCGTTGGATAGTTTAAGAGTGGACAGTCTTCTTGCCTATGTAGGTTGGGATAAGGTAAATTTAAATGCTGATGGAACAATTTCAAAGCAAAATCCATCTATTAGATTTGATTTTAATGCGGTGGCCAAAGGATACGCCATTGATCGTCTCGCCGTAATGTTGGACAATAAGGGTATTGAAAATTACTTGGTTGAAGTAGGAGGGGAGGTTGTGACAAAAGGCACAAATGTAATAACGGCGAAGACTTGGTCTGTAGGTATTGATGATCCACAGGTGGAAATAGGTCGTCAGTTAAAGTTGATTGTTGGTCTAAAGAATAAGGCCATGGCATCTTCTGGAAATTATAGAAAATTCCGAATTGATCCTGAAACAGGACAAAAGTACGTACATACCATTGATCCAAAAACAGGGTATACGAAGAACGCATTTGTATTGGCAACAAGTGTTGTTGCAGATAACTGTGCAGAGGCAGATGCTTACGCCACCGCTTTTATGGCCATGGATTTAGAGGACTCCAAAGCTGTGTTATCCCAAAATAAGGAATTGGATGCCTATATTATTTATTTAGACGAATCCGGGGCAACCAAAGAGTTTATGACTGATGGTTTTGAACATATGATCATTAAGTCGTAGTATAGTAGTTGAATCAATCAATGGCTAAGGAAATACCAGTTGTTTAACAACCCATTTGTATCTTTAACAAGCATCAATCACCTGAAAAGGTCTTTACTACATGTTTACTTTTACCAACGTAATCCATATCATTATTATTTTTCAAGGAGTTTTGTTGGCATTGTATATTTTAGTGTCAAATCCCAAGAAAAAAAAGGCAGATTATTTTTTGGCCTTGATTATTGGTACGATGGCCTTGCAAATTCTTGGACTGTTCCTTGTCAATCGAGGAATTGGACAAAATTTTTTCCAAAGCGCTAATTGTGCCTATGGATTTTTATATGGCCCTTTATTGTTGTTTTATATAAAACATCTCACCCAAAGACATTATGAGTTTACTAGCAAGCAACTGTTGCATTTTTTGCCTTTTTTGGGAATGTGTATTGGAATTTTTGCCACCCAAGGATCCGTATGTCAATCAGAGATTTATTTGGTTTATGTTTTTCATATTCTAAGTTATGTCTTACTATGTTTCTTGGAAGTGAATCGATACAAGCGGGTTGTCAGGGATAATTATTCCCGTTTGGAATGGCTTAATTTGGGCTGGTTGTATTGGGTTTTTGTTGTATTCTGTTTGATTGTTTTGGTGGATATAGCACAACTGGTAACATTTTTTATAGGTTACGATTCATTTTTACTGGAAAATTCAGTTTTCATTTTAATGCTGATTGCCATTAACCTCCTATATTTCTACGGATTTACCGCTTCACGTAAACCATTCGGATATAGTCAAGATGATTTGGATTTTAGCGCTGCATTATCTTCAAGGAAAAGAATAAATACCACACTTGACGAAAACCAAAAGCTGATTGAAAAGCTTGAAAATCATATCAAGAATGAGGAACCATATAAGAATTTCAATCTCACAATCGCAACATTGGCAGATGAAATAGATATTCCCAAGCGAAAACTCTCAGAACTCATAAACGATCATTATGATCAGAATTTTGTTGACTTCATAAACACCTTTAGAATCAACAAGGCAAAAGATCGTTTTATGAATCCAAAAGATCACAGCGAAACCATATTGGAGATTTTATATGAAGTGGGATTCAATTCGAAATCTTCATTCAATTCTGCTTTTAAAAAGAAAACTGGAATTACACCTTCAGAATTCAAATCAAAATTTAAGCCCTAAGAATCCACATTAAAATCCGTTCGGATACGCGTTTTCAGACGACCAGAATTATTTGCTAGCCTAGTTTTACTGCAAACTTTAAATACATCAATCATGAAAACGATTAAGATTTATGCACTCATTGGTATTTTAATGATGGGTTGCAACACTTCACAAGAACCGGAAAACGTGTTCAATTTTTCAATTGAATCCAAGGAAATTACAAGTATTACCATTTCAAAATTTGATTTTGAGCAAGAAAAGATGAAGGAATGGAAAACTGCTAACGATTTAACGGTCCAAACAAGTTGGGAAGTTTCTGAGCCATTTTTGGAACCAGGTTTGTACGGCATAAAATTGGGTTCCGGGAATGGAATTCAAATTGCCGTAGAGCAAGCCGGTATCATAAACGTGAAACTAGATGACGATATCAAAGTGGAATCCGAGATTGCCTCAGTACTCAATTTTGGTAAGGACATCGAAGTTTTGAATCAACAATTTTTTGCAGGAATGATCGCGGAATTTGATGAAGCCATGGCAGATAAGGATATGGAACGCCTTGCGGAATTGGAGAAAGAAAAGGATGCGGCATTATTAAAATTCATAGTAGCGTTGGAAGGTGCGGTTCGCGATCTTGGTCCAACGGCTAAGGCTTATGATGCAATGACCTATCTCGATTTATATAAAAACAATGCTTTTTTTAAAGAGATGCTTGGGAAATATGAGGCTAATCATCCAAATACAGCTATGACGCTTTCCCTAAAGAAAAAAATTACCAAAGCCGATGAATTGGCCGTGGGTGGTAAATTATCTGACTTTAAAATGAAAACCAGGCAAAATGCGGATATCAGTCTCTCAGATTACCGAGGTTCTTACCTTCTTGTAGATTTTTGGGCTTCGTGGTGCAGACCTTGCCGGGTGGAAAATCCAAAGCTAATGCAAATCCTCGAAGAAGATGAAAACATGGAATTTCAGATAATCGGAGTCAGTATTGATGAAGACATGGCTGCGTGGGAAAAAGCTATCGAAAAAGATGGAATCAAATGGCCACAAATTTTGGATACCGACCACACCCTTTATAAGCAATACATGCTGTCTTCTTTGCCAGCTAACTTTTTATTGGATAAGGAGGGCACCATAATTGCCAAAAACATCACAGCCTTAGAGCTTAAAGAAAAATTGGAATCCTTTAATTGATTCTGGGTTATGGGGATTTACTTTCTAACCAATGGAAGTATTTCCCCATTGGCCAATCTGTACCTATTCACTTTTTCTTTTGTCAGTGCGTTGGTATAATCCACCGCTTCAACAGTAAAACCTATAGTTCTAAGTTTATCAAAGTAATCTCGGCCATAGATGCGCACATGGTCATACTGTCCAAAAATACGAGCACGTTCCTTTTTATCTGTAATGGTGTCATCTTCAAAAGTCACATCACGATTTAAGTCCTGTGGTATCTGAAAAACGCCCCACCCTCCTGGTTTCAAGACACGGTATAGCTCTTGCATGGCCTTCGTATCATCCGGAATATGCTCCAAAACATGATTACAGAGGATTACATCGAATGATGCTTCATCAAAAGGTAGGTTGCAGATATCCGCTTTTACATCCGCCAACGGCGAGTTTAAATCGGTTGTAGTGTATGTGAGGTTTTTTAGGTTCCTGAATCGAAGGTAAAAGGCTTGTTCTGGTGCAAAATGCAATAACTTGATAGGATCCGTAAAAAAACGGGTCTCGTTTTGTAGATAGAGCCATAACAATCGATGTCGTTCCAAGGAGAGGGTAGAAGGGGATAGTACATTCTCCCGCGGGTTTTCATAGCCATAGGGCAGGAATTTCCTAAAGCTTTTACCATCAATTGGATCAGTAAACTTGTTTCCACGCAATCCAAGGGCAATCAAAGGCCTTACCCAAAAACTCAACTTAATCAGTATAGGCCTCGGGATAAGGTTCAGGAAAAACTTAAAGATTTTAGACAATAGCTATAATTTTAAGACAATGGCTTATTTCTAAATTCAGCTTCTTCTTCTGATGTAATGCCCAATGCATCATAAATGTACTGGAAAGTGGACAATAACTCCGGTTTTCCATCAACAAGGGCAACATCATGTTCAAAATGTGCGCTTGGTTTGCCATCTGCGGTAAGAATCGTCCAGCCATCATTAAGTTGCTTGATTCTTCGAGTTCCCATATTGATCATAGGTTCTATGGCGACTACCATTCCATTCACAAATTTCTTTCCTCTACCTCTTTTGCCATAATTGGGCATTTGCGGATCTTCATGTAGTTTGGTTCCCAATCCGTGCCCTACCAATTCACGTACAACACCATAACCATGGTTTTCACAATAATTTTGAATAGCATAACCCACATCACCTACACGATTCCCTTCTTTGAATTGACGGATGCCAACATAAAGGGATTCTTTGGTTACTTTAAGGAGTTTTTTGGTGGCTTCTTCCACTTCACCAACTTCAAAAGTGTAGGCGTGGTCCCCATAATATCCGTTTTTAAAAGCACCACAATCCACGGAGATGACATCCCCTTCTTTGAGCTCATCGTTATTTGGAATACCATGGACTACCTGTGCATTTGGGCTCCAGTTTAAGGTGTTCGGAAAGTCGTACATCCCAAGAAAACCAGGTTCAGCACCTTGTTCCCGAATAAATTCTTCGGCCATTTTATCCAATTGCAATGGATTGGCTCCAGGTTTTATTTCAGAAGCAAGCATGCCAAGTGTTCTCGATACCACCAGGGCACTTTCCCGCATTATTTCAATTTCCTCTGAAGTCTTGATTTTTACCATGGGTGCAAAGATAATTGGAAATCAACAAAGGAGCTTAATGCAATATAAAGTTGCTTTGTTTTGGCCTTTAGATAAGAGAGCTTTGCGCCATCAAATCCGATTTTGGAACATCCATTATATCCAAAATTGTGGGAGCGATATCACCTAGTACACCATCTTTAATGGCATTTCGATCAGGGTCGACCAATATTAGGGGTACAGGGTTAGTCGTATGGGCTGTGTTTGGGCTTCCATCCGGATTGATCATAGTGTCACAATTGCCATGGTCGGCAATCACAATGGATGTATAACCGTTTTCTAATCCCGCAGTAACCACATCTTTAGCGCATTCGTCTACAGTTTCGCAAGCCTTTACCGCAGCCTCCATAACTCCTGTATGTCCAACCATATCGGGGTTTGCAAAATTGAGACATACAAAATCTACCTCCCCCTTTTGTAATTCTGGAACTATGGCATCTCGAATGTCGTAGGCACTCATTTCTGGTTGCAGATCATATGTGGCTACTTTCGGCGACGGACACAGTATTCGATTTTCGCCATCAAAAGGTTCTTCTCTACCACCATTAAAAAAGAAGGTTACATGAGGATATTTTTCTGTCTCCGCTATGCGTATCTGCTTCTTACCGTGTTTTGCCAGTATTTCTCCTAGGGTATCCTTTAAATTCTCTTTGTCATAAACCACTTTAATACCCGAAAAGGAGTCGTCGTAGTTGGTCAATGTCACATAATAAAGGTCCAATTTTTTCATGTCATGTTCAGCAAAATCCTCCTGACTCAGAACTTGAGTGAGCTCTCGGCCACGATCAGTTCTAAAGTTAAAGAAGATAATCACATCCCCTTCGGAAATCTGGGCAACAGGGGTGTTATCGGAATCTGTTATAACTAATGGTTTGATGAATTCGTCGGTAACACCGTCGTCATAACTGCTTTGCATGGTAGAAACTATATCCTGTGTTTTTTCTCCTTGATTGCTGACCATGACATCATAGGCCATTTTAACCCTTTCCCACCTTTTATCGCGATCCATGGCATAATAGCGACCAATTACCGTTGCCAAGGATGTGTTTTTTCCTTCGCAATATTGATTTAAATCCTCCAAAAATCCTTTACCGCTTTTTGGGTCTACATCTCTACCGTCCATAAAAGCATGCACATATGAATTGGTAACACCACTTTCATCTGAAGCTTTTATCAATGCTTTTAGATGATCTATATGACTATGGACACCACCGTTACTGACCAATCCTAGAAAATGCACAGGTTTATTGTTCTGCTTGGCGTAATTAAAGGCATCTACAAGCGCTTGCTCGTTTTTAAGGGTATCCTCGGCAACTGCTTTGTTTATTTTCGCTAAATCTTGATAAACGATTCTTCCGGCACCTAAATTCATATGGCCAACTTCACTATTGCCCATTTGCCCTTCGGGTAAGCCAACATTCATTCCGTCAGTTAGCAAATTAGAATTTGCATAGGTCTTGTAGAGTGAATCTATGAAGGGGGTGTTAGCCTGTTCTATTGCTGATACTTTAGGATCTGGAGACTTGCCCCAGCCGTCCAAAATCATAAGGATTGCCTTGTTGTTCATGCTGTTGGATTAAGCTTCAAAAATATAATGAAATCTGGGGATGCGCCAGTATTTTCAAAGATTTCTAAATGTGAATTTGTTAATTATTTATGTTAAAAAAAACGGCCTTGTTAAAGTTTAGTTATTTAAGTGTTAATCCTGTAACATTTGACTTTTCCAGCAGTCTATTTTTATATCAATTATTTCATTAATCAAAAATTAGTCATCATGAGAAAAACAATCCTAAGCGCAGCTGCGGCCTGTATGGTCTTGGTTGCGGGTGTAAACGCCAATGAAAATCCAGAAACAATTGTAAACCTAAAGCCATCTCCAGTTATTACCGCTGAAATCAATTCCTTTTGCAAGGCAATTGTGCAAGGGGATACAGATATGGTAAAGAAAATGATTAGCCTAGGTGAGGATGTTAATCAAAAATCCTTGGGTATGGCGCCCATTCATTTTGCTGCACGTTACAATAGAACAGAAATTTTAGAGGTGCTTATTGCCAATGGCGCTAATCTTAGGAAAAAATGCGACAAAGGATATACTGCCAAGCGTTACGCGGAAATATCCAACGCGGGTGAAGCATTGGAGCTATTAAAATCGGCTATGAAAAAATAGGAAAGGAGTTTATTCATCCAGCAAAAAGCCCATCCAATTGGATGGGCTTCTTTTTTCCATTTACGTATAGTGTTCTGTAAAAGAGTAAATTCTAAAAATCGAATCCAGTAATCACCCTAAATAAAAATGCATATAAAGCCATGGCCAATAGAACCGCACAAAATATGGCATATCCCTTAAGAAATAATACCACGTAATTAGGTCTGCAATTCTCGAATGCCTCTAGATAGAGCTGCTTAAAATGTAATAGTGTTCCCATATGTCCTCTCGTTAGATAGCACAATCGGGTTAAATAAAAGCATGTTTGATTTGGGTACTACAAAGGTATTCAAATCATTGAATACCCCATTTTTATTCGATAAAGGTCACAAATCTATCGACCTGAATATTTTTCAATGGCTTCTTTGATCTTTTCGATACGGTTTTCAGGGTCTGGATGGGTACTTTGAAACTCCGGTACACGATTAGGACCTGCGGCGGCCTTCAAGATTTCCATCACACGGATCATTTCGTTTGGGTCATAACCCGATTGAATCATAAACAAAACCCCTAATTCATCACTTTCCAGTTCATCTCCCCTTCCATTCTTTAAAAGGGTATTCTGACCAATACTTCCAACCACGTTCCCTATATCCGCACCTACGGAAGCACCCATGGTGAGTGTTTGCCAAAAACTACTTTCCGCAATTCGTTCTGCGGAATGCCTTCCAATTACATGGGCAATTTCATGTCCTAAAACACCTGCTAACTGTGCTTCATTCAATTGGGAAAAGAGGGCATAGGTAATAAAGCATTGTCCACCTGGCAAAGCAAAGGCGTTGATGGTTCGGTCATCTGCCAATAAATGAAATTCATATTGGTACGGGGTTTCCCGCGCTATACTGGATTGTACAAGTCTTTTGCCAACGGCATCCACAAAGGCCTGCATACGTTCATCAGGATATAGTCCGCCATGTTGTTGGGCCATCTCTGGAGCACTTTGCAAACCAATGGCAATTTCTTGGTCAGGGGTCATATTGATGTTTTGGACCCGCCCTGTATAAGGGTTTTCCTCTTTGTTATTGCAACGTTGAATAAAAGCAAATGCAACAATGGCCAATCCGATGAATATTCGGATCTTCCAACTTCCTCTTCTCATGGTGTTAGTGTTATAGTCTTTTCAAGGTACAAAAAATACCTTACAGGAGTACTGGGTTGATATCCAAAATATTATCCTGGATATAGGACTTTAAAAATCCTGTGGTAAAGTGTTCACAGCCATAAAAGTCCTCATTCTGAAGCATTTTTACCACATTGATTTTGCGATATGCAGTTAACATGGGAATTGAAATGGGCGCATAGCTATAATGCCAAGGTTCATACTTGAAACCACGTCTTTTGGGTTGATCGGTATACACTAGATAGAAGCCGAATTTTTCGGAATTTTCATCCAGCCATTTCTTAAATCCTTCAAAAGGTCCGCCAGCTTCAAATTTCTCTGGAACCAATACATCCCCTGTTACAATAACGTTGCCATCTATAATATCGATGTCCGTAGCCCAATGGTGTCTGCTAGTACCAGGAATTGTGGAATACTCAATAATTTTATCAATAGCATCCAATGGTGACATGCCGTCGTCTTCCGTAAATCTCAAATATTTACGTTCCCAAATTCCCTGTTGTCTGTAAAAATCACGAAAACTTGATACCATCTTTATATTGAAACCATCTGAATAGGCGGCTTTTTTCATTTCAACATAAGCATCGTGAGCTTCCTTCCTAAGATTTATTCCCTCTCCATAAAGGTCAATATCAGCTTTGCCGATTAGTTCATCGGTACTAAATTCTATCGAATTTCTATAAGGGATAATAGTTGGGAATGCGCAGGCTAAACTAGTGGCCGAAGCTTTTTTGATAAAAGACCTTCTCTTCATGATTGCTATTTGATGACCAAGTTAAGAAGTATTTTTAAGTCTAAAAGTGTGCCAAAATAGATTATTCTTCAAGTACTATTGAGAGATATACAGATAACCTTGAAATTTTTCCCGAGTGTCGCTAACAGTAAGAATGTAAAAGTAAACTCCCGCAGATAGGCCAGAACCTCGACTGATAGCCCCATTTCGATTTGATTTACCATCAAACTCGTTGGCATAATTTACTTTGGAATAGACCAAAACCCCATAACGATTGTAAATATTCAAAACATTGTTGGGTACATTTTCGATTCCATCAATTAAAAGAAAATCATTTATGCCATCATTGTTCGGCGTCATAAAATAGTTGTCCAGGTCCAGGACGGTAAATGGTTCCAATAAATCATCAGTTCCCCCTAAGGTGATTACTTCATAATCACTTGGAATAAAAGTTTCTGATGTGATACTTCCATTTTGCTGATTTCCTGAAATGGCGGTATTCCCCAGACGTTCCCATCTATTCTCTGACTTGCTCCATCCTACTACCAGCAAACTCTCCACAGTTTCTGCTAGGAGACCAACTGCACTATTGGTATCCCAAGATAGCGTTACAATGGATGGCTGTTCGCCTTCCAGTCGCCAAAACTCCAAATCACTAATTTGTAAGTCCTCTGAATCTTTTTCTGTGGTAGGAAATTGTAATCCTGTACTATTCAATGCATCGGGGTCTTCACGGAAATAAGCACACCTAGCCAGTGCATTGGAGGTTTCGGAAATAAGGGTAAGAAATCGCAATCGTTCACCATCCCCAACCGGAAAGGTAATGGTTTCTTTGTTTGTGGCACCGGCATAACCATTAATATGGCTAGCGTCTCCGCTACCGTTAAAAAAAGATTGGTCAATAAAATTAAGATAACTGGCTGAAGTACCTTTTAGCGTCAATACGTCTCCGGCGATAAAATTTGCATTCCCGGTAACACCTATCCAGGTTTCCAATTGCAATCCATTATCAGTGAAAATTTCTAGGTCCTGGAAAACAGGACTTGATGAACCGGAAACCGTTAGTAATTGATTGCTGTAAAAACCAGTCAACCCAGAATTGCTATCGAACATTCCATCATTGATCATATCCAAGTGAAAACCTACGCTAGCTGTTGCGTGAAACTGTAGATTCCCATAGTTGTGGAAAGCATCCTGGCCGCTAGCTACCATATTAGTCAACACCGATACTAGTAATAGGAGAATTATTCTATGTTGTTTCGTTTTCGCCATTTTTACCTGAATGCTTGAAAAATTACCACTACACCGTCTGCAAAACTGTCCGTATTCAAAGTGAAACCATTGGTGTTGAAACTGGTTACTGTTGCTGATGTAAGACCAAGGTTATTTCCATTCTGATCGCTATACCGGAGTCCAATACAATGTGAGTTGGAAGCATATCTTGATATATCGTTAATGGAATTTCCACTACCTCCTACATAGATGACTTGTTCCGTAACTGTTCCACTATCGTTTCTGGCGAAACCGTTCATATTACCAAAGGCATTTGCCAATGTCCTATTGTTGTTTCCCACGCCGTTGTCGGAATTTAGGTTGAAGGACTCTACGTTTGCATATGCCGAAAAAGTAATGCTGGACGGCTCAAAAGGAATTCCGGTTATCGTTTGATTTCCTAAACTGGTAATTTGAAATGCACCGACATAGGAATTGGCCATATTAGGAATTTCAACCCAAGCGGAATTGCTATAGAAATGAATACTTCGGGTGGTCGTATTAAAAACCATGGACCCTTGTTCTGGATTGGAAATAGCATTCATCTCAGTTGAGCTAACATTATGAATGGCTACCAAATCACCCGCTGTTGGGGCCTGTGCGCTAAGTCCCAAACTGGCCATGAGTATTAAGATAATGGTTAATCGCTGCATTTTCTTCAATTATAAATCCAAAATGGTGAACATAAATTCCGAATTGAATCGGTTACGGTCTGTTCCTCCATTGTCATTATCTCCTACGATTACTTCAAAACTTGAACTGGTTTGTGCCCGGTACGATATTCCTGGGTCATCATTTCCGGAACCATCTCTACTTGGTTGAGCCAGTTGGATAATGTAATTTCCGTCACTTACCAAACCAGCTGGCAAGTTGACACGATAATAACCGTTTCCGCCTAATTTAGTAACTGTGATACCTGCAGTTGCCCGGGTTACACTTCCGTTAGCAGCTATCTTGCCAAAAGCCTTTATTGGACTTTCATAATATGCACCACCATTGGCTCCAACGGTAATACTATTGTCAGCTTCGGCACCTACAACATTTGCAGTTTGATTAGCCGTGGCCTCATTGGTATAAGTAATCACCCCAGTACTTGTATTTTGGGATAAGTTTGTTACAGTATCATCATCACCATCTGCGATATCAGCGGGAATGTTAGTCAAAGAACTCCAATCCCCATCGAAATCATCAGTGGAATCCGTATCCAGATTGGCAGGCACATTGGTCAGGTCATTGAAATCCCCTGAAAAGTCGTCGGTCACATCGGTGTCAAGGTTCGGGAACTCGTTGTTCACGGCAGTTACCACCTGAGCATCGGTAAGCTGGGTATCGTCGTCCACATTATCGGCGAATCCAGCGGGTACATTGTTGAGCGAGGCCCATTCACCATCGAAATCATCGGTGGAATCCGTGTCCAGATTGGTCGGCACATTGGTGAGATCATTGAAATCCCCTGAAAAGTCATCGGTAACATCAGTGTCTAGGTTCGGGAACTCATTGTTCACTGCCGTTGCCACCTGAGAATCGGTCAATTGTGTGTCATCATCCACGTTATCGGCAAAACCAGGGGGTACGTTGTTGAGGGAAGCCCACTCCCCATCGAAGTCATCGGTTGAATCCGTATCCAGATTCGGGAACTCGTTGTTCACTGCAGTTGCCACCTGTGCATCGGTCAATTGTGTGTCATCGTCCACATTATCAGCGAATCCTGCGGGTACGTTGTTGAGGGAAGCCCACTCCCCATCGAAATCATCAGTGGAATCCGTATCCAGATTTGCAGGTACATTGGTGAGGTCATTGAAGTCCCCGGTAAAATCGTCCGTCACATCGGTGTCAAGGTTCGGGAACTCGTTGTTCACGGCAGTTGCCACCTGAGCATCGGTAAGCTGAGTGTCATCATCCACATTATCGGCAAAACCAGTAGGCACGTTGTTGAGCGAGGCCCACTCCCCATCGAAATCGTCGGTGGAATCCGTGTCCAGATTGGCAGGTACGTTGGTCAAATCATTGAAATCCCCGGAAAAATCGTCCGTCACATCGGTATCCAGGGTCGGGAACTCATTGTTCACGGCAGTTGCCACCTGAGCATCGGTCAATTGGGTATCATCGTCCACATTATCGGCGAATCCAGCAGGCACGTTGTTGAGCGAGGCCCACTCACCATCAAAATCGTCTGTGGAATCTGTATCCAGATTTGCAGGTACATTGGTCAAGTCATTGAAGTCCCCAGAGAAATCATCGGTGGAATCCGTGTCCAGATTGGCAGGCACATTGGTCAGGTCATTGAAATCCCCTGAAAAGTCGTCGGTCACATCGGTGTCAAGGTTCGGGAACTCGTTGTTCACTGCCGTTGCCACCTGCGCATCGGTAAGCTGGGTGTCATCGTCCACATTATCGGCAAAACCTGCCGGTACATTATTGAGCGAGGCCCACTCCCCATCAAAATCGTCGGTGGAATCTGTGTCCAGATTGGCCGGTACGTTGGTCAAATCATTGAAATCGCCTGAAAAGTCGTCCGTCACATCGGTGTCCAGGTTCGGGAACTCGTTGTTCACTGCCGTTGCCACCTGAGCATCGGTAAGCTGGGTGTCATCATCCACATTATCAGCAAAACCTGCCGGTACGTTGTTGAGAGAGCCCCACTCCCCATCAAAGTCATCGGTGGAATCCGTATCCAGATTTGGGAACTCATTGTTCACGGCAGTTGCCACCTGCGCATCGGTAAGCTGGGTGTCGTCGTCCACGTTATCGGCAAAACCTGCCGGTACATTGTTGAGCGAGGCCCACTCCCCATCAAAATCGTCGGTGGAATCCGTATCCAGATTTGCAGGTACATTGGTCAGGTCATTGAAATCCCCTGAAAAGTCGTCGGTCACATCGGTGTCAAGGTTCGGGAACTCGTTGTTCACGGCAGTTGCCACCTGAGCATCGGTCAATTGTGTGTCATCGTCCACGTTATCAGCGAATCCTGCAGGTACGTTGTTGAGGGAAGCCCACTCCCCATCGAAATCATCAGTGGAATCCGTATCCAGATTTGCAGGTACATTGGTCAGGTCATTGAAATCCCCGGAAAAGTCGTCAGTCACATCGGTATCAAGGTTCGGGAACTCATTGTTCACTGCCGTTGCCACTTGGGCATCGGTAAGCTGTGAGTCATCGTCCACATTATCGGCAAAACCAGCGGGTACATTATTGAGCGAGGCCCACTCCCCATCAAAATCATCGGTGGAATCCGTGTCCAGATTGGCAGGTACATTGGTCAGGTCATTGAAGTCCCCGGAAAAGTCGTCCGTCACATCGGTGTCCAGGTTCGGGAACTCGTTGTTCACTGCCGTTGCCACCTGAGCATCGGTCAGTTGGGTGTCATCGTCCACGTTATCGGCAAAACCAGCGGGTACATTGTTGAGCGAGGCCCACTCCCCATCGAAATCGTCGGTAGAATCCGTATCCAGATTGGCCGGCACATTGGTCAGGTCATTGAAATCCCCTGAAAAATCGTCCGTCACATCGGTGTCAAGGTTCGGGAACTCGTTGTTCACTGCCGTTGCCACCTGGGCATCGGTAAGCTGGGTGTCATCGTCCACATTATCAGCGAATCCTGCCGGTACATTATTGAGCGAGGCCCACTCCCCATCAAAATCGTCTGTGGAATCCGTATCCAGATTTGCAGGTACATTGGTCAGGTCATTGAAGTCCCCTGAAAAGTCATCGGTGGAATCTGTGTCAAGGTTCGGGAACTCATTGTTCACGGCAGTTGCCACCTGCGCATCGGTAAGCTGGGTGTCATCGTCCACATTATCGGCAAAACCCGCCGGTACATTATTGAGCGAGGCCCACTCCCCATCAAAGTCATCGGTGGAATCCGTATCCAGATTTGGGAACTCATTGTTCACTGCGGTTGCCACCTGTGCATCGGTAAGCTGAGTGTCATCATCCACGTTATCGGCAAAACCAGCCGGTACATTGTTGAGCGAGGCCCACTCCCCATCAAAATCGTCGGTGGAATCCGTATCCAAGTTCGCCGGGACATTGGCGAGGTCATTGAAATCCCCTGAAAAGTCATCGGTGGAATCCGTGTCCAGATTGGCCGGTACGTTGGTCAAATCATTGAAATCCCCTGAAAAGTCATCGGTAACATCGGTATCCAGGTTCGGGAACTCGTTGTTCACGGCTGTTGCCACCTGAGCATCGGTCAATTGGGTATCATCGTCCACATTATCGGCGAATCCAGCAGGCACGTTGTTGAGCGAGGCCCACTCCCCATCGAAATCATCGGTGGAATCGGTATCCAGATTTGCAGGTACATTGGTCAGGTCATTGAAATCCCCTGAAAAGTCATCTGTAACATCAGTGTCAAGGTTAGGGAACTCGTTGTTCACGGCAGTTGCCACCTGAGCATCGGTAAGCTGGGTGTCGTCGTCCACATTATCGGCAAAACCAGCCGGTACGTTGTTGAGCGAGGCCCACTCCCCATTGAAGTCATCGGTTGAATCCGTGTCCAGATTGGCCGGTACGTTGGTCAAATCATTGAAGTCGCCTGAAAAGTCGTCTGTCACATCGGTATCAAGGTTCGGGAACTCGTTGTTCACTGCCGTTGCCACCTGAGCATCGGTAAGCTGGGTGTCATCATCCACATTATCGGCAAAACCCGCCGGTACATTATTGAGCGAGGCCCACTCCCCATCGAAATCGTCGGTGGAATCCGTATCCAGATTGACCGGTACATTGGTCAGGTCATTGAAATCCCCAGAGAAGTCATCGGTGGAATCCGTATCCAGATTGGCCGGTACGTTGGTCAAATCATTGAAATTCCCTGAAAAGTCATCGGTAACATCGGTATCCAGGTTCGGGAACTCGTTGTTCACGGCTGTTGCCACCTGAGCATCGGTCAGTTGTGTGTCATCGTCCACGTTATCGGCAAAATCAGCGGGTACATTGTTGAGCGAGGCCCACTCACCATCAAAATCGTCTGTGGAATCGGTATCCAGATTTGCAGGCACATTGGTCAAATCGTTGAAATCCCCTGAAAAGTCATCTGTAACATCAGTGTCTAGGTTCGGGAACTCGTTGTTCACGGCCGTTGCCACCTGAGCATCGGTAAGCTGGGTGTCATCATCCACATTATCGGCAAAACCTGCCGGTACGTTGTTGAGCGAGGCCCACTCCCCATCGAAATCATCAGTGGAATCCGTATCCAGATTGGCAGGCACATTGGTGAGGTCATTGAAGTCCCCAGAAAAGTCATCGGTGACATCGGTATCAAGGTTCGGGAACTCGTTGTTCACCGCTGTGGCCACCTGAGCATCGGTCAATTGTGTGTCATCATCCACGTTATCGGCGAATCCAGCGGGCACGTTGTTGAGCGAGGCCCACTCACCATCAAAGTCATCAGTTGAATCCGTGTCCAGATTGGCAGGCACATTGGTCAAATCATTGAAGTCCCCAGAGAAGTCATCGGTGGAATCCGTATCCAGATTGGCCGGTACGTTGGTCAAATCATTGAAATCCCCTGAAAAGTCATCGGTAACATCGGTGTCAAGGTTCGGGAACTCGTTGTTCACCGCTGTGGCCACCTGAGCATCGGTCAATTGTGTGTCATCATCCACGTTATCGGCGAATCCAGCAGGCACGTTGTTGAGCGAGGCCCACTCCCCATCAAAGTCGTCCGTCACATCGGTGTCAAGGTTCGGGAACTCGTTGTTCACTGCCGTTGCCACCTGAGCATCGGTAAGTTGGGTATCATCGTCCACGTTATCGGCAAAACCTGCCGGTACATTGTTGAGCGAGGTCCACTCCCCATCGAAATCGTCGGTAGAATCCGTATCCAGATTTGCAGGTACATTGGTCAGGTCATTGAAATCCCCTGAAAAGTCATCGGTCACATCTGAATCATAATTACTTAAATCAATTGTTGTGCTACCAGGGTCATTGGTCAATGTGATAATTCCAGAATTGAACTGTAAGTCTTGAATTTCGTTTTGGTTATCTGCATCGGCATCATTTACATTGAGGTTAATCGTGTTGCCGTTGTCTATACCTATGTTTCCTGGGTTCCCATCAGTAATCAAATTTTGGTTATCAGTGCTTGAGGTATTGATTAAAGTTTGTGCTCCAGCTTCGTTCGTGAAAGTATAGGTGCCATCCAAATTATCTACCAAGGTGGTAATGGTTTCGGGTGCACCGTTAAACGTCAGGTCATTTCCTGAGCCATCTGATAAGGTAATTGTACCATCTCCGTTATCCACATAAGAAAAACCTGTTGTGTTTGAGGAATTACATAGATTAATCCATTGTGATCCGTTATAGTAATGAACACAGGAGGTGTCAATGTTATAAATTACCGCTCCATTCAATGGACTGATGCTTTGCATCTGAGCTGAGGAAAGTCGTGTTAAGACCAAAACTTTATCACTGCTTTCCAACTCCATAATGGAAGCTGGGTCTATGACATTGGGGTTATTCCCAACTTTTACCTGGGAAAATGAATAAACGGAAAAAAATAGGGCAAAAAAGGGTAATATTCTTCTTAAATCCATTCCAACATATTTGATAGCGCGCTAAAAATAAGCTTGCATGGAGATAAGAACCAGTAATTGTTGTGTAGCTAGAGGAGATTGTTGTAAACCGCAAAATGGACTGCAAATCCTTGCGAATTAGTGACTTAAAACAGCTAAATTGAGGTAAAATTCCTACAGCTATCGATCAAGAAACAGGAAGCCAGTGTATTCCAATTCCAAATCGTCAAGGGTTACGAAATAGTAATAGATACCTTCAGGAAGCCCAATATCCTGACTTAGATAGAATTTTCCAGTATTGGAAAGGCCATTGAATTCATCAACATAGTTGATTTTCTCATATACTTTTTGACCAAATCGATTGAAAATCCTAAGGCTATTGTTCGGCGACTCATTCATATTATCTATGACAAGAAAATCATTGGTTCCATCACCATTCGGACTCAAAAAGTAATTACCTAATGTTGGGTTATTTACCGCAAAAGTATCTGTAGGTAGTGGGACCGTACCAAAGGTAATTGCTGAAAATTCCATGGGATTAAAGATTGTAGAGGTGATAAAACCATCGTTTATATCTCCGCCTTGGGCTTCATTACCGATAATTTCCCATCGGTTTGTGGTCTTACTCCAACCCACTACTATTATGGATTCAAAGGTTGCATTGGGTATTGAAGCTAAATCGCTTCTTTGGTTCCAACTAATGGTTACCGAGGCAGGAATCTCACTCTCAAAAATCCAAAATTCTTTGTCATTCACGGTACCAATTTCTGGGATTTTGGTAGTAGTATTAAAACTTGTTCCTAGTGACAACGGATTATATGGGTTTTCAAATAAATAGGCACAAACTGCTAATGCTGTACTACCCTGTGAATTCATGATCAGTGGTCTTAACTGTGCCGCGTCGCCTACAGGAAACGAAAAGAAATCACGATTATTTATTGCTGCGAAACCGGTCACTTTAGCAGCATTTTGCTCTCCATTGAAGAATCCGCTGTCCATAAAGTTGAGATAAACATTCGAATCGTTCAGTGGTGAAACTACATCACCATCAATGAAATTGGTATTGTTTTGGACATTAACCTGGTTTTGTAAAAATAGACCTGCGGTATTCATTAATTCAACATCCCAAAAT
Source organism: Flagellimonas spongiicola (assembly GCF_023502425.1). GTDB lineage: Bacteria > Bacteroidota > Bacteroidia > Flavobacteriales > Flavobacteriaceae > Flagellimonas > Flagellimonas spongiicola. The sequence goes on from NZ_JAMFMA010000003.1 coordinate 591,237, forward strand.
TCTGGTGGGATACTGCCAGATATCGCTATTTGGGAATTACCGTAGAATCCAGCTAAACCTTCAGATTGATCAAACGAGGTATCATTGATAAAATTGGTGTGGAATCCAATTTGTCCGTTGGAATGTACTTGGATGTTACCGCTATTATAAAGGGCGTTTTGGGCATTGATTGTTGCCCCAAATAGCATTAAAAAAAGGTGTAAATAACTCTTCATGTTAAGGAGCTAAAACAATGTAATGCCAATTTGCATTGGTTGGTGTTGGAGTTCCCAATATAAATTCATATACCTGTACTGTAAATTGCCCTGCTAATTGATTGACCAACTGAATCATAATTGGATTGCCAGGATTGTTTTCTTGAACCGTAAGTTGAATTACCGAAGTGGGCGTTATAGCCGCATTATTAATGGTGTAGGCACCAGCTACTCCTGTTGCGGCGGCAACTTGCCCCGATAATGCTATTTCGTCAACAACATCCAAAGCGGAATCATCAACAAGTACCCAATCTGTTCCGTTCCATTGCATTACTTGCCCATTAGCGGTACCGTCTGCAATAGTTGCCAGCGTAACAGCGTCGTTGTTGATTACTGTTGCATTCGGTGCTCCTAAAATATCACCACCTAAGTTATTTACGGAAAAGGTTGTTCCTGTTAGTGTAAGACCGGTTCCAGCGGCGTAGGTTGTATTATCATCAGTATTGTCCGCAAATCCAGCAGGTATACTGGTTATGTTAGTCCAGTCGGGGGCAACTCCAGTATTGTCAACGGAGAACGTGGTTCCCGTTAAAGTAATCCCAGTTCCAGCGGTGTACGTAGTATTATCATCAGTATTGTCCGCAAACCCAGCAGGTATACCTGTGATGTTGGTCCAGTCGGGGGCAACTGCAGTATTGTCAACGGAGAACATGGTTCCAGTTAAAGTAATCCCAGTGCCAGCGGTGTACGTTGTATTATCATCAGTATTGTCCGCAAATCCAACAGGTATACTTGTTATGCTGGTCCAATCCGGCGCAAGTCCAGTATTGTCAACGGAGAACGTGGTTCCGGTCAATGTGATACCGGTGCCAGCACTATACGTTGTATTGTCATCGGTATTGTCTGCAAAACCAGCTGGAATATTGGTTATGTTGGTCCAATCTGGAGCTATACCCGTATTTTCTACTGAGAAAGTGGTTCCAGTTAATGTGATTCCGGTACCAGCAGTGTAGGTTGTATTGTCATCTACATTATCAGCAAATCCTGCAGGAATACTAGTTATATTGGTCCAATCTGGATTAATATTGGAATTATCGATTTCTAAAGACCCATTGGCCGCCTGATTCAACCCTGTTCCTGCAACCGATACGTCAATTTTAGCTGCAGTTACCGCATCGTCAACGATTTCATCTGTATCGACAGCATCATCGGCCATTTTAAGATTAGTGACAGCATCATTTGCCAAGTCTAATGTGCCAACTTGACCATCGCCAATTTTTTGTGAATTAACCGCATTATCCGCTAATTCATTTGTATTAATTCCCCCATTGTTTACATCCAACAAAAAAGGGTCGGTATCGATGCCGGTACCAGATAGCACAAGTGTAGCATCTGCTGGTCCAACAACTTCATTTCCAATAATCGCATCTGCCTCGGTTACGGCCAGTGCAGATTCGTCCACCAGTATCCATTGCGTACCATTCCATTGCAGCAATTCACCGGAGGTTGTGCCAATGCCCAATTTATCAAATGACACGGATGCGTCTTGTATTTGTGCCCCAGTGACGGATCCAGCTTGGATATGCACTTGTCCATTTAAAGAAGTTGGTACTACATTTTCACCGCGTATCCTTCCAACTTCAAAATTAAAATTGGTCCCGTTTTCGGTAATTTCAATAGTTGGATTATCGTTTACAATGGCATCTGCAGAAAACGTCTGTTCGTCAGGTCTATCACAGGGATTTATCCACTGTGTACCATCATAAAAGTGAACGCATTGTGTATCGGTATTGTAGACCATCGCTCCCTGTAAAGGCGTGGTATTTTCCATTTGAGTGGTATTCATTCTGGTGATCACCAATACTCTTGTGTTACTTTCCAATTCCAAGACAGATGATGGGTCCAGGTTCTGTGGATTTTCCCCGATTTTAATCTGGGCTTCCATCATAGCAAAGGAAAAAAATGCTAATAGAAGAAAAACATGTGTTGTTTTCACAGTATCTGAGGTTTGAGGAATTTTGACTTAAGGAACAAAACTAAACCTCTAGATGGATTTCACTACTATTTACCGTCAAAATACCCTAGTTCAAAGGTGAATGGAACACGAATAAGCACTAATTTTGGTAGAATTAACAAAAGTTTAGAATGCCTTTACTTTTTTATTCCGACGCCAAGAGTTTTCTTTAACTCCGGCTAAACGCCCTTGCATATGAAAAACACTACCCTCTTATTATTTTTTTTATTCGTTGGTGCGCTAACATTTGGACAGAACGATAGGCAATTATTGCGCGGCAAAGTACTCTATCGTGGTGGTAACGTGCCCAATGAAAATGTTATCAATTCCACTGCTGAAACTGCTACAATTACCAACGAAGATGGAGAATTCGTTATTGCTGTCAAGGAAGGAGATCAGTTAGTGTTTACCGCCGTGAATTACCAATTGGAAGTGGTGACCATATCACCGGAAATTTTATACAACAACCGTTTGGTAGTAGAGGTTACCGAGAAAGTGACGCAATTGGAAGGTGTGGTGGTAACCCCTGAAAATCAAGAAAAGTTCTTGGAAGTGAAAAATGAGGATTTCAAGGAATTTGAATATGAAATTGACCGTTCATCTGAAGTAGAGAATATTGCAGAGTCCCGAGCTGTTCGTGGTATGCAGGATGGAATTAATTTTGTGAATATCTTCAAGGCGCTTTTCAAATCAAAAGGGGAGCAAGGTGAAACTAGACAACCTTTAAAAGTGAGCGAGGTTTTGCGCCAAGTTTACGATGATGAGTTTTTTGTGGTGGACTTGAAATTACCGCAGGACAAAATAGACGCCTTTTTATTGTATTGTGATGATAAGGTTCCGTCTCAAACCTTATTGCGCAAGGAAAATGAATTTCAACTGATAGATTTCCTAGTAACCCATAGCAAAACCTATTTGGCCGAGTTGAATGCGGAATAATGTAATCTCTTTACTGTTTTTACTTGTGACCATATGTTTTTATGGACAACAAACGGGTGTAAAGCAATTAAGGGGACGTGTTTATAGCTCAAACAAGGATGTTGTCGGTGTGGTGGTACAAAACATCACTGCAAAAAATGCCGTAATTACAGATATGGAGGGCAATTTTGCCATACGAGCTTCTGTTCAGGATACCTTGGCATTTTCGGCTGTTCAATTCCAAAGGAAGTATATTGTGGTCAATGAGGTGATTTACAATACCTCTTTCATCTCGGTACCCCTCGAGGAATTTGTGAATGAATTACAAGAAGTGGTTGTAAGACCTTACAATCTTTCCGGTGATCTTGATCAAGATTTGGGACAACTCCAACTGGAAAAAGATGTAAGTGCAGAGGCATTGGGTCTACCAAATGCCCACGCCAAAATACCCACCCAGAGTGAACGAAAACTACAGCAAGCTACTTACGGTAAGTTTAATGTTGGAATGATTCTCGCTCCACCATTGGATCCTATCATAAATGCAATAACCGGTAGAACTAAAATGCTGAAGAATAGGGTTAAGGTAGATAAGACCTATGCCCGTACGCAAAGAGTTCAAGCGTTCTATGCCGATTCTCTGATAAGTAGCAATTTGAAAATCCCGATAGAAAAAATCGACGACTTCATGTATTTCTGTGAGGTCGATGAGGAGTTTCAGAAGACTGTGGACTCACAGGATAAATTGATGATTTGGGATTTTATGGTATCCAAAAGCAGGATGTATAGACGAAACAACAATTTGGATTAATATTATTTTGGCATGCGGTTTGCAATTTTATCTTACAATTGCAATTCAATTCCAAATTTTTAGAAGCAAATAATGAAGTTATTAAGCGCAGCAAGATTGGGAATTCTTTTGACAATGACTATAATGTTAATGTCATTTACCACTCTTCATAAATTCTACCTTAGTGTCACCAATGTAGTCTATTCGGAGAAAAATGACTCCTTTCAGATTACCACTAGAATATTTATTGATGATTTGGAAGATGTTTTGAATGAACGTTATGGAATAGATGCTAAGCTAGCAACAGAGGATGAATCCAAGATTGCGGAAGATTACATCAAAAAGTATTTGAAGACCAAATTTGTCATGGAATTGGATGGTCAAGTGGCATCTTTCAATTACTTAGGAAAAATATATGATAATGATGTAATAATTTGCTATTTGGAAATTGAAGACGTTGCTTTTGATGGTTTAAAATCAATAGCTGTCCAAAACGAAGTACTTACCGATCTCTTTGAAGACCAGCAAAATATTGTGCACTTTAAATGGAAGAACAACAAACGAAGTTTTGTGCTGATCAAGGAGAATAATAAAGGAATGTTAAACTTGTAACCAAACTTTAACAGTTCTTTAAAAAAAACCTATTTTTCACCGTTATAAAATCAATAAGAAAATGAACAAAATCAAGTATGTTTTTGCTTCTATGTTGTTCCTTTTTGGCGCATTGGCCTATGCCCAGGAAGAAGGGGACGCTAAAGAGGAAAGGAAGCCCGGCCACGTCAATCAAAGTAGATTCAAACAGTTGTATGAGGAGTTTTCGACACCTAATACCTATCGCTCAGCCTCTGGAGCCCCGGGTCCTGACTACTATCAGCAGCAGGCAGATTACACCATGAAAATTAAACTGGATGATGAAAAAGCCAGAATAGATGGAGAGGAAACCATTACATACCATAACAATTCCCCAGACGATTTGGAATTCCTTTGGGTACAATTGGATCAAAATGTTAGGGCTAAGGACTCCAAGTCGCCTCTTAGAAATGGAAATGGTGTAAGTTTTGCCTATATGGCTGGCGATTTTGCCCAAACTTATGTCACTGAGCCTTTTGATGGTGGATTCAATATATTGGAAGTTAAGGATGCAAGTGGAAAACCGTTGTCTTATACCATCAATCAAACGATGATGCGTGTTAATATTCCAAAAGCATTGAAAAGCGGTGAAAAAGTTTCTTTTTCCATCAAATGGTGGTACAATATTCCTGACCATACAGTGAATAGAGCCAGATCTGGGTTTGAGTATTTTGCCAAAGACGGGAACCGTGCCTATGTGATTGCACAGTTTTTCCCAAGAATGGCGGTGTATAGTGATGTAGAAGGATGGCAAAACCATCAGTTCTGGGGTAGTGGTGAATTTGCATTGCCTTTCGGTAATTATGATGTGAGCATTACTGTTCCTGCGGATCACGTTTTGGATGCAACAGGTGTATTGCAAAATCGTGATGAGGTATTCTCCAAAGAAATGATGAAGCGTTACAAGCAAGCTACCAAGTCTTATGACAAGCCAGTTGTAATTGTAACTCAAGAAGAGGCCGAAGCAGCAGAAAAATCTTTTTCCACAGCAACCAAAACATGGAAGTTCAAAGCCAATAACGTTCGTGATTACGGATTTGCAACGTCCAGAAAATTCATCTGGGACATGCAGGCAGTTAAAATTGGTGGGAAAGACGTAATGGCGGTTTCTCTATACCCTAAGGAAGGTAACCCACTTTGGGAAGAGCAGTCAACCAAAGCTGTTGCACAGACGTTGAAAACCTATTCCAAGCATACTTTTGATTACCCATATCACAAGGCAATTTCAGTTCATGCCAAAAACCAAGGTATGGAATATCCTATGATTTGCTGGAATTACGGTCGTCCAAACGAAGATGGTACGTACTCAGACCGAACAAAATACGGTATGATCAGTGTGATTATCCATGAGGTTGGTCACAATTTCTTCCCAATGATCGTTAATTCCGATGAGCGTCAGTGGGGTTGGATGGATGAAGGTTTGGATACGTTCATGCAATATTTAACGGAACAGGAATTCGGTAAGAACAATGCAGATGTCATTGCTCCTAATGATAAATATCCATCGCGAAGAGGTGAAGCAGCTAAAATAGTACCTTATATGGCTGGAGATCAAAGTTATATTTCTCCAATCATGTCCAATCCAGAGAATGTTTATCAATTGGGTCCCAACGCCTATGGTAAACCGGCAACAGCCTTGAATATCCTTAGAGAAACTATAATGGGTCCAGAATTGTTCGACCATGCATTTAAGACATACGCGCAAAGATGGAAGTTCAAACATCCTACACCTGAAGATTTCTTCCGCACCATGGAAGACGCATCTGCAGTAGATTTGGATTGGTTCTGGAGATCATGGTTCTATACAACGGATTACGTGGATATAGGTGTAAAAGGAGTGAAGAAATACTATGTATCCAACAAACCAACAAAGGAGATGGAAGAGTATATGGCGGCAAGAAATATAACTGAGGCCGATTTACCACCATTGGTATACCTAGCAGAAGAAGATTCTGAGGATTATAGCGCGGATTTGAAGGGGAAAACCCCATCAGAAGTTTCTGCCAACTTGAATGAGTTCATGATGGACAATCTTACTCCAGAAGAGCGAGCTCAAGTAAAAGAGCCAAAGTACTTCTACGAAATTACTTTTGACAAGCCAGGTGGTATTCCTATGCCATTGATCGTGGAATACACTTATGCAGATGGTACTAAGGAGAATGTTACCTATCCTGCTGAAATTTGGAGAAAAAATGATTCCGAAGTAAAACGAGTTGTTTCTTCGCAAAAAGAACTGGTGGGAATTGTGATAGACCCTAAAGCAGAGACTGCGGATATTGATACTGAAAATAACGCTTGGCCTAAAAAAGAGGAGAAATCCGATTTTGACAAGTTCAAGGACGGTATAAAAGGGTAGTACATCACCTAATAAATAATTAAAAGCCCTGTGAATTCGCAGGGCTTTTTTTAGTTTCCAATCAAGTTCTCATTATATTTGTTCCATGCATTTTTTATTCATCAGCGGCGCGGAAATCTTTTTTATCCTGTTTATTGTGGTCATGGTTTTTGGAGCAGACAAAATTCCAGGAATAGCCAAGGGTTTGGGAAAGGGAATGCGTCAACTTCGCGATGCAACGGATGATATCAAACGTGAAATCCAGAAAAGTGCTGAGAATCAAGGTATAGATACCGACATTACCCGAGATATCCGAAAGGAAATCGAAGAGGTGAAAAAAAATGTTGATGAGGTAACAGGAGCCGTAAAAAGAAGTACTAAATAATCCATGTACGAAAGACTCCTACATTGGGATAGGGATACTTTCATTTATCTTAATGGGTTAGGAACTGAAGCTTACGACGTTTTTTGGCTAACATCAACAAAGATTTATAGTTGGATTCCCTTATTCTTGATTTTTATTATCCTCTTCATTAAGAAGTTTCCCAGAAAACAAGCGATTTATAAAATCGGTGCTACAGTTGGACTAGCCGTGTTTATTACAGTACTTACTCTGGTTGTAAAAAATGGGATCAAACGCGTACGGCCTTGTAACGATGCCGTTTTGAAAGACTTCATTCGTATTCTCGAAACGCCATCGGATTACAGCTTCTTTTCAGGTCATGCAGCAAGTTCATGGGCCATCACGGTTTTGGTTTTTTTACTCATGCGTAGCCGTGTTAAATGGGCTGCAATCTTTTTTATTTGGCCCCTTTTGTTCACATACAGTCGCATTTATGTTGGAGTACATTATCCATTGGACCTCATTGTCGGCACAATAGTGGGAATAGTATCTGGATTGTTGTTCCAAAGAATTTATTATTCTAAAGTACACGTGACATTGTAAGCCCGTCCCGAATTGGAAGTAGAACAGTTTCCACTCTGGAATCCTCTTTTAATTTTTTATTGTAGGCTAACAATGATGCCGTTGCTTTATCAGATGGGACTAGGGGTTCCACTACTTTCCCTGACCAAAGGACATTATCGGATAATATGACACCACCAGTTCTTGTTTTTTTAATGGCAGCCTCAAAATAGGCATCATATTGTACCTTTTGGGCATCAATAAAAACCAGGTCGAAGGACTTTTCCAGTTTTGGAATAATTTCAAGCGCATCTCCGCAATGTTGAATAATCTGTTCTCCAAAGCCACTCTTTTCAAAATACTTGCGTTGCATGGTCTTTAGTTCCTCATTGACCTCAATTGTATGTAACTCCCCATATTCCACTAACCCTTCAGCCAAGCAAATGGCTGAGTAGCCCGTATAAGTCCCAATTTCCAAAATATTTTTAGGAGCTAAAAGTTTTGAAAGCATGCTCAACACACGCCCTTGAAAATGACCGGTTATCATTCGCGGTTGTATCACCTTTAAATGGGTCTCTCTGGTAAGTTCTTGTAAAACGGCGGGCTCGGATTCTGAGTTTTGAGCTATATAATTTTCCAACAAGGGCGATAAAAAATGCATCCGTTATTTTTCGCAAAAATAGAGAAAAGAAGTACATTGGAATTTAAGTTGAATCTTTAAATAAGTTGATTATGTCCGATGCTTTTATCGTGAGGGAAGCAGTTTTGGAAGATTTGCCCATTCTGTTGCAATTTGAACAGGAACTCATTAAGGCAGAACGACCTTTTGATGTTACGATCAGGCAGGATCCTGTCAGTTATTATGATATCAAACAAATGATTATTGATTCAAATGCATGTGTACTTGTTGTGGAAATAAACAACACTATTGTTTCTTCAGGATATGCAATTGTAAAAAAGGCGAGACATTATTTAGATCATGAAAATTATTCCTATTTGGGATTTATGTTCACAGTTCCGGAATTTAGAGGGAAAGGATTGAATGCCCGAATAATTGAGCGACTCAAGGAATGGTCATTTGATAGAGGATTGAATGAGATTCGACTCACCGTTTATGAAGACAACATTCCAGCGGTTAAGGCCTATGAAAAAGTAGGATTTAAAAAGCATATCATTGAGATGCGTATTGCTTAATTGCTATCAGAACCTCCTAAAACATTGTATTTTTGAAACAAAATTTAACTATGGATTTTCAAAATTCTTTAGCATTTGCAAAGGAATTGGATGCCAATGATCCACTGGCTCGTTATAGGGATGAATTTCTTTATCCCCAAGTAAATGGAAAGGATGTCATCTATTTTACAGGGAACTCTCTAGGGCTCCAACCTAAAAGAACCAAAAAATATGTGGATGATGTAATGAAAGATTGGCATGAACTGGCTGTTGAAGGTCACTTCTATGCTGAAAAGCCTTGGTGGGACTATCACGAAAGATTGGCTACTGACCTAGCTAAGGTTGTTGGGGCCAAGGAAAAAGAAATTTCTGTAATGAATACCTTGACAGTAAATCTGCACCTGTTAATGGTTTCTTTTTATCGACCTGAAGGAAAAAGAATTAAAATCCTATGTGAGGAGAAAGCTTTTCCGTCTGACCAATATATGTTGCAAAGTCAAGCAAGATTTCATGGGCTAGATCCAAATGAGGTACTAGTGGAGGTCAAGAAACGTAAAGGAGAACATTTTTGGCGTACTGAAGATATCTTGGACAAGATCAATGAGGTAGGAGAGGAGTTGGCTTTAGTGCTCATGGGAGGCGTTAATTATTACAATGGGCAAGTATTGGATATGAAAACCATTACCAAAGCCGGAAAAGAAGTTGGGGCTTTCGTAGGATGGGATTTGGCACATGGTGTGGGCAATATTGCTTTGGAATTACATGATTGGGATGTGGATTTTGCAGCTTGGTGCAGCTACAAATACATGAACAGCGGTCCTGGTAATGCATCAGGCATATACGTGCATGAACACTATTTAGGGAAAAAGGACATACCACGTTTTGAAGGATGGTGGGGTACAAAAAAAGAAACCCGTTTTTTAATGCAACCTGAATTTGACCCTATTGAAACCGCCGATGCCTGGCAATTAAGTAATCCACCAATTTTATCCATTGCACCTTACCTCGCATCGTTGGAATTGTTTGATGAGGTAGGTATGGAAGCGTTAATCGATAAGCAAAAAAGAATCGTTGCGTATTTGGAATTCATCTTGGGTGAAATTGATAAGCAGGTGGAAAGTACTTTTGAAATTATTACACCAAAGGATAGAGGATGCCAACTCTCTGTTTTTTTACATGGTGAAGGTAGGTCCTTATTCGATTATTTGATGAAAAACGGGGTCATAACCGATTGGAGGGAGCCCAATGTAATACGTTTGGCACCGGCACCATTCTATTGTTCATACACAGATATGTACAACTTTGGACAAATCTTGAAGGAAGGAATTCTAAACAAGTAAAGGCTGGTATTTCCTTTTTACGTAGTTAGATGGTGATTCCCCTTGGTATTTTTTGAATTGCTTACTAAAATAGGAAGGATCATTAAAGCCTGTTCTATACATCACATCAGATATAGCTGGGTTAGTAGCATTGAACATTTCCACAGCCCTGGATATTCGAAAGGAGTTGACAAAATCCATAAACCTTCGGTTTGTCATTTTTTTGAAAAATCGGCTAAAGGAGTTGGGTGTTAAACCTAATTGCGAAGAAATCTCAGCAATATTCACCTCTTTTTGATAGTTGCTGTTGACGTATTCAAAGATTTCTTCCAAGCGCTTTACTTCATCACTTTTCAGTTGATTCATAGAAAAGGTGTCAAACAGCCAGTCATAAGAGACCGATTTTTCAAGTGTGGAAAGTATTTCCAATAAATTGATCAGTCTTGCTGGATTGTCCTGAAATCTAAAGGATTCAAAATTAATGCTAAGGGAGTCTTTGACTTTGTGGTCAAAAAGTAACACTCTTGCGGATTGCTCTATAAAAGTGTTTAGTGATTTAAACTCAGGGAAGGCCTTTAATTTTTCTTCTACTAATTCTTTTTTGAACTGGATTACGACTTCAATATTGCTGGGGTTGTCTTTATTGCCAAAATCGGCATGAGGTATATTTCCAGCCAAAAACACTAGACAACCATTTGAATAACTTCTGGTTTTGGAACCAATTTGCAAACTACCAGAACCATTTTTTATATAGACTAATTCGTACTCTGGATGAATATGCCAGCCAGCAGATTCGCAATAGCTTTCATTGTCATAAGTTGCTACTTTAAAAGATGAATCTTCATCAACCCGAATAGATTCCAACATTGGTTTCATGCAATAAAACTAGCAATAATATCTATATTTTTATTAAAAAAGGAATAAAACGGACTAATATTGGAATATTTTCAGCTAGGCAATCCAAATTGCCTTCGGTTACTTTGTTCCATGAAATCATTGCAATTAATATTTTCTAACCCAAGATATTTTGCCCCAGCATGGGTGTTTACAACTTTGAACATTTGGTTTGGGACTTGGGCTATTTATATCCCAACGGTCAAGGAGAATTTGGGTATCAATAAGTCCGATTTGGGTATTGCCTTATTTTGCTTGTCACTGGGTGTATTTACCATTTTCCCCGTCGCTTCCAAAATCATTAACAAATTAGGTGTAGGCAAGGCCACCTGGTTTGGTGTCATTTTAGGTACCATTACAGCGCTGTTCCCTTTATTGGCAACAAATTATTATGTGCTTATGGTTGCTTTGTTCTTTTTTGGAATGGCTAACGGCTTAACGGATATTGCAATGAATACCTTGGTCACTGAAATTGAAAAAGAAGATGCGAAAAATTTTATGTCTGCCGCCCATGGTTTTTTTAGCCTTGGTGGAGTGATTGTTGGCTTAGGGAGTTTTCTTATTCCAATTATTGATAATCCACCACTGCATATGGCTATTACTGTAGGGCTAGCTTTTTTAATCAATTTGCTGTTTTACAAAAAGTATGTAAACATTACGGCTGCACCAGTGGAAACAGAACCTTTTAGCTTTCGACTATTTAAACCTCTCCTATTATTGGGTATTATAGGATTTGTGGCATTTGGTAGTGAAGGCGCAATAATAGATTGGAGTGGACTTTATCTAAAGGAAATTACTTTGGCACCAGAGGCCCTTATTGGATCAGGGTTTTTGGCATTTTCTGTTGCAATGACCTTAGGTAGATTCTTAGGCGATGGTATTAGTGAACGCATTGGGTCAATTAAAGTGGTTGCCCTCGGAGCTATTATTGCTACACTAGGCTATTTTCTAGTGTTAAGCGGTGCCACCTTTTTGGCCATAATAGGTTTTGCACTTAATGGACTTGGTTTTTCGGTAATAGTTCCTGAACTGTTTCGTATTGGTGGGAATGTAAAAGGTGTAGATTCAGCTCAAGGAATATCTTTCATAGCAGGTTCAGGGTATTCGGGTTTTTTATTAGGCCCAGTAATACTCGGATTTATAGCCGAAAATGCTTCCCTTAAGCACAGCTTTTATACGTTACTAGGCTGCGTTTTATTAATTATGCTCACTACCTTTTTTCTTCAACGAAAAAGAAGTTGAGGGTATTATTCCGCGGTTACGGACAATCCAGTGAAGTTCAAACTGAAACCAGGTTCTTTGGTACGATGGTCTTGTGCCAGTAGCAATCCACCCATGGTCACATAATCTTCCCATGTTGTGGTGGTTGACGGTTCTTCTTGATTGGATTTTCGGAAAACCCATTCTTTCAGGATATAATCATCTTGAAAGTAAAAATCGTAGGCATCACCTGGCGTATAGCCACCTTCGTTCCCATAAACAATGGTCAATTTTTGCATTTTCTGCTCGCTAATCGGCGCAATTTCCTCTGGACTATGTTCAAAGCTGTAGTTGTTGGCATCCCAAATCAAATTAAAGGGTGCCAAAACCCAAAAACGATCATTGATAAATCCACCATTTCGTTTCAGCGTGATACTGTCCATTGATTTTCTGTTATAAACAAGGGTATCACCATTGGAAATTGAGATGATATCGTTAGTCTTTGGTTTCCAAGTCCAGGAACGTTCAAAATGGGTGCTGTCTCTGTCCACATTGAAGGTGAATTGTATTTCTTTTACCGATTTCCAGTTTTCATAACCATGTACTTGGGCTATTTTTTCAGGAATAGATAATACTTCAGGAGTTTGTTCAGTTTCTTTGGCTTTAGGTTCTGTTTTGCACGCAGCCAATAGAAAAAGGCAATAAAGTAGTGTAAGTGGAAAGTACTTCATCTTCAAATTTTTGGTAAATATAAGGTCAAATCATTTATATTGGGAGGAATTTCCATGATGGAAATTCTTCATTTTCACAATCGTATCAAACCTCATCCAGTGACTTTTCTAAAAAGGCTGTTTCTAACACTTATACATCATATTGATAAGAATTCGTTGGAAACAAATGACCCATACGCTCATTTGTCGGATGAGGAACTGGTAAAGAAAATCGTTGCAAATAATAATCCGCTCCTGTTCGGTAAACTATATGACCGGCACGCGAAAATGGTTTACAACAAGTGCTACGGTTTTGCCAAATCCGAAGATGAGGCTGAAGATTTGACACAGGATGTGTTCCTTCAATTGTTCATTAAACTGAAAATGTTCAAAGGAAAATCCAAGTTTTCTACTTGGCTTTATTCCTTTACCTATAATTTCTGTGTGAATTATGTAAATAGGAACAAGCAACGGAAAATGAGTGATAAATCCGTTCCGGTTCAGGACTCTGAGTATAAACTTACTTCAGAAATACCTGACGAAGACCTGTTTGAAATGAAAACCAAGAAGTTGAAAAAGGCCTTGGGAATGATTTCACCAGAAGACAAATCCATACTATTACTGAAGTATCAGGATGGAGCATCCATCAAAGACCTTGTAAACCTTATGGAAATAGGTGAGAGTGCAGTAAAAATGCGACTTAAAAGAGCAAAAGAAAAACTCATGCAAATCTATAAAACCCTGTAAAATGGCTAAGAAGATGAAAAATCCTTTTAGAGAATTGGAGGCGTCCTTGCGCGAAGTACCTCCAGGCATGAAAAAGAAGGTCATGAATGACATTGCAGCAGCCAAATTGATCATGGATTTGGCATCGCTGTTTTCTTTCAATGTAGGTTCAGCCTTGAAAAAACTATTTAAAACCTTTGGAAACAATTAGGAAGCACTAAATAATTGAGATATGGAAACATTAAATGAATGGAAAAACCTCACATTTGATTCCCTTGCAGCAATGGGAAGGGATGTGGCATTGGCATTACCTAAAATAGCGGGCGCCTTAATCATTCTAATCATCGGATGGATTGTAACCAGAATTGTATTGTTTGTTCTGGGTAAGATTTTGAAATTGGCTAAAATGGACATGGTCAGTGATAAGATCAACGAAATGGAACTCTTTGGCAAAGGGGATCTCAAATTTGATATCATCAAGATCATACAAGGTTTTGTAAAATGGTTGTTGCTGTTGGTGTTCTTGATTGTGGCAGCAGATATTTTAAGCTGGGAAATCATATCCACCGAAATTGGAAACCTACTTCGCTATTTACCTCGTCTGTTCAGTGCATTGGCATTGATGATGATCGGATTGTATATTGGAAATTTCATTAAAAAAACAGTCAAGAAGGTATTCGATTCCTTGGAATTTGGTGGATCTAATCTTGTGAGTAATTTACTGTTTTACATTATAGTCATCTTTATTTCCATTACGGCATTGAACCAAGCTGGGATAGACACCACAATAATTACCAATAATGTGACTATGATTTTAGGCGCATTTCTGTTGGCATTTGCCATTGGTTTGGGCTTGGGATCAAGAGATGTGATTACCGATTTGTTGCGATCATTTTATACCCGTAGGACATTTGCCGTAGGAGACAAGTTGGTCATAGGAGAATTAACTGGCACTGTTGAAGCAATTGAAAACAATAGTCTCACTTTGGTCACAAAATCCGGAAAGTTTGTGATACCGATTAAGGATGTTGTGGAGAGTAAGGTTGAGGTAAAATCCTAACCCTGAAAATGAAAAAGCCGCCTGGAAGTTTCCAAAGGCGGCTTTTTAAACTCCCCTATAAAATTATTTAGATTTAACCAGGTAATTACTGCTTAACTGCACTACCGGGAATTCAGTTCTTCTATTCAATTCTAGTTGATCTTGACCACAGTCCTTGAGACCTGTACAATCATTTATCAACTTTCGCTTTCCATATCCTTTAAAGGATATTATTCGGTGTCTAGGAATACCATTGGCAATTAAGTATTCATAGGTTGACTTGGCCCTTTTTGAGGAAAGTTGGTCGTTATACGAATGACTCCCCACTGGATCAGTATGGGATTCTAAACGAATAATCATTTCCGGATAGGTTTCGGTCATCAATTTCACCACTTTGTTCAACTCGTGAGCAGCATCAGGTCTAATATCACTTTTGTTAAAATCGAAATAAATTTTATTGAGTCCCGCTAACAATTTAACGTCAATTACGGGCTCCATCAGAATATCCTGGACCATTGATTTTGTGGTGCGTTGCACAGTTTGGGTGCTAAAATACACATGCTTATGTGGGTGGGTTTTGCGTACCGCTTCAATCATATAATTTTGTCCACGGTCCACCATAAGTTCATACCTGCCTTGAGCATCGGTCAATGTTTGATTTACCAATTCCCCAGTTCTCTGGTCAAAAAGCGAAATGGTGACACTATCCAAGGGTTTTAAATTGATGGCATCCGTTACTGTACCTTCCAACATCAAGGAAGGAATAAACTTGAATTTGTAGATGTCGTCACTTCCTTTACCTCCCTTTCTATTGGAACTCACGTAACCATCAATTCCATTATCCAAAGCGTAATAGCCAAAGTCATCTTTTTCACTATTCAAAGGTTTGCCAAGGTTGATGACATCCGTAAATTTACCTTCTCCATCCATAACAGCGGCAAAAACATCCAATTGACCAAAACCGACATGGCCATCTGAAGAGAAGAATAGTTGACCTTCGTTATTAATAAAAGGAAACATTTCATTTCCGGGTGTGTTTATAATCGGACCAGCATTTACTGGTTGTCCTACACCGCCCCTTGGGTGGATTTTACAATAATAAATATCTGTTCCTCCATAACCTCCGGGTCTGTCCGATGCAAAATAGAGCAGCGTTCTATTTGAATTAACGGTAGGATGACCGGTGGAATAGTGGTCCGCGTTGGTTTTAAGATTACGGGTAACCTTCCATTCACCTTCAATTTTCTCTGCTTTAAATATTTTAAGGTTGTTCAGGTTTTCAATTTTCTTGTTCTCTTTTTTGGTATAAAAACTCTCTTTGTTCTGGAAATAACTATTCCTTGTAAAGTAGATTATGGTGTCGTTTTTATAATCCGTTGAGAATACCATGGAACTTTCATGGAATTTGGAATTGATTTCGCCCTGGAATTTCTTAGGTACATCTATGGTGCTACCTTCGGTAACATGGAAAATGTCCAACCAGGATTCGTTGTTCCAATCGTAAGTATCATCTGAAGTATTTTCCTTTCTACTGGAACTAAAGTAAAGTTGCCCATCATGGACAAAAGAACCAAATTCACTGTACCGTGTATTAAAATGTACGGGCTCAACCTCATATCTTTCATTACTGTTGAAAACTACGGATGCCAAATTCCCATCTTTGAGAAATTGCTTTAAACGCGCGTCATTTTTATGGAATTTTTTATAAAGTTTCATCCACTTTAAAGCCTCAGTTTCTTGACCGGAACTTTTCAATGCCATGGCATACTTAAAGTAATAAGTAGTTGGCGTTTCCGGTTCATTGATAAAGCGTTTGAAATAGGGCAGGGACTTTTCAAAATCACGTAGCATTAAATAACATTCCGCCAGTCTTTGGTAAGCATGGGCAGTGTTTTTACCAGAAACTACCATTTGCTCGTATTCTGGTATGGCCTTGGCATACGCAAACTTATAAAAGAATTGGTCCGCTCTTTTTTGTGTCATGGTCTGCGCAGTAACCATGCATATTCCAAAAAGAGCAATCAATAAAGTGGTTGTGATTTTACGTGCTTTCATTGGAAATGAATTTTAGAAATAGCGTGGTGATTTGTACAGATTTGTTTTCTTGGACAAGCGGGGTTCAAAAATCAAAATGACTTCATGTGTTCCGCCGGTATAAGGTCGAATAGTGGATGTGGGCAGGTCATAGGCATAACCAATCCTAAAATCGTTGGAAATTTGGTAGTCCATGAAGGCTCCAAAGTTTGAAGCATCATTGAACCTATAGGATGCACCTAACCAAAATTTCTCATACAACAGAACACTATTGGTAATATCATAGGTAGACGGCGCTCCATTCGTAAATTTTGTGATAATCGCGGGTCTAAGTTTTACATCGACAGATAAATCCAAAACTAACCCACCAATAGCGTAATAACTATTGCGCTCCAAAGCCTCAAATTCCCCTTCGTTCAAATCGGTATTAAGAATTCTAGGAGATGAGATACCTGCGTACCACCTATTTGTGCTTAAGTAAACCCCTGCTCCAAAATTGGGTTTCCAACTATTGAAATTGGCATTAAAGAATGGGTCGTTATAATCTGGATTTTCGAGCCTGTAATTGGTAAAACCCGCTTTTAGTCCAAAAGACAGCTTGGCTTCTGCGGAAACAGGAACTGTATAACTAAAATCTCCATAGACATAGTTCGTACTTTCAAATCCCAGTTGATCCGTTATATAGGATAATCCTAAGCCTACTCTTTCATTGTTCATGGGCGTATGGAATGAAAATGTACTAGTGGTTGGATTTCCATCCAGGCCAGCCCATTGGTTCCGATGCAGGGCAGTCATATTGATGCCTTCCCTACTACCCGCGTAGGCCGGATTTACGGAAATTGTGTTGAACATGTACTGTGTAAATTGTGGAAGCTGTTGGGCCATGGTTTGGACTCCAACAAGTACCATGAAAGACAGGACGAACTTGCGTAGCGTTTTCATATTGTTTCGGTTAAGGTTTGTCTAGTTTCCCAGACTTGAATTTGGGTTTGAATTCATTAACAAATCACGAATAAAACCTAGCTAAAATGGAATATAGCCGTTAAATGAACCTTAATTTTCGGTCTTATGTCCATTCGTCGATAAAGTGCTGATTTCCTTGGATTAACACGAGGTGCTAACTTCGATTTTAGTCGTGGTTTACCCATGAATTTGTTCGATAATCGATATAAAAAAAGGCCAACCCAATGGATTGACCTTTTTTCAATTTATTTCGCACAATTTAGTTGGCTCCAGTACCTAGATAAATGTATCCATTCAATGGTTTGATTTCTGCATTGGTTACATTGATGATATAGTAGTAGGTGCCAGAAGGAAGCATCCCGGAATTACCAAAGGCGTTGTTGGGAGCATAACCACCCCAATCGTTCTGATAATCAGCAGACTCATATACTTTATCTCCCCAACGGTTGAATATCATAACTTCAAAGGAATAATTACAATATTCGACACCAGTAATGGTAAATAAATCGTTGATATTGTCGCCATTGGCAGTGACGGCATTGGAAACAATGATTTCATCTCTACCACATGGTACACAATCACTGTTCACAATTATTGTAAATTCAACATAGTATTTACAAGTACCTTCGGTAGAACTGTAATTGATTTTGTATTCACCTACTTCTAAATTCGCAGGATCAAATACACTTCCGGCTAAATTGACATTTCCACTTATGATTTCAAAGTTCCCGTTAGTGTCAAAAGATTCCGGTAAATAATTGATCAAATCAATTGCGTCATCTTCTACACAAATGTCTACAATAACTTCCTCAGGTTGTGGTTGCATCACAAAAATTACTTGCTCAAATTCAGCATGGTTTCCGCAAGAATCCGTAACATTCCATGTTCTTGTAATCATGAAATCTTCAGTATCCATAAGTGTCGTGGTTTCTGTCTCGAAAGACACTTCATAATTGCCACAACCGCCAGTAAATGTCAATTCTGGAACCTCCGGTATAGCATCACCACAAACTAGAGTTATTTCTTCGTCGTAAACACTAGACGTGATTGGACCCGTTGGAGCGATGCTGATTACCTGCGTATGACTTGTAGGGTTGCCAGCACAGTCAACGGTAGACCATGTTCTTGTAATTGTATATCCTAGAGCACAATTTGCGTCATTGCTGATTAATTCGGTAAAGGATACATTCACGTTGCTATTGCAATTATCCATTGCGGTCAAAGTAGCGGCATCTGGAACTTCATTACACATTACGGTCATGTCTTGTGGCAATGCTTCCACAAAAACGGGGGCAGTGGTATCTTCCACAGTGATTACCTGTACATGGTTCACTGGGTTACCAGCGCAATCAGCGGTACTCCAAGTTCTTGTAATGGTATAGTTGGACCCACAAGAATCCGAATCGGTGATCTGCTCGTCAAATAGGACAGTGATGTTAGGATCACAATTATCCGTAGCGGTCAAGATCGCAGCAGCAGGAACATTATCACAGGAAGCGGTTGTATCTGTTGGCAATGCTTCCACAAAAACGGGGGCAGTGGTATCTTCAACAGTGATTACCTGTACATGGTTCACGGGGTTACCAGCGCAATCTGTAGTACTCCAAGTTCTAGTAATGGTATAGTTGGACCCACAAGAATCCGTATCGGTGATCTGCTCGTCAAATAGGACAGTGATGTTAGGATCACAATTGTCAGTAGCGGTCAAGATCGCCGCAGCAGGAACATTGTCACAGGATACGGTGGTATCTGTTGGCAATGCTTCCACAAAAACGGGGGCAGTGGTATCTTCAACAGTGATTACCTGTACATGGTTCACTGGGTTGCCAGCGCAATCTGCGGTACTCCAAGTTCTAGTAATGGTATAGTTGGACCCACAAGAATCCGTGTCAGTAATCTGCTCGTCAAATAGGACAGTGATGTTAGGATCACAATTATCCGTAGCGGTCAAGATCGCAGCAGCAGGAACATTGTCACAGGATACGGTGATATCTGTTGGCAATGTTTCCACAAAAACGGGTGCTGTGGTATCTTCAACAGTGATTACCTGTACATGGTTCACGGGGTTACCAGCGCAATCTGCGGTACTCCAAGTTCTGGTAATGGTATAGTTGGACCCACAAGAATCCGTGTCAGTAATCTGCTCGTTAAATAGGACAGTGATATTCGGGTCACAACTGTCTACAGCAGTTAGGATTTCCGCATTTGGGATATTATCACACGAGATTGTTAGGTTCATCGGCAAAATCTCAACAAAACTAGGCGCTTGTGTATCCAAAATGGTAACAATTTGAATGTGTTCACGGGTATTTCCAACACAATCTGAAAAAGTCCAGGTACGGGTTATAGTATAATCCATGGCACATCCATCATCTTGACCTGTAATCACTTCATTATAGACAACAGTGGTATTGCAAGTACTGTTTACAGTAATTACTTCTGGATTTGGAATAATATCGCAAGCTTCCAAAATGATATCAGTAGGATAACCTTCATTTCCATCGTTATCCAATATGTTGACTGTAGCCGTATCATTGATCAATATTTGCACCTTATTGGTTGAAATATTACTTAGGATTACATTAAAATCTTCCGCATTTTCAATGATAATATCATCGATTATGGAAATGACTACAGTTTGATTGTTGTTATTGCTTCCACCAAAGGTCAAAGTCTGTGTGTTTTGAGGTATTCCGTTGTAATCCAATGCACTTTGTGCAGAGCCATTTAAGGTATGGAATTCTACTGTAAAGACCTCTTGTACAGTGGCATTTAAACTGACAGGGATAGAGACAGTTCCGGCGTTTTCATCAATATCCAAATTGGTTAAATCAAACTGTACACCAAGGCCCGCTCCACCGTCGTTGTCGATGATGGTACCGGTGGCCTCACCGTCCACGACCTGTATTAGGTTGGTGGTCAGTCCGCTCAGTTGAATGGATAGCTGTTCGGTGTCCTCAATGGCCGCATCGTCCATGATGTCGATTGCCACGTTGTGCTGTTCCCCGGCGTTACCTGTGAAGGTTACCGTACCCGAGACGTTGGCGGTGTTGTAGTCCTGTCCGATCATTGCCGTGATGTCGCTGACGTTGAAGTCGATGTCGAACCCGCCCTGTACCTCTGCATTGAGTGAAAGGGTGAAGTTCGCGGTACCGGCATCCTCGTCCACGTTGAAGTCCGCCACGCTGACGCCAAAGCCCGCTCCACCGTCGTTGTCGATGATGGTAATTTCACCTTCAGATACCTGAATCACAGGAGTGTTTGTACCAGTGTTCAATTGTATTTTTAATGTTTCAGTATTTTCTATTTTACTATCATCGATAATTGGTACTGAAACCGTAATGATTTCACCATGGTTTCCATTGAAGTTTAGAATACCTGAAATTGATGTGTAATCTTCGGATGCAATTGCTGATCCGTTGGCGGTACTGTGGTTCAATGTAAATCCACCATTGACATGCCCTACATGAAAAACATCCAAAATAGCATTTCCTGTTCCTTCATTAACTTGAATGTTGTTAATATATAGACCAATTGGATCTCCGTTTTCAGTTACAAAAATATGTTGAGTATGACTTACCGCGTTACCAGTACAATCTGAAGCAGTCCATGTTCTTACTATAGTGTAGGTTGTACTTGATTGGTCTCCAATATAGGATTCATTTATGTCTACAGTTGCATTAAGATCACAATTGTCTGTTGCGGTTAGTATCTCGGCGCTAGGGATAGCGTTATATGTAGCAACGGTGTCCCCTGGCAATGCCTCCACGAACACCGGAGCGGTGTTGTCCTCCACGGTAATGGTCTGAACGTGCTGTTCGGTGTTCCCGGCGCAGTCCTGAACGGTCCATGTCCTTGTGATGGTGTAATCCGAGGGGCAAGAGTCGTTGTCGGTCACCTGCTCGTCGAATATTACCGAAACCGCGGCGTCACAGTTGTCGGTCGCCGTAAGGGTATCGGCCGTTGGTACGTTTTCACAGGAAACGGTCGTGTCCCCAGGCAATGCCTCCACGAACACCGGAGCGGTGTTGTCCTCCACGGTAATGGTCTGTACGTGCTGTTCGGTGTTCCCGGCACAGTCCTGAACGGTCCATGTCCTTGTGATGGTGTAATCCGAGGGGCAAGAGTCGTTGTCTGTCACCTGCTCGTCGAATATTACCGAAACCGCGGCGTCACAGTTGTCGGTCGCCGTAAGGATATCGGCCGTTGGCACGTTTTCACAGGAAACGGTCGTGTCCCCTGGCAATGCCTCCACGAACACCGGAGCGGTGTTGTCCTCCAACGTAATTACTTGAGTGAAGGGGTCACTGGTTCTTCCACACGTATCTGTAAAGGTCCATGTATTAGTATATGTTCCGATACTAGGACATGTGGGGTCAGCGATAAAATCACCAGAGATTTTGTTAAGGGTAAAATTGCAATATTCTGTGGCAGGCACCATATTTTGTGCAGCATTCAAAGCATCTGAATCATCGCAGTTTACGGTTGTATCCAAAGCGTTTGCAGCAGTAATCCAATTTACTTGGTTTGGCTGGTTTATCGCCACTAAAGTAGGGTCAAAATTTCCAATACCGCAACTGTCCAGTGTTCCCGAACTATAGGCGGTCACAGGATTCGTGTTCGTTGCACCGCTAAATGTAGCCGTCGCTTGCATCGCGAAATTCGTGGAACAGGCGGTTTCTAAAAAATAGCACTGTTCTTTGATCTGTACATTAAAATCCAAGGTGTACAATGGATCTCCAACATCGGTGTTTCCATCAGGAATAAAGAAGCGAAGTTCCCTTGTAGTAGGATTGAAATTGTAAGTTACCCCGGATGGAAGCGTTTCTGTATTGATGAAATCCACTTCTGGGGCAAGCGTTGTAAATATCTCCAGTCCTTGTATATCGTCATTTCCTGAATTTTCTACATTTAATGACATTTGAACTGAGTCGCCAGGATTGAATCCTGTACCTGAGGTTGATGAAGTAAAGTTCAATGCGCCAAGACTTGGTTCATATACTTCAACACTTAAACCTAAAAGATAAAGACCATAACTCTCTTGGTCTGATGTAATTTTTAACCGTGCGGATGTTTGATTGTTATCAATGAATTTGTTCGCTGTGTTCTGTAGATCAAAAATTGCGGCATCAAATCCTAATGTATTTGTACTTGCAGGGTTTCTGTTGGTATAGTCTGCATTATCCACCGTAATTCGACTATTGAAAAAATTATTGGCATCCCTTAATGGTGTGGAAATGTTTGACCAGGTGTTATTGGTGTCATAGATTTGTAGCTGATCTCCAGAAATATCCTTATCACCTTCAAAGGAACCAAGGATAATATCTGCGTTCACATTTCCAGTAGGTACAGTTTGAAAGCCATTAAAATCAAATTCAACCTCACCTTCTGTTTTGGTAATGTGGACATAACCATCAAAGAGTGTTACGTTTTTACCAATCATGCTTGGATTCTCGTAAACAAACACAATTTGCCATCCCCCGGAAGTTCCAGTATGGGAACCAGTATGTGAATATAAATCGCCTTCCGTGGCCTTAACGTTTGCTATTTGAAATTTACCATAAGGATTGGATAAGGCTATTACATCGTTGGTGATGTCCTTAACACATACATAAGGATCATTGACAAAATGTTCATCTCTACCTCTATAGATGACTTCATCAGCTGTGACCGTATTGTATGAAGATTGACCAGGCAACATCAATTTCACCTGATTGTAATTCCAATTTGGCTCCGCTCCTCCATTACCCGTTTTATCGTCAACAGAGTATTCTTTATCTGCAGCGGCCCAATACAACAGAACCTTTTTGAAATTTAAACAACTTAAACTTGGTTGTGGATTGGCAAAATTGGCGCTACTGGAATTAAAAGTTGAGGCATCGGAATCAATATCCACAAAAACATTGTTCGAAAAATCGTGATTACCATCGTTGCCTGTATATGCATTTGTAGCATGCCTTGAAAGAACATTGTTGGCAATTATGGTGACATCACCTTTAATGGTTTCAGAATACCGTGAGGTAAAAGTCTTTTTTACCTGTCCTTTTACGGAAACACCTAAAAGGAGCACGATTGCTGGAACTAAAAATCGAAATGTAGAAGAGGTAGTTTTACGCTTCATAAGTTCTGATTTGGGTTAACGGTAACCGTTTATCCAAACTTTATGAAAGGCTTAACCTAGTAATGAACAGTAAGTGAATGAATTGAAATAGAATTGGTCATTGCAGGTTAAGTGTTTCAAAGTTTAGATCGGAATTATGGATTTGGGTTTATAATTCTACGTCAAAGAAAGAACGGAATGGATTTTAACGAAAAGTTACACGATATAGCTATCACATAAATCGTTGTATTACCCATTCATCGATAAGGTGAAAAAAACATAGATGACTGTAAAACAGTAAGTTGAATTGCTGTTTTTGACGTTTAAGTGTCGGGTTTTCCTGCTAAGCAACGCATCTCGACTTTTTGCTGCGGATCCGGCTCCATATTCAGAGCGGATTTAAACGCAATTTTAAGGCAAAAGGATTACCTTTAATTTGATTAATTTTGAAACTTTCAATAAATAACAAATGAGTTCAAAAAAAGGAAAAGTTCACGAATTGATCCAAGAAAAGTTATTGGACGAACGCAAGGTGTTTTTATGGGGTATGGTTGATGATGATTCAGCAAAACACGTTATAGATCGACTATTGTTTTTGGATCTTCAAAGTAATAACGAAATTCAATTGATTATTAATAGCCCAGGGGGTTATGTAACCTCTGGTTTTGCTATTTATGATACCATCAAACAGATAAAAAGTCCAGTTTCAACGGTTTGTTCCGGTTTGGCGGCTTCAATGGGGTCCATTTTGTTGTCCGTGGGTGAAAAGGGAAGACGTTTTATTCAACCGCATGCACGTGTTATGATCCACCAACCAAGTGGTGGAGCACAAGGTCAGGCCTCCAATATTGAAATCCAAGCCAAGGAAATCATTAAGACCAAGGAACTTGGAGCGAAAATCTTGGCGGATAACTGTGGTCAGGATTTTGACAAGGTCATGAAAGATTTTGATCGTGATTATTGGATGGGCGCTGAAGAATCAGTGGCTTACGGTATTGTGGATGGCATATTAGAATAAGCTGCAAGACACCAAAAGGAAAAAGTCCTTCGCAATAAATTGTGAAGGACTTTTTTATATATAGACGCCGAGGCGGGATATTTGTTTTATATACGTCAAGTTTGATGCCAAAAGTTTACAGGTACTTTAATTATTTCTACTAAAGTTTCATTTTTAACGGAATTTTAGGACTTGAGCGGATATTTGAAACCCCTTTACGGGCATGTTGTCGCTAAAAATGCAGCCTATTTTCCGTACTTTTATAGACTAACCTGATTTCGCCCGCGGGCATATGGAACAAACTTCAAAAAATATAGCCATCATCGGTTCTGGATTGGTGGGCTCCTTGTTAGCGATTTACTTAAAAAAGAAAGGCCATGCTGTCACTGTTTTTGACAGACGACCGGATATTCGGACTGTTCACTTCTCTGGACGATCTATCAACTTGGCAATGAGTAATAGGGGATGGAAATCCTTGGAAAAAGTTGGACTGGGTGATGCCATAAGGGAAATTGCCATTCCGCTTGATAAGCGCGCAATGCATGTCAATAATAAACCGGTGTATTTTCAAAAATACGGTAAGGAGGGTGAGGCTATTTGGTCAATCTCGAGAGGGGTTTTAAATAGAAGGATGATTGATTTAGCCGAAAACGAAGGAGCAGTTTTTCGTTTTAATGAAAAGGTTTGGGATGTTGATCTACCTGAAGCCAAAATTTTCACGGGAGAATCAGAAAAAAGTGTTTGGAAAGAATATCAATATGATTTGATTTTTGGTTGTGATGGCGCATTTTCAAGGGTAAGGCATAAGATGCAAAGACGCAGCCGATTCGATTATTCACAGGATTTTATTGATGTGGGTTATAAGGAACTAACGATTCCACCGAATGAAGACGGAACCCATAAACTGGATAATAATTCGTTTCATATTTGGCCAAGAGGAAAATTCATGTTGATTGCTATGCCCAATATTGATGGGAGCTTTACATGTACTTTATTTCTGCCATTTGAGGGAGAGGTATCTTTCGAAAATATTACAACAACAAAAGAAGCGAAGGCTTTCTTTAAGTCCTATTTTCCAAATGTTAGGAAGGAAATAGAAAATCTCACGGAGGATTTCTTTAAAAATCCTACCAGTGCAATGGTTACGATGAAATGTTATCCATGGACGTATTGGAACAAGGTAGCTTTAGTTGGTGATTCTGCCCATGCCATAGTACCTTTTTATGGCCAAGGTATGAATGCAGGTTTTGAAGATATATATGTCCTTGACGAATTGATGGAAACGTATGGAGACGACTGGGATTCCATTTTTTCTGCCTATCAGAAATCCCGTAAACCCAATGCTGATGCCATTGCGGAATTAAGTTATCGCAACTTCAAGGAAATGAGCAGTAAAACGGCTGATTCCAAATTTTTACTTCAAAAAAAGATAGAAAAGCATTTTGCATCAAAACATCCCGATAAATGGATTCCAGTTTATAGTAGGGTTACATTTTCTGATAGACCTTATGCCGAAGCTTTAGCTATTGGTGATGAACAGGAACGGATTATGCGTGAGGTAATGGAACTGCCCAATATTGAGGAAAATTGGGATTCCGATTTGGTAGCAGAGAAAATCATATCCCTTTTAAAAACAAAAAAAACCACCTAAAAGGTGGTTTTTTGATTTGTATGGTGAACCAAAACTAGATTTTGGCAAACATTTCTTGCATTCTTGCTTGTTCTTCTTCAGCCAACAAAGGATCAACCAAAATTCTACCACTGTGTTCATCGGTTATGATCTTCTTTCTTGAAGCGATTTCAACCTGTACTTGTGGAGGAATTGTAAAGAAGGAACCACCGGAAGCGCCTCTTTCAACAGGAACCACGGCTAGACCATTTTTTACATTGTGACGGATTCTCTTGTAAGCTTGAATTAATCTGTCCTCAATTTTCTCTTCAAACTCTTCGGATTTCTTAAGAAGTGCTTTTTCTTCTTTTTCGGTTTCAGCTAAAATAGCATCCAATTCACCTTTCTTATGCTTAAGGTGACCTTCTCTTTCAGAAAGCTTTTCCTTGGTTTCTGAAACAACCTCTTTCTTTTGCTCAATTTGAGCTTTGAATTCCTTTATGTTTTTTTCAGCCAATTGGATTTCCAACTCCTGAAATTCAATTTCCTTACTTAGGGAGTTGAATTCACGGCTGTTACGAACGTTTTTTTGTTGTTCGTTGTATTTTTTGATAAGGGTTTTGGACT
Organism: Flagellimonas spongiicola; assembly: GCF_023502425.1. Taxonomy (GTDB): domain Bacteria; phylum Bacteroidota; class Bacteroidia; order Flavobacteriales; family Flavobacteriaceae; genus Flagellimonas; species Flagellimonas spongiicola. Next base: position 618,407 of record NZ_JAMFMA010000003.1, read on the forward strand.
CCTCAATAAGGTTCTTCTTTGCCGCAATTTCAAAATTTACGGTCTCAACATCGGTTTTTAGTTTGTCTATCCTTGTTTTTAGACCTAATACCTCGTCTTCCAAGTCCTGTACTTCCAAAGGAAGTTCACCCCTTACATTGCGTATTTCATCAACCCTGGAATCGATAAGTTGTAGATCATATAAAGCTCTTAACTTTTCTTCCACGGTGTTTTCACTTTTATTCGCCATATATTATAAATACTTGATGGGATTTGTAATGCTCTCCGATAAAGAGATTGCAAAATTAGGAATTTTTTTGATAAGATAATCAACCAATAAATCTTTTGTAAACTGCTCAGTTTCAAAGTGCCCGATATCTGCAATTACCATTTGGTTTTCAGCTTGGAAAAATTCGTGGTATTTAATGTCTGAAGTAATAAAAACATTGGCTCCGGCTGCTTTCGCGGCAGCAATGGCAAAGGCGCCACTACCTCCTAGAACTGCTACTTTGTTCACTTTTTTATCCAGTAATTGCGAATGGCGTACCACAGAAGCTTTCATTCGTTGTTTTACTTGTTTCAGGAATTCTTTTTCATCTATGGCAGTTTCCAACATCCCTATCATGCCCATACCAATGTCTTGATTTGGGTTTTCCAGCGTGTTGATTTCGTAGGCAACCTCTTCATAAGGATGTGCTTGGAACAAAGCTTGAAGTATTTTCTTTTCCTTCTCAAAGGAATAAATAACATGAATTTGCTCTTCCCTCTCGTAATGTAGTTCACCAACTTTTCCGGTGTTGGGATTTGTTCCTTCCCCTGGTTTGAAACTTCCTCTACCCTCAGTTCCAAAACTACAATCACTGTAATTTCCAATACTGCCAGCTCCAGCATTAAACAGTGCCTTTTTGATGGCCTCTGCTTGTTTTAATGGGGCATATGTAGTCAGTTTTTTGATTGTTCCATGCTTCGGGATCAAGATTTTTGGATTTTGAATACCCAAAACCTCGCATATCTTGGCATTGACCCCCAAATTGCTATTGTCCAATGCAGTATGCATACTATAGATGGATATATTATTGGCAATGGCCTTAAGCACTACACGCTCAACATAGTTTCTTCCCGTAATTTTCTTTAAACCTTTAAATATTATAGGATGAAAACTTACAATGAGATTACAGTTCTTTTCAATGGCTTCATCTACCACGGATTCCAGGGTATCCAAGGTCACTAATACTCCTGAAACCTTTTGATTGGGGTCACCAACCAACAATCCTACATTGTCAAAATCCTCTGCATGTGCCAGGGGTGCCAACTCTTCCAAAACACTCGCAATTTCTTTTACGGTCATACTGCTTATCTTAATGTGCTAAAGATAAAATATTATATTTTCGCCTTATGCTTCAACTTCTTCGGAAAATAGCGTTTCCGTTTTCCTTGATTTATTTATTAATCATAACTGTTCGGAATTACTTCTATGACATTGGTGTTTTTAAGTCAAAAACCCCAAATACGCCTACTATTTGCATAGGAAACCTGAGTGTTGGTGGGACTGGAAAGACTCCAATGATTGAATATGTCATACGATTATTGGAAACCAGAAAACTAGCCATGTTAAGTAGGGGGTACAAACGGAAATCAGTAGGATTTCAGTTGGGTAATGAAGAATCAACAGTTTTGGATTTAGGTGATGAACCGTATCAAATTCAACAGAAATTCCCAACTAAATCAATTGCTGTTGATGCAAATCGGTTGAATGGTATTGCCCAATTGGAACAGCTGATAAAGCCAGCGGTTATTTTACTGGACGATGCTTTTCAACATCGAAAAGTCAATCCACATCTTTCAATACTATTAACGTCTTATGCTTGCCTTTATCCTAGAGATTGGTATTTACCCACCGGGAACCTCAGGGATTCCAAGAGGGAGGCTAGACGTGCCCAGCTGATTATTGTGACCAAATGTCCAACAAATCTTTCGGAAGAAGACAAGGTCGCTATTACAAGGCAAATAAAGCCAAAAATCCATCAAAAAGTACTTTTCACTAGTTTGGACTATGCGGAAAAATTTAAGGACGATTTGGGGCAAACTGTGGATGACATACTTTTTCAGGATAAGCAAATCGCTGTGGTTACTGGAATTGCCTCTCCCGAACCCTTTATTCAACATTTAGCGGCTTTGAACCTCAACTTTGAGCATTTAGAGTTCAGTGATCATCACCATTTTACGGCTACGGAACTTAAACGGATAAATGGATTTGATGTGGTAATTACTACCGAAAAAGATTTTGTAAGACTTAATGGTAAGGTGGATTCATTGTATTATTTGGAAGTGGCCCACAAGTTTTCCGAAAAGGACAAAAGTGTATTGAAAGAAACGCTGGAATCCGTTTTTTAAACTAAGCCTTCCATCTTTTTACGGAAAATATTTTCTCCAATTTTCTGATAGAACACCTCAGGTTTAAATGGCTTTGTGACAACATCATTGCAGCCTGCCTCATAGAAACTGTCCAAACTGTCATCAAGTGAAATTGCGGTCAAAGCAATAATTGGAATTTCTTGATCAAATTTGCGGATTTGTCTAGTTGCCTCCTCACCACTAATACCTGGCATGTGGATATCCATCAAAATGGCATTATAGGTATTTGTCTTGGCTAGATCAATGGCTTCGTTACCATTGTTCGCAATATCACAGGTAATCTCTTTTTTCGTGAGCATTTTCTTGGTGATCACCTGGTTGATTTTATTGTCTTCTACAATTAAAACATGTAGGCCCTTAAAGTCAAATTCCTCTGGATTCAATTCGAAAGTCACTTCATCAACAGTGGTATTGTCGCATTTTAAATCCAATTCAAAGAAAAAGGAGCTACCATGTCCCAATTCACTTTCCAAATGTATTTTGCTGCCAAACAGTCCTAAAAGACTTTTCACGATGGTCAGTCCTAATCCTGTACCGCCGTATTCCCTGTTGATTTGTATAGATCCCTGTTCAAAGCTATCAAAGATGTTCTTCTGCTGATCTTCGGAAATACCAATTCCGTTGTCTTTGACTTCAAAGTAAAGTTTTACTTCGTCATCTTCCATTCGAAGCATTTTTGCAATTACTTCAACTTTTCCATCCTTGGTGAACTTCAATGCATTACCCACTAAATTCATGAAAATCTGGGAAATTTTGATAGGGTCACCCAAAAGCTGTTGTGGAATATTCGGGTCATAGTCCAACACCAATTTCGTATTGTTTTCATTGGCGTTTTGCTGAAGTGAATCCACCACATCTGCCAAGACCTTCTGTAACTTGAACTCGATGTTCAAGGGTTCCAGCTTATCCGCATCAATTTTATTGATTTGAAGAATATCATTGATGAAATTAAGTAGATAGTCCCCTGAGAACTTTAATGATTTAAGATGTTCCTTTTGATGTTCGGCCGGATTTTCCTCTAACAATAGGTGGGTTAGACCTGTAACAGCATAAAGTGGTGTACGTAATTCATGGGTCACTGTAGATAGGAAGTTGGTTTTTGCTTCCATCGCAGATACTGCAGAATCCCTTGCCAACTCCAACTCCTTGTTTTTGGTGTACAAGAGGTCGTTCGTCTTTAATTTTATTTGATTGTTTCGAAACAATGAAACTGCCAACAAAGAGATTATCGTTAAAAAGGCTGACGTTAGAATTGCGGTTATTTCTGAACGGTTTTTGGATTCGCTCAACTCTTCATTCTTAGCCGTAAGCTTGTTGATTTCGGTCATTTGATGCTCAAACCGAATCTTATCAGCGGTTTTTGTCTCCAGTTGTACTTTTTCAATATTGAAAATAGAATCCCTGATTTGTTCCAAGGCTTTTGTGTAGCTCAGCGCTTGGCTATACTCCCCAGTCCTTTCATAAATATTGGAAAGACTCAGATTGGCCGCTTTTACTTCTTTGAAGTGTCCGTGTTTTTCTGCAAGTTCCAGTGCGGCTTGGGAATGAATGACACCTTCCTGTAAATCATTAAGCTCTACACTTATTTTGGCCAATTGGAGATTGGCTTTTGTAGCTAGATATGGACGCTCCTTATCATCGGAATTAACAATAAGTGCATGGAGGTTTTTAATGGCATCGTCATATTTTTCAATATTAGTGAAAATATAAGCCTCCAGTAATAGAATATTGTTTCCAAGATTTCTATTGTTGCTCAATTTTCTTGATTCTTCCAGTAGTTTTAACGATTGGAAGTTATTGCCTTCATCATAGCGCAAAGCTGCATCAAGATAATTGTGAAACGCCTGTCCATACGAATAAGAGAGCTCTTTAAGCAGGATACTGGCCCTATCCCAATAAAATATGGTGGTCTCCCTATCTCCTTCCTCCAAGAATAGACGTGCATATTGGTGATAAGTGTCTAGTAGGAGTTTGGCATCTTCGTTGTTTTCTGCAATTTCAGCAGCTTGGTCTAAGGTTTCGAGCGCCTTATCAATCTTGTTTTGATGCCTATAGGTAGTAAATTCATCAAAAATTGATTGAACTTTTTCAGTGGAGCTAATATCATTTTGACCAAAAGAAAGCTGTGTGCAAAGGAATATGCACAAAATGAAGCATCTTACAATACCAAGATGTTTGTATATCAGATTCGAGGTCAAACGTAATTCTTCTTAATAAACAAAGCTATTAAATCAATAATTCTGGAACAATATCCAGTTTCATTGTCATACCATCCGATAATTTTCACCATTTTGCCAATAACGGAGGTCATCAAAGAATCAAACGTACAAGAGTGATAACTATTGTTTATATCGATGGAAACAATGGGGTCTTCGGTGAAATGCAGTATATTTTTAAGTTCGTTATCGGCGTAATGTTTAAAAGTACTGTTTATTTCCTCAATTGAAGTCTCTTTTTTCACATTAAATGTGATATCGGTCAATGATCCATTGGGTACTGGAACACGAATGCCACAACCCCCTATAACTTCCGATAAATCAGGGAATATGTGGGTCAATGCCTTTGCGGCACCAGTGGTGGTTGGAATAATGGATTGACTTGCCGCTCTAGATCTTCTCAAATCCCGATGAGGTCTGTCATGAAGACTCTGGTCAGACGTATAGGAATGCACCGTGGTAATATAAGCTTGGTCAATTCCACATAGCTCGTTGATTACCTTAATCATTGGGGCGGCATTGTTCGTAGTGCAGGACGCGTTGGAAATGATATCGTCCTCAGCGGTTATTATACCTTCATTTACGCCTAAAACAACCATTTTTATGCTTTCATCCACCGGAGGAACTGACAAGATGACTTTTTTGGCGCCGTTTTCAATATGGTATTCCAAGTCCTCTCGTTCCTTGAATTTACCTGAGGCCTCTATAACAATATCCACCTTGAATTGGGCCCAATTGATTTCTTTGGGATGTGAATGGTTAAGAACTTTGCATGACTTTCCATTGACCATTATTGCATCCCCTTCTGCCGCAATATCGGCGGACATAACACCATGGATACTGTCATATTTTAACAGATGGGCCAGGGTATTGGCATCGGTGACATCGTTTATGGCAACCACATTGATACTTGGATGGTCTTGAGCAAGTCTAAAAAGAGTTCTTCCAATACGTCCAAAGCCGTTAATACCAATATTGATATGCTTCATAACCTAATAATTGGGTTTAGCAATTAGTGGATGTGTTTGTGAGCCTTGTAAGAAGAACGAACCAAAGCTCCGCTCTCTACATGTCTAAAGCCCAATTCCAGTCCTATTTCTTCGTATTTTTTAAATTGCTCTGGAAGTATAAACTCCTTTACGGGTAGGTGTTTTTTTGATGGTTGAAGGTACTGTCCTATGGTCACCACATCAACATTGGCATTGCGTAGGTCTTTTAAAGTTTGGATAACTTCGTCTTCGCGTTCGCCCAAACCGAGCATTATTCCCGATTTCGTTCTGCTGGCGCCGTTTTTCTTTAAGTAGTCCAATACACCAAGGCTACGTTCATATTTTGCTTGGATTCGCACTTCCCTTGTCAATCGCTTTACCGTTTCCATGTTGTGCGAAATAACCTCTGGTGCGACTGCAAGAATACGATCAAGGTGCTTTTCAATCCCTTGAAAATCCGGAATTAGTGTTTCCATGGTGGTTTCGGCGTTCATTCGGCGAACCGCCTTTACTGTTTCTGCCCATATAATTGAACCCATATCCTTTAAATCATCCCTGTCAACAGAGGTAAGAACCGCATGTTTGATGTTCATGATCTTTATAGATCTGGCAACTTTTTCAGGTTCTGCCCAATTCACAGTTTCAGGACGCCCTGTCTTTACGCCACAAAAACCACAAGAACGTGTGCAAATATTGCCTAAAATCATAAAGGTGGCCGTTCCCTCACCCCAACATTCGCCCATATTAGGGCAACTTCCTGAAGTACAAATGGTGTGCAGGTCATATTTATCGACCAAGCCACGTAACTGGGTATACTTCTTACCCGTAGGGAGTTTTACCCTTAACCATTTTGGTTTGCCTTTTGGAGGTAGAACATTTTCCTGGGTCACTGTGCTCATAAGCAAAAAATTGAAGTGCAAAGATACGAACTGGGCGGGAAACAATTTAGGTGGTAAGTCCTAGTTCTTTTGAATGATTTCTGCTAGAAGTTTTTTGGCACGAAGTAGTTTTACCTTGATGTTATTAACGGGTTCGTTCAATTCCTTAGCAATGTCGGCATAGCTTAATTCGTTGAAATAGCGGAGATTGATGACCCTTTGGTAGTGTGGTTTTAGCTTTTTTATATCACGAAGTAAATTGGCCAAGTTTTGCTCAGTAATGAGCTGATCTTCTACAGATGGGGATTCATCCAATACTTTTTTCACCTCATCTCCGTGATTGTCCATTTCATCTAGCAGACTTCGCTTTCTTTTACGAATAAGATCTACATGAAGGTTTTTGGAAATGGTAATCAACCATGTTTTGAATTCATAGGACTCGTCATAGGTGTCTATTTTATCAAAAGCCTTGGAGAATGTTCGAATCGTAATGTCTTCTGCATCATTTTCGTTCTTGGTACGAGCCATTTGAAAAGCATAGACTTCATTCCAAAACATATCCAGTAAAGAACTAAAGGCAATTTGACTTCCGTCTTTGGCCTTTTGGATGTTTTCTAGGATGGATTGCTCCGTTTTATTCAAAAATATTGAGATTTAACCTTGAAGGTTATCAAACTATTGTAATTCTGTAACTGAATCCCTTTTGCAGTCCTGCTCACTTGGTAATTTTCCACAAAACCCACAAGCTTCACCTTCCTGATTCAAGTACGGATTTTGGCTTGCACAGGTTCCTGCGAATTTACCGTCTTTTTTGGACCATATTTTAATTGCGATTCCTGCGAATGCGAGTCCCAATAAACCAATGGTCAACAGTGCTAACTTCATGTTCCAACTTTTGTGCAAAGGTACAAAATACCCTTGTAAAGCTAGATAGTGTTAGCTTAAATTAATGAGTTGTCTAATAGTTGATATTGGCAACAATATTCTTCACGGTAGGTGCGGAATTGCCGCCTTCTGGTTCAATGGTAATATAACCTACGGCATTGTCTGCATACGGAAGGGCCAAAAGTTTGTCCTTGTCTTCAAACTCCTTAATAACACCTAGATTCACCAATTCCCCGTTTACTTCAGCCCACATTTGAAAACATTTGTTTTCTGGCAGTTCAGGGACATTGCTAACATTGATGTAGGATAATTTTTTTACCGGGTTGATATAGGCAATTGCCTTTAATTCCTTGCCTTCTTTCTTACCTCTAAGGTTGTACCTTTTGGTCGCTGGATTATTAAGAACAATAAACTGGTTTCTTACATCTTCCAGTTGATTCTTCATGTTTTCTTCAAGATACTTGATTTGATTGGTCACCAAAGTGTTCTCTTTTTGAAGATTTTGGTTCTGATTCCAGAAAAAGTAGGAAGCGCTTGCAAACATCATAATAACAACACTTGCTGCAATACCATAGTGGAAGAACCTACGATTGGTGGCTTTTTCCTTTTTAGCACTATGCAAAATGATTTCTTTTAAACCTTCTGGAGTTTGTCTGGCGTACAGCTTAGCGAAGGCTTCCAGATTGGTTTGAAGCTCATTATAGGCATCTCGAACTTGAGGGTACATGGCTATATAACGCTCAGTTTTGAGCGTATCCTCTTTTGAAGTTTCCTCCAAAAGGTATTTTTCCAATATATCTGAATCGAGAAATCGTTGTACTTTTTCTTTCATGACAATAAATTTATTAGGAGCACAAGTGCCATGGATGTACCATAAATTTTACCAAGTTCACGCAAACCAATTTTTAATCTGGACTTAATTGTTCCTAATGGAATTTCAAGTTCCTCGCTTGCTTCCTGCTGTGTCATGCCCTCAAAAAATAAGGCTTCCAACACTATTCTATACTTGTCTTCTATCTTGTCCAAATTCTCTTGGACATCCATAATTTCTGGCCTAATGCCACTTACTCCTAGGTTATATACGTCAGAAACGTCGATTTGGACTTCCTTATTGGCTTTATTATTAACACTACGTAATTTGTCAATTGCCGTATTACGCGTAATTCGGAATAGCCAAGTGAACAATTTTGCTTTTGAAGGGTCGTAGGTGTCGGCTTTTTTCCAGATTTTCACGAAGCTCTCCTGCAGGACATCCTGGGCCAAATCCTCGTCCTTGACTACTTTATGGGCCACACCAAATAGTGTGTCGCCGTAGTTGTCATACAGTAAAGAAATTGCTTTGTCGTCCTTTTCCGCAAGTAGGGTAACGATATGTCTCTCAATCAATGTGCTCATTCAGGCTGTTGAGTAAATCTTTGGGGGTAAAAATCTAAAATAAGGTTTATCTCGTATATAGAACAACGATACGTTGGAAAATCGATTTTCAACTACGTTAAATAAAAGAAATTAGCATACACTTCATTAAGTAAAAACAATTTTGGTTAGTTTGGTTTGGTATAACCCCTGTAATTGATGCAATGCAGGGGTTATTTTATGATATTGACTTCTGGAGTTATTTGGATTTTGAAGGTTTTGGAAACTTCTGTCTGGATTTTTTCCGCCAATTCAAGGATTTCGCTACCTGAGGCATTTCCATAATTTACCAACACCAAGGCTTGTTTTTCATGTACGCCGGCATCCCCAAAGCGCTTCCCTTTGTAACCACATTGCTGAATTAACCAACCAGCTGGTATTTTGAATTGGTTTTTATCTACTTCGTAGTAAGGAGCATCTGGATTCTTTTTGTGGAATTTTTCAAACGTTTTTTTAGAAACCACTGGATTTTTAAAGAAACTTCCACTATTTCCAATCTCCTTTGGGTTTGGCAATTTACTTTGCCTTATGACTATGACAGCTTCTGAGATATCTTGTATTGTTGGGTAAATTACCCCTTTCCGCTTCAACTCCTCTTCAATGACACCATAACCCGTATTCAATTGATGATTGATTTTGGAAAGCTTGAGGATAACTGAAGTAATAATGTACTTTCCTTTTCCTTCATTTTTGAAAAAAGAATCCCGATATCCAAAATTACAGCTATCGAGGTCAAATGCCTCTAATTCCATGGATTCCATGTTCATAGCTGCGCAGCTCACAAAAACATCTTTTAATTCAACACCGTAAGCGCCAATATTTTGAATAGGTGCGGTGCCAACATTTCCTGGTATCAAGGAAAGGTTCTCGATTCCACCATAATCCTGTGCCAGGGTCCAAAGAACAAACTCATGCCAGTTTTCTCCTGCCATTACTTTAACATAGACATGCTCATCGGTTTCTTCAACAACAGAAATACCCTTTAAATTAATGTGCATGACCAGGGCATCAATATCTTGAGTCAGTAATACATTACTACCACCACTTAAAATAAATTTATTCGGATAGGCCTTCAGTTCCAAGACACGTTGCAATTGCGCAAGTCCATTGATTTCTACAAAAGATTTAGCTATCACATCAATACCAAAGGTATTGTAATGTTTTAATGATATGTTCTCTTGGATATTCACGAATTGTGATAGGTTTTCAGTGCCTCACCAAGTATTTGAACAGCCTGTACTAGTTCCTCTTTGTTCAAAACATAGGCTATCCGGATTTGATTGGTTCCCAATCCAGGTGTTGCATAGAATCCAGCTGCAGGTGCCACCATCACGGTTTTACCATTTACTTCAAAATGCTCTAAAAGCCATTGTGCAAAATCATCAGAATTGGCAACTGGTAACTCTACCACACAGTAGAAAGCTCCCTGCGGAACTGCCACCTTGACACCTTCAATTTTTTGTAACTCTGAAACCAAGATATCCCTACGTTCCACGTATTCGGAAATTACCTCATTAAAATAGGAATCTGGTGTTTCCAAGGCTGCCTCACTTGCAATTTGTGCAAAGGTTGGGGGAGATAGCCTTGCCTGGGCAAATTTTAGCGCAGTTTGGATGACCTCCTTGTTTTTGGATACCAAACAACCAATTCGTGCACCACACATGCTATAGCGTTTGGAAACTGAATCCACCATAATAGCATGGTTTTCCAAGCCAGTTTCCTGCAGTACGGAATAGTGCTCGCGACCATCATAGGTAAATTCACGGTACACCTCGTCTGCAATGAGGAATAAATCATGCTTTTTCACCAAGTTGGCCAATTGCTGAATTTCTTCCTTGCTGTATAAATACCCCGTAGGGTTACCTGGATTGCAAATCAGAATGGCTTTGGTATTAGGCGTGATCAATTTTTCAAATTCTGCGATAGGTGGAAGGGCAAAATTGTCTTCAATCGAAGAAACAATTGGTACGACTTTCACCCCGGCCGCGGTTGCAAATCCATTGTAATTTGCATAGAACGGTTCAGGAATTATGATTTCGTCGTCACCATCCATAATGGAACCCATAACGAATGATAGAGCTTCAGAACCCCCGGTAGTCACTATAATGTCACTGGAATTTACCGAAATGTCATTCTTTGCATAATAGTTAGCAATTTTTTGACGGTAAGTTTCTGACCCTTCCGTCATGCTATACGCAAGAACCTCAATATTATGATTACGAACCGCATCAAGAGCAATATCAGGGGTCTTAATATCTGGCTGACCTATATTTAAATGGATGACATGGGTACCTCTTTTCTTTGCCGCTTCCGCATATGGGACTAACTTTCGGATAGGAGAAGGAGGCATTTGCAATCCTTTTTTGGAAATACTTGGCATGCTTTAAATTTTACGCAAAAATGAGAAAACCAATAGTGGCATACAACTACTTCCCACAATATTTACCGGGTTAGCGTAATGTTAAAATACTGGAGTTGTCCTACATAATTATGTATATTTAATAGATATAACCCCCAATAAGCTAGGAAATTGAAGAAAAATCTCCTTCTTTTTGCATTTCTTTTAATGTTTGTGCCAAACATGATTTCGGCGCAAGGATTTAAATTGCCCAAGGATAAGAAGTTTGAGAAAATCAACTTCGAAATGATCAATAATCTTATTGTGCTTCCTTTGGAAATAAACGGTTCCAAGTTAACTTTTGTATTGGACTCCGGGGTGAGTAAACCTATCCTTTTCAACCTATCCGACAAAGATTCCATTCAGATTAACAATGTATCTGAGGTCACCATCCGCGGTCTAGGAGACGGCGAACCAATGAAAGCACTGAGTTCCATAGGTAATGCCTTCAAATTGGGAGACGCGAAAAACTACAATCAAGATCTTTATGTGGTCTTGGATAAGGAAATTAATTTTTCCACCTCTTTGGGAATTCCTGTTCACGGCATATTAGGATACGATTTGTTTCGGGATTTTGTGGTGGAAGTAAATTATGCGGCACAAAACATTAAACTTCATAACCCAGCACTTTATAAACAGCCAAGTAGCAAGAAAGCGCAAACTTTACCTATCACCATTGAAAAACGAAAAGCTTATGTGGAAGGTACTGTATTGATGAAGGATGAAGAAAACGTGCCAGTAAAACTTTTGGTTGATACTGGAAGTAGTGATGCTTTATGGCTTTTTCATCAACCCGAAAAAGGACTGGATATTCCCGAAAAAAACTACGAAGATTATTTAGGTCGTGGGTTAAGCGGTAACATATTCGGCAAACGCACAAAAGTTAGGGGTATTAAAATCGGGGATTTTGAATTGAAAGATGCCAAGGCAGCATTCCCGTATCGTGAATCATTTGGCTATATCAAGAATCTTGGAGACCGGAATGGAAGCGTAGGAGGTGAAATTTTAAAGCGATTCAATATCATTTTTGACTACCAACGAGGACAGGTTACGCTTAAAAAAAATGCCAACTTTAGGGATCCTTTCCAATACAACCTTGCAGGTATTGCTTTGCAACATAACGGCCTTCGTTATATTGCCGAGAGCATAGCCGATTTCACTGGTGTAGTGCGTAATGACGATAGTACATTTGGTAATGTTCAAATACTATTGGAAAACAAGACTAGGCTCAGTTTGGTACCCGAGATAATCGTTTCTGGTATCAGGGCAGGTAGCCCTGCGGCAGAAGCTGGATTACAGGAAGGGGATGTGATTTTGGCTGTAAATGGTAAAAAGATTCACCGTTACAAGTTACAGGAAGTTCTCAAAATGCTAAATGAAAGGGAAGGAAAACGGGTGCGTGTGATGATAGAGCGGTTTAATCAGGACATGCATTTCTCGTTTGTTCTGAAAAAGGTATTTGATTAAAATAAAAATGCCCCGATAAACGGGGCTTTCTTCTATATTGTTTTATTCTTATTTAGCACCATCTGCTTTGACAGTTCCTTTGATTTTTAGGACTTTAGTAGGTGTGTCAGCATTGGAAGTAACCGTAATTGCCTTTCTAATAGGTCCAACTCTTTTGGTATCGTACTTCACTTGAATCTGTCCCGTTTTACCAGGTAAGATGGGATCTTCTGGTTTTTTTGGGATTGTACACCCGCAGCTGGACTTAACATTACTAATTACCAATGGTACTGAACCAGTGTTGGTGAATTCAAATACACGAACACCGTCACTACCTTTTTCAATTTCACCATAATCTATGGTCTCGCTCTTAAACTCAATTTTAGCTGTAGCGTCTTGGGCATAAATCCCTAAGGATAAAAGCCCTACAAATAACATGAGTACAGTTTTTTTCATCATTTCTAGTTTTGGGTGAATTTCAAAAGTAGAAGTTTTATCACCTGCTTCCAAAATTCTTTTGTTATGTAATAACGTTACTTATTTTTGTTTCGTATTTCGAGATTGGCTCTCAGCCGAAGAATAGCGTTAAATTAACATTGCGACTCTCCTTCAAAATCCCAATCCGATTCCAATAAAGTCAAAAACTATACCGAAAAATGGAAATTCCATCAAAATATGAGCCCAATAGGGTAGAGGAACAGTGGTATGCCCACTGGATGAAGCATGATTATTTTAGCTCAAAACCAGATGAAAGGGAACCATATACCATCGTAATTCCGCCGCCAAATGTCACTGGGGTACTTCATATGGGGCATATGCTCAATAACACTATACAGGATGTTTTGATCCGAAGAGCCAGGCTTTTAGGTAAAAATGCATGTTGGGTTCCAGGGATGGATCATGCTTCAATTGCTACTGAAGCAAAAGTAGTGGCCAAATTGAAGGATGAAGGAATAGAGAAGGCGAATTTGACGCGCGATGAATTCTTGAAACATGCTTGGGATTGGACCAACGAATATGGGGGTGTAATCCTTCAACAATTGAAAAAATTAGGTTGTTCTTGTGATTGGGAGCGCACCAAGTTCACTATGGATGACGATATGTCGGCTTCTGTGATCAAAGTTTTCGTGGATTTATACGAAAAAGGCATGATTTACCGTGGATATCGCATGGTAAACTGGGATCCGCAAGCTAAAACCACGCTTTCCGATGAGGAGGTGATCTATGAGGAGCGTCAAGGTAATTTATACTACTTGGCGTATCAAATAGAAGGGTCAGATGAAAAGGTAACCATAGCCACGACACGTCCAGAGACTATACTGGGTGATACGGCGGTTTGCATCAACCCAAATGATGAGAGATATCACCATTTAAGAGGTAAAAAAGTTATCGTACCTATATGTAACCGTGTGATACCGATCATAGAGGATGAATATGTGGATATTGAGTTCGGTACCGGATGTTTGAAGGTTACTCCCGCACATGATGAAAATGATAAGAATCTAGGCGATAAGCACAAACTTGAAGTAATCGATATCTTCAACGAGGATGCTACCTTAAACTCCTATGGTTTGCATTACCAAGGCAAAGATAGATTCGTGGTTCGCAAGGAAATTGTCAAGGAACTTGAAGAAAACGGATTCTTGGTAAAAACCGAGCAGCACCCTAATAAGGTTGGTACTTCTGAACGCACCAAGGCTGTAATTGAGCCTAGGTTGTCAGACCAATGGTTCCTCAAAATGGAGGATTTGGCCAAACCTGCCATTGAAGGTGTGTTAAAGACAGGTGATATCAAGTTGTATCCGAAGAAATTTGAGAATACGTATCGCCATTGGATGGAGAATATACGAGATTGGAATATTTCCCGACAATTATGGTGGGGCCAGCAAATCCCGGCATACTATTATGGCGATGGAAAGGAGGATTTTGTGGTAGCGGAATCCAAAGAAGAGGCACTTGAGAAAGCAAAGGCAAAAAATCCGGGAATCCAAGCATCAGATTTAAGACAGGATTCAGATGTGTTGGATACATGGTTTTCTTCCTGGTTATGGCCCATAAGTGTTTTTGGAGGCATTTTGGAACCTGAAAATGAAGAAATCAATTACTATTATCCAACCAGCGACTTGGTTACGGGTCCGGACATCCTGTTTTTCTGGGTTGCGCGGATGATCATATCTGGCTATGAGTATCAAGATAAACGACCTTTTGAGAATGTTTACTTGACCGGTTTGGTGCGCGATAAGCAACGCAGAAAAATGTCCAAACAATTAGGTAACTCCCCAGATGCACTTAAACTAATCAAGGATTTTGGAGCTGATGGTGTACGAGTAGGATTACTTTTGAGTTCTGCTGCAGGAAATGATTTAATGTTTGATGAAGCACTTTGTCAGCAAGGAAAGAATTTTGCCAATAAAATATGGAATGCCTTCCGATTGGTAAAAGGTTGGGAAGTTGCCGATATGGAACAGCCTGAAGCATCAAGAATTGGGATTGAATGGTATACGGCTAAGTTTAATCAAACATTGACCGAGATTGAAGACCATTTTTCCAAGTATCGAATTTCCGATGCGCTAATGGCCATTTACAAATTGGTTTGGGACGATTTCTGCTCTTGGTTGTTGGAGATTGTAAAACCAGCCTACCAAAAACCTATTGATAGTCAAACATACAAGGAGGTTATCCACTTGTTCGAAGAGAATTTGAAGTTATTGCATCCATTTATGCCATTTTTGACTGAGGAAGTCTGGCAACATATGGCAGAGCGAACTCCAAAAAATGCATTGATTGTATCCAACTGGCCCACAGTTAGCGAATTTGATGAGAACCTAATAGCAGATTTTGATTTTGCCGCTGAGGTAATTTCGGGGATACGTACGATTCGAAAAGAAAAGAACATCCCTCAAAAAGAGGCCCTGGAACTATCTAGGTTGAATAGTGAAAAATCTTCTAATCAAATGGACAGCATTATAGTTAAGTTGGGAAACATTTCCCAATTGGGTAATGTTGATTCCGGTATGGATGGTGCTTTGAGTTTTAGGGTGAAAAGCAATGAGTATTTTATTCCAATGGGAGGGGCAATAGATATTGAAGCAGAAGTAAAGAAACTCACAGAAGAGTTGACTTACACCCGTGGTTTCTTGCAATCCGTTCAGAAAAAACTAAGCAACGAACGCTTTGTAAACAATGCCCCTGAAAAGGTGGTTGCCATGGAAAAAAAGAAAGCGGCTGATGCAGAGGCCAAAATAGAGACTTTGGAAAAAAGCTTGGCAAGTTTAAACTAATATGGTGCAGGAGGAATTGGATGGGGGACTTCCAATTACCTCCTTCTTCCACCACCGTATTGCATAGCCTCACCTTTTCCAAAGCCGTAGCTAAATCCAAACGCCACAAACCTGCCTCTTAACCTTTGGCTATATACTTCAAAATCTTGTTGTGCAATCTGGTTTTCCCAAATACGTGATGCAAACACATCCCTGATGCTTAAGTTAAGGATGGCCTTGCCTTTCATGATTTTTTTACGAAGTCCCATATCCAAAAAGGCTATGGAATTGTTTTCGCCTTGGAATGTTCGGTATTTTGAACGGTAGTTTCCAGTGAATTCCATATCAAAGTCCGCAGGTAATTTTACCTTAGTCATCAATTTTGCTGTCCAACGGTCTGCATTGAAATCAAATACGGTTTCCTCAAACGAACCTTCCCTATTGAACCTAAAATAATTGAAATCGGCATTTAAGGTCAGCCAGTTAGCCGGCCTATATTTGGTGTTGAATTCAATACCAGTCGTTTTGTTGGTGCCAATGTTTTCCGGTCGTGTGGTAGTCACATTGTTTTCAAATGTAGAAACACGTTCAATGATATCTGTGGTAAACCTATGGTACACACCTAAATTCAATGATGTTTTGCCAATTAAAAAAATACTGGTCATCTCATAGGAATCAGTGAACTGAGGCATCAAATCTGGATTACCTTGTCTTATATTGAAGTTGTTTCGAATATTAAAAAATGGATTCAAATCCCATAAACGGGGTCTATAGATTCGTTTGGAATACCCTGCTTGCAAAGAAACCTTTTCAGAGAATTTGTAGGAAGTATGAACGCTGGGGAACAAATTGGAATAATCTTGGTTGTTGGATTCATTGGTATTGGTTAGTAACGTTGCCAAATTGGTGCGTTCCAATCGGAGTCCGGCCTTTACACCCCAAGTTTTTCCTTCGTAGGCACCAGTGCCGTAAATACCCAGAACCTTTTGGTCAAATTCAAAATTATTGGTCAAACCTGGGTCTGTGACAAATCCACCATTTTCAAAGTTTTGAACCTCAAAATCATTGCTTACATCATTAATGACATACTGGGCACCTGTTTCCATCGAGAATTCCTCGGTAAAGGGGCGGCTGTAATCCAACTTGAATGTAAATAGCGCTTCCTTGAAATCTGTACGGGTCAACTGTGAGTCATCATTGTTGGCACCGGAAAGGGTATTGTCAAAAAATTCAGAAGACTGGTCTTTGCCAAAAAAGTTACCCAATGCACTGAAAAGTAGGTTATGATCTTCATTTTCCTCAAACTCCTTTTTGTATTGGAATTCATACCTAAACTTTGGATTTGTAGCTTCAGTGATTTCAGTACGTTCCCATTCGGAGGTTATGGTATTGGTGCCTTCAAGGGAAGTAAAATTCGTTGTTGAGGGCTGGTCTTCAATTTCCATAGAAAAGTTTCCAGAAAGCGTGATAATACTAGAAGGATTGATATAATAATCCGTGCCTAAAACAAAATTGTAAAAAGTTTCATTTCTAAATTGGTCTCCAAAGGATAGGATTGTGGTATTGTTGACTAAATCCGTGTTTCGGGTCTCAACTTCATTTGGGCCTTCTCTATACCCTGCACCGAGTTGTGTGAACAAATTGAATTTTTCAGTTCTTCGATTTAGGCTTACACCAACACTGTGATTATTGGGAGCGCCAGTATTCACCGACACCGACCCATTCATTCCACGACGCTCCTCTTTTTTAATCACAATATTTATTATCCCGGAAGTTCCTTCAGCATCATACTTGGCAGAAGGATTGGTAATTACCTCCACTCTATCGATCATATCGGCAGTCAGGGTGCCAAGCGCATTACTTTCATCACTCGTAATGATAGAAGGCTTTCCGTTTATCAATACCTGTACGCCTTGACTTCCACGTAGGCTTATTTGCCCTTCGATATTTACATTGACACTTGGTACGTTATTCAGCACTTCCAACGCACTTGCGCCAGTGCTGCTTAAATCCTTTCCAACATTGAACACGCGTTTATCCAACTTAAAAACGGTCTGCGAAACCTCTCCTTCTACTACCACTTCCTCCAATTGTTGGGCATCTTCTTGTATTTCAATCACGCCTAATTCCGTGCGGCCTGATGAATTGTTATCTGGTCTGATAATTTTTTTCTGATATCCTATAAAGCTCACTTCCAGGTAGAAGCCATTCGCAGTGGTTTCCAACAAGAAGGTACCGTCTTCCAATGTCGTAGTGCCTGTTATGCCCTGCTGCGTTTCACTGTCTGCTGCCATTACTGTGGCATAGGCTACAGGCTCTCCGCTACCCTTGTCCACCACCTTGCCAATAAACACACTGCCTTGTTGTGCTGACAATGTGGAATGGAAAAAGGCCAATAAAAGGCTAAAGAAAATTAGTTTGTAGTTCATCTGGATTACTCGTGATTTGATTAATACCCCAAAGATGCAAAGCATACACACAGTTTATGCGGATAATCTGCGAACAACCAACATTGGCCCGCCACCGACATTCTTTTTTGATTTTTTACAATCTTGTTGTTTACAGTGTTTAATTGGTTGTTGGCAGCAATCCTTTTCTTTTCTTACCTTACGATGGATAGCTTTGCGGCTCTAAATCAGGCGTTTTGATTCAACGAAAAGAGCTTATTTTTCAAATTGTACTACATGTCTTGGTGTTTCTGTTCAATATCTACGACAGAAAGCACCCAGGTATTGAAGGTTTTGAAATTGCCTTTTTCCTCAATTATAGCGTTTGGACAGCTATCATTTCCTATTATTTAATGCCAAAGTTTTTATACCAAAAGAAGCATTGGAAATTTTTCATAGGTGTTTTACTTGTGCTTACTGGGACTATTCTGTTCCAAGAAATGGTTTTAGAACCTATTTTCTTTGCAGGAACGGATAGAGCGCAAATATGGCCAGGGCTAAATTGGGCCATGTTTGGGGTAATTCCGGTAGTTGCAATTTTGGCAGGCTTCAAATTTGCTTGGGATGCACTTCAAAAACAGAAACAAATTGACGAATTAAAAAGTGTGGTGGAAGAAAGCGAACTTCAGTTTTTACGTTCACAGATAAACCCCCACTTTTTGTTTAATAATTTGAATAATCTCTACTCGTATGCCCTCGAAAGCTCCCCTAAAACACCGGAGATTATATTGGAAATGAGTGGGGTATTGCGATATATGCTTTATGAATGCAAGGAAAAATTCGTTCCATTGAAGAAGGAGGCAGAGCAATTGGGTAATTTTATCAAGCTCTATAAAATGCAGATTGAGGAACGGGGAAATGTTAGTTTTAAACTGGGTAAAATCCAATCAGGTTATAAAATTGCTCCTTTGATTTTGATTGTTTTTATTGAAAATGCATTTAAACATAGTCAATCTGGACAATCATCCAATATTGAGATTGAGATTGAATTGACCCAAAAAGGAAATGAAATCCAGTTTACCTGCATAAACAATTTTGAACCTTCAGAACAAATGCAAGCAGTTGCGGCCGGAATTGGACTTCAAAACGTACGTAAAAGATTGGAACTGTTGTATCCAGGAAAACATAAGTTGAAAATTTTAGACAAGGGAAAGCAGTATATGGTTTCACTTTCTATGCAATTGGAGACAGCTTAGCCTATGAAGTGCATAATTATAGAAGATCAACCACCAGCGCAGCGCATCCTAAAAAAGTTTATCGATGATGTAGACGCTGTAGAATTGATTGGTGTTTTTTCCGATGCATTACAAGCCATGGAATTCCTAAAGACACAGCCAACCGATTTAATGTTTTTGGACATTCATCTACCTAAGATCACCGGATTGGACTTTCTGAAATCATTACCCAACGCGCCACATGTAATATTGACCACCGCATTTTCTGAATATGCTTTGGAAAGTTATGACTTGAATGTTGTGGACTATCTCTTAAAACCATTTTCATTCCAACGGTTCTTGAAAGCGGTTGCCAAAGTACCTGTAACTTCCGCCCCTGCCGAAATTACCAATAGGGCTGAATTGCAAGAAGTTGAGAAGGACTATATTTATTTGAAATCAGGTCATGAACATATTAAAATACAATTAACGGATATTGTCCATATACAAGCGGATTCCGATTATACCGAAGTGTTCTTACTTGAGCATAAGCATCTTTCCAACGAGCCGTTGAGATATTGGGTAGAAACACTGCCAACCAAGAATTTCATACGGGTGCATAAATCCCATATCGTCAATACGGACTTGATTGAAAAATGGGTGGGTAACCTTATCCACGTAGCAGGTGGTTCCAAGATACCTATTGGTAGGGCTTTTAAGGAAAAATTCCTTGCCCATATCATGAATTAACATTCATGAACGATTCTGTTTTACCTATACCATATATTAAAAGACTTATGTAAATTGGTTTCTTGAAACAACCATACCTTTGGAAATGAAAAACCTGGACCGTAGAAAATTCATTAAGCGGACATCGATGTCCGCTGCGGCTGTTGCCCTCGTACCCAACGAGTTTGCAGCAATGCCATCACGACCGTTTCAATCAACCTATATGGGTGATCACGCTGCACCTAAATTGGAAACGATAAGGGCAGCCTTTATTGGAGTTGGTGCACGTGGTGGGACCCATCTTAAATTCTTTGCTGCTTTAGAAGGAACCGAAGTGGTGGCCATTTGTGATCTATACGAGGATTTGGTCAAACAAAAAGTATCCTGGGTCAGGGAGGTAGCACCTAAAGAACGGCACAAAAATATTGCTGAATACTGGGGTGAGGAAGATTTGTGGAAGAAGATGCTACAAGAAGTTAATCCTGACGTAGTTTTTATCGCTACAAATTGGTTGAATCATGCACCCATGGCAATTGAGGCCATGAACCAAGGAGCGCATGCCTTTGTGGAAGTTCCAATGGCTGTGACAGTGGATGAAATGTGGGCTATCGTAGATGCTTCAGAACGAACACAAAAGCATTGCATGATGATGGAGAATGTCAATTATGGCCGCGATGAACTGTTGTTTTTGAATATGTGTAGGCAGGGTGTGATTGGTGATATTTTGCATGGTGAAGCCGCCTATATCCACGAACTGCGATTTCAAATGGAAGAACAAAAACGTGGCACTGGTTCATGGAGAACGTATCATTATGCCCAAAGAAATGGGAATCTTTACCCAACTCACGGTTTGGGGCCAGTGGCCCAATATATGAATCTGGGTCGAACAGATGATAATTTTGCAAGTATTGTTTCTTTTTCCACACCAGCCATGGGAAGAGCATCTTACGCTGCCAAAAACTATGACGCCGACCATAAGTGGAACAAATTGGATTATAAAGGAGGCGATTTGAATACCTCAATTATAAAAACAACTTTAGGTAAAACGGTAATGGTACAATGGGATGAAACAAGTCCCAGACCATATAGCCGTTTAAATTTGATTCAAGGAACCAAAGGTGCGTTGGCTGGCTTCCCAACAAGAGTGGCATTGGAAGGTGGGGTAGAAGGTGTAACAAAAGATCATCATTCTTGGGCGCAAGGTGACCAATTGGCCGCAGTGTATGAAAAGTATGACCATCCTTTGTACCAACGTTTGAATGAAAGCACCAAAAATAGTGGTCATGGCGGCATGGATGGCATCATGATGTATCGTATTGTGGAATGCTTGCAACACGGTCTACCCTTGGATCAAAATGTTTATGAAGGTTGTTTTTGGAGTGCAGTAGCACCCTTAAGTGAACGGTCAGTGGCTAGTGGTGGTGCACCGCAAAATTTTCCTGATTTCACTAGGGGAAGTTGGAAAAAAACGAAACCTTTGGAAATTATAACTTAGTATCCCTTCCGAATTAATGATTAATATTTCCGTCCCCGCACGAATCTGCTTTTTTGGAGATCATCAAGATTATTTAGGCTTACCTGTAATTGCCGGCGCAATTGATAGGTATTTTCATGTTCATGCCAAAACCAATAACAGTTCCAGTTTTGATATTTTTCTGAAGGACCTTGATAAGCGAATCAAAATCGATTTAAATGATTCCTTGGATAATATTCAAGAGAATGATTACGTCCGTTCAGTTATGTCCATTCTTAAAAAGAATGGTATGGAGTTTATTCAAGGTTATGATTTGGAAATTTATAGCACTATACCGGTAAATGCCGGTCTTTCTAGTTCATCCGCACTAATAGTCTCGTGGATTCGGTTTTTGTTGCAATCACAGCAGTTTCCCGGTAAACCTGACAATAAGCAAATTGGGCAATGGGCTTATGAAGCTGAGGTATTGTTTTTTAATCAGCCCGGAGGGTTAATGGATCAATATAGTATTGCGCAAGGCGGCTTGTTGTTTATAGACACGGAAAGTGGTGAAAGTGAAGCATTGAATCCAAAACTAGGGACTTTGGTTGTTGCAGAATCAGGTTTAGCTAAAAAAACTTTGAGCGTTCTTAAAAACGCCCGAGTCTATGCGCAAAATGCTATTCAGGCTGTACAAGGACAATATCCCGATTTTGAAATCCTGAATGCTACCGAATCGGATTACGAACGATACAAACATTTAGTCCCTGAAAAATATCTGAAACATTGGTATGCTGCAGTTCTCAATTTTCATATCACCAAATGTGCTAAAACTGAATTGTCTGGTAAAAACCCAAATACCAAACTTCTCGGTGACTTAATGAATCAACATCAGGCCATCCTTCAAAACCAAATCCAAAACACACCTATTGAAATGCAACAAATGATGGAAGCTGCGATTGCTGCTGGTGCATTGGGTGCAAAGATCATTGGCTCTGGCGGGGGGGGATGCATGGTTGCCATGGTTGAGGAACATACAAAACAAAACGTAATAGAAGCATTTTTGAATAGTGGTGCCAAAGCGGCTTACCCAGTAAACATAACCGAAGTATCCTAATGAACAACGAAAGTTTGGTAATCATGGTGGGAGGAGCATCCTCTCGCATGAAAAAAAGTTTGGAAACCGCACAATTGGATGAGACAACCAAGAGTGCAGCACAGAAGCTTCACAAAAGTTTAATTCCTTTGGGTAAAGAAGGAAAGACGCTGTTGTATTACTTGATCAACAATGCTGAAAAAGCGGGATACAAAGAAATATACCTGATAACCAGCAAAGAGAATGAAGGTTTTAAGGATTTGGTAGGTACTAAAAATTCCAATAACTCTTATCAAGATGTCAATGTACATTTTGCAATACAGGAAATACCTGAAAATAGAATAAAACCGCTTGGCACAGCAGATGCGCTAGAACAATGTATGGAGCAATATCCAGAGCTTCAGACTAAGTTGTTTACCGTTTGCAATGGGGATAATCTATACTCCGAAGGGGCATTGGATGATTTGAAAGCCCCAAGAAAAGCAAATAACGCCTTAATCAGCTATAGTGGTTCCGGCCTAGGATTTACAGATGAGCGTTTGACTAAGTTCGCATTGATGGATATTTCAGAAGATGATTTTTTGAAACAAATCGTTGAGAAGCCAGGAATTGAAAGTTTAAATGATTACCGTGATGTTGGTGGTGAATTACGTGTAAGTATGAACATATTTAGCTTTTTAGGGAGTGATATTTACCCCTTTCTAAAATCCTGTCCAATTCACCCAGTTCGAAATGAAAAAGAACTTCCTGAGGCAGTTCGTAATCTGGTACAACAGGATGCCAAAGCCGTAGTTTGCTTACCTCGGTCAGAGAAATTACCGGATTTGACAAGTGCCGAAGACATAGGTTTGTTCGAGGTTTAGTACTAGTTTATTCTTTTTAATTAACTGTTTTTCAATTACTTGTAAATTTATGTTGCAATAACTGTAACAGTGTCTGTTTGGGATGTGTCCAAATCATAAAGCAATTATTATGATGAACAAAAGAAGCATCCTAGCAACATTGGTCATGTGTTTAAGTATGACCGCAATCTTTTCACAAAAACAGACAGTTATGCAGACTAAAACAATGACTAAAGACGAATTGGCGGTATTACAAACCGTGGAAACCATGACCAAAGCCTTCAATGGAAAAGACATTGAAGTGGTGATGGGAAGTTATCAAAAAGACGCATTGGTGATTTTTGAACCCGGAATGCAAGTGCGGAACTTTAAGCAACTCAAAGAAATGTTTTTGGCGGCATTCGCCATAAACCCAAAGTTTGAATACCCCCAAGGTCATGAAGTATTCGTAAATGGTGACAATGCAACTCATATTGCTCCCTGGATTATGTCCGGAACAGCTCCAGATGGAACACAAATAAAGCAGAGTGGTCTTTCCGTGGCCAATTTAAGAAAGCAAAAAGATGGTAAATGGTTACTTACCTTTGATAACCCCCACGGTAGTTATTTAATGGCAAATTAAACCATGAATATGCAATTGTCAGATCATAATTCAGATGAACAATTGATAAAGCGAGCCTTATCCGGCGATAAGGCCGCTTTGGAGTTGTTGATTTCCAATAATCAAGATTGGATTTATAATGTTGCCATGACCTTTGTTGGAGATGCAGATGAAGCAGCGGATTTAACCCAGGAAGTCTTGATCAAAGTGATCACCAAATTGGATACTTTCCAAAACCGTAGCAGTTTTAGAACCTGGATGTATCGAATTGTAAAAAACCATTTTCTGAATATGAAAAGGGGCAAGCATGAGGTCAGCCCCCCAACCTTTGAACAATTTGGACAAGGATTGGATCAAATCCCAGATGAATCATTGGCCAACTATTCGTTTGAAGTAGAAGAAAAATTACTGGTAAATGAAGCAAAAATAGGTTGCATGAAGGGTATGCTACTTTGCTTGGACCGCGAACAACGACTCATTTACATTTTGGGCGAGTTATTTGAGTTTCCAGATACTGTAGGAAGTGAGATAATGGAAATGAGCAAGCAAAATTTTAGGGTTAAGCTACATCGGACCAAAAAGCAGCTGTATAACTTTATGAACCATAAATGTGGCTTAATCAATAAAGCAAACCCATGCAGGTGTCATCGTAAAACTGTAGGGTTTATAAAATTGGGATATGTTGACCCTAATGAACTTCATTTTCAAAAAGACGTATTGAGTCAAATCAATAAAGTAGTAGATAAAAAAGTCGAAGCTTATTCCACTGATGTTTTGGATGATTACCAAAAATTGTATCAAGCGCATCCTTTTTTAAAAAGCCCAGATAAGATGGCTTCCATTAGAAGATTACTTTCCACGGATAGTATAAAAGAGACCTTTAATTTATAGGTCTTGCCAAAGGGTCAGCGCTCTGTGGTATAGCTGGCCCTTTCGGAAAAGTAGGGCCCATTGGATTTCAATGGATTACTAGGTTGTTATCGGCAATCGTTATCTTTAAGAGCAAAGTCAAGCTTTTATGGGTGCTATATTGAAACGAAATATTTCTGCTACCGGCGATACATCATTTGCTGACCTCGAAGTATCGGAACCAAGTGATTATGCCGCAGGTATTCCTGCAGTAAAGGTTGCGCTGGAACATCTTAGTAAGGAATCTGGATTGTTTAGGTCGATTAAAACGCTTTCCAGAATGAATCAAAAGGATGGTTTTGATTGTCCAGGTTGTGCTTGGCCAGATCCAGATAAACCTTCAAAACTGGGAGAGTATTGCGAAAATGGCGTGAAGGCAATTGCTGAGGAAACAACTTTTGAACGTGTAGATCGTGATTTTTTCAAAAGGTATTCCGTAGAGGAAATTTCCAATTGGACCGATTATGAAATTGGAAAGAGTGGACGCATTACCGAACCTTTTATCCTAAGGCCAGACTCGTTGCACTATAAGCCTGTTTCTTGGAATGAAGCCTTTGAGACTATAGCATCTCATTTGAAAAACTTGGATTATCCGGATGAAGCTATTTTTTATACTTCTGGCAGATCAAGTAATGAGGCGGCTTTTCTGTACGGCTTGTTCGTAAGGGCGTTTGGGACAAACAATATGCCGGATTGTTCCAATATGTGCCACGAATCAAGTGGTGTTGCACTTTCAGAAACATTGGGTATTGGTAAGGGTTCCGTTGTCTTAGATGATTTTGAGGCAGCTGAAGTAGTTATGATAATTGGTCAGAATCCAGGTACCAACCATCCGCGAATGTTATCCGCCCTGCAAAAATGCAAAGAAAATGGAGGAAGTGTCATAACTGTAAATCCACTTTCGGAAAGTGGTTTGAATCGATTCAAAAATCCACAAGAAGTAAAAGGAATATTTGGTAAGGGTACCACATTGACCGATGTCTTTCTTCAAGTTAAGATAAATCAAGACGTGGCCTTATTGAAATTGATTATGAAACGTCTAGCCCAGCGGGACAAAGATGGCGAGAAGGTATTTGATCATACATTTATAGCTGAAAAGACCCATGGTTACGATGAGTTGATGAAGAGTTTGGAAGATTTTGAAGACCATGAGCTCTTGGAAATATGTGGTGTAGATCCAAAAGAAATAGATAAGGCTGTTGATATATTGGCAACAAAGTCCAGAATAATCATTTGCTGGGCCATGGGGCTAACGCAGCACAAAAATGGTGTGGAGAACATCAAGGAATGCGTGAATTTACTATTGCTCAAAGGAAGTATAGGAAAAAAGGGAGCAGGAACCTGCCCTGTTCGTGGCCATAGTAACGTTCAAGGAGATCGTACGGTGGGTATTATGCATCACGTATCCAAACCATTGAACAAAGCCATTAAAGCGGAATTTAACTTTGACCCACCTGAAAAGGAAGGCCTGGATACGGTAAATTGCATACAGGCTATGCATAAAGGAGATGCAAAGGTGTTCGTAGCCTTGGGAGGAAACTTTGTTTCAGCAGCTTCGGATACACATTATACTGCCGCGGCACTTGAAAATTGCGAACTCACGGTTTCTGTTAGTACTAAATTGAATCGCACGCATTTAACCGCGGGAAAAACGTCAATTATACTTCCTACTTTGGGTAGAACGGAACAGGATGGTGGTCGTTTAGTGACGGTTGAAAATAGCATGGGTAAAGTTCATCAGAGTAAAGGAAAGTTGAAGCCTGCCAGTGAATTCCTTAAAAGTGAACCGGAAATTGTGGCTGGTATTGCGGCTGCATACTTTGGGAAAAACCATTCCATCGATTGGCATGAAATGGGTGTCAATTACGCGTTGATTCGTGAGAAAATTACCAATGTATTAAATGGGTTTAAAGACTATTCCAATAGATCAAAAGGCACAGGGTTTTATCTGCCCAACAATGCTCGAGAGGCAGATTTCACCAAATTACCAGGAGGTAAGGCCCAGTTTTCCGTATGCAGCTTACCGGATATCCAGTTACAGCAGGACGAATTTGTATTAATGACGGTTAGAAGTCATGATCAATTTAATACCACAATTTATGGGATGAATGATAGGTATCGCGGTATACATGGTGAGCGTAGAGTAGTTTTTATGAATAAGGAGGATATGGCTGAGATGGGGTTCAAACCACAAGAAGTAGTTGATTTGGTAAGTACCTACAATGGAAAAGAACGCAGGGCAGAGAATTTTAAATTGGTGCCCTATGATATACCTTCAAAAAATCTCTGTGCATACTTTCCAGAGACCAATGTTTTGGTGCCAATAGATTTGTATGCTGATAAAAGTAATACACCTGTTAGTAAATCTATTGTGGTTAAGATTCATCCAGTTTCCAATTCGTTTTGATCATTTTTATATATTAGGGACATGGAAACCTACGCCACTGCGTTATTATATGCCATTCCTTTTTTTGTTGGATTGGTTCTTATAGAAGTCCTTTATGGATACTTTGTAAAAAATCAGAAACATAATGTCATGGATACTGTGAGTAGTTTAAGTTCCGGTATTACCAATATTGTGAAAGACTCGTTAGGTTTGGGCGTCGTGTTGATCACGTACCCTTATTTGTTGGAACAATTGGCCATTATTGAAGTCAAATCGACATGGTTATTATGGGTCTTTGGATTCTTGGCTTTGGATTTTGCTGGATATTGGAACCATAGACTAAGCCACCGAATCAACTTTTTCTGGAATCAACACGTTATCCACCATAGTAGCGAGGAATTTAACTTAGCCTGTGCATTGCGTCAGTCCATATCAAATCTCTTGGTATATTTCCCTTTTTTAATGATTCCAGCGGCCTTGCTAGGTGTACCTCACAAAGTAGTGGCTATTTTAGCCCCATTGCATTTGTTTGCCCAATTCTGGTATCATACCCAGCATATTGGTAAAATGGGATGGTTGGAATACATAATCATAACCCCGTCCCAACATCGTGTGCATCATGCCATAAATCCAGAGTATATTGATAAAAACCTGGGTCAAATATTCAGTTTTTGGGATCGCATGTTTGGCACTTTTCAGGAAGAATTGGATGATGTTCCACCACAATACGGGGTATTGAAACCAGCTAGTACCTGGAACCCAATACTCATCAACTTTCAACATATTTGGCGATTGATAAAGGATGCATGGAGAACTAATAGTTTTTGGGATAAACTGCGTATATGGTTTATGCCAACGGGTTGGCGTCCTGCGGATGTCAAAGAAAAATACCCGGTAGAGATCATCGAAAATGTATATAATTTTAAAAAATATAGACCGGCCGCTTCACATGCATTAAAGGGATATGCTATTTTCCAATTACTATCCATTACACTATTGATGCTCTTTATGTTTTATAACTACGCAGACATCGGTACGGATGGGCTGTTGTGGTTTGGCGCATTCGTCTTCGCCGGGGTCTACGGGTATACTACTTTAATGGATAAAGAAGGATATGCGATATGGATAGAAGTTGTACGTAGTTTAGCAGGTTTGATTTTGATTTACCTCACCGGAGATTGGTTTGGATTGAACAACTTGCTATTTTTTGGCAGCTATCTCGTAGCGACATACTTTGTTGTCTCAATCCTCGGCGCCATATATTTTACCTGTTTTGATGATTCAATAACGAAAGGTTAGCCATTTTTTTGAGACTGATTGGTTGTCATGGAAATTCTATGCGCCAAGAAAAAACTTCACCATGGTCAACGCTAACCAATCATACATCAAACAGTGTTTTCCCGTTCTGGAAGAAAGACTGTATCAAGAAATCATTGAAACCTGTAGCTATCATGAGTTTCCAAGCAGCACTTATGTTGTAAAGCAAGGAGCTTATCTGAATTTTCTGCCTGTGGTGCTGAAGGGCCAGATAAAAATGTACGCCGAGGAAGAAGATGTTCAATTTCTATTGTATTATATCAATTCCGGAGAATCATGCATATTGAGCTTCAATCATTTGTTTGACCCAAAACCTGTCCAATTTTCAGCGATTACAGAAGAAGATACTGTAGTTATGACACTGCCTGTGGCCAAGGTCAAGGAATGGGTTATACGGTACCCAACATTTGCCAGGATCCTTATCAGCGATTTTCAACGAAACTTTGAGGATTTACTACGCACTACTAAGGAAATAGTTTGTTTTGGTATTGAAGATCGCTTGATCAAATACCTCGAAAACAAATGTAAACGCGGTAATTGTAATCAAGTTCATCTGTCCCATAAACAGATTGCTTTGGATTTGGGTACTTCCCGTGAAGTGATTTCCAGAATCACGAAAAAGCTTGAAAAGGCTGGAGTTTTAGCGCAACAAAAGAGATATATAGAACTGCTCCAAGCCTAAGTTATCACAAAAACATAACGGCATTTAATAAGAATTTAACAGAAAACGGTGATTTTGATCACCGTTTCCCGGTTTTAGTAGGATGTAGTTTTGGATCATAATTAATCTAAAAAAGAAATTATGAAAAGAAATCTATTTACAGCCTTACTCTTTGCAGTCTTGTTGTCTTCATGTAGCGATGATGACAATGATATTGTTGGTGAGATACCTACTACGCCGGAACCTACTGCAGATGCAGACGTTAGGCTAAATGAAGTACAATACCTAGGTGACTGGGTGGAGATTAGAAACAACGGGAATGAAACCGTTGATTTAAGTGATTATTTTCTATGTCTAGGACCTGGGACTTACCAGAGATTGTCTGATTTGACTGTTAATGGAAACTTACAATTGGCAGCAGGTGCGATGGTTTCCGTGGCATATGAAATGCCAAATGCAACAGGAGGTTTGGGATTGTACAATAGCAATTCCGATTTTACTGATGCTTCTACATTAGCCGATTTTGTGCAATGGGGAGCTGGTTCAAGTGCAAGGGAAAATGTCGCAGTAGAAGCTGGTATTTGGACTGCTGGTGATTTTGTGCCAGTAATGGGCAATTCGGACAATACCCTTATTTATGATGGAAATGGTATAGGTGTGGCCAATTGGGCCGAGACCACCACACCAACCATAGGGGAAGAGAATCAATTGACCGTGCCTGAGGAAATTAGATCTATCGTAATCAACGAAGTATTGTATGGAAGCAGAGATTTGGTTGAACTATACAACAATGGCAATGTGGCCGTTGATTTAAGTTCTTATTGGATGTGTCTAGGTCCAGGGAATTATGTCCAATTGGGCAATGTAACCCCGGAAAGTGGAAACTTGGAATTGGCTGCTGGTGAATTTTTAGTGGTTCCTTTTTCATTACCAGATACGGAAGGTGGATTAGGATTGTATTCCAGTAATGCCTTTACAAGCTCAGAGGCCATAATGGATTTCGTGCAATGGGGTGCGGCATCAAGTCCAAGAGAAAATGTTGCTGTCGAAGCTGGTATTTGGACAGCAGGCGAATTCGTGCCTACCGTAGCTTTGGACAGTTACAGTATAGAATATGATGGTGAAGGGGATGAAGCTTCAGATTGGACGCAGGAAGTGAACCCTTCCCTAGGATTTGCCAACGATACTGAAGTTGCATTGACAACGTTCAATGTGACCATAAGCAACGTTATCAATTATTTGAATGTTCACACGTTTACGACACCGGTAGGTGCAGGGGCTCCAGGTCCTTTAGCTACCAATGGCGCACAATACCAAATTTCATTTAAGGCTGTGCCTGGCACTAAATTTACCCCAGTTACCATGATGGGTAACAGTAATGACTGGTTTTTGGCTCCAACAGATTTAGCTGGTATCGATTTGTTTCCAAATGGGCAGGCTTTGAATGGTGTTGATATTGCAAGTCAATTGTCCTTATATGATCTTGGAACAGAAGCCGATAATGATGTAGCAAGTTTTCCACCAGCAGGGTTGGATGTTGGTGCAGCTGATGCGAATACGGCAGTAAGATTGGTTGACGGAAGGGATACAGGAGATATCTATATAACAGCAATATTGGATTATACCAATGGTGATGGATTCTCAGCAGGTACATTTACATTGACCATTACCGCTATTAACACACCTGATCCAGGACAGCCTGCTGGCTCCAACAATGGTTTTGTAGTAACGCCTGGAATTGTTGTTTTACACGCACAGTCAGAACCCTTGTTCACCTTAGGTGAGGAAGATAGGGGAGTAGGCCTAGAAAGAATCGCAGAAGATGGTATGCCAGGCGAATTGTACAACTGGTTTACAGCAACTGGTAGTAATGGGTCCCCATTGCGATTGGCGTCCTCTTTGAGTGTTTTCTCACCAGGAATTGTCTATGCATTCAATACCAATAGCGACCCATTCTTCGCGCAGGGCGGTACAGTAAAAGAGGGCAGTGGATTAGAGGAAATTGCTGAAGATGGAAATAATGCAGTCGCGGTTTCCTACTTCAATAACTTGGGTCTTCCGGTAGCGGCCAGTAATGAAACTGCACCAATTGGTCCTGGAGAATATTTGTCATTTACCATTGATGTACCGCAAGATCAAGATTACAAATTAGGGATAAGTACCATGTTGGTACAGACTAATGATTGGTTCATTAGTTATAACAACAATGGTGTTGCATTGTTTGATGAAACTGGGACGCCTTTTTCAGGTACTTCAGAAAGTGATGAATCTTATTTGTTTGATGCAGGTACCGAAGAAGATGAACCTGTAGGATTTGGGATGTATCAAGCGCCAAGACAGGCTGGACCTGATATGGGACCGGCTGATGCCAATACGACCATCAGAAGAGTAAGTGCTTTGGAGGACGTACAGTTTGGTAAAGGAATTTACAACAACGGTCCTGGTGTAGTTTATTTAGAAGACCCCCGTGGTGGCTACAATTTGGTTCGAATAGACATTCAACCACAATAGTCCAGGATAGTTTGTGTTTTTTTGGGAAAGCCGGGAAATTGATTTTTCCGGCTTTTCTTTTTAGTCGGTCTGCCTTAGTTCAGTATCTACAAGCTGAATATAGTTTTGCATAGCTTCCTCGGCACTGATATTTTTGGCTTGAATAAGCGCATTTGCCTTAAAGGCATTGATCAATGGGGTTTTGCTTCCAGGGTGATTGAAGTTTTTCTTTGCTATTTTATAGTATGCGTAAAGTTTTAGCAGAAAATCTGCTGGCATGGGATCCGTATAGCTGTTGACAAAGTTTACAGCTTCTTCAAACTTGTTATTTAAATCCTCATCAATCATCTTTTTTTCTAAGTGAGGCTATGCAGGTTTTGGCACCTACAACTTTTTGGTTGAGTTTAACGGTAATATCACAATCTAATGGCAGTAATAGATCTACCCTAGATCCAAACTTAATGAACCCTGCATCCTGACCTTGTGTAACTTGTTCACCTTCTTCAGCATAATTGACAATACGACGCGCAAGTGCCCCAGCTATTTGCCGGTAACCGATTTCCCCAAATTTAGGGGTATGCAACACCACGGTTGTTCTTTCGTTTTCCGTGCTGGATTTAGGATGCCAGGCCACTAGGTATTTCCCTGGATGATATTTAGAGTAGGTAATGGTTCCACTAGCTGCATATCTGGTAACATGCACATTCAGAGGCGACATAAAAATGGAAACCTGCTTTCTTTTGCCCTTAAAGTACTCTGGCTCTTCAACCTCTTCAATTACCACTACTTTGCCATCAACTGGTGCCAATATTTCATCAAAATTTGGTGTAACGGGTCTCCTTGGATTCCTAAAAAACTGGAGTACCAGGATAAGTAATACCAATGCGACTATTTGAACAGCATACCTGATCCATTCCAAATCAATATAAAATTGGGCAACCAGTATTAAAGCTACAACAAGAAAAAAGGTGGTTATTATAATTTTTTGACCTTCTTTATGAAACATAAGAAAATATATTTAATGTCAGATATGCAAATGGGGCAGCAAATACCAAGCTGTCCAAACGGTCCCAAATACCTCCGTGACCAGGAAGTATTGCTCCGCTGTCCTTAACTTGTGCTATACGCTTAAACTTGGATTCCAATAAATCTCCCAAACTTCCGGCAATTACGATTACGATAGCCAATATAATCCACTGCAGTAGTGATAGACTGGTTTCGTACTTGGCCAGAAAGTAGGCTGCTAACAATGCAAAAATAAGACCTCCTACAGAACCTTCCACGGTTTTTTTTGGAGAAACTGATGGATAAAGCTTGGTTCTACCCATAGTTTTACCCACTAAATAGGCAAATGTGTCATTTACCCAAATCAAAATAAATATTCCTGCTATCAAGAATTGCGAAAAACTATTCTGTTTATAAGGTATCATGGTTAGGAAAATGCAACCGCCACCTAGGTAAAATACTGCGATTATGCATTTCTGTATCGTATTGAATGCCTTGGGTTTATTGGAAAAAAGAAAGCCAAGCAAAATGACATCAATGGTGATGGTAATCAACATTAAAGCTGTGATGAGTAATTTGTCTTCCACGAAGTAAATAAATGCCCACCATAAAGCCAGATAGGCTACGTAGACATAGTAATTACGCAGGTTGACGATTCTTTTGAATTCGTATAGACAGGCTAAGCCGAAGACCATAAAAAGAAAGTCGAACGCATCGGAACTTAAGAATACAGTACCCATAAGGAGTACTACATAGATTACTCCTGTAATGGCGCGCCTTAGAATTTCTTTCATGTAGTTAGTAGTCTTCTAGGAGCAAAAGATATACATTTTTTGAGGCACTACCGTAGGAAAGAAAATCATTTTTATTTTCTGGGGTGGGTTGAAAGTGCTTTAATGTAGTTATGTTGTTGGGAATGTTCTTTTTATATTTTTCCTTTATAATCTTCAACGCCTCACTTATGGAGTCCACTAATTGACTAGTTGTGGCAAAAACGATTAGGTTAGAAGGTAACTCGTCCAACTTTTTCTCCCTAATTTGATTTGAACAGACCAATATTGAGCCATTATGGGCAATTAAATGCTCACAAGTGGTCAGGAAAATGTCACTTTCCTTTCGGTTTTGGGTAAATCCAATTTTTTCGGAAGCAAATTTATTTTCCAAGCGGGAATCCAGCGTGTAAAAAAGATGCTGTTGCCAAGTGTTTTCGGAAATAATGTTTTGAAGTGTTTCGGAAATCTCAAGGTCATCCTCGCAATAGATGAACTTTCCCCCATTTTTCTTAAAATAGATGGTGAATTTTTCATCAACCGGAATTTTAAGGTCAGGCATATGTTCTCCACGAGTTTCCAGGGTTTCCTTGGAAACCTTTTTGCCACCACCAAAAAGTTTGTCAAAAACTCCCATGTACGGTTTCAAAAATACAAGTCTTGGAGGACATATGTCCTAGAAGCTAAAAATTATTCAGCTGTTTCCAACTCCTCTTCTTCCTTTTCAAAAGGTCTTTTTCCAAAAATCTTTTCCAAATCATCCTTGAAGATCACTTCTTTTTCTAGCAAACGATCTGCAAGTTCAGATAATTTGTCTTTATTGTCTTGAAGTAATTTAATGGCTCTTTGGTATTGTTCTTCTATGATTTTTGAAATCTCTTCATCAATTTTTTGTGCGGTTTCCTCGCTGTATGGTTTTGTAAAACCATATTCGTTTTGTCCAGAAGAATCGTAATAGGTGATATTACCCAATTGATCATTCAATCCGTATATGGTTACCATGGCTCTGGCTTGTTTTGTGACTTTCTCCAAATCACTCAACGCACCCGTTGAAATTTTATTGAAAATCACCTTTTCGGCTGCCCTACCACCCATTGTGGCGCACATCTCATCCAACATTTGCTCCGGACGCACGATTAAGCGCTCTTCTGGTAGGTACCAAGCAGCACCTAGGGATTGACCTCTAGGAACAATGGTTACTTTCACCAAAGGTGCAGCATGTTCCAGCATCCAACTTACTGTAGCGTGACCAGCTTCGTGAAAGGCAATTGTTTTTTTCTCTTCAGGTGTAATGATCTTATTTTTCTTTTCAAGACCACCCACAATACGATCCACAGCATCCAAGAAATCTTGCTTGTTCACCGATTTCTTTTCCTTGCGGGCCGCAATCAATGCTGCTTCATTACAAACGTTTGCAATATCTGCTCCGGAAAAACCAGGTGTCTGTTTTGCCAAGAAATCCAAATCCAAGGTTTCGGCAGTCTTTATGGGTCTTAAGTGGACTTCAAAAATTTCCTTCCGTTCCCTTAGATCAGGAAGGTCAACATAAATCTGACGATCAAATCGACCAGCACGCATTAATGCTTTATCCAATACGTCGGCACGGTTGGTTGCAGCCAAAACAATAACATTTGTATTGGTTCCAAAACCGTCCATCTCGGTTAGTAACTGGTTCAGGGTATTTTCCCTTTCGTCATTAGATCCCGTGAAATTGTTTTTTCCTCTTGCACGTCCAATGGCATCTATTTCATCAATAAAGATGATGGCTGGGGATTTATCTTTTGCTTGTTTAAATAAATCTCGGACACGGGAAGCACCTACACCTACAAACATTTCCACAAAGTCCGAACCTGATAGTGAGAAGAACGGAACCTTTGCCTCGCCTGCAACGGCCTTGGCTAATAACGTCTTACCGGTTCCCGGAGGTCCTACCAGCAATGCACCTTTAGGTATCTTACCACCTAAAGAAGTGTATTTATCAGGGTTCTTTAAGAATTCCACGATTTCCTGGACTTCCTCTTTTGCACCTTCCAAACCAGCAACATCTTTGAAGGAAGTTCGGGTATCGGTTTTCTCATCGAACAATTTTGCTTTGGATTTTCCGATATTGAAAATCTGTCCACCGGCACCACCACCGGCACCTCCAGACATCCTACGCATTAGGTAAATCCAAATTCCGATAATTAGTGCAAATGGGAGTAAGGAAAGCAACAATTCACCTAAAACATTGGATTCCGTATCGAAATCTACAATAGTATCAAGGTTGTTTTCTTTTTTGATGCTTTTTATCTCATCTTCAAAATTTTGAAGATCACCATAATCCAAAATATACTGTGGAATTTTGCCTGCAGAAATATTAAATGGTCTATCTGCTACGTTACGGTGCACATCTTTTTGAAGCGCTTCTTCTGTTAGAAACACTTTAGCTTGACGTGTATTTGTGATAATCAGTATTTCTGAAATATCCCCATTCCTTAGGTATTCCTGTAATTCTGAGGTTGTAGTTTTCTCAGTGCTTGAAAAGCTGTTTCCGCCAAAAAATTGGAAACCAATGATTAAAGCAATGACCACACCATAGATCCACCAGGAGCTAAAACGAGGTTTCTTAGGGGTATTTGGATTGTTTTCTTTTGCCATTTTTTAAGAATTGTAGCTGCTCTCCACCATGGTGACTTTGGCATCTCCCCAAAGTCCTTCAATGTCGTAGAATTCCCTAATGTGTTTTTGAAATACATGCACAACAACGTTGACATAGTCCATTAAGACCCATTCCGCGTTTTCTGAACCTTCAACATGCCAAGGTTTATCTTTAATGGCTTTGCTGACGGTTTTTTGAATGGATGCAACAATTGCGTTTACATGCGTGTTGGAAGTACCATTGCAGATTATAAAGTAGTCACAAACTGTATTTTCTATTTCCCTTAAATCGAGGAGGTTGATATCCACTCCTTTTACTTCTTCAATTCCATGTAAAATTAAGGCAATCAGTTCATCTGCACTAGCTTTCGTTTTCTGCATTCAAAAATTTTAGTTTCTACAAAGTTATATTTTTTTTGTTTTCTTAGCCCTAGATTTTAACATAACCTTGGGCGCACCACTTTGGGAGAACACAGTCAAATAATCAAACTTGATGCCACGGACTCTACAAATTTGTATTTACGGTCACTGACGCGTACAAAAGAGTTGTCTGACCTAACCTGTGTCGTGACTGAAAATCAAGTAAAGGGAAGAGGTCAAATGGGCACATCTTGGCAGTCGGAAGCTGGTAAAAACCTCACTTTTAGTGTCTTGAAAAGGTATGGGCACCTTAAGGCTGAAAATCAGTTTGCAATTAATGCATGTGTTTCCCTAGCTATTTATGACACATTGAACAGTCTGAATGTCCCAAATCTAAAAATAAAATGGCCCAACGACATAATGTCAGGTTCGGACAAAATATGCGGTATTTTGATTGAAAATGTCCTAAAAAGCATGACGATAAAGCATTCTATTATTGGTATTGGATTAAATGTAAACCAAACCAACTTCATTGGGTTGCAAAAAGTATCTTCCTTAAAGCAGAAATTATCGCAATCCTTGGATTTGGATGAATTATTGGATGCCTTATTAAAACAACTTGCAAAACACTTGTCACAAATTGAAAGCCTGGACTTGAAAATGCTTTGGTCTAACTATGAACGCTATCTATTTAGAAAAGACAAGCCTTCCACCTTTAAAAATGCCAAAAATGAGGTTTTTATGGGGTTTATACGCGGGGTAAGCCAACAAGGCCAACTGCGTATTGAAATGGAGGACGCACTATTTAAGGAATTTGGATTAAAGGAAGTTTCGCTCCTGAATTAAATCCTGTCCATATTGGCGGACAAGGTTTCCATGAAGTTGGTAATTGGACTTTTTATCATCATTGCCATCATGGCATTGAACTCCCCTTCAAAACTTAATCCAACTTCACTTTCTGTGTCTCCTAATGCTTCAATATTACCAGTTAAAGTGAAAGGTAATTTATCGCTTGCAGCACCTAAAACTACTTTGTCGTTTGGGTTTTGCTCCTTTAGCCTTAAAATGATTTCAGGCATTCCTTTTAAGGCAAATTTGAAGGTGATTTCATCTAAAACCTCAAATTTATCAATATTGTCGGGCATCAACTTTTCAAAGTTTTTGATATCCGTTAAAAATTCAAAAACTTCTTGGGCACTTTTGGATACTTTCTTTTTAGGTACTTCGATATGCATGTTTAGCGCTTATTTCCATTGCTGTGGATTTGATTTCCACTGCAACAAGGTTTGCATTTGTGAGGCTTCAATATAGTTAATATCTGAAGCTTGTTCTATTAAATGGTCATAGTCGGATAAGGTATGGAGTTCCACTTTTTCCTCTGCAAAATTGACGTCTGCCAATGAAAAACCATAGGTAAATACGGCAATCATACCCTTTACATCCAATTCTTGTGATCGAAGGGCGCGAATGGCATTTAAACTGCTCTTACCTGTACTGATCAAATCTTCAATTACAACAATGGACTGTCCTTTTTCAACATAGCCTTCAATTTGGTTTTGTCTTCCATGCGACTTCGGTTCTGGTCTAACATATATGAAGGGAAGGTCCATTAAATCTGCAACGAGCATTCCAATGCCAATGGCTCCCGTGGCTACCCCTGCAATCACATCAGGTTTACCATAAAGTTTCTCAACCTGGTTTGCCATTTGTTGGCGAACAAAGTTTCGAACTTCAGGATAAGATAGCATGATTCGGTTATCGCAGTATATTGGAGATTTCCAGCCAGAAGCCCATGTGAAAGGATTTTCTGGTTCCAACTTAATTGCATTAATTTGCAGCAAAAGCTCGGCTGTTTTCTTAGCAGTATCCTTGTTTAAAACCATTGCGCAAATGTATAAAGTTTTTGTTAATGAGGCTCCTCTGATTTTAACAAATGAGCGCCAAGATAACACGAATGGTAATCTTTTTTCACTTGATGGTGATTCGATAATCATGGCTATTGATTCCTTGGCGAAGGGGAGACTTAAAGAAGCTTTTATTTACCATCCAGATGAAGAGAAAATACTGGATGTGTTCATGCATAAAATCCCGGTGGTTGTGGCCGGAGGTGGTTTTGTTACCAATCCAAAAGGCAAAGTGTTGTTCATTTACAGAAATGGAAAGTGGGATTTGCCAAAGGGAAAAGTGGACAAAGGTGAATCTATAGAAAAAGCTGCCATTAGGGAAGTGGAGGAAGAGACCGGGGTGAAAGACCTGATTATTGAAAAATTCCTTCGCACAACCTATCATGTATTTAGAAGAAACGGAGAATACCGGTTAAAACAAGTGCATTGGTTTTCCATGACCACGGAATATGACGGTAAACTTGTGGGACAAGAAGCCGAAGGTATAATGAAGGTTAAATGGAAAGGTCCGAAAAAAACAAGGAAGGCCCTAGAAAATTCATATCATAATATCAAGATCCTGTTTGAAGATTGGTTTATTCCTTCTTAAGTATTGCTTCAGCTTCAGAATCCTTTTTAATTCTAAAGACCGGATATTTTAAATAGGCCGGCTCCCGATTTATGGATCGTTGATAGATCCAATCCAATTGCGCATACCAATTCGCCGCAAACTGAAGATCCTGTTCCTTCTTGTTGTTGAACTCTTGAAAAAGTAAGGTGTCTTTTGCCAACATTTCCTTGGCGACGTCTTCAAATACATAAGGGGAGAAACCTTCTTTTTGCTGTAGTACGGTATCAAAGAAATTCCAGTTGAAAAACGAATCATCCGCTTGTGGTTCCAAAGTTTCAATTAAATATCGAATACCAGCCTGTTGGGTAGGAATAACAACATCTCCAGCTCGGAGCGAAACCTTTTCCATTTGGGAGTTAACTTTTGTGTTGTAATGCAAATAATGACCCTCATAAGGGTTCTGTCTGGTTTCATACCCATTAATTGTATAGGTTTCCAATTCCAATATCGTATCGGAAGGAATTTCCATGTACGAAATACCGTTGGCTTCCAACCTAGCAAGAATGTCAGTCCAACTTTGCGAAATCACATAAGCCGCAGGAACCTGTATGGTGTCCATAGGGATAAAATAATTGTAATATTCTATTTCCTTTGTGAATGGTTTTTCCCTGTTGTACTTGAGTCGAGGTAAACCAGTTACCTCACTCTCAATTTGCTCGGCTTCATAACCCTTGAATTGTAGTGTTGTAGTTCTACTACGATCTATTTGCCAGTTCAAATGGTATTCTTCCAATTCAAACATATTTTGAGCCGTACTGTCACGAAGTGCCTTGATTATTTCATGTTCCTTTTCAACAATTCCTATCATGCTTTCCATGAGTTCATATGTTCCTTCAACCCTTTGCTTATAAGGTTTGAGCATATGGGTTTCCACCATCATTCCCAAAGTGTTCCAAAAGGTGGTATATCCTGTGGAATATCTTGGATGGTCTATAAATTGGGAAAAACCTAGTTCAGGAGGACGATTGAATACATTTACATACGGAGTAATATCCCAATCTTTTTCGCTTAACGCTTTTTCTAATCTGGGTTGCAGGGTTTCATGTAAGTAGGAACCTAGTTCACCACCTAACTTATTGTGTTGGGTAAAGAGGTGCGTCAAGGTATATTGGTAATCTGCTCCATTGCTTACATGATTGTCTATAAACACATCAGGCTTTACTAAGTGGAATATTTGGGTAAAGGTTTCCGCGTTTTTGGTGTCCATTTTCACGAAATCCCTATTAAGGTCATAATTTCTGGAATTCCCCCTAAAACCATAAGCTTTAGGACCATTTTGATTTGCCCTTGTATTGGAATTTCTGTTTAGCGAACCGCCAACATTGTAAACGGGAATGGTAACCAATACCACATTATCAGGACCCTTGATTTTTCCGGTGACCAAGTCCCTAAAAAGCATCATGGTAGCATCGATTCCATCACTTTCTCCAGGATGTATACCATTATTGATCAAGATAATGGCTTTGTTGGAGCGCACATGATCAAAATTGAAATCACCGTCTGGGTTAAATGTGACCATGTGTAATGGTAGGCCACTATCTGTTGTACCTATGGTCTGAATATTGATTTCTGGAAAATCCTTGGCTAACTGGATATAAAAATCAATGGTTTCCTGATAGGTTGCAGTTTCTGTTCCTTCAGTTTTTTCGAAGGTTATGCCGTAAGACGCAACTTTATCCTCCGGAACGGTTTCACAGGACATAAAGAAAGTTGCCAAGGCAAAAAATAAAAGCTTAAAGCCGGATTTGGTTTGGTATCTGATCAACATGGTTTTAACCATTTGCAAACCCTAAAAATAAGGATAAAACGATTAGGATGCCAAATGTACCCTACTTAGATCGGTAGCCTCGATTTTGTATAGTGGCTTGTTCTTAAAATTGAGATAATGCCAGCATCTAAGACGGAAGTCATTCCACTTTTTATAATCAATTGGATCAATGGATGATGTTATTACGTTGATAATGATGCGCTCGGGCAGTTTTATATTCACCAGTTCCTCAAGAAACTCCCATCCGTCCATGATAGGCATATTTATGTCCAAGAATATAACTTCTGGACAGGGATAACCATGTTGCAAGCGTTCTTTTAGGCCTTCCATGGCCTGTTTCCCATTTTTGTAATCCGAAATGTCCTCACAAATTGTGATGGCCTTCAACATTTTTTTGATACCAAAAACTGTAATAGGGTCATCATCAATTATAAAAATACTATTCAATTTCTTCATTAAAACATACGTTGAAGGTAGAACCTTTATCTACTTCGCTGCTTACGGTAATGTTACCGTCCATAGCCTCTATTTGATTTTTGATAATGTACAGCCCAAGTCCTCGGGCATCTTTGTTATTATGAAAGGTTTTGTACATACCAAATATCTTTTTGCCATAACGTTCCAAATCGACTCCCAATCCATTATCCGTTACACTGAACAGCACATTGGAATCTTGCTTGATGGCTCGTAACTGAATAATTGGAGTACGGTCAGGATGTTGATACTTCACGGCATTTGTCACCAAATTGAGTAAAATACTTTCTAAGTATGCAGGAACACTTAAAACGGTTAGATCATCGGGAACAAAATTTTCGAATTCTACCTGGTTTTCTTCAAGAAAGGCAGAAAGGTTTTGTTGCATCCTAGTGATGTTCTCACTCAGATTCAATGATTTTTTATCCAAATTAACATTGGTACTAATGTCCACAACTTCATTTAAGTTTTCCAAGGTATCCAAGAGATTGTCGGAGGCATGGAACAACATTTTCATGATGCGTTTTTTCTCCTTTTCTTCGGTTTCCCGAATCAGAAAATCCAATAACATTGAAAAGTTTGCGGTGTGCGAGCGTAAATTATGGGAAACGATATGGGCAAAATTGATGAGTTTCTTATTTTGTATAGCAGTGACGTTGATTAGATTCCGTAATTGATCTTCTTTTTGCTTCATATTGGTAATGTCCATACTCATACCAATCAAACCATAGGCTTTACCATTAAGATCAAGCAAAGGTATTTTTGAGGTAAGGAAGTTTGTGGTTTTTCCATCCCTTTTTACGTTAATGGTTTCTTTACCGATCATGGATTTATTGGAACGCATAACTTCCAAATCCTCGTCACGGGAAATCTGTGCTACTTCTTTATCGTAGAGGTCAAAATCGGTTTTGCCTAAAAGGGCATCAGGAGTGGTCTCCAGATAGTCACACTCCGCTTTATTCACTAATATTTTTCGGGAATCCTTATCCTTGACGAATACGTTAATTGGTAAGTTGTCAATTAGCGTAGTCAATAACTGCTCACTTTCCCTGATTTTTTTGTCCGTCATGACTTGTTCATGGATGTCTTGGAACGTGCCAAAGATTTTAACGATTTCTCCTTGCTTTCGGATTGCCTTGCCTGCTGCAGCAACCCAACGTTCTTCTCCCTGTTGTGTTATGATGGTCAGTTTTTCATGAAATGGCGCCCCTTTCTCAAGGGTTTTATGAAACAACATTGAGATGCGGTTTCTACTATACCCTTGTTTGTAAAACGCTATTGCATCATTAACATTTGGAACATAGTCCGGGGCTACTTGATGAATGTTCTTTGTGACCTCACACCAATTTAGCTCCTCTGTTCCCAAATCATACTCCCAACAGCCCACTTTGGCTACTTCGGATTGTGCTTTTAAAAGAGTCTTTATACGATCAAGTTCTACCGTGTTTTCTACACTATCGGTAATGTTTTTGGTTTGAATAATGGTACCTATGGCATTTTCCTGTTCATCAAACCAAGGGGTAAAAGTACTTTCAAACCAGTTGGATCTAGCATCAACCATTGTACTATGCGTCAAGGTTGCATTGGCATTGGTACTTAATATTTCCTGTAAAGCGTCCTTGTCAATATCCTTATGGTCTTTTAAAAAAGTGATAAGGTTTAACGGCTCGTTTCTATCGATATCAAAAAGCGCGTACCAACTATCTGAAGCATCGATTAAATCTGCATGATTATCAACTAAAGCTGTGGCATTGGGCAGTTGTTTGAGAATATAGGGTATAGGTAGGGTTTTAGTGGATTTCAAGATTGGGGGAGATTTGGGGTTATTGATTTTATAAGAAATTTCCCACTAAATTATAAGTATTGCCCTTAGCTCAATAGTATTTGTTGTGAATCGATGAATTTATGTGGTTTCTTCGATGAATGGCAGTTTTGGTACGTTGGTTTGTCCAGAATTCATACGAATTTTTCGCTGAGAGCTCAGTCACTGACTTTTACCGTATCTGGAACTAAACCTGAGATGTCTCCTCCATTTCGGATTACATCCCGCACAATGGACGAGCTAATAAAGGATTTGCCGGAAGAAGTCAGTAAAAACACGGTCTCAATTTCGGAAAGTTGACGGTTGGTATGTGCAATGGCTTTCTCAAATTCGAAATCTGCAGGGTTTCTGAGACCTCTTAGAATAAAGTCGGCATTTACTTTTTTGCAAAAGTCTACCGTTAATCCTTCATAAGTTACCACTTTGATCTTGGGTTCATTGGCGAAAGCCTCCTCAATGAATTTGGTACGTTCTTCCAATGAAAACATGTATTTCTTATCGGCATTTATCCCTATCGCAATCAACAACTCATCAAACAATGTGATTCCGCGTTGAATGATATCGTAATGACCAAGGGTCAAAGGGTCAAAAGAGCCAGGAAAAATTGCACGTCGCATAACTGTAAGTTTGTTTAAAAGTACTGAATTTCTAGCGCAATGCTTCTTCAATGGCGCTGCTAAAAAGCGTTTT
The DNA here is from genome assembly GCF_023502425.1 of Flagellimonas spongiicola. GTDB lineage: Bacteria > Bacteroidota > Bacteroidia > Flavobacteriales > Flavobacteriaceae > Flagellimonas > Flagellimonas spongiicola. Next base: position 662,411 of record NZ_JAMFMA010000003.1, read on the forward strand.
CAAATCTATTCCAGCCGCTGCAGCTTGTTGGGGTAGAATACTTTCCTCTGTTAGTCCAGGGGTAGTGTTTACTTCCAACAAATAAGGTGTGTCATCCATAAAAATGAATTCACTTCTTGTATAGCCTTTTAATCTCAAAGTCCTGTAAATGAATTCTGCTAGGTCTGTAACAGCTTTTTCTTGTGGTTTGGTAATCATGGCAGGGGTTATTTCTTGGGATTGTCCCAGATACTTTGCTTCATAATCGAAAAAATCATTTTCTGAAACAATCTCCGTAATGGGTAAAACCTTGATTTCATTTTGATAGGTAATTACGCCAACTGAAACTTCAGTTCCATCTAAAAATGATTCTATGATTACTTCATCATCTTCTGTGAATGCATTAGCAATGGCTGCTGTAAGATCTTCTTGTTTATAAACTTTACTGATACCATAGCTACTACCTGCCCTGTTGGCCTTTACAAAACATGGTAAACCCACTTTGTCAATGATTGCTCGCTCATCTATGTGGTCACCGGCGTTAACATAATAGGATTGAGCACAGGGAATTCCATAGGGTTTTAAACTACTTAACAAATCTCTTTTATTGAATGTCAAAGCAGATTGATAGTGATTGCAAGAAGTATGGGGTAGACCTAGTAGTTCAAAGTAAGCCTGTATCAGACCATCTTCTCCTGGAGTACCATGAATGGCATTGAAAACACAATCGAAGCGAATTTTTTTACCTTCAACGGTTACGCTGAAATCCGACTTGTCTATGGGCGATTCGTTGTTCTCCAAATCCACATAAACCCATTTTTCCTTGGAAATGATTATCCGGTATGCATTGAATTTAGAGTTGTCCAAAAACTTGTGTACCACATTTCCGCTCTTTATGGAAATATCGTACTCGCTGGAGTAACCACCCATGATGATGGCTATGTTTTTTTTCATCGGCTTATCGAATATGGCTACGCCAAAGTAAATAAAAATGGTTGGCTTTCCTATATTTGTTCCTATAAGCCCAAGTACATGAAACATTTTTTGAGCTTTTTAAAAAGTAAAGTATTTTTTATCCAATTGGGATTAGCAGTGTTGGCTGTGGTCTTACTGACATTATTGGCGTTACAATGGCTAAAAAGTTCCACGAATCATGGCGAATTTGTTGAGGTTCCGGATTTTTCCAAAATGTCGGTGATGGAAATGCGAGCAGCAGTTGAAGATGCAGGGCTACGTTATCAAGTCTTGGATTCTTCCAACTACAATCCAGACTATCCACGATTTTCCATTTTAGAGCAAAATCCACCTGCTGGAAACAAAGTAAAGGCTAATCGTAAAATTTATTTTACGGTAAACCCTTCTGGTTATAAGAAAGTGACTATACCGGATATTATTCAAGTTACACAACGAAACGCCCGTACAATGCTGCATGCGGTAGGTTTGGACGTTCAACGGGTTACCTATATAGATGAGTTGGGCAGGGATATGGTATACCGTATGATGTATAAAGGAAAACATGTGAAACCTGGTGATAAATTACCCAAAACTTCCAAGATTGAACTTATCTGCGGGAATGGCACCATTCCAGGTAGCGCTAGGGTACAGGCAGAATCCCAATAACCATGGATACTTCGGAGAATCCAGACAGCTCACAAGACGATTTGTTTGAGCATTACAAATTTGTGGCCTCCAAAGGTCAGGAACCGCTGCGTGTGGATAAGTTTTTGATGAATTTCATTGAGAACGCAACACGAAATAAAATCCAGCAGGCTGCAAAGCAGGGTCAGATTTGGGTGAATGACACCATTGTTAAGCAGAATTACAAGGTAAAAGCAGGAGATGAGGTCAAAGTGATGTTTGAGCATCCTCCCTATGAATTTCTTTTAACGCCAGAAGATATTCCATTGGATATCGTCTACGAAGATGATGCCGTATTGGTGGTCAACAAACCAGCTGGAATGGTGGTACATCCCGGACACGGTAATTACTCTGGAACTTTGATCAATGCTTTGGTCCATCATTTTGAGAACCTACCTCATAACAGTTCTAATCGCCCAGGTTTGGTGCACAGGATTGATAAGGATACTTCAGGCCTATTGGTAATTGCCAAAACTGAAACGGCAATGACACACCTTGCCAAACAATTTTTTGATAAAACCAGTGAACGGGAATATGTGGCTCTGGTCTGGGGAAATGTCGCAGATGAGGCAGGAACAGTTGAAGGTCATATTGCAAGAAACCCGAAGAACCGACTGCAAATGATGGTTTTCCCAGAGGGGGATCAAGGCAAGGAGGCGGTGACACATTACAAGGTTCTGGAACGTTTGGGATATGTAACCCTGGTTTCCTGTAAGTTGGAAACGGGAAGAACACACCAGATTCGTGTACATATGAAATACATTGGGCACACCTTGTTCAATGATGAGCGCTACGGCGGCGACAAAATTTTAAAAGGAACAACGTTTACTAAATACAAGCAGTTCGTTGATAATACCTTCAAGATTCTTCCTAGGCAAGCCTTACATGCCAAAACCTTGGGCTTTATCCATCCGGTAACAGGTGAACTTATGCGATTTGATTCAGAGTTGCCTGAGGACATGATAACCTGCATTGAAAAGTGGCGACATTATAGCAAGCACAACCAATCATAAAGGAATTCAATCACAGGATTGAAAACACCTTTTAAAAATATCGGTGCAAACAGTTTTTACTCCCTATTTTTACTAAAACTTAAATTGATGAAGATTGTTATTTCCCCAGCTAAGTCGTTGGATTTTGAAACCGCTTTACCAACATCTAAACACAGTCAACCTGAATTTTTAGAGCAATCCTTGAAACTGAATGCAGTTTTGGCTAAGAAGAAACCTAAGGCGTTGTCAAAATTAATGTCCATTTCTGACAACCTTGCTGAACTCAATTGGGAACGTAATCAACAGTTTTCTGTTCCATTTACCACAGAAAATGCAAGACCAGCAGTCTATGCATTTAATGGTGATGTGTACCAAGGTTTGGATGCCTATTCCATTTCTGAAGATAAATTGGACAATTTGCAAGACACCTTACGTATCCTATCTGGACTTTATGGGATTTTAAAACCCTTGGATTTAATGCAGCCATACCGCTTGGAAATGGGGACGCAGCTCAAAGTAGCACGTAAAAAGAACCTCTATGAGTTTTGGAAAAAACAGCTTACGGATCATCTTAATTCAGAATTGGAAGATGATGAGTTGTTCATCAATTTGGCCAGTAACGAATATTTTGGCGCCATTGACACCAAGAAACTTAAAATTCCAGTTGTTACCCCCGTTTTCAAAGACTGGAAAAATGATAAATTGAAAGTCATCAGTTTTTTCGCCAAAAAGGCCAGAGGGAGCATGGTACGCTATATTCTTGACACGAATACGACTAACTTGGAAGAACTAAAAGGTTTTGATTATGATGGTTACATCTTTAGTGCGGAACATACGCTAAAGGAAAATGAGCCAGTTTTCATTCGTTAGGTCTCAGATACCAATTTAGTTTCTGATAAATCTGTTGGTGTTAGTAATAAAAACAAGACACCTTAATTTGTGATGTGCATAAAATATCTGCGCATATTAGGTATTTATCACGAACTTAGCCCTTCATCATTAACTATAACCATACACCGTTTGTACAATGCAGCATTCAAGACGTCTTGAGGAATTTAGAAAATCGGTAACCAATAAATTCAATATCTATAACAGCCTTTTCTTAAGCTTACCTTATCGTGATATTGAAAATGTAGGGATGTTGATTCCCTTGTTATTAGATCAGTGTCAGGAGGGGTTGAAAGAAGGCAAGCAACCGCAGGAAATATTAGAGACATTCTTCACCAACTTTGTGGAAATCAAAGACGAACGCGAACGATTGGACTTTATGTTCAAGATCATTCAATACGTGGAACGACAAGTGGTGCTTTATGATAGTGTGGAAGATTCTGCTTTTCCAAAACTCCAAAAGTATACCAACTCTTTATCGGTAAAAGACTATTTTGAGTTGGTAAACCAGACAAAAAACTGGGACAAGATATCCCAAAATCTATCTAGTTTTAGTGCCCGTTTTGTACTGACCGCGCATCCTACGCAATTTTACACCCCGGCAGTTTTGGATATCATTGCCAAACTTCGGGAACTCATTGATGCTGACAAGGTTGATGACATAGATTTGACGCTTCAACAACTAGGTTTGACTTCATTGGTCAACTCAAAAAAACCAACACCTTTAGATGAGGCCAAGAATATCATATACATCTTAAGAAATACCTATTACGAAACCATTGGTGAACTTTTCGAATTTATAAAAAGCAATATTCGAGATGAGGAATTTGCCAACTACGACATAATTAAACTTGGATTTTGGCCTGGTGGCGACCGAGACGGTAATCCTTTTGTAACTGCAAAAATCACCAAAAGCGTGGCGGATGAGTTACGATTGACTTTGATGAAGTGCTACTACAATGAACTTAAAGCCTTACGCAAGAAACTCACTTTTAAGAGTATTCAGGAAGACTTGATTGTATTGAGCAATAAGTTGTATAAGGCCATGTTCGATGCAAAAACCTTGATCAGTTATACGGAAATCATTGGAATGTTGACTGACATCCGCGAAAAACTCGTAACAAACCATCATGGTCTGTATTTAAAGGAATTGGATCGTTTCATCAATAAGGTACATATTTTCAAGACCCATTTTGCGTCCTTGGACATCCGCCAGGATCATAGTAAACATTACTTAACCGTGGAAACCATTCTAAAGCAAAATGGTGTAATCAAGGAATCCTTGGAGGAGTTGAGTCAAGAAACACTGGTTGACTGGTTATTGAATAAAGACCTTTCCTTGAATCCATCGGATTATGAGGAGGATATAGTAAGAGATACGCTTACCAACATCATGCAATTGAAGGAGATTCAGCATAGTAACGGAGAGCAAGGTTGCAACAGATATATCATTAGTAATTCAGAAGACATTTATTCTGTGTTCTTCGTATTTGGATTGTTTAGATGGTGTGGGTGGAAAACAGAGGATATCACTTTTGATATTGTGCCGCTGTTTGAGACCATGAAGGGTATGGAAGCTTCTGAATCGGTAATGCAAACCTTCTTTGATACACCGGTGTACAAAGAGCATTTGGCAAGAAGAAACGGCAAGCATACCATTATGTTAGGCTTCTCAGATGGTACAAAGGACGGTGGCTACCTTAAAGCAAACTGGTCCATTCTAAGAACTAAGGAAACCCTCAGTAAAGTCTGCAAAAAGAACGGCATTAAAGCTATTTTCTTTGATGGAAGGGGAGGACCACCCGCACGAGGTGGAGGTAAGACACATAGGTTCTACGCGGCCCAAACCAATGATGTGGCAAATCATGAAATCCAAATGACCATTCAAGGTCAGACCATTACCAGTACCTATGGTACAAAGGAACAATTCATGCACAATGCAGAGCAATTGTTGACAGCAGGATTGAGTAATGACCTTTATGGAGAAGAACATGTGATTTCCCAAGAGCAACGCCAACTAATTGAACGATTATCGGAATTGAGCTTTGATAAGTATGATGCCTTGAAGCAGCACGATCGTTTTATTCCGTATTTGGAACATAGAAGTACGCTTAAGTACTATACCAAAGCGAACATTGGAAGCCGGCCTGGAAAAAGAGGAAGTAAAAAACAACTTACGCTCTCCGATTTACGCGCCATTTCCTTTGTGGGCTCTTGGAGCCAATTAAAACAGAACGTACCTGGTTATTTTGGAATGGGAACTGCTATCCAACAACTAGAAAAAGAAGGAAATCTGGATGCGGTCAAAAAGCTTTACCAAGAAGTACCTTTCTTTAGAGCCTTGATGCACAATAGTATGATGTCTTTGGCTAAGACAAATTTTAATCTGACCAGTTACCTTCGTGACGATGAAGAATTTGGTGAATTCTGGAGTATTTTATTCGATGAGTACGAATTGTCTAAAAAAATGCTGTTAGAAATCTCCGGGCAAGAAATTTTGATGGAAGATGAAGCGGTTTCAAGGGAATCGGTGAAAATCAGGGAGCAGATAGTTCTACCGCTATTGGTGATTCAGCAAAATGCACTCTATCATATTACACAAGACACCAAGCATAAAGAGCTGTATGAGAAGATTGTCACAAGATCACTTTATGGGAATATAAACGCTAGCAGGAATTCAGCATAGTTAAGCCCATATATTTTAAATGAAAATTAAGAAGTATCCATTGTTATTAATGGATACTTTTTATTTTTAGGCAATGTACTACTACCTCGTAATTGCCCTGCAAGGGTTTTGTATCTACCACTGCTATACACAACGAAATAACTACTATTGGATTTTTGCCATTATATTTCTGCCATTGGTAGGATCACTGCTCTATTTGTTTATGAATGTTTTTCAAAAGAGGGATATCGAAAAAGTGCAGGATAGTTTGGTGACTGTAATAAACCCTTCAAAAAAAATCAAGGATTTGGAGAAGAAACTCAAGTTTTCCGAAACCTTTGAAAATAGAGTGGCGTTGGCAGATGCTTATTTGAATGAAAATTTATATCCTGAGGCAATTTCACATTATGAGGCTTCCTTAAAGGATGTGTTCAGCCAGGATTTCTACGTGATTTCTAAACTTTTGGAAGCCAATTATTATTCAGGCAATTTGGAGGAAGTGATCCTGCAGGCCGAAAAAATCAGGGGTAACACCCAATTTAGAAAATCCAAAGCTTCCTTCTTTTACGCGCTTTCCTTGGAAAAACATGGAGGCCTCAATTTGGCAGAAGAAGTTTTGAGAACTTTTGATGCGCCATATTCCAATTTCATAGAACGATTGGAATTGGGGCGTTTTTTGACCCGTCAAAACAGACCGTCAGACGCCAAGGAAATCTATCAGGAAATGCTTGGTGAAGCTGAGAATATGTCAAAACAGAATTTGAGACAACATAGGGATACTATCAAAAAAGTACGCGAAGAATTACAGCAACTCCAATAATGTTCGAACATACGCATCCTTATAAACCATTTCTGTTTCCAGAGGCTACCAAGGTCATTGTAGGTACTTTGCCTCCACCACGATTTACCACCGGCGATTTAAAGGCAGATGATGTCGATTTTTGCTATGGTAGCCGTAACGGTATGTTGTGGCCAATTTTGGATGAAATCTTCAATTTGAATCTAAAATTTGAAACTACCCACGAGGCTACAGAACAACGTAAAAACTTTCTGCTGAAACATAAAATTGGCGTTTGCGATATTGTTGAAAGTGCACTAAGAGAGAAAATTGATGCTTCTGATTTGGGCATGCAAGATGCAAAGTTGCGTAATCTGGTAGGTTATTTGAAACAATACCCAGCAATAGATACGGTATTGTTCATGGGCGGAAATAGTAAAAATGGACCCGAATACTTTTTTCGGAGGCAACTGAAAGAACAAGGATTACAATTGGAAGTGATTTCCAATAGTGTTCCCAGAATACATCGATTGTCTTTAGGATCTTCTAGAAAAATCCGAACAGTTTCGTTTACTGCGCCATCAGGTGCAGCAAACAGGGCGATTGGAAGTCTTCAAACCTATAAGGATTTGAAAGCTAAAAACCCTAAGTTCACCACCTTCGATTTTCGGGTATTACAGTATCGCGAGTTTTTTATAGAGGATTAGAGCGTATATCGGACACCTAAGGAAAAATCCAGTCTTGGATTTCCAATAAACCGTTGACCATTAGGGAGCTCTACTGTTTCTGTTCCATCTGGGGATTCAAAATCAAATTTTTTGATTCGTCCTCCTGTTATACCTAATTGAAGACCCATATAGAATTGCTTCGCCACTTGTACATCGTATCCTAAATCAACACTTGTTCCGAACGTTTTTGCATTTACTTCATAGTTGTCTACCAAAACTTGTTCGTTTTTAAAGTGTAACAGACCGAATGAAGAATTTATAAAAAATGCGGTTTTCGTGTTTTTGCCCAAGAATCGTGTTGCTAGTGTTGCTCCTATAAAAGAGGCAGTTATTTTGTTTTCTAATCTACCGGTTACTTGTTCTCCATCCGGGTTATCGAATGAAACATTATCAAATGAATTTGATGACTTGAACAAATTATATTTTAGACCAACGCCTATGGTTCTGTCAAAAAAATAGATTCCACCAATTTCAATATGGTAACCAGATCTTAAATCTTTATAAAAGTTTTCTGGTGTTACGCCTTCAATTCTTCCTGGATCGTAACTTAGACCTCCACTAATCGCCAATCTAATACCAGACGCATCAATGTATCCCGGTAAACTGTCTTTTGGAATTTTAATAGTTGGGTCAAAACCCTGTTTAAAGGACTTTACTTCAGATCGTTGTATTAGAGTACTTTCATAAACTCCATCTTTGAGATATACGAATTGGATATAGTCTTTTTCCAGATTTGTGATTTTACAAGAAATAGTTTGGTCACTAGTTGTGACAATTACATCTTGAGCACAAAGGGAACTGGAGATAAAAAGCGCTAAAAAAGCAATTAGTAAATTTTTCATTTGTTGTATTTGATAGGTGTTTTCAAAATAATCGCATCGATTCTATGGCAAGTGCTCCAGAAATCAGGTTTTTTGTGCATTGTGATTTTAATAGCATTTCCACCCGCTTTGCGAGCTTCCAATTTGGCTTTATCTAGCACGATCTCATAGTTGCATTTTACGCTGAATCCAGTATCACGAGCTTTCAATACACCAATTTGCTCGAATTCTTCTGGTATATCTTCATCTATGTCAAATACAACTACTTCTTCATCATAGGCTAAGGATTGATAGTCTTTTACCAATACCGAGGAAAGTTTTGGACTGCAAGAGATCAAGAAAGTAAAACTTAAAAGAACTGTAAGATATTTATTGTTAATCATACAACCGAAGCATATAATGCCTTAAAGAACGATAAGATATGCGGTTCATTGTAATGAGGGTTCTTTTTATTGAGGATTAGTACTCAAAATTGCATATAAAGCTTGAATGCCATAGGCTAACTGTCCAATTTTAAGATTCTCATTCGGACTATGCTGGTTGTTATCCGGATTAACCATTGGCACTAAGAACGCAGGTATCTGAAGTTCATTGATAAAAGGAGCTATTGGTACAGTACCGCCCATGATCCGAAACCGCACTACTTCAGCATCAAAGGTAGACTCAAGGGTTTGGACCAATGAAACACCAAAAGGACTGTTCAAATCAGTACGGAAGGCGTCTGTTACGCTTCCTTCGGTAACGGTAACTATTTTGTCATTTGCCATTCGTTCAGATTTACTGGGTACATGATCCAATACATGATAACCCTGTTCGGAAATATAACTTTTCACAAGGTTTTTTAGACGTGTACCATCACTTTCAGGAACCAAACGCAAATCGAGTTCTGCCGTTGCACTTTCCGGTACTATGGTCCGGCTCTTAGGGCCAATCCAACCTGAACCAAGACCACGCACATTCAAACTTGGGTATTGAAGGGATTCTTGATAAAAACCACCTACTTTTTCCGCAGTTTTGAATTGTAATTTATCTGCAATGGCTTCATCGCTATCGGGAACACTTCGCAATACCTCGATGATGTCCTCATTTACCGTTATACCATCATAATAGCCAGGAATGGTTACCCGACCTTCCTTATCTTTCATTCCAGAAAGCAATTGCGCCAATTGGAATCCAGGATTTGGGGCATAATTGCCGTAATGTCCACTATGCTGGGGTTTAATAGGACCATATGTTGTCAATGTCATAGTGGTGATACCTCGGCACCCGTATACCACAGTTGGTCTTCCCGATGCATGGATCGGACCATCAGCAATCAATAAAAAGTCCGCTTCTAATAACTCACGATATTGCTGAACTGCTTTTGGCAAAGGTTTGCTACTTTTCTCTTCCTCGCCGTCCAATATGACTTTTACATTAAATGGAATTTCCTTGCCATCTTTTTTAAGTAAATCAATAGCGTTAAGAAACATTACAATAGGGCCCTTGTCATCCGAAGTTGAACGACCAAACAATCTATAGTCATAGTTGATGTCATCATTCAATTCATTAAAGGAAACAGTTTCAAAACCATTCGCAGTTGGCTTTTTCAATACCGTTTTATAGGGGTCTGGTTGATTCCATTTTGAAGGTTCTACTGATTGTCCGTCAAAATGCATATAAATCAATATAGTTGGTTTGTTATCCTCCATTGGTGTTGCGGCAAAAAACAAGGGGAGATTCTCAGTAGCCAGTTCTGCAGTATTGAAACCACGATCACCGAATTTTCGTTTTAACCAGCTTATGTTTCGGTCAATGTCATCCGGATTCAAAGCATCGTTCGGAATGGCAATAAAATCCCGAAGTTCCTCAATGGCATGGGCTACCTGCGATTTAATAGCCGCCTTGTCTTGGGCAAAAACTGTAATTGATAAACAAAGGGCAAAAAAACATACCAGTTTTTTCATAACTCGATTCGGTTAAAAATGAAAACCGAAGTTAGCGAATTCCCGCAACAAACCCATCGATTTTTTTAGGGCCATTTTGCTTCAAATGTTTGATGAAAGCGGACCCGATTATTGCTCCTTTGGCCTTGTTTGTAGCTTGTTCAAAAGTGGATTTATTACTAATGCCAAAGCCTACAATTTGTGGGTTGTTCAACTTCATGTTTGCAATTCGGTCAAAGTAGGTGTGCTGTGCATCTCCAAACCCTTCTTTTGTTCCAGTTGTACTTGCAGAACTTACCATATAGATAAACCCGTCAGAAGCGGCATCTATTTCCCGAATTCGCGCTTCACTCGTCTGAGGCGTAATCAGAAAAACGTTGATTAATCCATACTTTTTGAAGATTGCTTCATATTCTTCTTGATAAACATCCAAAGGTAGATCAGGTAGGATTAAACCATCAATTCCGATTTCTTGACATTTCTTACAAAAAGCCTCCACTCCATATTGGAAAACTGGATTGAAATAGCCCATAATGATCAAAGGTATTTCAACTGAATTTCGAATACCGACCAACTGCTCAAATAACTTATCCGTGGTCATGCCGTTGCGAAGCGCTTGTGTTGAACTAGCTTGAATGGTTGGACCATCTGCCAATGGATCGCTAAAAGGTAGTCCAATCTCAATCATGTCAACCCCATTTTTCTCCAACTCCTGTATGATTTGGACTGTGTTTTCCAATGCCGGATAACCAGCCGTAAAATAGATGGAAAGTAGTTTTTTGTCCGCTTTAAGTTTACTATTGATTCTATTCATCCTTTGACGCTACTGTTATTTTCGTAAAATTATCTGGGGTTATAGTTTGAAATAATCGATATAATTCTGAAGGTCTTTATCACCTCTTCCGGAGAGATTCATAACCACAACATCATCTGGCTTGAATGTTTTCTGTTCAAAAACTGCCAATCCATGAGAAGATTCAATAGCCGGAATTATACCTTCCATCTGACATAGCGTGAGGCCAGCTGTCATAGCTTCATCATCCGTAATGGAAATGAACTCACCACGACCTGACGTATACAAATGGGCATGCAACGGACCAACTCCCGGATAATCCAATCCTGCAGATATCGAATACGGTTCGGTGATTTGTCCGTCCTGTGTTTGCATCAAAAGTGTTTTGCTACCATGGATAATGCCCACTTTTCCTAGGGCAGAGGTAGCTGCACTTTCTCCAGTATCTATGCCTTTACCGGCAGCTTCTACGGCGATTATACCAACTTCTGGCGTATCTAGATAGTGATAATAGGCACCGGCGGCATTACTACCGCCACCCACACATGCAATCACATAATCCGGATTTTCACGACCCTCTTTTTCTTGCAACTGTTTTTTAATTTCTTCGGAGATAACAGCCTGAAATCGTGCCACCATATCAGGATAAGGATGTGGACCCACTACAGAGCCAATGATGTAATGTGTGTCCACAGGATTATTGATCCAATCCCTTATGGCTTCATTGGTCGCGTCCTTTAAGGTTCTACTACCCGATAATGCAGGTCTAACCTCTGCACCTAGCATTTTCATACGGGCTACGTTGGGTGCTTGTCGTGCAATATCAACCTCGCCCATATACACCACGCATTCTATACCCATTAAGGCACAGACCGTGGCGGTGGCCACCCCATGTTGACCAGCACCAGTTTCTGCTATAATCCTGTTTTTGCCCAGTTTTTTGGCCATCAAAATCTGCCCAATAGTATTGTTTACCTTGTGTGCCCCAGTATGACAAAGGTCTTCGCGTTTCAGGTAGATCTTGGTATTGTATTTTTTGGACATGCGTTCTGCATAGTAGAGTGGGGTAGGCCTCCCTACGTAATCCTTTAACAACTGATGGAACTCTTTTTGAAAAGAGGGTTCCGCCATGATCCTTAAATAATTCTGGCGGAGTTCTTCAGTATTGGGATATAGCATTTCAGGAATGAATGCACCTCCAAACTCTCCGTAGTATCCTTTTTCGTTAACGTGATAGCTCATGATCGGTTATCAGTTTTAATTAGACGATTCTCTATTAGTTGTGCTTTGAATGCTCTAAGTGCTTCAGTTTTCTTAAGTCCAGGTTTAGTTTCAAATTTGCTATTGACATCAATGGCATGGCAGTATGTTGAAGCTGGACTCTTCAAAAAATCTTTTAGTTTTTCCATGGATTCCAATCCAATTCCACCGCTCAAGAAGAATGGTTTTTTAGAAGGGTAGTCGTTTAAAAGCGACCAGTCAAAGGTATATCCGTTACCCCCTGGAAGTTTTCCTTTGGTATCAAAAAGGAAGTAATCACACACATCCTCATAGTCTTTAAGTGTGCCGAAATCAAAATCTTCGTTAACGGAAAAAACCTTGATGATTTCAAAACCCTCCTTTTGAATGTTATCCCGAATAGCCTTGCAATACCCTGCATTTTCTTTTCCATGAAGTTGTACAGCTCCCAAATCATAGGTGATAACCTTGTCCAAAACCGTTTTTATCGAAGCATCCACAAATACGCCAAATTTTTTTATGGTAGTAGGTAGTTCTGGGATTTCACCAACGAAATTACGGGCAGAGGGTTCCCAAAAGATGAAGCCTAAATAGTCTGGTTGTAAAGCAGCTACTTCGCCTGGATTGTATTTCATTCCGCAAACCTTCAACTTCATGCATCTAGATTTTTAATAAAGTCATTCGCAGCTTTACCGGGATTACTCGTTTTCATGAAATTTTCACCAATCAAAAAACCTTCATATCCATATTTCTGAAGATCTTGTATAGCTTCAATATTGCTTATGCCACTTTCGGATACTTTCACAAAATCATTGGGAATCAGTTGTGATAAGGATTTACTGGTGTCCAAACTGACCTCAAAAGTCTTTAGATTTCTATTGTTGACCCCTAGCATATCCAAGCTAGGCATTAGGGATTTGTGCAGTTCTTCTTCATTGTGAACTTCCAAAAGCACATCCATGCTTAAACTTTTGGCCAATTCCGAGAGCGTCTTTATTTGATTGCGGTCTAAAACTGCGGCTATCAAGAGAATGACATCCGCTCCATGTGCTTTCGCTTCCAATACTTGAAATTCATCAATCATGAATTCCTTTCGCAGTAGCGGCATATCCACAGATGCTCTGGCCAGCATGAGATCTTCAAGGGAGCCACCAAAATATTTAATATCGGTCAAAACACTCATACCACATACACCAGCAACTTGATAGCCCGAAGCTACTTGGCCTACGTTTGTGTCTTGGTTTATGGTTTGTTTGGAAGGTGATCGTCGCTTGTGTTCCGCAATTATTCCTGTTTTAGATTGCTTTAAGGCCTGGGAAAGCGAATTGGAATGTCGCTCAAACAGTGAAGACGCCTCCAACTGACTGGTAGGAACCAGCATCTTTTTAAGGGCCACTTCCTTGTGTTTATCCGCAATTATTTTATCTAGAATGTTCATTTTGCGCTCAGTTCTTGTAGTTTTTTCAAGGCCTTGAGTCCTTTTCCACTTAGCAAGGATTCCTTTGCCTTTTCAAATCCTTCTTTTGGGGAGCTGCGTTCAACAGTGGCAATAGCTATTCCGGCATTTGCGCAAACAACGTTGTTTTGAGCTTCAGTTCCTTTGCCTCCTAATACATTTAGAAATATTTGGGCCGATTCTCCAATGTCCTCGCCTCCAACAATATCTTGTTGATTGATTTTGGCAACCCCAAAATCCGAAGGGGACAACATACCTTCCGAATTATTTGAAATGGTCTTGGTTGCTCCCGTCAAGGAAATTTCATCATAGCCATCCAAGGCGTGTAATACGGTAAAATTCTTGTCAGTATTTTGATAAAGATAACCGTACATTCTTGCCAGTTCCAGGTTAAAGACACCTACCATCTGGTTTTTGGGAAATGCGGGATTTACCATAGGCCCCAACATGTTGAAGAAGGTTTTAACGGCCAATTCCCGACGTATTGGTGCAACGTTTTTCATTGCAGGATGGAACAAAGGAGCATGCAGTACACAAATTCCAGTGTCATCAATGGATCTTCGTAAAAAATCAGCTTCATTGCTGAATTTGATACCCAAAAATTCCATGACATTACTGCTTCCGCACTTTGAGGATACACCATAATTTCCATGTTTGGTGACCTTGATCCCTGCTCCGGCCGTTACAAACGAAGCCAAAGTGGAGATATTGAAGGTGTCCTTACCATCACCTCCAGTTCCACAGAGGTCAATGGGGTTGTACTCGGACAAGTCCACGGCCAGGCAAAGCTCAAGGAGCGCATCCCTGAACCCTTCCAATTCCTCTATGGTTATGCTGCGCATCATATAAACGGTCAAGAATGCCGCAATTTGAGAAGTGTTGTAATCCCCTTTGGCAATGTTCACCAAAATTTGCTTGGCATCTTCCTTTGCGAGGATTTCGTGATTTATCAATTTATTGAGTGTTGCCTTCATTTCAATTGGGTTCTTGATTAGCCGTTTAGCCAGTTTTTTAGCATTTGTTTTCCTTCTGGTGTCAATACGGATTCTGGATGGAATTGCACCGCGGTAACGTCATATGTTCTGTGTCTTAGTGACATAATTTGTCCGTTTTCATCAACGGAAGTAGCCTCTAATTCCTCTGGTAAATTGGAATCAACTACCCAAGAGTGATATCTACCCACCTGTATTTGTTCCGGCATTCCTTTAAAAAGAATACCTGGCTGTTTAATGGTGATGTTGGTGGCAATCCCGTGATATACCTGATCTAGATTTACCAAATTGCCGCCGAAAACTTCACCTATAGCTTGTTGTCCCAAGCAAACCCCTAAAATGCGTTTGGTAGGCGCATACTTGGCAATGATTTGCTTTAGCAATCCAGCTTCGTCGGGAATGCCTGGTCCAGGTGATAACACAATTTCCTCAAAAGCTTCAACTTCTTCCAAGGAAAGTTGATCGTTTCGTTTGACCGTGACCTCACAATCCAAATCTTCCAGATAGTGCACCAAATTGTAAGTGAAACTATCGTAATTGTCTATCATCAGTATCTTTCTTCCCATCTTAAATGGTTTCTGCAATTTCCAAGGCCTTGGTCAAGGCACCTAATTTGTTGTATGTTTCCTGTAGTTCATCTTCCGGATTTGAAGCGGCCACCAATCCAGCCCCTGCCTGGTAATGCAATTGGTGGTTTTTACTTAGAAATGTTCGGATCATAATCGCATGATTGAAATTTCCTTTGAAATCCATAAATCCGATAGCACCTCCATAGTAAGCTCTACTTGTCTTCTCGTATTTTTCAATTAATTGCATGGCCATGTGTTTTGGTGCACCACTTAGGGTACCGGCGGGGAAAGTATCAGCTACCACCTTCATTGTAGGACTTGCTTCTTTTTTGATACCTGTCACTTTCGAAACCAAATGGATCACATGGGAAAAATATTGAACCTCACGATATGTTTCCACACTTACCGTATTTCCATTTCGACTTAGGTCATTGCGTGCAAGATCAACCAGCATGACATGCTCACTATTCTCCTTTTCATCCTGTGCTAGTTTTTTGGCAAGTTCTGCATCCTGTTCATCGTTACCGGTACGTTTGTAGGTTCCAGCAATAGGATGGATTTCAGCTTTGCCATCTTTTACAATAAGTTGTGCCTCGGGTGAGCTACCGAAAATCTTGAAATCCCCAAAATCAAAATAAAAGAGATAGGGTGATGGATTTATAGATCTTAAGGCCCTGTATACATTGAATTCGTCTCCTTTGAAGCCCTGGGAAAACCTGCGGGAGAGTACCAGCTGGAATACATCACCACGTTGACAGTGTTTTTTTGCCAATGCTACGTGCTCTTTGTATTCTTCATCCTTTAAATTGGATTCAGGCGCTCCTTCCTTGGTGAAATTATAGGAGGCAAAATTCCGTACATTGAATAATTGCGCTATCTCCTCAACATTGCTTTCTGTTTTGTAGGAATGGGAAAAGACGTAAGCCTCATTCTTAAAATGATTGATCGCAATGATGTTTTGATATACCGCATAATAGATGTCAGGAATTTTAATGGAATTTTCCTTTGCAGTGATTTCCACATCTTCAAAGTAGCGAACCGCATCATAGGACATATAACCAAACAACCCATTATTTATAAACTTAAAGCCATTTGACGCCACCGAAAATCGTCCACCGAAATTATGAATGACATCAGTAACATCTATATCCGAACTAATAGGTGTCTCTTCCTTGGTTCCATCTGGAAAACGCTGGGTTATTACTTCATCCTGGACCTTGATGTAAGCAATGGGATTGCAGCAGATATATGAAAAACTGTTATCATTTGCATGATAGTCACTACTTTCCAAAAGAATACTATTGGGAAAGCGATCCCGTATCTTTAAGTACACGCTGACCGGTGTAATGGTATCGGCCAGGATTTGTTTGTAATTGGTTTCTAAAGTATATGTCATTTCAAGATCATAAATAAAAAAAGGCTTGTCGTGATGACAAGCCTCTATATGGTTACAATGGGGACTAGCTCACGACTTTTTCCGTAAGTTGATCCACCACCAAGTATTTACTGTTCCAAATTTCATTGCATCAAAGATAGAAAGGAAAATGTAACTACCAAATTTTGTTTTGTGAAATTAAAAATCCCGTCAAAGCAAAGCTCCAACGGGATTTCCAAACACTAAACTAGCATTGATTACATCTGCAAATCAACCACTAAATCAAACTCGTCATAGATCAATTTGTCTTTGGCAGTGCCAATGATTCCCGATCCATATTTTACGTCGTATTTTGTGCGATCAACTTTCAAAGTAGCTGTAGCTTTTGTATCATAAACCGAAACATCAAAAGTTACCGGAGCTTTTATTCCTTTGATGGTCAAGTCGCCTGTTACCTCATAAGAATTTTTACCGTTGGCTTTAACATTGGTAAATACCAAGCTTGCCGTTGGATTGGAAGCGGTGGAAAAGAAATCATCAGAATTTAAATGACCGTCCAATTTGTTTTTGTAATCACCTTGTAAGTCCGTTGTATTGATTGTGGTCATGTCTACTACAAACTCACCACCAACCAATTTATCACCATCAAACTCAAGGGCACCTGATTTCAAATTGATGTTTCCTACATGGCTACCGCCTACTTTGTAGGCTTTCCAAGTAACCGTACTTTCACTGGTTTTCACTTCTTTCTTTTCTCCATCAATTGGGCCTGCAAAGGCTGAAGTTCCAAATACGGTGATTAAGGCTAAACTTAAAATTGTCTTTTTCATGATTGTGTTTAAATTTTCGATTTTAAATAATTGAATTTATATGTGTGTGAATAATTCTTCTTTTGATTTTCTGACCTTGGCATAATGCTGGGTCTCATCTTCATCCGAGCGGTAACCTACGGCCAAAACTACTGAGGCATTTAGGTCTTTCTCATCAAGTCCTAGGATTTCGTTGTACGCTTCAGATTCAAAACCTTCCATGGGGCACGTATCGATCTCCAATTCAGCAGCAGCTTGCATCATGTTGCCAAGCGCAATATATACTTGCTTAATGGTCCAGATGTTCTTGGTCTCCTCAGATAGGTTTAACAATTTGGATTTCATAAAATCCCCATAACCCTTTAAACTCTCTTCGGGGATGTTTCTGGTATCACTTACATTTTTCATGTAGCCATCCAATAGCTCCTCTCCAAAATCAGTGATGTTTGCGAAGACAATGATGTGGGATGCATCTGTAATTTGCGACTGGTTCCATGAAACAGGGCGTAGTTTTGCCTTTATTTCTGGATCAGTTATTACAAAAACATGATAAGGTTGTAAACCGTAAGAAGAAGCACTCAATCGAGTGGCTTCAAGCAATAGCTCCAAATCAGTATCTGATACCCTCTTGTTGGCATCGAATTTTTTAGTGGCATAGCGCCATGTTCTATTTTTAAGTACGTTGCTCATTTTAAAATTTATCTAAAAGTGTATTTAATTGTTCTAGTTCTTTTTTGGTAAAGTTTTCTAATATTTTGGATTCGGTCTGTAGGACAACTTCATCGATTCTTTCTAGTTCCTTATTTCCTTTCTCTGTAATCATTATTTCCACCTTACGCCTGTTTTCCGGGCACACCCATCGCTCTACATAACCCTTCAAAATCAATTTGTCCACTAAGCGAGTGGTATTGCTCATTTTGGTAACCATACGTTCGTTAATGGTTGAGAGATTTGCGGGTTGTCCTTTTTGACCACGTAAAATTCTGAGCACATTAAACTGTTGTTCAGAAACCTCAAACGGTTTAAGGGCAGCAGCGAAAGCCTCGCGAATTTTATTTGAAACCAACGCATAATGAATCATGGTCCGTTGTTTTAACGGTAGTTTCTTATTGGTTTTTATGATATCCTCAACATTCATGTAATTACAACAATTGTATATACAAATGTATAATCATATTTGAATACATGATTATTTTTAACAGATAATTTTATGTTAAAAATCCAGGTACGATAGGTGCTTTGGTTAATTTTAAACTTGTAAATACCAGTTAATGAAACACTTACTAGGCGTTTTGTTGCTTACTCTAACTTTAATTTCTTGTGGAGATAGAACAAAAAAAAAGGAATCCAAAGTTGAAAGGCAATCTGAATTTGCGGAAGTAAACACAATAACCAAAGATTCTTTGAAATTTCCTGTCTATGACTTTGCGGAATTTGAACATTTATTAAAGCGTGAAGACGGCAAGACCTATGTAGTCAATTTCTGGGCTACTTGGTGTAAACCTTGTTTAGAAGAGATGCCTTATTTTGAGCAAGTATATGCCGAACAAAAGAACAATGGTTTGGAGGTGATTTTGGTTAGTTTGGACATGCCCTCCATGTGGAAATCCAGATTGAAACCCTATGTCGAAAAGAAGGAATTGAAATCCAAAGTCGTGATTTTGGATGACCCAAAACAAAATGAGTGGATTCCAAAAAT
Organism: Flagellimonas spongiicola; assembly: GCF_023502425.1. Classification (GTDB taxonomy): domain Bacteria; phylum Bacteroidota; class Bacteroidia; order Flavobacteriales; family Flavobacteriaceae; genus Flagellimonas; species Flagellimonas spongiicola. Next base: position 681,757 of record NZ_JAMFMA010000003.1, read on the forward strand.
TGACCCTGATTGGGATGGTGCCATTCCGGCAACAGTAATTTACAATACTAACGACCGTAAATTTTACGGACATGGATTTACTTATGATGAATTGAACGAAGCCGTAAATGGCTTTCTAAACATGAATTGATATGAAGACGTTATGTGTTTTTGGAGTAATGATGCTCTTGCTAATTGCGGGAATTTTTGTTAGCGCTTCACCCTCTTTAGTATCAGGTTATGATATTGGTGATTACGCAACAGACTTCTCCTTGAAAAATGTTGACGGTAACATGGTCTCACTCGCAGACTATAAAGATGCCAAGGGATACTTGGTCATATTTACATGCAACACCTGTCCTTATGCGGTTAAATATGAGGATAGGATAATCGCATTGGATAAAAAATACAAACCGTTGGATGTACCTATTATTGCCATCAATCCGAACAACCCTGATTTGCAGCCTGGAGACAGTTTCGAAAAAATGAAATCCCGAGCTAAGGCCAAAGGCTTTGGTTTTCCTTATTTATTGGATGAAGGACAAACCGTTTACCCGAAATATGGTGCAACGCGAACACCGCATGTTTATCTCTTGGAAAAAACACCAATGGGCAATAAGGTGAGATATATCGGAGCAATAGATGACAACTATCAAAGTGCTGCACTTGTCGAAGAAAAATTTGTGGAAAATGCAATAGATGCGATGTTGGAGGGGCGTGAAATTAAAGTGACCAAAACCAGAGCTATTGGATGTGGCATAAAAGCCTAGTAAAAAATAAATCACAAATTATAATCCGGGGTTACGCTCCGGATTTTTATTTTTGCAGAGCTAAAAATACTTACAATGTCAGATTTATCTCAAGAAGCCTGGGAAAACCAACTGGAAAACGATAACAATGCTTTTATTTTGGACGTTAGAACTCCAGAAGAAGTTGAGGAAGGTTATATACCTGGCGCTACCAATATCGATATCTATTTAGGACAAGGGTTTTTGGATGGGTTGGAGGAATTGGACAAATCCAAGAATTATTATGTCTACTGCCGTTCCGGAAATCGCAGTGCGCAGGCCTGTGCGATTATGAATAGTGTCGGAATCGAGAACACCTTCAATTTGGAAGGCGGCTTCATGAACTGGGAGGGCGAGGTTGCACAATAACTTGTGGATATTAAAGTAATTATAGCAGGACTGGATAACAATGCTGGTGTCTTCAAAGAAACACTAAGTGGTATACCAGCAGAATTGATTACTTGGAAACGTCAACCCTCAGACTGGAATTTATTGGGAATAGTTTGTCATTTGGTTGACGAGGAAAAGCTTGATTTTAGGGCAAGGGTAAAGCATGCATTGGAAACACCCAACATACCCTTGGTTCCGTTTGATCCTATTGCCTTGATAGAAAAGCATAATTATGAGCATCAAGAATATTTGCAAATGGTCGATGCTTTTTTGGAAGAACGGGAAAAGTCAATTGAATGGCTTTCAAAATTAGGCGATGTGCCATGGTCAAATACCATTGACCATCCCTTTTTAGGGAAAATATCGGCGGCTTCGTTTCTGGCCAATTGGTTGGCACATGATTACCACCATATTCGTCAAATAAATGTTATAAAACACGCATATTTGAAGCAGCTGTCAGGTGATGAACTAACCTATGCTGGTAAATGGTGATCATTTCCTATATTTATAAACATGAAGGAAGACTTACTCCATTTTATATGGAGGTGCAATAAGCTTCAAGGACGACTTCTTACCACAACAACCTCCCAAAACATTGTAGTTAAAAATCCGGGCACCTTAAACAGGTATGCCGGTCCTGATTTCTTCAATGCCTTGGTGGAGGTAAACGGACAACTTTGGGCAGGAAATGTGGAGATACACCTCAAATCTTCAGATTGGTATGCGCACCACCATGAACTTGATTCGAATTATGACAATGTTGTGCTCCATGTTGTTTGGGAGGACGATATTTCGGTGTTTAGGCAGGACGGTACACAAATTCCCACACTTGAGTTAAAGACGTATGTACCCGCTTCACTATTGCAACGATATCAACGTTTATTCCAGCATTATAACCCTGCATTCATAAAATGTGAAAAGGACTATGCCACAATAGACACTATTTTTTTGACTGGCATTCAGGAGCGACTTTACCTAGAGCGACTGGAACAAAAATCGAAATTAGTACTCAACTTGCTGCATCAGACTAAAAATGATTGGGAAGCCGTTTTGTTTCAATTGCTGGCCAAAAACTTTGGCACCAAACTCAACGGAGATATGTTTTTACAAGCAGCATCACTGTTACCCTATAACATAATCAGGAAGGAACGTTCAGATTTACTTGCGTTGGAAAGTCTTTTATTCGGACAATTTGGCCTCATGGAAACTATGGATTGCTCAGATGCATATTACATGCAATTAAAATCACAACATCAGTACCTGTTGCAAAAATATAGTCTAGAGCCAGTAAAGAAAGGGCCAGAATTTTTTGGTTTGCGTCCTGCCAATTTTCCGACCATAAGAATTTCCCAGTTGGCTAATTTGTATAGTATCCATCAGAATTTGTTTTCAGGTTTAATTGTCGCCAATGAGTTTAAATTGATTCGGAAGCAGTTAAAAGTACCGACAAGTAAGTACTGGCGTACGCATTATACCTTTGGGAAGGTTTCCAAAGAGCGTACAAAAACCTTATCGGATAAATTCATCGAATTATTGATCATAAATACACTTATCCCTTTAAAATTTGCATATTCAAAATGGCGGGGGTTGGATTGGAGCGATGATCTTCTTCAACTTATTTCAACAATAAAAGCAGAAAGGAATTCAATCATAACTAATTTTGACCTATTAGGCCCACCAACGAAAAGCGCATTGGAAAGTCAAGCCAAAATTCAATTGTATACACAATATTGTTCCAAGAATAAATGTCTACACTGTGCCATTGGCACACGATTATTGAATAGAAATACATAATTTTATCCCAGTCGCAAGGTTCCTGTTATCAGAAAGACAGCTAAAGCACTGTATGGGTTTGTTTTACAATACACTTTATTTTTTCCAAAAACGCGGTTTCGAAGTATGTCGTAGAATTGCAGAGCGACTTGGAATCCGTGCGCGTGTGGTGCGGACCACATTCATCTATTTGACTTTTGTTACCTTAGGATTTGGTTTTGCCTTATACCTGTTTATTGCATTTTGGCTGAAAATCAAAGATTTGGTATACACAAAACGAACCTCAGTATTTGACCTCTAATATGATAAGATTACTTCGTTCCAAAATAGTATGGGCCCTAAGTTTGATGGTGCTTGTATTATTGATTGGTGTAATTGGATATCGATTTCTTTCCAATTATTCTTGGATAGAGGCCATTTACATGACGATTATTACGGTTACAACCGTGGGATTTGCCGAGGTAAAGCCCTTAGATGCCAACGCCAAGATTTTTACAGTATTTTTAATTGTCACCAGCGTGTTCATTTTTGGTTTTGCCATTTCGGTCATTACCGAATACCTGCTGGGTAGAAATTCACTTCAAATTTTAAAACGAAAAAAAGTGAAAAAGAGAATAGATAGCTTATCAAACCATGTGGTGGTTTGCGGATTTGGACGAAATGGTATGCAAGCTGCGGATAGACTTACGGCTTATAAGAAGCCTTTCGTTGTAATTGAAAGGGACAAGGAGGTTATTGAACGTCATGAGGAAGAAATCCTATTTGTTGAGGGTGATGCCAATGAAGATGAAGTATTATTGGAAGCAGGAATCGAAAGAGCACAGTATTTAATTACCGCCGTACCAGATGATGCCGAAAATCTATTTATAGTATTGACCGCAAGGCAATTGAACAAGAATCTTTTTATAATTAGCAGGGCCTCGCAAGTTACCTCGCAAAAGAAACTCCAATTTGCTGGCGCGGATAAAGTAATCATGCCTGATAAAATAGGTGGGGACCATATGGCTTCTTTAGTAGTTATGCCCGACCTGATAACCTTTATGGACAAATTATCGGTTGAAGGAGAACATACTACAAACCTTGAGGAGGTGGAAATTGAGGATTTTACCAATCAAATGGACTGCAGTTCATTACGGGATTTGGATCTTCGGAAAAAAACAGGATGTACCATTATCGGGTACATAGAACCGGACGGTAATTATATTATTAATCCAGAAGCAGACCTTCAGCTTCAACCCAAAGGGAAAGTAATTGTTTTAGGACGACCAGAGCAGATCAGGAAACTCAACCAAATGTTTCAGATTGGATAGTTTTATAACTTTTAAATTTGATTCCGTTGAATTTTTTTAGGATATTGCCCGCTATACATTAAAACAAAACACCAAACTTTCTCATTATGAAGTATCGACTTCTAGCAATTTTCTCTCTATTTTTTCCCTTATTGACATTCTCCCAAGAAACCGCCGAAGTTGGCCTCGATGAAAAAATAGATCAGGCTTTTGCGCCCGTTTCCGATTTTTTCAATACCGTTATATTTTTCGAAATCATGGGTACGCCATTTGTACTCATCCTTTTGGTTGGTAGTGCCTTATTCTTCACTTTGTATTTTGGTTTTCCAAATGTTAGACATTTTTGGACTGCTATAAATGTAGTACGCGGTAAGTATGATGATTTGGAAGGAGCTGAAGGTCATGGCGTAGAAAAGGCAGAAGTTAATATAGTTGATGGAGACCTGCCAGATACCATAAGAGATGAAAGCCATGAAGGTGAGGTTAGCCATTTTCAAGCATTGGCAACTGCAGTTTCTGGTACTGTAGGTAACGGTAACATTGCTGGTGTTGCTTTGGCTATTGCACTAGGTGGCCCAGGTGCCACGTTTTGGATGATTGTCTGTGGTCTATTGGGTATGAGTACCAAGTTTGTGGAGTGTACCTTGGGCGTACAATATAGGGATGTAGATGAACAGGGAACAGTGTATGGTGGCCCAATGTACTATATCAGTAAAGGATTAAAGGAACGCGGGTTTAAGACTTTGGGCAAAATTGCTGCCGCTTTGTTTGCCTTTTTCTGCATAGGTGGATCATTTGGTGGTGGTAACGCTGCGCAATCCAACCAAGCGACAATCGTTGTAAAAGAACTCTTTGGTTGGGAAAGCACCATGGCAGGAACAGTAATTGGTGTTGTATTGGCATTATTGGTTGGAATTATCATTATTGGAGGAATCAAAAGGATTGCTTCAGTAACTGAAAAGGTTGTACCATTTATGGCTTTGCTATACATCATCGCATGTCTTTACATCATACTTGGTAACTTTGGATTAATTGATGATGCGATTTCATTGATCATAACAGAAGCATTCAATCCAACTGCAATAGGTGTAGGTGGGGTCATAGGCGTATTACTGGTTGGATTCCGAAGAGCAGCTTTCTCCAATGAGGCTGGTGCTGGTTCTGCGTCAATTGCGCACTCAGCGGTTAAAACTAAATATTCGGCCTCAGAAGGGCTTGTAGCACTACTGGAACCCTTTATTGATACGGTTGTTATTTGTACAATGACCGCATTGGTAATTATCATATTTAACTTTGGCGGTGTCTTTGAATATGGTGGTGACGGTTCTGGAGCGGTAATGATTGACGGTATTGCTTATGAAGGAGCGGGTATTACATCCCAAGCTTTTGCAAATTATATTCCATATTCCAATGTATTCTTGACCATCGCAGTGGTACTGTTTGCTGTTTCCACTATGATTTCCTGGTCTTACTATGGTCTTCAATCCTGGAAGTTCCTTTTTGGTAGAGGAAAGAAAATGGACCTTACGTATAAAGTTCTATTCTTGGTATTTGTGGTAATTGGTGCAGCTGCCAGTATGGATTCCATCTGGGCATTCTCAGATGCTATGATTTTTGCAATGGTATTCCCGAACATGGTTGGGCTCTATTTCCTATTCCCAGTAGTTAAAAAACAGCTTGCAAGATATATGGATGCCATAAGGGCTTCAAAGTAATCCAGTAGCAAAAAACATATGAAGAAATCCCGCCTTAGATTCAGTAAGCAAGAAAGAGGTGGGATTTTCTTTTTGTTGTTCCTGATTGTGCTGTTGCAATGTATTTTTCATATAATAAAATCTCGACCAGTTTCCCCTGAATCGCAATTCTTGGTGGATAATGTTCAACAAGTCAGAATTGATAGTTTGCGCAAAAATTTACTGGTAAGGGATACAGTTCGGTTGTACCCTTTTAATCCAAATTACATCAATGACTATAAAGGTTATGTTTTAGGGATGACCTATGAGGAATTAGATCGTATATATGATTTTAGAAAGTTGGGTAATTATGTAAATTCAGCAGCCCAATTTCAAGAAGTAACCAAAGTATCGGACTCCTTGTTGGGCACCATGGTTGCATATTTCAAGTTCCCTAAACGAAAGAACTACCACAAACAAGCGACTACCTATTCAAAGAATTCAGATTCGCATTCAATTAAGCCAAAGGATATTAATCTCGCTACCGCTGAGGACCTGAAATCAATTTATGGGGTAGGAGAGGTGCTTTCTGCGAGAATTATTAAATTCAGGAATAGGCTTGGTGGATTTGTTGTGAATGAACAACTCTATGACGTGTATGGTCTGGAGCAAGAAGTGGTCCTACGCATTGTTCAGAAATTTATAGTTGAACAACCTCCCAAGATAGAAAAGTTGAATATTAATACGGCTTCAGCCCAAGAATTAGCAAGTTTGGTTTATATAAAAAAATCGTTGGCTAATCAAATGGTGAAGTATAGAGAAGAAAAGGGTCCATATCAATCCATTGAAGATTTGTTTAACTTAAATGGATTTCCGATAAACAAAATAGAGAGAATTAAATTATATTTGTCATTATAAAACCACTGATTATATGATTACGGAAACAATGTCCATGATGAACTTTGATTATTCCGAGACACAAAAAATGGTTGCAGAATCAGCTAGGGATTTTGCCCAGCAGTACATTCAGCCCTATGTAATGGAATGGGATGAAAGCCAAACATTCCCAATCGAAGTATTTAAGAAGGCAGGTGAATTGGGTTTCATGGGTGTTTTGGTGCCAGAAGAATTAGGTGGCTCGGGATTGGGCTATCATGAATACATTGCAATTTTAGAAGAAATTTCAAAGGTAGATCCATCCATTGGTCTATCAGTTGCAGCGCATAACTCCTTATGTACTAATCATATCCTTTCCTTTGGAAACGAAGAACAGAAGCAACGCTGGATTCCTAAATTGGCGACCGCCGAATGGATCGGCGCATGGGGATTAACAGAGCATAATACCGGGTCTGATGCAGGAGGAATGAATACGACCGCAGTCAAGGATGGTGATCATTGGGTGTTAAATGGTGCAAAAAACTTCATTACCCACGGAAAGAGTGGAGATATTGCAGTTGTAATTGCCCGTACCGGCGAAAAAGGAGATAGTCATGGGATGACAGCCTTCGCTATTGAAAAAGGAACCCCGGGATTTACCAGTGGGAAAAAGGAAAACAAGTTGGGCATGCGTGCCAGCGAAACAGCTGAATTGATTTTTTCGGATTGCCGAATCCCAGATGCGAATAGATTGGGAGAAATAGGAGATGGATTTATCCAGTCCATGAAGGTGTTGGATGGCGGACGAATTTCAATAGGTGCGTTATCCTTAGGTGTTGCCAAAGGCGCTTATGAAGCTGCATTGCAGTATTCCAAGGAAAGAGTCCAATTTGGTAAGCCAATCAGTCAATTCCAAGGTGTATCCTTTAAGTTGGCGGATGCTGCTACCGAGATTGAGGCAGCTGAATTACTGTTACACAAATCAGCATTTCTTAAAAATGAAGGAAGGCCGGTTACCAAGTTAGGCGCCATGAGTAAGATGTTCGCTTCGGAAATCTGTGTAAAAATAGCAAATGATGCCGTACAGATTCATGGAGGTTATGGATACACCAAAGATTTTCCTGTCGAGAAATTTTACAGGGATTCCAAGTTATGTACCATAGGGGAAGGGACCACGGAAATCCAAAAATTGGTAATTTCAAGAAATATACTAAAGTAAGTTTGTACAGTTAGAATTATTACCTGTATATTTGCACGCCCAACGAAAATTGGGAAATTCTAAAAGAAAGGAGGTTGTAGCCTATGTTAATTATACCAGTAAAAGAAGGAGAAAACATCGATAGAGCTTTAAAGCGTTTTAAGCGTAAGTTTGATAAGACAGGTACTATGCGTCAATTGAGAAAGAGACAGCAGTTCACAAAACCTTCTGTTAAGCGTAGAGCCGAAATTCAAAAAGCTCAATATATACAAGGACTAAGAGACCAAGAAGAAATCTAGGTTTTAGTTCAAAGACATTTTAAAAATCCTGCTACAATTTTTGTGGCAGGATTTTTTATTTTCAAGAATTCGATAATTTTGGAGCATGTCCATCAGCGCCTTTACGTCTTACTTAGAGTTTGAGCGAAACTATTCAAAGCATACCATTACTGCTTACAAAAAGGATTTGATGGATTTTTCGGGTTTTATTTTGGAGGAATTTGATGAACCTACAATTGATCATATTGGATATAACCTTATACGCAGTTGGATAGTCCATCTTGTAGATCAAGGAATAACAACTCGTAGTGTAAATAGGAAAGTTTCTTCACTGAGAGCCTATTATCGTTTTTTACAAAAGACGGAACAAATCACTGCATCACCTTTGGTGAAGCACAAAGCATTAAAAACGCAAAAGAAGTTGGAGGTGCCATTTTCAGAAATTGAAATGTCCAAGATTATCCAAGACATTCCTTTTTCAGATGATTTTGAAGGCATGCGGGACAAGTTGATAATCGAACTGCTTTACACCACCGGGATGCGCCGATCCGAATTAGTAAACCTGAAGCGCAATGACATTGCAGCTGATTATAAAACCATAAAGGTATTGGGCAAGCGTAATAAGGAGCGGATTATACCGCTTTTGCCTACACTCAAACCGTTTATCGAGCACTATCTAGAACATAGAAATGCTTTAAAATCAATACAAGCCCCTGCATTTTTATTTTTGACCAAAAGCGGTTCTAAAATTTATGAAACACTTGTTTATCGCATCATAAATAAGTATTTTAGTTTGGTATCCCCTAAGGTTAAAAAAAGTCCACATATACTTAGACATACCTTTGCAACGCATATGCTTAATAGGGGAGCTGACTTGAATTCCGTGAAGGAATTGTTAGGGCACAGTAGTTTGGCGTCTACCCAGGTTTATACCCATAACAGTATCGCCGAACTAAAAAAAGTTCATCTGAAAGCCCATCCCAGAAACAAGAAAGATTGATTTCTTGTAAAGTTTAACCAAAGCTACTATCGTCGGTAGCCCTAAAAACAACATCTTATGAAGGTAAATGCACAATCGGTAAATTTTGTTGCGGATGCAAAACTCATTGAATTTATTCAAAGACGTATGGACAAGCTGGAAACATTTTATGATAAAGTAATTGGTTCCGATGTTTATTTGAAGGTTGAAAATACCAGTGCTAAGGAAAATAAGATAGTGGAGATCAAATTGTTGGTACCTAGAGATCAATTCATTGTAAAAAAACAATGTAAGTCATTTGAAGAAGCAGTGGATTCTGCCTGTAACTCGCTGGAAAGACAGCTAGTAAAAAAGAAGGAAAAATTAAGGGCAAAAGCTTGATGAAAATTTTTTCAAAAATATTTTGAATAAACAAATAAATCTATACATTTGCAGTCCGTTAGAAATAGCGGACTTTTTTTATGCAAAAAAGGCTCTAAAAAGCCGATGTAGCTCAGCTGGCTAGAGCAGCTGATTTGTAATCAGCAGGTCGTGGGTTCGAGTCCCTCCATCGGCTCGTAAGTTACTGAAAATAAGGCGGGGAGATACTCAAGCGGCCAACGAGGACAGACTGTAAATCTGTTGGTTTTCACCTTCGCAGGTTCGAATCCTGCTCTCCCCACAAAGTGTTGTTCAAAAAACAGCCAAAGTGGAAAGGTTTTTTTGAAATATTGAATGCCATTGGATTTTTATCCAAAAAATGCGGGAGTAGCTCAGTTGGTAGAGCGTCAGCCTTCCAAGCTGAATGTCGCCGGTTCGAACCCGGTCTCCCGCTCTAAAAGTCATCCTTGCGAAAGCAAGAATCTCTTCCAATTAAAATGGGAGGACTATTTGAAGTAGTTGATTCAACACTTTACGCCGGTGTAGCTCAGGGGTAGAGCGTTTCCTTGGTAAGGAAGAGGTCACGAGTTCAAATCTCGTCATTGGCTCAAAACGATTTGTACACTAATATTATAAACTAAGATTAAATTTATTTAAAATGGCAAAGGAAACTTTTGATCGTTCCAAACCGCACTTAAATATTGGTACTATTGGACACGTGGATCACGGTAAAACTACGCTGACCGCTGCTATTACTACCGTATTGGCTAATGCGGGTCTTTCAGAGCTTAGAAGCTTTGATTCTATTGATAATGCTCCTGAAGAAAAAGAAAGGGGTATTACAATTAACACTTCTCACGTAGAGTATCAAACCCAAAACCGTCACTACGCTCACGTTGACTGTCCAGGTCACGCGGATTACGTAAAGAACATGGTTACTGGTGCTGCTCAAATGGACGGTGCTATCTTGGTTGTTGCTGCAACTGATGGTCCTATGCCACAAACTCGTGAGCACATCCTTCTTGGTCGCCAGGTAGGTATTCCTAGAATCGTTGTTTTCTTGAACAAAGTTGACATGGTTGACGATGAAGAGCTTTTGGAACTTGTTGAAATGGAAGTAAGAGAATTGCTTTCTTTCTATGAGTACGATGGTGACAACGGACCTGTAATCTCTGGTTCTGCTCTTGGGGCATTGAACGGTGAGCAGAAATGGGTTGACACTGTTATGGAGTTGATGGCTGCTGTTGATGAGTGGATCGAACTTCCAAAAAGAGATGTTGACAAGGATTTCTTGATGCCTGTTGAAGATGTGTTCACCATTACTGGTCGTGGTACAGTTGCTACTGGTCGTATTGAGACTGGAGTTGCTAACACTGGTGATGCTGTTGATATCATTGGTATGGGTGCTGAGAAATTGGCTTCAACCATTACAGGGGTAGAGATGTTCCGTAAGATTTTGGATAGAGGTGAAGCTGGTGATAACGTTGGTATCCTTTTGAGAGGTATTGAAAAATCCGACATCAAAAGAGGTATGGTAATCTGTAAGCCAGGTTCTGTTAAGCCACATGCTAAATTCAAAGCTGAGGTTTATATCCTTAAAAAAGAAGAAGGTGGTCGTCACACACCATTCCACAACAACTACCGTCCTCAGTTCTACGTAAGAACAACTGACGTAACAGGTAACATTGGTCTTCCTGATGGAGTTGAAATGGTAATGCCAGGTGATAACTTGACTATCAATGTTGATTTGATCCAGCCAATCGCATTGAGCGTTGGTCTACGTTTCGCTATCCGTGAAGGTGGTAGAACTGTAGGTGCCGGTCAGGTTACTGAGATTCTAGATTAAATCTTTTTACAATAAATAGTGCACTAAAGGGTGTTCCGCTTTTGCGGAATACCTTTCAGTGTAAATATAAACGGGTGTAGCTCAGTTGGTAGAGCACTGGTCTCCAAAACCAGGTGTCGGGAGTTCGAGTCTCTCCTCCCGTGCAAAAAATACGAATAAAACATGATCACTTACATTAAGGAATCTTTTGAGGAATTAAAGAGCAATGTTACGTGGCTAGACAGGGAAAAAGCTTCCAATCTTATGGTTGTGGTTGCGGTGTTTTCCATTTTGTTTGCGTTGGCTACATGGGGAGTTGATTCCCTATTCAGTAAGTTGATTCGTTTGTATTTTGATAATGTAATAGGATAATTGGATATGTCTGAGGTTCTGGAGAAAAAATGGTACGTAGTAAGGGCGGTCAGTGGTCAAGAAAACAAGATCAAAGGCTATATTGAAAGTGAGGTAGAGCGCAATGGTTTTGGCGATTACCTTGAAGAAGTCCTTGTTCCTACCGAAAAGGTTGTTCAGATCCGAAACGGAAAGAAGATAAACAAAGAACGTGTTTACTTTCCAGGTTATATCATGATTAAAGCGAACCTTGGTGGTGAAATGGTGCATATCATTCGTTCCATTACCAATGTGATTGGATTTTTAGGAGAAACCAAAGGTGGTGATCCTGTTCCATTACGTAAGACCGAGGTAAACCGTATGCTTGGTAAGGTTGATGAATTGGCGGTGAATACTGACAATGTGGCCATACCATTCGTATTAGGTGAAACGGTCAAGGTTATTGATGGTCCTTTCAACGGGTTCAATGGAACTGTTGAGAAAATCAATGAAGAGAAACGAAAGCTTGAGGTTATGGTGAAGATTTTCGGTAGAAAAACACCCTTGGAGCTTAGTTATATGCAAGTTGAAAAAATATAAACAGAAATCAGAAATCTGATTTCTGAATAATTAAGAATAGTAGAGCTGTTACAAATATAAAGTTGTGTTGCTTCCAATTGACACACTTTCATTTTAATTAAAAACAATGGCAAAAGAAGTAGATAAGGTAGTTAAATTACAAGTTAGGGGAGGTGCTGCGAATCCATCGCCACCGGTTGGACCCGCCTTAGGTGCTGCTGGTGTTAACATCATGGAGTTCTGTAAGCAATTTAATGCGCGTACACAGGATAAACCGGGTAAAGTATTACCTGTTGTTATCACCGTTTACAAAGACAAATCTTTCGAATTTGTTGTAAAAACACCACCCGCGGCAGTTCAATTGTTGGAAGCAGCTAAGATTAAAAAAGGATCTGGCGAACCTAACAGGGTTAAATCCGGAAGTGTTTCCTGGGATCAAGTAAAGCAAATCGCTGAAGACAAAATGGTCGATTTGAATGCATTTACAGTGGAATCTGCAATGAGTATGGTTGCGGGTACTGCACGTTCTATGGGACTTAAAGTAGCTGGTAAAAGACCTTTTTAAAATCTAAAGCAATTTATAATGGCAAGATTGACTAAAAAGCAAAAAGAAGCCAATTCCAAAATAGATAAGAATAAATTGTATTCTTTGGAAGAGGCATCTGCTTTGGTAAAAGAAATAACCAATGTAAAGTTTGACGCTTCAATTGACCTTGCAGTTCGTTTGGGTGTAGATCCACGAAAAGCAAATCAAATGGTGCGTGGCGTTGTAACCCTTCCTCACGGAACCGGTAAAGACGTTAAAGTTTTGGCATTGGTGACTCCAGATAAAGAGGCGGAGGCTAAAGAAGCTGGCGCAGACTTTGTGGGATTAGATGAGTATTTGGAAAAAATCAAAGGCGGTTGGACTGATGTTGATGTAATCATCACTATGCCAAGCGTAATGGGTAAACTTGGGCCTCTAGGTAGAGTTTTAGGTCCAAGAGGTTTAATGCCTAACCCTAAAACCGGTACGGTAACTATGGATGTTGCAAAAGCAGTATCTGAAGTAAAGGCTGGTAAGATTGATTTTAAAGTAGATAAAACAGGAATTGTACATGCGGCAATAGGAAAAGCTTCTTTTTCTGCAGATAAGATTGCAGGCAATGCCAAAGAGTTATTGGATACTTTGGTAAGAATGAAGCCAGCTGCAGCAAAAGGCGTTTATATGAAAAGCGTTTATTTGTCAAGTACCATGAGTCCTAGTGTTCAACTAGATCCAAAAGCAGTTTCATAACTGGTAGTTCAATATTTTAATTATGACAAGAGAAGAAAAAGCAATCGTAATAGAAGACTTGACTGCACAGTTGGCTGATAATGCCAATATTTATTTGGCAGATATTTCAGGATTGAATGCTGTTGACACCTCCAATTTGAGAAGAGCGTGTTTCAAGGCAAACATTAAACTTGCGGTAGTAAAGAACACTTTGCTTTCAAAAGCAATGGAAGCTTCTGATAAGGAATTTGGGGATCTTCCTGAAGTTTTAAAAGGAAATACATCGATGATGTTTTCTGAAACTGGGAACGCCCCTGCGAAACTTATCAAGAACTTTAGAAAAAAATCAGATAAACCTGTATTGAAAGGAGCTTTTGTTGAAGAAGCAATATTCATTGGTGATGAAAACCTTGAGGCACTTGTAAACATCAAGTCCAAAGAGGAAGTTATCGGGGATATCATCGGATTGTTGCAATCACCGGCCAAGAATGTTATTTCTGGTCTTAAATCAGGTGGTGGTAAACTTGCCGGTATCCTTAAGACTTTATCTGAAAAAGAATAATTCGCGCACAATTAACTAAGTATATTTTAAAAATTTTTATTAAACGATAGAAAAATGGCAGATTTAAAAGATTTTGCAGAACAGTTGGTTAACCTAACAGTAAAAGAGGTAAACGAGTTGGCCGACATTTTAAAAGAAGAATACGGTATTGAGCCTGCTGCTGCTGCAGTAGCTGTTGCTGGTGGTGCTGCTGCTGGTGGTGGTGAAGAAGCTGCTGAGGAAAAATCAGAATTTGATGTAATCCTTAAAGCTGCTGGTGCTTCCAAATTGGCTGTTGTTAAACTTGTAAAAGAGTTGACTGGTCTTGGATTGAAAGATGCTAAAGACATCGTTGACAGCGCTCCTAAAGCTGTTAAAGAAGGTGTTGCCAAAGATGAGGCAGAAGGTATCAAAAAATCATTGGAAGAAGCTGGAGCAGAAGTTGAGCTTAAATAATAGCTTTTACCATACAAAATTGGTTAAGGTCTTTCCATGATAATGGTTAGGCCTTAGCCTCTTTAAATAGGAGTGTATAAAGTCATACACCACCCGCAGTAATATTTCACGATCAAAATTTGTCCATTGATGTTCACAAACACTACTGAAAGAGTAAATTTCGCATCCGCTAAGAACATACCGGAATACCCGGATTTCTTGGACATTCAGATTAAGTCATTCCAAGACTTTTTTCAACTTGAGACTAAATCTGACGAAAGAGGAAATGAAGGTCTCTACAACACCTTCATGGAAAATTTTCCCATTACAGACACTAGAAATCAATTTGTACTAGAATTTCTAGATTATTTTATAGATCCACCAAGATATTCCATCCAAGAATGTATTGAACGTGGGCTTACCTATAGCGTACCATTAAAAGCACGCTTAAAATTATATTGTACCGATCCTGAGCACGAAGATTTTGAAACCATCGTGCAAGATGTGTACTTGGGTACTATCCCGTACATGACACCAAGTGGTACATTCGTTATCAACGGTGCGGAAAGAGTGGTTGTATCACAATTACATAGATCACCAGGGGTGTTCTTTGGCCAATCCTTCCACGCAAATGGTACAAAATTGTATTCTGCCAGGGTAATTCCATTTAAGGGATCTTGGATAGAATTCGCTACCGATATCAATGGTGTGATGTACGCCTATATCGATAGGAAGAAAAAGTTACCAGTTACCACACTTTTCCGCGCAATCGGTTTTGAAAGAGATAAAGATATCCTTGAGATATTCGACCTTTCAGAAGAAGTTAAGGTTTCCAAAGCAGGACTTAAAAAAGTATTGGGCCGTAAATTGGCCGCAAGGGTATTGAACACATGGCACGAAGATTTCGTGGATGAAGATACCGGTGAAGTTGTATCTATTGAGCGTAATGAGATCATCCTAGATCGTGATACGGTTCTTGAAAAAGAACACGTTGATGAAATCATTGATGCAGATGTAAAGACTATACTACTTCACAAAGAGAACAATGCGCAATCAGATTATGCCATTATTCACAACACATTACAGAAGGATCCTACCAACTCTGAAAAAGAAGCGGTAGAGCATATTTATAGACAATTGCGTAATGCTGAGCCGCCAGATGAGGAAACGGCTCGTGGTATTATTGATAAGTTGTTCTTCTCTGATCAACGTTACAACTTAGGAGAAGTTGGTCGTTATAGAATGAACAAGAAATTGGGTCTTGATATTGGAATGGACAAACAAGTTTTGACCAAGGAAGATATTATCACCATTATCAAATACTTAATCGAATTGATCAACTCCAAGGCGGAGATTGATGATATTGATCACTTGTCCAACCGTCGTGTAAGAACTGTTGGAGAACAATTGTCTTCTCAATTTGGTGTTGGATTGGCACGTATGGCACGTACCATTCGCGAGCGTATGAATGTTCGTGACAACGAAGTATTTACCCCTATTGATTTGATTAACGCAAAGACCTTGTCTTCCGTTATCAATTCATTCTTCGGTACCAACCAGCTATCCCAGTTTATGGATCAAACCAATCCATTGGCTGAGATAACCCACAAAAGAAGATTATCCGCACTTGGACCAGGTGGTCTTTCACGAGAAAGAGCAGGTTTTGAGGTGCGTGACGTTCACTATACCCACTACGGAAGACTTTGTCCAATTGAAACTCCTGAAGGACCGAATATTGGTTTGATATCTTCATTGTCAGTGTTTGCCAAGGTAAACCCAATGGGCTTCTTGGAAACCCCATACCGCAAAGTGGAAAATGGAGTTGTAGATACCAAGGAGTTCACGTATCTAAGCGCTGAGGAAGAAGAGGGAATGAAAATTTCCCAGGCAAACATTCCTATGGATGCCAAAGGAAAAATTGAAGACGATAAAGTAATTGCGCGTGAGGAAGGTGACTTCCCGGTAGTTGATCCATCCGAGGTTAACTATACGGACGTTGCTCCTAACCAGATTGCCTCTATTTCCGCTTCCTTGATTCCATTCTTGGAGCATGATGATGCGAACCGTGCTTTGATGGGATCAAACATGATGCGTCAGGCAGTTCCATTACTTAGACCACAATCACCAATTGTTGGTACTGGTCTGGAAAGACAAGTTGCTACGGATTCAAGGGTATTGATCAATGCTGAAGGTGATGGTGTTGTAGAATATGTGGATGCACAGAAAATTACCATCAAGTATAGCCGAACCGATGAGGAACGTTTGGTAAGTTTCGAAGAGGATTCCAAAACCTACAACTTAGTTAAGTTTAGAAAAACGAACCAAGGAACCAGTATTAACTTGAAGCCTATTGTAAGAAAAGGTGATAAAGTTAAAAAGGGTCAGGTACTTTGTGAAGGTTATGCTACGGAAAAAGGCGAATTGGCCTTGGGCAGGAACATGAAGGTGGCCTTCATGCCTTGGAAAGGATATAACTTTGAGGATGCGATAGTAATTTCTGAAAAAGTGGTGCGTGAGGATATCTTTACCTCCATCCATATTGATGAATACGCATTAGAAGTTAGAGATACCAAATTAGGTGCTGAGGAATTGACCAACGATATTCCTAACGTATCTGAAGAAGCCACTAAGGATTTGGACGAGTACGGTATGATCCGTATTGGAGCCGAGGTAAAACCTGGTGATATTTTGATTGGAAAGATTACTCCAAAAGGTGAATCTGACCCTACACCAGAAGAAAAATTACTTCGTGCCATCTTTGGTGATAAAGCTGGTGACGTAAAAGATGCTTCCTTGAAAGCTTCACCTTCATTGAGAGGTGTTGTAATCGATAAGAAACTATTTTCTCGATCTATAAAGGACAAGCGTAAGCGTTCAGAAGATAAAGAAGCTATTTCCAGATTGGAAATGGACTACGAAGTGAAATTCCAACAGTTGAAGGATGTCTTGATCGAAAAACTATTTGGTTTGATCAATGGTAAAACTTCACAAGGGGTAATTAACGATTTAGGTGAAGAAGTACTTCCAAAAGGAAAGAAATACACCATTAAAATGTTGAATGCCGTTGATGATTTTGCACACTTGGTAGGTGGTAGCTGGACAACAGATGATAGTACCAATGCAATGGTGGCTGATTTGTTGCACAACTACAAAATCAAATTAAACGACATCCAGGGTAACCTTAGAAGAGATAAGTTTACCATCTCTGTTGGTGATGAATTGCCTGCTGGTATTATGAAATTGGCTAAAGTTTACATCGCTAAGAAACGTAAACTGAAAGTTGGTGATAAGATGGCAGGTCGTCACGGTAACAAAGGTATCGTTGCACGTATCGTACGTCAAGAAGATATGCCATTCCTAGAAGATGGAACTCCTGTGGATATCGTATTGAATCCACTTGGTGTACCATCAAGGATGAACATTGGTCAGATTTACGAAACGGTATTGGGTTGGGCCGGTCTTAAGTTGGGTAGAAAGTATGGAACCCCAATTTTTGATGGAGCTACCCTAGATCAGATCAACGCGCTTACAGACGAGGCTGGAGTTCCAAGATTTGGACATACCCACCTTTACGATGGTGGTACCGGGAAGCGTTTTGATCAAGCCGCGACAGTAGGTGTAATTTACATGTTGAAATTAGGCCACATGGTAGACGATAAGATGCACGCAAGATCTATTGGACCATACTCTTTGATCACGCAACAGCCGTTGGGTGGTAAAGCACAGTTTGGTGGTCAGCGTTTTGGTGAGATGGAGGTTTGGGCACTAGAGGCCTACGGAGCTTCCTCTACATTACGCGAGATTTTGACTGTAAAATCTGATGACGTGATCGGTAGAGCCAAGACCTATGAGTCCATTGTAAAAGGTGAGACCATGCCAGAACCTGGATTGCCAGAATCTTTCAATGTATTGATGCACGAACTTAAAGGTTTGGGCTTGGATATCAGATTGGAAGAGTAACAAAGTTTATATAGTATTTTAATAATATCATCTCCATAGTATTATGGCTAGAATAAAAGATAATACCGCACCAAAAAGGTTTGACAAAATTTCCATAGGACTGGCTTCTCCAGAGTCTATCTTGGCCGAGTCCCGTGGTGAGGTGTTAAAGCCTGAAACCATTAACTACAGAACACATAAACCAGAGCGTGATGGTCTGTTTTGTGAGCGTATTTTTGGTCCTGTAAAGGATTACGAATGTGCCTGTGGTAAGTACAAGCGAATTAGATATAGAGGGATTGTTTGTGACAGATGTGGTGTTGAGGTAACTGAGAAAAAAGTACGTAGAGACCGCGTAGGACACATCAATTTGGTGGTACCTGTGGCACATATCTGGTATTTCCGTTCCCTTCCAAACAAGATTGGATACCTATTGGGATTACCATCCAAGAAATTGGATATGATCATTTACTACGAAAGATATGTAGTAATACAACCAGGTCTTGCCAAAGGACCAGAAGGTGAGGAAATCAACAAGATGGACTTCCTAACAGAGGAAGAATATTTGAACATCTTGGAAGAATTACCAGCGGAAAACCAATATTTGGAAGATACAGATCCAAACAAATTCGTTGCCAAAATGGGGGCGGAATGTTTGATTGATCTATTGGCACGTATTGACTTGGAAGAATTGTCTTATCAGTTAAGACACAAAGCCAATACGGAAACTTCCAAACAACGTAAGACTGAAGCCCTTAAGAGACTTCAAGTAGTTGAAGCTTTGCGTGAATCCCAAGATAATCGTGAAAACAGACCGGAGTGGATGATCATGAAGGTGGTACCTGTAATTCCACCGGAATTACGTCCGTTGGTACCATTGGATGGTGGTCGTTTTGCCACTTCCGATTTGAACGATCTATACCGTAGGGTTATCATTAGAAATAACCGTTTAAAGCGTTTGATGGAAATCAAGGCTCCAGAAGTGATCTTGAGAAACGAAAAGCGTATGCTTCAAGAAGCTGTGGATTCCTTGTTCGATAACACAAGAAAAGCCTCTGCGGTAAAAACAGAATCAAACAGACCCTTAAAATCCCTTTCGGATTCCTTGAAAGGAAAACAAGGTCGTTTTCGTCAGAACTTGCTGGGTAAACGTGTGGATTACTCTGCCCGTTCCGTAATTGTGGTTGGACCGGAAATGAAATTGTACGAATGTGGTCTACCAAAAGATATGGCTGCTGAGCTGTACAAACCTTTTGTCATCAGAAAACTGATTGAAAGAGGTATAGTAAAGACAGTAAAATCAGCCAAGAAAATCATAGACAAGAAAGAGCCTGTGGTTTGGGATATCCTGGAAAATGTTCTCAAAGGACATCCAGTACTATTAAACCGGGCCCCCACGCTTCACAGATTGGGTATCCAAGCCTTCCAACCAAAGTTGATAGAAGGTAAGGCTATTCGTTTGCACCCATTGGCATGTACCGCATTTAACGCGGATTTCGATGGGGATCAGATGGCAGTTCACTTGCCTTTGGGTCCAGAGGCTATATTGGAAGCGCAATTGTTGATGTTGGCCTCCCAAAACATCCTGAACCCTGCGAATGGTTCTCCTATTACCGTTCCTTCGCAGGATATGGTATTGGGTCTGTACTATATGACCAAGGAAAAGAAATCTACCAAAAAAGAGCCCGTATTGGGTGAAGGGTTGACCTTTTATTCTGCAGAAGAAGTTGAAATTGCCTTCAACGAAGGAAAAGTAGAACTGAATGCCGGTATCAAGGTTAGGGCCAAGGACTTTAACGAAGAAGGTGAGCTTGTAAACCAAATTATAGAGACTACTTGTGGGCGTGTATTGTTCAACAGCGTGGTACCAGAGCAAGCAGGATATATTAACACGGTATTGAACAAGAAATCCCTAAGGAACATTATCGGGGATATTCTTGCGGTGACCGATGTTCCTACAACTGCTGAGTTCTTGGATAAGATCAAGACCATGGGATACGAATTCGCCTTTAAAGGAGGTTTGTCCTTCAGTTTAGGTGATATTATTATTCCACCAGAGAAGCACGATATGATCAACGATGCCAACGAGCAGGTTGATGGTATTATGATGAACTATAACATGGGTCTGATCACCAATAACGAGCGTTACAACCAGGTTATTGATGTTTGGACATCTACCAATGCCATGTTGACAGAATTGGCCATGAAGCGAATCCGTGAAGACAAACAAGGATTCAACTCTGTGTATATGATGTTGGATTCTGGAGCAAGGGGTTCCAAAGAGCAGATTCGCCAGTTGACTGGTATGCGTGGTTTGATGGCCAAGCCGAAAAAATCGACAGCAGGTGGTGGTGAGATCATCGAAAACCCGATTCTTTCCAACTTTAAGGAAGGACTTTCGATTTTGGAATACTTTATCTCTACGCACGGTGCGCGTAAAGGTCTAGCGGATACCGCTTTGAAAACTGCGGATGCTGGTTACCTGACCCGTCGTTTGGTGGATGTATCCCAAGATGTAATCATCAACATCGATGACTGTGGTACCCTTAGAGGAATTGAGGTGCAGGCATTGAAGAAAAATGAAGAAGTAGTGGAAACCTTGGGAGAAAGAATCCTAGGTAGGGTTTCCTTGCACGATGTATACAACCCATTGAACGAGGAGTTGTTGTTGGCAGCAGGCCAACAAATCTCCGAAGCCGATGTGAAAAAGGTAAATGCTGCCCCTATCGAGAAGATAGAAGTGCGTTCCGCATTGACCTGTGAGGCTCCAAAAGGTATCTGTGCCAAGTGTTATGGTCGAAACCTAGCTACCAATAAAATGGTACAGCGTGGTGAGGCCGTTGGTGTGGTTGCTGCACAGTCCATTGGTGAACCTGGAACACAGTTGACCTTGCGTACCTTCCACGTGGGTGGTATTGCAGGTAACATTTCCGAGGATAACAAATTGGAAGCCAAGTTTGAAGGTGTTGCTGAAATCGAGGATTTGAGAACTGTGGTTGGAGAGAACAGCGAAGGCGAAAAGGCCAATATCGTAATCTCCAGAACTTCAGAGATCAAGGTTGTTGATTCCAATACCGGAATTACTTTGAGTACCAACAACATTCCTTACGGTTCCCAGTTGTTTGTGAAGAACGGTGCCAAGATCAAGCCAGGTACTGTAATTTGTCAATGGGATCCATATAATGGTGTAATTGTTTCTGAGTTTACAGGTCAAATTGCCTACGAAAACATTGAACAGGGAGTTACCTATCAAGTAGAAATCGATGAACAAACCGGTTTCCAAGAAAAGGTGATTTCTGAATCAAGAAACAAAAAGTTGATTCCTACCTTATTGATTAAGGATGGTAAAGGAGAAACTTTACGTTCATATAACCTACCAGTTGGTTCACACATTATGGTGGATGACGGTGATAAAATCAAAGAAGGTAAGATATTGGTGAAGATTCCTCGTAAATCTGCTAAGGCGGGTGATATTACAGGTGGTCTTCCAAGAGTGACCGAGCTTTTCGAAGCACGTAACCCATCTAATCCTGCTGTTGTTTCTGAAATCGATGGTGTAGTTTCCTTCGGAAAAATCAAGCGTGGTAACCGTGAGATTATCATCGAATCCAAAACAGGAGAAATCAAGAAGTACTTGGTTAAACTGTCCAATCAGATTCTAGTTCAAGAAAATGATTATGTACGAGCTGGTATGCCATTGTCAGATGGTTCCATTACGCCAGAAGATATCTTGGCCATTAAAGGACCATCAGCGGTTCAGCAATATTTGGTGAATGAAGTACAGGAAGTATACCGATTACAAGGGGTGAAAATCAATGATAAGCACTTTGAGGTAGTAGTACGCCAGATGATGCGTAAAGTACGTATTGAAGATTCAGGAGACACTACCTTCTTGGAGAACCAATTGGTGCATAAAGATGACTTTATCCGTGAAAACGATGAGATTTACGGTCAGAAAGTAGTTGAAGATGCAGGTGATTCTGAAAACTTGAAAGCTGGACAAATCATTTCTGCAAGAGCATTGAGGGATGAAAATTCCATCTTGCGAAGAGAAGACAAAACTTTGGTAACCGCTCGAGATGCAGTTGCAGCAACTGCAACACCAATCTTGCAGGGTATTACAAGAGCTTCCCTTCAGACCAAGTCGTTTATCTCAGCGGCATCATTCCAGGAAACCACTAAGGTATTGAACGAAGCTGCTGTTAGCGGTAAAGTGGATACTTTGGAAGGATTGAAGGAGAATGTCATTGTTGGACATAAGATTCCTGCCGGTACAGGTATGAGGGATTATGATAGCATCATTGTAGGCTCTAAAGAGGAGTATGATGAAATCATGGCTCGAAAAGAGGAATTCAAATTCTAAATAAAAAAACCCTGACCGAAAAGTCAGGGTTTTTTCTTTACTTTATCTTCTAACATTGCATCTATGGCAGAGAATAATAATCAGAATCAAAAGCAAATAAATATAGAGTTGGATGAAAAAACCGCCGAAGGTATTTATTCCAACTTGGCAATTATAAATCACTCCGTATCTGAGTTTGTGGTGGACTTTATAAGTATGATGCCTGGCGCTCCCAAGGCCAAGGTTAAAAGTCGTATTGTACTAACCCCGCAACATGCCAAAAAATTTTTAAAAGCATTGAGTGATAACGTTTCACGTTTTGAAAAAGCACATGGTACGATTAAAGACTATGAGCAACCACCAATCCCTTTAAATTTTGGTCCAACAGGAGAGGCATAAAAAACAAAACCCAGACTAATACATCTGGGTTTTTTGTTTCTTGATACCGAAAGCGTTAGGAAATCCAACCCTTTTGAATGGATTTATTGGAAAAGAAAATTAACAATGCTCCTACGACGACTACGATTAAAGGCATTGTATAGGCTGCATTCCCATATACTTCACTTGCGTTCTGAAGGAAAAGCCAGTTGATAAACTGAAGAACTGCCGTAATAAGTGAAACAACAAATAAGGGTTTGGCCCATTTTTTTCGCATCAGCAATCCAATTGAAGCAATGGTCCCCGAGAATACCGCAATGGCAAAAGCTGCAGTAGCCCAAGCAGGGATACCCTCAAACAGCTCCCGCTCCGCTTGCGACATGGCCTCCAATAACTCAACTTGGTTGAATTTGGTCGACAAGTAATTGAATACCCCAAAGAGATTCCATACAAGGGCAAGAACGCTTAAAATCCAAAACCAGATTGGTGGTTTGTTTGAATCAGACATAGAAAAGTTTTTATTGGTTACAGCCAATAAAGTACAAAAAATCTACGGATGTTTATTTTGCAAACATCTGATTGTCTGTAGTATACAATAGGTGCAGTGCTATTGTGTTAGTTCAGAGGTGAATCTAAGCGTTACGGATGGATACTTTTGTTGGGTCATTTGCAATGAAAATGCAGAATCCGCTAAAAAAACCAGCTGTCCCCTTTTGTCTTGGGCTAAAAACTTTTGTTTTACCCTTTTAAATTCTTTGAATTCCTCATGATTTGGATCATCAACTTCCACCCAACATGCTTTATAGACAGGAAAATTTTCATAAGTGCATTTAGCACCATATTCATGTTCCAATCGATATTGGATTACTTCATATTGCAAGGCGCCAACTGTTCCAATAACTTTACGACCATTCATTTCCAAGGTAAATAGCTGGGCTACACCCTCATCCATTAGCTGATCTATTCCTTTACCTAGCTGCTTGGCCTTCATAGGATCCGCGTTATTGATGTACCTAAAATGTTCTGGGGAGAAACTAGGTATGCCTCTGTAGTTCAATTTTTCCCCATTGGT
Organism: Flagellimonas spongiicola; assembly: GCF_023502425.1. Classification (GTDB taxonomy): domain Bacteria; phylum Bacteroidota; class Bacteroidia; order Flavobacteriales; family Flavobacteriaceae; genus Flagellimonas; species Flagellimonas spongiicola. The sequence goes on from NZ_JAMFMA010000003.1 coordinate 706,036, forward strand.
CAAAGTATCACCAATTTTAAAATTTCCCGTATCATGAAGTCCTACGATATCTCCAGGGAATGAAATATCCACGATTTCCTTCTTCTCGGCAAAAAAGGCGTTGGGACTGGAAAACTTTAATTTTTTATCGTGTCTTACATGCAAGTAGGGTTTGTTTCGCTCGAACGTACCTGATACGATTTTAATGAATGCTAAACGGTCACGATGTTTAGGATCCATATTGGCGTGTATCTTAAATACAAAGCCAGAAAAATCCTTTTCATCCGACTCAACAAGGCGTTCCTCTGCCATTTTTGCCCTAGGAGCGGGAGCAATATCAATGAAGCAATCCAAAAGTTCACGAACACCAAAGTTATTCAATGCAGAGCCAAAAAATACGGGCTGTTGTGTTCCGTTTAGATAAGCATTCATATCAAATTCTGGATAAACACCAGATACCAACTCTAAGTTATCTCTTAATTCAGCAGCCGCGGATTCACCAATGATATTTTCCAATTCCAGACTTTCAATATCGGTAAAGGCAATAGTTTCCTCAATATTTTGTTTGCTATTGCCACTGAAAAGATTAATGTTCTTTTCATAAATATTATAAATACCCTTGAAGTCAAAACCCATACCTATTGGAAAACTCAATGGGGTAACAGAAAGTCCCAACTTTTGTTCGACTTCGTCCAATAAATCAAAAGCATCTTTACCTTCTCGATCCAATTTATTAATGAAGACAATCATTGGTATATTCCGCATTCTACAGACCTCCACCAATTTTTCGGTTTGCTCCTCTACACCCTTGGCTACATCAATTACAACAATTACGCTATCTACTGCGGTAAGTGTTCTGAATGTATCCTCAGCAAAGTCTTTGTGTCCTGGAGTATCTAGAATATTGATTTTTTTATCCTTGTAGATAAATGCCAATACCGAAGTGGCCACAGAGATTCCCCTTTGACGTTCGATCTCCATGAAATCACTAGTTGCGGATTTCTTTATTTTGTTGTTTTTAACAGCACCGGCTTCTTGAATGGCCCCTCCAAATAGAAGTAATTTTTCGGTTAAAGTGGTTTTACCGGCATCAGGGTGCGAAATAATCCCAAAAGTCCTTCTTCTAGCTATTTCCTTTTCAAAATCCATGGACAAAAATTTGCGCAAAAATAGGGGTTTTTGACTATTTGGAGCTGAATTAAACGCATCTCTGTTGTTGTTAATAGAATGCGAACAAAAAAAGTGGATAATGAGATGAAAAATTCAAAAAGTAAAGTAATTTTCCCACATAGGAATCGATTGAATTTGTTGGTTTGAAATCCAAGACAAAAAACCATCCGTATAAATAGAGATGGTTGGTAATAACAAGGAAATTACCTTTTGTCGATTAAAATAGGACTTGCCCAACAAAAGCATTAATTATGTGCCCTATGTTAAATTGGGAGTGCTATATATTGGCAAGACCAATTGTTAGTTAAGAAAAGCCCCATTTTCTTACTAGTTCGAGAACACTAATGCCATGGTGATAAGTTGACCAAAGCTATCATTATGGAAAAATTTAATTTCTTAAATCTTAAGAAAAAGGTTTTTTATGGTCTTATGTTGCCGCTAATCGCGTTTGGCTATTTAGCAGTAACTTCATTTGACCATCCGTCAAGTCTTACATCTTTAAGTATGTCAGTGACCACCGATTCCGATGGTGATGGTGTTGTTGACAGTATGGATATTGATGATGACAATGATGGGATAACAGACAGTGCAGAGGATAAAAACAGTGATGGGGATAATCAATATTGGACAAACCCCACGGATACCGATGCTGATGGAATCCCGGATTATTTGGATTCAGATTCGGATAATGATGGTCTCATCGACAATGTTGAAGCTCAAACACCTGCACAGTTTATCGCCCCAACAGCTACAGATTCCAATGATAATGGGTTGGATGATGCCTATGAACAAGGCGGAAATTTAGGTTTAACACCAGTTGATACAGATGCTGATGGTGTTTCCGATTTTCGTGATATAGATTCCGACAATGATGGTATTCTTGATAGAAATGAATCAAGTGTACTGAGCACGGAATTTGATTGCGAAACTATTCCCATGTTGGATTTTAGCCAAATTCCGGTTTTAGAATCTGGTGACGCATTACAAGAAGGAGCAACGTATAGATTTCCCAATGTGGCCGATGGACTGGATGCATTGGTAACATTAGAGGAAATTGTAAATGGGGAAATAGATACCTTGGATCAAAATGAAACTGATGCGGCCTATTTTAAACCAGAGGTGTTTTTTACAACCACTTCAGAAGAAAGAAGACCCTATGTTGATTTTAAGTTTACCATCGTAGCAACTGGAACTAATAATCCTGTAGTTTTAGAGGATTTAATAGCCAATTTCATTGATGTCGATGGAAATGAGCAATATCAAGAATATAACCGTTTTGATACACCGGTTAGTTATACAGTAGATGCTAACACGGATGTTTTTGTAAATAATACTTTTGGTGGATTGTTGATCAATGGGGGAAGTGTTGAGTTTCCCGGAATTTCCAATGAGAACCCTTCCGTTAATGTTGCAGTCCAATTTGTTGATCTATCTACCTTCGTTTTCAGATTTGGAATTCAACCGGTCAATGGAGGAAACTTTACCACATCTGTTGCAAGACAAGCTGGAATCCAGTTTTCCTGCTTAGATAATTTTGTAAATCCAATTACCACCACCTTCAATGTAGATGTTGACTCAGACGGGGATGGGATTCCAGATAGATTGGATATTGATAGTGATAACGATGGTATTCCAGATAATATTGAAGGTCAAACCACAGATGGGTACGTGCCGCCAACAGGAATGGATGATGACAATGATGGTTTGGACAATGCATATGAAGGTGACGGAGATCAAGGAATTACCCCGGTAAACACCGATGGTGTGGATGAACCGGACTATCTGGATGATGACAGTGACAATGATTTGGTACCTGACAACAACGAGGGGAACGACTTCAATTTCGATGGTATTCCAGATCAGGCCTATACGGGCAACGATACGGACAATGACGGTTTGGACGATGGATATGAAGGTTCGGATGTTGACGATGGCTATGATGTGAACGATGAGATCGAGGATCCGGCCACGGACCTACCGGACACGGACGGTACCGAGGATGTGAACTACCGTGATTTTGACGATGACGGTGATGGCATCGATACCCCGGATGAGGACGCGGATGGTGATGGTGACCCTACCAATGACGATACGGACGAGGACGGCACCCCGGATTACTTGGACCCTGACAGCCCTAACCCGGGTGACGACACCGATGGTGATGGGGTACCAGATTCAGTGGACCTTGATGATGACAACGATGGTATCCTTGACACCACTGAAGACCACAATATAGACGGGGACGGTGACCCACTGACCGAACCATTGGACAGTGATGGAGACGGTAGACCTGACCATTTGGACATTGACAGTGACGATGATGGCATTCCAGACAATGTGGAGGCGCAGCCCACGGCCACCTATATTCCACCAAACGATGACGACGCGGCCACCTATGAGGCCAACCAAGGTGTGAACAGTGCCTACATCGGTGGATTGACCCCTGAGAACTCGGATGATGACGAATTACCGGACTATCTGGATGATGACAGTGACAATGATTTGGTACCTGACAATAACGAGGGGAACGACTTTAATTTCGATGGTATTCCAGATCAAGCCTATACGGGCAACGATACGGACAATGACGGTTTGGACGATGGATATGAAGGTTCGGATGTTGACGATGGCTATGATGTGAACGATGAGATCGAGGACCCGGCCACGGACCTACCTGACACGGACGGTACCGAGGATGTGAACTACCGTGATTTTGACGATGACGGTGACGGCATCGATACCCCGGATGAGGACGCGGATGGTGATGGTGACCCTACCAATGACGATACGGACGAGGACGGCACCCCGGATTACCTGGACCCTGACAGCCCTAACCCGGGTGACGACACCGATGGTGATGGGGTACCAGATTCAGTGGACCTTGATGATGACAACGATGGTATCCTTGACACCACTGAAGACCACAATATAGACGGGGACGGTGACCCACTGACCGAACCATTGGACAGTGATGGAGACGGTAGACCGGACCATTTGGACATTGACAGTGACGATGATGGCATTCCAGACAATGTTGAGGCACAGCCCACGGCAACCTATATTCCACCAAATGATGACGACGCGGCCACTTATGAGGCCAACCAAGGTGTGAACAGCGCCTACATCGGTGGATTGACCCCTGAGAACTCGGATGATGACGAATTACCGGACTATCTGGATGATGACAGTGACAATGATTTGGTACCTGACAACAACGAGGGGAACGACTTTAATTTCGATGGTATTCCAGATCAAGCCTATACGGGCAACGATACGGACAATGACGGTTTGGACGATGGATATGAAGGTTCGGATGTTGACGATGGCTATGATGTGAACGACGAGATCGAGGACCCGGCCACGGACCTACCTGACACAGACGGTACCGAGGATGTGAACTACCGTGATTTTGACGATGACGGTGACGGCATCGTTACCCCGGATGAGGACGCGGATGGTGATGGTGACCCTACCAATGATGATACAGATGGTGATGGAACACCGGATTATTTAGATCCCATAGATGACCCTGCTCCACCACCTACAGATGAGAAAATTGAAGTAAATCAGATGTTAACACCTAACGGTGATTTAAAGAATGATTTCTTGTTTATTCGCGGAGTACGCAATATCAAGACCAGTACACTACGTATTTTCAATAGATGGGGAGTAGCAGTTTACGAAGGAAAGGACTACGATAATGTAAACAATGTATTTGATGGCCGTTCACGTGGAAGGTCAACGTTGAGCGTTAATGATTACCTACCGGCAGGGGTATATTTTTATATATTTGACTACGAAACGGAAGAAGGGAAGTTTACAGATTCCGAATACATTTATATAAGCAGATAACAGATAGATTCAGAATGGTTAGAAAGCATTTTTTAATTCCGTTAGTACTTATAGGAATCTCAATACAGGGTTTAATTGCCCAACAGGATGCCCAGTATACCCAATACATGTTCAATACCTTGACCGTTAATCCGGCATATGCTGGTTCAAGGGGTCAATTGAGTTTTGCAGGACTTTATCGTTCGCAATGGGTTGGATTGGATGGGGCACCAGAAACCTTCTCCTTCAATCTACATTCGCCCATACGTAATAGTAGGTTAGGTTATGGCGTATCTCTTGTTAATGATAATATTGGTGATGGCGTTGTGCAGGAAACCTATTTAGATGCAGTTTTATCGTATACAATTGATGTTTCCCTAGATGCAAAATTGTCGTTTGGATTGAAAGCAGGAGGGAACATGCTTAGTTTGGATTTTAATGGCTTGCGCAATTTTGATCAGGAAGTTGTGCAACAAGATAATATAGACAATCAGTTCAATCCTAATTTCGGTCTTGGGATTTATTACCATACCGATAAGTTCTACATGGGAGTATCAGCACCAAATATTCTAGAAACAGAATATTTTGATAATGATGCCAACGATTCCAACTCGGTGAATTTCCTTTCAAGTGAACGAATAAACTTTTACTTGATCACAGGATATGTGTTTGATTTGAATGCTGATTTACAGTTTAAACCTGCCCTGTTGACAAAGGTTGTTGGTGGAGCTCCACTACAGGTTGACCTTTCTGCAAATTTCCTTTATGCGGATAAATTCTATTTTGGAGGGGCTTATAGATTGGATGCGGCCATTAGTGCTTTGGCTGGATTTCAGATTACCGATCAAATCATGATAGGTTTGGCCTATGATCGTGAAACCACGGAATTGGGTGGAACCCAATTTAACGACGGTTCTTTCGAACTGTTTTTGAGATTGGAATTACTAAAGGCATTCCAACGAACAGTATCACCTAGGTTCTTCTAATGACCAATACGATGATTAAAAAAATAGTTTTACTTCTCATTGTTGTTCTAGGATTCGCTACTCCGATTTCAGCCCAGGAAAAGGGTAAGATTAGCGATAAACAAGGAGCCAAGGCCAAATCAAAGGCGGACAGCCGTTACAATGAATATTCCTTTAGTCCCGCTATAGATATCTATAAAAAGGTACTGGATAAAGGTTATGTGTCCCAGGATTTATTAAAGCGATTGGGTAACGCCTATTATTTCAATGCCAAATACGAAGAAGCAGCCAATGTGTACAAGCGATTGGCGGAGGATTTTCCAGATGAAACCGACCCAGCTTACATATTTAGGTACGCCCAGAGTTTAAAAACACTTGGGGACTATGATGCTGCAGCAATTTTGATGACGAGATTCAAGGAAATGACGGCAGGTGGCGATATTCCAGAGGCAGAAGATTACTTGGCTAAAATTGAAGAGAATTCAGGACGATACACGGTTAAGCCGTTCCCTTATAACAGTAAATATTCGGATTTTGCGGCTATTTTTTACAAAAAAGGATTGATTTTCTCATCCGATAGAGATACCGGTAACTTGGCAAGATATCGGCATACATGGAACTCCAAAGACTTTTTGGATTTATATAAGGTAAATGCAGATAGTGTTTCAAACGACAATGTAGTTAAACTGCAAGGTGATGTAAACACCAGATTGCATGAATCCACTTCTGTAGTTAGTAAAGATGGAACCACTATGTACTTTACCCGTAATAACTTTCTGGACGGGAAAAAGTATAAGGATGAACAAGGTATCATTCGTTTGAAGATTTATAGCGCAGAACTTGTAGATGGAGAATGGACCAATATCATAGAGTTACCGTTTAATAGTGATTCTTATTCTGTTGCGCATCCTGTATTGAGTCCAGATGGTAAGCGATTGTACTTTGTTTCTGATATGCCGGGCTCATTGGGTGAATCCGATATTTTCGTAACTGAGATTATTGGGGATGGTACGTATGGTCCTATTGTGAACCTAGGGAACAATATCAACACCATTGCGCGTGAGACTTTTCCATACATTACCAAAGAAGGTGTTTTGTACTTCTCATCTGATGGTCATCCAGGTTTAGGTGGATTGGATGTTTTTGCCACAAAAATCACTTTTGGCAATTTCAATGAACCGGTAGTTAACGTGGGTAAACCGGTAAATGGAAATCAAGATGATTTTGCATTTATCCTTGATAATGAGACTAAGATTGGATATTTCTCATCCAATAGGGAAGGCGGGCTTGGTGAAGACGACATCTATGAGTTCACAGAGAATGAACCATTGGTATTGGATTGCATCCAAGAAGTTACAGGAACGGTAAGAGATAGAATTTCAAACGAAGTATTGGCCGGTGCGACTGTAAAAATTATTGATGAGGAAAACAGGGAAGTATCTTCAACGCTAACGGATAGTAAAGGAAATTATGTCTTAGCTCTAGATTGCTCAAAAGGCAATTTTGTTCGGGCCTCGAGAGATGGCTACGTACCAGCTGAAGAATATCTGAATAGGTCCTACGGTAAACCGCGAATAGTGGATTTTTACTTAGAACGCGACGTTGTTACAGGCGGGTTCGGTGACGATTTGGCCAAGTTACTTCAATTGAGCACAATCTATTTCGACTTGAACAAATTCGATATTAGACCAGATGCAGAAATTGAAATTCAAAAAGTCATTGTGGCTATGGAAAAGTATCCAAGTCTAAAAATCAAGGTGAATTCGCATACGGATAGCCGAGGTAATGATGCATACAATCTCTGGTTATCACAAAAAAGAGCAGAATCCACAGTGCAATACATGATTTCCAAAGGAATAGCGCCGAATAGATTACAAGGCGAAGGATTTGGAGAACGTCGTTTGGTCAATCAATGTAGTAATGGTGTTCGCTGTAGCAGTGAAGAGCACCAATTAAACCGTCGTTCAGAGTTCATCATATACGAATAATGGTTTTTAATGAGAAACCTATAATGAAAAAGAGTCCAATTTTGGGCTCTTTTTTGATTTTTAGTGAATTTTTGAAGTTCAAACCCCATAACTATTGTCCTACACTTTATCGATTAGCCCTTTCACAACAATTATTTAGAGGGGCTTACAACTAAAATTACATTTGGTGGAAAGTATATTTCACTAACTATATGCTTACCAAAGTAATCGATTCGAAAAAGGGTTTGGCCATATTGTTCATTGCGCTATTATGCGCTATGACCAATAGTTTTGGTCAGGATACCTATAGGGACAACTTCAGTTCCACCTCCTACGCAAACAATAACGGAACCCAAAATTTCGCAGGAAACTGGGATGAAACTGGTGATGATAATAGTCCAAGTAGCGGCCGGATAGAAATTGTGGGGAATGAATTGGAGTTCAATAACATAGATAGTCGAACTATTTTTAGGGATTTGGACCTATCAGGTGCATCAAGTGTTACATTGGATTTGGATTATGATGCAAATTCCAGAGGTAACGAATCCTTGCGCGTTCAACTTTGGAACGACAATACCTCCTCATATGAAACAGTATCAACAATAAATTCTACCAATACCGGTTCAGTATCCCATACCTTGACAGCCGATCAAATATCCGCTAATTCGTCCATACGATTTGTAGGTGGGGATTCCAATTGGGGTGGCAGTGAGACCATTTATATTGACAATGTGTTGTTTACTGCAACTTTTAGCCCAACAATTACCATTAACGACATAACCTTTGATGAGGCCGTTGGAAATGCAGTATTTACCGTTACACATACTGGCGCGAATGCTTCCGGTGCATTTACAGTGAATTATCAGACCGTTAACGGTACTGCAACATCAGGAAGTGATTATACCTTTAGTTCCGGAACCTTGAATTTTAATGGAACAAGCGGGGATACGGAAACCATAACTGTTGCAATAACAGACGACGGGTCGTTGGAAAGTACAGAAGCTTTTACAATTCAATTTACAGGATCTTCTGATGGAACTGTTAATTATTCAGATACCGCTGCAGGTAATATTACGGACAATGATGGTCTGATTATCACGGATGGCGTAACAGAAAACACCTGTAGTGGAACTTTTTTGGATTCTGGAGGCGTTTCAAGTACATACACTAATAATGAAGACATTACCTATACTATTTGTCCTGATGTGGGGGGTAGTTTTGTAAGAGTCAATTTTACGAGCTTTGATGTTGAAAATGGTTATGATTTTCTCTATGTATATGAAGGTACCACCACTGGGGGAACCTTAATTGGTCAGTACCATAATGGGAATGTACCAGGTACAATTACTTCAACAGACGGTTCGGGCTGTCTTACCTTTCGATTTACATCGGATTTTAGCGTAACCAATAATGGTTGGGAAGCCACGGTTTCCTGCTATGTGCCAGGGCCTACAATGACCATTTCGGATGTATCCGTTGATGAAGACGCTGGTAATGCGGTTTTCACAGTTACGCATACTGGCGCAAGTGCTTCAGGTGCATTTACAGTGAATTATCAAACCGCAGACGGGACAGCAACAGCGGGAAGTGATTATACAAGCAGTACAGGAACCTTGAACTTTAATGGAACCGTGGGGGACACAGAGATAACTACAGTGCCAATTACGGATGATGCTGTAATAGAAGGCGATGAAACGTTTACGGTACAATTTACGGCTTCCTCCGATGGAACAGTAGATTATTCAGATACTGCAACTGGAACAATTAACGCACAAATTTCCTCAGATGTTCCACTTACGTTGTTTGAAGAATTCCATGGTAATGTAGACTATGTAGTTACAGGAAATACCCTAAGGACAGCCGACAATGGTACTGACCCATGTGCGGTGACAAATACAACTTCCGCTAATTTAATCGCACCTATTCCAGGTACGGGGACAATTAGAAAAGCTTATTTATACTGGGCCCATTCAAGTTCCACCATGGATGCGGATGTCACCTTTGAAGGACAGGCGGTTACGGCGGATTTGGCCTACAACGCGTATTCTGCGACCTATTGGAGTTATTTAAGTGATGTAACCACCATTGTAAACGGTGTTGCAAATCCTTCAACCAATACCTACGATTTCGCTGATCTTACCATAGACAATACATCTAGTTGCGGAAGTCAGGGTGTTTTAGGGGGTTGGGCACTTATCGTTTTTTATGACGATCCAACATTACCAGCATCCAGTATCAATTTATACCAAGGTTTTCAACGATTGCGTAATGCAAGTGATTCCTTCACTTTGGATTCATTTTATGCCATCGCAGGTTCTGGTGCAAAAGCAACATTTCTTTCATGGGAAGGGGATAGTACATTGTCTGGAGCTTCCGAAACATTATCAATAACCAATCAATCAGGAACAACACATACATTGAGTGGTGACGGTGGTCAGACGGGTAACAATGCATACAATTCTACAATTTATGATGATACTCAAGGCCCTGCATACAACGATGCTACGACCTATGGTTTAGATTTGGATACCTATGGCATATCATCCTATATATCACCCGGAGATTCACAAGTAACGGCCAATGTGTCTGTTGCTTCAGATGCTGTTTTTTTCAATGCAGTATTGATTCGCGTTCAGTCTAACTTGGTAACAGGTACTGTTTTTGAAGATGTTAATTACCCTGGAGGGGCGGGTCGTGATATGGCAACTGCGTCTGGTGTAGGCGTAAACAATGCTAGTTTAGAGCTATATGATGCATCCAATACTTATGTTGAAACGGTGACTTCGGATAGCAGTGGAGATTATACTTTTGGAGGTATGGCAGATGGGAATTATACCATTAGAGTGGTTAATTCATCTGTAAGATCTTCTAGGGGTGGAGGTATCGCCTGTACTTCCTGTTTACCCGTACAAACGTATCGAAATTACAATACATCAGGCTCATTTGTTGATGTAACCAATGAAGTCGGGGGTGCTGACCCTTCTGCAGCTGATGCTGTTGCAGGAACCTTAACAGGGGCTCAAACACGGTCTGCAATAACCATTGCAAGTGGTGGTATCGTAGGTTTGGATTTTGGATTCAACTTCAATACCATCGTAAATACCAATGAGGACGACCAAGGATCTTTAGAGCAATTCATAATTAACTCGAATAATTTGGACGAAACTGGATTGGATATAGGTTCCAATTCAATATTTGACCCAGCAGCTGGAGATGATACTTCAATTTTCATGATTCCATCTTCTGCTGATCCTTTAGGAAGAACTACAGACTCCAATTATGGGAGTGGGTATTTTGATATAACCATTAGTAATGGCAACCCATTGACGGCCATTACAGGGGATAATACAAGAATTGATGGTCGTACGCAGACCGCTTATTCCGGAAATACAAATTCTGGGACAGTTGGTTCAGGTGGCGCCACAGTAGGAACTTCAGCAAACACATTGCCGAACTATTCCAGACCTGAAATACAGGTGCATCGAGATCAAGGTGATGTGCTGGATTTGCAGGCTAATGCAACCATTCGTAACCTAGCAATATATGCTAACAATAATGCAGCAATTCAGGTGAATAGTGGGGCAGGAAGTATCCTATCCAGTTTAATAGGTGTCAATGCCGCTGGTACTAACGCTGGTAACGTGGATTATGGTGTCGAAATTTTGGGTGGAGGTATTCAAATTGATGGCAATTACATAGCCACAAATACAGACGCGGGATTGCTCATAAATGGAGGAACATCCAGTGTAATCCAAAACAATCATATCACAAATAATGGTGATCAGCCATGTGATGACAATATTGAGATTTTAAGTGGTTCTGGAATAACGATTCAACGAAACTTGATTGAAAATTCTGCAGCTGGAGGCGTGGATGCTTCTGCTTACGCTGGAGGCTTGATACTTTCAGAAAATGCAATAACCACTGCCGGTCAAAACGGAGGTAACTGTGCTGGAAACATTGAAAATATGGGTGTTTTATTGGCTGGAAACAATTCCCAGTTATCCAACAATCAAATTTATAGCAATGGTGGGGCAGGAGTTGTAGTTGTTGGCGGAACAGGGAATTTAATAAGCCAGAACTCAATTTATGCCAATGGAACAAGTACTGCTGCGCTAGGAATTGATTTAGACCCGACTGCAAACGTAGGAGACGGTGTCAACATAAACGACAGTGGCGATGGAGATTCAGGACCAAATAACCTGCTCAATTTTCCAATTATTGAATCAGTTTACTTATCAGGCTCCAATTTAGTTGTTAAAGGATGGTCCAGACCGGGAACAACATTGGAATTCTTTATTACGGATATAAGTGAAGGCACCGCAACTACAGGTGACAACCAATTAGGCCAATCCACAGATTATGGAGAAGGGCAAACCTTTTTAGGAAGTGCAATTGAAGGCAGTGGATCTGATTCAGATAGCTCCACCTCTGCCTATTCCGATGCTGATGGAAATACGGACAATACCAATGCTTTTCAATTTTCTATACCCTTATCTATTGTTCCTTCGGGAGGAGATTTGATTACGGCAACCGCAATGTTAGGGAACTCAACATCGGAGTTTTCCCCCATTTCAGCATTATTGATTCCAACAGTGATAACCAACCGCGGAATTACCTATAGGGTCAACAGGGATTGATACCATTTTTGCAAGATTTTTCTGTGAATAAAATGCGTCGAAATTTAATCGACAAAGGCATTTTATGCCCTGCCTAAATCCATTGATTACACTGGTCTAATCGACCAATGACACCAAAAAAAACAACAAAAAAATAATGGATGACCTCAAAATAGTATCCCTATACATTCGGATTTCATGCATACACAACAAATATTTTCCCCCCCTAGAGGTAAGGGTAATTTTGTAAAGTGTAGAAGTATAAAATGTTTTGAAGGATCAAAATATCAACTGAAAAAACACAAATAACAATTTAGACCTCAACGTCTACTAAGCATAACCCCATGAAAAAGAGCCTATTAGTCTTAGTCCTATTGCTATGTTCAGGACTTGCCTTTTCTCAAACCACAGTAACACTTCAAGATCAATGCAACTGTGAAGTTCTTAGCGGAACCGCTGTTGCAGCTCCAGGAGCCGTAGCGCCCACTGGTGCAGATGCAGGAGATATTTATGTCAATACCAATACTGGAACCATTTTCTTTTGGGATGGTGACTCTTGGGAGTTGACATCAACAGATGATCAGCAATTAACTGGATTTACTTTCAACGGTGCAACCAATGAGTTGACATTGACACTTGAAAATGGGGGAAGTGTGAATGTAGACCTTAGTGCATTGAGTGATACGCTGACAGATACAAATACAACTATCACATCTTTTGCTATAGATGGTAGTAATACAAATCTTGTAATTACTGATTCTGATACCAATACATTTGCCGTGGCTCTGGCAGATATTGCAGCATTGATTGATACCGATACAGACGACCAGACATTGAGTATTACAGGTACTGATTTAAGCATTTCAGACGGTAACACAGTAGACATCTCGGGAGTAAATACCGATTCACAGACATTGTCCTTAACTGGAAATGATCTCTCTATTAGTGGCGGAAATACAATCGATATAAGTGCAATTGATACAGATACTGATGACCAGACATTGAGTATTACAGGTACTGATTTAAGCATTTCAGATGGAAACACGGTAGACATCTCTGGAGTAAATACCGATTCACAGACATTGTCCTTAACTGGAAATGATCTCTCTATTAGTGGTGGAAATACAATCGATATAAGTGCAATTGATACAGATACCGATGACCAGACATTGAGTATTACAGGTACTGATTTAAGTATTTCAGACGGTAATACGGTAGATATCTCAGGAGTGAACACAGATTCACAATCACTTTCCTTAACAGGTACAGACCTTTCCATTAGTGGAGGAAATACAATAGATATCAGTTCTATTGACACCGATACGGATGACCAGACCTTGAGTTTGACAGGAAACACCTTGGCTATTGCTGATGGTAATTCAGTTGACTTGAGTGGTTATGTAGATACGGATGATCAAACATTGAGTCTTACAGGAACGGATTTGAGTATTGCCGATGGAAACACCATCGATATAAGTTCTATTGACACCGATACAGATGATCAGACCTTGAGTTTGACTGGAAATACCTTGGCTATTGCTGATGGTAACTCTGTAGATTTAAGCGGTTTCGTGGATACCGATGATCAAACCTTAAGTATTACAGGCACCGATCTATCGATCGCCGATGGAAACACCGTGGATATCTCTGGAGTAAATACGGATTCACAGACACTTTCCTTAAGTGGAAACGACCTAACCATCAGTGGTGGAAATACCATAGATATCAGTTCTATCGATACAGATACGGACGACCAGACTTTAAGTCTTACCGGAACCGATTTGAGTATCGCTGACGGAAATACAGTAGACATTAGCTCCATTGATACGGATGATCAGACCTTGAGTTTGACTGGAAATACATTGGCTATTGCCGATGGTAACTCTGTTGACTTAAGTGGTTATGTGGATACAGATGATCAGACATTAAGTTTATCTGGGGCAGATTTGAGCATCGCTGACGGAAACACCATCGATATCAGTTCAATTGATACGGATACTGACGACCAGACCTTAAGTTTGACTGGAAACACCTTGGCTATTGCGGATGGTAACTCCGTTGACTTGAGTGGATTTGTTGACACCGATGATCAAACGTTGAGTCTTTCCGGTACTGACTTAAGTATTGCAGATGGAAATACAATAGACATCAGTTCCATTGATACGGATACAGATGACCAAACCTTGAGTATCACGGGAACGGATTTAAGCATAACCGATGGAAACACAGTTGATATCTCTGGCGTTAATACCGATTCGCAGACACTTTCATTAAGTGGTAACGATCTTTCAATTAGTGGCGGAAATACAGTAGATATTAGCAGCATCGATACAGATACGGATGACCAGACCTTGAGTTTGTCCGGTACAGATTTGAGTATTTCTGATGGAAATACCATCGATATTAGTTCCATTGATACGGACACAGATGACCAAACACTTAGTATCACTGGTACGGACTTGAGCATAGCCGATGGAAACACAGTTGATATCTCTGGTGTTAATACCGATTCACAAACGTTGTCCTTAACTGGAAATGACCTTTCCATCAGTGGGGGGAACACCGTGGATATTAGTAGCATCGATACCGATACTGATGATCAGACTTTGAGTTTGTCTGGAAATGATTTGAGCATTGCTGATGGAAATACAGTTGATTTAAGTGGCATAAATACGGATAATCAGGATGCTAGTGAAGTAAGCTATGATCCAAGTACGACTACCTTAGTTTCAAATAATGTTCAAGACGTAATTGAGGAATTAAAAGCGGAAGTGGATGCTTTTGCGGCTACTTCCGGACAAACCAATACTGCTTCTAATGCAGGTGCAGGCGGAGTTGGACTTTTTGCCCGTAAAACTGGTGCAGATCTTGAATTCAAGAATATTAATGCTGGATCTAACCTTATCAGCATCACTGATGATGTGGCAAATGATGAGGTGGATATTGATTTCAATGTGGCTAACCTAACCATTACAGAAAGCCAGATTTCTGACCTTTCGCACACTGTGGATACGGATGACCAAACCTTGAGTATTACAGGCTCGGATTTATCGATTGCTGACGGAAATACAGTAGATATCTCAGGAGTAAATACAGATTCACAAACGTTGTCCTTAACTGGAAATGACCTATCAATCAGTGGTGGAAATACAATAGATATCAGTTCTATTGACACCGATACGGATGATCAAACATTGAGTCTTTCAGGAACGGATTTATCGATTGCAGATGGAAACACCATCGATATCAGTTCAATTGATACGGATACGGATGATCAGACCTTGAGTTTGACAGGAAACACCTTGGCTATTGCAGATGGTAACTCCGTTGACTTAAGCGGATTTGTGGATACCGACGATCAAACATTAAGTCTTACCGGTACTGATTTAAGTATTGCAGATGGGAATACAATAGACATTAGTTCTGTGGATACCGATGATCAAACCTTGAGTATTACAGGCACCGATCTATCGATTGCTGACGGAAATACCGTGGATATCTCTGGGGTAAACACGGATTCACAAACGCTTTCTTTAACCGGTAATGACCTTTCTATCAGTGGAGGAAATACCGTGGATATTAGCAGTATAGATACCGATACCGACGATCAAACATTGAGTCTTACAGGAACGGATTTATCGATTGCAGATGGAAACACCATCGATATCAGTTCAATTGATACGGATACGGATGACCAGACCTTGAGTTTGACCGGAAATACGTTGGCTATTGCTGATGGTAACTCAGTTGACTTGAGTGGATTTGTTGACACCGACGATCAAACATTAAGTCTTACAGGAACGGATTTATCGATTGCCGATGGAAACACCATCGATATCAGTTCTATTGATACGGATACGGATGATCAGACCTTGAGTTTGACAGGAAACACCTTGGCTATTGCCGATGGTAACTCCGTCGACCTGAGTGGATTTGTTGACACCGATGATCAAACATTGAGTCTTTCCGGTACTGACTTAAGTATTGCAGATGGAAACACCATCGATATCAGTTCCATTGATACGGATACAGATGACCAAACCTTAAGTATCACGGGAACGGACTTGAGCATAGCCGATGGAAACACAGTAGATATTTCAGGAGTAAATACAGATTCACAGACTCTTTCATTAAGTGGAAATGACCTGTCCATCAGTGGAGGAAATACCATTGATATCAGTTCTATTGACACGGATACCGATGACCAGACCTTGAGTTTGACCGGAAATACATTGGCTATTGCAGATGGTAATTCCGTTGACTTAAGTGGTTATGTGGATACAGACGACCAGACATTAAGTCTTACCGGAACTGATTTGAGTATCGCTGACGGAAATACTGTAGATATTAGTTCCGTCGACACAGATGATCAGACATTAAGTATTACAGGTACGGATCTATCTATTGCCGATGGAAACACTGTGGATATTTCTGGAGTAAATACGGATTCACAGACACTTTCCTTAAGTGGAAATGACCTGTCCATCAGTGGCGGAAATACAATTGATATCAGTGCAATAGATACTGATACTGATGATCAGACACTAAGTTTATCAGGTACTGATTTAAGCATTGCCGATGGAAATACAGTGGATTTAAGTGGTATAGATACCGATAACCAGGACGCCAGTGAGGTGAGTTACGACCCCAGTACAACAACTTTGGTTTCTAATAATGTGCAAGACGTAATCGAAGAGCTAAAAGCAGAAGTGGATGCTTTTGCGGCAACTTCAGGTCAAACCAATACTGCTTCGAATACAGGTAATGGGGGTGTTGGATTGTTTGCTCGTAAAATAGGAGCTGATTTAGAGTTTAAAAATATTAATGCAGGATCCAATCTTATCAGCATAACTGATGATGTTGCAAATGATGAGGTCGATATTGATTTCAATGTTGCGAACTTAACAATAACGGAGAGTCAAATTTCTGATCTTTCCCACACTGTCGACACAGATGACCAGACCTTGAGTTTGACCGGAAATACCTTGGCTATTGCCGATGGGAACTCCGTTGACTTGAGTGGCTACGTGGATACAGACGACCAGACCTTGAGTCTGACCGGAACCGATTTGAGTATCGCTGACGGAAATACAATAGACATTAGCTCCATTGATACGGATGACCAGACTTTGAGTTTGACCGGAAACACATTGGCAATTGCCGATGGTAATTCCGTCGACTTGAGTGGTTATGTGGATACAGACGACCAGACCTTGAGTCTGACAGGAACCGATTTGAGTATCGCTGACGGAAATACAGTGGACATTAGCTCCATCGATACGGATACAGATGATCAAACATTAAGCATTACAGGCACAGATCTATCTATTGCCGATGGAAATACGGTGGATATCTCAGGAGTAAATACGGATTCACAGACACTTTCCTTAAGTGGAAACGACCTATCCATCAGTGGCGGAAACACCATCGATATCAGTTCCATTGATACGGATACAGATGACCAGACCTTGAGTTTGACTGGAAACACCTTGGCTATTGCCGATGGTAACTCCGTTGACCTGAGTGGTTATGTGGATACTGACGACCAGACCTTGAGTCTGACCGGAACCGATTTGAGTATCGCTGACGGAAATACAGTAGACATTAGCTCCATTGATACGGATGACCAGACTTTGAGTTTGACTGGAAACACCTTGGCTATTGCCGATGGTAACTCCGTTGACTTGAGTGGTTATGTGGATACTGACGACCAGACTTTAAGTCTGACAGGAACCGATTTGAGTATCGCCGACGGAAATACAATAGACATTAGCTCCATTGATACAGATGATCAAACATTAAGCTTATCTGGTACAGATTTGAGCATTGCAGATGGAAATACAATAGACATCAGTTCCATTGATACGGACACGGATGACCAGACTTTGAGTTTGACTGGAAATACC
>NZ_JAMFMA010000004.1 GCF_023502425.1 Flagellimonas spongiicola
CGCTAATATTTTCTCCTATTAATTGTCTTCTTTATTGGATATCTTTAAGCAAATATCCAATTCAAGCGAATGAGCAACGATCCTAAAACCAAAAAATTCAAGCAATGGCTTGATATTCTTCAACAGGAAAGTTGGCAATTGGAACTGATAATTTCAGGTTTTGCAATTTATGGACTGTTCATGATTATCGAACCCATTGAAATTGCGAATGTAGAGGCCCAGTATGACAACAATATGTCCCGCGTTTTTATTATGCAGGGACTCGAGATATCATGGTATATATTGACCATTAACCTTCTAATCCACGTTATATTAAGAGGCTTGTGGATTGGAGCGGTGGGCTTGCGCTATGTTTCTGGCGATATAGACTATGATGAATTAAACTATAGCTCAAAATTTAGGGAACATCTTACGAAGAGAGTTGGTTCTTTCGACAATTATGTTGCAAAGTTGGAAAAGTATTGTAGCGTCATTTTTGCCGTTACTTTTTTATTGCTCTTTTATTTACTTGGCTTATTGGCATTGGCATCTTTGTTTACAGTGCTAGGTATATCTGTTGATGGTGAACGATCATCAGATTTAATACGCTACTGGATTCTGATTCCTTTGATTGTGTTTTTGGGTATTGGTTCTTCACTCACGTTCATCGATTTTGTTACTCAAGGTTGGTTGAAAAAGAAGAAATGGACAACGTGGTTTTATTATCCAATCTATTGGGTATTCAAATATTTGACTTTGTCCTTTTTGTATAGGCCAATTGTCTATAATTTCTTGGATACCAAATTTGGGCGCAGACTAAGCCTAGTGTTGGTGCCACTATATATAGGAGTTGCAATTATCGCGGGAACTGGTTTTAGTACCTCTAACTACTGGCATAAGGATTTAAATTCGAACACTATAATCGCCAACAAGGAGAATTATGATGATGCTGTACTAAAAAACACCAATTATGTCCGACTGGCTTCGATTCCGTCTAAAGTAATTTCTGATAACTTTTTGAATGTCTTTGTTTTATATGGGAGTACCGTTGAAGATGATGTATTTTATTTCAACAAAGATTTAAAGCCTGATATAGATAATCGAGGCCTGTATTCCACTTTTGAGACCGGAAAGGTGCAAATAAAAAATCGAGATTCGCTTTTAAGGACATACATGTCTACTTTACAAGAAATGTATCGACTAAAAATTGATACCACCCAATATGATTTTGAATTTGTGTATTCTTTAAATAAAAGAGAACAGGAAGGCTTTGAAACCTACTTGGATATTAGTAACCTAAATAATGGCAAACATGTCTTGGAAGTGTCCAGAAAGGATCACTCCAATGATGAAGTCTACTATAGACGTATCATACAAATCCCATTTTGGTATTATCCAGAATAGTATTTAGTAAATACAATCCAGCTTATTCTTTATGATTAACTTCGAGTAAACCTAAACCTATGAAATCTAAATTAACCTTTCTATTTGTTTGCATGACATTGATGGTCAATGCACAACAAGGTCAGATAAAAGCTTTAGTCGGCGGTACTTTAATTGATGGATTTGGTTCTGATCCAATTAAAAACAGTGTGATTCTTATAGAAGGCGAGCGTATAAAAGCTGTAGGTACCGTGGAGACCCTTCCAGTGCCTAAAAACGCTGAAGTGATTAGTACAGAAGGAATGAGTGTCTTGCCAGGTTTGTGGGATATGCATGTGCATACCATGATTAATGGACATGCTGATTATGCCTATTGGGATAAAACGTATCCACCTTTATTTGAAGATGTGATAATGCCATCATCCGCACATCAGCTACTAATGGCTGGGGTTACCAGCGCTAGGGACCTTGGTGCACCGTTAAAAGAGAGTATTTCTGTTCGGGATCGCATAAATAATGGCGAGATACCTGGCGCTACTTTATATGTCTCGGGCCCTTTTGTCCAACATGAGCCATATCCTGGGACCGAGGATTTTAGATGGGGTGTTGATAGTCCTGAGGATGGACGTCGGAAAATTAGAAAATTAGCGAACGCAGGAGTAGATGTGATCAAGCTTATTGATCATGATCAAATGACTATGGATGAGCTTAGGGCCATAGTAGATGAAGCGCATAAGCATAATTTGAAGGTAGTGGCTCATGGCCACAGGCCTGAGGAGATCCGAAGAGGAATTGAAGTAGGTGTGGATTGCTTTGAACATACAGGATTATCCTCTGCCCCAAGGTATCCGGATGATGTTATGGAAATGATCAAAGAGCGAACTGCCCAAATGAACAAAGGCCCATTATTCTGGTGTCCTACTGTGGAGGGCTTATACAATTATGAATATGTAAGGGATAATCGTGAGAAGTTGGACAACGATTCATGGCATTTGGGTCTACCGGATAGTGTGATCACAGATATCAAAAACAGTATTAAACATCCAGATCGCTTACCCTATTTCCAATTGACACCTTCGCGAAAACCGACGTTAAAAACGAAAATCCAGCAACTTTTGGATGCTGGTGTAGTATTGTTGGTAGGGACTGATAGCGGAATACCCATGAAGTTTCATAGTCAATCCACTTGGAATGAACTTGATGTCTGGGTAAATGAATTTGGAATAGATCCAATGTATGCAATTCGAGGTGCTACCTATTGGCCGGCATTGTGGATGGGTGTTGCAGATGATGTTGGAACCATAACCCCGGGGAAATATGCAGATATTATTGCGGTGGATGGTGATGTTCTTCGATACATCAGTTTGTTGCAGGATGTGGACATGATCTTTAAGCACGGTAAGCAATACAAGTAATCTTTGGATTCAGAAGAACGATTGTTGGTCTTAGAGGAAAAATGGAATGCGTATTCGCATGGTCTTGGAGTACTATTAGGTGTTATTGGCCTGATTGTTTTCCTTAATCAAGACCTAAAATTCAATTATGGTCTTACCAGTATTTTGGTTTACAGTATTTCCGTGTTACTCTTGTTTTCTGCCTCTACTGTTTATCATGCCGTGCACGGACCTGAATTGAAATCCAGATTCAGGATATTGGACCATATCAGTATCTACTACTTAATTGCAGGTACCTACACACCTGTTTGTTTACTGGTATTGGAACCTTCAAAAGGCTGGTTGCTGATATATCTGGTTTGGGGTATCGCTATATTTGGAACCTTCTTAAAGTTTTTCTTCACCGGTAGATTTGAGAAGCTTTCATTACTGCTTTATGCCGTTATGGGCTATTTGGTGGTTTTGGATTATGTTTACTTATCTAAAAATCTTTCCGATGATGGACTGCTCTTGATGGGATTAGGGGGAGCGTTTTATACGATGGGTATATTCTTTTATGCCATGAAACGAATTCATTTTAATCATTTTATTTGGCACCTATTTGTACTAGGCGGAGCAATTAGTCATTGGTTTATGATATATCTTATAATCAAGTCTTAGGATTCTAGAACAAAAGAGAGGCAAGCTATTAAGCTTGCCCCTTTTAAAATGTTCTAATAAAGTAATAAAAAAAATCTGCCTAAAAGGCGTAAGCTGGAATGAAAACCAGGCCATTGTATTGTACTTCCGATGAGGATTCAAACTTTACAATTTCTGTCATTTCGTTGGTCTCCAAATCTATTTCTGATAGATGAATGTCACCATCGGCATCATTAAAACAGGTAGCATAAATTTTACCTGTTCTATCTTTCACCAAGTTTCTAATATAGATATCTGAATTACTCTCAACACCGGTAAAATCAACGAGAGTCAATTCGATCGCTTCAGTTATCTCTGCATTTAAATTTGCTTTAAAAAGATTTGCCGGATTAACCGCGCCATTTCCAACAATTAGTTCATTATTTGTATTCCCATAGACCAAACCTAGGCCACAACAAATGGTATTATCGCCTGAAAACAGTTTCGGTTCAGAATATGTTCCCGAAGTATCAAATTCTAGAAGCGCTTGCCCATTTCCTTGGCCTTGGGAAATAGTGGCCAATATGGTGTTTTCAGGTGTAACTATAAGGTCTGCAATGCCTGCCCAATCATCTTCTGCGTTTGCATTGATAACCGTTGCTTGTTTAGTTTTAGGATTCACAATGTGCAATTTCGACTTGGTTTGGGAAAATTTTGAGGTAGAAATATAGATTTGATGGTCATTATAGTTGTATACTACACCCCGAATTCTCTCAAGACCAACCTCACCTTCCAATATTGTGAATGAAGGTGTCATTCCGCCATCAGTTAGATCTACGATTGAAAATTGCCCTGAATGGCGGTTCACGACCAATAGCTCCACCTTGTCTTCCACGGCAACATTAATTACAGGATTGGCTTGTTTCACCACAAATTTGGCTAGGGCATTTTCGGCATCTGCTGGTACTGGAGTTGAATTGGACCAATCAAAATAAAAATCATCTTCGCCAATATCTTTAGATCCATTATTGATTTTAATCCAGAGTTCGTCACCCGTGGACATGTCTTGGGGTTGCTCGGAAGAGTAAGATTCACCATTGTCAATTGAATACATTAAACTCAAGGCCTCAGGCGCAGTATATTCATTATCATTGATAGTGGCTGAGGCAATGTTGTAAAATGTTTCGGTAGGTGTATCATCATCTGTAGGAGTTGGGGATTCGTCTTTACCGCAATTCAATAGGGATAGACCAAGTCCGATAACCAGTGTGTGAAGGGCAATTCTTTGAATTTTCATTGTATTAAGGTTTACGGGTTATGCAGCGAAAGTAGATGCACAATCCGTACTCATTTTACCCTAATGGATAGAACCCCGATATGAATTGATGAATGCGCCTTTTGAGTTGACGGAAGATGTTTAGCTATCAGAGAAAATAGGCCAAACCAACGCCCAAAATAATGACAATCAATTTTCGAAGGTTAAAGGAATGTCCTTGCGAACTTTCAAAAAGGATGATCGTCGAAATATGAAGAAATACGCCGATGGCAAGTGCAGTCAAATATTGGCCATGTTCACTTAACCACTGGGAGTTGTTCGCTAACAAGCTGCCTAAAGGTGTCATTAGGGAGAAAGCAATCATAAAGAACAACTTAAGCCCATAGACCATGTTTGAGTTCAGCACAAATATGCCCAAAACTATGGCCACAGGTAACTTATGGATTACTATACCATATAAAATAGGTTCGTTGCCATGTATTGGTGTACCTTCAATCAAAGCATGGATGGATAAGCTCAAAAACAAGAGTATTGGAAATTTCCTGTCTGCCAAATCCAAATGTAAATGCCCATGCTCTGCTCCTTTGGAGAAAAATTCCAAGAAAATCTGTAACAATATTCCAGCTAAAATAAATACGGCAATGGTGCGCGAATCATGGTGCTCGTAAACCTCAGGTAACAGTTCAAAAAATGTTAGTGCCAATAAGAACGCTCCACTAAAAGCCAATAATAATCGAACATGGTTTTTATTCTTGGGCTTGGCCAACCATACAAATAAGAATCCTGCCCAAACAGCTAGAATGGGAATGAGATACACAAAATACACTGGGATTTGCATGGTAAATTTTAAGGGCGTAAAAATAGCCTATTTTTGCCGAAACACATTTTCCGATATGGCAGGAAATTATAGGATGTTGGCCAAGACCTTATTTGGATTTGAACCCTTGTTGGCCAAAGAATTACGAAATTTAGGTGCAGGAAACGTCCAAGAGGGCGTGAGAAATGTATCTTTTGACGGGGATTTAGGTTTTATGTACAAGGCGAACCTCTGTTTACGAACAGCACTGAAAATCATGAAGCCAATCTCACGTTTTAAGGTTTCACATGAAAAGGAGTTGTATCGGAATGTATATGCCATTGATTGGCCGCAGCTTTTTGGCAAGGACAAGACTTTTGCCATTGATACCACAATGAGTTCAGATGTTTTCCGAAACTCCATGTTTGTTTCCCAGCGTGCCAAGGATGCCATTGTGGATAAGTTTAGGGAGGTCACCCGTGAACGTCCCAATGTAGACTCGCATGACCCGGATGTACGTATCAATATCCATTTATACCGAAACAATTGTACAGTTTCCTTGGATAGTTCAGGTACATCATTGCATCAAAGGGGGTATAGAATTACTACAAATATTGCTCCAATCAATGAGGTGCTGGCCGCTGGTTTGATCATGCACAGTGGGTGGGATGGTCAGACCGACTTTTTAGACCCTATGTGTGGTAGTGGAACTATTTTGATTGAAGCTGGGATGATTGCTTGCAATATTCCGGCGAATATCAATCGAGAATCTTATGCTTTTATGCGTTGGAACGATTATGATGCGGAGCTACACGAAAAAATCGTAAATGCCAGTTTGAACAAAACAAGAGAGTTCCATCATAAAATCATTGGCTATGACAAGGCTCCCTCTGCTGTACGTAAAGCCCAAGAAAATGTGGAGATTGCCAATCTTGAAGATTACATTTCCATAGAGCGAAAAGATTTTTTCAGAACAGAAAAACCTGTGGATTCCAAATTGCACATGGTTTTCAATCCACCTTACGGAGAGCGACTCCAAATAGACCCGGAGGTATTTTATGGCAAAATAGGAGACACTTTAAAGCAGGCGTATCCAGGTACGGATGCTTGGTTGATAAGTTCAAATTTGGACGCCTTGAAGCATGTGGGCTTAAAAACTTCAAGACGCATTAAGGTATTTAACGGAAAGTTGGAATCCAGATTGGTGATGTATGAGATGTATGCAGGAAGTAAGAAAGGAAACACAGGGGCTTAATTACATTAATTTTTTATTGATGTGAAATCAATTAACTTTATAAGTCTCAAATTTGAAGCGATATGTCCAAAAAAAGCAAGTTGAAAAAGGAATTGAAGAAAGCCAAAAAAGAAGTTTCTAAACAGAAGAAGAAGGCTAAAAAAGCTCTGAAACTTGTGAAGGCTTATAAAAAACAAAACGTGAAGAAAAAAGCCATTCAAAAAGCTGCCAAATTAGCTAAGCTTCAAAAAAAGGAAGTGAAAAAGGCAGAGAAAAAGGCAAATCTGGCTAAGAAGGCATTGAAGAAAGTGGCCTAGTAAAGCTACTTAAAAGAAATGGGGCACTGAAGCTCCTTTTTTTCTGTTTTTAAAATTTATTTATCTGACCAAATTGCAAGTTCATTTCCGGAAGGATCTTTAAAATGAAACCTGCGACCACCAGGGAATGAAAAAATCTCTTTTACAATTGCACCACCTGCGTTTTCTATCTCTTGTTGAATGTGTTCCAGATCTTCATGATAAAGTACCACCAAAGCACCTTGGCTAATTTGTGCTTCGGTAAGTTCAAATCCACCTTGTAGACCACTATTGGAAAATGCAGTATATGTTGGGCCATAGTCTGTAAAGTCCCATCCAAATATCTTGGAATAAAACGCCTTGATCTTTTGAAGATCATGAGCTTTGAATTCAACGTAATCAATGTGTGAATTTTGCATTGTCTAAATTATTGGTTATCTGGTGTAGGAGGAGTTTCTTTCTTCTTTCTGGATTTTTTGTAGAACGGAATCATGTACGATAAGGTGTAATTGTAGCTAACTCCAAAATTACTGCCATCGGTCACTCGGTTGAATCCAGGTATCCATAGGTTTGGGAACCTTTCACTTTCGGAATTCGTTACCAAAAAGCCCAAACGCGCGCTCATTCCCACATAAATATTGGCAAAAAGCTCTGCCTTGATTCCTATCACCATTTCCAACCAAGAAGCACTCAATCCACTGAATTCTTCCGGTGCATTCACCCCAGGGAAGAAATCATCTGGATTAAAGAATCGGTTGCTATCAAAAACTTTATAATCGTTAAGTGTTTGACTAAAAGTTGCATACGAATATCTACCGCCAATAATGATGGCATTGCGCATTCCGAACCAGTTTTCATAGGTATTAAGGTCAACCCCTAGCTTTAAATAGCTTCCTTTGGAAGTGTAATTATAAAGCGGCGTGTTGCCCAAGTCTTCAAAGATTGTTTTTTCTTCGTTACCAAGTTCTCCGGCCAAATAGAGTTTTTCCGTTAAACGAAAATCGCCCACGACTTCAAACCCTGTATAATCCTCATCAATAAATGAAAACACCAATCTATTAAGGTCTGCACCTATGCGCAAACCGTATTGTTCTTTATAGGCTACTGTATCTTTTTGCTGAAGATCAATAGGTTCGCTTTGTGAAATTCCCATTAACGGGAAGCACAAGAAAAAAAGGCTAATGAAATATTTTGACATGGATATTTTGCGAGTTTTCAACCGTTTCTTGTTCCACAGTTATATTCTGAATCCAATTGGCTGCATTGGCAGGAAGTGTCACCGATATATTATCAAAGTTGGCCACAAAGCCACAAGCCTTTGAAACAAAGTTTTCCCGAACCTCATAATTTATCGTTAAGGTATCGATGTTTCCAGTTTCTTCCCCAGTATCCGCATCATCAGCAGAATCCATTATAAATGCAAATTGTGTACTAACCTCATTGATTCGCAATGGAACACCAATGGAATCCAATGCGCTACTGCGGTCTGCTATCGTATTGATGTTACTGTCGAGTATGACCTCCTTGATGCGTAATGATGGTACTTCCTTCGCCATAGTCTCGTCTGTAGCATCAAAAAAACCTATTACCAAAAGCGGGGTGTCGCCATCTACACAGATATCGTCTTTCTCGCAGGAAATTGCTTGCAAAAGCAACATAATAAATAGTAGGCTGGGGAGTATTTTTTTCATGAAAATTTTAAAACCAAGGTTATCAAAGATTATACCCGTTTTTCCAAAAGTACAACATTTTCAACGTGAAAAGTTTGTGGAAACATATCCACTGGCTGCACTTTAACAACGCGATATTGTTCATCTAGTAGTGCCAAATCCCTCGCTTGGGTTGCGCTATTGCAACTCACATAGACAATTTTCTTTGGAGCAGCATTTATTAGCTGTTCCACCACTAGTTTGTGCATACCATCCCTTGGAGGGTCCGTAATAACGACATCTGGCTTACCGTGGGTTTGTACAAATTCAGAGTTAAAAACATTTTTCATGTCTCCAACATGGAATTCCGCATTGGAAACTTTATTCATGGATGCGTTGGCTTTTGCATCTTCAATTGCTTCGGGTACGGATTCCACACCTATTACTTTTTTGGCATTTTTAGCCACAAATTGTGCTATAGTCCCGGTTCCAGTGTATAAATCATACACGATTTCATCACCAGTCAGTCCGGCAAAATCCCGTGTTACCTTATATAGCTCATAGGCTTGTTCAGAATTGGTTTGGTAAAAAGATTTGGCATTAATTTTAAATTTCAATCCCTCCATTTCCTCAAAAATGTGATCTCTTCCTGAAAAACATACCACCTCTTGATCATAAATGGTATCATTTTGTTTTTCGTTGATGACATAAAGTAGGGAAGTGATTTGCGGAAATGTATCTTTTAAATGATTGAGCAAGCGTTCGCGCAGTTCCTTGTTCTCCTTGAAAAATTGAATCAATACCATGACTTCCCCTATACTCGTGGTTCTTATCATCAAGGTCCGTAATAAGCCCTGTTGACTTCTAGGATTGAAAAATTCCAAACCATGGTTGATTGCGAAAGTTTTGGTTGCCAGACGAACTTCATTACTAGGATCAGCTTGTAAGTGACATTTTTTTATGTCAAGGATTTTATCCCACATGCCTGGAATATGGAAACCTAGCGCGTTCTTATCTTCAATATCGGTATTGGAATCAATTTCCTCTTGTGTAAGCCATCTACTACTGGAAAATGAAAATTCCATTTTGTTGCGATAGAGATATTGTTTGTCTGATCCTAAAATTGAATTGGTTTGGGGCAATTCGATTCCTCCAATTCGTTTTAAGTTATTTTCAACTTCCTTTTGCTTGTAGTCCAGCTGGTGTTCATAAGCCATATATTGCCACTTGCATCCCCCACAGACGCCAAAATGCTCGCATTTTGGTGCTGTACGTTTTTCCGAAAGCTTATGGAAATGTGTAGCAACACCTTCAAAATAGGCCTTACGCTTTTTTGTGGTCATTACATCCACAACATCCCCGGGTACGGCATTGGTAAGTAAAATAACCCTTCCGTCTGGTGCTTTTCCAACAGATTTGCCTTTTGCTCCGGCATCTACAACATCAACATGTTCAAAGGTCTGTCGCCTCTTTTTTCTACGCATGGGGCAAAAATAACCATAGGTTTCCATTCGGAACAACTAACTTGTAAAAATGTGCTTCATAATATTTGATACAAAATTTGAACCTTTTCCATACCGGCACGTCCTTGTATTAGAAGTATGAAAAAAACGCAATTTGTTTTTGACGGATTATTGGTTTTGGAATTCCAAAAAGGGAGCCAAAAATCTTTGGAACTTTTGGTGAAAAGGCATCATAAGAGACTTTGTAATCACGCCTTTGGTTTTACCAAGAACATTGAAGTTTCCAAAGACATTGTTCAGGACTCCTGGAGGGTTATCATCCTTAAATTGAACGTTCTGAAGGATCCAAATAGTTTTAGTTGTTGGGCGACCAAAATAGTATCCAGAAAATGTTTGGACCATCTGAATCGAGAAAAACGGAAACATAGAATTCTTAATAATATTAAAGCTGAGGAACAACAGCCAAAGTTTGATGGAAATGTTCAAGAATCGAAATTGCAGGAAGTAGCAAAGGCGATCAAATCATTACCGGAAAACCAGCAGCAAATCTTAAAACTGTTCTATACACAGGACTACCGTTTGAATGAAATCTCGGAAATACTTGATATTTCGGTCGGTACGGCAAAATCGAGGTTGTTTCATGCTAGAGAAAAATTGAAGAAAATCTTAAAAAACGAAGACCATGAAAAATAAGATGGAAGAAATTGATGAAATGATTAAAGAAGCCTTGACACAGGAGGAAGCTAAATTCTATGATGAACTTGGGGAACAAAACATGATGGGCAAATTAGGTGGTGTTTTCAAAGGAAAGATGGCATGGTTAGCCATTGTCATGAACATTGCAAATTTAGGTGTTTTAGGATTCCTTATTTACTGTTTAATTGGTTTTTTCAATACAGATGTTACCCAAGAACTAATAAAATGGGGACTTGGGATAATGGCCAGTTTGGCATGTATGAGTATGATTAAGTTGTATGTGTGGATGCAAATGGATAAAAATGATGTACTGCGTGAGCTAAAGCGTTTGGAGTTGCAGATTTCCGCACTTTCGCACGAGAAGTGAACATAGAATTCCTTGGAATTGGACAAATAATTGATATTTTTGCGACTCTACTAGGGATGATTTCTCTCCCACGCTGCTTTTTCGAATCCTCGAAAGAATAAAGGTACAGAAGGAATGGTTGTTTTATAAATTTAAAAATTACTAAAATGGCTGTTTTAGAACATCTAACATCGCAGCAAGCGATAGATCTTGAGAACAAGCACGGAGCCCACAATTATCACCCACTACCTGTTGTTTTGAGCAGGGGGGAAGGTGTTTATGTATGGGACGTTGAAGGAAAAAAGTACTATGACTTTTTATCGGCCTACTCGGCTGTAAACCAAGGACACTGTCACCCTAAAATTGTAGGGGCTATGGTGGACCAATCAAAAACCTTGACACTTACGTCAAGGGCATTTTACAATGATAAACTTGGGGCATATGAGGAATATGTGACCTCATTGTTCGGTTTTGACAAATTGTTACCCATGAATACGGGTGCGGAAGCCGTGGAAACCGCAGTTAAAATTTGTAGACGCTGGGCTTACCAAAAAAAGGGTATTCCAGAGAATCAGGCTAAAATAGTGGTATGCGAAAACAATTTTCACGGACGTACGACTACGATTATCTCCTTCTCCAATGACCCTGTTGCCAGAAATGACTATGGTCCATTCACCGATGGATTCATTAAAATCGAGTATGACAACTTACAAGCTTTGGAGCAAGTACTGGAAACCAACAAGGATATTGCAGGATTCTTGGTAGAACCGATACAGGGAGAAGCTGGAGTATACGTTCCGACAGAAGGATATTTGAGAGCCGCACGTGAGCTTTGTGCAAAACACAATGTATTGTTTATTGCGGATGAAGTTCAAACTGGTATTGCGAGAACAGGAAGAATGCTTGCTGTAGACCATGAAAATGTAAAACCTGATGTCTTGGTTTTAGGTAAGGCACTTTCAGGAGGTGCTTATCCAGTTTCGGCAGTTTTGGCCAATGATGAAATCATGGATGTGATTACACCTGGTAGTCATGGAAGTACCTTTGGAGGAAATCCAGTTGCAGCCGCTGTTGGTATAGCAGCTTTAGAGGTGGTTCAAGAGGAGCAATTGGCAGAAAATGCCATGGAACTGGGAATTTTATTTAGGGAAGAGCTAAATAAATTTATTCCAACCTGTGATTTGGTGACCAAAGTTAGAGGTAAGGGATTGTTGAATGCTATATTGATCAATGATACCGAAGATAGTGACACTGCTTGGAACATCTGTTTGGCACTTAGAGATAACGGATTGTTGGCAAAACCAACTCATGGCAATATTATACGATTTGCACCACCTTTGGTTATGAATCAAGAGCAACTCATGGATTGTGTTTCAATAATCATAAAAACATTACAAGAGTTTGAAAAATAGAAAAGCCCCAAAAAGGGGCTTTTTTTTTATCACAATTAGTTCTTTTTAAGGAGCTGCGGAACCGTTTTTAGCCCTTGCCCGTCTTAATTGTCGTTGGATTTTTCGAATTGCAGATTCAATTGACTTCTCTGGTTCTATGATGTTATACTGTCCCCAGAAATCAGGGTCTGAAAAACCAACAGCTTCTTCACTTAAAATGATTGATTTCTTTAGACGCTCTCTCACTTTAGGTAACTGACCATCCAAGTTTTTCTCCCAATCAGTAACAGCCATTTCTGCGGTCATACTATATACGGAATTGAAAAGTTTGTCTTCCCAGTCCACTTTGAATTCCAAAAGTACATTGCTGTAACCATAATACCATCTTCCTCCCTTTTCCCTGTAATCAACCCTGTATGCAACCTCTGTGGGCCACACATCCACTTTTGCAGGTTTTTTTCGTACAAACAAACGTGCAGCTAAGTTTTTATCGGTAATATTCAAAGTATAGATCGCACTTGTAAGGGTTTTATTGGCAACATCAATGAAGAGCTCCCCCTTGTAAAGTGGGTCTTTGATGCTTTCGTACTGTTCAAATTTGATGACAAATACGAGTTTATCATTAATACGTGTTGATCTGCTGAATTTAAATCTATAGTCCTCTATGGATCCATCAGCAAAAATATACTCTGGATATTTCATGATATCCACATATAGTGTATTGAAAGGTCCACCTTGCAATTTCAAGGCAACAGTATCCAATTTACTGTAATCCGTACTTTTTCTTGCTTTGTAGAGCTCAACAGCATCCTTGCGCAAAGAACTGTAAGGTGTTTTATAAATGTTCACAACGGCCTCGGAAAGCGATACATTCTTACGTCTCTTTTTTATGGTTTCCCGATAAAATGCCGTCATTAAAGTGGGGTCATCAAAATAGTTGTCCCCGCGGCGCGCCAGTGCTTCCTTCACCAATGCGGCGGCATCTTTGGGTGCATTGATGTCTACCTCACCTAATGCTGTCACAGAAACCAAAAGGGAAATTTTATTCTTATTGTTTTTTAAACTCGATAGGGGAATGTTTTTGCTTTGGTAACCCAAAAAAGAAACGA
Source organism: Flagellimonas spongiicola (assembly GCF_023502425.1). Taxonomy (GTDB): domain Bacteria; phylum Bacteroidota; class Bacteroidia; order Flavobacteriales; family Flavobacteriaceae; genus Flagellimonas; species Flagellimonas spongiicola. The sequence continues at coordinate 13,631 of NZ_JAMFMA010000004.1, forward strand.
CTACCGTACCATCCGTTATATCTTCAGGAACCTTTAGAAGAAAGTTTCCTTCGGTGTTGGTTATTGTACTTATGTTGGTACCTTCAACCGATAGCGTTGCGAAAACCAACGGTTTTTTTGAAGATTCGTCAAAGACTTCACCGCGGTATTGCTTAGCTGCTCCTTCAGTTGACTCTTCAGATTGGGCCATTAGACCAGTTGGAAATGTCAAAAGAGCAAATAGTGCAATGCTGAAAGGAAGAACCCCAATACGTCTTAATATTGATAGAAAATATGAACTCATAACCTTGTATTTTATTGATGAACTATCTATAAAGATACAAATTTTTGAAATTCATCTGGCATATAAATGCGCACGCAACGTATTCGAAATCAATACTAAAATTAGTTAATCCACCATGAAAAGTGCGTTGGCAAAAAACAGTTTTCCATTCTCCCAGAATCCTCTGAACAACGGATTGTCTACCATGTACACTACTTGGCCTTGACCAACATTTTCGACGCCATATACCAGGGTATTTCCAATTTTCTTTAAAGCTTCACTACCAGCGAAACCTGATACTTGTTTTGGATTTTCGCCAACCAAATAGGCAGCGTTCCCGGAATTTAAATAATCGTAACTGGCATTCCCCAGTTTCAAGGTAAAGTAATCTGAACCATAACCGTATGCTAAGGGGTGTGTGTTATCTACTTTTGCCTTGAAAATAGCTCCGGTGATTGCATTTTTGATGCGTTCACGCTGACCATTGCTATGCGGTTGAGGTTGGTTGTTGGTTTTTTCTTCGTCAGTTTCCTTCTTTTTGATACCAAAGCCCTTGTCGCCATCAATACCGTCTATGGCGCCACCCATGGCAATTAGCTTACCACCACTGGAAACCCATTCCTTGAGTTTTGATAATTGCCCTTCATTAAAATGTGCTCCATAACGTCCACCAGGAAGAATAAGAATATCGTACGTATCTAAATCAACTCTATTTACATATTCACTGTCAAGAACCGTAATTGGATATTTCAATTGTTGTTCGAAAAAATGCCAGATTTCTCCAAACCTTAAAGTAGACGTAGGTTCGCCTGAAAGTACAGCGATTTTAGGATCATTGATCATTGCTACATAAGGTGACCCAAAATCTTTACCTGAATCTACAAAACCAGTGCTGGCAGGAACCAACTCTTGCTTAAATGCTTTACTAATAGCGGTAAGATTGGATTCAAAATCCGCATTGTTTTGATTGTCCCCTTTTGTAATTATCAAACTCCCTCTTCTGAAGGATCTTCCCTCTAACGAAAATGGATGATGGGCTTTACGAACTCTAATTCCACTTTTTAACAAGGCCGCTAAAAATTTAGCATCATTCATACTATTCCAATCAGCGATATACGCATATACCTGATTATTGATGGTATTGGTGATTGTTTTAGATGTCGGTGTACTTTCTGGAATCAAGGAAGTGGAAGCTATACTATTTAGTCCATAAGCATAAGGTAATGACCATGCCGTAATATCATAAGTAACTGAATCACTAAGTTTGGCGTCAGGCTCAAACAATACTTTTACCAAGGTGCCTTTCGCTTGATTGGTGGAAACTACCAAACTGTTATTCGACACAGACATGCTACCGTTGGTTCCATTTTGGTAATTATAACCTTTAACGGTACTGGAAGTTGGTACTCCATATCTTATCTGGTGTTTTTGGAGCAATTGCTTCAAAGACTCAATATGGTCCGCATTACCGCTCATCACATAACTTTTGTATTTGAAATTTTTATTCTGGTAAAACTTCCGGAATTCGGTATTCAATTTATCCGCATTCAAATGAGAAACCTCTACCGTTGATAAACCAGTCGTATGATGATGTGCTATTCTGTCCTTTAAGGTAAGCGTATCACCAATGCTTGTGATTACACCGAGTCCACCACGACCGCTACCGCCTTGTTCGTAGGTCATCCCAATAGCCCCATTATACGTAGGGTAGGTGTCGCCATAACTTGGATAGAGTAAATCAAAAAACTCTTTGGTAAAATAAAACCATCCATTTGCATCAAAATATTTGGCGTGGTTTTTACCCAAGGTAACCTGAAAATCCCGCTGAAAATCTGTAATAACCTCGTGATAAGGTTCTGCAGCAGGGGCGAAATAGTAAGGGTTGTCCACCCCTTGCTCGTGAAAATCCACATGTACATGCGGCAACCATTTGTTGTATACTTTAAGACGTTGCTGACTTTCCACTTGTGTCAGCCAAGCCCAGTCCCGATTTAAATCGAACATATAATGATTGCTTCTTCCACTCCACCAACCTTCATTATGTTCTTTGCTATTGGGATCTACTTGGTATGGCGCATTTTTGTATTGATTGTACCAATTGCTATAGCGATCACGTCCATCTGGATTAATACAAGGATCCATAATTACAACTGTATTTTCCAAATACGATTTTTTGGTTGTAAGTAATTCGTAAATGGTTTGCATGGAAGATTCAGTGCCCACACTTTCGTTGCCATGCACGTTATAGCTCAACCAAACTATTGCTTTAGACCCATTACCGTTTTCGTCCAAATCTTTTAAGTGTTCCTCTCTTATTTGTTCTAAGTTGGACATATTTTCTGCCGAAGAAAGGTAAGCCAACAGTAGCGGTCTTCTTTCATTGGTCTGTCCGTAGGTAGTCAACTTCATCATGTCCGGCGCTTGTTCAGCCAGATACTCAAAATAATCAACCACTTCATGATGTCGCGTAAATTCAGTACCAAGCTCATAACCCAAGAATTCCGAAGGGGATTTTAAACTTTGGGCTGTTAAAAATGAAGCGGTTAGAAGAAACAATGAAAATAAAAATCTTGTCATATGTGCGTTTTTAGCGGAATCCAAATCTAACAATAAAATCCAGATATGGCAGGGTGGAGGATAGGTTGGAAGACGGTAATTAACTTATTTTTAGGAAGAGAAAAAAAGAAGAGAGCTATCTTTAGCACTTCATTTTAAAAATTGATGGAAGTAGAGTGTATACCCTTTAAGGAAACAGGTTATTTTTCAAAACTGATTTGTGACTATTTGGATCAAGACGAAAATTTAAAACCCTTCTATAACCGATTTCCCAAACTCGAAAATTTTGAAGCACAACTAAAGGAAAAGGAAAAGAACTTTCCATTGCAAAACAGGGCCATACTGGTTAATGCGTTAAAAAATCAATATACCGAGGTTACAGCTACGGAATGCACTATCGAAAACATAGATTTATTAGGGAATGCTAACACATTCACCGTAGTAACAGGCCATCAATTGAATTTGTTTACCGGCCCTCTATATTTCTTATATAAAATTGTATCCACCATAAATTTGACGGTGCAATTGAAGGAAAGGTATCCAGAGCGTGAGTTTGTACCTGTTTATTGGATGGCCACAGAGGATCATGATTTCGACGAAATCAATTATTTCAATTTTCAAGGCCAAAAAGTACAATGGAATCGAGATGCTTCTGGAGCGGTAGGTACTTTGGATACAGAAGGCTTGGAAGCTATAATGGATAGTTTTTCTTCAAGACTAGGTTCAACCAAACGGGCTGAAGCGATAAAAGCATTGTTTCAGAAAGCGTACTTGGAACATTCTAGTTTGACCGCAGCTACACGTTACTTAGCGAATGAGCTGTTTGGAGCATATGGATTAGTGATTGTTGATGGTGATGACAAGAGATTGAAGGAGCTATTAGTGCCATACGCCAAACGGGATATTTTTAAAAATGAAGCGTACACCACGGTTGAAAAATCAATAAAGAGCTTAAGTGAAATCAATCCTGGGTATAAAATCCAAGTAAATCCACGAGAAATAAATTACTTCTATCATAAGGAAGGCATTCGGGAACGACTGGTAAATAAAAATGATGGTTTTGAAGTGGTGAACACGCAAATTCGTTTTAGCGCTTCCGAATTGGAAAGCGAGCTAGAGGAATTTCCAGAGCGTTTTTCGCCTAATGTAATAGCCCGGCCCCTATATCAAGAAGTCATTTTACCTAATCTGTGTTATATCGGAGGTGGTGGAGAATTGGCATATTGGTTGGAGTTAAAGGATTACTTCGAAGCGTTTGGAGTTACATTCCCAATGTTACTGCTACGTAACTCCGCATTGGTAATCACCGAAAAACAGAAAAACAAAATTGACAATCTCGGTCTTAATGTCGCTGACTTGTTTTTAAAACAAACTAGTTTAATCAATAAGAAGATTAGAGAAATTTCTAATATAGATATCGACTTTTCGCCTCAAAAGAAACTGTTGGAGGAGCAATTCCAACATATGTATGAATTAGCGGAACAAACAGACAAGTCCTTCGTTGGTGCAGTAAAAGCACAGGAAGTAAAACAAAAACAAGGTCTTGATGCATTGGAAAAACGTCTCTTAAAGGCTCAGAAGAAAAAGCTTCGCGATCATGTAGTTCGTATGACCGATATTCAAAATGTACTATTTCCCAATCAATCACTTCAAGAAAGACAACTCAATTTTTCAGAGTTATACTTGGAAATAGGTGATGAATTGGTTGAGGTTTTAATACAAAGCTTGGATCCACTTTCTGAAAACTTCTCAGTTTTAACAGTTTAGATCTATTATTTTATCGAGTACAGTTAGCTGTTATTCAGTGATTTAGATGTAGAAACCGCTTTTTTTCAAAAAAAAACCAAAAATGAGGTAGGGTAAATGACCAACTAGTTGTTTTACTACTGAAAATTGCTATGAATTTTTTTAACAATTTGAGTTGGTAAACTCATATGTTTAGGTTGGTTTTGATTTTATTTTAAAGCCCCGGAGTGGTTCCCGGGGCTTTTTTCTATTTTGGTTTGAAGTAATTACCGGAGATCAAAACAAATCCTTGAAATGGGATTTGATTTCGAATAATGTGGCTTCTGACATGCTATCAAATCGTAAGTCGGCATGTCCCAATCGTTCTTCAGGTCCAATTCCAACACTATGGAAACCACCGGCCTTGGCAGCGTCAACACCACTTTCTGCATCTTCAAAGACGATACACTCTTCGGGTTGTAATTTTAGTTTGTCGGCACCATATAGGAAGATATCTGGAGCAGGTTTACTCTTAGAAACGCTATTCCCGTCTCCAATCACATCGAAATAAATATTGGCATTTAACTGCGCAAGAACTTTGATTGCATTTTTGCTAGCACTACCCAAAGCTACATTATAACCTTCTGTTCTTAGATGTGTCAATAATTCCCGCGCGCCTGGGAGGTAGTCATCAGGCGTCATATTTTCCAGACTTGCAACGTAAATATCATTCTTTTTCGTGGCAAGTTCAGCTAGTCTGTCTTCTTCTAAACTTGTATTGTTATGCTCAAGAATAACTTTTATGGAATCCATTCGAGAGATTCCTCTGAGTTTGTCATTCACTTGGTAATCAAAGTCCCAACCCATTTCATCAGCTAAGGCCTTCCATGCTTCGTAATGCAATTCCGCAGTGTCGGTTATTACACCATCCAAGTCGAAAATAAATCCTTTTATCATAGTCTAGTTCGTTTTGGACGGCAAAGAAATGGCGAAAATTGTTAAGAAAAAAACCACATTAGGTTATATTGCTGTTTATAGCATCCATTTGATTCACTGAAAATTAGGAGGATAACTAAAAAGCCAGCGGTGGATTTTTTAAGAAAATCTAGGTTATTGAACCAAAATCCATTGGTATTTCCAGACGTGGAAAACCTTTTGAAAACTTCTATTAAATATACCTTAAAAGATACTTTTTCTAGTCGGGCAAATTGCTATTTTTGCCCATGCATAACAACGTACTTATCCTAGACTTTGGCTCCCAGTACACCCAGTTGATTGCACGAAGGGTTCGCGAGCTTAACATTTACTCAGAAATTAAACCGTATAACAATCCTCCTAAGGACTTATCCATTTATCAGGCGGTAATATTATCAGGCTCTCCGTTTTCTGTAAGGGCCGAAGATGCACCCCAACCGGATTTAAGTCAAATTAAAGGAAAAAAGCCACTATTGGGTATCTGCTATGGTGCCCAGTATTTATCCCATTTTAATGGAGGTAATGTAGCCCCTTCGGCGACTCGTGAATACGGTCGCGCCAACTTGTCTTATGTAAAGGAAGAAGAACAATTCCTAAGCGGAATTTCTGAGGGTAGCCAGGTATGGATGAGTCATAGCGATACAATTAAGGAATTACCGGAAAATGCTGTGCGACTGGCTAGCACACATGATGTTGAGAACGCCGCCTACCGAATTGAAGGGGAGGATACCTATGGTATCCAATTTCATCCGGAGGTATACCATACAAAAGATGGGAAAAAGCTATTGGAGAATTTCTTGGTGAACATCGCTGGCTTAAAACAGGATTGGACACCAGATGCTTTTGTGGAGACAACCGTTGCAGAGTTAAAGGAAAAGATTGGTGATGAAAGGGTGATATTGGGATTGTCAGGTGGTGTGGATTCCAGCGTTGCTGCAATGCTACTTCATAAAGCTATTGGAAAGCACCTTCACTGCATTTTTGTGAATAATGGATTGTTGAGGAAGAATGAATTTGAGAGTGTTCTAGATCAATACAAACATATGGGGCTGAATGTGAAGGGTGTGGATGCTTCGGCACGTTTTTTGGAAGCTTTGAAAGGTGAGTCGGACCCAGAAACCAAGCGTAAGATTATTGGAAGGGTATTTATTGAGGTTTTTGATGACGAGGCACATAAAGTAGAAAATGCAAAGTGGTTGGCACAAGGGACCATTTATCCAGACCGAATTGAATCGGTTTCTGCAAGTGGAGGACCATCGGCTACTATTAAGAGCCATCATAATGTAGGTGGTTTACCAGATTATATGAAATTGAAGATTGTAGAACCTTTGCATTTATTGTTCAAGGATGAAGTAAGACGGGTGGGCCGAAATTTGGAAATGGATCCAGCCATACTTGGAAGGCACCCATTTCCTGGGCCAGGTCTTGGTATTAGAATACTGGGTGACATTACCGCGGAAAAAGTGTCTATATTACAGGAAGTAGATGCCATTTTTATTGATGGATTGAAAAAATGGGGACTTTATGATAAGGTGTGGCAGGCCGGAGCCATGCTTTTACCCGTAAATAGTGTAGGGGTCATGGGAGATGAACGCACTTATGAAAAATGTGTGGCATTAAGAGCCGTTGAAAGTACGGACGGGATGACAGCTGATTGGGTGAATTTACCCTACGAATTCTTGCAAAAGACCTCTAATGATATAATAAATAAGGTCAAAGGCGTTAATAGAGTAGTGTATGACATTAGTTCTAAGCCGCCAGCAACTATAGAATGGGAATGAAAAAGCAGTTTTTAATATTTGGATTCGTGGTGTTTTTCTTAGCCACGGCAAGCATTTCAGCACAGAATTACACCACTCATGCTGTTAAGGAGGGCGAAACCTTACAAAGTATTTCCCAACAATACCGGGTAACGCCTTATACGATATTGCAATCCAATAAAGAAATCAAAACAGCTTCGGATATAAAACCGAACACCATCTTGATTATACCTTTAAACGGAAGTGTTGTTCAGCAAAAAACCGAGATACAAGAAGCTGAAAAGGTTGAAAAAGTGGAACCCATGGGTTTCACACGACATAGGGTGCGTAAACGTGAGACATTGTTTGGTTTAGCACAGCGTTATGACATTACGGAAGATCAGTTAAAAAAGCATAATTCGCAGTTGTATGCTGAACCGTTAAAAAAAGGAATGATACTTCAGATTCCGATATACCCAGAATTAACGGAAGAAGAAGAACGAGCCTTGGATTTTGAAACCTACACCGTCCAGCCCAAAGAAACCAGATGGAGTATTGCCAATAAATACAATATCACCGTGGACAGTTTATTGGGTTTGAATCCAGAATTGGATAAAACTTCGGATTATTTGGCAATAGGCCAAGAGTTGCAACTTCCACGTCCAAAGGGCGATAGCTTGGAACAGGAGATAGATCTATTTACCTCTTTTACGGTACCTGCTAAACAAACGTTGTACAGTTTAGGTGTGGAATATGGCATTCCTTCAGATTCCATTATCAGGTTGAACCCTGAAATTATGGAGCAGGGTGGATTAAAAGAAGGTATGGTTTTACGTTTACCAAAAAAACGTGACACTTCAGGTGAAGTAAACACAGATAACTTTATTTTTTATGAGGTTAAACCAAAACAGAACCTATTCCGCTTAACCCAAAACCTGAATTTAAGTAGAGAAGAATTGTTTGCCCTAAACCCAGAATTGGAAAACGGTCTAAAGGCTGGTATGGTGCTGAAGCTTCCTAAAACCAAAGAATCTGATCTTGAGGTGAAAAATGCCTTGATCATTGATAAAATAAATCTCTTGGATAGCATTAGCATAACCAACAAACCCAAGTTGGTCTTTATGCTGCCGTTTAGATTGGATCGTATCAACCTCAATGATCGAAAGAAAACAGAAAGTCAACTAAAGACAAGAAGGGATTTAAAACTCAGTCTAGGGTTTTATTCCGGTGCTATGGTAGCATTGGATTCCATTCGAAAAATGGGAATTTCTGTAGATGTTGCTACTTATGATACCCAATTGAGCCAGGCCAAGGTGAAGGAAATATTGTTCCGCGAAAATCTTTTGGGTGTAAATGCGGTTATTGGACCTGTTGCTTCCAGTGCTTTGGATGAAGTAGCCGTGCAAGCTGCCACTAAGGGAATTCCCGTGATTTCTCCAACTGCGGCGGATAGTCAATTAAGTCATTGCAATGTATTTTATTCCAAACCTAAAGATGGAATTCTGAGGAAAAAGATGTTGGACTACTTGGCCAAAATCCACACCGATCAAAATGTGGTCATCATTGCAGATTCAACGCATCATGTTGCACATGATTCCATTCTTTCAAAATTTCCGGCAGCTCAAATTGCGAAAGTAATTGATAACAAATCTTTGCATTTGGATGAGTTCTTGATCATGTTGTCTGAGGAAAAGGAAAATTGGGTATTCTTGGAAACAGATCAAGCTAATATGGTCTCAAGTGTGAGTTCAATTCTGAATTCGGCAAATACCGAGGAGATACCAGTTCGCATGTTCACTACAAATTATAACACGGCCTTTGAGCACGATGCAGTCTCCAGTACCCATCTGTCCAATTTAAGATTTGCCTACCCAAGTTTTTACCGGGAAGTTGGTTCAGACGCTTTTACTAGGGCATACAGGGCTAAATACAGGGGATTGGCGCCAGATCGGTATGCGGTAAGGGGCTTTGACGTTACTTTTGATGTGTTATTGAAATTGGCACACAAAAACAATCTTTTTGAGACTTCAAAGATTGTTGGGCTGACAGAATACACGGGAAATAGCTTTAATTATTATAACGAATATGCATCAGGTTTTTACAACAGGGCTGCATATCTTATGGAATACGATAGTTTACAAATCAAGGAAATACAATTGGATGACCTCTAAAGTTACTTATCAAGGAGAATTACGTACGACCTGTCTTCATCTCAGGTCCAACAATGAATTTGTCACGGATGCACCAGTGGATAACAATGGTCTTGGTCAAGCGTTTTCACCAACGGATACCGTAGCCACCGGATTGGCGAGTTGTATGCTAACCATGATGGGCATTAAAGCTAGGGATTTAGAGGTGGACCTAGCTGGATCTACAGCAGAGGTTACCAAGCATATGGCGGCCAATCCGCGCCGAATTTCAAAAATTGAAGTCAAAATGACTTTCCCTATAGCTGTGTCGGATAAGCACAAGAAAATTCTAGAAAACACTGCCAACACTTGCCCAGTACATTATAGTCTTCACCCAGATATAGAAAAGGTAATCGAATTTAATTGGGGAGAATAGGGAGCATATTAGGATTTCTTATGATTGGCTTTTTGGGACTGGCCCAGGAAATCGATGAAGAAATCTTATGGGATCCCGATTATAGGCTTACCTGGGCTGATTTTAAAGGCAAGGTGCCTCCAGCAGCTGAACCCGCTGCTACCACGGCAAGTGGAATCAGTTATAGATACTCGGCTAATCTCATCCATCATGAGGTAAAATTGGATTTTGAGGTCAATGCATATTTCTACCCTAATGAATCATGGTACAAACCTTTAGTTTGTGATGACTTGATTTTGAGCCATGAACAATTGCATTTTGATATTGCCGAACTTTTTGCACGCAAAATGCGAGACAAACTCAGACGCACTTCTTTTTCCGATAATGTAAAACAGGAAATCCGAGAGATTTATCAGGATATACTCAGGGAACTTCAGGATTTTCAGGATCAGTACGATTGGGAAACCGCTTATTCCAGAAACGCCAAAAAGCAATTGGAGTGGAATGAAAAAATAGCAAAAGCCTTGGCCGAGGAGCAGTAAACTATTTTATTTTACCATCATGGAAACCAGCACGTTTCCACTTGCCAGCTTCCTTTACCCATAAATGGGTTACCCTATAATTGTTGGTTTTGATACCAGTTGCATCCTTTCTTGTTGCACTAACTCTTCCGGTCACCAGCGCAGCGTCACCGTAGAAAGCTATCTCAATTTCGTCCATGGCATAGTCAGAAACCTCAAAGTTTCCACGTGCTAGACTTCCACTGCGGTGCTCCATATAGGTAATCCAGGATTTCTTGTCAATTGCCTTGGAATTACCATTGGTGTGCAAGTATTCATCGGTAATCATGGTGTTCAATGTCCTTGCATCTCCATTGCGGAACGCCGTATTGAAGCTTTCAATAGTGGTGAGTAATTCTTGATGTTCAGCTTCACTTACAACTGTTTTTTTTGAATCGGTCGAACATTGACTAAAGAAAAAGACAGTACAAAAAACAATCAGAAGATTTGTTTTGCTCATAGGTGTAGCATTGTTAGAATTTAATATAGCACGATATTAATCAATATCCCACAATTATAAAACCCAAATTAACGCTGATGTTCAGGGCTGTCAAAACCTGCCTTACAGCCTGCCTCCCATTCATCCGGAAGATTTCCGTAGGCTGGAACCCCACCTTGATCTTTCAGCATTCGAGCTAAATGGAGACAGTTCCAAACCAAAAATGTTGTATTTCTGTTGGTGAAATCATTTTCTGGGCCACCAGAACCTTCGTCCCTGTAAGATGGACCAGGACCTGCTTCTCCCATCCAACCTGCATCTGCTTGTGGAGGAACGGTATAGCCAATATGAGACAATGAAAATAAGATGTTCATGGCACAGTGCTTAACGCCATCTTCATTTCCAGTTATCAAAGTTGCACCTACTTTTCCATAATCTCTGTATTGCCCTTTTTCATTGAATTGATGAGTGTAGCCATACATACGTTCCAATGTTCTGTTGCATACCGAGGATTTTTCTCCCAGCCATACAGAGGTGCATACAATTACGATATCACTGGCATCAATTTCCTTTTGGATCATTGGCCAATCATCTTTGTCCCATTCCGGCGTTTTGGACATATCCAATCCCAATCCTGCTGGAATCTCGTAATCCACGGGTCGAATGATTTTGGTGGATACGCCATTAGCCTCAAAAATGCGTTGGGCCACCTTTATTAATCCTTCCGTATGGGACAGCACAGGTGTCCGGTTTAAGGTGCAATTAAGGAACAGCGCTTTTAAATCATCATATTTAGCAGGTGGATTTGCACAGTGCTTTTCGATTTTTTCGTTGAGTTGAGTGGACATAGCTTTTATTTTTAAGTGTTTACTGTTTGAAGGGTTAATCCTTTTTAATCAAACTGATTGCAAACCCACCCCCTTCAGCTAGACGGATTGTTTTTGTTGTTGATGAGTCTACCGCAATACTTTCAATGGAAATTGACATTGGATTATCTTTAAAATGACTTTCCTGGGTGTCCGAATACAAAATTGCATCATAGCTTGCCTCGGAATCAAGGAATGAAAAGTCTATGGTCAATTCACGGGCATGCTCATCCGTGATTCCACCAACAAACCAATTGCCTGAATCTTTTTCCTCCCTAGCAATCGACACAAAATCTCCAACTTCTCCATTTAATACTATGGATTGTTCCCAATCTACGCCAACATCTCGAATAAATTGAAGTGCAGCTTGTCCTTCGTAGTTTTCCGGTAAATCACATGCCATTTGAATGGGACTGTAAATAACCACGTACAAGGCCAACTGCTGTGCTAGCGTAGTATTGATTTGATTGTTCGGTTTGGTTGGCAGTGTCATTTCAAATGCACCAGGGGTAAAGTCGATAGGGCCAGCCAACATCCGGGTGAATGCAACAACGGGCAAATGTTCTGGCGGGTTACCACCATCTGAAGCCCAGGCATTAAATTCTTGACCTCGAAGTCCCTCCCTGGCTATTGCATTGGGATACGTTCTTCTTAAACCAGTGGCTTTGATAGGTTCATGGGCATTTATGGCCACTTTATAGTCCGCGGCGGTTTCCAATACTTTACGATAATGATCGACCATCCATTGTCCATGATGATATTCTCCTGCCGGAATGATTTTGCCGACATAACCTGTTTTTACGGAGTGCATCCCGTGTTTTTGCATTAACTCATAAGCAGCTTCCAGTTGTTGGTCATAAGTTCTGGGTGCGGCACTGGTTTCGTGGTGCATGATCATCTCAACGCCTTTTTCCTTAGCGTAACGATTCACTTCTGCAATATCATAATCTTCGTAGGGTGTAACAAAATCAAAAACTCCTTCACGATCTTCAAAACCTATCCAATGATCCCATCCTGTATTCCAACCTTCAACCAAAACGCCACCGAATCCATTGGCAGCTGCAAAATCAATGTAGCGTTTTGTGTTTTCAGTGGTTGCCCCATGTTTAGAGCTGGTTTGCTCCCTATCCAAGGTAGAGAAAGTGTTCATATCCTGGGTTGCCTCCAAATCCCAAGTGGAAACGCCAAGGTGCATTTCCCACCAAATGCCTACATACTTCATGGGGGTAAACCATGAAATATCCTCAATTACACTAGGCTCATTCAAATTTTCTATCAATCGGGACGTAATCAAGTCCGTTGCCTTATCTGCAATTTGAATGGTCCGCCAAGGCGTTTTGGCCGGTAAGCTAGTTTTTACCTTATGCCCTTGTCGCGCTGAACCGACTAATTCACTGGTTAACTTCAAGTTTTCGGTATCCACTTTTAGTGTCATTCCGGAATAATTGGTAAGGTCAGCTTCATGAAAACTCAAATGAAGTCCACTGTCCGAGCGCATGGTGACTGGTGTATTTACAGCATTTTCGGGAATTGTGGTTTGGGCCAAATCAGGATGGTTCTGCTTGGACAAAGCGTCAATTTCCGAGACCTTACTAGTATTGTAAAGGTGTTCGTAGATATCCCAATCCCCAGGAATCCACCACGTTGTATGATCACCTAGGAGTTGGAATTCGGTATGCTCATCCATTATGGTAATGGAATCAATTCCTTGTTGCGAAGGGAATTCATACCTAAAGCCAATACCATCATCATAAGCACGAAACCGGATATTCAATTTTCTTTTTGGAGACGTTGTTTCCTCCAATTCCAGCAACATTTCATTGTAATTGTTTTCCACTTCACGTTGTTCACCCCACGGCATTTCCCAAGTTTCGTTGAAGGAACTTGTTGTATGTTTTAGGACAGTGAAGCCATTTTTCATAGCTTCTTGGTTCTTAAACTCAAAGCTCATCCGTGAGGTATCAATGGCCTTTCGGGTTCCATGAATCACCCAGTAGGCGGGTTGACCTTCTGCTGTTAGCTGAAATCCAATGGTGTTGTTATTAGCAGGGGAATTAACAGTATATGTTGCATTTTTTTCTTCGCAAGAAATGCACAGGACGGTTACGGCCAAGAACATGGCCGAAAAGCACTTTTTCATAGTAGTGTAGTTTTAATTTCAAAAGGAACCATTGTGCTGAATGCACAATGACTTGGCTACACTAAATGTAATGATTTTAACTTGGAATTCCGATTTGCAAAATAAGTTAAATGGCTTATTATAATTGCTTTAGTCGTACATTTCGGAATTTGATGATGCCTTCTTCTGCGGCTTGAAGACCCACAAATCCTTCCTTTAAATGGTTGTTTTTAAGTGCGGAGGTTAGTGTGTCATTAACCCACACATGAACACTGTCATTTACCATTTTGATTTTGTAATTGTTCCATTTATTCAAGGTGTTGACCTTGGCCAAAGGAAGTGCTTTGGTAACGATGGAACCGGTACGGAAATCTTGATTGGGATGTAAGTCCCATATATTGATTTCATGGCAGTCCAAGGCATCTAGCTTTTGTTCTTTGCATCTTATGAACACTCCTGAGTTTACAGTTCTATCTGGATGGAATTCCAGGGTTAATTCAAAATCGTTGTAGGACTTGTTGGTCATGATGAATCCATTCCCACCGTTACCAGTACCAATGAGTTCGCCATTTTCAAAACTCCAGGTAGCGGCTTCACCCCCTTGTACCCAATCTTGGGGGGATTCTTCAAAAAGCTTTTCTGAGTTGGTACATGATACGAAGCTGAAAGTAGCTACGACTAATAATAAAATTTGATTTTTCATAGTTGAGTTTGGTTGTTGGAAAATTATATATCGCATCGCGTAAAGCCGTCTTTTAACGCTTCAATTTTATCATCCCAAGTAGGAAGGAATTCTTGCGCAACATAGCCTTTATAACCTGTATCCAAAATGGCTTTCATAATGGCAGGATAGTACAGTTCCTGGCTTTCATCTATTTCATTTCTTCCCGGTACACCAGCGGTATGGTAATGACCAAAATAGGGGTGATAGTTTTGTATGCTCCTGATAATATCCCCTTCTTGGATTTGCATGTGGTAGATGTCATAAAGTAATTTAAAATTGTCACTTCCTAGATGTTTGCACAATTCCACTCCCCATAAAGAGCTATCACACATATAGTCCGGATGGTTCACCTGATTGAAAAGTTCCATTTGAATAACAACTCCGTGTTCTTCTGCCAAAGGAATGATCTTAGAGAGCCCATCGACACAATTTTGAAGACCGACATAATCATTCATGCCATTGCGATTGCCGCTAAAGCAAATTAAATTGGTGTATCCAGCTTCAGCAACCTTCGGAATCATTTCTGTATAGTTTTTAATAAGAACATCATGATTTTTTGGGTCATTCCAACCTTCTTCAAGGCTTATTTCTGCCCCATTGCACATAGAACAATGTATGTCATACTGTTTGAGCAACGGCCAATCCTTGGGTCCTATCAAATCAATTGCTTTTATGCCCAAATCCTTTAATGTTTTTAGAAAATCCTCAAGAGGAATGTCATTAAAGCACCATTGGCACACGCTATGATTGATATTGTTTTTTAGTTTGAAATCTTTGCTTGTTTCCATTTTTTGGGCGTTAACTTGGGAAGATGCAATACCAGCAGCACCAACCGCCGCAGTTGCAATGAAATTTCTTCTTTTCATGATAGGTTGCTTATTGCGATGAAGATAGTACTTTAGGGTTTGATATGGAAATGGTACCGGACAAGCAAAAGTTATTGGAATTAGCACACTACAAGATGCCTTTTGGAAAATATAAAGGTCGCTTTTTGGTGGATTTACCTTTGGCTTACTTGGTCTGGTTCAGGCAGAAAGGTTTTCCAAATGGTAAATTAGGCGAGTACCTAAGAACCACACTGGATATTAAGGATAATGGCTTGGAACCCATCATTCGAAAAATTCAAAAAGAATTTCCTCTGGAATAAGCCACTATTCTTTCGGCAATTTGTACCTTTACACCCCGTAATAGAACATTCAATATGGCACAAACCAAGTACATATTTGTTACGGGAGGGGTTACTTCATCCTTGGGAAAGGGAATTATAGCCGCATCTTTAGCCAAATTACTTCAAGCTAGAGGTTACCGAACAACCATTCAGAAGTTAGATCCCTATATCAACGTAGATCCCGGAACACTCAATCCTTATGAACATGGCGAATGTTATGTTACCCATGATGGTGCGGAGACCGATTTGGATTTGGGTCACTACGAGCGTTTTTTGAATGTACGTACATCACAAGCCAACAATGTAACCACAGGAAGGATTTACCAAAGCGTTATTGAAAAAGAGCGTAAGGGTGAGTTTTTAGGTAAGACCGTTCAAGTTGTTCCTCATATTACCAATGAAATAAAGGAACGGATACAAATCCTTGGTAAAAGTGGGGATTATGACATTGTTATTACCGAAATAGGGGGTACAGTTGGTGATATTGAGTCCTTACCCTATATAGAAGCGGTTCGTCAGTTGCTTTGGGAACTTGGTGAAAACAATGGCATTGTTGTTCATTTAACTTTAGTTCCTTTTCTTTCCGCTGCTGGTGAGTTGAAGACCAAACCTACCCAACACTCGGTGAAGACATTGATGGAAAGTGGAATCAAAGCGGATATCTTGGTGTGTAGGACTGAGCATCAAATTTCCGATGATATCAAAAGAAAGCTAGCGTTGTTCTGTAATGTTAAACACGAGGCGGTAATCCAATCGATTGATGCTTCTACCATTTATGATGTGCCAGTTTTAATGCAAGAAGAAGGCTTGGATAAGGTAGCCTTGGAAAAACTGGATCTTCCCAATGATGTAGCACCAAATCTTGACCTTTGGAAACAATTCTTGACCAAACATAAAAACCCAAAGAACAAAGTGACCATTGGACTCATAGGAAAATATGTAGAATTACAGGATTCCTACAAATCCATTTTGGAATCCTTTATACATGCGGGAGCTGCCAATGAAGTCAAAGTGGAGGTAAGATCCATCCACTCGGAACATATCTCTGCAGATGATGTGGACAAAAAATTGATGGGGCTGGATGGTATCTTGGTTGCCCCAGGTTTTGGAGAACGTGGAATAGAGGGTAAGATTAAGGCAGTTCAGTATGCACGTGAAAACGATGTTCCATTTCTTGGGATTTGCTTAGGAATGCAAATGGCGGTTATCGAGATTGCCCGAAATGTACTGGGACTCGCAGGTGCCAATTCCACAGAAATGGATGAAAACACACCTGACCCCGTAATCAGCTTAATGGAAGAACAAAAGTTGGTTACGGATATGGGAGGTACCATGAGACTGGGTGCATGGGACTGTGTTTTAGAGGAAGGAAGCTTGGTACACGATGTGTATGGCGCTTTGGATATAGCTGAGCGTCACAGGCACCGTTTTGAATTCAACAATGATTACAAAAAACGAATGGAAGATGCTGGTTTGAAAGCTACTGGTTTAAATCCGAAAACTGGATTGGTAGAAGTTATAGAAATACCAGCCCATCCTTGGTTCGTTGGTGTACAATACCATCCAGAGTACAGAAGTACAGTAGCCAATCCACATCCTTTATTTGTTGGATTCGTTAAAGCGGTTTTAGCGCAAAAACAAGAACAAACTAATGCCAGTTTGGCATAAACTGCGCTTTTGGACATATATTTGCGACCGAAATATCGCAGATAAAGATTTCACTAAATAATTTTCATGGAAGAAAAGAAACTGGACCTCAATTCCATTATTGGATTTGTGTTGATTTTTGGAATACTGATTTTCATGTTCTATCAAAATCAACCCACGTCTGAAGAATTGGAAGCCCAAAAGGCCGAACAGGAAAAAATTGAAGCCGCCGCCACTGAGGAGGCTGTAGCCAATGAACCTAAAATTGAAACGCCACAACCCATAAATTCTCAAGACTCCACAGCAGTTGAAACGTACAAGACGACTGTTGGCGCATTTGGTTTTACCCCAACTAGGGAAGGTACCACCAAATTGGAAAATGAGGTGCTTTACTTGGAAGTGGCAAACAAAGGGGGGCAGATCATAGAGGCAAGAATGAAAAACTATGTCACCTATGATTCGGTACCTGTATATATGGTAAAAGATGGCAATGCCAAATTCGGTTTGAATTTTACCACTTCAGATAGCCGTGTGTTAAACACTTCGGATCTCTATTTTGAGCCTAGTTTATCAAAAAACGGGGATAATCAAGTATTGTCCATGAAGGCCAAGGTGTCCAATACGCAGTTTTTGGAATTCCGATATGAAATGAAACCCAATGATTATTTATTGGGCTTTACCATAAGATCCCAAGGATTAAACGGGGTTATCAATTCCGGGAGACCTATTGATTTAGAATGGGATTTAAAAGGTATTCGTCATGGCAAGAGTGTCAAGTATGAAAATAGATATACACGGTTGACCTATAATCACGACGGAGGTAAAATAAGTAAATTGTCAGAAGCAAGCGAATCGGATGAGGAAACTGAGGAAGATATAAAGTGGTTGTCTTATCGTCAACATTTCTTTAGTTCCATCTTGGCATCCGACACGCATTTCAAAACCGCGGAATTAAGTTCCCAAAATCTTGTTGAAGAAGAAAGCAAGGAAACACAGTTTACCAAAATCTATAAGACTAAAGCGCCATTGGCACTTCAAGGTGGTGAACTATCACAAAATATGCATTGGTATTTTGGTCCAACCGATGTTAAGGTATTGGACAACTATGAAGACCTTGGTCTAGCAGACACCATTCCTTATGGATGGGGAATTTTTGGATGGATCAATAGGTATGTTTTTACACCTTTCTATAACTTCTTGAGTTCCTTCTTGCCTTACGGAATTGCAATTATTGTGATGACCATTTTGGTTCGATTGGCATTGTCCCCAGTCACGTATAAGTCCTACTTATCCCAAGCCAAAATGAAGGTATTGAAACCGGAGATAACGGAGATCAACGAGAAATTCAAGGATAATGCAATGAAGAAGCAGCAGGAGACCATGAAGCTTTACAATAAAGCTGGGGTGAGTCCTATGAGTGGTTGTATTCCTGCCCTTTTGCAGTTACCTATTTTCTATGCCTTGTTTATGTTTTTCCCAACCTCTTTTGAGTTGCGACAGAAATCGTTCTTATGGGCAGAGGATTTGGCTTCCTACGATTCTATATTTGAATGGACTACCAACATTCCTGTAATATCAAGTTTTTATGGAAACCACGTAAGTTTGTTTCCAATATTGGCATCCATTGCCATTTTCTTTTACATGACCTTGACTACTGGGCAGACCATGCAAATGCAACAGCAGCCAGGTATGCCAAACATGAAGTTTATCATGTACTTGTCGCCATTGATCATGTTGATCTTCTTCAATAATTACGCAAGTGGTTTGAGTTTGTATTATTTCATTTCCAATTTGATTACCATTTTCATCATGTTGGCCATCAAGAAGTATATCTTGAATGAAGACAAGATCCACGCCCAGATTCAAGAGAACAAGAAAAAACCAAAAAAGGAAAACAAGTTCCAGAAGAAAATGCGTGAAATGATGGAGCAAGCTGAGGAACAAAAAAAGTCCGGTAAAAGATAACCTTCCTTAAAAAACAAAAACTCCCCCAGGTACTTGGGGGAGCTCTCACCATTGATAGGTATAGTTTGGAAAGATTTGGGACTCCAAAGATGACACATTATGCCGCTTCAAAAAATTAATAGTTGTCAAAGGCGGTTTTTTGTATGGTAAAAGAGACCACTTTTGATGTGTCATCGACGAACGGTAAACCCTTATAGATAAAGGAACTCCCCTGATATGTATCAGAGGAGTTGTTTTGTAATATTTGACCTACAAAATAGATCTATTTTATGTGTGTCTTTTAGTGTAAGGCATCCAAGACTTCTCTTGGTAATAACACTTTGTCGATCACGTGAACTATACCGTTGCTTGCCACATTGTCTGCTCCAATGACTTCGGCATCAACATGGGTTTTATCACGAATAAAAACACCATGATTTATAATTGCGAACAAAGATTCACCTTGAACGGTATGCAATCGTTGATGGTTGTACAGGTCTGAACTTTCAACCGCAGCTCCAGCCACAACATGGTAAGTAAGTATTTTGGCCAAAAGTTCTTTTTCTTCGTCTTCGTCAAAATCCTCTAAACTGTTGTAATCGTCGCCAAGGGCATCCAATAGCTCAGCAAAAGCTTCATTTGTAGGAGCGAAAACTGTAAAGGGACCATCACCAGATAGTACACCTACCAAACCTGCATCGGCCTGAACCAATGCGTCAACCAACAAGCTGAGATCATCAACCGATTGTGCCAATTCAACGATGTTTGGTGTTGGTGGGTTTAGTAGGTCCAATACCGCCTGTGGCAACAATACCTTATTGATAACATGCACTACACCATTGCTTGCCGCAACATCTGGTAAAACAACTGTGGCATTGCTATCCGTGGCATCTTCAATATGTACCGTATTGTTCTTAATATTGATTCCCACGTTTTCACCTTGGAATGTTGCAATGTGCTGACCATCGCTTAGATCCACAGAGAATGCAGCAGTTCCCGCAACCACATGGTAGGTAAGTACTTTAACCAATATCGCAATTTCATCTTCTGTATCGAAATCGCCGATACCGTGGAATCCTAAAGCATCAAATAAATCTTCAAAAGCAGCATTAGTTGGCGCAAATACCGTGAATGGTCCATCGCCACTTAAAGTTTCAACAAGACCTGCATTGGCTTGAACTAAAGCATCTACCAATAGACTTAAATCATCAGTTTCAACCGCAATTTCAACAATGGACTTTAATTGCATGGCGGTTACAAAATCGATGGCTGCCTGTGGCAATAGTACTTTGTTAATTACATGTACCACACCATTGCTTGCTTCAACATTAGGTATTACTACCTTCGCTTTATCATCGGAAGCATCTTTAATGTATACCATGCCATCATTCAATTTGATGGTAACCTCATCTTCAGAAACAGTAGGTATCATTTGTCCATCAATTA
This sequence comes from Flagellimonas spongiicola, assembly GCF_023502425.1. Classification (GTDB taxonomy): domain Bacteria; phylum Bacteroidota; class Bacteroidia; order Flavobacteriales; family Flavobacteriaceae; genus Flagellimonas; species Flagellimonas spongiicola. The sequence continues at coordinate 34,345 of NZ_JAMFMA010000004.1, forward strand.
AATCCGTTGAGAATGCTGCAGTACCTGCTACAACGTGGTATGTCAAAATATCAATCAATAAATCGATTTCTTCTTGAGTATCAAAATCTTCCAAAGAGTTGTAGTCATCGCCTAAAAGATCAAGAAGCGCCACGAAAGCTTCATTTGTCGGTGCAAATACCGTGAATGGTCCATCACCACTCAAGGTTTCAACAAGTCCGGCATTAGCCTTGATCAATGCATCGACCAAGATGCTTAAGTCATCTGTTTCAATAGCGAGTTCAACGATAGTCTTTAATTGAAGGGAAGCAACAAATTCCAATGCAGCTTGAGGTAACAATACTTTATCAATGGTATGTGCTACTCCGTTGGAAGCCATAATATCTGTACCAGTGATATTGGCATTGGTTTCAGAGGCATCATCAATTACAAATGTTCCATCATTGTTGATGATGCTCAAAGAATTGTCAGCTAAAGCTGTAGGCACATCTCCAGCTGCTAAATCGGCTTCAAGGACTTTTGCTGGAATTACATGATAAAGTAAAATGCTTTTTAATAGTTCAATTTCTTCTGGAGTGTCAAAATCATCCAAGCTCAAGTAGTCATCTCCCAAGACCATCAATAGTGCCTCAAAGGCATCGTTGGTAGGAGCGAATACGGTAAAGGGACCTTCACTGTTTAAGGTATCTACCAATTCCGCCTTGATGACTGCAGCCTCTAAAAGCGATAATGGGTCAGTGGCAACTACAATATCAACCAAGGTTTCATCCATACCTTCTTCTTCCTCATCGGCATTTAACGCATCGATGATGGCCTGAGGTAATAAGACTTTGTTGATTACGTGTACTACACCATTGGATGCGCTCACATCTGGAAGCGAAACTTGGGCGTTGATTTCTGTAGCATCATCAATGAAGACATCTTCATTAAGCACAATAGTAACATCTTCTCCTTGTACTGTGGTTATCGCCTGTCCATCAGATAAGGTGTCAGAAGTTGCGGCAACACCTGCTACCACATGATATTGTAAAATGGTGGTAAGAATGGCACGTTTCTCATCAGTATCAAAATCATCTAACGAGTTAAATCCATCCAAACTGTTCAATAATGCTGTAAAAGCTTCATTGGTTGGCGCAAATACGGTAAATGGTCCAGTACCACTCAAGGTTCCGATAAGATCGGTTCCTTCGCTTTCATCAGCTTTTGACAAAGCAGCAACCAAAGAGCTCAGAGCATCTGTTGCTTGAGCGGTTTCAACAATAGTGCTGGTGTTGATAATTCCTTCCGCAAAGGATTGGTCGTCTTCTACTTCACAAGCTACGATTGTGAATAGTGCAAGGGTTAGCCAGAGGAATAAATTCCTGGGTGTAAATAATGTTCTCATTTTAATATAGTGTTTAAATGTTCTCTAAATTGGTGGGGTAAATAAGGGTCAGTGGCCACTGACCCTTATCAATTTTGTTCTTAATTCATGGTATCTGGAAGGATAACCGCGTCCAATACATGGATGACACCATTAATTGCTTGGACGTCCACAGCATCAATTCCGATTCCCATATTACCAGCACCGTCAGTAACATCGGCAATGTTCCCATTGGTACCGGGTAATGTGATGGAGAATGTATCGCCTTCCAATGTTGCAGGGGTAACTGTTGTTCCATCTGGAGTTAGGTCACCTGAACGAATATTGGCACCTGCAATCACATGGTGCTGAAGAATTGGAATCAAATCAGCTTCCGCTGGGATAGCTGGTAGGGCATCAAATGCGGCATTTGTAGGAGCGAAAACCGTGAAAGGGTCACTTCCATTACCTTCTTGAGCAGATAATACCGCTACAAAATCTGTACTTGGTGTTAGTGTAGTCAAGGCTGTAACCAGCGTAGAAAAGTTTGGATCTGCAGTTGCAAAAGTTACTACTGTCGGAAGATCGATTACCATATCCACAGCATGGATTACGCCATTAGTTGCCACGATATCAGCTATGGCGACATTACTCATACCATTCAAGGATACGCCATCATCCGTGTTGATATATAAGCTCAAAGGCTCGTCCGCATCAAAAGTTGCGGCAGTGTTGACATAAGAGTTGCTCAATCCGGAGGCGAACGCAGCTGCACCTACTACAACATGATTTGAAAGTATTGCATTGATATCATTGCCATTAGGATTGGTGAACGCCGCGAATCCGCTGTTCACCGGAGCAAAAACCGTGAATAATTCTTCTTCATCAGACAATAAATCTGTAAAAGTTGTATTGCCACCATCTGTAAGTGCGCCAACCAAGGAGGTCAAATTAGGGTTGGCAACAGCATGATCAACAATGTTTGGCAATCCAATTACGGCATCCACAACATGTACTACACCGTTAAGTGCTTTTACATCTGGAGTATCTACAGTGGAAATGCCATTAAAAGTTACACCATCTGAAGTATCAAAGAAGATACTCATGTTTTCACCACCAGCTCCAGTAGCGAGTGTATTGCTGTATCCAGAACCTAGTCCAATTAAATCTTGGCTATAAAGTTCGCCGGTCAATACATGGTTAAGCAAAACATTGGTCAATACTTCAACAGGAATATCGCCTAATGCCGCTCCATCCAAAAAGGTTTCAAAAGCTTCATCTGTTGGAGCCAATACTGTAAAAGGACCATCACCTTGTAATACTGAAGGAAGGTCTCCGTTTGCGGCAGTCAATGCAGCAACAAGATTTTCCAAATTTTCATTACCTAGGGCTAAATCAGTTATAGAAACAAGAAGTATATCCGCCAATTCATCTAAAACTGCTTGAGGAAGCAATACCTTGTTTACAACATGCACAACTCCATTTGAAGCTTCAACATCAGCAAGAGAAACTTGCGCATCCGTGTCGGTATCGTCTCCAAAGAAGACACCGCCTTGGGTGGATACGGTGAGAGCGGAACCTTGTAAGGTCGTCAAAGATTGTCCATCACTTAAATCGGTAGATAAGGCTGCTGTTCCAGAAATTACATGATACGTAAGAATGGTTGCCAATAAATCTTGGAGTTGTTCTGTGTTGAAGTCGTCCAAAGAATCAAAACCATCCAATTGCGCTAATAAATCTGCAAAGGCAGCATTGGTAGGTGCAAAGACCGTGAAAGGCCCATCACCACTTAAAGCACTAATCAGATCATTATTGGCACTTTCATCGGCTTTTTGCAGCGCACTTACCAAGCTGCTTAAGTCTGCAGTCGCTAATGCTGTTTCAACTATATTAATAGGTGTAGGGTCTGGAGACATGTCGTCGGCAGGTCCGTTGTCATCTTCCGAACAGGAAGTAAAGGTCAGTACGAAAATCAGGACTGTCAATTTCGATAAGTTCCTTAGTGCTTTCATAGGGTGGATTTTTAGATTAATTTATTTTGTTTAACAAAACAAAGATGAAGGTAAACAAAAATAGTTGCGTATTGTTTATTGTTTTTTATAAAAAGTTTAACAAAAATCTTGAATGACCCAATGAATTCAACATACTCAAAATCAAAATTATTTTTAAAAAAGTATCTATATCGAAGTAATATTGGATAAATATGTAAGAAATAGTGCTAAAATATGATGGTTTTTACCTGATTTGAATGATTTGGTTTTTATAGCGGTTGATACTTTACCGGTCCATTTTGTTTAATTGACATACAATTGTTAAATACAATTATTTGTTTATTTATAAAGAATAAAAATTCAACAAAATTCTAAAATAATTAGCGCCATTGATAAGTTTTAAGGATGTGATAACAATAGAACCACCTAGTGTAACCTTTTTGCTTTAATAGCGACTTAGCGGTACTATTTGTACTTTTGCAAAAGGAATTTGAGATGATGAAAAAAGTAGTAGTTGGACTTTCGGGAGGTGTTGATTCGAGTGTAACGGCCTATCTTCTTAAACAACAGGGTTATGATGTAATTGGGTTGTTCATGAAGAACTGGCACGATGATTCCGTGACCATATCTGAGGAATGTCCATGGTTGGAGGATAGCAATGACGCCCTTATAGTTGCAGAGCGTCTTGGTATCCCATTTCAAACCGTCGATTTAAGTGTTGAATACAAGGAGCGTATAGTAGATTATATGTTCAATGAGTATGAGCAAGGAAGAACACCCAACCCTGATGTTTTATGCAACAGGGAAATAAAATTTGATGTGTTTTTGAAAATTGCATTGCAACTAGGGGCGGATTACGTGGCTACAGGACACTATTGCAGAAAAGGGATTGTCCATAATGCTGATGGATCTGAAACTTATCAGCTACTTGCCGGTGCAGACCCTAATAAAGATCAATCGTATTTCCTTTGTCAATTGTCACAAGAACAATTGGCTAAAACACTTTTCCCAATTGGTGAATTAACCAAACCTGAAGTACGTGAAATCGCGGCGGATAATAATTTGATCACTGCAGATAAAAAAGACTCACAAGGCCTATGTTTTATTGGTAAGGTACATCTGCCAGAATTTTTACAACAAAAATTGAAGCCTAAAAAGGGAGTTATTGTTGAAGTTCCGGATACCGCTCAACAGTTTCAAGTGCAAACACCAAATTTTCAAGATGAGCAGGAAGCATTGGCTTTTAGGGCTGAAAAACCGGTTTACCATGTGGAAGATGGAAAAGTGGTAGGTGAGCATCAAGGAGCGCATTACTTTACCATTGGTCAACGGAAAGGACTGAATGTAGGAGGTACAAAAGAACCTCTTTTTGTCATAGATACAGATGTTGACCAAAATGTGATTTATACAGGTCAAGGCAAGGCGCATCCTGGTTTGTATAGAAGTACATTATTCGTAAAAGAAGAAGAGGTGCATTGGGTAAGAAGAGATATGGCTTTGGCCACTGATGAGACCATGGAAGTGATGGCACGGATTCGATATAGACAACCCTTGCAACCTGCTACCTTATATAAGATAGACAATGGTCTCTACGTCGATTTCAAGGATAAGCAAGCTGCAATCACTGAGGGGCAGTTTGTAGCTTGGTATATAAATGATGAACTTATTGGCTCTGGTGTAATCTCATGAAAGAAAACCGGAATAGCATTACCGAACTTTTTGGCATTACCTATCCAATTATTCAAGGTGGTATGATTTGGACAAGTGGATGGCGTTTAGTATCTGCGGTTTCCAATGCAGGTGGTTTAGGACTTTTGGGGGCTGGTAGCATGTATCCCGAAGTACTAAAAGAACACATTGCAAAATGTCAAAAAGCTACAGATAAACCTTTTGGTGTAAATGTTCCCATGCTTTACCCCAATATTGAGGAAATCATGGACATTATAGCAAATTCAGGAGTAAAGATTGTCTTCACCTCTGCGGGTAACCCTCGTACTTGGACTCCATTTTTAAAGGACAAGGGAATTACTGTGGTTCACGTTGTAAGCAGTGTGAAATTTGCCAAAAAAGCACAAGACGCTGGGGTTGATGCCATTGTAGCTGAAGGTTTTGAAGCAGGGGGCCATAATGGAAGGGATGAAACCACAACAATGGTATTGATTCCTTCAGTAAAGGAACATATTAACATCCCTTTGATTGCTGCCGGAGGTATTGCAAATGGTAAGTCAATGTTGGCAGCAATGGTTTTAGGTGCTGATGGTGTTCAAGTGGGTAGTAGGTTTGCTGCGAGTCATGAAGGTTCTGCGCATAATTTATTCAAACAGCGCATTGTGGAAGCCAAGGAAGGTGATACGCATTTGACCCTAAAAGAATTGGCACCCGTTCGATTGCTGAAGAATAAATTCTATGAAGATGTTCAAAACGCATATGCCAATGGTGCGACCAAAGAAGATTTGATTTCACTTTTAGGTAGGGCTAGGGCAAAGCGAGGCATGTTTGAAGGAGATTTGGAAGAAGGGGAATTGGAAATTGGACAAGTCTCAGGCTTGATTCATTCCATTGAATCCGCAGGCGATATTATACAGCACATGATTACCGGATTTGAAAAAGCTAAAGAATCGGTAACAAGGTTTTAGCCAATCAATTCAATATTTTTTTCTACATTTAGCGGGCAATGAGAACACTAATCCCCACATTAATGGTGTTCCTCTTTGTGCAGCAATCGCATGCACAAGTGGAACGCGATAAAGCACTTCATTTTTTAGGCGGAAACCTTTTTGGTTTAGCTGGAGCAGGTATTGCCAAGCAAGCTTCGGATGGTAATCGATTATGGACATTTGTTGGTTCGGTCGCAGGTAGCGCTCTTATAGGTGTTGCCAAGGAAGCCGTAGATGCTGGTCAGCGGGATAACGGATGGGACAATGATGATTTGGCAGCTACTGTACTAGGGGGAGTCACTGTTGGGGTGACCATTGAACTTTTTTCCAAAAAGAAAAAGAATACGAAACGACCGATGGGTGGGTTGACAACGGAATACATAGATCCTGAACTATTTAAAGTTGAGTCGGAATCACTGCTCACGCTGGCAACGGATTCGGAACTACCAACCTTGAATGCATTTGGGTTTACAAATACTTCACAGTCCCTAGAGTAAACCTCTTGCTTTGATTTCCAAATATTTGTTTATGGTGTTAATGGTCAAACGCTCAGGTTTGGTCAATATGGTTTGGATACCATACTGCTGAAGTTCCTTTTGCATTAGCTTTTTTTCCAATGAGAACTTTTCTGCAATAGTCTTATGATAGATAGTCTGGAGATCTTCTGCATCTGTGGAAATTAGGTTTTCCAATTCGGTATTTTCAAAGAAAACGACAACTAAAACATGCTTTTTTGCAATGGCTAATAAATAGGGCATTTGACGCCTAAGTGCTGAAATATGCTCAAAATTGGTATAGAGCAATAGAAGGCTTCTTTGGTTTATTTTTCGTTTGATATGGGCGTAAAGCAAACCAAAATCAGAGTCGGTGAATTCGGTATTTACATTGTATAGTTTCTCAAGAATGGTGTTGAGGTGGGTAAGTTTTTGAACTGCAGGGACAAAGGTTTCTATGTTTTTGGAAAAGGTAACCAACCCTGTTTTGTCATTTCGCTTTAGGGTTACGTTGGAAAAAGCCAAGGCCGAATTGATTGCGTAGTCCAATAACTTTAGGTTATTGAAAGGCATTTTCATTACCCTTCCAGTATCAATTAATGAGTAGATGGGTTGCGATTTTTCATCCTGGTATTGGTTTACCATCAATTGGTTTTTCTTGGCAGTGGCTTTCCAATTAATGGTGCGAATGTCATCACCTTTGATGTATTCTTTTATCTGCTCAAATTCCTGAGTGTGTCCTATTCTTCTGATTTTTTTTAATCCAAACTCACTTAACTTGTTATGAACTGCCAAGAAATCATATTGCTGCATCTGGATGATGGAAGGATACACAGGTACCATTTGATCCCGTTGAAAAGTAAATCGACGCTTAACGATTTGTAATGGAGAGGAGGCATAAACATTAAGATTTCCAAACACATATTCACCTCTTTCCACTGGTCTAATGGCATAATCAAAGGTGTAGTTTTCCCCCTTACGCAAATAAACCTGATGTGAAAAATCCCGTTTTTGGAATTGTACGGGCAGTTCATCAATGAGTACAATACCTGTTCTAAATGGATATTTACAGGTCAGCTTGATTGCCAAAGTATTATTGTCGCCATTAGAAAGTTTTTGGGGTAATTCCCGCTCACCAAAAATACCATTTGATGAGGCGTACAATACATAAGTGTCCAATAGGAACAAAGTGATCAAAATAAAAACAAGAAGCCATGCTATTGGATACAAAATAGCAAACCAATAGGAAAGGATAAATACCGCAGCAAGTACGGCGATATACCTGAAAAATTGGTTGTGGATATAAAATGACTTCAGGAATTTCATATTATCTGGGTATTTCCACCGATTCTACGATCATGTGGATTACATCTTCGGTCGTCATTCCTTCCATTTCTCTTTCCGGCGTCAATATTACCCTATGGTTCAGAACAGGTGCCAAAGCCTTTTTAACATCCTCTGGGATTACGAAATCCCGACCTGAAATGGCCGCAAACGCTTTTGCTGCGGATAAAGTGGCGATGGATGCCCGCGGTGATGCACCAAGGTATAGATGGGGATGATTTCGAGTGTTGGTAATGATGTTCGCGATGTAGTTAATGATTTTTTCCTCGACTATGATATCGTGTATGTTTTTTTTGAATTCCGCTAGCTTTTTGGGTGTAAGAACTGCCTTTATGTTGTCCTGCGGTTTACTACCTTTTCGGTCATGATGTCCTTGAATAATTTGGAATTCTTCATCCGAAGTAGGATAATCAATTTTGATTTTGAACAAAAAACGATCCAATTGCGCCTCGGGAAGGGCATAGGTGCCTTCTTGCTCTATAGGATTCTGAGTAGCCAAAACCATAAAAGGTTCAGACATTTTATAAGTAGTGCCGTCTATGGTTGCTTGTCGCTCCTCCATAGTCTCAAAAAGTGCTGCCTGTGTCTTTGCTGGAGCACGGTTAATTTCATCGATAAGAATGACATTAGAGAATATAGGTCCTTTTTTAAATTCAAATTCGGAATTCTTTACATTAAAGACTGAGGTACCTAAAATATCACTTGGCATCAAATCAGGTGTAAATTGAATCCTACTGAATTCGGTTTTAATGGTTTTGGCAAACAATTTGGCCATGATGGTTTTTGCAATTCCAGGGACCCCCTCTATCAATGCATGACCATCCACTAAAAGCGAAACAATCAACAATTCCATAAAGCTTTTTTGCCCGATTATTACAGTAGACAACTCTTGTTTTATTTTGCCTACCGTATCCCTGAGTTCTTCCAAGGGCACTCGGCTATCAAAATTCAAATCGTTATTTTCCATCAACTTTTGCTTTAAATACTTCTATTTTTTTGTTTAAATCTTCTAGTTCTTTATCGGTTACTTGTGCTTTGGATTGAAGTGACTTAATACTGTGGAATAAATCTTCCACCGATTTTCGATCATTGTTTGAACGCACCGCCAATTTGGCTAGAAACACTTCGTCCAATTTTTGCGTTGACATATGCAATCGAGAGCGAATGTACTCAAGAAAGTAAGCGATTTTATGCTCTGTTATTTGCTTTTGTTCACCATTTTCGAAATACATATCGGCTATGGTTCTTGTAAAAGCAAGTGTTTGGTTTTTCAACGGGCTCACTACAGGAATAGCGCGTTGCTTGCGCTTACCTTCAAATACAACGTATACAAAGGCACCAATCAGAACCAGATAATACGCCCACTTAAATTCCTTGGTATTTAGGAATAGGTACATTGGTGAAGTGTAAAAGGATTTGCCTGACTTATGGTGATTGTCCACGTAAATGGTGCCTGTTTTGGGGATGTATGACAACAGACCAGCCGTGTAATCACGATAATCCTCCTTTAAAATCACATAATTGGTAAATGCCTGAGGGAACTCCGATAATATGATTTCACCTTGACCAAATGGACTTTTTATCACATTGACACCCTGTTCAGTTTTTAACGTGTCCTTGGCCTTTTTAACACTTCCAAGAACTATAGTATTTACAGTATCCAATTTGGAGAAAATCGCGGCATTGTAATCTTTCTCAAAGGGAACCTGGCGCGGTGATAAATTAGAATTGACCAACTTATGTTGAAAAACAGGTTGTAATTCAGAGGCACTGTATAAGTATTCCTCCTCCAAGTTAAGGGTGTCCAATAAGGCATTTTCAAAACCTTTGGACGCTACAAATAGGGTGTTGCCTTTATCAACCCAATCTAGTAATGCATGTAATTCAGCTTCTCCAAAACTAACATTCTCATTTACAAAAAAATAAGTGCCTTCCGCAGCTTCTTCAGTTTGCAAAAAATCAAATGGAGGTCGATTTATTTGTTCAATTTGATCTGGGAAAAATTCATTCATCAAATCATTTAAAACATATGTCCCATAGGGAATTTTATGATGCGAGACATAAGAAGGAAACCAATTGACCTCCTTTGGCTTATTGTATTCCAACAACAGTAGTATACCCACTGTAATTAGACTTATGATGATATATACCTTACCCTGTTTAAACATGATCAAGTATAGATTTTTTTAATTCGGAAAATGCTTTTTCAGCCTTTCCGTAGTGTTCCTTATCTATATTGAATTCGCCATACCAGATGTAATCATATAGTAGGGTTACGGTACTAAAAGGCGACTTGAATTTGCTTTCATTGAGTTCGGTAATGTAGTCATCGTTTGTTTTTTGTAGTTCCCATTCAATAATATCCCTTTCCGTAAGTAATTGAAGAATGAACAAATAATAATAACGAACGGCCAATCTATAATTTTGCTGAGCTAGTGCTTCTTCAATCAGCTGTTGGATGTTTGCCGTTTTTATAATCCGCTCCTCTTCTGAAAGTAAAACAACATTGGGGTTGTTTTGGGTGTAGACGAGGGAACGCGTATTTGCTTTAATGAAAAAGCGGATAATCAGGAATAGGAGTATGGCCAGCAGCACATAAGGCAGAATTCTCAGAAATGTGGCCAATGCACCAACTGCAGCCTCATTCCCAAAAAGGGACTGAAAAAGCAAAAGAAATATGGCGTACAACCAATTTTTAAAGCTGTCCCACCATCCATTTTCGGTTTTGGTGATTTCGTAATCAAAAGCATCATCGTCCAGGTATTTTTGAAGTTGCTCTTGTGAAATTTCCAATGGGGATAATTGGGAATCATCATACTTGACCAAAGAATCATTTTGACCCAATAGATGCCCCAAATTTAAGAGGAAAGCTGCTAAGATTATTAACTTACCTTTCAATGAAATCAGGATTTGCCTAGATTCTCAATTCGTTCATACGTTCCTGTAAAGTTTTTCTTTTCGTTTAAGTTGAAGTAGATGAAAACACCAGCAACCAGCGTAATGATATTCAACAAAAACTGCATCGCAACCGAAAACACATTCAAAAGAATATAAATGGGGTCAAACAATCCACTGGAGGCGGCCACAGGGTCCATTTCGCCAGCTAAGGTTCCCATCTTAACGAACATATAGATATAAGTTGGAATACTAAAAGCATAACTGGCCACCCCAACAATAATCCCAATGATCAGGAAGGTTGCAAAAGTAATCCACCAGTTGTCCTTGATCAGCGTAAAGCTATAACCGTATGCTTCACTAACTGCTTTCTTATTAAAAACCATAACGCTAAAAGAAAGTGCTAGGATGGGGTAGAGGTATATTCCTGGAATAAAGCAGAATATAAAACCAACCACTAGTGAAATACCTACTAATAATCCTAGACCAATAAAATTCCAAAAATTGGCGTAGACATTTTTCCTGATTTCGTCAAAATTGATGACACCCTTATTGTTGGCATAGGATTCAATATAAAACAGAACCGCGGCTTGGGCCATTACATAGGCTGCGATAATGCTAAAGAAAAAAATGAATCCCACAAGTAACATCATGATTGGACTGAAAAAATCATTGGAGGTTTCCACAGCGAATGAAAACATATCGCCCATGAAATAATAATAAAAGCCCAATGAAATAAGCATCACCAAAATGTAGGGTCCAACTATTTTTAAGATGCTTCCAAAAAAGGGTTTAAATTGATTACGCATAAAACCGAAGGTATCAGATAAAATCTCACCTAGTTCACGTTGCTTTTTGAATTCAATGTATTGTTGCATTTCTAGCTTTTCGTTTGAATTGATTAGGGTAAATTATATAATAGTAAATGATTAGGAATAGCGATGAACCGATGATAAAAATAGCCAGCCAATCCGGCATTTCAGTGTGCCTAGTAACGTAACCTTCCAAAAAACCGGCGATGATAAAAAAGGGAACAGTGCTGATCATGATTTTCAAACCATTTTTGACACCTCTTTTAAAGGATTCCAATCGCGAATAAGTTCCAGGAAACAGCATGCCGTTGCCAACAACAAGACCTGCACAACCAGCAATGATGATGACGCTGATCTCAATTGTGCCATGGATCCATATGGTTCTTACGGATTCCCAAAGCAGTCCTTTGTCGTAAAAGAAATATTGAAAACTACCGAGCATGATTCCATTTTGCAGCATGATATATAAGGTACCAATACCCAATAAAATTCCCAATCCAAAGGCATAGATGGCCACTCGTATGTTGTTAATGGTAATGCCTAAGAACATATCAAAGGCGCCTTGTTCCTTATATACCGCCATGGGGTCTCCTTTTTCAATGTTGTCAAGTGTCATATTAACATAGCCATCTCCAAGTATCCCGCGGACAAAATCCCCTTCATGTGCGGCTGAAAAAGCGCCTACAAATGTGAAAAACATAAAGACCAAAAACGAAATCAGTAATTCCCGATGATGCCCATGGAACATGGATGGAAATTCCGTTTTCCAAAAACTCACAATACGATTCTTGGATTCTCGTTTGGTTTTATAGATTTTTTGATGTGCCTGTGAAGCCAACGCATTTAAATACATTGCAGTGTTGCTTCCAGCGTAAAAGGTTTGTGCGTAGCTAAGATGGTCGGTGATTTCTATGTAGAGGTCGGATAACTTGTCAGGTTGGAGGCGTTCCTGATTACTCAGGACATTTTCAAAAGCGACCCATTTATCCTTATTTTGCTTAACAAAAGCAGCCTCTCGCATCAAATATGGTTTGTAAGTAAAGAAACTAAAATATGGATCAATTTCAAATAGAAACTGCTCAAAATATAAGCATCACACAAAACACTTCCAACCTTGGAGAGCGCATGTTGGCGTATATCATAGATAGTTTTGTGATTGGCGTTTATTATATATTGATGGTTATTCTGTTGTCCTCTTTGGATATGGATCCATTTGATCAGTGGGCATACTATTTGGTCATTAGCCTTCCGGCTTTTTTGTATTACTTACTTTTTGAGACTTTTTCAGATGGAAAAACCATTGGAAAGGGTTTAATGTCTTTACGGGTGGTAAAACTCGATGGATCCAAACCAAGTTTCGCAAATTATTTTGTTCGATGGGTGTTACGACTTATTGACGTGGCATTTACCTCAGGGGGTTGTGCTGTTTTGACCATATTGATTAGGGGAAAAGGACAACGATTAGGTGATATTGCAGCGGGAACCACGGTCATCAGTGAAAAAAAGAGAGTTTCATTGAAAGATACCTTGCTTCGTGAATTGCCTAATGATTACACTCCGCAATTTCCCCAAGTCACGGTTTTCAAAGATTCTGAGATGCAAACCATTAAGGAGTTATACGATAAATCCAAATTGAATGGTGACCATAACGTAATTGTGTTTTTGGATAAAAGAATCCGCGAAGTTACCGGAATACAAACTAACTTGCAGCCCATTAATTTTGTGGATGAAGTCATTAAAGACTACAACTACTACACACAAAAAATGTAGACTTGTTTTACCAGACTATCGACATATTAGGCACCGTAGCGTTCGCAATTTCCGGCGTATTGGTGGCAATGGAAAAACGACTTGATCTATTCGGGGTATTGATTATTGCCTTTGTCACGGCAATAGGTGGTGGCACCTTGAGGGATTTATTGATTGGGAATACGCCCGTTATTTGGATGCGAGACCTCACTTATGTTACTACTATTTTCATCACCGTGATATTGGGTATCATATTTGTAAATCAGCTCAAATACCTTAGACGATCTCTGTTTTTATTCGACACCATTGGGATAGGACTTTATACGTTGATTGGTATTGAAAAAGGACTGCAAGCTGACCTCTCCCCGGTTATGTGTATTGCCTTAGGAACCATGACGGCTAGTTTTGGTGGTGTTATTAGGGATATGTTGTGTAATGAGATTCCTGTGATTTTCAGAAAGGAAATTTATGCGACTGCATGCATTATAGGTGGTGCTAGTTATTTTTTGTTCCGTGAATTGCCACTAAATGAAAATTATGCCTATTTAGCCGCTATCATTGTGGTCATAGGACTTAGACTTGTTGCCGTAAAATTCGGAATAAGTTTGCCAAATATTTATCGCGAAGAAAGAAATTAGAAGGCCTCTGCACTAAGAATGTAAACACTTTGCCAAGGCCAATCACCATCACCAACATCCACGTTATTAATGGCGTCCACAACATCCATTCCTTCAATTACACGACCAAAAGGCGTATATGAACCGTCTAAATGATATGAACCTGGCTTAGTGACCACTATAAAAAACTCATATGGTGATGCCAGCTTATGTGGATTGTGCCGTTCACTGCTTGGCATTGAAATCGTTCCTCTATGATGTTTATGACCTTTTCGTGTATCTGGCGGTAATAAATACCTGCCTATTTCCCGACGTTTTTTTGGCGTTTCACGATCATCAGAATTACCTCCTTGGATAATAAAGTCCTTTACAACGCGATGAAATTGGGTGTTGTCGAAATATCCTTTTTTGCTGAGATAGATAAAATTGGCCTTATGGTATGGGACATTATCGTACAACTGTATGGTGAAACTGCCCATGCTAGTAGTTAGTCTTACCCTGGTTTCCGTTACTTCCTGCGCATATTGGAAAAAGAAATCAATGGCATTTTCCTCGTTTAAAACAAAAGGCTCCTCTTCTGGCGGTTCTTCGGCCAATACCTCCGTGCTGTCAGTTTTTATGGAATCGAGCACCACTTTATCGGTATTGGAGGTTTCCTTTTCTTTTTTCGGACTGTCACCACATGCGACGATAAAAAATAGTAGTATAATTGTAGCTAATGCCGATGGTTTAGTCAACATGGATTTTAAAGAATTTTACCAACAAGCTTTAAAAATAAAAGATCTGCCTCTTCCCGGTGAAGAATCGCACCATAAAATGTCGCCTGAAATGCGAACCCAATGGCTAAAAGCCAACGATTACCGAAAAAACAATCCCAAGTATGCTGGTGTAATGGCCTTGTTCTATCCAGATGCCATTGCTAAAACTAAATTACTACTGATACTCCGTAAATCGTACCAAGGTGTTCATTCCAATCAAATTGGTTTTCCAGGTGGTAAAGTGGAACAACAGGATAAGGATTTAAAAGAAACAGCACTTAGGGAGACCTATGAAGAGGTTGGTGTGCCGCAATCTGCAGTTGAAGTGGTAAAAGAACTAAGTGAGCTGTACATACCACCAAGCAATTTTGTTGTTAAACCTTATGTTGGTTTTTACGCAGATCCCAATCCATTTGTAATTCAAGAAACCGAAGTTGAGGCATTGGTTGAGGTAAATTTGTCGGATTTTTTAGACAAGAACAATTTAATTGAGGAAACCTTGACGACTTCTTATGCAAAAAGCATCAATGTACCTGCTTATAAATTAAATGGTTATACCGTTTGGGGTGCCACGGCTATGATGATGAGCGAGATTCAAGACCTTTTGGAACAAGTGCTTTAGTGCCGATTTTGTACTTTAGCCGCAATTCAGAACAGATGGGGCTATTCAAAGAAAATCCTTTTGGTCATATCCTATTTCTCAAACGATGGCTTATTCGTATTGCAGGTATGATGACCCATTCCCGCTATAAGGGGTTTAATACTTTAGAAATAGAGGGATCACAAGTTATCAGGGATTTGCCTGATACTAATGTACTTTTCGTAAGTAACCACCAAACATACTTTGCGGATGTAGTGGCAATGTTTCATGTATTCAATGCCAGTTTAAAAGGACGTGACGACTCCATTAAAAACCTTGCATATCTCTGGAATCCCAAATTGAATATCTATTATGTGGCTGCCAAGGAGACGATGAAAAAAAGCTTGTTGACCAAAATTTTGGCTTATGCAGGTTCCATAAGTATTGAACGTACATGGCGAGCAGATGGGCAAAATGTAAATCGCCAGGTTAAATTCAGTGACATTAGTAATATCGCAAAAGCCTTGGATGATGGTTGGGTGATTACGTTTCCCCAAGGTACCACTACACCATGGAAACCGCTTCGGAAAGGTACAGCCCATATTATTAAGAGGTATAAGCCAGTAGTAGTCCCTGTAGTGATAGATGGGTTTAGACGTTCTTTTGATAAGAAAGGGCTACGCGTGAAGAAAAAAGGTATCCTTCAATCCATGCAGATAAAAGCTCCATTGGAAATCGATTACGAGAATGAATCCATAGATTCTATTTTGGAAAAGTTGGAATACGCTATTGAGCAACATCCTTCATTCCTAAAAGTAATCTCCAAGGAGGAATTGGCAGCCTATGAAGCTGACCATCAAAAAAGACGATACAGTTATAAAGGAAATTAAACTTCCAGTTTTTGTAATTCCTGATAATTTCTTCTAAGTTTTCTCGTCAGTAAACCGTAAAGTAAAAAGTAGATACCTCCAAATATAGCGGTTACCACAACCCCAAATATTGCAAACACTGCCATTATAATAAGCTTAATGCGTTCTTCCGACATGCCTTCAAAATTGTCTTCCAATCCTAGGATTTCAATGACATTGTCACTGAAGTAAATGCCAATTACAAGTATCATAAAACTTAACAGGACCATAGAAAGGGAGAAAAACACATAGTGTTTAACCGTTTTTCTGGTGCGAAGGATCTTGGAAGTCAATTTTTTGGCACTGTCCAAAACCGAAATTTCCTTATAGCGTTTGTAAAATTGATAGATAAAATAAAATATCACCACATATTGCAAAATCGAAACCACTAAAATGGCGTTCGTCAACTTAAGGTCGGTGTAAATATCCAAGGAATTGTTCCGCATGGATGGCACCAAATAGAGCAAGTGTGGAATAATAAATTCTATAATGCTGATGTAAAAAATCCATTTTACAATTGATGAGGATTTTTTCCAAATCATGGTATGGATTTCATCGTAGGACAGTTTTGGAAGATGTTCCTCCTTTTTCTGCCAATCCTTTTTCAAAAGTTCCAGTTCATCCATCATAACCTAAGGATTTAATATGGTTCTTAGTTTGTTCTTAACCCGATTCATTTTGACTCGGGCATTTACTTCGGAAATACCCAACGTTTCTGAGATTTCCGAATAGTCTTTGTCTTCCAGATACAGGAAAACCAGCGCTTTGTCGATATCACCTAGCTGCTTGATGGCCTTGTACATTATTTTCAGTTGCTGTTCCTGGGTGTCGTCATACTCATCTGCCTTAATCTTGAAGATGACAGAATCATAGTCCTGGGTCCGTACCTTTTTCTTGGACTTACGATACAAGGTAATGGCTGTGTTCAGAGCTACACGGTACATCCATGTACTGAACTTCGCATCACCACGAAATTTAGGATACGCTTTCCACAACTGAATGGTGATTTCCTGAAAGAGATCGTTATGTGAATCCCTATCATTGGTATAGAGACTACATACTTTATGAACAATATTTTGATTGTTCTCAAGTTCCGTCACAAAACGATGTTCCAGTTCTTTATTCACAAAGGTTGGTTGTTTGCTAATTGGTAGGAATTGGACAGTTTTTGTTACACTATTACCTCAAAAAAATTATTCACGATAGTCCAGAGCTGGCGCTCGGTCGCCCAAGAGAGGAATATATTTAAAATCTTTACCTCTTCGCTCCTCCAACTCTGCTTTGGCTTTCACCACTGTTTCTGGATTTTCAAAAAGTTGAATTGCAGTTAAGGACAGGGTTTTAGCGGCAACCATCATCCCTTTAGTGCCAATGGAAGTACCACCTGCAGCAACAGCTTGCCAGCTATGTGCTGGAGTGCCTGGCACCCAGGTTGCGGCCCCCATACCAGCAGTAGGTACTGCAAAGCTTACATCACCAACGTCAGTTGATCCATAAGCTCTTGCGACCTCTTTGTAGGGCTGTACGTTAAGAACTCTATTTTCGTCCAAAGCATCATATCCCATGCTTTTGGCTATTTTCTCGGCAAATTCTTTTTCTTCATTTGTATAGGTAAATCCACCTACTGTAGAAAGGTTGGTATGCACCATTTTCTGTAATGTGAGGTTGGGTAATAATTCATGCGTTCCTCCTATCATTTCATAATCCATGGTAGTTCCGGTACCTAGGGCGCCACCTTCTGCAGCTTTTACAATACGATCAAAAATATCGATTACCACATCCCGACTGTTATGCCTGGCATAGTAATAAACTTCAGCAAAATTTGGTACTACGTTGGGTGCTTTTCCACCATCTGTAATAACGTAATGGATTCTTGCTTCTTGGGGAATGTGCTCGCGCATCATATTTACCATCATGTTCATCGCCTCAACTCCGTCCAAGGCTGAACGACCACGTTCTGGGGCTCCGGCCGCATGAGCTGAAGTGCCATAATATCGGAATTTGGCAGATTTGTTGGCCAAGGCTGCTCCTGCACTAGCGGCGTTTTGCGATGAGGGGTGCCAATGTAATGCAACATCTACGTCATTGAATAATCCTTCCCTAACCATATATACTTTTCCAGATCCACCTTCTTCCGCTGGACAGCCATAAAAACGTATTGTTCCTTGAGTTTTGGATTTTTTTAGCCAGTTTTTGGCTTCAATTGCCGCTGCTGCGGAAGCGGTTCCAAACAAATGATGGCCGCAAGCGTGTCCGGCTGCTGCATTAGCGGATTTTTTTTCGGGCACCGCCTGTTGCGATAGCCCTGGAAGCGCATCGTATTCGCCCAATATGCCAATTACAGGATAACCACTACCATATTCAGCAATAAATGCAGTTGGAATTCCAGCCACTCCTTTAGTGATGGTAAAGCCTTCATCCGCAAGTGTTTTTTGTAATAATTCGGAACTCTTGTATTCCAAATAGCCCATTTCGGCTAGGTTCCAAATTTCCAATGCAATATCACCGTATTTTTTTGATTTGGAATCCAATGATTTCAAAACAGGTGTATAATCATTTTGTGCAGTGGCAAACGGCATGCAAAGGGTCAAAAACAGACCCATAAGGACAAATTTTTTCATGAGGAGCGTTGTTTTGTTAGTCAAGTTTTAAAGATAGTAAAAAACCAATCGAAACGTGGGCTAACCCTTGTGGATTCCGTAAATTTGCATATATGTCTAGCATGAATATTCCTCAGTCAAGTTTTCCAAGAATTGTTATTATAGGTGGTGGTTTTGGCGGTATTGCCTTAGCTAAAAAATTAGCCAATAAAGATGTGCAGGTTGTATTGCTGGACAAGCACAATTACCATAATTTCCAACCACTTCTTTATCAAGTTTCTACTGGGGGATTGGAACCAGATTCCATAGCCTATCCTATTCGGAAGGTACTTCAAGGATATCCAAATTTTTACTTTAGGTTGGCTGAAGTGGTACAGATTGATCCAAAGCACAAAATTATTTCCTCCTCCATAGGCGATATAAGTTATGACTACCTTGTTGTGGCTACTGGTTCAGAAACCAACTATTTTGGGAATAAAAACATCGAAGAGAACTCGATGGCAATGAAAACCATTCCACAATCATTGAATCTTCGTAGTTTGATTTTGGAAAATTTTGAACAGGCGTTGTTGACCGATGATTTGCATGAACGGGATGCACTAATGAATTTTGTCATTGTTGGCGGTGGTCCTACGGGTGTTGAATTGGCAGGGGCGTTGGCAGAAATCAAAAAAGGAATTTTACCAAAAGACTATCCAGACTTGGATACGAGACGTGCACAAATCAATTTGGTACAAGGCGGGGATCGTTTGCTACCGGCAATGAGTAAAATCGCCTCAAGCAAAGCCGAAAAGTTTTTGGAAAAACTTGGGGTAAACGTTTGGAAGGATATTCGAGTCACGGATTATGATGGAAAGCACATCACTACGGATACAGACATAAGTTTTGAGGCAATAACTTTAGTTTGGGCAGCGGGAGTTCAAGCTGTGCGCATAGAAGGATTGGACGTCGATGAATTGCTGACTAGAGGAAATCGTTTAAAAGTCAATGCGTACAACCAGGTTATTGGACACGAGGCAATTTTTGCTATTGGAGACGTAGCCCAAATGGAGACTGAAGCGTATCCTGAAGGACATCCCATGATGGCCCAACCAGCAATCCAGCAAGGTCAGAATCTGGGGCAAAATTTAGTTCGATTACTAGATGGAAAGCCATTAAGGCCTTTTACTTATAAGGATAAAGGAAGTATGGCTACCGTTGGTAGAAACAAAGCCGTGGCGGACTTGAAAAGAATAAAATTTCAAGGAGTTTTTGCATGGTTTGTCTGGATGTTCGTGCACCTATTTTTCTTGATAGGATTTCGTAATAGGGTAGTTGTTTTTATCAATTGGGTATATAATTATGTCCGATTTGACCGTGAAGCCAGGCTGATTATAAGGCCTTTCAAGAAACAGTATCAAAGTGTCAAAAACAAGGTGGCAGATTCGATTGCCGCAGATTAGTTTTCAGTCATTGATTTTTTGCCTAGGATGATGCATAACCAAAACATCAGAGAGGTACTTCCTATTCACATGCATATAGACTTCCGTTGTTGTAATGCTTTCGTGACCCAACATTTGTTGTATGGCCCTTAAATCAGCTCCGCCCTCCAATAAATGTGTAGCAAATGAATGTCGAAAGGTATGCGGACTAATGTTTTTTTGGAGTCCAGCTTTTTCGGCCAATCGTTTGATAATGGTGAAAATCATGGCTCGAGTCAGTTGCTTTCCTCTTCGATTTAAAAAAAGAAAATCTTCGTGGCCAATAGCAATTGGCATATGTGTTCGCATCTGGTTTTTATAAATGTTCACATATTTGATGGTCATGGGGCCGATAGGTACAAATCTTTGTTTGTTTCCTTTTCCGGTTACTTGGATAAATCCTTCGTCAAAGTATAGATTGGACAATTTGAGATTGATTAATTCTGAAACGCGTAAACCGCAACCGTAAAGTGTCTCAAGAATAGCCCTATTTCTTTCTCCCTCAGCTTTGCTTAAATCGATTTTGGAAATAAGGTTGTCTATTTCATCAAACGAAAGTGTGTCTGGTAGTTTTCTGCCAATTTTAGGGGATTCAATCAAATCCATGGGGTTGTCCTTACGGTAATCTTCAAATATCAAGTAGTTAAAAAAACCCTTCAATCCAGAAATAATCCGTGCTTGGGACCGTGGATTCACTACTTTGGCTAGTTCATAAATAAACTGCTGCAAGTTTTCCTTTTGAATTGACATTGGTGTTATAGCACTATCAAACTCTGAAAGATAATCGGCCAATTTGGTCAAATCCTTGCTGTAGGCAAATATGGAATTGTCTGAAAGACCACGCTCAATTTTCATATAGTGTTGGTAATCTTTGATGGCCTGTTTCCAATTCATGGATTAAAGATAAAGACTAATCCATAGATGCACTTCCTCTATTCGTCAACTCAAAAGGTACATTGGTCAATTGTGTCGGTCAAAAGACGGGCTTTCGAGATATTTTGTGGTCAAGTTCTTGTAAAGTAAAGTTGGCATTTATAATTGGTTTCTAGTATTGTTTTTTATGAAATCCCATACTAGAATTGTTTCAACGGCGTTTTAGCTATTCACATAGCTTTAACAAACATGAGAAGTACAATACTAGTTGCAATTGCCTTTTTTACATTGATGTTTACTGCGAATGCTCAAGACCGAAGTAATTTCAAAGCCGGTTTTAGCGCAGGAATCCCGGTTGGTGATGCCGCCGATATTTCAAGTTTTAGTATCGGTTTTGATGTCAACTATCACTGGGGCGTATCTGAGCTATTGGATGTTGGTGTAGTTACTGGATTCATTAATGCGTTTGGGGATACAATGCCAGATCAAACAGAGTTTGAAGATGTTCAGTTTATTCCTGTTGCTGGCTCATTGCGCATTTATCCAACGTATCATTTCAAATTTGGAGGTGATGTAGGGTATGCCATTGGTGTCAATGATGGTAATGAAGGAGGCCTTTTCTACAGACCTGTTGTTGGCTACAATATTACAGGGAATACTGAGCTCAATGTTTCGTATACCGCGGTAAGCAATGATGGAACTTTTTCCATTGCAACCGTTGGCATTTTGTTCTTGTTTTAATAGCGACAGGAACCTTCAACCTTAGGTGAAAGCGGTTAGGGTAGGTGATTCCGGGAAATCCGGTTTGAACGTACCTAATGGTTTATTAGAACCATAAATAATAACCGTAAATACATTCAAAATGAAAAAAGTATGTTTTGTTTTCACCTTAAGCTTTCTATTCGCAACCGTAGCTTTAGCCCAGACTAACTATCGTGCAGCCTTAGGTTTAGGTGTTGATGCCTTTGGTCAAGCCACCTTCTTTGGTGCAACAGGTAAATATTTCTTTTCCGATCATCATGTTGGACAGGCCGATCTAGGGTTTGAAGATGGTGGTACTATTATTACTGTTTTATATTCTTATCACAAAGCTATTGTAGGTAGCAGGAACCAATTCCGATGGTATGCTGGTGCTGGCCCAAGTATAGTTTTGGTTGATGGAACAGACAATGTCTTTGCCTTACGTCCACATTTAGGATTGGATTTTAAACCTGGCGGTGTTCCATTTGTCGTAAATTTTGATTGGCGACCCGCATTGGTGTTGAGCGAAAGCGGAGATGGGGAAGCTGCTGCCTTCGGATTTGGCCTTCAATTTACCTTATGACCTAATTCCAATTATGTTTAGATATAGAAAGCAGGGATTTCCCTGCTTTTTCTTTTGAAGAGATATTGTACTTTTAGGGGCATGAAACTAATGATCATCAACGGGCCCAATTTAAATCTGCTTGGTAAAAGAGAACCGGAAGTTTATGGAAACACGACCTTCGAGACCTATTTCTCTGAACTAAAAAAACGATTTCCCGATATTGAATTTGATTATTTCCAATCGAATATTGAAGGCGAATTGATTAGTAAAATCCAAGAAGTGGGCTTTAGTTACGATGGAATTGTTTTGAATGCTGCATCATATACCCATACTTCTGTAGGAATTGGGGATGCTGTAAAAGCTGTTACCACCCCAGTTGTTGAAGTACACATTTCCAATACGCACCAAAGGGAGGATTTTAGACATGTTTCCTATATCTCCTCAGGAGCAAAAGGTGTTATCTTAGGTTTTGGGTTGCAGAGTTATGATTTAGCCATCCAAAGTTTTTTATAGGCTAAGCTTTAAATAAAAAACTACGCATTACCCTTTAAATACTTCTTATCCGCATAAAAAGTGCCGAAGGGTAGGAGAGAGGCAACAAAAAGAATGATAAATCGCTTGATGCCCCATTTCTTTTCCCAACAAATCACCAAGGCCAATACCATATAAAGTATGAATAAGCCTCCATGTGCATAACCGACGTATTGATTGGGTTCAAAAATTTGAGCCCAATACTTTAGTGGCATGGTTATTCCAAAAAGCAATAGATAAGAGATGCCTTCCAATATGGCGGTAAGTCTAAAAGCGTTTAGCATGTACTATAGGTGAATTACTTCATCATATGCATCAGCAACCGCCTCCATTACTGCTTCACTCATAGTAGGATGAGGATGTACCGCTTTTAGGATTTCATGACCTGTAGTTTCCAATTTACGGGCAACAACAGCTTCCGCTATCATGTCGGTTACACCAACACCAATCATATGACAACCTAGCCACTCTCCATATTTAGCATCAAATATGACTTTAACAAAACCATCAGGAGTTCCAGAAGCTTTCGCTTTTCCACTGGCTGAAAATGGGAATTTACCGACTTTTAGGTCATAGCCTTGATCCTTGGCCTGCTGTTCCGTTAAACCTACGGACGCTACTTCAGGAATACAATAGGTGCATCCTGGGATATTACCATAATCAAGGGCTTCAACATGCATTCCAGCTATTTTTTCCACGCAAAGAATACCTTCGGCTGATGCAACGTGAGCAAGTGCTTGTCCAGGAGTAACATCACCAATAGCATAGTAACCAGGAATGTTGGTCTGATAATAGTCATTGACCAGAATCTTGTCGCGATCCACCGCAATTCCTACATCTTCCAACCCAATATTCTCAATATTCGTTTTGATTCCAACTGCAGATAATACTACATCCGCTTCAAGGATTTCTTCACCCTTTGCGGTTTTCACGGTAGCTTTTACACCTTCTCCAGAAGTGTCTACATTTGTCACTTCTGCCGAAGTTTTTATTTTAATCCCGTTTTTCTTGAAGTTTCTTTCCAACTGCTTGGAAACATCGGCATCTTCCACAGGAACTATATTTGGCAAGTATTCTACTATGGTCACCTCCGTACCCATGGAATTGTAGAAATAAGCAAACTCTACCCCAATGGCACCACTACCAACGACTATCATTTTTTTAGGTTGCTTTTCCAAGGACATCGCTTCACGATAGCCGATTACTTTTTTACCATCTTGTGGTAGACTAGGTAATTCTCTACTTCTGGCACCAGTTGCTATAATGATGTGATCCGCTGTATACTCGGCAGTATTTCCATGCTCTCCTTTAACCAATACTTTTTTACCTGGCTGAACCTTCCCAAATCCATTGAGTACCTCGATTTTGTTCTTTTTCATCAAAAATTGGACTCCCTTGCTCATTCCGTCAGCAACCCCGCGACTTCTTTGAACCACGGCGCCAAAATCATGTTCCACTTTTTTGGCACTCAGTCCGTAGTCTTCCGCATGTTTCAAGTATTCAAAAACTTGGGCCGACTTCAACAGGGCTTTTGTTGGGATACATCCCCAATTTAGACACACACCACCAAGATTTTCCTTTTCTACAATGGCTGTTTTGAATCCCAATTGTGAAGCACGAATGGCCGTTACATATCCACCGGGACCACTACCCAAAACAATAACATCGAAGTTGCTCATCAGTATTTGAATTTAATTGATAAAAGGTTAAAATTTGCCTATTATAAGGCAGGTGCAAAAGTACGCAATTAGATGGCCAAAAACCAAGTTTTCGGATTGCGGAATAGTGATATCGAAAAATGAGGGGATTCCTTTATCCGAACATTCTTTTGTTAAAGGCCTCGGACTCACCTTTTGGTATGGAAAGCGACTGCCAATCCGCTCCAAGAATCATTTTACCAATAAATACAATTTGCCCTACATGGCTGGGGTAATGCGCCAGTTGGCGATTGACCGCTTCAACAACACTGTGTTCTTCATTTCTAATTTTAACCTTTTGGTCAAAATTGGATGCATTAATCTGGTCTAAGGCTTCAAAAAGACAGTTCCAACCCTTTTCCCACGCTTTCAGCATTTCATCTTTGGATGCATACGGCGCTTCAAATTCAGTATCGCGATGGCGCCAAGATTTCTCACCGTCTTCGGTCAAAAAATTAGTCCAGCGACTTAGCATGTTACCCACAATGTGTTTAACGATAATGGCAACGGAATTATCTTCCTCGGTATATTTCCAATGGATGTCTTCTTCTGAGAGTTGGGCAAAGGTTTTTTCACCCATAGTCTTATACCGGTGAAATTCCTTTTTTACATTGGACAAATAATGTTCGATAAAATTCATTGGTTCTCTTCAGGGTTAAATCCGATACTTACAGAATTGATACAATAGCGTTGGCCAGTGGTTTCTTGGGGGCCATCGTTGAAAACATGCCCCAAATGACTTCCACAATTGGCGCATAAGGTTTCTGTTCGTATCATACCATGACTTGTATCACGAATATACTCTATTGCACCTTCAACCGCCTGGTCAAAAGAAGGCCAGCCACATCCACTTTCAAATTTATTCTGACTTTCAAATAATTTAGCATTGCAGGCCTTGCAGTGGTAATCCCCATTTTCAAAATGAAGATTGTAGCGTCCTGTAAAAGGTCGTTCCGTACCTTTCCTTCTCAACACGTGAAATTCTTCAGGAGAAAGTTCATTGCGCCATTCATCCTCCGATTTGTTTATCGCATATTTGTCGTCCATGTGTTTTTTCGGTTTTGAATTTGAAGTTAAGCATATCGGAATAAGCGGAAAGCAGCAATGTTATGGATTGCCATCTGGAATAAAATCCAAAGCCACACCATTAATGCAATGACGTTTTCCTGTTGTATTTCTTGGCCCGTCATTAAAAACATGACCTAGGTGTCCGCCGCAGGTAGCACAATGTTCTTCAGTTCTGGGATATCCAATTTTATAATCTACATCATAGGCGATATTACCTTCAATTTCCTGATCAAAACTAGGCCATCCAGTGCCAGAGTTGAATTTGTTTTCACTTCGGAATAGGGGCGTAGCGCAAGCGGCACAAACGTATGTCCCTTTTTCCTTATTATCCAACAAGTCACTGGTGAACGC
Organism: Flagellimonas spongiicola; assembly: GCF_023502425.1. GTDB lineage: Bacteria > Bacteroidota > Bacteroidia > Flavobacteriales > Flavobacteriaceae > Flagellimonas > Flagellimonas spongiicola. The sequence continues at coordinate 60,357 of NZ_JAMFMA010000004.1, forward strand.
ATTTTCCGTAGAAGCTTTTCGAAGTACATAGAACTCCATGTCAGTAAGTTCTGCTCGCCACTCGGCTTCTGTTTTGGTAATTGGATATACTTCTTCTTTTTGCGCCAAATCCTTATCTTCTTGAGATACACCTTTGCATCCCACTATGACAAACAAAAAGGCAATTAGCAATTTTTTTCCCATTTCTTTTTCTAGGTAGACGTACAATATGTTAATTCCTTTCATTTTGAGCTAAAAAAAAAGTCCTATTGCATTGCAATAGGACTCTAAGTTAAGGCTTTATGGTTTTATTGGAGTTCCAATTTTTTGATTCCATCTTCTCCTATGCCCAATACATCCATCACATTGGAAAGTTTTGATGTATCCAGTTTGGAAGAATTTGCAAAAACACTTGGTACGATAACAATCCTAAAGGACTGATTATCCGTAAATCCAACATCAAGTGCGGAAAGGTCAAAATTACCGTCAATGAATAGTTCCACATCCACAAAAGTGTGAGCCGCCACATATTGAATGCTCCCTTCTGGTAAAAAGAAACTTTGTGGTATCTGACTCCAGACATCTGCAGTACTTCCATCATTTAAATCTACAGTATTATCAAAACGATATACCAGCACGGCATCGGATTCAAATACCTCGAAATTCGTGATATCCGCAAAAGAGATCAAGGTGTTGTATATATTTCCAGTAACATCATAGTTAAAGTTTACACCATCAACTTCTATTACCTGGCCTTGGATACCATCTTGGCCATCTAAACCATCAAGTCCATCGAGTCCGTCAAAGCCGGGAGGACCTACAGGGCCTTCACATGCGGCCACTAAAAAGAGTAAACATATACCTAGAATTGTATTGAATTTTGTCATGATTTTGGAATTTTGATTTGCGTTCATTTGTATTCTTTAGGGTTAAAAATCAAAAAGCGTTCCATTTTTTTGTAAGCCAATAATTTTTGTGTTCAAAAACACAAAATCATAGAATTGGATAAAAGATGTGTAATATTGTATTTGCTAAACCTTAACATATGTCCAAAGTCATTGCCCATAGCCTTTTCAGCGATTTTGATATCAATTTGTTTAAATCAGGAAAACACTTTCGGTTATATGATAAATTAGGCTCACATCTTATGGAAAAAGATGGAGTCAAGGGTACCTATTTCTCTGTTTGGGCGCCTTCAGCAAAGTCGGTTTCCGTTGTGGGCGATTTTAATTACTGGGACGGAAAAGATCACGAGCTAAATGTTCGATGGGATGAAAGCGGAATATGGGAAGGGTTTATTCCAGGAGTGGAAAAAGGTTCGAAATACAAATACAAAATTCATTCCAATAACAATGATATCTGGACGGAAAAAGCGGACCCCTTCGCACGTTATTGCGAACAGCCACCCAATACGGCTTCTGTAGTTTGGGATGCTGATTATTCTTGGGAGGATAGCAAATGGATTGCTGGAAGAGAAGCGCACAATGCGTTGGATAAACCGTATTCGGTTTATGAGGTGCATTTGGGGTCATGGAAGAAAAAGAATGGTTGGGAATTCCTTACTTACACCGAAATGGCGGATGAATTGGTGAACTATGTGGCCGATATGGGATTCTCCCATGTGGAGTTTATGCCGATTATGGAGTACCCGTTTGACCCAAGTTGGGGATACCAATTGACAGGATATTTTGCCCCAACTTCAAGATTTGGAACCCCAGAGGAATTTAAAATTCTTGTCGATAAATTCCATCAAAAAGGCATCGGTGTTATTTTGGATTGGGTACCATCCCATTTTCCTGAGGATGCTCATGGTCTTGGATTTTTTGACGGTTCCCACTTATATGAACATCCAGACAGAAGGAGAGGGTATCATCCGGATTGGAAAAGCTTGATTTTCAATTATGGAAGAAATGAGGTTAGAGCATTTTTGATCAGTAATGCCATTTTTTGGTTGGATCAATTTCATGTGGATGGACTCCGGGTAGATGCTGTGGCTTCGATGCTTTATTTGGACTATTCACGTGAGGATGGGGAATGGGAACCCAATATGTATGGTAATAATGAAAACTTGGAAGCCATGTCATTTCTGCGCGAGATGAACACTGAGGTTTATGCCAGCTTCAAAGGTGTTCAGACCATTGCAGAAGAGTCTACAGCATTTACAGGTGTTTCTAAACCTGTGGATCTTGGCGGGCTTGGATTTGGTATGAAATGGATGATGGGCTGGATGCACGATACATTGGAGTTTTTCAAAAAGGAACCTATTCACCGATCTTATGATCTCAACAAGATTACTTTCAGCATGACCTATGCGTTTACAGAGAATTTTATGCTTCCTTTTTCACATGATGAAGTGGTGTATGGTAAAAACTCGCTCTTGTATCGTATGCCTGGCGATGAATGGCAACGTTTCGCCAATTTGAGGTTGCTTTATGGCTATATGTTTACCCATCCAGGGGCAAACTTACTTTTTATGGGAGGTGAATTTGGACAGTCCTCAGAATGGAATTTTCAAGAAAGTTTAGATTGGCATTTGACCCAATACGATTATCATTCAGGGATACAGGAGGTAATTAAGGATCTGAACAAACTCTATAAAACGCATCCAGCTTTGTTTGAAAAACAATTTAGTCCTGAAGGTTTTCAGTGGATAGAACATAATGATCAGGAAAACTCAGTGATTTCATACATCAGAAAGGGGAATGACCCCAAGGATGATTTGATTGTTGTATGTAACTTCACGCCTGTACCAAGGGAGAATTATCGATTGGGAGTTCCAAAAACATCCCAGCTAAAGTTGCAGTTCAATAGTGATGACGCAAAATATTCCGGCAGTGGAATTGGAAAGAAAACCATAAAACCCTCAGCAAAGGAATGGAACGGACAGTCGCAATCAGTTTTAATGAATTTGCCTCCCTTGGGAGTCTTGGTTTATAAGTAAAAAACGGACTCAAACGTTATAGTTAACTGCTGTTCACAACATCTTTTTAATTTCTCGCGCTAAAGTCTTTCTTTTGTTCGTTACATAACCCATCAGCGATGATTACCAACACTGAAATAGAAAAAAGAGGGAATCAATATCCCAATCATATAGTTGATTTTAAGCAGGAGAATGACAAGCTCTATTTTACCTCGCAAAATGGGGTAATTCTTGAAATCACAATACTTAGAGATAGTGCAATTCGATTCAGGTATGCCACAGAGCATGTTTTTGAACCCGACTTTTCATATGCCATAAGCGATGATGTAAGCTTGGGATATAATGAATTGGAGGTCAAGGATGAGATTCCAGAATTTGTAATTACCACATCCAAAGTGAAGATTTATGTCCAAAAGTCAAATCTCAAGGTCCAAATTGTTGATTTGGAAGATACCGTAATTCTGGATGATGAATTAGGGTTTCATTGGGAAGAAAACTACGATTACGGTGGAAACATCGTAAAAATGGGCAAAGTCTGTCATACCGGAGAAAGTTATTACGGTATGGGGGACAAAGCTTCTCATACCAATTTAAAAGGAAAAAGAGTCAATAATTGGGTGACGGACTCCTATGCTTATGGAAAGGATCAGGAGCCATTGTACAAGTCAATTCCTTTTTATGTTGGGCTAAAGGAGAATATTGCCTATGGGGTTTTCTTTGATAACTCGTTCAGCACCTATTTTGATTTTGCACATGAGAAACGCAACGTAACCAGTTTCTGGGCCGATGGTGGAGAGATGAATTATTACTTTTTCTACGGCCCAAAAATGAGTCAAGTCGTAGAGGCATATACAGATTTGACCGGAGTTCCAGAATTACCGCCCTTATGGGCCCTGGGTTTCCATCAATCCAAATGGAGCTACTATCCTGAGAAAAAAGTAAAAAGCATTACTTCCACATTTAGAAAATTAAAGATTCCTTGTGATGCCATTTATTTGGATATCGATTACATGGAAGGGTTTCGATGTTTTACTTGGGATAACAAGAGATTTCCCAACCCCAAGAAAATGATTGAAGAATTGGAGGAGGATGGTTTTAAGACCATAACCATGATTGATCCAGGTATCAAGATTGATCGAGATTATTGGGTGTATCAACAGGCAATGGACAATGGTTTTTTCTGTAGAAGAGCCGATGGACCTCATTTTAAAGGGAAGGTTTGGCCTGGGGAATGTAAATTTCCTGATTTCACGGATCCAGAAGTCCGCGAATGGTGGGCGGGACTATACAAAGAAATGATTGCCGACCTAGGGGTTAACGGGGTATGGAACGATATGAATGAACCTGCGATCATGGAAGTTCCGACTAAAACCGCAAACTTGGATGTTCGCCACGATTATGATGGTCATCCATGTAGTCATAGAAAAGCACATAATGTCTATGGCATGCAGATGGTAAGAGCCACGTACAATGGTGTAAAGAAATTCATGTTCCCAAAAAGACCTTTTGTTTTGACAAGGGCAGCTTACGCGGGTACGCAACGATACTGTGCTACTTGGACTGGAGATAACGTAGCTACTTGGGAACATCTTTGGATTGCCAATGTACAGATGCAACGCATGTGTATGAGCGGATATTCCTTTGTAGGCTCTGATATTGGTGGGTTTGCGGAGCAACCCAATGGCGAATTATTTGCACGCTGGATGCAATTGGCAATATTCCATCCCTTCTGTCGTGTGCATTCAAGTGGTGATCATGGAGATCAAGAACCATGGTCGTTTGGCGATGAGATTACGGATATAGTTCGAAAGTATATTGAGTTGCGCTATCAGTTTTTACCCTATCTATATACCATGTTTTATAGGTATATCAAAGAAGGTTTCCCTATGCTACAGTCCTTGGTGTTTTATGATCAAGAAGATACCCAGACCCATTTTAGAACTGACGAGTTCTTATTTGGAGAGCAAATGTTGGTTTGCCCAGTTCAAGAGCCAAATGCCCAAGGAAGACGTATGTATTTCCCTAAAGGGAATTGGTACAACTATTGGACCAAAGAAGTGGTATCCGGAGGGGTTGAGAAATGGGTGGCGGCCGATATTCAGAAGATTCCTTTATTTATAAAGGAAGGCGCAATGATTCCTAAATATCCAGTACAGCAATACATTGGTGAGATTGAAGTAGAGCAATTGGAAATGGAGGTGTATTTTAAGGAAGGTATAGAAATTTCAAGGGTATACGAAGATCAACAAGATGGGTATGACTATAAAAAAGGCAGGTTCAGTCTAAGAAGGTTCCGTTTGCGAGGTAAGGAAAACGAATTGATTATTCAGCAGTTCAAGGATGGGAATTTCATTACCTCCTATGAAACCATAAAACTGTGTTTCCATGGACTTCCATTTAAAATCAGCGAGGTGGAATTGGATAATGAAAAAGTGAACCTAGATGACATTAAATTGAACGGTAATAACAGTATAGAAGTCAGTAAGGATTTTACAGAGCTGCACCTTTTTGGAAAATAATTTTTTGTAATTTCCCTAGACTAAACACTATTAACAATTATGAAAAAGTTTATTCTAACATTGGCGGTTTTTCTGGCAGTAGTAGCCTGCAAGGTGAATCCGTTCACAGGGAAAAGTACGCTTAATTTTTACCCGAATAGCCAGATATTTCCAATGGCTTTTGCCCAGTATGACCAGTTTTTGAATGAAAACAAAGTAATTACGGGTACGTCCGATGCGGAAATGATAACCAAGGTAGGGCAGCGGATTGCCACTGCAGCTGAAAGATGGTTGGATGCCAACGGTCATCCAGGGTATTTGAAAGACTACAAATGGGAATACAATTTGGTAAACGATGAAACAGTTAACGCATGGTGTATGCCAGGGGGTAAGATTGTTTTCTATACGGGAATACTGCCCATTACCCAGACTGAAACTGGAGTTGCCGTAGTTATGGGGCATGAGGTGGCCCATGCACTTGCTGATCATGGTGCACAACGTATGAGTGCAGGAATGCTTCAGCAAATTGGTGCTGTTGCAGGGAATGTTGCCATCAAGGACGAGGAAACAAGAAATACCTTTAATCAGGCATACGGCTTAGGCTCAACGGTAGGTTTAATGTTGCCATTTAGTAGAAGTCATGAGACGGAAGCGGATAGAATTGGACTTCAAATTATGGCGATAGCAGGGTATAATCCTGATGAGGCTGCCGCACTTTGGCGACGTATGAAAGCAAAGGCAGGAGGTCAAGCTCCTCCAGAATTTTTAAGTACTCATCCATCAAACGATACTAGAATCAACAATTTGACCGCTTGGGCACCAGCCGCCAAGCAAGAGGCAGCCAAGTTTGGGGTGACTTCATTTAAATAAACAAATTGACCAAAAAGTAACCGATGCCGTTTGCTGCTGAAATTGAACTTATTCTAGTTCAGTTCCAGCTGTAAGTGGCATTTTTATTTAATAGCATATGGCACAAGTAATGGCAATAAAAGGTAGTAAGAAGTTATTGAATGCATGGGCCTTTTATGATTGGGCCAATTCGGTCTATAGCTTGGTCATTTCATCGGCGATCTTCCCTATTTTTTACGGGGCGTTGTTTCGCGTTGCCGAAATAGAAAAGGTTACCATCTTTGGAGGGGAAATTGCGCGTGCACCTTTGATCAGTTATGTAACTTCTTTGGCTTTTGTATTTATTGCCATTGTTACACCACTCGTATCAGGAATAGCCGATTATTTGGGAAACAAAAAGATATTTCTCAAGTTCTTTTGCTACCTAGGTGGATTCTCCTGTATTGGATTGTATTGGTTTTCATTGGAAAACATCTATTTCGGACTTGTATGTTACTTCTTTGGTCTTGTTGGATTCTGGGTCAGTTTCGCGATAAATAATTCTTATCTACCAGACATCGCTTTTCCTGAACAACAAGATGGAATTAGTGCCAAAGGTTTTTCCTTAGGGTACATTGGCAGTGTAATTCTTTTGGCAATAAACCTTGCCATGGTCTTGGTTTTGCCCAATATGCTTGGTATTGAGGAAATTGGAGGGGAACCAGTTGCAATCGTAATGATGAAGTATTCCTTTATAATGGTTGGTATCTGGTGGATGCTTTTTAGCCAATATACCTTTAAACATTTACCTAAAGGGCACAAAAGGGAAGGAGCTAGAACCAATGTGTTGTTAAACGGTTTTAGGGAACTAAAAAGTGTCTGGAAGCAATTGGGTACGGAAATTAGGTTAAAACGTTATCTAGGTGCTTTTTTTGTGTATAGCATGGCAGTGCAGACTATTATGCTCATCGCTACCTACTTTGGCGAGGAAGAAATAGATTGGGGTTCTGATGATTTTAGACAATTTGGGCTCATCATCAGCATTTTGATTATTCAAGTCATTGCGATTGGCGGCGCCTATTTGACCGCTTATCTTTCAAAATTATACGGAAACGTAAGAACGTTGGTGTGGGTGAATATTGTGTGGATATTGCTCTGTATTTATGCCTATTTTCTCCAAACACCTATGGATTTCTTCATTGCTGCTGGTCTAGTAGGTGTGGTCATGGGAGGAATCCAAGCACTTTCGCGTTCCACCTATTCTAAGTTTTTACCAGAAACAACGGATACTACTTCTTTTTTCAGCTTTTATGATGTTGCTGAAAAAATTGGGATTGTAATCGGAACGTTCCTATATGGCGCTGTGGCCCAGCTGACCGGTAGTATGCGTAATAGTACCATCTTTTTAGGTCTCTTTTTCTTGATTGGTGCCATACTTTTGTTACGTGTCAATAAGAAATCAACTTAAATTAACTGTTCGAATGAAATTCAAATCCCTTTTTAGTCTAGTTGTGGTTGTGCTGCTCGCTTCTTGTGCTGATCAGACCAAAAATGTTCAACCCATAGTGGATGCGTATTATGAAACCTATGCACAACGAAACGATTTTGAAAAGTTGCTTTCCTATTATGATGAATCCATCTTACTCGAGGATTATATCAATGGTGATAAAATTGAGGGAAAGACCGCATTACGGGAATTTTTGGATTGGGACAATCCAAATTTTAACATGGTGGAACCTGTTGCTCTAACCATCGCGGATCAAATGATTGAAGGCAATAAAGTAGTGACCAAAGGTCATTTCTCTAAATTCAAATGGGGTTCGTATGAATTTGGACCCATGCAGTTTGTAACTATTTTGACCTTTAATGATGATGGTAAAATCATCCGACATGAGGATTGGATTAATTATCCTTCCAACTTAATTGATTACGACACTAGGGTAAACTCAAATGATTGGATAAAAAAATAGACCCCATCCAATGGACAGGGTCTAGACGTTTTTTGATTGAATTCTTTTTGGTTATCCTTTGGATATGTCTCCTGAACCAGACGCTTTACTCTTGATTTTCTTCGGATTTCCTCTGTAGCTTATGTCGCCAGAACCAGATACTCTAGCGTCAATGGATTGATTAGCAGTTACTTTGATATCTGCCGAACCAGATACCTGAGCCGTTACAAACTCTGCTTCAAGACCATAGGCCTTAACATCACCAGAACCGGATACTTGTACACTGAAGTCCGTTGCCGAACCTTCAAGATTAATGTCTCCAGATCCTGATAAAGAAGCGTTTAAACTTTGTGCTTCAACAGTCAAACTTACATCTCCGGAACCTGACATTGAAGCATCAAAGTCGTCTGCTTTAATGGTGGTTCTACTCACAACATCGCCAGAACCTGATAAGGATACTGCATTGATATCTTCAATAGGCACGGTCACCGTAATTCCAGAATTCCAATTAGAAGGTCTTAGGTTTACACCTCGTTCTTGTTTTACAATCAATTTGCCATTTTTTACTTCGGTTTTGATGTATTCCAATAGGTTGGACTCGCCCTTCAATATGATTTCGCCTTCGTTTCCGGCAACGATTTCCAAATCGAACCATCCTGCCAAGGAAACCGCATCATAGTCACCAACAGAACGTTCTATAGTTACGACATCTCCGTTGCCTCTTACTTTTTTGCCCCATTGGGCATTGGTTACTGCCATCATGGACAGTGCTAGGGTTAATGTGATTAGTTTTTTCATGATCGTGTTTAATTTGCGTTTTTTGATTATTAATTCTGACTAAAAGTAATACCACCATAGTCCGATGTAATCAGTACAGTATTGCCTGAATTTTCGGAACCGTAGTATCCCTTGTAATATTTTTCTCTTGATTTTTCCTTGCTGATGTTGATTTCAAAAGGATCAATACCATTTACCCCGGCGTATTCTGCTGAAATCTCAAAGTTAAAATGATAGCCTGGTGAATAGCCGATACGTATTCCAGTGTAATCGGTTCTAATGTCCATATTTCCGGCATCGTCAGCCATATTTGCTATTTTCAAAGAACCGTAATCGGATGTGATGTTGACATTTCCGTGGACGGTTCCTAATTTCAAACCAACATAATCACCACTGCCATTAACATTGTTCACCTCTATAATTTCCATTGAACCATAATCTGTATTATACTCCAAGTTTTCCATTTGGTTGACCACACTGTTTGTATAATCTGCCTTAATAGTTAGGTTACCGGCTTTTTCAACGGTAAATCCGGAGTAATCGGCAATGATTTCTGCACTGTTTATGTATTCAAAGTTGGAACGTGAGGTGTAGTCAAATCGAAGTTCGTTGTTTCTTCCTCTAAGTTCTCCAACATCAATTTTGCCATAGTCACAGCTGATTTTAGCATGACCGTCTACTCGATCAAGGTAAATATTGCCATAATCATTGCTCAAGCTAACACTATTTTTAACTGGAATTTTCACGGTGTAGTTCACTTGAACGTTCACATTATTGCGTTTTCCCCAGTTCCAACCCCAGTTTCTGCCACCATCACCAAATCGGGTGCGTGCAGAGACCAAACTATTGCTGGTTTCAAAATCCACATCAATTTCAGTAAGCCTTTTTTCCACTCGTTCCTCATTGTTTCCACTGGTCTGGATATGGATTTCCATAACAACTCGGTCTTCATTCCAAGAAGTAATGTTAAGGTTGCCATAGCTGTTCTTCACTTTGAACAGGGCATCTGAATTCACATTGAATTCTTTTTTGATTGTCTTTTCCTTAGTGTACCGCCCTTTTAGTTTGCCATTGTTGGCAACCATGACCAAAGGAAGCAGTGCTAATGTCAAAAAGACATATTTATATCGTAATGTTTTCATCATAATTAGTTTTAATATTCTTTATATTTTCAATATTGGTCAGTACTTCTTGTAATAGATCGATTCGGGTTTGGAAATTGGTGATCATTGCATTTAAGATGAACTTACTATTACCTCCATTCACGAGTTCTTGTTCCAAAGCATCGTAATCGGATTGTAGTTTTTCCAATTGAACCAAAGTGTCGTCTACGAGCTTGGCCGTTTCAGGTGATTTTTCATCCTTGAGTTGCTGCACTTGCGCCTCAATAAGATTTGCAAAGTAGAACTCGGTTTCCGAGACTTCAGGTGCAATTTCCACAACCTGCTCCTTTATAGAAGGTTTATTGTTGATTACCTGCAAACCGAGCACACATAAAAGGGCCACGGAAGCCGCAATTGACAAAGATTTCCACCAATTGGTCTTTTTACCGTTCAGACTTGTAACTCCTTTGGATTGATTCAATTTTTGCAAGAAACGATCTTGATGTCCCTGTTTTGGGTTTTCTACATCGAATTCGCCTTCAAGACGTTGGAACAATTGATCTAGATTATCTTTTTCCATAATCAAACATTTACGGTCAATTTTTTTCTAAGGCTTTCTTTTGCCCTGGAAATGGTAGTTCTGCAATTCGCATAACTAATGTTCATGATTTCACTGATTTCTTCGTAATCATACCCGTCAATTAAATGTAAGGTCAAAGAAACTCTGTAATTGTCTTTTAAACTCTTCATGGTCTCCATCACTTTTTGAGCCTTCAGTTCTGTATAACCATTATGATCAAGATCAACTCCGTCATTATCTTCGACCTTGTACATTACATTATCCAAATCAACAGCTTTTGATTTCTGTTGTTTTTTGTAATGATAGATGCTGTTATTGATCACAATTCGCTTTAACCACGCTCCAAAGGTGACGTCCCCTTTGAACGTATGCAGTTTCGTAAACGCATTCAAAAACGATTCCTGCATTACATCTTCGGCTTCGGCGGAATCCTTTACAATTCGGAAAGCTGTGTTGTACATAGCTTTGTAATACCTGTTGTAAACTTCCATCTGAGCACTTGATTTGCCTACACGGCAAGATTGCAGCAGTGCATCTATATGTTCATTTTGGTGGCTCAAAAAATGAATGGTTTGTCTTATAGATTGATGAAATTATCAATTGTTACACTTTTATGTGAAAAATTGTTTTTTAATGGCACAAGAATTGCCCTTATAGGTAAATAATTGGTGCCAACCCTCTTGAATATAGTGAGTTTGAGTAGGATTAATGGGTTTGATGCCATAATTAGTACTAAAGATTTATGTCATTTGTGACAAAATGACCGATAATAAGATATGGGAGAAATTAAAATTTCAACTTTTGACAATATTTCATTACAAGGATTAGACGAAGATGCCGAATTGATTCCCTTGTTGACTCCGGAAGATGAAGAGGAGATGAATCGTGAGGTCCTACCGGAAACATTGCCGGTACTTCCGTTGCGAAATACAGTGCTGTTTCCTGGTGTGGTCATTCCAATTACCGCTGGGAGAGACAAATCCATTAGCCTGATAAAAGATGCCAATAACGGCTCTAAAACAATTGGTGTGGTTGCCCAAAAAGATGAGGAAGTGGAAAATCCGGGAGTGGAGGATTTGAATACACTGGGTACCGTTGCAAGGATTTTACGCGTGCTTCAAATGCCCGATGGAAATACAACAGTAATTATTCAAGGTAAAAAACGATTTGAAATTGCCGAAGTGATTACTGAGCAACCGTATTTCACGGCCACCGTTCGTGAAACAGTTGAAGAACGACCTGACGAATCAAGTGAAGAGTTTTCCGCAATAATTGATTCTATTAAGGAGTTGGCGTATAAAATCATCAAAGACAACCCTAACATTCCTAGTGAGGCAAACTTTGCCATAAAGAATATTCAAAGTAATTCCTTCTTGATCAATTTTGTGTCGTCCAATCTCAATTTGAGTGTGGCCGATAAACAAAACCTTCTGGAAATCCCAAACCTGAAAGATCGCGCGTTGGCAACTTTGAAATATATGAATGTTGAACTTCAAAAACTGGAATTGAAGAATGACATTCAGTCCAAAGTCCGCAATGATATGGACCAACAACAACGGGAATATTTCTTGCATCAACAAATGAAAACCATCCAAGAAGAATTGGGTGGAATTTCCTATGAGGAGGAGGTTGATGAAATGCGGCAAAAGGCAAAATCTAAAAAGTGGGACAAAAAAGTAAAAGAACATTTTGAGAAAGAGCTTTCCAAAATGCAACGTATGAATCCGCAGGTTGCCGAATATTCCATTCAACGCAATTACTTGGATTTGTTTTTGGATTTGCCATGGAATGAGTTTTCAAAGGACAAATTCGACCTAAAACGTGCCCAAAAAATATTGGAGAGGGACCATTACGGTTTGGAAGACGTTAAGCGCAGAATTATTGAGTATCTGGCCGTGTTGAAACTTCGGAACGATATGAAATCCCCCATTTTATGCCTTTATGGCCCTCCTGGTGTTGGTAAGACATCTTTGGGGAAATCTGTGGCCGAGGCTTTAGGCAGGGAATATGTACGTATCTCGCTGGGCGGGCTTAGGGATGAAGCTGAAATCCGTGGACACCGAAAAACATACATTGGGGCAATGCCAGGTAGGATTGTCCAAAGCCTTAAGAAAGCGGGTACTTCTAATCCTGTGTTTATTTTGGATGAAATAGATAAACTTTCCAATAGCCATCAAGGAGATCCCTCTTCTGCCATGTTGGAAGTTTTGGACCCTGAACAGAACAGTGAATTCTACGACAACTTCTTGGAAATGGGTTATGACCTTTCCAAAGTGATGTTTATTGCCACTGCCAATAATTTGGGGAGTATTCAACCAGCCTTGCGTGATCGTATGGAGATTATTAATGTTACGGGCTATACGATTGAAGAAAAAGTGGAAATTGCCAAAAAACACTTGTTGCCCAAGCAACTTAAAGAACACGGATTAAGTGCCAAAGATCTTAAAATTGGTAAACCCCAAATGGAAAAGGTTGTTGAAGGGTACACCCGTGAATCAGGGGTTCGTAGCTTGGAGAAACAATTGGCCAAAATGGTACGTTATGCAGCAAAATCGATTGCAATTGAAGAGGAATACAATGTTAAAGTGACCAATGAAGATGTTGAAAAAGTCCTTGGACCTGCACGATTGGAGCGCGATAAATACGAAAACAACGATGTAGCTGGTGTGGTAACAGGATTGGCTTGGACCAGCGTTGGTGGTGATATTCTTTTTATTGAATCCATTTTGAGTAAGGGTAAAGGCGCCTTGAATATTACCGGAAATTTAGGAAAGGTGATGAAGGAGTCTGCGACCATAGCCATGGAATACATTAAATCCAATGCGGCCTCTTTTGGAATAAACCCGGATGTTTTTGATAAATACAATGTGCATATCCATGTTCCGGAGGGTGCAACTCCTAAAGATGGGCCTAGTGCGGGTATAACCATGTTGACTTCTTTGGTCTCTTTGTTCACGCAGCGCAAAGTGAAGAAAAGTTTGGCAATGACCGGCGAAATCACTTTACGCGGCAAAGTTTTACCGGTTGGTGGCATCAAGGAGAAGATTTTGGCTGCCAAGCGGGCAAGAATCAAGGAAATCATTCTTTGTGAGGACAATCGAAAGGATATTGAGGAGATCAAACAAGATTATCTAAAGGGCTTGACATTCCATTTTGTAAATGATATGAGCGAGGTGATCGACATTGCCATCACCAATAGGAAGGTTAAAAATGCAAAGACGCTTTAATTTTTAGTCCGCAACCTAAACTTCTTTCAAATCTCTCTATTTTTGAAGCATGGGAAAAATAACCATAGCCATAGATGGCTATTCTTCCACTGGTAAAAGCACCATTGCCAAAAAACTTGCCAAAGCACTTGACTATATTTATGTAGATACTGGTGCTATGTACCGGGCCGTTACTTTGTATGCATTGCGGAACAACTATGTTGGGACAACTGAGGACATCCCGGCATTGATCCAAGATTTACCCAATTTAGCACTGAAATTCGTTCCCAATAAATCTCTCGGAATGTCGGAAATGCATTTGAATGGTGAAAACGTGGAAAGGGAAATCCGCGCGATGGAGGTTTCACGGAATGTCAGTAGGGTTTCCACAATTCCCGAAGTGCGCCATAAATTGGTGGAAATGCAGCAAAACATGGCCGGTAAAGAGGGGTTGGTCATGGATGGCCGGGATATTGGTACCGTTGTATTCCCCAATGCCGAATTGAAAATCTACATGACAGCATCACCGAATGCCAGGGCCACCAGACGCTACAAAGAATTATTGGATAAAGGCGAGCAAGTCTCTTTTGAAGAAGTTTTGGAAAATGTCCAAAAAAGAGATTTTATCGACTCAACCCGTGAGATTTCTCCATTGCGAAAAGCGGATGATGCCATTGCCTTTGACAATAGCGATATGGGCCTGGAAGAACAGTTTGAACGCGTCTATGACTTTGCTTTACGGATTATTGAGCAGCAAGAATAGTTTTACCAATATTTAAGAATCCAGAGAAAAGGAGGATTCAACTAAATACGGTTTCAACCAATATTTGCCCCTTTCTGTATGCGTTATCACTAAATCGTCTCCAGTAGATTCGGATGTCTGGTTTAATCCCATACACTTCATTTTTCCCATCAGCTCTTAATCGAACACAATCAGGCATTTTTACGGTAAGACCAATGTTTTCAAGTGTGGTAGTAATACCTCCATTTGAATAACCGCAACCTGCTCCGTAACTGTTTCTTCCGATGATGGTTGCCTCATTGTTTATTTGCAATAAGGAAGTAAACCTTTCCGTGGCTGAGGCGGATTGTTCGTCTTGGACTACATACAATGGACCGGAATAAATACCGGTTTTAAAAGGTCTAAATCTGGAGGCTGTTAATAGATCTTTGGATTGTAACAGATTAAATTGCGGGTCCGTCATTATATCAAAAGGCAATTTGGATCCATAGGGATGCTCTAGTAAATCCAAGCAGTCTATTTTATTGTTACTCCATACCTCAATTGAAGCGCAGTTACTTTCGCATTTAGCAACGAGTCCAATAACCAAGTGCTGTAACTTCAATAGTTTCTGTTTTAATGAAGCCGATAATTTATCATTTGCCAAGTCATTTCCAATTGTGTTTAAGTCTTCCTCTAAAATCTCTTTCCAATGCTCATGCTTAATAAACAGATTTGGCATATAATCTAATTTTTTGGCACTAAGTAGATGAGCAATTTCTTCAAACCAACCAGAACCGCCATTGTTTCCAGTTACATCTACTAAAAGCTTAGAGATGTTTTCGGATTTCAATTCCTCCAAACGTTCAATGAATTCTTTTGTAAACTCTTTTTCCAATATACTGTTGAACTTTTCCTGACAATCATCATCACAGATCCCATCAAATTCATCCCTGTACGTAGTCCAAACTTTAAAGGGCGTACCCCAATACCCTTGGTTATAGAAGTAGGGGAGTTTAAGGGTACCTATTTTACCATTTGCGGTTTGGATAATGCCAGCTTGGAATGAATTGTTTTTAGTGGTAAGTGGTATATAACCTGGAACAGAATCGAACTTCAAATTTGGAACATCGAATTCCTGAAAGCCCATCTTTTTTAATGCCACCGAAACGGAATCGGTACTCATTGGGTAATTACCTGAATCGTCGGTATTATCCGTGGATAAAGTTGTTTCAATGACTGATGCAGCTAAATGCCCGTCTTTGAATTTTGCTAAAAATCGTCTGATGACCAATTGTGCTTCCTCTTGGGTTTTAGCAAGCTTTAATTCTGAAATTGTTTTAGTATTCAATCGAGATAAATCCATACTTTCCTCAAGTACTATTGATTTTAGATTGGAATAGGTTTTTGTCATTTGCGATTTCAATACCTCAAAATCTTCTAGCCATAAATCGCTAGGGTTCTGAGTTTGTTTGAATGCAAACAAAAACACAAGGGAAAGGATGCCAAATAGTAGTACTGTTTTCTTCATACTCCGGATTAGTTTAGAAATTAATAATCTAGAGACTGGTTTAAATTTTAATTGTCACAAAAAGTGCTTTCCCATATGCAAAAATGGAATTGGAGAAGAAGTGTCAACAAGGAGAGCTTCCTAAAATATGTAGGTAAAAGAAGCCGATGATTATTTTTGAAGTAATTGGTCCTCATGTCGGTAGTTTGAATACGGAGGATAGATTTATAGTGGTTCACTTATCGGTTTGGCTATGGTTTCGTTGCGTGAAAATCCGCAAGGATTTTCCGCCGTAAACCGAAGACAGCAAATTTGCGAGGACTTTCCGAGAGGAAAGTCAGGAGCAATGAATTATAGCCGGTGTTGTACGCTGGCTTTTAATCCCTTATTTCTACTAGTTTTAAGTCCAAGTCTTTTATTATTTGGTCAATATCAAATTCGAAATCTTTTGGAATATTCACAGTCGCAATGCTACCAAGGTCAACTTGCCAAAATCCGCCTCTTTTTGTCAATTCCTCTCCGAGCATTCGATAGTCAGATTCTTTATGGTTTGGGGTTAATCCAAATCTACGAGTAATGAAATCCGATTTTTTTGTGATTTTTATTATCTCGTGTTTCTGCTCCTCATTTATTTTCGTTTCGAATTCCGTTCCCAAGGTCAGTTTAGGGTTGCAAAAGTCATTGTCAATCATTCGAAATTTGTTTTCGGATAATTGCTCAACATAAAGAGTAGTTGTTACTTTTTCTTTTTTATTATAAACTTCAATTTTGACTTCGTTCATTTTTTTAGCTTGCGTACAACATAAAGGATATCAATCGTTTTAATGATTTATATCCTACGATAAGTGAAGTTAACGGATTTTTATAAAAAAAGTCCTGCTAAATTGACGAACACCCAATTTCAATTTATGGTTGATGAAAATGTTTTTACTAAGTTGTTATTTTAATTTATACGGCTATAATGTACAAAACAAAAAAGCCATGCATAGCATGGCTTTTACGCTTCAAAATAATGCTTGCTTATAGGTTTGGAATCACCAAAACCTGATCAGGATGGATTACATCCGGATTCTTTAACTGATCCGTGTTGGCCTCAAAAATGGCATTGTATTTCATGGCATTACCGTAATAATGCTTTGCAATTTTACTTAGTGACTCTCCACTCTTTACGGTATGTCTGTGATATACGGAATCATCACCAACGGTAATATTCGCTTTAATGTCAGAAGGGCTTTGTCCACCAATTTCCTTGATTTTATCCCAAAGCATGTTCTTTTCATATGGGGTAGCAGCTTCCCCTTTAATCTTAAGTACTCCTCCGTCTTCGGATACTTCACCTCCTTTTATTTCCAATTCCTGGCCTAGATCCAAAACTGCTTGGTATTTTGCTTTTGTGCTCATAATTTGCTGTAATTTTTTAATGGTTACTATTTAGAAACAAGATATCAATAAAAGTCACATGCTAGCTTAAATTTTCACTAATAATCCGAGCGCTTTAAATAGTCGCAATAAGGGTTTGTAAAACAAGGAATTAATTGTATTTTTGCACTCCTTTTTGGCGAACAGCAAGAGAATAAAGGGAACAGTTTTTAAATATTATTAATCACTTTCATGGAATCGCCTAACTCTTGAAAACCATGGAATACAAATTTTAATCAGCACATGGCTGAAGAAAAAGCAAAAGTTGAGGTAGAAGAAACTACCGCTACTGCAGAAGTAAAAGAGGTTGAAACCCAACAAGACCCCCAGGAATTTTTAGAGAACTTCGACTGGGAAAAGTACGAAGAAGGTATTGAAAAGGTCGAAGACAGTAAACTTAGCGAGTTTGAAAAGCTTGTTGAGGAAAACTTCGTGGATACCGCAGATGAAGAAGTAGTTGAGGGAAAAGTGGTTCACATGACAGATCGTGAAGCCATCATTGACATCAACGCAAAGTCTGAAGGTGTTATTTCTTTAAATGAATTCCGTTACAACCCAGATTTGAAGGTTGGGGACAAGGTTGAGGTTCTTATCGATATCCGTGAGGACAAAACAGGTCAGTTGGTACTTTCACACAGAAAGGCCAGAACCATTATGGCTTGGGACCGTGTTAATGCCGCTCATGACAAAGAAGAAATTGTACAAGGTTTTGTAAAATGCAGAACCAAGGGTGGTATGATCGTAGATGTTTTTGGAATTGAGGCGTTCTTGCCTGGTTCACAAATTGACGTGAAGCCTATCCGTGACTACGATCAGTATGTTGGAAAAAGTATGGAATTTAAAGTGGTTAAGATTAACCACGAATTCAAAAACGTAGTTGTTTCCCATAAAGCCCTTATCGAGGCTGACATCGAAGAACAGAAGAAGGAAATCATCAGCCAGCTTGAAAAAGGTCAAGTATTGGAAGGGATCGTTAAGAACGTTACGTCTTACGGTGTTTTCATCGACCTTGGTGGCGTAGATGGATTGATTCACATTACAGATCTTTCTTGGAGCCGTATCAACCACCCGAACGAGGTTGTTGAATTGGATCAGAAAATGAATGTGGTAATCCTTGACTTCGATGATAACAAATCAAGAATCCAATTGGGTCTTAAGCAGTTGGAGAAACATCCATGGGATGCATTGGGTGATGAAATCAAGATTGGTGATAAAGTAAAAGGTAAGGTTGTTGTTATTGCAGACTACGGTGCCTTTATTGAAGTTGCTGATGGTGTTGAAGGATTGATCCACGTATCTGAAATGTCTTGGTCTACACACCTAAGATCTGCTCAGGATTTTGTTAACGTTGGTGACGAAGTAGAAGCTGTAGTATTGACATTGGATCGTGAAGATCGCAAAATGTCATTGGGCATCAAGCAATTGACTCCAGACCCATGGACAGATATTACTTCTAAATACCCTGTAGGTTCTAGACATAAAGGAATCGTTAGAAACTTTACCAACTTTGGTGTCTTTGTAGAGATGGAAGAAGGTATTGACGGTTTGATCTATATCTCTGACTTGTCTTGGACGAAGAAAATCAAGCACCCATCTGAGTTTGTTACCGTTGGTGACACTTTGGAAGTGGAAGTATTGGAATTGGATGTTGAGGGACGTAAGTTGAGCTTGGGTCACAAGCAAACTACTGAAAACCCATGGGACAAGTACTCTGAGGAGTTTGCAGAAGGAACCATCCACAAAGCAGCTATTGCTGAAATAGTTGACAAAGGTGCTACAATCAATTTCAATGATGATATTGTTGGATTTGTTCCATCAAGACACATGGAAAAAGAAGATGGTAAAAAACTTGGTAAAGGAGAAGAGGTTGACTTCAAAATCATTGAATTCAACAAGGACTTCAAGCGAGTTGTGGCTAGCCACACAGCTATCTTTAGAGAGCAAGAAGAGCGCAATGTTAGTGCAGCACGCAGAAAATCCGCAGCTCAGGCTGAAGAATCCAAAACTACTTTTGGTGATGCAAACGCACAACTTCAAGCGTTAAAGGACAAAATGGAAGCTGATTCTAAGAAGAAGTAATCCAATAATCCTGATAATTTAAAAGCCCTGCCAATTGGTAGGGCTTTTTTCTGCTTTAAACTTTTTCAGAAATGATTACTTTTGCAATCAACCGAGTTGGTAGCAGCGCATATGAGCCAAAAAGTACTTCTTACTTCCAAAGAGATTCACATCATATTGCATCGTTTAGCTTGTCAACTTTTGGAAAACCATTTGGATTTTTCAAACACTGCACTCATTGGAATTCAACCGCGCGGCGTTTTTTTGGCAGAGCGTTTGACCAAGATACTTCGCGAAAACTATAAGGTCAAGGATATTGAACTTGGCTTTTTGGATATCACATTTTATAGGGATGACTTTGGTAGAGGTGAAAAGCCTTTGAAAGCCAATACCACTAAGATTGATTTTCTTGTTGAGGATAAAAATGTGGTTTTGATAGATGATGTGTTGTATACCGGAAGAAGTATTCGTGCGGCATTAACAGCAATACAGTCCTTTGGGAGACCATCAGACATAGAACTATTAACCTTGATAGACAGAAGATTTAGTAGACACTTACCAATTCAACCTAACTATCGGGGTAGGCAAGTAGATGCAATCAATGAAGAGAAAGTTAAGGTGTTGTGGGAAGAAAATGATGGCAAGGATGTCGTTTATTTAGTAAACAAATAATTTGAAATGAGTGAATTAAGTGTAAACCACTTACTGGGCATAAAATATCTGGATAAAAAGGATATTGAACTCATTTTTGAAACTGCTGACCATTTTAAGGAGGTCATCAATAGATCAATAAAAAAGGTCCCAACTCTTCGGGACACTACTATAGCCAATATCTTTTTTGAAAACAGTACACGTACTAAACTATCGTTTGAATTAGCGGAAAAGCGACTGTCTGCTGATGTTGTTAATTTTTCTGCATCCCAGTCTTCCGTCAAAAAAGGGGAGACGCTCATAGATACGGTAAACAATATTTTGTCGATGAAGGTGGACATGGTTGTAATGCGCCATCCTAATCCAGGTGCGGGAATCTTTCTTTCCAAGTATGTCAATGCATCAATAATCAATGCAGGAGATGGAGCTCATGAGCACCCAACCCAAGCGTTATTGGACTCCTATTCAATTCGTGAAAGACTAGGGGATGTTGGGGGCAAGAATGTGGTTATTGTAGGAGATATATTGCACTCGAGAGTGGCGTTATCCAACATATTCGCCTTAAAACTTCAGGGGGCCAATGTTAAAGTATGCGGGCCAAAAACGCTGATTCCAAAACATATTGAATCCTTGGGAGTTCAAGTAGAGACCAATTTAAGAAAGGCATTGGAATGGTGTGATGTTGCCAATATGTTGCGCGTACAAAACGAACGAATGGACATCAGTTATTTTCCTTCAACACGCGAATACACCCAGCAATTTGGCGTCAACAAGGCTTTATTGAATAGTTTGGACAAACAAATTGTGATCATGCACCCGGGTCCAATTAATCGCGGAGTTGAGATTACCAGTGATGTGGCAGATTCAAATCAATCCATTATCTTAGAGCAAGTAGAAAATGGGGTGGCCATTAGGATGGCTGTTATTTATCTACTAGCGGCAAAAAAGTAAGCTATGATTTTCGATAAGGAAGGAACTACAACTATAGTTTTCCAGGAAAAAACCTCCCTTGAAACCTTTCTGGATAATTTGAACAAAGGATACCCCAAGATCAAACACGATAACATTATTGTTAATTTGTTTTCCTTCAGCAAATTAACTGCCGGTGATGTATTGGAGTTTTTGGAAATATCAAATACACATAGAAATTCCAATAAATCCTTTGTTTTGGTTTCCAATAAAGTAGCTTATGATGAAATTCCAGAAGAAATAAACCTTGTGCCCACCATTCAAGAGGCAAAGGATATTATTGAAATGGAAGAAATTGAGCGCGATTTAGGCATATGAAGTTGACCATTCTCGGCTGCTATTCCGCCACTCCCAGAACTTTTACTAATCCAACATCGCAAGTTTTGGAGATTCGTAAGCACCTTTTTTTGATTGATTGCGGCGAGGGAACCCAAGTTCAACTGCGAAAATATAAGGTCAAATTTTCAAGAATCAAGCATATATTCATATCCCATCTTCATGGTGATCACTTTTTTGGATTGCCTGGACTTATTTCCACTTTCCGTCTATTGGGAAGGGAATCAGAACTTCACATTTATGGTCCCAAGGGTATCAAGGAAGCCGTGACCCTTTTATTGAAGTTAGGCGATTCTTGGACGAACTATCCATTATTTTTCCATGAATTGGATTCAAGTAAGTCAGAAACTTTGTTTGAGGATGATGAGGTGAGTGTAAATACCATTCCATTAGATCACCGGGTGTATACAAATGGTTTCTTGTTCAAAGAAAAGCCAGCAGTAAGAAAATTGGATATTGAGGCAGTTAAAGAACATCAGATTGACCGGAGTCAATATCACAATATTAAAAATGGGAAGAACGGGGTAGCCAAAAATGGAACGGAAATTCCTAATGTGGATTTGACAGAAGATCCTCCAAAACCAAAAAGCTATGCTTTTTGTAGCGATACCGCTTACAATGAAACTATAATACCAATCATTGAAAACGTTGAATTGCTCTATCACGAATCTACATTTCTTGAGTCTGAGGCTCATTTATGTTCCAAAACGAAACATTCCACGGCAAAACAGGCAGCTATAATAGCTAAAAAAGCCACTGTGGGCACTTTGATTTTAGGCCATTATTCAACACGTTATAAATCGCTTGATCTTTTTAAAGAAGAAGCTCTTGAGGTATTTGATAATGTTGAACTTGCGGACGATGGTAAATCTTTCAATATCTAGTAGCTCGACCCTTTTTAGTCTGCATTCTTTTGTTGAAATTTGTGTAGACCATATTGGCATATGCAGCAAGACCTTAGCAATTACAGAAAATCGTATGAAAAAAGTTCCTTGACCGAGGATACGGTGAAGGCAAACCCATTGGAACAATTTCAAAAGTGGTTTTATGAAGTGGAAGCCTCAGGAGGACCCGATGAGCCCAATGCAATGACCTTATCGACCATTGGGTCTGATGGATACCCAAAGAGCAGAGTGGTACTCATGAAAAAGTACACGCATGAGGGGTTTATTTTTTATACCAATTACCATAGTGAAAAAGGAAAGGCCATCGACACCAATCCTATGGTCTGTATTTCCTTTTTTTGGGCCAATTTGGAACGACAAGTTATCATTAAGGGAAAAGCAGAGAAGATTGCTGAAAACTTGTCAGATGGATATTTTGAATCCCGACCAATAGGCAGTCAATTAGGCGCTATTGTATCCAATCAAAGTGAAGTTGTCGCTTCGCGCGAAGTTTTAGAAAAGGATCTTAAGAAACTGGAAGCGTCTTTGGAAGGAAAGGAAATCACTAGACCAAAACACTGGGGTGGGTATTTAGTTAAACCTGTTTCTATTGAATTTTGGCAAGGAAGACCTAACCGATTGCACGACAGACTTCGATATACATTGCAGGAGGATTATGATTGGAAAATAGAACGTTTGGCCCCATAACCCTTATAAAATGAAGCAAATTATACTGGTAAGACACGGAAAATCTTCTTGGAATTATCAAGTCTCAGATAAGGATAGGCCGCTAAAAGAAAGGGGAATCAACGATGGGATATTGGTTTCCAATGCGTTTGCAAATAAAAATATTACCATCGATTTTGCATATGCAAGTCCAGCAAACAGAGCGCTGGCAACCAGTATGATTTTTTTAAGAAATCTAAATTTCGACCTCGATTTATTTCGGGTAAATGAATCACTATACGACTTTTCAGGAAAGAGTGTTTCCGATTTTGTGAAACGGTTGGATGATGGGCTGGAAACCGTAATGATCTTTGGTCATAATTACGCTTTTACTACACTTGCAAATACTTGGGGAGATCAGTATATTGAAAACGTTCCAACATCAGGCCTAGTGCACATCAAATTTGATGTTGAAAATTGGCATGCGATCAGTAAAGGGACCTCCGAAACCATAATTTTTCCAAAACACCTTAAACGATAAATGATAAAAGTAAAGAACGAATACGTAAATCGGGAAATCAGTTGGTTGCATTTCAATGCACGGGTACTGCAGGAGAGCATTGACAAAAAAGTACCCTTGATAGACCGTTTAAGATTCTTGGGGATTTTCAGTAACAATCTGGATGAGTTTTTCAAAGTACGCTATGCCACGGTTAAACGTATTGTTGATGCTGGAAAGAAAGGTAAAAGTGTTCTGGGGGGTGAAAAGGCAAAAGATCTGCTGGAAGAAATCACTAAAATTGTAATTGAACAACAGGCCAGGAGCCAAGAGATATTGGAAAGTATTGAGGAGGAGCTCAAATCAGAAAATATCTTTATAATCAATGAAACGGAAATCAACGAAAGTCAGGCTGAATTCATCAGGGAATACTTCTTTAAAAAGGTGAATCAAGAGTTGATGACTATAATTCTAAATGATCTTACAGAGTTTCCATTACTGAAGGATACAGCAGCTTATCTCGCTGTTAAAATTGTCATGGCGGATGGTGAGAATGGGGAGCATAATAAGAATAGATATGCATTGATTGAAATTCCAAAAGGCATTGACCGGTTTATTGTGTTACCTCAAGAAGGAGACAAGAATTACATTATCCTTTTAGATGATTTAATCCGATTTTGTTTGGACAGCATTTTCACCATGTTCGAGTTTGAATCCATTTCTGCACATATGATCAAAATCACCAGAGATGCCGAATTGGATATAGATAATGATTTGACCAAGAGTTTTATCCAAAAAATATCTTCTAGTGTTGAACATAGAAAAATAAGTGATCCGGTGCGTTTTGTGTATGACAAAAGCATTGATAAGGACACCCTTCAATTTCTTAAGGAGAAAATGAATATTGTGGATACCGATAGCGTGATTCCCGGCGGTAGATACCACAACAGAAGGGATTATATGGGGTTTCCAAGCTTAGGTCGTCAAGATTTAATGTATAAGAAAATTGAAGCCCTTCCGGTAAAAGGTTTTAGTAGGGATGGAAGTCTTTTGGAACGAATAGCCCAAAAGGATTATATGATTTATGCGCCCTATCACACCTTTTCATACGTTACCAAGTTTTTAAGGGAAGCAGCCCTAGACCCTAAGGTAAGGGCAATAAAAATCACCATTTACAGATTGGCTAATGATAGTCAAATCGCATCAGCTTTGGTGAATGCTGTGAAAAATGGAAAACAGGTCACGGTTCAGATAGAGTTACAAGCCAGGTTTGATGAGCAGGCCAACATCAAATACGCCAACCAATTACAAGCAGAAGGAATACGTTTGATTTTTGGTGTGCCTGGTCTTAAGGTGCATAGTAAAATTTGTTTGGTGGAACGTGAAGAACATGAAGGTATTAAACGATACGGTTTTATCAGTACCGGGAATTTCAATGAAAGCACGGCCAAGATTTATACCGATTATACGTTGTTCACCGCGCACGAGGGAATCTTAAAAGAAATGAGCAGGGTTTTTGATTTCTTTGAAACTAACTACAAAGTTCATAAATACAAACACCTCATTGTCTCTCCCCATTATACCAAGTCAACATTTATTAAGTTGATTGACAATGAAATTGAAAGTGCCCAACAAGGAAAAGAAGCTTACATCAAGATAAAGATGAATAGTTTAACGTCCTATAAAATGGTGGATAAGCTCTATGAAGCCAGTAGGGCCGGGGTTAAAATTCAGTTGATTGTGCGAGGGGTGTGCTGCCTTATTCCTGGGGTGGAGGGGATGAGTGAAAACATTGAGGCCATTAGTGTGGTGGATAAATTTTTGGAGCATCCTAGACTTTTCGTGTTCGGGAATGAAGGGGACCCTAAAATTTATATTTCATCAGCAGATTGGATGACACGTAACCTCGATTTTAGGGTAGAAGTAGGATGTCCTATCTATGATCCAGATATAAAGCAAGAGTTGCTGGATACTTTTGAAATTTCGTGGAAAGACAATCTTAAAGCGAGAGTTTTCTCAGCAAATCAGGACAATGCATATCGTATAAAAGATGATTCAGAGCCTGAGTTAAGGTCACAATTCGCATTGTACGATTATTATCAAGCCAAGTTGGAATTCTAAAACCTACAATTTGCGAATACGGAAGTTTGCTGCTATTGATATTGGCTCCAATGCCGTAAGGTTGTTGGTGAACAACGTCATTGAGCATGAGGACAAACCTGTTTCCTTCAAAAAAAGTGCTCTGATCCGTGTCCCGGTGAGATTAGGGGAAGATGCGTTTACAAAAGGTGAAATATCCGATGTAAGCCTTAAACGATTGGTCAAGACCATGAAATCGTTTGATTTGCTGATGCAAGTTTATGGTGTTGAAAAATATATGGCTACCGCAACTTCCGCACTCCGTGAGGCTGGAAATGGGGAGAAGGTGGTGCAGCATGTATTTGAGCATTCCGGTCTGAAGATTGAAATCATTGATGGGAAAAAAGAAGCCGAAATCATTGCATCAACAGATTTAAAGGAACTCATTAAAAAAGATCGCTCCTATTTATATGTCGATGTTGGTGGGGGTAGCACTGAATTCACTGTATTTGATCAAGGAAAGCTTGTAGCCTCTAAATCCTTTAAGATAGGTACGGTGCGAATTCTCAATGATTTGGTAAGTGATGACCTTTGGGAAACTGTGGAGAAATGGATAAAAACCTATTTAAACGGAGACTCCAAAACAGAGATCATTGGCTCCGGGGGTAACATCAATAAGTTGCATAAAATGTCAGGAAGGAAGATGGGACAACCCCTATCTTACATTTGGTTGAATGCCCAATACCATTTCTTAAATAGTATGGATTACGAGGATAGAATTGCTGAATTGGGTCTGAACCAGGATAGGGCCGATGTTATTATTCCAGCAGCTCAAATATTCCTATCAGCGTCCAAATGGAGCGGTGCAAAGAAAATCCATGTTCCCAAAATTGGATTGGCGGATGGGGTCATCAAAACTTTATACTATCAGTAACTAACCATGCATGGTTTCGCGTTTCCCTAAATGCTGCATGAGCTCGGCTTCGTATTCCAGCAGTTGTTGCCATTTGGCGTCCACCTCTTCACGATTGCCATATTTGCGGGCAAATTTCAAAAACATAGTGTAGTGGTTGGCTTCACTGGCCATTAAACTTCGGTAAAATTCGGAAAGCTCAGGATCGTTTATTTCCTCGGATAACAATCGGAAGCGCTCACAACTTCTTGCCTCAATCAATGCGGCATACAGTAATTTATGTACTAAGTGCGTATCCCGGCTTCCACCTTTTGGGAAAAACTTCATCAATTCAAGTACATATTCATCCTTGCGCTCGCGACCTAATACCCAACCGCGTTTTAGGATTTTATCGTGAACCATATTAAAATGCCCCATTTCTTCTCGTGCCAAAGCAGTCATTTCCTTGACCAGTTCCGATTTTTCAGGAAAACCAATGATTAAGGAAATGGCAGTACTTGCTGCTTTCTGCTCACAATAGGCGTGATCGGTCAGAATTTCTTCAATATTCTTTTCCACAATATTCACCCATCTTGGATCAGTAGGAAGTTTTAAGCCTAACATGTAAAATCTATAGTTTGAAAATGATGACTAAGATAGAAGTATTTGAAGTAAATTATACTATTTCGCTTCATTGATAGTTATCTTTGTAAGAAATCTTGGATATCCCCCAACAACCAATATTTAATCGAATTTGCATTGATGCTGGATAACTTTACTAGCGACCAATTACAATCACTTTTAGAGCATAACCTAAGTGTTGAAACTTGGGATTGGTACAAACAAAAATTAACGTCGATAATTGAAAATTCCTCTGATAGGGAACTTTATGTTGCCTATAGTCTGTGCGCGTCCAAAATTGATAGGGCAAGTATTTCCTATACAGGCGCAACCGAAGTGAATTTAAAGGAATATCTAGAAGTTCAAAATGCGGACTTGCTCGAACTAAGTCGCATTAATTTATTGGTTAAGGTTTTAGAAGGTAATGCTTCCTTTTTCAAGGATAAAGTTGGCAAATTGATGGAGATTGCAGACAGTAAAGAATTGGAAACCTTTTTGAAGTATCTGGTTTTCCTGCCAAACGCCAGCGATTACCAATACAATGCGGTGGAAGCTTTACGAACCAATATTTCAACGGTTTTTGATGCGATTACTTTGAATAATCCATATCCTTCAATGTACTTCAATGAACAACAATGGAATCAAATGTACTTGAAAGCGGCATTTATGGAACGGGACCTAGGTTGTATATTGGATGTGGATAAAAGAGCGAACAAGGAATTAGCCAGGATAATTTCAGATTACGCACATGAAAGATGGGCGGCATCCCGCACAATTGATCCAGAAATTTGGAGACCTGTATCCTCTTTTTTAGGAGATGGTCTTATGGAAGATATGAACCATCTGTTTCAAAGTAAGAATCCATTAGAACAAAGAGCGGCAGCGTTATGTTGTTACAATTCCAATTACGAATTGGCAGCTCAGGCATTGAATAAACACCCAGAACTAAAATCACAGATAGAAAGCTCAAGACTTACTTGGGATAACTTCAAAAATTGATTATGGCAAAGAAATTACAATTTATCGACCCTCATGTACACATGACCTCAAGGACCACGGACGATTATGAAGCTATGGCAGCCGCAGGAGTTGTGGCCGTGATTGAACCGTCATTTTGGTTGGGGCAACCGCGTACCCAGGTAGGTTCATTCCAAGATTATTTTAGTAGTCTAGTGGGATGGGAACCATTCCGCGCAAGTCAGTTTGGGATAAAGCATTATTGCACTATTGGACTAAATTCCAAGGAAGCGAACAACGAGCCGTTGGCAGAACAGGTTATGGATCTTCTTCCATTGTATCTTCATAAAGAAGGTGTTGTTGCGGTAGGGGAAATCGGTTATGATGATCAAACCCCTGCGGAAGATAAATACTTCAGACAACAATTGGAACTGGCAAAAGAGTTTGGAATGCTGGTACAGGTGCATACACCACATCGGGATAAAAAAGCCGGTACCATAAAAAGTATGGAGGTCTGTTTAGAGCATGGATTGGATCCAAGCATGGTGATCATAGATCACAATAATGAGGAAACCGTCCAGGAGGTTCTTGATCGTGGTTTTATTGCGGCATTCACCATTTACCCTAAAACAAAAATGGGGAATGAAAGAATGGTTGAAGTAGTAAGGCGTTTTGGAAGCGACAATATCATTGTGGATAGTTCAGCGGATTGGGGTGTAAGTGACCCTTTGGCGGTACCGAAAACCGCATCCTTGATGCTAACGCGGGGAATTCCTGAAATCGACGTCGTTAAAACATGCTATCAAAATGCTTTGGATGCCTTTGGTAAATCTGGAAAGATGAAAGAAGAGCACTGGCAAAATGCAAAAGGAATTGATCAACGACAATTATTCCAGGATAATAGTGTCCTACGTGGTCAAGAACCAAAAGTGGAAAGCGACAAAATTGTTTGATGAACGCCACTTTAAAAGGATATCTACAATTATGTAGACCACCAAACCTACCAACCGCGGCAGCGGATATCATTGCTGGTTCTGCTTTAGCAGGGATTTTTGTTGAAGATGGTATTATTCCCATTGATGCGCTATTGGTGTTGGTTTTGGCTTCGGTTTTACTTTATGCAGGGGGTGTAGTGCTTAATGACGTTTTCGATGCTAGTCTCGATGCCGTGGAAAGACCAGAACGACCCATTCCAAGTGGTGTAATCCCAAAAAAGAAAGCAGCTTTCTTTGGTATTGTTCTTTTGCTGTCAGGTATTATTTGCGCAATACTTGTAAACCATACCAGCGGAACTGTTGCCGTAGGACTGGCTTTATCAATTCTTAGTTACGACGCATTTTCCAAAAACAATGCATTATTGGGTCCACTGAATATGGGAGTTTGTCGTGGACTGAATCTTCTATTGGGAATTTCGATTGTTGGGGCGTTTGTACAGTTGGAATATTTAATTGTACCAATTGTTTTTATAGCCGCCATAACAACAGTGAGTAGAGGCGAGGTACACGGAAACAACAAAAAAAACCTGGTTTTAGCAGGTTTTTTATATGCTTTGGTGCTTTTTTTCGTTATGTATTTCCATACCAATCATATGAAACCTTTTCTTCCATATTTAGTGTTTTTGGCATTGTTTGCGGCAATGGTATTGGCACCCTTGGTGAAGGCGTATCAAAAAAATACCCCTGAAAACATAAAAAAAGCGGTTATTTCGGGCGTTTTAGGTATCGTGATTTTGGATGCTGCAATTGCTGTGGCATATTCCAATTGGATGATTGGTATATTGATACTTTTGCTATTACCTTTATCCAAGCTTCTAGCTAAACTATTTGCTGTCACTTGATTGCCATGAAACCTCTACCAAGCATAAGTCAGTCGTTTTCTGTAAAATTTGAGTACAAACTCCATTTTACGCAACATTTGTTTTCATTAGAGAATCCGCTACTTGTGGATGTCCTCAAGGAATATAATGGCCATGGCGCAACTAAAATGCTATTTGTGGTTGATAGTGGGGTCCGACTAGGACATCCAAATCTTTTTGAGACCATTGAAGCCTATTGCGGTCATTACAGTAAATACATTCAACTTACCAGGATAATCGAAATAGAAGGCGGTGAAGCCGGTAAGAATGACCGAAACAATTTGGCAAGGGTTTTAGACGGAATCAATGATTTTGGAATTTGTAGACATTCATTTGTAGTTGTAATTGGTGGTGGCGCATTAATTGACATGGCCGGATATGCTGCAGCAACTGCACATCGTGGTGTTAAATTGATTCGTATACCAACCACTGTCCTTTCCCAAAACGACGCCGCGGTTGGTGTAAAAAATGGTATCAATGAATTCGGCAAAAAAAACTTCTTGGGCACATTTGCGCCTCCTTATGCAATTATCAATGATTTCGAATTTTTGAGAACATTGGGGCAACGCGATTGGATTGCCGGAATTTCAGAAGCGATTAAAGTTGCTTTGATAAAAGATGCGGGATTTTACCAATACATTCAGGAAAATGCAAAATCCCTAGCGGATAGAGAGGATGAGCCTATGTCCTATGTCATTCATCGATGTGCTGAAATTCATATGCACCATATTGCCAAAGGGGGCGACCCGTTTGAAAGTGGTTCCTCAAGACCTTTGGATTTTGGACATTGGGCCGCACATAAATTGGAACAATTGACCAATTATGAGTTGAGGCATGGAGAAGCCGTAGCAATGGGTATTGCCTTGGATGTTACCTACGCTCAGATGATAGGTTTGGTTGATGAAAAAGTGCTGAATAGCGTTTTGGACGTGTTTGAAACTATTGGTTTCAATTTGGAAATCCCAATTAATAAAGACAATGGTATTGAAGAATTACTGAAAGGAATCGAAGAGTTTAGAGAACATCTTGGAGGTGAACTCACTATTACCCTAAT
The DNA here is from genome assembly GCF_023502425.1 of Flagellimonas spongiicola. Lineage (GTDB taxonomy): Bacteria > Bacteroidota > Bacteroidia > Flavobacteriales > Flavobacteriaceae > Flagellimonas > Flagellimonas spongiicola. Next base: position 91,368 of record NZ_JAMFMA010000004.1, read on the forward strand.
TACAGGAATTGGTGCCAAACATGATGTCCACGAAATTGATATGGATGTCATGCGCAAAGCGATTGCCCGTCGCAGCGTCGCCCGAGAAGAATTATCATTATAACAATGCTGGTAGCAGACAATTACCAATTAACCTATTGTACCAATATTCACCAAGGTGAAAACTGGAAGGTTACCTTTGACAATCTCAAGAAATATGTACCTGTAATCAAGCAGGAGGTGGCACCAACCCAAAAATTTGGACTTGGTCTCCGTCTTTCAAACAAAGCCAGTGAAGAACTGGCTGCGGACAATAACCTATTCGATTTTAAAAGGTGGTTAAACGAGGAAGATATTTATGTCTTTACCATGAATGGCTTTCCCTTTGGCAATTTTCATGGAGAACGGGTAAAGGATATGGTGCACGCTCCAGATTGGACTACAGAGGATCGTTTGGTCTATACTAAAAGACTTTTTCATCAATTATCCGAATTGTTGCCTGAAGGCATTTCAGGCGGGATATCAACGTCGCCAATTAGTTATAAATATTGGCATAAATCCGAAGAGGATCGGATAAACGCAATGTCCGCTGGTGCCAAGCATATGTTGCAAGTAGCTATCCAGCTTTATGAAACGGAATCGGAATCTGGAAAATATATGCATCTGGATATTGAACCGGAACCAGATGGACTATTGGAGAATAGTGATGAGGTGGTTCAATATTTCGCCGACTATCTATTGCCTATCGGTATACCAATGTTCATGGATAAATTTGATTTGGATGAGGAAACCGCAGCGGAACGCATTAAAAAATACTTGACTGTTTGCTACGACATCTGTCACTTTTCATTGGCTTTTGAGAATCCAAAGGATACCTTCGCTAAATTCGATTCCAATGGTATTCGAGTTGGTAAAATTCAGGTAAGTGCAGCATTGAAAATTTTGTTTGATAAAACGAATGCATCGAACATTTGGGAAGCGCTTGAAAAGTTTAATGAGCCTACCTATTTACACCAAGTAACACGGCTAAACAATGGTAAGGTAAGAACCTATTCAGATTTACCCGAGCTATTTGCGGATAAAAACAATCCAACAGAATTACGGGCACACTTCCATGTACCAATTTTCTTAGAGGAATTTGATTATCTAAATTCTACCCAAGATCAAATTTTAGATGTTTTAGAGTACTTACGAGAACATCCAAAACTTAGCGAGCATTTGGAAGTTGAAACCTATACTTGGGATGTACTACCTTCCCATCTTAAATCGGATTTGAGCGAATCTATTGTTCGCGAACTCCAATGGTTGAAAAACAGGCTTGAAGGATGAAAAAGACAGTTGTCATCAATGTGGTTGGACTCACGAAGCGCTTGATCAATGATCATACTCCTTTCATAAAATCCTTTTTGGAACAAGGTTCGTTCAGTACGATCAAACCGACCATTCCAGCAGTTACTTGTACAGCGCAGTCAAATTACTTAACAGGAGTTGCTCCAAACACCCACGGAATAGTGGGCAATGGGTGGTATTTTAAGGATGAACTTGAAGTTAAGTTTTGGAGGCAATCCAATAAGCTGGTGCAGGCAGAAAAACTTTGGGATTTACTTAAAAAAGAGGACGACAATTTCACTTGTGCCAATATGTTTTGGTGGTACAATATGTATTCTACGGCGGATTACAGTGTTACGCCTAGACCAAATTATTTAGCAGACGGCCGAAAGATTCCTGATATATACTCGTATCCGGCCGGTTTACGCGATACGCTTCAAGATGAATTAGGACAGTTTCCCTTGTTTCATTTTTGGGGACCAAAAACATCAATCAAATCCAGTAAATGGATAGCTGATGCCGCTGTTCGAACTGATAAAATCCATGATCCCACACTTACCCTTATCTATTTACCTCATCTAGATTATAATTTACAACGCCATGGCATCGATTTTAGTAAGATTTCGAGCGATTTAAGTGAAATTGACACCGTAGTCGCTGGTTTAGTAGACTATTATAGTGCCCAAAATTCTGAAATTGTACTGTTATCGGAATACGGTATCACAGATGTCAATAATCCTATCCATTTAAACCGCATATTACGAAGCAATGACCTGCTTGCCATACGCAAGGAACGCGGACTGGAATTATTGGATGCAGGTGCGAGTAGGGCTTTTGCCGTAGCGGATCATCAGGTGGCACATATTTATCTAAATGATCTAAGTATCCTTGATGATGTAAAAGCTTTGATTCAACGGCAAACTGGTGTGGAAAAAGTACTTTCAGGCGGTGAATTGGAAGAATACCAGTTAAATCATGAACGCTGCGGGGATATCGTTGCCATCGCGGACAAGGATTCTTGGTTCACCTACTATTTTTGGGAGGATGACAGAAAGGCACCGGATTATGCTCGGATGGTTGATATTCATAAAAAGCCAGGGTATGATCCCGTGGAAATGCTAACCGATCCGAAAGATAAATTTGTACTGTTGAAGGTGTTATGGAAATTATTCAAAAAGAAGTTAGGTTTTAGAACGGTGATGGATATAATTCCATTGCAAGCTGAATTGATTAAAGGATCGCATGGAAGGATTCCAGAAGATGAAGAAGATCTACCGGTATTTATTAGCAATTCTGAGAATCATCCTGATAAATATCAGCTAAATGCAACTGAAGTTTTTGATATCTTGAAAAGCATAATTAAACAACAACCGATATGAACTTATTCTTTAAAATTTTAGCCGCGGTTTTTACGGGTTTATTCATTTATGCCATTGCGGTGCAATACAATGACCCAGACGCCACAAGATGGTATTTGTATTATGGGGTTGCTGCATTGGCATCCGTTCTATTCATTTTTAACCAATTACGAATTTCTTGGTCAGCAGTCCTTTTGGGCTTTTACGTTTTTATGATGTTCCAGGTTTGGCCAGAAAAATTTGAGGGTGTGACCATTGGAGAAGGCGATATTGTAAATATTGAAAGGGGTAGGGAAGCTTTAGGTTTGGCTATAACCGCGTTTGCAATGTTGGTTTATCTTTTGCGAATGTTGTTCGCCAGAAAATCAAAAGTCTAAATCAAATTCCTTTCGCAAAGCATCGAGAGCAGGGTTCTTTTCCCTTAACTTTTGATACTTCTCCTCTGGTGTAAAAGCAAACTTTTTTGCAACTTCTTCATTGACTGTAATGTACAGTTGAATGAAGTAGTTGTTTAATTTTTGTTTCAGGTAATCCATCATTAAACTCTGTTCACGTTCCACCTCTTTTTTCATGGTACTATTTGGTAATTCAATCCAAATAGTGGTCTCATCCTTGAGCTTGGGAACATCGGCTTGTAGATTACTGGCCAAAATTTTTCGACCGCGATCTTCAAGTTCTTGTACAAAGTCATTCCAGTGTTCTTTCATCATGGATTCCTCAAAAGCCTTGCGTGGTAAATCTGCTTCATTTATTAGAGGCGTTTTGATATTCTCATGTTCCTTTTTAGCTTTTATACTGCTTAATGATAGGCCTGAAACTCTTTTTTCTGGCGCTTTTATTTGGATTTTCCTTTTAGGAACATCAACAATTGGAGTAGTAGCTGTTTTTACCTCCGCAGTTGGTTGGGTTTCCTTTACTTCCGATACTGATGTAACAGTTTCTGGTTTAACGGGATTAGGAATACTTGGAACTGGAATGTGCGCATCAATTTTCTCTTCGGTAGTGGTAAAGAAGGATGCTGGTATTATGAAATCAAGGTTTTTTTTTTCTCCATCAAAAGTGATAGAGGCTAATTTCATAAGCGTTAATTCAACAAGTAATCTTTGGTTTTTACTTGTTTTATAACTTAAATCGCAATCATTGGCTAAATCCAACGCTTTGATCAGGAATGCTTTGTCCACTTTATCGGATTGACTCTTGTATTGCTCTTTTACATCATCACCAACTTCCAAAAGGCTATGTGTTTCTTGATGTTGGCATACCAATAAATCTCTAAAATGGGAAGCAAGTCCAGATATGAAATGATGCCCATCAAATCCAAGCGAAAGGGTTTTATTGAACAACACCAGTAATTCCGGGATTTTGTTTTCCAGAATTAAATCTGTTGTTGTAAAATAGGTGTCATAATCAAGAACGTTCAGGTTTTCAGTAACTGCTTTTCTAGTCAGTTTGTTTCCAGCAAAACTAACTACCCTATCAAATATGGATAGGGCATCACGCATGGCGCCATCAGCTTTTTGCGCAATAATATGAAGCGCACTTTCCTCCGCCTCTATACCTTGTTCATCGGCAATGTATTTGAGATAAGCCGCAGCATCTTTAACGGTGATTCTTTTGAAATCAAAAATTTGGCAACGTGAAAGTATTGTCGGGATTATTTTGTGTTTTTCCGTGGTGGCTAGTATAAATATGGCGTGCTTTGGTGGTTCTTCAAGTGTCTTTAAAAACGCATTGAACGCCGATTGGGAGAGCATATGCACCTCATCAATAATATACACCTTGTATTTGCCTACTTGCGGGGGAATACGTACCTGATCTATCAAACTGCGGATATCATCCACAGAATTGTTGGAAGCAGCATCCAATTCAAAAATATTGAATGCGAAATCCTCGTCTTCCCGTTCCGTACCATCTTGATTGATTTTTTTGGCCAATATTCGGGCGCAAGTAGTTTTACCTACCCCTCGCGGACCACAAAAAAGTAGAGCCTGCGCCAAATGATCATTATCAATGGCATTTAGTAGCGTGTTGGTAATGGCTTCCTGACCCACAACATCCTTGAATGTTTGGGGACGATATTTTCTCGCCGATACAACAAAGGGTTCCAAATTGGATTTCTTTTTTCGCTTCCTTACAAATATAAAAATAGGAAGTGGCAAAGAAAGGGGGCTGGGGCTTTCTGAACTTTTTTTTATTAACAATTCGATTACCTTTGCGGCCAGCAGGCCACCTTATCGCTGTAATCCACTTGGTGGTATTAAAGAGGAAAGTCCGGACACCATAGTGCAGCATAGCGGGTAACGCCCGTCCGCCGAAAGGCGAGGACAAGTGCAACAGAAAGCAAGTACAGTTCGGCTGTAGTGAAATCAGGTAAACTCTATGCGGTGAAACGTCACGTAAACCAGTGTTTGAGGGCTGCACGCCCAAATTGGAGGGTAGGCGGTTTGAGCTTTTGGGCAACCAAATGCCTAGATAAATGATAAGGGTATACAGAATCCGGCTTATGGCCTGCTTTTCTTGAATTCAGTAATTATTCTTCCGACTCGAAGAAACTAAATATACTACCGCCATATTTTCGTTGTTCGGTAAATTTAGAATGGCTGGATAAGTTGGTTTGATCGGAGTGTTCTACGATTAGCACTCCCGATGCTTCAAGTAGTTTGTTTACCATGACCAAATCCACAAGTTTAAAAAAGAGACTATCTTCAAAATTGTATGGCGGGTCCGCGAAAATTATATGGGCCTGTTGTTTACTGCGTTCTAGATACTTGAAAACATCCGATTTTATGGGGTTAATTGGTAGTTCCAGCTCCTTTGATATCTTGGAAATATATTGAACGCAACCTGCATAACTATCTACAGCAACAATCTCTGGACATCCCCTTGACCCAAATTCAAAACTGATATTCCCCGTACCGGCGAACAAATCCAGAACATTGATTTCGTCTAGATAGAATCGGTTGTTCAAAATATTGAAGAGGCCTTCTTTGGCCATATCCGTGGTAGGGCGCACCGGTAATTTTTTTGGTGCAGTAAGCCTTTTGCTCTTGTACTTTCCTGAAATGATTCGCATTACATCTGGCTTATGGCACTGAAATCAATAGCCTGGGATTCCAACTGGTCCAACGGATAATTGGCGTCTGTTGGCACGAAAACGGAAACATGCTTCACATAAGAATAGCAGAGATCAAAGATTTCATCTCCTTCCTCAATTGTTCCGAAGAGTTTTAATTGCACCTGTTCCAAATCAATTTCCAATTGTTCCAAACTGAACAATAGGAAATACAGGAAATCCTCCTTGGTCTTATATTCAAAATGATTATAGAACAACAGTTTTTTATCTGAGATCACCACGACTTCCATTTCTTTTTCCGAGACATGAACGTAGCAAAAGGGTTTGGAAGATGCTCGGGATTGATTTAAAAGCGTGCTAATTAAAACTGTTCCTGTGTGTTTAAATTCAAATTCGCCGAACAAATCGAAGATATGATTATTGATATTGGCGAATGGGACATACACATTTACTAAATCGTGATTGGCAATTTCATCATATGCAATATGATCATTTGCCATGATTTTGGTATTAAACTTTAAATAGTTGGCAAGCTCCTCTTCTTTAAACAGGGTTTTTGGAACCAAACCAAAAAGACCATTTTTATGGATGACCACTACCTCGGAAAATTTAGAACCAGAGGTACTGTTCTTGTTCAATACCGATTTTAACTCTTTGAGCATCAAATAAGGCGTTGATGCAGTTTTGAAGTGTACCTTGTCAAACACAAGAATCTCATTGGAAACTGTATCTAGTACACAAAAAGAAAGTCCATTCAAACCAACTTGAATGGACAATTTCTTAAAAGAGTTTTCGGAATTTTGTTCCTGTATATTATTGGTCTTTTCTGTCATAGATTGGAGGCCAGTTTCCATTTGTACTTACATCGGTAAGTGAACCAACCTTAATTTCTGTACCATTAACTTCTTCAACACTTTGATGTGCGTTTTCCCGAGCTAACAAATCTCTTGGCTGATCGTATAATACCAAATCTTTTTTCGCTTTGGCTTCGAATACAGGTGCTTTGTATCCTTGCTTATCAATAATATCAGCCTTCATTTCAAACTTCTCACCACCTTGAGCATATGGAATGTTCATCATCGTTTTGTAACGATCGTCATTTTTGAAAAGAGAGTCTTTTACTTTAACAAATCCAAGCGTGTCAACAACAATTGTATCTACTTGTAAATCAATTTGGTATACTTTATTGTAGCGCATAAAGGAAGAATCCTTTTGCTGTGTAATGGTGTAGCTTCCAGTGTCCACGAATTGAACTAGACTGTTAAAGTTACTGGCAAATCTACCATTTACAGTTTTGTAAGCTTCCTGAGAATCCCTAATGTCCTTTAATTTAGCAATTACTTGCGAAAATCTTTCTTTTCTGACTTTTTTGAATTCGATAGGAGCGTTGATGGATTGATAAATCATATAACCTAGAAAGATGCTCAAAAGTCCAAAGGCAAGAACCAAAATCGGTTTGACTTTCTGGGGTAAAAATCTGTCAATCAGGAATACAAGGCCTATGGTAACAAGGCAAATAACAACAACGATAAGAATTAAGTTTAACATGCGAATATTGTCTTTCTTAGTTAATTTAGCGGTTACTGACAAATCTACAATTTTTTTTTAATCACGAAACTTTTTGCTTTAAAAATCCATACCATTCAAAACAGCTTATGACAGACCCTACTCCTGCAGGATTTTTGGAGATTCTTTTACAAAAATTTCCACATGAACCAACCCTAAAACAACACATCGCTTTAGAGAAGTTGTCCAAGTTTATTTTGGACCGAAAAAGTGAAAAGGTTTTTCTATTGAAAGGATTTGCCGGTACGGGCAAAACCACATTAGTAGGTACTGTGGTAAATAGCCTTTGGAAAGTAAAAATGGGTTCTGTTTTGTTGGCACCCACCGGAAGAGCGGCCAAAGTGATGTCTTTGTATTCAAGTACAACGGCCTTCACCATCCATAAAAAAATATACTTCCCTAAGAAGCAAAGCGGTGGAGGTATACAATTTGTGCTGTCACCTAATAAGCATCGAAATACATTGTTTATCGTTGATGAAGCATCAATGATTCCAGATACTGCAGCGGATTCAAAACTATTTGAAAATGGCTCTTTATTGGATGACCTTATGTATTATGTGTATGCTGGCCATAATTGCAAATTGCTGTTGATTGGCGATACGGCCCAGTTGCCACCTGTAAAATTGAATTTAAGCCCCGCCTTGGAAGAGGACCGCATTGCGTTGAATTACAATAAGGAAGTAGAATGTTTGGAATTGGATGAAGTAATGCGACAGACCCGGGACTCGGGAATTCTGCATAATGCTACGCATTTAAGGGAACAATTACAACAACAATTCCATGAAACGTTTCAATTTGAATTAGGAAATTATCCTGATATTATCCGCTTGATTGATGGTGCTGAGATTCAAGGAGCCATTGATGATTCGTATTCCAATGACGGTAAGGAAGAGACTGCTATTGTGGTTCGGTCCAATAAAAGAGCAAACCTATACAACCAGAACATCCGGGAGCGTATACTGTTTTTGGACAATGAAATTGCAGTAGGTGATTATATGATGGTGGTCAAGAACAACTATTTTTGGTTAAGACCTAATTCTGAAGCAGGATTTATTGCAAATGGCGATATAATCGAGATTTTGGAATTGTTTGCAATCAAAGAGCTCTACGGGTTTTCTTTTGCAGAAGTAAAGGTCAAAATGGTTGACTATCCAAATCAAAGACCTTTTGAAACCGTATTGTTGTTAGATACGATTAAGGCGGAAACTCCATCTTTGTCCTATGAAGATGGGAATCGTTTGTATCAAGAAGTCATGCAAGACTACGCACATGAAAAATCCAAATACAAAAAGTTCCTAGGTGTAAAGAACAACAAATACTTTAATGCATTACAGGTAAAGTTTTCTTATGCTATTACCTGTCACAAGTCCCAGGGAGGTCAATGGAAAAATGTGTTTGTAGAGCAACCTTATTTGCCCAATGGCGTGGATAAGGATTATTTAAGATGGCTATATACTGCTGTCACTAGGGCTAAGGAGAAGTTATATCTTATTGGCTTTAAAGATGATTTTTTTGTTGACTAGGAATACTTTACTTTAGTCAAAGTCATGGGAATGAGTCCAGATACCATACTAAGTATTTTTTTAGGCATTGGCCTTGCTGCATCCGTTGGATTTCGGGTGTTTTTACCATTATTTACGCTGAGTTTGGCGGCCTATTTAGGTGCATGGGATTTAAATGAAAATTGGGAATGGATTGGTAGTTTGGCAGCTTTGATTACGTTAGGTGTAGCTACGCTAGTCGAAATATTCGCCTATTTTATTCCATGGGTGGATAATGCATTGGATAGTTTGGCTGTCCCCTTGGCTGCAATAGCGGGAACGGCGGTGGTTGTGTCCACTGTAGCTAATCTAGACCCTGTAGTAACCTGGTCATTGGCTATAATTGCCGGAGGTGGTACTGCCACAGCTATCAAGGGCGCCAATGCAGCAGGAAGACTTACTTCCTCTGCTACCACAGGCGGACTTGCAAATCCATTAGTATCAACCGTTGAAACAGGAACAGCTGTTGTGGTTTCCACCGCATCAATTTTAGTGCCCCCAATTGCAGCTATTTTAGTAATTGTTATTTTGGTCGTCATTTTTAGGATTTATCGCAAATTGCGGCCGAAAAGCAAATAATAACCCCCTAAACAATACGAGTGAAGATTATTTCAATGATACCGGCTAGGTACCAAGCCTCCAGATTCCCTGCTAAACTAATGCAGGATTTGAAAGGTAAACCGGTTATTGTCAGAACCTATGAAGCCGCTGTCAACACCGGGTTGTTTGACGAGGTTTACGTAGTGACGGATAGTGATTTGATTTTTGATGTTATCTCAGAAATAGGAGGAAAAGTGCTAAAAAGTCGAAATGAACATGAAAGTGGTAGTGATCGCATAGCTGAAGCTGTTGAGGATTTGGAGGTTGACATTGTTATTAATGTTCAAGGGGATGAACCTTTTATTGATAAAGAGAGTTTGACCAAGGTAATTGAAGTCTTTCACAATGATCCTGAAAAAGATATTGATTTGGCTTCATTGATGACTCCGATTACTGATTGGGATGAGATTTCAAATCCAAATACAGTAAAGGTAATAGTGGATAACCAAGATTTCGCTTTGTATTTTTCGCGGTCGCCAATACCATATCCACGTGACGAAAACGTAGAATCCGTGTATTATAAACATAAGGGTATCTATGCTTTTCGTAAAAGGGCATTATTGGATTTTCAGCGCCTACCGATGCTTACATTGGAAGCAAAGGAAAAAATTGAGGCCATCCGATTTTTGGAATATGGCAAAAAAATAAAAATGGTGGAAACGCATGTTACCGGAATTGAAATTGATACCCCCGAAGATTTAGAACGAGCCAAAAAGGCATGGACATAGATTTAAAAAACATAAAAGTAATCGGCTTTGACGCCGATGATACCCTGTGGGTCAATGAAACCTACTTTCGAGAAACTGAAGAACGTTTCGCGGAATTGTTGGAATCTTATGAAACCAAAAACAAAGTGGATCAAGAGCTCTTCAAAATGGAGATGCAGAACTTGGAACTCTATGGCTATGGTGTCAAGGGATTCGTACTTTCCATGATTGAATCCGCACTTGATCTTTCCAATAACAACATACCACAAGAAACACTATTGGAAATAATCAAGCTAGGTAAGCGTATGATCTCGCATCCGGTTGAATTGTTGGATGGTGTAGAAGAAGTATTGTCCACCCTAGAGCATAAATACCGTTTAATTATACTCACCAAAGGCGACCTTTTGGACCAGGAACGCAAATTGGAAAAATCTGGTATATCCAGGTATTTTCATCATGTTGAGGTGCTTAGTGATAAAAAAGAGAGTAATTACAAAAACCTATTGGAGCACTTGGAAATCGATGTAAACGAATTCTTGATGATCGGGAATTCATTGAAATCAGATGTGCTGCCTATTTTGAATATAGGCGCAAGGGCAGTTCACGTACCTTTTCATACCACTTGGGCCCATGAAATGGTGGACGATACCAAGCAAGTGAACAATCATTTAAAGTTAAACAGCCTCAAGGATATTTTGAAGTATTTGGATAACTAATGAAGACAGAAAGTAATTTGAAAAAGGACAAAGGCATAGCGAAAAATACTTCGGGCCACAGGAATTTTCCTATGGTTCCAAGGGTGGTATTTGGTCAAGGAAGCTTCCATCAATTAGGTGAAATTCTATTGCCCAGACGCAGAAATTCAGACGCACCTTTTATCTATTTGGTGGATGATTACTTTGAAGATAAGAGTTTGGCACATGACATCCCTTTGATTTTCAATGATGAGCTCATATTTGTTTCGGCCGAAGAAGAACCAAAAACCCAACAAGTGGATGCACTGGTTTCTCGAATCCGGGAACGGTTTGATGAAATGCCATCCGGGATAGTAGGTATTGGAGGTGGAACACTTTTAGATTTGGCCAAAGCAGTTTCGATTTTACTCAATAACAGTGGCCTTGCACACGATTACCAAGGCTGGGATTTGGTGCAAAAGCCATCAATTTACCACGTAGGAATTCCGACTATTAGTGGAACCGGGGCCGAAGTTTCCAGAACCACAGTGTTGTTAGGGCCAGAAAAAAAACTTGGAATAAACTCGGATTACACCACTTTTGACCAAGTGATTTTGGATCCGGATTTGGCGATTACAGTGCCAAAGGATCAATGGTTTTATACAGGAATGGATTGCTTTATCCATTGTGTGGAGTCACTTAACGGAACCTATTTGAATGCATTTAGTCAGAGTTATGGTGAAAAGGCAATGGAATTATGTAAGGAAGTATTTCTTGAAGATATACCCGATACTGAGTCACGTGATAAATTAATGATGGCTTCATGGCATGGCGGCATGAGTATAGCTTATTCTCAAGTAGGCATTGCGCATGCCATGAGTTATGGATTGTCCTATTTACTGGGCACCAAACATGGTGTTGGAAATTGCTTGGTGTTTAAACATTTGGGAGAATTTTACCCAGAAGGTGTTGCGTTATTCAATCAGATGTTGGAAAAACACAATATTCAGTTACCTGAGGGAATTTGTGCCAATCTAACCCAAGACGATTTTGATATTTTGGTCAAAGTTGCATTGGGTATGGAACCTTTATGGGAAAACGCTTTGGGAAAGGATTGGAGAAGCATAATGACGCCAGAACGTTTACAACAATTGTATCAGCAAATTTAACGCTGAAGGAATTGTTTCATTAAAATTTCACCCATGCATCAATTTGCCAAATTCCTATATTATAAAGTACTCGGATGGAAATTGGTTGGAACGTTTCCAGATGTTGACAAATGCGTCATAATAGTGGTGCCGCATACCCACTGGTTGGACTTCTTTTTGGGCCTGTTGGTGCGCAAAGTGATTAATAAGGATATGCACTATATCGGCAAGAAAAGCCTTTTTAAACCCCCATTTGGCTGGTTTTTTAGGTGGACCGGAGGAGCCCCAGTGGACCGAAGTAAGAATTCAAACACTGTTGATAGTATTGCGGATATTTTCAATCAGCGAAAGGTCTTTAGATTTGCCTTAGCTCCAGAAGGTACACGTAAAAAAGTGACTGCCTTAAAAACAGGTTTTTACCATATTGCCAAAAAAGCCAATGTGCCAATAGTTATGGTGGCGTTCGATTTTGGTAAAAAACAGGTAAAAATAGCTGAGCCTTTTATGGCCTCAGACGATATCCAAAATGATTTCAAGAATATTCGTGCGTTCTTCAAGGGCGTTAAAGGTAAAATCCCAGAATACAGCTATTAAGTTTTTTTGAGGGGTTCTGTTTTAGGTTTCTCAACTTTCTTTTTGTTTCCCGGAAACACCATATTCGTGCTCGAGTAACTACCTCCAAAGGTTATGGCTGCAGCATAAACCTGTTGAATGGCATCTACCACTTGGGCATCACTTAGTTGTTTTAAAGGGTGGGCATAAACCGACCAGATGATTTCATCACTAAGTGCATATTTTACATCCAATACGGAATGGAAATTGGCTACTAAGGCATTCAAAAGTTCTTCTTCACCAAGTTTGTCGCGTTCCACAATAGGTGAAATAATCCGCATCCGATTTGCATTTTCATCGAAAACACAAATAAGCATGGCACCATTCAAAACAAATTGATAAGAATTTCCGGCAGTTTGAACCGTATCTGCCTCTTGTTTAATAATCTCCAACAATTTTTTTGGAGTCATTTCTTGTGCAAGACAAGTGCTTGTGAATAAAATGGCCGTGAAGAAAAGATATAGTTTTCGCATAGCAATGATTTTCCTTTTTGGTCGATACGAACTAGACCTCTTTACAAAACAATCCCGAAAGAAATCTTCTATTCCTTCATAGTATGATAGACGTTCTGCACGTCATCGTCCTCTTCGATTTTTTCCAATAGCTTTTCAACATCTGCAACCTGTTCCTCGGAAAGCTCTTTGGTTACTTGGGGGATGCGTTCAAATCCTGATGATATGATTTCAATATTGCGGGATTCCAGCTCTTTCTGGATTGCTCCAAAACTTTCAAAGGACGCATAAATATGTATGCCATCCTCATCAACAAAGACTTCTTCAGCTCCAAAGTCTATCATCTCCAATTCCAATTCCTCTGGGTCCAATCCCTCGCTGTTTAAGGTGAAATTACAGGTATGGTCAAACATGAATTCAACAGAGCCTGAAGTTCCCAAACTACCGTTGCACTTATTGAAGTAGCTTCGGATATTGGCAACAGTCCGCGTATTGTTGTCGGTTGCTGTTTCTATCAAAATGGCAATACCGTGTGGCGCATATCCTTCAAACAAGACTTCTTTGAAATCACCTTGGCTTTTGTCCGAAGCACGTTTTATCGCCCTTTCTATGTTGTCCTTGGGCATATTGGCCGCTTTGGCGTTTTGGATTACCGCCCTTAAACGCGCATTTGAATCAGGATCAGGACCACCCTCTTTTACGGCAATAACAATATCCTTGCCGATTCTAGTGAAGGCCTTGGACATTGCGGCCCAACGTTTCATCTTACGTGCTTTTCTAAACTCAAATGCTCTACCCATTTTAATGTGATTTTGGACAATGGCAAATGTAACAAAATTTGAATCCTAGACAATGTCTCTTAGCCTGTGATGGCCTCAATCCTCTCGGCCAAATCGAAATCATTTTGGGTAATACCACCCATATCATGTGTGTTTAGACGTACAGTTAATCGATTGTACACATTTTCCCAGTCAGGATGATGATTAAGACCTTCAGCCTCAAATGCAATTAAGGTCATCTTGGCAAAGGCCTCCTTAAAATCTTTAAATACAAAAGTCTTTACAATACTGCCGTTTTCGTAGGTCCAGCCTTGTAACTTTTCAAGTCGGACTGCTAGCTCGTCGCTATTGAATTTTTGCATGATTCGCTGTTTTCCTTAAATTTCCACATTATCTACCAACTTTTCAAAAATAAATGTTAGGAAAGCATTTTACACTTGGCCCTGAAATCACTGCTTCCATGGAATTACTAAAATTTTATGGTTGGTGGGAATTTGTAGTCTGTTCTTTTGCTTTTGTGGCATTAATGTCGATCTGGTATCATATTGGTAAACGGCAAAAGGATTTTGGACCGGTTTGGTTGGCATTTTCAGTTTTGTGCTGGGCATTTTCTGGATTGGTGGAGCTTTTATTTTGGGATAGTTCTTCTAATGAATTGCACTATCGTGATGGGTTACGAAGCATTTTATCTTTAATGAATAGTCTTTTTATTCTGATGGCTTTGCCTTGGTTCAAGTATTTACCCAAACCATTTGAAGCTTTGATAAAATCCAGATTTTGGATGTATATCATTGGTATACCCTTCGTATTTGCATTATTGCCAACCCTCCATAAAATGTTTCTTGCTAGAACCGCATCCTTGATAAGTGAATTGGATGTGTATTATGCCTTGCTAACTTTGGTGTTTTTAGGTTTTGTACTCTGGGAGTCATTTGTAAAACGTAGACTACCCATATTGGGCTGGCTATCATTAACCACGGTGTTGGTGACCCTGCTAGCCCAGGTGTTCAAGTTTATTGGCGATGGCAGTAATCTCTTGCTTTTTTCTGCCATATTCAAGACCACTTTGATCATGTTATTTTTTGCCTTAGCCTTGAGTTGGGTTAAGGAATTGGTGGAAACTATAATTCCGGGACCCTACCAATTAAATATGCGATTTGGAAATATTCGTACAGTAGAAAATAAGAGTCATAAAGCAGTTGTTTTACAAGGATTTCCAGGGAATGAGGACAGAAGCATCCAGTTAAGTCCCTCTCTATATGGGCTTTTAAAGACTTTTGCAGAACGAAAATTGAGTACCGAGGAAGGCTGGTTGGAAATCAAACCCAAGAACTTTGATCACAATAAGAGCTACGATATCAATGATCATAATGAACTGAAAAGGTTATTGGAAGCATTACTCAATGGCCTTTTTGGAAAGGAAGCATGGACTAAGGACAAACACTATACACCGCTAAAAAACACACTCTTCGAATTGTCGGAAAGTCAAGCTCGGAAAATTCGATTGCAACTACCCAAGGAAAACATTTTAATTGAAAATGAATGAGTTAACTCTAATTTGTCTGCCTTTCTTCTACCGACACTAGGGAAATCGTTCCGACAAATTGCCGAAAAGTCATTTTGGAAATTGAATTTCATGGAAAAATACAACCATGGATTTCACTACCACACCACATTTTAGATTACAAGAATTAACTCTTGAAAAGGGACTTGACGAACGCGTCAATGATGCCTTCATGCCATTTGCTGTTTGGTGGGAAAACTTAATACTTGCAGAAATTCCATTTTTTGGCCAAGGCATACCTATAGTGTTGATAATCCTAGTTTTCGGTGCGCTGTTCTTCACTGTTTACTTTTCCTTCGTCAATGTCAAATATTTCCCCACGGCCATACAAGTAGTACGCGGTAAGTATGATGATCTGGAAAGAGCCAAACAACCTGAAAAAGTCAATGTGTTACAAGTTGAAGGAGATGTCAAGGATACAATTAAAGATGAAAGTCATATTGGTGAGGTCAACCATTTTCAAGCCTTGGCAACAGCGGTTTCTGGTACTGTGGGATTAGGGAATATCGCTTTGGTGGCAGTTGCTATTTCCATTGGCGGCCCAGGAGTAACATTTTGGATGATTTTGGCTGGGCTGATCGGAATGTCTACAAAGTTTGTGGAATGTACCTTGGGTGTCGCATATAGGGATATTGATAAGGACGGTACTGTATTTGGTGGTCCAATGTACTATCTATCCAAAGGAATGAAGGAAAGGGGTTTGGGAAAACTAGGAAAGCTCTTAGCAGCAGTATTTGCCATTTTATGTGTGGGAGCTTCTTTTGGCGGGGGTAATGCTTTTCAGAGTAATCAAGCAGCAGCGCAGATAATAGAACAGTTTGGTTTAAGTGGGGATGCAACCGGCAGTATTATCGGATTGATATTTGCCATATGTGCGGGAATAGTAATTATTGGCGGTATCAAACGTATTGCGAAGGTTACAGAGAAGGTGGTTCCTTTTATGGCCATTTTATATGTAGGAGCGGCTTTGTTCATCATTTTTTCAAAAATAGAATTGGTGGATGATGTCTTCAAATTGATACTGACCGAAGCGTTTACACCCAAGGCCACCATTGCAGGTGGGTTTGTAGGGGTGTTTATCCAAGGATTTAGAAGAGCGGCATTTTCCAACGAGGCGGGCGCAGGCTCCGCAGCTATAGCGCACTCTGCGGTAAATACCGCTTTTCCTGCCTCAGAAGGTCTGGTTGGGCTCTTAGAACCATTTATTGATACGGTCTTGATATGTACCATCACAGCAGTTGTCATCATACTGTTCAATATGGATGGTGCTTTTGTTTACGGCAATGTGGTTAATGGACAGGCGATAATGAACGACGGGACTTTGCTTGGTGGCGTGAACATTACCTCCATGGCGTTTGAAAGTTCAATTAACGGATCGTCTTATGTGTTAATGGGGGCTGTATGTCTTTTTGCCTTTTCTACCATTTTGTCTTGGTCTTACTATGGGCTACAGGCTTGGAAATACCTATTTGGTCGTGGGAGATGGACGGATTTGACGTATAAAATCATATTTCTCCTGTTCACCGTGTTGGGTGCAGCCATCACAATGGACGCCGTAATAAAGTTCTCAGATGCTATGATTTTGGCATTGGTTTTTCCAAATATGATCGGATTGCTATTCCTTTACCCTAAAGTGAAATCTGAGTTTGACAAGTATTTGATTTTAATCCGTCCCAATAAGAGCAAGGTGTGATTTAGTGATCACCTCTTCCTAAGTAAGCGCGGATGGCACTGATTTGATTGGCATCATTGAAGGTAATTACGTCAACTACATAAAGTTCCTCAGTTTCGTTTACGGTAATTTTCAATTCTGCGGCAACGGTATCCGAGTTTTCGTAGGTTTGAAGGACATCGATGGCAATAGACTCAGCCGCTTCAAAGTTCTTTTGGGTCTCTTGAAGGGCCAATTTCTTGCCCTCAACCCTAATTTTCCAATCCCGAAGTATAATATCTTCAGCGAACAATTGGTTCATTGCATCTAGGTCTTTCTCGGCATATTTCTTTAGATAAAAAATACAGGTACATAAGTTGATACTTTTAGCCATTGATATGAATTGTCACTAGAATATTAAAAGTTGATTAATAATACTCAGTTTAGTGTAGATAGAAAAAAATCATTCTACCGGAATATGATGGTCTATGATTTCCTGATACTTTATGCGTAGGTTTTTGGGTAACTTGTTATGCTTGGGCAATGCGGCAAGATAACGATCTTCGTTAGTTGTGTACACCCTTTTTAGAATGGGATGGAAATTGCCCAATTTCTGGATTACTTCCTTGATAAATTCTTCGTGCTGTATCAAATCCTTGCTGCCTAAATGAAAAATCCCAGTTTTATCCCGATTGATGAGATAATGGATTTGCTGGGTCAGTCTATCGTCATTGGTCACATTCACGATTAGGTTCGGAAATACTTCAATGGGCTCATTGTTTTCCAACTGCGTCTTGATTTCCTTGACCCTGGGAGAGGTGTTTCCAAAAACCATTGGAACCCTGAGAATAGCGCATTTCTCTTTGGGTTGCCGCAGCATCATGTTTTCTATTTTTATTTTCAGACGACCGTAAACACTCTCAGAAAGTGTTTTGTCATATTCATAGGAAGGAAATTTACTGTAGGCGTCAAAAACATTTGCAGATGAGACAAAATAAAGCTTTGCATCGTGTTGGGCTAAATACTCCATGATATGTTGATGGGCCAATATTTGGGCTGTAAATTCTCCCCGTAGCGCTGATATTATAAAATCAGGACGGACGTGTTCCAAAATTCTGAAAATGTCGTCCTCCCTAAGGTCATATTGAAGGAACTGACCATTAGAACTGTAAATAGTACTGTGACAATAGGTGCCATAGGTATTGAAATAATTGCACAACTCCTTGTAAATGGCGTTGCCAATAAAACCGCTTGCACCGAGTATAAGTATCCTTTTCTTATCCAAAAAACCTAAAATATAGACAAACCAGTCTGGGTAGTCAATTGTTCCAAAGCCAGCATTCCCAGTTTGGAATTTCCTTTTTCATTAAGTCCAGGTGACCAAGTGGCCACACAAAATTGATTGGGTAACAGGGCTACAATACCACCCCCAACTCCACTTTTGCCAGGAAGCCCTACTTCAAAAGCAAATTCACCGGCCTCATCATAAAATCCACAGGTCAACATTATAGCATTGATTCTCTTTACCTGGGAGACATTGAGATAGTTGTTTTCTTGCAAACAATTACCTCTATTCATGAATATGTAAAAAACCTTTACCAACTGCTCACAATTCATCGCCACTGAACAGGAATGAAAATAAAAGTCCAGCACGCTGTCCACATCATGATTCAAGTTTCCATAGGACTTGATGAGATTGGCCGCGGCATAATTACCGAATCCGGTTTTTTTCTCTGAATCAGCTACATTCAAATCATAATCTATGGTGTTATCACCAGATATTGCTCGAATGTAGTTGATGAAATCGGCTTTTGGATGTTCTAGATGTTCAAGAAGGATATCACAAACAACTATGGCACCAGCATTGATCAGCGGATTTCTCGGAATCCCATTTTCCAACTCCAACAGGGACAAATGATTGAAAGGGTCTCCTGAAGGTTCCACATCCATTCGTTCCCAAAGGGCATCTCCAATTTTGGAAAAAGCAAGCGAGAGCAGTAAAACCTTTGAAATACTCTGAATCGAGAATTTCTCCTGTGCATCTCCTACAGAATAGGAGTTTTTTTCATTGTCCAATAGGGCAATGCCCAATTTGTTGATATCGATTTTGGACAATTCTGGGATGTAGTCCGCCACTTTGCCTTTATCGGAACTAGCTTTGATAGTCCCGTGTATTTTGTTCAAAATGGACTTATAGTCGCTCATTAGCCCTTATAAAACGGAAGTTTCACTACAGTTGCCTTTACTTGACTTTTCCGGATTTGAACAAAAATTTCCGAATCAACTTTAGAAAGCTCCTTTGGTACGTAGCCCAAACCAATACCTTTTGATAGCGATGGCGACATGGTTCCGGATGTTACTTTACCTATTTCATTTCCTTCGGCATCCACTATGGCATAGCCGCTTCTAGGGATACCTCTTTCTTCTAGCTGAAAAGCCACAAGTTTTCGCGTAACACCTTCTTCTTTTTGCGCTGCCAAGGCTTCATGATTCACAAATTCTTTAGTGAATTTGGTAATCCAACCAAGTCCGGCTTCCAATGGCGAAGTCGTGTCATCGATATCATTTCCATATAGGCAATATCCCATTTCCAATCGAAGGGTATCACGGGCCGCCAATCCAATAGGTTTGATGCCAAAATCAGCACCGGCTTCAAATACTTTGTCCCACACTTGTTGTACTTCTGAATTTTTGCAATAGATTTCAAATCCGCCAGACCCAGTATAACCCGTTGCAGAAATGATGACATGTTCCACACCAGCAAAATCAACAACCACAAAATTGTAGAATTTGATTTCAGTAAGGTCTATAGAAGACAAGGACTGCATTGCCTCAACTGCCTTAGGTCCCTGTATGGCCAATAAGGAATAGTCATCGGAAACATTTCTGATTTGTGCTCCAATGGCTTCATTGTATTTGGTGATATGCGCCCAGTCTTTATCAATATTACTTGCGTTGACTACCAAAAGATAGGTTTCCTCCTTTATCCGATAAACGATAAGATCATCAACAACACCTCCAGTTTCATTGGGGAAACAGCTGTATTGGGCTTTGCCTATTGTTAATTTGGATGCGTCATTGGAGGTGACTTTCTGAATAAGTTCCAAAGCTTTTGGACCTTCAATCAAGAATTCTCCCATGTGGGACACGTCAAAGACGCCAACAGCGGTTCTTACAGTTTCATGCTCAATGTTTACTCCTTCATAGGAGACGGGCATATTATAGCCCGCAAATGGTACCATTTTAGCTCCTAAAGCTATATGGGTTTCGGTCAATGCAGTAGACTTCATACGTTAATTTTCTGTGGTAAATTTATTTGAATTCACACAAAAAGCCATCCAAAATTGCGAATCTTTTAAACAATTGTTCCGCAGTACTAATTTGAACGATTTAAGAACCTAGTAGATGTGCCTTTAAGGCATCATATTGACCAATTTTTATCGATGTCTTTTTTTGGTCCATGACTTTTTTGATTTGGTCAGGAATCGCTGGTGAAATTTGCAAAGTTTCCTCAACTACATCCAAAAACTTAACAGGATGGGCCGTTTCTAGAAAAATTCCATAACAGTCAGGATTGGTATCCAGGTACTTTTTTAATCCAAGATATCCCACGGCACCATGTGGGTCCGTTACATAACCTGAATTCTTGTGGATGTGTTTCATGATGTCCTTTGTAGTCTCATCCGTAAAAGAGAAAGCACTTAAATTATGTTTTAGGAAATCAAAATTATCTTCGTATAAATGGCGTATACGGACAAAGTTGCTTGGATCACCTACATCCATGGCATTGGAAATAGTTGCAACGGATGGTAGCGGTTCATAACTGCCATTTTCCATGAAATTTGGAACTACTTTATTCGCATTGGTTGCAGCTATGAAGTGTTTTACTGGCATTCCCAATTTCTGTGCAACCATACCTGCGCAGATGTTCCCAAAATTCCCAGAAGGAACACTGAACACAATTTCCTTTCCTTCTTTTTTAGCTTGCTTAAAGGCAAAAAGGAAATAGAAGAGTTGAGGTAACCACCGTGCAATATTAATGCTGTTGGCCGATGTTAGTTTTTTAAAATCGGTGATGTCTTTGTCCAAAAAAGCAGTTTTGACCATTCGTTGGCAATCATCAAACGTACCATCCACTTCCATGGCTTCAATGTTTTGCCCTAATGTTGTTAACTGTTTTTCTTGAATTTCTGAAACTTTACCACTTGGATAAAGGATTACCACCTTCACACCCTTCACACCCAAAAATCCATTGGCAACAGCTCCACCTGTATCTCCGGAAGTAGCAACCAAAACCGTGACATCGGTTGATTCGCCTTCAGAAAAATGACCTAAACAATTGGCCATGAATCGTGCTCCGACGTCTTTGAATGCCATAGTTGGACCATGAAACAACTCCAAGGTGGCAATGTTTTCCTCAATAGGAACCACCGGAAATTCAAAATCCAAAACGTTTTCCAGAATTTGTCGTAGTGCTGCATCGGGGATAGCGTCTTCCACAAATTGGTGAATGGACTTGAATGCGATCTCCTGATTGGAATAGGTTTCAATATTCTCAAAAAAAGTGGCGGGTAAGGGTTCAATACGTTCCGGAAAATATAGGCCCTTGTCAGGTGCTATTCCTGCGATAACCGCTTCTTTGAAACTTGCTTGATTTTCAGGATTGTTTAGACTGTAGAATTTCATTGGTTATCTGATTTTTACACCGTGTGTATTCACCTTGGAGATATGGATGTCATAATCTATACCCACAGGTTCATAAGTTTTATGCATGGTTTGGGCAACATTTTTGGCCATGTCTTCACCTTTGCACAGAGTGAAAATTGAAGGTCCGGAACCTGAAATTCCACATCCCAATGCTCCTGCTTCCAAGCTGTTGTTTTTGATGGCATCGAACTCCGGAATCAAAATAGATCGTATGGGTTCAACAATATGATCCTCAAGAGACCTACCAATAAGTTCGTAATCGTTTTGAAACAAGCCCGCAACCAATCCTCCAAGATTTCCCCATTGACGGATTCCTTTTTCCAAAGTGATATTGGTCTTCAGAATTTTACGGGATTCTGATGTTTTGATTTCTATTTGTGGATGGATTACTGTGGCATATAATTCGGCAGGTGTAGGAATAGAAATGATATCTAAAGGGTCATAACTACGAACTAAGGTAAACCCTCCAAAAATTGCTGGAGCGACATTGTCCGCATGTGCAACATCACTAGCTAATTTTTCGCCCTCCATGGCAAATTGCACCAATTCCAGATTTGAAAACGGATTACCCAATAGGTGATTCATGGCCCATACAACACCAGCAGAGCTTGCAGCGCTACTTCCAATGCCACTACCTGGTTTTATGCGCTTATCAATTTCTATTTCAAAACCACCATCGTAATCACTTTTATCCAATAAAGTGAGACCGGCAACGCCGGCCACATTTTTATTGATTGCAGTAGGCAGGTCTTGACCTGTTATTTTGGTGATTTTGATTCCTTTTTCAGGTGTTTTACGAACAATCATTTCGTCACCAACCGCATCCAAGGCCAGACCAAGCACATCAAAACCACAGGATACATTTGCAATGGTGGCGGGGCAGAAAACTTTTATTGCATCCATATTAAAAATTTCCAATTCGTATTATATCCGCAAAGATACCGGAAGCGGTCACTTCCGCACCTGCACCCGCTCCTTTAATGATCAAAGGCTGATTTGGATAACGCTCCGTAAAAAACAAAACGATATTGTCACTTCCTTCCAAATTGTAAAAATCATGTCCCTTAGGAATGTTCTGTAGACCTACTTTTGCTTTTCCATCCTCAAATTGGGCCACGTATTTTAATTTACTATCTACCTCCGATGCCTTTTTATATAAGGATTGAAATCCTGCTTCATTTTTTTTCAAAGTCTCAAAAAAAGCTGCGTTGGAATTAGTTTCCAAACTTTCCTTAGGTAAGAACGATTCATTTTCTATTTGACCAATATCCAACTGGTTGCCACTTTCACGCGCCAAAATCAAGATCTTTCGCATTACATCAATTCCACTGAGGTCTATGGTCGGGTCTGGTTCTGTATATCCTTGTTCTTGGGCTTGTTTTACGATATCGTGAAAAGTTACGTGATCATTGAAATTGTTAAAGACAAAATTTAAACTACCGGATAAAACGGCTTGTATTTTGTTGACCTTGTCTCCTGAAGCGATTAAGTTTTTTAGTGTATCGATAATTGGAAGTCCAGCACCGACATTTGTTTCAAAGAGGAATGGTGCATTATATTTTTTGGACAATTGTTTTAATTCCTGGTAAAAACCATAATCTGAACTACACGCGATTTTATTACAGGTAACTACAGCGATACTGTTTTTAAGATAATCTGGATATGAATCCGCAACCAGATTACTAGCCGTATTGTCAACAAAGACGCTGTTTCGAAAATTAAGTGCCGTTACGATATCGAAGAACTTGCTTTTATCTGCATTTTGACCTTTAGCCAATGTAGCTTCCCAGTCATTTAGATTGATTCCTTCTTCATCAAAAGCCATAGTCCGTGAATTACTGATCCCAATGACTCGAAGATTCAGTTGAAGTTCATCTTTTAGGTATTCCCGTTGTTGTCGAATTTGTTCCAGGAACTTGGAACCGACATTACCAACACCCATCACAAACAAATTCAACTGTTTTATATTTTCTTCGAAGAATTCCTCATGCAGGGAATTCAGGGCTTTTTTTACATCCGACTTTTTAATGACCGCCGAGATGTTACGTTCAGAAGCACCTTGTGCAATTGCCCTGATATTGACATTGTTTCTACCGAGAGTACTGAACATTTTACCGCTCAACCCCTGGTGACTTTTCATATTATCACCAACCAACGCAATTATCGTCAGCTCTTTTTCCACAAGCACAGGCTTTATCTTTTTACGGGCCATTTCAAATTCGAACGCCTGCGAGACAGCATCCACGGCACGGTCTACATCCTCGTCAGCTATTGCAACACAAATGGAGTGTTCAGAGGAAGCTTGGGTAATTAACACAACGCTGATACTCTCCATGGAAAGTGTTTCAAAAAAACGTTTGGATATGCCCGGTATTCCAATCATTCCTGGTCCTTCCAAGGAAAGAAGGCTAATATTACCAACATGGCTGATACCTCTTACTGTCTTGCCTTCGCCATTGGTATTTTTGGTAATTCGAGTGCCTTCATCATTTGGACTGAACGTATTTTTTATAACAATTGGAATCTCTTTTCCCAAAACGGGTTGAATGGTAGGAGGGTAGAGGACTTTTGCTCCAAAATGCGATAATTCCATGGCTTCTTCATAACTAATGTGGGATACGCACTTTGCTTGTTTTACCAATTTTGGGTTGGCTGTATACATCCCACTTACATCTGTCCAGATTTCCAGAATAGTAGCATCTATGGCAGCAGCGATTATGGCGGCTGTAAAATCTGAGCCACCTCGCCCCAATGTAGTTGAATTACTGCTGTTACTAGAGGCAACAAACCCTGGAAGGACAAAAACTTGCTCTTGCGCCATTTTAAAATGACTTTGACAATTACTATTGGTTTTATCGAAATCAACTGTGGCCTTGCCATAATTTTCATTCGTAACAATTAATTGTCTACTGTCCGTAAAGGTTGCATTCATACCTTCAGCAATAAAGAACTCACTGATTATGAAAGAAGAAAGTAATTCTCCATAACTAACGATTTTATCTGATAGTTTAGGGGTAACTTCTCCAATTAGATATGAACCCTCCAAAAGTGTTTCCAAAACATTGAGGTCACTTTTAACTTTGCTCAAGACGGCACTTTGTTTTTGCACAGGTAAAAGTTCCTTAATGGCATTGATGTGCCTTTGCTCTAGCTCTTTTAAACCTTTATGGTAATCGAGATTTTGTTCTGAGGCAAGTCGCAATGTATCTAGGAGCACATCTGTTACGCCACCAAAAGCTGAGACTACGACTACCTTTTTTCCATCGTCTTTTCCTTGGACTATGGATTTGACTTTATTTATATTTTCTGGATTAGCAACTGAAGTGCCTCCAAATTTTAGGACTTTCATGATTGTTAGAATGTAAAATGTTGAAATGAATGTATGGGACGGACGGAAATAATATATAAACTACCCCAAAGGGGTGATAGTAGTCAATGTGAAGATGGATGAAGTAGTGTTCATCTTTACAATTGTGATATCCGTTGGTTTAACTTGCATTATACATTAATCAGGTTCAAAAGTAGTATTTTTGAGAGCTTCCTCAAATGATTCGAAGATTTTTACGAAATCCATAGCAATTGTTATTTTTTCTTATTGAATGAAAATTTTTACCGCACAGCAAATCTATCAAGCTGATAAATTCACAATTGAGCATCAGCAAATATCAAGCGATCAACTTATGGAAAGGGCTGCAATCCAACTTTTTGAATGGATGCATTCCAGGTTACAAGGAGCTGAAGTCATAATACAATTGTTTTGTGGAATAGGAAACAACGGGGGTGATGGTATTGCATTGGCCCGATTGCTAAAGGAAGCAGGGTACACTATTCAAGTACATGTGGTCAATTACAGTGAAACCCGATCCAAGGATTTTTTATTGAATCTCGAGCGCCTAAAGGATCGCAAAATATGGCCCGATTTTATCAATGACGACAGTTCACTTCCCGAAATATCACCCAATGATATTATTGTGGATGCGATTTTTGGGATAGGTTTAAATCGAGAGCCAAGTGATTGGGTGGGGAAATTGATTCAACATATTAACCAATCGCAGGCATTCGTTCTATCAGTTGATATTCCTTCCGGATTACCAGCGTCACAGGTCCCTAGTACTACGGATCATGTGATTAGAGCTAGCTATGTTTTGAGTATTCAGTTACCTAAACTCGTGTTTTTCTTGCCAGAAACGGGAGTTTACCTTAATCAATGGGAATTGCTGGATATTGGATTGAATACTGGTTTTTTGGGACCTGAACAAGTAGCATTTCACTTTGTGACCCTGCCAGAAGTGCAAAGCATGTATCGCCCCAGATTAAAGTTTTCACATAAAGGAACCTATGGTCATTCCGTTATCGTAGGAGGGAGTTATGGAAAAATTGGCGCAGTACAGATGGCTGCAGACGCATGTCTTCGCGCAGGAAGTGGTTTAGTTACTGCCTATATTCCCGAATGTGGCTACGAATCCATACAGACCGCTCTTCCGGAGGCGATGGTACTCACAGATGAAGAGGATAATTTTTTGACTTCAATTGATATACCTTTTGATCCTAGTGCCATAGGAATAGGAATAGGAATGGGTACCGGTGAAAAGGTCGTAAAGGCATTTGAAAGTTTTCTGAAAAAAACGGATCAGCCTTTGGTTATTGATGCTGATGGCCTCAATATACTTTCCAAAAAACCTGAGCTGTTCAAATATGTGCCAAAAGCATCAATATTAACACCACATCCGAAGGAATTACAAAGGATGATTGGCGATTGGAAAGATGATTTTGATAAGCTGGAAAAGGCTAAGGCATTGGCCACAAAGTATGGAATTGTGTTAGTATTAAAGGGTGTACACACAATTACATTATACAATGGATTGGGCTATATAAATAGTACAGGAAACCCAGGAATGGCAACTGCAGGAAGTGGTGATGTGTTGACAGGGATACTGACCGGATTAATTGCTCAAGGATATGATTCACTACAAGCAGCAATCTTTGGTGTATACCTTCATGGTTTGGCAGGCGATGTCACCGCAAGCATTGAAAGTTACGATGCCGTGAAAGCCACGGGAATCATTTCTAATATTGGTAAAGCGTATTTGGAATTGTTTAAAAGACCTGAAGTGGAAGGTGGCAATACTGCCTAAACCTTATCTTTTTTCTTTCCTTTTCTGAGTTTTTTCTTCACCCAGGCAAGGGCATTATCGAACTCAATAAAGAATTCCATGTTCTTTTTATAGAACAATTTCTCAATCTTGAAATTATGCATATCGATTTCCTTCTTGGAAACGATGGCGAATGCCTTCAGGTTTTCCATACCTCGAAGGTAATTGTAAATAGTGGGGTCAACGGCATAGGAATTTTTTCTTAGACTGATATAGCCGAAGTTCTTTTCCCTAAAATGTATTTCTGATATACCGATGATTTGATAGGCTCTTTCCAGTGTCATCGTGGCGCCTTCTTCAAAAGTTGCCACCATGTAATCCTCAAACACTTGCACGGTACCAATGTCTAACTGGTATTCACGTACAATAATAGCCTTCTTATTAGAAGCAATTCTCATTCCCCAAAATTATAGTGTCTCTTCTGCGAAGGTATATTGAAGCTGTTCTGGGTTGAAAAAATTTAGATTAAAAGCGTAAATATCGTTTGTATGGTAAAATCGCAAATAAAAAGAGCCGGCGTTGGCCGGCTCTACATCTATTTGTTGAAGAAAATTACTGTTCCGCCTCAGGCGATTTTTCTTGCTTTTTGATTTTGATTGTAAGCTCCTCTTTTTTCTCGTCAAGGTCCATATAGATACTGTCACCTTCTTCGAGTTTGGAGTTTACGATTTCCTCCGCTAGAGCATCTTCAATATACTTCTGGATTGCTCTTTTCAAAGGTCTTGCACCATATTGCTTGTCAAATCCTTTTTCGGCAATATAGTCCTTGGCTTTTTTGGATAACTTTAGATCATAGCCAATATCTTTGATGCGTTTGAACAATTTGTCCAATTCAATATCAATGATTTTGTGAATATCCTCACGCTCCAATGGATTGAACACAATTACATCGTCAATTCTATTCAAGAATTCAGGGGCAAAGGCCTTTTTAAGTGCATTTTCAATGACACTTTTCTGATGGCTATCTGCCTGTGCTTTTTTCGCCGCTGTGCCGAAACCAACACCTTGACCAAAATCCTTCAATTGTCGTGCACCAATATTGGACGTCATAATGATAATGGTGTTCCTAAAATCGATTTTTCGACCAAGACTATCCGTTAAATAACCATCGTCAAGTACCTGAAGCAACATATTGAAAACATCAGGGTGCGCTTTTTCAACCTCATCCAAGAGTATAACCGAATAAGGTTTGCGTCGTACTTTTTCCGTCAATTGGCCTCCTTCTTCGTAACCAACATATCCGGGAGGAGCACCAACCAATCTGGAAATCGCGAATTTTTCCATGTACTCGCTCATGTCTATACGGATAAGTGCATCTTCAGAATCGAATAATTCCTTGGCTAATATTTTGGCCAGTTGGGTTTTACCCACACCTGTTTGTCCTAAGAAGATAAATGATCCAATAGGTTTATTAGGGTCTTTTAATCCAGCTCTATTACGTTGAATGGCCTTGGCAACCTTTGCAACCGCTTCATCCTGACCAATTACAAACCCTTTGATGAGTTCAGGTAATTCGGCAAGCTTATTGCTTTCAGTTTGCGCAATTCTATTTACTGGAATTCCACTCATCATGGAAACAACATCGGCAACATTATCCTCAGAAACGGTTTCTCTGTGGAGTTTGCTTTCTTCTTCCCAACGTTCCTGGGCAGAAGCCAATTCTTTTTCTAAACGCTTTTCATCATCCCGCAGTTTTGCAGCTTCTTCATATTTCTGTTTCTTAACTACGCTATTCTTTAACTCGCGAACGTCTTCCAACTGATTCTCCAACTCCAATATCTGCTTTGGCACATCCATATTAATAATGTGTACCCTGGAACCAGCTTCGTCTAAGGCGTCAATAGCCTTGTCCGGAAGAAAACGGTCTGTCATGTACCGGTTCGTCAACTTAACACATGCAACGATGGCATCGTCCGTGTAATTGACGTTATGGTGATCTTCGTATTTCCCTTTGATATTCATAAGGATTTCGATGGTTTCTTCCACAGTAGTCGGTTCTACCATCACCTTTTGGAAACGACGTTCCAATGCCCCATCCTTTTCGATATACTGTCTGTATTCGTCCAAGGTGGTTGCGCCTATACATTGGATTTCACCTCTTGCCAAGGCTGGTTTGAACATATTAGATGCGTCCAAACTTCCTGTAGCGCCGCCAGCACCAACTATGGTGTGGATTTCATCAATGAAGAGGATGATATCATCATTTTTCTCCAATTCGTTCATCACAGCTTTCATGCGCTCCTCAAACTGTCC
Organism: Flagellimonas spongiicola; assembly: GCF_023502425.1. Classification (GTDB taxonomy): domain Bacteria; phylum Bacteroidota; class Bacteroidia; order Flavobacteriales; family Flavobacteriaceae; genus Flagellimonas; species Flagellimonas spongiicola. The sequence continues at coordinate 120,514 of NZ_JAMFMA010000004.1, forward strand.
TCTATATTTTGTGCCAGCCACCAAAGAAGCTAAGTCAAGCGTTACAACCCTTTTGTTATAGAGAATTCGCGATACCTTCTTATTTATGATACGCAAAGCAAGACCTTCGGCAATGGCACTTTTACCAACACCTGGTTCTCCAATCAATAATGGGTTATTTTTCTTTCTACGACTAAGAATCTGTGATACACGTTCAATTTCTTTTTCACGCCCAACCACAGGATCTAATTTGTTATCCTCAGCCAATCTTGTTAGGTCCCTTCCAAAATTGTCCAAAACAGGAGTTTTGGACTTCTTGCTACCTTTTTGGGAAGAGCTTGAACCAAAACTACTTTCCTTGGAATCACCAGTTTCTTCTGGATCACTAGGGAAAGATTCCGCTTGGGGTGCATCCAAATAGTCATCATCGCTGGTAATCATGGATTTAAACTGCTCCTTGACATTGTCATAATCCACCTTCAATTTATGCAACAGCTTTGTTGTTGGATCATTTTCATTTCTCAAAATACACAGTAACAAATGCGCTGTGTTAATTGAGGAGCTTTGAAACAGCTTTGCCTCAAGAAAAGTAGTCTTGAGGGCACGTTCTGCTTGTCTGGTCAAATGAAGATTCTTTTTGTCTTTTTGGGTAGTTCCGGTATTGGGGTTTGCTGGGCTAAGAATTTCGACCTTTCTTCTCAAATGGTCCAAATCCACGTCCAAGGCGTCCAAAATGTTAATGGCTTTGCCATTGCCATCACGTAAAAGACCTAGCATCAGATGTTCCGTTCCAATAAAATCATGGCCCAATCTTAGGGCCTCTTCCTTGCTGTATGCTATTACGTCCTTTACTCTTGGGGAAAAATTATCATCCATAGGCTTCCTTTTCAGCAATTAAAATTAATAAAACTATCATTACAGTAGTCAAATACCATACCCATATTCGATAAAGATGTAGTAATTGTCGAAATAAAGTTCATTTTATTAACGCATTAACATAGGTTTATCATATACATCGAATAATAAATTATACTGTTGATAATTTTTTTAATAAAGTAGCCGGCAAGTGTTTTGAAAGGGGCGATTTTGCGTATATTGGCGTGATATTTTAACCACAAAAAACAAGAAGATTTTAGCATGGCGGAAGGAGAAAAGTTAATTCCTATCAACATAGATGATGAGATGAAATCTGCCTACATTGATTATTCAATGTCGGTCATTGTGTCACGTGCACTGCCAGATGTAAGGGACGGTCTTAAACCTGTGCACAGAAGAGTGCTTTTTGGAATGCACGAATTAGGGGTTAGATCAACTAGTGCCCATAAGAAATCTGCGCGTATTGTGGGGGAAGTACTCGGTAAGTACCACCCGCATGGTGATACCTCTGTTTATGATACCATGGTACGTATGGCCCAGGAATGGAGCCTTCGATATATGTTGATTGACGGACAGGGTAACTTTGGTTCAGTGGATGGTGACAGTCCGGCAGCAATGCGTTATACGGAAGCACGTATGCGCAAGATTGCGGATGATATGTTGGCAGATATTGACAAGGATACCGTTGATCATCAGCTAAACTTTGACGATTCGCTAAAAGAGCCCACGGTATTGCCTGCCCGTATTCCAAATCTATTGGTTAATGGGGCATCCGGTATAGCAGTTGGTATGGCGACCAATATGCCACCACATAATTTATCGGAAGTTGTAGATGGTACTGTAGCTTACATCGATAACAAGGATATTGAAATCGACGAGCTGATTACCCACATCAAAGCTCCTGATTTTCCAACAGGAGGTATTATCTACGGTTATGATGGCGTAAAGGAAGCTTTCCATACAGGAAGAGGGCGTGTTGTAATGCGTGCGAAAGCAAGCTTTGAGGAAGTTCAAGGTAGAGAATGCATCATTGTAACAGAAATTCCTTATCAAGTCAATAAGGCCGATATGATCAAAAAGACGGCCGACCTGATTAATGATAAAAAGATTGAGGGTATTTCAGCTATCCGTGACGAATCGGATAGAAAGGGAATGCGAATTGTATACATCCTTAAGCGCGATGCCATTCCGAACATCGTACTGAACATGTTGTACAAATACACAGCACTTCAATCTTCTTTTAGTGTTAACAATATTGCCTTAGTAAAAGGTAGACCAAAATTGTTGAACCTGAAGGAGATTATTGGTCATTTTGTGGACCACAGGCATGAAGTGGTTGTCCGCAGAACCAAATTTGAATTAAAAAAGGCGGAAGATCGTGCACACATCCTTGAAGGATTGATTATCGCTTCTGATAATATTGATGAGGTTATTGCCATCATCCGTGGCTCTTCTAATGTTGATGAGGCTCGCAACAGTTTAATGGAACGCTTTAAGCTGACTGAAATCCAAGCCAAGGCAATCGTGGAAATGCGACTGCGTCAACTAACAGGTCTGGAACAAGACAAGTTGCGTGAAGAATATGATGAACTTTTAAAGACCATTGAGGATTTAAAGGACATCTTGGACAAGAAAGAACGCCGAATGGATATCATCAAGGAAGAACTTCTTGAAGTAAAAGAGAAGTACGGTGATGAAAGACGTTCGGAAATCAATTTTGCTGGAGGTGATTTAAGCATTGAGGATATGATTCCAGACGAGCAGGTGGTTATTACCATTTCACATGCTGGATACATCAAAAGAACGCCACTTACGGAATACAAGACACAAAATAGAGGCGGTGTAGGCCAAAAAGCCTCGTCTACTCGAAATGAGGATTTCTTGGAACACCTTTTTGTTGGTACCAATCACCAGTACATGCTTTTCTTTACACAGAAAGGAAAATGCTTCTGGATGCGCGTTTATGAAATTCCTGAAGGAAGCCGTACTTCCAAAGGAAGAGCAATCCAAAACCTAATCAATATTGAAAAAGAGGATAAGGTCAAGGCATTTATCTGTACACAAGATTTAAAGGATGAAGATTATGTAAATAGTCATTATGTAATCATGGCCACCAAAAAAGGAACGGTCAAGAAAACTTCATTGGAACAATATTCTAGACCACGACAAAACGGAATCAACGCAATTACAATTCGTGAAGAAGACGAATTGCTAGAAGCTAAATTGACTACCGGTACCAGTCAGATATTTTTAGGATTGAAATCGGGGAAGGCCATTCGATTTGAAGAAGGTAAGACGCGGCCAATGGGAAGAAATGCTGCAGGTGTCCGTGGAATTACCTTAGCTGATGATGCAGATGAGGTTATTGGAATGGTTTCAGTGCATAATTTTGAGGACGATATCTTAGTGGTTTCTGAAAATGGCTACGGAAAACGTTCGACCATTGAAGACTACCGGGTTACAAACAGAGGTGGAAAAGGTGTTAAAACCATTTCTATAACGGATAAAACCGGTGGATTGGTTGCCATTAAGAACGTTTCGGATACCGATGATTTGATGATTATCAATAAATCAGGTATAGCCATTAGAATGAGTGTTGAGGATTTACGCGTTATGGGTAGGGCTACTCAAGGTGTTAGATTGATCAATCTCAAAGGAAATGATTCCATTGCTGCAGTTGCCAAAGTAATGAAAGATGAAGACGCAATGGACGAGGCTGATATCCTTGATATTGAGGTCAATGGAGAAAATGGCACAGCTATTGATAATACAACCGATGATAAAAAAGAGTAATCAATAAACACTAATAATTAATTTAAAGATGAAAGCTAAAGTTTTACTAATAATTGCCCTTGGAGTTTCCACATTTGGTTTTTCGCAGAAGAACGAGATCAAGGCAGCTGAAAAAGCATTCAAGGCAGGTGATGCTGAAAGTGCTAAAGCTTCATTGGAAAGTGCCGCATCCTTGATTGATAACGCCGACCCAAGAATGCAAGCGCAATATTATGCCATAAAAGGAAATGTATACTCCGATTTGGCTAAAAAAGGGAATAATGATGCATTCCAACCAGCAATCGATGCTTATAATAAAGTGATTTCTGTAGAGGAGGCAAGTGGAAAAGAGAAGTATACTACCGTAGCTGCACAGGGCCTTGCACAGATTACAGCAGATATTGTAAATGCTGCTGTAGCCGATAATGGAAATAAGGACTTTGAAGCCGCAGCAGATAAATTGTATATGGGATACCAGTTGAGCCCAACAGATACACTTTATCTATACTATGCCGCTAGTAGTGCAGTAAATGGACAGCACTATGATAAAGCCCTTAGCTTTTACAATGAATTGAAGGATTTGGGCTATGACGGAAGCGGGGTAACCTATACTGCCGTGAATGCACAGACCGGTGAAGTTGAGACCATGGACAAAACAACAAGGGACCTTTATGTCAAAGCTGGAACCCACAAGGATCCAAAAGATGACAAGACTCCATCCAAAAAAGCTGAAATTGTTAAGAACATTGCACTGATTTATCAGCAACTTGGTGATAATGAAAAAGCATTGGCAGCTTATGCAGACGCAAGAGCAGTGGATGCTAACGATGTTAATTTGGTATTAGGTGAAGCTAACTTGTACTATGCCATGGGGCAGAAAGACAAGTTCAAGGAATTGATGGGACAAGCCTCTGATATGGCTCCTGACAATGCCGATCTTCTATACAATATTGGTGTGATCAATATGGAGCAAGGTAACTTGGAAGATGCTAGAGCAGCGTACAAAAAAACCTTGGCCGTGGATCCAGGCTATATCAATGCAATTTTGAACCTATCAACAACATACGTGAATGAAGGAAACGGATTGATTGATGAGATGAACTCTTTAGGAAGTTCCAGAACTGATATTGCCCGTTACGATGAATTGAAGCAACAAAAGGATGACCTTTTCTTGGAAGGTGCAAAAATCTTGGAAGATGCTTTAAACTCAAACCCTGACAACCAAAGTGTTTTAACACAATTGAAAAACATCTATGGTGCATTAGGAGATACAGATAACTTTATGCGCGTAAAGAAGTTGCTTGGCGAATAAGTTAATTCAGTAAATACAATAAAAAAGCCCCGTTGAACGGGGCTTTTTTTATATGATTTTTTTAATCACTCTTAATTTATGCGTGTATAACTTTTCATCAGTGTTGAATATACCTGTATGATCTATTCGGTCAATGCGCACATGGCCATGGGCATGTATGATATAGTTATCTTTTAAAATAATACCCACGTGATCAATTACGCCTTCATTATTATCAAAAAATGCTAAATCACCAGGTTCGCTTTCCTCAATAAAACTTAAGGCTTCACCTTGTTGTGATTGCTGTTCAGCATCTCTTTTTAACGCATACCCATTGATTTTATAAACCATTTGTGTGAATCCCGAACAATCAATCCCGAAAGGGGTTTTACCACCCCATTGGTAAGGTGCGTTCAAATAAAGTAAAGCACAATCCACGAGCTCTGATTTTGACTTTTTTCCTTGAATGGATTGTCCTTCATAATCATCGCCTAATAAATGAGTATTAGAGACAATGGACCCCATTACAACTGTTGATAAGGAGCCATCGGCTGTGCACAAATGTGCAATCACATCTGACGCAATGTGTGGTGTGTTTGAATCGAGTAATTTGTATTCCTCTTCCTCAATAAATTGGAATTGGCCATTGGAAACCCAACCTTCGTAGCTGTCATAAGCAAATCGAATCCTGCTCCATTTTTTCCTGCATTCCAATACCTTGAAATGTTCGCCATATAATAATTGCGAAGTCATTTCGGCACTGTCTTCAGGATTTGCCCTTACTGGGACAATACTGAGATGGCAGATTCCAAATTGCATGTACGGTAGTCTAGAAAATATTATTCACGTTCCAAAACAATGGCTGAAGCTCCACCGCCGCCGTTACAAATACCTGCGGCCCCTAATTTGGCATTGTTTTGTCGCAATACGTTCAATAAGGTTATGGTGATTCTAGCTCCAGAGCAACCCAAAGGATGACCTAAAGAAACAGCCCCTCCATTTACATTCACTTTGGAGTCATCCAGGCCTAATAACTTCATATTGGCCAGTCCAACAACAGAAAAGGCTTCATTTACTTCGAAATAATCAATATCATCAATGGAAACACCTGCTCTTGCAAGTGCTTTAGGAACCGCTTTAGCTGGTGCCGTGGTGAACCATTCCGGTTCTTGGGCAGCATCTGCATATGATTTGATGGTTGCCAAAGGGGTTAGGTTCAATTCTGCGGCTTTCTCTGCACTCATCAATACAACTGCAGCAGCACCATCGTTAATGGTAGAAGCATTGGCCGCGGTAACGGTACCTTCTTTGGTAAATGCTGGTCGGAGCGCTGGAATTTTCTCCATTTTCACATTTTTAAACTCTTCGTCCTCACTTACAACGATGGGTTCGCCCCTACGTTGCGGCACTGCCACGGGTACAACTTCATCCGCAAATTTGCCATCTTTCCAGGCAGCTGCAGATCGCTCATAAGATTGAATTGCGAAAGCATCCTGATCTTCTCTACTGAATTCATGCTTTACCGCACACGCATCCGCACAAACACCCATGGCATTTTGATCGTAAGCATCAACCAATCCATCACGTTGCATACCATCCACTAGACTTGTTGGACCAAATTTGACACCATTACGCAGGTGTACGTAATGTGGGATCATACTCATGTTTTCCATTCCTCCGGCAACAACAATGGAGTTTTCCCCCAAGGCAATGGATTGTGCGCCTTGCATGATGGATTTCATGCCTGATGCGCAAACTTTATTCACCGTTGTGCAAGGCACAGCGTCAGGGATACCTGCATAAATTGCCGCCTGCCTAGCCGGTGCTTGTCCTGTTCCAGCCTGAACCACATTACCCATTAGTACTTCTTCTACCTGTTCGGGTTTCAAATTGATTTTATCCAATGCCCCTTTAATGGCAATTGAACCCAACTTTGGTGCTGGAATAGAGGATAAGGACCCCATAAAACTACCTATTGGGGTGCGTGCTGCTGAAACAATAACAACTTTATTCATATATGCTTTTTAACTCCTGCGAAAATACTAAAATTAAATGCAAAGACTAAGCTTTATCGATAGCATCACTTCTTATTTATATTTTCTATTTTTGAAGCAATACCGCGTATAATGGGAAAAACTTTAGATAATGTTTATAAGCATCAATCACTAGCCTACAAGTATTTTCTTTATGTGGTTTCTGTAGCCTTGATTGTTTTCTTTTTCCCAAAGGGAGGCAAATTCAAATATGAATTCCAAAAGGGCAAGCCATGGCAATACGAGAATCTCTATGCTCCAATAGATTTTTCCATAAAAAAGACGGCTGAGGAAATTGCCCAAGAACAACAGGCTTTACGTGACCATAAAACATATTACTATACCTATGACGAGTCCGTAGCGAACAATGTCAGCCAAGTTGTTACCAAAACTCTTAATGATGGATTTAATACATCTACCTTAACCGATAGACAAAGGTTTGCTTTGCAAAATTGGGCCTTGCGTATTACGGATTCGATTTACACCCTTGGCATATTTCAAGAATTGCCTACGGAAGGAGCTGTTAGTGTAGTAAGAAATAATGAATCGCGTTCCGTAATTGGATCTTCCCAATTGAATTTGGAAGGAGCAAAAAGTCTGGTGTCAAAACTTGCCAATGAAATCAGTTTGACTGGAGGAGCCAATTTAGATGAATTGATAAATCAGTCTTTAGCTCCTAATATTTTTTACAATGAAACGCTAACGCAACGCTCTTTGGACGAGGAACTTTCGAGAATCTCCTTCACAAGAGGAGAGATTTCCGAAGGGAGATTGATAATCGCTAGGGGGGAAGTAGTGGAGGCGGATGAATTTAAAATATTGGATTCCCTCAAAGAAGAATATGAATCTGAACTATGGAGGGGCAATAACTACTATTTCATCTTATTGGGCTACACCATTTTAGTGGCTTTGGTTTTGATTATGTTGTTCTTGTTTCTTAAGCGGTATCGTTATGAAATCTTTGAGAACAATAACAAGGTAACGTTCATCTTTGTGAACATTCTGTTGATGGTCTTGGCCACCACCTTAATGGTAAAAAACAACGAAAGCTATGTCTATGTAGTTCCTTTATGTATTTTGCCGTTGGTGCTCAAAAATTTCTTTGACGCGCGATTGGGATTGTTTGTCCATGTACTTACCGTATTGATTTTGGGCTTTGTGGTACCCAACAGTTTTGAATACATCTTCCTCCAGACGATTGCAGGTATCGTTACCATACTAACAGCATCCGAGTTGTACAAAAGGGCAAATTTGTTCATTTCAGTGGGGCAGATAACGCTGATTTACATTATTGGATATTTTGCCTTTCATACCATTCATGAAGGTAATTTGGATAATATTGAATGGATATTGTTTGGGATTTTTATCCTAAATGGTCTCTTAACGCTCTTTGCCCAACCCTTGATCTATATCTATGAAAAGATATTTGGTTTAATTTCCGATGTATCACTGTTAGAGCTTTCAGATACGAATTCCAAGCTTTTAAAAGAGCTTTCAGACAAAGCCCCTGGAACATTTCATCATTCCCTGCAAGTGGCCAACCTTGCCGAAGCAGCAGCTAATGAGATTGGCGCCAATGCGATGCTGGTAAGAGTAGGTGCATTGTATCATGATATTGGGAAGATGGAAAACCCCACGTTTTTTACGGAGAACCAAATTACCAATGTAAACCCACATGATGACTTACCTCCTAAGGAAAGTGCTAAAATCATTATTGATCATGTAATCAAGGGAATTGAAATCGCACGAAAAAACAATTTACCTGACAGGGTCATCGATTTCCTTCGAACACATCATGGAACAACAGTAGTGTTCTATTTTTACAAAAAACAGCAGGAATTGGAGGAAAATGTGGATGAGAAGGCGTTCAGGTACCCAGGACCAATCCCATTTTCAAAGGAGACAGCAATTTTAATGATGTCAGATGCTGTGGAGGCAGCCTCCAAGAGTTTGAAGAATCCTACATTCATTATGATCGATGAGTTTGTAGAAAAGATTGTAAAGGGTCAAATGCAAGCCAATCAGTTTCTAAATGCGAACATAACGCTTAAGGAAATCGAGAAAGTGAAGAAAGTTTTAAAGCAAAAACTTACCAATATTTACCACCTAAGAGTTGAGTACCCAGAGTAGTAGCTCACAAAGCAAAAATTAGACTTTAAAAAAACAAAAAAATAGTTGCGTTCTTAATAATGAAAAAGTATTTTTGCATCCGCGTTTTTGCGCAAGTTCTTATAAAAACAGAATTAAAGGAGAGGTGCCGGAGTGGTAACGGAGCAGATTGCTAATCTGTCGACGCGTAAGTGTCGCATGGGTTCGAGTCCCATTCTCTCCGCAATTTCTTTTAATCAAAGATAACCATCGGGGTGTAGCGTAGCCCGGTTATCGCGCCGCGTTTGGGACGCGGAGGTCGCAGGTTCGAATCCTGCCACCCCGACGAGTCACTATTCAGTGATAATAAAGCACTGTCATTCATGTAATGACGGTGCTTTTTTCGTTTCTACACTATTTTTCTGGCAAAATTTAACTAATGATGACTGTTAATTATTTGGAATGCTCACGTGAGCATTTTATATTTATACGGCCAAAAACAGTAATGGGAGATACAATTACCATAAAAGATGTTGCTCGAGAACTAGGAATACACCATGTTACGGTTTCACGTGCACTACGAAATACCGGTGCTGTAAAAGAGGAGACGCGGGTGTTAATTAAAAAGAAGGCCTTAGAGTTGGGGTATAAACCAAATCGATTGGCGCGTGACTTTCGAAATAAGCGTAGCAATGTATTGGCGGTTGTTGTACCGGATTTAAGACCCTATTTTTTCTCCAAGTTTGTTTCCGATTTTATGGAGACCGCAAAAGAGGCCGGTTATTCTGTTATGATATTTCAATCTGGGGAAAAACCTGGAATGGAAAAAGATATTATCGATTCTTTAATAGGGTATCGTGTGGCGGGAGTTGTGGCATCCGTGACCAAGGACACGGTGCAAGAAAGTCACTTTGATCTGTTGAAGGAAGAGGGTATCCCTTATGTGTTTTTTGATAGGGCTCCGGAAGAAACCCAAGCTTCCCAAGTGTTGGTGGATAATTTTAAAGGGGCTTATGATGCGGTAACCGCTATGATTGCGTCAGGAAAGAAGCGTATCGCCTATATCTCCACACATTATCGACATCAAATATTTAGAGACCGACTAGCGGGATACAAGCAAGCACTGCGCGATCATAAAATCGAAATAAGCCCGGATTGGATCATAGAAGGTGGATTTTTCATGAAAGATGGTATGGAACATGCGAAACAATTGATGCAACTTGAACATTGTCCGGATGGTATTTTGGCTGTAAGGGATGAAATTGCGATCGGGGTGATCAAGTATTTGAAAACTTCAGCGTACAGCATTCCTGAAGATATCGCAGTTATTGGTTTCGATAATGACCCAATGGGGATAGCATGTGAACCTGAATTGACCACCGTACAGCAATCCATACCTTGTATGGTGGGTAATTCATTTGAATTGCTGCTCCAGCAGATAAAACAAAGCACTATTCTATTTGATAAGAAAATAATTGAACCAAAAATAATTTACCGCGGAACAGTGTAGGTAAAAAGCAGCTATGAAAGTAAGAGTGATTAAGATGCTTGGTGAATTTGGAAAGGTGATTCCGGTTACAAGGTTTTGTTGGATGACCTGTATCATCGTATTTCTGTATTCTTGTGGTAATCAGAATCCAACCTATGAACCCTTACCCAAAACCGTCGATTTCAATTTTCACATTCGACCTATTCTTGTGCAAAACTGTTATCTGTGCCATGGTCCAGATCCAAGCAGTAGAAAAGCAGATCTTAGATTGGATACTTTCGAAGGTGCCACTGCTGCTTTAAAAGAGGGTGGATATGCCGTTGTACCTGGAAAACCGGGGCAGAGTGAATTGATGCTTCGGATTAACCATGAACATGAAGACAAAATAATGCCCCCACCAGAAACCAATAGTAAGCTTACCCTAAGGGAAAAAGCACTCTTGGAAAAATGGATAAAACAAGGTGCGGAATGGAAGCCGCATTGGGCATTTATAAAACCTAACTTGTCGACTGAAGATCAAAAGGCAGATATAGATGAATTCATAGATAGGGAGCTATCTCAAAAGAAATTGACCAAAGCCAGTCCCGCAGACAAGAACACACTGATACGAAGAGTAGCCTATTTGTTGACCGGATTACCCCCAACCCCGGAAGCGGTGAATGATTTTGTCTCAAACACCTCTGAGAAGGCTTATGAGGACATGGTAGACACCTATTTGGCCTCCGCGGCTTATGGTGAACGTTGGGCCCGGCATTGGATGGATTTGGTCCGTTATGCGGAAACCAAAGGCCATGAGTTTGATTACCCAATTACTGGTGCATGGAAATATCGTGATTACTTAATAAGAGCGTTTAATAATGACCTTCCTTATGATCAACTCTTAACCGAGCACCTAGCTGGCGATTTAGTCACACACAAACGATACGATTCGGAAACAGGAATTCAGGAGTCACAAATAGCCACAGCGTTTTATGCCATGGGCGAAGGAACCCATAGTCCTGTGGATGTAAAGCAGGATGAGGCCAATCGTATAGACAATATGATTGATGTAACTACAAAGACCTTCCAAGGATTGACCGTTTCCTGTGCCAAATGTCATGATCACAAATTTGACCCGATCACTGCGGCCGATTATTACGCTATGTATGGTGTTATGGAAAGCACGCGATTTACACCATTGGAGGCTGATCTCACCTATGACAATGAAGTTAGTGCAAAAGAAGCACTCGAGCTTCAGGAATACATTAAATCAACCGTAGTTCAAAACCTAAAAACGAAAGAAACAGAAAAAGCACAAATTGATCAACAAATCACCCCTAATACGGGTTCAAGTTTTAAGAAGCTAGGAGATTTTCGGGAAACGGACTTCGATGGATGGAAAACCACCGGTTTGGCTTTTGGAAACAGCACAACCCTTGGAAATCCTATTTTGGCCCAAGGCACCGGAAAATTGATGTTCCTGGATGCAGGAAGAGCATCAAGTAAAACCTTTGGCCCCGGTGTGCTGGGTACACTTAGATCCCCAGATTTTATATTGGAGAACGATTTTATTGGAGTTCGAGCAAAAGGCGAGCATAGCACCATTCGAATCATTATCGATAATTTCCAATTGATACAATGGCCTATTTATGGTGAATTGACACTAGCGGTGGATAGCAAAAAATGGCAGAATTATAAATTCAATGTAGAACCATGGAAAGGTCATAAGGCGTACATTGAAATACTTCCTGGTACCTACAATACACATAATTTCGAGCTATCGCCAACTGCATTTGTTGAAGCGGAATACGCCATAGCTTACAATACCGAATGGCCTGGAAAAATTCCGAATTCATCAAAAGAAGATGGTACAGAATTTTTAGGCGCCTCGGAGGTAAAGGATGTAAATAGCGCTATCCGACATGGTGAAATCAAGTTGGAATTCCCAGAATTGCTTGCAGCTGTTGATAGTAGTACACAATTATCCAAACCATTAAAAAGCAATGCATTCATTTATGGCGTAAGCGATGGTTCAGCTATTGATAGTCCTGTTTTTATTCGGGGAAGATATCAAGAGCCATCGGAAGAAAAAGTGCCCAGACGTTTTCTTTCCGTACTCCCAGAAGGTGATAAACCATTTGTATCAGAAGGCAGTGGCAGGTTGGAACTGGCTGAAGCTATGCTTCATAAAGATAATCCGCTGACTTCGCGTGTTATGGTCAACCGTATTTGGCACCATTTATTTGGAAAAGGGATCGTGGAAACGGTAGACAACTATGGTCTTCAAGGAAAATTACCTTCTCATCCTGAATTGCTGGATCATCTGGCATTAAAATTTCAAGAAGACGAATGGTCCATTAAAAACATGGTTAAATATATCGTAATGTCAAATGCTTTTAAGCGTAGTACCTCACTTGATAGTGAAGCCTCGAAAATTGACCCGCTTAATACTTATTTGGCATCCTTTCCTGTGCGAAGATTGGAATCTGAAGCCATTCGAGACGGAATTCTTGCGGTAACCGAAAGCTTGGATAACACGCTTTGTGGCCCTCCAGTACCAACTTATCTTACGGAATTTATGGGAGGACGGGGTAAACCCGAAGTTTCAGGTCCGTTGGACGGCGCTGGCAGGAGAAGTATCTATCAAGAAGTGAGACGAAACTTTTTGGAACCGATGATGACCACTTTTGATCGCCCAATACCTTTTACAACCTTCGGAAGACGCGATGTTACCAATGTTCCTGCACAATCATTAATATTGATGAATGACCCTTTTGTAATCCAACAATCGGAGTTAATGGCACAAAAGTTATTGGAGGAACCCAATCTAACATTTGACCAACGAATACAATGGGTTTACATGCGAATGTTCTCCAGGAAACCTACAGAAAACGAAATTTCAAATGCGGCGAAATTCATGGATACGGTGAAACAAATGAAAGCCAGCAACGAAATGGAAACCGATAACGAATTAGACCTATGGAAGGAGTATTGCCATAGTGTTTTCAATCTTAAAGAATTTATTTACCTGATCTGATGAGTAAGTACCATAATTTTATGCGAAGACCGCTATCGCGACGCGAAATGTTGACCATTTGCAAAGGTGGCTTTGGTTCATTGGCCTTTATGAGTTTGTTTGGGGTAGGGGCTTTGTCATGTAATCGTTCCAAATCAGGTATAATTGAATCAGCGAATGATCTACAACTAGGACCGCACTACTTGCCAAAGGCTAAAAATGTCATTTTTTTATATATGGATGGTGGTGTTTCCCAAGTGGATTCCTTCGACCCCAAACCCAGATTGGCAAAGGAAAATGGTCAGGACCCTAGAAGCAAATTCAAGGTAGATGCTACACAATTTGACAACGTAGGTAAGATTTTAAAAAGTCCTTGGGAATTTAAGCAATACGGAGAATGTGGAATGCCCGTAAGTGAATTATTTCCGCACATCGCTACCTGTGTGGACGATATTGCATTGATTAGGTCCATGACTTCTCAGTTCCCAGAGCACACAAATGCCAATTACTTCTTGCATACCGGTAGTGGATTGCAAGGTAGACCAAGTATGGGCTCGTGGATGACGTATGGTTTAGGAAGTGAAAATCAAAATATTCCGGGGTATGTGGTATTGGACGGCGGGTTAATACCTCCAGGAGGACTTGACAATTTCAAAAACGGGTTTTTACCGGCATCTTATCAGGCTTCTATACTACGTGCCGGACCCCAGCCTGTAGCCAATATCATCCCAAAGGAAAAAATCCCTAACCTTCAGGAACAAAAGTTGGATTTCATCAAAAATTTGGACAATGATCAACTGGCCGCTATGGGAGAAGCAGATGCAATTGAATCGGCTATTTCCAATTATGAATTGGCGTATAAAATGCAATCCTCCATTCCAGAATTGACCGAATTCAAGGAAGAAACAGAAGCAACAAAAAGATTATATGGTTTTGACTCAGACGATCCCCATACCCGGGGCTATGCAGCACAATGCTTATTGGCACGACGTCTGGTAGAAAGGGGTGTTCGATTTATAGAACTGACTTGTCCAAAAGTAAATGCAGATCGTTGGGACCAACACGGAAATCTAAAGGATGGCCATGAGCGCAACGCACATGCTGTTGATCAACCGATAGCTGGGTTAATAAAGGATCTTAAGTCAAGAGGATTATTGGAGGAGACCTTGGTGGTCTGGACCGGTGAATTTGGAAGAACGCCTTTTGCACAAGGAAAGGATGGACGGGATCATAATCCATCTGCATTTAGCATGTGGATGGCTGGCGCAGGAGTCAAAGGTGGAACCATTTTCGGTAAAACCGATGAATATGGATACCGCGTCATACAAAATGAAGTGACCGTACATGATCTGCATGCAACAATGATGCATTTGTTGGGGATTGACCACGAACGACTCACCTTCAGATTTGGAGGTCGTGATATTCGATTAACTGATGTGCATGGACATGTGATCAAAGATATATTAGCATAGAATAACTATCATGAAAACAATCAAAATAATAAGATCTTGGTGTATGGCTATTTTGGCCATGCCCCTAATGATGACTGCACAAAATTCCAATTCTGGCACACACCATTCCTTTTTTATTGCCGGACCAGATTTCACTGGAATTATCAATGAAGTTGATGAAGTGGTCTGGGATTCTGGAAAACCGGCGGCCCGGGACGGATATGTACTGGATAATGGCCATTTATTGATTTGCTGGGCGGATGAGGTTCGGGAATATAACAAAGCAAAAGAGGTGATTTTAACCTACAAGCGGGCCCAAGATCATATGGAATTAGGAACGGCTGTTCGTTTGGAAGACGGAAATACCCTGATTACGGAATCTGGCGATAACCCAAGAATTGTTGAGTTGGACAAAACTGGGAAAGTGGTTAAAAGTGTTTTGCTTCAACCAGAAACAGACAATGTACATATGCAAACACGCATGGCACGAAAACTTCCCAATGGGAATTATCTTGTACCCCATTTATTGGCGTTTGCTGTTAAGGAATATCAACCAGATGGTGAAATTGTCAATGTGTTTAAAACCGATTTTGAGATTTTTGGCGGTAGAAGTGCAGAAACTTGGCCCTTTACCGCAATCCGACTTGAGAATGGAAACACTCTGGTAACCCTTACACATGGGAATCGTGTAGTGGAATTGGACGAGGAAGGCGCTATTGTTTGGCAACTGGATAATTCGGATTTTACGAACAACCCGTTGGTTGACCCCTGTGGTGCACAGCGGCTACCAAATGGAAATACCGTTATTGCAAGTTATGGTGCGCAAGATGGAATTAAAATGTTTGAAGTTAACCGGGATAAAAGTATCGTTTGGACATACGAAAACTATCGTGCCCATCACTTTCAAATCTTAACAACCAATGGCAAATCCCTAAAAGGAAAGCCACTTAAGTAACTATGGAGGTGTTCACTGCCCTAATGCTAACTGGAACCGAAGGCCCATCGGATTTTGTACTGTTTCTCGGACGAATTCATCCTTTGGTGGTACACTTGCCCATTGGTTTTTTGTTGTTAGGCGGATTGATTGAACTTGTGCTGCGCAAACCAAAGTTTCAACCACTTACGAGTTATATGCACTACCTATGGGGATTGGGAAGTATCAGTGCATTCTTCGCAGTGCTATTTGGTTATTTTCTTTCACTTTCAGGGGATTACAATGAAGAAACATTGTTTTGGCATAAATGGATGGGCATTGTTGTGCTAATAATTTCCATCGGTTGTTTTATTATTTCCAAAAAGGAAATCAAACTTCCGAAGTTTGCCAGTCCTAGCTTGGTAGTTCTTTTGTTTTTCACCATTTTCTACACAGGTCACTTAGGCGGAAATCTTACGCATGGATCTACATATTTACTGGAATATGCGCCAAATTCAATTCGGAATTTTGCAGGTCTTCCAGATAAGGAGATTCCCAGAGAAAAGATTACGGTTTTGGATTCTGCGGATGTGTATTTGGATTTGATTGCTCCATTAATGGACCGCAGATGTGTGAGTTGCCACAATGTGGACAAAAAGAAAGGGGATTTAATTTTGACTTCCCATGTAGAATTTATGAAAGGTGGAGAAAGTGGACCTGCTGTGGTTTTGGGCGAACCAAATTCTAGCGATATCTATAGAAGAATTACTTTGCCTGAGACCCATGAGGATTTTATGCCCACGGAAGGAAAACCACCTTTATCCGAAGAAGAAGTTGCGATTATTGGTTGGTGGATTGAGAAAAGTGCACCTTCAGGGGGAAGTTTCGTGGCTTTGGAACCTGAAGAACCGATTAAAACATTGGTTGAAAAATATCTGGGGTTGGATAAAAATGATTTATTAAATCAAAAAGTCGCCGCTCCATCCAAAACGCTAATGGATTCATTGACCGGATTTGGATTTAATCTTAATCCCCTGATGTTGGAGAACAATTACCTCGAGGCCAACTTTAGTTTAAGCGAAGTGGAATTGAGTGACAAAGCGTTACAAGCACTTTTAGCCCTCCAAGAACAGTTAATTTGGTTGAATTTAAGTAACTCCGGGATCAATGATATGCATTTAAAAGAGCTTGTTGCATTCCAGAAATTGATGAAATTGAATTTGAGTAATACGGCAATTACCGATCAGGGTTTAAAATATCTAGAACAATTACAAAATCTAGAATCCCTTAACCTTTACCGAACAAATGTTTCCAGTGGCTTGTTGGAATTGCCTGCAAAGCTTCCTAATCTTAAAAGATTGTATATCTCAGAAACCAATATTGATAGTCTTAGTCTGGCCCAATTAAGACAGGACAATCAGGAATTGATCATCGTTTCAGAATCGATAGATTAGGGTTTAAGAACTACCCGCATCAATTTTGGACCAGAAGTGATGTAAATTGTTTCCTCTGTGTCATCCAACACACAATTTGTATTGAATTCGTCATTCAATATGGTACCTAAATGTTTGCCTTCTGGGCTTAAAACATAAACACCGCCTGGCCCAGTAGCGAAAATGATTCCGTCCTTGTTCACCTTTAACCCATCGGGGTGACCTTTCTCCTTAGGTGCATTGCCTGTAGCATCGAAGAATTTTCTACCATTTGATATACTTCCGTTTTCATCCACATCGGCAGCTATCCAAATGGCATTTTGCCAATCCGCATTGGCTATGTAAACCGTTTTTTCATCCGGAGAAAATGCAATTCCGTTGGGACTGGAAAGGGTATCAGTCACTATTTGTATTTCCTTTTGGGGTGAAATTCGGTAAACTGCTGCACTCAATCCCCCTTCAACAACAGGTGGTGGGTCCGACATTAGCATCGTACCATTGGAATGGAAGGTTGCATCGTTGGTATTGTTGAATCTGGTACCATTGAAATTGTCAACGAATACATTAAAATCTGATTTGGGCTGTGTAATTGGACTTTTCATTTTTACAGCTTCGCCATGACCATATCTTAAAATGACTAAGGAATCATTTTGATCTACTAGCAATGCACTGGGTCCAGGCCTTTCAGGGTCCTCATCTTTCATATCCAGATACAGTGTAACGCTATCCTTTTCGGTCCATTGATATAGTTTCTGATGACCAACATCAGTATATATTAATTTTTTTTCTTCCGCCAGCCAGATGGGACCTTCGGACCATGCATGTCCTGTAGATAAAACTTCTATCACTGCGTTTTCTGAAATAACAGAATCAAGGGCCGGGTCTAAACGCTCGATTTCCCCAACGGTTTGATACATTTTTGGTTCAAGCTTATGTTTTTTTTGTTCGGCGCAGGAGACAACAAAAAGGCTTATCAATAAAATACAAATCTGGGTTTTCATGTATCAATCTAGTTTAATGCTATTGGTTTTTATCGGTCGATTTTCTTCTAGTGATTTGTTTGCGGCTTCGGCGATGATCATTGCTTTTAACCCGTCATCACCTGTCACTGGCATGGGTGCGTTGGCATTCAAAGCTTCAACAAAAGACCGAATTTCCTCTAGATAGGACGTCTCATAACGATCCATAAAGAAGTTTAAATGTCGATCGGTTTCGGTACCAGATTCTGATGCAATACTTACATTGCTTTTCAATGGATTTTCAACCTTGATTGCTCCTTTGCTGCCAAAGACTTCTATTCGTTGGTCATACCCATAACTAGCGTGTCTACTGTTCTCAATTGTTCCAATGGCTCCGTTTTCGAATTTGAGCATAACCTTGGCACTGTCAATATCCCCAGCTTCACCGATGGCTGGGTCAACAAGGCAAGTACCGTAGGCAAAAACCTCTTCTACCTCACAACCCATAATGAATCGGGCCATGTCAAAATCATGGATGGTCATATCTTTAAAGAGACCACCGGATTTTTTGATATAGGAGATAGGAGGTGGTGCGGGATCACGACTGATAATATGCAACCCGCGTAGTTTTCCAATTTTTCCTTCCGAAATGTTGGTTTTGACTTTCGAAAAATTATAATCGAAACGTTGATTGAAACCAATCATTAAGGGAATCCCAATTTTTGAAATCGTTTTTATGGTTTCATTTGATTTCGCCAACGATTTGTCAATTGGTTTTTCGCAAAAAATGGCTTTTCCAGCTTGCGCCGCCCTTACCGCATATTCCGAATGGGTATCGCTGGCGGAACTAATGAGTACGGCATCAATTTCAGGATTTTGTAGAATAATGTCGAAATTATCACTGACATTTGGAACACCTCGATGAAGTGCAAATTGCTGTCCATTTACACTTGGATTTACCGCTGCGATGAGTTCAACACCTACAATTTTATCAAGGAGGTTTTCAAGGTGGATTTTTCCCATTCTACCCACGCCGATTATCCCGATTTTTATCATAATGCTAGGTTTAAATAAATATACGTTTCGCAACGCGATTTTGCAATTAAAACCTAGTGAAATCAAGGGGTTTGAATGGTTTTATTGTTGGATTTGTAAAACTTGGAATTTGGGACGCAGGAATCCGTGACAATAGCTGTCAAATTAGCTGCTGCTCAAGTACAAATCATATGGTTCCTAAGGCGTTATTCGGCTATGCTAAGTTTACTTAAAAGCCTTTAAAAGATAGTCCTCCAATAAGGATGTCACCTGATACATGGTTTGTGAACCGTAATTCTCTCCTGTAAAGGAAATCACAGCGTTTAAACTTGGAAAAACGTAAATGAATTGCCCTCCATTTCCTGCGGCGAAATAGGAGTCTAGGGTTTGTCTATTTAAGCTAAATTCCTTAGTCCACCATTGATAACCATAGCCATCTGAAAATCCTAAATTTATCCCGACAGTCCGGGTCACTGATTTTTCAATCCAGTCTGATGATAGTATTTGCGTGCCATTCCATTGGCCATCATCCAAAAAAAGTTGACCGAGTTTGGTCATATCCCTTCCTGATATAAATAGACAACAACCTGCCATAGCTCTATTTTTGGGACTATAGAGCCAATAAACCTTATCAAACTCTAATGGTTCAAAAAGGTGTTCCCTAGCAAAGGCCGTAAAACTTTGGCCAGCTTGATTGCCTACGGCCGCACCTAAGGCATGCGAAGCCATTGTTGCGTATGTAAAGGTCGTACCTGGGTTAGTGTCCATTGGCTGATCTAGCATTCCCTTTACAAAGTCAGTGTAATTGCGGTAGATGTAATATAGGGTGTTTTGATCACTTTCTATGGGGTAATCCCATTCGTTGTAGCGCCAACCATGTTGCATGGTCAGTACATTTTCTAGCGTAATATCATTTTTTCGTTCACTCCAATTTTCAAAACTTTCGTACTCTGGGAATAGACTGTAAAAACCGACATCAACAGAATTTATATAACCTTTCTCAATTGCAATCCCAACTAATGCTGAAGTAAAACTTTTTGTGGCTGATTGCAGCGTGTGCACATTGAGATCGGTATTTGTAACAGCTGCATCATTTGCATCTAAATTTCTACGAAAAAGTTCATCTAAAACTAGCTTGCCATCACGAGTTATCAATAGAGAAGAAATATTTACAAATTTTCGCTCTATGATTTTAGATACCGCTGTTTCCAATTCGGCCTTATCAATGCTGACATTTTCAATACTTGCTACGGTCCAACCATCTTGTTTTTGCTCAGGGATTGTGTATTGATATAAAGGGGTTTCTGATGAAGGTTGTGGGTTTTCAGCAGCTGATTGTGGGTTTTCATCTTTGCTACATCCTATAAAAATGATGCTTAAGCATAAAAAGGGAATCCAGCGAATTACTTCAAAAATGGTAAGGGATTTAGTTTTCATTGTTGCATTTTTTATTGAAACGCAATCAAATGAATATTCTATCAAAAATGGTTCTTAATGCTTATTTAGAACCTTAAATATCTTGGAAATCAGAATTTTTATTGATGAAAACCACAGCTTTTTACTCCTCAATCGTTTTGATTCGGTGATAAAAATCACTCTTATAAGTCTGACTGATACTTAGTCTAGAACCATCAATCTCAACTTGATTGTTTTCAATGGAATTGATTTTATCAATTTGAACGATGTAGGATTTATGGATTCGAATAAAACGTTCAATTGGAAGTATGCCCAATACTTCACTCATTTTACCCAAGGAAAGTATTTTCCTATTTTTCAGTTGATAAGAAATGTAATTACCCGAACCTTCAATGTATAGGATATCATTGAAATCCACCCGTTCTATTTTGGCGCCGCTCTTCACAAATATGTGATTCTTGGCAGGAGTTGTACTTGTCGTTTTATGAATACTATCAGAACGTGAAGGGTTTAATAGATCCAAAACCTTGTTCATACTTTGGAGGAACCTATCAAACTCAATGGGCTTGAGGAGATAGTCAACAACATTCAATTGATAACTTTCCACGGCATATTCTGAATACGCAGTTGTGAGAATTGTCAGTGGCGGTGAAGGCATCGACTTTAAGAATTGAATACCCGACACATTAGGCATATTGATGTCCAAAAAAATGAGCTCCACTTTGTTCTGTTTAAGAAAATCAAAAGCTTTGAGTGGGTTTCTAAAAGTTTGCATCAAATAAAGGCTATCTAGCTGACTTACATACGATTCCATTATTTCAATCGCCCGTGGTTCATCATCAATGATTATACAATTCAATGGTTTCATTTCTGTGTTTGAAGTCTTAATCGCACCGTATATTTAACTGTATCGTCCTCAATTATGAGTTCATGCTTATCCGGATAAAGCAAAGATAAGCGTCGTATTACATTTTTTAACCCCACACCAGAGTGCTCTTCAATTCTGTTCGTTTGATGCTTACTGTTGGAAATGGTAAATAAAATATCGTTTCCCGCAGTCTTTAAAGTGATATGGATAAATGAGTTGTTCTCAATATCGAATCCGTATTTAAAGGCATTTTCAACAAATGGAATAAAGAGTATTGGAGCAACTTTTACTGAAGTATCCGCAGTGGCAATATCTACCTTTAAATCCAATGGGTCTTGCTCCGATAGGCGTAGTTTTTGCAGGGCAATATAGCTTTCCAAATACTTGATTTCTTTATCTAACGATACAAAAGAGGCATTGCTATCATATATCATGTAACGCATAATATGGGAAAGTTTGGCAATACCATTCGCCACATTTTTATTTTCTAGTTTATGCGCTTCAGCATATAAATTGTTTAGTGTATTGAATAAAAAGTGTGGATTTATCTGTGCTTTTAGGAAATTGAGTTCGGTTACAAGTTTTTCTTGAACAATTTGATTTTTGATCAATTCATTCTTGAACCAATCCTTTGCAAGCCTATAACCCACCGAGAGGAATAGGAAAAGAAAATGGAGGAAAATACTATAGCTGACCAAAGCCGAGCCTTTCCCAATTTCGTGCTCCATAAAATTATAGGCAATCAGGTAATTTATTAGCAGGGAGGAAATCAAGGTCAATGCAAAAAACAGTGCGACACGAATGATATGGTTCCGCCTATTTTGCGATTCAATCAATTTAGGAAACAGAATATGGGCATTCCCGTAAAATAGAAGAGCTTTAAAAAAAATGGCGATTGATACCGTGGCCAAGAAAAAAGGTTTATAGGTTTTGGTGTACTCAAAGGTCTCACCAGCCTTAACCATTCTTATTCTAACCCCAAAATTGACATAGGTGATGTAAAACACCAAGAGCCAAAACAACACATGTATTAAGGGTTCAATGTATTTTTTCATGCTGCATATTCCAGGAGGTAAAGTTAGGAAATAGCGATGGCTAGGAAATTAAGATTGACCAACCCTTGGTTTTCTTATTCAAAACCTTCAAAATCTTCTTTAAACTGCTTGAAATCAAAAATTGCGGATTTCAGCCTTGAACATGCTAGTTATGCATAATTGTTTTGAGTTCGATTATATGATCCAGTTCATTTGTTCCAAATCAAAAAATCAAAAAATGAAACAGTTTAGAACTTGTCTTGTTCTGAGTTGGTTACTCTTTGTTGGATGTACCACACTTGCAGGCCAGGAATTCACAAAAAAAGTAATCGATGATTCAATAGAAGAGATTATAAAACACATTGAAGAGAATTACATTGTACCCGAGGTAAGAAGCAAGGTTATTGCTGGGTTAATGGAGAGACATAAATCGGGGGATTATGTTGCTATTCCGACTCCAGAAGAATTTGCCGAAAAAGTCAGTAATGATCTGAGGGAATTAAGTAACGATTACCATCTGTATTTGGTGGCAAAAAGCAATGATTCTAAAGTAAATGCAACCCCATCTAGGCAAATGATGCGGGTGAATCCCGATCCAGCTATTTTTAAAAACTTATTGACCTACAAAATGTTAGAAGGCAATATTGCTTACCTGAATATTCCTATGTTCGGTCCTCTGGAATACGTGAAAAATTCAATTGATGAATATTTGGAACTCAGCAAAACTGCAGATGCATTGATCATAGATGTGCGGCAATGTCCGGGAGGTTCCGGTGAATCCCTAGCCTATTTAGCAGGCGGATTTGTTGATGAGCCGATTCATTTAACAACATACCATAGCAGGGAAGGCAAGCAAGAGCTGCATTCTTTTAAGACGCCTTATGGTACGTACAATAACGATAAGGAAGTATATGTTTTAGTCAGTGATCGCACCGGCTCTGCTGCAGAAGGGTTTGCGTTTTACCTACAACAGCATAATCGTATCACTGTAGTTGGTATGCCAAGTGCTGGGGGTGGCCGTTCCAACAATTTCTTTCCAGTAGGAGATTTGTTTGATGTATCGGTTTCAATTAGAAACTCCATAACCCCCAACGGAAAGCAGTTTCAGGGAGTAGGGGTACAGCCCAATTTAATTACTCCTGCGAGCAATGCTTTGCACCAAGCACAAATCTCACTTTATGAGAAGTTGGGTAAAGAAAATCCAAACAAAATCGGAGAATACAAATCCCTGATTAAAAAAGTAGGCAAACCAGAAGTTACACCAAAGCGCGGTGATCTTGGCGCAATCAAGCGTACTGTACTGGGCTATTTGGAGAACTTTTTTGAAAATAAAACAGAAGAAATGTTCAAATACTTACATCCTTCACTTGCGAAACGAGGCTTGTCCAGAAAACGCGGAACTCCTGGAGTTTTCTTTGAAGATATGAGTAATGAACAGTTGACTGCTATGCTTCAGAAAAAGCGAGTGCTGGAAAAGGAAAATCAAGTTAATCAAGTTGAGATTTTAGATATTTTCCATAATTCAGCAAGTGTAAGGGTAGCTACGGGATACCCTGGGAAAATGGAATGGATTGAATACATCCACTTGGCAAGACTTAATGATGAATGGAAGATCATCAACATCATCTGGGATTACTATCCAAAGAAAAAACAGGCAACAAATACCAGTAGATAATGATACAAAAAGTAATATTTACGCTGTTTGTGGGGCTATTGGTACAATTATCATGTGCACAAACGAGACCACAAAAACCGGCAATACCTTTTGAAAGTATAGAAGCAGCCCATTCTTTTTTAAAACAACAAGAAGCTGTCAAATTGTTCTCAGGAACGGTATTGGTGGTTCATAAAGGCAAGGAACTAATGCGTGAAGCCTATGGGATGGCCAATGTTGAAAAATCCATTAAAAACAACACGAATACCAAAATCAATCTAGGGTCCATTAACAAAGCATTTACTGCAGTTTCCGTGATGCAATTGGTAGATGCCGGTAAACTGAAGCTAAGTGATAAGGTGGTAACATACATACCTGAACTTAATGCGGATATGGCGGACGAAATTACAATCATGCAGCTTTTGGAAATGAAATCCGGGTTGGGTTCTTATTGGGATTCGGAACTGTTTTGGGCAAAAAGAAACGAGTTGAATTCCATGGAGGATTATTTGCCCATCATCAATGAATATCCGCTTAACTCAAAACCAGGTACAATACGTGCATATAGTAATAGCGGTTATGAATTGTTGGGAATAGTTGTGCAACGCGTATCGGGTCAAAACTATTTTGACTACGTCAGAGAACACATTTACCAAAAGGCAAATATGTCTAATACGGATGCCTTTACAAAGTATGCAAAAGTAGAAAATAGGGCCATCGGTTATTCAAAATACAAGAATGGCGAATCCATAGGTGGGCCTGATTCGGGACAGAACAAACCTTTTAAATTCAGCATTACAGACCGTATGCCGCTCCATGGTACAGCGGCAGGTGGCGGGTATTCAACCTTGGACGATATGCGGAACTTTGTTGAGTCCTTAACATCAAATCGATTGCTATCAAAAGAATCTACCGCAAGGGTTTTGAATCATTTTAGGGATGGAACAATCCGACCAAAATTTTATTCCGTACGCGGCGGGAGTTATGGCATAAATTCGACGGTGAACTATGATATGGAAAAAGATTTGTTGGTGATTATTATGTCCAACTATGACCCGCCTACGGCATCAGAGGTGATGCGGCGATTGCGAATAACACCGACTGCACAAGGATAGTTAGGGAATTGGTAGCATCGGTAAACAGGTGTTACTTCGTGATTTCCATGAATTGCTCCTACCGCAGTGTGTAGTATAATTAGCCCGAGTGGTTCGCGGATTTTATTGTTTTGTAACACCCAATGGGGCAATTTGTAAAGTTCTTTTGCAATTGCCCTATTTTTGTTGGAAATTATTTCAGGTTAATTGTATATTTGCACCCGCTAAATAGGTCGCGTAGCTCAGCTGGATAGAGCATCTGCCTTCTAAGCAGACGGTCGAAGGTTCGAATCCTTCCGCGATCACTACCCTTAAACCCCAGTAATTCTGGGGTTTTGTTGTTTTATGACCTAATTATTATTATTTTTTATGTGTACTTATTTCGCTTAATAATGGCTTTAAGCGAATTAATTCCGGACTTATTCCGGACTTTTTAGCACATGAAAATATCTATAAAACTTAGTACCAAAAAGTCCTATGAAACCAATGATGGTTTTCCAATAGTTGTTTATATCTCGCACAATTACAAGGATAGATTATGGAGAACAGGCTATTACTCCAAAATAAAACAATGGAATAATAAACTGGCAAGGCCTAATTCGAAACACCCACAATATTATCAGTTACTTGATTTCTTGCTTACTCTTAATAAACGAATTGGAGAAGTCCTTTTGATATATAACGAACGACAAATGCCGTTTCCTGAGATTAAAGAATGGATTTTCAATGTAAACAAGGATTCATTTTATGATTCCGCCATGGCCATTTTTGATAAGGGTTATCGAGGAACCGATTGGAGTGCTATGCGGAGATTCAATAAGTTTTATCCCTATTCAACATTCAATAATGTTTCTAATAAAATAGTTGTCGATTTCAGAAATGCTTTGTTAAAACAAGGAAATAAACCTTCTGGTGTGGATAGTTACATTAGATCCCTGAAAGCTCTTTGGAATAAGTTGTCTGATAAACCTAATCCATTCAAGGGTATTGTAACTGAAATACCTGAAACCATAAAAACAGTTGCTACGGAGGAGGATTTAGTTAAACTTACTCAAGTTGATTTACCGAACAGTGATGGTTTCAGTGGGTTTTGTCATTATCGTAATTATTGGTTATTAATGTTCTATTTAGGTGGTATTGATCCTGAAGTACTTGCTAAATTAAGATATGATAGACATTTAGTCGCAAATAGGATTATATTTAATAGAGATAAAGGCAGATCAAAAACGTTATGCAATAATATCTTGCCTGAGGAAGCTTTAGAGGTTTTAGAGATTTACAAAGATTCCAGCTTTCCCTTTTTTGTTCCCATATACAAAGCAAATAATTATAAAACCTTTTCAGGTAATTTCTCAAGAAGGATGAGGGATTTAAGTAGAAAACTTCAATTAAGTGTTGAATTAAGACCCAAATCTGCGAGATATACCTTTATTGACCGGGCTCAGCAGCTTTTGATTGATGAGCGAATAACAGCTCAAATAGTGGGACATAAGCGAAGGACAACAACAAGTATATATACAAACGATTTCCCGTTTAAATTACAAGATGACGCACATTTGAGGATTATAAGTGTTTAAAATCATGTTGAAAAAATTATGCATGGCAATTCAATACCATAGCATAAACACTTAATTTACAATAAAATAAGTGATATGAGGCGATTTGAATACACACACCCCTTAGCGGTTAATTTCTCAAAATTTAAAGTCTACGATTTCTCATTTGTCAATTTAGAGGAAGTAATCTTTTTCGAATGGTTGATAGTAAAACAAAAGTGTTTTGGAGAAGGAAATTATTTCTTTTACCAAAACAAACGAATTATCGAAGAGTTAGGGATCAAGAGAACTAGACTTGAGACAATAAAAGGTAAGTTCCTTGATTATGGTTTACAAATTGAGCAAAAAGGAAGTCTGAATATCACACATTATCAAGTGTCATATGATTTTATTGAAAATATTGTTTCAGATTTTGTTAAAGAAGAATATCGATTTGCGTACATTCAAAATATTAGAACCCTGAGTTTTAAGAGCGAAAAACTAACGACTACTGAGGAGAAGGAACACACATTAGAGTTAATTCGCGAATTAAGTTTTATATACAATGAAAGACGCGAGGTATTTAATGAACTTAATCTTAACAAGGTTCGGATACTAAACATTGAATTAGATTTCACGGGAAGCACTATTTACAATCTAAGTCGGCTAATGAAAAGGTACAGTTTAGATACGATTTATGTAACTTTTACTCTTTTCGTTGACTATCTTTTGGAAGATAAAGATCAAACAACTCATATCTTGAACAACTTTTCTAGCTATGATAGTCAGCAAGATAAATTTCCAGTATTTGGTTTTTACAATCAATTACTTCATAACGACAAGGAATCTTATTTTTAGAATGTAGATATCTACATTGGTATTGCTGAAACCTGCAAACTAGAATGCAGAAATCACCTCAATTAATGAATAATAAGAATAGAAAAAATAAAAATTAAAAGTAGAGCTCATTCATTGGTTATATAATATTTTTTGTTAAAATCTTGGGGAAGGGGGGTACAAACATCTATGAAGCAAACACTATAACATCGCCACTTAGTCAAGATTTTACTCAGAGTAATTTTTAAAAGAGGGGGGGGTAAAAATGCTTGAACTCCTTTAGGACACATTAATTTTATATATCAGAATCAATTATTCAATAGTAGTAATGAGTTTTCAATTTTTATATCTTGATGGAGTATGTAAAGTTCTAGCTCTTTAATTTTTATAAAAATATATTGTTCATTTTCTCTATTAAGTGCCATTATCTCTTATCTGTATTATCTAAAAGATGTTGATAAGGTTCTCATTTTCAATAGTTATATTGGCATGTTCAGTTTACAATTTTTCATTTTTAAAATCTTGTTACTGGATAGTTTCCAAATAAATGGAAGCTTGCAAACTTGTTTTCCTAGTGCGGAAGTTTTTGGTTTTTTCAAAATCCACGTGGGATATGCGGCCAAATACGCCTTTGAATTCTAAGGAATTAATTAGTTTTAAAATAGCTGCGTAACTCCCCTCTATTCTCAATCTCTGGGTCGTTGTTGTTGAGTTATTGCCTTGGCTGATATGTGGAGCATTCAATTCCAAAACGTTAACCTTTAGCTCAAGACTTTGGGTATTGATATAATCCAGGAGATTGTTTTGCACAGATGCATTGTCCAAATACAAATCCGTAAGAGCTAAATCCAATTGCTGTTCTTTATGAGTCAAGGCTGACAATCGATTTTGGATATTCCCGTGACGTTCTGCCTTCTCCTGACTCAAGGCCAATTGTTGTCTAAGCAATAGCGTATTTTTGATGGCGAATAGGTAGCAAACAACCGACATAGCCAATACACCAAAAATCAAGTATTTGTTCTTTCTATTCAACTGCATGGAAGGAAATTAGTAAAGTGAATCGGTCTTTGCTCGAACTCACGAATTCGTAAGATTCATAAGTGACATTGTCTATCCAATCTTTTTGTCCCAGATTGGAGGTCCATGTAGTGAATTCTGATTTGTTCTTTGTTTCCCCTGATATGGAAATCACTTGTTCATTTAACTCAATAGGTTTTCCTTCCCGAATAGGTTTTAATGTAGGTTGATAAATCAATTCATCCAGTTGTATGGAACTTGGAATTTCAAAAGCAATCTTATCCAAGTAAAAGGAAGCTCTTGAATTTCCGTTCAAGGAAGCCTGTTTGACCTTCTCTTCCTTTAGCGAGACCCGATTTTCAATGGTCGTTAAAAGTTGGAGTTCTTGCTCAGCCCCAATACCCATATCGGACTCTTGGAGTTTACTTTGATAGCTACTATAGAATAGAAAATTAATTAGAAGTACCGAAAGAAATACAATCAGTGAAAACCGTAACCCTAGTTGAAAAACTCTTTGATTTTTAAATTCGTTGTGCCATTTGTTATTGCGCGTAGAAAGGTTGCCGGTTATTTTACTATTGGCAAGATATCCTACTATTTGCGCGAATGACAACAGGAAATTTGATGACAATTCAATATCACCAAATTTTAACGAGGATTCCGTGTAGCCTTCTTTTGGTTTAATCGAACTGGAATCAGAGAGCACGAAATTAGAACCTTCAATTTCTTCTTCCGTGAAGTACCCTGTAATGTTCTGCACTGCGGAAATTCCAAGTGCTACTTCAGAAGGAAAGATTCCATTGGCATTCAATTCTGCAACAAATTCATCAAAGTATATCTTCTTACAAATCGAAACCCGTTTAGTATCTCCCAACTGTATTACTTGATAATAAAAATTGTCGATTTCCAAGTTTGGGTATGCTTCAATTAAAGCCTGTTCAGGTTTGATTTCATTGATGTTGGGGATGGATTTACCCAGCACTTGGGAGGTATTCAAGATTAGAAAAAGAACTTTGTTTTTCTCAATCAGTTTGCCAAGTTCTTCTGTTGTCGCAAGCGTTTTTTTCGAAGTGACAAACAGTTCATTTTTTTTCTGTTTTACGGTCAAGAATGAATATTGGAGCATGTTGTTTACTTCAAATATTTCAAGTCCTTGATATTCTGAACCTACTGTAATATGTTTCCACCAGGCTTTCAGCATCAATAAATTACTGTAGGTTTAATAAGAATGGTCAATTTCTGTTTGGTGTCTTCCCGCTTACGCTTGCTAAACAACCACTTAACAACGGGTACTCTTGAAAGAAAAGGGACACCACTACCTGAATCATTTTTGATTTTTTCCTCAAGACCTCCTAGAATGGCCAAATCCTGATTTTGCATGCGGATGATGGAGCTAAATTCACGGGAGGTCAACCCTGGAGGTGCATCATCTTCTATTCGCTCACCACTGAAATCGGATTGGATGACGTTGATGTCCAACGTAACCTGACCATCACCAGAGACCAATGGTTTTATACTAACACCAAGTTCGGCATCGATTGGGGCATAATTTCGCACTTCTGAAGTAGTTGGTACTTGGGAACCGAAAAAATTCTGGTTGGTGATCACATAATATGTAGTTTCACCAATTGATAGATTGGCGCGATGCCCATTTAAAGTGGACAACTTAGGCGTAGACCTGATTTTGATATTACCATTTTCCTCCATTGCCTTTATTGTCGCGAAAAATTCCGGAACTACTTTTCCAATATTGAAAGATCCGAACCCATCGAATCCACCAATCACTTTATTTACTGTTTTTGCTCCTAATGTTAGATCCGTCGTTGGAAATATTCCACCTTTGGTTTTTACGGATTCATCGCCTATTCCCCAACTAATTCCCGTTTCCACCAAGGAAGATTTACGCACCTCTATGATCATTACCTCAATTAGAACTACGGGAATTGGTTTGTCTATCTCGTGGATGAAACTTTTAAATCGTTCAATGTTTGCTGAAGGACCACTTACAAGGAAACTATTGAGCTCAAAATCTACTTTAATATCCAAATCCGCCTTGAT
Source organism: Flagellimonas spongiicola (assembly GCF_023502425.1). Taxonomy (GTDB): domain Bacteria; phylum Bacteroidota; class Bacteroidia; order Flavobacteriales; family Flavobacteriaceae; genus Flagellimonas; species Flagellimonas spongiicola. Next base: position 151,341 of record NZ_JAMFMA010000004.1, read on the forward strand.
CTCCTCGGGCAGAATGTTCACTAGTGCTTCTGTATCATTTTGGTAATTCTCAAACCCGCTACCACGCGTATTGATACTGCGCTGACCATTAGACCCGCCTCGTTGATTACCTTGGCCCAATCCATTTTGTCCGTTTGAATAGTAATTTACGTTTCCTGTATTGGTTCTTCCTGCAGTTCGGTAGCCTCCTGAATAATTGGAAGGGTCACTCATTAATTCGACAGAACGGTGCATCATTTGAATAATTTCAACCTTTCGCAGACTTAATTGATCTACCGTACCAAAGAAATAAATGTTGTTTTCTTTTTTAAAGGTGAAATTGACAGCACCATCCCTACTGACCACAGGATTAGTGTTAGTTGGATTTCTTCGGCCATTATTCGCATTGTTTTGTGGTACTGGTATCGGTTGTCCCTTGACCTTACTCTCAAAAATATAGGCTAACAAGTCATCAAAAAAGATGTTTTTAGCATTGAAGGTGACGCTCCCAGCCTGCTCCAATGGCGTTGCAGTGTATACATCCAACTTAAGATCATGGCTTAGATTGTCAACTATCTGTGCAATGGAAGTATTGGTGAAATCAACATTCAAGATTTTATTGATGGTATCCAACACCTCATAATTGGCTCCATTTCTGCTTCTCCGCGTAAGATTGGTACCTCTTGTTCCGCCTTCAATTTCACCAAATAGATAAAACCCATCTCTGGATTTGGAATGGGTCAGTGCATTCAAATCTGCAATTTTTTCCATTGCAATGTCCACTGGCACATTGTTCAGATAAATATTCAATGCACGACTTTTCAGACTGTTGGAATAGAGGAGGTTTTTCCCGGTTACATCCATTATTTTTCGAAAAACTTGCTCCAAAGGGATATCGTTGATATCCAAGGACAGTAATTGTGTGGTAGGATGCATTTGGACAGTGAAGGCCTTTTGAATTTTTTCTGGAGGAGGGGCCGCATAACGTTTGATGGCCAAAATACTTCCGGTAAAATCAATGGTTAACCCGTATTCCTTGCATAAAAACAAGAGTAATTCTGACACAGTAACATTGGAAAAATTGTTTACAATTTTGATATTGGAAATGTCATTGGCCACGCTAAGGTTAAGCTTATGCATTTTGGACACCGCTATCAAAAAATTAGGTAAATCCACGTTATTGACGTTGACTTCCAACTTCAATGTTTCGTTGTAAGCTGGATTCTCCAACGCCAATAATTCCAGTTGGTTCTGTAGGTTTTGAAAGCGGTCATATTGCTGACCAAACCCCAGGCAAACAAACAATAATAGAATTAGAACAATACTTTTCTTCATAGATCAATTGCTTAACAGCGAATAAACTTCTTCCACCGAGGTAATGCCTAGCCGAATCAAGTCAATGGCATTTTCCTTTAGCGTGGAAATGTTATTATCATTCATATAATGTTCTAAATCCAATTGGTTCTCTTTAATGGATTGCGTTAAATCTTTAGATATAGGTAGAATCTCATAAATAGCTTTTCTTCCTTCATATCCAGTATGATGACAGTGATTACAACCCGCTGCCACATGATGTGTTTTTAAATCCTTTGGAATATCGAAATCCATTGGGAAAGCGGTGCGATCCAATTCCTGTTCCTGCTTGCAGTGATTGCATAGTTTTCTAACCAAACGCTGCGCTACACTCATGTTCAAAGTACTGGCTATTAAAAACGGAGGTACGCCCATATCTATTAATCTGGACACGGTTGCCCAAGCAGAATTGGTATGAATTGTGGATAGCACCAAATGTCCGGTCAAAGCCGCTCTAATTGCCATATTCGCAGTTTTCACATCCCGGATTTCCCCAACCATGATGATATCTGGGTCTTGTCTTAAAAACGTGCGCAAGGAACTAGAAAAATCAAGTCCGATATTCTCTTTGAGCTGCACCTGATTGATACCTACCAAGGTATATTCAATAGGGTCTTCGATGGTGAGAATATTGTTATGACTGGTATTAAGCTGTTTTAATGTTGCATATAAGGTGGTGGTCTTACCTGAACCTGTAGGACCAGAGATCAATACAATGCCATTGGGTTTTTTGATTCCTTCCTGATATCGGTTAAATTCGATGGGAAGCATACCCAACTCCTCAAGCTCAGCAGCTCCACTGTCCTTGCTCAAGATTCTGAGCACTAATTTTTCTCCATGCAAAGTCGGTAAGGAAGATACCCGGATATCAAATTCACCATGGTTAGATTTAATCGTGATTCGACCATCCTGCGGCAATCTTTTTTCGGCAATATCCAGATGGGCTTTTATTTTGACCTTGTTCACCATGGTGGGATAATCTTGACTAGGAATGGAATAGTATTCCAAAAGCTTACCGTCCAATCTAAATCGTACCCTGCAGCGTGACTCATAAGGTTCAAAATGAATATCACTACTTCCTATGGACTTGGCTTCAATCAGTATCTTCTCCAAAAAATCGACCGAATAATCCAGCCGAGCACTTTCCTTGGATTTGTTTTGCCTATAATTGGTGGACAGGTATTGTTGTAGTTCTTCACTATTGCAAGTCTCCAATTGCACTTCGGAATCCAAGACAATATTGAGTTCTGCAAGTAGTTCGCTTAAAGAACTACTATCAGTCTTTAAAACCAATTCATTGCCATGTTTCGCTACTGGGACTATCCGATAATGAAAAGCCTGTTCTGCGGATATCGCTTGCTGAATTGCGGAAGGAATATGAAATCTTTTGTTGCGCATTTAAATCAAATAGAGGGATGGGGAATTGGTGAAAATGCTGATACACATGGCACCAATAAGGTAAATGGACATCAATCCTGCCAAGGGTACCGTATCCGTTTTATTGAAAATGCGTAGCAGACTAAAGCAGAAAAGGGCAAAAAGCAATGCACTAACAAAAAGAATGATAAAGGTCAACGTTGGGAAGCCCAGGGCCAAGGCATAGAAAAACAACATATCCCCGAGTCCAAAACTCACATCCAAGAATTTTTTCTTGAAGACATATTTGGTGAACAGCCACAAAATTAAAAGGACGGCGGTTACCAATAATATATTGGCTAAAGCAAAGAACCAGAAAAACTCCATCCCAATATGCCAAATATGAATCGTAGCCAACAATCCAGCTACCAACGGAAACAGAATCCACATTACTGCTCTCTCCTTAAAATCTTGGAAAGCCATCACACCAAAGCTAGCCATGGCCAAAAGTTGTAGAAAAATCATTAGTCCTTGATGGTTTGTTTTGGATTCCCGTTTTCATCAATTTCCCAGACATTCATAATACCATCACCATCAAAATCGGTAATAGCTTCAGCTCTTGCTTTGAATGTAGCATTTGAGGCTTCCAAAATTTCATAATGGTAGTTGGCAGTGCCGTTTTCTTCCACTGTTTTTGGTGCTACAAAATCCAGTTCATTAATATCTAGAGTGTACTTACTATGTAAGTATCTATAGGTGGTCTGTGAATTATAAAGTGCCTTTAACTGTGTTTGCGCCTCAATACTTTTAGCCTTGGAAATCAGTGGCATTAAGTTAGGTAGGGCCAACAATAGTAGAATACCAATAATGGCAAGTACTATAAGTGTTTCCTGTAAGTTAAGCGCAGGAACTTTTTGGGTCAGTTTCCTTTTTAACATAAAGTAGATTGTCTTGATTCGGCTCTACCATTAACTGAAAAAGAAAACGATTATTATATATGACTACATAAAAAGTAAGAAAATAAAATAGATAGTGTAGTACATCGAAAAAAGAAAAATATTACAATAAAATACAGAAATAAGAGATATACTTGCAACCGAAATTTTATCCCAAATGAAATTTCACCCAAATCAAAAAACCTACTTAGCATGTATAAACAGCTTGTAATCGAGGCTGAAGTGCCTAAACTTCCTACAATTAATCTTAACTTTTATAAACCCAAATCTTTAACCATGAAACAAATTCATGCCTACATTGTATTGTTTTTACTTGCCATAGGTTCCTCCTATGGTCAACTTCAAAATGGTGTTGCTAAACTCATCAATGCCGACACAGATGCAGAAATTCTAACCATTACCGGGAATGTGACCTGGGATTTAAATACTGCCGGAGGACTTAACATCAAGTCTGAACCTTCCATAACTGTAACACGAGTTAGATTTATCTTAAGTAACGGCCACACTCGAACCGAATGGACCGCTCCTTTTGCTGCCTACGGTGATGTTAATGGAGATTATGGTAATGTACCTGGTGAAATGAATTATTTTGGTTGGCACCCAGTTGTTGGGGATTTAGATGTTACAATAGAGTACTTGAATAGCAGTACGGTAACAGCCACTGATACTTTTACAATCACTTTTATAGATAGCTCCCTTATTCCTACGGCACCGACGGTGACTTCGTCAGCTAAATCACAAACTACGGTAGACCTTTCATGGTCTGGAGCAACAGATAATGTAGCCGTAACTGGTTATAAAGTTTTTAAGGACGGCGTTTTAGATGCCACTTTAGGAAATGTTTCTACCTATCAGGTAACATCGCTTTCTGCGGGAACCAGTTATGATTTCACGGTAACGGCTTTGGATGGTGATGGAAATGAAAGCCCTGCAAGTAGCGTACTTACAGTGATTACGGACGCCGCAAGTGGAGGTAGTTCTGTTTGGACGGAAAGTAGTGCCACGGCTAGTTATACTGGTCAAGTTGGAGTAGGTGTCTCTTCTGTACCCACAGGATACAAAATGGCCATTGATGGTAAACTTATCACTGAAGAAGTAAGGGTGGAACTCTCGGGTTCATGGCCAGATTATGTATTCCAAGCCGGTTACAAATTATTGACCCTTGAAGAAATCAAAGCATACATTGAAGTTCATGGGCATTTGCCAAACATTCCTTCAGCTGTTGAAGTAGCGACAAATGGCTTGGAAGTTGGGGAAATGAACAAATTATTGCTGGAGAAAATTGAAGAATTGACACTTCATGTAATTCAACTCAAAGCTGAAAATACTACACTGAAGAATTCATTTGCAAAAGAATTGGAAGCATTGAAATCCCAATTTGAATTACTAAAGAAATAATTCGCTCTCCAAAAACTAATCAATGAAATATTTAATAATGCTTGTGACCCTTTTTGGGGTCATGGGCTCCTACGGTCAAAATCTAATTGACAGCTCGTCCTGGACTCTAGGAAATGGCTCTGTTGCAGGCTTTCCTGCCTACGGCTCTGCTAATGAAAGTGTTCGTGAGCTGGACACTGATCCATTTGGAAACCAGTCCATTATCTGGAAAGCAATACCTGATACACCTACATCAAGTGGAGGTTGGGAAACGAATACATTTAGTATTGACCACACCAAAACCTATCGATTCACTGTCTGGATGAAAAAAATCGGAGGAGCATCAGGCTCTGAGATTTTTGCTGCTGAAGCCTTTGGATCCAGTGGAAATGATACAGCGCAGCGATTGAATGGATTGGTATCATCAAATCCGATTTTTGAGGCCGGGAATGTACCCAATCTTGGACAATGGTACCTCTATGTTGGTTTTATGCATCATAGTGGTTATACCGGAACAACTCATCAAGGCGGAGTATACGATCCTAATACTGGAAACAAGGTAATGGATGCTACTGACTATAAGTTTAGTGCCGCAAGCGTTACTAGCAGGCATAGAGCCCACTATTGGGAAGGTGTAAATTCCAATGAAATACTATTCTTGTATGACCCAACCGTTTATGTGGTCGATGGTACAGAACCCACAATTTCAGAATTACTGAATCCTGTTGGTTCAGATACTGAAGCGCCAACCGCACCTAGTTTAGTAAGTACAGGACAAGGTGAAACTACAATAGACCTTTCTTGGAGCGGTGCCGCCGACAACGTTGGTGTTACGGGTTACAAAGTCTTTAAAGATGCTGGATTAGAAGCCACTTTGGGTAATGTCGCTAACTATCAAGTAACCGGACTTACCGCTTCTACTTCATACAATTTTACGGTATCAGCTTTGGATGCTGCAGGAAATGAAAGTGTGACAAGTAACCCAGTAACAATTTCCACCAATTCAGGTTCTGGTGGAGGTGGGAGCAATTCCTCTTCCGTTTGGTCCGAAAATGCCAGTGTTGCCAGCTATGCTGGGCAAGTAGGCGTTGGAACTACAACAGTTCCTACAGCCTATAAAATGGCTATTGATGGTAAACTACTTGCCGAAGAAGTACGTGTAGAACTCTCAGGGTCATGGCCCGATTATGTTTTCCAAGACGATTATGACTTAATGACTTTGGATGAAATCAAAGCATTTATACAGTTACACGGTCATCTCCCCAACATGCCATCTGCACAAAAAGTAGAGCGTGAAGGCATTGCGGTTGGTGAACTGAACAAGCGACTCTTGGAGAAGATTGAAGAATTGACATTACATACAATACGTCTTGAATCTGAAATTAAAAGACAGAAAATTCTAATTCATAAGATTTTACACGAAACGGTTAGACAACCAAAAAAATAATTTATGATACTAAATACAGTAAGTATGAAAAAAATCCTATTTGGACTTTTAAGTATTTTGTCTTCCACTTTTATTTGGAGTCAAGGATACGATAAAGCACAGGAATATACACCAAATACACCTATAGCCTCTGAAATTATGAGACATGGTTTGGTTCCGTTAAATCAGTATACTGGTATCCCAAATATCGAAGTTCCTATTCATTCCTTAGATTTTGATGGTCGAAGTTTACCAATAAAACTAAATTACCATGCAGGTGGTATTCGAGTTAATCAAGAAGCCACTTGGGTTGGGCTTGGGTGGTCACTATCTAATCAGTTTGTCATAAGCAGAAAAATTAACCAAAGAAGTGATATTGGCAATGACAAAAATTCAAACGCTTATAACGGATACTGCTATGAGAATGAGATTCCTGAGAATATTACTGAAGAACAAGTAGAATCCTTAACAGATTTTGTGACAGATACTCAACCCGATATTTTTACAGCTACTTTAATGGGAGAAACGGTAAAGTTTCAACTTTTGAAGCAAGATTCTTCTGGTGTAATAAATGCATTGGTTTTGAATGAAAGTAAAGCTGATGTCTCCTTTGATAAGGGTAATCGAAATTTTTTGATAAAGGATGACCAAGGTTTTCAATATCATTTTACTAAAAAAGAATATTCCTCCACTATTCATGACTCTGGCCAACATGTGAATGACTACTTCTCCATGGAAGAATATAGTAGGTATTCGAATTCTAGGGATAAATTTATCCTGACTAGTTGGTTTGTTTCTAGCATAATTAGTCCTAATGGGCATGAACTTAAATTTACCTATTACGGGGACGAAACTTTGTCCGATTCTGATTCAAGCAATGATATATTTTATTTATCCTTAAGTCCAACACAGGTTCACGAAAACAGGACTTTAATTACGTGTAACGGAACAACAGGTAGTAGCACTACGACTTCGCTATTTCCAGAATACACATATTCCAGAAGTATCCATGAAAATAAATATTTAAAAGAAATTGTAAATGGTAATACTGGGGAAAGAATTGTTTTTAAAGTTTCAGATAGGCAAGATATAGCAGGTTATGATCCATTAAAACATAGTAGCTCACTAGGTCTGATTTATGGAAGCACTAATTCTCATAACTACAGGAGTCCTAGAAGATTGGAATCAATAGAATTTTATTCAGCTGCAGGTAAGGTCTTCAAAAAAGCAAAACTCACACAGACTTATTTTAATTCTCATAAAACCAGCGACGAATATCCCGACAATCACTTGCGCTTAAAGTTAGACAGAATTAGTGTAGATAACCAAGCATATGTTTTTCAGTATGAAAGTCCAAACTCGTTGCCTTCAAAAACAACCACTGCGATAGATTTTTGGGGATTTTATAACGGTAATGAAACTGAAGATCCTAATCAAAAGATATTTAGATATCCTTCCCAATTGTTGAGTTCGGATTACTTATATGGCTTATGTAACACTTCCAATGTATTTCCTTCAAGTTATTGGCAACCGGGAGGGAATTTGGGAAGTAACTTCGAATATGGGCGTGTAGGTACCTTAAATAAGATTATTTATCCTACTGGAGGGTCGACTAATTTCTTATATGAAAGTAACACCGTAAAGATTTCAGATAATTCTTCTTCAATATCCATTGATGCACAAACAGTAATGAATTTGGAACAGAATATCAATGACCTTGACAACAATCCAATTGCTTCCACCTCTAACTCGAATACCAAAACCTATAAGGTTGGTGGCTTACGTGTTAAATCTATAGAAAATCGTGATAAGAACAATGAGTTAAAACTCAAAAAATCGTATAGATATCATGGATTCGGAAATTCAAGTATACCGATGTCCTCAGGAAAATTGATGACCGGTCTGGTATATTTCTATCCAACCGAGAGTTTTGATTCTAATGGAAATAACCTATCCACGAGTCTAGTAGTATCCAACAGTAATATGACATATGGAAACAATTCTGCCATGGGTAATCATGTGGGATACAGTTTTGTTGAAGAAACTACTATAGATGCTAATGATGTAGCAAAAAATAATGGGAAGGTAATAACTGAGTTTATAAATGAGCCCAATCAGCAGCTAAATTCAACATATGGGGGAAGCCTTGCATTTGATGCGCCGCCCGATATTTATGAAGAAGGAAACGGCAAAATAAAAACCCAAGAATTTTATGATAATGTTTTCAATTCAACACCAAAACGCGTAGTTGTAAATGTGTATGATCAATTTTACATTGATGGCACTAATGGGCTCAAGATTTATTATTCGGACCAAACGGCATACCTTTTAGGATCTATTGGAGGATCTGGAATACCACTTCAATATAACACGCCTTACGATAGATTTCCTTACCGGACTAAAAGATCTTACTGGGTTTTAGATAACTCTACCACAACGGATTACTTAGAAAATGGCACTTCGTTAGAGACTAGAACTTTTAACTTGTATAATGCCAAGCCACAATTAACCTCTACTACCACTACCAATTCCAAGGGTGACGAAATACGAAGTGAATATTACTATCCTTATGATACCTATCTAGGTGTAGGCAGTAGATTTGGTATGGCTGACCTGGTGACTGATAATAGAATTGCAACACCAGTATATACAAGAAACTACTACGATGGGAATCTTTTAAGTCATGAGTTGACCTCTTTTGAATATAAGAATGGAATTTTACAACCTTCGCTGATAGGTTTTCAGAAAAACGATGCCCCTCTTGATCAAATAGAAAATAGAATAGAGTTTGATCAGTATGATGAAATCGGGAATCCTATAAAGTTTAGAAAGGATAATGGACCTTGGACCCATATGATTTGGGGTTATGAAGGCAAGTATCCTATAGCGCAAATAACCAATGTTTCGGAAACAGCGGCATCTATTGAGTCTATTGTTGATTATGCAGTTATAAACGATACAAAAAGTTCAAAGGCCGCAATCAAAGCCGAAATTGATAAAATCCGAAACCATTCAGACTATGCACAATCCCAGATAGTCTCATATCTGTTTGATCCTTCTATTGGTGTGGTAGAAACCACCGACCAGCGCAATTATAGTACTACTTATGCTTATGATGATCGAGAAAGGTTAAAACAGGTAAGGGATGAAAACGATTTTCTTTATGAAGATTACGAATACAATCAAACCTACGAAACCACAGATTGTTTGGAAAATTGCGATGGTGAAGTTACCCTTTCAACTAGCAATTACAGTCTTATAAGAAACCAAAACTTCACTATTGGTTATAGTATTAGTGGCGCTTTCACTGTTTCACGGTGGGAGATAATGTATGGTGATGGTAACATACAATTTGGAAATGGGTCTCCATCAAATTTCACCTATAGTTACGCGAATGATGAAGTATACGGGTTGAAACCGATTAGGATATACCTGTATGATGCCAATGGCAATCAAATTTCCGGAAACATTAATGTCAGATTGTCCGCGTCAAACTAAGGACGAAGCGCTTCATTAATTCATAAAACTTAAGAAAACTCAATAATATAACCCCATGATTATGAGTAATAATAATCTAAATCTTATAAAAAAATGCCTTGTTGCTATAGTGCTTTTGTTTTGCGCAGTCAAGGTCAATGCACAATATAGCATATCTGGACCGTCATCTTTGACGGTTGGGAATTCTGGATTTTATACCATCCAGAGCAATGGTGCTAGTGGTACAATTACCAATATTAGCTGGAGTACTTCCAGTAACGGTACTATAAATTCTTCCGGTACGTTTGGTGCCTCCATAACATTTAATACTGCGGTGTTATCATTTGTAGACGCTACCGTAACCAATTCCTTTGGTCAAACATTTAATGTTCAAGACTATTCAGTGAGTGTTAATAATCCGCCACCACCGAATCCTGGTAGCCCAACAATTACCTCAAAAGATTGTAATAGGGCGGTTTTGACAAGGAGCGGAACACCACCATCAAATGTACGCTGGTATTGGCAAGGTAAAAACGATGGTTTTGACACTACCAAGGGATTTGGTGCAACTTTTGTAGCCGATGAAGGAAGTGGTGATTATTATATTCGCGCACGTAATACGACTACAGGTGCTTGGAGCTCGGGATCAGCGTCTGTGTACGTTAGTCTACAGGACAATACGTCTATGCCCACGGCAAGCGATGTCACTATTTGTGAAAATACATCTACGTTCTTAACAGCTTCTGTTGTTAGTGGTGCTACAATTAAATGGTATGACTCTAATGATAACTTTTTGTTTGAAGGTGCAAATTACGGTACCGGTGTCTTAACGGCCGATAAAACATATAAAGTATCGGCAACCATTGATAGTTGTGAAAGCGCTAAAAGAACCGTTACGGTAACGGTTACGCCTGAAATTCAGTCATATACCCTTACACCTAGCACTCAGGAAGTCTGCTCAGGAGCATCTGGCCAAATTGTGCTCAATAATTCTCAACCCGATGTAAGATATCAATTAAAAAGAGGAAGTACGGATGTTGGGCAAGATAGAACTTCCAATGGTGGAATTATCACTTGGAGTTCAGACATTACACCAGGAGCAACATATCATGTAGTAGCATCATACCAAGGCGGAATATGTAACCCTGTAACAACAAACAGCGTCACTGTTGTAGAGAAGGTTCCTATGGCTGCAACCATTACCTCAAGTGCAGGAACAGAAGACATTTGTCCCAATACAGATTTATCCTTAACCATCACCGGTTTATCAAATCCAGTTTGGAGCACTGGGGATATAGGTACGGCAACGAATCTGTTTACCCCACCTGTAGGAACTACTACCTATACTGTGGATGGCCAAAACGAATGTGGTGTGGCAACAACAAAGCAGATTACGCTGAATGTTTTGCCATTAATAGGAAACATTACGGTAACAGGCGGTCCTTCAAGTAGGTGCATGGGCACGGGTACTGATGATTATGATGCTGTTCTAGATAATTCAGCTTCATTTACAACAACAACTTTTACGTGGTCTATAAACCCAGCGAACGCAGTTACGAGTATCAATGCAAATACTGGGTTAGTTGTTTGGGATCCCAATTATAGTGGTACTGCCACTTTAACGGCACAAGCAGATAATGGGTGTCAAACCAAGGACTTTGATTTACCAATTACTGTAAGTTCTTTGTTCACTTTCTATGCCGATCAGGACCGCGATGAATATTGGGAACATACGGTGCAAGCTTGCACAAATCCCAATCCAACGGTATATGTTACCCAAAATGAAGTTACTGCGGGAGGGGATTGCAATGACAATAATTCCGACTTGAACCCAGGTTCGTTGTGGATAAAAGATGCTGATGGGGACATGCATGGCCCTCAGAGTGGTTTTGCCTATTCATGTGACCCTCCGGATACAAGCGGAGCTTGGGTTTTGTTTCCAGATTCCAGCATTGCCTATCCTTTGGATGACTGTGATGATGATGACGCCAATGTAATTGCCGCTCAATCATGGTTTTTTGACGGCGATGATGATAATTTTGCCCTTGAAGGATCAGTTCAGAACTCATGTGTTAACCCAGGACTGGGAACCGCTGATGAGGATAAATACAAATCAGGACCACACTCCGGTATAGATTGTGATGATACCGATCCACTTTTTAAATCAGGGAAATGGTATGCAGATACAGATAACGATGGTTTTGGAGATCCAACCAATTATGTGGTGCAATGTGAGAAACCAGCAGGTTTATGGGTGCGTAATAGAGATGATCTTTGTCCTGGTCTTACGGATATGGAAAATTTATGCGGCTTGGTGCAGGATAATGGTCCTAACTACGTCTACACCAGAAGTTACCAGACGGCGGCCACAACGCAAACACCAAGGTTTACCTCCAATGCAGACCTGATACAAAATATTTCATACTTTGATGATCTTGGTCGCCCATCACAACAGATAGGCTTAGAACAGGCAGCAGAAGTGAGCGGTGTTAAAAAAGACCTTGTCAGTTTCTCAGAATATGATGGTTATGGTAGAGTAGTAAATGAATGGTTGCCTTATGCCGCCGCAACAGGCACGTTTGGACAACAAAAATCAGACCCAAAACAAGGGGTTTTGGATTACTACTTTAAACCAAAATACCAAAATACGCAAAACCCCTTTTCAGAAAAGGAGTTTGAGAATTCACCGCTAAATCGTGTGGAGCGACAGGCAGCTCCCGGTAGCGATTGGGCTATGGATGCTGGTCATGAGATTGAATTCAGCTACCAAGCCAATGGCGCCAATGAAGTACGAAGATTTGAAGTGGATCTGACCAATGGAACCCAGTTGACTTTGGATGAGAATGGCAGTAATGAGTTTTATGCACCTAATCAGTTGCGCAAAAACGTTACCTATGATGAAAACCACACAACCGGAAAAAATCATAGTGTAGAGGAGTATTCCGATAAGACCGGTGTGATTGTTTTAAAACGATCTTATTCCGATACAGATTTGAACAACAACGGAGCCATTGATGCCGGTGAAACGGAAATTGCATATGATACCTACTATGTATATGATGATTATGGCAACCTTACCTTTGTGTTGCCGCCCAAAATGGATGCTACTACAGCTACCTTGGCGGCCATCAACACCAATCTAAATGGGTTGGGATATCAATACATATACGACCATAGAAACCGTTTGATTGAAAAAAGATTACCAGGCAAAGATTGGGAGTACATCGTTTACAACAGGTTAGACCAGCCCATCCTTACCCAGGATCCCAATCAACGGTCAAAAGAAGCAACCTCAGATGAATGGTTGTTCACCAAATACGATGCTTATGGTAGGGTAGTCTATACCGGAAAGGCAAGTAGTGCAGAAGGACAAAGCCGTCAGAGTATCCAAACAGAAGTGGATAATTTGCAACAAGCTTGGGAGCATTACCAAACTACAGATGCCAATGCCGACTTTACGGAGGCGGTTTCCATTTTTTACGGTAATGAGGCTTACCCAAATAATAGTTTGCCAGGTAGGTTGGTGGATCTTGTGGAGGTACTTACGGTAAATTATTATGACAAATACGATTGGGTACCACAGAATTTCCCAGCAGTACCAACGGCCGTATTTGGGACCGCAATTGACAACCGAACCACTGGTATGCCCACGGGTAGCAGGGTAAAGGTTTTGGAAACCAGTGATTGGATCACCACAATGACCAAATACGATAGCAAGGCACGACCTATTTATGTGTATAGCGAAAATACGTATTTGCAAACTCAGGATGTAGTGGAAAGTAATTTGGATTTTGTAGGCAGACCACTTAGCGTGCGTAGTTCGCATACCAAAAACAGCACTACTATTGTCACCATAGACAACTTTACCTATGACCATACCGGACGTATGCTTAGGCAATCGCAATGTATTGGCGATGAAAATCTTGGTTATGGTTGTGGAGGAACACCGGTAGACGCCATTGTGGTTGTGGATGATCCTTTGGTAACACAAGGTGTTGTGGCCACAGAAAGAATAATGATCACCTCGCCTAGTAGCAATCAAGCTGTTGTGGTGACCGGAGGGGTTTTTAAAATAGATCCAAATGCCAATGTAGATGGAGGCAATCAAGAGCTGATTGTTTTTAACCAATTTGATGAAATGGGACAACTGGAATCCAAAAAAGTAGGGGGTGACTCTGCAACGGATTTTAATAGTGCCCAAGGATTACAAACCGTGGATTACCGCTACAATGTAAGAGGCTGGTTAACGGACATCAATGATGTGACCAACACCACCCCGGATAAGCTGTTTAATTATAACATTGTTTACAATGGTGGTGTTAACCCTCTGTACAACGGAAATATTTCCAGTACCCAGTGGCGCACGGATAATACGGACAAAGGCTTAAAACGATATGATTACACCTATGATGCCCTAAATCGTATTACCAGCGCAATTAGTAGTGATACCAACTATAATTTAGATTGGGTAGGCTACGATAAAAATGGGAATATTGGTAAACTTAAACGTAAAGGACATATTAACGCTTTGGCTGACCAATTTGGTTTAATGGACGACCTTACCTATTCCTATAGTGCCAACCAGCTCCAGGCTGTAGACGATGACTCTTTGGCAAGCAGTACCCAAGGGTTTGTAGACCGTGTGGAGCAGACCACGGAGTATTACTATGACGACAATGGGAACATGACCAAGGATGACAACAAGGGAGTCACCAACATTACCTACAATTATTTAAACCTTCCTACATTGGTTGAAGTAAATAACTCGGATCATACGGGTACTATTTCCTATATTTATGATGCAACAGGTACAAAATTGAAAAAAACCTTAAGTGCGGGAACTATAGGAACCACAGTTACGGAATATGCAGGAAATTATGTTTACCAAAATACCCAATTGCAGTTTAAGAACCATGCTGAAGGGTATAGTAGACCAAATACTGCTGGGGATTTTGAATACATCTACCAATATAAGGATCATTTGGGCAATGTTCGGTTGAGTTATATGGATAGCAATCAACTTAGCTCGGATCCTGCCGATTTGGTGATTGTAGAGGAAAGTCACTATTATCCCTTTGGGTTACAACAAAAAGGAGGTATTAATGGCGGGGACATCGCTATGGGTAATGACGTGGCACAAAAGTGGAAATTTAATGGTATTGAACTTGAAGAAAGTTTAGGACTTAATCTATATGAGATGCCATTGCGTAATTATGATCCAATGATTGCTAGGTGGACAACAATAGACCCAATAACCCATCATTCTAAATCCACTTATAATGGTTACGAAAATAATCCTGTTTATTGGGCGGATCCAAGTGGAGCAGCAGTAACAGTTAAAACAGGAAAATACAAGGGTAAAGCGGCACAAAATTTATTTAGAAAAATTCAAACTGAACTTGGAGGATATCAGGATCCTCCTAAGGAAGGACAAAAGCGAATTACCGAGGTTCCTTTAAGATCTGAAATGGGGCAAGATTCACACACCGTTACCGAGTATTACCATGCTGGAGGAGTCTTTGGATCCAAAGCTGGTTGGTATGGCTCAAATGAATATGCTCGCATTATTAAACCTGTTGCCGAGAACCTTTCCAGATATATAGGTGGTTGGGACAATGGCATGATGGAAATACAAGGCTATTATGACACTTATCTAAGCTTCATGTCTACCAGATCAACAGTAGATGGATTCTACGATTTCTTGTTATCCTATGGGAATGGTTTGAAGCATGGAAATAATAGCCGTAGAGCATTCGCTCGGTCAGGTTTTACAGGGGAAATGAATTTCAGTTCTCCAATTTTTATTGGAGCACTTTCAATAAGTAGACTCGCCTTAGGTTCGATTTTGACGCGTCCTGCAAGCTATTCTAGTAATTTACAATTCCTTGCTAAAGGATTTAGTAGAAGTAGAGGAGGGAATTTGACATTTCAACTTGGAATAAGAAATAAATCCAGTAATTTTATTATTCGACTTGAAAGGGGAGCACGCTCTCCTATTTATAATACAGGCGTAGGAAAATCTATTTTCGCGACACACATGAATATTCAGAAAGTGGGAAGATTTAATTATCACTTGTATTTAAATCCTGGAAAATGGAAATACTTTTATAGATGGGCTCAATAAAAGAAATATTAATTAAGGAAGTCTCGATACAAATCAAGAATAACTTAGAGACAACGGAGTTTGTCATTGCTCTAAACCTTTTATTGCAAGAATATAGTAACTTAAGTGATGATGTCGAAGTTTTAGATTATCTGTTATCCAAACAAAAGCATTTTATTAGCCTTAAAACAGATGTAATTCTTAATCTTTGGTTGGATTCTGACAAGTTTGAATTTAACATTTACGGATTTGATTTTATTGTATTCCACGAAGACCTCAAAATAAAAGAGACAAGTGTCTTAATAAAAAGCCTTTTTTTAGGAAAATATGAAATTGTTAATTATAAATCATTAAAAGGTGACTCAATAAATAGGGGAATTCGCTGGAATGATGTTTTGATACATAAATTTGATACCAGGGAAAGAGTGGCAATTTTTAAAAAGAAGATCGTT
The DNA here is from genome assembly GCF_023502425.1 of Flagellimonas spongiicola. GTDB lineage: Bacteria > Bacteroidota > Bacteroidia > Flavobacteriales > Flavobacteriaceae > Flagellimonas > Flagellimonas spongiicola. Next base: position 167,820 of record NZ_JAMFMA010000004.1, read on the forward strand.
AGTTCTGAAATCCATAAAGGTCCTAAATTAGCGATGGAATAAAAAGTCCCACGCAAGTGCCAGTTTCCAACTAGTGGTATTAAAAACCAACAACAGCAGTTCTTTTTGGGCTGCTGTTTTTTTTTTGGAGTAATGGAAATAATGAATCTTTTGAGAAAATACTTTAGCGATTTGTTTTTTGGACTAAGTTTGAAGTTTTATGAAGGAATTTACCACAAGATACAATCTTGCGTTAGCGGGGGAGACTTAGTTAAATAATTGGGAAATTAGTAATCTATTGTAATGAGAAATTTATTTGTTTTTTTATTGAGCATAACTCTGGCATCATGTAATGTGAAATCACAGAATAGCAAATCTAGCAAGTTACTATTTGAGGATATAGTCGTTGATAGCATAAAAGTAGAACTATCTGCAAAATCAGCAATGTTGTCTACCTTACTAGATGAATCAAGAATTTATAACTTTAAACTAAGCATAGAAAAAATCCATTCAAGTGAACTATCCAAAGGAAATAAAATACATGGAGCTAGTACACTTGGTAATGCCTATATTTATTCTGACAGCAATAAATATGTAATTAACTTTCTGGAACACCCTACTAAAGGTATTATTGCAAATTTTTTAGAGCAAAAGCGTGGGAGTAATTTTCAATCATATTTAGGTGCATATCTTGAAGCTGATAAGCTTTATGAAAAATTGGTTGAGGCAAGTAATTAATATTCATTCTCGTAGCGGCTAGAATTAAACTAGTGGTCTTGAAAACCAACTACAGCAGTTCTTTTTGAGCTGCTGTTTTTTTTGTGGAGTAATGGAAACAATGAATCTTTTGTGAAAATACTCTAGCGATTTGTTTTTTGGGTTAAGTTTTAAGTAATTGAGAGCTACCACAAGATATAATCTTGAGGTAGCGGTTAGGTAGCTTCTGGTAAAGTTAGTTTTTCAAGGTAAAACATCAACTATTAGGAATATATGGGGCGAATATGAATACCCGGACCTTATAAATAACAAAAATGTTAGGGATATAATATTCCATTATTAAACAGTTTATGATAGATAAGAGAAAAGTTGATATTTATAGAAAATATAAAGGTTTCTATGATGGTTATGTGCATGATAATAGAAATGCCTCTGAACCATTAATTGAGTCTGAAGTATGGTGGAAAATCGATGAACTGGTAACTGAATACAAACTAATAATAGATGGTCTTGCATCGGAATCATTTAAAAATTCGTTTGAGGAAAAGCTTAGGAATGTGACAAGTGATTCTGTGGTAATTAATCTAATAAAAGATATTCCCGTCTAACTTCAATTTGTTACTAGCGGGGGATATACATTTGGAAGCGACTAATTTTAAATATTACCTTATGAGAAGTACCTGGTTTGTTCTGTTATCCCTTATTTTTTTATGTTGTGAAGGGCAAACAAAAAAGAAATATGAGGATTATAATGATGAGGACTTCTCTGAAGTTCAAGGTATCATTATAAAAACAACAAGGAAAACAGATTTTAAGAATGTTATTAAATCTAGTATTCACTTTATCTACAATTTGGATAAAGAAAGGCCTGATATGGGGTATGAATTAAATACTAGTTATATGGTCCACGAAGGCGAACCAGTGATTATTTTAGTTCATAAAGATGATTATAAAGTTAGCTACTTTGGAGCAAGAGGTATTGTGGAAGAAGATATTTTGTTGAATTATTTGGATAAATGTGAAAAGATTGGTGGTGGATATTATGGTGTAGAGGAAAGTTTTTTCCATTAGCTTGCCCCCCGCTACCACAAGATATAATCTTGCGGTAGCGGGGGAGAACTTAACTAATCAGTCTCCTTTAGGTAAGATTAAATTTATTATAAGAAACAAAAATGGTAGAAAGGATTTCACAAATGATTAATAGGAACATGAGCGTATGGTTTATCTTGATTACGGTAGTTTTTATGTCATGTTCAAGCTATAAAGATCATTTAAAAACTGGAAATTCGGTTGTAGATGCTCGCTATAATGCAATTTTGGATTTCTCTAACCTAAATAAAGTAACAAAAAGGCATAAAGTATTTAATGTCAATATTTTAATAAAAGAAAGCTCAAATGAAGAGCCGTATCATCAAATCTTTATTAGTCCTATTACCAATGCTTATCCTATGACACAGTATGATACAATTGGCTCAAAATCTGATTTATTGTACAATGATTATAGGATAAATAAAGGAGTACTTTTTTTATGGATGGATCCAGAAAAGAGAACGAATCGAAAGACTTTGGAAGTCATGAGTAATTTTAAGAAACTTGATTCAAGTTTTTTGAAGAAAAGTGACAAGGCATATGTTTTTTCCACAAAAGAATATCCTAAAGATGAAAGGACGTATTTTTTTTGCAAATCGAACATTAGTAAATATAAAGTTCTGAAGGGTTTAAATAAACAATTAATGGAAATAGAGAATTTATGCGATTGATTAGTGATAATTAAAGAGGGTCAATTAATAATTAATATTGAGCTACCGCTAGTTTTCAACCAGTTGTGTAGAAAACCAACAACAGCAACCCTTTATGGGTTGCTGTTTTTTTATCTCGCAAACTTAAGCTGAGTATAGGTATGCCGTACCCGTAGACTTTTACTGTTTGGGGCAGTAATGGTAAAATGCAATACAAGCGAGTCCGCATTTATCTCCAAAGTTCCATCCTGTAACGGTTTGGGCAATATGAGGGTAGTGGAAGTGTAGTGTCCATAGTGTTGAGGCTTTTCAAATTGTAGGGTAAATGGAAAGGCCAGATTGTCCACGATGCGCAACTTTACCCGATCCTGGTTTTTGGTAGCGTAAAAGTACAAATGGCAATTGCGCCGGGTCACTTTGGATCGCGGTTCAGGACGGTCCACCAATTCAACATCCAAGCAAGCAAATGTAAGTTGGAGCACATCCGTGCAATTGGGTCTTAAAAAATCACATAGGGTAGGTAAAATAGGAAGGGGCATAACCATTGGTTTTAAGTTTCTGGGGTTATGCCGGGATGGCGGTAAAAATAAGCATTCTACCTAAAAAGCACAACGATGTGACCTTAAAGAACTCGAAAAGGTGTCATTTTGGGGTCGTGTATAGAAAGTACAAACCAGAAGATTTAGCCATAGTTAGCAAAGTAGGCAAGAAAATAAGAGCCATTAGGGAAGCAAAAGGTATGTCTCAACTTGAGTTGGCTATTGATGCGGATATTCCTAAAACCCAAGTAGGTCGTGTTGAACGTGGTGAAAACAATACTAGTCTAGTCACCCTAAACAGGATTGCTACAGCTTTGGAAGTTCCCTTGTCGGCACTCTTTCAATTTAACGAAGAAGAACCCAAGTAAAGGCGTTTTACTCGTCCACCCTTTACCTAGCACTCTTTTACCTTACACCCATCAAACGTTCACCCTTCACCTTAAACCCATACCTTTCACCCATTAACCTTACGGATAAAAGGACAATCCTAAAAAGTCAAGAAAAGAACGGAAAGTGATTTTGTTTTTCACCACTACTTCCTCTGCAACCACTTCCAAATCCCTGATATTGGTCAATTGGTCCGGGCGCATGTCATCTTTGGACCACACAAACATATTGATACGGTCCGGCTTGCCATTAATGCGTCTTTCCACCTCGTACATACGGGATTCAGATACATCCTCGGGCAAATCAATTTCAATCTTTAATTCTCCCATATTCTTATTAGTATACAATTATATCCAAAACTAAATTGGCCCAAGCCTGGTTTAACAACAATTTAGTTACTCCTTTTTCTCCTTTGGGGTATGCTTTTCCTTAGAATCTTCATACTTCCATTGCTGCTCTGCATTTAACTTCTCTTTCAACTGCTTTTCCAGTTGGGTTATGTGTTTCTTTAAGGCGGTAATTTCCAGTTGGGCCTTACCTAATTCTACTGCATAATCTTTGTTTGCCTGTAACAATTCTTTTAAACGTTTACGTCGTTCTTCCCCTTTGGTGTTGGCAATAAAGAAAGTGCGTACCACCTCCGCCAACATCTGCATAATATGCAGGTCAAATCCTTCATTAAAAACGCCTACGGCATTGGCATTAATGCATAATAGGCCAATGATCCCATTATCATTACTCTCACGTTGTTGGTCTTTAGGGACCATAGGGGTTACAGGAACCACAATGGTGCTCTTGTACTTCAAGGGCCAATTGCGTTCCCGTTTAAAATAATTGGGCATATACCAAGGTTCGGCGTCAACCTTTTCCTTGTACCCAAACTTAATATCGTTTATGGCTGGATGATGGAAGCCTATTTCTTTCAACAGGTTTTTGGCGTAATAATAGACTTCTCGAGGCGGTTTGGTATCAAAATTCCCAAAAATGGTGCCAACATCCGTACAGGTACCAATGGCCAAATTCAACGGAAGTGAATTTCCTTTGTAATACCATTCGCGTTTTAGGGTGGGTTTGTTGTTGCTGTGCGCTATGGTGACCAAGTCGTTCTCAACCACCATTTTAATGGTCAACACACATTCTACTTTCTTGAGATTGAAATAGATTTTTGAAAAATGATTGAGCAATTCCTCAAAATTGTCTTCCAGTTCTTTTTCCGAATAATCATAAATAAGCCGGGATATGGCTTGGTTGATGCTCGAAGTGGCCTGCACATGTTTTTGGTGTATCTTTTTATCCCGCCAAATTTGGAACACCCCATACATCCCGGTAATGAACAGAACAAGTACTACAAAAAATACGATGTTTCTTTGTGGAGCATCCAACTCACCGAAGGTACTATTGGCAAAACTTATGATTCCTAAGATGGAGCTAAGAAGGGTAATGATCGGTGCTAATAGCCTCATTTAGTTTGGTGTGCGGTTGATTAGGTTTAAGCTGATTGTTAAAATTATCAATCTAAAGTGCGTATACCGTGTACGAATTATGAGACTTATTAAAGTTTTATTAACATGGATTTCCTTTAATTGGATAGGATGGGTTTTCTAGGAATGACAACCCTACTTTTAAACTCAATCAATCTTTACATGTAAACAAAACTGATGGGAGTATTTCATTTTTAAAAAGTAAAAATCCGTTCACCAAGTAATAATGCATTACACAGAATAAGTTTTTGACATCAGCGTTAAATTCGTACATTCAATTCTGAAATAACTTGTCAACTTTACCTACTTGAACCTACGAATATTCTGCGCACTTGTTTTGTGCCTTAGTTTTGCCCAAATTCATGCACAATTAGAAGCTTCCATCTGGTATTTTGGAGAAAATGCGGGCCTCGATTTTAGAAGTGGAACCCCGGTACCTTTATTAGATGGTGCCCTGAATACACAGGAAGGTTGTGCGACCATTTCAGATTTTGCGGGAAACCTGATGTTTTATACTGACGGCTCAACGGTTTGGAACAGAAACCATACACCCATGCCCAATGGTACGGGACTTTTTGGAAATAGTACTTCATCCCAATCCGGTATTATAGTGCCCAAACCCAATGACCCAGATATTTTCTATGTTTTCACCGCAGATTTTCAAGCAGGGGCACAAGGGATCAATTACTCAGAAGTAGACATGACCTTAGACGGTGGACTTGGGAATGTCACGGTTAAAAACACACCGCTTGTAACTCCAGCTACTGAAAAACTCACAGCTGTAGAACATGCCAATGGACGGGATATTTGGGTCATAACCCACGCATGGCACTCCGATGCGTTCTTGGCCTACTTGATTACCCCGGCAGGTGTAAACACAACACCAGTTACCAGCAATGCTGGATTTGATTTGTCTGGCGGCAATGTGTTCAGCGCGATTGGTTACATAAAAGTTTCGCCTGATGGCACCAAATTGGCTGCTTGTCACAAAGAAATTGGTGCTGAACTATTCGATTTTGATCCAGCAACAGGAATAGTTAGCAATCCAACTCGTCTAATTGATGGGGGATCACCCTATGGTATCGAATTTTCCCCTTCCAGTCAAATATTATATCTATCCATGGAAGCGAGTTCAATATTCCAATACGATCTAAACGCTCCGGATATTAGAGCCAGTCAATTGTTGCTCAACCCAACGCGTTTTAGGGAATTTGGCATGCAACTGGGAATAGATGGGAAAATTTATATTGCGGAATGGGCTGGTACGACCTTAAGCGTTATCAACAATCCGAATGTAGTTGGTGTTGGGTGTGATTATCAGAATCGTGCAATAAATCTTGGAGGTAGGATTAGTAATATTGGACTACCGCCCTTTATACAAAGTTTTTTTCTGGTCAATTTTGAAAGTAGAAATTTCTGTTTGGGAGATGCTACTCAATTTGATATTACCGTAAATGAACCCATTGTTTCCATTTTATGGGATTTTGGTGATGGAAATACGGCTACAGTGGAGGATCCATCGCATACCTATGCCGCCCCTGGGGACTATACCGTAAATGTGACCGTAAATACAGCTTCAGATACAAGAACGGAAACGGAGACAATTACCATTTATGAAGTCCCAGTGGCCAATACAGTTACGGATTTGGATCTCTGCATCCCCACTAATGCCTATGCCTTGGATGTAACAAGCTTTGATAGCCAGGTATTGGGAACACAATCGGCCGCAACCTTTGAGGTAGACTATTTTACATCCCAATTGGATGCAGATAACAATACAAATGCGGTAAGCACAATGCATACCATTGGCCTGGCGAGTCATCAGCTATTTGCCAGGATCTCCAATAGAAATCACAGCAGTTGTTATGCCACCACGGATTTTATGGTGAATTTGAGTTTGCAACCGCAACTAAATCCTGTAACGGATTGGACGGTTTGTGATGATGATGCCGATGGCTTCTATGCCTTTGACTTGACCACCAAGGCTACGGAAGTGCTAAATGGGCAGAACCCGGCCACATTTTCGATTAGTTACCATGCATCGCAGGCAGATGCGGACACCCGGACGAATCCGTTGGGAACAACATATACAAACACCTTACCGGTTGAAACGATTTACTTTCGTTTGGAAAATACAACGAATACTGACTGTTATGAAACTGGAAGTTTTACTATTGAGGTCATTGATCAGGTAGTGGCACACACCCCTGTTGATTTGGAAATTTGTGATCCAGATAATGATGGGAGCGCCATTTTTGATTTGACCCAAGTGGCAGCTGAGGTATTGGGTACGCAGAACCCAGCAAGTTTGGATTTGTCCTATCATACCTCCCAAGCAGACGCTGACACTGGAACAAATCCGCTACCCACTAACTACCAAAGCAACAATTACCAGCAAATCATAGTTGTACGTTTGGCCAATGCTTCAAATCCATTGTGCTACGATACCACCACTTTCCAACTTCATATTTTTGATACCCCTGTGGCACCCCAGGTTACCGATTGGTGGATATGTGATATGGATAATGATGGGGTACAAACCTTTGATTTGAGTGAGAAGACCAACGAGATTCAATCTGGGTTAGTAGGTGCTTCAGTAACGTATCATAGCTCCCAAACCGATGCAGAATTAGCACAAAACCCTTTGGGTAATTCGTTTAGTAATACAACCAATCCGCAAATTGTATTTTTCCGTTTGCAAAGTGGCAACAACCCCAATTGTTACGATGTTGGACAATTTGAACTCCGTGTTTTTGATACACCAACAGCAGCCCAACCCGCGAATATTATCAGTTGTGATGTGGATGAAACAGGTAGCTATTCCTTTGATTTGTCGCAGCAAGACGCTACGGTTTTAAATGGTCAAGATCAAAACACCTACGAGGTGCTCTATTTTGATTCGGAACAGAATGCTTTGAACAATACGAATCCAGTTTCAAAAACTGCCTATTGGAATGTTTCATTTCAGGACGAAATTTACGCTCGTGTGCACAATCCGCAATTTCCGGATTGCTTTGCTACAACATCCTTTTCCATTTTGATCAATGCCTTACCTCAAATGGATTTGGAGGATACCTATGTGATTTGCCCAGATAGTCCGGACCTTACCATTGATGCGGGCTTCTTTGAATCTTATGAATGGCGCGATAGCATAGGAACTGTTATAGGGACCAACCCGTCGCAATCATTTTCAGCATTGGGAGCCTATAGTTTAACCGTTTCAACTACGCAGAATGGTGTCAGTTGTACCAACGCCCATCAATTTGAGGTAGTTTCCTCAGGAGCCCCGGATAGTTTTACGGTGGAGACCCAAGGAATTTCTGATCATATACGTTTGGCTATCGATGCTATTGGCATAGGTACTTTTGAGTATTCCTTGGATGGCCAAAATTATCAATCCAGTAATGAATTTGTCGTGTTTCCTGGTAGACACACGGTTTATGTACGTGATCCATTCGGCTGTAGAACTCTGAGTCAAGAAGTCGTTGCCATGGGTTACGAGCGATTTTTTACCCCCAACGGAGATGGAATCCACGAGACCTGGAATGTAATTGGAGCCGATGAGTTTCCCAATTCCAGACTTTTTATTTATGATCGAATGGGTAAATTACTCCGGGAAATAGCACCAAGGGGTATTGGATGGGATGGTACCTATCTTGGAAATATGATGCCTTCATCGGATTATTGGTTCCGTTTTGAATACGGAGAAGGTGAGGTATTGACGGGGCATTTCAGTTTGAAGCGATAAATTTCCATTTACTTAGCTTTTTTCGTACAACACTTTTAGGAAAAAAGCGTTTACTATCTACAGAATCTTACTCATGAAACCTACAATTACCCTATTGCTAGGGATGCTCCTACTGGTAGCATGCAGCCCAATGCGAAACTTACAAAAGGTGGAAACACGGATTCCTTGTCTGGGATCGGTGGGAAAAACAGCTACCACCTTGCTCCGAAAAGACTTTGTTAAAGCTGGTGAACCCAATTTAAAAAACGAATTGGAAGTTGCCTTGAACGAATTTGATTTCTCCAATGCAATGCTTGCCAAGTATACGAAGTATCAAGAGACCCAAGGGAAAGGGGTATCAGCACAAAATGATTCTATAAAAGTAATTCCAGGCAAATATTTTCAATTAAGGATAAGTGATTTGGTTGGACTTAAATCCCAATTAAATGCGGTGCACAATGCATCCCTCAAAGAATACTTGCAAGATGATTCCGAGCTGGCATTATTGACGGGGATTTCGTTTCGGGCGGATGAACAAACCACATTGCTATTGCGTACATCTAGACATTTCTTCTTACGAGAAGAACATGGTTCCTTGCTATTGGAAGCCCATAAAGGGCAAAAGTATTTGGAGATTCCGATGGATTCCTTGGAAGTCTTTGATTTTGAAACCTCCCAAATCTGTTGGAAACAAAACCGGCAATCGAAATTGGAAGTTGCGGCAATTATTTTAGAAGGAAAAAAATGCCCTGGAGCAACGGAAAAGAACCCTGATAAATTGGATACTACTAAATCGTATTTAAAACTATGAAAAGTATAGGCTTGAAAATTTCGGTCTTAGGCTTAGTGCTGGGTATTCTGGCTTGTGAGGACATCTTGGAAGTTCCGGATATATCCAACCAAACTGTACAGGTATTGGCACCCGTTAACGGCAGCGTACTGACCGTAAATGCAATTGGATTGAATTGGGAGGAAGTGGAAGACGCTACAGCCTATGAAATTCAAATTGCGACTCCGGATTTTGAAAATGCCACCCAGTTGGTATTGGATAGTTTGGTAGAAGTGGATTCATTGGATCAGGTACGAACACGGATTGACCAAAACCTGTTGAATGGGAATTATGAATGGCGTGTAAAAGCGTTGAATAGCGGTTTTGAAACCACCTATACCGTGAATGGTTTTCAGGTCAATGGGGATGAAGATTTGGATGTGATTGCGCCCAACACACCACAACCTGTATTACCCGCCAACGGAACCACCCAAGCAGAAAGTGAGGTCAATTTTTCATGGACCCGTACGGATGTTTCAGGAACGGCAGAGCGCGACAGCATTTTTATTTATTCAGACGAATCACTACAGACCCTACAGACCAAAGGTCTAGGGGCCAATAAATCATATACGGCAAACCTAGCGGATGGGACATTCTATTGGCAAGTCAGAGCCTACGATGCTGCTGGGAACGAAAGTCCAATAAGCACAACATTTAACTTCACCATTGGCAATTGAGCAAACAAGCAAAAACATATGTGCTTTTAGCTGTGGTCCTAGTTATCTGGGGCCTTATCGGTGTTAAGGTTGTAGGTGCCCTATCTCCTGATATGGAAGCTGAAAAACTTGAACAACCAACGGTAGAATTACCTAAGCAAAACATAAAAAAAGATACCTTCCAACTGATTGCTAATTATCGAGATCCCTTTTTAGGAACATTTCCCAAATCCCAGACAAAGAAGAAAAAAACAGTTAGCAAACAACCACCAAAAGTCAAAAAGAACATTGTTTATTCCGGAAGTGTTTCGGCAACTGATAATTCAGGTGCCCTGTTTTTTGTGACTATTGATGGACAACAATTCGTAATGTCCAAGCGACAAGAAGAAAATGGTGTTAAACTACTTTCTGGGAATAACACGAGCATCCGTGTACGTTATGATGGTATCTCGGAAACCGTTCAATTGGTGCAATGAAATCGATGCGAAAAATAAAGGCTGGCGCACTTCAGTTTGTGCTCTTTGTAGGTGCGATTGTCGCGGTATTGCTAATGGCCTTTGTTTTGATTTCCTATACCCAAGTTCTATTTAAGAAGAAAGCGGATGTCACCGTTGAACTTGTACAAGCTGCCCAAGAGGGATTGGATGCTTCATTTACTGCTGAATTTACTGAAGGGGAATCCGTTGAACACAATATTTCAAAATCCACCGACATTACTGTTTCAGTCACCAAATCCTATTGGGGTTTGCTTGAAATTCGGAATGCAGCGGCCAAAAAAGGAGCATTGGAATTCAATAAACTGGGGTTTGTTGGTAAAACCATTTTGGAACGACCTGTCTTGTACTTAAAAGAAAATCAGCGTCCAATGGTTATTGCTGGTGATGCAAGAATCCGAGGCGACGTGCAACTTCCAAAAAGGGGAATCAAACGAGGCAATATTCGGGGTCAAGGATATTCTGGGTCACAGCTGGTGTATGGGAAACAGACACGAAGCACGGAAAGCCTGCCGCTTCTTGACAATGCCATTCAAAAACAGCTTGATTTATATGCTCAAAACCGGCTTGAAGCCCAGGGTAAATCCATTCGATTAAAACGGGGACTGATTTTAGCGCAAAGTTTTGAAGATCCGATAAAAATTATTAACGGTAGTGAGGTGAATCTTGAGGACGTAAAGTTGAGTGGACACATTTTAGTCAGAGCTAGTCATAAAATAGTGGTTTCGACTACAAGTCAATTGCATGATGTCGTTTTGATGGCCCCTAAAATTGAAATAAAGGATAATGTAACAGGGAATTTTCAAGCCATTGCTTCGCAAGAAATTCGTGTTGGGAAAGGATGTCTTTTGGAATATCCAAGTGTATTGGTCATCAGTGAAACTGTGGCTGCAAATGAAAGCAGGAACCCTAACCTAATTATAGCTAGACGTTCAGAGGTACGTGGTTCGGTGATATATCAGTCCAATCTGGAACCTATTCGAACCAAGGCAAATATTTACATCGGTGAAGATGCAGTGGTATTGGGGGAGGTGATGTGCAGTGGTAATTTGGAAGTAAAAGGAAAAATACATGGTTCGGCTTCGACGGACGCCTTTGTTGCCATGGAAAATGGAAACGCCTATCAAAACTATCTTTTTAATGGTAGACTGGATGGTACAGCTTTGCCACTTGCATATGCAGGATTTAGTTATTCAGGAGAAAAACCAAACCAAATCATGAAATGGTTGTACTAAAGAAAATAAAAGGATCCACATTAATGGAAACCTTGGTCGCTACCATTTTGATTGTGGTGATCTTTTTAATGTCCAGTATGTTGATGAACTCCATGTTTGCCAATACAAAAGGCAAAAATGATAAACTGGTAAAACAAGAACTGATGTTGTTACAGTATAAAGTGGACCATGGAACCCTACAATTGCCCTATTACGATGAATTGGATTCGTGGGAGATTGAGGTTTATAGCAAAGGGAATAAAGTGACCTTTTCAGCGGTGCACCCTGAACAAGAATCGGGTATTCAAATTGAGCGTAAGTATGAGTAACGGGATAAGGAAAATACAGGCGTTTACTTTAAACGAACTATTGGTGGTCCTTTTGATCACAAGTATTGTGATAGGCATGGGTTTTTCCGTTCTGCAATTGGTACAGCGCCAAATGCATGGTATCAGCGGGGTTTATGAAACGCAAACCGAAATCAATTTGTTGCGTCAAAGCCTGTGGATAGATTTTAATAGTTATGATGGCGTATGGTATGATGCCGACAATGATGAATTGATCTTTGGAAATCAGCTTCAAACCAGTAGATACCAGTGGTTTGAAAGTTACATTGTTAAGGACTCTGATACATTTCATTTAAAAACTGGAACCAAACATTTTTATTACAATGGTTTACAAAAAGAATATGGGGAATTGGATGGTTTGGATTTGTCCTTTACAGAAAATGATGGAAATCAACGTATCATGGTTTACAAAACCAATGCGGCAAGTAGTTACTTAAATCAATAGGTATGGGATTTAAACTGGAACAATCCGTCATAGCATCTTCTTCTGAAAGCCCAAAACAGGATGTGCTGGATAACATTCTAAAAAAGGAAATCTCCCTTTTTGGAAACTTCTATGGTTCCAAAAAAAAGGAATCGTTCTACAGTGAGTTGGCAGTATTGTTAAAAGCTGGAATCCATTTACGTGAGGCGCTTGACCTGATCAGGGAGAACCAAAAGAAAGACAAGCTTCGCCAATTTTATTCAAGCATGTTGGAGCAGTTGGATTCTGGATACAGTTTTGCTGAAATCCTATCCAAACGAAATGAATTTACGGAATATGAGCAGTATTCGGTCCAAATAGGAGAGGAGAGCGGGAATTTAATAAAGATCACGGAAGAACTGGGACGTTATTTTGCCCAAAAAAATGAGCAAAGAAGAAACTTGATGAACGCCTTGACCTATCCGATGATTATCTTGGGAACAGCCATCCTAGTAGTAGTTTTTATGTTACGGATGGTAGTGCCAATGTTTGAGGACATTTTTAAACAGAATGGTGTGGAATTGCCATCTATCACGGTTTGGATTATTTCTGCATCCAATTTTATCAAGGACTTTGGATGGATCTTACTTTTAGGACTAATAACACTAATTGTACTCCGCAAACCGATTTTCAACAAACCTGGTATTAAAGGTAAAAAGGATGCATATTTATTAAGACTTCCTTTTATAGGTGAGTTTATAAGAACCATTTACCTGGCACAGTTTACACAAACGGTCGCATTATTGACTGCTTCCAAAGTGCCTATGCTGAATAGTATCCAAATGGTAAAACGTATGATTGCATTTGAACCACTTCAGAAGGCGTTAAATAGCATGGAACAAAAAATAGTTTCCGGTTCAAGCCTTCATGAGAGTATAAAGGGTACAAAGTTATTTGACAACCGGATGATTTCCCTGATTAAAGTTGCAGAGGAAACCAACCAAACGGAATATATCTTTGATAAACTAAGCCTTCAATATCAACAAGAAGTTCAGCAAAAGTCCAAGATGCTTTCAACTGTAATGGAACCTATAATCATTGTTGTAATTGGATTTTTCGTTGGTGTAATATTAGTTTCCATGTACTTACCAATGTTTAGATTGAGTTCTGTTTTGGGGGGATAGCGACATAAATTCCGGACTTATTTCGGACTTCATATTCAATTTATATATCTATAATACAGATTATCAATGATTTAATAAATAAGTAATTCTGCCTTCTAAGCAGACGGTCGAAGGTTCGAATCCTTCCGAGATCACAACTTAAAAAACCTCAGCAATGCTGAGGTTTTTTGTTTCATTGTTCCATGTCTTCGTTCCCTAATACTGAGCATTTCGATTTCGGGCCATGGGTTATATATTAACTTGCATAAATGTTAAAATAGCTATAAACCACTTCCTGTTTAAATCAAACAGGAAGCGAGCTAAGATGTACAGATGGATTTTTGATGTCAAAACAAAGCAAAGACATGAAAACAAAACTATCCATCATTGTAGCATTCCTATTAATCGGCAACTATTTGATTGCCCAATTCCATACCTTAAAAAGACCTCATGCCAGTCCTAGGGTTATTGAAAAACAACTGCTAGGAATAACAGAAATTGAAGTGGATTATAGTGCCCCGCTGGTTAAGGGCAGAGATGTTTGGAACGACCCGAGTATAGTACCGCAGAAGGGAAACCCATTTCCATGGCGCGCTGGAGCGAATATGAATACCACCATCTCTTTCAGTACAGATGTAAAAATTGAAAACCATAAACTTAAGGCCGGAACTTATGGGATTCACATTATACCTGACGACGATGTTTACACTGTTATGTTTGCCCATAATCATCACCAATGGGGAAGTTATTACGTGGATGAAGCAAAGGATGTTTCCCTGAAAATAAAGGTAAAAGCCGAAAGCTGTACCAAATCTGAACAGCTGGACTTCGAATTTCTTGAGCGAACAAAAAATTGTTTGGTCATTGGTTTGGAATGGGACGAAAAACGGATTCCATTTAAAGTTGAGGTAGATTTGAACAAGACCGTCGTAGAGAGTTTTAGAAGTGAACTTAGAGGATTGAATACTTACCGTTGGGAAGCTTGGAACGATGCTGCAAGTTGGTGTCTTAATAACAATACGAACCTTGAAGAAGCTTTAGTATGGGTGAATCGTTCCATAAATGGAGGATTAAAAGGTTACGCTGCCAACAAAAACAAATGGAACCTAAGAACCAAAATTAGACTTCTGGAAAAGCTTGGTAAACATGAAGAAAAATCCAAAACAGAGGAGGAACTTCGAAATCTATAACGAATTTATTTGAGGTGTTTGGTGATTTTCGGACCCATTGATTATGTTATTAAGCAATGATTGATGGGTTCGACTTCATTATTTCTCTTGATTTATTGAATCAGAACCTAGATGCATCGGAAATATTATAAGATTGACGATTCATTATCACAAAGCAAAAAACATGATTCAATCAAAATTCAAGACTATTTGTTTAGTCACATTACTACTTACAATATGTAGTACTCCATTGACTGCCCAAACCAATCCAATCGAAAAATTTTCTTTTTTGATAGGAGATTTTGTGTTTAAAGGCAAGACGCTCAGCAGCCCAGATACCTATTCAGAATATACAGGTGTTTGGTCAGGGAAATATGCCTTGGATGGTACTGCTATAGTTGAAGAATTCAAGATACATGGACCGCAAGGTCAACCCGTATTTTTTGGAATGACCACAAGAGCTTTTAATCAAAAAGAGAACAAATGGGTAATGGGATATTTTGACGCCCTAAATCCTGCTTGGTATCCTCTAGGTGACCCTGTTTTTCAAGATGATGGACGTATCACTTTCTTTGGAAGGTTTCCAGGAATGAATGAAAATCAAAAACTTCGCATTTCATTCTTCGACATTGCAATGGATAGCTTTAAATGGAAATCCGATATTTCCATGGACAATGGGGAAACTTGGATTGAGGATTACACCATTATTGAGGTTGTACGAAAATAATTTGTAGATAGCTCTCGGAGAACTACTATCAAATATTTAATATATACACTCCAATGGAAACTATTAAAAATAATAAACTTATTCTCGTATCGGAAATAATTCTCTTTGTTCTCATCGTGATTTTGGATGCCACGGAAATACTTCCCATTTCACAAACCATCTATTTAGTTCCAATTATATTTTTAATCTTAAGATTAAAAAAAGAGTCCATTGCATCAATAGGGCTGCGCGTAGAAAAATCCACCTTATGGAACCAGATAGCGTTGGGTGCGATTATTGGAATATTCATGGAATCCCTGGCCATCTTTACGTTATCGCCTGCAATAAATCAATTTTTTGAAACTTCACCTGACTTGAGTCAGCTATCGGATATCAAAGGGAACGCCACAATGCTTGTGATTTTCCTATTGATTTCTTGGCTTTTAGGCGCTTTTGGAGAAGAAATTTGTTTTAGGGGTTTTTTAATGAATAGAATTGCTACAATTTTCGGTAACACCAAAATAGCTTGGGTAGTCGCAATTATCTTATCCAGTGTATTATTTGGTTGGGGACATACAGAACAAGGATTATCGGGTTGGGTTATGGAAGGTATCAATGCAATGTTATTAGGCATTGTTTTTGTGCTTTTTGATAAAAGACTTACGATACCAATAGTTGCCCATGGTGTATCAAATACAATGGCGTTGATAATGATTTACTTCGGCACATATCCAGGAGTTTATTAAGACGATTAATTATCTGGAGTCGTCTTTATTTGCTGCGAATTTCTTAGCGTAATTATGATGCAGTAATAATGACTAATTACAATTCTCAATTTTATTGAGATGTTGTGAAATGTATTGTTGAGGGGTGACCCCTATCTCTTTTTTAAAAGCAGCATAAAAAGCAGAAGGAGTGTTAAAGCCTACGCTATAGGCCATCCCTTCAATTGTATACCCTGTGGTGCTGAATTTCATCAATTCCTTTTTCAAAGCTTCCACTCTATAATGATTTACAAATTCTGGAAATGTTTTATTATAGCTTTTGTTGATCACCATGGAGATTACATAAACTGGTTGGTTGATGTGTTCCGCAAGCTTGTTCAATGTTAATTTCGGGTCTCGATAAATCTTTTCTTCAACAAAACTTTGATCAATAAGGGATAGGATTAACTTGGTTTTTTTGGGTGATACCGTTTTGGTTTTCTTGGTATTGTTCTTTTTCAATGTAATGATGATCATACAATAATTTATCCAATACAAAACCAGAACTGACACAAATGTGCCAATAATGTAATTTGTTAGATCATAGTATAAAAAATGAATTACGAACGAAATCCAAATAATGGAAGTACCGATTAACACTGGTTTTTCTATCTGCAATTTGTCGGGCGCAGTACTGGAAGAATTGGCATAATAAGTATACCAAGAAAGCACTATATAGACACCTACAACGAGGGTGGAAACATTGGAAACCAAAAGCAATGGAATAAATTCGAAATTCCAGCCAATGGACAAAACAATCAGCGCTGGTAAAAAGTGAAGACTATTAAACCATGGAAATTTTGAAGTTTGACTACTTTGAATAAGAAAAAACAATAATGGTCCTAAAACTAACTTGCCTACTATGCCAAATGTAAAAGCTAAAGGTGCTATTTGATCGGAAAAATAGTAAGGGACTGTATTACTCACCTTTAAGGTCAAAACAGATACAATGAGAATCAAAAAAAGATTACCCAGTCTACTAAGCGGCTGTTTTAGAATAATCACCCTAATCAGAAAGATACAATTGATTATGGCCATAAAACAGAAGGTGGCTATCAAAACTATTACATACTCTTCCATTGTTCAAAATGATAAAGGCAGTTACTAATTTACAAATGATCTTTTTTTGCTAGTAAAAACAATATTCAGATTCAATGAATCTGGACAAGTAATTTAGCTTTACTTTGGACATAAGGGCTTTGTACTATTGTTTTTTCTTCAATTATCATCTCCGGATTCTCGAAATCAGTACATACCCATAAAAAATATATACTTCTTTGCTTAAAATTTGCGGCGTATTTTAAAGAAGAGTATGCCTTAATTTTTGATTTTCAGATTTTGATGAATCCCCAGTACTATTGATGCTCCACGTATTGTTAATGAATGTTTGTGGAAATTACCATTTCAATACGCTGGGGTTTTTTTGCAGTTAAACTTTAATCCCAATTGTAACTTTTAATTAAATGATACATCAATGAAAAAAATGAAAGGACGGTTATTCTTAGTTTTTGTCTTATCCGTTAGCACAACAGTCTCCTTTGCACAACGTACTTCTCAAAGCAATGAAGGACAACCTAAATACCAGCAAAGGATTCTTGAAAATTTTGAAAGGCAAAAAAACTGTTGGAATGCAGAAGATCTGGATTGCTACATGAACGCATATTCAAAGTGGGACAATCTAAAAGCCGTGACCAGTAATGGGGTTACTACTGGTTATGATGACATTTTGGCCAGGTATATAAAACATTTTCCTAAAGGAAAAATGGGTGAATTAAGTTTTCATGATTTTGATTTTAACCTATTAAGTAAACGTTTGTGTTTTGTTACCGGAAGATTCCGGTTAAAACTCAAAGACAGAAATGAGCCTTTTGATGGATGGTTCTCCGTTATAATGAAAAAGCACGGAAAGCAATGGTTTATCATTACGGACCATTCTTAGTATTGAACTGTTAAATTCGGATGTTAATTTTTTTTACTGAATGAATAAGGGTTGTACGGTTTCATCAAATCCGAATAGGTTTTAGTCTTTTGTTAGCTTTTGAAAAATTGCAAAGGCCAATATTTGCTAAGAATATTTTCAAAAACAGAACGATTAAAATTAACATTATGAAAAAACTGTCTTTACTTTTATTTATGCTTATGGGGATTACCTTTTATGGACAATCATCCGATGAAAAATTGAATAAACTAGTTCATGAACTTGGAAATCGGATGGAGGAAATGATTCCGAAAGGTGATTTAGACGGTATCATGTCTATGTATAGTGAAGGTGCTAGGTACCTGCCTGATAATTTTGACCAAATCCTTGTGGGTAAGGAAGCGATTAGAATGTACTGGGAAAAAACTTTAAACTATTTAGATGTAGTTGGGTTTGAAATGACGCCTGTAACTATTGAAAAGAACAATAATATGATTTATGAGACAGGTAACGGTGTTTCTAAATTCAAATATCAGGGAAGTGATATGGAATTAACCTTCAAATACATGAATGTTTGGCGCAAAGAAAATGGGAAATATGTGCTGATAATGGATATGTATAACGATCGGCCCATAAGAACTGAAAAGTAAGTTTGAGTGCTATTAAATCATAATCAAAGAGCGCCTTATCCAATACTGGTCGAGGTGTTCTTTTTTAAAATATAAAACATAATTTAAGATGAAAATATCAAAGAATCCTGCATGCTTCTTGTCATGTCTATTGTTAAGTATTAACCTTTTTGCTCAAAACCAAGAGCAAGATCGAAAGGCAATAGATAATCTAATAGACAAAATGTATAAGTCAATATCATTTATTGACGGGGGTAGTGTAAATGATACGGTTTTGGACGCTATTCATTATTCGGACGCAATCATAGGAATAGTGGATAAAAGGGGGATTCAGATGTTCAACGAGAAAGAATTTAGGGCACAAAATGCTGAAATGTTCAAGAAAAACAAGGTTACTTCCTTCGTAGAAAAAGAACTAAGTAGCACCACCAATGTTTACGGAGGAATAGCAAATCGTTTCAGTACCTATGAATTTGTTATCAAAGCAGGTGAAAAAGAATTGAAAATTCGCGGAATAAACTCCATTCAATTGGTAAAAGACCCCGAAAAAGGTTGGTTGATCCATACAACCATATTTAGTGATAATGGCTCATTCTCCGAAATACCCCAGATCTATCTTAATAATTAATGGGTTACTCTTTTATTTGATTTTAACTTTAATACTGTAACAAAAGTTTTGTGCACGTATCTATGATATAAAGAGTTTACTGGAAAATTTGAATAAGTACGTCGGCATGTTTTAAAGGAACTGATGTAGCGATTATTTTTTTGGATGTAAATTCTCATAGATATTTCACAAAAGATGCAGCTTCAAATACAAACCATTTTTGCTTCCTTTATCCTTATTTTGTTGATTTTTTTAATCAACCGCAAGGAAAAACTTCCTCACAATAATGTATTTACGTTGTTTATAGGAGCGTTGTTTTGTTCCAGTGTGTTTGAAATATTGATGTTGTCTGACATCCTTACGGATAGAACAAATTTCAGTCAATTTATAAGCTATTTGTATGGTCCATTATTGTTTTGGTATGTTCAGGTAATTTGTGGAAGGATTGATGGTAAAACACGATTAGCACCATTCCATTTCTTGCCGGCAGTATTGGTGCTGAGCATTGAGCTGGTCAATTCTGCTACCCCTATTTTCGCGAATATACCGTTATGGAAATTTTTGGCCATTCTAGTGGTTGCCCATAACATGTTCTATTTGGCTTTGAGTATTAAAACCATTCAGGATGCTCGCTCCAAAAACTATATGCGAGAATTGAAAAGCTGGATGCGTTTTTTAAGTTGGGGATATGCACTCTTACTCGCTACGTTTGCTATGGAATTGGTTTGTGCTTTGCTTAATCAATTTGAACTAATGTTCACTATTAGATATGCTGGCTTACTTCTTCAATTGATCTATGTATCCGGCATGGTATATTTTGGACTTTCGAAACCTCTTATTTTTAATAGCAAAACCAAATATGCATATTCAACTTTAGATTATAGAAGGAAAACTCAATTGATCCAAAAATTACAAAACTTGATGATTGATGAGCAGCCTTATCTATCGCCTAACTTAACATTGAACGAAACAGCTGCCAAACTTGACGCAGATCCATTGCATTTATCCCAGGCTATAAATGAACATTACAATAAAAACTTTAAAGATTATTTAAACACCTACAGAATCCAAAAAGCTAAAGAATTGCTTATCAACGAACCAAGTTTAATCATTAAGGAAATTATGTATAGCTCAGGATTCCAGGCAAAATCAACCTTTAATTTGGTCTTTACAAAGAGCATAGGTGTTTCCCCTTCGCGTTTTCGGCGAAATCATACCATTAAATAATATCGTCCAAGAAAGTATAATTGGACTTTTGAATGGAAATTTCTCAATAGTATTGATCATCAAATCAAAAAACATGAGAAATTTAAAATTAATCTTGACATACGTAATTGTATGTATTTCGGGTATCAGCCTATACGGCAACAATAATGTGGAAGTATTGGGTAAAGTTGTTTCAACTTATAAAACCAATGCTGCCTCGGGTTTTCAAACTTCCTATTTTGGAACAGGAAGCGCTAAAAACGAAGGTAAATTCGATGGCACAGTAAAAATCCAATGGTCTCCAGGGGAAGATTTTCAGTACCAGACCATTCGAATAGTAGGAATACACAAAATCAAGGACATCTTAGGAAAAAGGGATAGACCGGTCAATATTTTTTTAAATGAGGGTGGATACTTAGACATCAATAATCAAACAAGACAATATTTGTACAGTCCAAATATTCACAACGCCCTGGAAACAGCATTTATCAAATCACCCATCTTTACCTATAATGCGCTGAGGTTTACACTTGAGCACAAGTCCAACTTGGTTGTTGAACATATCAATGGCAACCTAAATCTTAAATGTGCTGCAAATGGCGAATCGTTTACAATCGTTGTAAATGGGGATAATTTTTCAGTTATAAACGTGTCTTGGAAGCGAGAGGGATGGAAAAACGCGGAAATAAAGGCCAATATAAACGCTACGATAGCAAGTGCAGGAATTGATTTTAATGCTCCTGATTTGGCCGATTATAAGCGTGTTGTTATTCCAACCAAAGGGTATTTAGTACCTAATTGGTCGTCAGAATATCATTCTGGTGGTAAAGTAGATTCCAACCAATTCAAAGGAAACGTAGTTGTCTTGGATTTTTGGGCAACTTGGTGCCCCCCCTGTATTAGAGCTATACCTGGATTGGTGAAACTAGATCAGAAATTTGGTGATTCTGGTTTGCAAATTCTGGGCATGAATTATTTTGAAAAAAGGAATCCAGCCAAAACTATGAAACGGCTGAATGCTACTTACCCCACCGTTGATGCGGAACGAATAGGGAAGGAGTTTGGTATATTGAATTGGCCAACAACTTTGGTAGTGGACAAAAAGGGTGTTGTTAGGGATATGTTTATCGGATACCATGGAGAAGAAACGGATAACCGATTAGACACCTTGGTTAAGCAGTTGCTTTCTGAATAAATGCAAAAGCCCTTTAAATTTTAACCTTTTAAGTGCTTTGTGATTTTTGAGCTCATTGGTTTTGTTATCGAATAATAATAATCAATGAGCTTTCCTTCTGTATCCACAAGGTATTTTTGGAAGTTCCATTTAACACTGGAACTCTTTTTTCCGTTTTTGGATTTTTTGGTCAACCATTGATACAATGGATGCTGATTACTTCCCTTAACTTCAATTTTCTCCGTTATCAAGAAATCCACCCCATAATTGCGTTCGCAAAAACGCTGAATTTCATTCGCATTACCTGGTTCTTGTTTTCCAAATTGATTGCATGGAACACCAATAACTACCAAATTTGGATACGTATCGCTTAGGTGCTGTAAGTCCTTATATTGGGGTGTAAAACCACATTCCGAGGCAACATTGACAAATAAAATGTACTTTCCTTCAAAGCTGGACAGCTGTATTGGATTACCTGTTAGCGCATTTATCGAGACGTCGTAAAGTGATGAATTCATCATAGTTTAAATGGATTATTGCCTAAATACCCAAATTTTTGAGCAACCAAAGATAGTTTGCTTTTAATTAGCTGTAACCCAAGCTCGAAAAGTGGATGCTTTCCCTCGACTTACAATAATGCTCTTATCGAATTCTGCATTACCTCTTGATTTTAACTGCACTTCTATTTTACCGTTTTCAATACTTCGATAGGAATCAATGATTCTCTCACGAATAAGGAATTGCCTATTTACTCTAAAGAATTCTTGACTGACTATTTGCTCCAAATCAGTTAACGTTAGATCCGTATGGAATCTATCATTATCATTGGTTATCACGTAGGTATTCCCTAATGATGTGTAAAAGCATACGATTTCGTTTAAAGGAACCATCTTATTGGCCATACCGTGAAACACCTTGATATTCCGCTTGTCTTCACGGTTAGGAGCCTTGTTTCCCGCCAGCAGATACAATCCAATATAAAGGCAATGGAATAACAATGCGAAAATTAAGGATAGAACAGTGTCCTGCGTATAGAATTCGAAAGAAAGAGACAATCGTTTACCACTAAAGAATATATTGTCCAGTAATTCGTTGATCAGCACACTGAACAAGACCACCGCCAAGGTGTGAACCGTAAATTGGTAGGTTATTCTTTTGGTAAAATCTCCATTTAAAGGCGCTTTTCTGTTCAGTATTGCAATCCCAATAGCATAAAAATCTATAATAAGATAAGTGGTCAATATATCTACTAGATAGAAGTATATATAGTTGACATTAGCATTTCTTAAGTTATAAGTAATCAAAAAATTAAGGGTTGTAATGGAAATCGTGATCAACCAGATGTACGGATTCCTGAATAGCAATTCCTGAGGCTGCGAAGCATCCGTTTTATTTCCATTGAACAACATATTAAAAGCCATTCTTACGATTTATTTGATTTGCGCAGTGTATACCCCGACAGTTTAATTTCCATGGTTCCATTGGTATTGAACAACTGTATGGTTTCACCGCCAAAAAATTCAAAATTGTAACCGGGAACAATGGCCAAATTCTCTGAAATGGGGGACAGACCTAATTGAAATGTCGTTTTGCTAGGATAGGTCAAGGATACACGCATTTCCAAAACTCCAAAATCATTGACAAATAACTCCGCCTTATCAATGGTTTTGTAATCCTTCGTTTCATAATTGATTACAGAATAATTGCCAGCTGCCTTCAACCAAGAATCTGGAATTTTATCAGCCATGATTTTAGCACCTCCTATATTACGATTTCCGCTTTTATATTGCTCTCCTACAACAATTTCATTGTCAATTTTGTCCCAGAATATATCCATTGCATGAATTTTTATCCCCATCATCTTGACAGCTAATTTCAAAAGGTTTCCTGCCATGGGAGTGGCAACCCCTTTTTGTTTATCCAACCCAAGCGTTGCATCAAATTTTTTCCCATTTGCCTTTAAGTTCAATATACCCAAATCTGTACTATAATTACCTTCAAGTTCTTTCATTTGGGATGGACTAAGGGTTGTCTTTCCGGTTAGTCGCTCTTTTTTACTTGGACTTTGCCCGCCTTTTAAACCCAAAGTAGAAGACATGTTTGAAAATGCTTTGGACCAAACATCCCAGTGAAAGCTACTGGAAGCATTGGAATTACTACATACAATTACCGCAGAATTTTGCTCTGGCACGAAGAAGATGTAAGTGTAAAAGGGTTCATGAATCCCTGCTTTTTTTACGCGACTAAAGCCATTTAATGGTCTAATTTCCCACATCAGTCCAATTTGGGTGTCATAGGCCATTGGTGCATCCACAAATTGATGGGTCAATGCTTCTTTTATGATTTCAGGTTTAATAAATTCAGGGCCACTTTTTTGGTTTTGGGAATAATAAACTGAACATAACTTCGCTAGATCCGCTGAAGTAGAATATACCCCATCCGAACCTGGATAACTGAATTCGTAGGTTTTTGTTTCCACACCCCGCATATAACCTTTTGTAGTTAAAGCCCGATAACTGGAATTTTTCATTTGCAATGGTTTGAAGATTTCCTCTTCCACATAAGTTTCAAATGGTTTTTGGGAAACTCTTTGAACTAATAACGACAGCAAGTCCACTCCCCAATCTGAATATTGATACACTTTGCCAGCAGGTGCGATAAGGTATTCGTCGCGTGAGTCAGCCAATAGACTGTCCAATGGCCGGTCCGAATGCTTTAAAAACCCTTTACCACGAACTCGGGGCAGACCTGCATAATGTGCTAGCAAATGTCTGACCGTAAAATCGATAGGACCATCGAAGTGCTTTTTCATTGCAAAATCTGGAACATAATCCGTGTACTTTCTGTCAATATCGATTACACCATCAGAATATAATTTGAGGACTGCAGTAGATGTTACCACTTTGGATACGGAACCAATAGGATAGGTGGTATTTACGTTTGTTGGCACCTGATTTTCCAAATCAGCATAACCAAAACCCTGATTCAGTATGACTTCATTGTTCCTTACATAAGTGACGTTGGCCCCAACAATATGGTGCTTTTTCATTTTCTTGGTAACAAAATCGGCAAGTGATTTTTGATAAGTACCACCTTTTGAGTGGCTTTCTTGGGACCATCCTGTAGCATAAAGCAAGAGTACAAGTACTACGTTACACAATAGGAATTTTAGAGATACTGTTTTGTTTTTTTCTGAAGTTCTGATTTGATTTGTTTTGACTGTTCGTTTCATGATTGATGTTTTTCCCAAAACAACGAACAATTCCGAACCGGAACTGTTGAAACAACATTAAAACTATGTGAAACGATATGTATTTTGCGGTGAAACGTAGTGAATCGCAAACTTCAATGTAGAAAACAGATAGGTCAAACCTACTTTTTTGGAAACAGCAGATACGGTTAATGACTACCACCAAGAAGAATACGCATCATTGCATTTGCTGACTTTTCACCAATTTCAGCTATCCGTTTGCGCGGCGTAACATCTCCAATTTCATAGGTGATACCTGTGGCATTTTGCCCATATAGAAACCATCCTTTGGAAACAGGTTTGGTACTATTTCCCGCAGCTTCGTTTACTTTATAACCTGATATTTCCTTTTCCAAAAGGGCAAACCAATCATTTTCAAAATTCGGTAGGGTAGTGGTATTACGCAATTGATTGGTGTAAAACACGTCCTCGTAGGTAGAATGGAAATCCATACCCAAAACGATTTTGTTGTTATCCTGTTTACTGATTTTAGTGATAT
Source organism: Flagellimonas spongiicola (assembly GCF_023502425.1). Classification (GTDB taxonomy): domain Bacteria; phylum Bacteroidota; class Bacteroidia; order Flavobacteriales; family Flavobacteriaceae; genus Flagellimonas; species Flagellimonas spongiicola. The sequence continues at coordinate 193,417 of NZ_JAMFMA010000004.1, forward strand.
AGGAAACAACCTGCTTAATTTCCGCTTGTCGATATTTGGCCCAATCCCTATTTAAATCTATGCCGTTGGCGTTATGACGCCAATGACCCATATCAACCCCATCTGGATTTAAGATGGGAAATGCCAACACCCTATGATTTTCAAGAAATTCCTTTGACAAAGGCGTACCGGAAACTATGGTCTCCAAAAAATGTTGATAGGCAAAGTAACCTGTAACTTCTGGCGGATGTTGCCGGGTCATTAGAATAACCAAAGGTTTATCCTCAGGATTACCCGAATAAATGTCCAAAACAGGTAGGTTTTTGCCTAAAACGGATGTGCCGGCAGAGAATTCGTGAACAATATTTTCATTGCCGTTGATAATATTTTGGGAGTACCATTCTTTTACATCTGCAGTGGAGTTGATTTCCTGAGCAGCAATAATCTTAGGTTCATTATCTATATTCAATTGAAGCAAAGCGCTCTCTTCGGTCGATTGAAATTGGATGCTATCCACCCTTTGCCAATTGCCTTGTGATTTTATCTTAGGAACATAACGATGCGCGAATCCTTCAGGGTAACGGAATTTAATATACAGGGAATACGGATGATCAGACCAAACCTTAAAAGCAAAATATGGGCTTTTGTTTATGGGTGTGTTTTCAGGATTGATTTGTACCTCAATTACTGAATCATTGATTTGTACAGCATTATTCAAGCGAGCTCCATTAAACTCGTTACTGATCCAAACCTTTGGTTGATCAAAACTGTATGTTTTCTTCTGTTGCCTTGTAATTGCTTTGTCCTTGGTATTAACAGGGTCTTCGAATTTTACCTTTTTCGGTGCGTTGCACTGAACGAGAAATAAGATAATACAGGCACAACCCAAAGACTGTTTGAGTGTTGATTTCACCATTATTTTGAATTTAGGAATGACTATTGGATTCTATCCTTGGAACTTAAATGACCCGTTTTGGAACTGTTTTGATTGAACTTTTCCATTAACTCGTAGACCTTTGGTATTTGCTTTTCAAATCGAAGTAGGATGTCTTCTGAAATATTGTTTCTACTAAAAGGTACCACCTTGACATATTCTTGGATTTCGTGCGCATTTCTGCCGTACTTATAATCGTATGGAAACCGCCCTTGTTCATCAATTATGGTATTTTGATTATCCTTATTTGGAACGCTTATGTAAAATTCACTTTCATCCATATTACCGTTCGGGTTGAACAGTGCTTCTTGTTTAAGGTGCTCGTGTAATTCTTTTGCTGTATCAACGGCTGGATCTATAAGTTGGATATCGGATACCATGTAATCGCGATACAAATAGCCGCCATCCTTGCCTTTGTAATCATAGAGTTCTACTAAAATGTCCCTTATTTCCTGGGTCATGTACGGATAATGTGTACATCCTAAAATGATGGATTTAAGTTGATTTTGTGTTCCAGACTGGCGAATCTGCTCCATAAGTGTAACTAAGTGATAACGCACATAGTTTTTTGCATCATTGATTTGAAGAATGGAACAATCGTCCGTTTTCTCACTATCACATAACATTTTGGAGTCATCAAAGTCAAAATTATAGATGTCAAATAATGTCCTATCTATTTTTATGCCACCATCCAAGCTGGGACCTTTATAAGAATCTCGTGGTTTTTTTAAGTTTTTGTCATAATAATCCGGGTCTTCGTCTACAGCTTCAGCTATTCCAACACCACCTTGTGAGAACACCTCTATTTTTCCTGTATAGCCTAATTCATCCTTCATTTTCAACAAGGTATTCCGATAACCTTTGGAAGCGACAGTTCCTGCGGTTGCGAGTACACCAACAATCGCATCTTCATCTTTTGCTAAACTTTCAAGAGTACCACGCACACCAGCATCAATAACACCAATTACCTTGATGTTGGTGTTTGCTTTCGCTAAGAAATCCTCAATATACTCCTTGCCATAAGCAGTAGCAGTATTGCATGCAATTACAAGCGCTTTTACAGGTTGCTTATCATTATTTAAACTGGCATCACCTGCATCGGAATAATATTTAGTACCTAGTAGAAATTGAGCATCCTTGATAATATGCTCATTTAGTAAATCGACTTTATTGACACTGGAATAGTTCCCATAAGGCATATTGGCCTGATCGCCTAAATAGATAAAGGTTTCCTTGTTGAAGTCTAGCTGTCCGTCACTGCCGTTTTGATGTGACTCGTTCTGATTTTTGTCATAGTTTACGATCGCCTTCAGGACTGTAAGTCCCCCAGTTCCAGAATCAAAAACACCAATGGGTAAGGATTTGTCCTGAGACGGGTAACTATCAAAATCAATATGATAAAAACTCTCTTGATCGTTGATTATGGTCCGCACAATATCCGTTTTGGATGTTGTGATGGCAGCTTCGGATGTTTCTTTTTGCGCTTTTTTGCACGCCGTCAGAAGCAATAAGCACAATGCGAGTATATGTATTCGATTCATGGTATTTTGTTTCTTGTTGACTGATCTTCTATTAATGATTCTAGTTGTTTTTTCGCAATACCCTTCCATGTCGCTTGTCTGATGGCTCTCCTTTCTCCACAGCAATTTGGCCATTTATGATCGCATATTGCAAGCCTTCAGCATAAGCATAGGCGTTCTTGAAATCTGCTTTATCCCGGAACGTGGTAGGGTCAAAAAGAATAATATCTGCAAAATAGCCTTCTTTTAGTATTCCGCGGTTCGATATACCTAGGATCTCAGCAGTTTTGGACGAGCTTTGGTTGATAAAAGTAGGTAAATCCAAAACACCTTCATCCACCACATATTTGCGATACTTCCGAGGAAAAGATCCATACTTTCTTGGATGTCCCGTATTACCATCGGAACCCGTGGTGACCCATTTTTGTTTCATAAAGTTATGTATGTCGTAATCTGCCATATTGAAGGAGGCAATGCGTATAATTCCTTTTGTACGCAATATTTTATACACCGCTTCCTCCGGCGGGATGCCCAAATCCTTAGAAATTTGCAGTAGTGTTTTGTTCCGATACTCGGGGTTTTGTATTACTACGATCAACAAGGATTCTGGACCTCCTCTACGTCTAATATTGTTTTTGGTTTCCGCTAAAATACGTTGTCTGTGTTGCGGGGAATCATATCGATACAGGAGTGAATCTGTACCGCCGCTTTGTGCCCATTTTGGTGCGGTGGCAGCTTTTAAGCCAGTAGCGGATGCTTCATAAGGATATTGATTAGCGCTTACTGCTATCCCTTCTTTTTGTGCTGCTTCAACCATTGAAATGATAGTGTCACTTTTTTTCCAGACATCAACACCCAAGCACTTGATATGTGAGATATGGATGGGTAATTTGGCTTCCCGCCCAATTTGTATGGCTTCTTCTACGGCGGCAACAAGACCAACAGTGTAGGAGCTTTCATCTCGTAAATGCGAATCATAAATACCCCCATTTTCAGCACAAGTCTTTGCCAATTCTATTACTTCAGAAGTTGTAGCATAGCTACCGGGAGCATAGAACAAACCAGTGGACATGCCAAAATTTCCAGCAGCCTCCATTTCCTTATCTAGAAGTGCCTGCATCTGAACTATTTCCTCAGAAGTAGCGACTCTATCACTTAACCCAATGACTTCCTTTCTGATGGTTTCATGACCAATCAAAAGAATGGCATTGGTCCCAATACCATGTTCTTCATACATATCCACATGCGTTTGTGCTGGAAAGAAACTATCGCCGTCATTTCCGGCCACCACAGTTGTTATTCCTTGCATAAGAAAAGGTAGGTTATGAGCCGTTTCAGGTTTATTGAATTCCCTGTCAGCATGAGTATGGGGATCAATAAACCCTGGTGAAACGATCAAACCTGAGGCATCAATCGTTTTACTTGTATTGATGTCGACATCTAATGCATCTCCTATATATACAATTTTATCGTTTTTAACCGCTATTGTATGCTTGAAGGGTTGTTTATTTATCCCATTGTACACCGTACCATTTTGAATAAGGATATCTGCATCAATTGTCTTTTTTTGACAGGAAACCAGGGCAAACAAGACACAGGTTACTATAAATGGACTCTTATTCATCAAAATCTCGTTTGTTAAGTTTTTCCAATAGTGTTTTCATGAGTTCATTGGCGTGAACTTGCGCTCTCTTTTTAATCAATTCACGGTCCATTTCGTCCCCATCCTCATAAGTTACTGCTTCTGAACCAAATCGATTGAAGAAATAGTTATAGCAATAGGGGAGGTCTTGACTTCTGCGTCTTGCCTCTACTTTAAAGTTTGAATTGGTTTCAATTTTAGATATCCAATCTGGGATGATTTTCTTGGTTTGAACCTCATTGATAGAATCCAAGACCAATAGGTAAGGACCGCTGTGGGAGGTGTGAAAATCCAAAGCAAATCGAATTTTTTTGCCTCCATCGATTTTGGTATCAAGAAAGTCACGAACCATTTTTGTCTCAGGTTGTGAAAATTCAACCCAATCCCGATTCAAATCAACACCATTGGCATTATGTCTCCAATTTCCGGCATCGGCTCCATCAGGATTTAACAAAGGGAAGGTGTAGATGTTGAAATTCCCTCGAAAATCAATAGCCCACTCGGTATTGGAAAAGAGGGTTTCATAAAAGGTCTGAAATCCGATGGTACCTCCCGGAATTTCAGGTGGATGTTGTCTTGCAATCAAAACAATGGAGTTTTTAATGTCTTCGGATTCATGAACCATAACCAAATTGTCATTACCTAAACTTGATTTTCCTGCTACCTCAAGAAGCGTAGTTGGATTCTTTTCAATTTGCTGTGCAACCCATGCATAAGTGTCATCACTGCTTATGACTTCTTGAGCTGCTATGTATTGGATTTGCGCTGAAATGTCTAGGGATAACACGGCCGTATGCGTGATGGTATCTACAATAATGCTCGATGGATTTAAGGATTTCCAATTGATTTTATCATAACTGACCTTGGGCACGTAACGATGTTGATAAGTTCCATAATCCAATGTAAGTCTTATGTTTTTTGGTGTTTTGGACGAAACGGCGAATGCAAACCATGGACTTTGGTTGATCGGTTCATTTTCAGGCAAAACCAAAGCCATATATTCGTTGTCACCAATTTTCTTGATGCTATCCAAGCGTGCACCTTTGAAATTGGTATCAAATTGTACTGCCTCCTCTACTTTTTTATCCGAGCAGGCTATGGCAAGTAAAAAACAGCAGCAAATAGCTATGTGTTTGGTAAACATCTTATTATTTTATTCGTTGGGTGCTTTTGATTTATAGAGCTATTGGTTTTAGAATAAAAAAGGCTGCTCTATTATTTGCAGGAACAGCCTTTCACTTGAACATAAACTAACTCAAACAATTTCTTAATATCAATTGGTATTTCCATCTCTTCTTGGGTCAGCAGCTGCAGACCATTGTCCATTTCTGAACTCTATGGCATGAACCCCGCCGAAATAGGCATTTTTGCCATCAATGGTCAAATCATAATCAGGAAAGGTGATCTGATAACCTTGTTTCCGTAGCTGCTGTAACCATTCCGAATCCAGGTTTTCATCTTCCAAATACACCTTGTTTTGAATGGCATGGATTCTGGGATAGCTAATGATTTCTGTTATACTGTTGTTTCCATCTACCCATAATTGTATCAATTGGGCAATGGTAGATACAATGCGCTTACTTCCTGGGGTACCTATCACCAAAACATTTTTTCCGTCCTTTCTTACCAAACTTGGACTCATTGACGAAGGGATTATGGTATTAGGTTCTAGTTTTTTTCCCAAACCAAAACCCAATAAAGATTTTACATAACTATTGTAAAAGAACCCTAGATTTTTCGTTGAAGTCAAGGAACCAAAATAGGCGCCTACGCTGGATGTAACACTTACCGCAATACCCTTTTCATCGACTACAGAAAAATGTGTGGTTTCGCCTTCTTGATTGTCATTTTCCTGAATTGGACTATTAGGTTGGTTGTTGGCTTCCAATAAAGCTTTGGCAAAGGATTTCGATATCTTATCATTTACCTGAGCTTCGTAGTTGGTGTAATCGGTAATGGCTTGTTCTAACCGATTATTGTGGCTTAAATTAAGTGCATTTATTACTAGGTTCTTTCTTTGTTGATCATTCTCATCTACTGCATCGGGAGAACTTTGCTCCAGAAGATTCAGAACTTGCAACACTTGCCAACCACCGCTCGGTGGAACAAAGGAATAAACATCATAACCACGATAAGTGATATGCAAGGGTTCAAAAATTTCTGGTTCTGGAAAATTGGCTAGATCCTCATATGTAATCCAACCTCCATGTGATTGAAAATCCTGTGCAATTTGTTTTGCAATATCGCCTTTGTAAAAATCATCCCCTCCATGTTTGACCAATCGTCTAAGGGTTTTGGCCAAAGTAGGTTGCTTTATGACATCACCAATGGCAGGTATATCGCCATTAATCAATACTTCACCATTGTGATATGGACTTTCTTTTATGCGCGTTTCCCACCTTTTGTAAACATGATGTCTATGTTTTCCAACGCTAAAACCGTTTTCCGCAAAACCAATTGCAGGCTCCAATAATTCATCCCAACGAAGTTTTCCGCTTCCATATTTTTTCCAGGCTGTGTACAAGACCTTTACTTGGGAAGGAATGGAAACTTGTTTATGGAATTTTAGATTGTCTCTTGTAATATCAGGCTCTACAAAGAATGGTGTGCGTGAATGTCCGCCTATTGCAATAGGGGTTTCATTTGGAATGGATATCAGCATCATGGTGCGGCCGCCCAATCCAGACATGGCCGGTTCCGTAACACCCAAGGTGAACGCAACGGCAATTGAAGCATCAATTGCGTTTCCTCCTTTTTCAAAAATCAAGACGCCTGCCTCGGTAGCTTCAGGTGTTGCTGAAGCTACCAGGTTCTTGCCATCTTGCATGGCATTTAAGCCCAATGCAAAGCAACATAAAAAAGCTACCGAAACTAAATTGCGTCCCATGGTTCGGAAGGTTATTGGTTAACTGGCGTTTTCGCGAACAAATCCGTAATATCAGGAACATTGGCCCCGTTGGTATTCTCTTCAGAGAAAGGGTACAAGAAACGTTCAGGATGTTGTGTGCCTGTATTGAATGGTACACCAACTTGAATGCTTATCGGATCATTCTTTGTTCTTCGCAAGTCATTGAAACTTGATAATTCAGCAAAAAATGTAACATAACGTTCTTGAATAATTTCCCTCAAAAGGGCATCATTCTGAGACAAAGAACCATCTAAATTTTCGATACCGCCAGCTTGGAAATCCGCTTCAACATAATCATCATATATTCCAGTAGTGATAGCAAAGAATTCACCATTTCTCAAATTGGCGCGATGTTCGTTCAATTTGGATAGGGCAGTTGCAAAGTCATTAGATCGTATTGCGGCTTCGGCCCAATTGAGTACATTTTCCTGTACCGACAATAGATTCATAGGCTCGTCTACGGCCGCAATGCCCGCCAAGTTGATTTGCGTACCATCAAAATAGTATGTTGAGCGATCAATTTCATCTGTTTTGGTATTGTTCCTATTACTAGCACCCGTCATCAGTTCAATTAAATAACCTCCCTCAGTTGTTAAATCATCTGGAAAACTACCGGTGAAAAATTGATTCAATAAGTTGGTGTCCCCTGTAAGAACCACAGCAGGTGGGGTGTACTGCATGGATTCTGATGCTTGGTTCACACCATTTTGTGCAGCCGAAATTGCATTGGCATAATCACCAGCTTCCAGGTAAAGTCTAGCCTTCAAGGTGTAAGCGGCCTTAATCCAATTGCTGGAATTTCCACCAAAAAACAGATCTTCTGAGATACCACCTTCAGTACCCGCAGACTGTAAATCGGAAATGGCCTCATCTAGTAAGGATTGAACCCCAGAGTACACCGCTAATTGGCCATCATAGGTAGGCGTTGGAATTTCCGGGTTTGCCGCTTCTGTAAAGGGTACGTCCCCAAACATACTTGCGGCAGTTCCTAGGGCATGTGCCTCCAAAACTTTTGAAGCTCCGAAGAAAAAATCCTGGTTTGTCACCGGGATGCCACTTCTCAATTCCCTTGCTTGTTGCACTACGCCCACGTATATATTGAACCAGGGCGTGTTGGAATTGGTATTTCCATATTGATACTCCTGTATGGGCGCAAAACGACCACTGCCAACGAAGTTTCCTGTCCAAACACCAGCGGCCCAGTTTAAATACCCCAACTGTGCTGTAATGTCAGCTAATTGAATACCTGTTAAAAGGGTCTGTCCGTCAACATTGCTGATGGTATTTGGATCATTATCATTTATATCATCAACTATTTCCTGACATGCGAAAAAGCTGAAAAGAACTATTGTTACTGTACTTATCTTTAATATTCTCATGACTCCTTTTTTAAAATGTTAAACTCAAGTTGAACAAATAGGATTTCGTGGATGGATTTGTATAATAATCCAATCCTCTTGAGTTTCCTACACCTGCGAAATTCTTATCTGGGTCGTTACCGATAACATCCGTCCAAAGCACAAGGTTTCTACCAGTAAAGCTTAAGCTTAAATCAGAAAGTTTTAGCTTGTCAAGAATTTTAGGGCCCAACGAATAGGTTAAGGTCAGTTCCCTTAATCTGGTCCATGTAGCATCTTGAAGCCAAAGCTCGCTAAAGCCTCTGTTCCCAGCCCCATTACCACGGTACCAGTTTTGTTCCAAGAGTACGGGACCAGCTCCAAAATCAAACAAATTTCCACGAACAACATCGCCGGAGGTGTAAGTTGCGCCGGTAACATCTACAATTCCGTCTGAAGGAATGGTAACTTTGTTTCCGGATTCCCTACTAAAACCTCTTTGGCTGTTGATTTGACGGGTCATATCATAAAAATCTCCACCTTGCGAGTGTTCAAAAAGCACATTTAGTGAAACATTCTTGAAGCCGAGGTTAAAACCAAGACCTCCGGTCCAATCAGGATTTGGGTCACCAATAACATCGTATTCTGGTGTACCTACCGGAAATCCATTTTCATCCAATTGAATACTTCCATCTGCATTTCTTGGAAGTTTACCGCCGAAAATAGCTCCCATTTGATAACCTACCGCTGCTACTGAATCTCCAGTACCAAAACCGGTCAATCGTTGTACATCGGCGCCTGCCAAGCTTGTAACTTCATTTTTGTTGGTAGCAAAGTTTCCATAGGGCGTAAACGTCCAGTGTTCATTGCTGCCCAAAAGGTTTGCACTGAATTCAAATTCAAATCCGCGATTTTCCATGCTGGCACCATTGGTATAGATGCTTGAAAAACCACTTGAAGGTGCTCTATCCAAAGTCAGTAAGATATCTTCTATTTCGTTGGTGTAATAGGTAAAGCTGGTATTCAGCATATTGTTGAAAAACCTAAATTCCAATCCACCTTCGATTTCAGTCTTTATTTCTGGTTTTAGGTTGCTATTACCTAGTCTATTATCCAATCTAAATCCACCACCATGATTGATGGAAGAGAGGTTTCCGAAAATTCCATTGCTATAGGTAAAATCACCCTCATAGTTGGTAGCGCTTCTGTAGATATCAGGTTGAATACCCACCTTACCCCAGCTTAATCGGGCTTTGGCGAAACTTATGAAGCTATCTTCCGGAAAGAAATCCGCATTTGAGAACTGCCATGCTACGCTTGCTGAAGGATAAAAAAATGGGTCCTTGATAGTGGATGCTGCCTCTACTGTTCCTGACAAGTCTACATACAATTGATCGTAGATTCCAAAGTTTGCCGTGGCAAATCCTCTATTGGATCTTCTATGACTTATAAAATTATCACCTTGGATAATCCTGGAATTCGTCAATGAATAGATTTCCTCATTAACAATGAAATCGCTACCAACAATAGTTTCCCTATTGAATTTTCTGTCGTTAATGTTCCATCCTAGAATAAATGATGATGTAATATCATCTGCTAAGTTGGTATCGTACTTTGCAATGGCATCAAAATTCAATTCAGTAGCGCCTAAACTTTCAAATGTCAAGTTACCTTCAAGCCTGGGAATCAAACCTGTTCTTGCAGAACCCCTAGGATATAAGTAAGTCCTGTCGTCACTATAGGTATCAACACCACCACGTAACTTAATATTCAAACCGTCAACAGGGAAAACATCAAGCTCTGCCGAATAGATGTGGCGGTTTACAATGTTTGGTGCTTTTTGCTTATCCGTAGTCCATCTTGGGTTGTTGTAAAATGGTCTTTCAGACGCACCAATTGGATTTCTATAAGATCTATGCCTACCACTAAACTCGGCTCCTGTGTCGCTTACGTAGGTTCCCGTAAAGTCTTCTATATTAAAGTCAGAAATGTTGCGATAGAACCCTAATAATAAACCTGCGGTATTTGAGTTTTGTTGGATTCTGTTAGCACTAATTCTTGAGTACTTTCCTTTCAATTTTAAATTGATGTATTCATTGAAACGATGAGAAGCACTAAGATTTACAGTATGTCTGCGGTAATCGTTATTTCGTATGATACCTTCTTGATCCGTATTGCCTAAACTGAAGAAAATGTTACTTTTCTCATCGCCTCCACTAACGCTTACTGATTGCTCCAATAAAACACCAGTTCTAAAAACCTGATCAAAGTTTTCATCCAAGAAGGTTTCCCTAGAATTCTTACCACCATGTAAGTTATCTGTGGTCCCATCAGCAATCGGGTAATAGGTGCGCCCAGTTTGATCACCTATAAAAAAGCCACCTGAGGTATCAAAGTCATCCTCACCGCCGCTTCTAGTCGATATTTCATCACCCCAACCATGAATGTATCCAAACCGGAACCTTCCATCAAGTCCTTGACCGTAATTATTCTGCAATGGTGCAATGGCATTGACTTCATCCAAAGAAAGTGTGGTTTTAAGACTTACACGAAAACCTCTACGTCCGGATTTGGTGGTTATAATTACAACACCATTGGATGCACGAGATCCCCAGAGGGCAGCAGCAGAAGCACCCTTAAGTACTTGTAGCGATTCTATATCATTAGGATTGATGTCGTTTAGACGTGACTGCTGCGAGGTACCATTTCCTGTGGCACTACTTGCTCCACCTTGTGTACTACTATTGCTAATTGGAATCCCATCTACAATAATAAGCGGTTGTGTACTACCAAATATGGTATTAGCTCCACGAATCCTGATATTGGAACCAGCCCCTGGGTCACCGTTGGAACGCGTTATGTTCACACCTGCCATTTTTCCTTGGATGGCATTAGCAATCGTAGTCTCCCCTGATCGAACCAATGCTTCGGGTTTTACCGTTGAAACAGCTGTGCCAAGTTTATCGGTACGTACTTCAAAACCTAATGCCGTTACTACTACTTCTTCCAAAGCCTGAGCATCTTCCTTTAAAACAACATTAATTGTGGATTGACCGTTTACAGGTACTTCCATGGTGGTATATCCTATATAGCTAACTACCAATATTGCATTGGCATCTGAAACTTCAATAGTATAGTTTCCATCAAAATCTGTAGTAGTTCCTGTTGTTGTGCCTTTCACTACTATACTTGCTCCGGGTAAGGGCCCTGTGTCATCTGAAACGGTTCCAGAAACTGAACTTTGTGCTACAGGTTTGTCATCTATAACAATGGAAGGGTTTTGTTTTTTCAGTACTACTTGTCGACCCTTAATGTAGTAGGTTATGCGTTTACCTTTAAAATAACGGTCAAGCGTATTCTCCAGGGTCAGATTTTTAATTTTATAATCAGACTTACCATTGTTTAGCGTGGGTAAGAGATCATCTCCATACATAAAGACAAACTCACTCTGATTTTCAATGCCTTCGATCATTTCCAGTAAGGTGGCATCTTTGAGGTCCAACCTTAGCTTGGTCTTCTGAGCATAAGCATCCGTAAAGGAATAAAGCGTGAAGAGAAGTAAAAAGAGCGTAAGGTACTTCATCACCTGTTTGGTTTTATCCATAAAATCACGCAAGTGATGATATGGAAATAGGTTTTTTTCCATAATTTTAGTTAGTTGTTTGTTAAACAATCCCTGTATTTATACAGGCTTACCGCCAAGGCATGCTGCGAACATGCCTTGGTTTTTTATTTGAAAATCAATAGTTCATTGTTTTCAGTTTTTTCATATGATATTGAAGCTGTGATTGCTAAATTTTCCATTATTGTTTCAAGAGATTCATTTAGATCCAGCTTTCCTGTAAGTTTAAAGGTTCCATCTACATTATCAGCTAATCGGATTTCAACATTGTAATAGGCCGAAATCCTGCTTGTAATTTCATTGAGTGTCTCGCTGTTGAACAGCAATAATCCATCTATCCACGCGGTGTAATAGTCTGTATTGACTTTTCTTTGATCCACTACGGTTTTTGAAGAAACATTCCATTCAGCAAGTTGACCTGGTTTCATCACCGTATGTTCATCTTTTTTGAAAAGGGATTTTTTACTTTGATCTCTTAAATGAACTTCACCTTCGGTGAGCACGGTAGTTACGGAATTATGCCTGTCATACGAGTTTACATTGAATTTGGTCCCCACGGCCTGAACCAATAAATCCTCATCCTTTAACAACCGGACTATAAACGGACTGTTCTTGTTGGATTCCACTTCAAAAAAAGCTTCACCTCCTAAATACACTTCTCTAGTTGATTTGGTGAATTTTGATGGGAATACCAATCTTGAACCTGAATTTAAATGAACGATGGAACCGTCACTCAATGTTAGTTTGCTGTGCTTGCCAAATGGAACGATCAATTGGTTCATTGCAACATCATCATTCTTACTTGCTTTGGAAATCGCAATTGTATCCTTCCTGTTGATTACCAATGTTGACCCTTCATTATAGTTTACATCTGATTTTTTATCCTCTATAATGATTTCTTTATCGTCTGATAGGACCAACTTTGTATCGGAAGCTGAATCAACAGAAACTTGCAATAAGCTTTCTATTTCTGCATTGGGTTCGTTTACTGTTTCCTTGGTCAGATAAAAACCAATGCCAAAAACTATAATGGCTACGGCGGCATATTTAAATATGTTGAGATAGATTGGTCCTCTGCTGACTTTATTAGGTTGAATTTTGGAGTATATCAATCCTAAAATTTCTTGCTTTTCGTTCGCCGTCAGTACTTTGTCTTTGGTTTTAAACAAAGACAGATACTCTTTCAATAAAAGGATTTTGGCTTTTTCTGATGGATTTTGCTTAATGAACTTTTCCCAGTACTTAGTTTTTTCTTCGGTAGGATTAGCTATCCAATCCACGAATTTTGCATCATCCAAGTATTTTGCAAATCCTTTTAGCATATTGACCGTTTAGTATAAAAGGACAACAGGTGCTCATTTGTGGACACATTTTTTCACTTTTTTCACAAAAAAATAGTTAAAACACTACAAAACAGCTAGTTGTAACTTTGTTTTATTTGGTTTGAATTTGAAATTCTGGAGTAGATTCAGGGAATGGAAAGGGCGGAATAAAACAAGATGATGCTTTTGTAATCATCAAAAATTTCACTGTTTCGCAATTTTTTGATAGAACGGTAGACCTGTTTTCGAACTGAATTATGGTCAATCCCTACCATTTCGGCAATTTCGGTGTACTCCATTCCGGTAGTGAAACGCAAATACATGATTTCCCGTTGTTTTGATGACAAAGAACCTAATGCTTTTTTGATGAGGCGTTGCTTTTTCTCATCAATTTCAGAGATGATTTTTTTATCCTCAAAATTATAAGGGGTTTTGAATTTTAATTCTGAGAACTCATCAATATTGGATTTCTTTTTCTCTTTTTTCTGACGCTTATAAATTTGATGTTTAAGCGCCTTAAGGACATAGTATTTGATATTTTGGGGATTGGAAAGCACTTGGCGGCGCTCATATATATCTACAAAAACCTGTTGGATGCAGTCTTTGACGAGCTCTTTGTTTGAATTTAATTTAAGACCGTAAGCATACATGTCGTCAATACAATAGTTGTATACCGACTCAAATGCTTGCTTGCTACCATTTTTAAACTCTGACCAAACTCTTTCTTGATCCATACCTCCCATGAGGTGGCTTTATCGGCTAGTGCATGAATAGTTGAAGTACCACCTTTAACAAACATATAAAATTATTTTAACCTTATATGGTTCAGGGATAATGGCATTTCTTTTACTTTGAAATCAAATTTTGAGTTTATCGAAGCACCAAATTTTTATTAGAATGAACCGATTTTTTATCGATATCGGGATTCCCTTTGCAGTATATCACTCTTGTCCCTTCAAGTCGCACAAATAGTGAATTTTTTACTGCTATTCGTGCAATTCCACTGCCGTTAGCTGAGCTTTTGGTTTTCACAATACCTTTATTTGCATTCAAATGGTAGGCCATAATATCTGCATGATCAGCAAGCGTCAAATCAAATAATTTAGTACTTCCGGCCAGTTTTACATTTGCGGCATGCTCCATTAGAAGCTTTAAACTATCTGCCTCAATTCTGAGCACCACTTCTGAGCTACCAGTTGCCTGGATTAAGATATTATCAGACTGAACTATTTCTTTGCTCATCACCGTTGCTGCATTCTCAATTCGAATTTCAGTCAGTTGCGTGTAAGTCAGATAAATATCCTTTTTCCTTTCACCAGAAATGGAATCATCGGAATTGATAAAAAGTGTGTTATCAATAACCTGCATTTCAATTTTATCTACAATGTTTTCATCAGCTACAAGTCGCGCACTTTCACTGTCACCTCGCACAAGATGAACATTCGCAATACCAGAAACGCGCAACTTATTGTAGGGTTCCAATTGGAGATTAATTTCTGATACCCAAAGGGAATTCCAAGCATAGATACCCAGGGCAATCAACCCAAACACGCTTAAGGACAATGTGTAGGTGTTCAATTTGAAACTTCTTGATTTGGTAGTTTCCATTTTGGCATTGGTATATTAATTGTCTGGGATTCAATTTCATCACCATTTAAAAAGCGCAACATCAATGCTTTAACTTTTGGAGTGGATAAAAATAAATCATGTCCGGCTCCATCTATGATTACATGTCTCCCATTTTTAAATTTATGGATAATTTCGGCCGCAGCAGGCAGATAGGTTCTACCATCTAATGTACCACTGAAAAATAGGGCTGAAACGTCTGATTTAGGATTTTTTCTAAAGACATTCCCTAAGTCATCAATGGCCAATTCTTCGCCAATTTGAGGAAAGGGAAAGTTGGTGGTCGCACCAAGAAGTGCATTCTTTTTTTCTTTTTGAATGCGTTTGGCTCTTTTCGAAGATATGCCTGAAGCAACTTCCATCGCCAAAGGCATTAATCGACTTAGACTTCTTCCCATGAATTGCTTTAATTGAGTAACCTTTGGAGCCACTTCAGAGTAATCCCCATGTTTCATCTGATAAAAAATATAGGGCAGGTTTTTGGACTGCTCAGGATTTTTAAGGTAGAAAAAGGACGTAACCAATTGTAAGTCAAACTTACTTATGGTCACCTTATGCGTTTTTGCTGTTCGCCTATTTTTGAATTCTGCGACTACGGGTTCTTTTTCCAATGCATCAAAAACCTCATTCATCATACCTAAAACATTAGGATAGTACTTAGCAGCACTAGGGTCTGCTTTTACTTTATTGGCCAAGTACGCTAAAAATTGCTGGTTGTATTTGGGTCTTTTAATTGTCTGGTTCAACCCTTCTAAACTTGCTAAAACAACATGTTCAACGTTGTTGGGATATTGTTTTATATAGGCGAGCGCCAAATGTGATCCATAACTTATTCCCCAAAGGTTTAACTTTTCCACTCCCAATTCCAATCGAAGTTGCTCCAAGTCGTTTGCATTTTCAATAGTATTATAAGCAGAAACATCAACGTTATGAGAAACCCAATAGTCTAGACAAGTATTGGCATTTGCCTTTAGTTTTTTAAGATAAGAATGTTCATCGCCCACCTGTTCCAAGGGGAATGAAACAGATACCTCACAATTTGGAATGCTATTGGATTCACCTGTTCCCCGTTGGTCAAAGGCAATGACATCGGCTACTCCGCGCAACGCCATAAATAAGTCAAATCGCTCCCCTTGTGCAGTTCGTATGCCACTACCACCAGGTCCTCCTGCGAGATAGATGATAGGATATCCGGGATTTGGATTTGTTGATTTAAAACGAACGAATTTTAGTTCTATCTCCCTAGAATTTTGATTAGTTCTATTTTCCTTTACTACAAAGCTTCCCTTTTCCGAATCTACTTTATGACCTTCTCGATTTTTAAAAGTCCAAGGTGTTATTTCTAGGGTGTTTTGAGCATTGCAAATACCGTTGATTACAAATACGACTGCGATAATAAGTTGTTTTCCTAAATTCATTGGTGATGTATTAAACTTAGGCGCAATATTCTGGATAAAAGAAAAGTACATCGACCGATTAGGTCAACTCGGACATTTTCTTAAGGTATTGAGAGGGGGTAAATCCTGTATGTTTTTTAAATGCAGAATTAAATGAAGATTTAGAACTAAAACCACAATCATAGGCTAAGGCAAGAAAAGTAAGTTGTTGATGTTCCCCATCTGACATTCTTTGAACGAATTCCTCAATCCTATGCGCATTAATAAAATCGTAGAAGTTTTGACCTATTTGTGTATTGAGTATTTCAGAGAGTTTATGACGACTCCATTCCAACTGCGTCGCTAGTTGTACCGCGGTCAGTTTGTTGTCTAAATAGGGTTTGTGTTCATTCAAATACGTTTTCAGACGCTTCCCATCCTCACCAAGATTTATGATTACCTCATCTTTTACGGTTTTTATTGGTCTATGGGTTGTTTGTATCATAGTTAGTTCTTTCAATCGGAATGTTTTAAAACTGACCATGTATACCAAGACCGCAAATCCGATATAGAAAATGACTTGATAGTCGTAAATCAAATATTTGTCATATGCTCCTCTTAATATCAGGATTATGAGTAAAATAAACAATACGATAAAAGCCCAAATCAATTCATGAAGCCACTGTAGTTTAACGCTTTCCAAAGATGCGTAGTCCTGTTTAAGTCCAATATGATAAGCTTTAACCATGTTCAAGGATTTTAGGCTAAAATGAAGACCTAAACCTATTATACTTAATTGCAATACATGAAAGTATATGGCATAATTGTCCACACCAATGGAAACTGCCGCCGTAAAATAATCCAAGGATGCTAGCTTATCTTCACCCCCTTTAATAAAAAATGGAGCCAAAATCAGCAAGTTAAGAATGTATGGTATAGCAAGTTTTAAATCCGTTTTATTGAATTTATTGGCTGGGAATAATAAATACTTGGTGTACAGAAACAATAGCGGACCAAATAGGAGGGGAATACCCCAATTTAATCGTAATAAATGTGGGTAATCTGTATAAAATTCCAAAGAGTTAAACGAGTAGAAGAAACAGGTGATACCAATTAGTAACACTAATATGGAAAGCACCTTACTTGCAACATTATGCTTCTTGTTGAAAAACAATACAAAGAAAAAGAAGAAGCCTTGAATTGCGCCGAGCTTTAATACAAAATCAATTGGTTCGGACATGCCATAAAGATAAAGTGTTGGTATGAATGTTACGATAAAATCGAAAACCTCATTGCCAACAGTTCTTTGATCTATAGTAGTTTTATTCCGATATCGGTTGAAATACTATTGTTTTTTGTTACTGTACGTTTAGATTTGCATGGAATTAAAATCTGGCTCGTTTTTTTTATTTAAACGAAAAATATAAATTGGAGCTAAACTTAATTGGTCAAATCAAGATTATTGGATGCTTGACTTATTGCAACAAATTGCAGCTTTTAATTTTTTACTGTTTACCGGTCTAATCTGGTATTATCGTAAAAAACTAGATCATGCAATTTTCATTTTTTCGTTTTTCTTGTTGGGAAAAGGACTTACCATGCTAAGTAATTTGTTGCTTGGGCAAGTTATTTTTCCTGGTGAAAGGGTTGCGCTACGGGCAGGGGTGATAATGAATTCATTCCTATTTTTTTATGCTCCTTTTCTGTATTGGTTTACGCTGAGCGTTCTTAAATCTGTGGTGCCAATTCGTAAATTTAGCATCCATTTGCTCCCTTTTTTGTTTTTCTTGCTAACGAACATAGCCTTGATAACCATGGCTGTGTTGGAGTACAAAGGCACTTTTTTCAACCACTTACTTGTGTTTAGGAATTCTATCGAGGCGCTGTATTATGCCCAGGTCTTGGGATACACGGGTGTTTCGCTGTGGTTGCTATACAAATCAGAGAGTAAGGGATTGATTTTTGATAAAATTGTCAAATGGCTAAAACAGGTGCTATGGATTTTCATAGCCATATGGATTGTGTTTTTTGTAAGCTCCTTGTTCAATGAAAACCAGTTTATGGCTGATAGCTTATCTGCTTTGGGAATAGTTTTGCTATTGGTTTTGTCCAATGTGACCTTGCTTCTGGTTTTAGGTAGCCCCGAAGTTTTTTACAATAACCTCTCCGTAAAACTCAAGAAGGTTCCAAATACCGATATTGTCAATAAGCAGAATTACGACAAATTATGTGAATTGGTAGTAAGTCAAAAACTGTATAAAAATGCCGATTTGAAAATAGGGAACCTTTCCAGTGCTATAGATCAGTCACCTAGAAATGTGTCAGCTTTAATTAATAAATTTTATGAAGGTAATTTTTATGACTTCGTGAATTATTATCGCATTGAAGAAGCAAAATCCCTATTGAAAAATACCGAAGGTGACATGACCATTCTTACGATTCTTTATGAATCCGGATTCAATAACAAGTCTGTTTTTAACGCAGTATTTAAGAAAATGGTGGGGGTAACACCTTCCGCATTTCGTAAAAATCATATTACCACACTTTACGGTTAAGAGTCGTTCAGGCTTGATTTTACAATGAACACGGACTGTTAAATTCTCTTAAAAGTAAGTCCTAATTTCTGCATTTACCTCTATTCGGACGACCAGCATCATGCAAAAAAGTACGTTTGCCTCAAAATGAACAATTCAAATCAAAATTGTTCTAATCTTATATAATGCACAAACGTATGATGAAACAAATTCCAACTAGAGGTTTACTTTTTATGCTAGCAGTCTTTGGGTTGATACACCTAAGCAATGCACAACAATTACATAGAAAAGCATCCTTAGGAATTATGATGCAAGCATTGAACGACAGTTTGGTTGCTGCATACGAATTAGATTCTTCAGAAGGTCTTTATATAATGACGGTAGCTCCTGGAAGTACCGTCCATGCAATAGGAATGCAAGAAGGTGCAATCCTAAAACGAATCAATGGAAATCCAGTTAACGCACCAATAGACGTATTTACTACGATAACAGATTTTAGGGCAGGTGACGAAATACAATTGGAGTATCAGCAGAACGGTCAAGAATTCAACAAAAAAGTAAAAGGTATTGCCCGACCATGGGAGACCTATGATAATGCCG
The DNA here is from genome assembly GCF_023502425.1 of Flagellimonas spongiicola. Lineage (GTDB taxonomy): Bacteria > Bacteroidota > Bacteroidia > Flavobacteriales > Flavobacteriaceae > Flagellimonas > Flagellimonas spongiicola. Next base: position 212,817 of record NZ_JAMFMA010000004.1, read on the forward strand.
ATATCACCTACGGAGCAGTAAGTTATGAAGGCAATCAATTGAGGTCAATTCTATATACACCAAAGAATATTTCCAATCCACCTATCGTCTATTTTATGCAGGGTTATACCTGTGGCTCTATAGACTTGCCCTTTTCTCCTGAACAACCGTACCGACGATTGGTACACGATTGGGTAGATGCTGGATATGCTGTATTTAGAGTGGAGAAACCAGGAGTTGGCGATAGTGAAAGCGAAATTGATTGTTCACGTATAAGTTTTGAACAAGAGTTAAGAGGATTTCGTGAAGGCTATAAATGTCTTTTGCAGCTCGATAGGGTCAATCTGGATGAGATATTCATGTTCGGCCATTCCATGGGCGGGATAATCGCACCGCAATTGGTAGATATCAAAATGCCCAAGGGGATAATTACCTATGGCATTGGAGCCAAGAATTGGTATGACTATATGATTGACCTGTACACAGTTCAACCCAAGCATTTTGGAGTTTCGGAAGAACAGATAAAGGAGGATAACAAAGTCAATCTAAAATTCAACGATGATTTCTTGGTACGTAAGTTGACCGGTGCTGAGTTAGCAAAGAATGAAAGCTATGCGAATCTCTTTAATGTTGAGGAGTTAAGGCGGGAACAATACATCGGCAGAGGTTTTGATTTTTGGCAGGGGTTAGTAGATGTTGATGTTCCAGGGTCATGGACAAAAGTGAAAACCAATGTTTTGGCCATGCATGGCGAATTTGATATCCAGGCTATAAATGATACCGGAGCCAAAAAGATTGTCGAAATCGTAAACTCCAATGGCGGGTCCGGAACCTTCTTACACATTGATAAAGCAGACCATGGATTCGTAAATTTTAACTCCATGCAAGAAAATGTGGAAACCCTCAGCAATGGTATGATGAGCTCGTATGTAAGGGATAACTACAACACTGAAATAGTGAAGAAGACCATTTCGTGGATGAGTAAAATCCAAAAGTCTTAGTAAAATGAAAATCAAATATCTAGTTCTAACCTCTCTTTTATGCATGGCCTGCAAAGGAACTTCCCAGGAAGTTAATCTTGAGCTTACACAGGTAGAATGGCAAGAGGATTTGGACTTTTTGAAAAAACGCGTAGAAAGTACGGTTCCATGGATCGAAGAAAACGAAACCACGAATGAATTTTTACGAGTGTACGAAACACTGAGTGCCACAAATCCTAAAGATGGTGATGCCCTTGTCTTTGAACTGCAGCGATTGCTCAACAGTCTAAAAGATGAAGGGTGTAACCTTCCCTATTTTCAATCTGCCCTGGGTACAAAACTACTGCCGCTAAAAGTAAATTGGTTCAGTGACGGTTTGTTTATTGTGGATGCAAATGCTGCCAACAGTTCACTCATTGGAGCGCAAATTGTAAAGATGAATGATACTAGTGTCGATGAGGTATTTGAAGGACTTAAACCCTACTTGAATGCCGATAATGATCATTATAAAAAATACTTGTTTCAAGCATACGGTCTAATGCCCAATTTGTTGAAAGCTGCTGGATTTGGGAATGATGCCAATGGTATGGTATTGGAATTCACTTCAGGTAAAAACATAAGAATAGAAAGCGTACCCCTTGAAGTCTATGCCAAGTTGAATAGGGAATTACCTAATGATGGTGTATTCGAACCTTTGGCAATTGATCATAGTGATGATAATTATTGGACCGAATTTTTCCCGGACACTAAAACCTTGTTTGTTCAGATACAAAAGGTGGTAAATAATGAAACAGGAGATTCTTTTGGGAAATTTGTTTCTGGAATAGAAAGCTTATTAACTGATGGTAAGGTCGATAAGTTGGTCCTTGATTTGCGCTACGGAGGTGGTGGAAACGGATTTAAACTTAAATCCTTTACAGACTTACTGCGCGATTCTGAACGCATAAACAAAAGAGGGAATTTATTTGTGTTGATAAGCAACGCTACCCGAGGAACCTTGGCAGAATTGACCTCCATTTTAGCCTTAAACACAAAAGCGATTTTGGTGGGACAACCTTCAGCAGAAGGTCCAAACACTGTTGGCGATACCAAATACATCACCCTGCCAAACTCGGGATTGGCGATTTCCTTGACTCATACGTTATGGCCCACGAGTTGGAAACAAGATGCAGCTACGACACTAACACCAGCAATGGATATTTCCTATACCCATATGGATGAGCAGGCAAATGTTGATCCATGGTTGTATGCGGCGTTACAGTTCTCTAAGGAAGAAACACCAAAAAGCCTTACCGAAAACCAAATAGCCAGCTTGAGTGGGGCCTATAAAATCAATGGAAGAAAAGTTAATCTGGAGAACAAAAACGGAAGATTGTTTTTGACCATGGGAAGGAAGATGAAAAGCTTTTTTGAAATCCATACAGAGGTTTATTTCGATTCGGAAAATATACTTAGGACGGATATTGAAGGTGTTGAATTAAGCGTATCAACCGATGGCAATGGAAATATGAAACCCACACAATTGATGTGGAATCAACAACAATTCGTAATCCAATGATCAAGTATCTATTTCTTTTTATAGTTGGAATAACATTTGGACAAGCTCAATTGGATTCTGTACTGGTCTGTGATGTGAAATTCAAAGATTCAAAATTTGATAATCCACATGCCGGTAGCGCTTTTTTGATGGAATATGAAGGCAAAACCTATGCCTGTACTGCTAAACACGTTTTGTTTTTTGCGAAAACAGATAGCATGAAGACCATCAGTTTTGGGGGCGATTTGAAATCCTGGTCGTTTGTGTCCAAAACCCACCCATCAATTGCCGTAAAAGCGGGTAAATTAATCAATGAAAATCCTGAGGAACCATTGACTATGCCACCAAAAGCAGATTGGCTGGTATTTGAAACAAGTGGTGCTATTCCGGAAAATATTGCTAGATACGAATTAAGAAGCTCACCATTAACCGAAGGTGAAGCAGTGTCGTTTCTTGGCTATCCCTATAACAATGAAAAGCCCATACAGGTACAAGGTAAATTCGCTGGTTTTACCGAAGATGGTAACCTGAGTTTGGACGTGCCTAAAGGAACCTACAACGGATGCAGTGGAGGTCCTGTATTGGATGCGCAAGGCAAGTTGGTTGGTTTGGTATCTATGGGATATTACAATCAAAAAGAAGCTAAAATGGTATTTGAGCCATCCGCAATTCATCACTTTCAATCAATCATTAAAAACGAACATAATAATAGAAACACCAAAAAATAAAACAAAATGAAAAAACTATTTATTGCACTTATTGCAACCGCATTTACGCAGCAAATGGCTGCCCAGTTCCACACGTTGAACATGCCTCAGGGAAGTCCAAGAGTACAAGAAACCCAAAAGGTGGGTGTTACAGAGATTACTTTGGATTATGGTAGTCCTGCCTTACGAAATAGAGATGCTTGGAATGATTCAAACGTGATACCTCAAGGTGGCGATCCCATTGCATGGCGTGCAGGTGCTAATATGGCCACGACCATTGAATTTTCCACAGATGTAATGATTGAAGGACAAGCATTGAAAGCTGGGAAGTATGGATTCCATATTATTCCTGAAAATGACACCTATACCTTACTATTTGCACACAACTTTGACCAATGGGGAAGCTATTATCTTGATACTGATAAGGATGTGACTTTACGTGTAAAAGTTGATCCAGAAACTTGTTCAATGTCAGAACGATTGGATTATGAGTTTTTGAATCGAACCCCAAATTCAGTTGTAATCGGTTTGGAATGGGGAGAAAAAAGAATTCCTTTCAAAGTGGAAGTAGATTTGAACAAAACCGTAGTGGAAAGCTTACGAAGTGAACTACGTGGAATCAATACGTATCACTGGCAAGCATGGAACGATGCGGCTAGATGGTGCTTGGATCATGATACCAATTTGGAAGAAGCTTACGAATGGGTCAATCGTTCAATCAACGGTGGATACAATGGATTTTCAGCACATAGCGATGTGATCAATCTTGTAACCAAAATTAACTTGATTGCCAAATTAGGTAAGACTGAAGATCTGCAATCTACAATTGAAGCAGCACAAGGTTTGGTAAACTACGATTGGCAAGCCAATTACCTAACGCAAACCTTACTACGTGATGGTTTCCATGAACAAGGCTTAAAATCGGCAGAGCAAAACCTAAAGACTTATCCAGATGCATGGTTTTTACATTTGAACAAATCGCTAGGTCACTATTTCTTAGGGAATAAGAAGAAGGCTATTAGCAGCGCAAACAAAGCATTGACTTTGGCTCCTGAGCCTAGAAAGGCACGAATCAACGAAATCATTTCTGAAATCAATGCAGGAACATACCAGTTCCCTTCATAATCGGTGTACAACAAATTGACAATGGACATGACATTGCGAAAGAATCGATTTTTAATCGTATTCCTGTTGCTAGGTTTAGGCACGATTTATTGCCTGCAAGCGCAATTAACTACTAAAGAAATTGGTTTGAATGGTTTTTTATCCAATGAGGGATATATCGAATTAAAGATGCAAAAATTACCATCCGGGCACCTGCATATTGCAGGTGTCCTAAACGGTAATGATGCCAATTTCATATTGGATACAGGTGCAAGTGGGACTGTGATAGATGCCAAACGGAAGGAAAAATTCCAAATGGAATCTAGGACAACGGACAGACAGGCTGCGGGTGCAGGAGGAAGTACCATACAAATGCAGGTTTCCAATGACAACGAATTGCGTTTGGGCGATTTGAACATGCAGGACATGGATTTGATGATGATTAATTTGGATCATGTCAATATGGCATTTGAGAGGCTTGGTATTGAACCGGTAGATGGTGTCATCGGCGCAGATGTACTCACAGATTATGAAGCTATAATCGATTATGTCAATCTTACCCTTTACGTTAAGAATTGATAACGTCCATGATTGTCAATAAAAAATTGCTTCCCTTGAAAAGGATAAGCTTTCTGGGATTTTTTATTTTGATGGTGGGTTGCATACATAAGTCTGATGAATTTCAGCAGTATGCAACCGCAATCAAACCAGTAAAACTTGGGGAAGGTACACTATCAGTTGATGGAGTTCAATGGAACAACGTATATGTTTCAAAAACCAAGGAGCTTTATCTTACTAAAATGGGTGAAAGTGCATCGATAATCCATAAAATGGAGATGGTTGATGACACTTTTTCAAATTTAGAGGCCATTGAATTCCCTGATACAGACCCACATTCGGACATCTTCATAAATTCAGATGGTGATTTAATGTTGTTCTCCTCGCTCATGCAGGAGAATACGTTGGATACCGTTTCTGACTGGAATATTTGGAAATCACAACGCAGAGATGGAAAATGGCAAGAGGCTGTCCCGTTTTTTGATACCAATATTGCGGGGAATCAATTTTATCCTTGGTTGACGGATAGCGGAAACTTGTATTTTGCTATAACTCCTCATGGATCAGGTAATAGTGATCTTTATTTTTCCGAATTTTCTAATGGAAGCTATATAGAACCCAAACCACTACCGTTTCATATTAATTCGGAAAAGTTAGAAGGTGACGCCTATGTGGCACCGGATGAGTCCTATTTGATTTTTGCAGGATTTGAACGTGGTCAAAACCTAGGAAAGTCTGATTTGTTCATCAGCTACAACACGTATGGACAGTGGTCTACCCCAGTCTGGTTGGGTGCAGATATCAACTCTGAAGGCTATGATGGAAGTCCATTTGTAACGGAGGATGGGAACTATCTCATTTTCACTAGTAGTAGAGGAAGTACTGATGAAAACACCTTTTTTAACCATTATATCGTTCCTTTTGATCCTAGTATCTACAGCGAAGCTTCTACAACTTTGGACAATTACCTTTCAAATATTGGGAATACTCCCCAACCCTTTGAACTAGATAAGATCACAACTGACAGTATTGAATATGGTGGGAGCCTATCCCTAAGAAACCAAGCACTCTACTATACCAAGGCAGCTATTGATTTTTCAGAACGACAGATAACTGTTAGTAATTTTGAAAATGGTATGTTTCAAGCACCCATTAAGGTAAGTTTTGGAAACACTAGCTTCAAGGATGCTAGTGATGTTCAAATAAGTCCAGACGGTGAATCCTTATATTTCAAAATGCGTGGGAACGTGGCAGGCGATCCGGAACGGAAAGATGGAAACATTTGGAAAAGTATAAAGGAAAATGGATCCTGGGGTAAAGCAGAAATGCTTCCGACAGCTATAAATTCTACCTTAAGCGAATATTATCCAGTTATTACATCCAGCGGCAATCTTTACTTCAGTAGAGAACATCAGGATACCAGTTATGACCTGTATGTATCCAAGTTTGAGAATGGTACATACAAAGAGGCAGTACGTTTACCAGATTACATCAATACTAATTTGCTGGAATCCGATGCCTATGTTGCCCCGGACGAATCCTTTATGATATTTGTCCGTATGTATGCGGAAGGTGATTTAGGTGTGTCTGACCTCTACATCACGTTTAATGAAAATGGTATTTGGTCCAGACCAAAGAACATGCGCTCTTTAAATAGTTCAGGTGTAGATGGGAGTCCATTTGTAACGTCAAATGGAAAATACTTGTTCTTTACCTCAACAAGAGATTCAGAAAACCCTGAAGCATTTGACGGACATTTGGATATTTATGCCGTACGATTCAATGTTTCGGAATGGAAATAATGTGTTGAACTATAGCATTATAGGGATTAATTAAAAGCATTAACTTACAATTCAATCAAAAAACAATCAAAATGAAAAACTGTACCTTAATCCTATTGGTGGGAGTTTTATTCCTGTCCTGCGGAGAAAAAGAAAAAACAGAAACCCAAGACAAAGCAACAAAAACGGAATATGCCACTAGCATGGTGTTTCGAGAAACCCCATTCGCTGATATCCGTCCCGCAAAGAAGATTACCAAAGAGGAGTCCAAGAATATCAATCACTTTCAATTGGATTACGATGACCAGGGCCGTCTTGTTGAATTGAAATATCTATTAAATGGGAGATTAAAGGCTTACTACGATCGATTTGTGCGAGCACCACATATTAAAATTGCTTACACCGACAGTTCAGAAATCAGAACTTTTTATAATGAGTATGGTACAAGATGTTTAGTATCCGGAAGTGTGTACCAAACTAAGATTAAGTTGGATGAAAATGGCAAGCGGGAGCACTTAATGTTCTATGGCCTTGAAGGGCAACCTATTGAAAATGACTTTGGAATTGCATCCTATAAATGGCAAAAAACAGCTGAAAACATCATTCTGGAACATCGCTATGACCGTGATGGAAATATTAAAAGAAATCGACCTGGATTTGGGTATATGGTCACGGAATTCCAATATGGTTCCAATGGTTTACTTTCTAAAATGGTCAACTTGGGTGAAAGTGGGAACCAGCCAACACCAGATGAGGCTGGTGTTGTCAGTACAAAAATTGGTTATGATGAACATGGCAGGTTTACACAATGGTTGAATTTAGATGGTCAAGACCAACCCATCAAAGGAATGAGTGTTATCGCCGAAATCAGATATATACCTTCAGAATACAGTGGGGAAGAGGATGCTGTCTTTATTGATGAAAACGGAGACCCCCAAAATACGCGCTGGGGAGCTCACAGGGTCATGTATGAGTTTGATGTCTTTGGTAACGAATTAACACGAAGGTTCCGTGATACCCTGAATCAACCTCTAAATGTAAGCGGCAATCTTGGTTTGGCAAAAAGTACATGGACGGAAGACGGTATGTACCGAAAAGAGCGTACCTACTTTAATATTTCTAATGAAGCAGCTGGAATTGGTCAGAATGGAATCCATAAGATCAAGACATTTTTCGATGCAAAGGGCAATCCGGTTTGCACATCAAGTTATGATCTAGAAGATAATCTTGTCATAGATCCAAGTAGAGGGTATGCAAAGGATAGTTTGACTTTTGATAATCAAAATAGATTAATTGCAAGACAATTCTTCGATACAACAAATTCGCTGGCCGATCATAATACGTGGGCCGTGGCGTCTTTCAAGTATAGCTACAATGAAAAAGGCGAGCTTTTAGCAGTGGAAACAAAAAATGCAGCAGGAGAAATCACAACGCCCCAATGGAATCCTGTACACTAGGATGTGCCGTCCAACCTTAAAAAAAGATAATGAAGCTTAAGTCAATACTAAGTGCTATTTTTTTACTGCTTTCTGGGATTAGTTGTTCCCAGCACGCGGAATTTTCGCAGATTGAAAACGAATTTTTAGAACAAATTGAAGGTTTAGAAGTACCCAATTTGCAAATTAATTATGTAGCTAGACTAAGCAATATTTCCACTAGCGAAAAACTCAGGGAGCAAGAAGTGTTTTTTTCTGGGTTGCTCAATAAATTGGATGCCATAACGATCAATGAGCTTTCAAACGCTGAACGAATCAGTTTTGAGATTTTACGATATGAGTCCAAATTGAATTTAGAACGTGTTTCATTGGAAAAAAAATGGCGTGCGGTTCCGTTGGATGAATCCGTGAGTATCTATAATGTTCCCAATGGAACAGAATGGTACACCTACTTACTGAAACGATGGGTGGATGCCCAAGTCAAACCTGAGGCGTTGTTTCAATTTGGTCTTTCAGAAATAGCATCAGTAAAGGCAAATATGCAGCGGTTGCAACAAACCTCAGGAATGGAAGAAGACGAATTTCAGAAATATCTTGAAGATGAGCGGTTTTATTTTGTAGACCCCTCCGATGTGCAAGATGCTTTTGAGGCAATTCGAGAAAAAATGAAGGTCACAGCCAACAGCTTGTTTCCCTATATCAATCAAATTCCAGAAGTTAACATTGCAAGAGGAACAAATGAAAATCTGGCGCAGGTTCCCGGTTTTTATGACAACAGCACCTTTTTCTATAATATTTTCAGTGAGCCGTTCAACAATAGGCAACTGGGTTGGTTTTATGCCCATGAGGCAATTCCTGGACACCATTATCAATTTATGGTTAATGAAATAGTTGAGCGATCACCTGTACAAAATTGGTTTTCGTATCCTGGTTTTTTTGAAGGATGGGGTGCCTATGTGGAGTATTTGGGAGATGAATTAGGCTTTTTGGAAACCATATATGACGAATATGGAAAATGGGAATGGGATTTGATTCGCTCAGTACGTGTGTGCATTGATATAGGGCTCAATTATTATGGCTGGACCGATGAAAAGGCACTTGACTTTTGGAAAGAACATATCTCCAATCAGGATGCAATAGGCATACGTGAAATCAATAGGATGAAACGTTGGCCAGCACAGGTAATCTCATATAAATATGGGTCGAGTCGCATCCTGGAAATGCTTGAGAAGGCAAAACAGGAACCAGGTTTCAGCTTTATGGAGTTTCACAAGAAGATTTTACAGTATGGAGACCTTCCTATTAGCATACTTGAGAAGTATCAAGGTTAGCTAAGATTTGATTATGCTTAAACTCCAGTATTATTGTTCTAAGTGCCAATTTGGAAAAACATTGTTTGCTTCATTGTTGGTAAGCTGCTTGAGATTCCCACCATTTTGGTGAATAGTGAAAATTTGAAATTTTTTTGAATTTCGTTTTGAGGAAAATGCAATGCGCTCCCCATCTGGAGACCAAGATGTACCATAGAATATAGGGGGAGCTCCTTCATAATAGGGTACGAAAAGGTTACGTTTGGCAGATTGATTATTCGTTAGATTTTTTCGTTCAGTACCATCCGAATTCATGATGTATAGATCAATATACTTTTTATTGGATTTTCTTTCGAGCACATAAAAAGCAATTTTGCTACCATCTGGCGACCATGAGAAACCAAATTCATCCTGATTAGGGGTATTGGTAAGATTAAAAACAGCTTGACCTTTTTCATTCATGGTGTAGATATCGGAATTGCCACTGCGGTCTGATCCAAATAGAATCTTTGAACCATCAGGTGACCAGGTTGGACCGGAATCAGCTCCTTTGGTTCTGGAAACGTTGGTATCACTGCCCGTATTCAGATCCATCATAAATATTTCAAAATCCCCTTGGAAATAAGGCCCTTTCTCAGTGTCTACTTTATTGTATAGCACTTTGGTTCCGTCCGGAGACCAAGAACCCACGTACGAATAATGAGGTCCTTTTGAAAATTTTTCTTGATTTGTAAAGTCACTATTGGCCATCGCGATTTTATAACCACCATACTTATAGGTTCCAAAAATCACTTTTTTTCCATCAGGTGAAAACTTTGGGGAAGTATTGGCCCTACGAAGTACCGCATCAAATGTATGTTGCTTCCAATTGGAACCATCTGGGTTCATGGAGAAAATCTCAAAAGTGGGATAGCGTTTGTTTTTGGCTTCTGAATCAAAATAGATTCGCTCTTGTTTTTTTGATTGTGCAGTGCAAGATGCCATCGCGAATAGCATCAAAAAAAGTTGAAATGCGTGCAGGCGTTGGGATATAACAGTGTTTTTCATGTTTTAGCTTTCAAACAAAAGAACAAAATGCCTTAAAGAAGCTATTGATAATTGTGACCTACGCAGATAATTGGGAGCAATGGTTTGCATTTTCTACACATTATGCCTCCAATTCTTCCAAAAATGCTACAACATTGGTTTTGTAAGACCTGCCTGAAGTAAATTCCAAGCCCGTTTTAAGGCTGATTTTATAATGGGAGTTTCCTAAATAAAAACAGCTTTTGATATAACGTTTATTCAGAATTAATGAGCGATGTACCCGAAGAAAAACTTTGGAGTCCAATTCGAATTCAATTGCGTTCATCGTGGCTCTAAAAAGATACTTACCGTTATCCGTATGCAATTCGAGGTAATTCCCATCGGATTGAATATGGGAAATCTCATCTGTTCGTATTCGAACCAAGCGGCCATTTTTTTTGATATTGAACTCATGCCTATAAAAACTATCTTCATTTTGCCCCAAATCTTGAAATAGATTACCGAGTTTTTGTCCCAGCTCATAGGCTTTGTTGGCTTTTTTCAACCCTATCAGTCTTGTGAGTGAATCGTTTAATCTGTCCTGGTCAAATGGCTTTAACAAATAATCCACGGCATTGATTTCAAAAGCCTTGAGCGCAAACGAATCGTAGGCTGTTGTAAATATGACGTATGGCATTCGATTAAGTTTATTCAAGACCGAAAAGCCATCCAAATCGGGCATTTGAATGTCAAGAAATACAAAATCTGGTTCCTTTAGTTTTATGGCATTAATAGCTTCTTTCCCATTTCTACATTCAGCAACAACAGAAATATTATCGTGAAACGCCAACAACTTTAGCAATCGTTGTCGGGCCAAGTATTCATCGTCAATCACAACACACCTCAGTTTCATTTTTCAATTTTTAAGGGTAAACCTAATTTGACATTGTACAGATTGGGGTGTTCTTGACCATAACTAAAATGGAAATTGTCATCATAGATTCCCTCCAATCGTTGTTGGACATTTTTTAATCCTAAGCCTGTGCCATGGGACAATGTAGAACTTGAGTTAGGTTCAATAGTATTGGAAATATGGATGTAGAGTTTAGGGTTCTTGTTTGCATTGTTCTTTTTTGAAATAGTAATCTTGATGGCTCCTTTCTCAACAGCTGGGACAACCCCGTATTTGATGGCATTTTCTATAAGGGGTTGTAAAATCATGTTAGGAATTTGAGCCTCCATAACGGTATCATCAATAGTGAAATTCATGCGCATTTTATCCATATATCTGATTTGTTCCAAATCCAGATAATGCCGTATGAATTCCAGTTCCTTCTTCAAAGTCGTCATCTGCTCCATATCACTCTCTAGCATCGTTCTGAGCATTGTCCCAATTTTCGTCAACATTTTTTGGGCTTTTCTGGTATCAATGTCGATCATGGAGGATATGGAATGTAATGTGTTGAAAAGGAAATGCGGATGCAACTGCATTTGTAACGAATTTATTTGCGCCGCGATGAGTTCCTTTTGATTGAACAAATATTGTTTTTGGTAATTGGCGCCAACAAAAACTGCGAATATGATCAAGAACTCAATAAAACTTGAAAAACTGCCAACAGCGAGTGCCACTAAACCGTTGTTGCCAAGGAATTCCCTTAAATAACCTGAGTCAAGATAAAAAGCCACATCATAAAGTCTTGTTGCCAATATGCGATGAAGGAGAGATATGAGGATCGCATGTAGAAGTAATTCCCCAATGCCATGTATCGCTTTTTGTCTTGTATTTAGACTCTTGGAGACCTTTGTAATCCAAGGCATAAATACCAGCCATAATACGTAGTTGATGACAATCTGAATACTGATAAACAACCAGCTAAAAGGAAAATTGTAGCCATTCAAAATATGGTTGGTATATGCTTTTGCAATAAAAAAGCAACTTACAAGCAAGACTGCGATAATCAACCTGTTAAAGGAGATAGGCAAATTTTTATAACTTTGGAAGAGTTGTCTTGGCATGCGAAATATTTTCCTTTCTAAGGTATAAAAATGAATTCATCAATCTTGTAGCATACTATTTCCATCATGATACGTTATGTTTTAATTCTGGCATTTTTCCCCATTGCTGTTTTGGTTTCCTGTAAGAAGGAAAAGAAGCAAGTTTCACAAGAAGAAACGCAAAACGAGCAGAAGGTCAAAAACATCAGTGAGCTTAGCTATCAGGAAATTTTTTATTTATTGCATGATGAAGATGAATATGGTGTTGATTATCATGGAGAAGTATTTGGTCAAGACGCCTCTTCAAAAGCCAACTTGGTCAAAATTGACCATTCCGATTGTGGCGATGCGATTGGTTTGGTTAATTCGGATAGCATTGCAGTAGTGGAAGCTGCGGTTAAAATATCCTTTAGTTTTCCAGGAAATGAGATTAAGGAGTTTCACCGTTTATATACAGTGAAACCGGGAGAAACCGTTCCCGTTGGCCATTCCAAACTTTGCTATGATGGTTCAGAATATACAATCCAACGCGAAGTAGCTTCAGCCGGCTTCAAAGACTAAACAAAAATTAATCACCAACCACCTGAAGGACCTGGGGCAATACCTTTAAGTCTTGTGTAAATCGTACTTTTTCCATGTTCACGTTGCAAATGATCGGTCATGATCAATATCGATTGCAATCTTGACATCTTGCTTCCGAAGAATTCAATCTCTTCATTTAAATCTTCTTGATTTAGTCCGGCAATGCCAGAACGAATGAATGCAAATGAGCCTTCTAACTCTGCTATTACTTTGTTTTTGGCCTTGGTCTCTGTGATTGGGTTTGGGTCTGGAGTTTCCAATTTTACCACTGATGCAAACAGATAGTTTGCGCCACTAGTATGTGCCAATTGTTGGGCAAAATCCCTTAGCTCTTCAGTAGGTTTAAAGCTGTAGTTCTCTTCAGGCATGGCCTTTGCCGTTTCCACCACCATTTTTGTCATGTTGTCCCAGGCGACTAGGATGTTTTCCTTTTTCACCTGTGCGTTAATGTTACTCACCGTCAAATAAAACAATAGTAGTAACAGCCCTTTTACTGTGTTTTGTATCATACAATAGAATTTTTGAATTGATCAAAACTAGGTAGCGCTTATGTGCATATCCAATGATTTGTGATGGAAGTGAATTTGAGGGATATATGGTGTTCAAATAGCGCCACAAGAACCTATTGCCACTATTTATCACTAAACAAACTTCCTATCCCATTTAAATAGTAAAGGACCAAATGTGCAGATAGTTTTGTGACCAAACACATAAACAAATCAAGATGAGAAAACTTATTTTTTCAACCCCCATGCTTTGCATTATCATGATAGTACTATTCCTTTCGTGCAAAGAAAAGAATACTGAATCTACAAATGACACAGAATCTGACACGATTGAAATTAAAGGACAACAAGAGCAAGAAGATGATGTGCAAAATCCTACAACAGGTATGGGGCCAAACATATCTCCAGATGGTAAAAAAGTGGTGTTCTATTCATATGTCGATGAGAACAAAGGCTATATTTTCAGTATGAATATTGATGGGTCAGGAAAAAAAATGATTTCCAAACAAATTCCTACCGGTTTTCATACGGAACCTGTTTGGTCACCAGATGGTACTAAAATTGCATTTACCAATTTTACACCAGATTCTGGAGCTAAAGTTTTAGTTATGGATAAAGATGGAAACAATTGGCAGAATCCTGTTAGTGTTTCGGACAAGGGATTTCATATGTTCGGGGATTGGGAGCCAGACAGTAAAAACTTCTACTTTTTTCATTGGCCTGAAGGTGGTTTCACTCCAGATGTCTATTATTATGAAAATGGGACTGTAAATCGAATTACAAATGATGGAATTAGTTGCAGACCGCATTTGGGAGGAGATGGTACCTTGTTCTTTAGCAAGATTGTAGATGAAGAAAAGCGGATTTATGATACCTATAAGGTGATTGGCTCTGTAAAAAACGACAAAATTAGTACTCAGAAAATGGATGACCTGGAAGGGGACTTTTTTACCGATAAGTATGCCTTGAAAACCAAGGACGTTGGCGATTCAACTGTTTTCGTACTAGAAGATTTGGATGGGAACGATTTGCGGGAAGTAGGGTCGGTACCACATAAAGGAATTATGTTTCCAAAATTGGATAAAGATTTGAAAAATATAATCTATAATACAAGTTTTGAGGAAGGGCCAGAGGTCCACTTGTTGAATTTGGAAACGAACACCATTACAAAATTGGTCGCTGAATCTGAGACTAAATCTTAATCTGTCAAGCAAAAGTGATGGCGTATCTGAAATTTAGTAAACTACAAGTATTGGCTTTATTGACTGGGATTTTTACCACCTCAGTTTATTCACAGCAGAAAATTGAGAGACTCGATATTGGCAATGATGAACTGTTGGTGCGAGTAACAATACCTAAAGCATATGATGGTGTGAAAAGCTTCCCCGTTCTTTTAGGTCCCGGTTTGGATGGTGACAATCTAAAAAACGGCAGTCGATTTTTTGGCAACAATAAGGAGGAGCACGGTTGGATTTTGGTAGAAAGTCTTGTACATATGAAACCAAGGAAGGCTGTTGGCGTAGTTCTGAATTATTTACAGGACAACTATAAAATAGGCGACGTGTATATATTGGGATTTTCAGCAAACAGCATAGATGCTTTTAATATTGCATCAGACTACCATAATAGGATCGATGGTGTTATAGGAATGCCTGGAAACCCTAATGTGCAGGATTTAGAGAAGTTAAAACGGCTATCGAAAATGAAAATCATGATGATAGTTGGGGAACGGGATTCATATTGGAAACGAAGGGCTGAAAGTGCCAAAAACGTCCTCGATGATCAAAACATTTGGAATCGTTTAAAAGTTATTCCCAAAGGTGGGCATGTATTGGACGAACTTACCGGTGAACCTTTATTTGCAATTCTAGAAGAACTACAGGCAAACTGAATCTATAGTACTTGAAACAGTTTGGGAAGCCAAAGACTGATATTGGGAAAGTAGGTGATCAAGAACAAGGCGATAATCATTGCAATGAACAAAGGGAGCAATGGTTTGACTACTTTCTCAATACTGGTTTTGGCGACTCCGACCCCAACAAATAGTACTGAACCCACCGGCGGCGTACATAGGCCGATACAAAGATTAAGAATCATCATGATGCCAAAATGTACAGGGTCTATGCCCATTTTGGTCACAACAGGTAAGAAAATTGGTGTAAAAATCAGCACGGACGGAGTAATATCCATAAAAATCCCCACAAACAAGAGCAATAGATTAATGATGATCAATACCACAATCTTATTGTCGCTTAAAGCCAAAAGTGCGGTGCTAATGTCCTGTGGAATGCTCTCATAAGACAAAGCCCACGACATGCACATGGATGCACCAATAAGCAACATAACCACTGCTGTTGTTGCCGACGAATCCAAAAGTATCTGCGGAAGCTTTTTTAAAGAGATTTCCTTGTACACAAAACCAAGAATAAGACTATAAAATACGGCAATGGCCGATGCCTCTGTTGCAGTGAAAATTCCACTTACAATTCCACCAATAACAACAACAAGCATGAATAAACTTGGTACTGCTATCAAGAATGTTTTGAATACAGATTTCAAAGAACTGCGCTCACCTAATTGATAACCTTTCTTTTTAGCCCAAATCGAGGCGATTATCATTAAAAAGATACCAGTTAAAATTCCTGGAATGTAACCGGCGAGAAATAAAGCTGCAATGGATGCACCACCACTTGCCAAGGAATATACAATCAGAATATTACTGGGGGGAATCAATAATCCAGTGGTAGCAGAAGTGATATTCACGGCAGCACCAAATTCTCTGGAATAGCCTTCTTTTTCCATTTCTGGACCTAAAATACCACCCATGGCCGATGCCGATGCCAAGGCTGAACCGGCTATCGCACCCATCAACATTGCAGATATAATATTGATTAAGGCAAGGCCACCTGGGAGTGAACCCACCAATGTTTTTGCAAAGGCGATAAGTCGATGCGCTATCCCGCCTTTGTTCATTAGCTCACCCGAAAGAATAAAAAAGGGAATGGCAAGCAAAGCAAAACTATCCAACCCTGAACCTATGCGTTGTGCTACGGTTGTTAGGGCAGGCATGGTAGGGATACT
This sequence comes from Flagellimonas spongiicola, assembly GCF_023502425.1. Classification (GTDB taxonomy): domain Bacteria; phylum Bacteroidota; class Bacteroidia; order Flavobacteriales; family Flavobacteriaceae; genus Flagellimonas; species Flagellimonas spongiicola. The sequence continues at coordinate 229,378 of NZ_JAMFMA010000004.1, forward strand.
GACCAAGAGCGTCAATAAGGAGGAGATTGCTATGCTCCAAGCAACAGGTGTGCCTATGGATAAGAGCACAATAAAACTCAATACTAGGGTTAAAATCGGTATATAATCCATAGTTATAGCGTCCTTAAATCTTGGATTTTATAGTAAATGATCAATACGCCACTTAGCGGTAGGGCCAAATAAACCAAGGCTAAAGGTAATTGCAATGCTGGTGATGATTGCCCCAACACGTACGTAATATAAACGAGTCTAGAGCCACCTATCACCAATGCGCCTAAACTAAAAAGTAATACCAATAGGCTAACCAATTGCTTTAGTTTGCGTTCTACTTTTTTGTTGAACTTTGAACGGAGTACATCTATGGCCACATGCCCATTTTTGCCAGCCACATAGGCGGCACCAAAGACGCCTAACCAAATCATCAAATACCTTGCTAGTTCATCTGTAAAAGAACTTGGCACTGCCAGGACATATCTGCTGATAACTTGCCAAAGCACATTGATTACCATAATCCCCATGATTGCAATAAGCAGGTAGCTTAATCCCTTATCTACTTTTGTTCGAAAATTCATCCTTACTTGGTTTCTTGTATTTCTTTGATTAAGCGATAAAACTCCGGGTCATTTTTGTATTGCTCCAAGTTTGCCGCCAATTTTTCAGCAAATAGCTTTTTATCCGGCCTTATGATTTCTACCCCGGCCTCGGTAACGGCATCTAAAGCTTCTTTTTCAGAAATTGCCCATAACTTACGCTGATAAATGACAGATAGGTCCACGGCATGTTTCAACCATTTTTGCTCCTGTTCATTCAATTTGTTCCATGTGTTCGTACCCACCAAAATCACATCCGGTAATACGGTATGTTCATCAAGGGAATAATACTTGCAGACTTCGTAATGTTTAGAAAGATAAAAGCTGGGAGGATTGTTTTCTGCCCCATCAACGACACCTTGTTGCAGGGAAGTATACAGTTCACCCCATGAAATTGGAGTAGGGGACCCGCCAAGACCTCGAACCATTTCCATCGCAGTAATACTTTCCATGACCCTGATTTTTAATCCCTTAAGGTCTTCAGGGCGCTCCACTGGTCTTTCTTTGGTATAAAAACTCCTGGAGCCTGCATCGTAATACCCCAGACCTTTTAACCAATACTTTTCCCCTTCATCCAGTAGTTCCTGCCCGATTGGCCCGTCCAAGACTTGGAAAGAATGTTCGCGGTCTCGGAACACAAAAGGCAGCCCCAACACTTTCATTTTAGGTGCAAAATTTTCCAATACCCCTACTGAAACTTTAGTCATATCCAGCGATCCCAATTGTAGTAGTTCCAAACTTTGACGCTGCGTACCTAACTGCTGATTCGGATAGATCTCTATTTGCATTTTACCATTGGAGAGACTGTCTAGATATACACCCATTTGCACCATGGCCAAATGAACGGAGTGGTTCACATCCAATCCATGTGCCAATTTTATGGTATTGATATCCTCTTTACCCGCACATCCACCAAAAAGGGCTAAAAAAAGGACAACTAAGGCTTTTGAAAAGACGGAAAATTTGGTTCGATGTAGGCTGAGCATTTAAATCTAAGATGAATGGCTCAAGATAAAGAAATACCGCCGAAAATAGATTGGTGTTTTTGTTAGATAATACGATTTTACAGAAATAAGGCTTTAATCCCGTAACCTACTAGCTTGATTTGTAAGGACATAAAATACGCTTTGTGTATCCACCATTAAGATCTTTTATTAAAATATAGGATTCTAAATTCACATCGCAACGCAATTTTCCTTGCTCATTCAGATACAATCGTCCAATTGGCATATTGGTTTCATCATAAAGAAACTGTATTTGTGAATAGCCAGCGCCTTTTCGGAAAACGGGCTTTCCGTTAATGTCTTGATAGTAGGTCAATAACCTTAGCCGACCATCAGCATCCCATCTGAAGCATTGTCCCCCGTACCCACGATTGACCGGAATTGTCTTTTCACCATTCACATCAATAAAATTATAGCTTAATCGATTGCCTTGACTATTGTATACCCGTTCAAATCCAGCATGACCAAAAGCCGATTCTGTTGGATTTCCAACTTTGTCGAAAAAACGGGTTCTGACCAAGTATCCATTTTCATTGAAATCATGTTTAACTTCTGAAACTTTGGGTCCAGTTTTAATGCTTCGTTCACCGTTATTAGTTGCCATTGCTGTCCATTGAATAATTTCCCTGCCTTTTGATTTGAAATTGATGGTAATTCCATTGGGGTCACTTATCCAATTTTCCTTGGTTGTTGCAAGTTGATTAGGATTACCCTGTTTATCAAATTTCCATTTAACATATTCATAAGGGAACCAGCCGTTAATGGGCTTTATGTTATCTTCTATATTGAATCGAACTTCCAAGACACTGTCGCCCTTGTATTTCCATTCATAGCGATAAATCCCGTTTAATTCAGCTGGATTATGATTTTTATCTAAATAACGAAGGGAAACCGGACGGTTCTTTTTGTCCAGTGTATATTCTGAATATGAAGGTTTATCAGGTATGATTTTGGATTGGTAATCCAAATGCTTAACCAGCATTTTTCCTTTGGGATATTCGAACAAATTTATAGCAGACCAGACATAAGAACTGCAGGTATAATTCTCATAGATGGGTTTGGGGCTGCCATTTAATTCGTAAACAATGCTCTTAAGTTGATTTGCGTCATAAGTAAATCGATATAAAGCAACAGAATCCAATGCATCGTTGTGTAAAACCGCTCCTTCGAAACTATGTAAAGGGGTGTGCGTAGTAGATAGCGACCTGTAATTGATATCCTGGGCCCCAATTGAAGTTGAGCCCAGGAATAGGATGTTAACAATAATGTTGAACGTGAAATTGAAACTAAAAAATCGAATGAGGCTATTCATGGGTTTGTTTGATATGTCATTAGGGAAAGGTACTGATTTACTCAATCATTTCTGAACCCTGTTAGCATCCGTATTGCACCACTTCCGCCATTTTGTGCAACAAAAAGCGTGTTTCCATCACTGGAGGCAACGATACCAATTGGGTTGTGGAATGTGGCTACATCACCACTGCCATTGCGCGTTCCGGTCACACCTCTTTGACCTGCAATCACTTCAACACTTCCGTTCATATCGATCATGAATATTTGATGGTCCGTAAGGGAGGTGGCGAAAAAGTAGTCATTGGAATAGGTAATGTAACCAACGCCACCTGTCACAGGTAGATTTGCAAAAACAGTCTGATCTCCAGTTTCTGCATCCACCTTATGAATGATACCTGTTGTATAATCCGAAATGTAAATGTTGTCGTCATCATCTACAGTAAGACTACTATTGTTTACCGAACTTATAGTAACTCGGGTTTTGTTGCCGTCGGGGTCTATTTTGGTATATGCACTGTTTACGTTATTGTTTACGAAAAGATTCCCTTGGGAATCGAATTCAACCGCAATTGGACCCGGGACGGCAGCAGCAAATTGACTAATTTCAGAGCCGTCTGGTGAAATTTTAGCGATGTCAGCGACATCATATCTGGCTAAATAGAGAAATCCTTCTGAATCAAAATCCATTCCTGCTGCACCAAGTTGATTGCTGGCAAAAGTTGAAATGTTTCGGTCTGGAGTAATTCTGTATACAATATCAGTTCCGTAATTAGTAGCAAATAGGTTACCATTATCATCCAGTGTAAGGGCGTCAGCGGCATTTATATTAAAAAAAGTGCTCACTTGTACAGGAGATGGGTCTACCGCAGGTGGATCAGGAACTTCAGGTGTAGGATTGGAATTTGGTTCTGGCTCTGAATCCCCGGAAGAACAATTGACCAAAAACGCAGATAAGATAAGAAATGACACTAGTTTTAGTTCTTTCATTTAAGTCTTGAATTAAAGATTTAAATCAAAAAAAACTGATTAAAATGTAGCAAGCGTACGGATAAAGTAATCCATACCACTTTTAACGTGGCTATCCGGTTAAAACTAGGACTGATTTCGAAACTCGGATGGTGTAAGTCTAAGACGTTTTTTAAATGCTGTGTTGAATGCGGATTTGGAATTGAAGCCCACTTCAAAACAGATTTCTTTGATACTTAAATCGGAATGGAGCAGTAAATCTTGGGCTTCCTCAATTCGGTAATCGTTGATCCAATCATTGAAATTTTTTTTGAATACACCATTGACGATTTCTGATACTTTTTCCTCGCGAATTCCAGTGAAGGTAGAAACCGTTTCACGATTCAAGTATGAATTTTTATAAGCTTGCGAATTGGCCACATAATTGACAATGGCAGTTAACTGGGATTTATCAAATTCAATGTTTTCGTGTTTATAAGGTATGTGCATCTTCACCTCGGAAAATGTATCGGGCTTTACCACAATCTGACGGATCACAACCATTAGGAATAGGGCCGTGAACATGTTTTGGGAGGATGTACAAATGACCGCAATTTCTATGGCTATTTTGCGGTTTAAATTTATTAAAACCACCTCGATAAGATGCATTATGACCAATACTCCAAAACCAATGGCAATTGTAGACATCCATGCTTCATGTTTTTTTAACGGGGCCTTGACCCGAATTTTTAAGGTAACTACAAAATAAACTAGTAATAAGACCGAATAATAGCTACTTAAAAGCCATTGGGGTAGAATCCAATCAGTGAAAATATGAGCCAACCACATACTCGCCAATAGGGCTTGTGTCAAAAGTACATGGGGAACATAAGAGGAGGTGTTTAATCCATAGAAGGTACGCACATAGAAAAATAGGGTTGGCCCATATAAGCAGACCATACTAACTACTATAATAGAAAAACCCCTAATGTCAATACTCCCTAAATGCAATAAAAATTCGGCGACTAATTGTATCACTAAGGCAATTAGAAGCACAAAAATGTACGCATTTCTTTGATTCTTTTTGGCCGGAATTGAAATCAAAATTAGCAATAAGACCAAAACAATGGCCAAAGTAAAAACTCCGACAAGGGGGGTGATTATTTGCATGGTTGGATAAGGTAGTCTAAATGTTAGGACGAATCAAGGTTTTGATTGTACCCAGTTCTTGTTGCTCATTCAATTGTCGGTAGAAAATATGGGCATCATATTACAAATGTACCTGAGGATTTAGGTACGGATTACGTAATCACTACCAAAAATCAAGTATTTCAGCGAAATTTTAAGTTGTACAGGACTGGAATGATGGCGTCTGTCGAAGAACCAAAACAGCAATGTGAATTTTACTTACCTTGATATCGAGCGATAAACCCTGTAAAGTAGCACACCATGTTTTCAATCACATTAAGATGCTGTATAAAATTACTGTTTGCATCAACAATAGTACTAGTAGGTTGTAAAGAGCCAAATTCAACTAGTGATAAAACGGACCTAAACAAACCAAATATTGTAATCATCTATTTAGATGATTTAGGTTATGGAGATGTTGGATTCAATGGAGCTACCGAATTGCAAACTCCAAACATGGATAAATTCGCAGAAAACGGATTGGTGTTTACGGATGGTTATGCTTCCTCCGCAACTTGTACACCCAGTAGATATGCATTGTTAACAGGAACTTATCCTTGGCGAAAAAAGGATGTTAGAATATTACCTGGAACGGCACCTTTAATTATTGATACCATGCAAATGACCTTGCCAAAATTACTTAAGGGTGAAGGATACAACACAGGAATTGTTGGTAAATGGCATTTGGGATTGGGCAATGGAAATGTGGATTGGAATCAAAAAGTTGGTCCAGGCCCAAACGAGGTGGGATTTGATTTTAGTTACATTATGGCGGCCACGCAAGATCGTGTCCCAACAGTATATATAGAAAATGGTTATGTAGAAGGTTTGGAAGTCGATGATCCGATAGCAATTGATTACCAAGAGAATTTTGAAGGAGAACCCACTGGTTTGGAAAATCCAGAACTGCTTAAAATGAAATGGCATCACGGTCATAATAACAGTATCGTAAACGGTATTCCTCGAATAGGATTCATGAAGGGTGGAAAAAACGCCCAATGGCGGGATGAGGATATGGCAGATGTATTTCTTCAGCAGGCACAAGCCTACATCAAATCCAAAAAAGATGCACCTTTTTTTCTGTATTACGCACTGCAACAACCACATGTACCGCGAACTCCGCATGAGCGTTTTGTTGGAAAAACAGGGCTAGGGCCTCGAGGCGATGTAATTTATGAGGCGGATTGGTGTATAGGTGAGTTGATGAAAACCTTGGCTCAGGAAAACATCCTTGAAAACACCTTGGTGATTTTAACTAGTGATAATGGTCCAGTAGTTAACGATGGGTATTACGATGATGCCGTTGAAAAGTTAGGTGACCATAATCCTGCAGGTCCATTACGTGGTGGTAAATACAGCTTGTTTCAGGCGGGAACGCGGGTTCCTTTTGTTACGTTTTGGAAAGACAAGATTCAACCAGGTAGAAGTTCAACTTTGGTAAGTCAATTGGACCTGTTCTCCTCTTTAGCGCAATTAGCGGGAAGTAAGGAACGTACCGCAGATAGTGAAGCCCTTTTGAAGGTATTTTTGGGTGAATCGGATGAAGGCCGTGAAGCACTGATCATTGAAGCTTCAACAAGAACTGCATTACGTAAAGGAAATTGGGTGTTTATTCCTCCCTATGAAGGACCGGCAGTTCACCAACCCGTTAATATCGAATTAGGAAATCATGATACGCATCAACTTTTCAATTTAAAAACTGATTTGGGTGAAACTACTGATTTGTCCGAAGTGAACCCAGAGAAACTCCAGGAGATGATAAAAACCTATGAAGCCATAAGAGCTGAAAATCTAAATTGATTTTTAAATTAAATATTGAGTTAATTCATTTCCAATACTGAAATTGACTGGTCATTGTTTTGTACATTGGGTTATGCAAAAAAATCGAATTTTATGCGTTTTGAGTGCGTTTGGGATGCTACTATTGATTCAGTCCTGCGCGGCCCAGTCGCATTTGATTGAGGATAAGCTAAAAACCGTATCCACAGAACAGCTGCGTTATTACCTCTATTATCCAGAAGACTATGAGAATACCAAAAAGGACTTTGGTCTACTGTTGTTTCTTCACGGCGGCGGTGAATCAGGCGGCGAGTTGGAGGAGCTAAAGGAAAATGGCCCGCCTAAGATGCTGGTGGAAGGAAAACAATTTCCTTTCCTTGTCTTAGCCCCTCAAAACCCGCATAAGAAAAAGTGGTGGAATACTACAGCAGTCATGCAACTACTGGATTCGGTGGTAGATAGTAATCGCGTGGACCCTAAAAGAATTTATTTAACAGGATTAAGTAGGGGAGGAAGCGCTTCATGGGAAATGGCTACCCAGTACCCAGACAAATTTGCCGCTATGGCAGTAGTTTGCGGAATGGCACCTTTGCCTTATGCGCATTGGATAAATAAAAAGATGCCGATTTGGGTTTTTCACGGGGCAAATGACAAAGTCATCAGTGTAGAAGAATCGGATAAAATGGTAGCCAAACTCAGAAAAATGAATTATAAAGTGGACTATACGCGCTACGAGAATGTGGGTCATAATGCCTGGGAACGTGCATATACGACTGATTCTCTATATACTTGGTTTGCAAAACAAAAACGATGAAGATAATAATAGTGCTATTAGTTTTCGTGGTTTCGATTACGTCCTGTAAAAACAATAAGACCAATGCGGAACCTGCATTGAAAAAGCAGGAAGAAGATACCCTGGTTCATCTAGTGGATATTGTTGAAACACAAAAAAAAGAGAAGCAATTAAGGTCTTTCAACGGCTTGGCAGATACCTCATTTGTCCGACTTGCGGATTTTAGTGATGACTTTGTGTATGATATGCGGTATGCAACGGAAAATAATTTTTTAAAAGCTAAAGTTTACGATTGTGCTGAATGTTACACCAGGGTAAAAACTGCCAAAGCCCTTGTGGAAGCTAACAAGGAATTTATGACGCAAGGGCTAAAAATTAAATTCTACGATTGTTATCGACCTAATAGTGTCCAGTTTTTAATGTGGAAAATCGTACCCAACCCACAGTATGTTGCAAACCCAGTCAAAGGTTCCATTCATAATAAAGGCGGTGCAGTAGATATTACCTTGGTCAATTTTGATGGCAAGGAATTGGATATGGGAACAGATTTCGATTTTTTTGGTAAACGGGCCTATCATGACAATATGGAACTTCCCCAGAATATTTTGGATAACCGAAAATTATTAAAGGAAACCATGGAATCTTATGGATTTTGGTCCATAAGAACGGAATGGTGGCATTACAATCTATCTGCAGGATCCAATGATAAAATCGCAAACTTTAAATGGGCATGTCCCCAAGAAAACAATGAGACCAATTAGCGCACTTTTAATATGCATTCTATTCATGAATTTTAACGCTGTTGCACAAGATGCTGTAATTCCATTATGGCCCAATTCGGTACCCAATCAAAAAGTTAGTGATGAGCAGGAAATTGACCGTATGGAGAACATTCGTTGGGTACGGAATGTGCAAAACCCCGTTATTGAAGTCTATTTGCCTAGCAAAGCTATAAACACAAAAAGGGCTGTACTTCTTTTTCCGGGCGGAGGCTATCAAGGTCTGGCTTATAATTGGGAAGGTGTGGATTTTGCAAAAACTTTTAATGCCAAGGGAGTTGCGGGAATTGTAGTTAAGTACCGATTACCAATTTCAAAAAGTATAAGCGAAAAGCAATATGAAGTGCCGCTCCAAGACGCCCAAAGAGCAATTAGAATTGTAAGATCAAAGGCAAAAGAATGGGAAATTGATCCCGAAAAAATTGGAATAATGGGTTTTTCAGCGGGGGGACACCTTGCCTCTTCCCTTGGGGTGCATTACGATGTTGAGGTTTACCCATATCAAGACGAGGCGGATAAATTTTCAGCTAGACCAAATTCCATGGCTTTGATCTATCCAGTGATCTCAATGCAATCAGCCACCACTCACGGAGGATCTCGTGAAAGTCTATTGGGTAAAAATCCTTCAGAGGAACTCATTTCTAGATTTTCTTCCGAAAAGCAGGTAAATATGAGTACGCCACCTACCTTTTTATTACATGCCATGGATAATGAAGCTGTACCGGTTGAAAATTCAACGCTCTTTTTTGAGGCGCTTCGAAAAAACAAGATACCTACCACTTCTCACATTTATCCAACTGGAGGACATGGCTTTGCCTTGGCTTTGGATCATCCCTTGCTAAAAAACTGGGTAGTTATGTATTTGGATTGGCTAAACACTTTTTAAAAGAAAGTATATTCTTACAATAAATGTAAGTTTCACAACTATAACACACTGCTTGTCAACATAAATTTCATTAGGAACGATAAAGATAATTCATTTGATGTAAGAAAATACTTATATCAAAACCGTGACAAAAAAAGAACCTCCCCAACTGAAGATGCCCAAGGTAATTCTCCTTATTTGCATCGTATTTTTAACATTGAACCTTACTGCACAAGACGCTGATGTAGTCATTGTAGACGAAAATTTCCCCAACAAAGCCGGCCTATTGGCTTCGCTACCAGTTGGTACTCCAGTAATTACCACAAATTCGCAAGTGACCTTACAACAGGCCTTGGAGTCGGCAATTACCAATCCAGCCACCAAAGCAAATATCCATTTGTTTTGTACATCTGATGATTCATCCATTGCCCTTGGCAATCAATCGTATTCGGCGGAAAACATTTCGTCCAGTCTAAATCAAAACACTTTTGCTGCAGTTTCAGAAAAATGTTTACTGATTTATTCTTGTTCCTTGGCCAAAAACCAAGAAGGCATTTCCTTGATGGAAACAATCGCGGACCAGACCAACATGGTTGTGGCATCTTGTTTTAGTTGTGAAAGCATTGACGAAGAACTCGAATTTGATTTTACAACCTCCCCAATCTTGATTTCTTCATCCTTATTCAAATAAGACCAAAATGAACCAAACCAAATTTCTTTTGGTCAATCTCGCATTGTTGTTTTGTGGATTGGCCTGGCAGTCTTTGCATGCCCAAACCGTAAATATGGAAGTGCAACAGGGCCCCAACATTGATGTAGTCCTTACGGTTGGAATCACAAGTCAAAACATTGATGACTTTGAGGCAGATTTAGGGGCAGCCCTTGAGACCAAAGGCATCCCGGCAGAAAAACTTTACGTTCAGGGATTTGAACGAACAACCATTTCCTCAAATGCAGAGGATGCGGCGGATATTTTCAATAACTGGATTCGCTGGGGATATAACCCAGAGACCTGGGAATTTGTAGACGCTGACAAAGTGATTCGCAGAATCAACAACGATTATTTGGCAGGATTTTATGATCCGGTCTTCGACTCGTCCAATTATACTTTGGAGGTGGATATGACCACCCAAGGAGGTGACAATGACGATATGGGAATCACCTTTGGCATGGAGAATGGTCCTATTGGCTCTTACCTATTCAATTTATCCGGTGCTGTGCGTACACTCACGACAACAGAATTTATTCCAAGCCACGGATTTGCTTCCGGTCTCTATGAAATTACCCGTGATGATGGAAATGCAAATCCAAGACATTATCTGAGAGGGTTGGAAGGTTCAGTGAATACAATTTTCAACCCTGCATCCAATACTACTTGGTATCATGTTAAGGTTACTGTTAGTGGCAAAAATGTAAAGATTTGGGTAGATGATGTTTTGGTCATTGACTACACGGCAGCCTCCGATATTGGCGGCAGTTATGGATTCTTTTCCAACAGTCAGCCGTATGCGACCTTCAAAAATATTGAGGTAACGAGTCTTACCCTAAAAAAATTCAAGGATGTGTTACGCGAGCCGCAATGGCGAAACAGCGCAATGCGTTTCAATGTGAATCTGGACGATCAAGAAGTTGATGATTTTGAGAATGATGATGATTTAGCAGAAATCCTGATGCGAACCATCAATGAAGATATCCACTATTTAGGATGGGGATTGGATGGAAACAAAGCGCAGTTCGAACGTTTTGTGCAACAAAACAACAACCAAGGAACCTTTATAAACAGAGATCAGGGCAGTTGGTCGGTTTGGATGGATGTAATGGCCCAATATATCTATAATCAATATGTTTTTGAAACCGTTACAACCGGTGATTATTTTATTGCAGGAACCTCTGTTGAAATTGCCGTAGACCCAACGGAAATGAAAACCAATACAGCAAACGCCAGTTTTCCGAGCGGACGTTGGAAAATCACCCACGACGAAACCTTTTTCCCAAACAACGAGGGAAAAGCGTCATGGAGTGGATTGTATTTGGAGGATGTCCCAGAGTTTTATGAGAAACCGGGGAAATACGATTTCACCTTCGAGGATTTACCAACATCCCCAACAACCCTGTTCTTTCACAGGCGACCAGTGGCGAGCTTTACCTATAGTTCCGGAACTGGGGTATTCAACGATACTTCATTTGATTTGGATGGAGGTTCCAACAATGGGATCGCCCAAACAGAATGGAAATGGAAATCCGTAGATGCCGCATCAACCAATGATTGGACGCTCGGAGTTTTTGATAAAAATTCAGTGCCGGATGGTGAATATTTGGTAATACTTACCGTACAGGATCACCAAGGTGTTTGGAGTAGTCCAACAAGTGCATACATTTTAGTGGACAGCAGTAGTGGCTCAACCAGTGAAGATTTACCGGTTTCACAATTCAATATACAACCGGACCAGTTATTTACCTATTCAGGAAACATGACCATTGGGATTGAAAACAATTCTATAGATCCTTATGGAAGAACCCTAGCAACTGAAGAATGGATTGTGATACAACGTGTCTACGATAATGAAGGAAACCCAACGGATACGGAAATACACAATTCCACGACAGAAATGACCGATTTCTCGGCCTACAACAATCTAACTGCTGAGTACATCATTAGTTTAAGGGTTCAAACAGATACCGGTGTGTGGTCACAGCCATTTTATCGAACATTGACGGTAACCCATGATACGATTGATCCAACATTGGAAGCTTCTCCAGAAAACGGGAGTATGGATACCGGAGTGGATGTGCTATTGACATTTCAGGATGAAACCAATGGTAGCGGTTTTGACGTACAGCGTTATGTCCTTCGTCAAAATTCTAGTCCGCCTGCAACAGATGATGCAAGTTGGTCGTCTTGGAGTAATAGTCAGTCCAAAAACGTGTCCTTCCAAACCGGCGGAACAGGTTGGTATATCCATGCCGAAGCAAAAGATAACGCCGGCAACGTTGGCACAGCTAGTTTCGGACCATTCAATATTACATTGGTTGTAGGTGCAGGTGACGATTTGGCCATTTTGGACGAAGATTCACCTTCCAACCCCATTGATGTCCTATATAATGATGTCTATGATTTAAATAATACACCCGTACTGACCATAACGGTGCAGGGGACAAAAGGAACTGCGACCATTAACGGAAGCAACCAGGTAATTTATACACCAAATCCGGACGCTTTTGGTAGTGACACAGTTACTTATGAACTTGATGATGCCGGTTCCAAGGTGACAGCTAACATCACCTTGTCCATTACACCATCGGATGACCCTCCAACGGCTGTAGCTGATGTATTCAACTTGAACGAGGCAACGACTTTGAATGATGATGTCTCGACCAACGACATTGAAGTAGATGAAGATGTACGAATTTATTATCTGATTGATAGCCCAACCCGTGCAAGTTCATTTACCTTAAACAGTGATGGCACATTCAGTTACCAACATGATGGAAGTGAACATACCTCCGATAGTTTCACTTACAATTTTGAAGATGCCCATGCAATCACTGAAACGGTAACCGTTGACTTGAATATAACCTTAACCAATGATTTACCGGTAGGAAGTAATGAAGCAATTGAAGTATTGGAAGATCGTGCATTCAATTTTGCTGTTTCCGACTTCACGTTTAGCGACGGGGACGTTGGTGATACTTTTAATGGTATTCAAATTACGAGTTTGCCTTTAAACGGGAGTCTTACCTACAATGGAAACCCTGTCAATCAAGATGATATGATTGACGATGTGACCCAATTGGTGTTCATCACGGATCTCGATGGTTTCGGTGCTAATTATGCTTCATTCGGATTTAAGGTGAAGGACCAAGCTGATGCTGTCAGTGTTGCAACCTACAGCGTGGCCGTAACTGCTTTGCAAGATACTGATGGCGATGGAGACCCCAATACAACGGATACAGACGATGATAATGATGGAACATTGGATGGAGACGATGCCTTCCCGCTAGATCCCACCGAAGATGCTGATGCCGATGGAGATGGAACAGGGGACAACGCAGATTTGGATGATGACAACGACGGCACCAATGATACCGAGGATGCCTTTCCATTAGATCCAACCGAAGATACCGATACCGATGGCGATGGAACAGGAAATAATGCCGATACCGATGATGACAACGATGGCACATTGGATGGAGAGGATGCCTTTCCATTGGATTCCGCTGAGGATACAGATTCTGATGGTGACGGAACCGGTGACAATGCGGACACGGATGATGATAATGATGGAACCTTGGATGGGGATGATGCCTTTCCATTGGATCCTGCAGAAGATACAGATACCGATGGTGATGGAACAGGAGATAATGCGGATACGGATGACGATAATGACGGTACCCTTGATGGTGAAGATGATTTTCCATTAGACCCTACGGAAGACACCGATACGGATGGGGATGGAACAGGAGACAATGCGGATACGGATGACGACAATGACGGTACCCTTGACGTTGAAGATGCCTTTCCATTAAATCCTGCGGAAGATACCGATACCGATGGAGATGGTACTGGAGATAATACAGATACAGATGATGATAACGATGGCACCTTGGATGGTGATGACGTATTCCCATTAGACCCAACAGAAGATTCCGATAATGATGGGGATGGAACAGGTGATAATGCTGATACGGATGATGACAATGATGGAATCTTGGATGGAGAAGATGCATTCCCAAATGACCCTGCGGAAGATTCCGATAATGATGGTGACGGATTAGGTGATAATGCAGATACGGACGATGACAATGACGGAACATTGGACAATCAAGATACATTCCCATTTGACCCCGCCGAAGACGCTGATAACGACGGTGATGGAGTGGGTGATAATGCTGATACGGATGATGATAATGATGGCACAGCAGATACCAATGATGCCTTCCCGTTTGACCCAGCTGAAGATACAGATACAGATGGTGATGGAACAGGGGATAATGCGGATAATGATGATGATAATGACGGTACCCAAGATAGTGATGATGCCTTTCCTACCGACCCGAATGAGGATACGGATACGGATGGCGATGGGATAGGAAATAATCAGGATTCGGATGATGACAACGACGGTGTTCCTGATACTGAAGATTCAGAGCCATTGAATGGAACGGATACCGACAATGACGGCATACCGGATTCCGAAGACAATGATGACGACAATGATGGTACCGACGACGCGGATGATGTCTTCCCACTAAATCCTAATGAAGATACGGATACGGATTGGGATGGAATTGGTGATAATGCGGATAATGATGACGATGATGATGGTGTCAATGATGCAGAGGACGCTTTCCCATTTGACCCAACAGAACAATCCGATAACGACAATGATGGAATTGGAGACAACGCTGACCCGGATGACGATAATGATGGTGTGTTTGACGCAGCAGATGATTTTCCAACCAACTCAGAACCCAAAATCCAACCAGCACAGGCGTTTACGCCAAACGGTGACGGAATGAATGAAGCATGGGTGATACCTGGAATTGATAACTATCCGAACAATGTGGTACGGGTTTACAATAGATGGGGGCATGAAGTTTTTGGAACTAGAAGTTATAACAATGACTGGGAAGGATTTTATAGGAACAACAGAGAGAAATTACCATCTGGTTCTTATATGTATGTCATAGAACTAGGAGACGGTTCCAGTCCAATTCAAGGATGGATTTATATCAATTACTAAAAAACGAAAACATGAGATATTTTATAATATTAATTGGATTGCTGGCTTTCACATGGCACAATGCTCACGCCCAACAAGACCCACATTATACATTCTACCGGTATAATATGAACTTGATAAATCCGGCCTATGCTGGTACTTCGGAAAGCGCAGAACTAACATTAGGATTGCGTAGTCAATGGGCAGGGGTAGAAGGAGCGCCCGAGAGTCAGAGTGCTTTGTTTTCAATGCCTGTAGGGCAAAAGGTTGGACTCGGAGTATCTATTCTTAACGACCAAACCTTTATTGAAAATCAAACTTGGGTCGCGATTGATTTTTCCTATCAATTACAGCTGAATCAAGACTATGTACTCTACCTTGGACTAAAAGCCAGTGGCAATTCCTATAGCGCAAATACACAAGGATTGGTAACATATGGTATGGGTCAGGACGGTACCTTAATGGATTTTGAAAGTAGTTTTACTCCAAATGTTGGGGTAGGAGCATATCTAAAACATGAGAAGTTTTTTGTATCGCTGTCAGCACCCAAGGTTATGACCCCGGACCGGTTGGAAGAAACCAATGGCAATGCGTATTTAAGTACAGACAAAAGGCATGTGTATTTGGCCGGTGGGTATGATTTTGAGCTAGGTAAAAATCTAAGTCTCCAAGCAAGTAGCATGCTTCGTTATGTGGAGGCGTCACCAATGTCCCTTGATTTAACGTCGATACTCGATTTTGGTGAGCGCTTTAAGTTTGGTGCATCTTACCGTTTGGATGAAGCAATAAGTGGAATGTTTCTATTTGATGTAAGTTCTGGCTTGAATATAGGCTATGCCTATGAGGCGGCTTTGGAAAGCTCCGTGAACAATATCGATAATAGTTCGCATGAATTGTTTATGCGATTGACCATGTAAAGTTGAAAAAGAAAATAAATAGTGCGGGTTTATCAAGTTTAGGATGGCTCGCACTTTTTTGTTTTAATGATGATCAAATCGTCCAAATGGTTTTTTGAGAAGAAAAGATAATCCTCCCCACCATCTTTTAACTTGAACTTTTTTCTCAAATCTGCTACGCGCACTGGAAAATTACGTGTGGTGATATTTACTTTTTTATTTCGATAAGATTGAAGATTCTTTTTGGTGTAGGGTAAGACTTTCTCAATCTTGAAGCATCGCCCAGGAAAATCCAACAATTTGTCCGAAGTATATAAATGAGAATGCTGGTGCAGCTTATGAAGTTCAAATTCAACCCCAATGGATTTAAACCCGCCGGATTTTAGGATGGCAGAATTCGGTTCATAAAGGAAGGCTTGTGGTAATTGATAGGTGACTTCTGCTACACTTTCTTTTTCAAGTTCAAAACTGAATTCTTGTACAATGTTCTTATTCAAATTGATTGTTTTGACGACAATGTCATTGGAACAGTTATGTTCCAAAACAAAAAGAAGTTCCTTAACTTCATTTTGGATGGCCACCACATGGATCTCCCTAATGTATTCCAATTCAGATATTCCTTGTTTGATATCCAAGAGGGGAGAGGTTTTAATGAGTACGTTCTTGGATTTGGAAAATAACAACGATAGCTTTTCCGGAAGATTGGGTTCACAATCTTTCATTAAGAAGACTTTTCCTTTTACATCATGCCGACGGGAGGGATCTACGTAAATCCAATCATAGTGTCGATTGGATGCTGTCAAAAATTGCAATCCATCACCCGGATGCGCTTTTATATTTTGTGCCCCCAAAACAACGAAATTATAAGCCGCGATTTCACTTAATTTGGCATTCTTCTCACAATGAAAAACGCATTCCATTTTTTTAGAAAAATAGAAACTGTCTACACCAAATCCACCAGTTAAATCCAACAGGTTTTTTCCACTTACCAATCTTGATTTGTATTCAGCGGCACCTTCGGAACTGGTTTGTTCTATGTTGAGTTTATTTGGGTAGTACACCTTTGGAGTAGCAAACCAAGTAGGTAGTTTTGACCTGCTTTTTTTCTTGGCTTCCAGTTGTGTGGCAAGTTCTTTTTGGGACACCCCTTCAAAAACTTGCTTTTGCAATAAAACTGACACGATGTCAGTATTTAAATTATTTTCTATATAATCCTGAACACCAGTATTTAATATCAATTTATTCAAACTGATACTATAAGTTTTTTGTTAGTTTTTTTACTACTTCGTTTTCTGCTAAAAACTCCTTTAATATCACCTTTATAGCGGTGTATCCGGGTACGGCCACGACCATTCCGACAACACCAAAAAGTAAACCCGCAATTATGATGATAAGAAAGATTTCCAAGGGATGTGATTTAACACTTGTAGAGAAAATAAAGGGTTGGGAAAAGAAATTGTCGATCAATTGTCCTATTACCAAACCAATTAAAACATATAATGCTTTTGGTAAGATTACCGTGCTGAAATCGGCACCCAAAAAACTTGTCATTGTAAGCGTAACCATAATGGCTCCACCGATGATTGGACCCACATATGGAATGATGTTGAACAGAGCGCATAAGAAGGCAATTACAATGGCATTTTCCACCCCGACAATCAATAAGGCAATGGTATAAATCACGAATAGAATAAACAACTGCAATAATATACCGGCAAAGTATCTGGACAATAAGTTGTTGATTTTATCAACGGATTTTACCAGATTACCTTCCTTATCATCCGGAACAAAAGTGAGCATACCATTTTGGAACAGCTTACTGTCTTTTAGAAAGAAAAAGGAAATAAATAGTACTGAGAATAATCCAATACTGAAATTGCTCAAAACATTCAAAAAAGAATTAAGGAAATTTGGTATGAACCCAAGATCCATTCCTTCCAACACATTCTTTTCCAAATCTGAGTCTTCTATTAGATGCGAGACGCTGTCAGTAGTGGCGCCAAAATATTCCAATATTTGTAGGTAAAGGGTGTTTACATCGGCCTTTAAGGAATCTATATCAAGAAGGGACAGATTTTTACTTTGCTCATTGATCAATGGAATAAACAAAGCCAAGATGCCAATGAAAATAGCTAACATAAAAACCATAGTTGCGATAACTGCCAGCGTATTTGGAAACTTAAGTTTCCGTCTTAAGAAGAGAACTACTGGTCTCCCCAATAAGGCAATTACGGCAGCTATTGCCAAATAGGCCAATACAGATTGAATTTTTAGTAGTAGATATCCCAAAAGAACGATACCCGTAATAATGGCGACCGCCCTTAATATTCCGTTAGCAATGGTTTTTGATGTCATTGGTTAGCTTTTAAATGCGTATTGTAGTATGTTAGCACCCATTTGTAAGGCCTGTAGTCTCACTTCTTCTGGATCGTTGTGCACAGAAGGGTCTTCCCAACCATCCCCTAAATCACTTTCATAAGTAAATAATAGTAGTAATCTACCTTCATGAACAATACCTAATGCCTGTGGCCTATTACCATCGTGTTCATGAATTTTGGGTAATCCATCTTTAAAGTTATAGCGTTGTTCAAATATGGGGTGGTCGTTCCCTAATTCTTCCAATTGCTTATTTGGGAAAACCTTTTTTAGTTCCCGAACCAAATAGGGTTCCATTCCATAATTATCGTCTACGTGAATAAATCCGCCTGCCAACAAATAAGTTCTCAGATTTAGTGCTTCTTCATCCGTGAAGAATACATTACCGTGGCCAGTCATATGCAGATAGGGATATTGAAATATAGAAACACTATTTGCCTCAACCGTCTTTGGCTTGGGACTGATTTTTGTTCCAATTTGGGAATTGCAAAATTCAATAAGATTGGGCAATGCTGTAGGGTTGGAATACCAATCACCGCCACCACCATATTTTAATATAGCGATATCTTGGGCAGCACATAAACTGGTCATAAAAAAAGTTAAAATGAAGATGCGCAACGTAAGTATTCCCATTTAGTTCCGATTGACTTAATACTCAAAAGTACAGTATTCATGATTAAAAAAATCATAATTTCCTCTGTTGCGTTTTTTGTGATGTCCTTGGTGGCACTTTACCATGCGCACAATGTTGAAACCGCTACGACGGAAAAAGTTTTAGAGGAAATCACCGGGAACAACTCCATAGTGGTCCTGGAATTATTTACTTCCCAGGGTTGTTCCAGTTGCCCTCCTGCCGATAGATTACTTCAGCAAGTAAAGCAAGAATACCCTGAAAATGTATTCGCGCTATCGTACCATGTCGATTATTGGAATTACATCGGCTGGGAAGACCCATTCAGCAATCCGGCCTATTCCGTAAAACAGAGAAATTATACTCGAAAGTTCAACTACAGGTCCAATTATACCCCACAAATAGTCGTAAACGGGATGGAGCATTTCGTGGGATCAAATGCGACTAAAATGTATTCCAAAATTCAGGATTACAGTGCCAAAGCCCAAGAAAATCAAGTGTCATTAGACAAGGTGTCTTTGGAAAATGATAGGATAAATTTCAATTTTAATGTTGATGGGACAGTTGAAGGAAGGCAGTTAAGAGCGGTGTTGGTGCTGGATGAACGCACAACAGAAGTGAAAAGAGGAGAAAACAGGAATAGAACGCTAAAGAACAGCAATATTGTTGTGGCGGAAAATTATATCAATTTAGGGGCCAATGCTGGAATTGGAAGCGTTAAAGTGCCCTCCTTGGTTAGGACTTCAGATAAAATGACACTTATGGTCTTGATAGAATCCGATAATCAAGATATCACAGCAGCAGCAAAATATAGGATTAGCTAGTTATTGATTATTGCCACCGTGGTACACGCGACTATGGCAGCAGTCTCAGTTCTAAGTCGATTATTACCCATGGACACAGGCACAAAGCCGTTGTCCATAGCCATATGGATTTCCTCTTTAGAGAAATCGCCTTCGGGTCCAATGAGAATAGTTACATCCTTATCGGCGGCCACCCTTCTTTTCAATTCCATTTTTTCGCCTTCATCACAATGAGCGATAAATTTCAATCCTTGAATGTGTTCTTGTATGAATTTGGTAAAAGTGATTGGTTGATTTAACCTAGGGAGATTTGTTTGGAGCGATTGTTTCATTGCAGACTGCAGTACACGTTCCATGCGTTCCATTTTCAAGACCTTTCGTTCTGAACGATGACAAATGACCGGTGTAATCTCATCAACCCCAATTTCCGTAGCCTTTTCCAAAAACCATTCAAAGCGCTCGTTCATTTTGGTTGGTGCCACAACCATATGCAAGCAATATCTTTTTGGGACACTTTTCTTTTCTGAAACAATTTGGGCTTTACATTTCCGCAGGTCCGCAACCAGAATTTCAGCTTCAAAAAGTATACCTCTACCATCGGTGATATGCAAAAGGTCACCCTCTTTTTTACGTAAAACTTTAACAATATGCTTGCTTTCCTCAGTTGAAAAGAAAAACTGTTTGAAGCTATTGTCTAGGGATGGATTGTAAAATAGTTGCATTATACGAGTTTGCTTTTAGCGTGTTCAAGTCCAAGTGCTATCCAATCGTTTAATTGTGCTTCTGTTTTATACCCTTCAGCCGAAACAAAAATGAACTCTTTCATTGGTTTTCCAGTAAAATCCATGGGGCGTACATTTTCCATGGAAAGGACTTTGTCCATTTTGGAGGCAATAACACGAACCATAAGATCATCTTTCACGGGTCCCACAGTCATTTTTCCACCATATAAGAAGGCAACACCGCCAAACATTTTCTTTTCGGTGAATGTTTCTGGAAATAGAGCTGTGGCATTGCGGATTCGACTGGCTAATTCTAGATTGTACGCCATCTTTTCTGAATTGATGATTAGAATCGAAAAGGTATGAAATTAAATTGTCAAAACGGCTAACAAGGAACCCTGGAGTCAGGTTTATCGGCATTAACTCCCAATGGCGAATCTTGCTTTTGCCGCAACGCTTTGGTCAGAAAAGTCGTTTTCCAAGTATTTCAAATAACCAACTATGCCAATCATGGCTGCGTTATCCGTGCAATATGCAAATTTGGGGATATAAGTGGACCATCCCATACTTGCCTCTGCTTCTTTCAAACGTGCACGGATGCCAGAGTTCGCAGCTACCCCACCACCAATAGCAACATGTTTTATTCCCGTTTGTTCTACAGCTAATTTCAATTTATCCATCAATATTTCAAGGATGGTGTGCTGAACAGAGGCACAGATATCATCAATGTGCTCTTTTACAAAATCAGGATTCTTCCTGGTTTCGCGTTGCAAGAAATACAGAATACTGGTCTTTAGGCCGCTAAAACTGAAATTGAGGCCTTCCACCTTGGGTTTTGGAAAAGGGTATGCCGCTGGATTACCTTCTCTAGCGTGTTTATCCACTAAGGGTCCTCCTGGGTATGGTAGCCCCATTAGTTTTGCACTTTTATCAAACGCTTCCCCCACAGCATCATCCAAGGTTTCACCAAGGACTTCCATTTCAAAATAACTGTTTACTCTAACAATTTGTGTATGTCCCCCGCTTATGGTCATCCCCAAAAAGGGAAACGGCGGCCGTTTTGTATCCTCATCTGAAATAAAATGGGCTAATATGTGGGCTTCCATATGATTGACTTCAATCAATGGAATTCCCAACCCCAATGCCAAAGATTTTGCAAATGAGGTGCCGACCAATAGAGAACCCATAAGTCCTGGCCCTCGAGTAAAAGCTATGGCGGATAGTTGTTTTTTATCGATATTTGCTTTGGCCAAGGCCTGGTGAACCACTGGAACAATATTTTGCTGATGTGCCCTGGATGCCAATTCTGGCACCACACCTCCATATTGCCTATGGATTTCCTGAGTTGCCACAACATTACTCAATACTTCGGTGTTAGATAATACAGCGGCCGAAGTGTCGTCACAGGAAGATTCTATTGCTAGGATATAAATTTTTTCTGCTGACACGGATTTTGGAACAAAAATTGGTCGACAAAGGTAAAACATAAAGCCCTATCAAAAAATTAAGGAAAATACTGTTGCGCGTACTATTGGCAATTCTGCTAATAATGGTCTTGGGC
Organism: Flagellimonas spongiicola; assembly: GCF_023502425.1. Lineage (GTDB taxonomy): Bacteria > Bacteroidota > Bacteroidia > Flavobacteriales > Flavobacteriaceae > Flagellimonas > Flagellimonas spongiicola. The sequence continues at coordinate 251,326 of NZ_JAMFMA010000004.1, forward strand.
TCTTTGATTTTATCAATTCCTGCTGTACAAACACGATTGGCCACCTACGCCACAGATTCCTTGAACAAAGAATTCGGCACCAATATCAATATCGATAGGGTAAGTTTATCCCTGTTTAGCCTAAACACAGGGATTAAGGGTATTTATGTGGAAGATTATAAAAAAGATACCCTGGTTTATATAGAAAAATTGACTACTTCTATCCTTAATCTTAAAAACATGGCCGATGGTAGGATGGAATTTGGGGATATCGCTATTGATGGCCTGTTCTTTAACCTTAAAACCTATGAGGGCGAACGCGATACCAACTTAGACATCTTTGTTGCCAAGTTGGATGATGGGCAACCGCGTGCGCCAGGAACTCCCCCTTTCTTTATGGCCTCTGATGAAATTGAAATAGCAGAAGGGAGATTTAGACTGTCCGATGAAAATATTGAAAGGCAAGTAGTGCTGGATTTTGTTGACCTGTCGGTTATGGCCACTGATTTTCAAATACTGGGTCCAGATGTAAATTTGAATATAGAAGCCCTTTCATTGCTTAGTAAAAAAGGTGTACGTCTAGAAAATTTAAGTACCCAGTTTGCCTATACCAAGCAGGATATGCGTTTCGAAAACCTAAATATCCAAACCGAAGAATCCAATTTAAAGGGCGCCTTGGTTTTTGAGTACAATCGCGAGGATTTCAAAGAATTTTTGGACAAGGTCAATGTTAAAGCCAGTTTCACTGAGTCCACTGTGGCTTTGAATGACGTCAACAGCTTTTATGATGAATTTGGTTTGGACAAGGTTGTGAATTTTTCCGGCGAGTTCAGTGGCGTGCTTAATGCTTTGGTGGTTGAGGATTTTATTGCCCAATCTGGTAGGACAGGAATTAGAGGAGACTTCCAGTTTGATAATATGTTCAGTAGTCAGGCACCTTTTGTTATGCGTTCCAAAATGAAGAACTTGACCTCCAGCTATTACCAGTTACGCGGATTATTGCCAAACATTTTGGGCAATACTATACCCTCGTCATTCCAAAAGCTGGGTCAGTTCACCATACGTGGGGATGCAGAGGTAACGGAAACAGCTTTAGATGTTCAAATCAATCTGAATACGGCAATTGGTAGTAGTTATGCAGATTTGCAGATGACCAACATCCAAACGATAGATGACGCGTCCTATATCGGATTTATTTCTTTGATTGATTTTGATTTGGGAAATTTTGTTGAGGAGGATCAGCTAGGACTAACTTCCATGGATGTAAATGTGGAAGGTAAAGGCTTTATATCCGAATATTTGAATACTGAGGTCATTGGACAAGTTTATAAACTTGATTACAACGGCTATATGTATAACAATCTTCGGGTATCAGGAATATTGAAAGAACAGCTTTTTGATGGTTCTTTGGTGAGTAATGATGAAAACATAAAATTCACATTTACCGGTTTGGCCGACTTTGCCGAGGAAGAAAATAAGTTCAATTTCATAGCTTCAGTAGATAGGGCGGATTTGAAACTGATGAATTTTATCAATGATAGCGTCTCGGTGTTCAAAGGGGATATCAATATGGATGTTTCAGGGAGTACGTTAGATAATATTGTTGGACAGGTTCGATTTTCCAATACCATTTATCAAAATAAGAACGACACCTATTATTTTGATGATTTTGCTGTTTCATCATCTTTTAATCAAGATACGGTTCGGACCATTGATATCAACTCACCGGATATTATTACGGGTTATGTAAGCGGTAAGTTCAAGGTAAATGAACTGGGCCGTTTGGTACAGAATTCTATAGGTAGTATTTATACCAATTACAAACCCTTCGAAATTTCAGATGGACAGGAATTGAATTTCAATTTTAAGATCTACAATAAAATTGTGGACGTGTTTTTTCCTGAAGTTGCTTTCGATGCCAATACATTTATCCGAGGAAATATCCTCTCGGATGAAGGAGATTTTAAACTCACCTTTAAATCACCCAGTATACAGGCCTATGGAAATTCCCTTGAAGATATCGAATTGAAAATCGATAATAAGAATGCACTTTTCAATACGTTCCTTTCCGTAGCTGATATGTCCACCATTTATTATGATGTTAAGGATTTCAACTTGATCAATACCACATTGAAGGATACCTTGTTCTTTAGAACTGAGTTTCGGGGCGGAAGAGGTTATGACGACAGTTACAATCTCAATTTTTATCACACCTTCAACGCGCAGAATAAATCTGTTATTGGGTTAAAGACCTCAGATATCAATTTTAAGGGGAATACTTGGGTGCTTAACAAGGAAGGTAACAATAAAAACAAGGTAATCCTGAATAAAACCTTAGACAGCATTCGGATTGAAGATGTGGTAATGGACAATAACAATAGGGAGCAAATTCGATTGCGTGGAGAATTGGCAGACTCTACCTACAAGGATTTGGACTTGCAGTTTAAAATTGTTTCCCTGAATAAAATAACCCCAGATATAGACAGCCTAAAGTTGGATGGTTCTGTTGACGGGTTTTTGAATATTCTTCAAAAGGACGGGAATTACCTGCCCACGTCAAGTCTTAACGTCAGGGACTTTAAAGTCAATGATATGCGAATGGGAGATTTGGAAATTGGAATATTCGGCAATAATGATTTAACCCAATTTGGAGTTAGTAGCTGGTTGATAGATAATGGAAAGGAGGTAATGAGTGTAAATGGAAAGGTTTTCAATCGCAACAATCAACAAGAGCTCAATTTATTTGCGAATTTTACGGATTTCCGATTGGAACCTTTTAGTCCGTTAGGAGATGGAGTAATATCCAATATTAGGGGTCGGTTAGAAGGTAATACGCGAATTGTTGGAAATTTAGAGAACCCATCGATCAACGGAATACTGAGTTTAAATGATGCAGGATTAGGGGTGCCCTATTTGAATGTGGATTACGATTTTGCGCCCTATTCGCGGGTGCGTCTCTTTGATCAAACGTTTTATTTTGAACAAGTTGGAGTCACCGATGTTGTAGAAAATACCAAGGCTACTTTGGACGGTACTATTAACCATACTGCATTTGGGGATTGGTCTTTGGATTTGGATGTAGATACGAACAACAATCGGTTTATGATTCTGAATACCGAATACGAAGAAGAAGCGCTGTATTATGGTACCGGTTTTATAAACGGTACGGGAAGTATTTATGGACCGACAGATGCTTTGACCATTGCTGTGGATGCTTCTACTGCCGAAGGAACTTCTTTGAAGATACCCCTAAGCGATGTGACTACGGTGGGGGACTATTCGTTTATCAATTTTGTGGAGAAAAGCGCATCGGAATCATTTCGAGAAGAAAGGGTTCTCGAAGATTACCAAGGTGTGGAAATGGCATTTGATTTAGCTGTTACCCCTGAAGCAGAGGTTGAGATTGTGGTTGACCAAAACACGGGTAGTTCATTAAAAGGAACAGGCGAAGGTATTCTCCTAATAGAAATCAATACCAACGGAAAATTTAATATGTACGGAGAGTTCGTGGCGGTAACAGGTGAATACAATTTTAAATACGGAGGTGTAATTGACAAAAAATTTCAAGTGCGTCCAGGAGGAACCATACTTTGGGAAAGAGATCCCTTGCAAGCGCAGCTGGACCTGGAGGCGGTTTATCGTTTAAATGCCAACCCAGCGCCCTTATTGGATGATCAAGGATACCAGTCCAGATCCATACCCACAGAGGTTGTGGTTCGCTTGGATGGCGGTTTGGAAAGTCCCAATATTGCTTTTGACATTGATTTCCCAGGGGCAAACTCCGTTCGTCAAGCTGAATTGGAATATCGATTGCAGGATCCAACGGTTAAAGAGCGCAACGCTTTCTTCTTACTTGCGCAGGGAACCTTTTCTGCTGAAGGCTCTAATTTTGGACAGCAAGCAGTTACTGGAAACCTAATACAAACGGCATCCGGCTTGTTGAATCAATTATTGGGTGGAGAAAATGATAAATTCAATTTGGGAGTTTCTTATGAACAGGGACTTATAAACAGACAGGCTGATATTCGCACGGAAGATAGAATTGGAGTAACCGTGTCCACGCAAATATCTGACCGTATACTTGTAAATGGACGGGTTGGGGTACCTGTAGGAGGCGCTGGCGTTTCAGAATCGGTAGTAGCCGGAGATGTTGAGGTGCAAGTACTGTTAAATGATGAAGGAACCCTGAGTGCGAAAATATTCAATCGCGAAAACGAAATACAACAATTCCTGGCAGAAAGACAGGGGTATACACAAGGCGTAGGTCTTTCGTATCAAGTTGATTTTGATAGTTTTAAGGAGTTGATGCAACGCATTTTCACCAAAAAAGACAAGGTAAAAGAAACTCCAGATCCAAAGGAGCGTGCAACTGATATCATGGGCAAGGATAGTCTGATTCGATTTTCTCCCAAAAATCGCATTACCAAAAAGTCATTTAATTAGGCGTTTATTTCTTGATTTTTCAATAAAATTTTAACGAAAACGTTTGAGATTTTTATCGAATTCATTTTAGTTCAAATGTCATTCGTAATTTGAATAAAGTTTCCTAGTTTTGGCTTCTTAAATCATTTAATGGCTTTGGAAGTAAAGAAAATAGGCGTGTTCACGTCTGGGGGAGACTCTCCGGGTATGAATGCCGCCATTAGATCAGTTGTGCGTACTTGTGCATACCTGAAGATAGAATGTGTGGGCATTTACCGAGGGTACCAAGGAATGATTGAAGGAGATTTTAAGACCTTGGATGCCCGTAGCGTCAACAATATCATCAATAAAGGAGGAACAATCCTTAAATCTGCCCGTTGCGAGGAATTCAGGACAAAAGAAGGCCGACAAAAAGCACATGAGCAATTACTAAAAGAAGGTATAGATGCCTTTGTGGTAATTGGTGGAAATGGAAGCTTTACTGGAGCCCTGCTTTTTAACGAAGAATTCAATTTCCCAATAATGGGAATTCCTGGAACAATTGATAACGATATTCTTGGGTCAACCTATACAATCGGATTTGACACCGCTATCAATACGGTTGTGGATGCAATAGATAAAATTCGAGATACCGCTAGTTCACATAACCGATTGTTTTTTGTTGAGGTTATGGGGCGCGATGTAGGTCATATCGCCTTGAATGCAGGTGTAGGTGCAGGGGCAGAGGAAATATTGATTCCTGAACAGAATTTAGGATTGGAGCGTTTGGTGGATTCCTTGAAACGTAGTAAAAAATCTGGCAAATCGTCTAGTATAGTAATTGTTGCAGAAGGCGATAGAATTGGTAAAAACGTATTTGAGTTAAAGGAATATGTAGAGGAGCATTTGCCAATTTATGATGTACGGGTATCTGTACTTGGCCATATGCAACGTGGCGGAAATCCAACCTGTTTCGATAGGGTTTTGGCCAGTAGAATGGGGGTAAAAGCCGTAGAAAGTCTGCTGGAAGGAAAATCAAACTATATGGTGGGAATCAGGGATAACAATCTGATCTTGACACCGATTAGTGAAGCAATTAAGGCACATACGGATATTGATGAAGAATTGATTCGCGTATCCGATATCATGACAACATAAATTAAAACCAAAAAAAGGAAAAATGTCAAATTTGAAAATTGGAATCAACGGATTCGGTAGAATTGGGAGATTGGTGTTTAGGGCAACCGTAAAAAGAGACAACGTTGATGTTGTGGCAATTAACGATTTGCTGGATGTAGAACACCTTGCATATTTGTTGGAGTACGACTCAGTACATGGCAGATTTGATGGAACAGTGGAAGTTAAAGACGGTAATCTGGTTGTAAATGGAAAAACAGTCAGAATTACTGCTGAACGCGACCCTAAAAAATTAAAATGGGATGAAGTAGGTGCTGATATCGTTGCAGAATGTACCGGTATTTTCACGACTTTGGAAACAGCGCAATACCACATTGACGGTGGTGCCAAAAAAGTTGTGATTTCCGCACCATCCAAAGATGCACCCATGTTTGTAATGGGAGTTAACCATACAGATGTAAAAGCATCTGACACTATTGTTTCCAATGCTTCATGTACTACCAACTGTTTGGCACCTGTTGCGAAAGTCTTGAATGATAAGTTTGGTATTGCCGAGGGCCTTATGACAACGGTACACGCCACTACAGCTACTCAAATGACGGTAGATGGACCTTCTAGAAAGGATTATAGAGGTGGTAGAAGTGCTTTGTTGAATATTATTCCTGCTTCTACTGGAGCAGCTAAGGCGGTAACTAAAGTAATTCCTGAACTTTTAGGAAAACTTACAGGTATGGCATTTAGGGTTCCAACAGCTGATGTTTCCGTTGTGGATTTGACCGTTAAGTTGGAAAAGGAAACTTCCTACGAAGAGATTAAACAAGCTTTTAAAGATGCTTCTGAAGGTGAATTGGCAGGTATTCTTGGTTATACAGACGAACCAGTAGTATCCCAAGATTTCGTAAGCGATGTACGTACCAGTATTTTTGATGCAGGTGCCGGAATGGAATTGAATTCCACATTTTTCAAAATCGTATCCTGGTACGATAATGAAACAGGGTATTCAAACAAATTAGTTGACCTTGCTGAACACGTAGCAAGCCTATAATTTAGTATCTTATATAAGGATTTTGAGAGGGACATTTGTCCCTCTCGGCTCCTAACCAAAAAACCAACCTTATGATATTGATTGTTGATAGTGGTGCTACCAAATCGGACTGGATTGCTTTGGATGAAAAAGGCAAGCAGTTGTTTATGACACAAACGTTGGGATTAAGTCCAGAGGTATTGACCCGTGAGGTAATAGAAGACCGACTGGCCAATAATTTTGAATTATCCCAAAACAAGGATATTGTAAGTCAACTTTATTTCTATGGTGCAGGCTGCGGCACAGATAGAATGAAGAATTTTCTAAAGGATATTTTCAAAGATTACTTTCCAAACGCGAAAGCGGAAGTAAGGGAAGATACCTACGCAGCAATTTATTCCACCACAAAAATTGGCCATCAAGGTATTGTATGCATATTGGGTACCGGTTCCAACTGCAGTTATTACGATGGTCATCAGTTGTTTCAAAAAGTCACGTCACTAGGATACATTTTGATGGATGATGGCAGTGGTAACTTTTTTGGAAGAAAGTTGTTACGGGATTACTACTTCCATAAAATGCCACAGGATTTAGGAATCAAATTTGCCAAAGAGTACAATCTCGATGCAGATGTGATCAAGGAAAACCTGTACAAACAGCCAAATCCAAATACTTATTTAGCGACTTTTGCTCGTTTTATCATCGAAAACAAAGATCATCCGTACTGTAGAGGGGTGATTGATAAGGGATTACAGCAGTTTGTCAATAATTACATCATGCAGTTTGAATTGGCGACCAAGGTACCAATCAACTTTGTTGGTAGTATTGCACATTTTCTAAAAGATGAGTTGGCCACTGTTCTTGAACGTAACGACTTGATATTAGGTGTTATTCGCAGAAGGCCAATTGAAGGGTTAATGGAGTTTCACAGGGAAACTATTTAACCGCAATCATCGATATTTCCACATTAACAAACTTTGGTAGATTGGCCACTTCAACGGTTTCTCTGGCGGGAGCTGTATCTGCATCAAAATATGTAGCATAGACTTCATTGATCTGCGCAAACTGGTGCATATCATTAATAAAAATTGAGGTCTTGACCACATGCTCAAAGGTCATTTCCGCTTCAGTTAAGATTGCCTTGAGATTTTCCATGGATTGGCGAGTTTCATTTTGAATATCGCCAGAAACCAATTCACCGGTTTTAGGATCAATTGGAATTTGACCAGAAATGTACAAGGTATCTTTGATTAGTACAGCTTGGTTGTATGGACCAATTGGTGCAGGTGCATTAGGGGTATTGATGATTTTTTTCATAGGATATTGTCTAAATAAGTGCGATTGTAAGTTACCAATTTAACGAAAAGGTTGACTTCTGTTCTCCCATTTCAAGTCACTTAGAATAGATGCCTTGATTCCGATAAAGAAATACCAACGTTCAAAGCGACCAAATGGAGTCCAATCAAAACTTAACCTAAAACTGTTCAAATCGCGTTTAAATGCAAATCTAGTATCTGCAAAACCTTTGTTTTTGAGGTCATAACCTGAAGAGACCCCAACTTCCCATTTTGGGGTAAGTTTTACATTTCCATTGAACATTATGGAATGATTGGTAATCTCATTTTGTCTATTGTTATTGTTGTAGGATGCCACATAAGTAACCCGAGCGTTCCAGGGAATTGTATTGGCATAGGCCGGATTTTCCACGTCACCGGTATCCTCTTTATCCTTTTTAAAGCTTGAGGTACCATCCCTTGCACCTTCTAATTCAAACGGGTTGGCGCCATAGTTTGGATCTTGATTCTCATCCTCTGTTTTCTTCTTGCCTCCTTTTTTAAACATTTCACTATCCAGTGAAAACCCTGTATTCAATCTGGCAGATGTCAATCTAAAAAGCCCACCTCCATTCTTAATGTTAAGGGTATTGATTCTTCTGCCGTTATTGTCTATGGCGTAAGGATCAAAAGTTGCCGAAAAGTTAATGGGCACATTTTTTATGATTTCGGTTCCCCCATTCATGTTGATCGGACTAAGTTTCAAGGAATCCGCTTCAAAATTGTAATTCGTAGAAAATGTAAGGTTGCTCAATAGTTTCACTTTTCGCGGTTCCAAAACGGTTGAATCCTTGTCCCTTACCTTGGCTTCCAGGGTGTTTTGGATAGAGAAACCTATAGAATTACCACGACTCAGTGAAGGTCTACCATAAAGGCTGGTTTCAAAGGGGGTGTATTGAACATCCTCACCTTCTGCATCGGTATATGTTTCATAAAACTGCTCAAAAGAAGGGGCGTAATTGTAGCTTATGGATGGCCTAATAGTATGTCGGATGGCTTGGATTTTCTTATCCTCACCAAAGTTAAAGGTACCGTACATGACTGTTCCCAAGCTCGCTCCCATGCTATAACGATTAAAACGGTCAAACCCAGCTATGGTATCCGTTACCACTTCCTGCTGTTCTTCGTCAAAACGTCGGCTTATGGTCTCCAAAGCCCACACATCCTCGTAGCTACCATTTAAACTAACACTTAGGTATTTTGCTACTTTAAAATTGGTGCCAATCGGAATTCTATGCCTAGCACCAATCCGAGCATCTTCAAACATTTCACTAGTGAAAAACTCATCCTCTGTAGTGGTTATGCTGTTTTGGGCATTAACATCGTATTGAAAATTGATGTTCTGTATGACTCCTTTCTTGATACCATCTCTTTTTGCAAACGGGAAAATCCGCTCCATGCTAGCTTGAAAAGTAGGTAGGGACATGCTAATTTGCTCTGTACGGGAGTTTTGAGAATGCGTTAAGGTCAAGCTGGTATTCACTGAGGGATACGCCGGAAACGTTTTTGAATAACTAATAGAAGAAGCAAAGGTGTTGGTCTGGGTATTGGAACGGTTAATTTGATTCAGGGAATTTGTAAAAAACTGACTGCTACCTAAATTCACCGAAGCTGAAAATCTGGAATATGGACTTGCCTTTGGGTCCTGAGAATGTTGAATTCGAATATTGTAATTGCTACTCCGGCTGAAATCATCAAAACCTTTTTGACTTTGGATCAGGTTTTCGAAGCTTAAATTAATGTTGCCTTTGAATTTATATCGTTTAGCATAGCGTGAATTTGCTCTAAAACCATAGCTGCCATTGGTATAATAATCTCCTAACAACTCAATGTCCGCATAATCCCCAATAGGAATATAGTAACCCCCATTTTGGATGAAATACCCGCGTTGTGGATCATTACCAAATGTGGGGAAAATCAATCCGCCTTCCCGCCCTTGTGATAAGGGGAAATAAGCAAATGGCAATGCCACTGGGGTTGGGACATCAACGATATAAATATTACTGAATCCAGCAATTATCTTCTTTTTGGGAACAAATTTGGCCTTTCTTATTCGTATGTAGTAATCAGGGTCTACCGTATCTTTCGAAGTAGTAAGTTTTCCTTCGCTCAAAAAGTATACGGAATCATTTTCTTTTTTGGTGATTTCCGCATATACCTTCATGGCATCCGAACCCAGGGCTCCAAGTCCAGCCTGCTGTTCACTTCTAGAATTCCAAATCAGTGCTTTCTGGGTATCAAAATTAAAACGAATGGAGTCGGGGCGTACTTCATTGGTACCTTGCTTAAAATAGGGTAATTGGGAATATACACCTGTCGAGTCCTTTAATCGACCCGCATAAACTTCATTCTTGACATAATCCATTACAATAATACCTGCTTTCAACTCGGTATCCTGATAATAGACTTCGGCTTCGTTGTACAAATAGATTTTATTATCTTTCTGGCTCAACTTCACATAATCCTTCGCTTTATATTGGATTTTATCCAAAAGCAAAGGTTGTTTAGAAGATACCGTGTCAACCGCTACGGAATCCACCGAAATTGAATCATTGAGGATGTTTGCCGGAATCAGGGGTGCAGTGATACTATCCTGCATTGGAACGATAGGCAAGGGGATGATCGGGTCTTCCTGAGCTCTTAGAATTAGGGTGTTACCAAGAAGAACAAATAGGAAAACTAGAAAATGTTTGTTTGATTGCAATGCGATAAATCCTATTTTTGTGCTAGTTTGGCTCAGTTTTTGGGCTCAAACTTACATATATTTTTTGTTCTGTTGATTGGGCATTACAATATTTTTAACCATGGTGAAACGCCATTATTGAACAGTTCTTATGAATAAAAGTCGGTTATCTTTTTTAATTTTTCTGTGCTGCTTGCCTGTCCTGATTTCATTCACCAAAAATGATACCGAAATACCTCCCAAAGATAAGTTTGTTGTCGTACTTGATGCGGGGCATGGCGGACATGATCCCGGAAACCTTGGAAATGGTTATTTAGAAAAGAACATTGCACTTGCCATTGTCTTAAAAGCTGGTGCGGAATTAGAAAAGAATCCCGACGTAAAAGTGATCTACACCCGTAAGGATGACAGTTTTGTGGATTTGTTCGTACGTGGCGAAATTGCAAATCAAGCAAATGCCGATCTTTTTGTTTCCGTCCATTGCGACTCTCATGGTTCCGACGCTCATGGTGCTGGAACATTTGTTTTAGGGTTGCACGCAAACCGTCAAAACTTTGAAGTTGCGAAAAAGGAAAACTCAGTTATATACTTGGAGGATAATTATGAACAGCGTTATGCCGAATACGATATCAATTCTCCTGAATCGGTAATTGGATTAACCATCATGCAAGAAGAATTCTTGGAGCAAAGTATTTTACTGGGTAAAATGCTGCAAGATAATTTCGCAAAAAAACTAAATCGTAAAGATCGAAAAGTAAAACAGGCAGGGTTTATTGTGTTGCATCAAACCTTTATGCCAAGTGTTTTGGTTGAAGCAGGCTTTTTGACCAATAAGAATGAAGGAAGTTATTTGAATTCCAATAAAGGTCAGGTTGAAATGGGCAAAGCCATTGCCGAAGCGGTAATAGGTTATAAAAATGACATTAGCTCTGGACTGGAAATTGATTCAACTCCTGTTGTAATTGAGGATTCATCCGGAGCGGTACATATGACCACCAAGAATGAGGAATCAAAAACGGTTGAAGTCGCCAGTACCACTGGTCCTGAAAAGGAGACTGTGAAGACTGTGGTCAAGGAAGAAGTGAAACAAGCGCCAAAAAGTGATGTTGTTTTTAAGGTTCAATTGATGGCAACAGCGAAGGACATTCCGTTGAAAAGGGAAAATTTTAGAGGCTTGGATCAAATGTCCAGAGAACCAATAAAAAATCTTTATCGGTATATGTACGGGAATGCTACGTCTTATGACCAAGCCAAAAGGCTGAAATCCACAGCCGATTCCAAAGGGTACACCACTTCATATATTGTGGCATATAAAAATGGAAAACGTGTTCCTATTAAGTCTGTGCTATGATCAGCCGAAAGCTGTCCGCTTTGTGAAAATTATTCCTAATTTTGTTTAGAACCGTAAACCGAATCTTTTGAAACTATCAAGGGAAATTAAGACTGGGATTATCGTACTTACGGGGATCCTAGCAGTCATTTTTGGACTCAGTTATCTAAAATCATCCTCCCTATTTGAAGACAGTAAAACCTTTTACGCTGTCTATGACCATGTTGGCGGGCTTCAACCTGGTACCCAAGTAACCATTAACGGACTCACTGTCGGAAATGTTAATAGCATTCGATTTAAAGATGGCTCTGGTAAATTATTGGTGACTTTTTCCATTAATAACGATTTTGAATTTTCTAAAAACAGTAAGGCAGAGTTATATGATACTGGAATTATAGGTGGTAAGGGGATACAGATTAACCCAGTTTTCGATGGTGCACCAAGTGCCAAATCCGGAGACACCTTGATTACCAATACAAAACCTGGATTAACGGAATTGGTACAGCAAAAGCTAACACCACTTCAGATGAAGGTAGAAGGTGCAGTAAGCCATGCAGATACGCTCTTGATGAACGTAAACAAGGTTTTGGATGACCGAACCAGAATGGAATTGAGACAGAGTATAGCAGGTCTGAACGAGCTAATTGGTTCGTTTAAGGTCAGTGCCGATAAATTGAATGTTCTTTTGGAAAACAACAAAGAGCAAATGGACAATTCACTTAAAAATGTAGATAAGATAACCTCCAATTTTTCTAAACTTTCCGATTCTTTGGCTAATGCTGGTTTGGCTTCCACAGTAGCCAATTTTAAAACCACAGTGGAAAAGTTGAATTCAGTTTTGGCAAAAATTGAAAATGGCGAAGGATCTTTGGGAAAACTTGCCCATGATGAAAAGCTCTACGATAATTTGGCATCGGCCACAAGAGAACTGGATCTGTTGCTGCAAGATTTCCGATTGAATCCTAAACGCTATGTGAATGTATCCGTGTTTGGAAAAAAACAAAAGGATTACGAGCTTCCCGAAAATGATCCGGCAGCTGAAAAACAAGAATAAAAATGCAATACATACCTAATATCCTATTTGTCCTGGCCTTAGTATTCGGGATAGGGTTTTTTACGAGAAATGTAAAGAAGCTTACACGTAACATCAAATTGGGGAAAGATGTTGATTTGAGTGATAACTCTTCGACACGTTGGAGGAATATGATTAGGATTGCACTTGGGCAGAGTAAAATGGTGGTTCGACCAATTGCAGGCCTGTTGCACGTAATCGTGTATTTAGGATTTATTATCATAAACATAGAGGTGCTGGAAATCATTGTGGATGGTGTTTTGGGAACACATCGAGTATTTGCACCCTTGGGTCCTGTTTATAACTTCTTAATTGGTTCTTTTGAGATTTTGGCCCTTTTGGTAATCGTTTCGGTGGTATTGTTTTGGTTGCGGAGGAATGCCATAAAACTGCAACGTTTCATAAAACCCGAAATGGAAGGTTGGCCCAAGAAGGATGGCAACATGATTTTGTATATAGAATTGGTCTTGATGTGCCTGTTTTTAACCATGAACGCCGCTGATTTTCAACTGCAACAGTTGGATGCCCCGCATTACACCAAAGCAGGCGCCTTCCCGATAAGTCAGTTTATTGCAGCTTGGTTTCAAGGCCTTTCCATCGAAAGTCTTATAATTATTGAACGTGTGGCATGGTGGATACATATCTTGGGAATTCTTGCGTTCCTAAACTATCTATACTACTCTAAACATTTGCATATCATTTTGGCCTTTCCAAATACATTTTACGGTAAGGTAAAACCCCAAGGGGAGTTCAATAACTTGGCCTCGGTGACCAATGAGGTTAAATTGATGATGGATCCAAATGCCGATCCATTTGCAGCACCCGCTGAAGATACAGCAGAGCCCGAAAAATTTGGAGCATCTGACGTAATGGATTTAAGTTGGGTTCAGTTAATGAATGCTTATACCTGTACCGAATGTGGCCGATGTACTTCGGAATGTCCTGCCAACCAAACAGGTAAAAAATTATCCCCGCGAAAAATCATGATGGATACTCGTGATCGATTGGAAGAAGTGGGCAAGAACATGGACGCTAATAAAGGTGAATTTGTACCGGATGGGAAGCAATTGCTGGATGATTATATAAGCCGAGAGGAAATATGGGCCTGCACTACCTGTAACGCATGTGTAGAAGCTTGTCCTGTTAGTATTGATCCGTTGTCCATTATTGTTGAGATGCGAAGATTTTTGGTGATGGAACAGTCCGCTGCGCCAACAGAATTGAATAATATGATGTCCAATATTGAAAACAACGGTGCTCCTTGGCCCTACAATCAAATGGACAGGTTAAATTGGGTAAACGAGTAATTTGTAAATTATGAGTGAAGCACTTAAGGTAAAAACCATGGAAGAATTTATGGCTGAGGGAAAACAGCCAGAGATTCTGTTTTGGGTAGGTTCTGCAGGAAGTTATGATGATCGTGCAAAGAAGATTTCCAGAGCCTTCGTAAAAATCCTTAATCGGGCCAATGTTGATTTTGCCGTTTTAGGATCTGAGGAAAGTTGTACAGGTGATGTGGCAAAAAGGGCTGGAAATGAATTTCTGTTCCAGATGCAGGCCATGATGAACATAGAAATCTTAAATGGATATGAAATTAAGCGTATCGTCACTTGTGACCCACATTCTTTTAATACACTTAAGAACGAATATCCAAGTTTAGGAGGTTCGTACCAAGTATTGCATCATACGCAGTTCATCAAAGAACTGATAGAGCAAGGAAGGCTATCTTTTGAAGGCGGGATGTACAAGGATAAACGCATTACCTTCCATGACCCCTGTTATTTGGGCAGGGCAAATTCTGAATTTGACGCGCCAAGAGAGGTGTTGAAGAAAACCAATGCTTCATTAGTGGAAATGAAACGAAGCAGAAAATCTGCCTTATGCTGTGGTGCAGGTGGGGCGCAGATGTTCAAGGAACCGGAAAAAGGTGATATGGATATTAATGTTATGCGTACCAAAGATGCCTTGGAAACCAATCCGAATATAATAGCTACCGGTTGTCCGTATTGCAACACAATGATGACAGATGGTATAAAGGCACATGAAAAAGAAGAATCGGTGAGCGTATTGGACGTTGCCGAGTTAATTGCAAATTCATTATAACATGCTAGCTGAATTTAATTCACTGCCAGATGCCGCAAGAATCTGGATCTATCAGTGCAATAGAAGTTTTTCTGAAAGTGAGCTACAAGAAATAGAGCAAGCTACTGCTCAGTTTTTAAATGATTGGACTGCCCATGGCAGCGATTTAAAGGCAGGATTTGAAATTAAATACAAGCGATTTATTGTCATTGGATTGGATCAATCCCAAGCAAGCGCTTCCGGTTGTTCTATTGATGCATCAGTTCATTTCATCCAAACCTTGGAGCAAAAATACGAAGTCGAATTAATGGATCGTATGAACGTTTCATTTAAGCAAGGGGAATTCATTGCGTATAAGCCATTAAAGGACTTCAAGAAAATGGCAAAAGCCAAATCGGTATCCAAGAATACCATTGTTTTCAACAATTTAGTTGCCAACAAATTAGAGTACGATGAACATTGGGAAGTACCAGCTAGTGAGAGTTGGCACGCACGTTTTTTATAGAAGAAATCCGTAAATTATCCCAATTTCAGTGCATTCTTCGATGAAATGCAATATTTTTATCAGCATTAAGTTCATGCCCTAGACAGTTACTTATGCGGATAGACTTTTACTTTTCCTTCTTCTTTTTGGTTTTCGTAAATGCAATTGGACAGCATAATCCTCTAATTGTTAATGATACCTTGGCCCAACAAAATTGGGTGGATACGCAATATGAAAAAATGAGCATTGAGGAGCGTATAGGTCAATTGTTCATGGTCAATGTGGCTTCAAATCAAAGTAAATCTGCAACAGATGGGATTAAGGCACTAATTGAAAAACATCAAATAGGTGGTGTTATTTTTTCAACCGGTGGACCGCTGCGGCAAGCAAAGTTGACCAATGCGTATCAAGCTGTTTCCAAAACCCCTTTGATGGTGGGGATGGACGCTGAATGGGGCTTGGCCATGCGTTTGGATTCTACCTACGCCTTTCCTTGGAATATGACACTTGGTGCAATTCAGGATAGTAGCATAGTTGAGAAAATTGGTTTCCAGGTTGGAAAACACGCAAAACGCCTAGGGGTTCATATCAATTTTGCACCGGATTTGGATGTCAACAATAATCCACAGAACCCGATAATAGGCAATCGCTCCTTTGGAGAAGACCCAGTTAATGTAGCCCAAAAAGGAATTGCCTTCATGACGGGAATGGAACGCGCCGGTGTTCTTTCCTGTGGTAAGCATTTCCCAGGTCATGGAGATACAGCCACAGATTCACACCATGCGCTTCCAGTGATAACATCCACTAGGGAACGATTGGATTCCATTGAGCTAGTACCTTTTAAAACATTGATCAATAAAGGTCTTAGTTCTGTAATGGTGGCCCATTTAGATGTTCCCAATGTGGAATTCCTTCGAAAAGGCCTTCCATCAACACTATCAGATCAAGTGGTGACAGGCTTGCTAAAAGACGATTTGGGATTCAACGGTTTGGTAATAACCGATGCACTTAATATGCGTGCGGTATCTGAATTTGCTCCGCAGGGGGAAGTAGAATTGAATGCTTTTTTAGCGGGAAATGATTTGCTCCTGATGCCAGAAAATGTATTGAAAGCAAAGGAGAAATTTATAGCGGCTTATAACTCTGGAATAATTACAGAGAACAGATTGTCAAGTTCGGTAAAAAAAATACTTCAAGCCAAATACAAAGTTGGACTGCATAACTATAAACCTGTACAATTGGAACAGTTGTATGAGGATCTAAATGCAGTTCAAAATGATGTTTTGTATGAAGAGGCCATGGAAAACGCCATTACGGTTGTGAAAAATAACTTTTCCTTAATGCCAATTAAAAAGTTGGAAAATAAGCGAATAGCATACGTGCATTTTGGAGACGAC
This sequence comes from Flagellimonas spongiicola, assembly GCF_023502425.1. Classification (GTDB taxonomy): domain Bacteria; phylum Bacteroidota; class Bacteroidia; order Flavobacteriales; family Flavobacteriaceae; genus Flagellimonas; species Flagellimonas spongiicola. Next base: position 268,249 of record NZ_JAMFMA010000004.1, read on the forward strand.
TCGGGTGATGCCTTTTTAAAGACACTGAATAATTTTGTGGATGTAACGGAAATCAAAGCCAATGATATGGCTGGTTATCGAACGGGTTTATCCAAATACAACCTTGTGATCATTGGTTTCCATAAAAATAATGCCACACCTTGGAAATCATATAAGTTCACTAAAAATGAACGCTTTTGGATCCAGGAAATTTCAAGAATGCGAACCAGTAATACCATTCTTGCTTTGTTCGCAAAACCCTATGCGCTATTGGATATGCCTGATTTTAAAACCATCGATGGGTTGGTAGTTGGCTATCAAAATAGTCAAATCGCCCAAGAGAACGTGGCTGAGGCCATTTTTGGGGCCATTGGTGCCAATGGAAAACTACCCGTTTCAGCACATCCTGAATTTCCTGTGAATTCGGGTCTCCAGTTAAAACCATTGATGCGTTTGGGTTATTCCATCCCAGAACGTGTTGGAATTAGTTCAGGTAAACTTGCTGCAGTTGATAGTTTGGTTAAAGCTGGACTGGATTCGTTGATGTATCCTGGGGCTCAAGTGCTGATCGCTAAAAAGGGGAAAGTCATTTACAATAAGAATTTTGGAAGGCCTACATATCAATCCAGCAACAATATAGATGAAAACAATATCTATGATTTGGCTTCTTTGACCAAGATACTATCAACCTTGCCGTTGATAATGAAAATGGAAGAAGAGGGTAAAATCGCCTTGAACAATACCTTCATGGAATTAGTTCCTGAATACGAAGAAACGGAGTTAAAAGATGTAACCGTATTAAAAGCTTTGTCCCATTACGGCAGACTGCCTGCTTGGATAGCCTTTTACATCGATACTTTGACCAAAAACCGTAAACCTTCCCCGGATTTTTATCGCAGTAGCCCAATGGAGGGCTATTCCTATAAGGTTGCTGAGAACCTATACTTAACGGATGCTTATAAGGATTCCATTTACAATCGAATTGGTAGACAGGAATTGAAATCCAATCGATATAGGTATAGTGATGTGGCCTATTATGTCTTCAAAAAATATATTGAGGAAACGTATGGTGAATCGCTTGATAAACTTGCGAATCAATTTATGTATGCCCCAATGGGGTTGCAACACACCTCTTTTAATCCCTTGGAAAAATTTGAAAAAGAAGAAATTGTACCAACTGAGGAAGACAATTATTACAGATATCAAACAATACAAGGGTATGTTCACGACATGGGAGCGGCAATGCAAGGTGGTGTAGGCGGTCATGCGGGTTTGTTTAGTAACGCCAATGACGTTGCCAAGATTATGCAAATGTATTTACAAGGCGGTGTGTATGGCGGTGTTCGGTTCTTGAATGAGCGAACCATAAGAAAATTCAACACCTGCTATTTCTGCCACAAAGATGTGCGTAGGGGTGTGGGCTTCGATAAGCCCCAATTAAAGGAAAAGGGCCCAACTTGTGGGTGTGTATCTAGAAAAAGTTTTGGACATAGCGGCTTTACAGGGACTTATACATGGGCGGACCCTGATGAAGAGTTGGTATATGTCTTTTTATCCAACCGTACGTATCCAAGTGCCTCCAATACTTTGTTGGTGAAATCTGGTTTACGGACACGAATCCAGCAAGCTATTTATGATTCCATTATAAATTAGAATGTAAATATTGCCTTAGTTTTGTTACTATGAAGATTGCAATTGTATGTTACCCCACATTTGGTGGAAGTGGCGTAGTGGCTACGGAGTTGGGCATAGCATTGGCCGAGCGTGGACACGAAATCCATTTTATCACTTATAAACAGCCCGTTCGTTTAGAACTTTTGGGCAACAATATCCATTTTCACGAGGTGCATGTGCCAGAATATGCGCTTTTTCACTATCAGCCTTACGAATTGGCCTTATCCAGTAAACTAGTGGATACCGTCAAGTTTTATGGCATAGAATTGCTGCATGTTCATTATGCAATTCCTCATGCATATGCAGGTTATATGGCCAAGAAAATGCTACAGGAAGAAGGGATTTTCATTCCAATGATAACCACATTACATGGAACGGACATTACCTTGGTAGGAAAGCATCCATTTTATAAACCGGCAGTTACCTTCAGTATCAATAAATCCGATGTGGTGACCTCGGTATCCGATGCGTTGAAAAAGAGCACCTTGGAAACCTTTGCCATTGAAAAGGAAATTGAAGTGATTCCTAACTTTATCGATACTTCAAAATACAAGCAGGATTATACCGATTGTCAACGTTCGTTAATGGCCAACGATGATGAACGGATAATTACCCACATCAGTAATTTTAGAAAAGTTAAACGTATACCGGATGTAATCAGTGTTTTTCATAAAATTCAGAAAGAAATTCCAGCAAAGCTGATAATGGTAGGCGAGGGGCCGGAAAAGGAATTTGCAGAACAACAGTGTGATGATTTAGGCATAAAGGAAAAGGTGGTATTTTTAGGAAATAGTACCGAAATTGACCGCATTTTATGTTTTTCAGATTTATTCCTTTTACCATCAGAATCTGAAAGCTTTGGTTTAGCCGCTTTGGAAGCTATGATTAATAAAGTAGCAGTTATATCCAGTAATACGGGCGGTATACCTGAGGTAAATAAGCAAGGTGTTTCAGGTTACCTAGCAGATGTAGGTGATGTTGATGAAATGGCGGAAAAGGCCTTGGAAATCCTTAAAAAGGATGAAATTTTAGAGAAATTCAAGGAAAATGCCTTCAAAATGGCTTCAAAATATGATATTTTAAATATTTTACCCATGTATGAGGAAATTTATGAAAAGGCTTTTAAATACCGATTTAAAAACACCTATTGATTCATGAAATATATTTTCCTTTTGGTTATCGTAACAATGGTTTCTTGTAAGGCCCAGAAGGAAAACAAGGCACAGGAATCATCAGATTTTGTGTTATTGGCCAAAGATGACTATAGCGGAATACAGGAATATGAAATTGGGATCATCAGGGATCAAAAATCACTCAATAAATTCTATTCCCGTGTAAATAAAACACGAAAACCAGGTCTACCGGTACCTATCGTTGATTTTTCAAAAGAAATGCTAATTGTTGTATGTATGGGCGGGAGGTTTGGTGATCCAAAACTAGCCATCACTGAAGAATCAGATAGCGAAATGAATGTGGCGTTGCAGTTGGAACCTTTTCCAAAAAGTGATGTCACGACTACGGTTATAACCAGTCCATTTTATCTTTATAAAACTGCGTTGACCGCAAAGAAGGTTAGCGTTAACAAGGAAGGCTGGTAGGTTGTCGGAGATTTCTACACTTCATCTTATTATCGAAAATTAAGACTCTTTACAGTACAAAGAAGGTATTTGTTATAAGTTGACTTAACTTTGTCCATTGAAACCTCAAATTCTGAATAATGAATACTTCAAGACCTATCCTACCGCTTGTATTCTGCCTTTTGCTTAGTTGGGCATATGGACAGGAAACACCAGAGCTTACTGCAAAAGACAGTATTGTAAAAAAATCATGGATTGTCACTTTAGGAACCAATTTCGTTGATGATTCTGGTGATGAATTTGGTAACCTTTTTGATATACAAGATGGCTGGAATGCAGTTCCTTACCCTTCAAGATTGAGTATAGGCCATTATTTTGAAAGTGGCCTAGGACTTGAAGCAATTGCAAGTTATAACAGATACAAGGAAGGGAATATTATTGATAATGTTCCAATTACTGAAGATGTTTCATATATGGGACTTGACTTTAGGGTCAGCTATGATTTAAACATGATTCTTGGTGAAACGGGATTTTTTGACCCATATGTTGGAATAGGGGTTGGTTACACTGATGCTAACAATCAAGGCAGAGGAACATACAATGCTGTAGTTGGTTTTAGAACTTGGTTCTCTGACCGTTGGGGGTTGGATTTCAATTCGACCGGTAAATGGACCATGAATACAGATAACTCTTCTAACCACATTCAACATGGATTGGGATTGGCTTACCGTTTTGGAATTGAAAAAGGACTATCTAAGAAAGGAGAAGAGAAAAAGGCCTTATTGGATGAGCTTGCCAAAGAACAGCAACGTATTCAAGATTCGATAGCTGCAAAGGAGAAAGCTGACGAGGAAGCAAGATTGCTAGCAGAACGTTTGCAACGGGAAAAGGAAGCAGCTGAATTAGCCGCGGCAGAAAAGGCTAGGCGTGATGCAGAAGAAGCTCGTAGAGCAAAAATCTCAAGTGAAATTGATGGATTAGGCAAAGTATATTTTAGACTTAACTCTTCTTATCTATCTGTTGCGGATAAACAAAATTTAGACAAATTGGTAGATATACTTAACTCCAATCCAACCTTGATTATTAAAATTGGAGGGCATACGGACTCAAGAGGAAGTAGCAAATACAATCAATGGCTGTCGGAGCGACGAGCAAAGCGCACATTGGATTATGTGCTAGCCAAAGGTATTCCAGAGGATCGTATTAGTGTGGAAGGATTTGGTGAAACACAACTAACCAATGAATGTGCAGATGGTGTGTCGTGTTCAGAAGCCAAGCACGCAAAGAACCGTAGATCTGCCTTTGAAATCGTACAGTATTAAATTACAGAATTCTAGGAATATAAATTAAGTATGGTTAAAATGGTGGTATGAAGCTTTTAAGCTGATTACCGCCATTTTTATTTAAACACCAATAGGGTTTGTTTGGAACTTCCCTTAATCAAATATTCGTTAGTGGAGGAATTACTTTGCCACAGTTGGATTTCAGAAACTTTATCCACGTTGGTATATGCAAAATCATAGATATATTTCCGTAGATTCTTGCATTCGGAACTTGCTATATCGTATAATTTGTATTCGCTAGCTTCCAAATGATTTTCTACACTGGTTAGTTGCACATCTTTCTCAATAGAATTATCAGATATACGATTACGTGAGGCTTTGGATTTTAGTCCATAAATCAATTCATTGATTTTTTTTCTTTTTAGGTATTCCTTTAGCTTAACACGACTTAATTCAACCCTTGCAACTAGTTGGTTGAATATGGATTCATTTTTAAATACAATATGGTGTTCGTATTGATAAATGTTGTTACTCCATCTTCTCTTGTAGTCCATACCTCCAACACCCATTTCGTAAATACAGAACTTATTGGAGATACACCATTCCAATTGTTTGTAGATTTCCACGTGGCCCAGTCCAAACTTTGCATAGTCTATATCGTAAGAGGATATGGCACTGAAAAGAATTTTATCGAAATGATAATTTAAGGAAATCTGTATGGGTTTGTCTCCATCATATATCACAAACAGTGAAGCTTTTTTATGTAGTATCCGCTGGTACATTTCTGTACTCAAGTCTTCCCATCGATAAAAATCCTTATGGGTTTCTTGTCGCTGCCCAAATCGATCAACGATCATTCCATGTAAGGCAGACATTATAAATTCATATTGCTTACGTTCCATCTCACCAAAATAAAGCTTGTAGGAAATGGGAAAGCAATGTTCAAGTCTATTCACATACCTTCTAATGATGCTTCTATACTTGGATTTAAACTGGGCTTGTAGGTAGGCATCAATGGATTCGAATCCATCTAAATGGATAGCATATCCCCAATTGAAATGCTTAATTACCTTTCTACTCCAATTATTGGGATTACCCATCTTCAAGTTAATATACTCAGGGACTAACCGGAGTGAATAGATGGATGAACTAGAATCATCTGAGTAATTGGAAGCATCATTGCGTAATATATTGTTAAAATATGAAGTGCTCTCAAAAAGTGAGGGAACGCTATTCTCCTCCATCAGACTTGTAAAGAATTCTATATGTGTTTTTTTAGGAAACCCCATTAACTTACTACTGATTTTTAACTTTGACCAATAGGTTCTTTTTTTCACCTAACAGATAATACAATTGTTTGTTTTTTCTATCCTGAACTACCTTTACTTGGTGGTACTTTTCATGAGCTCGGTAAATAAAGTCATTTATAGGTTTAATGAGCCAGGTATTTTGTTCTTGGGTAATATCCACGGATAACAGACTTTGCGCTTCTGGCATATCAAATTCCATAGTGACATCATACTTTTCGTGTAGCTCTACATGAAGATTTTTTTTGAATATGAGGTAATGCAACTGATAGTATTTACCATATAAATGCTGAACTCCAAATTTCTTTAAGAACTGGATAAAATCGTACTTATACTGATTGTACGACATTTTTAAGTTAGATAAAGTGCTATGGTATACGGAAGAAGTGTCATAAACCAATTCTCGTCGGTATTGATACTTATGGTTGGTCCATCTTCGTTTGTAAAGGTAATCGCCCCTTCCCATATCAAAGATATCAAAGCCCTGATCAAAACACCATTCGACATGTTTCATTACATCAATGGTACCAAGACTGAAAACTTCATAATCTATATCATAACTACTGTTGTAGGAGGTTACTATATTGTCATAAATGATATTCATGCAAATATCGATTGGTTTTTCCCCGTGATAGATTACAAACAGGCTAGCTTGTTTATTAATTATCATTTTACGCATAAGCCCTCTATATTCTTCCAATACGGGCAACTCAATATTTTCCTCTTGCTTTTGGGAGAATCGGCGCATCATAAGTTCCCTTAGACGGTCAAATAGCTTGTTGTATTCGGCTTCTTCAATCTCGCCATAATACATTTTGTATGTTGGTTCAATGCATAACTCCAATCGCTTAATGTATCTTCTTATTTTCGATCTTCCGTTTTTGCCGAAATTATCTTTTAGATAATCTTCTACACCATTGTACTTTTTTAGATTGACCAAAAAACCATCAAATAGATCGCAACTTTTTGATTTATAAACTTCCAAGTGATGATTAACCTTGAGCTCCAAAAAACCCGGTATATCCGTAATTGAATATACTTTTTTCAGTTCATTTGGTACTTCTGAATCAGCTCTTTCAAATAGGACATTTCCTGTTACGGTCTCTTGTACTTTATCATATACTAGAGGTGTGTTACGATCTTCAAAAAAAGTCTGTAGAAAACTAATGGGTTTTTTGTTCTCTTCTTTTTCTTGTTCAGCCATTGGTGTTATTTATTTTGTCCTTTAAGTATAAACAATATGCGATCTAGATTTATAATACCTCCAGCAACTCCGCTATTCCTTAATCTTTGCTTAAGATTCAATATCAAGGACAAACATTGCGATTTAGCTTGCGCAAACAAGTTATTTTTTCTGTAATGTACATGTGAACAAAAATCATATTGATGATTGCACCATTTGAGTTTAAAGGCCGTTTTCCCGATAGATAAATCCATTAACTGGACGTTATTCCTGGTACACCAATCCAAATGATATTTCATACTGATATCTCCTAAACTGTATTTACCAAAGGCTGGATGATGTCCTTCCAATTCACTAAATAGTACATCTTCCAAATGATAGTTCAAAGTTATACATATGGGTTTTTTGCGGTCTGTAATTACAAAAAGACTTGCACTGCCTTTGTTTATTTTTTCAAATATTTCCTCCCTATAAGTATTCCATGTGCCCAAATACCTGTTTCTAATTCTCTTTTCATTGAAACGATTTTTTAAATATTCGCTTAAAGTATCCATTAAGGAATTGCATTCCTCTTTAGAAATATGACCGATAATTGCCCGGAATGAACAGTTATGATTCGATATTAATGCATCATGGTTCTTCTGTATTCGTTTAATGTTTCTACGACTTAATTTAGAATTGATGTATGTATCTGCCGAAGAGGTGTTTTTTAGATCTATTAAAAAGCCGGGATATTGTTTTACTTTTTTGGATTTAAATTGTTTATGGCTATCGGAATTAGCAAGGATCAGGTAACTGGGAATATCTGATACTAGGTAGGTAAGCGCTTTTGGGTCATCCGCAAAATTATGTGCAATCAAGTATTGTTTTCCAGTAATGGAATTCTGTACAGTGTTCCGGTAAAAGGGGTGAAGCTGCTGATGCTTAAATAGTTCAAACACAAATTTACTGCGAAGAGGAATTCCCTTAACAATAGATTGATTTTGCGTATTAAACTGATCGGCCATAACAGATTATCTACTTTACTAATTCAAGTTTTCATTGGAAACCACAATATATTTGACATGTTTTTCCCCATTTATTTTGAACACTGGCATGGGACCTAATGCTTGGTACAATTTCGTGAGTGATGATTTTTCCATGGTCAGATAGAGAAAATCAAATACCAAGGATTTAACTTTTGGCTTTAAGTTGTTAAGCGCGACTTCCTGCCATTCGGACTCCGGATGATTTACCAACTCATCCACAAGTTGATAAGAACCCTTATCCTTTATAGTCCCTGAATTTCTTTCCTTAATTCGATACCTTATTTTATGGAATAAGACATTCAAGCCTTTTTTGCGAAGAAATGTTTTTAAATGGAGCTTTGAACTAATATAGGATGCAATTGCTCTTGAAACCATCGATTTAGGGTTGTACAATACATGATACTCAAATGTATATGTTTGTGTACTCCACCTTTCCTTATAATCGTAATGTCCCTTTGAAAAATCAATAGAAGTATATCCATTTTCCAAAGCCCATTCTATTAATGCCATAATACTGACCGTACCTAACCGAAACTTCGCAAAATCGATATCAAATACCCTAATGGCATCAATAATTCTTTGATTATCTAAAAAGAGCAGGTTAGCAGCTACTAATTCGTTATCATTTCGAATGATAAACAAGGCGGCCTTTTCTTCTTGAATCATTGGATAAGCAACTTCTTTATAAAAGCGCCATTCTTCTGGATCAAGGTTATTGTTGTATTCTTTTTTTTGATGGAATCTACGTTCCAATAGTGTCTTGAAGTCATCAAAAACCAAATCATGATATTCCTTGGAAATTGACCCTTTGAGAATCTCATAGCTTATGTTGAAACTGCTTTCCAAGCGCTTTCGGTACTTTTTGAATTTATACCTACTACTTTTTTTGAATTTGGATTTCATGAATGAATCCAAGGACTCAACGTTATCCATGTTAATCAGAAAACCTGGATATTGAGGGATTTTTTTCAACCCAATCTTGGAGGTGTTACCTGTCTTATAAACACCACTATTGCTCATTACGTCTTGTATTAGGATAACACCGGAACCCAATGCAGCAAGTTTTTTTGTATCGACGGTATAACCTAACCCTTTGGTAAGATTTTTACCGGTATTTATCATTATTGGCTTACCAACATTTTTAACAAGTTTGACTCCCTTTAGGCCATCAAAGGATAATGGAGCGTTTCCATTATTAAAATGACGTGTCCAAACATTTATGAAAGTATCTGATATGAAGGGGTTGTCGCTCATTTCTATCTACATTAGGATAAAATGTTGCAACGATAGCACGGAAAGAATTTTTGACAACTCATACTTTCAAAGCCACACTGAATATTTCTACTGGAAACCAAATCTGCATAGACATTTTGATCTACAATGAATTTCCAAACCTTGAAGTTTTTGAAGTTTTTTGAAAAACCGGATTTAAAACGAAATAGGCTGTCACAGTTATTGCCAACACCCCCACCTAGATTAAAATATTTAAAATCACCATGGGTTCCTGAAACACGCATGTCATCTATTAATAGTTTGATAGGGTTTAGTTTTAAATATTCTTTTTTAACGCCAGATAGATGATAATGGATAATATCATTCACAATAGTGAAAATGGCACCTCCTGCTAATTCTTGACTTGCCGCGTCATAGGCCAACAAGAATTTTGTTTTAAAGTCAGTACTTTTCCAAAGACTTAGAAAATAACTGCCTGGAAAGAAATAACGGTCATTGGCATTTACGCGGAGCATGTTCTCATAATAAATAGAGACCAATTTTTTGATTTGCTCCTCGTTTTCTGCTTCCTTGATTATGTACTTTTTTCTACACTTATTGATATAGGTGCGGAGTCTCGGATTATAAGCACGGCGCTGGGATTCCAAATCCAGTGTTAGATCAATGTTGATTAGATTGCCCAATTTCTCGATATTACCAGAATTTTGCAAAACCGTAGATTGATTCGGGATATAGGGGTTTAATCTAGAGAATACAGAGGCAACTGCTCTTTGTTTAAGGAACTCCTTTAATTCTAATGAAAATTTATCATGATCAAAATCTTCAGAAATATTTTTGGAAATAGGACCACTGTAGCCATAGGCCGAGGTAGCATCGTTATGGGCTGTATCTCTTATTGCCTTTACGATTAATGGTATGGCCACCAGGCAATCTTGTTTTTCATAGGTTATAAGAATAGGTTTTTCCCCATTCTTTTTAGAAATCTGATGGTATTCGTAGGTGTGATAGATATCATATGTATCCACCTTTTGTAGAACAGCGTTCCACTCTTCTTTATTTTCTATAACGGATATCATCCCTGGTAAGGCGTGGTTGGTAAATTTGTCAATTAGACTGGTTTGAAGAATTCTAATACAAAGATATATTCAAGCCCTACCTAACGTTAATTTAACGGATTAATGACGTAAAATCTCGATAACTGAATCATCTGAATCAGAAAGGAATTTTAAGGGGCAATCTGAATTCAATATTAAAGCCGTATTCCAAGCTTAGTTAGCCGGAATTCTGAATTTGAAATTAGCCTCAAACGAGCTGTTGATTATTGTAAAGCAATAAATTCTAAGGCTTTAGTCGCATTATTCCAATACCCAAAAAGAGCAAGGTTTTGTTATTGAAAATGGGTACTACAGTAGCATTGTACAACTTTCGATTTTTACTATTTCCAATACCACCAACCTTAGGGTCAATAGGATAGGCTTCCAAAGAATTTAATTTAGTTAGGATTTCCTTTAGTTCCTTGAAGCTCATCAACCTGAATTTTAGGGTCCTGATAATTAATGCAAAAACAAAAGATTGCTGTCTTGCCTTAAGTCTTTTTACTGCCTTGCCATAACCAGGATGTGCGCTATCCATTTTGCCCATCAAGTCACGGAAAATCTCTATGGCATAGACCATTCCCTTGATAAATTTTAGATTATGGGCTTTGTCCGTGCTAGTTACTATGGAATTTTCAACAACGACATATCTATGTACATCCAAATCTATTTTAGCTGCCGCCTCTGCCTTTAAAAACAAACTAGCCGTAAATATGGCATCCTCGTATAATGTACCTTCGATGAATTTAATTCCAGAAGTTTCAAGGAATTCCCGCTTTACGATATAGCGCCATGCTTCATTTCTAAAACCGTGATCGGCCACATATGTAATTCCATCTTTAATATTGATTTCCAAAGCTTCAATATTTTGGGATCGAATTTCCGGAACTTTTCCATTTTCTATTTGAATGGTATTGAATTCAAGAATATCAAGATTATTATCGGTTGCTATGTTCAAAAGAGGCTCCAATATGTTCTTGGCCAAATAATCATCCGCATCCAAAAAGTATAGGTATTCGCCTTTAGCAGCTTCAAGTGCTCTGTTTCTAGCTGCACTTGGTCCTTGGTTTTTTTGACTTATAAGATGGATGTTTGTATGTTTTTCAGCAAACTCCTGAGCTATTTTAGGTCCGGAATCCTTAGAGCCATCATCTACAATAACTATTTCGTAGGTATCCTCAGAAAGGTTTTGATCAAGGAGACTTTTTAAGCACCGGTCAATATATTTTTCTTTGTTATATAGAGGAATCAAAATACTAAATCTCATGAGTACTGGTATTGGGTTGATTGGTTAGTGTTGCGGGACTGGTTCGTACTAGTTTATTCTATTGTTAAAGACTAACATTGTGAGTCAAACAGTCTAATCAAAAGTAATATCCGTTTAAATGGATTAAAATTTAATGGTTTTACTACGGGATTATTTGTTGTTCTGCATAGAATTACTGGTTGGTCCTGCGCTAATAGTCATTTTCGTTAAAGGGGTTTAGCCATTCAAGAATCATATTGTCCCCGTTGGTATCCTTTATTTTAAGTATATCCTCAAATTCCTTTATTTTTTTGTTTATATCGATAATGTTATCCGCAACTACATAAATTCTGGAATAAACCTGTCTTTCCGTGCCTAACCATTCTTGTTTAACTTCATCACCAAGATTGAAACGCTCCAATGCAAATACTACATTTTCATTTTCTTTTATTATATCAATCCCTTCAATTGATCCAATAGTTCCACCTGTTAGGAGTACCCATATGGTACAAGCGTTCTTACCTTTAAATAGATAATCATTTTTTAAATGGAAGTCATCATCTCCTAATACCCCGGTAAAGGCGTAGTCAACTAACATATTTCGGTGATCAAAGCCGTTGTAATGCGCAACGTGTATATGTGGAGCTTCTCCTTGCAACCTAAATCCAGGATCATAAGCATATACAATGCCGTTTTCCACAAAAAACTGGATGTTCAATATCCCATTTTGGATTTTTAGCCCTTTAAACAGCTCAACCAATTTGGGATGTACGTCCCTAACAAATAAATCGGTGTATTTGGAAGGGTAGACTGCGCCAATACAGACAGGACTGGAATCACCTTGTTTTTTTGTGGTGATTCGGTCTGAAACTGCCGAAATATATGCTACTCCATCCTTAAAGGTGTAATAGGCAGCCATATCATCACAATCCATGTATTTTTCAACCAAAACCACACCTTTTTTGGAAAACTTAAGGGCAGTTTTAACAGATTCTTGATAATCCTCATCATCCCTGCAGATTTTCATTCCTACGCCGCCACCATTGTCCACGGGTTTGATCATTAACGGATAGTCTATGTTTTCAGGTTTGTCTATTCCGGTATTTTCATCTAAATATATTCCAGGGATATCTTGGATATTGTATTCATGGCAATATCGTTTAAAACCATCTTTACTGCTGAATGCTTCAATGGCTTCCTTGGTGGCGTAACAATGGATGTTCAGTTTTTCGCAGATTTCCCGGTAGGGTTTAACCAAAATGTCAGCAACACCTACCAAAACCGCATCCACTTCCCGTTCTTTGGCAAGTTGAACGATTCTGTCTACTTCAAAGACATTGATATCGTAACTTTCGTGGGCATTCTTTTTAGCAGGAGAGCCGTGGCTCATATCCACAACTATTGTGTAAACGCCCATGGATATTGCGGTTTCAACTAGTACCGCAGTTTCGGGATTACCCCCTAATATCATCAGTTTTTTCATAAGTAAAACCTCGTTAATTCTTGTTTTTACTGCTTGTGTTATTGTTTAACGTTGTCCAGGTATTTAAAATCTTTGTCGAATCCTAGCTTTTCCAGCAACTTACTTACCTTATTGAAATCGGTATTGATATTTACAATTTTCTCCTTGTCAATTCCCATAAGGAACAATTCCTTGGATATGTTATGGAAATTAGTTGGATTTATTGTTGCAATAATCAAGGCATCAAACTCATCATTATTGAAAGAACTAATTGGTTTGACTCGATTACCACCGATACTGAGTTCATGGTAATCTATGTCTATCCATTCCTTAACATTGAAAAAATGATGTTTGGTATTGGTAGAAAGTATATGTTGACCAAACGACCCTGAACTGTATACAATTACTTTGGATTCGGGGCCAACATTTAGAAATGGATTAAACAAAAGTTCATCATTTTCATCATATATGAGTCCACCAGATCGTACCAAAATCTGTGAATAGAGGTAATATGTAATTTGCTTCTTTAGATTATTGTCATCCAGGATACCACTTAATCTCGTTTTTAAAAAATGCATTAAAAGACCCAATCGGTAATACTCCATTTTAGGGTTTTCTATGGATTTTACGATAGAATCATGTCTTTGTCGATAATAGTATACAGGAATACTACTTATTATCAATTTTTTTGAAATAGCAAGATATGCATAGGTAATAGCAGCATCTTCACCCATTATTATGTCGTTGGGTACATCATAAAGTACGTTAGCCAACAGTTCTTTTCTAAAAAGTTTGTTCCAAACATATGTAGAGATATCGTGCTCACAAAATCGCCCATTGTAGATAGCATTGGGTAAAATTGACCCTTTAATTGTTTGGGCATTGTAGATACCGGTATTTCTTGGCTTAAAGGTCTCTATTTTTCCATCAAACTCCCGAAAATGACCTGTTACAACCAAATCTGCTTCATTGGCTACGGCAAGTTTATAGAGCACATCCAAATAATACTTGTCCACCCAATCATCTCCATCCACAAACGCTATGTATTTTCCCGTAGCATTTTGTAATCCAGCTTTTCTTGCACTCAGCAAACCGCCATTTTCTTTATGGACAACCTTTATACGTGAATCTTTTGCGGCATACGTATCACAAATCTGAGGGCAACTATCCGGACTACCGTCATTGACCAAAACTAGTTCAAAGTGTTGGAAGGACTGGTTAATGATGCTTTCTATACATTGGGCCAAATAGTCCTCAATCTTATAGATTGGTACAATTACACTGATTTTTACATCATTCATTGGTTCTAAGTTTATCTAATTCAATGTAAAATAGCCCACCGCCAAAATTGTCAGTTTCTGATTCAGATTTTGCCGTAGTGACGTATAAATTACCAAGGTTGTCAAAACAGCATGAGGTAATGTTGGAACAAGGTAGATCAATTAAATCAAGTTGAATTCCGCTATTCGGATCCCATTTTGAAACACATCCACCACCCCATTCGGCAATCCAAAGCATCCCTTTTTCATCAATGCACATACCATCTGGACTGCTATCGCCCGCAAAAGTAATTGCATACGAATCGAATTCCACTGTACCATTTTCCGTATTGTAATTATACTTGGCAACTTTCCGTGTTGGGGTGTCTATAAAATACAAAACGCGTTCATCCGAAGTAAATGCTAATCCGTTTGATATGGTTGTTTCCGTGATAATGGTGCTATACTTACCCTTATAATACGAAAAAACCTTGCCTTTATTATTTATAATCTTAGGATATCCCATGGTACCTATAATTATTCGTCCGCTGGAATCTTGAATACCATCGTTGAATCGCATATCATCTTCGATTTCAATTTGAAACTTAAACGTTGCCGTCAGCGTATTGAAATCCACAGAATAAAAACCTTCTTTACTTGCAATCAATACTTTTTTGAATCCAATTATATATATGCAACTTGTTGGAGAGTTGAACTTTAAACTTAATATTTCCTTTGTCTCGGGATTATAGCAATACGCTAAGCGATCAAGGATGGAAACAAAATATAATAAGTTATTCTGATGATCAAACACCGGGCCTTCCAACAATTCGGTACAGGTATGAAAAACCAATTTTGGAATCATAATATTGGATTAAATGTATTCGCCACCCGTAACTCTTAAAATTGAACCAGTAGCCATTGCGGAATCGTCTGATATAAAGTACATAACTGCGGGAACCGGGTCAGAGGTATTCAGCATTCTACCCATGGGCAGAACTTTAGACGCCTTATCCTTTAACTCATTCTCACTAATACCTTCCTGTGCACGTAAGGCCAATTCTCCTTCTGTATTTGTCCAGCCCATCACAAGGTAGTTAGACCTAATACCATACTTGGCATAGTGGTGCGCTATATGGGTGGATAGTGTATATAATGTACTTTTAGTAAGTGCATATGCAGTGCGATCAGCCTGGCCATAATCCATGTGTGCAGAACCAAAGAAGATTACACTTCCAGATTGTTGCTGCATCATTGTCCTTAAAACATGTTTCAATAAAAAATAGGGTGCTTTTAAATTCACATTGAAAACACTATCATAGGTACTTTCATCAGTTTCAATTATAGAAGATACAGGGGTAATACCTGCGTATAGTACTAGGGCATCAATTCTTCCGAATTTCGCTATTGTGGTATTGTGAAAATTCTCAATTTCTTCAATATTGTTTAAATCCAGTTGATGGAAATAAAGCTTTTTTTCAGCATTTAAACTTGTAATTAGTTGATTGCCTTGTTCCAAGTTTCTACCACTAAAAGCCACATTGTAGTCCTTATCTAGACATGCTTTTAATATTTCTTTGCCAACGCCTTTCGCGCCGCCTAAAATCATTACGGTTTTCATAAGTTTTTCTGCTGATGGAATTGTCAACTAAAGCTGGTCAAATCTAGTTATAATTTCGGTGTAATTGGATTTTCATCTGTATAATGGAACATAATTCGGTTAATGGACAATTGTGCCCACATTACTAAGAACTAACAGCATTTATAACCTTGTTTATGTCATAAAATTGTATGTAAACTGCGGCTAATTTCTTGAAAACCGCTATTGTTTGTAATGTGTTTTCAACGATCAATACAGTTACTTGAAAGTGTTTTGTATTAATCAAGAAAAAATTCTCTTTCTTCGTGTTTGAAACTTATCGCAAAACCAAAGACAACAATAAATTGTTATACATTGGAAATTATTTATAACCTAAACTAAGTTAAGTGTATCGCATTTTTTTCAAACGATTATTGGATTTGATTTTATCCTTACTGGGTCTTATGCTATTTCTGCCTTTATTTCTGATACTAATGCTTTCGTTATCAGTTGTAAATAAGGGAGCTCCTTTCTTTTTTCAAAAAAGGCCTGGCAAACATGGTAAAATTTTTACCATAATCAAGTTCAAAACCATGACTGATGAAGTAGATGCCAAAGGTGAATTGTTACCTGATTTTGAACGCATGACCCGTATTGGGAGTTTTGTAAGAAAATATTCATTGGATGAAATTCCGCAATTGATAAGTGTATTAATAGGAGATATGAGCCTTATTGGCCCAAGACCTTTATTGGAAAGATATTTGCCTCTATATTCTAAAGAGCAGGCGAGGAGGCATGATGTAAAACCTGGTGTTACCGGTTGGGCACAAGTTAATGGTAGAAATAGTATCAGTTGGCAAGAAAAGTTTAAGTTGGATGTATATTATGTGGATAACATTTCCTTTGTACTGGATGTTAAAATAATATTCATGACCATTGCCAAAGTATTTAAATCTGAGGGTGTCAATAATAGCGAAACAGATACAATGGCTGCTTTTACGGGCAATTCAAATTGATTTGTTTTTTTCCCCTTATGCAAGCTATGGATTTAGCGATTCAATAATTTAGGATGGAAATTGTTTGGTGATTGTTTCATAGGCATGTTTTGGGGTTAGATTGTCTTTCATATGGTTATAACCTTTTAAGCCCATTTCTTCTCGCAGTGATTCACTATTATAAAGTTTAAGCAAATTATCTTTCATTGCTTTGGTGTCACCTGCTAACGACCAGAACCCACAACCTATTTCGTCTTGAATAATTCCGAAATCTGTGTTGGCATCAAGAGACGATAGCACTGGAATTTTGTAACGATAATAGGAGTTGACTTTTGATGGATAATTTGGAATAGTGAAGTCCTTATTCAAAGAGATTAAACCAATGTCGGATATTTTCAGGATTTTCCCGAGTTCATTCCTATTGACGCTATCCATAAATATCACATTCGTAAGCTTTTTATCATTGGCCAATCCCATTATTTTTTCCTTTTCAGTTCCCCAACCGATAATAAGAAATACCAAATCATCAATATCTTGCACCGACTCAGCCAAGTCTATTATATTTTCCAACTGCTGTGGTAAGCCAATATTACCTCCATAAATAGCAACAGATTTGTTTTGTAGACCGTAGCGTTTACGCAGTTCTTCTTCACCTTCAACTATTTCCTTTGCTTCTTTTAAGGGTTCCCAATTTGGAAGTAGATGTAATTTATCTGGATTTACCTCTTTGTTATGTTCCAATACGTAGTCCACATTTGCCGGTGACATACAACCGATGCTATCCGAGTGCTTATATAACTTTTTTTCGAGGTTTCGGAAATACCTGTATGCCGGTCCTTTATTCGACATTAATTTTAAATCCACACCGTTTTGTGGGAATATGTCGCGTAATATCAGATACAATTTTCCCTTAGAACGTTTTTTTAACCAAACGGCTACGGAAATCATTGTAATTGGGGGAGTAGGAATAATTATCAAATCAAAATCAAGTTTGATGTTTGATTTTTTAATTGCCCTTTTAAACTGAATAGGCAATAATATATTTGATATGCCTTTCTGAATTAATCCTCCTCCAAACAACTTTAAGGTTGGTACACGCAAAACATTAATTCCGGCTTCTTTGTTCAGAGAAATTTTATCAGTGTCATTCAAAGCTGGAGCTACAACAAAAACCTCATGCCCTTTAGCTAAGAACTTACTCATTAAATCTGGGTACATACCGGGTTCTGAAGTGGCGCTTGAGTAGTTTAGTGCTAAGAATACAATTTTTTTCATCGGTATTTTTCTAGAGTCCAAACAATTAGTTTGTTAGGTTTTTTCGTTAAGATTTTTTAAAGCAATTTGAGCACGCGAGTAGGCCTTATCAACCGTAAGCGATTCGTACATATACCGATATCCGCTATTACCCATTGTTTTGCGAACTTCAGGATTGTTATACAAGTATAGTAATTTGGATTTGAGTTCCTCTGTATTTCCTGCTCGCGCAAAAACACCAGACCCAGATTTTTCAAGTATTTGTGGTAAATCCGTTTGGGTATCTACCGAGGCTAAAATTGGTTTTTTTGCGTTGTGGTAAATGACTGCCTTGCTGGGGATATTGGGAATAGTGAAATCTTCACTCAGGGAAATAAGTCCAACATCCGCGACTTCCATTAGCTTAAAAAATTCTTCCCGCTCCATATAATCCATAATCTTAACATTAGTTAGATTGTTTGCAATTACAAGATCTTCAAAGGGGTCTCTTTCATAACCATCGCCTACAATCAAAAAAAGCAGATTCTCAATTTCTAGACAAGATTTAGCCAGGTCCGCTATGTTTTCCATTTTCTGTGGAAGCCCTATGTTACCGCCGAACACCACTAAAAACTTGCCATTTAATCCCATTTTGTTTTTACGTTCAACAATTTCGTTCTCCTGGGATAGGGGTAGGGGGGTGTCCCAATTTGGCAGTAAATGAAACTTTTTTTTGCTGACTGATGGGTTATGTGCTCTCACATAATCAATATTTCCTTGGGACATACACCCAATAGTGTCGCTTAGGCGGTACATTTTACGCTCTTTTTCACGAAAATATCGATGTATTATTCCACCTTGGGTAATCATTTTCAAATCCACGGCGTTTTGAGGGAAAATATCCCTTAAGATTAGGTAGATTTTAGATTTATATTTTTTTTTGAACCAAACCGCTAGATCAAATAGTGTTATTGGTGGCGTAGGCATGAAAATGAGGTCAAACTTTAGGTCAATCTTACTGTTTTTAAGCGCTTTTTTATACTGATAAGGAAGTAAGAGGTTTGATATTCCTTTTTCAAATTTGCCTACTTGAAAAAGATTCAAGGTAGGGACCCTAAGTACCTGAACACCTTTTTCAGTTTGAAGCCCTTTAACGTCATCTTCAAAAGCAGGACCAACTAATGTGACTTCATGGCCATCTTTATGGAATTCCAACATTAATTCAGTATACATGGTGCTATTCTCGTATAAATTGGGAATACCAAGTCCTAGAAAAGCAATTCTCATGTAAATAAATTAATATTTAGACCAAACCACGCGATTTACATAATCTACATAAGAGATGATGATGCGCACCACCTTTTCACTGACATTCGGCATTGAATAGTCACCAACCTGTCTGAAATTCCGTTCAGGATTCCTTTGTTGAACTTCCAGCGCTTCCAAAGCCTGAAGGATTCTTTCGGGTCTAAGTCCTACCATCATTACAGAAGCTTCCTCCATGGCTTCAGGACGTTCATGTGCTTCACGAATATTTAATGCCCTAAAGTTAAGAATAGATGATTCCTCAGAGATTGTTCCACTGTCTGAAAGAACCGCGAACGAATGTAATTGTAGGGCATTGTAATCTGAAAACCCTAGTGGCTTAAGGAACTGTATGTTTTTGTGGGCCTTAACTTTCTTAGCTTCAAGCATGTTTCTTGTTCGCGGATGGGTAGAAACAATTACTGGATAATCGTATTTTTCCGCAATCTGATTCAAAGAATCAATCAGACCTTCAAAATTCTTCGGATTATTGATATTTTCTTCCCTATGTGAAGAGACAACGAAATATTTTTCTTTTTCCAGATTTAATTTTTCTAAAACGTTGGACGCTTCAATTTTAGATTTGAATTGTCCCAGTACTTCGAACATTGGACTTCCGGTTTTAATGACCCTATCTGGGGAAAGTCCTTCTCGAAGCAAATACTCTCTTGCAATATCACTATAGGTAAGGTTGATATCAGCTACGTGGTCAACAATTTTCCGATTGGTTTCTTCTGGTACTCTTTGATCAAAACATCTATTCCCTGCTTCCATATGAAACACGGGTATTTTCCTTTTCTTGGCGGGAATGGCACAGAGACATGAATTTGTGTCTCCCAATACCAAAAAGGCATCTGGTTGGATTTCTTCCAATAATGGGTCTATCTTGACCAAGATTTGTCCAACCGTTTCTGATGCGTTTTTACCCGCAGCATTTAGAAAATGATCAGGTTTTCGTATGCCCATATCTTCAAAAAAGATTTCATTGAGCTCATAATCATAATTTTGACCGGTGTGGACCAATGTATGATCTATTGCCTTATTGGCATCTAAAGCTTTTAGTACACAGGCCAGTCGTATAATTTCTGGCCTTGTTCCAACAACTGTAATTACTTTAAGTTTTTTCAATGTATCTTTTTTTGGTTATTTATTTTCGACGTCTTCAAAATAGGTGTCTGCATCTTCCGGATTATAGGGTTCATTGATCCAGAACAAAGTAATAAGTTCTTCATCGCCTATATTGATGATATTATGGGTATACCAGATAGGCATGTCCACATATGCAGGTTCGTTTCCGTCCAGTATGTAATTGATAACTTTGTCGGTTCCAATGCGTCTCAGTTGAATTTTGGCTTTACCTCGAATAACAGCAAATCGCTCCGCTTTGCGTGTATGAAAATGATTGCCTCTTGTAATTCCCGGCACGGTGGTGGAAAATGAAAATTGACCACTGGTCTGTGTACGGGCTATTTCTACAAAGCTTCCTCTTGGATCCGTATGTTTGGTAAACTTAACAGGATAATGATCCTCAGGTACGTAGCACCTGAAAGTATTGAACAAAGCTTTTTCAAAAGGATCTTCCAAGCTTGGAAAAATACCTCCATTCATGTAATCTTTTCGATATTGCTTTAAAAGCCTTAAAAGTTCGGAGACCTTTTTGAAATGATTTGGCGGAATGTTGACTTCGTAGCTGTGATCGTCGATTTTATCTCCCCGAATATTTTGCAAGATTACATCCATGAACACAGCAACTAGTTCATTGATATAAATTAAACCAACTTCTCCATCATTAATAATGGTTGTTTCCTCATCATGTGCAACCTTATGACAAAAGGTGGCCACGACCGAGTTGTAATTGGGTTTCCCAAAAGGGCCAAAAACATTTGGAATTGTCAAGGATGAAAATTGAGCCGTACTTCGTTTTGACCAACCAGCAAATAACAATTTCCCTTCTTTTTTGGATTTTCCATAGAGATTGTCCTTTGATTCTTGAGAAGAGGAAGAGAAAATGATATGTGGTGCTACATTTCTTGAATCACATGCTTCAATTAGCCTTTTCACCAAACCGATGTTGGTCTCGTAGATGACATTTGCATCTTCATGACGATTCATTGCAGCTAAATGGACTATGGTGTCACAAGAAGCAACAAAATCACCCAATTTTTCAGTGTCTTCAAAAAATGATCGCTTAAAATCGACCAATTCAATATCATCACGTAAGGATAGCGTAGTGCTAAGATGATAGCCTACAAAACCTGCTTGACCAGTAATACCTACTTTCAGCTTTTTCATATGTTTTTATTGCCAGTCTCCTGACCATTTTTCCAAAGGAAATCTATAATCGTCCTTCACGGAACTATCCAAGTCAAAATTTGAAAAAATCTGTAACCTTGAATCATTCCTAGTAGCTTTTATCGCCGTGGCGTAACCTTGAGGAACACATAAGATTCCTTTGGACGTATCCAACTCAAATTTTTGGGATTTCAAATCGTCTGAAGGTATTTCAAAATCATCAATTAGAACAAGATTGATGATAAATGAACCTTCAAGACAGTAAAACCATTTTTTCTCCAGTTTGTGCGCTTGCCATCCACGGATCATGTCCACATCCGCTGGGGCAATTTCGTAAAATCGCACCACCTCCTGCATGTCAAAATGATTAAAAGAACGTAAAATCCCACGCTGATCCCCAAAAGTTTCAGCGTTTATGATTTTTGGATTATGCATTAAGAGACTCTTTGATAAAATCCAAATTTAGTAAGGTGTTCTTTAATTCGCTATTATTCAATTGTTTGGTGTTATGGGAGTGATAATCCTCAATTTCACTAATATCTGTTTCACCTTCTGAGAAATATCGACTGTAATTTAAATCTCTATTATCGGCAGGAATCCTATAGAAATTACCCATGTCCTCTGCCTTGATCATTTCTTCCCTGGTACATAAGGTTTCATATAATTTCTCACCATGTCTAGTACCAATAACCTTGATTTCGTTACTACCATTAAATATATCACGCACTGCTTCTGCCAAATCTCCAATGGTACTAGCAGGGGCTTTATTTACAAAAAGATCTCCCTGGTTACCATGTTCGAAAGCAAACAGTACTAAATCGACTGCATCTTCCAACGACATCAAGAATCGAGTCATTTTTGGATCGGTAACGGTTAGTGGCTGATTGTTTTGTATTTGGTTGACAAATAAAGGTATAACCGAACCGCGGGACGCCATTACATTACCATAACGTGTTAGACATACAGTGGTTTTACCTTCGTCCACATTCCTTGAAGCGGCGATGGCAACCTTTTCCATTAAGGCTTTGCTTATACCCATAGCGTTAATAGGGTATGCAGCTTTGTCTGTACTTAGACATATGATTTTGTCCACACCATTTTCTATAGCAGCATCTATTGTATTTTGCGTACCAAAAACGTTGGTTCTAGCTGCTTCAATTGGGAAAAACTCACAAGAAGGTACTTGTTTTAAGGCTGCTGCATGAAAAACGTAATCAACACCGCGCATTGCTCTTGAGATACTATTGGGGTCGCGAACATCGCCGATATAGAATTTAACTTTATTGTTTTTTAGACGATTACGCATATCGTCTTGCTTTTTTTCATCTCGACTAAAGATTCTGATCTCTTTTATGTCAGTTTCCAAAAATCGGTTAAGGACGGCATTTCCAAAGGAACCGGTTCCTCCTGTAATAAGTAATGTTTTACCTTCGAACATGGTTGGGTGTATTTATAAATTCAGTCAATGTTTTTTCAAAAAATAAATAATCGTTCAAAACTTTCTTCAGGAATGCTTGGCATCTTGCGGTAAAGGTTGAACTTTCGAAATTTTGTATGTAATCCTCAATTTCTTGAGGGATAGTTGAATATTCTTTTATTACAATTCCAAACTGGTATTCTTCAATTATTTTCCGTTGTTCAATGGAATAATCGTTTACCAAACAAGGAATATTCAATAACGCTGATAGGTATAATCTATTGCTCAAAACCTGATTATTAAACGTATTGTTGCTTATCAGTATATTGATGAAATCGGTATTACTCAATAATTCCGATTCTTCTTCCTTTTTATAGGGTCCTGTAAGTACAACGTTATTTAATCCATTTTCTTGAACGAATGCCTTCAAATTTGCAAGAGTGCTGCCAAATCCCATGAATTTCAAGCTGTATTTTGGGTTGTTTCCCAAGGTTGAAACCACTTTGCTGTCCGAGTCAAAATCTTTAATTTGACCAATAGTATCCAACTGTATGGTTTTATTTTGGAAAAAAGGTTTCTCTCGACTATTGGAATTTAAAGCTGCATTGACCAAATTTTTATTGACATTATGACTTAACATGTAGTTGTCGTATTCTGGTAGCCATGTTTTGAAACCTTCCGACGATAGTGATACCGCACTGGCGTTATGGATGAGATTTTTCATTCTATTTCCGAAATAGGGCACTATAGGTGAATAATCCCTGATGTCCAAGATGTACTTATCCTTATAGTTTTTACCTAAATATTGTTTAAGGTAAATCCCTAATTGACAAGAAAAAACAATCAGCTTGTCGTAGTTGTTTTTTTCAATCGTCCGGATTACAAATTTGGCGAACTTGAAATAATCAAAAATTCTTAAAAAGTTGGAAGCTCCTTTATTATGGAGACTGAATGCAAGAGTACCCTTTTCTTCCCTGTTGTTTCTATTCCACGAGATGATATCGTATGTTGTCCCTGCCTTCTCCAAAATTTGGGTGTAGTAAGGTAGATAGGGGGAAGTATAAAGATTATTTGGAAAAATAAGAGCGACGTTCACTTATTCGGATTTCACGATTATGATATATCGCCCCAAAAATACTTCTTTATTGAAAGTGTGAGCTTCAATACTCTATAAAAGGGAATATATAATGGATAATTGGACTAAAAGACTATGTAGTTGGCAGATTTTAAATATCCGCTATTTATGAATGGTCTGATTTGATCGGTGAAACCAAGGAATTTGAAAATTCAAGGATTCTTTTGGCTTGGGCCACATTATTCTTTTTTTCAAGAACAAAGGATTTAGCCTCAAGACCAAATGAATGCAAATCGGGAGGATTTTGGCTTAGAATTCTATTAAATGTTTCGTACATACCAACCGTTGTTTCTTCTTCGAATAGATAAACGTATTTATGGTATTCCTTTGGCATTCCTTGAAGTTTTGTAGTTGCCATTGGTGTACCGGAGACCATATATTCAACATTTTTGGAAGGAAAAGAGTATTTGGTGAATTCTTCTGCCGATGGACGAGGATTAACTAATAGGGTTACTTTCAATTGTTCCGAAACCACAACAGGATTTGGAACTACACCTTTGTAAGTGATGCGTGTATCCGCACCTATATATTCAGACATTGTGTCTACCATGGGTCCTAATCCGTATAAATGAAGTTGATACGAGGGATCTTCCAATAATTTAAATGCGTCGATAAGTTTTTTAACACCGTACTTTTCATAAAGTCCACCAGCGTACATGACTATCTTGTCCGTGTATTTGTTTTCTAAAGTATTTTTGGACCCTTCCATTGCCACATCAACCAAACCTTCCATAACTAAATATGGCTTAGATTTTGAATTTACAACGGAATTCATCTGATCAGTTAAAATTACATAGCCATCAAACCAAGTCAAGCGCTTTGGTATGTTGGCCAGACCTACTTGACCAGAGGATTCACTTACCATCATGCCAGGCAAGTCTGTAACTATTGTGATTATTTTACAACCTGTGAGTTTGCAGGCTGCTAAGGAAGCCATGGATAGCGTCACATTCAAAATATCACAAATGACCACCTTGCTTCTTCGATTTATTAGGGACCAAAAAAACACTTTTATAAAAGTGTAAAGCAAAACCCCAATGTTCTTGAAACCGTTAATGTTGAGCATTGGAATATAGTTATAGGTTAACCCATTGCTTGTTGTTTTAGTCAAAGACCAAAAGCGACGAGAATGATTAGCGGGTATGACCGGGATAGATGATAAGGTTTCAATTGTACATTCTTGTGGGCATTTTGAAAGCCCTTCAGCCAACAATCTATGAAACTTTTGAGCCGCCAATTGCGGTTTTACCTTAGAAGTTTCAAATATGTATTGCAGTATGTCTTCAGAACAGACAGAACTTACATAAAGTATCTTTTTCATGATGATTTGATCTCAGAATATTTATTGATCACTCCTTTGAAAAAACAGAAAAGTACAAATAGCGAAAAAATACCTTCAAAAATAGGTTCAACCATGAATATTAATAGAAATGCGAGTCCATATATTAATATAAAACCATTGATGAACAGGTGTTCATTGGTCTTGATGATTTTTCGAATTTGATTGAAAGAACGAATAGAATAAATAACCAATAGAAGAAAAGGAATAATACCGCCAGCTCTAAGAACATCTAACCACAAGTTGTGGGAATACCCAAATTCATTTACATCCCATCCTAGAGGTTTGGTGAACATATTTTCAAAGGATTTGACCCAACGTTCTGTTCTTCCTCCGCCACTAGCTACATCGGCACGGCCACCATCCATTCGGCTTGCAAATGAACTTAACCAATCGGCGTTTAAATCAAAGGATACTTTGTTCAATATCAAACCAACCGCAACGACCAAAAAAAACAGTAATACTGCATTCTCTTTTGCCGTTTGTCTTTTAAGCATGTATCCAACTGCAATAATGGAAGTAAGTAAAAAAATACTGAGTTGGGTTCGACTTCCAAGTCGCAAAGCACACACTAGGGATAATATAAATAAAATGGCCATGCCAATTTTAATCAATAGCGGAATGGATTTACGTCCTACGATAAGTAGAGCGGGAATACACATATTTAAGGTTAAATAGGCACCCATTACAGTTGCTGAAAGCGATTCGCCGGTCCATATGTAAGGTATGCTTCTATCTGCCTGTACAAAGCCACCCTCTGCAAAGTTCAGATATACCGAAAGAACGGCGGGTAAAGAAAATAAAGCACTTGCGAAGAACAATAGATAGAACACAGTATGGTCATCCTTGATGGGGTTGCTCATAAACTTACCTAACAGATAAAATGTAGGGGGGAATAGAGAATATATCAATACAAATTGCATTCCATCAACAGGATCTAAAATGTAAAACAATCCATAAATCACTGATAGCAGTAGCAGCAATGTGAAATCCAAATCCAAGTTCTTTTTAACAAGGCTTGCCTTAATAAAAATAAATGCTGGTAGGACATAACCAATCAAAAAACCTTTATTCAATGGATTCAATAGATATAATGCAAATAGCCCAACTATTAAAAATCCAACTTGATTTAAATATGTATAAATTTTGTTAACCATTTGTTGGTTTGCCCTAACTTAATTAAGAATGATTATTTTCTAGGATTGTTGTATAACAGCTCATGAGGTCTTTCAGGTTCCTTTCTCTGTCATGTCGCTTAGTTGCTGAAATAATACCTCCTTTGGATAATTTCTCTGCTAATTCAGGTTGTTCAAAAATACGAATGATATGTCTTGCCAACTGTTCTATTTCTTCAAAACGGTATAGTAAACCTGAAGACTCGTGATCCACCATATCTGGAATCCCTCCAGCATAGGATGCGATTACGGGTGTTCCCAATAACTGGGCTTCACCTAATGAATTTGGACTATTTTCAATACTGGATGGGCATATAAATGCGTGATTGTTTAAATATGCTTGGATCATACCTTTTGCTTCCAAACTTCCCATGAAATTCACCTGGTCTGACAATTGATTTTCACGAATGTAATTTTTCAACAATTTACCATAACCACTTAATCGTAGTTTTTCCGAAAACGAGCTTGAATCTGTGATATCTTTTCCTACCACATTTAGTTTCACTTCAGGATATAACTTTTTAACTATTTTAATCGCTTCCAATACCTTATGCATACCCTTGATAGGATATGCAGCTGAACTGATCATTAATGAATAATCCTTCTTGCTATCAGCATCCCATTTTCGGGAATCGTAGAATTCCTTACGTAACGATTCGTTACAAAAATGATACATTATATTAGGATTTATGGTAATTGCATGCGTGTGATCCCAATGCGTTCTCCCAATTACATGTGCTGTTTTCTTTAGGTAAGGAACTTCTACTGCTTCTCCTCTTTTTTTGAATTTTTGTTTAGCTTTCAAAAGGGAATCTCTGCGTACCACATCCCTAAATGTGATATTTTTTTTGATGATGGACTCCGTTAAACCTCCCCAATAGTATCTAGTGTAAACACTGATTAATCCTTGGATGGAAATTACATAATTGAGATCGGGAATTTTATTCATTAATGCAAGGCCATGAGCCGCTTCGGTTCCATGAATATGAACAACATCTGGCTGGGTTTCCT
Organism: Flagellimonas spongiicola; assembly: GCF_023502425.1. Taxonomy (GTDB): domain Bacteria; phylum Bacteroidota; class Bacteroidia; order Flavobacteriales; family Flavobacteriaceae; genus Flagellimonas; species Flagellimonas spongiicola. The sequence goes on from NZ_JAMFMA010000004.1 coordinate 296,055, forward strand.
TGATAACGGTAACCCATTGGCTTTCTAACGATTGGTCATAATTGTATATCGATGTGGAGCTCTCTAATAGATAATATTGAATGCCATTAATTTTTTTTGAAAGTTTGTGATGGTGCTTAGAAGCAGTAACCACAGTTAATTCGGTGCCATTTGAGACCAAATCCAATGCTAGCCCATACATCCAACCTCCAATTACGGGTATATTCTCACCTAATGATTTAGCCAAATCTGGGAATATAGTGTTGCTAACCCAAAGTATTTTCATGGAATCCTTCATTATTTGATTGTAGATTTTAAAACATCAATTTGATAATTTGCATTGTATTTGGCATCTACTATATCCTGACACATTTTCGCAATTGATTTTTTATCAAATTTATCTTTATTAATCCATTTTTGAATTTTTACATTTAAATCTTCTAAATCATTATTTTTAAAAAAATCCCCAGTTTTTCCAGGATACAGGGCTTCATATTCCGGGCCATGGCCACTAAAATTGTCATTCGTAATCACTGGACAACCGTAGGTCATTGAATGTAGTGCAGTTAATCCTATGGGGCCAGGGGATACACACACATCCGAATTATAAAACAACTCTGCAATGATCGCCTCATCATAACAAGGACCGTAAAACCAAACATTCTTACTTATTTTAAGATCTTCAGGTAAAGTTTCTAATCCCTCAGAGTCCGCATTGGGACCAACTAAGACTAAATTACAGGGTATATCAGTCATATTCAAATTGGCAACTACCTGAATCAACTGATCTATCTTTTTGGATTTTTGAATCCTGCCTGTGTGAATAATTACCGGATTGTTATTGTCAAAATGATTACTGAATATTTCAGTTTTTTTAAGGTTTTTTCTAAATACCAGTTGCTTTTGATGATCAAGTGAATTATAGATAACCACTAATTTTTCCGAAGAAAACCCTTCCGCTATCATATTCTGTTTGGCATGGTTACCATAAAGCAAGATTCTATGACAAAGTCTATAAAACATTTTCTCAATCAACTTTCCCATGGTAGACGTATTGCCTTTCATACCATGTGTCCATGCATATATCTTTTTACCCGATATTTTGGCAAGACATGCCAATAGCCAATTTGACAAGGAACCTGGTGTTCCAGTAATAATATAGTGCTTATAGGGCTTGAAAATTAATTGCCATACCCCAGTCTGCCATTCAAAACCCGTAAGTGGTATTTGATTGATTGAGAGTATTTTCTTAAAGCCATTAAGCGTATTGAAATCAAGTTGTTTGATAGAATCGGCCAACCAATCACCAAAATAGAAATCGCATTCCAATTCAGTGTCCATAATGGAATAGATCGGCATCCTATAGTGTGGCGCGGAGTTGAAAATGCAACAAATTTGCTTTGACATTCTATCCAATTTTATTGTTTAACTTCTGAATTCTTAAAAAAGCCTTTGGTAAGCGCCACCAATTCATCATACTCTTGGATTTTCAACCATCTCAATCCAGCTATGTAGATAATCAAACCTACTAGTCCAGTTACCAAAATATTCACTATATCAGATAGGAACAACAGACGTAGGTAATAAGTGGCCAAGGCCATAACCAAACCAATTGAGAGAATTTTGAGCATGTCTTTTATTTGTTTAATCGGACCGTAACCCATTATTTTTCCTGGATAGTATGTGTTAATGAAAAAGTGGATTGTAGTCGCAATCAATTCAGCTATTGCAATGAATAAAATTCCATATTGAAACGAAACCAACAGCAATAATACGCGAACGCCTATTTTTAGCAATTGTTGTCTTAATACCAAATCCGTTCGTCCTATTACATATAACAGGTTTTCATTAACACCTGAGATTATAGTTATCATGCGAGCGATACAAAAAATCTGCATGATAGGAACTGCAGGCAGCCATTTTTCGGTCAAGAGTAATCTAATAATGGGTTCAGCCAAAATTGCCAACAGAAGAAAAAGCGGAACTATAAGCAGTGCTGTAGCTTTGATGATTTTGCGCGTATAGGCAATCAGATTTTCTTTTTGATCTTGAATGGTTGAAAGCGCAGGGAAAATTACGCTATCCAATACACCATCCAAAGCTCCATAAGCAGTATCGGCAAAATTTGTACCTCTACTGTAAATCCCCAGATCCTTAGGCCCCATCACTTTACCAATTACCAACCCATAGAAGTGATTTACGGTGGTACTTATCAATGATGAAATCAATAAGTTAGATCCATATTTAAATAAACTTTTCAGAGAAGTCCAGGAAAAGACCCAATTGGGCTTCCATTTGACTAAAATCCAAGTAAATATTGCATTTAAACTAGATCGAATGAGGCTCTGAAATACCAATGCCCAAACGCCATAACCACTGTAGGCCAAAACAATTGCTGTAACACCTGAAATCAGTGTTGCACCAAAACTTACCTTGGCCAATGTTTTAAAATCCAATGCAATTGAAAAGATAATATCCGGAACAGTAAACGAGGCATTGATAATTAGTATCAGAGCCAAGACCTTTAGAAGTTCCTCTAATTCTGGAATATCAAAAAATTGCGCGACAAATGGAGCTGAGATAAATAGTACTGCGTAGCAAAAGAATGAAACGAGAAGACTGAACCAAAACACGGTCGATTTGTCATCCTCGGTTCTATTTTGTTTTTGGACTAGTGCTGCGCCAAATCCACTATCAATAAAAATGTCTGAAATCGCTATAAAAATCAATAAGATGCCAATAACTCCGTATTCTTCTGGAGCAAGAATTCTAGCCAAGACAATCCCTAGAACAAAATGAAGTATATCAACCGAAAATTGCTCGATAGCACTCCATGCAATTCCATTAAACATCCGTTTGGCCAGACTCATAAAACGTTTTAGAATTTTGTCCGCAAATATCCGTAATTGCAATCAAATGTGACTTGAAATGCCAATAGGTTGTCATAAAATGGGATTAAATGCATAATTGATGCATATTAAACAGAGATAGGTATAGGTTCAAATGATTATATTCAAAATATACCTGATATAAACATATGCTAACTTTTCTTGCAACACCATTGTCCTGTTAGTAAATTTGAGCATATCAAACTTTCATTGATGAAAAGGAAAAGGCTTGTTGTGGCATTGATCACATTATTGTTAATGTTTACGGCACTGTTTGTATATCGGTACGCCAACTATAGAAATAATATCTATTATTATGATACTCAAGTAGATTACGACTATGAATTCAAGGAAAGTAACTTGATAATTCTGGATTACCTTGATAACTCCGTTACAATACCGGAAGATATTGGGGAGGGATTCACTGCCTTCCTAAAAGTCACTGTTCAGGCAACTTTCAAGGGTAAATGGAGTACACCCAGCGTAGAGATTTCCAATGGCGATAAATCTGTATTGGAATATTTTGAGGACGGTGCTAAAGGATTTAGATATTTGAATATCAGTAATTTGTTAACTGAAGGCGAAACCCGTTTGAATTTCTCTGCGAACAGTCTGAGAATCAACAATCAAGATGCTGAATTGATTTACTTTAAAAATGAGCCTTTGGATGACAAACGAATTTTGGTTATTGGCACCCATCCTGATGATGCTGAAATCGCGGCTTATGGAATATATAGTCAGTACTCGAATGTCTTTGTTTTAAATATAAAATCTGGTGAATCAGGCCCTTTTAAATATGATGAGGTTTATACAGATTCGATTTTACATTATCGTAAAAAGGGACAGCTAAGGACATGGAATAGTATCTCGGTCCCGCTATTGGGCGGAGTCCACCATGATAGCATTCTGAATTTTGCATATTATTCCAATTTGGAAAAAATGTATAAAAAGAAGAGTCAGGAATTCCCTGCAACGTTTACGAAAGCCACAGATATAAATGTTTATCGAAAACAAAATTTTTCCTTTCTTAAGGATAGTATAACAGGAAGTTCTAACTGGGAAGATATGGTCAAGAATTTGCAGATCATAGTTTCTCATGTTAAACCTGATGTCATTGTAACACCCTATCCGGCTTTGGATGCACACAAGGAACATCAATATACTACCATTGCTTTGATGGAGGCCCTTAAAGCTGATAGTATAAGTGAAGGTGAACTGTATCTATATTCCAATCATTATATAATCAATGAGCATTACCCTTATGGTAATTCAGGTGGAACAATGCCGCTGCCTCCAAATTTTTCCAATGCTATTTATTTTAAAAGAATTTATTCCCATCCACTTGGTTTAAATAGACAAAAAGACAAATTGTTTGCCTTAGAGGCAATGCATGACTTAAGACCTGATACAGAATGGCGGTTTGGTGAGCAGGCATTGAGAAAAGCCTTTCAAACTGCCAAAACAGAAATGTTCAATGGTGATAACAGCTATTTCAAAAGAGCTTTAAGAAGTAATGAGTTGTTTTTTGTCGTTCCTATTGCGGATATCTATGATGCTGATGTCGTGGAAAAATTAATCACTGAAATTCCGGATCCGGCCTGGTAGCAAATTAATGAACTTGGATTGTTCTGCTTTGACCACATGGATTATTGCGGTCAAAGCAGAACATAATGTTATTACAATCGATCCGTCACCCATTCTTTTGGAAAGAAACTTTTGATGTCAAACACGATAGTATTGTTACTTGACTTTAAGTTTGGCAAGTCCAGGTTTTTAAATTCTTCATGGCCCACGGATAGTATTATTGCGTCATATCCTTTGCCGATTTTAGGCGCTAAGCTTAGACCATACTCATCAAACACTTCTTCTTTGTTGGCATAAGGGTCGTAAACGTCCATGTCCGTACCAAAATTTTTCAGTTCTCTTACCATATCGATAACCCTAGAATTTCTTATGTCCGGACAGTTCTCTTTAAATGTTATTCCGAGAACTAGGATTTTGGCATTTTTGACCTTTAAGTCGTTTTTCACCATCAATTTAATAACCCGATTGGCAATGTAGATACCCATATCGTCATTTATCCGTCTACCGGATAGAATCACTTCAGGATGATATCCTAAACTTTCTGCCTTATGAGTTAGGTAATAAGGATCTACACTAATACAATGTCCTCCAACAAGTCCAGGTCTAAACGGTAAAAAGTTCCATTTTGTACCAGCAGCTTCCAATGCTTCAACAGTATCAATACCTAGGCGGTCAAAAATCAAGGCAAACTCATTGACCAGTGAAATATTCAAATCACGCTGTGTATTTTCCATGATTTTGGAGGCTTCAGCGACTTTAATACTTGACGCCTTGTGTGTACCTACGGTGATAATTTCATTATATAGTTGATCAACAAAATTTGCGATTTCAGGTGTACTGCCGGAAGTAACCTTTACAATGTTGTGTACTCTTCTTTGTTTGTCCCCGGGATTTATTCTTTCAGGAGAATATCCGCAAAAGAAGTCTTCATTGAAAACTAGCCCGCTATGTTCTTCAAGTACTGGTACACAATCTTCTTCTGTACAACCTGGATATACAGTGGATTCGTAGATTACGATGTCACCTTTGGAAAGTTGCTTCCCAACAGTTTTACTAGCTCCTTTTAATGGATTAAGATTCGGTTTTTTTGAACCGTCTATTGGAGTAGGAACGGTAACTATGTAAATGTTGGCAGATTTTAAATCATCATCGTTATGTGAGAAATTAATTTTTGCCATGAAATCCAAATCTTCATCGTCAACTTCCCCGGTAGCGTCATGGCCACTTTTAAGTTCTTCGATTTTGTTTGTATCTATATCAAATCCGATAACATCGAATCCATTTTTGACAAATTCAACTGCTAATGGAATTCCAACGTATCCAAGACCAATTATAGCAAGCTTGTTATTTTTAATATTTTCCATTATTTAGGATAGGTTATTTTAATATAAAATCTGACAAAAGTACAATTTAACAGGAAATGTTGGTGCAAATCAATTAGCAGTTCAAAAACAAAACACCACCTACATTCTTTATCTTTTTTATGATTGTGCTTGATTTCAAAGAATGAACGACGCTATTGTTAAAGTATTGTTGGCATTCCTAAAAATATACTGCTATCTTATTTTTTTGATGTAATTCTAGTTTTAGTTATTTTTTTAAAAACTTTCTACTCATGGCAAATAAACTGTTCCATTCTTCAATTTTAAATATTCTCATACACAAATAATACGAACCAAGTGCGGCAAGCGGAGCAATGCATACCTTCACTAAATTATCGTCAATAAAGTAAACGGAAAGAAAGGTTACCATTACCATTAGTATTGATGATAAAAAAATCATTTTCATGTCCTTAATCTGTGACAGTGCACCGTATCCCATAATTTTACCAGGATGATATGTATTGATGAAAAAATGTATAATGGTTGAGATCAATTCTGCCAACGCTATAATCACAATCCCATATTTTAAGGATACAACCAGCAAAACAACACGTATAGCGATTTTTGAATATTGTTGTCTAAGCGCCAAATCCGTTCTACCAATGACATAGAGTAGATTAACGTTTATACCTGAGATAATGGTAATTAAACGGGCAATACAGAAGAATTGCATTATAGGAGCAGCTGGTGCCCATTTCTCAGTTAATAATGTAATGATAATGGGTTTTGCCATTAAGGCCAATAACAAAAAAACTGGTATTGTTATTAGCGCCGTCAATTTGATAACTTTTCTAGTTTGCGCTATAAGTACATCTCGTTGTTCCTGAATTGTGGATAAACCCGGTAGCAATACGCTGTCTAAAATTGAACTTATGGTTCCGTAAACAAAATCTGAAAATTGTGTGCCACGGGTGTAGTATCCAAGGTCCTTGGTGCTGATTAACTTAGCGATAAATAACGCATAGAAATTGTTTACAGCGACTCCCAGTAAAGATGATACCAATAAATTTGATCCGTAAGAGAACAAGGTTCCAAATGATGCTTTTGAAAATAAAAGACGCGGTTTCCATCGAACCCAAAACCAAGTCATTACCAATGAAAGAATCGATTTCAATAAAGTTTGATAGGCTAACGCCCAGACACCGTAGCCTTCCATTGCCAAGTATATGGCTACCATGCCAGCTCCAAAAACCGAAATGAAGTTGATCTTTGCCAAGGTCTTAAAGTCCAGGTCAATGTTCAGTAGTGTGGTAGGAACTGTAAACAATGAATTGATGATCAATACCAAGGCCAAAACTCTTAGAAGATTTTTAAGAACGTCCAATTCATAAAAATCAGCTATGTAAGGTGCAGTAATCCAGAGAAGTATGTAGCAGACCAAAGAAATAAGTAAATTAAACCAGAAAACGGTTGACTTATCTTCTTCCGTTCGATCCTGTTTTTGGATTAGAGCTTTGGTGAAGCCGCTGTCTATAAAAACGTTGGATATTGCAATAAACACATATAGAATACCAATTATACCATATTCCTTGGGTGTTAAAATTCTTGCTAGTATGATACCAATAACGAATTGTACCAGCTGAATGGAAATTTTTTCCAAACCACTCCATACTACTCCATGAAACATTTTCTTCCCTAGGCTCATTTAGGCTAATTCGAGGTGGCAAATATCGGATTAATACCTAAGGATTGTTAAAGACCTAGTTAAAAGGATAAAAAAAACGGGCAAGCGATCTGCTTACCCGTTGATCTATAGGTATTGTAATGCTATTTAGTTTGGCGCTGCGAAATTTACGTTAGACCAGGTGCAATTGGTCCAAGAAACATCGAAACTACTATATGGGGCATACTGTTCTTGCGCTTCGACATATAGTTTATCACCATTTTGGAAGTTGCAATTTTGGAATTGAAAATTTTCTGTACCAAAATAGACAATAGCTACGGAATCAAAATTGGTAACATTACAGTTTCTGAATGTGTAGTTTCTAGCAGTAGCTGAGAATGTGTTTCCGCCACCAATATTCAACATTCGATTTGTATTTTCAATAGTAACATTATCAAATGTATTGTTGTAACCTAAATCTTCTAAATCCCGATCACCGCCTGGTCCAACATATCCATCATCCTGTTCAACAAGGGTTATGGCAGTCCAAGTGTCTTTAATAAGTGTATTTCTAATTAGATTGTTGTTAGCACCATTTGCAATAAAAATATTGGCATGCCATTGACCAGAACCCGTACCTTCACCGTACACGGCACAATCTTCAATAATATTGTTTTTAACTCCTGAGAAGTTCAACTCAAAATTGGTTAACCTAGCAGTGCAATTTCTAAACGTATTGTACTCTGCTAAATCCTTCATGTCAAAACCGTGTCCTCCATGTTGTAATCCGGAAGCCCTGTCCGCTATGGAGTTCTGAACAACCGTGTTATTGGTACCTCCTGTCAATAGATAATAATAATCTGTTGGATTGCTAGGATTGTCCGCGTAAACGGTACAGTAATTCACAAGTGAGTTATCAGAATCGAATAATTTTATGGCTTCAGCAGTAGCATTTAATACAAAACTGTTCTCCAATAGCGATTCATTTCCAGTGATTACGATTCCAAAACCGTCATAGGCATTATAACTTGATTGTGTTCCAAATTGTGTGGCGACAATATTTCTTAAAACCACATGTGAACCAGTAGAGCGAACACCTGTTCTATAATTGGTAATCTGGAAATTCTCGATTTCCACATAATCTTCGTATACTTTTAATCCAATGTCAGATCCAGAAGAAATCAGCGGCATTTTACTAGCATCCAGTTGATCTCCATAATTAAAGGTTGATCCTTGATTACTCACTAAATCACCAGGAGTGTTGGTATAGCCAATAATGCGTATTGGATTTCCTGGCATACCTGAATTATCAACATTCAACTCAACACTTCCATAATTTCCTGCTTTTACATAAACTACATCGCCTGCAGCTGCCATTGCAAATGCATGGGTGATACTCCATGCGTTATTTTCGGATAGTCCATTGTTGCTTGGACTACCATTCGGAGTTACATAATAAGCGCCATCTTCAGGTCGATTGTCTTGACCACCACCAGTATTGTCTCCGCCACCAGTATTGTCTCCACCGCCAGTATTGTCTCCACCGCCAGTGTTGTCTCCACCACCAGTATTGTCAGTATTGTCTCCGCCACCAGTATTGTCTCCACCACCAGTATTGTCTCCACCACCAGTATTGTCTCCACCACCAGTATTGTCTCCACCACCAGTGTTGTCTCCACTGCCAGAGTTACCTCCACCGGAATTTCCATTACCAGATTGCGGGTTTGGATCAACGTAACCAGGAGGAGCTTGATAGGTTACAACAAGTTTAGGACCATTATTGTTGGGATTCTCTTTAGAAGAAAATGCCAGGTCATTTCCTGAACTGTGTGTCATAACCAAGCTGAAAGCATCAGTTTCAATGTCAGAAGTGTTCAGACTTAGTTCTTGCTGACTACCTAAACTATAGGTTTTTCCCATTGTGCCCAGCAATACATCTGTGGATGGGGCATTGCTTCCGTTAAGGTTGGATTCCGACCAGTTTGTATTTTCTGATTTAAAGACGTTGATTGTGCCATCTCCTTGGTCACTATCAATCACAAAACTTAGGTTGGCATCAACTACTGGCCCAGGAAGTGTGCTTAAATCGAACATCATATAACTAGTTCGATTATCTTCTTCTAGTCTTATAATATTTAGGTTGTACCCTGCACTAGACTGTAGGTAGGCATCGTGTAGAGGTGAGAATGATTTTGTTAAGAGAACATAATTTCCGTCGGGGGATTCAGCGTCCTCGATATTTTTTTCTATTTCATCGGAAATTACCTCGTTAAAGATATCCGAGTCCTTACTACATGAGAGATTTAAGGTTAAAAGAAATACAAAAAGAATCAAAGCAATGAATTTTGTGGGGTGCAAATTCATACGTAGTGTAAATTAAGTTATTTTAGGTGACATTTGGGAATGTAAAATTAGGCGATTACTCAATAACTCCGACCAAAAGCTTTGTTTTTTCGATGAAATGCACCTTTTTTTAATTTCCAAGCAATTTTTATTTATTGCTCTACTACGTGATGAATTAGTGTTTTGGATTATTTTAAATTTATTTTTAACGCACTTTTATGAAAATCATCGATAAACTGCGGTTTTCGTTAACATTTGACTGTGTTCACGTTTCTATTTACCATAATAAATCTGATACCATTTCACAAAAGATTTAACCCCTTCTTTTACTGATACGGAAGGTTGATATTTGTAATCTTTTATCAATTCACTTACATCTGCCCATGTATTTTCTACATCTCCTGGTTGCATTGGCAGCATTTCTTTTACAGCTTCTTGGTTAAGGTTTTTCTCAATTTCCTCAATGAAATCCAACAGATTAACAGACTTGGTATTTCCAATATTATATACTTTATACAAAGAGCGGGAGGAACCAAGGTCTTTTGTTTCCGTAAGTACTTTATAGATTCCTTGGGCAATATCTTGTACATAGGTGAAATCCCTTTTCATTTGGCCGTGGTTAAAGACTTTCAACGGTTTGCCAGTTGCGATGGCTTCTGTAAACAAGAACATTGCCATGTCTGGTCTTCCCCATGGCCCATATACTGTAAAGAAACGTAGTCCAGTAGTTTGCAAACCGTATAAATGACTGTACGTATGTGCCATTAATTCGTTGCTTTTTTTGCTGGCAGCGTATATACTAATTGGTTGGTCTACATTATCGTTAACGTTAAAAGGGATTTTTTCATTTAAACCATAAACACTTGAGCTACTAGCATAAACTAGGTGTTCAACAGAATTGTTTTTGCAACATTCTAAAATGTTCATAAATCCGACCATATTACTGGAGACGTATGCACCTGGATTTTTCAAACTATAACGAACTCCAACCTGTGCAGCAAGATTACAAACTGCTTCAAAACGCTGCTCTGCAAAGAGTTTGTTCAGTGTTTTGGTATCTTCTAAGGAAATTTTTAAAAACTTGAACTTCGCACCATGTTTACTGCTAATTGCAACGGATTTCAAGTCATCGGCGGCATGTTGATCAATACCTAATTCCGCTAAGCGATCATACTTTAACTGTGGATTGTAATAATCGTTGATATTGTCTATTCCAACTACATCATGTCCATTTTGTAACAATAGTTCACTTACATGGTAACCAATAAATCCAGCAGCTCCAGTGACCAATATTTTCATGCTTCCCTTTTAATGGTATTATAATAAGGGTTGCAAATTACGATTTTTATCGTGCTGATCTGTTGTCCTTGTTTAATTAATGGGATTGTCCAATTTTATAGAACTTAAACCCTAACTTTTCCATTTTTTCATTTTCCAAAATCCTTCTGCCGTCAAAGACAAATGCCGGTTTTAACATGATTTCATGGATTTTTTGCCAGTCATAAGTTTTGAATTCATCCCATTCAGTCAAAATGGCTATGGCGTGTGATTGCTCCGCTGCTTCCATGGGGTCACTTACAACCTTTAATAATCTACGGTTTTCTTCTGGACTTCGTGTACCCAAATAATCGAGATCATTATAAATGGTCTCTTCCTTTACTTTTGGGTCATAGACCACTACTTGGGCCATTTCATCGAGTAATGCATCTGCAATGTAAATTGCTGCCGACTCCCTAGTGTCATTAGTATCTTTTTTGAAAGCCCAACCATAAAAAGCAATTTTCTTACCCGAAACTGTATTGTATAATGTAGAAACAATATTATCAGCAAAACGTCTTTTTTGGTAGTCGTTCATAATGATGACCTGTTCCCAATAATCTGCAACCTCGGTCAAACCAAAACTTTTGGCGATATAAACAAGATTCAAAATATCCTTTTGAAAGCATGACCCACCAAATCCAACAGAAGAGTTCAAGAATTTTGAGCCTATTCTACTATCAAAACCGATAGCTCGCGAGACTTCAGCAACATTGGCGTCTGTTTTTTCACAAAGTGCTGATATTGAATTTATTGATGAGACACGTTGTGCCAGAAAGGCATTTGCTACAAGCTTGGACAATTCTGACGACCAAACGTTGGTTTGCAGCACCCGATCTTTAGGTATCCAATGTTCATAAACCCAACTAAGTGCATCCTTAGCTGCCTGTCCGGCAGCCGTTTCGTCACCTCCAATTAAGACCCTGTCCGCATTTAGCAAATCTTCTATTGCAGTTCCTTCAGCAAGAAACTCTGGATTGGAAAGTATTTCAAATTTCACACCTTTACCTGTATTGTCCAATATGCTTTTTAGTGCTTCGGCTGTACGCACTGGTAAGGTGGATTTTTCCACTACAATTTTATCTTCTTTAGCTACCCTGGCAATATTCCTGGCGCATAACTCAATATTCTTCAAGTCCGCTGCTTGCCCTTTACCTTTACCATATGTCTTAGTCGGGGTGTTCACGGATATGAAAATCATCTCCGCCTCGTCAATCCCTTTGTCAACGTCTGAAGAAAAGAACAAATTCTTGCCTCTAGTTTGCGCAACAATCTCCTTTAATCCGGGTTCATATATGGGCAGTTTATCTAGGTCTTCATCGTTCCATTGGGCAATGCGCTTTTCATTCAAGTCAACAACCGTGACTTGGATTTCAGGACATTTTAAAGCAATTACGGACATTGTGGGACCGCCAACATAACCAGCACCAATACAACAGATTTTTGTGATTTTTTTCATCAGGAATATTTTTCAGCTGCAAAGATTATAAAATTAAAGATCGTGATCCTAATGCTTTTGGACAAAATATACGCTCTAACGGATAAATGACACAGCTTGAATGTTCATATATGCAATCCAAGGGGCAAAGGGTTCATTTAATCGATATTTTTATGGCTTTAACGAATATTGGGGATTTAAGCTAAGGGGATATCTATTTTTGAACATGAAAAACCTCAAAAAACCCAAATTTTGATGACCAAAACCAGAATATGGCTATCATCACCCCACATGGGCGGTACAGAGCAACTTTATGTTAAAGAGGCTTTTGATAGCAATTGGGTGGCCCCACTCGGTCCCAATGTCAATTTTTTTGAAAATTCCTTGGAATCTTATTTGAACAACAATGTCCATGCCGCAGCCTTGAGCTCAGGTACAGGGGCAATCCATCTTGGATTGCAGCTCTTAGGTGTTGGGAAAGGGGATGAAGTGCTATGTCAGAGTTTCACCTTTTCGGCTTCAGCTAACCCAATTAACTATTTGGGAGCTACGCCAGTGTTTATTGATAGTGAGTCGAAAACATGGAATATTTCACCAGAGTTATTGGAAAAGGCAATTTTGGATAGAATATCCAATGGGAAAAAACCAAAAGCAATTGTAGCAGTGCATTTGTATGGTATGCCTTATCAAATTGAGGAAATACAGGAAATTTCAAAAAAATATGGAATTCCTGTAATAGAAGATAGTGCAGAGGCTTTGGGAAGCGAATATAAAGAGATGAAATGTGGACAGTTTGGCGAAATAGGTATTTTTTCCTTTAATGGGAACAAGATAATCACCACATCTGGAGGTGGCGCCTTGCTGACAAAGAATGAATCCATAAAGCAAAAAGCCGTCCATTTAGCTACGCAGGCAAGGGATAAAGCACCGCATTACCAACATTCCAAAATTGGATACAATTATAGGATGAGCAATGTTCTTGCTGGTATTGGACGCGGACAAATGGAAGTGATTGATGATAGGGTAGCGGCAAGACGTTTCAATTTTGATTATTATTTGAAAAATTTATCGGGTATCGCTGGAATCGAGTTTCTTGAAGAGCCTGAAGGTTTTTACAGCAATAGATGGTTGACATGCATACTGACAGATAGTTTTGACAAAAGAGAAAGCATTCGTTTGGCACTTGACCAGGAAGATATAGAATCTAGACCACTTTGGAAACCAATGCACCTACAACCTGTATTTGCGAGTTGTTTGCATTTTTCAGATGGAACTTCAGAAGATCTTTTCAATCGAGGACTTTGTTTACCTAGTGGCTCCAATATGGAGCAGGAAGATTTGGAAAGAGTCGTTTCAATAATTAAAAAAGTTGCATTGGCATGATACAGAATTACTTATTGAATACGACAAGAAAGTACGCGTCCAAGTGGTTGGTACTGCTTATTGATGTAACTATAATAGGAATCACATTTGTCTTATCCTACATCATTAGGTTTAACATGACTTTGAATTTTGATGTAGAGAAATTCTTGATTCAGCTACCTATTGTAATGTTTATATCAGGAGTGGCTTTTATGCTGACTGGTTCATACAGAGGGTTTGTTCGGCACACTGGTATTAAGGATGTATACAACATTTTCAATGCAATATGTTTAAGTAGCATTTTTACCATTTTCGTTGTAATACTTAATAGGCAACTAGATCTTATGGATGGATTTACAATTCCACTTTCCATAATAATCATACATAGCTTAGTTGCTTTTATTGCCCTAACAGCTGCAAGGTATACCTTCAAGACAATGTTTGAAAGTATGACCAAAAGATTTAAAACCGTAAAAAACGTAATGATTTACGGTGCGGGAGAATCTGGTGTGATCGCATATAATGCCCTTACAAGCCACAGTGCTAGTAATATCAAAGTCATAGGTTATATTGATGATGACAAAATGAAAGTGGGTAAAACCATAAATGGTGTCAAAGTCTACGGAAGGAATGTATTGGAAGATTACTTTTTAGCCAGTAACAATGTTAGCGAAATCATTGTGGCTATCCACGTAATTGATAACCACAAATTGCGCACACTAGTTGAAGGGCTAGTGGATTTTGATGTCGAAGTCAAGATTGTACCACCTGTTCAGGATTGGATAAATGGCGAGTTCAAGGTATCCCAGATAAAAAATGTACAAATTGAAGACTTATTAAATCGTGTTCCTATTAATATCAAGAAGTCAAAGGTGACTGATGAACTAAAAGGAAAAACGATAATGGTTACGGGTGGGGCTGGATCAATAGGTAGCGAAATTGTAAGACAAATTGCTACATATGACTATAAAACATTAATTATTATTGATCAAGCAGAATCTGCTCTTTACAATTTACAGCAAGAGTTAAAACAGAACGGATATCACAATTTTTTACCCCTTGTTGCGGATATTAGGGATAAGAACCGGATGAATATGTTCTTTGAAGAACATAAACCTGACATTCTTTTTCATGCCGCTGCGTACAAACATGTACCCTTAATGGAGTACAATGCTTATGAAGCTGTTAAGATAAATGTGGGTGGAACTAAGACAATCGCGGACCTTGCTTTGACTCATGAGGTGGATAAGTTTGTTTTTGTTTCTACGGATAAGGCGGTAAATCCAACCAATGTAATGGGGGCAACCAAAAGAATTGCCGAAATGTACATCAGTTGCATGCAACAAAAAGGAGGAACAAAATTCATTACCACCCGCTTCGGAAATGTTTTAGGTTCCAACGGTTCTGTTATTCCTCTATTCAAAAAACAAATAGAGAAAGGTGGACCATTAACCGTGACCCATAAGGATATTACACGTTACTTTATGACAATTCCTGAGGCATCTCAGTTGGTATTGGAAGCCGGTGCTATGGGACAAGGCGGTGAAATTTTCATTTTTGATATGGGTGAATCTGTGCGTATTTATGATCTGGCCAAGAACATGATAAAATTATCTGGGTTAAGATATCCAGAGGATATTGACATTTCGATTACAGGTTTACGGCCAGGTGAGAAACTTTATGAAGAACTCTTGGCAAATGGTGAAAATACCCTTCCTACCTATCATAAAAAGATAATGATCAGTAAGGTTCGGGAGTTGGATTATAATTTAATTCGGTCCAAAATAGATGAGTTATGTATCTCCAATATATTCTTCAATGAAAATACGATCAAAATAATGAAGGAAATTGTACCTGAGTATATTTCCAATAACTCCAACCTTTGTAAATTTGATGAGAAGGGCACAAAAAAATCTTCTGGAAAAAAACAGGACGTTAAAGACGAGAAAATGTTGCAATCCTAATTAGATCAATACCCATAACCAATAACAATTTTATGAAAACTAAATTTTTACTTACAAGATTACCAATTCTATTGTTAATCTCGTTACTGGCTTCATGTGCTTCAAAAAAGGATATTGTCTATTTTCAAAATGCTGGCGAATTTGAAACTTTTGTGGATCGTAACAGCTTCACACCAAAATTCAAGGTTGATGATGTGGTAAGTATACATGTTTCTACGCTTAATGAAGAAGCAAGCGCACCCTTTAATTTATATCGTGGATTGCGAGGCGGAAATACTGGGTTTACTCCTCAAAGTGTAGATTACTTAGTAGATCAGGCTGGTGAAATTGATTTTCCAGTAATAGGTAAAATAAAAATTGTGGGTCTATCCCCAGAAGAGGTAAGAGTTTTGTTACGGGACGAGCTTGCCGATTATTTAAAGGACCCAATTATAAATATTCGTCTGCAAAACTTTACAGTAACCATTTTGGGTGAAGTTAACAGACCTGGAACTTATCCAGTAAATGGGGAACGTATAACTATTTTGGAGGCACTTGGTCTTGCAGGTGATTTAACGATCAAAGGACAGCGTGATAATGTAATGGTTATTCGCGATTTTGATGGTACCAAAGTTTACAATAGAATTGATTTAAGAAGTAAAGAAGCATTGAATTCGTCGGTGTATTACCTGACGCAAAACGATGTGGTATATGTAGAACCAAACGAATCGGCAGTTACATCTTCACAATTGGATAACAGGGCAAGTATCTGGGTTTCAATTGGTTCTGTACTGTTGACCTCGGCAGTGATTTTACTTACCAGAAATTAATATTAAAGAATTTATCTTAGCCGTTAGTATATATTATGGGTGAAAACATTGATTTAAAAGAACTACTCCTATCGTATGTGAAACATTGGAAATGGTTTGCATTATCTATGTTTGTGTGTTTGGTACTAGGTTACCTTTATTTAAGATATACTACCCCAGAATATATTGCTGAGGCCAAGATACAAATAGAGGAAGACAAGGATTCCTCTTCTGGATTAGATTTATTTAGTGAACTTGATGTTTTTTCTGGCGCCAAAAACAAGGTAGAAGATGAAATCGAAATCATCAATTCCAGGTCCAATCTCATTGATGTTGTCCGGGCCCTCGGACTTAATACAACAATTACCGCATTAGGTGATATTCGAGATACCGAATTTTATGCAAATCCTCCGATTAATGTAAATTTTATTGCACCGGATTCCACGCTGAACAAGGCTGACTTTGCATTTTATTTTACCTATAACTCCGAAACTGATTTCGGGTATAGTGAATATGAAGAAGATCCACCAACAATTGTGCCTTTTGGACGTAATATTGATACTCCTATAGGAGACATGGTGGTTACCCCTAACTCAAGAGTACTTCGCAAATATGAGGAAGCAAAATTAGAAGTTTCCGTTACTCCAGTTGGACTCATGGCTCAGTCCTATAATGATAGATTGAACATTACGGTAGCTGATGAGTTTTCAAATATTGTATATATCTCGTTGGAGGACCCTATTAAAGAAAAAGCTACGGATGTCATAGATGAATTGATAAAGGTGTACAACCTAAATGCTATTGCGGATAAGAAAAACATTGCCGACAAAACCGCTGATTTTATTGATGCCAGAATAGCTGATATCTCTAGTAGCTTAAATGTTGTTGACCAAAGTGCAGAGGAATTTAAAACAGGACGAGGGGTAACCGATATCGCCTCCGAAGCAAATATCAACCTTAACATCGGGGCAGCAAATAGGCAGGATCTTGCCAATGCAAATACCCAGCTCCAGATTGCAGCTTCTATGAAGGAAATGGTAGATCAACAAGAGAGTTACGAAGTATTACCTTCTAATCTTGGGCTTTCAGATCCTGGTATTGCCGGTAATGCGGAACGTTATAATCAGTTGGTACTAGAACGAAATCGATTACTCAAAAGTTCAAACGAGAAAAACCCGGTAATTGTAAACCTTGATCAACAGCTTAATGGTTTAAAAAGGACAATGCAATCCAGTTTGAATAGTACGGTGAATAACTTGGGGATGCAGGTGAATACCTTAAGTAACCAACAAGCTATTATCCGGTCAAAAATTTATTCAGCGCCCAAAAATGAACGTGCGCTAAGGGATATTACAAGAAGACAAGAAACAACAGAATCCCTTTATTTGTATTTGCTTCAAAAGCGGGAAGAAGCTCAAATTGCCGTAGCATCTACTGCCCAAAAATGTAAAATAATTGATAGTGCATACAATCCAACGCCTTATCCTATTTCACCAAACAGACCAGTTATTTATTTGGCCTCATTGATATTTGGCTTTTTGATGCCTTTTTCTGTGATTTATGTACATAGTCTAATAGACAATAAGATCCACAATTTACATGGGCTGGAAAAACTGGTTGACGGTGTTCCAATTCTAGGTGAAATCCCAAGGTTGAGTAAAAAAGAGGAAAAAATCATTGTTAAAGATGATCGTTCCGTTTTAGCGGAAGCTTTAAGAATTGTAAGAACCAACTTAGATTATTTAATAAAAACGAGACAATCTAGTGGATTTGGAAAGAACAATGTCGTCTATATCACTTCCAGTGTTTCAGGTGAGGGTAAAACGTTTGTTTCATCGAACATGGCCATGATATTGGCAAGTACCAATAAAAAAGTGCTTTTAATCGGAGCTGATATTCGAAACCCTAAAATCTATTCATTCTTTACAGGGGGATATTCAGACAATCTGGCAAGTCCCAAACGAGGCAAAGATGCTGGATTAACGGAGTATATCCTTAATAAAGACCTAACAATGAAGGATGTTACCAACACAATGCTGGTATATGAAAATGAAATCGATGTTGTATATTCTGGTAGGATTCCGCCTAACCCTGCTGAGCTACTTCTTAGTAAAAGAATGAAAACTTTGATACAAGAAGCGTCAGAAAAATACGACTACGTATTGGTGGACACGGCACCGTTGATGGTAGTTACCGATACACTTCTTATCAGCAACTATGCAGACCACTTGATTTATGTGACAAGAGCCGAAACCACTGAAGTTAAAGCCGTGGAATACCCAATTAAATTGCAAGAAGAAGGGAAAATTAAAGGCTTATGCTTTGCCGTAAATGACGTTAAAGCATCAGAATTGGGTTATGGTGGTAAATATGGTTATGGCTATGGAAAATCCACCAAAAAATGGTGGAAGCTTTAGTCGAACATCTTAATTGTTAACTTCCTTTTGTCCTATAAACACTTAAATGGGGTTTTTCATTAAATTCTCCCGTAGGAAATATCCTTAAACATTAGTTAAATCCTCGTATTTACGACTCCTTGTAGTTCGTCGATAAAGCTTTCTAATTGAACGAATAAAGCTATATCAACGAAACCTTTTGGACCACATTGAAGTATATTTGAAACCTTGTAAGTTAAATCCTCAACTAAAAAATAATTGCTGAAAATATCATTACTATCATGAGAAAAAACTACCCCAAGTACAGTCTAGTTTTCATACTACTTTTGACTTGTCTATTTTCTTCCAATATGTATGGTCAGAGCTTTGATCAGAGTTCATTGGATTTTAATGGACAAGGTAATGTTTCAAACGGCGTTACCTCTTTGATGTATGGTCCGGATGGCAGACTTTATGTCGCCGAATACCCTGGACTTATCAAGATTCTTACCATTGCCAGGAATAGTTCTACGGATTATGAAGTTACCAACATGGAGGTGCTGAATGGAATCCAAACTATGGAGGATCATAATGACGATGGTACTTTGTTCTCTAGCGTACCTAGGGAGACTACTGGTTTGACAGTAGGCGGTACTTCATCTAATCCTGTGTTTTATGTGGCATCTAGTGATTTTAGAATTGGTGCTGGCCCTGGTGGGGGAAATGGGGATGTAGGTTTGGATACAAATTCAGGTGTGATTACAAGATTTTCATGGAATGGAAGTTCTTGGGATGTTGTTGATATAGTCAGGGGATTACCTAGATCTGAAGAAAATCACGCTACAAATGGTTTAGAAATAGCAACAATAAACGGTACAGACTATTTAATTGTAGCTTCTGGAGGACACACCAATGCCGGTGGACCCTCAACAAATTTTGTTTTTACCTGTGAATATGCGCTTTCGGGGGCTATTCTTTCCATTAACTTAGATATGTTGGAGAGTATGCCTATCTTAAACGATAATGGCAGAAGCTATATTTATGACATTCCAACACTGGATGACCCAACCAGAGCAAATGCCAATGGGATTACTGATCCTAATGCTCCCGGCTACAACGGTATAGACATCAATGATCCATGGGGAGGTAATGATGGTTTAAATCAGGCGATTGTGGACCCATCAGGTCCTGTACAAATCTATTCTCCTGGATATAGAAATGCATATGATTTAGTGCTGACTGAAAGCGGAGCCGTTTATGTAACGGACAATGGTGCAAATGGTGGTTGGGGAGGCTTCCCAGTAAATGAGGGAGGAGGTTCTGCAACCAATGCATATGACCCATTGGAACCAGGTAGCCAATCACCTTCTGGGAGTGAACAAATTGATAATGTGGATCACCTTCAATTGGTAACCACTGACATTCAAACTTATGTCCCTGGATCGCTTTATGGTGGACACCCTAATCCTACAAGAGCTAATCCAAGTGGGGCAGGATTGTATACAGATAATGGTACAACTGCAGTTTTCAGAACATTGATTTACGATCCTGACGGTTCTACTCCGGGATCAACTACTGATCCAAATATAGGACTACCAGCCAACTGGCCACCAGTTCAAACAGCAAATGCAGTAGAAGGGGATTGGAGAGGTCCCACCGTTGCCAATCCAGATGGTCCGGATGATAACCCAATTGCGACTTGGGGAACAAATACCAATGGAATAGATGAATACACTGCCTCTAACTTTGGTGGTGCAATGCAAGGAGATCTTTTAGCTGGACATAGCGGTGGACTTGTTAGGCGAGTACAGCTGCAAGCTAATGGCTCGTTGCAATCGTTAACCCAGACCTTCTTCTCAGGAATTGGAGGGAATGCCTTGGGTATTACTTGTAATGGAGATGGGGATGTATTCCCTGGTACTGTCTGGACAGGTACACTTGAAGGTGGTATTGTGGTATTTGAACCACAGGACTTCTTAAATTGTTTGGAACCAGGGGACGCTGGTTACGATCCAACTGCAGATGGGGATTTAGATGGTTATTTGAATCAAGATGAAGTGGACAATGGAACCCAAGTATGTAATGGAGGGTCACAGCCTGATGATTTTGATAAATCAGCAGGAGGTTCACCTTTGATTTCTGACTTAAATGATACGGATGATGATGCCGATGGGATATCAGATGCAACCGACCCTTTTCAGCTAGGAGACCCAACAACTGGAGGTAGCGATGCTTTTACCCTTCCAATTTTTAATGACTTATTCAATACTCAGCAAGGTTTAGGCGGAATATTTGGACTCGGTATGACCGGTTTAATGAACAACGGAGATACCGGAAGTAACTGGTTAGACTGGCTTGATGTTAAAGATGCAGGACCTAATCCAAATGATGTTTTGGGAGGTGCCCCGGGAATCATGACTTCGCACATGACCGATGGTACGGCCTTGGGCAATTCCAATAATCAAGATAAAGGATATCAATACGGTGTTCAAGTGGATAATACTACTGGCAATTTTACAGTGGTTGGTGGTATGAATGGTTTTACAGGGCCGCTAAGACTATATGAAAACACCGATGGTGTCACTGGTGGTGAACTTGGATTTTTCATTGGTGATGGTACACAAAGTAACTATATCAAATTTGTGGTGACCACTGACGGTTTTACTGCATTACAAGAAATTAATGATGTACCTGGAACACCTGTTCAGACTACAATCAGTATACCCAATAGGCCCTCAGATGGGATTCGTTTTTATTTTGTAGTCAATCCTAGTACAGGATCAGTTGACTTGGAATACCAAATTGATAATAATGCTAGGACTACCTTGGGAACCATTACTGCTTTGGGCAATGTTTTACAAGCAATTCAATCAAGCAGCACCGACTTGGCTGTTGGTTTTATAGGTTCATCCAATACTGCGGGCAAAGAACTGGAAGGCTCATGGGACTTTTTAAATGTACTAGGCGAAAATCCGATTTTGGTACAACAGATACCAGATTTGGATCGAATTATTGATACCGCGGATGAAGATATTAATCTAGATAGTTATTTTGATGATGATGAAGGATTGGGAAATTTGACTTATACAGTTCAAAACAATACCAATCCGGCAATTGGAACCAATATTACGGGTAACACACTTACATTATCCTATCCTTCAACGGTTGAGTCATCAACGATTACAATTCGTGCAACAGATAGTGACGGTCTTTTTGTGGAAGATGTATTTACGGTAGATGTTACTGATGGTTATACCATATTGTATCGTGTAAATTCTGGTGGACCTCAAATTAGCGCAATTGATGGAGATATTGATTGGGAAGAGGATTCGGTTGCGAACACTTCACAATATTTATCTGTAGCTGGTACCAATACCATTTTCCTTGGGACGGTCTCAAGCACTGATTCTTCGGTTGACACGGCCACAACTCCTAGTAGTATTTTTAATTCAGAAAGATATGACAGTACTCCTGGACCACCCAACTTTCAATACTCTTTCCCAGTTGCTCAACCTGGCAATTATGAGGTTAGATTATATATGGGTAACGGTTTTATAGGAACATCAGATCCGGGTGAAAGAATATTTGATGTCAATATAGAAGGGGTAAATCTTCCATTATTGGATAACATCGATTTATCCGGTACTTATGGGCATAATGTTGGTACAATGATTAGCCACATTATCACCGTGAATGATGGTTTCTTGGATGTTGAATTTATTCATGGAATCATAGAGAATCCGTTGATTAATGGAATTGAAATATTAGATGCACCAGATTCAGAAACACCTATATATGTTCATCCGATTGCAGATCAGCGCAGTGATGCCGGAGAACAATTGAATGGAAGTCTTGGGGTACAGGCTATTGGAGGAGATGGTAATCTACAATATGCAGCCACAGGACTACCCACAGGCTTATTTATAGAACCAACGAATGGTCAAATAGGAGGAACCGTAGATGAAAACGCTTTCAGTGGTAGTCCATTTAATGTGACCGTAACGGTTGATGATAGCGATGGACTTACAAGTGATCAAGTGAATATCAACTTTTCATGGGTAATTGTAGAGCCATTTGTAAATAGGATTAATGCTGCGGGTAGTGAAGTTAGTTCTACGGATATTGGATCAGTTTGGGAAGACAATTCAAATGTTGGTGCACAATCAGGTAATGCATATTCTGTAAATACCGGATTAATTACCAATACCCTGGGAAGTATTGAATACGCAAACAGAGATAGTTCAATACCTGCGTATGTCAACAACTCAGTTTTTGACGCTTTGTTTGCACAAGAAAGATATGATGAAAGTACCAATCCGGTAATGGAATATGATATAGCCGTTTCCAATGGTGACTATGTTGTTCATATGTTTATGGGCAATAGCTTCACAGGTACTCAAAATGTTGGAGATCGAGTATTTGATATATTGATGGAGGGCGTAGTTGTAGGAGACAACATAGACCTTATTACCGAATTCGGGCATCAAGTAGCAGGTATGATGGCATATCCCGTAACCGTATCTGACGGTGAATTGAATATTTCTTTCGGACATGTAGTTGAGAACCCCTTGATTAATGCAATAGAGGTTTATGCGGTGGATAACGGAAATCCAACGTATACTTTGTCCAATATTTCCAATCAATCCAATGGTATTTTAGAAGATATTGATTTTACGGTAAGCGCATCAGGAGGAGCTCCTGGTGAGATTGCTAATTTCTATATAGCTGGTCAACCGGAAGGAATTTCGATTAATCCAGATACAGGTCAGATAACTGGAACCTTGAGTGTAAATGCATCTTCAGGCGGACCAAATGGAGATGGGATACACAACGTTATCGTAACCGCTATCAAACCACGTTCTGCCCCATCAAGCCAAAACTTTACGTGGAGTGTTTCCGCAGAGTTCCTGTGGACACAGAAAAATGAAAACAAGAGTTATACCGCGAGACATGAAAATGCTTTTGTTCAAGCAGGGGATAAATTCTATCTAATGGGCGGTCGTGAAGCTGCAAGAACCATAGATGTTTATGATTATTCATCAAATACATGGAATTCATTAGTGGACTCGGCACCATTTGAGTTTAACCATTTCCAAGCAACAGAATACCAAGGACTGATTTGGGTTATTGGAGCATTCCAAGATAATGCTTTCCCTAACGAACAACCGGCAGAACATGTTTGGGCATTTGATCCAGCAAACGAAGAATGGATACAGGGGCCACAGATTCCTGCTAACCGAAGAAGAGGCTCTGCAGGACTAGTTGTCTATAATGATAAATTCTATGTTGTGTGTGGAAATAATGATGGACATGACGGCGGATATGTTGCCCAATTCGATGAATATGATCCGACAACAGGTACATGGACACCACTAGCAGATGCACCAAGAGCTAGAGACCATTTCTTTGCTGCAGTTATTGGAGATCAACTATATGTGGCTGGAGGTAGATTTACTGGAGGTGCAGGAGGCTTTTTTGGGCCTACCATAGCTGAAGTGGATGTCTTTAATTTCACATCTGGAACTTGGAGTACACTTCCAAGTGCGCAAAATATTCCTACGCCACGTGGAGCTCCTGCATTGGTGAATTTCAATGACAAGCTTGTCGTAATGGGAGGTGAAGTACAGAATGAATTGGTGTATGGTATTAATGTAAATGGCGCATTGAACATAACAGAACAATATGATCCAGCTACCCAGTCATGGGAAAGGCTAGCCGATATGAATTTTAATCGCCATGGCACACAGGCTATTGTCTCAGGAACTGGAATTCAGATACTTGGCGGTTCTCCAAATTTAGGAGGCGGTAACCAGAAAACAATGGAATATCTAGGTGATGACAATCCAACTGGTACGCCAAGTAATGCAAGTCAGTTGTCTGCGCCAAATACACTTGTTGTTAATGATGGTGAAACAGTGAATTTGGATTTGGATATTATTGATGGTAACGTTGGCATATTTATACGTTCTATGGAGATTTCCGGTCCAAATGCGGCAGACTTCACTATAGACTCTGGCGATTTGACCAATGCTTTGTTGAATGCAGGTGGTTCCCATTCCGTCGGTATAACATTAGCTGGCACTGGAACGGATCGTTCTGCGGTCTTAACCATTAATTACGGAGCGGCCAGTACCATGAATATTGCATTGACCAATAATCCAAATGCAGAGTTTGAAGTGACCAATCCAGGTGACCAATATAATTATGAAGGGGACGCTGTTTCCTTGCAAATTCAAACAACCAGTACAAGTTCGACTACTTTTAGCGCAACGGGATTACCACCTAATTTGGCGATAAATACCAATACAGGACTTATTACTGGTACATTGGCCGATGGTTCAGGTGGATCGGGAGGAGCTTTCAATGAACAAGGTGGATTGGTAATTGTAGAAGCCGAGACCGATTTTTCAGATTCAGCTGCAAATTCAGGATGGGATATCATAGTCGACGGAGGCACAACTTTCATGGAAGCTCATGCTAACCATTTCAGTGTTGCTGGAGTTGGGGAAGTGGTTGATTATGATGTTCAGATCAATACACCTGGGGTATATCGATTCCATATGAAATCTGCATTTAGCGGTTCAGAGCCAACGGAAGAAAATGATACTTGGTTTAAAATAGATAATACATCTAATATCCATTTCTTCTGTGTAAGTGCAGATTTAACGAATACCGCAGAGTTTGAAACATTTTTAGGCGGTGGAAGCATTGGAAAAAGTGTTTACTATCCCGCAGGAAATGCAGAAGGTAGACCTAATTTTGGTTCCTCTAACCCTGGAAGTAATGGATACTTTAAAATATTCCGAAATGGAGATGCAGTAGGTGGCGGAAATAAATGGAGTGCCGAAACTATCGATTTTAACAGTTTTGCAGTCTATGTATATGTACCAAGCCCAACTACATTTACCGTATCTATGTCAGAACGTTCTGCAGGTCATAGAGTTGACCGCTTTGCCTTAACACAAATTGATTTACAAGGCCCGGGTGAACCGATTACAACATTGGATGGGCCTGAATCCTCTCAAGGATCAGGTGGTATTGGTGCCGCAGACAATAGCCCGTACAATGTTTCTGTAACTGTTACTGAAAGTGGAACGCCTCCGACCAATGAAACTGTTGATTTTGTCTGGTATGTAGGAGAACCGGGTGATCTCATAGCAGTACCAGAAGCTGACGTCACAAGCGGACCTGCTCCATTGACTGTGAATTTCACCGGAAGTAATTCTCTAGATGATTTAGGGGTAACCAGTTACTTGTGGGATTTTAAAGATGGTAATACATCTACAGATGCAGACCCAACACATGTGTTCACTGATATTGGCTCTTATGATGTGGATTTGACCGTAGGCGATGCCAGTGGCAATTCCGATACAAAAAGTATTACAATCACAGTTGAGGGGGCTGGAATAGCTCCAACCGCTGTAGCAAGTGCAACTCCGCTAACTGGCGATGCGCCATTGGAAGTGAATTTTGACGCCAGTGGGTCAACGGATGATTTGCAAATAGATAGTTATGAATGGGATTTCATTGATGGGGGTACATCTTCTGAAATGAACCCTACCTATACCTTTGTAACTCCAGGTACCTATGATGTACTATTGACAGTTACGGATAACGAAGGGTTAACAGATACAGATATTGTCTCAATAACTGTTGAAGTACCAAATATGGCTCCAACAGCTGTTATAGAAGCAACACCGACCACTGGTGATTTTGCTCTTGAAGTAACATTCACGGGTAGCAATTCTACCGATGACGAAGGTGTGGTTGGCTATTCATGGGATTTCATTGATGGAGGTACATCAACTGAAGCTGATCCAACATACACGTTTAATGCTGCGGGAACGTATGAAGTTGAATTAACGGTAACGGATGCTGAGGGTCTTACGGATACAGCAACGATAACCATTACCGTAACGGATCCAGATAATGAAGCTCCAATTGCAGTTGCAACAGCAAATCCGACAATTGGTAACGCACCACTTCCAGTAATATTCAATGCAAGTGGATCTTCAGACGATACAGGAATAGTAAGTTACTTCTGGGACTTCAAGGATGGAACAACTTCCGACGAAATGAATCCGGTTACGACTTTTAATACTCCGGACACTTACGAAGTTGAATTGACTGTAACTGATGGAGAAGGGTTGACAGACACAACCACAATTTCCATAATTGTTACGGATCCTAATGGTAATCAACCTCCAGTGGCAATAGCTTCTGCGACACCTGAGAATGGCGACGCTCCATTGGAAGTTTCGTTTATAGGAAGCAGCTCCACTGATGATGAGGCAGTTGTTGGCTATTCATGGGATTTTAAAGATGGTGGAACTTCAACTGATGCTGACCCAACTTATATTTTTGCTTCTTCGGGTACTTATGAAGTTGAACTTACTGTTACTGATGGGGAAGGTCTCACAAACATGACAACGGTAACAATAGTGGTATCGGATTCTGGAAACCAAGCACCAGTTGCAGTAGCAAGCGCAACACCATTGACGGGTAATGCTCCGCTGGAAGTTTCGTTTACTGGCAGTAACTCTACAGATGATAATGCCATAGTTTCATATACTTGGGATTTTGGAGATGGTTCCAGCTCATCAGAGGAAAATCCGGTTTACACCTATCAGTTCGCTGGAACATTTGATGTGGTACTTACGGTAGAAGATGCCGAAGGTCTTGTGAATACAGCTACCTTAACAATAGAAGTAGAGGATAATGATCCTTCAGGTATAACCGATTTTGAGGCTAGGATAGCACCGAATCCTGCTAATGCTACTGCTAACCTTAGAATTTTCAATATGCCGCAAGGTACAGTAACCACAATGATATACCTCTATGATTCCATAGGTAGGTTAATGGGTGCATTCCAACCACAAGACGTATTCACGGATAATCAATATCAGATTCCGGTACATACATTAAGAGACGAGTTATATTATGTAAAAGTCGAATTAAGTAATGGTGATCCGATATTGATTCCACTGCTGGTTCAAAATAGATAGGTTAGGATTATTCTTAACAAAGTAAGAGAAAAAGGGGAAGTCTTAGGACTTCCCTTTTTTTTTAGCTAATTATCAGTGAATTAGATGGTGTTTTTTATCGAGTATTTGAAACCCTTAATCGATTTTGAAGATTTGGATGGATAAGCTGCTTGCAAAAAGAATAATTTTGAGTAAGTCCCCCTTTCCCCCATAAATACTGTTTTTTACTGATTTTCTAATCCCAACCAAAAGGAATATGGAAGGATATTACTTTAAACGTGCTCAGGCAGGTTTGCTGTGTCTTGTATTTGCCCTAACAAGTAATGTGCTTACAGCGCAAAGTTTTACACAAAATGACTTGAATTTTGGAGGTCTTGGCAACGTTGCTTCCGGAGTCACATCGTTAATGTATGGTCCCGATGGTAGATTATATGTTGCCGAATACCCTGGAACGATTAAGATTCTTACAATTCAAAGGAATGGCCCGGGGAATTATTCGGTAATAGATATTGAAACACTGTCTGGTGTTAAGAACATAACCAACTACGATGATGATGGAACACCTTGCAGTGGGGGCGCAAACAATTGTTCTTCTAGAGAGACAACTGGTCTTACGGTGGCTGGTACAGCTTCCAATCCAATAATATATGTGGCCTCAAGTGATTTTCGCATCGGAGCTGGACCTGGAGGTGGCAATGGCGATGTGGATTTGGATACAAATTCCGGTACAATTACAAGATTTACTTGGACTGGAAGTACATGGGAAGTTGTAGATATCGTTCGGGGTCTGCCTAGATCTGAAGAAAACCATGCTACAAATGGCGTTGAATTCACCAACATTAACGGAACTGATTACTTGATTGTGGCGTCGGGAGGTCACACCAATGCGGGTGGGCCTTCGGTTAATTTTGTATATCAATGTGAGTATGCTTTGTCGGGCGCAATCCTATCAGTCAATTTGGATATGATAGAAGGTTTACCAATACAAAACAATAACGGCCGCAGCTATATATACGATATTCCAACGTTGGACGATCCTACACGGCCAAATGCCAATGGGATTACAGACCCAAATGGTGCTGGATATAATGGTATTGATGTAAATGATCCATTTGGTGGAAATGATGGTTTAAATCAAGCTGTGATTGTTCCGTCAGGTCCTGTTCAAATATATTCGCCAGGTTACAGGAATTCATATGATATAGTTCTTACCGAAAGCGGTGCTTTGTACGCTACGGACAACGGAGCTAATGGAGGTTGGGGTGGTTTTCCTGAAAATGAAGGCGGGGGATCGGCCACGAATAACTATGTGCCAAGTGAGCCAGGTAGTCAGTCGCAATCTGGAAATGAGCAAGTAGATAATGTTGATCATCTACAGTTAATTACAACTAATATTCAAACCTATACACCTGGTTCCTTGTACGGGGGTCATCCAAATCCCGTAAGAGCCAATCCAAATGGGGCCGGATTATTTACAGAGATTGGAGCAAGCCAAGTTTTTCGAACATTAACGTACGATCCAAACGGATCTACTGCTGGTTCAACCTCAAATGCAAATATTGCATTACCGGCAAACTGGCCGCCAGTGCAGTTTGCAAACCCAGTGGAAGGGGATTGGAGAGGTCCAACGGTGAATAACCCAGATGGGCCAGAAGATAACCCGGTAGCGACATGGGGTACTAATACTAATGGCATTGATGAGTATACGGCTTCTAATTTTAATGGGGCAATGCAAGGTGATCTTCTAGCGGGACACAGTGGAGGTAACGTAAGAAGAGTTCAACTTCAGGCCAATGGTACATTACAAAGTTTAAATCAAACATTTTTATCGGGTATTGGTGGGAATGCTCTTGGTATAACTTGTAATAGTGATTCGGACATATTCCCAGGAACGGTTTGGGCAGGAACATTAGAAGGGAAAATAGTAGTTTTTGAACCACAAGATTTTACAAACTGTCTCGAGCCAGGAGACGCTGGTTATAGTCCAACTGCAGATGGAGATTTAGATGGTTATTTAAATCAGGATGAAGTAGATAATGGAACACAAGTTTGCAACGGAGGCTCGCAACCTGATGATTTTGATAAATCTACCGGAGCACCGTTCATTTCAAACTTAAATGATACCGATGACGATGCTGATGGTATTTCAGATGCTAACGATCCATTCCAATTGGGCAATCCTAATGCCATAGGCAGTGATGCATTTACAATACCAGTATTTAACGACCTGTTTAATTCCCAACAAGGATTGGGAGGTATTTTCGGTCTAGGAATGACTGGCCTGATGAATAATGGCGATACCGGTAATAACTGGTTGGACTGGTTAGATGTTAAAGATGCAGGACCTAACCCAAATGATGTATTGGGCGGGGCGCCAGGCATAATGACTTCCCATATGACTTCTGGCACAGCATTGGGAACTTCAAACAATCAGGACAAAGGATATCAATATGGTGTACAAGTAAATAATACAACTGGTGTAATTAGAGTTACCGGCGGAATGAATGGTTTTTCCGGACCGTTAAGACTTTATGGCAATACCAATGGTGTTACCAATGGAGAATTAGGATTCTTTATTGGAGATGGTACACAAAGTAATTATATAAAGTTCGTAGTAACAACTAATGGTTTTACCGCATTGCAAGAAATAAATGATGTTCCTGGTACACCAATTCAAGTTAATATTTCAGTTGGGGATAGGCCAAATGCTGGAATATTATTTCATTTTGTGATTAATCCAGCGACCGGGATAGTGGATTTAGAGTATCAAATAGATGCAGGTTCAAATGTTTTATTGGGAACATTTAATGCAGCTGGTTCAATATTACAAGCATTACAAAACGCCAATACAGATTTAGCGGTTGGATTTATAGGTACGTCAAACACTTCTGGAAAAGAACTGGAAGGATCTTGGGATTTTTTGAATGTGACCACCAATACGGCTAATAGTGGTGTGGTCGCTCGGGTAAACGCCTCTGGAGCATTGGTAAATGGTAGTGATGGTGTTGATTGGCAGTCAAACCTAGTCAATGGAGCTACTTCTGGCAGCGGGTATAGTGTAAATGCAGGTCAGATTTTTGGGTCAAATTTACAATTCGCAAATAGACATTCTAGCATTCCGGCAGAAATGGATCAAAGTACATTTGAGTCATTATTTGCCCAAGAAAGATATGATTTGCCATCAGCACCTGAAATGGAGTTTATATTTCCGGTTTCCAATGGTGATTACATTGTGAACATTTATGCAGGAAACAGTTTTGTGGGAACCAGTCAAGTGGGTCAAAGGGTTTTTGATGTTAATATTGAAGGGCAACAATTGGGAGATAATGTGGATTTAGTTGCTCTATTTGGTCATCAATCCGGTGGAATGCTTAGTTATGCTACTCAGGTATTGGATGGTCAACTTAATATACAATTCGCACATCAAGTAGAAAACCCTTTAGTAAATGCAATTGAGATACTTGCAAATTCCAGCAATCAAAATCCGATTATCGTTCAACCAGTTGCCAACCAAAATAACATTGATGGAGATGTTTTGGATGGTAGTCTTGGAGTAATTGCTTCAGGTGGTGATGGAAATTTGAGTTTTTCCATGTCAGGACAACCACCTGGTGTTTTTATTGAGCCGACGAATGGACAAATAGGAGGAACGGTAAATTCCGGTAGCGCAAACAATAGTCCATATTTGGTAACAATTTTGGTTGATGACAGTGATGCCGAAACCGTTGATGCTCAAACTATTCAATTTACATGGATAGTTTCAGCTGAGCCTATTAACTCCAATTGGGTTGATAAGGATGAGAATGAGAATTATACAGGTCGTCATGAATGCTCTTTTGTCCAAGCTGGAAACAAGTTTTATCTAATGGGCGGACGTGAGAATACAACAACTATAGATGTTTACGATTATACAACTGATAGCTGGACTCAATTGACAAACTCTGCACCCCAAGAATTCAATCACTTTCAGGCAACGG
Organism: Flagellimonas spongiicola; assembly: GCF_023502425.1. Classification (GTDB taxonomy): domain Bacteria; phylum Bacteroidota; class Bacteroidia; order Flavobacteriales; family Flavobacteriaceae; genus Flagellimonas; species Flagellimonas spongiicola. Next base: position 328,039 of record NZ_JAMFMA010000004.1, read on the forward strand.
AACATCAAGGTTTAATCTGGGTTATTGGAGCGTTCAAAACAAATACTTTTCCAACAGAAGCTCCAGCTGATTTTGTTTGGGCTTTTGATCCGACTGTTAATGAATGGATACAGGGTCCAGAAATTCCGGCAAGCAGAAAAAGAGGATCTGCTGGACTCTCTATGTATAATGGGAAATTTTACATTGTTGGCGGAAACACAATAGGACATAATGGTGGATATGTTCCGTGGTTCGATGAATATGAACCAGCAACAGGTACATGGACATCGCTGTCAGATGCTCCGCGCGCAAGAGATCATTTTCATTCTGCGGTAATAGGTAACAAACTCTACGTATCTGGTGGAAGACTTTCCGGAGGTCCAGGTGGAACATTTGCCCCAACAATTGCGGAGGTAGATGTCTATGATTTTGGTACAGCAAGTTGGAGTACATTACCAAGTGCTCAAAATATACCTACTCAAAGAGCGGGTCATGCAGCGGTAAATTTCAACAACAGGCTAGTAGTAATGGGAGGTGAAGTTGCTGGCCAGATAGCACTTAAAAGCACTGAAGAATTTGACCCGGTCGGACAAAGTTGGAGGACACTGTCTGATATGAATTTTGGAAGGCACGGTACGCAAGCAATCGTCTCAGGTGGAGGTATATTTGTTTTAGCGGGATCTCCAAACTTAGGTGGTGGCAATCAAAAGAATATGGAATATCTGGGCACGGACAACCCTCAGGGTGCCGTTTTGGTTGCAAGTAGCCTTAATACGCCATCAGAGTTGAATATAGCGGAGAATTCCTCAGCAAATCTTTCAATAGACGTAGTTGGCGGCAATACCGGAATAATTATTAAGTCACTTGAAATAATTGGACCAAATGCTTCTGATTTTTCCATTGCTGCAGGAGCTCTTGAATATGCTTTGTTAGCGCCAGGGGCTAATCATCAATTGAACATAGCTGTTGGAGGAACAGGAACCAACAAAAGCGCTACTCTTGTAATCAATTACGGTAACGCATCTTCAACATCCATTAACATTAGTTCGGGTACTCCTCCTGAAAATGGAGTTCTGTCATTTACATTAATGAATTCAAATGATGATACGGAGCTTTTCACCATTACAGATGGACAACAAATAAATATCAATTCACTTCCATCAACAAATTTAAATGTAAGGGCGAATACTGTACCTTCAATTGTAGGGAGTGTCTCATTTCAATTATCGGGCACAAATTCCAATTCACGAACAGAAAATGGAGCCCCTTATGCACTTTTCGGGGATAATTCGGGTGATTATTTGATAGGCTCTTTACCAGAAGGGTCTTATTCTCTAACCGCTACAGCCTATAATGGTTCTAATGAATCAGGTGGAGTACTTGGTCAACCATATAACGTGAATTTTTCCATGGTAACAGGCGGAGTAGGCAACCAGCCGCCAATGGCAGTTGCAACA
>NZ_JAMFMA010000005.1 GCF_023502425.1 Flagellimonas spongiicola
CCTAAAACCCATTTCCGACACTCAAAAAACGCCCAGCCTTATCAGCTAAGCGGGTGCAAATATAGAGAGGTTTAAATGATACCACAAAACAATTTTGAAAAAAAATTCAAAAAAAATACAATGATTTGATTTTCAATGTTTTACAGTTAAAATAAATTAACCAGCGGGCACCACTAAACTTCCCTTCAAATTATTGCGACTTGTAAGATACTGAAAGAAAGTTAAATAGCAATCTAAACCGTCCACTATTGTAAGCATCACATCAAGATACTATCTTTGCGCTCCATCCAAAACAAAGGAGAACAAATGATCGAGATTACATTGCCTGATGGCGCAATTAAGAAAGTTTCCGAAGGGACCACTCCCATGGAAATAGCGAAAAGCATAAGTGAAGGGTTAGCCCGTAATGTTATTGCAGCTAAATTCAATGATACGGTTGTGGAAACCGTCACTCCTTTAAGCCAAGATGGAACACTGACCCTATATACATGGAATAACACCGAAGGCAAACATGCGTTTTGGCATTCTTCTTCACATGTGTTGGCCCAAGCTTTGGAGGAACTTTACCCAGGAATCAAATTGACTATTGGGCCTGCAATTGAAAATGGATTCTATTATGATGTCGATTTCGGTGATCACACCATTTCTGAAAAGGACTTTCCGAACATTGAAAAGAAGGCATTGGAAATTGCCAGAGGAAAGCATGATTACAAAATGCGAAGTGTATCCAAATCAGATGCGTTGTCCTATTACAAATCACAAGACAACCAATACAAGGTAGAATTAATTGAAAACCTGGAAGATGGTACCATCACCTTTTGTGACCATAGCTCCTTCACCGATTTATGCCGAGGTGGACATATTCCAAATACGGGCATCATAAAAGCTTTCAAAATCCTTAGTGTTGCCGGAGCGTATTGGAGAGGCGACGAAAACAACAAACAACTCACTCGAGTATACGGGATTTCCTTCCCAAAGCAAAAAGAGCTGACTGAATACTTAGAGCTACTAGAGGAGGCCAAAAAAAGAGATCATAGGAAACTTGGTAAGGAATTGGAGCTTTTCACATTTTCTCAAAAGGTAGGACAGGGTCTTCCGCTTTGGTTGCCAAAAGGTGCTGCTCTTCGGGATCGATTAGAGCAATTCCTAAAAAAGGCTCAAAAGAAAGCTGGGTATGAAATGGTGGTTACACCACATATCGGTCAAAAAGAACTTTATGTGACTTCTGGTCACTACGCTAAATATGGTGAAGACAGTTTTCAACCCATACATACTCCAAAGGATGATGAAGAATTCTTGCTAAAACCAATGAACTGTCCGCATCACTGTGAAATCTACAATAGTAGCCCTTACAGTTATAAGGATCTACCTAAAAGATATGCCGAATTTGGAACGGTTTATAGATATGAACAAAGTGGTGAGCTTCATGGTTTAACGAGGGTGCGCGGATTTACGCAAGATGATGCACATATATTCTGCACGTCTGACCAATTGAATGAAGAGTTCAAAAATGTAATAGATCTTTCCTTATACGTATTGAATTCTCTAGGTTTTGAAAATTTCACAGCTCAAGTATCTGTTAGAGATTTGGATAAACCGGAAAAGTATATTGGGGAACCAGAAAATTGGGAGCGCGCGGAACAGGCCATAATAAATGCTGCAGAGGAAAAAGGTTTGGATTTTGTTATTGAGCCTGGTGAAGCTGCATTTTACGGTCCAAAATTGGACTTTATGGTTAAAGATGCGTTAGGCAGACAATGGCAATTGGGTACAATACAAGTAGACTATAATCTACCGGAACGATTTGATCTTACCTATAAAGGCAGTGACAACGAATTACATAGACCAGTGATGATTCATCGCGCACCTTTTGGAAGTTTAGAGCGATTCGTAGCAATTTTGCTGGAACATACTGGTGGAAATTTCCCATTATGGCTAATTCCAGATCAAGCTATTGTATTGCCTGTCAGTGAGAAACATGAAAAATATGCACAAAAAGTTTTGAATTCACTGGAAAATCACGAAATTCGCGCGCTCATTGATAATAGGAATGAGACGGTCGGGAAGAAAATCCGTGAAGCTGAAATGAAGAAAATCCCATTCATGCTTATTGTCGGTGAGCAGGAAGAAGCGTCTGAAACCATATCGGTTAGAAGACATGGAGGGGAAGATTTTGGAGCCATCAGCATCCGTAAATTTTCTGACTTGGTAGCTACTGAAATAAATAGTACCTTAAAGTCGTTCTAAAAAATTTAGTTTAATTAAAATGTATAAGTCATAGCAATACGTAGAAGATTTAGGCCCCAACCAAGGAGGGAAAATAAAAACCCTCATAATATCAATGACAAAATAACCGCCCCAGAGGTGAGACTTGTTGGGGACAATGTAGAAGTTGGGGTTTACCCAATAGCCAAGGCGATGGCCAAGGCAAATGAACTGGAATTGGATTTGGTGGAAATTTCACCAAAAGCGAGTCCTCCAGTTTGTAAAATTATAGATTACAAAAAGTTCCTTTACGAACAAAAGAAGAGAGAAAAGGCCATGAAGGCCAAAGCGACGAAGGTAATAGTAAAGGAAATCAGGTTTGGTCCGCAAACTGACGATCATGATTACGAATTCAAGAAGCGTCATGCAGAGAAATTCTTGAAAGATGGTGCCAAGTTAAAGGCCTATGTATTTTTTAAGGGTCGATCTATTGTTTACAAGGACCAGGGAGAAATATTGTTGTTGCGTTTAGCCCAAGAGCTTGAAGAGCTAGGAAAGGTTGAACAGATGCCAAAATTGGAAGGTAAGCGTATGACCATGTTCATAGCACCTAAAACAAAAAAGTAGAAAGCGGGATACCGAGCTTTTTCGGTATATTATATAAACAGGAGAAAATGCCTAAAATGAAAACAAAATCCAGTGCCAAAAAGCGTTTTAAGCTTACCGGTTCTGGTAAAATCAAAAGAAAGCACGCTTTTAAAAGTCACATTTTGACTAAAAAATCGAAAAAGCGTAAGCTTAAGTTAACTCACTCTACTTTGGTACATGAGTCTGATGTTAACAGCATTAAAGAACAATTAAGATTAAAATAATTGTTCCAACAGGTACATTAATTATTAACCATGGAGTCAGGCTTTTAAAGTGTCACATTTAGACCGCCTGCTACAAAAAAATGAAACATTATGCCAAGATCAGTTAATTCAGTTGCTTCAAGAGCTAGAAGAAAAAAAGTGATGAAGCAAGCAAGAGGTTACTTTGGAAGACGTAAAAACGTTTGGACAGTAGCCAAAAATGCGGTAGAAAAAGCAATGCTTTATGCTTACCGTGATAGAAGAAACAAAAAACGTAATTTCCGCGCACTTTGGATAACCCGTATCAATGCAGGTGCAAGAATGCACGGAATGTCCTACTCTCAATTCATGGGTAAAGTAAAATCAAATGGTATTGAACTTAACAGAAAAGTTCTTGCCGATTTGGCGATGAACCACCCAGATGCTTTTAAAGCAATTGTTGAAAGAGTAAAATAAGAGTTAATATAAACTTACCCCGCTTATTAAAATCCCGCTCAATTGAGCGGGATTTTTTTATTTCCCAGTTGCAGTAACCACCAAACGTCTGCTAGATGCTCGATCACGATGTTCACATAAATAAATCCCTTGCCATATTCCTAAGTTAAGTTCTCCTTGAGTAATAGGTATGGTTACTGATACGCCAAGCAGTGAAGCTTTTATATGGGCAGGCATGTCATCGGGACCTTCGTAAGTATGAATATAATATGGCGCATTTTCAGGAACCATTTTATTGAAATGGCTTTCAAAATCCAACCTTACCGTTGGGTCTGCATTTTCATTGATACTTAAACTAGCCGAAGTATGTTTAATGAAAACTTGTAGTTGACCAATGGCAATATGTTTCAATTCTGGCAGGCTTTTTAATACCTCTGGAGTTATTAAATGAAAACCTCTTGGGTACGGGCCTAATTGCAATTCTGCTTGATAAAACTTCATATAAAACGAAAATAATATAAAGTTTACATGATTGTGCCTACTTCAACTACCTTTGCGGCTTAAATAGATTTTAATGGATCTTTCAAAAATAAAAATGGTGGTCTCAGATATGGATGGGACTTTGTTGAACTCCAAACATGAAGTTAGTCCACGATTTTTTGAACTATTTCAATTATTGCAACAAAAGAATATCCAATTTGTTGCGGCCAGTGGACGACAATACCATAGCATTGTGGATAAATTAAATCCAATCAAGGAAGACATATTGGTAATTGCCGAGAATGGGGCACTTGTAAAAGACAAGGAAAAAGAACTATTGGTCACTCCAATTCAGCAAGAATTAAAAACCCAACTCTTGCAAATCATTAATAGCATTGAAGGTGCCCATGCCATGTTGTGCGGTAAATACAACGCCTACTTTGATGAAAGATCATCTACTTTTCTTGGTGATTTAAAAGAATATTACTCTAGTTATGAGATTCACAAGAACCTAGGTGATGTAACTGATGAAATCATTAAGATTGCGGTTTATCATAACAAAAATGCCGAAACCTACATCTACCCTGCATTAAAGGAGCTGGAGCACATGCTTAAGGTCAAAGTTTCGGGTTTGTATTGGGTCGATTTAAACCATTCCGATGCCCATAAAGGCTATGCCCTGGATAAACTAATGAAAGCAAATGGTGTAGCATCTGACGAAGTTCTAGTTTTTGGGGATTACAATAATGATCTAGAAATGCTGGAACTAGCCGATTACAGTTTTGCTATGGCAAATGCGCATCCCAATGTCAAAAAAATAGCCAACTACGAAACCTCAAGTAATGATGATTTTGGGGTTGAACGAATTCTGGAAAAGTTACTATGACCCGAATGGCCCAATTGATTAAACAATTTAGTCTCCTACCCCATCCAGAGGGTGGATATTTTCGCGAAAACTATAGAAGTTCGGGCGAAATCAAGAGTACATCACTTGATTCTAATTATAAAGGTTCACGCAATTATTCTACCGCTATTTACTTTTTACTTACATCGGATACCTTTTCAGCCTTTCATAAGATAAACCAAGATGAAATTTGGCATTTTTATGAAGGTTCTCCGATACGACTTTTTACTATATCTGAAAAAGGGGTACTAAGCGAACATTTGATTGGTTCGGATTTTAATAACGGGCAACTACCACAACTAGTAGTTCCAGGCACTCATTGGTTCGCGGCAGAAATTTTAGACCCTAATTCGTATGCATTTGTTGGATGTACAGTTGCCCCAGGTTTTGATTTTGCGGATTTTGTTTTAGCAGAAAGGGAGTCACTTTCAGTAGAATTTCCACAACATAGTGATTTAATTCATCGATTAACTAGAATTGATGCTTAGGTTTTCTGCTTTTTCTTCCGAGCAGCCGGAAATAATACATTGTTAAGGATTAGGCGATAACCGGGAGAGGTAGGGTGTAGTTCCAATTCTGTTTTAGGGTCACCTACTCTATGTTGATAATCCTCGGGATCATGTCCTCCGTAAAACGTAAAGAAACCTTTTCCCTTTATACCGTGAATATATCTTGCTTCCCCGTTTAATTTGCTTTCCCCTAGCACCATTACTGTGGGTTTCACCTGAGCTCTAAAAAACGAGGTGGTTTGCCCCATAAAACCTTTAACCAATGAAGTGTGGTTTTGCGTTAACATCGTTGGTACAGGGTCCCATTTTGCAGAGAATTCCATTAATGAAAAGTAGTCCGACTCCCGGGGGATTTCTCGACGTTTGTTGGTCATATCTATCGAAGAGAATTCGTAGCGCAATGGGTTACGTTCCAAAACAAAATTGGTAAATGCGAAAGTGCTACTGTAATCCAGTTTACCTTGATAATTGGCATCTGAAGGGTCACCATCAAACATGGGTTCACATATATCCACATTTTCCGCGGCTAGGGCTATGTCAAAACTATCCGTTGCAGAACACATGGCAAACATAAATCCACCTCCAATAACGTAATCTCTTATATTGAGTGCTACAGCCCTTTTAGCTTCCGAAACCTTGTTATATCCTAATTTCTGCGCCAATGCTTCTGCTTCTTTCTTGGCTTCTATATACCAAGGTGCAGCCCTATAAGCACCATAGAACTTACCAAATTGCCCCGTAAAATCCTCATGATGCAAATGCAACCAATCATACAATACCAGTTTATTATCTAAAACCTCTTCGTCATACACTGTTACATAGGGTATTTCAGCATAGGTCAACACCATGGTAACGGCATCATCCCACGGATGGTTACCCGTTGGGGTATATACAGCAATCTTTGGTGCTTTTTCCAATATTACGGCTTCCTGATTTTGGGATGGACTACTAATCCTGTCCAAAATGGATTGGGCTTCGCCATCTGACAAAATTTCAAAGGAAACTCCTCTAATTTGGCATTCCTTTCGAATTACTTCGCCATCAGGTAACAAAAAGGACCCGCCTCTATAATTGAGCAACCATTGTACTTTCTGCTGTTTGCTCAATACCCAGTAGGTAATTCCGTAAGCTTTTAAATGATTTTCCTGTCCCTCAGCATCCATAGGAATCAGTATGGCAGACCCATAGCTGGAAAAGGACGCTAATAAAAAAAATAAAAAGAAGTTGGCCACTATTTTAGGTAGTGGTAATACGTATTGCTTAGAACGGTACGTCGTTATCTGGGTCATCATCAGAATTCATAGCACTTCCGAAAGCCTCATTGGTACTTGGAAGATTTGGTGTCGCAAATGGGTTCTCTTCATCCGCATTCATCTTCGATTGGAATTCAAATGGGGAATCAAAGTCATCCAAGTTATCAAATTTACCGAGTGCACCCACAAACTTTAACCTAATATTATCCAAACCACCATTTCTATGCTTTGCCACAATAAATTCTGCCTGCCCTTGAGTAGGTGTTCTTTCCTCATCGTCCCATTCGTCAATTTTATAATATTCAGGGCGATAAATAAAGGAAACAATATCGGCATCCTGCTCAATTGCTCCGGATTCCCTAAGGTCGGATAGAATAGGACGCTTGCTACCTCCCCTGGTTTCAACAGCCCTGGATAACTGTGAAAGTGCAATGACTGGCACATCCAATTCTTTGGCCAACGCCTTTAGATTACGTGAAATTGTGGAAATCTCTTGTTCTCTGTTTCCGCCTTTCTGACTTCCGCCAGCGGTCATCAATTGCAAATAATCGATTACGATTAAACGGATGCCGTGCTGCGAGGCCAATCTTCGAGCTTTGGCCCGCAAATCAAAAATGGATAATGAAGGGGTGTCATCAATAAATAATGGTGCTTTTTCTAATGCTTTAACCTTCACATTCAATTGTTCCCACTCATGCTTTTCCAAACGACCAGTCCTCAATTTTTCTGAAGACAATCCGGTTTCTGATGAAATAAGACGCGTGATCAACTGAACGGATGACATTTCCAAAGAGAAAAATGCAACTGGAATTTCCGAATTGACGGCAATGTTCCTTGCCATGGAAAGTGTTAAAGCCGTTTTACCCATACCAGGACGTGCAGCGACAATGATTAAATCTGAGGGCTGCCAACCAGATGTTAACTTATCCAATTTATCAAATCCTGAAGGAATACCACTTAAACCTTCCTTATTGGAAATCTCTTCAATCTTTTTCTTGGCTTGAATCACCAAATTTTGGGCAGTCTCAGCAGACCGTTTTAAGTTGCCTTGGGTGACCTCATATAATTTAGCTTCAGCATTGTCCAGTAAATCAAAGACATCTGTTGAATCGCTATACGCATCTTCGATTATTTCATTGGAAATCTTGATTAGACTTCGCTGAATGTATTTTTGGAGTATAATTCTGGCATGGAACTCAATATGGGCGGATGATGCCACTTTTTGAGTCAATTTTATCAAATAAAAGTCGCCGCCAATTGCTTCCAAGTGTCCATCCTTCTTTAATTGCGATGAAACCGTTAATAAATCCACTGGTTCAGAGGTTTCAAACAATTTGAAGATAGCTTCGTAGATGAATTTATGCCCTTCCTTATAAAAGACTTCTGGATGTAAGATATCTATTACTTCGTCCACACCCTTTTTGTCAATCATCATTGCTCCAAGTACAACTTCCTCTAAATCAACGGCTTGTGGCGGTATTTTACCACGCTCCAAGTTGATGAGCGTTGATTTATCGATTCTATGTGCACTGATTGGGCTAGGCTTGTCCATAGCTACGAATGTAGGTATTTAACCTTTAGTTAACTTTAAATTTTCACTAGGTGATGTCCACAGGTCATTAACAAAGTTACTGTTGATAACTTGGATTTTATGTTAATAACCCAAAATACTTTGAAGAAAAAAACTGAAAAAATCAGACAGTCCCCAGAAACCCTTGATTAGCCGTTAAAAACACCCATGGAAGCGTATTTTTCCATTCGTGTTTTCACTAATTCTTTTGGTGATAACTTTTTGAGTTCCTCAAAATGAGCAGAAATCTTGCTACGAACTGTTTCAAAAGTCTTGTCCCTATTTGAATGTGCTCCACCTAAAGGTTCTTTGACGATCTCATCAACCAGTTTCTGCTTTTTCATATCTGTTGCGGTCAGTTTAAGCGCATCTGCCGCTTGCTCTTTATACTCCCAGCTCCTCCATAAGATTGAAGAACAAGATTCAGGAGAAATCACGGAGTACCAAGTGTTTTCAAGCATAAGCACTTTATCCCCAACACCTATTCCCAAGGCACCACCAGAAGCACCTTCTCCGATAATTACAACAATGATCGGAACTTTAAGTCGGGTCATCTCCAGAATGTTTCTTGCAATAGCTTCACCCTGTCCTCTTTCCTCAGCTTCAATGCCTGGATAGGCCCCAGGAGTGTCGATAAAGCATACTACAGGAATTCCAAATTTTTCTGCGGATTTCATTAATCGTAGCGCCTTTCGGTACCCTTCAGGATTTGCCATCCCAAAATTTCGATATTGTCTGGTTTTGGTATTATAGCCTTTTTGTTGGCCAATGAACATATAGCTTTGATCTCCTATTTTACCGAGACCACCAATCATTGCCTTGTCGTCCTTTACATTTCTGTCTCCATGTAATTCCAAGAATGTGTCCCCACAAATGGCATTGATGTAGTCCATGGTATATGGTCTATTTGGATGCCTGGAAAGTTGGACACGCTGCCAAGCAGTAAGGTTTTTATAGATATCCTTTCGGGTCTCTTCCAGTTTCTTTTCAATTTGCAAACAGGTTTCGCTTACATCCACATCACTTTCTTCACCAATGATCATGCATTTCTGCAGTTGCTCTTCAAGTTCTTTTATGGGATGTTCAAATTCCAAGTATTCCATGGTAGGTAGTTTCAACTAAAATATAGGGGTCAAATATATAACATTATTGGCATAACCATAGTGCCTCAATTTTTCAAATCCCAGGTAAACTTTAAGGTTATTTTCTAGCGTTTCGCTTTCATCAACATATATACCGCGAAGACGCCGAATATCACATTGGGAATTGTAACTGCGAGGATGGGTGAAAATCCAGATTGCTCTGCAAGTGTGCCAAAAACTTTATCAAAAAAGATGTAAATAAAGGCCACTCCAATTCCAAAAGCAAGGTTCAGTCCCATTCCGCCTCTACGTTTAACTGATGACACTGCAACTGCTATAATAGTTAGGATAAAGGCCGTAATGGGAAGGGCCCAACGCTTGTATTTCACCAATACATAGGTATTGATATTGGACGCGCCTTTACTTTTTTGATCTTCGATAAAGCTATTAAGTTCAAACAGGTTTTTCGTTTCCGCTACATAGGAAACCGGCGTCAAATCCTCTATTTTAAAGCTAAACAAAGTATCCAATCTTCGTTTGGTTTCCATGATTTCCACTCCATCACGTAGCTTTCGTTTTACGTAATTGGTCATTCGGTAAAGGCTATCCTTTTCTACCCACCTTATATTGGAAGCGGAAATTTTATAATCCAACTGTTTGATGGAATCAAAGTGTTCAAAAGTGAAGTTATAGCCAACTTTTCTACTGGGTTCAAATCGACTTACATAAATGTAATCCGTGTCGTTCAATTGATTGAAAATATTCGAAGTTTCCTGGACTTTTCTTCCACGCTTGAAGTATTTGTATTCAAACTCATTGTAGCCAATACTTGCATGTGGCACAATAAACATACCCATTAAAAAAATCAATATGGCCACCATGGTGGCACCTATAAAATACGGTCGTAAAAAACGCCAATAGGAAACCCCTGAACTTAAAATGGCTACGATTTCCGTATTACTTGCCAATTTGGAAGTAAAGAAGATTATGGAGAGGAATAGAAAAATAGGTAACAATAAGTTTCCTATGACCAAGGTGAAATTTCCATAAAATACAATGACTTCTCCTAAGGGTGCTTCATTGTCAATGATTTTCCCCACTTTTTCGGCCAAATTGGCCATAATTCCAATGGGAATAAACAGCAATAACATCCCCAGGAAGGTAACTAGGTAACGCTTTAATATGTATCTGTCAAGAATCGTGAGCATTACAATCTTTTGTCCATTTGTTGAACCATTTGGGTTTTCCACTGGAAAAAATCCCCTGCTAAAATACGTTCTCTAGCTGTACGCACCAACCACAAGTAAAAACCTAGATTATGTATGGTGGCAATTTGTTTACCTAAATATTCATTGGCCGCAAATAGATGCCTCAAGTACGCTTTGGAGTATTCTGTATCTACAAATGTGATACCCATTTCATCAATCGGTGAAAAATCATTTTCCCATTTTTTGTTTTTGATGTTTATGGTCCCGTGAGCCGTGAAAAGCATACCGTTCCTGGCATTTCGAGTTGGCATCACACAGTCGAACATATCAACGCCCAATGCAATATTTTCCAAAATATTAATTGGTGTTCCAACACCCATGAGATATCTAGGTTTGTCTTCTGGAAGAATATCACAGACCAATTCTGCCATTTCATACATTTCCTCCGCCGGTTCTCCAACCGATAATCCTCCAATGGCATTCCCCTCAGCACCAACAGAAGCAATATATTCAGCTGATTGTTTTCTAAGGTCCTTAAAAGTGGACCCTTGAACAATAGGAAAAAACGTTTGTGAATAGCCGTATTTGTAAGGTAGTTTTTCCAAATGGGCAATACAACGATCCAACCACCTGTGGGTTAAATGCATGCTGCGTTTTGCATAATTGTAATCACAGGGATACGGCGTACATTCATCAAAAGCCATGATAATATCAGCCCCAATGGTTCGCTGGATTTCCATGACGTTTTCTGGGGTGAAGACATGCAATGAGCCATCAATATGCGATTTGAACTTTACCCCTTCTTCTTTGATTTTTCTGTTATTGGAAAGGGAATATACCTGATAACCACCACTATCGGTCAAAATATTTCTATCCCAACCCATGAATTTATGTAGCCCACCAGCTTGCTCCAATATCTCAACGCCTGGCCTTAAATACAAATGGTAGGTATTCCCGAGGATAATATCAGGATTGATATCATTGGTCAATTCCCGTTGATGCACTCCTTTCACTGATGCCACGGTACCAACAGGCATAAAAATGGGCGTTTGTATGCTACCGTGGTCTGTCTGGATTTCTCCTGCTCTTGCCTTACTGAGTTCGTCCTTCTTTACTAAAGTAAAATCCAAAAAAATCGCTTTTAAAACCGCAAATATAGGTATCTCGTTAGCAGAAAGCCTTAACAAAAAAATAAAGTTTGTATCCGCAAACCGTTTCGTAAATTATGAGGCAAGTGCTTGTTTAACAAAGTGAATGCCGTTACTTTTGGAACCTTAAAATCAATGCAATGCCAAATACACAAGAATTACAGGATTTAGTGACCCAAGTGCGTAGGGATATTTTGCGCATGGTCCACAAGGTAAATTCAGGTCACCCAGGAGGCTCCTTGGGTTGCACAGAGTACTTTGTTGCCCTTTATAATGATATCATGGATTTGAAAGAGGGTTTTGATATGGATGGAATTGGAGAAGATGTATTTTTCTTGTCCAATGGTCATATCTCACCTGTATATTATAGTGTACTTGCAAGAAGGGGGTATTTCCCGGTTGATGAATTGAATACCTTCCGTTTAATAGATTCAAGACTTCAAGGTCATCCTACCACGCATGAAGGTTTGCCAGGTGTACGAATTGCTTCTGGTTCTTTGGGACAAGGGATGTCTGTTGCCATTGGTGCCGCGCAAGCCAAAAAACTGAATGGCGACGATACGTTGGTCTTTAGTTTACATGGGGATGGCGAGTTACAGGAAGGTCAAAATTGGGAAGCTATAATGTACGCTGCTGGTAATAAAGTAGATAATCTAATTGCCACAATTGATCGCAATGGCCAACAAATAGATGGTGGTACCGAGGATGTATTGCCGTTAGGTGATGTTGCCGAAAAGTTCCGCGTATTTGGATGGGATGTATTGGAAATTGAAAACGGTAATGATTTAGAGCAGGTAATTGCTGGATTAAACGAAGCTAAAAGCAGAACTGGAAAAGGAAAGCCAGTTTGTGTTGTTATGACTACCGAAATGGGTAATGGTGTAGATTTTATGATGTACACCCATGCATGGCATGGTAAAGCACCAAGCGACGAACAATTGGAAACGGCTTTGGCGCAAAATCCAGAAACTTTAGGCGATTATTAATATTCAAGACATCAAGATGACAAAATATACAGACCAAGGAAAACAGGATACTAGAAGTGGGTTTGGGGCAGGAATGACCGAACTTGGACGAACCAATCCTAATGTAGTTGCGCTTTGTGCCGATTTAGTTGGTTCCCTGAAAATCCAAACTTTTATTGATGAAAACCCAGAACGTTTTTTCCAAGTTGGGATTGCCGAAGCAAATATGATGGGCATTGCGGCTGGATTGACCATTGGTGGTAAAATTCCATTTACCGGTACTTTCGCCAATTTCTCAACTGGTAGGGTTTACGATCAAATTCGTCAATCCATTGCCTATTCTGATAAAAATGTAAAAATCTGTGCTTCCCATGCCGGTATTACCTTAGGAGAAGATGGTGCCACACACCAGATTTTGGAAGATATTGGATTGATGAAGATGCTTCCGGGCATGACGGTAATAAATCCCTGTGATTTTAACCAGACCAAGGCCGCCACGTTAGCCATTGCAGAGCACCATGGCCCAGTCTATTTACGATTTGGAAGACCAAAAGTGGCCAATTTCACTCCTGTAGATCAGAAATTTGAGATTGGTAAAGCGCTGATGTTAAATGAAGGTACCGATGTTACCATCATAGCAACAGGACACTTGGTATGGCAATCCCTAATTGCCGCAGAAAATTTGGAAAACCAGGGAATTTCAGCCGAAGTCATTAATATTCACACCATTAAACCACTTGATGATGCAGCAATTCTTGCCTCTGTCAAAAAAACAGGGTGTGTGGTTACTGCTGAAGAGCACAACTATTTAGGTGGACTTGGCGAAAGTGTTTCCCGCGTGCTAAGTACAAACCATCCTGCACCACAGGAGTTTGTAGCTACACAGGATACTTTTGGTGAAAGTGGTACACCTGACCAGTTAATGGACAAGTACGGACTAAACAATAAAGCCATAGAAGCAGCCGTTTTAAGAGTGTTGAAACGAAAATAGTTTTCGGTATCATCTTTGATACATTTCATCAAACTAAAAAACGATGCACGTATGAAAAAAACACTTTTCATGGCAGCTTTTGCCCTGTTGGGAACTGCTGCATTTGCCCAAAGCGGTTCTGGCTTTGGTATTAAAGCAGGATTAAGTTATAACAAGAACGGTGATCTTATCGGCACTGTTGGAGATGCCGCCCAAAACATTGTTGAAGGCGCAGAAGGTAAAACTGGTTTCCATTTTGGTTTCTGGGGTAAATTGGATTTCCCAAAAATCTACATTAGACCTGAAGCTGTTTACACCCGCACCAAAAGTACATATAGCTTGGATGGTGAATCCAATGACTATGATGTCTCTAAACTTGATGTTCCTGTACTTTTAGGATATAAACTCGTTGGTCCGTTACATATTTTTGCTGGTCCAGCTTTCCAATATACGCTTAGCAATGATTTGGGCGATTTGGAAATAGCGGACGTGGAAAACGATTTTACCGTTGGTCTTAATGCTGGGGTTGGCGTTAATTTAGGTAAAGTTGGAGTTGATGTGCGTTACGAACGTGGGTTTTCAGAAAATGAGGCTGAGTTTATTGGCAACAATATCACAGATATTTCTGGTCGTGTAGATTCACGTCCTTCTCAAGTTATTTTTGCAGTATCACTGAAGCTATAAGCTGAAGTTTAGCATTATAAAAAAGGCCCCAAATTGGGGCCTTTTCTATTTTTAGTTTACATCAGGGTCCAAATAATTTGGTATCCCATCGTTATTATCATCTGGGTATGGAAAGATAATCTCACCTTGATCATTGGTAATCTCATCTCTTGTGGTAACACCATCACCATCGTCATCTGCATCTTGGAAATTGGCAAATGAAACGGTAATAGGCTCCGTATCAGCATCAGCATTGTCATCGTACAAATATCCATTCATATTAAAATCCTCTTGAATGGAAGGAATCCCATCGCCATCATGATCCGTTGGATTATACGTATATAAGTCTATTGAAAAAATCAACGGACTGTACTGCGGAATATCGCCTTGTATTCTATTGAAATTGCCGAGTCCAGATGGGAAAATAATCATTCCTACACCGTAATCATTTACAGTCACCGTACCATCACCGTTATCTATGGGTGGTGTTTCTCCTGTTTTAAAACTTGGCACTCCTTCAGCAAAACCGCGGAAACCTTGCGTAAGGTCTTGCAAACGTGCTAAATCAAACCAAACTGGATTGTTTAGCGCACTATCAAACGAAGAACCACTTAGTAGTGTTCCTTCATAGCGCACGAACACTGAATCTGCAACGGTTGGGTTTTCACCAACGCCAGTCCTTGCATCCAATACATAAAATTTATGAGGTATGTCTACTTCGTCTTGATCCAATAAAAACTCTGAAGCTGAAACCGTTACCGATTTCTCCTCAACAAAATCGAGCATCGGGGTTTTGGTAGCATTATCACCTGCAATAGTGTCTATCTTGATTCTAAAATCAAAACCTGCCGGTGGAGCCATAAACTCCTCATAGTTATAAAAATGCGTTTGTAAAAACTCTCTAATTTCCTCATCATTTTCCGCAGCAACCTCGGATAGTGACCTTGGTGGTATGGAGATGATATCGTTATCATCATCATTGCTACAGGAAACAATCAACAAAACGGCAAACAAATAAACAAATACTCCGTGCTTCATCAAGTTTGGTAATTAGCTGCGCAAGATACAATTTTCCACTATTTTTGTTGCGGGCATTAACAAAGATTTGCAGACTTTATGCGCATTGATAAATATCTCTGGTGTACTAGATACTTTAAAACCCGAAACGTTGCCGCAAATGCTGTTAAAAAAGGGCAAGTTAAGATCAATGGCAGTGCAGTAAAACCTTCTCGTGAGGTGTATCCAATGGATGTAATCGTGCTCCGTAAGAATCAAATTGACTACCAATTAACCGTTTTGGATATTCCTGAAAGTCGCGTTGGTGCAAAACTGGTAGACATGTACCGCAAGGATACCACGCCAAAAGAAGCATTTGAACATAACGAGCTATTGAAATTTGCTAAAGACCATTACCGAAAAAAAGGAATGGGAAGACCCACAAAAAAAGACCGCAGGGATATTGACGATTATATGGATGAATCTGAATAAACTGTTTTTTATCTTTGAAGGCATAAAACCCGTTTCATGTTGAACAAAATACTTTCCCACGACCAAATACAGCACAAAGTGAAGCGCATTGCCTATCAGATTTATGAAGCAAATGTGGATGAAAAGGAAATCATTGTAGCTGGTATTGACGGCGGGGGATTGACATTTGCGAAAAAGATAGGAACGGTTCTAAAAAAAATAACAGAGGCCGAAATTGTTTTGTGCAACCTAAAAATGGACAAAACCAATCCTTTGGAAAGTGGTGTCAGCACTTCAATCTCTGACGAAAAGTATAAAAACAAGTCCATTGTTGTTGTGGACGACGTTCTGAACTCAGGAAGTACGTTGATTTACGCAGCGCATCATTTTTTGAAAACGCCGATCAAACAACTGAAAACTGCTGTTTTGGTTAACAGGAACCATAAAAAGTATCCCATAAAAGCTGATTATAAAGGGATTTCATTATCCACCTCACTCAACGAGCACGTAAAGGTGGTGTTCGAGACTAAAAATGATGCCGTCTTCCTAGAGTAATTCCTGCTTGATTTCTGTAATCAACTCTTCAATGGATTTATCCAAACAGTCCAAAACAAGAGTGGCTTGGGAATAGTAATTACGCCTTTCGAACAAATGTTTCCCTACAAACTCCGCTAATTCATCTTCTGATAAGTCTTTTACCAATGGTCTTTGGTCTTTTTCTATGGCCATTCGATTTACCAAAGCCATGACCGGTAGCTGCAAATAGATGGAATGATCGGATTTGGCAAGAATGGTATTCATATTACCAGCATAGCAGGGTGTCCCTCCGCCTGTGGACAAAACCATGTTTTGCTTCTCTTCCAGCACTTTACTTAGCATTTGATGTTCCAATTTTCGAAAGAAAATCTCTCCTTTTTCCTGGAAAATCCCATTTATTGTATTTTGTTGTTCTTGTTCAATATAGTTGTCTAAATCCACAAATTCCAACCCTAATTCTTTTGCAAGTTGCTTACCCACAGAGGACTTTCCGCTTGCCATATAACCTACAAGTACTACTTTCATTCGTCAGATTGAATTTAGTTTTCAAAAAAACACAAATTTATCATTAAATCAACTTGTAAAATAGATTATTGATATTATATTTGCACCCGCTTAGCGCAACATTTTTAGTGTTACCAAAGCAAGACCTGATAGCTCAGTTGGTAGAGCATCTCCCTTTTAAGGAGAGGGTCCTGGGTTCGAGCCCCAGTCAGGTCACGGAAAAAGCCAGCTTTATGCTGGCTTTTTTTTGCGTTAACCCCAAAATAGTCCCCGCTTTCCGAATACCACACAGAAACCTTATCACTTTAACGAAATATCCATTGTAATCCGGCGACGCCAATAACTGGCAACGGTTTCTAGTAGTTGACCACAAGGTAGTTCAACGTACTCAGAATATTTTTTGTTTAATTTTTTTCATTTTTTCTTAAACATTTTATATATTAGTTCTATCCCTCATAAATAAAACGATTTGCGATGCTTAAGATTTTCAGAAAAAAAACGGAGCTAGAACGACTTCAAAAGGAATATTCCAGACTCTTAAAAGAAGCCCATATCCTTTCCACTTCAAACAGAAAATTAAGTGATCAAAAAATCTTCGAAGCTGAAGAAATCATAAAACAAATGGAAACTTTGGTTTAAGTTATTTAACAAGTTAAATCACCCTTTGCTTTTTGTATAGACACTTTTGGAAAATGGAAACCAGGTTTCCCCTCCGTCATAGGTTCCCTCTACCCAATGTTCAAAACCGGTATCTGAGATGGTAGCATAGGTTAGTTTGAAGTTGAGCTTTTTACCATCTTGCATAGCAATGGCCAAATCGGATTTCAAATTGGTAAACACAAAATCGTCCCCTACTTTATCACCTTCATATATATCCATGGAACCATATTCTTTATCCATAGCGCATAGTTTTAATTTTCCTAAACGGTAATCAAAGCCGATGTAGGTTATCATATTGATTTCCCCAAACCCTGTGATGTACTTCACTTTTTCTTGAATGAATTTGCCATCATGTTCTAGTGTTACATGAGCGATTGAATTACCGATTGAGTTCCAAGTTTTTTGATCTTTGGTTTCAAAGTTTTCCAAAGACCACTCCCCTTCCAGAAATTGTAGTTCCTTTAAAAAATCTGGCTTGGAATTTTCCTGACCAAAACCCACGATTACTATCAATAGAAAGGTTACGATATGTAAAACTTGTTTCTGTTTTCTTTTCATTGTTTTCATTTATTTGAATTGCTATCTAATTTATTATTAATCAACGTTTTAAAAAATCATATTTGGCTTGTAAGAACCAATTTTCACCACCATTTTTAGTTCCATCAATCTGCATACTAAAACCATCGTCATTCAAATCATCAATAATTATTCGATTGAACACTTTGACCCCTTCAGCATCCAAATAATGTGTACCTGATTCTAAATTGGTAAGTATTAATTGACCCTTTTCATTAAAATCTCCTTGATAGATGTCAATCATTGAGGTGGCTGAATCCAATGAGGTCAATACATATACTTTTCTAAACTGGTCATAAGCCATCGTGAGCTCATAAATGGTCCCTGAAGCGGTCATGTCCAGATGCAGGTAAGCCGCATTGAAACTATTGTGTATGACCAACAATTGGTCCTTGCCGTGATCTGGTTTACTTTCTTCCAAAAGAACCAAACTTCCTTGTTGATCTTGATAGTACATCTTATAATCATACAAGCCAAGTTGCATGGGAATAGTTTCACTCAGATTTTGCTGTCCATAGCATACATTGCAGAAAATCACAAGTAGCACTAGGTATATTATCCGTAGGGAAATCAATCGTTTCATTTGCTGTTTTTTAAGTTATGCCAATCCGGTTATGAGTTGTTCGCGTAGGGCTTCTTCAATTGGGGCTTCTCGCAGTCGAATCCCTGTTATGTTGTAAATCGCATTTAACACTGCAGGCGCTACCCCGGGAACACCTGGTTCACCAACACCTGTGGGAAGGTTGTCTGTCTCAACTATATGTACTTCAATTTTAGGGTTGTCAATCATTCGTAGTGGTTCGTAATCATGAAAGTTGGACTGTTGAACCTTACCTTCCTCAACAGTTATAACCTGTTTCATCAACGCGCTCAAACCCCAAACAATGCTTCCTTCAATCTGAGATTTCACCTGACTCGGGTTAATTACCCGGCCACAGTCCACTACTGAAGTGAATTTGTGGATCTTCAATCTGCCATTTTCCACAGATACTTCTGCGATATGACTACAATATGAATAATTATACATGATAGCCGATACGCCCACGCCTGTTTGTCCCTGCTTTGTTCCTTTATAGTTGGCTTTTTCCTTGGCAACTTCTAAAGTACGTCTCAATCGCTTGGCATCCAGTTGATAATCGGAATCAGGATTTCGGTTTAATCCGGAAACATCAGCATTCTGCAAGTACTCCAATCTCAATTCCAATGGGTCTCGAGCCATTTCATGGGCAACCTCATCCATAAACGATTCCATGGCAAATCCCCATGGATAAGCCATCACGCTTCGCCACGACGCCCTTGGTAATACGGATTTAGCCATATGTGGAATACTTTCGTGAAAGGCAATTGGTTTACCATACAAATACGATGGGTAATTAGAAGCTCTAGTGAAATAGCCTTTGTTTTTAAATCTCAATAATCGATTTCGAGTATCAAATTCTGCAGACCAATACTCGATACTATACGGATGGTATTTGGAAGTGGCAATGGTATCTTCCCGCGTCCAAATCAATTTTACCGGTTTTTTGACTTTTCTTGAAAGAATAACCGCTTCCTCAACAAAATCTGTAAAAAACCGTCTGCCAAAGCCTCCTCCCGCAATCTTGTTATGCACAACTATCGATGCTTCCGGCATTCCAGTGAATTGAGCAATACGCCAGCGCGTCATTTGTGGTGCCTGTGTTCCAACCCAAATTTCAATCTCGGTACCCTTATGATGCGCCACGGTATTCAATGGCTCCATACACGCATTGGCTTGATATGGAATCTTGTAGGCTGCTGAGATGGTTTTTGCAATAGAAAGATTCGCCCTCGTGTTCAATGAATTGACCTGGGACTTTTTTTGCTCAAAATCAGCGATTACGGTATCCGTATTTTTAGCTTCATTAGGCCCATCTTCCCATGTAATGTCCAATAATTCGCTCGCTTGGATTGCCTTCCAATAAGAATCTGCAATTACTGCAACGCCAGAACGTACTCCGCCTAAAAAATCATCTTCTTCAGGAATTGGAACCGGTTCCACTTCAAAAATGTCAAGAACTCCCTCGATTTCTCGTGCTTTTGTGGAAACAAAAGATTTTACCCTCCCACCAAATACCGGACTTCTTTTAATTCGGGCATAGACCATATCAGGTACAGAGACGTCTATAGCATATTCCAATGCTCCCGTTACTATTTTTTTATTTTTGGGTCCCGATGGGGAACTACCAATATATTCGTAATCAGAGGCATCCTTGAATTTTAAATCTGTGGGTGGGTATTCAGTTTTGACAGAAGTCAATAATTCGCCAAATGGGATTTTATTGGCATTGTCTCTTTGATGGACATATCCCATTTTAGTGTAGCAATCCTCGATACTAATTTTCCATTTTCTTGCTGCTGCTTGTATCAACATTTCTCGTGTTGCAGCAGCGGCTTCCCTTAAAGGAACCCATAACTTTCGTATGCCATTGCTCCCTCCAGTTCCTTGCGTATTGGGAAATTTTTCAGAGCTCCCATCTGCCAACTCAATTTTAATTTGATTCCAATCTGCGCCTAATTCATCAGCCAATATCTGGGCCAGTCCTGTTGAAGTACCTTGACCAAGTTCCGATTGTGGGCAGGTGAATGTTATGGCTCCTGTTTGGTCAATCTTAATGAAAAAGTTAGGTTCCCAGGTATCAACATCAGTAGTAGAACACGCCTGTAACCCAATCATGGAACTTACCAAAATTCCTCCCGACCCAAGACTTGTGACTTTGATAAAATTTCTTCTATTTAATCCCATCACCATCATTTTTAAGGGTTAATATGGCCTTTTCTACACGGGGATAGGTTCCACACCTACATAAATTCCCATTCATTGCAGTTTTTATCTCTGCTTCGCTTGGATTTGGATTGTTTTCCAAAAGAGCGACTGCACTAATAATCTGTCCACTTTGGCAATACCCGCATTGTGGCACATCGTGTTCAATCCATGCTTTTTGAACGGGATGCAATCCACTGTCATCGGATAATCCTTCAATGGTTGTTATTGATTTTCCGTCCAACATTTCAATTGGTAACATGCAAGCGCGTCTAGACTGTTCATCAATCAGTACGGAACATGCCCCGCACTGGCCTATTCCGCAACCGTATTTGGTACCGGTCAGACCAATTATGTCACGTAATATCCATAGCAAGGGTGTTTTTGGGTCCTCCTCTACATTGTAGGGTTTACCATTGATTTTGAGTGAAATCATTGGAAAGTAATTTTAGTTAGTTCTATTAATATACACTTGGCTTAGGTGGCTTTACAACAACTAAAATCCTTAGGATGTTCAATCCTTGGTTGAAGTAAAACCATAGCCTGATTATGTATTCCGAACTATTGGTGATATTAGTTGTGCAGATTTGACCAATTTGGAATGCCCCAATTTACCATTTTGAATAGGTAACAAGAAACTTCCGTTGTTAAATTTGATGTTCATACTTTGATTTACTTATTTCGTTCCAAAGCATCTTGACTAAAACCGCGAATACAACCCCGAAAAAGAACATCGTAGACATACTCTTTATCCATGTAAAAGTATTAGCTGTTCTTACGGTGCTTTCATGTAGCTCTGGATAAGAACTCAGCATTTTTAGAATCCAAAAATTCTCCATATAATCTGCCATCCCGGCCAAGATGGGTAAACAACACAACCACCATAAAGGGGGTTTATATTGATTGGACTTTTTTAATAATAGACCCAATATCATGGCATAGGTAATGGCAAAAAGAAAGGGATAAATCATATCCAATGGCAGTTGACTTCGCAGGTATACCAATCTGCCATTGTTCCCTAAGCTACTGAAAAGGCTGTTCACATAATTCCAATCATAACCCATGGGCATCATGTCCAGTAAAGGCATATCATTGGCATATATCATTGTCATTGGTATGGTTACCATCAACATAATCACGTAGATTATATTGGTAAGTATGAACAATCCCAAAATCGTCATTTTCCCTTTCTTAGAATCCAGAAAGTGACCAATCCGATAAATTCTATGACTCATGCGAAATGCCCTGAAAATTTAACCTTCTTTCAATTGAAGTTTAATTTGTTTTTGATAGTTATTGTAGTCCACATAATCTTGATGTGAAACTAGTTTACCGTCTTTGAATCTAAGAATTGTTGTAATTGGAACAGAAACAAAGATTTCGCCATCCGCAGCCTCTCCGTACCATTGTTTTGGAAGTACTAATTCAAATGTTGAATTGACCACCGCATAAGTTCCTGACACAAAATATTCCTTAACAGCAAAATTCACGTACTCGGGTGGGCCATCAGGAAAAATCCCCGCCATCAGTTCTACCAATTTATCTTTGCCCTTCACATTAAACTTGGGACCAAACACCTCTAGCGCTGTTGGGTCCTTAAATTGAACTGAATCCTCGTAATACGTGCCCATCTTTTGTGGATTCCATTCACTATATGCCGCCATATAGCCTAAGGCCAGTTCTTCAATAGATTTGGTTTCGTTTTGTGCATTCATGTGTATACCAAGCAGGGTGATACCCAGTATTAAAACCATCGTTTTTTTCATATTCCAAGAGTTGTTTTTTAATCCAATTTCGTGCTGAATTAGTTGGTTTCCACCTAAAAAATCGGATTGTGATTTGGCTAAAATTATCTGGTTTTAACATTTAAATAAATAAAAAAGCAGCGACCGGTTGATATTTGGGCATTTTTAGGTAGGTATAGACGGTGAATTACTTGAATACGGAGTTAATGCCACCAATATTGGAATTTCAGCATTTTTTTATTGTTTAAAATTGATTGAAAATTGAGTTTGACAATGCTGATTTCAACTTTAGTTGTAGATGATGAAAGGGAGTCGAGAGGAAAAATCTGTAGGCTACTCCAACAAGTGCCTGCTATGGAATTACTAAAAGAATGCGGCACAGGTAGGGAAGCAATGGATTGCATTGAAAAATTGTTGCCAGATCTTGTTTTTCTGGACGTTAATTTGAAGGACATGAACGGTTTGGAAATGTGGGAACATATTCCAGAAGAGAAACAACCAATACTTGTAGTGGTTAGCGCACATCATATTTATGGCAGCAAAGCATTTGACAACCATGCGTTGGATTATCTGTTGAAACCCTATGATGTAGAACGTTTTTTGATGGCTACCAATAAGGTTTTGGTGGAACATACCAAACGCAAACAGCGTAAAATGGAAAATAGCTTAAAACAAGCTACCGGAAACATTACCAGACCTAATTCTTTGCTTGCAGACAACGACATACTTCCGCTAAAAACGGTCAACGGTCTTTTTTTTGTTAAACGTTCGCAAATATTGTATTTCATATCTTCACGTCAACATCACGTAATTGCGCACACAATGGAAGGAGATTTAAAATTTAGATCTACTTTGAGTGAATTGAGCAATAAATTGAATTATCACGGCTTCTTACGTATACATAGGTCAACTATCATCAATTTGGCTTTTGTAAAAGATGTGATCAATTCCAACTATGGAGAAATTGATGTACGGATGGTAAACGATAAATTACTACGCATTAGCAAAATCCATCGAACAGAATTTCTAATCCAAATGGGGCTAAACAAATGAATAAAAAGCTTTTTTTAATCCTCGTCGTTTTTTTCTTCTTCAGCAATTTGGTGAAAACAATCGCCAATGCACTAATGAAGTATTATGGGGTTTTTATGGTCAATGAATCTTGGGGTACGCTCATAAAAGACAGTTTTGTTGTAGAGATGGCTTTTAATTTATTGCTTATTGTCTCTCTTATGTTCATTTCCAATTGGATGTTCGCTAAATCCTATCGATGGTCAACCAGTATATTTGTGCACCTGTTTTTTTACCTCGTTACACTTTTACTGGTATATTGGTTTTACGACATCTATTTGGTAAGCATCAATGCGGAAAGAAGGCAAAACACGTTTGACTACCATATCATCAACATAGCAGCCTACATGGGCAGTCACTTTCTGCAATACTTTGCAACAGTATTTATCATTTATACCTATCACTACTTAAATAAGATTGCTGCTATTGAATTGAATCGAAGTAACCTCAGAGAACAATTGGTAAACGTAAAGGTAAATATCCTTAAATATAAATTACACCCTCATTTTTTCTTTAACACCTTGAATACCATTACCAATTTAATTGAAACCAACACACAATTAGCTCAAAAAACACTTGTGGATTTTAGCGGTCTTTTGCGTGACATACTCTATTTGAAAGACTCCAATCTCCTTACGATTGAAGAAGAATACACTATTCTGAAAAAATACTTGGATATTCTATCCGTACGGTTTTCCGATGATTTAGAAATCAATATAGATTTGGATAATAGCTTAAATAAAGCTTTGATTCCTAGTTTGATCTTACAACCAATAGTAGAAAACGCCATAAAGCATGGCTACTCCTTGGATCATCCTACGTTGCAATTAGATATCAAAATCGCGATTGAAAAAGATCAAATAAAATGCACCGTAGTCAACAACGGAAAACCTTTGTCAGGTACTCCAGTTACTTATGGCACAGGGTTACAAAATACCTTAGATCGCCTAACAACCTTGTATTACGACAATTTCACACTATCCATAAACAATATAAGTGGAAACAAAGGGGTAATTACAACAATTGGAGTTCCTTTAATTTACCAAGATACCCCAAATGCTAACGATTAACTTTTTACTAGTGTTTAGATATCAAATTTATTCTGGAAGTTCTTTTTGTAACTCTTGCTTACCTTAAATCGTTCATCATATTTCATGATGACTACAATATCCCCATAGGCAGTATATTCTAGCTGTCGGATATAATTTATGTTGATTATGGTGGAACGATGGATTCGAATAAACTGCGAATTTAGTTTTGACATCAATTTGGTAAGTGATTCCCGAAGCAGATACTTACGTTCAACAGTAAATATGTCAACATAATAACCTGAAGCGATAATATGCTTTATTTGATCTTGGTCTACAAGTTCAATAGTTGAGCCGTGCCTAATCGGGAGTTTTGTTTCATCCCTGGTTAACCTACTTTTTTCTTGACCATCAATGTATTGAAAAAATTCCGATAGCTTGTCTTCAAATGAAATGGATTTACGGGATTTCAATTCATTCAAAGCTCGTTCCACGGCCAAATCAAATCGTTCATTGTCAAAAGGTTTTAATAAATAATCAAAAGCAAAAAAATCAAAAGCCTTTATTGCATATTCATCAAAAGCTGTTGCAAAAATGACCAAGGGTGCTTTCTCAATATCAATTGCCTTCAAAACATCAAATCCAGTTAAATCCTTTAACTGAATATCCAGAAAAAGCAAATCGGGCTGTAAATTGTTTATGGCATCAATGGTTTGTCTGCCATTGGCGCATTCGTCCACGACCTTAATTGTACTGTGCTTTTCCAATAGTCGTAATATTCTGGAACGTGAATGCATTTCGTCATCTGCCACAATGGTATTTACAAGATCTTGATGCATAATTTCATAGGATGTAGGCGGAAAAGTAAGACATTATTTCTTGTCAAAAAAACAATGGAGTTTGAAGGAATCAATCCACATGTTTAGAAGACCAACCATTTTCAAAACATCAAGCAAGTGGTAAGATTCAATTATTTAGGTTTTTGGGACAACTTCCATGCAGTTCATATCATAATCACCATGACCGCTTTGCTATTTCTCTTTTTTTACTGCGCAATTGTAAAGGTAGGGCGGTGAGAGGCCTTACTTCATATGGCAATAACCATTAGGTTTTGTTCTCCATTTTGAAAGTACTTTGAATTAGCTATCAACGCGTCACTTCCGCCTGCCTTTCTCAGTTGCCTAACTCATTTTTTTAATAAAACTCAAACTTTATGAAAGTAAAAAAGCTAATCGGGGTAGCACTGTTGTGGATGGCCTGCATCTCTACCGTTGCCGCCCAAGAAAAAACGATTACTGGGACGGTTACCGACCAAGAAGGTCTAGAACTTCCCGGAGTTAACATCGTTGTGCAGGGTACCACTAATGGTACTCAAACAGATTTTGACGGTAACTATGCAATCAATGCGAGTGAAGGTCAAGTTCTTGTCTTTACCTATATAGGTCAAAGAACAACGGAGATTGCTGTTGGGGCTTCCAACACCATCAATATTCAGATGGAAGAAGATGCCCAAGCATTGGAAGAAGTTGTAGTAACGGCACTGGGTATTAAAAGAGAAAAGCAAGCACTGGGCTATGCCGTGACCGAAGTGGGTTCCGAAGATTTGGAACAACGTCCAGAAGGTGATGTTGCTCGTGTACTCCAAGGAAAAGCTTCTGGTGTTCAGATTACCCAGCAAAGTGGATTGTCTGGTTCAGGTACCAACATTGTTATCCGGGGCCAAACCACTTTTAGTGGAAGTAACCAAGCCTTGTTCATTGTAGATGGTGTACCATTTAGTACTGATACCAACTCACAGGGACGAAATGGGGATCGTAGTGATTTTATTGATGGAAACAATGGATCCAGTAGGTTTTTGGATTTGGATCCAAACAGTATTGAAAGTGTAAACGTTCTTAAGGGTCTAGCCGCAGCTACTTTATATGGTTCCCAAGGGCGTAACGGTGTAATATTGATCACCACAAAGGGTGGTACAGCAAACCAAGGCCCAAAGAAAACTGAAATCACTGTAAATTCTTCTTTATTCTTTAATGAAATTGCTTCGTTACCAGATTATCAAAATGAATATGGTAATGGATTTGACCAATCCTTCGGATGGTTCTTCAGTAACTGGGGGCCAAGTTTTAGAAGAGAAGGAGCTTCCGGTTGGGGAGCCCAAAATGCAATCGATGATAACGGAACCCTGGCACACCCATATTCCACATCAACAGCAGCCATTCAAGCGGCATTTCCAGAATTTCAAGGTGCTAGATACGAATGGAGACCTTATGACAGTGTAAAGAATTTCTTTAGAACTGGAACGGTTGCAAATACATCCATCAATGTTAGAGGAGGTTCGGATGATGGCAAAATAGGCTATAATATGAATTATGGTAATTTGAAGGATAATGGTTTCACACCAGGAAACAGTGTAAGTAGAAATACGCTGTCCGTTGGCGGAAGAGCCATACTTTCCAACAAATTCACAGTTAATGGAACCTTGAATTTCTCAAGAACCAAATTCCGTTCACCCCCTGTTGCTTTAAGTCAAGGTAACGGTGCAACAGGTACAGGTTCTTCAATCTTTGGAGACCTTTGGTTTACACCTCGTAGTATAGATATTCAAGGATTACCTTACCAAGATCCAATTACTGGAGGTAGTGTTTATTATCGTCAAAACAACTCTATTCAGCATCCATTGTGGACTATTGACAATGCGGGATCAGTTCAAGAAACAAATCGAGTTTTTGGTCAGGCTTCTGTGCAATACGAGTTAAATGACAATTTGAATATTATTTACCGTGCTGGTATTGATATTTACAACGAAGGAAACACAAGATTCCAAAACCGTGGTGGTGTAAACAGTAACAGTGGAGATGTTCGTTTAGCCAGTGGGGTGTATAGCACATGGAACAATGTTAGAACCATATGGGATCATAACTTGGTGATCAATGGTGATTATGATATCACTGAAAAAATCGGTTCCACATTCAATGTTGGAGCAACGACAAGACGTTCCATATTTGACCAAAATGGTGTTGCCAGTGATGGACAACAAGTATTTGGAGTGCTAAGACACTTTAATTTCTTGAACCAGAATGAAATCCAAACGTTCAATGAGCGAAACATTGTAGGGGTATATGCTCAAGCCGATTTTGATTATGACAATTTCGTTTATGTAACTCTTGCCGCTCGTAATGATTGGGTTTCCAATTTCTCAACAGATAATCGATCACAGTTTTATCCTAGTGCAAGTATTTCCTTTATCCCAACTGCTGCCATAGATGGGCTAAAATCACAAGACATCCTTAACTATCTTAAAATTAGAGGTGGAATAGGTGTTTCTGCAAACTTTGACGTGCTGGGTGTAAATTATCCGGTTTCCAATGTCCTAACCTTGGATACGCAAGATGCACAAGACGATTCTGGAAGGAACGTAGTAACCAATACAACAGGTATAACACTAGGTAATCCTAACCTAAAGCCAGAAACCTTGCAAGAAATCGAGCTCGGTATCGAATCTAGATGGTGGGATGGCAGAATCACAATGGATGCTTCACTTTATAAAAGGAAAACGAATGATTTGATAATCAATCGTCCATTAGATGCTTCAACTGGATTTACTAACACAGCCACCAATATTGGAGAAATTCAATCTAAAGGAATGGAATTGGATTTAGGAATCAACTGGTTTAGAGCTAAAGATTCCGGCGGATTTGATTGGACGACCAACTTGAACTTTACCACATACGAAACCACTGTGGAGGACCTTGGATTGGATACCGATCAGGTGATTTACTCTGGCTTCTCCAACCTTGGAAATGCTGCGATAGAAGGTGAAGCTCTAGGTGTATTATATGGTAATCGAATATTAAGAGATGACAATGGGGATTTTGTTGTTGGAGCGGACGGGAATTACGTGCAAGATCCAACCGATGGTATTATAGGAGATCCAAATCCAGATTGGGTAGCCAATGTTCGAAACACGATATCGTATAAGAATTTCACCTTAGGCTTCCAATGGAATTATACCGATGGTGGTGATGTCTATTCTTCAACAATTTCAACGCTATTGGGTAGAGGATTGATAACTGAAACCATTGATAGGGAAAACACCTTTATCCTTCCAGGGGTTGACAGCAATGGAAACGTTAACAACAGACAAATCAATAACTCAACTTATTTCTTTAGTAATCTTTTATTTGGCCCTCACGAACTACAGGTGTATGATGCCACTACAATTAGACTGCAAGAAGCTTCTTTGAGCTATTCACTACCAAAACAATTTTTGGATAAGACTCCATTCGGAAATCTAACCTTCACCGTATCTGGTACTAACTTGTATTTCAGGGCATTTAACACACCAAAGGGTGCAAACTTTGATCCAAATACTTCAGGAACAGGTGTAGGTAACGGTTTTGGATTTGACTTTTTGAATGGTCCAAGTTCAAGAAGATATGGTCTAAGCATAAAAGCTTCATTCTAAGAATATTAACTATGAATATAATGAGAAAAATAAATAAATATTTAACCGTTATTCTATCAGGAGCAGTGCTTGCTTTCACTGCCTGTGAGACTACGGAGCTAGATCTTACAGCAAATCCTAATGCACTCACGCCCGACCAGGCCGGTGTGGATTTCTATCTAAGTTCTATTCAAGAGGACTTTGTTCGACAATTTGAAGGAGATGCAGATTTTGATATCAATGACAACTGGACATCAGGCGGAAATACGAATGGTGATGGTTTCAATGAATTGGGAATGCAATTGACCCGTATACTTAATATGAATGGGCGTAATTACAATACCGTCTATCAAGGAAGTGATATGGATGATGAATGGTTCAACGCCTATCGAGGAATCTTGGCAGACATAAGAGCAATGATGCCCTTGGCTGAAGAAGCAGATTTAGTACATCATATCGGAATCGCACAATTCATTGAAGCCTATTTGATGATTAGCTTGGTTGACTTCTTTGGCGATGTACCCTATTCTGAAGCCATTCAAGGTGCTGAGCAAAACTTTAATCCTGCTTTGGATTCTGGAGCAAGTATTTACGATGCCATGCTTGTATTATTGGATGAGGCCATAGTAAATTTCAATGCAACAGCTACAGCTGAACCAACTGTGGATTTCTATTATGGAAATGATTATGACAAGTGGGTTAGAGCTGCCAATACTTTAAAGTTAAAGATATACTTACAGCGAAGATTGGTGGATACGAATGCAGCGGCTAGTTTTAATGCAATTATTGCTGGTGGCAATTATATTCAGGACACCGCCGATGATTTTGTATATAATTGGCCTGCTAGTAGCGCCACACAACCAGATGCCAGACATCCTAGATACGGATTGAACTACCAAGCAGCTGGTGCCAATGACTATATGTCCAACTGGCTGATGCGTTTAATGGATACTTCAGATGACCCAAGAACACGTTATTTCTTCTACCGCCAAACAGACGCGGTACCTGGTGCCGAAATAGCACCAAATGAAGAATTATTGAATTGTTCACTAGAAGCAGCTCCTCAACATTACATTGATGCAGGTTTTGGGGATAATTTCTGTTACCTACCGAATGGATTCTGGGGTCGGGATCATGGAGATGCAGATGGAGTTCCTCCAGATGGTTTATTAAGAACCACATTTGGCACTTATCCTGTTGGTGGTCGTTTTGATGACGATAGTTTTCAATCCATTGGTTTGAACTCTGGTGGCGAAGGAACGGGTATCACAAATTTATTGACCGCTTTCGGTGTTGACTTAATGAGAGCAGAAATGGCACTTGCTGCCGGAAATACCGGTGAAGCTAGAACCTTTATGTTAGCAGGATTGACTAAAAACATGGCTAAAGTTCAAGGGTTTTTAGCAGGAAGAGAAGCAGGTGCGGATGTATCTTTTGCACCTTCTGAAGGTGATGTAAACAGTTATATCACTCAGGTAGGAATCAATTTTGACGATGCAGATAGCGATGGTAAATGGGATGTTTTGGGAGAGCAATTTTTTATCGCTCATTTTGGTAATGGAGTGGATCCGTACAATTTTTATAGAAGAACAGGATTCCCTACTACTTTACAGCCCAATTTAGAGCCAGACCCTGGAACCTTTATTCGGTCCATGTACTATCCGGTGAATGCAGTGAACAACAATTCCAATATTTCACAAAAATCCAATCAATCGCAGCCCGTTTTTTGGGATACGAACGCGAGTGGACCTGTAGCAAACTAATACAAGAGCAATGAACAAAAATTTAGAATTCATGAAAAATTATAGGATATACGCCTTGCTCCTAATGGTGCTTTTAGGCATAGCTTGTGAAACGGATGATAAAGTCACAATAGATGTCCAAGAAACGGTTACAAGCGGGGCAATTTTAAGAACTTTGAGTTCTTCAGGAGAATTGGACATGTTCAATACGGCCAGTGCTTTGACCTTCAGCATCCAAGAGCAAGATGATCAAGGTGGGGCATTATTGGATCGTGTAGAAGTTACGGTAAGCTATGTGGATAACAATGGTACGCCAGATGAGTCTATCGTTAACGCAGCATTAGCTACGATTCCGGCAAGTGAGTTTGGAAGCACTGAAGGGTTACCAAGTTTTGATTATACGGTAACACTGGCAGAAATACTTTCTGCCGCAGGTGTAAATCTTAATCAAGTACTTCCTGGCGATCAATTCGTATTGGATATGGAGTTGTTCACAACAGATGGTAGATCATTCAAAAATGATGACACCACTGGTAATGTAAGTGGAGGGTCATTCTTCAGTTCACCATATCAATATACCTTCTCAACAGACGATGGAATCGAGTTTGAGGTAGACGATGTAAATGCGAACGAAGTCTCGTTAACAAATCCAAATTTTGATTATTCCGTTGAAATCACAATTAATGATGGTAACGACCAAGCATTGTTGGAGACATTGAATGTATATCGTGCATTTGTAGACAGAAGTATTGGTGATGGTGAAACCAGTAGATCTGAAGAAGAGGCGCTGTTTGCCACATTCACTATTGCCGACTTGGATATTGCTGAAGGAATTAGTTCCTTGGATTATGTGATTACATTGGATGACCTATATGGTCCAAATTTAACTTTTGACGATCTAGGAGTGAATGATGAATTCCAACTACGTTATGAAATTGTAACTGCAGACGGACGAATTGTAACCACAGATGAGAATGAAACGGAGTATTATAGAGCTGTATTCGTAACTGAATGCGTACAATTGAATGCCGATGCTCCTTATCCAGGAGAATATACCGTTAACTTCTTTGATAGCTATGGTGATGGTTGGGATGGTGCATTTTTCACCGTTAACATTGATGGAGTTGACATTGAAGACCTGACTTTGGAAGCAGGAGATAATGGCACGGCAAACTTCACAATTCCAGATGGAGCAACAACTTTTATGTTGACTTATACTTCCGGGAATTTTGAAAATGAACACACCTTTACAATCCTTGATCCAAACGGAAATACGTCTGCCAGTGGTGGGCCATTCATTCCTGTGGGTGAAGTAGTATTACAAGTATGTGAGTAGCAAGTTTTGAATAATGATGTCATGATGGGCCATCCTAATATAGGATGGCCCATTTTATTTGGTGGTGCCTACAGTGCTTCAACTGTTTTTACCTACTTTTAAAACTTGTTAATTCAAGATCCATGCGTACTGAAAATCTTGCTGGCATTCTCTTCGTACTACTATTTTCGATTTCGGCCTGCAAACAAAACACCACTAATAAACCCATCAAAACAAACCATCACCAAGCAGCTCTCATGTCCAAGAATATTAACCCGTCAAGCTTTAAATCAGAAATAGAAGGAGATTCAACTGACCTTTTTGTTCTAGAAAACAAGGCAGGAATCAAAATTTACTTTACAAATTATGGCCAGCGGATTGTTGCATTGCACACTCCTGATAAAAATGGCAATATGGAAGATATTGTTTTGGGGTGCAACACCCTAGAAGGATATGGTAAACCTGGCACCGGATATTTTGGAGCTACCATTGGACGTTATGCCAATAGAATTGCAGCAGGTAAATTCTCATTGGATGGTGTAACCTACACCTTGGCGCAAAACAACGGCACAAATAATCTGCATGGCGGAAATAAAGGTTTTGATTCCGTAGTTTGGGATGCGGACATGGTCAATGACCAAGAAATTCAGTTTTCAAGGACGTCTCCAGATGGAGAAGAGGGCTTTCCTGGAAACTTAACAGTTAAAGTTCGTTATGCACTAACGGATTCGAATGAGCTTCAAATCTTTTACGAAGCCACCACCGATAAAAAAACCATTGTTAATCTTACCCATCATTCCTTTTTTAATTTGAAGGGAGAAGGCAACGGAAACATTGAATCGCATTTAATTGAAATCAATGCGGACCATTATACCCCGGTTGATGAAAATTTGATCCCTACTGGCGCACTAAGTTCAGTAGTAGGAACACCAATGGATTTTAGGGTTCAAAAAAGTATAGGACAAGATATTAATGAAAACTTTAATCAACTTGATTTAGCGGGAGGTTACGATCACAATTATGTACTCAACTCCAATCCAACGAATACCGATAGCCTGACATTTGCAGCGCGGGTAATCGAACCAGAATCAGGCAGAACAATGGAAGTATACACTAACGAACCCGGTATTCAATTCTACAGTGG
Organism: Flagellimonas spongiicola; assembly: GCF_023502425.1. Classification (GTDB taxonomy): domain Bacteria; phylum Bacteroidota; class Bacteroidia; order Flavobacteriales; family Flavobacteriaceae; genus Flagellimonas; species Flagellimonas spongiicola. The sequence goes on from NZ_JAMFMA010000005.1 coordinate 33,259, forward strand.
AAATTTTATGGATGGTAGCGTGCAAAGCAAAAATGGCAATGCCTATGTTAAACGAGGGGCATTTTGTTTGGAAACCCAGCATTTTCCCAATTCACCCAATCAGGATAGCTTCCCTTCTACAGTTCTTAATCCTGGAGAAAAATACACCTCTGTATGCGTCTATAAATTCGGTATTGTAGAGTGACCCATGGAAATGCTAAAGCGGTAGGACAGACTTCCCTTCCTTAACATCGGAAATTAAATCCAATATCGTCGTCTGCTCTAATCTTTTAATGAATTCAGAATTGGTATTGCCTACCAAATCATGTAGCGCGCATGGATTGTCGCTGTCACATTCCTTAATACTCAACATACAAGAACGAAGTCGTTGTTTCCCATCTATTACATCCACTATCTTGATCAATGGCAAATCAAAATTGGCCTCACTTAGGTAAAATCCACCTTTTGGTCCTCTGGAAGATGAAATCACATCCCTTTTGGACAACTCCTGTAATATTTTAGCCAAATAAGATTGTGGGACATTGATGCGGCTGTAAATGTCCTTTACCATCCATTTTTGATTATCGTTGGTATGAAGTGCCAAAAAAAGAACAGCCTTCATGGCATATTTTGCTGAATTGGAAAACATAACGCAATCTAAAAAAGAAATATAAAACTAAAAAGATATTTTTATCCTAAATCTGATTAATATCATATTTTAGGAATCTTAGTACACATACATTTGGTCACAAATTCAACACCTGTAATCAAATGACTATGTTCAAAAAAATCAGCTTTCTAATTCTTCTGGGAATCCTTATTTCCTGCGGTGGAAAAGAAGAAAAAAAACAAGATGGGTTTCAAGTCCAGAGACAAAAAACGACGGAAAAACCGAAAGAAACCACCAACTCCGACATCACCAAAGCTTCTGAGCGAATAGATCTGGAAAGCAAAGGAGTTGGACCAATTTCCACCATCAACCTCAACGATGTAATAAATGAAGATATGGCCGCGGAAGGAAAGGCCGTATATGATCAAATGTGCCTTGCTTGCCATAGGGTAGGCAAAAAATTTATTGGTCCTGCACCTAACGGTATTCTGGAACGACGTACACCAGAATGGGTAATGAACATGATACTTAATCCAGAAGGAATGGTTAAGGAAGACCCGCTTGCCAAAGACCTATTTATGGAATTCAATGGATCTCCCATGGCTAATCAAGGGCTTTCAGAAGAACAGGCCCGAGCCGTGCTTGAATACTTTAGAACCTTATAACAATACCTATGAAACATTCAACCAATAGTATTTTATTAATCGGTCTGCTCTTGATTTTTTCCGTTTTTATCGGATGCAAGAATGAGACCAAAACAACGAACATCAACGTTCCTGCTGCCGTTGAAAATGACACCAAAAAGCAAGGACAAGCTTTCTTAAAAGATGATGAGGCAACTCCCAATGTATTGGACATTGCAATTGGATCCAAAGACCATACCACTTTGGTTGCTGCTGTACAAGCTGCATCGTTGGAAAATGCCCTCGTTAATGCAGGGCCTTTAATGGTATTTGCACCTACTAACGAGGCTTTCAGTGCACTACCAGAAGGTACCGTGGAGCATTTGCTAAAGCCGGAAAACAAAGCAGCTCTAGCCAACATTCTACAATACCATGTTACACCAGGCAAATACTCCAAAGATTTCTTGAAAAAGTTTAAAAAACTAGGACAAGCGAACAATCAAAATGTATCGGTAGAAGTAAAAGGAGATGATGTTTTTATCGGAGGAGCCAAAATCATTGCAAGTGTACCAGCTGGAAATGGAATTGTCCATGTAGTTGACAAGGTAATACTACCTCCAGAAGAATAATACCTAATATTTAAAAACAAGTAAGATGAATAAATTTCGATTAGTAATGATTGCCACTTTAGTTGCAACCTTCCTCTTTGTAGGTTGCAACCAGCAAGGCAAGGATTCAAGTGGAGCATTGGCTTCAAGTGCTGCAGAGAAGGTATATGTTGCCCCCGGGGAGCATGATGATTTCTATGCATTTATTTCCGGAGGTTTCAGTGGCCAATTATCAGTCTATGGCCTACCTTCAGGAAGATTGTTCAAGGTAATCCCAGTGTTCTCACAAGATGCCGAAAAAGCTTGGGGTTACAATGAAGAGACCAAACCCATGTTGAACACTTCCCATGGATTTGTGCCTTGGGACGATTCGCATCACCCTGACATTTCCCAAACCAATGGTGAATTGGACGGTCGATTCGTTTTTATAAACGGGAACAATACCCCGCGTATCGCGAAAATTGACCTTAGCGTATTTGAAACTACGGAAATCATAGAGATTCCGAATAGCGCAGGTAATCACAGTTCTGCATTCGTTACCGAAAACACCGAATATGTTGTTGCCGGAACCCGTTTCTCAGTGCCTATACCACAAAGAGATATGCCTATCAACGAATACAAAGGGAATTTCCAGGGCTCGCTGTCCTTCATCAGTGTTGACCCAGAAGATGGTGGAATGGATCTATCATTTCAAATTCTAATGCCCGGTTTTGACTATGATTTGGCTCACCCAGGTCGTGGAGCGTCTCATGGATGGATGTTTTTTTCTACCTATAACTCGGAGGAATCCCATTCACTAATGGAGGTTAACGCCTCCCAAAATGACAAAGATTTTATCGCGGCGGTCAATTGGAAAAAAGCAGAGGAATATATCAATGAAGGTAAGTTCAAAACAATGCCGGCGAATTATGCACACAATGTGTATGATGAGGAAACACATACTGCAACTTCAACTATGAAAAAAGAAGTACGGGTATTGGATGCCTCGGAACTTCCTGGTTTGGTTTATTTACTACCTACACCTAAATCACCTCATGGATGCGATGTAAACCCAACTGGAGAATATATCGTTGGTAACGGAAAATTGTCGTCTGACCTTACCGTGCACTCTTTTGCTAAAATGATTGATGCCATTGAAAGTGAAAAATTCGATGGAGAAGCCTATGGAATTCCAATACTTAGTTTTGAGGATGTATTGGCAGGTACCGTTAAGCAAGCTGGCTTAGGTCCACTACATACAGAGTTTGACGGACAAGGAAACGGCTATACTACTTTTTTCATTTCGTCCGAAGTGGTTAAATGGAAAGTAGGTACCTGGGAAGTTGTTGATAGACAACCCTGCTACTATTCTGTAGGTCACTTAATGATTCCTGGAGGTAACTCACGTAAACCCTACGGAAAATATGTTGTAGCAATGAACAAGATTACCAAAGACCGTTATCTACCTACTGGCCCAGAGGTTACACAATCTGCCCAGCTTTACGATATCTCTGGTGAAAAAATGGAATTGCTCTTGGATTTCCCAACTGTTGGTGAACCACATTATGCGGCTGGTATTCCCGCTGATTTGATAAAGGAAAGATCTAAGAAGATTTACAGTTTGGAAGAAAACAAACATAAATATGCCACTACTTCAGACGCCAATGTGCGTGTAGAACGCAACGGAAATGAAGTGCATATATATATGACCATGATCCGTAGCCACTTCAACCCGGACAATATTGAAGGTATTAAGGTTGGGGATAAAGTTTACTTCCATGTCACCAATCTGGAACAGGATTATGATGTACCACATGGTGTAAGTATGATCGGTGCAAATACCTCGGAACTTCTCATTATGCCAGGGCAAACCGAAACCTTCGTTTGGGAGCCGAAACAAGTAGGTGTTTGGCCATTTTACTGTACAGATTTTTGCTCAGCACTTCATCAAGAAATGCAGGGTTATGTAAGGGTTTCACCCGCCAATTCAGACTTGGAACTAAGCTGGAGTTTGGGCGAAGATTAAACAGGATTAATGATGATTGGAATATAGCGGGAGGAAATCCTCCCGCTTATTCAACCACAAATTTGAAAAGATGAAGAAGAAGGCACGCATATTAATGTTCGCAGGGGCTTTATTGCCGTTGTTATTGTTTGTTTTTCCACTATGGAAAATTACATTGGAGGCTCCCCAATATCCAACACCATTGGGCATGTTCATTTATATCAATGATTTTGCAGATGCCAACCCCCATGATATAAAAAACATTAACCTAATGAACCACTATGTGGGAATGAAATACATTCCGGAAGCCATTCCAGAATTTAAAATATTTCCTGCTGGGATAATCATAACTACCATTTTAGGCCTCCTCATAGCTTGGAAAGCCAACTACAAATGGTATCTCTATTGGTTTATACTAATGATACTTCTGAGCAGTGCCGGGCTGTATGATTTCTATTTATGGGAACATGATTACGGCCATGATTTAGACCCAAAAGCAATCATGAAGTTCACGAATCCAGATGGATCAGTCATGGGATTTCAACCTCCCCTGTTCGGAACCAAGGACATATTGAATTTTACGGCCCACTCCTACCCTCAACTTGGTGCGTTTAGTCTTGGATTGGGCATGGCATGTTCTTTTGTTGGCTACTTACTGGTCCGAAAGGAAAACAAGAAACAATAAACTGTAAAAAATGAGCTTGAATAGGATTGGAAAATATGCGATTGTCACTTGCTTTTTAGTACTTACGGCTTGTTCACCTAGACCAAAGGAAATCGTTTATGGAACCGATGGTTGTCATTTTTGTAGGATGACCATAGTGGATGCACAACATGCAGCCCAATTGGTGACGAAAAAAGGCAAAGCCTATAAGTTCGATGCCATTGAGTGCATGATCAACCATCTAAAGGAAGTTGATACCAGTGAGGTAGCAGTTTTGGTATGCAATCATTATTCAAAACCCAAAGAACTTATTGACGCTACCCAAGCAACATTTTTGGTGAGTGAATCGATTCCCAGTCCTATGGGGGAGTTCCTTACGGCCTTCAAAGAACGCAAAGAAGCAGAAAACATCTTGAAAGATAATCCGGGTAACTTATATAATTGGCAACAAATAGTGGAAGTTCTAAATCATTGACAATGATGTACAAAATCAACAATTTAATACGTACTGAACCATTTGACGGGTTAACAATAAATAAGCTGGCCCATACCGAAGCATTGGAGGTATTGTTAATCAATATGGAAAAAGAAAGTTTGTTTCCTGAACACACTTCCCCAAAAGATGCTAACCTTTTGGTACTATCGGGCAATATCACATTCCATATAAACGGTAGCAGTTACGCTCTTGATAAAAGCCAGTTTTTCCAATTTCCAAAAGATGAAGTGCATTGGGTAAAAGCCAATTCAAATAGCCAATTTTTAATCATCAGATAACACAATAACGATGCAATTAAACAAATACCTTACTATACTTTTTTTCTTACTGTTTACCGCAGTTCAAGGACAAAAGGTCCACAGATGTTCTTTATGTGGAATGGATATAAATCAGCCAGAGTTTAAAGCCTTGGTTGAAAAAGAGAATGGAAAATTTGAACATTTTGATTCGGTTGAATGCTTGGTCAATTATGTCAAAACAAAAGATGAAAATGAATTTGAACAATTACTGGTCACAGATTTTAATTCTGAACAGGAAATTGATGCAGAAAAGGCATTTTATTTGAAGAGTAAAAATGTACCCAGTCCCATGGGTGCATATCTTTCAGCATACAAGTCTAAAAAGGATGTGCAATTGGCGCAGGAAAAAAATGGTGGTGAAATTCTAGACTGGAACACGTTAAATGAGCGTTTTACATCTTCATCCTTCGGTAAAACGGAACATCTGCACCATCATCATGGGCCAAACTCCTATGCTCCTAGTGGCATTATGGGTGACCATTTGCACCCAAAAGGTGGGGTAATGGTTTCCTTTCGTTCCATGTTCATGAGCATGGCTGGAAACCGTATGGGGAGTAGTAAAATTGAAGATGCGGATATCTTTCAAAATTACATGGTGGCTCCCCAAAATATGACAATGGAAATGTTCATGTTAGGATTAATGTATGCCCCATCGGATAAGGTAACCTTGATGCTTATGCAAAACTTGGTAACCAAGGACATGGATTTAACCTCGCAGATGACCATGCCTAATGGAATGGTTATGAATAATGACTTTTCCACTAGTTCAAGTGGACTAGGCGATTTAAAGTTAGGAGCTTTATACGGGATTGTGGCCAACGGAAAACACGCATTGCACCTTAACGCCAAAGTTAACATACCCATTGGAGAGATTGAAAACCGAGCCACTACCCCAATGATGGAAAATGCCAAATTACCCTATGCCATGCAACTTGGGACAGGAACATTTGATTGGACTTTAGGGGCCACTTATAAATATAATTTCTCCAACATACTTGTAGGAATCCAACAGCTAAATACACTTAGCACTGGAAGAAACAGTCAAGGATATCGGTTTGGTAACATTCATGAACTAAATATTTGGGCAGGATATAACATCACTAACAAAATTGGAATTAACACTCGTATATCTGCAAGTACACAATCTGCTATATCTGGAAATGATGAAGATCTCAATCCCATGATGGTACCAACCGCCCGCGCATCCAACTACGGTGGTGAACTAGTAAACGCCGGTTTAGGAACAAACATTCTTCTTGCCAAAGGAAAATTAATTCTGGGACTGGATTTTAATGCGCCAATCTATCAAAAATTCAATGGGCTATTTATGAGTTCAGATTACACCATAAATGCCGGGATTAGATACAATGTGCTATAATATTTAAAGTGCCATGAAGAATACGTATTTGCTTGTTTTTTTGATAAGTATATGTTCCATGCAAAATGTTGACGCGTCTGTGCTAAAAATATGTGCAGCATGTCCAATTAAGAGCATAAAACAAGGAATAGTGCAAGCAAATGCCAATGACACACTCTTAATAAAAAAAGGAGTCTACAAAGAATTTGACATCCAAGTAAACAAGCCGCTTACATTATTGGGTGAAAATTACCCAATTATTGACGGAAGTGACCAAGGTGAAATCATAACAATTACTGCGGATAATGTAATAGTCGATGGACTATTTATCATTAACGTCGGCACAAGTTATACTTCAGATTATGCCGCTATTCGAGTTGTAAAAAGTAAACACTTCATTATTCGGAATGTAGTATTGGAAAAGCTGTTCTTCGGTATATATCTAGAAAAGTCTTCTTATGGCAAGGTGTACCATAACAAGATAATAGGAGATGCCGTAGAGGAATTCAATTCTGGGAACGGTATTCAACTCTGGTATAGCAATAATATTACTGTCGAAAAAAACATAGTACAGCATGTACGTGACGGTATATATCTAGAGTTTTCAGACGATATAATCATCAAGGACAATATAAGTACCAATAACATCCGATACGGCCTACATTTCATGTTTTCAAACAATGACAGTTACACCGGGAATACATTTGAAAATAATGGTGCAGGCGTAGCCGTAATGTTCTCCAAGAAGATTAGGATGCACAACAATGTGTTCAAGAAAAATTGGGGAGCAGCCTCTTTTGGACTTTTATTGAAGGAGATCAATGATTCGGAGATTACAGGGAATACTTTTGAAGAAAACACAGTAGGAATAAGTATAGAGGGCTCAAATCGAATTGACTATAAAAACAATGATTTTACAAACAATGGGTGGGCCCTAAAAGTGAGAGGTGCCTGTTACGGTAATTCGTTTATAGCTAATAACTTTTTGTATAATTCTTTTGATGTCTCATACAACAGTAAGCTAAATGACAACCTGTTCGACCAAAACTATTGGAGCAATTACACTGGGTATGACCTAAATAAAAATGGTATTGGAGACATCCCTTACAGACCTGTAAAACTATTTTCATACATCGTAAACAGAACTCCGGAAACTATCATACTGCTTCGCAGTCTGTTTATGGATATCATTGACTTTTCAGAAAAAGTTTCACCAGTTTTTACACCAGATAACTTGCAAGATAAAAACCCATCAATGAAGAGAATACGATGATACAAATTAATAACCTATGCAAATCTTTCGGAAAAAATAAGGTCTTGAACAATCTAGATCTTGATGTGGAAAATGGCGGCATATATGCCGTTTTAGGACCTAACGGTTCCGGAAAAACCACGCTGATAAAGAGTATCCTTGGTATGGTAATTATGGATGATGGGCAGATTGAAGTATCTGGACAGAGCATTAAGAACAATTGGCTCTACCGTAAGGAGATAAATTACCTTCCTCAAATTGCCAATTTCCCTGGGAATTTACGTGTAAACGAACTTATCAAAATGATCAAGGACTTGCGTAATAAAAACAACAGGGCAGATGAATTGATTCAACTATTCAATCTAAATTCATTTTTAGACAAAAAGCTGTCAACGTTATCGGGTGGCACCAAGCAAAAAGTAAATATCCTATTGGCATTTATGTTTGACTCCCCAGTTTACATATTAGACGAACCCACAACAGGACTTGACCCTGCCGCCTTGCTTAATCTCAAAGATCTGATCAGAAAAGAAAAACAAGCAGGGAAAACCATTCTGATAACCTCTCATATACTACAATTTGTGGAGGAAATGGCCGATCAGATTATTTATCTGTTGGAGGGTAAGATATACTTTAGAGGGACGATGCAATCACTTCTTAAAAAAACACATCAAACCAAATTCGACCATGCCATTGCGGCAATTGCAATACCCTCTGAACATGTTTAAAATCCTAAAATATAGTTTTTTTGACCTGATGCGAAGCCGCTGGAGCTACGTCTATTTTATGTTTTATCTCCTATTGGGATTTGTATTGCTTTTCCTGAATAATGATATATCGAAGGCCGTAATCACATTGATGAACATTATCATTGTTTTGGTTCCCTTGATAGCAACAATTTTTGGCGTGATGTACTATTACAACTCAAAAGAATTCACGGAACTCTTGCTGGCTCAACCCGTTAAAAGAACGTCCATATTTTTAGGACAATACTTAGGAGTGGCCGGATCCTTGACGCTAAGTCTAATCTTTGGATTGGGTATTCCATTTCTTTGCTACGGCCTGTTTAGGAGTATGGTGATTTGGGATTTTGCGCTGCTTCTTGTTGTCGGTGGTTTTCTTACCATGATTTTTACTGCACTGGCTTTTAATATTTCACTATCCAATGAAAACAAGATAAAGGGGTTTGGGTATGCCGTATTGATGTGGTTGTTCCTTGCGGTCATTTATGATGGTATCTTCTTGGTTTCCCTGATTGTTTTTGAAGAGTATCCTCTAGATAATTTTTCTCTTGCAGCCACCATGCTAAATCCAATTGATCTGTCTAGAACACTGATTTTGCTAAAACTGGACATTTCGGCATTACTCGGTTATACAGGTGCGGTTTTCAAACAATTCTTTGGTACTAATCTTGGATTTTTGGTTTCACTTGGCACATTAATCCTATGGACTGTTTTACCAATTTCTAGATTGATGTTGAAATCCAAACGAAAGGACTTTTAACCCATAATTACCTTCCGAGATGTCAGTGACTTTAGTTTAGCTGTTAAAAAGCGAAAAAAACACTTAGCACCAATTTTTATTCCTAATTTGTTGGTCAAAGAATACCAACACATGCAGATTATTGAAGAATCTAAAACTTACGATGTAATTATCGTAGGTTCCGGAGCTGGAGGTGGGATGGCTACCAAAATATTGTCAGAGGCAGGATTGAAAGTTGCGGTAGTTGAAGCAGGTCCTTTTTTTGACCCAGCGGACCCGGAGCAAATGACACAGTTAAAATGGCCTTATGAATCTCCCAGAAGAGGCGCAAGTACTATTAGACCTTTTGGCGATTTTGATACCGCCTATGGTGGATGGGAAATTGAAGGAGAACCCTACACCAACACTGATAATACTGACTTCAAATGGTTTCGGTCGCGAATGCTTGGCGGACGAACCAATCATTGGGGAAGAATATCACTGCGTTTTGGACCCAAGGATTTTAAACGAAAAAACTATGACGGCTTAGGTGACAATTGGCCCATTGGCTATGAAGATGTTAAACCCTACTATGACAAAGTAGATAAGTTAATAGGCGTTTTTGGTACTAACGAAGGCTTGCCAAATGACCCAGACGGCTTTTTCCTTCCGCCACCAAAACCAAGACTACATGAACTATTCTATATAAAGGGTGCCAGAAAATCCAATGTGCCGGTATATCCTTCGCGCATGTCAATGTTGACGAAGAAAATCAACGACGAGCGTGGTGTCTGTTTTTATTGTGGGCAGTGTTCTAGAGCTTGCCAAGTTTACGCGGATTTTTCTTCCGGCTCCTGTTTGATTTTTCCAGCCCAGAAAAATGGAGGGCAAGTAGACCTTTTTGTAAACTGTATGGTACGTGAAGTAACAACCAACGAAGAAGGGGAAGCTACTGGTGTATCATATATCAATAAAGAAGACCGTAGAGAGTACAAACTAAAAGGTAAAATTGTGGTGCTTGCCGCATCAGCCTGTAGTTCTGCGCGAATATTATTGAACTCCAAAAGCAAACAGCATCCCAATGGGTTGGGTAACAGTAGTGATATTGTTGGTAAATACCTTCATGATTCCACCGGAAGCAACCTCATGGGTTTTGTGCCAGAACTGATGAACCGTAAAACCTATAACGAAGATGGTGTAGGTGGAATGCATGTTTACTCCCCGTGGTGGTTGGAAAATGAAAAACTGGATTTTCCTCGTGGTTACCATATTGAAATGTGGGGCGGTCTTGGAATGCCCAGTTATGGATTTGGCTTCAATCCGAATGATTTGAACAAGTATTTTGGTCTAAAAGTAGGCGGGTATGGGAATGATCTAAGAAAGGATGTCAAAAAATACTATGGTTCGGTTATTGGCATGGCCGGCAGAGGGGAATCGGTAGCGCAAAAAGAAAATTCCTGTGAACTAGACCCGACCAAAGTGGATGAATTTGGAATCCCGATCCTAAAATTCAATTACCAGTGGACCGATCACGAAATCAAGCAAGTTAAGCACATGCAAGATACCTTTGAAGAAATCATTCATAACATGGGTGGCCACGTAATTGGTGAAAAGGCGGGTAAAGAACAAAATTATGGCATTCTTGCTCCCGGTGAAATCATTCACGAAGTGGGAACAACACGGATGGGAGACGACAAAAAGACCTCTGTTGTGAATAGTCACCAACAATTACATGATGCTAAAAATGTATTTGTTGTTGATGCAGGACCTTTTGTATCCCAGGCAGATAAGAATCCTACATGGACCATATTGGCCTTGTCATGGAGAACTTCAGATTATATTGTAGAACAGCTTAAACAGCAAAACATTTGATCATGGACAGAAGAAAAAGTTTAAAATCCATACTTCTTGGTGGCGTGGCTAGCGGACTGGCTGTGCATGGTTGTAATCCAAAGCCAGAATCAGCTCCAGAGGAATCCGTATTGACACCAAAATACAATTATGGACGTACACCCAAAGAAGCTGAATTGATTGCTGAGCTTTTGGAAGAAACATTTTTTAATGCACACGAAATGGAAACCATTGCAGTATTATGTGGTTTGATTCTTCCATCCACTGAAGAACTAAAAGGTGCTTTAGACGTACAAGTTCCAGAATTCATAGAATTCATGGTAAAAGATATCCCAGAGTACCAACCTACATTGCGAGGAGGGTTAATGTGGCTCGATCACAAATCAAATTCGGACTTCAACAATCAATTTATCTCACTTACTGGAGAACAACAAAAACAGCTGCTGGATACCATAGCCTATCCGAATATGGATATGCCAGAAATAGAACGACCATTGGAAATTCAATTCTTTTCCTTGATGCGTAACCTTACATTAACCGGTTATTATACGTCCAAAGAAGGTATTGAGGAATTAGGCTATAAAGGCAATTCACCCAATGTATGGGATGGGGTACCTCAAGATGTATTGGAACAACATGGTGTTTCTTATGATGAGGAATGGCTGGCAAAATGTGTAGATCAAAGTAAGCGTGCGGTAAAGGCAGAATGGGACGATGCCGGCAATTTGTTGACATAAATTGTAGTCTGAAAAATAGAAATTAGCTTGTTTGGCAAGTTTATTTTTGCCGATATTTGCGATCACATTTTTAAAATGCATACCAAAGGCCCACGTGGTGGAATTGGTAGACACGCTACCTTGAGGGGGTAGTGTTCGAAAGGACGTGCTGGTTCGACTCCAGTCGTGGGCACACAAAACTGAAAACACTTTTCAGATTTCAAGTACAAAGGGAAAATTAGGATTCAAATCCTTGTTTATCCCTTTTTTTTATACCTCTGAGTTGAGAAACACATACGTACCGTTTCGTAATGAAGTAAATATTCAAAAGTCTAAATAAGGCTCCGTTTTCAAGTTCACCCTTAAATAAACCGCTAAGATTCTCTAAATATTGAGGTATTTATTAGGATACCTGCATTAAAATCGTAAATTTGTTTAACTTTTATATGAAAAAGATGAACAATGTTAAAAAATCTTTCAGTATCCGAGATATGGAAAATCTTTCCGGTATCAAGGCACACACCATTCGAATCTGGGAAAAAAGATACAATTTGTTCACCCCTGAACGTACGAGTACTAACATTAGAACATACAGCCTAGCAAGCTTACAAAAACTATTGAATGTAACCTTGCTCTATAACAATGGGTACAAGATTTCCAAAATAGCCAAATTGGAGGATACCAAGATTCCTATTTTGGTTCGTGAAATTGTTTCCCAAAGTAGTGAAAAGGATCATGCAATAAATGCGTTTAAGTTGGCCATGGTCAATTTTGATCAAACCTTATTTTTGAATACCTACAATAGTCTTTTATCCGATAGGTCATTCAGGGATATATTCAACGAAGTATTCATTCCGCTACTTAATGAATTGGGTTTGCTATGGCAAACAGATACCATCAGTCCTTCCCATGAGCACTTCATTTCTCACTTGATAAAACAAAAAATCCATATCAACACTGAAAAGTTGCAATTACTTGAACCAACCAAGAAAGACAAGGTTTTTGCACTTTTCCTGCCTGAGAATGAGATTCATGAAATAGGATTGTTGTACTTGAATTACGAGATCAACCTATTAGGGTATAAATCCATCTATTTGGGTCAAACCATGCCTTTGGAAAATCTAGTGGATTTACTTAAGTATTACGACAATGTCCATTTTGTTAGCTACTTTACCGTTTCACCAACTAAGGATGAATTAAGTTCATATTTTGATAAATTTTCCACTATAGTCAGTAATGGTGAAAACCGAGCTAAACTTTGGGTTTTGGGCCATCAAATTAAACACATTTCAGAGGAGGATTTACCTGCACATATCCAGACATTCAATTCCATTGAGCAATTGATAAATTTTGCTTAATACATGAAGAAGGCCATAGTCATAGGTTCAGGATTTTCCTCACTTTCTGCCGCTTGCTATTTGGCGAAAGCCGGATTGGAAGTCGAGATCTTTGAAAAAAACACCACAGTTGGCGGACGTGCTAGACAATTGGTGCGTGACGGATTTACCTTTGACATTGGTCCAAGTTGGTATTGGATGCCTGACATCTTCGAAAAGTTTTTTGCCGAATTCGGTAAGCAACCATCCGATTACTATCAGCTAAACAAACTAAATCCAGCCTACAAGATTTTTTTCAAAGATGATGAAATTACCATTGGGGATTGCATGGACCAGATATGCCTGGAATTTGAGCGTATCGAAGCGGGTAGTAGTAATCAGTTAAGGAGTTTTATAAAAAAAGCACAGGACAACTATGACATTGCCATCAATAAAGTTGTCCTTAAACCAGGTATTTCACCCTTGGAATTAGTGACCAAGGATACCGTTTTACGCTTGGACCAGTTTTTCAAAACCATTAGTCAGGAAGTTCGCAAACGGTTTGATAATCCAAAATTGATTTCAACACTAGAATTTCCGGTGCTTTTTTTAGGCGCTAAACCAAGCAATACGCCATCATTCTACAGCTTTATGAATTTTGCGGATTTTGGTTTGGGTACATGGCATCCCGAAGGTGGTATGTATCAAGTTATCCGCGCCATGGCAGATTTAGCAAAAGAATTAGGTGTTACCATACACACGGATCACTCCATAGATAAAATCCTAGTTTTGGATGGCGTAATATGTGGCGTTAATACTAGAGGTAAAAACGTCACATCAGATTATGTGGTTAGTGGTGCTGACTATCATCATTCAGAAACTCTATTGGACAAGAAGTACCGACAGTATTCTGAGAATTATTGGCAAACCCGTACGTATGCACCTTCTTCCCTCCTATTCTACATCGGATTTGACAAAAAACTTGAAAATGTAAATCACCATAACCTCTTTTTCGATACTGATTTTGAACTACATGCCAAAGAGATTTATGACCATCCGCAATGGCCTACCAATCCATTGTTCTATGCTAACTTTCCTTCCATAACGGATAGTAGCATGGCTCCAAACGGTTGTGAAAATGGTTTTTTCTTAGTCCCTATAGCGCCTGGACTGGAAGATACCCCAGAATTAAGGGCCCAATATTTTGATATTGTAATGGACAGATTTGAATCCATTACCAATCAAGTAGTTAGAAATTCCATTATCTTTAAAGAGAGCTTCTGTGTAAAAGACTTTATTGAACAGTACAATTCCTTTAAAGGAAATGCCTACGGTATGGCCAATACCTTAAAACAAACGGCCTTTTTAAGACCTAACCTCAAAAGTAGCAAGGTTAAAAACCTGTTTTTCACAGGACAGCTTACAGTTCCAGGCCCCGGAGTACCTCCATCATTGATCTCAGGTAAACTTGTAGCGGACCTGTTAACCAAAAACTTATAACAATGAAATCTATTTTTGACGATGTTTCCAGAAGCTGCAGTAAGATTGTTACCCAGTCTTATAGCACTTCCTTTTCATTGGCGACCAAAATGTTGTCTCCAACCATTCGAAAAGATATTTACAATATATATGGTTTTGTTCGCTTTGCTGATGAGATAGTGGATAGCTTCCACGATTATGAAAAAGAAACCCTTTTCAACAAATTTGAAAAGGATATGGAACTAGCTATTGAGAATAAAATTAGTTTGAATCCTATTCTCAATTCCTTCCAGCACACGTACCATAAATACAATATACCCCATCATCTGGTGGAGGCATTTATGAAAAGTATGCGAATGGACCTCACCAAAAAAGAGTACCTAAGTCTCGGTGAATACAAAGAATACATCTACGGTTCTGCAGATGTTGTAGGCCTCATGTGCTTATGCGTATTCGTGAATGGGAACATGGAAAAATATGATGAATTGAAAGCATCAGCCATGGCATTAGGTTCAGCATTCCAGAAAGTCAACTTTTTACGGGATTTAAAGGCCGATTTTGAAGATTTGGAACGTACGTACTTCCCAAACACAAATTTGATGGAGTTGGATGAAGCTTCAAAAAAACGTATTGTGGATGAAATAAGAGCTGATTTTGCATTGGCATATTCAGGACTTATAAAACTTCCCAAGGAGGCTAAATTTGGAGTTTACACTGCCTATAAATATTACAAAAAGCTACTTCAAAAATTACAGAGTACACCACCTTTGGAAATCAAGAATACACGTATTCGAGTTCCTGATTATCAAAAATTGGGATTGTTGGCCCAATCTTATGTAAACTATAAACTGCAGCTGTTTTAAATGAAAATTGCACTTTGGATTTTAATTTTTTTAGGAACATTCTCCATCATGGAGTTTATGGCATGGTTCACTCATAAATATGTGATGCATGGGTTTTTATGGCATTTCCATAGAGATCACCACAAAAAAGACCATGACTCATGGTTTGAACGCAACGATGCCTTTTTTATATTCTACGCTGTTGTAAGCATGGTTTGCTTCTATTTAGGAGCGGAAACCAGTTTTTGGTACGGTTGGCCCTTGGGTTTTGGTATTCTGGCCTACGGTATCGCTTATTTTTTAGTTCACGATATTTTTATACATCAGCGATTTAAGATGTTTCGAAATGCCAACAATTGGTATGCCCGAGGTGTACGAAGGGCACATAAAATCCACCATAAACACTTAGGGAAGGAAGACGGCGAGTGCTTTGGTATGTTGGTCGTCCCTTTTAAGTATTTTAAAAAGTAGGTGATTCAGCCAATAGCTCCTCTAAAAGTTGTTTGTTTCGATTGCTGTCCCATTTCGCAACACCGAACTCCTTAACAACAATTTCTCCAGTCTTACTTATGATGTAAGTTGCAGGTATCGTCTGTGAAAACAACAAGTCAGGAGTCCGACTGGTCTCAAAATAAACAGGTAATTGATATCCTTTTTTAACTAGAAACTTTCTCACCTTTTCCTCCTCATCTTCGGCAACAAAGGCGAAAACAACTTTTGACCCATATTCTTGATGCAAACGGACTAGACTTGGTAATTCAGCAACACAAGGTGGGCACCAAGTAGCCCAAAAGTTCACAAAAACCACTTTACCTTTTAAATCTTGAAAACTAAGGGTGTTTCCTTGTAAATCAATCAGATTCCAATTGTAATTTTCAAGTATTTCCCTATCATCTTTAGCAACAATGTGCGTACTTCCAAAAAGAATATTCCCAACAAACATTCTAAGATGATATCGTACAGGAGTAAATAGTATGAGAAGTATTGCAACTATCCAAAGTGCATTGGTAATTTGAGATCTACTAAGCTTCATTCAGTTTTATTCTGCAATTAATTCATCCAATAGGTTGTAAACTTTGGATGTGCTCCATTTCGCTATTTTTTTCTTGTAGATCACTACATTACCAGATTTATCAATAAGATAGGAAGATGGCACTTCATCCGGATTAATTGGCATTTTTTCACCTATGATCAAATACGTAACCGGAAAAGAAAATGCATGTTTTTCCATAAATTCCTCCACTGGAGGTCGATTCTCATTGGTAATAATGTAGAAATCCATTTTGTCCTGATAGGAGTCGTACATTTTTTGAATACTTACCAATTCTGCTTCACTTGGCAACTTCCAAGATGCCCAAAGATTGATAAACACAACCCTTCCTTTTGATCTATCAAAATTGAAGAAATTCCATTCAGCATCTTTTAACTTCCAATCATAATCCGTGATTTTCTCACGTGCTGAAACTTCTATAATTGGTGGTGAAGTAGCAAATACCCTATTGAGAAGTACTTTACCATAGTGCCCCATTGGAGTTACAAAAAAGGAAAGTACAAAAAGTATTAAAAGAATATTTATAAAGGTTTTTTTACCTTTTTTCATGGTGATTGGTTTGTCTCAAAACTAAAAAACTCCTGACATTAAATCAGGAGTTTTTAACTATTTAGTTACAATTATTTTAGGCGTTTTCCTTTTTGATCATGTTCAATGCTGATCCTTCCTTGAACCAATCAATTTGGGAGTCATTGTAAGAATGGTTAACCATAATGGTGTCCTTACTACCATCAGAATGAACAACTTCCAAGGTCAGCTGTTTACCTGGAGCGAAGTCTGCAATATCAACAAAGTTGAAGGTATCATCCTCCTGAATCAAATCATAATCGCCCTCATTCGCAAATGTCAAGGCCAGCATTCCTTGCTTTTTCAAGTTGGTCTCATGTATTCTAGCAAAGGATTTTACCAAAACAGCAGCAACGCCTAAATGTCTTGGTTGCATCGCAGCATGTTCCCTTGAAGAACCTTCACCGTAATTGTGATCACCAACCACTATTGTTCTTATACCTTCTTTTTTATAAGCACGTTGTGCATCTGGTACAGCTCCATATTCGCCGGTTAGCTGATTCTTGACAAAATTCGTTTGCTTATTGTACGCATTAACGGCACCAATCAATGTATTATTTGCTATGTTATCCAAGTGCCCCCTATAGCGTAACCAAGGTCCAGCCATGGAAATATGGTCTGTCGTACATTTTCCAAATGCCTTTATCAATAGTTTTACGCCTTGCAGGCTTTCCGTTGAAATTGGCACAAAAGGCTCCAATAGCTGTAATCGTTCAGAAGTTGGTGATACGATTACCTGTACACCACTGCCATCTTCCATTGGTGCAATAAATCCTGCATCTTCCACAGCAAATCCTTCTGGAGGTAATTCATAGCCTCTTGGTTCAGCCAACATCACTTCCTCACCATCCTCATTGATCAACTTATCCGTTACCGGATTAAAATCCAATCTTCCTGCAATAGCAATAGCGGTAACCAATTCTGGCGAACCTACAAAGGCCAATGTATTTGGGTTACCATCTGCTCGTTTGGCAAAATTCCTGTTGAAGGAGTGTACAATGGTATTACGCGGGCCATTTGCGGCCTGATCACCATATCTATCCCACATACCAATACATGGTCCACATGCATTTGCGAACACTGTGGCTCCAATAGCATTAAAGGTTTCGATAAAACCATCACGATCGATGGTAAAGCGAACTTGTTCTGATCCTGGTGTTATGGTGAATTTTGATTTTGTCTTAAGATTTTTATCCGCTACTTGTTTCGCCAAGGAAGCGGCCCTTGAAATGTCTTCGTAGGAAGAATTTGTGCATGAACCTATCAAACCAACTTCAACGTTTAGCGGCCAATCATTGGTTTTTGCTGCCTCACTCATTTTAGAAATTGGCGTAGCTAAATCCGGAGTAAAAGGACCATTCAAGTGAGGTTCCAATGTATTTAAATCAATTTCTATCAACTGATCAAAGTACTGTTCTGGATTGGCATAAACTTCAGGGTCTGCGGTCAGATGTTCTTTAACCTCCAATGCTGCATCCGCCACATCCGCTCTGTCTGTAGCTCTTAAATACCTGTCCATGGATTCATCGTATCCAAATGTCGAGGTTGTGGCACCTACTTCAGCACCCATGTTACAAATTGTTCCTTTTCCTGTACAAGACATGGACGTTGCTCCTTCACCAAAATATTCGATGATCGCACCGGTACCTCCTTTAGCAGTCAAGATATCTGCAACTTTTAAAATCACATCTTTTGGAGCAGTCCAACCTGAAAGTTTTCCTGTCAATTTAACTCCAATCAGTTTAGGAAATTTCAGTTCCCAAGCCATACCGGCCATAACATCCACAGCATCTGCCCCACCAACTCCAATAGCTACCATTCCCAATCCACCTGCATTTACGGTGTGAGAATCCGTACCAATCATCATCCCCCCTGGGAATGCGTAGTTTTCCAAAACAACCTGATGGATAATTCCTGCACCAGGTTTCCAAAATCCAATCCCATATTTATTCGAAACGGATTCTAAAAAGTTGAATACCTCGTTGCTAGTTTCATTAGCTCTTTTTAAATCGGTTTTGGCATCAACTTTTGCTTGAATAAGGTGATCACAGTGAACGGTTGTTGGTACTGCCACCTTGGGTTTACCTGCG
Organism: Flagellimonas spongiicola; assembly: GCF_023502425.1. Classification (GTDB taxonomy): domain Bacteria; phylum Bacteroidota; class Bacteroidia; order Flavobacteriales; family Flavobacteriaceae; genus Flagellimonas; species Flagellimonas spongiicola. The sequence continues at coordinate 52,504 of NZ_JAMFMA010000005.1, forward strand.
TGCATGAATTGCAACAGGGCCATTTGCGCCGTTGCATCTTGACATGCTACCCGGTCCGGGGCAAAATCAACATAGTCTTTTCCTCTTTCGAACTTTTTGGATGGAGTCCCATCCCATAAATGTGAATACAGTATTTTTTCTGCTAGGGTCAGTGGTTTTCCCACCAATTCTCGGGCTTTTTCCACACGTTCCCCCATGGAAGCATAGACACCCTTGATCATATCAATGTCAAACGCCATTCTGCAATTGAATTTTAGATTTTTGTAATTCCGTAAATTTAAGAAAATACCAACGATTAAGGTATTAGAATCTACTAAATAAGTCGAGGATAAATTGAATTTATAACAATTCTGAGATGATATCTTCTTCAGAAATGCCTTCAGCTTCAGCTTTATAGTTTTTTAGAATTCTATGGCGAAGAATTCCCATGGCCACTGCCTTCACATCTTCCATATCCGGAGAATATTTTCCATTGACAGCTGCATGGGCTTTTGCCCCTAGTATAAGGTTTTGAGAAGCTCTTGGTCCTGCACCCCAATCCACATAATTATTCACGTAATCAGATGAATCTGGCATTCCTGGTCTAGTTCTGTTGACCAAACGAACCGTATAATCAATAACATTATCCGGAACAGGAATCCTACGGACCAATTGCTGAACCGCAACAATTTCATCGGCAGAAAACAAAGTACTTAAGTTTACCTCTTTGTCTGTGGTTGTGGATTTAACCACTTGGATTTCTTCCGCTATTGAAGGGTATTTTAATTCAATGGCGAACATGAACCTATCCAATTGGGCTTCTGGTAAGGGGTAGGTACCTTCTTGTTCTATTGGATTTTGAGTGGCCAAAACAAAATACGGCATGGCCAATTTATGTTGTTCACCAGCAATTGTCACTGCTTTTTCCTGCATTGCCTCCAACAAGGCAGCCTGCGTTTTAGGGGGCGTACGGTTTATTTCGTCTGCCAAGATGATATTGGCAAAAACGGGACCTTTAATGAATTTGAAATTACGGTTTTGGTCCAAAACCTCACTCCCTAGGATATCGCTGGGCATTAAATCAGGGGTAAATTGAATTCTCTTGAAATCCAAGCCCAATGTCTGCGCAATAGTATTGACCATTAATGTTTTGGCCAATCCCGGCACGCCAATCAAAAGCGAATGGCCACCGGTATAAACGGATAATAGTATCTGTTCGATCACCTTTTCTTGGCCAACAATGACCTTAGCAATCTCATTTTTAAGTTCCTGATGTTTCTTAACTAGGTTATCTACCGCAGTAACGTCTGACATGCACCTATTCCTTTACCCAATTGTTAGCAAAATCACATGACCTATTGTCCGTATTTACATGAATATAGGTATCCTCAATGTGTTCGTCCATCCAATCCGTGATGGCCTTAAATTGTTTTTCCCGAAGTGCCAATTCTTGGATTTTCAAATAATCTTGCGCAAAATCAGCCTTGTGTTCATCATATCGATTTGAAATCTTCATGATCTTGAACTTTGGTGCTCCGCCTCGTGGATCATCTTCTTTGAGCGGTCTTGAGATTTCTTCATCCTTAAGATTACGGACTTGATTGTACAACGCTGGATCCATTTTGGTCAACTCGAACCTAGAATCAAAATTGATTGGATTACGCAACAAACCACCATCAAATTTGGTCTCCTTTTCATCAGAAAAGTTCAATGCAGCTTCTGCGAAGGTATATTTACCATCTAAAATATGTTGACGGATACTATCCAATTCCTTAACAGCATTATCCAAAGTCTCTTGAGGAATCTCCGGTATCAACAGAATATGTCTTAAATCCAATTCTTGACCCCTTATCTTCTCTATGTAAATGATATGATATCCAAAATCAGTTTCAAAAGGTTCTGAAATTTCCCCTTCCTGCAAACTAAAAGCCACATCCTTAAATTCTTTTACAAATGGGGTCTCCCTTGTCATACTGTAAAAACCACCTTTAGATTTGGAACCAGGGTCTTGTGAATAAAGAATAGCCTTGACATTGAAACTGGCATCGTTATCCTCTACATCCTGTTTAATTTGATTCAAACGATCAATGACCTTCTGCTTCTCCTCTTCAGGAGCGGTAGGCTGTTTAACAATTTGCGCAATTTCCAATTCCGCGCCAAACACAGGACGCTCATCTTCCGGAATTCGTTGGAAAAACTGTCGTACTTCTTCTGGTGTAACCTCAATTTCCTCAACAATGCTACCTTGCATTTTTTCTGATAACATTCTAAGCTTATTAATCTCGAAAAGTTCTTCTCTAAAACTTTCAATATCTGGTTTTTTATAAAACTTAAGCACTTTATCAATAGATCCAACTTGACTTACTAACTGTTGGATTTGACGGTCACTTTGGGCATTTACCTGATCATCAGAAACCAATAAACTATCTTGAACGGCTTGATGTGCGTATAAGCGATCCTCCATAAGTTTCCCCAATAAACTACATCGTGTTATATCTTCGGTGGAAGCACCTTGACTTTTCAAATCAATGAGGGTTTTATCCACATCGGAATCCAAAATCACATAATCGCCGATTACGGCAGCAATTCCATCCAACTTAATCCTATTTGTGGCCTCAGTTGAATCTTTAATAGCTGTTGCCTCATCCAATTGCTGGGCATTTGTTACGCCAACAAAGGTTAGCGCTAACAATCCAAATGCCAGTTTAGTTATCCTTTCCATAAACTTCAAATTCATTCTTCTTAATTGCTTCATCTATGATGTCTGTCTCCAAGTTTCGAATGTAATCCATTCGTCTTCTGTTCAAAATCAATTGTCTAATATCCGGTGCAACATAGTCAAAAGGAGCTATGTCATTAATTTCCAAGACATCTGTCACTTGTCCCAAATATACCTCCAACGAATCCTGTATTTCAAAAAATTGTGATTTTTTTAAGTAGTCCTCCTCGTTCAAAGGGGTCAAAGGTGGTATTTCTTCCATAACCCTGGATGTATTCACCCAAATGGAATCGTTGAAATGGATTTTTTTGAATTGAATGGCTACGGAATCCAAGTAAATGCGATCATCTTCACTCCAATTCTTCATTTTATCCACTACATTATCCTTATCAAGAAATTGTAATGGAAGACCAATGAATCGCAATTGAACCAGTTTTTCACTCAACCTGAAATTCTCTTTTTCTTGCTCGTAAAATTCTCGTAACTGAAAATTGGAAATAGCGGTATCCTGTCCTTTGAACACCAAGGCCTCCACATAGGCCCTAGTATACAAATCTGCCCTATAATCAGATACGAGACGGTCAAATTCCGCAAGCTTTTCCTCGGGAAGGTTAATCTTGGATTTAGATAGTAATAACTGCTTTGAAGCCCAATTATTTATGTAATTGGTCACAAATAAGATACTATCCTGTGCAGACATATCGTCTGGTAAGAAAGGTACCAGGTCCTCCTTGTATAAAAACGCTTCACCAACTCGTGCTATGGGTTCTTTCTCTGTTTTTTCCCGAAAAAGACCCTCGCATGAGGTAAATGCCATTAGGCCAACAACAAATAGTAGGTAGATTGTTCGCTTTTGATGAGAATACATTCCGCAAAAATAACAATTACTTAAACCTCTGCAAGTAGGTTTTCATTGCGTTAACAGATTTTTAGTAAGCTATTGTAACTGTATATTTTACTACATTAGTACCAGAACCTAATGTCATGAAATACACTTGTGAAATCACGATAGACCTGCCAAGAGACAAGTTTATCGAAAAACTGGATAACCCGGAGCACATGAAGCACTGGCAGCGTGGGCTAGTAGGCTACGAACATTTATCGGATTCACCAGAGTCGGAAGGAGCTCAGATGCGCCTAAAATACAAAATGGGAAAACGGGAATTTGAAATGGTTGAAACCATTATTAAACGGAATTTACCTGAGGAATTCCACACTACTTATGATACCAAAGGTGTTCATAATATCCAAAAAAACTATTTTCAAGAAGTAAATGGTAAGACACAATGGACCTCAGAAAGCGAATTTCAATTTTCAGGTTTTGGCATGAAATTGATGGCATTTTTAATGCCCGGTGCATTTAAAAAGCAATCCATGAAGTATCTAATGGATTTTAAAGCCTTTGCAGAAAACGGAACCTCAGTTTTGGATCAATAAGAATGGAAAAAGTATTAGACAGAAAAATCAAGATGATTTGGGATTTTCGCGGACCAGGGGCTTCCGGAACCGCGGAACACTACCAGAAACACTTGGAAGAATTCATCGTAATAGAGGAATTGAAATTTGATATAACCGGTTGCCAACATTATAGCCCTACACATAGCATTACTTATATGGTGGTAGCTGAATTTGAGCTAAAGGAAGTCAAGGATATTTTAAAACCGCATCGAGGGGAAATCTACACGGATGAAGTTTGAATATAAAGTTGGGCTTTGGTTTTTAGTTGTTGGACTTTGTATTTCCAGCTGTAAAAAAAATATTGATAAACCCTTAGAATCAGTTTTAGCTTCAAAAGATCCCAAAATCCGTTACGTCATGGATTCCTTGGATCAATATGAAGTACAAATTCGATATACCCAGATCAATCGGAGAAATGATAGTGTACTTTTTAAGGATTTCGATTTTCAAGTGAACACGGACAATTACTTCTATCCTGCCAGTACGGTAAAATTTCCAGCTGCTGTTGCCGCCCTGGAAAAACTCAATGAAACTGATACTTTAAATGTTAACACTCGTTTTTACATCGAAGGAGATTCCATTGAAACCACATTTGCAAAAGCTGTTTCTGAAATCTTTGCAGTTTCGGATAATGCAGCCAATAATCGGTTATTGGAATTTCTAGGCCAAGACGATTTGAATGAACGGATGCGAAAACGTGGCGTGGAACCAATACGGATAGCACATCGTTTGTCCACTCCAAATGCGGATGAGGTGACTACCAAATCGCTTGTCATTTATCTGAATGACACCACTACGGTAAATAGTAAGCCAATTACCAACCATGCACCACTTCCTTTAAAAATTGATAAAACACAAAAAGGAACTGGTTATTACGCTGATGATGAGCTGCAAACTGGAGCTTTTGATTTTTCATTAAAAAATTATTTTCCCATTGCTGCACAACATGAACTTCTTAAACGCATCATCTTTCCCGAATACTTCCCAGAAGAATCGAGATTCAATCTTAGTGAGCAGCAACGTGAGCTTTTATTGAAAGACATGCACACCTTACCCCCTGCAATTGGTTATGATCCGGATACTTATTACGACAGTTACGTCAAATTCTTGATGTTCGGCGATACGCAAGATCCAATGCCAAAGCATATCAAGATCTACAATAAAGTAGGTTATGCATATGGTACGCTAACCGATTGTGCTTACATCCAAGATAAAGAAAATGATATTGATTTCTTGGTGACCGCAACCATTTTGGTCAACAAAGATGGCATTTTCAATGACAATGCATACGAATACGACGAAGTTGGAATACCATTTTTAGCTCAACTAGGTCGAGAATTGTATCAATTGGAATTAGAACGTGATCGTAATTGATCAGAATCTAATTCAAATCATACTTCATTTGCTTGTGTAGGAGTGACCCACTTACCATTGTACAACAAGACCTCGTCAAAATCAATACCCTCAATAGGCACAATTTTTTCTGTTTTGGTATCCCATTCAATTTTTCTACCCAATTTCCAAGACAATCCGGCCATATGTGCAGCTATTGCTTCCTCAAATCCTTCTTTGATTCCACAACTTACCTTACCACCATTCTTGATGACACTTAACCATTCTCGCATATGTAAAAAGGTAGAATCTACCCGTACACCGTCGATATAGGTCCACATAAGGCCCTTATCTGCAAAGTATTGTGATGTTGCGGATGAAATTGCATCCGGGACGTTAGCTGCAGGGTTGTATTGATATATTGGGACATTAGGCTGCATTTTACCCAGTTCCAATTGCTCACCATAACGCGTGGAGGCACCGTCTGGCCATACTGTCAATCGGTTACCCAACTCCATTGTTGCATCGTGCCCCATTAATATGGTAGGTCTATTGAATGAGTTACCCAATGAAGCACTATAACAAAACGTCATTCCCTTTTCTTTGCCTTCAATTTGGCTGCTACCGGTTGAAAAATTGGGAAATTCCATATTTACCTGGAGTACGTCTGGTACATTTCTTCCATCATTGTGGGTATAGATTCCTCCAGAGGTAGAGACTGCTTCAGGAATACCCATATTCAAGACACAGTTCAACCGATCATAATCATGGGTCAGTAAATCCCCGGAAAGTCCGGAACCATATGCCCACCACTTACGCCACCTAAAAAAGTGGTTTTTATTAAAGGGCACTTTTGGTGCACTACCCAAGAATTGATCCCAATCTATAGTTTCGGTACTTGCCTGCTTATGGATGTCATAATTCCAAGCGCCGTTATCATCATTTCTATTGGTATTGGTCTGGATTAATGAAACGTGCCCCAATGTTCCTTTTTCCACTATATCCCGAGCGGTACTAAAACTCAAGGTTTGTCTATGTTGGTGGCCAACTGCAAAAATTGCTTTGGATGCCTTGGCCGCATCTTGCAGTGCATAGGTTTCATCTACGGTATGGGTCATGGGTTTTTCCACATACACATGAACATTGTTGTTCAATGCAGCAATTGACATAGGTGCATGCCAATGATCAGGTGTAGCAATGACCACGGCATCTACATCTCCACTCTGAATCATTTCAAGATATGTGGAATATCTTTTCATTTGGTTGTCCGATGTATTAAAGGATTTCAATGCTTTCTCCGCCCGAACATCAAAAACGTCACATACTCCCGTAAGTTTAACATTTAGCTTGTCTTGGTTTTCAAAGTCTTCCAACGCCTTAATGTTTGGGTCTTCCTCCGCAGCAATTCGCATTTCTTCCTTCCACTCATCTGTTGCAAATCCTAAAGACCTGCACAATTGTTCCCCTCTTATTCCAAATCCAATAATACCCACTCTTACAGGTTTTCCGGTGATTCCAGGCACTGTAGGTGGTAAAGAAGGACGTATGTTCAGCTGTTCCAAAATTGCAGATCTCTGTTTTCTTGAACTCATGGTGTTTGCAGCACCTGCCCACCAAACTGCTCCTAAAATGGGTAAACCACCTAATCCTTTTAGTAAATCTCGTCTAGTCCATTTCATTTTTTTTCAATTTTGGTTAAACGTCCTTTTTTTAAGTACCCAAGTCCGAAGTAATTCCCTGTTGGAAAATTATAGATGAGAATACATGCAGCCAATTCAATTAGATTTTTATTGACCAGCCAGTAATTGCCCTCAACATTTAATTGTTGAACACCTGGCAATGATGGATGCGCTAAATAGTATAGTGCAAGCAATCCAATACCGATTATGGCACTTTTTCTTTCAAAGACACCCAATACCAAACATACACCAACAATGAGCAATGCAGCCATATTCATTATATCCACCCAAGCAATGAATGGATCTTGTGCCAAAACAGTAAAAACGGGTTTAAATGGACCTTGAGCCGAAGCAAGATATCCAAAAGCTGTCCATTCAGGATTGAACAATTTCACCACACCTTCATACAGAAAGTGCCATCCAATGAGCACTCGTAGGAGGGTTACACTTAATTTGACCTTTCGGTCTCTAGTAGTACTGACCATAGTCCTATTTTTTTGAATTGAAACAAACTAACCAAAGCTACAACTCAAAATGAAATAGAAAAATGACAAATATCAAATTGAAGATTGACTTGTTAATTGGCGACTGGAGTGCCATATAAATCAAAGTCTGAGGCATCCGTAATTTCTATTTGCGTGAAATCTCCAATTTTCACGTAGTGTTTTGCAGCATCAACCAAAACTTCATTATCCACATCCGGAGAATCAAACTCTGTTCTACCTACAAAGTAATTGCCTTCCTTTCGATCAATAATGCAACGATAAGTCTTACCTATTTTCTCCTGATTCAATTCCCATGAAATTTGGGACTGAAGCTCCATAATTTCATTGGCACGTTGCTGCTTTATTTCCTCAGGCACATCGTCCTCCAAAGTGAAGGCATGGGTATTTTCTTCATGAGAGTATGTAAAACAACCCAAGCGTTCAAACCGCATTTGCTCTACCCAATCTTTCAAAACTTGAAAATCATCTTCCGTTTCTCCTGGATATCCGACAATCAAGGTAGTTCGAATGGTCATATCAGGAACTGCCGTTCTAAAATCCTGCAACAACTTAGTAGTTTTTGCTTTTGTAGTTCCTCTGCGCATACTTTTTAAAATGGGGTCGGCAATATGCTGTAGAGGAATGTCTATATAATTGCAGATTTTAGGTTCTTCACGCATAACCTCCAATACATCCATAGGAAAACCCGTTGGGAAAGCATAGTGAAGACGTATCCATTCAATGCCTTCCACCTTGACCAATGCCCTTAACAATTCAGCAAGGTTTCTTTTCTTGTAAAGATCCAATCCATAATAGGTTAAATCCTGCGCAATCAATATCAATTCTTTGACCCCCTTGACGGCAAGCTTGTTGGACTCCTCCACCAATTCATCAATGGTTTTACTCTTGTGTTTCCCACGCATTAGTGGTATTGCACAAAAAGAGCAAGGCCTATCACAGCCTTCTGCAATTTTTAAATACGCGTAATTCTTTGGTGTAGTGGTAAGCCTTTCGCCTAATAGCTCATGTTTGTAATCAGCTCCCAAGGCTTTGAGTAAATTAGGAAGGTCACTTGTACCAAAGTATTCGTCTACATTGGGAATTTCCTTCTGTAGGTCTGGTTTATAGCGTTCACTTAAACATCCCGTTACAAAGACTTTATCTACATCTCCCGCCTCCTTCTTTTGCACATACTCCAGTATGGTATTCACGCTTTCCTCCTTGGCGTTGGCAATGAATCCACAGGTATTTATAACCACCACATTCCCCTCTTCTTCATGAGCCACTTCCTTATTATTAGCTCTCAACTGACCCATTAAAACTTCAGAATCGTAAACATTCTTACTGCAGCCCAAGGTTACTACATTGATTTTATTCTTTTTAAGGGTTTTTGTGCGCATAGCTTGACTAAATGGTCTGCAAAAATACAACATGACCTGCAACTGGTGCTTTATATTCACCAATTGTTGGCAACAGCACCTTCCAAAACGCAAAAAAGTCCCAGAAAACCGGGACTTTCACTACATATAACACTTACCAAACTAATCCCGCGTTGGAATCATATTGGAAGTATCCACTGGAAAACTATCGTATTTGTTATATAATTTTAGGTACTTTTCAGGGTCAATTGGATCTTCTGAAAGCGTCTCCAATAAACCTCTAAAAAACCCTTCGCGTTTTTGGGATGGATTAAACAACAGGGTCAATTCGACAAATTCGTCCGTATCATTTTGAAACGAATGTGGGGTGAAGCGAGGGACATAAACAATTGAACCAGGAGGTGCTTTTATTATTTCTTCCCCTGCCTGAACTGTTAATATGCCCTTATCTACTATGAATGTTTCATCCATAAAACGGTGATAGTGAAGCTTGGCGCCAATTGCCATTGGCTTAAGCATGATTTTGTATACCCCTAATTGATCATTGGACATTTCACTTGTAACCTTGAAGGTGAAATCGATGTCTTTAAGCTCCAGCTTTTCTCCTTGATTCGGCAGTAAAACTGTCGCGTTGTTTTCCAATAGGTCATTAAAATAATCTTTAGCTATTATCCTCTGCATTTCCTAGTTCTTTAACGTGAGTTCCATTTGTTGTTTCAGTTGTTGTCTGTTGGGTTCCAACACCTCGGTTTTACTTGTGCCTTCCAGATAATATTTCCCATACATTTTCATTCCCATAAATCCGAATATTGTTTCCAAATACGGCTGTTGGAAATCTAAAGGCTCCATTGGTGTACCCTTATAAACTTCTCCTTTAGTGGTAATCAAATAAGCTGGTTTATCATTGAGTAACCCTTCATAACCATTTTCGCCCACTCTAAAAGTATGTCCAACCCGAACAACATGGTCCAAATAGGCCTTTAATGGAGATGGTATGTTCAGATTGTACAGTGGACTACTAATAATGACCTCATCAACTGATTTTAACTCGGTCACCAATTCATCCGATAGCTGTATGGCCCGCTTATGTTTATCGTCCATATCATCCACTTCCATATGAAATGCCTCAATGAGGTTGTTCTGCATATGTGGTAATTCCATGCTGGCCAAATCTCTTTGAATCACATTTCCGTCTGGATTCTTTTTAAGCCATTCAGTGACAAAGTAATCTGCCAACTCCCGCGAGTGTGAACCTTGTGTTCTAGCACTGCTATCTATGCGCAATAAAGTCTTCATAATTTTACTGTTTACTATAAGACAAGCAGCAACGGAAAAACGTGACGAATTTTGTTGATTCTATTGTTTTATCAAAGCAGTAACTTGAATTTCAATTTTCATTCTTTCATCAGAAAGGCCAGAAGAAATCATAGTTGCTGCGGGTCTAACCTCTCCAAAGTACTTTCTGAGCACGGGCCAACAAAACTTAAAATCACTCGAATTTGGCAAAATATATAGCACCCTAACTACGTCAGACATGTTGCTTCCAGCCTGATTTAAGGCCTCCTCGATGTTTTGCATACATTGTTCGGTTTGGTCAACTATATCTTCCTTAATGACCATTGTATTGTAATCAAATCCTGTGGTTCCTGACACAAATACCCATTTACCGTCCACAACCGCCCTGGAATAGGCTATTTCTTGCTCAAAGGTAGAACCTGAGCTAATCAATTTTCTTTTCATTTGATTCTAAAATTATAGGTGAATTGGTTCTTAAGAACCATACTGAATTAAGTCTCAGAAATTGCATTTAATTTATCTGGCGTGAGTTGTGCAAAGATTTTTTCGATTTTTCCATTTGAAATTTGAAAAATCTGACAATTCACCAATTTACTGTCCTCATAATACAGCAATGCAGGCTGATGATTTATATATCCAATTTCTATTTGCTGTTGACGCTGGTAGGTTTTATAAACATAGAGTAGCAGTTTTATGGCTGCCGTAACTCCATGGGTCAATTCGCGGACCACTTGGATTTCTCCACCGCCATCTGCAGCAAGGGATACATCTTCCGATAGTAACTTTTCCAAACTTTGAACATCGCCTTCGCGAATACTCCGGATATATCCTTGAAGAAATTCCTTTGAAGCATTGGTTGTTGAAATTGCTTTTCGATGCGATTGATACCCCTCAAGTTTTAACTTGGCCCTACTCAACAGCTTTCTAGAGTTCTGAAGGGTTAAATTTAAAACCGCCGCAATCTCCTGATGTGAATAATCAAATGCCTCCCTGAGCATGAATACAGCGCGTTCTTTTGATGAAAGTTTTTCTAAAAGTACCAACATAGAATAGGAAATAATCTCAGAACTATCCAATCCATCATAGTTGGAATCAGTGAAAACCGGCTCCGGCAACCACATGCTATCCGCATATGATCTTTGCAATTTCTTCTTCAGGTTTATGGACTCGTTTATGACTGACCTTATTAAATATCCAGTCTCATTTTCAATAGATTTTTTTGATTTTAAATGATATTTCACTACTATTTCCTGAACAGCGTCCTTGGCATCCTCTGTTGAGCCCAAAATGTTATAGGCATAGGGAAATAGTTGTTTTTGATAGTCTTCCATACAAGTATGACAATTGATTGGAGGAAAACGTGACAGGTTTTAAGTTTTTTTTAAAAAACTATTGTTTAACAACATTAGCTTCCCATTTTTCAATGTTTTTCGCATTCATACGCACAAACTCATCTTTTTCCAGGTCTTCAGCTATTTCCAATGATTTTTTTGCCGAGGCAATGGCTGCTTCATAATTGCCTAATGCCGCTTCAACCAGCGATTTTACACGATGAAAATAATAGGTATCACCTCCAAGCTCTAGTGCCATATTCAAATAGCCCAATGCTCGTTCATAATCCGTGGCCTGTTCTTGAAGGTATCTAGCCGCTTCATAATACGTTTGTGCTGTTGGATTTTCCTTTAGCTGCAATTCAATTTCCTTTTCCATTTGGGCATTTGTATCCACTTGTAGCGGAATCTCCACCATGGTATCGCCCCAAATTAGTTTTAGCTGCGCCGAATCATGTGTTATGGCATCCAATGTAATTAGGAAATTCTCTTGGTGATATGCTATTTTTTTCGGTGATACCTCTATACGAAACAGATCTTCTTCAGGCTTGTAGTTTTTTCTACCATCACCCCAATGCCCCGTGTTTTTGTGAAAGGCAATTTTCCATATACTTTCCTCCGGAAAAGCATATAGGGCATAGGTTCCTTTTGGCAATAAATTCCCTTTTACCATAACGTCAGTATCCACACTAAGTTTGGTACTCTCATTAGCACCTACTCTCCAAATTCGGCCATATGGCACCAGCCCACCAAAAATATGGCGTCCTTTAGCTGCCGGCCTTGAGTATTTTATCGTAATATTTGATAGGCCAATATCCTGACTAATTGTAGTAAAGGGACTGGCTTTAGGGTGGGTTATCTGGGCATTTACCGACGAAACCGCCAATACTACCATAAAACCTATTAATTGCTTTCCAAGATTTCCCATATTCCTTTGTTAACTATCAATCCAATTTAATTTCCCAGTCATCTGTCCGAAAAGCTGAGGCCGGTAAACCCTCAGCATTGTATAGGTTTGGTTCTGCTTTATCATAAAAAGCAAAACGAACGGCTTTTGGTTCCTTTACATTGCTCGAATATACCTCTACCGTATTCCCTTTAATTTTACCCTTGGCCTCGTAAAATACTTGATCTTCACCGGCTATGTAAAACTCTTTTAAGGTCTTCCCTTTCATTTGTAGCCCATTTTGTGCATGGTCAAAATGCAGAATGATTCTACTTCCTTTAAGCACCATCTCTTTATATACCGGTCCGCTATAAGTGACAGCTTCTACACCATAAGTCTTGGCCAAGGCCCAAAGGGCCAACCGTCTTCCTACTTCTTGTTTATTGGTTGGGTGAATGTCCTTTAAATTCCCAATATCATTGGTTACGGCCATTCCCGTGTTCGCTACGTTTTGCATCGTAAACAATTGTGCATCCCGCACTATTGCAGCTTTTAGGTCCTTTTTTTCAGCATCGTAATCAAAAGGTGCAATTTGGGCAAAATAAAATGGAAAATCCTTCTCCCATAAGTTCCGCCATGTTTCAATAAGCAACGGGAAAGATTTATAATAGGATTTGGCATTTGCCCGATTGGATTCGCCTTGGTACCAAATGGCTCCAGCGATGTTGAACTTGGTAAGGGGATGAATCATCCCGTTATACGCTGTACCGGGCAAATTTGGCCACCATTCAAACTCCTCTATTTGTTGTGATGCTTGCATTAAAGTTTCATCCTTTTCTAGAATTTCCTTAGGTATCCAAACTTCCACGGGTGTGCCACCCCAATTGGAACTAATAAGTCCAATAGGGACCGAAAGATTTTTATATAGTTTCCTGCCAAAGAAATAGGCCACCGAGCTAAAATCCTGCATGGAGGTTGGAGTACAGTTCACCCAACTTCCCGGTGTATCTTCCTGCGGGGTGGATGTCTTTCGTTGTGGCACCTGAAAGAAACGGATATCGCTATAATTGGCATTATTTACCTCTTCTTCGGCATTGTCCAACCCCATATTGGGTGACCATTGCATATTGGATTGTCCCGATGCAATCCACACCTCACCAATCAAAACGTTGGAATACCTTAATTCCTCATGTCCTTTGATTATGACTTGATAAGGTCCTCCAGCAACAGGTGTTGGTAGTTTTACGAACCACACCCCTTGATGTGCCTTTGTAGTAACCTCAGTATTGTTCCATGTGCCAATAACGGTAATGGTTTCGCTGGTATGGGTAGTCCAGCCCCAAATAGTGGCTTCCGAATTTTGTTGCAAAACCATGTTATCTGAAAGAATTGTGGGTGTCCAAATTTTGGCCATTCCTAGGTTGACCGTCAATGCTACTACGAAGACTACAAGTTTGTTCATTCTGATATCTTTTGGTTTTGGTTGATTTTATTCCATTGCATTTTTATGAATTCTGCCCATACTTGGTATCCTTCGGGCAATAAATGAATGCCATCCGCGCTGAACAATTCTGTATTGAGGAAACCTTTATCATTGCTAAGAAGCGCTTCCAAATTAAAATATTCCACATTCTTCGGAAAATCCATTTGGGACAGTTCTTTATGAATTCTTCTAAATTTTGCGCGTCTAACGGATAAAGGATCCAAACCTGTAGGTAAGGGTCCAAAAAACAAAATAGTAGCATCCGGAAATTGGCCTACGGCTGAATTCAGTGTCTGAACCAAACCAGCTACTATTTCTTCGGAGGAATTATGAGGAAAATTATTGACGCCTATTGCTAGGCTTACCACTTTTGGCTTGCTTGCCGCATAATTTCCTTTCTCCAGTCGCCAAAGGATATGTTCCGTGCGATCACCTGAAATACCAGCGCCAATCCATTTTAAATCATGAAAATAGCTTTGCGCGGCATCCTGCCCTGGCTTATAAGTTACATAATTGCGTGGACCGCCCCAACCTTGTGTAATGGAATTTCCGATAAGCAATAAATCAATTGCGTTACTGGCTTTACATAAAGAGTCAATTTGCAACGCCTGGGACCACCAACCTTTACCTTCCTGCCAACCAGCTGCCGACCTGTATTCTGAACCTGGAGCGGGTATTTCCGCAAAATTGATTTTATGTCCTGTATGTTCTAAAACAAAATCCGCTATGGCTTTTGGATTTTCCAAACTATGCGGATGGTGACCAATTTCTTCTTTTGTTATGACGCTAATGTCCCCTCCCGCAGCTGAAATACGATTTGCAAAAAGTGCTGTATTTTCTTCATAGGGTACGACGGTATCTGCAGTTCCACATACATGAAGCATGGGTATGCCCGATTTCGCAAGAAATTCGGTGTTATGAATGGGCCAAACCCCTGATTGCTGGGCCTGTTGTGCATTTTCCAATTGGTATGCTGCCATTAATTGTTTCCAGTCGTTTGGACTGCCAACGCCCTTCCCAAATCCTCCTGGCCAACTTTCAGGATCCAAAACTGGTGCATCTGCATAAATGCATGCAATTTTGTCCGGGTTTTCTACTGCCCAGTTATATGCTATTAAACCGCCCCTACTCATTGCTTCAAGAGCTGGTTTGGGATTTAATCCTCCTCTGACCATGAGCTGGTAACACCGATTCCACCGATCTACCGCTTCCTTATTCCCATAAAGGTTGCTTACATCGCAATACACCAAATGATAGCCTCTTTCCAACAAGGCTATATCGGTTTGCGGTTCATGACCAAAAAACCGGGCCCTCCAAATCCATGGTTTATCGTACAAAGCCTCCTTTGGTGTCACTACTTTTAGTTGCAGCCCGTCATGTTCAAAGTCAAATTGCTGAAACCCATAAAAGTTCGAGTTTTGAAAATCCTTTATTCCTAGGTCTTGGATAAGATCAAAACTTTGTTTTTCTGTAACGATATGCTCGTATAGCCGTTTGGCTATTTCGGTAGCACCTATTGAGGAAGGGTGAACACCATCAGGCATCAAGTTTGGGCTTTCAATAAATAATTGATACAAATCAATGCTTTCCAAATCAAGGTCGTATGCTACTTTTTGTGTTAATGGGATAATCTCCTTCTTTAGCACTGGATCCCAAATCTTAGTACTGTCCTTTAAAAACGAAGGAACTGGGAGCATCAAAACGACTCGCGCCTGCTCATTGCTTTTCCGGATTTCAGTCACCAACGCCTTATAATCAGTTTCAAATTCACCCAAGTTGTTGCGGTTTTGCAATTTTGAATCATTGGTGCCCAGTTTTATCAGCACGATATCCGCTTTATACTCCAATGCATCTTTAAACTCTTGTGTATCCCAATACGGCAGATCTCCATTTTCTAACAATGTACAGCCACTTACCCCGTAGTTTCTAACTTCATAGCCATCCCCCAATAGTTGCTGCAATTGGACAGGAAAAGCATTGTGGACTCTATCATCCACGCCATACCCATAGGTTATACTGTTGCCAATACATGCAATTTTTATACGATTTGAAGGTGAGTTTGCTTTTTCACTTTCTCCTACACAACCCAACAACAAAAGAAGAAGGAATAGGGAGGTAATTTTTTTCATAAAGGTTGGTTCGTTGGTATAATTATTCAGCAAGGAAATACCAAATAAAAAATCACATACAAATTATGAAAAATATGTGGCTTAACATTTCAGTTAAGAGGTATTGAAAATCGCCAGGAATTAAGAATAAGGTAGCTCGGTTTTTATTGGATCACAAATGGTTCTTGGCTAATATTCAATCTTCTTCATTTTCCGTCAACACAACAGATTTCGCTACCAAATCATGAATGGCCTGTCTGTTTTCAGAACTGGTTACAGTGAGCAAGGAAAGCCAGCCTAAAAATGTCTTGAGAACAAAGCGAAGGATAGCCAAAGGAAAGGAAATGTATTTAGAATGGTTGGATTCACGTCTAACCGTAATACCACTTCTACTATGACCAATGGTACCGCCAAACATACTTGTGAAAATGGGGTCATACAATAACACCACCAAAACGAAGACCGCCATTCTAACATATTCGGGAACCGTTTCGAAGGAAGCAAATAGTTCCGATATCAAATACATCGAGGCAATTAAGATTATCGCATCAATAACCACTGCCTTAATTCTGCTGGGTAAAATGGCGTATTCCATGGATTACAGTTTGAAGAATGAATCCACAAATTCGTATTTATTGAATACTTGAAGGTCGTCTATTCCTTCACCAACTCCGATGTATCTTACCGGAATTTGGAATTGATCCGATATTCCAATAACCACACCGCCTTTTGCGGTTCCATCCAATTTGGTTACCGCCAAAGATGATACT
This sequence comes from Flagellimonas spongiicola, assembly GCF_023502425.1. Taxonomy (GTDB): domain Bacteria; phylum Bacteroidota; class Bacteroidia; order Flavobacteriales; family Flavobacteriaceae; genus Flagellimonas; species Flagellimonas spongiicola. The sequence goes on from NZ_JAMFMA010000005.1 coordinate 69,409, forward strand.
TCGGTTGCTTTGGTAAATTGTTTTGCCTGTTCAAACGCATTTTGTCCTGTAGAGCCATCCAATACCAATAAAACATCATGCGGGGCATCCGGTACCACTTTCTGCATAACACGTTTAACCTTGGACAATTCATTCATCAAGTTGACTTTATTGTGAAGTCGGCCAGCTGTATCGACCAAGACTACATCAGCGCCCTCAGCTACAGCCGAATTTAGCGTATCAAACGCTACAGATGCAGGATCACTTCCCATTTGTTGTTTGATAATTGGGACATCCACCCTATCGGCCCAAACTTGTAATTGGTCTATTGCAGCGGCTCTAAAGGTATCCGCAGCACCCAAAACCACTTTTAAACCCTGACTTTTAAATTGATGTGCCAACTTTCCGATCGTTGTTGTTTTTCCTACACCATTAACACCAACCACCATAATCACATATGGTTTTTTGTCTGTTGGAACGACAAATTCACTTTCCTCCCCAACATTGGTTTCTGAAAGTAAACCCGCTATTTCTTCCCTAAGAATCGTATTTAACTCCTCTGTGCCTAGATATTTATCTCTGGACACACGTTCTTCTATTCGTTCGATTATTTTCAAAGTGGTGTCCACCCCAACATCTGAAGTCACCAATACTTCTTCCAGATTATCCAATACTTCATCGTCTACTTTGGATTTTCCAGCAACGGCCTTTCCAAGTTTCCCCAGAAAGCTGGTTTTGGACTTTTCCAAACCCTTGTCCAATGTCTCCTTTTTATCGGAAGAAAAAATGTTTTTAAAAAGACTCATAATACAATCGTCATCAAGCTGTCAAAGATAGGAAAGTAAGGGGATTTATACCTTGCTACTAACTTTGGAAATGATGATTAAGATAAGTAATATCCCCTTTTTTGAAGCTGTTTTTCCTCAAATACATCATTTTACCTTCCAATTTTACACCTACACAACAAATTCTAGGGATTGCCCTCCACTACCTATACTTTTATCATCCAATTAGTTATTTATCCAATGAATCAGGTCGCTTCGAAATTAATGATGGGGATAGCCATGCTATTTACGCTTTTGGCAACGGCTCAGGATACTTTTTCGGATACCTTTAGTTCTTCCTCTTATGGGAATAACAATGGAACCCAAAATTTTAGTGGAAACTGGACTGAAGTCAACGACGACAACAGTCCCAATAGCGGTAGAATAGAGATCAATTCCAATGCACTGGAATTCAATAACCTTGATAATAGAAGTATAAGTCGTGGATTAGATTTAAATGGTGCCGCCTCTGCGGTTCTAACGTTGGATTACAATAGAACTAGTGGAAATGAAAGTTTGTTGGTCCAATTATTTGATGGTTCCACTTATAACACCATAGCCACATTGGCTGGCACTGGATCAGTCAACTACAATTTATCCGTCTCGGAAATCTCCTCTTCTTCTGCAATTCGGTTTATTACTGGAAGTGGGAACTGGGGTGGTAGCGAAACGATATATGTGGACAACGTCTTATTTACGGCTGTATTTGATACCACGGACACAGATGGAGATGGTGTTTATGATAGTACGGATTTGGACGATGACAATGATGGCATGACGGATGAAGAAGAGTATTGCACATCAGCGAATGCGACGTTTTTAGTATCGGCAGATGTTGGGACACGTAGTGTAGTAGTGAATCATACAGACACAGGGTATTTAAGACTGGATTTTTCTTCCATGGATAATTCTTTTCAGTTGGATATTAATGGTACAACGGTACATCCATCAGTTTTAGAATTCGAGAATGGTGCTCTGGGTGGCGGAGAAGAGTATTTCCTTTTTCAATCTGATGGTGCGTTTATTTCTTCCCCTTGGGTCGCAAATTCCAATGGATTACCAAGACTACGCCTTATTGTGGATGCCAATGGGCAGGTGAATTTGTATGGCACCCGAACTACCAGTTCTACAATTTTGGAACCCATGGCTGCCCAATTTGGCACTCCCTTTAATACTATAACCTGGGTACCGGGCAATCCCAACGTATTTACGTTAACCAATCAGTCTGGTCCAGGGCCTGAAGGATTCAGTGGAAACCTTTTTGCCAGTGCTATTTGTGATACGGACGGTGATGGAATTAGCAATGAATTGGACTTGGATTCGGACAATGATGGAATTTATGATATCGTGGAAGCCGGCGTACTTAATGAAACTGGTGTCAGTGATGCCAATAACGACGGGGTAATCGATGGCGCAATCAGCGGTTCAGGTGCCAATGGGTTATTCAATAGTATTGAAGACAATGATACGGCATATGCGATTCCCAGTTACAGTATATTTGATTCCGATTCGGATGGTACGTATGATGCCTTTGTTTTAGATTCCGATGCAGACAGCTGTTTTGATGTGCGTGAGTCTGGATTTACTGATGATAATAATGATGGACTTTTGGGCCCACTTCCGGTAACTGTTGATGCCAACGGAGTAGTTACTAGCGGCTCTGATGGTTACACCACACCGGATGATAATGATAATAACGCCACCTACGATTACAGGGAAGCAGGTTCAGCTCCAAGCATTAGTGCACAGCCAACAAACATCACCACATGTCCGGATTGTGTGGTGAACATGTCCGTTACAGCTGTTGGCGATACCTTCCAGTGGCAACTTTTCAATGGAACTACATGGGATGATTTATCAGATACCGGTATCTATTCTGGTACCACCACTAATACACTCACCATAACAAATCCAACCGCAGCGGCGAATAACACCCAATATCGAGTTCAAATTGTGAATTTGGGCTTTGTATGTGACGATACGATATCCAATGTCGCATTCTTGTATACTCAAGTAGACAATGTGATTACCAATCGCGGAATAACCTATCGTGTCAATAAGAATTAGGCACAAAAAAAGCCGCTTAAAAAGCGGCTCTACTATTTTCTTGGATTGATTACTTCTTGTTCAACCAATCGTTTACCATTTCTGGTGCCATAACCGACTCCACAAAAGTATAAGCTCCTGTTTTTGGAGACTTAACCATCTTAATGGCCTTTGTCAATCTTTTGGATGATGACTGAAGCGTTGCTACTGTTTTCTTTGCCATGGCTTACTTATATTATTGTTAGGTATTAAACCTACGTATTACTTAATTTCTTTATGAACTGTCATACGCTTAAGAATAGGATTGAATTTCTTAATCTCCATTCTGTCTGGCGTATTCTTTTTGTTTTTGGTTGTGATGTACCTAGAAGTACCTGGCATACCAGAATCTTTATGTTCTGTACACTCTAAAATAACCTGAATTCTATTTCCTTTCTTTGCCATTGTCTTGTACTTAAAATCTTGTCAACTTACTTTCTGGCATTGATATCCTTCAATACAGCTGAGATTCCTTTTTTGTTGATGATTTTCAAACCTCTGGACGAAACGTTCAAGGTAACCCAACGATCTTCCTCTGGAATGTAAAATTTCTTTTTAGAAATATTTACATCAAACCTTCTCTTGGTTTTATTGATGGAGAAGGAAACGTTGTTTCCAAACATCACTTTTTTTCCTGTTACTTCGCAAACTTTAGACATCGCCCTAACTTTTGAGTGATTTTATTGAGGCTGCAAATTTATGGCATTTTTTGGGACGTACAAAATTCTTTTTCAGAAATTTAAAATTTCTTTCCACAATAGCTCAAAGGCCTTGTTTACAGACCTTTTAACAATGCGTTCCCGGTTCTTTCCAATAGTAAATTTTTGAGCAAAGGTATGTTCAGGTGTACTTATGGCAATAAATACTGTTCCCACTTCAGCATCCGAATCTCCTTTGGTAGGCCCGGCATTGCCAGTGGTAGCTATTGAAAAATCGGTTCCTAATTTATTTTTCACATTTTCTGCCATTGCAATAGCAACCTGTTCACTGACTACCGAATGTTCTTTTACAAGTGCCTCAGGAACGCCGAGAATATTTATTTTGGTCTCAGTGGCATAGGCGACAATACTGCCCTTAAAATACGCAGATGCTCCAGGAATTGTAGTGATTTTTTCTGCAACTGTGCCGCCTGTAAAGCTTTCAGCAGTAGCAAGGGTCATTTTTTTCTTTGCAAGATAGTTTCCAATCTGTTGTTCAATGGAATCGCCATCCTCCTCACCGTATATGATGTCTCCAACAAGCTCATATAATTGCTTAACCTCCGAATTCACAGCAGACTCCAGTAATTCTTTACGAGGTCCAAGTGCTGTAAGCCGAAGTCTAACTTTACCTAAATTGGGTAAATAGGCCAATTTTATAAATTCCGGCAGGTTGTTTTCCCAATCCTCGAGTTTATCTGCCAAAGCACTTTCTCCCAATCCGTACGTAATAATCGTTTTGTGAAGGATATGTGGACGTTCGAATGTGGTCGTTATTTTAGGTATTACCAATTCAGTAATAAGGTGCTTCATCTCAAAAGGAACGCCAGGAAGTGAAACAAACACTGTTTCTTCCTTTTGCATCCATAATCCAGGAGCGGTGCCATTGGGGTTTTGTAAAACATGTGCTTTGGAAGGTACCAGGGCTTGTTCCCGATTCAAGTTGGACATTGGTACTTTGAAGTACTTGTTAAAAAGCATTTCAATATGTTTCATGACCGCCTCATCATGCTTCAATTCGTCATGGAAAAATTCACACAAGGTATGTTTGGTGATATCATCTTTAGTAGGCCCCAATCCCCCAGTCATGATAACAATGGACGAACGTTTACTAGCTGTTTCCAGCGCCTGCAAAATATGCTCCCGGTCATCCTGTATGGATGTAATCTCATATACGGAAACCCCTATTTTATTTAATTCCTTGGAAATAAATGCAGAATTGGAGTCTACTATCTGTCCAATGAGAATCTCATCCCCAATGGTGATGATTTCTGCCTGCATTTATAAGTCGAAGTCTTTTTGTAGTTCGGATATTACTTGGAGTACATCCTTTTTAAGCAGGGGGAATTTTTGCTCTATTTCGTCCATATTGGCTGCATTCTTTCCCAAAGTTTCAATTTCCAAGGCGGTTGCACGGGTCTGCTCCATACCTAATAGATCCACGTTGGGTTTTATTTTATGAGCCAACTTATAAACGTTCTCATAATCGCGACTTGTAATGGCTGTTTCCAGACCTTCCAAATCAATCGGTACTTCTTCTAAAAAAACGGAAATGACAGAAATTATGAAGTCGTTATCGCCTTCTGCCATTTCATTGATTTTATCGAGGTTGTAAATCATTATCTCACATTAATTTCAAATAGCCTTTCCTCTTCCAGCATACCTACAAGGTAATCATTTGGGCTTACTTTACCAACACCGGCGGGGGTGCCTGTAAACAAAATATCGCCCTTTTTAAGCATAAAATAGGTAGACACATGAGCTATGAGTTCGTCTATTTTCCACAGCATCAAGGAGGTATTGCCATTTTGGACGTTTTCCCCATTCCTTAACAAGGAAAACCTTATTTTATCAATATTTTCGTACAAAGATTTAGGCTTCCACTTACCAACTATAGCAGATCCGTCAAAACCTTTCGCTTTCTCCCAGGGCAAACCCTTCTGTTTTAGTTTGGATTGAAGATCTCTGGCGGTAAAGTCTATTCCCAATCCAATTTCATCATAATAGGTATGAGCAAATTCCTTTGCAATATGTTTGCCCACCTTTTTGATTTTCACCAAAACCTCTACCTCATAATGCACATCATTTGAAAATTCAGGTATGTAAAAGTCTTGCTCTTTAGGCAAGATGGCTGAATCCGGTTTGATGAACACCACAGGTTCATCTGGACGTTCATTGTCCAATTCGTCAATATGGGCAGCATAATTTCTGCCAATACATATCAATTTCATTGTCTTCTTATTTAAAATTAAGACAGTTTGTTATTGAGCTTGCTCAATTTAATTTGGGTGAGTACTTTTTTCGTGTAGAGGGGAAAGTCCGCATTCAAGATCCAACCAAAGTAACCTGGTTCGGATTCCATTACCTCATCAACCGTTCTACCCTTGTGCTTTCCGAATGCAAATATAGGACGGTCTTCCTTATCCAGACCTATAAAACCGGCAAAATCGAGGGATTGTTTTCGGGTGGTGAATTCAGACAATTTCTTTACGTTGTTCTCCAACTCCGGATATCGGTCCAGTTGGGACAGTAATACTTCATACGTAGCCAAAGTATCCGCTTGGGCACTATGTGCGTCATCCAAATTTTTATCACAGTAAAACTTGTAAGCCGCTTCCAAGGTTCTTTTTTCCATCTTATGAAAAATGGTCTGAACATCAACAGATACCATACTCTTCATATCAAAATCCACATCTGCGCGCAGCATTTCCTCTGCCAAAAGTGGAATATCGAATCGGTCTGAATTATAACCAGCTAGATCACTGTCCTTGATCATTTTATAGATTTCCTTGGACAATTGTTTGAACGTTGGCTCATTGGCCACCTTCTCATTGGAAATACCATGTACGGCCACCACTTCATCCGGAATGTGCATTTCAGGATTTACCAGCCAAGTCTTGCTCTCCTTATTGCCGTTTGGGAACACCTTTAAAATGGAAATTTCCACAATTCTGTCCTTGGCGACATTTATTCCTGTGGTTTCCAAATCGAAAAAACAAATAGGTTTCGTGAGTTTTAATTCCATGGTGTTTATTTCAATTGTGAAAAAATCCAATTCATCAATTCTGGTTCGGCAAAGGTATTGTCCCAGCTATTGTGTCCTACTCCAGGATAAACGGTATACTTTACATTGATACCCATATCACCCATGGCCTTGGCCATTTCAGCTGAATACTTTTCAGGTACCACTTTATCTGCATCGCCATGGAAAATCCACCAGTGTGGTTTTTTCAACTTTTTGCTTATGGCAGGGTTTGCGCCTCCACAAATTGGAAAGGCTGCTGCGAACATTTTAGGGTTTCTACGCACCAATTCAAAGGTACCCATGCCGCCCATGGACAAGCCACCCACATACATTCTATTTTTATCTAGTTTGTAGTTCTTTTTCAGGTACTTTATCAAACCTTCCAGCAACAACATATCCTCGGCAGGTTCTGCATCTTCATAATAAATGAATTGACGGTTTTCAAAATCACCCTCCACATCTATTCGTGCCCAAGAACTATTAGCTGCACATTGGGGGAATACCACTATTGCCTGGTAATTTTCCCTTACATCTTCTTTCAAAAACAACCTGGAGCCATGAACCAATTGCAATTCGTTATCATTACCTCGTTCACCAGAACCGTGTAAAAAAAGAAGTAATGGGTACTTTTTGCCGGGATCATAATCTTTTGGCAACAGCAAACGATACGGTAGGCTATCTCCGTTTTTCTCGAAATATTTCTTTTGATAAGCTGATAAGTCCTGCGCATTCAACGCATTGGACAGTAACATAAGTAACCCCAAGAATAGGGCAGTATTAAGCTTCATGGACTGATGAATTGGTTTGAAGCCCTAATTTAAGAATAGTGAAATGAAAACAATAGTTTTTGGAGACTAGATTTCCCGATTTATGTCCCAAGCTTCCAAATAATCAGCCACGGTTTTGACAAACATACCTCCCAGAGCACCATTGACCACTCTATGATCATAGCTATGCGAAAGGAACATTTTACTGCGGATACCAATATACTCTCCTTGGTCTGTCTCAATTACCGACGGCAATTTCCGAATTGCCCCTAAAGCCAATATTCCTACTTGAGGTTGATTAATAATAGGAGTTCCAAAAACGCTTCCAAAGGAACCAACGTTGGTCACCGTATAGGTCCCATCTTGCACTTCATCTGGCTTCAGCTGGTTATTTCTTGCTCTATTCGCCAAATCATTGACCGTTTTGGCCATACCAACCAAGTTCAATTGGTCTGCCTTTTTAATCACGGGCACTATGAGATTACCATCTGGCAAGGCTGCGGCCATACCTAGGTTGATATTTTTCTTTTTGATAACATTGTCGCCATCCAACGATATGTTCATCATTGGGTATTTTTTTAGCGCCATTGCCACGGCTTCCATAAAAATTGGAGTGAACGTCAATTTCTCACCTTCCCTTTTTTGGAATGCATCTTTAACTTTGTTTCTCCAATTTACAACGTTAGTGACATCCACTTCAACAAAGCTCTGAACATGTGCTGAAGTAGAAACACTTTCCACCATGTGGTGGGCAATCAATTTACCCATTCGGGTTAACGGAATAACCTCATCCCCTTCATTGGTAGCAACAGGCATTTCCTTGGTTGCCTTGGTTTCCTTCTTTTCAGGTTTAGGTGTTACGGCCTCAACTACCTTTGGCTTTTCAACAGCAGTGCTGCCATTGGAAGACCTGTTCTCCAAAAACGCCTTGATATCATTTTTGGTTACCCTGCCTTCTTTTCCTGTTCCGATGATGGCTTCCAATTCTTCCATGGACACGCCCTCTTCTTTGGCAATATTTCGTACCAAAGGAGAATAGAAGCGTTGGGATTCGCCAAAATTAGGTGTAGCGACGGATACAGCAGATTGAATTTCTTCCATTTGTGTTTCAAGTTCCACTGCAGGGGATTCTACTACTTCCTCAACAACTTCTGGAGCTTCAACACCATTTGCAGAAGTTTCAACCGCTTGATCAGTTTCAATCACGGCAACAACTTCGCCAACCTTGATTACGTCATCAACATCAAATCGTTTTTCCAACAATACACCTTCAACCTCACTGGGTACCTCAGAATCCACCTTATCGGTAGCAATCTCAAAAATGGCCTCATCCATTTCAATGGTATCACCCACTTCTTTCAACCATGTGGTCAATGTTGCCTCAGCAACACTTTCTCCCATTTGCGGTAATTTCAATTCAAATTTTGACATATTCTTATTTAACGAATAGATATCGACTTATATTTTGCAAAAATAATAAAGAAATCGTCTTATTCTTAATTTTTATTCATTTTTAAGGAATTCCTAACTGGCCTTTATTGCACTCTCAAAAGGAATTCTATTTAGGATACTTCTACCTAAAGTTACCTCATCCGCATATTCCAATTCGTCACCCACTGAAATACCCCTGGCAATGGTTGATGTTGTGACCTTGAGTCCTTCAAGTTGTTTATAGATGTAAAAGTTGGTGGTATCACCCTCCATAGTTGAACTCAAAGCGAATATCAATTCCTGAACTTCACCTTTTTTGACCTTGTTAACCAGTGAAACAATATTCAAATCTTGGGGGCCTATTCCCTCCATCGGCGAAATCTTACCACCCAAGACATGATACATGCCATTGTATTGGGAAGTATTTTCAATTGCCATCACGTCCCTAATATCCTCAACTACACAAATAATACTGGAATCTCGTTTGGGATTACTGCAAATCTCACAAATCTCGGTATCCGAAATGTTATGACAGCTCTTACAAAAATTAATCTCGCTTCTTAACTTGGATAATGCCTCCGCAAGCATATTGGTCTGATTTTCCGGCTGTTTTAACAAATGTAAAACCAATCGTAAAGCCGTGCGCTTCCCAATACCGGGTAATTGCGACATCTCATAAACCGCATTTTCCAATAATTTTGATGAAAAATCCATAGTCCAAGTTGTAACGCAAAATTACGATTTTACGGTTACCAATTTACTTTTGTACTTTGCAATTCAAATTTACTTTATGTCCGCACTGCAGATTCTCCTTCTTGTTGGCGCCTACTTTTTGGTGCTAATGATCATCTCATATTTTACAGGTAGAAACGATAGTAATGCGGATTTTTTCAAGGCAGGCAAGCAATCACCATGGTATTTGGTTGCTTTTGGGATGGTCGGGGCTTCTTTATCAGGAGTAACCTTTATTTCAGTTCCAGGTTGGGTTGAAGATTCACAATTTGGATATATACAAGTGGTTTTGGGCTACTTGTTCGGATACTTTGTGGTAGCCTATGTATTGCTACCGCTATATTATCGGATGAATCTTACATCCATCTACGAGTATCTTTTGGAACGCTTTGGTTCTGTGAGTCACAAGACAGGGGCTTTTTTCTTTTTCGTTTCTAGAGTTTTAGGTGCTGCCTTTAGATTGTATTTGGTGGCCATCGTATTGCAACAATTTGTTTTTGATGATCTTGGTGTTCGCTTTGAAATAACAGTGATTCTATCCATAGTGTTGATATGGATCTATACGAACAGAGGCGGAATAAAAACCATTGTTTGGACAGATACCTTACAGACCTTGTTTATGATATTGGCCGTTGTGCTTTCCATAATTTTCATCAATAATGAATTGGATTGGAGTTTTGGGGAGTTCTTGGTTTCAGAAGAACTCAAGGTTTATGATAAATTCCTGTTTACTGATAGTTTTTTGGATAGAAATCATTTTGTCAAATCATTTATTGGAGGAATGTTTGTGACCATTTGCATGACCGGACTTGATCAAGATATGATGCAAAAGAATCTGACCTGTAAATCACTGAAAGATGCACAAAAGAACATGGTTTCCTTTAGCTTGGTTTTGGTTTTTGTTACTTTTTTGTTCATGCTGCTTGGAGCCTTATTGTTTATTTATGCAGGCAAAAATGGCATTTCAGTCCCTTTAATGGATGGAAAACCCAAAACTGACCTGTTGTTTCCAGAAATTGCATTGAACAGTGGATTGGGACTTACCCTTGCCGTCACCTTTATGCTAGGTTTAATTGCAGCTGCTTACAGTAGTGCTGATAGTGCGCTAACCTCATTGACCACTTCTTTCTGTGTTGATTTTTTGGATGTGGAAAAAAAAGAAGAAAAAGAACAAAAACGCATACGCAAACGGACACACATATGGATGAGTGCCATGCTTGTGGTTGTCATTATATCTTTTAAATATATTCTTAACAGTAATGTAATTGATAGTCTTCTTACCGTAGCCGGCTACACCTATGGTCCATTATTGGGATTGTTTGCATTCGGTATTTTCACCAAGCATAAGATCCATGATAAGATTTCTTGGTTGGTATGCTGTCTATCTGTCATTTTGATTTATGTGCTGGCCAATATCCCATCCGATTATTTAGGTGGTTATGTATTAGGTTACGAATTGTTACCATTAAATGGTCTACTAACTTTCTTTGGCTTATGGTTGATACGACGCAAGGATACTAGTGTTAATATTGCCCAGTAGAAAGTAGCACAAGAGTACAGGCTTCTTCTACTAGAATACCATGCTTTTTTAATGTTTCCGCAAATTCGTGGTTTTCAGTACCTGGGTTGAAAATGACCCGGCTAGGATTTAAATCAATGATGCTTTGATAAAATTCTTTTTGCCTTGTAGGATTCATATATAAGGTAATCGTATCTATATTTTGGAATTCATCCAAGTTGGTTTTAACTTGTATTCCAGCAACGGTTCCCTCTCGCATACCAAATGCCAAGGTTTCTTGATTATTTTTAACTAATCTTCTGATTGCCAAATTGCTGTATCGGGAAGCGTTTAAAGAGGCACCAAAAACAAGGGTCGTAGTCATTTGTTAATTTATATGTTAAACTGAATTAAAGATTGTAACGATTCAAAAAAAAGGTCGTCTATTGTACATACAAAATTAATCATTGGTAAGTCTGTATTTTTTTATAGTTAATGGTTAGTGTTTAGTATAGCTTATCAATGTATAAAGCCCTGGCGTTTCGATTTAAATCGGAAGTCAGGGTTTCTTTTTTCCGTTCGCCAAACTTTTGTCTTATCAAAAAGAACTGCCTTACAAAGGGTTACAATTTAACGTGCTGTTAAATTATGTTAAACCTGATTTTATCTGTAACAATCTCCAAACAGATTCGTCTTGTAAGCAACATCAATCAATCAAAAACGAACAACTCATGAGAAGAGTAACTTTGCTTTTTGCACTAGTGCTGTGCATTTTATTACCTGAACAATCTAGAGCCAATGACCCTGAATCCGAACCACCAATCGGTTCTATCTCTGGTACTGTAATTGACCAAACACTAAATCAGCCTGTTGCCTACGCGGCAATAGTGGTAAAATCTGAAGATGGTACCGAAACCATTACCGGTGGTATCACTACGGAAAGTGGAACTTTTGAGATCAAAAAACTTCCTGAAGGAAATTTTATTTTAGAAGTGCAGTATATCGGATACAAAACACATTCCCAAAAACTGGAAATTTCCAAAAACAACAGAAAAGTAAACGTGGGAACCATCAGCTTGGAAGAGGAAACAGAAGCCCTGTCTGAGGTAGAAGTTGTGGCGGAACGTACCACAATTGAACAACGTGTGGATAGAAAAGTAATCAACGTAGGAAAGGATCTTACCACCGCTGGTGCCACAGCATCGGACATCATGAACAACATTCCTTCCCTTAACGTAGATTCTCAAACAGGTGATATCACCATGAGAGGAAACAGTAACGTAAGGGTAATGGTAGATGGTAAATTATCCAATGTTCCAGTGGCACAATTGTTAAGACAGATTCCATCCACCTCCATTAAATCCATTGAATTGATCACAAATCCTTCAGCAAAGTACAATCCTGAAGGGATGAGCGGTCTTATCAATATCGTTCTACACAAAAACGCCAATATTGGTTTCAACGGTAACATTACCACTGGTTTGACCAAAGGTATTGAAGCCAAATTCAATAGTTCCATCGATTTGAACTACAGAAACGGTAAGTTCAACTTTTATGGAAACTATGGTAACAATATTGGAAAATATGTAAACGATGGTACCATTCTTCGTTTGGACGAAAACTCGCTGCAATCCTTTGATTTCTTCAACAATAACAAATCACATTTGTATAAAGTTGGAGTGGATTTCTATTTGAATGACAAGAACACCATCTCAGTTTTCACCAATCAGAACATTTTTGACGGTAAAGGAGAAGGTATCACAGATGTTGATTACCGCAACGATATGTCTAGAAATGTTACCCAATTCTTTAACGATGTGAGTGAGAATCGCAGTGAGCAGTACAACTTTGATTACAAATTGGACTTCAACAAAGAAGGTCACAATATTGAATTGGAAATTGATCATAATAGATTTGAAAATGACCAAGATGCCAATTTTAGGACTACCGGGGCAAGTCTTTTCCCGGACTACATGGATTTTGTGGATACCGAGCGTACCCAAACCATTGCAAACTTGGATTATGTAAATCCGGTGGACAGCATTTCCAAATTGGAAATTGGTGTTGAATCCAGATTGTTCGAAACCAATGTAGATTACAGCTCTACAGGTTTATCATTCAACTCCAATGGGAATTTGATTCCCACACCAAGTACTGAATTTGATTATTCAATGGACATTTACTCCGCTTACGTGACATTTTCGCAAAACCGTGAAAAATGGTCCTATCAAGTTGGAGCACGATTGGAAAATGTTGAAGTAAAAGCAGACACCAATCAATTACGCACATTTACCGATAAGTATACACAGATCTATCCTTCTGCATTCTTGACCTATAGACCTAATGAAAAGGATCAAATCCAGGTAAGTTTCAGTAGACGTGTAGATAGACCCGGACTTCAGCAGGTAAATCCGATTCGCGAGTGGGCCACTCCTTTGATTTCTTCCTTTGGAAATCCAAGTTTGGAACCGCAGTTTACCAACTCCTACGAAGCCAATTACACCAAAAGAATCAAAAACGGTAGTATAACCGGGGGTATTTTCTATAGGACCATTACGGATGAAATCAATCGCGCAGTATTTGTAGATCGATTGGATTTCAATAAACTGATTCTCACTTTTGACAATTTTGACAAAACCAATGCCTACGGTTTTGAAGCATCCTTGAATTACAGGCCGGCCAAATGGTGGAGTATAAACGGTAGTTTTGACTACTACCAACAAACCAACCGGGGTATCACGGAGAGTTTACCAAGTGATATCACAGATCCTACTCCAGACGATATTGTAGTGGAGGAAGTTGAAGTAGATAACACCGCGTGGAACCTTAGACTGAACAATAGTTTTACAGTGACTAAAAAGTTGACGCTACAGGCATTTGCCTTCTACAGAGGTCAAAACAGAAATCTACAATTTGAAGTTGACCCGATGTATTTTGTCAACCTAGGTGCGAGGTACACCTTTGCTGAAGGTAAAGGAACGATTAGCCTAAACTGGAATGACATGTTCAATACCATGCGCTTTGCGTTTGATGGAGACCGTCCTTATGCGCAAGTCGGTGGGTTCAATTGGGAATCCAATAATGTTTATGCCGGGCTATCTTACCGATTTGGTAGTGGTAAAAACCGTGCGAAACAACGTAAACGAAGAGATAATAATACCAAGCAATCTAGCGGAGGTATACTTTAATAAAAGTTTGATATGCCTTGACAGAGTGTTGGTTGGTTAGTCTTCAAGGTCTATCATTTAAAAACCCCAATTTCAATTGAAATTGGGGTTTGTTTTTTATTCGCCGCTCTTTTCAAAGCCATCTATACTGGAGGTGTTTTTCTTTTTCCAGTATTTTTCCAATCCTTCATCACCTTGACTTTCCGCCCAGTTAAGAAGTCCATCGCGCTGTGTTTGATATTCCATTAAAGGCACCCCCATTCCACAAGAGGTCTGCACTCGTTCTACAGCAACATCAATCAGCTGGCGGCTCCCTGAAATATCCGGGAATAAATCCTTGTGCCTGTCCCAACCTTCAGAACCAACGTCATATACCTTCGCTGTCCCATAAAGTCGCAAAATGATCGGATCTCCTTGAAACGCACAGAACATAATGGTGATCCTATCCTTATGGCTTAAATGGATAGCGGTTTCGTTACCGCTGCCTGTAAGATTTAACCATATCACGCGATTTTGATCAATAATTCGAAAGGAATCCAGTCCTTTTGGAGAAAGATTGATACTACCTTGCTCCATGGCGGTGGCCACAAAGAACATTTTTTGGGATTGAATGAACTCCATTAAGGCTGGAGTCAAGCCCTCGAGCATTCTTCCCATATTACCACTTGATAATCACACTGCCCCAGGTAAATCCACTTCCAAAAGCAGCCAATACTACCAAATCGCCTTCTTTCACTTTACCTTGCTCCCAAGCCTCTGTAAGAGCAATAGGAATAGAAGCTGCAGTAGTGTTTCCGTATTTCATGATATTGTTGAATACCTGTTCATCCGATAATCCAAATTTCTTCTGGACAAACTGGGAGATACGCAGGTTTGCCTGATGTGGAATCAACATGTTGATATCCTGTGCCCCTAAACTGTTCTTTTGAAGACCTTCCATGATGACCTCGCTAAATCGAACCACGGCATTTTTAAACACAAACTGACCATTCATATAAGGAAAATACGAGGTGTCTTCAGGATCTTTATCATCAATTATGTCAGTTACCCATCGTTTTCCCATTCCTGGTGCAATCAGAGATAGTTCCTCTGCATGCTGACCTTCTGAATGCAAATGTGATGAGAGAATCCCTCTGGAGGTATCTTCTTCACGTGATAGAACCGCGGCCCCGGCTCCATCTCCAAATATTACAGATACGCCCCTACCACGGGTTGTCATATCCAAGCCATGGGAATGCAATTCGGAACCAATGACAAGAACGTTTTTGTACATTCCACTCTTTATATATTGGTCCGCAACAGACACGCCATATACAAAACCAGAACATTGATTTCTTACGTCCAAAGCCCCAACGGTTTTAATTCCTAGGTCGCGCTGCACCAAAACCCCCGGTCCAGGAAAGTAATAGTCTGGACTTAGTGTGGCAAAAACTATAAAATCTATCTCATCCTTATCTATACCAGCGCGTTCAATGGCAATTTTGGCGGCTTTAACCCCCATGGAAGTAGTGGTATCTGTACCTTTAACAACGTGTCTTCGTTCCTTGATACCCGTGCGTTCCTGAATCCATTCGTCACTTGTCTCCATCACTTTGGATAGATCATCATTGGTCACAACATTTTCTGGAACATAATACCCGAGTCCAGTTATTTTTGAATTGTACATAAAGTATTCTTTGCGGTTAGGGTCATAATAGCCGAAACCATTTCATGGCAAAGTAAAAAATATATTCAAAGTAGTAGGTATATCACTTGAATTTTAGTCAACGTACTTTTTAAAGTGGTTGACCTGTACTTTGGCCTTTAGGTCGTGCAGTAAATTATACAAGCCGAAAAAGGTCCTGTTCATATACAGAAAGTGCTTGGAACCCCTGTTCCCGTTCATTTTACGTATTTGTTCATCCTTGGAATAACGTTCGCTTAAATCCGCGATTTTGGACCAAAAGACTTCATCACCAAAATCAAATTCCTCCTTATGGAATGGGGAAGTGAATAAGCTCAACATCTCTTTGAAAAGGGCCTTGAAAAATTCCAATTCTTGCTCCGAATCTGTAGGAGTCAAGATTTCCAAGTCATATAATTTTTCCATGAAAACAGCATTATTGTTGATGTTTTCTTCTTTGGCCAATTCAAAATAGGGTGTGTAAAATTCATCTGGAATTTGCTTGATACATCCAAAATCAATGGCAATTAGCGTGTTTTGCTCACTTACCAAAAAATTACCTGGGTGCGGGTCGGCATGCACCTTACGTAAATGGTGTATTTGGAACATATAGAAATCCCATAAGGCCTGACCCAATTTGTTTCCCAGTTGAGTGTCAAACGGCTGCGCGGTAAATTCACTTAGATGCTTACCCTTCATCCAGTCCATAGTAAGAATGCGCTCGCTAGACAATTCTGGATAGTAAATTGGAAATGCCATATTTGGAATCACGGTACAAGCTTCTGTGATTTCCTTACTTTGCTCCAATTCCAAAATATAGTTGGTCTCCTCTATCAACTTGTTTTCGACCTCTTTGAAATATTTTTCGGAATCCTTGCCTTTTAGGTTGAACATTTTAATTGCAATGGGTTTTACCAAAGCCAAATCGCTACTTATACTTTCAGCAACTCCAGGGTATTGGATTTTGACCGCTAGTTCCTTGCCATTTTTGGTAGCCTTATGCACTTGTCCTATGCTGGCGGCATTAATCGAATTACGTTCAAAATGATCATAAACTTCTTCAGGATATTGATTCAAATACCTTTTAAAGGTCTTACGAACCAAAGGTGCGGATAAAGGTGGTACGGAGAATTGAGAAAGCGAAAATTTATCTACATATGCCCTAGGCAATAGATTTTTCTCCATGCTCAGCATTTGGGCAACTTTCAACGCGCTTCCCTTTAAACTTTTTAGACCATCATAAATATCAGCAGCATTGTTTTCATCGAGCTCTTCCTTCGCATTCTCGGAATTGACCAACTTTTTCCCATAATATTTCACATAGTTCCCTCCTATCTTTACACCGGTTTTAACCAATTTCCCGGCACGTTCCATCTTTCCCGTTGGGATACTATCTAATGTCTTCATAGGCAATTATGCAAAGCTTTCTTTGTATAGGAATTTTCCAAGGTCCAAGACCTTTTCCAGTGGAGTGGTCTCCAAAACTTGAAATATCGTGGTAACTGATTTCTCTATAGCGATATCCGTCTTCTCAAAATCTGGTGAAGAATCATTCATCCAGAACTTTAGTAAAAACAGAAATTGAACCCATGCTCCTTCGGAAAAAAGCTGCGGGCTATACTTTAGCACTTTAAGGTTTTTGGTTTCGTTTCTTTCTTCAATCAATTCGGAGGCAAACGTTTTTATGTTTTTACGTAAACCTTTCAACTGACTTAGCTTTTCCATGCTGTTTTGGTGATCTTGTAGCGTAAAAAGCGCATAGCTCCTATTCAATGTCAGTGCCTCAAAAAGTGTGAAGAAAAACGTTAGCATTTTATCCTCGTTGGACATGTCACCAAAGGATTTATTTTTATGCATTACCTGAAGTGTATTAGCAAAAAATCGTTCCCAAATTGCTTCCCGTAAGCCTTGAAAAGAGCCAAAGAAACTGTAAAATTCTTCCTCTTCAATCCCCTTTTCCTTGCAAAACTTGAATACGGATTTGGGCATGGTTTCATGCTCAAGAACGGTTTCCATATACCATTTAACAATAGTGTCTTCTGTAACCTTGGTTTTTGATGTATTTGCCATTTTGTCAACTGTTTATACAAAAATACGACCCAATAAAATGCGAAATAGTTAAGCTATCTTAATTTTTTATAGAAAACGCGCTATCCTCCGATAGCGCGTTTTACAACAACCTAACCAATAAACAAACTTGTTATAGCATGGAATCATCATAGCAATTTTCCCCCATAACACTACAAATATACATTTTTGTTTATCTTTTTCAAAAAAAGATTAAACAAAGTTATGTTAAAGTTTGTTTTAAAGCGTCATTGCTAGTAAAAATGTCAGTTTGTCAGCTTTCTAATTATGGTATTTTTTTTGCCCATCTATGGGCAAATGAAAACTATTTAACAAATGGCTACAGGCAAAATCAATGTTTCAGTAGAAAACATATTTCCCCTAATCAAGAAATTCCTTTACAGCGATCACGAAATATTCCTTCGCGAACTAATTTCCAATGCCACGGATGCAACTTTAAAACTAAAGCATTTGACCGCTATTGGTGAAGCAAAAGTGGAATATGGAAATCCGCAGATTGAGGTTAAAGTTGATAAGGAAAACAAGAAAATCCACATTATTGACCAAGGAATTGGGATGACCGAGGACGAGGTAAAAAAATATATCAACGAAGTTGCCTTTTCTGGTGCGGAAGAGTTTTTGGATAAATATAAGGACGCGGGTAAGGATGCAGGAATCATAGGGCATTTTGGCCTAGGCTTTTATTCCGCTTTTATGGTCGCTGATAAAGTGGAAATCGTAACCAAAAGTTTCAAGGATGAACCAGGAGTGCATTGGACCTGCGATGGTTCACCAGAGTTTACACTCGCTTCTTCGAAAAAAGAAGAACGTGGCACGGAAATCATACTGCACGTTGCAGAAGATTCCACAGAATTTCTTGAAGACAGTAAAATCAGGGAATTGTTGGTCAAGTACAACAAGTTCATGCCCATCCCTATTAAATTTGGCACAAAAACAGAAACACTGCCCAAACCTGAGGGAGCTAAAGAAGAAGATCCTGCACCCACACAAGAGGTTGATGACATCATCAACAATCCAACACCTGCATGGACCAAGCAACCGAGCGATCTAAAAGATGAGGATTACAAGTCGTTTTATCGCGAATTGTACCCAATGCAGTTTGAAGAGCCCTTGTTCAATATTCATTTGAATGTGGATTATCCTTTTAATTTGACAGGAATCCTTTATTTCCCAAAATTGACCAACGACCTTAATATTCAAAAAGATCGTATACAACTGTACCAGAATCAAGTTTTCGTCACCGATAATGTAGAAGGAATTGTACCAGAATTCCTTACAATGCTCCGCGGTGTCATCGATTCGCCAGACATTCCGTTGAATGTATCTCGATCCTATTTACAGGCCGATGGCGCAGTAAAGAAAATATCCTCATATATCACCCGTAAAGTAGCGGACAAACTCAGCTCCTTGTTTAAAAACAATAGGGAGGATTTTGAGCAAAAATGGAATGACATAAAAGTGGTGATCGAATATGGTATGCTTTCAGAGGACAAGTTTTTTGAAAAAGCAGACAAATTCGCGCTCTATCCTACGGTAGATGGAAATTTTTACACTTTTGAGGAACTTGAAACCAAAATAAAGGACAACCAAACCGATAAAGATGACAAATTGGTCATTCTTTATGCATCGGACAAGGAGGCCCAGCACAGCTATATTGAAGCGGCGAAGGCGAAAGGATTTGAGGTACTTTTATTAGATTCTCCTATTGTTTCGCATTTGATGCAGAAGTTAGAGACATCCAAGGAAAACATTTCATTTGCTCGCGTAGATGCCGATCATTTAGATAACCTCATTAAAAAGGAGGACACAGCAATATCAAAACTTTCCGATGAAGAAAAAGAGCGATTGAAGGAGGATTTGGAAAAAGTGGTCCAGGAAAAAGGATATACCATTCAAATGGAAGCCATGGACAGTGATGCTTCGCCCTTTATAATAACTGAACCAGAATTCATGAGAAGAATGAAGGAGATGCAGCAAACCGGTGGCGGTGGAATGTTCGGTATGGGCAATATGCCAGAAATGTACAATCTTATCGTGAATACCAATCATGAGTTGGTCGGCGAAATCTTGAATACCAAGACCGCTAAGAAACGTGAAAGATTGATCAATCAATCATTGGATTTGGCACGTTTGTCCAAAGGACTTTTAAAAGGGGAGGAATTGACCAATTTCATAGCGCGTAGCTACGAGATGATCAAATAAGTTAGTTCTTCCGAAATATAAAGGTGCAGTAGCTTGATCAATGCAAGTTTGCTGCACCTTTTTCGTTTAATTTGGTTTAGGCAAAACGATTGTTGAAATATCGTTTTAGGATTAGAGCTTGAAAACATACCATTATGCCGATTGAAGCCACGGTATAACTCAGCGTCTTTGAAAATTGCAGTTCAGGAATTCGGTCTGAAAACCAGGATCGGGTATTCATGAGGAATTCCCAATAAGCACCACTGGTCAATTGTGAACCAGAACCATCCATAAATCCGTATAAGAGCAATACTGCAATTATTCCTGCGGTTAGCATCAAGTGTGTTTTGGTAAGCAGCGGTTTATAACGCACACTACTTTTCTGGAGTTGGATTTCCTGCATTACCAAGTGCGTAAAATTTGATGATGGGGCTTCCAAAGGCACCTCATCCATCATTTGCTTTACCAAATTCTCCAATTCTTTATCCGATTCCATAACTTTTCATTGTTTCTGGTTTCAATTGTTCCTTTAAGATATGTCCTAGTCTAGTTCTTGCCCTAAAAAGCTTCACCTTAGCCGTGTTAGCGGACATATTGAGTGTTTTGGCCATTTCGTTAAGATTGTTTTCCTCAAAATAGAAAAGCGTCAATAGCGCTGCATCTACAGGAGATAACAATGCAATACACTTCTTTATCATATTCCTTCTTTCATCTTGTATCATGGCATCCAGAGCATTTTGCATATCTGCTACCTGCACTTCATTGATTTCCTCAATCGGTGAATCATAAATTTCCTTTTTATGCTTTTTTAATCGGTCCAAACAGGTATTATAAGCAATCCGATAGATCCACGATGATAACTTAGCATCTCCTTTAAACCCATTCAAGGATTTAAAAACCTTTATGAACGTATCTTGGGCAACCTCCTCAGCTTCTTCCCTATTTTTAAGTGTACGCAAAGCCACGGTAAACACCAAGTTTTTATACTGATCTACCAACATGGCAAAGGCCTGGGAATCCCCATTGATGATAGCCTCAATATCCAGTTGGTCGGTGGTTTGCTCCATTTGTAATGGTAAGACGATGCCTAAGAGCCTCAGGTTACATTAAAATTAAAAAAAATGGCAATGAGTGTAACCTAGGTCAAAAACGTATCGTCTTATCTGCAAAACGAGTTTATTAATCAATTAAAAAACGAACACAATGGTAGAAGCAATTTTAATCCCAATCAGTTTTTTCCTGGTCATTTTCGCCATTTGCTACTTGTACTTTTCAACCCGCAATAGAGAACGGTTGGCCCTTATTGAAAAAGGTGTGGATGCCAATATCTTTTTCCGAGCCAAAAGTGAACATGACCTTCCCACATGGAAAATCGTGCTGATCAACTTTGCTGTTTTACTCATCGGTATTGGAATGGCCATTTTTATCGGGTCGTTCATGGAAAACACTTTAGGTATTGATGAGGAAATAGCTTATCCAGGCACCATCTTTACCATGGCCGGCATTGGGTTATTGGTAGGTTTTATGATGACCAAAAAATTAGAGAAAAAAGTATAACCTAAACTATCTTTCTGTTAAAGACCATCGGATATCCCGATGGTTTTTTTATTTTCATCCTATGCGAATTATCTCAACTAACCTCGGTAAGCCAACACCTATAACCTGGAATGGTGAACAAACCACTACCGGAATCTACAAATACCCTGTAAACGAGCCTATTTTCCTAAATAAAGAAACTGTAAACCTAGACAACGTTAGCAATAGAAGTGTTCATGGTGGCGAGTTCAAGGCTTGCTACCTGTTTTCAACAGAACAATATCCCTATTGGCAAGCTAAATATCCTGATTTGGAATGGGAATGGGGTATGTTTGGAGAGAATCTTACCGTAGAAGGACTGGATGAAAAAACTTTAAAAATAGGCAATATCTATAAAGTGGGAAGTGCATTGGTCCAGGTTACCCAACCAAGAGAGCCCTGTTTCAAATTAGGAATTCGGTTTAAGGATCAAAACATTTTGAAAGAGTTCATTGATCATGGATATCCTGGCACCTATGTTAGGGTTTTGGAAATTGGTGAAGTACATACCGGAGATGAATTTGAATTGGTTGAGGAATCATCAAGTTCACTAACTACCCACCAGTTTTATGATTTACTGTATTCACGTAAAAAGGATCCAGAAACAGTACAATTAGCTTTGGAAAACGAAGCGTTACCAGAACGAAAACGAGCCAAATTAAAAAGGTTTATTGCCAATTAATGATTGCTAAATTCCGACATCAGTTATCTGACATCAGTTTTCGGTTTTCAGTTGTCTGACTTCTGACCTCCGACTTCTGAATTCTGACCTCTGAATTCTGAGTCCTGACTACTTACCTCCTACTTCTGATTTCTGATTTCCGCTAACTTTTGAACTCAGACATCAACCCAAACTGGTCATCCATCAATTCAAAACAGGGATACGTCCATTAGGCATCTAAATAAGATATGTTCGGATTTAAATTGATTCAATTTTAGTAACGAATCAATTAGTTATCCGATGAAAACATTCAAAATCAAAAAAAATGCTCTTTTTTCCTTCTTGGCGGTATTGACACTTAATCTTACCTCCTGCTCCAAAGATGAGCCTAGTAAACCAGAACCGGAACAAATTTTAGGATGCACCAATCCTAATGCCACCAACTATAATGCTAATGCTACGCAGGATGATGGCACTTGTATATTACCAGTTGCGGTAGTTCAAGGTTGTACTAATCCTACCTCAAACAATTACAATGCCAACGCTACAGAAGATAATGGATCGTGCGTTTATAATTGTACCGATGTCCATGCTGACAATTATAATTCTAATGCAAATACAGACAATGGCACATGTACTTATACCGGTAATCTTACTGGAAATTTTTCAAATGTCCCAAGCGAATTTACCCAGCATGTTCTAATTGAGCCCCTTGTAGGTACTTGGAACGGATGGAGTGTGGATGCCCATTTAAGAGTTACAGAGTTTAAAGATGAAAATATGGGCGAGGTAATTGTTTCCTCAATTTATGAAGGAAGTACAATCGCGAATACTGATTTTCACACTCATATAGATGAGGTATTTGAGGTCGGTGGGTTCCCGTCTGGAATGATTAATCGCAAACCTTCAATAATTAGCGAAGATTATACCATGGGCCGAGGTGAATGGGAATCCAATGTAACGGAGCAGCTTACAAAATTGCCCGATGTTGGCCTTGCTTTAAGCGCACAAATAACCGGTGAAGAATCGTTAGAGGTATTTATTGAAGTAGGATTTATTGCCGATATAGAAGATACAGCACTACATGTTTACCTCATTGAAGATGGTCTAGTTGAAGCCCAGTACAATTACTATAGTTATGAATATGGTGATAACTTTCAGCAGCATCCTTTTTACGACCAACTTTCCTTGATAATGGATTACGTTCATGATGATGTTTTTAGAGCGGCATTGACACCTCTAGAAGGTTTGGAAATACCAAATGAAGTAATTGCCAATCAGCGAAAGTTCCAAAGAATGTTCAAAATCAACGATTTATCCAGTTATAATAAGGAAAACTTGAGGGTTATTGCTTTTGCTGCCAAAAATGGTGAGACCATTGACCAAAAATATGTTTTGAATGCTCAACAAATAAACATAAATGCTGATGGTTCAGTTGCTACGCAGGATTATGAATAGTATGCAGCTTTAAAAATATACTAAATTACGACTCCTCCACTTCAATGGGGGGAGTTTATCTTTAAAATGACAACTGTCAACTGAAATAGGTCATCCATCAATTCAAAACAGGGTTCCATCCATTCAGGCGAAAAAAACACCAGCTACCACCTTAATTTTAGGCCTTAGTGCAACAGAACCATTGCAATCCAAGATTACAATAAAGTGATGTAATTAGTTAGTGTTCTTTTTTTTCCTGCCGGGTGCAATGGCCGAATCTTTCCCGGCAGGTCTTTTTATAACTAAAAAAAGGAGACCCACCACAGATCTCCCTTCAATTGAAATTAACTAAACAAATCTTTATTTGACCTCGAAAGTCTCACTGTAAGTACCTGACTCATTTTTAACCACAACAGTATACTCATCTTCAAAAGCACTTTCAAAATTGAACGCTTTTTCTACTACGAGCTTACCATCAACGGTTTCAATAAATACGACTCTATTTTCGCTGTCATATACTTTCAATGTCACTTTTTCCTGTGAAAGGTTCAACAAGTTCATAAACAACTTATCCCCTTTTTTAACAAATACAGGATCCAGTTCAATTCGGATCAAGTTCTTCTCTACCTCGCTTTTGGCAGGTCCATTGGCGTGTCCTAGTGTACCCAATAGGAAAGCCGCTACTGTAACATAATTCAAAACTGATTTCATAACGTCGTTTTTTTAATAATTACAGTACAAAAGTAGCTTCAGTTGTTGCTGTATAATTCTACAGGATTTTCCAATTTCTATGCAATATTACCCTTTGGGTAGTGTTAAAATATTGTAAATGGTAAAATAGCATAGTTTTTGGTTAATTTTGCACAGATACCCTATTTAAGGCACTGTAATTTTACAATAGCAAAATAGAGAAGATGGCAATTACACATAAGCCTGCATTTGAAGCAATTGAACCTAGTTTTGGAAATTCATTTACCTATCAGAAATTCAATGAATTTTCTGAAAAAAAGGTCAATGGTTGGCATTACCATCCAGAGTTGGAATTGGTCTATATAAATGGTGGATCAGGCAAACGCCAAATAGGAAGTCATGTTTCCTATTTCAGAAATGGTGACTTAATACTTATTGGTTCCAATTTACCTCACTGTGGTTTTACGGATAAGTTAACCGGCAATAAAAGCGAAACCGTTATCCAAATGAAGATTGATTTTCTTGGCAGCGACTTTTTTAGCATCCCGGAAATGAAAAACATTCAAAAACTATTGGAAGTTGCCAAGGGAGGAATCGCATTTTCCGGTAAAACTAAGACCAAAGTAGGTGAAAAAATGGAAATCTTGGAATATCAAACCGATTTTCAACGTTTGCTTTCCATTCTTAATATTCTAAACCAATTGGCTACTTCTGAAGAAATCAAAGTTTTGAATGGCGAGGGGTTCTCCATGGAAACGGAAGTTAAAGACAACAATAGAATCAATCTGGTTTTTAATCATGTTAAAGCCAACTTCAAGGAAGAAATAAGCTTGGATCAAATTGCAGATTTAGTGAGTATGACGGTACCATCGTTCTGTAGGTATTTCAAAAAGATAACCAACAAAACCTTCACCCAGTTCGTCAATGAATATCGGTTAGTACATGCCTCCAAACTTTTGGCCGAACAGCCCATTAGTATCACGCAAGTATGTTATGATAGTGGTTTCAATAATTTTTCCCATTTCAATAAGTCGTTCAAGGCCTTCACTGGACAGAACCCATCAGAGTACAGAAATCAGTTAAAAACCGTATTAAAATAGGATGGGATTATTCCATGAACCCATAAAACTTGATTTACCTGGGGCCGATATAAGCTATTTCCCCTCCTTCCTGACCGATAATGATGCCAGTATCCTATTTGAGCATTTAAGCACCAAAACGCCGTGGAAACAAGACGAAATAACCTTGTTTGGCAAAACACACCCCCAACCAAGATTAACAGCGCTATATGCCAACAACCAGAATAGTTATTCCTATTCCGGAATTACCATGAATCCTCATGCATTTTCAGTGGAATTGAAACAACTAAAACAAGCCGTTGAACGTGCATGCCAAACCACTTTTACAAGCTGTCTTTTAAATTACTATCGTAACGGTAAGGACAGTAATGGATGGCATTCAGACGATGAAAAAGAATTAGGTGAAAATCCAATAATAGCCTCCGTCAGCTTGGGTGCGGAACGCTTTTTTAATCTGCGTCATAAAACCGACAAAACCTTAAAACATAAGTTACTTCTAGAACACGGAAGCTTATTGCTGATGCAAGGTGCTACGCAACATAATTGGCAACACCAAGTCCCTAAAACTTCCAAAAAAATTGGAGGTCGGATCAACCTCACATTTCGGGTAATTATTTAAACAATTCGTTCAGAACCTTTGCCAACCGCAAGCCTCCTCGCTGCAGTTGCTGAAAAAGAACAGTATTGTATTTATAACCGTATTGGTAGCTGAGCTTTTCACCAATTTCGACGGAATCATATAGCGTTGCACAAATCTCATGCGATTCATTGACCCAATCATATATTGTTCCCTCTTGGATTTCTTTCCGTTCTTTACGTGATACGTCAACCAATTCATTGCCTAATTCCGTATATGTCATCCCATAGGAATCAATCAAATTTGTATCCCAGACCCTATGTAAATTGGTACCTACTCCAAACCATTGTACCTGAATATCATTACCGCCTTTGTCTTCTGCTCGACTGACGTGCAACGGCTGATGAAGGTCACCCACGAAATGCACCAATAGCTTTAAATAAAAAACGCGGTCTTCCCTGCTCCTATTTTCATCTTTTACTATTCTCGAGCATTCTTTAATCGCGGTTATCAAATCACCACGATCACTTTTTACAGCATCCTCGTAACGCATGCCCAACGGAAAATTCACATAATGCCATGGAAAAAACCTAGAATATTGACGATCTGCCTTGATTTCATCAGCAAAAGTGGAAACATAGGCTAAACTATGTCCATCCAATAAATCCTTGATAGCTCTTTTTGCTTTGCCTGTTAAATGACTCTGCGCAATATGACCTGTTACCCGATGCCCGGTTTTTCCCCAAAAAGTGTTACCAAAAAACAACATTGGTGCAAGGATAAAAAGTAGAGTGATTTTCTTCATGATTGATGATTTTCCCAAATGTAAAACTAAGCTGGAAAATTGCAATCATGTGCGTTGATATTTTTAATTATGTCGTTTGTCATGTCTTAATTGACGTTTGTAATTTTTGGGATTTTTTTAACGAAACTTGCCCTTAAATTTGTCGATCTAACTCAAAAGTCCCTATGTTAAAACTTCGCTTGGCAATTGCCCTTGGGTTGTTGCCTTTGTTACTAGCCGCACAAAACGAAGACAAGAGGTTTACTGTAAAATACATATCGGAACCCATTACCATTGATGGGGTTTTGGATGAAGGAATTTGGGAAACAGCCGATAGTGCCCGTGATTTCCAACAGTACTTTCCATCAGACTCTACATTAGCCAAGCAGAAAACGGAAATTAAAATGCTCTTTGATGATACCACTTTGTATATCGGTATTCGACAAGAAGCAGGTGGGGATGAATACATTACGCCATCACTTAGAAGAGATTATAGAGCAGGTAACGGAGACAACATCACACTGCTATTTGACACTTTTAACGATGGAACCAACGCCTTTTTGTTTGGTATCAACCCACTTGGAGTACGCAGGGAGGCACTCATATCTGGGGGTGGCAACGATCTTAGGGGATTTACCACTTCATGGGATGTTAAATGGAGAGGGGAATCTAAAATTTACGATACGTATTACACCTCGGAAATGGCCATACCGCTTACCTCCTTTAAATTTAGGGAAGGTGAAACCAAATGGCGTTTCAACAGTTACCGTTTTGATATGCAAGGAAATGAGCGTAGCAACTGGACGGTAATTCCGCAAAATCAGTTGGTGTTCAATCTGGCCTTTATGGGCGATATGCATTTTGAAAAACCTTTAGGCAAGTCAAGGACACCGTTTGCTATAATACCTTATATCAACGGAATTGCCGGAAAAGATTTTGAAATCGATGAAAATGCCAATGATTTTAAGGTTGGTGGAGATGCCAAAATAGCAATTGGCAATGGCATGAACCTGGATATAACCCTGAATCCTGATTTCTCACAGGTGGAAGTGGACAATTTCATCACGAATCTTACCCGATTCGAAATATCACTCCCAGAACGGCGCCAGTTTTTTATTGATAACAATGACCTTTTTGCAAGTTTTGGCGGCGGACGCGATGCCAACCCATTCTTTTCTAGAAGAATAGGTATTGCTACGGATGCCGAGGACAATACCATTCAAAATAGAATTATTGGAGGGGTTCGTTTAAGCGGAAAACTGAATAATAATCTTCGTCTTGGATTCCTAAATATTCAAACTGAAGAAGATGAAGCCAATGAAATCGCTTCGAATAATAATATGATGGTCGCGCTGCAACAAAAGGTATTTTCGCGCTCCAACATTGGGATGTTCTTCATCAACAGGCAAACTTTTGATGCCCCGGATTTTATTGAAGAAAGTGAAGAGTATAATCGCGTGGTAGGTATGGATTTCAACCTTGCTTCCAGCGATAACCTGTGGACCGGTAAAGTATACGGTCATAAGTCGTTTCAGCCCGATGACAGTGAAGGAAATTACTCATTTGGAGCATTTGGCAACTACAACGGTAAGAATTATGGCGGTTTTATTGATGCCGTATATATTGACGAGGACTTTGATTCCGATCTAGGTTTTATTCCTAGAAAGGACATCTTCAAAGTTGCAACAAGCTTTAACAAGAATTTTTGGCCCAAAGGAGGACTTATCAATAATCACACATTTCAGTTATTCGCCATTAATACATGGCGACCAAATTTAGACTACAAACAAACCGACTATTTCTACAATCTTAGTTGGGAAGGGCGTTTCAATAACCTATCTGAAATTAGTGCCGAATTGCAGCATCGATTCATCTTTTTAACCGATGAATTTGACCCAACAGGTAAGGACAATGCAGTTCCACTACCGGCGGATACAGGATACTATTTTACAGCGGTCGCATTGCAATATCAATCTGACCGACGAAAAACATTTTCATTTAGTGCCAACCCCACATACGGGGAGTTTTTTAACGGTAACCGTTTTTCCTTGGAAGCGGATATGACGGTTAGATTTCAACCCAAGTTAAATCTCTCTATGAATTTGGCCTATGATCATATTGAGTTACCTACGCCTCATTCAAGGGCTGATATTTGGTTGGTGGCTCCCAGAGTGGATATAACTTTTAGCAAATCCATATTTTGGTCTACTTTGGTGCAATACAGTAACCAACGCGATAATATGGGGATAAACTCGCGTCTGCAATGGCGATTTGCTCCACTTTCCGATTTATTCCTGGTGTATAATGACAACTATTTTGTGAATACTTTTATGCCCAGAAATAGGTCCATAAATTTGAAGCTTACCTATTGGCTCAATATCTAGCATGAAATTTAAAATTCTATGTTCTGACTTGGATGGCACCCTACTGACAACCAAGAACGACGTTTCTGATTTCACTGTAGCTGAAATCAATAGGATTAAAAACCGGATGAAGGTAATTTTGGTATCGGCCAGGATGCCACAGTCCATGACTTATTTACAAGCCCGATTGGGTATTGAGCAAAATCCGATGGTTTGTTTTAATGGCGCACTTGTAATACATCAGAACACCACTTTGGTCAATACCATGATTTCTGTAGCCAATACCAAAATACTATGGAATCATTGCCAAAATAGAGGCATCCGTATTGGACTGTACCATGGCAATGATTGGTGCGTAAGTGCTTCTTCAGAACGCGTTGAGAAGGAAATATTCAACACCAAGGCCCAACCAAGATTTGAAAAAACAGAAGATACTTTGAATCGCTGGGAATTGGACGGCATTGGACCGCATAAAATAATGCTGATGGGCACCAAAGCAGCCATGGATGATGTAGCACCCATTTTGGAATCCCGATTCAAGGAAGCCCTCAATTGTTATCGCTCCAATGATACTTTGATTGAAATTGCTCCGAAGTCCGTTTCTAAGTTACAGGCCATTAAATCCTTGCTAAAAGACGAAGAATCTCTTGACGATGTCCTGGCCTTTGGCGACAATTTCAATGATGTTGAAATGTTGCAAAATGTTGGTTGTGGTGTTGCCGTTGCGAATGCAAGGGAGGCAGCTAAAAAGGCATCAAATTTTGTTACTTCGGCAAATACGGAAGATGGCGTCGCCCAGTTTATCAAGACACATTTGTGATTTTCCTATATTTGGGACTACTAGTCAAATTTTATGAACCAACTTCCTTTTACTGAAGACACAGTTATCTTCGGTCTTCTTTGTCTTTGTCTCGGCTTTGTTTTTTATACTTCTTCCATCAAAACTGGTTTTTGGAAAAAGTTTTACGGCATTGTGCCTACGGTCCTCATGTGTTATTTACTACCAGCTATTTTAGCCAGTTCAGGTATCATTGACGAAAAATCCTCCAACACCTATTACGTAGCTAGTCGTTACCTGTTACCCGCAGCACTTATTCTGATGACATTGAGCATAGATTTGAAGGCAATTGCGAACCTAGGCTCCAAAGCGCTCATCATGTTTTTAACTGGAACAGCCGGGATTGTGATTGGAGGCCCCATCGCAATTTTGATTGTCTCCATATTTTCTCCAGAAAGTGTCGGTGGTAATGACTTTGATGCTGTTTGGAGAGGATTGGCTACCATAGCAGGTAGCTGGATAGGTGGAGGTGCCAATCAGGCAGCCATGTTGGAAGTTTTCCAATACAATCAAGATAAATATGGTGGTATGGTATTGGTTGATATTGTTGTAGCAAACATCTGGATGGCCATATTATTATTGGGCATTGGTAAGACCAAAACCATTGATAAATGGCTAAAAGCAGACACCTCATCCATTGAAGAATTGAAAGTCAAGGTTTCCGATTATACCGCTAAGATTGCGCGGGTCACGTCCTTACACGATTTTATGATGATGCTACTCTACGCTTTTGCGGGTGTTGGAATAGCCCACTTTTTAGGGAATCACTTTGCGGAATTATTGGAAAACAATTTTGAAGTAATCAGGAATAAAGAGAAGATTCTTTCTTCCTTAGGGTCCAAATTTCTTTGGATGGTAGTTTTTGCTACAGCAATTGGAATTGGATTGTCATTCACGAAAGCCAAAAATTATGAAGGAGCCGGTGCAAGCAAGATTGGAGGAATGTTCATTTATATTTTGGTTGCAACAATTGGCATGAAAATGGACTTGGGCCGAGTAATGGAAAACCCTGGTTTGATTGCAATTGGTCTAGTTTGGATTACAATACACGCCGGACTGCTTATTTTGGTAGCCAAATTGATAAAGGCACCGTACTTTTTCTTAGCGGTTGGTAGTCAAGCAAATGTGGGTGGAGCAGCATCTGCACCCGTGGTCGCTGCTGAATTCCATCCCTCATTGACATCTGTTGGTATTCTTCTAGCAGTTTTTGGATATGTGGTGGGAACAGCAGGTGCTTATTTATGTGCCATCCTCATGGAAGTTGCCTCCAAGGTTTAATTATTCCATAAGTTTGTGCATATTTGCCACGCAAAAATTTTACTATGAAGCGGTTTTTATCAGCATTGGTTATTCTTGTTATTCTTGGATCCTGTAACAGCAAGACGGAAAATACAATGACAGTTTCCGGAAATGTAAAGGGTTTAAAGAAGGGAACGCTTTATCTACAGCAGTTCAAGGATTCTACTTTGGTCATCTTGGACTCCATTCAAATTCAAGGAAACGGGAATTTTGAGTTCGCTCAAGAAGTTCCTGAACCAGAAATTTTCTACCTCTATTTGGACAAAGCTGACAATAATGATGTAAATGATCGCATAACCTTTTTTGGAGAAGCTGGAGAAATCACCATTAATACGGCTTGGAATACATTTGCTTTAGATCCTACAATAAGTGGTTCAGAAAGTCATATTGCCATGACCGAGTTCAATGACATGATGTCCAAATTCAATATTCGGGAATTGGAACTTGTAGGTTTATCCACTCAACCAGAGATACAAGCGGATTCGGTAGTTTTCGATTCCATAAAGAAGTTAATCAACCATAATGGAATTGGCAGCTATAGATATGCTATCAATTACGGACTTGCAAATTCCGCATCCTATGCAACACCTTATTTGGTGTTAAGTGTGGCAGAGGTAATCAATCCAACATTCCTAGACTCCATTTATAACAACTTAAGTCCAGAGGTTGCCGCTTCCAAATACGGCAAAGACCTAAAGGCCTATCTAAATAAGTAAGTTGGCCTTTAGCTGGCTAATTTGTTCAAATCTTCAACTAGTCCAGTAGCCTTTTCTTCCAAAAGGTTCCGAATTTCCCTGAAATGCGCTTTTCTGTTATCCACATCCTTTTGATGGATTTTGGCCATAAGTTCGTCAAAAACATTGATTGCTTTGTCTATGATAACAGTCCCTTCTTCAGAGTCTTTATTGTTTGAACCTGCCTCCCATAAATAGACTGCTTCAATGATATCACCCAAAACAAAATTGACATCTTTCTTTAAATCGCGAATGCTTGCCATATGTGGTATTTTTTTTAAATGTACTATTAAATGGTAACTTCTAAAAGTTTCGCGCCGTCTGTATCTATTGAAACTTCATTACTTGACGCTGGTATTAAAACTGTTTCTCCCTTACTGATCATTACATCTCCTGATTCATTGGATAAGCTTGCTTGTCCGCCAACACACATGTAAATGATAAATGAATCAATAGCGGATATATCTCTTTTTAAAGGTTGTGACAACGCGATGAAATTGGTTTTAAAATAGGGGCTTTCCACCATTTCATTCACAGTGTCCTTTTCTGCACCGTAAGCAACCTTAAAATCATCCTTTTTAGTGTAATCCATAGCATCCAAGGCCAGTTCGGTATGCAATTCCCTAAGATTTCCTTCTTTATCCCTTCGATTAAAATCAAATACTCGATATGTGACATCCGAAGTCTGCTGAATTTCAGCCAGCAGTACACCTGCTCCAATAGCATGGATTTTACCAGTGTTGATAAAAAAAGTGTCTCCCTCAGTGACTTCTTCATAGTTCATAAGACTTTCCAAAGTACCCTCTTCTAGGCTTTTAACATACTCGGATTTTTCTACATCCCTATTGAAGCCCACGATTAATTTGGCACCTGGGTCTGCATCCATTACGTACCACATTTCAGTTTTACCAAAGGAATTATGTCTTTCCTTGGCCAGTTCATCATTGGGATGTAGTTGAATGGATAAATCTTGTTTGGCATCAATGAACTTAATTAGAATGGGAAAGTCGTTTCCGAATCTATCAACCACACTTTTCCCTAGCAGGTTTTCACTGTTTTCCGAAATCAATTGGTTGAGGGAAGTGCCCTTTAATGGCCCATTGGCCACTTCGGATATATCACCCTCCACACCGGAAAGTTCCCAACTTTCGCCTGTGATGTCACTTTCAATATTCTTGTTAAGTACATTTTTTAATTTGGTTCCGCCCCATAATCGTTCTTTGAGGATAGGGGTAAATTTTAAGGGGTATAGGTTCATGTTATCCAGAATATGTTACAAAATTTCGAGGGGTCTCGTACAACACCACTTCTAAGTCCTTGTTCTTATTTATGTGTGGCCGTAGTTTATTCCAAATGACCACGGCTATATTTTCTGCAGTGGGATTATGTTTTTTGAATTCAGGTACATCTAAATTCAAATTCTTATGGTCTAGCGCTTCTTCAACATGCTCCTTAATGAGTTCTTTCAAGATTTTCAAATCAATTACAAAACCCGTCTCTTGATCTATTTCGCCAATAACGCTGACAATCAATTCATAGTTATGGCCATGATATCTTGGATTGTTGCACTTCCCAAATACAGCGTTATTCTTTTCATCGCTCCAGTCCGGTCTATACAATCGATGGGCAGCATTGAAACTGGCTTTTCTACTTGCCTTAACTTTCATGGTTTTCCGTTTTAACCAGGTAATCGTAAAATCGCTCAAAAATTATTTTGAACCAAGCTGTATAGTTGTCTGGGTTTACCGCGATATCATTTTTAATGTCCGCTGGCATCATCCACTTCCAGTCCTCTACCTCCTCTGGGTTGATTTTAGGGGCTTGGGCATAGTGTCCCATCATCACGTGATCCAACTCATGTTCCGTTAAGCCATTATCGAATGGGGCTTTATACACAAACGAGAACAATTCCTTTAGCTCCGTGGTAAAGCCCATTTCCTCCATCAATCTGCGTTTTCCGGCTTCAATATTGGATTCTCCGTCTCGTTGGTGACTACAGCAGGTATTGGTCCATAATAGTGGCGAATGATATTTGTCTGCCGCTCTTTGTTGCAGCATTGTTTCGCCCTTTTCGTTCATAATGAACACCGAAAAAGCGCGGTGTAAGACCGCCTTTTCATGGGCTTCCATTTTAGGCATCAATCCAATGGGTTCGTCATTTTCATTGACCAATATCACTTTTTCCTCTTTCATGAGGTAAAAATATGACCTTTTGGGGGTAAATGCACTCCCAAGCGTTCTAAAAAATATTGAAAATTAACTCAGCTTAGAAGAAACGAGGCGATTTCAAGTTTCCTATGTTTCTGATGAAATCGTAGCGGAAAATCACCTCAAAGGAACCATCATTAAATGTAGTGGCACCTAAATCCGTAATTTCACGGTCATAGGCCAATCCAA
Organism: Flagellimonas spongiicola; assembly: GCF_023502425.1. GTDB lineage: Bacteria > Bacteroidota > Bacteroidia > Flavobacteriales > Flavobacteriaceae > Flagellimonas > Flagellimonas spongiicola. Next base: position 103,981 of record NZ_JAMFMA010000005.1, read on the forward strand.
TAAACATTTCATCGGAAAGCCTAAATCCAAACATACCACTGAATGCAGCGTCCCATCGATATGCAATTCCACCAACAAACTTTTCATTCAACATAAAGTTAGCCGAAAGATCTACTTGCAAAGGTGCACCTTGAACCATTTTTCCAAGTACTGTAGGCTTAAATTTTAAAAATGGGTTAAGATCGTAAACATAACCAGCAATCATATACCAGTTTATACGTTCTTTAGCTGTAGAAACAGAAGCTTCATCAAAATGCGTCGTTTCCAAAAGTCGTGGTGCCGAAGCCCCGACGTAGAATTTATCCGTATGGTAATATACCCCGGCTCCGATATTGGGCGAAAACTTATTTCTAATGTCCTGTTGGGCCTGTAATTGTGGGTCAATTTCAAATTCATCCAACTCAGAATAACGAATATCCAACATATGGGCACTTGCCTTCAGGCCAAAACTCAGTTTACCGTCAAATGAAGTTTGAATCGTATACGAGAAATCTACATCAAAATAGGTTTCAGAAGTGGGGCCAATTTTATCGTTAACTACCGAAAAACCCAAGCCAACACCTCTGTAACCAAGTGGAGTATGGATATTCAAGCTTTGGGTCTCTGGAGCGCCATCTAATCCCAACCATTGATTTCTATATAAGGCTGCAATGCTCATATGGCCTCTAGATCCAGCATATCCAGGATTAACACTTACCGTGTTATACATGTACTGCGTGTATTGTGCATCTTGCTGGGCTTGCATAACACTACCCAGACATAATACAACCAAAAATTGCAACCATTGAGTTTTCTTTCTTAAAAGCTTTACCACAGTTTAAATTCTTTATCGGTTAATGTATAGGTAGCCAGACAGCTGATTCATGTTACCTGATGGATCTTGGTAATCTATTATATAGAAATACGTACCAACAGGAAGTTTGTTGTCCTTGTTCACGGTTACCCGACCTTCGGATGTGCCATCAAACACATTTCCGGTGGTGTTGTATGACTTGGTTGCGTAGACCTGCACACCCCATCTGTTATAAATCTTTACTGTGTTGTTTGGATAATCTTCTAAATTGTTTATTGTGAAAACGTCGTGAATTCCATCTCCATTAGGTGTTATAACGTTTATAACGTCTATGGCATCAACTTGCGTTGGACCTAAGTCTGAATCCAAATAGTTTGGAGTACCATCTGAATCGGAATCGTCGTTGGCATAATTACCGTCTAGATCTAAATCTTCATCAATAGTTTCAATACCATCGTCATCGTCGTCGGTATCCCTATAATCCGCTTCGCCATCGGTATCCGTATCCATTAGATCCGTAGTTGGATCATTTATTTCGTCATTAACATCAATGTCAATTGCCGTTCCGCCCTCAAAGGCATCATCCAGTCCATCATTATCCTTATCAGATCCAGTTAAGGCGTTATCCAATATTCCATCTTGATCACGGTCATTACCTTCAATAATATCTGGAACATTATCGTCGTCACTATCCTCATCAACATAGTCAGGAATACCATCACCTTCGGAATCCACGGGTATTAAACCAACATTGCCCGCATTTTCAAAAGCATCATCAAGTCCATTTCCATTTACATCCGTCAAACTAGGAGCTATATAACCTATTGTAGGTTGTGCTTCAATATTATCTGGAATACCATCATTGTCACTATCAATATCCAAGTAATCTGGAATGCCATCTACATCAGTATCCGTTGGGTCTGTCGCCGGGTCATTGTCTCCATCGGTATTCAGATCTTCAAAAGCATCTACAATACCATCATCATCGCTATCTAAATCAATTACCGGTACATTAACCATAATGGTTATTGTTGCTGTACTGCAATTTCCGCTACCATCACATATGGTATAATCCAAGGAGTCGGTTCCTAAATAACCCAAGTTAGGGGTGTACGTTATGGTATCATCAGATGGGTTAGCCGGTGTACCTCCATCATTTAAAACAATTGACCCATTGGAAGGTGTTGTTGTAGTAATAGAACCAACACTAGGCAAGTCATTATCATTTGCAAGCATATCTACAGTCACTGTAACATCTTGGTCTGTAACTACAGAATCATCAAAAGCATCCACAATTGGGAGGACGTCCACTGTTACGGTTGCCATACTGCATGATCCGAATGGATTGCAAATCGTATAATCAAAACTATCTGGACCATTATAATCAGGGTCAGGGGTATAGGTTACGATATCGTCTGTTGGATCATTTGCCGTACCATTGTCATTTATATTGACCGTACCATTGGCAGGATCTGTTGCCGTTAATAGACCATTTGTAGGTAAATCGGAATCATTTGCAAAGACATCCACAACTATGGAATCGTCCTCATCCACCGTTACTAAATCATCAACCAATGTTCCTGATTGACTCATACAAACAACCGTGAATCTTGGCAAAGTACTTGAATTCCCTGCTTTTGTAATAGTGGCAACATAACGTTCCACAGTTTGTGTACTGGTCACCGTTGGTTGGGTTTGATCACCTGGTAAAACAGGATTCCAACTTACCGTTGCGCCAGAAGGAATGCTTGCTGCTATGTTCAAGGTAACTTGATTATCCGGGGCAGCACAATCTGTTAAAATAAAGTACCCTGTTGCATTGGAACCACAAAGTGTACCATCATAGGTTGCAAAATAAACTCCAGGTTGGGTTGCTTCGTAGAAAAAATCCGTTCCCAGAACTGTTCCAAGGTCAGAAGCTTCATACCACTGAAAGTTGGTTTCATCCCCACTGTTAGGAGCTTGCAAAAGGAATTGTGCATTCACTGTTTGTACGCCCAATAGTGCTATGAACAGTACAAAAAATAAAGACTTATGTATGGTCTGAAATTTCAAAATCCTATTCCGTCTTTAAATTACTTTACCACAAATACCACATTAATCAAAGAATTGTATCCTGTTGGAACCGCATCCACGGTAAATGACATTACTCCACTGTCACTAACGGAAACACCTGAAAAGACCGATGTATCATAATATGTGATATAGTAATGAAGCTCTGTGGCTGTATACGTTGGAATTGCATTTGGCGCCGAAGGACTCTTTACTGCCGGACTACCGAATTGTGCCACATATTGCGCATGCAAATCGATTGGCGTACCCGGGCCTACCGAAGAGGCAGGTACAGCAATGGACGGCGGATAGAAAATCCTAGCCGCTTTTGACGTAATCGGAGCAATGGCTTGTAAGGCCTCTTCAACCGTAGTTTCATTGGTTGGTGAAACCTCGCCAGCTTCATCCATATCTACCGCGGTCACTAAATTCACTTCACTTGCATCCTGATTATCAGTGTTGATGGAACTGATATCAACGGTATTCCCATCAGCTATACTTAAATCTGTGCCAGACAAACTCAAAGTTTGATCATCTGTATCCGTATCAATGGAACTAATATCAATTGTATTTCCATCGGCAATGCTCAAATCCGTTCCTGAAAGGCTTAAAGTCTGATCGTCTGTATCTGTATCGATTGAACCGATATCTATGGTATTTCCACCACTAATTGAGAGATTAGTGCCACTAAGTCCCAATGTTTGACCATCAGTATTAATACTTGAAATATCTACAGTATTTCCGTCGGCAATGCTCAAATCCGTACCGGATAGGCTTAGGGTCTGATCGTCAGTATCAGTATCTATTGAACTGATATCAATTGTATTCCCATCCGCTATGCTCAAGTCAGTACCAGATAAACTCAAGGTTTGATCATCTGTATCCGTGTCAATGCTACTTATATCAATTGTGTTTCCACCACTAATGCTCAAGTCATTGCCGCTCAAGGACAAAGTCTGAGCATCCGTATTTACGTAACCGCTCAAGTCAACGGAGTTGCCATCTGCGATCGCCAACGTATTTCCAGTCAAACTCAAGGTCTGATCATCTGTATCAATGGAGCTAATGTCTACTGTATTTCCGTCAGCGATACTCAAATCGGTTCCAGATAGACTTAAGGTCTGGTCATCCGTATCGGTGTCAATTGAACTTATGTCAATCGTGTTTCCGCCACTAATGCTCAAGTCATTTCCGCTCAAGGACAAAGTCTGGGCATCTGTATTTACATAACCGCTCAAGTCAACGGAGTTGCCATCCGCAATAGCCAATGTGTTTCCAGTCAAACTCAAGGTCTGGTCATCCGTGTCCGTATCAATGGAACTGATGTCTATTGTATTTCCATCTGCAATGCTCAAATCTGTACCAGATAAGCTTAATGTTTGATCATCTGTATCAATGGAGCTAATGTCTACCGAGTTACCATCAGCAATAGCCAATGTGTTACCAGTCAAACTCAAGGTCTGGTCATCTGTATCAATGGAGCTAATGTCAACTGTATTTCCGTCAGCGATA
>NZ_JAMFMA010000006.1 GCF_023502425.1 Flagellimonas spongiicola
GACTATTCCTGGTAGTAATCAAGCACCAGTGGTTACTAATCCTGGCACCCAAAATAGTAATGAAGGAGAGGTGGTTTCATTGCAAATAAATGCGACTGATGAAAGTACGAACCTAACATATCAAGCAAATAATTTACCGCCCACATTATCAATAAATCCCAATACCGGTCTAATATCAGGAAGTTTAGCTCAGGCGCAACCTTCTGGTTCATTTATTGAAGAAAATGGGTTGCTGATTATTGAAGCAGAATCCAGTCCATTAGTACCAAATTGGAGTTTAACGAATTTGGATGATGAAACCGGTATAATAGCTGGTAGCAATCATTTTAATGATCAGAATGGAGGTACAATTCCATATGAATTTACGATAACCACACCTGGGGTATATCGTTTTCTATGGCACAGCTTCTATAGCGGGACAGTATCCTCCGAAGAAAACGATAATTGGCTTCGTTTTCCGAATACAGGGGGTGCATGGTTTTTTGGCTATCAAGGGACACCTGCAAGTGAAGCTGCCTTAATAACGGAGTTGGAAGGAGATCAAAACAATATTGTTTTTCCCATTGGAAGCGCTCGCGTTACACCTGCAACAACACCTGAGGGAAGTGGAGGTAATGGATTCTTCAAAATATTTTTGATAGGTGGTAATTCTCAACAATATAGTTGGCAAGCAAACACCAGTGATAATGATTCTCATCATATCTATGTAAGGTTTGAAAATCCAGGAACTTATACATTCGAGATTTCCGAACGCTCAGCAGGTCACGCTATTGATCGTATTGCTCTGTTTAAAGTTGATGGACCTAGTTATTCAGGCTCAGAACTTAACGCTTTTCCTGAATCCAACAGTTCCGGAGGAACAGCAGGTGCTGCTGCAAATAGTCCATATAACGTTTCTGTGACTGTTTCAGATGACAATGTTCCCCAAGAATCCACAACCATTCAGTTTGATTGGGTAGTAGGTACTGATACAGGTGGAGGTGGTGGCTCGCCTTCCCAAAGTGTAGAAAGTTTTACCTTGATTAATGCAGATTCTAATACGGATTTATTCACCATTACAGACGGACAACAAATTGATCAAGCCTCGATTCAAGGGATAGGTCTTAATATTCGTGCGAATACAAATCCTTCTGTGGTTGGTAGTGTATCATTTAACCTAAGTGGTCCTGTAAATGAGAGTAGAACTGAAAATGGAGCACCTTATGCTTTGTTTGGGGATAGTGGTGGTAATTACAACTCAACCAATTTGCCCTTAGGTTCATACACATTGTCAGCGACACCATTTTCAAATGCTTCCTTGGGAGGTGATATTGGCCAAGCTTTATCCATTCAATTCGCGATTATCAACGGTGGTGCTGCTAGGTCATTCAATGGTGAAAATGATAGTGGGATTGGAGGGTTTAACATAGCTCTATCACCAAATCCAACAGCTTCTGACGTACACGTTGTAACAGATTTAGTGGAGCCGGTAGAAAAGGTTTATTTGTTCGATATGTCTGGCAGACTTGTTAAAACAGTGGATATTGATGTGTTTGAAAGCATAGGCGGTACGTTTGATTTTAGTATTTTAGGATTGGAAGAAGGTATTTATGTTGTCCAAATTTGGTCTCCCAATTTAGATAAGGTATCTGAGGAAAAACTTATAATTAGAAAATAGGGTATTGTGCTACAAGAAAGCCTCAATAGTTTCGCAGATAACCGGTTCCAATTTGGCTAAAACTTTGGAGGGCAAGGTGATTTCTTTTAAGTATTTAAGATGTTCCATACGGTGTACATCTGATCCAATAAAATCGATCATTTGATTGTCCAAAAGTTTATTGACAACGCGCTTTACCTCGGTACCATAATATCCTCCAAATGATAATACATTGGCTTGGAACAATATTCCTTGTTTTCTAAATTTTTCATATTTGCCAAACTTGGAATGTAGGAATAAGTATCTCTCTGGATGCGCTAGTATTGGAAAATAACCTGCAGAGGCGATATTTTGAATTGCCCGATCAAAATTTAAAGGGCGTTGTAAGAAAGACATTTCTACCAACAAATGGTATTTTCTTAACGGCAATACAGCGTCATTTGCCAATATTTCTTCAAAATTATCATCAATCATGTGTTCGGCTGAAAAATCAATGGAAACATTGTCAACTTGCTGTTTTACCAATTCAGCTTGTAATAAGGAGAATGAGTTTCTTATTGTCTGTTCCGTATTGTCGTAATAATTATGCATGATATGGGGAGTGCACACAAAGTTATTTACCCCAAATTGTTGGAATTCACGTATAAGTTCAATAGAATTCTCAACAGTTTTAGCGCCATCATCTATGCCAGGTAAAATATGATTATGTATATCTACCAGACCATGTAAATTATCGACTATATAGTTTTTCTTTTGGAAAAAACTGAACATGAATAAAATTTGGATTACAAATATAGTGGATATCTTAAGGACTGAATACTCTAATCCCATTTTGGGTAAATTAACTGGTGTTGTGGTTAATAGTTATTTCCCGATACAAAAATTTGAAAAAATATTGCCCAACAAATCATCGGTGGTGACGCTACCTGTAATTTCACCAAGGTGATGCAAGGCTTGTCTAATATCGATAGCTAATAAATCACTGGATAAATCCAAATCCATCCCTTCCTTAACTTTTTGAATTTCTTCTAATGATTTTAGTAGGGCATCATAATGACGACTGTTTGTTATGATGGTTTCATCGCCTTGAAGTGAACCAGATACCACCAAAGTGGACAATTTATCTTCCAGAAGTGTTATACCTTCCTTCTTTTTGGCAGAGATATATATTCCGTTAGGAATGGTTTTTCTAAGGGATGCAAGTTCTTCAGCATTCAATAGATCTACCTTGTTACATATTGCTAGAACTTCTTTGCTAGGGAATTTTTTCTTAATACGCGTCAAATTATCTAAATCAGCTTCAAGACCATCGAAAAGAAATAAAATCAACTTGGCATTTTCAATTTTATGGAAAGTTCGTTCAATACCTATTTTTTCGACCTCGTCTGTAGTTTCTCGTATTCCAGCCGTGTCTATAAAACGAAAATTAATTCCTCCAATGTTGATTAGATCCTCTACGGTATCTCTAGTGGTACCTGGAATATTGCTCACTATTGCCCTTTCTTCATTAAGAAGGGCATTAAGTAGTGTGGATTTTCCAACGTTTGGTTTACCTACTATTGCGATTGGAATCCCATTTTTAATGACATTCCCGATGGCAAAGGAATCAATCAATTTTTTAAGTACTTCACTGATTCGGCCCAGTAGGTCATAGAATTGGGTGCGGTCCGCAAACTCTACATCTTCTTGGGAAAAGTCCAATTCCAATTCTATTAACGATGCAAAATTCAACAATTCTTCCCTTAACTTTTGAATTTCATTGCTAAATCCTCCACGCATTTGTTTCATAGCTATGTCATGAGAAGCTTCACTATCACTGGCAATGAGGTCAGCAACTGCTTCTGCCTGACTCAAATCCATTTTACCATTTAAAAATGCGCGTAGCGTAAATTCGCCAGCACTGGCCATCCTGCACCCTGCCTTTAAAAAAAGTTGTATGATCTGTTGTTGGATGTAGGGCGAACCATGACAAGAAATTTCAACAACATTTTCACCGGTGTATGAATTAGGGTTCTTGAAAAGGGAAACCAGAACCTTGTCCAAAACTTTATTGGCATCAACTATATGGCCTAAATGTATAGTATGGGTATTTTGATTGGTCAAGTCTTTATGACTGACAGGTTTAAAATGTTTTGAAACCAAGGTTATGGCATCAGGTCCTGAAACTCGAATAATGGCAATTGCCCCAGTCCCTGGTGGTGTTGCCAACGCTACTATGGTATCGGAATGCGACATGCTGGCAAAATTACGAAATAGACACTAGCTGTAACATTTTATTGGTTTATCATACAGATATAGTACATCATCAATATCAATCAAAAAATGGAAGTTATTAACGAAAAAGTAGTTAGAAAGGACAACACACTGTTGTCCATTACGCACTTAACGCAATTATTACATTACATCCCAGGTTTTGGGGGTTTCATTGTACCTCTTATCATCTGGCTTTCTGCTAGAAAATCAGTTGAGGGTATGGACGAGCACGGTAAAGCCATTATCAACCTGCAACTTAGTCTATTGCTTTACATTATTGTGAGTATACCAGCTATACTTTTAATAGGACTTGGTATTTTAGGGCTAATCGGCGTGGCAATTTTAGGATTTGTTTTACCCATAGTAAATGCTGTAAAGGCAACAAATGGCGAATCACCGTCCTACTTTATGACCATACCGTTTATTTAAATAAAAAAAGCTGGAAGTATATTCCAGCTTTTCTTTTATGGTAGATGACCTAGTTATTTAACATAACTGGCATTACAAGCATGGTAACAAGTTCTCCTTCATCCAATCCATCAACTGGGGTTAAAATGCCAGCTCTATTTGGTAAACTCATTTCCAAGGAAACGTCCTCTGAATTTAGATTGTTCAACATTTCCAATAAGAATCTTGAATTGAACCCTATTTGCATATCGTCCCCTTGATAAGAACAAGAAAGACGTTCTTCAGCTTTGTTACTGTAATCCACATCTTCTGCGGAAATATTTAATTCGGCACCGGCAATCTTTAACCGAATCTGATGGGTAGTTTTGTTTGAAAAGATTGAAACCCTGCGAACCGAACTTAAAAACTGATTTCGAGAAATCGATAATTGATTTGGATTCTCCTTTGGTATTACGGCTTCATAATTTGGGTACTTACCATCAATTAGTCGACAGATTAATTCTGAATTGTCAAAAATGAACTTAGCATTGCTATCGTTGTATTCGATGGTCACCTCAGATTCCGACCCTGCCAATATCCCTTTTAATAGATTCAATGGCTTTTTTGGCATAATGAACTCCGCAACCTGGGAAGCAGAAACATCATTGCGCTGGTATTTTACCAATTTATGTGCGTCCGTAGCTACAAAGGTCAAATTCTCGGTAGAAAACTGGAAGAATACCCCACTCATTACTGGACGTAGGTCATCGTTTCCAGCTGCAAAAATGGTTTTGGTAATTGCTGTTGCCAAAATATCACCAAGTAGGGTAGTGGTACTTGGATTGGAAACTTCCACAGCTTTAGGGAATTCAGCGCCATCCGCGTACGCCAACGCATACTTACCATGATTGGAACTTATTTCAACGGTATTGTTGTCTTCAACTACAAACGTCAATGGCTGTTCCGGAAATGTTTTTAGCGTATCCAATAACAATCGCGCTGGCACAGCAATAGCTCCTTCTGCATCGGAATCCACTTCCAAGACAGAACTCATTGTGGTTTCCAAATCAGATGCTGATACAGTCAGCTGGTTTTTTTTGAGATCAAACAGGAAATTATCTAAAATTGGTAGTGTATTACTATTGTTGATAACACCACCCAATACCTGTAATTGCTTTAATAAATATGTACTTGATACAATAAACTTCATTCAAGAAATTCTTTAAACTTTAGTGCCTATCCCTTCATTTTTACTGCAAATAGGCTTAAATATTGGCTAAAAACAAATATATCTTAAAAGGACATAGTAAAGAAACAAACTTATTAACAGCTATACACTGTATTTGCGCTTTCTGTACCATCCAAATGCTACTCCAAAAAGCAAGGTCAAAAGCACCGGTAACGCAACATTGATTAATTGCCATTTGGTTTTCTGAGCGTTGATTTTTTCCGCATCCAATAAGGGAATGGAAACACGTTTGCTCCTTATGTTTATAAGTCCAGTATCATCCAACAGGTAATTAATGCAATTCACCAAAAATTCTTTGTTTCCATACGAACTATTAGTCCATTTGTCATAGCCAAGTTCCAAAGGAACACCATTCCGCAATTGGTTTTTTATTAAATCACCATCGGAAATAACAATCATTTTGTTTTCAGGACCATCTTCCAGGTCATTTTCTAAATCAATTGGTTTGACTCTGTTTTTAAATACGGACTTGAATTTTCCTTCAATTAAGACGGCCAATGGTAGGTTACCTTCAATATACGATTCCTTATTTGGTGGATTGTTTAATACGCTCAGACTAATCGGTTTTGGTGCGCTTTCAGCTTTTGATAAGGGCGAACTTTGCATCAGTACCGTTTGCTGGTAATCATTTTGAAGCAGTTCCATGGAACTCGCAAACTGGTACCTTACCGCCTCAATATTAGTATTTATGGGATGGTCATTTCGAGAAAAAACCATGGGATTATAATACCAGGGAACCGGATTGTATTGGGAGTCATTACCATCACCTGAGGCTAACACAATTTGGGTAAAGTAGAGGTCATTTACCAAAACAGGATTGATCCTTAGGCCATATTTGAAGAAAAAATCCTTCATGTTAAGATCTCGAGGAAGTGCAATCGCACTACCACCCCCTTGGAAAATACTATCCAATTCCATAGCAACTTGGTCTATAAGCCAGATGGATTTACCACCATTGGTAATGTACTGATCAAGTATGTATTTTTCTTCATCAGAAAATGACGCTGTTGGCTTGGCTATGAGCGCCAAATCAAATTCGTTTAATTGATTTAGGACCGTATCTGGGTTTGCAGCAACAGAGTCAAGGGTGATTGCACCAATATTGTAATAATCTCGTATGGTGGTTAAGTAATCGGCGATGAAAATATCTTCCAGTTGCCCATTTCCCTTGATGACAGCGATTCGTTTTTTCTGACCAGTTGTCAACTTGGTAAATGCATCAGCGAAGGCATATTCCAATTGTTGAACAGAATTGTTGATACGATCCTCCATTGTGGATCCCAATTTGTTTTTGAGTAACGGAACTTTAACCGTCTGGTTTTGGTAGGTGACCATTGCCCATGGGAAGACTAGCTCTTGGGATACTTTTCCGTTTTCTTCAACCGTGATATTTGCAGGAGTAAGTCCAATTCGCTGTAAATCAGCTATAGTCTGCTGCGGGTCTGCTTCATTTTCCAAAGGGTCCACCAAATTGAATTGGATATTCTTGTTCAATGTCCTGAAAGACTTGATCAAAAGCATAGCCTCTGTTTTCAATTTTGAAAACTCAGCAGGAATTTCTCCATCCAATAAAACATCGATTACAACAGGGGACCCCAATTTTTGAAGTACCTCCTTGGATGGTTCAGAAATCGTGAAGCGTTGGTCCTCTGTCATGTCAAACCGCGTGAACAGAAAACCTCCGGCAATGTTCAATACAACGACAACCAAAACAATTTTCAAAACAGATTGAAAAAACTCTTTATTCATCGCACGATTGATTTTAAACGTTGCATCGTCAAATACAAAAACAATAGGGAGATTGAAACAAAATACACCAAATCTCGCGTGTCCAAAATACCTCTTCCTATATTTTCAAAATGCGATTGGGCACCAAAACCTAGAATTAATTGCTGAGTTTCACCTGACGGGAACAGAGATGATAAGGCGTTAAAACCATTAAATAGAACAAAGCAAATCAAAACACCAAGTATAAAAGCAATGATTTGATTTTCGGAAAGCGTAGAGGTGAATATACCAATTGCAGTATATGCGCCTATAAGAAACAACAAACCAAAATAAGAACCAACTAAAACGCCTACATCCAGATTCCCTACGATAATTCCCAGTTTAGAAATCGTGAGAATATAAATTAAAGTCGGTAAAATGGCGATTACACATAACGTGAATGCACCCCAAAATTTTCCCATGACCAGCTTCCAAATAGAGATGGGTTTAATGAGTAAGAGTTCCAAGGTCCCAGATTTGATCTCTTCCGAAAAACTTTTCATGGTAATCGCAGGAATCAAAAAAATGAAAATCCATGATGATAGTAGAAACAGGTTGCTTAAATCAGCAAAACCGTAATCAAAAATGTTGTACTCACCCTTAAAAACCCATAGAAACAATCCGGTAAGTAGCAGAAAAAGGCCAACAATCAAATAACCAATGGAAGATGTGAAAAATGATTGGATTTCTCTTTTATAAATGGAAAACACGTGTTGTCTAACGAAGTTTATTGAGGTTATTAAATTGATTTCTTTTGCCTTGATTCCATAGTTATGCTTCAGAATCGATTTTACTTAAACTCCAAGCTTCCGGTTTAGCATCAAATAGGAGCTTGGTTTTTTTCCATACATTTTTGAAAAATTCGGAATTCCGGTAGTTTTCAAGATCGGCGGCATCCTCCCAATGACTGTAAGTGAAAAATACACATGGATTTGCAACATCATGATAGCCTTCAACGAGTTTACAGCCTTTAAATTTCAAAATTTCAGGTTGTGTTGATTTAAATATCAGTTCAAAACTAGGAATATTTTCGGGTTTAAAGGTGAGTTTAACAATGCGTACCAACATTTACAAGAAATTTATTGTTACCGTGTCCCTATAGCCTAAACCCAATAGGCTAGAAGCTCCTCCTACAGTTTTCAAGTCGCTTTTATAAATTGCCAATTCCACATAACCTGCAGAGTTGAATAGGGCCAAGGCATCGCCAGGTCCTCTACGTTGACCGCGCTCCAAGTTAAAATTCACGATTCCGTTATAGCTGTTATGTATGTTTTTGATTTTATTGGTTCGTGCGATCACTTCAAATTCCCTTCCGTTTCTATAGGCTTCAAAAAGACTACGCTGAATATTGGTAATTACATTTCCGTAATTGTCTATATAAATGACATTGCCAACAATACTTTTACCTTCATTGGTAATTCGAGGTTCAAATTCCCTTAGCTCTTTAAGTTGATTGAAGGGTTTGCCAATAACTTCAAGTTTCCCACCTCGGGCAATGTGGCAGGCTACTTCAACAAAGACGTTCAAAACAGGAAAAGAACTTGGATTGATATTGGGAATATCAATTTCCATTACTTTTTCAGGAATGGTTTCTGAAGTAATCAGTGATATTACGCCATTGTTTGCACTTATAATGAACTGGTCTTCAACTTGGACCACAATATGTTGGTTTTCTGGTGATAATTCAGAATCAACCCCTACAATATGAACAGTTCCAGCTGGGAACGCACGGTACGCATTTTTAAGGATGTATGCACACTCCTGAATATTGAATGGGCTTATCTCATGCGAAATATCAACAACATTGACCTCTGGAAGATTATTGAGTATAGTCCCTTTTATGGCACCTACAAAGTGGTCTTTATGTCCAAAATCTGTAGTTAACGTTATGATTGCCATGCAATACTGTTGATATGTTTTTCGGTGGTCAAAATGATTTTTGGTTAAGTTTGTGGGGTAAAATTAAATAAAAAAGAAAGAACCTTTTTTCTTCAAAAATAACCCTTAAAGAGACCACTTTTTTTGAACGAACTTATTATAGAATTGACGGAGATAAGCCCTCAAGATTTTTTTGGGCAGCGGAATGAGAATATTGAACTTCTAAAAAAATACTTTCCAAAACTTAAAATAGTCGCCAGAGGCAGCAAAATCAAGGTGTACGGTGATGAAGAACTCTTGGAAGAGTTCGATAAACGTTTTGATATGCTGACGAATCATTTTGCCAAGTACAACAAACTTGACGAAAACATGATTGAGCGTGTTCTAACAAGTAATGGACAGGAAGAACTTTCTTCATCCAAAAGTAGTGGAGAGGTTTTGGTACATGGTGTAAGCGGTAGACTGATAAAAGCCCAAACCGTTAACCAACGAAAGCTTGTTGATGCATGCAAAAAAGATGATATGGTTTTCGCCATTGGCCCAGCGGGTACTGGAAAAACATATACCGGTGTAGCTTTAGCTGTCAAAGCGTTGAAAGAAAAGCAGGTTCGGCGCATCATATTAACCCGGCCAGCTGTTGAGGCAGGTGAGAATTTAGGGTTTCTTCCGGGTGATTTGAAGGAGAAACTGGATCCCTATATGCAACCTTTGTACGATGCGCTTCGTGATATGATTCCTGCTGAGAAGTTGGAAAAATATATTGAAGACGGAACTATTCAAATTGCCCCTATGGCTTTTATGCGAGGACGTACGCTGGATAATGCTTTTGTAATCTTGGATGAGGCGCAAAACACTACCCACGCCCAAATGAAGATGTTCCTAACCCGTATGGGCAAAAATGCAAAGTTCTTATTAACAGGTGATCCAGGACAAATAGATTTACCAAGAAGGGTAATCTCTGGATTGAAAGAGGCATTGCTAATATTAAAAAATGTTGAAGGTATAAGCATCATCTACTTGGATGATAAGGATGTTATCCGCCATAAACTGGTCAAAAAAGTAATTGACGCCTACAAGAATATTGAGCACCAAAACTAGCCAGACATGTCCAATACCATAATGGAAACCAATTTCAGGTTTCCAAATCAAAAAAGTGTTTACAAGGGAAAAGTGCGAGAGGTCTATACCTTGGATAATGACATCTTGGTTATGATTGCCACAGACAGACTCTCTGCATTTGATGTGGTGATGCCCAAAGGAATACCGTTTAAGGGTCAAATTTTGAATCAAATTGCCACTAAAATGATGGCGGCTACCCAAGATATTGTCCCGAATTGGTTAATGGCGACACCTGACCCTAATGTGGCCGTTGGCAAAGCCTGCGAACCATTTAAGGTGGAAATGGTGATTCGTGGATACATGTCAGGACATGCCGCACGTGAGTACAAGGCTGGTAAACGCCTGTTATGTGGCGTTCCAATGCCGGAGGGGATGAAAGAAAATGATAAATTTCCTGAACCCATAATAACCCCAGCAACAAAAGCTGAAAAAGGCGATCATGATGAAGATATTTCCCGTGAGGAAATTTTAGCACGTGAGATAGTCTCCAAAGAAGATTATGAAGTGCTGGAGAAATATACAAAAGCACTATTCCAACGCGGAACGGAATTGGCGGCAAAACGTGGTTTGATTCTGGTAGATACCAAATATGAGTTTGGGAAAACAAAGGATGGGGAAATCGTTTTAATAGATGAAATCCATACCCCTGATTCGTCAAGGTATTTCTATGCAGACGGTTATGAGCAGCGGCAAGAAAAGGGCGAACCCCAAAAACAGCTTTCCAAGGAGTTTGTTCGTCAATGGTTGATTTCCAATGGTTTTCAAGGTTTGGACGGTCAAACAGTTCCAGAAATGAGTAATGAATACATCAATTCTGTGTCTGACCGCTATATCGAGCTTTACGAGAGCATCACTGGAGAAGCTTTCCAAAAGGCCGATAACTCAAAAATTGAATTCCGAATAAATAGAAATGTGACCGAATATTTAGATAGCCTTTAGTGGTTATTTTGTTTTCACTACCATCCTAGTTTGAACGATATCCAATGACTCTGTAACTGCTACTACAAAGTAAAAACCATCTTCAAATTCTTGTACTGATAATAAAACATCACCATTTTCCCATTTTAAATCTTTATTCTTTATCGTTTTAACCCGACGCCCTGCGACATCGTAAATTGAAATCTCAGCAATTTTTGATTGATTTTCAGAAATACCTACATGAGCCACTTCAGAAACTGGGTTGGGGTGCATATCTATCTTCAAGGCATTAAGAGGTGCTACCCTCAAGGTAGAGCCGGAATCCACAATTGAAAAATTTATGGTCACTGTTTCACCTTCAATACCAGATAAGTTAGATCCACTATATGGGGTAGCAGATAAGGTATAATTACCAGAAGGGAAATTTGTGCCTAGGTAGTTTCCGCCTAAGTCTCCGTAAAGTGCATAAGGTGCAACATTTTCTGTACTTGATCTAGTTAGTGCACCGGTTAATTGTAATCGAACGCTGCCAACAATGGGCGGATTTGTGTTTGCTCGAATATTAAGCAATACACCATCGGTTAGATTCGCATCTATTTGTAATCCATCACTTAGTTCCAATAACTCAGAATTCGTTGAAGAATCAATTAAAGTGTATCCAATAACTCCTTCCGTATTTTGCGCTGTAACATTGATGCTAACAAAATCTGTGCTAACCAACCCTTCTATATCTGTAACTGTAAGGGAGGCATTAAAGACTCCACTGCTGATGTAAGTGTGGGTCGGGTTAATTGCATTACTAGTTGTGCCATCTCCAAAATCCCATAAATAAGAAACTATGCCATTATCGTCAACCGATGAGTTTCCTGTAAAATTCACATTAAGTGGCGCATCACCATTCAAAGGCGTGGCTGTTGCGATAGCTGTTGGAGGTAAATTAGTTTCATT
>NZ_JAMFMA010000007.1:0-2500 GCF_023502425.1 Flagellimonas spongiicola
CTTTTGTTTCGGCGCTTAAGAAAAAGTAAAGAAGAAGTTCTTTGGACATATTGTATAGACAGCGTAAAAGAGAATAACGAAGAACCATTTTGATGTCAGTGACTTTGGTATTGTTAGGGAGTTGAAATTATTTAACTTTTTACAATGAAGAGTTTGATCCTGGCTCAGGATGAACGCTAGCGGCAGGCCTAACACATGCAAGTCGAGGGGTAACAGGGAAAAGCTTGCTTTTCTGCTGACGACCGGCGCACGGGTGCGGAACGCGTATGGAACCTGCCCCTGTCAGGGGAATAGCCCAGAGAAATTTGGATTAATGCCCCATGGTAACATTATATCGCATGATATTTTGTTTAAAGATTTATCGGACAGGGATGGCCATGCGTACCATTAGTCAGATGGTGAGGTAACGGCTCACCATAACTACGATGGTTAGGGGCCCTGAGAGGGGGATCCCCCACACTGGTACTGAGACACGGACCAGACTCCTACGGGAGGCAGCAGTGAGGAATATTGGACAATGGTCGGGAGACTGATCCAGCCATGCCGCGTGCAGGATGACTGCCCTATGGGTTGTAAACTGCTTTTATACGGGAAGAAACCTATCCACGTGTGGATAGCTGACGGTACCGTAAGAATAAGGACCGGCTAACTCCGTGCCAGCAGCCGCGGTAATACGGAGGGTCCGAGCGTTATCCGGAATCATTGGGTTTAAAGGGTCCGTAGGCGGGCCGTTAAGTCAGGGGTGAAAGTCTGCGGCTCAACCGTAGAATTGCCTTTGATACTGGCGGTCTTGAGTCGTTGTGGAGTTGCCGGAACATGTGGTGTAGCGGTGAAATGCATAGATATCACATAGAACACCGATCGCGAAGGCAGGTAACTAACAACGTACTGACGCTGATGGACGAAAGCGTGGGTAGCGAACGGGATTAGATACCCCGGTAGTCCACGCCGTAAACGATGGATACTAGCTGTCGGGACTTCGGTCTCGGCGGCCAAGCGAAAGTGATAAGTATCCCACCTGGGGAGTACGTTCGCAAGAATGAAACTCAAAGGAATTGACGGGGGCCCGCACAAGCGGTGGAGCATGTGGTTTAATTCGATGATACGCGAGGAACCTTACCAGGGCTTAAATGTAAGTTGCATAAGCTAGAGATAGCTTTTTCTTCGGACTACTTACAAGGTGCTGCATGGTTGTCGTCAGCTCGTGCCGTGAGGTGTCAGGTTAAGTCCTATAACGAGCGCAACCCCTACCGTTAGTTGCCAGCGAGTAATGTCGGGGACTCTAACGGGACTGCCGGTGCAAACCGTGAGGAAGGTGGGGACGACGTCAAATCATCACGGCCCTTACGTCCTGGGCCACACACGTGCTACAATGGCCGGTACAGAGGGAAGCCACCCCGCAAGGGGGCGCGGATCTATAAAACCGGTCACAGTTCGGATCGGGGTCTGCAACTCGACCCCGTGAAGCTGGAATCGCTAGTAATCGGATATCAGCCATGATCCGGTGAATACGTTCCCGGGCCTTGTACACACCGCCCGTCAAGCCATGGAAGCCGGGAGTGCCTGAAGTCCGTCACCGCAAGGAGCGGCCTAGGGCAAAATCGGTAACTAGGGCTAAGTCGTAACAAGGTAGCCGTACCGGAAGGTGCGGCTGGAACACCTCCTTTCTAGAGAAAGACGCCCTGGCGATACGGTCGGGCATCAGGTGGTCCCTTTGTTTTTCCTTTTATGCTGTCTTATGATATGGCCATTTAATGGTCTGTTAGGCCAAACAGTCTCATAGCTCAGCTGGTTAGAGCGCTACACTGATAATGTAGAGGTCGGCAGTTCGAGTCTGCCTGAGACTACAACGTTCATTTAATTGGGATATTGAAGGAAATTCTGGAAGTTGGGTATGTAGTTATGTACTGACTACTGACTACTCATTACTAACTACTAGTATATGGGGGATTAGCTCAGCTGGCTAGAGCGCCTGCCTTGCACGCAGGAGGTCATCGGTTCGACTCCGATATTCTCCACTAGGCCTTATGGCCATAGGTTCATTGACATATTGGGACGGAGCGTGATGGTTTTATACCGTCATGGCGAAGTCAAAGAAGAAACACGAAGTAGAATAGAATATATAAGGATTACGAGGGCATTTGTACGTTTTTCGTACAGGTGCGACAAGCAAGAGAAGGGCGTATGGGGGATGCCTAGGCTCTCAGAGACGATGAAGGACGTGATAAGCTGCGAAAAGCCGCGGGGATCTGCACACGAGAATTGATCCGCGGATGTCCGAATGGGGCAACCCACTATGTTGAAGGCATAGTATCCGAAAGGAGGTGAACCCGCTGAACTGAAACATCTAAGTAGGCGGAGGAAGAGAAAACAAAAGTGATTCCGTTAGTAGTGGCGAGCGAAAGCGGATTAGTCCAAACCAATGTTGTTCCGGCAATGTTGGGGTTGTAGGACCACGATATTCTTTGCGCGGCGAACTGGAACCCGTTGGAAAGCGGGG
>NZ_JAMFMA010000008.1 GCF_023502425.1 Flagellimonas spongiicola
TGTGGCAACCAATTGGGCAATTGGAGGTTGGTTTGCTAACTCTTCAACAATTGAAAAATTGACTGTAATGGTTGTACCCTGCTCACCTGATAATCCTGAGCCACTAAATGGGGTGCCACTTATGCTATAACTACCAATAGGGAATTGTTCACCGAAATAATTACCGGAAACATCTCCATATAATGCGTATGGAGCTACACTTTCTCCTCTTGTATTCTGTAAAGGACCTGTTAGTTCCAATAAAACACTACCTACTGTAGGCGGATTAGTATTGGCTCTAATGTTTACTAAAAGACTTTCTATCTCACTGATATCGATTTGCAATCCTTCAAATATGTTATAAATATCATTATTTGTTGCAGAATCCACCATTGTAAATCCGGTTACACCTTCTTGATTTGGATCAATAACAGTGATGGCCAAAGAAGAACTGTCTTCAAGCCCTTCATCATCAGTTACTGTAAGAGATACATTATATATTCCTGGTCCGGTAAAGGTATGATCAGGATTTTCCTGATTCGAGTTATTGCCATCACCAAAATCCCAAAAATACAGGGCTATAGAATTGTCATCTGTGGACTGACTGCCATCGAAAGAAACTACTAGCGGCGCTTCACCACCCAAAATAGATGCATTAGCTACAGCAACTGGAGCAATGTTTTGGGTTGGGGCAGATTCTAAATTAATTGAAAATTCACTGGAGGTACCATGATTGATGGTAAGAATGGCACTTCTTCCAGCTCCGGTGCCAGAAAGTGAAACACCTATAGTATGTGTACTATCCACTGTTAACAAAGCATTGGATAATGCTCCATTTTCAATAGCGAAGTCACTAGCATCGGGACCTGTTATTTCCATGGATCGAATATAAATCCCTATGTTGCCATTCAATATGTTAATATCTACCAGTGCTGTATCGTTGTCATTAATCTGCACTGTAGCGGGACCAATTAATTGACTGCTAATACTTGTGATACCTATTGGATTGTCATCGCCAAGGTATTCCATGTTTTTTTGATTTCCGCCGCCTCTATTTGGAGAGCCGCCTAATACATGAATTCCAGACCCAGAAACTATCGCTTGAAACCCATGACGTTCGTAATTAAGATCTCCTAATCTTTCCCAACTTTGTGTAGTAGGATCATATTGCTCCGTTATTTTCAAAGCATCGTCCATATTTTCTCCATATACCACTTCGTTTTCAACTTCACCACCAATGACCAATAATTTATTGTTGAAATTCACAGTTGCTGCCCCAGCACGTGGGGTAGGCAAATTTTGATCTAGAGGCAATGTGGTCCATACACTAGTTGTGAAATCATAGACATCCACTTCCATTATCGTTGGTTTCCATACGCCTCCGTTTCCACCTGAAAGCCTACCACCGGCCGCATATAATTTGTTGTTGATAACAACGGCTGCGAAATGATCTCTCGCTCTAGGTGCATCTGCCAATATTGTCCAACTTCCGGTTTTAGGATCATACACATCAAATTGAGCAACATAACCACCATTATGACCAATAGTATTACCTCCCAGAAGATAGAACATATCATTGTAAAGAACTAAGCCGGCACCTCCTCTTCGTCTTTCAATAGGTATTTCTGGACCTTGTATCCATTCAGTTGTAGAAGGATCGAATATCCAAATATGTTCTGCAGGTGTCTCATTTGGGAAGTTATTATCTTGAAAAGCTCCAATTACCCAAATTAACCCTTGGTATTCTACAGCTTGGAAATGGTTAAATTCGAAAGGTGCAGAATCAGTGAGGGTGGACCAGGTATCAGATTGATAGCTATAGACGTCAATGGATCTAGCATTTTCCCTACCACCCATAAGATAAAATTTATCGCCTGCTTGAACAAAAGAAGACTCATGTCTGGCGGTATAATTCTCGTTTTCATCTTTATCCACCCAAGCTGTTGAGGTATTAACCGTTATTTGAATTACATCAGTATCCTGTAGTCCGTCTGCATCTGTTACCGTCAATGTAGCTAAAAAGGTACCAATAGAACCATAAGTATGAATTGGGTTTGCATCATTAGAAATATTCCCATCACCAAAATCCCAAGCATAGCTTACAATCCCGGAGTCATCTGTTGATTGATCTCCGGAAAATGTCACTGTTAAAGGTATTTCTCCTTCGATTGTGTCAGCATTGATTTCAGCAATTGGTGACCCGGCTATCTTTTTTATTAATACCACCCAATCTTTATCAGGGTTGTTTGGCGCTTCTCCAATTTCCCTTTCCAAGCCTCCCACAATGTAGCTTAAGCTACCATTTTGCAAGGCTCCACCATTTTCTGGATCAAACCAAGCAATGGAAAAAGTCCCGTTCAATGAACTTAGGTCTATTGTGGTTGTAAGTCCTTGAGGTTTGAAAACAACATAAATTTCATCTTCCTTTCCCAAACAATATGCAAGCTCACTTGATGTTAGGTTATCAGCGTTTTCCATTTCCCAAAAAGGGAGTTCTTGATGGAAAAAATCCAAAGCAATCTTTGCATCTTGCCATTTGGATTCCCTACTTCTGAAATCTTGAGCCGAAAGATCTGTCTCTCCAGTACTATAACCATAATAGTACTCAACACCATAGCCTCCAGCAAGTAAAGTACCCCACAAGGATTTATGCCTTACTTCATCCCTGTTATCAGGGATAATCCCCTTGTTGCCCGAAAAGGTTGCATCTGCAGCAACACCAGCTTGCGGATCACCTTGTTCATCATTGGCAACCGCCCAAGGTTTACCTGCAACTTTGGATGCTTCCACCCAACGTTTTACATCGGCGTGAATATCACCAATAAGAGATTGTATGGAGGGGCCTGTTAGCGCATTTCCAGTTCCAAGTAAAGGTTGATACAATTGATCTTGTTCGTCGGGAAAAGAATGAACTGTAATTGGATGATCGTATGGATCTATTGCACGAATATAATCGGCATAAGCAACAATCCTACTATTGGAGCTATCGCCTAAATTACTGTATAAATCATTTTCTTCGCCTAAATTCCAATTTAAGGCTAAATGATGTCCGAATCTGGACACCAATTCACGATAGTATAGTTTACGTTCTACATCTAACTCACCACCATCCAACAAGAGATCATTTTCGGTTTCTTGCGTTTTAAAATGCAAAAACATTCCCTTAGAATCTCCGTGCGATAGTATTATCTCCCATTGTTCTAATTTGGAAACATCATAACGCAATCTGTTTGCAATTTCGTTTGCTGAATTTCCGTTTAAGTCACTATGATTTACAGCTGCCCATGGCCAAACATCTTGCCCATCACCATTTACACTCATTGTTATAAAGGAGAAGGCATTCATGCCTTGGGTTGACAAATAGTTAATCGCCCCTATTAATCCAGTTCCTTTATTTCCTTGCCATGTTGGGTTTCCATTTACCCAATCTGAAGAATGTGGAAGCCAGTCTTTTTTCGCAACAGTATTATCAAAATCGCCATAGGCTAGTAAGTTTTCCGGAGAATCTGTTCCCACTTTTAGGAAGTAAGTTTGGGTTTCCTGATATTGATAAAAATGTCCACCAACATAATCAAGCCTTCCATTCGCCCGATTATCGGGCAGAATTTTGTCATTGGAGGTTATGATGAAGCTGCCATTGGCACCATCAAATGATGTAGGTGTTCCGGCAGTTGGATCAAGATTAATGGCAACCTGATTACCCGTTCTAAATGATGTCGCATAAGTCCATTCTCCAATTTCATCAGGACTGAACCTAGCTGCCCATTTTCGTCCGGAGATTGCACTGGTTTCTGCAGCATTGCCATCTGCAGCATAGAATCCTGGAACAATATATACTTGACCAGTTGGACTTGTGAATTGAACATTTAGGCGATAATCCAAAAATGGATTTACAACGTCATTTTCACTAACCAGAGGGCCATTAAATACTAATTGAACTGGATGCCATTTTTTCATTTCGCCTAAGACTAGCGTGATATTACTGTCAATAACTTC
>NZ_JAMFMA010000009.1 GCF_023502425.1 Flagellimonas spongiicola
GCTTCAACGCAGGATGGGGATGCGCCCTTGTCGGTTGATTTCACGGGCAGCACTTCCATAGATGATGTGGGGGTAGTGAGCTATTTCTGGGACTTCAAGGATGGGAACACCTCTACATTGGCGGACCCTAGCAATATATTTAATGCCGCTGGCAGCTATGATGTGGAACTGACGGTCACCGATGCGGAGAACGAGACGGATACCGCAACGATCACGGTGACGGTAAATGAGGCTGCAGGCAACCAGCCCCCCTCGGCCATAGCCACAGCTTCCGTCCAATCGGGGACAACGCCCTTGTTGGTTGATTTCACGGGCAGCAACTCCATAGACGATGTGGGGGTAGTGAGCTATTTCTGGGACTTCAAGGATGGGAACACCTCTACGTTGGCGGACCCTAGCAATACATTTGGTACCGCGGGCAGCTATGATGTGGAACTGACGGTCACCGATGCGGAGAACGAGACGGATACGGCTACGTTGACCATTACCGTTAGCGACCCCAGCACAGAGGGTGTGATAGGATTGACATTGGTTGACGCGGTGACCAACAATGATCTATTCGGTCTTTTCGAAGGCCAGCAACTTGATTTTGGGAGTTCAGGCGGAACGGGTCTGAACGTACGTGCGGACACCAATCCATCAACAGTGGGGAGCGTTTCACTTGTGCTTACAGGTCCTGTTTCCACGAGCCGAACAGAGGGAGTGGCACCTTATGCGCTTTTTGGTGATGTATCCGGGAATTACAATTTGGCAGACCTTCCACTTGGAGACTATACAATTACGGCTACCGCCTTTAACGGAGGCGGACAGAGTGGTGGAATCTTGGGACAGCCTTTAGTGGTCAACTTCTCGGTTGTTGATGATCAGGGAGGTGTTAACCTTCCACCTACTGCCATTGCAACTGCCTCAACGCAGAATGGGGATGCGCCCTTGTCGGTTGATTTCACGGGCAGCAATTCCATAGACGATGTGGGGGTAGTGAGCTATTTCTGGGACTTCAAGGACGGTAACACCTCTACATTGGCGGACCCTAACAATACTTTTACCAGTGCCGGTACTTATGATGTGGAACTGACGGTCACCGATGCGGAGAACGAGACCGATACGGATACGATCACGGTGACGGT